>CAVVMI010000001.1:0-16737 GCA_963749385.1 uncultured Solirubrobacterales bacterium
GGACTTCCCCCGCTTTCGAGGACACTTTGATCTACCCCTAGTTTTGTGGAGCCGGCGGTGTGGAATCAGGCGGCTGTGCGTTGTTGTTGGTATTGGTGTTCGAACTCCGTTCGTGTGAGCATCTTCAGGGCGCTGTGACGTCTTCTGGTGTTGTGCCAGATCTCGATGTAGTCGTGCATGGCGGTGGCGAGCGCGACCCGAGTCTTCCATCGCTGCCTGTTCAGGAGCTCGGCCTGCATGCGGGCCAGAAGCCTCGACCATCGCATTGTCGAACGGAGCACCGACGGCCCCCATCGACGGCGCCAGGCCAGCGTCGCGGACCTTCTGGCTGAAGACCCATGACGCGAACTGCACGCCCCTGTCGCTATGGATGATCGCCTCGCTGCCTGGGCTTCTGCGTCTGATGGCCATCCCGAGCGCGTTCGTGACCAAGAGCCCGGTTTGCGAGCTGTCGATCGACCAGCCAACGACCACGCGTGAGAACGCGTCGAGGACCGCGCAGCAGTAGAGCTTGCCCTCTCGCGTGGGATGCTCGGTGTAGGGGTCGGACCGGGGCGCGGTGTCAGGCTTTCGCCCGGTCCGTTTCTCCGGCCCGCCCTCCGAACCGGACGTGCACCTTTCAGCGCATCCGGCTCTCCACGAGATCATGCCGTGCTCGGTCCATGGTGTGGGGATGAGCTGCCCCGGTAGCGGTAGCGGTTGACCGTTTCCGCTCGTGGCCGGAACATCTCGACACGGCCGTCGCGGATTTCCCATCCTGGGAGGTAGCGGCGGCTGATGGTGCCCCAGTTGAGGCCGAGGTGGCGCTTGCGCAGCCAACTGACGATCCTCCACCACGTGAAGTGATCGAGGTAACAGAAGATGCGCTTTGACGCGCCGTGGCGGAAGTAGCTGCACCATCCCCGCAGTACGGGGTTGATGGCTCGCAGCAAGTCCGCCAGTGTTCGGTGACGAGCGCGGCGGGTGAGCATCCGAACTTTCCCGATCACCGCGGCCAACGACCGCTTTGACGGGTAGGTGTAGATCGCTCGCTTGCCGGGCCGACCTTGCCAGGAGCGCCGCTGGATGCGGAACCCGAGGAAGTCGAACCCCTCGTCGATGTGGCAGATCCCGCTCTTCTCGACCGACAGGCGCAAGCCGATCGGTGCGAGCACGCTGCCAGCTCAGGCCAGAGCGCCTCGGCGTCCGCTCGGGTGCCGGCGACCATCACGACGAAGTCGTCCGCGTAGCGGACCAGTCGATAGGCCGGGACACCTTGGCGGCGCAGCTTCGCGCGCGTCCAGTTCGGGCCGAGCGCCTCCCACTTGCGTGTGAAGTGCTCATCCAACACCGACAACGCGATGTTGGCCAACAGCGGCGAGAGGATTCCGCCTTGCGGGGTGCCGGTGTGCGTGGCCCGGTTGATCCCGTTCTCGGTAAGAATCCCGAGGCCAGGAACGCCCGGACCAACGCCAGGACGCGCTTGTCAGAGATCCGTGCCGCGACCCGATCCATCAGGGCGCGGTGGTTGATCTCGTCAAAGCACGCCGTGATGTCAGCCTCGAACACCCATTCGTAATTCCGAGTGGGTGATCCGAGGTAGTGGATCTCAGCGATCGCGTCCTGGGCTCGCCGCTTGGGGCGGAAGCCATAGGTACATGGCTTGAAGTCCGCCTCAAAGATCGGCTCGAGCACCAGCTTCAAGGACGCCTGCACGACCCGATCCGCGCGGTCGGGATGCCAAGCCGCCGCAGTTTCCCGTCACGCTTGGGGATCATCCGCTCCCGCACCCGATCGGGCTGAAACCGCCGGGCCTTCAGATCATCCCGAAGCTCGGACAGCCACGCGCCAGGGTCAGCGATCCGCGACGGGACGATCCCATCGACGCCCGCTGACCTTGAGCCCTTGTTGACCCGCACCCTGCTCCATGCCACGACCAGGAACGCCGGGTCATAGACGAGGTTATGCAGGTCATCGAACACGCGGCCAGCGGTCAGCGACCGCCCATCGGTGCAGCTTGGTCTGCATCACGAGTACCCGTCGCTCGGCCTCAGCGGGCCGGGCCACGGAGCGCCGATATTCACCAGCGACCTCCTGCCGACGCATCGCAAGCTGCGATCCCGCTGGACCCCTTCGCCATGTGGCCGGCTTTCCCGGCCTCGGACTACTACGGGTCCTCCGTCCCATCCCGGCGGCATCAGCCGACGACGAGCCTTCCCGTCCACCAGCCCGAAGACCACTGGGTGAGGGGCCACCGGAATGGTTCCCACGTTCACCGCATGACCGCTCGTCCAGGGAGGCGCCCAGCTATGCCCCTGCCGCATCGCCACGACTACGCCGCAGGCATTCATCGTGGCCTCCTGGCCGGCGACATCAACCGGCCCAAGGAGTTCCCCGACACCATCGTCGGGTGCGCACGGCAGCCCAGCCCACATCCGCCAGAGTTAGAGCTGGTGGATTCGCTTGAGGAGCTTTCAGACGCTGGTTTCTCACGTACACCTTCTGGACTTGCTTGCCGGACCCGAACCATCTGGCAGTACTGGCCCGTCCCGTCGTTGTCAGGGCTGCTGTCCACCCTCACCACCGCCTCCCGGATCAGGCTGCCCCCAGCTTCACCCACCTGCTGCGACAGACAGGCCGCGGTGGTCTTTCACCTCCACACGGTCATGCAGCGCCTCGTGGCGCTCGATGTCGGTCATCCAGAGTCGGTCGGGGCGTCTGCGGTGAAGCGCCGGCGCACGAGATCGAGCGAGTCGCTCTTCGCGAGCCGTGCCCCGCGGGGGAGCCGGCGTTTGGGCAGGCCCTGAAGCTCGAGGCGACGCATGATCAACTCAACTTGGTTGTGCCCGACCGTGATGCCGCGCCCGTAGCGAAGCTCAGCGGTGACGCGATGAGCGCCATAGGTACCCGCCGAGGCCCCATGGATGTCCGTGATCTCGCCGCCCAGCCACAGGTGTCTGAGCGCGCGCTCTGACGGCGGCCGTCCCTTCCACGCGTAAGTAGCCCGACTGAGAGACGTCGAGCATCAAGCAGGCTCTCTGCACATCGATTCCCTGCCCGGTCAGGGATGAGATCACCGGGTAGAGGCTTTTGGGGCCAGGTCCTGATCAAGGAAGACCTGGTTGACCTTCCTGGAGACCGCCAGTTCGGTCTCGAGCTGGCGGATCCGACGCTTCGCAGCCTTGAGCTCCAAGGCCTGTTCAGTGCTCTGGCCTTGCACCTCGCCGCGGTCGATCTTCTCCTGCTTGGTCCAGTTGTAGATCGTCGCCTCGGACATGCCGAACGTCTCGGCGAGCTGCGAGACCTTCGTCCCTGAGCGGGCCAGCTCCACAACCTGGCGACGCACGTCTGCTGGGTACCTGCTGGGCATCGTTTCCTCCTCGCTGCACGCCGGAGGATTCTAGAAACGCAACTCCATCAAAGCCGGGGTAGATCAAAGTGTCGTCTGAAGCGGGGGAAGTCCACCTCGCTCGCTTCCGGGCACTCGGCCAGCAGGCAGGCGAGACGCATGCCGCCGACCTAGATTCGCTTGCGGACCTTGCACGCGCTAGTTATCCAGAGGTCTCGACGTAGCGCCTCGCAGATTCGCGTATAGCTACATACGAGCGTCCACCCCTCTGGACGTTGGGGTCCGGATGGATGGAGTGTCCCCCGGTTCGATCGCTCACGTCCCAAGATCCCGGGAATGGTCCAGACCCGGCTAGAACGATAGGCAACAAAGGTGAGACGCCGGGCCCCGCTTGCTCGAACTGGGCCTGGACCGGCGTCCTGGACAGTCCGTCAAATCGGCCCGCTCAAGAGCTTCTACAGCAAGATTCGACGAGCCAGCTCAACGTCGAGCGGATGGCGCTCGTCGACGCGTCGTGCCGGTCTACCCGCTATGCCCGTCGGTCGAAGCGGTGGGTCTTACGGCGCCGGGACTGGGTAGTCGCCATTAGCTCTCCCAGCACTCGATGCAGCGGAAGGCTCACGCTGGCTGTCTTCCACAGCCGTTTTGCGCGACGCAGCTCTCGCTCAAGCGACAGTCTAAGCAGATCCCCGTTGGAGCCGTCCGACAAGACGAGCCACTCATGTAGCCTGTGCCATAAGGCAGCTTGACGCGCGCAGAACCGGCTGCGCACAGCCAGGGTGAAGACGGCGGGCTCTGCGTCAAAGACGTCAAGTGCCGCTACGCCCGATATGAAACCGCGGAAGCTAGCCTCGTCACGCCGATGAGACAGCATGCTGGCAAGGTCCAGCAGACACTGGTGAATTTGATCGATCTCCTCGCCTGCTGCAGACTCTATCTCGTCTTGGCTTGCAGCTGGCGTGTACTCCTCATACTGTGCATAGATGGGCTCGATCGGTACGACTGTGTAGCTCAGGCATGGGTCGTGGGTAGCGCGAGTCAGGGCGAGTCGCGCTCGCGAGTCGCGGTTGAGCGCAACGTCGTGTACGTGCCGCCAGACCTCATGCTCGTCCCGCCACCAACGCACGGCGTGTTTGCGTTCGCCGGCTTGTAGTGTCGAGGCCCGCTCGTGCCACACCGTCTCAAAACTGCGCGCGGCGGCAACTAGCAAGTCGCGCGTGCAGCGCAACTCGGCGAGCTCCCGTGCACACTTGGGGAGGCGCGAGATCGGCGCATGGCCAGGAAAGTAGTTATGCTCGAACGCCTTGAAGCGCGGATGGCGACGTAGCTCATCCAGATCGGGGTCCTCGGCTGTAACCCAGTCACGTTGACGCGCTATGAACGAACTAGTAGCCGATGCGGCCGCTAGTTCAAGTCTTCGTACCGCTTCTGCGGCGAGTTCATCCTTGTACATAACGCCGTCGCACGCGCTCAGCAAAGGGAACGCAAAGAAGCACGCGACATTGTACTGCTCCTTCCAGCGCCGAAATGGGCGGCGGTGCCCGAACGGAAACGAACGTTCGACATCGAACACTTGTTTCCACAGTGTCTCTACGCCGGTGGTCTCAGCGTCAGTGCGCTCCCGACGCGAATCGCCCTCTAGGCCGGCGGGCACGCGCTGGTTAATGCAGAGCATGGCCAGACTAAGCGCGCGCTGGGTTAAAGGGGGGTCGCGTTTGAGCCGCCATGCCAGTGGTAGCTCGCCGAAAAGATCGTTGACTTCCTTGGCAGCGCATTGCGCTAGGGCCTCCTGCACCTGATCCTTCTGTTGTGTTGACAACTCACCGTCTTGAGGCATAGCTTCGAGCGTGTTCAGCGTGCTCGGTGAGTCTCGCGCCAGCCACAACTTCAGTTGGTCGCGCAGCACCTCCTGCCGATGAACGCGCGCCGCCTGTCGCTTCGTGGAGCGCTCAAACCACTCCTCCATCACCGAGCGATTGCCTAGCAGAACCGCGCGCCGGTAACGCGCGATCAGGAGTGCACGTGTCCGATCTCGTTCGGCGCGACGGGTGTAGAGTCCTGGAGGTAGATGTCGTTCTGCCGGCGACCCAGAGTTGATCATTGCCGTATAGGTCGCGAGTGTCCTCCAGCGACATGCGTAACTTCTCCTGCAGCTGTCCGAGCTGGAGCCGAAGCGTCCGGTTCATAGGATCGCACTCGAGTGCCTGGTAGAAGAGATCTTGCGCTTGGTCGTAGCGTCGCTGTGCCTCATGCTCGCAGGCATCCTCATAGGCGTTGAAGAGTCGGCCAGGCATCTTGTAGCGGCGCCAGGTGATCCACGGGCCCTTGCACAGTCGCGTGCGCGGGAGGATTGCGGCTGTCGCAAAGTCCGCTGCCCTCCGGATTGCGCGATCGAGGTCGATGTCGGTGACCTCGACTTGTGAACCTTCTTGGTGAGGAAGTCGAATAATCTGCACCGAAACCCGATAGTCGCTCGGTGAGCTGTCGCGCTGTACAACCACTCCGTGGAGTTCGTATGCAAAGCTGGGCATCGCGGCTCGTAATAGGCCAAGAAAGGTCCCGAGGATGTTGCTTGAGGCGACTTGGGCGGCGCTGAGCACATCGAGGAAGTCACTGACTGGCTGCGCAGCTGGCGCCACGCCGGATGAGTCCAGCCGGACCTGGGCCAATCGGGCTCGAAACATGCTCGTGAGCTGTGCCGGGGAAGCTTGGGTCAAATTGTGCGTGCTGAAATCCGGAACGCGAATCTGCCCCGGTTTCCATGCAAGCCACTCAAGCCAGACCCGGCGCCAGCCATACGCTGCACACGTAAAGATCGCAAACGCTAATGGCAGCGCGACACTGGGCCGTGTGATTACCTTCTCCAGCGAAGCCCAAAACCCGTTGTGCGTCGCTGCCGGGGAACCGTGCCCCACGATGTACCCAAGCGTAAATATGGCGCACCAGGAAAGAATCCACACTCCCCCCCAGAACATCGTGTTCGGCCAACTAGGCCGATAGCGTGGCGCACGCGAGAAGCGGCGCACGTTGCGCGCGCGCGCCAGTTCGCGGCCGACGAGATACCGTAACCTGGCCACGTCTTAGCTATCGCACGGACAAGTCCGAGTTCCGAGAACGGGCAGCGCGACCTCCCCCATCGCGTCCATTATCCAGGAAACAGAGCGATCTCGTCGAAATGCAGCGCTGGTCGATCTGCTTTGGAACTGCCGAACGGCTTCCCGCCTGCCCCATCGCTAGGCTTCGTGAATCTTCAATGCGCCATCCCGACCAACATCGCGATCCGTGCGCCCCTTCGCATCGGAGCGCCGAGTCTCGGGCTTCAGGCCGCTATGCGACGCGACATAGCGCGACTCTGGTGCCGTTGGTACGGCTGGGCGGGCGCTCGGGCACGTTCCGATCGTTCCTTGCGGCGGAGCCACGCTGTCGGATAACTTCGGGGCATACTCAGCGTCGGCGCACCGTTGCTGATGTGACGGCGGGATAGAATGACGGCTAGTACACCTGAGATACTCCGACCTTCGGTGGTTCGAGAGAGAACCGCGTTGGTCGGCGATAAGACCCAACACGCGAGTAGGCCGTTTTTTGATCCTGTCGAGTCTGAGTTTTATGGCTACACGGTGCGGCGTCTACTTAGCCGACACTTAGCCTCGATACCAGCGACGAGGGTCGTTGAGTTGGGCAGCGGCACCGGCGCACCTGTTGTTGATGCGATTGCGAGGACCGGTTTCCGCGGACACATCCACGGCTGGGACATTAACACCGAGGCCGTTGCTGTCTCTAACACGAATGCCAGCGAGGCCGGACTAGAGACATATTACCGTGTAACTCACGGAGACTTCTTCGATGCGCGCGCCCGCCGCGGAGAGCACTATGTAATCGGTAATCCACCCTATCTGCCCTGCCTCACAAAGGATATCGCGAATCCTGAGCTCTGGGGAGGTGAAGACGGAAATCAAGTGGCTCGCAGGGCGTTATCGCTGAAATTCTCGATTGTGATGTTGATCGTGTCCTCGTTCGCAGATCCGAGTGCCTTACTGCAGCATGCTGCGTCTGAGGGGTACAGAGTAATTGATTGGGCTGTGCTGCCTCTGACGATGGGACGGTTCTCTCGCGAGCCCCCTGTGTATCGACGCATCCTGGAACTCCAAGATGAAGGGCGAGCTTATGCACGCGAGATGCAATATGCGATTGCTGGCGTCACATGGCAGGCTGAGGGGGGCGACGACAAAGCCGATCAAGTGTTACGCGCATTGGAAGCCGCTGGCGAAGAAGAGGTCAGACCGCTTTGATCGCGTCGCTTACGCTTTCATCGCGTGACTACTTCCCGCAGCTGATCTCGTAATCGACACGTGACGACGCGCGGTTCTGATGCCGACAGCCCAAGATCAGATCAGATCGGTCGGGGCAACTGCTCTACTGCTTCAGGTCACTTGTGAACCGAGGGTCCCGAGGAACCTGAACTTCGGGTTAGCGACCCGAAGGTTACACGTACCATTTTCGGGGACCTTCGGGTTATCGCCCCGAAGGTCGGGGGTACCAATTGGGTACCAATTTGAGCAACGTTGGGAGAATGCGGCACACGTAATTTGGCTTTCTAGAGCCACATTTACTTGAGCAAATCTCCCTCCAGGCCTCGTAACCCGAAGGTCGCGAAAGGCTCCGTCTGCAAGAATCGCCCCGATGGACCCAGGCAGGGCCAGCGGCACAGCGATCGGCACCGCGTTGATGCGCGCCGCCCACACGCGCTTGGACCGCCCGATGCTCATCGACGACCCCTGGGGCGATCGCCTGATCCTTGCCGCCGAACGGGAGGCGATTCTCGCGCGCGCGAGCTCGCAGGACCTCGACGCGATCATGCGCGCGCATCCCTCCTACGGAACGGTGATCCTGCGCGCCCGCTGCGCCGAGGATGCGCTGAGGATGCCGTGCGGCGCGGGGTCGGCCAGTACGTGATCGTGGGCGCGGGGATGGACAGCTTCGCTCTGCGCCAGCCGTTCGAGCACGAGCTGGAGATCTTCGAGGTCGATCACCCGAGCACGCAGGAGTTCAAGACGGCGCGGCTCGCCGAGTGCGAGACCCCGCTTCCGCCGGACCTGCACCTCGTCGCGGCCGACCTCAGCGAGACGCCGCTCGACGCCGCACTGGGGGGCTCGTCGTTCGACAGCGATCTCCCGGCCTTCTTCTCGTGGCTCGGGGTGACGCCCTACCTCACCCGGGAGGCGAACATGGCCACGCTACGCGCGATCTCCTCGTGCGCTCCGCCCGGCAGCGAGCTCGTCTTCAGCTACACCGACCAGAGCGTGCTGGACTCGGTCGACGAAGACGATCGGCTGCAGCGCGCGCGGGCCCAAGTCGCATCGATCGGCGAGCCCTGGGTGTCGGGCTTTGAGCCCCAGCAGCTGTGCGACGACCTAGCCGGCGCGGGATTGGAGCTCGTCGAGGATCTCGGGCCCAAGGAGCTCGCTGCGCGCTACTGCGCGGGGCGCACTGACGGCCTGAAGCCGAGCCGCGCCTCGCGCGTGGCCCACGCACGGGTCGCCGGCTGAGCCTCGGTGCTGGCGTCATGGGGCCGGAGGCACCTCCGGTTTGATCAGCTGCCGGTGAAGCGCGGCGTCCGGCGCTCGGCCGTTGCGCTGACGCCCTCACGGAAGTCGTCGGTTGCGAACAGGCCGGCCTGCTGGGCGTGCTCGCGACCGGTCGCGGCGCGCACTCGATCGGGCAGGTGTCCGCGCATCGTCTGGCGGATCGATCGGACCGCCAGCGGGGCGGACGCGGCGATCTCCGATGCGAGCGCGTGTGCGGCGTCGCGCAGCTCGTCGTCGGCGGCAAGGCGATCACAGAGGCCAAGCGTGCGTGCCTCCTCGCCCGTGACACGCCGGCCGGTGTAGAGCAGGTCCAGCGCCGCCTGCATCCCGATCGCCGAGGGCAGCGTCACGGTGATTCCGAAGCCGTGGTGGATGCCCAGTCGCGCAAAGTTCGCGGCAAAGCGCGACGAGGGGCTGGCCACGCGAAAGTCCGCGGACAAGGCCAGCCCCAGGCCGCCGCCGATCGCGGCGCCCTGAACGGCGGCGACGACCGGCGTCGCCGCGCTGAACATGCGCACCGCGTGCTCATACAGCGTCGGGACGCCCCGCTCGCCGCCGCCGGTGAAGTTCGCTCCGGCACAGAAGTGGCGCCCTGTCGAGCACAGCAGGATCGCGCGGCACGCGGGGTCCTCGTCAAGCGCCTCATACGCATCGGCGAGCGCGCCGATCAGCTCCACGTCGAAGTGGTTGTGCGGCGGCCGGTTGAACTGCACCGTGGCGACGTGGCTGTCATCCACGCTCACCGTCAGCTCTTCGCTCACATGCCCTCCAGGAAGTCGCGCACCGCACGATTGAATAAGGCGGGCCGGTCCATGTTCGCCGCGTGGCCCGCGTCCTCGATGATCACTTCACGCGCATCAGGGATCCGGCGAGCCATCATCCGCGCCGCGCCGAGAAACCGCTCGTCACGCTCGCCGACGACGACGAGCGTGGGGACGGCGATTGCGCCCAGCGACTCGAGCACCTCTCCGTTGCGCTGGGTGAGGATCGTGCGCGCTGCCGCCGCCAGGCCGGCGGCGCCTGCGGTGTGCTCGGCACCGACCGTCTCAGCGTTGCCGCCCAGGGCCGCCGGGCCGCGGGCTTCCAGTTCGTCTGCCACTCCCCGCGCGTGCGCGTTCCATGCCTCGCGCGCCGCATCGTCGCGAAAGCCCGGGCCCGTGTCGACGAGCAAGAGGGCCGCCACCCGCTCGGGATGGCGCACGCAGAGCAGCAGCGAAAGGTAGCCGCCCAGCGACATCCCGCCGAGCACCGCGCGCGGGGCCCCGAGCTCGTCCAGGAGTCCGAGCATCTCCGCGACGCACTCCTCGTGTGAGGACCCGTCCGATCCGCTGGTGGCGCCGTGTCCCGGGAGGTCCCAGGTGACGACCTGGCGGTCTGAGCCCAGCGCGTCGATGTTCGGCGCCCACATCGCCTGGCTTGCGCCGAACCCGTGCGTGAGCAGCAGCGGAGCGTGCGCACTCGGCTGTCCGTGGGTGCTGTGGGCGATGTCGGGCATCAGACGCTCACCACGGTGGACCCGCCGGTGATCGCCGGGTAGATGCTGTCGGCGCCCGCCCGTGCGACGGCCGCCCCGAGCCGGGTGCTCCAGTGGTGCTCGTCACCGTACTCCGAGCGCCATCCCCACAGCCGCAGCGTGAGCTGTCCGAGCGGATGCTCGCGTGTGACGCCGCGCGCGCCGAGCACCTGGTGGGCGGCGCGTCCGGCGATCAGCGCCGCGCGGTTGGCGAGCAGCTTTCCGGCCGCGATCTCAAAGGCGCCCGGGCGCCGCGCGCTCAGATCGGCGCCGGCGCCGGCGAGCGCCGTCTGCTGGGCGATCGTGACGAGGTGCTGCTGCACGGCCTGAAAGGCGCCGATCGGCCGTCCGAACTGGCGTCGCTCGCGCGCGTATGAGACCGCGATCTCATACACCCGATCCAAAGCCCCGGCCATCAGCGCGATGCGCGTCAGCGCCCCGCGCAGCTGGAGCTCGTCGGGGTCCACGGCCGACCCCAAAAGAGCGGTGGCGCCGTCGAACAGCACCGTGTCGCGAGCGTCGCCGGCCAGGTTGGCGCCCGGCTTGATCGTCACCGCCGCGCGATCGACCACCACGGCACGGTCGCCGAGGACGATCGCGATCTGAGCCGCATCGCGCGCCCATGGGACGCGATGCGCGATACCGCTCAGCTGCTCGCCGTGCAGCACGACGCTGTCGCGGCCGTCCCCGGGTGCGACGGTCACCTCCCCGGCTGCCTCGCCGAGGCCGGCCCGGGCGAGCAGCCACCGGCCGAGCAGCATGCTCTCCGCGCCCCCGCTGTGCCCGTGCTCGCGCAGCGCCGCGAGGGACTCGCGATCGCTCATGCGTGCAGCGCCCTCGCCGCGACCGAGCGCAGGATCTCGTTCGTGCCACCGCGGATCGTGAACGACGGGGCCCCGAGTATCGCCGCCGCGAGCAGTCGCTCGAACAGCGACTCCGCGTCGGGGTCGGGGTCGGCGGGCACGAGCCGCCATATCGCGTCAAGCACGTCCTGCTCAAAGCGCGTTCCCATCTCCTTGACGAGCGCGGCCTCGGCGGCTGGCGCCTGGTCGGCGTCGAGCAGGCGTGCGACCGACAGCGACAGCGCGCGAATGCCCCACCAACCGGCGATCGCCTCTCCCAGCACGGCCTGCGCACGGTCGTCGAGCGCGTCGTGCTCGCGCACGTACTGCTCGACGACCATATAGGTGGACAGCCAGCGCTCGGGCCCAGCGCGCTCAAACGACAGCTCGGAGGTGTTCTGCGCCCAGCCCGCGCCGACCTCGCCGAGCACGAGGTCATCTGAGACGAACACCTCGTCGAGCAGCACCTCGTTGAAGAACTCGCTGCCGTCCAGGTAGGCGATCGGCCGCACCGTCACGCCCGGCGCACGCAGATCGACGATCAACTGGGTCAGGCCCCGGTGACGATCGTCCTCGTCGCTCGTGCGGCACAGCAGGACGCACCAGTCGTTCTCATTGGCCCCGCCGGTCCACAGCTTGGTCCCGCTCACGCTCCATCCGCCCTCGGCGCGCGTCGCGCGAGTCTGCACGGCGACCAGGTCGCTGCCCGCCTGCGGCTCGCTCATGCCGATCGAGAACGACACCTCGCCGCGGCAGATCGCGGGCAGGAATCGCTCGCGTTGAGTCTCTGAGCCATAGCGCAGGATCAGCTGTCCGGTCTGACGGTCGGCGACCCAGTGGTAGCGGATCGGCGCTCCCCAGCGCAGCAGCTCCTCGACGACGATGAAGCGCTCCACGACCCCGCGTTCGGCGCCGCCATAGCGCTTTGGAAGCGCCATGCCCAGCCAACCGCGCGCGGCCAGCGCACGGGAGAAGTCCTGGTCACGGCGGCCCGCCATCCCAAGCCCGGGCGCGAAGCTGCCGCGCGGCAGCTCGGCGGCGAGAAAATCTCGCACCTCGCCCTGCAGCGCGAGCTCGGCGTCGGTGAGTTCGCTCGGCGCGAAACGCAGCATCGCGCCAGACGATACGTGGACGGCGGCCGCTCGGGCCTCCTACTCCGGTGAGCCCTCGTACTCGATCGCCTGCTCGGCGCGCGCCGCCATCAGCAGGCCGATCGGCTCCTGCTGCTCCTCGATCACGTGCGCGAGCAGCCCGGCGGTGCGCGCGAGGATCGGGATCGTCTTCACCGTCGCCGCGGCGAAGCCGAGATCGAGCAGCACGGCGGCGATCGGCATCGACACGTTCATCGTCAGCGGCTTTCCCCAGGTCTCCACCACGGCCTCGCGCAGACATCGCGCGAGCTCCACGTGGCGCCCGCTCACGCCGCGCTCGTCGGCGAGCTGCAGGATCCGCTGCGCCCGCGGGTCGACCGGCGCGTGCACCGGATGGCCGAACCCGGGAAGCCGCTCGCCCACCGCATAGCCGTTCGTTGCGATCGCGAGCGCGACGGCCTCGGGCGGCTCGCGGCTCTCCTGCACGCGCTGCGCGGCGTCGCTGAGCAGCTGCGCGCACTCGGCGGCGGTCCCCAGCAGCACCGGTCCGCAGCCGAGGATGCCCGCCGCGACGGCGCCCTGCAGCGAGCCGGGGTCGGCGGCGATCGTCATTCGCGCCGCCACGTTGGTCGGCATCATGCCGTGCTCGGCGATCGCGACCAGCAGCAGGTCGAGGAAGTAGCGCTGCTCGTCGGTCGGCTCGCTTCCGGTCAGCAGCAGGTGAAAGTACTCGGTGAAGCTGAGGCGGCCCATCAGCTCCTCAGACAGGTCGCGTCCGCGCACCTCGATCCTGTCGGGGTAGGCCTGGGCGATCCGGCTGATGTGGGGAGCGCGGGCGGGGGCCATACGGCTCGGTCGTCTCTCAGCCCGTCTGGCGCGGCGTGAGGATCATCACCGGGATCACGCGCCCGGCCTTTTCCTCATACTCGGCGAACTGCGGGATGCGCTCGGCCTGCGTGCGGTACAGGCGCTCGCGCTCCTCGCCGCTGGCCTCGCTGGCGAGGACCTCGATCGTGTCGGTCCCCACCTCGATCGTCGCGTTCGGGTGGGCGATCAGGTTGTGGTACCAGTCGGGATTGGTCGGCGCGCCGCCCTTGGAGGCGAATATGACGTAGCGCCCGTCGTCTGCCTGGTAGGCGAGAGGGTTGATGCGCTCCTGGCCGGACTTCGCGCCGGTGTGGTGCAGCAGGAGCAGCGGATTGCCCTCGAACATGCCGCCGACGCGTCCGCCGTTCGCACGGAACTCGTCGATGATCTGAGCGTTGAAGTCAGCGGGAGACGTGGACATCGGCCGATCGAGACGCGAAGAGAGGCAGTCTATCTGGGCTCTCTCGAAGAATCTCCCAGCTGTCGTTTTCGCGCCATCCGAGCGTCCCACGCCCGCCCGATCTGCCGCATGAACGCCGGGTAGACGATCCAATGGCGAAACGGCGCGATGGCGGCCATGTATCCCTTCCCGAAGCGGCCGCGTGGCTTGACGTAGACGGCCATCTGGCCCTGGTAGCGGCCGTCGTCCTCCTCGATCCAGGCCAGGTGCATCACGGCGTGCACGGTCTGGTTTGACAGCTCCGCGGCGAACTCCGAGTCGGTGCGGTACAGCGACGTGAAGGGCAGTGAGCCGAAATCCAGATCCGCCGCGGTGCCGCGCAGGTCGTCGGGCAGGCGCTCGGCGAGCGAGACTTCGCGCGTACCGGGGATCGGCAGGTCGGCGGCGCGGTCGTCCCAGCCGAACCAGCTGCCAAGGCGCCAGCGGATCTCGAACAGCACCCGAGCCGGGAGCGGCCTTGTCTTGGACGTGTCGCCCGAAGCCATGATCTCGAGCAGCGTCTGGAAGTCCTCGGCCCCGCCGTGCGCGGGAAGGGCCCAGACATCCTCGAGCGTGAAGTCCGGCGCGATCTCGCGGATGCGCCACGGGCGAGATTCGTGTGCTGTGTTCGAAAGCCTCATGCCGGTGATCCGTTTCCCGCGCCTCTCCGTATACACCACATGACCGGCCTCCTGGTCCTCCTGGCCGCCCTCGGCGTTCCCTACCTGGCGATGAACATCCTGCGCCAGCGCCGAGGGCGGCCCTGGGCTTTCACGTTCTGCCAGGTCGCCAGGGAGTGGCAGGAGAGCGAGTACGCGCGGATCGCCGCGCGGAAGGCGGGGCGCGGAGGATGGCCCAGGCCCTAGGGTCGGCGCGACGTCGCGGGCATCGTCGGGCGCCCCGCGCTCTAGGATCCGCGAATGCCGCTCGTCCGCATCGACATCCCCGAGGGCTTCTCCTCACAGGAGCGCTCCGCGATCGCCGACGCGACCCATCGCGCGGCGGTCGAGGCGCTCGGTGTGCCCGAGCGCGATCGCTTTCAGATCCTGACCGAGCACTCACCCGAGCACTTCCTCTTCGATCGCAACTACTTGGAGATCGAGCGCTCGGACCGGTTCGTGATGGTGAGCGTGACGCTCGCCGCCGGCAGGAGCACCGAAGTCAAGAAGGCGTTCTATGCGACGCTGTGCAAGCGCCTCGTCGAGGCGGTCGGCCTGCGCGTGGAGGACCTAGCGGTCAACCTCGTCGAGAACGCGCGCGAGGACTGGTCGTTCGGGTGGGGCGAAGCGTCCTACCTCGATGATCCCCAAGGATCACTGGCGCTAGACGATCCCGGGATCGACCGCGAGCAGCGCGAGCGTCTCGGTCCAGAGCTTGCTGCGCGCCTCGGGGTCATAGGCCTGCGGGCTGACCCGCGCGACCTCCTGGCGGTCGAAGAACTCGCCGGTGACGCCTGCCAGCTCAGGCGCGCTGACCAGGCGCTGCGTCGCGTCCACCCCGGTCTGAAGGCTGTCGATCGAGCGACCGACCGACTGCATGACGATCTTCGTCGGCATGTACGTGCCGGGGTGAAGGCTGTTGACCGTCACCTGCTCGGCGGGCAGCCGCGACGCGAGCTCAAAGCCGAACATGATCTGCGCGAGCTTGCTCTGGCCGTAGGCGCGCGAGCCGCTGTAGTCGCGCTCGAGCATCAGGTCTGAGAAGTCCAGCGGGTGCTGGCCGATGCTCGCGACGTTGACGATCCGCGCGGGCGCCGAGGCGCGCAGGAGCGCCAGCAGCTCGAGGCTCAGCAGCGCGCCGGCCAGGTAGTTGACCGCGAAGCGCAGCTCAAAGCCGTCGGCGCTCTCGCTTCGCTCGGTGCCGTCCGGTTCGCCCGAGCCGATGCCGGCGTTGCTGACGAGCGCGTCCAGACGATCGGCCTGCGCGCCGACCTCCCCTGCCAGGCGGCGCACCTGCGCGAGCTCGGACAGGTCTGCGAGCACGGTCGCCGGGCGCTGTCCGCCGCGCGCGGCGATCTCGTCGGCTGCCACCGCCAGGGCGTCCGCGCGGCGCCCGTGGAGGATCAGCCGCCAGCCATCGTCGGCCAGCGCGTCCGCCAGCGCGCGGCCGAGGCCGTCGGTGGCTCCGGTGATGAGCGCGACCTGCGTCATCGGCCGTCCATCCTCACCACCATTTTTTCTCCCGCGCCTGGTCGGTGGCGCCCGTGCGGTCCAGCGCGTCAAGCGCACTCATGTCCTCATCTGAGAGCTCGAAGTCGAAGACCTGCGCGTTCTCCTGCAGGCGCTCGCGGTGTGTCGACTTGGGGAGCACGATCGTGTGGCGCTGCAGGCACCAGCGGATCAGCACCTGGGCGGGCGTCCGCCCGTGGGCCTCTGCGATCCCCGCGACCTCTGGATCTGAGAGGTGCTGACCGGTGCCGAGCGGGCTGTAGGCCTCTAGCGCGATCTCGCGCTGCGCGCATCCCTCCAGCAGGCCGCGCCGGTACTCGAAGGGGCTGAACTGCACCTGGTTTACGACCGGGCGCTCGCCGCCGAGCTCGAGCACCTCGTCGATCTGGGCCAGGCTGAAGTTCGAGACGCCGATCGAGCGGGCAAGGCCGCGCTCGCGGGCCTGCTGCATGCCGGGCCAGGCCCATGTCGGCGCCGCCCTGGGGCCAGTGGATGATGTAGAGGTCGACCCGCTCGACGCCCAGGCGCTGCACGCTGCGCTGCGCCTCGGCGACAGGGTCCTCGGAGCCCGGGAAGAACTTCGTCGTCAGGAACACCTCCTCGCGCGGCACGCCGCTGTCGCGCAGCGCGCGCCCGACGCTCTCCTCGTTGCCGTAGGCCTGCGCGGTGTCGATGTGCCGGTAGCCCGAGCTCGAGCGCCCAGCGGACGGCGCTCTCACATTCCGGGCCGTTGGGGATCTGCCAGACCCCGAGCGCGAGCAGCGGGATCTGTGTTCCGTCGGCGAGCGTTCTTGTCTCGGCTATGGCTGTGTCGTTCATCTGTGCCTCCCTGGTCTGATCGCGATCGCGCCCCACGCTAGCGCCGCCGGCCTCGCGGCACGGGACTACTGTGTGAACCCGTGCG
>CAVVMI010000002.1:0-170256 GCA_963749385.1 uncultured Solirubrobacterales bacterium
ATAGCTGTGCAAATCCCTCTGCGGCGAGGTCCTCACGCGTCGGGACCGGCCTCGCCGCAGCCGCCTTCGGCTGCGGCGGCGCGATCGCGAACCGCGCGCTCGCGACCAGCCCCGCAAGTGACACCGCGCACAGCACGTAGCGGGGATATTCCCGCGCCAATCTCAGTCGCCACAGCGGGGTTGTCCTCACCGACACCTTCACCGGCGTGCTCGCCGAAGACTCGATTGCCATCAGCGCTCGAACCCAAACTCGCTGGGCCGGGCCACCGGTCTCCCGGCGACGTGGAACGCCTCGCCGCCAGGCCGAGGCGCCGGCTCAGGGACGCGCCGCTGGCGCCGCCTGATCGTGACGCGCGCGCGGGCGTGCCCAGGCGCGCGCATCCGCGCCAGAGGCCGCGGAGTCCCGCGGTTGTTGGTCGACTCGACTGCGCGACCGGTAGGCGTGGAGACTCGAACCTGCTCATGACCGGTCCTCTGTCGGCTCCTGCGAAGCTCAGCCAGTGGATGAGCAGCACGTAGTGCGCGCACGTGTCCTGACTGCAGGGACATCGTGATAGCGACGCCGCCGAGCGTGCCAACCGCGCCGCTGACCACTGCGGTACCGACCACCCGCCACGAAAGGTGCCTGAAGGACAGCCCAAGCTCGCGACTGTGGCTCGCGATCGTCGCATTCACGCGGCCACACTCACCGTGCGTCACTGAATTCGCCGGCAAAGGCTGAGATCGGTCTGCCCGAATCTGGGGCGGATTGGCCACGATCTTCGCATCGCCGCCAGCGAGAAACTCGTCTTCGCTGTAGACGCGATAAACCACCCGCGGCTCCCTCCATATGAGTCTCACCTGCGCTCGTCCGGTTTGTGAGCAAGATGCAACCCGCGGGCGACCGAGAGCCGTGAAGGGAACATGTCCGGCTCTCGGTCGCCTGACCGCGGATCGCTGTCGCCGTGTGGTCGTCCGTTCAACCGACCGCCGGCGTTTGCCGAAGCGCGCGTATGACTGGGGGATGAAATATTCATACGCTGGGCTCCGTGATCTGTCTACGACAGGTCCGTGCAGGACGGGACATCACTGGCCTCGTCTGCCATGAGTTGTCGCAATCTCGCGCGAGCTCGCTGTGCGACCTTGCGGTACTTCTCGGCCGACCAGTTAAGCGACGGCAGAAATCGGCGCACCCCATCTGCAGACCCACCTGGCATGCCAGCACCAGTCGTTGATCTGCAGTCAGCCCGCGCGCATGGCGGTGCAGCGCGCGAAGCTCCTCGCGCAGCAGCACGATCCGCTCGAGTTCAAGGCGCGCGTCGGCAATCTCCACCCCGTCCTCGCCGCCACCTCCCAGAGGCCTTGCGGACTCCAACATCGCCTGAGCCGGGCTACGACCGGCCAGCGCGCGCCGGCGATCGAAGATGCGTGACAAGAAACGTTGCTCCAGAGCGTTGCTGATGTGCAGCGCACAGGAGAACTCTCCACCACTTCGCACATGAGCCACGAGCTCGAGAATTGCCTGTGCGTAGCAGTCTTCGAGATCCTCCCATCGCAGCCGAAACCGATGCGCCCGAAGGAGCACGTTTCTCTTAGCAATCGCCACGAGGGCGACCTCCTCCGCTGGGTCGCGCATAGCTCCGCGCAAGACGAGTCGCCCAGTGGACCGCGCGCCACGATCATCTGCCCTCCGCGTCACATCGAGATGTCGCAGCTCGAGGTCAGACGACCCCCCACAGGTTTTCCCGTCGTCGAGAAGGGGGCATTTGCGCGGTTGTGACGAAAATGGGTCGATGAGCCTCACCGACCACCTCCACGCCCTGGACCGCCACCAGCAGCGCAGCCGCCCGCTGAGCTTCCTCGCGGCCGTCGTCAAGAAGTTCGGCGACGACCAGGCCGGCCAGCTCGCGGCGCTCGTCGCCTACTACGGCTTCGTGTCGCTCTTTCCGCTCGTGCTCGTGCTCGTGACGGTGCTTGGCTACGTGCTGCAGGGCGACCCCGACGAGCAGAAGAAGATCCTCGACGGCGACGCTCGGCCAGTTCCCGATCATCTCCGACCATCTCAAGGTGCAGCCGCTAACCGGCAACGGGGTCGCACTGGCGATCGGTGTGGTGCTCACGCTGCTCGCGGGGCTCGGCGTGATGAGCGCGTCGCAGAACGCCTTCAACCACATCTGGGACGTGCCGTTCAAGAGCCGCCCGAACTGGATCTTCAAACGACTGCGCAGCCTCGGCGTGCTCGCGCTCCTGGGAACGCTGGTCGTCGCCTCGACGACCGCCGCCGGGTTCATCGGCACGAGCAGCCATGGCGCCCCGACGGTCGTTGTCGGCGTGCTGCTCGCCTTCGTGCTCAACCTGGCCGTGTTCATGCTCGCCTTCAAGCTGCTGACCGCGGTCGACCTCTCCTGGCGCGACCTGCTGCCGGGCGTCATCGTGGCGGCCGTCTTCTGGCAGCTGCTGCAGCACCTAGGCGGCTACTACATCGACCACGAGCTCAAGCGCACGCAGCCGCTCTACGGTGTCTTCGCGCTCGTGCTCGGTCTGCTGGCCTGGCTTTATCTAGGTGCGCAGCTGACGATCTTCGCCGCCGAGATCAACGTCGTGCGCAAGCGCAGGCTGTGGCCGCGAAGCTTCTTCTCGAACCCGCTGCTCGAGGCCGACAAGCGCGCGCTGACCTCGTTGGCGGAGGTCGAGGAGCGGATCGAGGAGGAGAACGTCGAGGTGAGCTTCAGCGACGACGAGGAGTGAGCCCGACCGCCTTGTCGCGCCGGCCTATCGCCCCACGTCGACGCGCCGCAGATCGGCGATCGGGCACGCCGGCGGGTCGGTGCTCGCGTCGAACTCCCGCAGCGCGGCGTCGCCGGCGCTGCGAAAGCTGCTTCTGACGTCCTCGATGTAGCGCGTGCTTACCGCCGCGCGGCCAAGACGTCTCCCCTCCTCAAAGCGCTCCCGCGCAGCGCGCGTTCCGATGTAGGACCAGACGCGACCGCCGATCGGCTCGCTCAGCATGCCGGTGACCTCGATGCGCTCGTAGTTGCGCTCGCGATCATCAAGCAGCGCGATCTCGGCCGCGGTGACCGCGAACGCCGTTCCGTTGACCGCATGGCCCTCGGCGGGCGAGAGGTTCAGAAAGGTGACGAACAGCGCCGGCCGCGAGCCGTCGCGCGGATCGACGTAGTACTTGTAGCCCGGCAGCGTGAGGCCGTTGTCCATTGCGACGGTCCACGCGCGCCGGTAGCCGTTGAGGCGACACGGGCGCCCATCCGCAGCAGGCGAGCCGTCCGCGCCGTCGCGCACGAGCGAGCCGTAGCCGAACACATGGTCGACCGGGGTCTCGCCAGCGCCGGTCATCGCCAGGCCATGCTAGCGACGCTCGCCGGCGTCGTTGTGCGTTTGGCCACGCCGACCCGCGCGCCCGGCTCAAAAGCCACCTGCGCGCCCGGCTCAAAAGCCACCTGCGCGCCCGGCTCAAACGCCGCCGCAGCGCATGCCCGGAGTACTGTGGATTCGTGGCACAGACGACGACGAGACTGCCCACCACGCGCTATGCCCGCAGCGGCGACGCGAGCATCGCCTATCAGGTGACCGGTGACGGGCCCATCGATGTCATGTTCCTGCCCGGCTGGATTTCGCAGGTCGAGCAGCTCTGGGAGCTGCCGGCGGCGCGTCGTTGGTTTGAGACCATGGCGACGTTCTCGCGCGTGATCCTCTTTGACCGCCGGGGACCGGGCTGTCGGACCGTGTGGACGTGGCGCACACGCTCGAGCAGGAGGTGCAGGACGCGCTCGCCGTGCTCGACGCCGCCGAGAGCCAGCGCGCGGCCCTGTGCACGCACATGCTCGGAGGGCTGACCGGCGCACGACTGGCGGCCGAGCATCCCGATCGGGTGGGCGCGCTCGTGATGTACGCGTCGGTGGTGCGCACGCTCTGGGCGCCAGACTACGACTGGGCGCTCACGCGCGAGGAGCGCGAGGAGCTGATCGAGCAGACCGTCGCCGCGTGGGGTGGCGGCGGTGACATTTCGGCCGGGATGCTCGGTCCCTCGGCGGCCGAGGATGCGGCCGTCGCCGACTGGTTCTCGCGCCTGCAGCGCCTTGCGGCCAGCCCGGCCGAGGCACGGATCATGTCCAAGGCCATGCTCGATGTCGACGTGCGCGACGTCCTGCCCGACATCAGCGTGCCGACGCTCGTGATGCATCGCGGCGGCGACCCCGTGATGGACGTGCGCCACTCGCGCTACATCGCCGGGCGCGTCCCGGGCGCTCGCTACGTCGAGTTCGACGGGGCCGACTCGCTCCCGTTCCTCGGCGACAGCGAGGCGGTGCTCGAAGAGATGAAGGAATTCCTCACTGGCGAGCGCAGCAGCGAGCCGACCAGAGCGCTGCTCACCGTGATGTTCACAGACATCGTCGACTCGACGGTGCATGCCGCGGCGCTCGGCGACGCTCGCTGGCGCGACCTGCTCGCTCGTCACGACAAGATCCTGCGCAAGGAGCTCGCGCGCTTCGGCGGGCGCGAGGTCAAGCACGTCGGCGACGGGCTGCTGGCCACGTTCGACGGACCGCCCTCGCGCGCCCTTCGCTGCGCGCTGGCGATCGCCGATGAGGCCGGCTCGCTCGCGGTCGGAGTGCGGGTGGGCATGCACATGGGCGAGTGCGAGCTGATCGGCGACGACGTCGCGGGGATGGCCGTGCACATCGCCGCGCGCGTCAACGCGCTGGCGGGTCCCGGCGAGGTGCTGGTCTCGGGCACCGTGTTCGGCACGGTCGTCGGCGGCCCCTTCTCGTTTGAGTCGCGCGGCTCGCACGCGCTGAAGGGCGTGCCGGGGAACTGGCCGCTGTTCGCGCTCGGCGACTGACGCGAGCCAGCGCCCGCGCGACTGCGCCACGACGACCGTCCAACGGCCGCAACAAGGGCCGGACATCGTCATTTTTGGCTCTAACAAGCCATTTCCGAGACGACATCGCGTGTACTTGCACACGCAACTACAGCGCGCTATACTAACTAAACTTTCGTAACCCCCTATGGAGCAGATACCAATGGCAGCGAACCAAGACACGCCGCAGATACAGCCTTCTGAGCCAAAGCCGCTGCTGCGGCTCATCCCGCTCGACGACACGATCGTGTTCCCGAACATGGGGATCACGCTCACCGTCGACGTCGGCGAGGACGAGCGCGTCGTGCTCGTTCCGCGCCACGAGAACGAGTTCCTCGAGGTCGGCACGATCGGCGAGGTCTCAGAGCAGATCCGCCTGCCCGGCGGCGGCCACGCGGTGGCCATCTAGGGCAGCACCGCGCGCTGATCGGCGCGGCACAGACAGGACCCGGCGGCGAGCTGCGCGTCGAGGTCGAGGAGCGTCCGGACGACGTTCCGGTAGACAAGCGCACGCGCGAGCTCGAGCGCGAGTACCGCGCCGTGGTCGAGGAGATCCTCGAGCTGCGCGGCGACGACGGGCGCATCTCCGCGTTCCTGCGCGCGATCGCAGAGCCCGGAGTGCTCGCCGACTCGGCGGGCTACTTCCCAACCTCAACTACGAGCAGAAGGTCGAGCTGCTGCGTGCACTCGACGTGACAGACCGCCTGGAGCTCGCGCTGAAGTTTCAGCGCGACAGCCTGGCCGAGCTGCAGATCAGAAAGCGCATCCGCGAGGACGTGCAGGAGGGCGCTGAGAATCAGCAGCGCGAGTACTTCCTGCGCAAGCAGATGGACTCGATCCGCAAGGAGCTCGGCGAGGACGACGCGTCGGTCGTCGAGGAGTACCAGACGAAGATCGCCGAGGCCGAAATGCCGGAGGCGGTGCAGACGCAGGCCCTGAAAGAGCTCAACCGTCTGGAGCGCATGGGCGAGCAGACGGGCGAGTCGGGCATGATCCGCACCTACCTGGACTGGCTGATCGCGGTGCCCTGGAGCAAGCGCTCCGAGGAGCACCTGGACCCGGTCGCCGCGCGCGCGGTGCTCGACGCCGACCACGCGGGCCTGGAGGACGTCAAGGACCGCATCACCGAGTACCTGGCCGTGCGCAAGCTGCGCCAGGACCGAGGCATCGAGGCCGACCCCAAGTCGGGCGCGATCCTCACGCTGATCGGGCCTCCGGGCACCGGCAAGACATCGATCGGCGAGTCCATCGCCCGCGCGACCGGCCGCGAGTTCGTGCGCATGTCGCTGGGCGGCGTGCGCGACGAGGCGGAGATCCGCGGTCACCGGCGCACGTACATAGGCGCGCTCCCCGGCCGTCTGGTCAGGGCGCTGCGCGACGCCGGCACGATGAACCCGGTGATCCTGCTCGACGAGGTCGACAAGGTCGGCGCGGACTGGCGGGGCGACCCGTCGGCGGCGCTGCTGGAGGTGCTCGATCCGGCTCAGAACCACTCGTTCCGCGATCACTACCTCGACATCGAGCTCGACCTCAGCCAGGTGATGTTCCTGGCGACGGCCAACGTCGCCGACACCATCCCCGGGCCGCTGCTCGACCGTATGGAGGTGATCCGCTTCGACGGCTACACGTCCGATGAGAAGCTCGCGATCGCCAAGGGCTACCTGTGGCCGCGCCAGCGCGACCGCAACGGCCTGCGCGAGGACGAGGTTCAGGTGTCAGACGAGGTGCTGCGGACGATCATCTCCGAGTACACGCGCGAGGCTGGCGTTCGAAACCTCGAGCGCGAGCTCGGCACGGTGCTGCGCAAGACCGCGACGCGGATCGCGTCCAGCCAGGCGCAGGACAGCGAGCCCGAGCCTGCGCCGAGTCGCAGCGACGGCGAGAAGGCCGATGCGAAGGCGAGCCAGAACGGCGCCAAGCCCGAGGCCGATGACGTCAAGCCGCCGCGCAAGGCGAAGACGAGCAAGAAGGCCGCCGCCAAGGCACCCGTGAAGATCGATCTGGAGATCGTGCGCGATGCGCTCGGCCGCCAGAAGTTCTTCCAGGAGTCCGCCGCGCGCACGGCGACGCCCGGCGTCGCGACCGGCCTGGCCGTGACCGGGGCCGGCGGCGACGTGCTGTTCGTCGAGGCGACCTCGATGAAGGGCGGCTCCAGCGGCAACAGCCTGGTGCTGACCGGTCAGCTGGGCGACGTGATGAAGGAGTCGGCGAGGATCGCGCTGTCCTACGTGCGCGGTCACGCCGACGAGCTGGGCATCGAGGAGAGCGCGTTCGAGGGCCGCGAGTTCCACGTGCACGTGCCGGCCGGCGCGATCCCCAAGGACGGCCCGAGTGCAGGCGTGACGATGGTCACCGCGCTCGCGTCGCTGCTGTCGGGACGACCTGTCAAGCACACCGTCGGCATGACCGGAGAGGTCACGCTTCAGGGGCGCGTGCTGCCGATCGGCGGCCTCAAGCAGAAGGTGCTCGCCGCACACGCGGCCGGGCTCACGGACGTGATCCTGCCCGAGCGAAACCGCGGCGACCTGGACGACATCCCCGACGACGTCGCCGAGCAGATGACGTTTCACCCGGTGATGACCGTGCAGGAGGTCCTCGACCGAGCACTGGAGCCGGCGCAGAATGTCGCGCACGTCTCGTAGGTGCCAGCCCGTTCCAGCGGAGGTCCGCCAGACGGCGGACCTCCTGGAGCGCCGCTGGCAGCTGTCGATCATCTACGCGGCGCTGTCGGGAGCACTGCGCTTCAGCGAGTTCGCCGAGGCGATAGCCGGGATCTCGCCGCGCATGCTCTCCGAGCGACTGCGCGACCTCGAGGCGGCGGGGCTGATCGAGCGCACGGTGATCCCGAGCAGCCCGCCGATGGTCGAGTACAGGCTGACGCCGCGCGGCCGTGAGCTCGGGCCGCTGATCGAGGCGATGCGCGCCTACGCGGGCGAGCCGGTCGGTTAAGCCGCGCGAGGTCGGCGGCCGCCGCACGTGGCGGCCGCCGACCAGCGTCACGCGTTCAGGTCGACGCGACCCGAAGCGACGTCGGGCGACGGAGCGGCCGGGGGGCAGCCTGCGGCGTCATCGGCGTCGCCGTCGTGGTCAGCTGCGCCCGGAATCTCGCCGGACTCCGGTCCGCCCTTGCTTGATGCGGGCACCAGACTCTGTGGTGCGCCTGTTCCCGCGACTGGGTGGATGTTCATGAAGTTCCTTTCCGTAGAGGCCTTTACCCAGTCGTGAATCGGCGTTCACGCGCGACTCTTGACGAGTCTGAGTGGGTTCTCACGAACGGCTACGCCGAGTCCGATCCGCTCAGGCGCCGTCTCGCCGCTCGAGAATCCCGCACAGCACCGTGAGCGCGCGCTCGCGGTGGGCATCCATCTCGGCCACGAGCCGGTCGGCGTCACCGTCGCGCATCGCCGCCATGATTCGATCGTGCGCCTCGATCGAGCGGCGCCGCTCGGCGGGCGAGTTGTAGTACATCGCCCTGTAGGCCTCTGTTGATTCCCACAGCGTGCGGATGAGGCGCATCGTGTGCGGCCGATCGGGCGCTGCAAGGATCGCGAAGTGAAAACGACGGTTTGCCTCGAGCTCTGCGATCACGTCGTCGGCGGCCGCGGCGTCGTAGCAGTCGCGCGCGGCCAGCGCGATGCGCTCGAAGGCGTCCTCGTCGAGCGTCGGCAGCACGTGGCGCGCCGCGCGCTCCTCGAGCACGCGCCGCAGCTCGTAGATCTCGCGCAGGTCCTCCGCGCGCAGCTCGGTGACGAAGTAGCCGCGACGCGGGCGGTAGGTCACCTGGCCCTCCTGCTCGAGCACGCGCAGCGCCTCGCGCAGCGGCGCGACGCTCGTGCCGACGGATGCGGCGACCTGATCTTGGTTGACGCGCTCGCCGGGCACGAGCTGCCCTGAGACGATCATCGCGCGCAGCGACTCGACAGCGTGCTGCTGCGCGGTCGCCGGCACCGAGCGCCGCGACGCCGTCGCGCTCATCGCGCGCCGCGGCCAGGCGTCATGCCACCGCCGCGCGCGTAAATACCATCGCTATACGCACAAAAAAACGGCATATACCCAGCCTCTCGCTTTAGGTCCACTAGGTCCCTTAGGTACAGACCAGCGCCCGTAAGCCCGCGCCCGCGCCCGCTGCGGGTCATCGAAACGCCTGGATACCCGTCAGCGCGCCGCCGACGACAAGCGCATGCACGTCCGCGGTGCCCTCGTAGGTGACGATCGACTCGAGGTTGTTCATGTGGCGGATGACCGGATACTCGAGCGTGATGCCGTTGGCGCCGAGCACCTGACGCGCGGTGCGCGCGACCGCGAGCGCATCGTTGACGTTGCCGAGCTTTCCCATGCTCACGTGCTCGGGGAGCAGTCGACCCTCGTCCTTCATGCGGCCTAGGTGAAGCGCAAGCAGCGCCGAGCGGTTGACCTCGAGGGCCATCTGGGCGAGCTTGTACTGCTGGATCTGCGTGGCGGCGATCGGCCTTCCGAAGGCGATCCGCTCCTTGGCAGTACGCGAGCGCGGCTTCAAAGCACGCGCGGGCGGCGCCGGCGGCGCCCCAGACGATCCCGTAGCGCGCCTCGTTCAGGCAGGACAGAGGCCCGCGCAGCGACGTCGCCTCCGGGAGCATCGCCTCCTGGGGCAGGCGCACGTCGTCGAGCAGCAGCTCGGAGGTGACCGATGCGCGCAGCGAGAGCTTGCGGTGGATGTCCTGTGTGGTGAAGCCCTTGGTGCCCTGCGGAACGACGAAGCCGCGCACGCCCTCATCGGTGGTGCGCCCAAACGACCGCGACGTCGGCGACCGAGCCGTTGGTGATCCACATCTTCTGCCCGTGCAGGATCCAGTCTGAGCCGTCGCGCCTGGCCTCGTGCGCATCGCGCCGGGATCGGAGCCCGCGTCGGGCTCGGTCAGCCCGAAGCAGCCGATCGCCTCGCCTGCGGCCATGCGCGGCAGCCAGTGCAGCTTCTGCTCCTCGCTGCCCCAGCGCCAGATCGCATACATCGCGAGCGAGCCCTGCACCGAGACCAGCGAGCGCAGCCCGCTGTCGCCGGCCTCGAGCTCCATGCAGGCCAGGCCGTAGGCCGTCGCGCTTGCGCCGGCGCAGCCGTAGCCGCGCAGATGCATCCCGAGCACGCCGAGCTTTCCCAGCTGCGGCGCGAGCTCGTCGGTCGGGAAGCGCGCCTGCTCAAACCACTCGCCGACGTTCGGAAGGATCTTGTCGGCGACGAAGGCGCGAACGGTGTCGCGGATGTCGCGCTCCTCGTCTGAGAGCAGATGGTCGATGCCGAGGAAGTCCCTCGGGCTGATCGCCGGGGGCGCCGCTGCGGTGGTCGCCATGCCTGTCTACTCCCTTGCCCGTAGATTTTCGAGGATCTAATATATAGATGGATGGCGTTCGCGCTGGCAGACGTGCGGATCGTGGACTTCTCGCGCGTGCTCGCCGGCCCGCTGGCGACGATGGTGCTGGGCGACCTCGGCGCCGAGGTGATCAAGGTCGAGCGCCCCGGTGGTGGCGACGATACGCGCGCCTGGGGCCCGCCCTATGACGACAGCGGGATGTCGACGTACTTCCAGGCCGTCAACCGCAACAAGACGAGCGTCGTGCTCGACCTGCGCGAGCGCGCCGACGCCGAGCGCGCGCGCGAGCTCGCGCTCGGCGCCGACGTCATGGTCGAGAACTTCCGCCCCGGCGTGATGAGCGAGCTCGGACTCGCCTACGAGCAGCTGCGTGCGAGTAGCCCCGCGCTCGTGTACTGCTCGATCACCGGCTTCGGCGCCGGCAGCGGCGCCGCGATGCCGGGCTATGACCTGCTCGTGCAGGCGCTCGGCGGCCTGATGAGCATCACCGGCACGCCGCAGGGCGAGCCGCAGAAGGTCGGCGTCGCGCTCGTGGACGTCGTGTGCGGGCTGTTCGCGAGCGTGGGCATTCTCGCCGCGCTGCGCCACCGCGAGCGCACGGGCGAGGGACAGCTCGTGCAGGTCGACCTGCTCTCGAGCCTGCTCGCGGCGCTCGTCAACCAGGCCTCGGCATACACGCTCGCCGGCGAGGTCGCAGAGCGCATGGGCAACGCCCACCGGAGCGTCGCGCCCTATGACCTGTTCAGCACCGCCGACGGCGAGCTTGTCGTCGCAGTGGGCACCGACGCGCAGTTTCGCGCGCTGTGCGAGGTGCTCGGCTGCGCGGAGCTCGCCGACGACGAGTCGTTCGCCAGCAACGCCGCGCGCGTTGCGAACCGCGAGCGTTTGACGCGCGAGCTGCAGGGACGCCTGAGTCAGCGCGAGTGTGCGGAGTGGAGCGAGCTGCTGCTCGCCGCGGGCGTGCCGGCCGGGCCGGTCAACGACATCGCCGGTGCCTTTCAGCTGGCCGCGCGGCTGGGCCTCGAGCCGATCGTCGAGCTCGCGCGTGCCGACGGCAGCATCGCGCGCCTGACTCGCAACCCGATAGCGCTCTCGGCCACGCCCGCGAGCTACCGCACCGCGCCACCGCCGCTCGCCGACACGCCGCCGCGGAGCTAGCGCTGCCGAAAGAGACCGGCTGCGGGTGCGCCAGGCACCTGAGCGGATCGCCGCCTCCGGCGCGCTCGCCAAAACGCTCGGCCTGGAACGACAGCGGCGGGACCGCCGCTCCTCCGCGACGGTCCCGCCCGATCTGCCCTCCTCCCGGCTCGCGACCATGGGTCGCCCTCCCGGGCCGGTGCTCTGCCGAGCTACTCCCCTACGGAGTCGGCGCCCATTCCTGCAGACGCTTGTTCCCCGTGTCGGCGACGTAGATCGTGCCCGAGGAGCCCACGGCTATGCCCTTGGGGTCAGAGAACTCCCCTTCGCCCGAGCCCGGCGAGCCGAACGCGGTGACGAAGGCCCCTTCGGGGCCGAAGTCCTGTACGCGCTCCGCACCTACTTCGGTCACGTAGAGGTCGCCGGTTGAGGCTTCCGTGGCGATCGCATAGGGCAGGTTTGATTTGCCGTTGCCCGAGCCTTTGAGGTCAAAGGCCCTGACGAACGCCCCGCTGGTTGTGAGCTCCTGGACCCTGGAGTTGGACTCTTCAGCGACATACAGGTTCCCGCCTGAGATCGCCAGGCCATAGGCCTGACCGAGCTGGCCTTCGCCGGAGCCGTTTGCGCCGAACTTCGTCAGTTCTGCTCCTTCAGAGGAGAACTCGACGATGCGATCGCCCGATGCGCCGGCTGGGTTCAGGACCCAGACGTCGCCCGAGGAGTCGATCGCGATTGCGCTCGGGGCCAGCAGCTGGCCGCCTTTCAGCGCCGAGGTGCCGAAGTTCCTGATGTGTTCACCTGCCGGGCCGAACTCCTGGATGCGGTCGTTGCCCTGATCGGCGACGTAGACATCGCCGGCGGAGTTTGAGGCTACGCCGCTGATGCCTTTGAACTGGCCTTCGCCGCTTCCTTCAGAGCCGAACTGGCGCAGCAGTTTGTGTGCTGAGCTGAACTCCAGCACCTGGTCCTTGGCCGAGTCTGCGACGAAGATGTCTCCGCTCGGGTCAACGGCCACGGCGTCTGGTTCTGAGAAGCTCGCTTCGGTTGAGGCGAAGCTGGTGACGCTCGTTGTGAACGTGGGCGGTGAGCCGTGCGCCCATTCCTGCAGGCGCTTGTTCCCCGTGTCGGCCACGTAGATCGTGCCCGAGGAGCTGAGCGCTATGCCCTTGGGGTCAGAGAACTGCCCCGCGCCCGAGCCCGGCGAGCCGAAGGTCGTGATGAAGGTGCCTTCGGGGTTGAAGACCTGCACGCGCTCTGAGCCTACTTCTGTCACGTAGAGGTCGCCGGTGCTCGCTTCTGTGGCGATCGCGTAGGGCTCGTTTGATTCGCCTGAGCCAGAGCCTTTTTTGTCGAACTGGCGGATGAACGCTCCGCTGGTGGATAGCTCCTGGACCCTGGAGTTGGACTCTTCAGCGACATACAGGTTCCCGCCTGAGATCGCCAGGCCGTAGGCCTGGCCGAGCTGGCCTTCGCCGGAGCCGTTTGCGCCGAACTTGGTCAGTTCTGCTCCTTCAGAGGAGAACTCGACGATGCGATCGCCCGATGCGCCGGCTGGGTTCAGGACCCAGACGTCGCCCGAGGAGTCGATCGCGATCGCGCTCGGGGCGAGCAGCTGGCCGCCTTTCAGCGCCGAGGTGCCGAAGCTGCGCAGGTGTTCGCCTGCCGGGCCGAACTCCTGGATGCGGTCGTTGCCTACGTCTGTGACGTAGACATCGCCGGCGGAGTTTGAGGCTACGCCGCTGATGCCTTTGAACTGGCCTTCGCCGCTTCCTTCAGAGCCGAACTGGCGCAGCAGTTTGCGTGCTGAGCTGAACTCCAGCACCTGGTCCTTGGCCGAGTCTGCGACGAAGATGTCTCCGCTCGGGTCAACGGCCACGGCGTTTGGTGCTGAGAAGCTCGCTTCAGTTGAGGAGAAGCGGGCGACGGTTGCTTCGGCGAGCGGCTGTCCGCGCTCGACTGCGCCGATTGTGCACGGGTTTGAGCGCGGCGCGCCGCGCTGGTCGGTCGTCGTACACGTCGCCGAGTCGCCGGCGCCGATCGCGGGGCTTGCCGGTTCCGGCACGTCGACCATCGTGGTGCCCCCGTCGTTGACGAGTGGGGTCAGCAGCGGGTTGGTTTTGCTCAGCGTGCCGACGCCGCAGCTGCCGTTGGAGTCGAGGCTGTGGTCGCTTGTGTTCGCCGCGCCCTTGCAGTCGCCCGAGCCTTTGTTCTCGGCAACGATCGTGTTCGTCAGGCTCAGTGCACCTTTGTTTTCGATGCCGCCGCCTTTGTTGAACGCGACCGTCGCGTTGAGGAGGTTCGCCGTGCCGTCGTTGACGATGCCAAAGCTCTGACCTCCCGAGAAGGTCGAGTTGCGCACCGTCACTTCTCCCCCGGCTCGACGGTGAGCCCGCTGCCGGTGTTACCCCCTACGAGAGAGCTTTCGAGGCCGAGCTTGCCACCCGCGATAGAGCCGGTTTCGCCGATATCCCTGATCGCGGGCACACCGCTGCCTCCGCCGTGAATGATCTCGACATTCTTGAACGTTACAGAGACACCCGGTTCGAGGACGAACAGTTCCGACGGCGCCGGTTGAACGTTGGTGCCTTCAAGCGCAGCCGGCCCCCCCACGACTCCGACCGAGCCCGAAGGGCCTTCGATCGTCTGCAGGCCGCTCGTGTTGGTCAGGGTGATTGTAGCGCCGGGCAGGTAGGAACCTGCGGCGAGCACGATCGTGTTCGCGCCCGGATTGGCGTTCGCTTTGCTGACCGCTTCTTCAAACTGCGCGGTGCTGCTCGCACTGTAGGTTTCAGCGCTCGCTGCGGCCGCAAGCACCGACAACGATGCTCCGACGACGGCAAGCGCGATCACACATACTCGCAAACGCGCCACGAATCCATACCTCATTCTGTCCTCCAGTTCGGTAAACAGATGTCCCAGTCCAGTAAGCAGATTCCATGATCGGAGATTCTTCTAGCAGCAGGTTGCGGCCCAACGCAAGACGTTTACGGCATCGTCACGATCGGTCACGACATTGTCACGTGTCACTGCGATGACATTCCTTTTACGCGCTACGGGCGGACTCCGACAGGGAGACGCAGGAGAGCGCCCGCGAGCAGCCGTACGCGCGCTGATCGCTAGCGTTTCGATACGTCGGAAGCCCTACTCGGCGACTCGCCAGTCGAACTTGTTATTCACATCGAGTTCACACGCGGCTGAGATCGCTGGCTGATCGACCGCGGATGCACACAGCGCGCCGCTCGGCCCCTGCAGTCGCACCCGCGTTGCGCCGGTGAACGCCCCGAGCAACCGACGATCGGTCGGGATCGATGCCGCGTCGGGTGTCGTGTCGGCTCCCCGGGGCCGACGCGCCCGACGGTCGCGCGTGATCCCAATACGTCCGCACTTGTTCACCGGTCGTTTACGTCTTGCGTGCAGCGATGGCAGAGAATCCACCGCCTGCCGCGCATCCGCCGGCAGCGCGCGGCCGACCAGCGGTCAGGCCGTGCATCCACAGAGCCCCGCCACTTTGACCACACGTGCTCGATAAATTCCCGTTCAGCTGGATCCGCCGCGGCGTGGAGGCCAGCAGGGACACCGTCGTCGCGGCGCCGCTCCTGGCGGGCCTTGCTGGGACCGCGGTCGTCCTGCTCGCGCTTTTCTTCATCGGTCTCACGCTGATCGCGCCGCACCAGTTCGGGAACCAGACGTCGCTGACGAACGCGACCGACATGATCTCCCACGGACAGGTGGCCGAAGCGACGCTGCGCGATCAGGACGCTCGGCTCGAGCTGAGGACCACGCTTGGCCAGCGCGAGTGGGCGACCTATCCGCACTCGGACTCCTACACGGGCACGCTGCTCGATCTGCTGCAGCGCAAGCAGGTGCCGACGTTCGTCGACTCGCAGTCGGGCAAGGCGAGCCTGCGCATCGTCGTCCAGTTCCTGCTGCCGATCCTGATCCTCGTCACGTTGTTCGCCTTCTTCATGACGCTGCTCAAAGACCAGGGCGCAGCCTTCGCGGGCTTCTCCAAGTGGACCGGGCGTGGCCAGAAGGCCGGCGAGGGCGCGTTTACGTTCGACGACGTCGCCGGCGCGCCCGAGGCGCTGATCGAGCTGCGCGAGGTCTGCGACTACCTGGAGAACCCTGGCCGCTATGCGAATCTCGGCGCCAAAGCGCCCAAGGGCGTGATCCTGACGGGGCCACCGGGCACAGGAAAGACGCTGCTCGCGCGCGCGGTCGCCGGCGAGGCGGCTGCCAACTTCTTCAGGCTCTCGGGCTCGGAGTTCGTCGAGTCGCTCGTCGGCGTGGGCGCGGCGCGCGTGCGCGACCTGTTCCGCCAGGCGCGCGAGGCGGCGCCCGCGATCATCTTCATCGACGAGCTCGATGCGGTCGGCCGCCAGCGGGGCGCCGGCATGGGACAGGGCAACGACGAGCGAGAGCAGACGCTCAATCAGATCCTCGTCGAGATGGACGGATTCGGCGCGGAGACGGGCGTGGTGATCATGGCGGCCACCAACCGGCCGGACATCCTCGATAGCGCCCTGCTTCGTCCCGGGCGCTTTGACCGCCAGGTCGTCGTCGACGTCCCGGATGTGCATGGCCGGCGCGAGATCCTCGAACTGCACGCAAGCAGAAGCCCGATCTCGCCCAAAGCCGACCTCGCGCGGATCGCCAACCAAACGCCGGGCTTCACCGGCGCGGACCTCGCGAACATCATCAACGAGGCCGCGCTGCTGACGGTGCGCGCAGGCAAGCCGCTGATCGAGCAGGAAGAGCTCGAAGAGGCGATCGACCGGGTTCTCTCGGGCCCGGCGCGCAAGAGCCACGTGCTCTCGCGCGAGGAGGTGTGGCGCATCGCCATCCACGAGTCCGGCCACGCGATCGTCGCGCGCGCGATAAGCAACTCGGCGGCTCTGCAGAAGCTCTCGGTCGTGGCGCGCGCTCGCGGACGCGGCGGCTCGACCGTCTATGCCAGCGAGGACAAGCTCATGCTGACCCATCTGGACCTGACGAAGAACCTCGTCACCTCGATGGCCGGCGTGGCGGCGGAGGAATATGTGTTCGGGATGCTCTCGACCGGCGGGGAGAACGATCTCGAGGAGGCGACGAGCACCGCCCACGCGATGGTGTCCGTCTGGGGCATGAGCGAGGCGATCGGCCCGGTGACCGTCGGCGAGAAGCCCGGCGAGGTGTTCATCGCCCGCGAACTGGCGAACACCGCCAACGTCGCTCCGGCGACCCACGAACTGGTCGACAGCGAGACCCGCCGACTGGTCCACGAGGCGGAGGACACCGCGAGGCAGATCGTCGAAATGAACCGCCAGGTCATGGAGGAGTTGGCCAACGCGCTGGTCGATAGCCGAGACGCTCGCGGGACCGGGCCTGGAAGTCTTCCTCGAGGCGGTGCAGCCTTGGCCGAAGGCGCTCGTGCCCGGTCTCAACGGCAACTCTCCCGTCCTGCTTCGGGCAGCCGTGGGTGGCGCGGATGCCGAGACGCCGCCCTACGGCACCGAAGACCTCGGTCCGTTCGCCGCGCCGCAGTAGCCTCAGGGGGTCGACGCGCCGTTCGGCGTGGTGGCAAGCAGCGGAACGAAGCTTCCGGCAGAGACCTTGGCGATCGCCACTTCACCGACCGGGTTGTGATTCCCGTTGGGCTCGTAGACGCGATCCGCGAGGCCGACCCCCGGGAGGGTGAGCCCGCCGAGCAGTGCCCGCTCGATCGCGCTCGGCTCGCCGGAGTTCGCCTTGCGCACGGCGCTCTCGAGCAGACGGATCGTTTCAAAGCCGAGCGCCGGGTAGCTCCCCACCGGCGCGCGCCCGAACCTCCTCGCGTATTCACCCGCGAAGCGGTGCGCGGAAGCGCTTTCACGCGGGAACCCGTACGACACGAAGGTGGCGTTTTCCAGCGCCTTGGAGTCGCTGGACAGAGTCGCCGGCGTGTCCATCGCGCTGCTGTCCAGCACGTTTTGATCGACGCCCTGCGCCAGCAGGCCGGCGGCGAGCCGGTTTACGAGTGGCGGCGGGAGCGGCGTGTAGATGGCCGCAGGCGGTGGGTTCGTCGCCTTGATCGCGTTCGCGAGCGCCGAATAGTCTCGAGTGGTCATCGCGATCGAGCCGCTGCCCACGACCTGGATGCCATGCGCCTGCGCGGCGCTGCGAAACGCGCCCGTCAGCAGTTCGGCGTAGCGACTGCCGGGAGAGTTGACGAGAAAGACGCTTCCGTAACCGACCGTCTTCATATAGGCGGCCAATCCGGCGGCTTCTTCACTTGCGGCCGTGCCGACGGGCCAGTAGGTCGCATAGCGCCCCCCGGCGGTGGCATCCGGGTCACACGGCGCGAGCATCAGCATGCCCCACTGCGAGGCGCCCGCCGCCAGCGTCGCCTGCGATTCGGTGTCGCACGGCAAGATCAGCACGCCAGCCGCCTGCGACCGCAGGCGCTTCTGCACGGCAGCCGCCGACAGGCCGTCCAAGCTCTCGCTCACGAGCTTGATGCGTGTATGCCGCGCGACGCCTCCCGCCGCGTCGAGCTGACCGACGGCCACGGCTGCTCCTCGCGCGATCGAGCTGTTCTGTTCTGAGAACAGCCCCGCCGGCGGCTGATCGATCACGACGTTCAGATAGCCATGGCGCAGCGTGCGTTCAACGGCGGGGCCGCCCGCGACGACGACATTGCCGGCCTTCGACGACGAGCCGGGCTTGCCAGATCCCGCCGTATCCGAGCCGGGATCTGCCTGGCCTGACGCGCTGCCTGGGCCCACGCGCAAGCTCGCATGCGACGAGCCGCCTGATCCGTGACCTCCTCCGAGGACGACCTCGCCCACGACAACCGCTCCAGCGGCGATAACCGCAACGGCGATCAGTCGAAAGCTCTCGGCGCTTCGTAGCGACCGCACGCCCCGGTTACCGTCGCTCGCTAGCCACGGTGGCCGCACGGGCCATCGGACCCGTTGCCAAGCGATGCCTCAATGCCTTCGGCCGCCACGACCCACGCGCTCGCAAGGCTGGCGGGGATCTGCTGCGACCTCTTCCGCCTTCCCTGATCGCGCTGGATCACATCGACGAACTGCTCCAGGTCGCCGCGCACCACGCGACTCGCGCACGCGCTGTCGAGCTCAAGGACCCTGTGGCGCCTGTCAAACTCAACCTTGTAACAGCGTCGCGGCGGCGAGTTCAGGTCTTGTAGCGCTTCCTTCAGCGGGCCGACCAGTTCTAAGCGAATGCCACGCGAAAGGTTCGCGGACTTCACTTCTTCGAGCAGCTGGCGGATCGCTTCTTCCGGTGAAGCGCTGCTTGGCGCGCCGCTGGTTTTGAAGGTTTCATCAGCGCCTTCGCCCTTGGTCGTGGTGGCGGCGTTTTCGGCGACGATCCTGAAGTGGTAGGTCGTGCTCGCGCTCAGGCCGCTGATCGCCGCGGTGACGGCGACGGGGCTCGAGCCGGAGCCCGGCAGCGTGGCGCAGGGGGCCGTTTTGCCGTAGCCGGTGCTCGTGCCGTATTCAAAGGTGCATTTGGAGACGGCCGTGGCGTTGGGGTTGACCGTCGCGTTCAGCGTCGCCGAGGTTTCGCTGACTTCGGAGGCTTCGCCGGTGGCGGCCGTCGGCGGGCTGGCCGGCGGCGGCGTCGTCGCGCTGGTTTTGAAGGTTTCATCAGCGCCTTCGCCCTTGGTCGTGGTGGCGGCGTTTTCGGCGACGATCCTGAAGTGGTAGGTCGTGCTCGCGCTCAGGCCGCTGATCGCCGCGGTGACGGCGACGGGGCTCGAGCCGGAGCCCGGCAGCGTGGCGCAGGGGGCCGTTTTGCCGTAGCCGGTGCTCGTGCCGTATTCAAAGGTGCATTTGGAGACGGCCGTGGCGTTGGGGTTGACCGTCGCGTTCAGCGTCGCCGAGGTTTCGCTGACTTCGGAGGCTTCGCCGGTGGCGGCCGTCGGCGGGCTGGCCGGCGGCGGCGGCGTCGCGCTGGTTTTGAAGGTTTCATCAGCGCCTTCGCCCTTGGTCGTGGTGGCGGCGTTTTCGGCGACGATCCTGAAGTGGTAGGTCGTGCTCGCGCTCAGGCCGCTGATCGCCGCGGTGACGGCGACGGGGCTCGAGCCGGAGCCCGGCAGCGTGGCGCAGGGGGCCGTTTTGCCGTAGCCGGTGCTCGTGCCGTATTCAAAGGTGCATTTGGAGACGGCCGTGGCGTTGGGGTTGACCGTCGCGTTCAGCGTCGCCGAGGTTTCGCTGACTTCGGAGGCTTCGCCGGTGGCGGCCGTCGGCGGGCTGGCCGGCGGCGGCGTCGTCGCGCTGGTTTTGAAGGTTTCATCAGCGCCTTCGCCCTTGGTCGTGGTGGCGGCGTTTTCGGCGACGATCCTGAAGTGGTAGGTCGTGCTCGCGCTCAGGCCGCTGATCGCCGCGGTGACGGCGACGGGGCTCGAGCCGGAGCCCGGCAGCGTGGCGCAGGGGGCCGTTTTGCCGTAGCCGGTGCTCGTGCCGTATTCAAAGGTGCATTTGGAGACGGCCGTGGCGTTGGGGTTGACCGTCGCGTTCAGCGTCGCCGAGGTTTCGCTGACTTCGGAGGCTTCGCCGGTGGCGGCCGTCGGCGGGCTGGCCGGCGGCGGCGGCGTCGCGCTGGTTTTGAAGGTTTCATCAGCGCCTTCGCCCTTGGTCGTGGTGGCGGCGTTTTCGGCGACGATCCTGAAGTGGTAGGTCGTGCTCGCGCTCAGGCCGCTGATCGCCGCGGTGACGGCGACGGGGCTCGAGCCGGAGCCCGGCAGCGTGGCGCAGGGGGCCATCGCTTCATAGGTGTCGGTCAATTCGAAGAACGCCGCGGCGGCGTATTCGAAGGTGCATTTGGAGACGGCGGTGCCGTTGGGGTTGACCGTCGCGTTCAGCGTCGCCGAGTTTTCGCTGATTTCGGACGCTTTGCCGGTGACGGCGGTGGGAGCGGCGGCCGTCGCCTGCGCCGTCACCTGTACGTTGAATTCGGCCGTAGCTTTGTTTTCGTGCCCGTCTTCGGCGGTGCAGACCACTTTCGTCGTGCCGACGGGGAACGTCTTGCCCGATTCCGGCTGGCAGTCGACGGTGGCCACGTCGTTGGCACCTTTTGCTTCTGCTGAATATGTGACGACCGCGCCCGCCGAGCTTGTCGCTTCGACCGCCACTTCGGTTGGCGTGACGATCGTCGGCGGCGTGTTGCTGTACTCATCCGCCCCGATCGAGCACGGTTTGCCGGAGATGCCGGGGCGCGGAGCGCCGCGCTGGTCTTCGGTCGTGCACGCGGCAGCGTCGCCGGCGGAGATAGCTGGACTGCCCGCCTGCAGCGAGTGGATTAGCGTCGTGCCACCGTCCTCGGCGAGCGTGGCGCCGAGCATGGGGTTCATTTTGCCCAGTGCGCCGACCCCGCACGTGCCGTCGGAGTCCAAGCTGTGATCGCTTGTCGTCGCTTTTCCCTTGCAGTCGGAGTTCTTGTTCTCGGCGACGATCGTGTTCGTGAGGTTCACCACGCCGTTGTTCTGCACGCCTCCGCCCTTGTTGAACGCGACGGTCGAGTTGAGAAGACTCGCGGTGCCGGTGGCGACAACAGCGAATCCCGAATTGTCGGAGAGCGTCGAGTTGGTCATTGTTGCTTCGGCGCCCGCTTCGATCGTCACGCCCGTCCCGACGTTGCCCGAGACGAGCGACTTTTCGAGGCTGACCTTGCCGCCGTGGACGGTCCCGCCTTCAGGTTCGCCGTCGACCCTGATCGAGGGTACGCCGACACCGCCGCCGTGGGCGATCTCCACATCCTTGAACGTCACCGACGCCCCTGGACTGACGATGAACAGTTCCGACGGCGAGGGTTCCACATTGGAGCCGTCGAGTGTCGCCGGCCCGCCTTCTACGGTCGGCGAGCCCGAGGGCCCTTCCACGGTCAGCGTGGCGCTCGTGTTCGTCACCGTCACCGGCGTCGTTGGCGAATAGATGCCGGCCGCGAGCACAATCGTGGTCGGGCCCGCCGCGGCGTTCGCTTTGCCGACGTCCGAGACGAATTCCGTCGTCGAGCCGGCGTGGAAGGTTTCGGCGCTCGCCTCCGCGACCGCGAGCAGGCCGAGGCTCGCCACAGCGGCGGCGACAGTCGCGACACGCATCACACCTTTCTTTGCGCAGAGCATCGCGACTCTTATAACATCGAAGTCCGCCGGTGGAAAGCCATTGCGCACCGATGTTCACCAGTTGGTCACCGGTTGCGCGTGATGTTTACCGCTTGGACACGAGTCGTATACAAACCGATAACACGAGGCCATTCCATCGGTATGTGTCAACTCTCACTAGAGGGTTGTCCTCATGTATCAACCGTCACTGGAGGGTTGGCGCCGGCGACTGGAGGTTGTTATGTGCGCTTACCTCGCGAGCTTGCTGCGGTCGAGCTTGCAACGACAAGCGTCACATCTGCTGAACGGCGCGTCGCATGAACGTGATCGAGCCCTTGATGAGCGGGCCGCTCTTGTAGTAGCCGCTGGACAGCCGAATGCGCAGGCTGCGGTGAGCGGCATGGCTCACCAGCACGAGCGTGATGCTCACACGCCTCCTCCCGGGCATCTCCACGCCGCGGCCGCGCAGCGTCGCAACGCCCGTGCGCGCGTCGATCGCCAGCGACTTCAGCGTGAACTTGGTGAGCTCGAGATGTCGTGCGCCGTCGGTGTAGCGAAATCTCGTCCCGCTGTGCCCGACTTCCGCTCGCACGCTGAAGGCAATTCGCGTGCGCCGCGCGCCGCGTAGCGCCCCCTGCCCGCTGACACCGAACAGTGAAAGGCCGGAGCCTTTCGAGGAGCCGCCCGACCCGGGCCCAGCGCCGGGCGGTGAAGCCCCCGGCTGCGCCGCGTCGGTCTGATAGGCGCCTATGTCGCACCGCCCGGCTGGACGAGCGAAGTGACGCTGATCGTCGGCTGGACACTTCGAGTCGTCCGCCGCGTCGATCGCGGGACTGCCCGCGGCCAGCGCCTGGGTCGACGTCGGACCACCGTTTGCCGTCAGCATCCCCAGCTCGGCGTCGGTCGCGCTCAGCGCACCCACGCCGCACGTGCCGTCGGAGTCGAGGCTGTGATCGCTCGCGTCCGCCCTGCCCTTGCAATCGCCCGCGCCCCGATTCTCGGCGACGATCGTGTTCGTCAGGCTGAGTGAGCCTTTGTTCTGTATCCCTCCGTCCTTGTTGGAGGCGACCGTCGAGTTCAAGAAGCTCGTGGTGCCGTCGTCCACGAGGCCAAACGCGAGGCCCTCCGAGAGCGTCGAGTTGCGCACGGTGGCCATCCCTTCGGGCTCAACCAGGACACCCGTGCCCCCGTTGCCCGCCACCGTCGAGCTTTCGAGATCCAGCGTGCCGAAGTCCACGATCGATGCGGCGGTCAGCCCACCGCCGGCGGTAAGCTCGACGTTTGAGAGGGTGAGTTTGGCGCTCGCCTCGACGACAAAGATGCTGGCCGGTGCGGGTTCAGCCGCGCTGCCGCTCAGCTCTGCGCCAGCAGACGACGACGGCCCCGTGATCGCGACGTTGCCACGGATGTCCAGCGTGGCGGTCGGCGAAAAGACACCAGAGGTCAGTTCGATCGTGCTCGCAGACCCGCTCGCGTCGGCGCTCGCCACCGCAGCCTGCAACGACGCGGCGTCGTGAGCGCGATAGAGAGCGCCCACCGCCGAGCCCGTGAGCGCAAGTGCCATGGCGCTCACCAGCACGAGCAGAACAGCGGACCGCTGCAGCCATCGTCTGTGCACCACATCAACCGTATCGGTCCGTACAAAGCGCGGGGGGAGCCGGCTCAGCCGGCTCCCCCCGTTCAGCGAATCCATTGCTGCTGCGCCTCTTCTAGGCATCCCGCGCTAGAACTTTTCCTGGAAACCTTCCCTCAAAAGCGGCAGCCAGGTCGTCGGCAGCGGGGCGTACTCGATTGAGCCCAGGTGTTCCTGAGCCTCAGAGGACAGGATGTAGGACATGTACGAGTACAGCGTCCGGCGCTGGTTGGCCGTCAAACGGCTGATCGGGTTAGCTTTGCCTTCCGTGTTGCTCAGACCCTCGTACACCATGTCGAAGGTGAGACCACAGATCGGGTAAAGGGGCCCGAGGTCACTCGGATTCTCGTGGTTCGGCGGGCTTCCGGGATTGGTTTCGTTGTTGTTGCTCCAGTTGTTTTTCAGGTTCAGGCCAACCGCTTCTTCAGCAGTAACGCCTGGAAGGGTCAGGGATTTGAAGTTGCAGTTTGCGCCATTGCCTTCTTCGGGGGCCTGGAACGAGGTTTTGGTCGCGTTCTGAACGGTCGGGTTGACGAATCCCGCTCCTTCCACTTCAGGCCCAACCGTGTTAGAGAGATCGCCGTAGCCAATTCCGCCCGGGGTTTCCTTCAGCTTGACGATTAGGGCCGGCTCGCCGCTGGTTCCAGCGGTGACCACAGGACTGCAGGTCCCTCCTTCGCTAGCTTCGGGCCATTTCGTGTTCGGTGAGCCGTTGTAGAACAGCCAGGGTTCTTTTGCACACGTCGGAGCGCCTCCGTTCCGCGAGTTTTCGAAGCGGACCAGATACTGCTTTACGATGTTCGTGGTCCCAGAGTTGTCAAAGCGGACCACTCGCGTAACCGAGCCTGGGCATTTTTTCAGCGCCGGGTTCGATGCCGCAAGTTCGGCATCGTTCCACGTCGCAACTTCCCCGCCAAGCAGCCGTGAGACCTCATGGCCGGTGAATTTGAGGCTCGTCGGTACATTCGCCGCGTTTCCTTCGCACGTCGCAGCCGTCAGGTGCACGGGGAGCGCCTCCGCGGAGCCGCCGACGGGGAACGATATGATCGGCGCTGTCGTGTCTTCTTTGCCAGCTTCTCTGTCGGGCCATTCTTTTGGCGGTTCGTTCGGTTGGAACGGGAATTTGAATGCGGTGACCGCCGCGCACGTTTTGCCTTCATTTTTCACCAGCGTTTCCGGGGCTTCGTTGAGTTCTTTGAGTTGTGACTCGCTGTAGGGAATGTCGGTACCCGCGAACGCGTCGGTGCGACAGCTCGGCTATTTTAAGGCCCGCGCCCGATCCGGTCTGGCTGGCTTTTTCAGCTTCAACGTAGTTGTAGGCGATCATCGTGTTGCCGGCTTCGCCTCGTTCTTTGCCGCCAAGTTTGTCTTCGGCGGTTTCGGTGCCCGTAGGCCCGCAGACGTCGTTGCGGAAGTCCTTGGCCAGTTCCTCCTGCAGGTTGTTCTGGTAGGTCGACCCGCGACCGCTAATCTTGCCGTTCGATTCAACGCAGGCCAGCCCCGATTTTGGAGCTTCTGCGCGGCCCGCGTCTGCGAACACCAAGCCCGCCAGCAAACAACATGCGAGGGCGCCCACCCCGACCAGCATGGCAAGCGGCCCTGAGTCAAAGCGCTTCAGAAGTGACAGTTCCATGTTTTTCCCACCTTGCTCGATCGAGTAACGAGAGATCAGTGGCCGAGCAGCTTCGAACTGGTCTCACGATCCCGTCGTCAGGACCCCAGTGGCGAGACGCCAGCACCGGGTGATCCTCTCACCCCGGCTGCGAAGCTTCCCAGCGCTGCCGCGAATTATTTGGCGACAGGGCCGCGTCCGTTGTTGCCCGCTGGTGAAGATCCTTGTTGTTTGTTCGTGAACGGCTCGCGGGCCTGGTGAACGCCACGTTAAGCCGCTGTGAATGACACGTCGCGCTGCCCACAGGTCGCTCTTGTGCCACTCAGCAGGGATAACCCGCACATTTCCGCACGCTCGTGACTTTTCTGTAAACACGGCCGGTCGGATGGGGAACCCCGACTAGGATTCCCGCATGCCCAGCCGCCTGGCGCCGTTTCTCTGCTCACTCGCGTTCGGCGCTCTCGTGATGAGCGTCGCGCCGGCGAGCGGGCTGGCGGCGAGCGCTCCGGTTGCCTGCGCCGGGGCCACGAACACAACCACCGCCATCGGCTCAGCGCCGGTCACCAACACGATCAACCCGGCGAACCACCGTCCGCCGACGCTCCGGACGGCGCCTGCTGGACCGACATCGAGCCGTACCCCTTCGGCGCCGAAGGCGAAGCCGTCGACAGCTCCGACTGCCCTTTTGCGCCGGAAAGCAGAGAAGCCGCCACGTGCTACCTGACGGTGACCTCGATGGCCTTCAGGGCCTGGAATCGCGGCGTCGCGGCGACGATCGAAAAATCAACCGGCGGCCAGAACAAAGGGGCGAACCCCTATGGAGTCTGGCTGTTCAACGGTGATCATTGGTTTCCGAGCCCCGGGTTCCCGGGCAGCAAGGTATGTCCCGGGCACACCGTCGTGTGGGCGGGCAAGCTCGACTACTGGCTCGTGGGAGGAACCCCGGGCGAACACGATGAATGGGCGCATCTCTGTCGATTCGACGGCGAAAGCCTCGAATGGGAGCCGCTCGCGATTCCCGCCGCGACCAAGCAGCATCTGCTCGAAAGCGTCGAGATCGAAGGCGGCCAGGAAGTCCTCAAGCTGAGGCCCGGCACGATCACCTCGGCCGCGTGCTTCGCCTGGAACAACTGCTGGTTCTTCGGGACGTACGGGACGGTCATCCACTGGAATGGCGAAACCCTCACGGACGCCTCCCCGGATCGTTCGCAAAGCTCGCTTCAAGGGGAATACACCGGAGCCGTGGCGCGCGAAGGTCTCTTCGGCGAACCGTTGGGTGTGGCGGTGGCCGCCACGAGCGAAGGCGGAGCGGCGAGCAACAATCCGCTTTCGGGGCTCGGAGGGGCAGCGCCGCCGCAGCTGTACGGCTCCGGCGGAGGCGCCTTCACGCCTCTCTCGTTCAACCCACCCACCACGCCGCTGCCAAACGACCCCTACAGGACCGACCTCATCGGAGTCGATCTCGACTCGGCCGGCCAGGGCTGGGCGGCGGGCAACCCCGCGGGGCTGCGCCTTGGCCAACTTGAATTGGGAGAACCGTCGTCGTCGCGCGCCGGCGAACAGTTGCTCTCCCCGCTGGTGCCGCTGTCGACTTCCGGGGTGTCTGCCACCTGCGTCGGCCCGCCGCCGGAACGTTTCACGTACACGCCGCCGAGCGTCGCCGCGGCGGAAGTCTTCCTGTGGTCATCGATAGCAGTCCTGCCGAACGGCGAACCAAGCGGCGACGCGTTGGCGGGCGGGCGTTGGCGCCAAGCCGAAGCCGGCAGCAGCCAACGCGTCGTCGAAGAAAGCGGTGAACCGGTCATCGCGCGAGCCAACTGCGCGGGAACGACAACGGTGACGCGCTTCGTCGCCGGTAACGCGCCGCCAGCCGATCACGAGGCGGCCGTGACCGCGATCGTCGCCAACGCCCCGAACGATGCCTGGGCCGCGACCGAACGGGGGGAATTGGAGACCGCTCAGCAGCCCGCGTTCCAACCGCCGCACCTGTACAGGCTGACCAACGGGCGCCCGGTTGAAGCTCCGGAAGGCAACGACGAAGAACCGATTCGCAAACAGCCGAAAGTCGACGCGCCGATAATTGAGATCGAACCGCCCCAGCCCGAACCGCCGCCGGAACCACCGGTGGTGACTCCCGTGGCCAAGAGCGTCACTCTGCCACCAGCCGTTTATGACGTAAAGGCGAAGCTGCACACCATAAAACGGCACGGACAATCTATCTAAGCCTATACGTGACCTTTAGAGTACGCAGGTCGGTGACGATCGGAGCCCAGGCCCTGAGGCACGGACACGTGGTTAGCGTGGCCAAGCCGCGGCTCTTTGCGGGGCACACCGGCCTGCTGATCCTGAATCTCAACCGCAAGCACTGGCCGACGAACGTGCACTTCATCTCGTAACAGGTCGTTCACGCAATGTGCGGGCGGGAGCCTCAGGATTGTCTTCGCGGCTTCGCCGCTGCGCCCTCCGACCTGCCAGTGATGGACACGACCGCCAACAATGGGCAGATGCCCGTGAGATCACATACGACGATCGTCTCCGCCGGGCTGCACCCCGTCGACATGCTTCGAGTTGGCGCGGGCTGCTGACGCGTGACCGGCCCCCGCGTCAGACGGCTCATCCTTGCCTTGCTCGCGTTCGGGCTGGCGACGGCGGCGATCGCAGATCTTCCGCTGTACGGCAACGCGTGGGCGAGCACACCGTCTGAACCGGGCCCGGTCGCCTCCAGCGAACAGGCCCCTTCCGCGTCCACACCCAACGAAGGCTCAGGCTCTACTTCAACCTCAGGTACGTCAGGCACGACGTAGGTGCCCAGCAGCCAACATCCAGTCAGCAGCCCAGCGCCACCTCGACCCCGGGGTCTCCCGCGATCCAATCGCAGGAAGCCCAGCCATCACAGGAACCGCAGCCCGTTCGGGAATCACCGGCACAGCGCCCTTCGCCACCACAGACCGCTTCGGCTCCGGCACCGGGGTCGACCGGGGGCAGCGGCCCCGTAGCGCCCGGCTCGGGGCCTCCGGCGCCTCCCAGCCCGAGCGCCCTCGCCAGCCTGACGCTCCCGGGCGAAACCCAGGCGTTTTCCTTCTTCCTGAACATCTTCCGAACGCCGCCGTTTCTGCTGCCGATCTACATTGCGGCCGCCGAGCGCTACGGCGTCCCGTGGCAGGTGCTCGCCGCCATCAACGAAGTCGAGAGCGACTACGGCTACGACCCCGGGCGCTCCAGCGCCGGGGCGGAGGGATGGATGCAGTTCCTGCCGGAAGAGTGGCTCGCCTACGGAGTGGACGCCAACGGCACGGGACTGCGCGATCCCTACAACCCCGCCGACGCGATCTTCGCCGCTGCGCGCTATCTCGCGGCCGCTGGCGCGAAGCACGATCTGCGGGGCGCGATCTACGCCTACAACCACTCCTCGAGCTACGTCGAATCGGTGATCCTCCGCACCCGCCTGCTCGCGGCGACGCCCCAGCCGCTGATCAGCGGCCTGACCGCGATCGTCGCCGGGCGCTTCCCGGTGGAAGGCAGCGAACCGCACCCGGCGACGGCGGTTTGGACGAAGTCCGCGGGTAGCGCGGGCGCCAGCACAGCACGCCACCCGGTGGCCCCACCGCTGGCACCGGCCAATGCGCCCGCACCGCCTCCTCAGCTCGCGAGCGGCGTGAGCGCGACCGCGAGCACCGTCGGCGGGGCGATGATCGCCGCCGCCCCCGGGGCTCGCGTGGTGGCCGTCCAGGGAGCCGAAGTCATCCGCACCGGGCGCAGCGCGAGACTTGGCCGCTTCATCGAACTGCGCGACGCCTATGGCGACCGCTACACCTACGCACAGCTCGACCGGGTGCTCGGGCACACGGGGCCGCAGCGTCGGTCGAGTTGGGCGCGACAGGCCAGCGCCGCCGCACCCTCTCAGACGAGCTAGCAGCACTGCGCACCGGGGCCTGGATCGCGCCCGGCACGCCGATCGGCATCGTCGCCGAAGCCGCGGCGGGGCAGGAGGCGCACTTCCTCTTCGAGATCCACCCGGCCGGAGCCGGGCCCATCGACCCGCGCCCGGTCCTGCAGGCGTGGCAGACGCTCGATGAAACGCAGGGCAGCCCGCAGGCCGGGACCACGCCGCTGTTCGGCCCCGACGCCGCCGAAGCGCCGATCGAGGAGATCCAGCTGATGAGCGAGCCTCAGCTCGAGGCTGACCTGCTCTCTGACCCGCGTGCGCGCATCTACGCCTGTGGGCGCCAGGACATCGCAGCCGGGCGGATCGATCGGCGGGTCCTGGCCTCGCTCTACCTTCTTCTCGTCTCAGGCATCGACCCCACGGTTTCGGCGCTGGAGTGCGGTCACGGCGGCGAGGCGCAGGTGGCGAGCACCCGCGAGCATGCCAACGGAGAGGCGGTCACGATCTCGGCTCTGAACGGCACTCGGGTCGCTGCCGGTTCGCTCGCGGAACTCGCCGTGCACCGGCTACTGACCATGCCGGGCACGATGGCCCCACGCCAGGTCATCGGCCCGGTGCGTATCCCCAGCAGCTCTGGCACAGCTGTCCGCCACGGCGCCCCCGATCGCCTGGACATCGGCTTCGGCCCTCCCACGCCGACACATCCCGCACCCGCCGCTTCACTCCCACCACAGACCCCCGCCCAGTCGCATTCGCCCACAGGCGGCCCCCCCGCCGCGCCGGCGGGCTCCAGCCCCCCGACCGGCGCGACGAACGCGCCACAGCCCGAGTCGCAGCTGAACACGGCCGAGTGGCGAAGGTTGATCGCGCGCCTATCGCACCTGACCGAGCCGCACGTCCCGAAGACCCCAACGAGCTCGGCGGTTCCAGACACAGCGAGTTCCCCCCCGCCGGCCGCCGAACCCCTGTCGGCCTCGCTGCCGCTCCCCGGTGCCGGCGAGCGCGTGACCGCACCGGGGTCCAGGCGCCCGACGAGCGGGCCTCGGCCGCAGGTCGCTGCAACCAGCGGCGAGCCCAATTTGGACGCCCCTCTCTCGAGCCCCCTGGTGAGCCCCCTGACCTCAGGCCCGGCGGTCGTGCTCGAAACACCCGGCGTCGGCAACGTCGTCACCGAACACGGTCCAATCCTGACGCTCGAAGCGAAACCGATCGGGGTTTCGATCAAGTCCTACGAATTCCAATACGAGCCGATCGAAGGCGAAGAAGCGGAATCGTGGCGCCCCATCGAGATGACGAGCACGCCGAGCATCCAGATCAATACACAAACGATTCCCCTGATCGACGGCCTCTACGACCTGCGCGTGATCGCCACCGCTGCGCAGGGTGAAGAGTACGAATCCGAACTGCGCGATCGTCTCGTCGCAAACGAATCGCCGATCGCGACGCTCGCTGACCCGGGCACCAATCTCAGGGGCACGATCCAGCTCAACGCAAGCTGGCCGGCGGCTGGATCGATCACCTCGGTCAGCTTCCAATGGGCTCAATCCGAGAGCGCGCCCGGGCCTGAAAGGTGGCGCACGATCGAACCGTCCAAGATTCCCGTCTCCAAGGCGGCGGGCGCGTCGGTGAGCCTCGACACGACAAGCCTGCCAGGGGACGGCGAGTACGACTTTCGAATAGTGCCGTCAAAAAACAAAGAGCTCGTCACGTCGATACCGGTTCGCGGGCGGCTCATCGACAACACGCCTCCGACCGTCTCGACTATAGATCCGGGCCCTCGGGTGCATGGCCAGGTGAGCATCTCGGCGCAAGCGAACGACTCAGGCTCAGGGGTCGCGTCGGTCCGCTTCCAGGCGCGCCCGCAGGGCGGCGTGTGGCGGAATCTCGGAGGCAGGACGACGCTTCCGACGCCGCCCGGCTCCGACACCTACTCCCACACGATCAACAGCGAAGCGCTCCAGAACGGGTCCTATGACTTTCGCGCGATCGCCGAAGACAGGGCCGGAAACGAAACCGTCTCGGCACCAGTTGCTTCGGAAGTCGACAACCCATCCGCGACCGCCCTCTCGGCTTCCATCTCGGGCGTGGTCGCGCCAGCGCAGAAGGTCCACTTCCTCGGCACGATCGCCAACAGCTCAGAACACGAAGCTTGGGGCTACGGTTTCACGAGCGCCCCACCCGCGGAAGTGGGCGGGAGCCGGCTGCCATATACGGCGCAAGGCGAACAGCTTGTGCTGCTGCGCTACACCGACAGCGGCGGCTGGCAGATTAGCGATGTGCCGCGCCTGTCGAACGGTGAACCGTTCCATCTGCTCCCCGCCGACGAAGTCTCGAGTCGCCGCGGCGAAAAGAATACGACCAACCAGGTTCACGTCTCAGGCGCGATGACACCATCCGGAGAAGCCTGGATGTCGGTGTCAGAGGTTTCAACGAATCCGAACGCAGAACCGGTCATTGGCATCTTCCACCGTGTCCCCGGAGGCCAGTTCGTGCTCGATTCCTCGGCCACACAAACGCTTGGACCGCTGCTCGGATCCGAATCCGCCAATCCGGGCCTGCTCGATGTCAGCCTGCGGCTCGGCGAAAGCGAAGGGCACGCGTACGGAATTCTGACCGCGCCGGGCCAGTCGGAACAGTCGGGAATGGCTCCGATCCAAGGTGGCTCGGTCCCTGTTCAGGAGAAGCTCGAGTACGGGCTTCTCGACGGCGGGAGTTGGGGGCTAGAGTCCGCAGAGCCGCCGTCGGGCGTCCTGCACGCCGGCGAACTCGTGACGCTTCAAGCTGCCGATATCGGCTCCTCCGACGAAGGTTGGGGGGCGTTCAAGATCGGGGCGCCGCAGCCGGGATTGGGGCTGATCCTTGGCCATTTCCACGGCAAGGAATGGACGTTCGCCCGGACCGAATCGGGCACGCTCGGGACCGGCCTGGACGCCCTGGACCTGACCGGGAGTGTCGCCAATCCGCAGGGCACCGTCCAGCCGAAGGCGCTGAAGGCCGAAGGCAATGACGTTTGGGTCGAAGCGGAAGTCAACCTTCCGCCGCACAGCGCCACCCGTGTGGTCGCGCGTTATGAAGGCTCGAGCGTGGGCTCGGGCAAAGTGCTGGAATCGTGGTGCTCGCTTGCGGTGGCGAACTCGTGCGAAGAAGCGCTCGGATCGGCGGCCGTGCCCGACGCGATCTTCCAGACGGGTAGCGGGCCGCTCGCGCTCGCCCTGACCAAGGGGGCCGTCGACGTGTTCGCCCACGGCAACTGGAAGAGCGTTTCAGCGCCCGGCTACGAACCCTCGGGGGAAGGCAGCGAGGATGTCTTCAACAGCGCCACCGAAGGCTGGCTCGCGGGCGAACACGCCCTCGGCCACTGGTCCACAGAACACAGCGAAGGAGCTTCGAGCGCCCTTGCGGACTGGCCCCTGCCAGACCGCTCACCGCTGACGAGCGTCGCGCTGCCCTCCGGCAGCGCGGGCGCGATCAGCGAATCGGGCGCGCTGGCCGTCGGCTTCGGCGGAACGACGTTGAGCTATGACCCGTCGGCCGGCTGGCTGGTGCAGCCCGCGCCGCCTCGCGCGCGCCACATCAACCTCCTCAGCGTCGCGTTCGCCGGGCCTTCGAGCGCCTTTGCAGTGGGCCAGCTCGGCGTCATCCTGCATTGGAACGGCTCGGCCTGGACGGAAGACCCGCAGTCGATCAAGATCACCAGCTCACAGCTGAACGCGGTGGCGTTCAGCCCATCCGGCGAAGGCTGGGCGGTGGGCGCGAACGGCACGATTCTGCACTACGACGGGACGGGCTGGAGCACCGAACAGCCTCCGGCCGCGGACTCCGGCGTCGACATCACGTCGGTCGCGGTCGCGGGCTCGGAAGCCTTCGCGGTCGCGAACGGCAACCTGATCGCGCACTCTTCGGCCGGCTGGCAGGAAGTGGGCAGCTCCCTGCTGCCGAGCCCAGCTCCCACCCCGGGCAACCTGCGCCTGGTCGCCGGATTGCCTGACGGAGGAGTCGTCGCCGCGGGGCGCTCGCTGGTCCTCGTCCGCGAAGCGTCAGGCCAGGGCTTCGCCTACGCCGCGCAGCCCCTCCAGGGGATCGCGGTTGCGCTCGCGCCTTACCGCGGGTCCGACGGCAAGCTGCGGACCTATGCGTCGGTCGCGCCGCCGGCGGCTGAAAGCCTTTCGCACGAAATCGGCGGCTTTCCCGCGGGGGACGGCGAGCTGCTGCGCCAGACCGACAGCGGGTGGCAGGATCTCAGCCACGCCCAGTACGCAGGGGGCCGCGCAACCGGAGATGGAGCGATGAAGAGCGATCCGGTGCTCGCGGTCGCGGCGAGCCCCGACGGTGAACATGCGTGGGCCGTGGGCGGCTATGACGGCACCGAAGATGCAGCCGGGCAGGGAACGATCGGGACAGCCTCGGCGAGTCGTCCTGCCGGCTGGCAGAGCGCATCGGTGTGGCGCTACGACACCACCGGCAGCGCCGCTCCGAGCGAGCTCGCGCCCACACAGCCGAACCTCCCGGCCCAGCCGGGGACGGTTTCCTTCGCGTTCTTCACGAGCCCGATGTGCCGCACGCAGTGCGCCGGCGTGCCCGGTGCACAGCCCGACGTGAACCTGACGTCGGCCGCCAAGGAGATCGCCGCATACGCGGCGCAGCCCGGCGGACCGGCATTCGCGATGCTGGGCGGCAACGCCGTGGGACCGGTCGAAGGTCAGGCGTGGGAGAACGGAAACGGTGAAGCCGACTTCGCCCAGCTGCCCGAACTGCTTGCGCCGCTCGGCTCCGTGCCTACCTTCGCCGCGCTTGGCAAATTCGACCACGTGCCCACCGACCCGTCCAACGAAACGAGGCCCTGGGCTGAAGCGTTCTCGAGCGCGCCTCCGCCATTCGGCTCGGGACCCGAAGCACCCGGGATAACACCCGTCGCCTCCGGGGCGCCGAGCGGCGAAGTGCACCGCTACTACGCCTTCGATGCAGCCCAGAACGGCGGCACGCTGCGCGTGATAGTGCTCGACAACTCAGAGGGCTCGCTTGAAGACAGCGAGCGAGGCCAGCGGACATGGCTGCAGCAGCAGCTTCAGGCAGCGCAGCTCGCGCATCTGCCGGTCGTGGTGGTCACGGCGATCCCCCTGCGAAGCCAAACCGACCCTGAAGGCATCGCGTCTTTGCTCGCGAGCTCCGGCGTCGTGGCGGTGTTCACAACCGACGGAACGCTGCCCACGGGCCGGGCCTCGGAACTGCACGAACTCGACGAACACCATCTGATCCCCGAAACTTCCGCTCCCGGGGAATCGCAGATACCCGAGTACGAAGGCGCATCGCTCGGCTACCAGCAGTCGCAGAACAACGGCGTCATGTGGTACTTCGTCTCGATCAACACCGCCACGAGCACACCCGAAGCGCAGGTGTCGGCGATACCCGTGGTGGAATCGCTCTCACTCAAGGCGCTCGACGGGCTGAACGTCGCGCGGAGCCTGACACTGCAATTCGAAGCGATCGGCCGCCGCCCGGCTGGCACGCTGGCGACCAACGCGAGCGAAGAACCCGCGTTTCCCGGCTTTGACGACTACGTCGAAATCCCGTCTCCCGGATGCAGCGGCGGGCGCCCGTGCGTGCAGCCCAGCTACAAGTTCACAAGCTCTGAACCCGCGGTCGGCGACTTTGTCGTTCCCAGTGGCGCTGGCTCGTCCTTTCCGGCGCTCGAATCCAAAGGACATCCGATCCACTCGAGCACGTCGGGCCTGTTCTGCGCATACAACTCGGGCTCCACGACGGTCACGATCAGCGCCGGGCTGCTGAGCTACTCGCTGCCGGTCACGGTCCAGCCCGGAGGCTTCGGCGCCCCGTGCGGAACGGTCTTCAAAGCGGGGGTCTCGCCGGTGGTGGTGGTCCATTCCGCCCAGAACAAGCGCGCACCCAAGGGAGCCGCGGCGCCACCGCCGCCGCCCGCGGCGGCCCTCTCCGGCGTGAACCCGACGCTTGCCGCCATCCCACCGCCGCCGCCGGCCCCGGTGCCCCCGCTCGCAGTTCCGCCCGCCGCGGTGAAGCCGCCGCCGGCACAACCGGTCGCGCCTGCCGAACCGCCGCCGGCCTTCGTGGAATCGGTGAGCGCACCTCCGGTGATCCTGCCTCTGGCCGCGCCGGCGATCGAGCCAATTCCCCCGGGAGGCACCGCCCAGGCTCCCTCGGCCGCCGAGCGCCGGGAAAAGGCCCGCAAGCAGGCCAGCCAGTCGGCCTACACGATCAGGCCGTCGGGCGTGAGCGGCGAAGTCTGGTTCTACGGGGCGGTCGGGATAGCGACCGTGTTCGTTCTGATGCTCACCGCGCGCGGGCTGCCCTCGGGACCCAAGCCGCGGCCCGTCCTGCTGGACGAACGCACCGTGACGGACAGGCGCCGGCGCCAGCGCCGGCGCTGACGGCTCCCCAGCGCGACTCAGTGAGACCGGCTGCGCGCGCGCCGGGTGCCTGTGCGCATCGCCGCTTCATGGCCTTCGGCCGATGGCGTCCTTGCGCCGGCGGCGGTGGGTAGCGGCGATGCCGGCTCCGGACGCAGCGCACGCGCGGCATGCTCGAGCATGCTGCGATGGGTCGCGCCGGCAAGCTCGCTGTCGATCTGCGGCCAGGCCGGGCCCGGGCGAGCAAGCAGGTAGCCCTGCACGAGCGGTGCGCCGAGCTGGCGAACGGCGTCCAGCTCGGCCTCGGTCTCCACGCCCTCGGCGACGAGCAGGCAGTTGACCTGCGCGGAGTAGCCGACCAGCGCGCCGACGAGCGCAGCGCGCTCGCCGTCGCGGTCGATGCCGCTCACCAGCGAGCGGTCGAGCTTGAGGTAGCTGGGGCGCACGCCGGTGATCTGGCGAAGCCCCGAGTAGCCGGCGCCGACGTCGTCCACGGCCAGGCAGGCGCCGCGGCTGCGCAGCGGCTCAAACGCGTCTGCAAGCTCCATTTCGCCGTGCACGAGCGTCTCCTCGGTGATCTCGACGATCAGGCCGCTGAGGTCCTCGGGCTGGCTGTCGCCCGCCTCTTCGAGCATCGCGCGCGTCAGCGGATCCAGCAGCACGGGCGCGGACAGGTTGACCGAGAGGCTGGTCCCGCCCGGGCGACGGGCGAACAGCAGCAGCGCCTCGCGCAGACAGGCGCGCTCGAGCGCGGAGCGCTCGCCGACCTCCTGCGCGAGCGCGAACCAGTGCAGCGGGCTGCCCTCCATGCCGGGCTGGCTGAAGCGCGCGAGCGCCTCGTAGGCGTGCACGGCGCCGGTGGTTATGTCGACGATCGGCTGCGCGACCATCGCCAGCCCGTCGCCGGCGATCAGTCGCGACAGAGCCTGGCTGACGCTCGCCGCTTCCTGGGCGCTGAGAGGCGCGTCGGAGGAGTCGTCGTGCTTTGGCGCGCGATCTCCGCGCTCTGCCATCCGTGCGGCGATGTCTCCCGCCAGCAGCAGCGTCTCGGCGCTGTCGGCCTGGAGGATCGCCCTGCTGAGCAGCTCGTTGAGCTCGATCGTTAGCCGCCCGCTCGTGAGCAGCAGGCCGACCGTCGCGATGAAGAAGGCGGCGTAGTCGCTGGTCAGTTCGGTGTAGTGAAAGACGGGCAGCACCAGCGCGATGAGCACGAGCGTGCGCCCAACCCACAGCTGGCGTCCTCCGCGCGCGAGCACGCCGCTGGCCACAGCCACCAGCCACAGCACGCTGAGCACCGTGACGCTCTCGCGGCCCAGACCGATGATCAGAAGTCCCGAGGTGCCGGAGAGCGACTCCTCGACACGAAACAGCGAAAGGCGCGGAGCGATCAGCTGCATCACCGAGGTGACCGCGATCGTGGCGAATCCCACGAGCCCGAACGCAGCTATCGGCAGCAGCGAGGGCTGGACGAGCAGCACCGCGAAGCCGACCACGCCCATCGAGGCCCGCGTCAGCGACGCTGTGCGCCTTGCGCGCAGCGCGTGTCCGTCACCGGCCGTCGAGGCGGGACCATCGTTTTCGGACATCAAGCGTGTTTCGGCCCTATGGGCCGGGCGCTTGAATGGCGGAGCGCGCTTACCGGCGGATCTTTTCCGGCCTCGCGCGCCAGCCATGCGCAAAGCAGCATCGGCCATACGCGCCGATGCCCGCGGGCGCGAGGCGCCGCGCGGGCATCAGATCGGTGTCGCGCGCTGCTGTGAAGCGCAGATGCTCGAAGCGCTACCCCGCCCCCGCCCTGCGCCGCTCCCGGCGCTGGGCAATGCTCGCCAGCGCCACGCTGAGCTCAAAGAGCAGATACAGCGGCACGGTCTCGAGCAGAGCGTGACGGCGTCGCCGGGCAGGAAGGCGGCCACGCCGCCGCAGGCCAGCAGCGCATAGCGGCGATTGTGGCGCAGCTGAGGACGGCGTGACGATTCCCGAGGCGGTCGCCGCGAGGATGCCCACGGGCACCTGGAAGACCAGCCCCATGGCCAACAGGATGACGGCCACGAAGTGGTAGTACTGGCTTGCCTGCACGAGCACGTTGAACTGGCCGCTGTTGAAGTTCTGAAAGAAGCGCACGGCGGCGGGCAGCACGACGAAGTAGCCAAAAGCCACGCCCGTCGATGAACAGGAACGGGATCGCGAGCATCAGCGGGTTTGCGATCCGTTGCTGCTGTGGGCTAAAGGCCGGCAGCAGAAAGCCATAGATCTCATACAGCAGACCGGCAGCGCGAGGATGAAGGCGAAGATCAGCGCGATGCCGATCGTCGTGGTAAACGGCTCGCCGATCCCGAGCGTCACCGGCTTATCGCCTTCTGGGGGGCGCGAGAGGCGCCCTGATGGCCTGTCAGATGCGGGTCACGCCTGACAGGGCGCGCGGGCTGCTGCGGAGACGCCACTGTGTGGGCGCGCCAGCACGCCCAGGCGAACTTCAGCTGGCTGGCCACCGTGCGTGCGCTCTGCTGCACGACATAGGTGGCGCCGAGCGGGCCATTGCCCGCGCGCACCTGCTTTTGGGTCTGATGGGCCAGCGGCGCGTTGATGATGTGAACAGCGCATGGTTCTGCCACATGCAAAAGCCAAACGCGACCGTCAGCGCCGCCAGGGAGACGATCAGGCGGGTGCGCAGCTCGTCAGATGGTCGACCAGGCTCGAGCCGATCTTCGTGGCCGATGCGCCCGGCGGCGACGCCATGTCAGGCGGCGGTCGCGCGCCGGGCTCGCTGACGGCGGGCAGTGACCGGGGCCACAGGTGCGACCGCTACAGGGACAGGCTCAGCGACGGGTGCGCCCTGCACGGGGGCTGCAGCGGCGACCGGCGCCGGGGTTGCCGTGACCGGCGTCGGGACGGGCGCGGCGGCGGGCGGTGCGGCGGTGAGCGTGGAGTGGCCGTGCTCGCCGCTGAGCGACTCCTTGAAGCCGCGCATGCCCGGAGCCCAGTGATTTGCCCATCTCGGGCAGTCGCTTGGCGCCGAACACGAGCAGCAGCAGGATCAGGAGGAAGGCGATGTGAATTGGATTGTCGAAGACCGCATTGTTGAGATCAGCTCCTGGATGGGTTTTCCATCTGCGTTTGAGATGGCTTGTCGGAACTACGCGGCGGCCCCGGGCGGATCACCGCCGGGGACCGCCGCATGTGTCAGCGGCTATTCCTTGATCAGCGGGCCGGCCTTGGCCAGCACTTGGGCCTTGGTGAGCGGCCTGTCGAAGCCCTGCGGGGGTGGGGCTGCTGCCGATCAGCAGGTTGATCGCCGCGGCGTGCCGTGCCTCGATCTGCACGATGCTGCCGGCGGACGCGAGCACGGCCTTGACTGGAGACGACGGCCGGCGCCGTTGTAGGCGCCGACGCCGGTGTTCTCGAGCACCGAGGCGAGCGCCAGGAACGACTTTTCGTTGCTCACGGGAAAGACGAACGTCGGTTCGTGCCACGGGCGTGCCGCCGAGCTTCTTGATCGCGGCGTTGAGCGCCGCGACATGTGCCGCCTCCTCCGCGCCGAACTGCTTGGCGTAGTCCTTGGCCTGGCCGCTGAGCCCGACCTGCTTGGCCTTGTCGTTGTAGAAGGCGGACTCCAGGTACTCGAGCGTGAGGGCGAAGTTGAGGATTTCCACATCGCCGCCGCCGCTTGCGGCAAGCGCCTGGGAGACGAACGGCGCGACCGCGCCCATGCCATACACGGCTCCGGCGGCCAGCGCGCCGCGCAGGATGAAGCTCGCGCGGGTCATGCCGTGGACCTCGACGGCGGCGAGCTCGGGTTGGCCAGATCTCTGAGCGGTCATGTTGTTCCTTTCTAGACAGTTTCGATTGCGGTCTCGGGCCCGAGGAACGGCTTGACTGCCGCAAGGACCGTTGCCATGTCAGCCGGCACGGCAAAAGCGCCATCCGGGGTGACCGACTTTTTGACGAGCGTGCCGAGCGTCGCCGCGTGGCGAGCCTCGACGGTGTGGATCGCGAGAGCCGCTGCCAGCACTTCCGGGCTCTGGATGTTGGCCGCCTGGCCCAGATAGGCCGCGGCGCCGAGGTTCTCGACCGTGTAGGCGAGCTCGGCCACCTGGTTGGCGTTCGTGATCGGGAACTTGCCCTTCGGCTTGGCGGCAGGCGTGCCGCCGAGCTTTTCGACCGTGCCCTTGAGCGCTTCGACGTGTGTCTTCTCCTGGGCCGCCGAAGTCCTTGATCAGGCTCGCGACCTTGCCCTTGAACAGGCTTGACGGCCATGACCTTCTCGTAGAACTCCGTCTCCAGGTACTCGAGCGTCAGCGCGTAGTTGAGGATTTCCGATCGCCGATGTCGCCTGCGGCGCTGGTGGTCGCTCGTGGTCGTCGCGGTACTCGCGGCGGTGATGTGGCTGTTTTGCTGTTGCTAACCGCAGGCTGCGAGGACGAAAGCTCCGAAGCTCGCGGCGCCGGCGCCTCCCGCCATCTTCAGGAATCGCTTGCGGTCGATGTCGTCGCGCACGAGGCGCTCGACGATCCCGGCCGGCTGCGGCGGGGTCTGCTCGTTCGGTGGACTTTGCATCTTGGGACTCTCCGATGGGTTGGTTGCACCTTTGTGTCGTCGTCTATTCGCATCGCACGGCCGGTACGGATCACTGCGTCGTTTCGCGCTGGGATGAATGGTCAGCGCGCGATCCGCACTTCGCCGTGCGAGCGCTCAGGCGGCGGGCGACGCCGCCTGCTGCTTCAGCGGAGAGCCACCGCGCGCGCCGGTGTGACGATCGGTGGCGGGCAGTGATCCGAGCGGGAGAGGCGCGCGTATAGGGAGATCAAAAGGCCCCACCAGAAGGTGCTTCGTCGACCCCGGCAGTGGAGGATGGAACCAGTGAGCGAACGGGAGTTGGACCATGCTGGAAGGCAGCGCGGCGCAGCGGCTGTGGCGGATCGCAGCGACGATCCACAGCTCGCGGTGGTCGAGGATCTGGAGTCGGCCGTCGCGCTGATGCGCGAGCGCGGCCTGCGCGTATCGGCGGCGCGCCGGCTGGTCGTCGAGGCGCTGCTGGCCGCCGACGGACCGATGTCCGCCGAGCAGATCGCCGAAGGAATCGGCGGACGTGTCCCCTCCTCTGACATCGCCTCGGTCTACAGAAACCTGCAGGCCTTCGAGGACATCGGCCTCGTGCGCCACGTTCACCTCGGTCACGGTCCCGGTCTGCACGCGCTGGCCGTGGCCGGCGAGCGGGAGTACCTGACGTGCGAGCGCTGCGCTGACTATCGCGCCGTCCGCCCGGTGGAGCTCGACGCCGTGCGCGACCTGATCGAGCGCCAGTTCGGCTATCGCGCGAGCTTCATCCACTTTCCGATCGTCGGCCTGTGTCCCGCCTGCGAGGCGGACGTGCACGGCCAGCAGCGCTCGCCGGCGAGCAGCCGGTGAGCCCATGTCCCCCAGCGAGCGGCCGGCCTGTGCGCCCGCCGGCGCCGCTGCCAACCACAATGCATGAAGGAGGCGGTCGATGGACTCCGCGCCCGGCGCCCTAGCGGCTCGTCAAGCAACGAGCGACGACGCACCCCGTCTTGGCATCCTCGGATCGGTGATCGAGGTGATCAGGTCCCTGACGCCCAGAGAGCGCCGGCGGGTGGCTCTGATGTTCGCGAGCGATCACGGCGCTGCACGTCGTCGGCTTCGGCGTGTTCATCGCCTTCGTCGTGCCCTCGCACTACAAGGGCCTCGGCATCGGCGTCGCAGGCCTCGCCTACACGCTCGGCCTGCGCCACGCCTTCGACGCCGATCACATCTCGGCGATCGACAACACGACGCGCAAGCTGATGAGCGAAGGCAAGCGGCCGCTGAGCATCGGCTACTGGTTCTCGCTCGGGCACTCGACGATCGTGTTCGCGATCGGCGTCGGCATCGTCGTCGCCGAGAAGGCCGTCTACGGCGCCGTCTCCAACAACAACTCGGCGCTCGAGCAGTTCGGCGGCATCTTCGGCACGATCGTCTCGGCGACGTTCCTGTATCTGATCGCGCTGCTGAACGTGGTCGATCCTCGCCGGGATCGTGCGCGTGTTCCGCTCGATGCGCCAGGGCAACTACGACGAGGCCGAGCTCGAGCGCCAGCTCAACAACCGCGGCCTCATGTCGCGCTTCTTCGGCCGCTGGATGCGCGCGATCAACCGGGAGTGGCACATCTACCCGGTCGGCGTCGTGTTCGGCCTTGGCTTCGACACCGCGACCGAGGTCGCGCTGCTGGCGACGACCGCGCTGCTGGCCTCGCGCCACATCCCCTTCTACTCGATCATGTGCCTGCCGATCCTGTTCACCGCGGGAATGACCCTGATGGACACGATCGACGGGATCTTCATGAACTTCGCCTACTCGTGGGCGTTCTTCAACCCCGTTCGCAAGGTCTACTACAACCTCGCGATCACCGGCGCTGTCGGTCTCGATCTGCTTCTTCATCGGCACGACCGAGGTGCTCGGCCTGCTGCCGATGGAGCTCGGCGGGCTGCACGGCGGCTTCTGGCGCTTCGTCGGCGAACTTCAACATCAACAAGGCCGGCTTCGTGATCGTCGGCATGTTCATCGTCTGCTGGGCCGGCGCGATCGCGTTCTGGCGGTTCGGCCGCGTCGAGGAGAAGTGGGGCGCGAGGCTGAAGGAGCGCGGCGTGATCGCCGAGGGCGTCGACGTGTAGAGCGAGGCCGACGCGCCCACCGCGATCCCGCGCTCGCAGCTAGCCGTCGTGTGGATCGTGCCCGCGCACGGTCGCCCACGAGCGCCAGGTGATGCGCAGGATCACGAGCGTGATCGCCAGGCCGATGAGCGGGTCGGCGCGCGGAGCGCCGAGCGCTACGACGATCGCGGAGGCGATCACCGCGAGGCTGACGTAGGCGTCCGCGCGGGCGTGATGGCCGTCGGCGATGAGGGCGGCGCTGTCAGCCGCCGGCCGGCGCGCAGGCGGACGCGCGACGCGAGCAGGTTGCCGGCGAACCCGACGGCGCCGGCGAGCGCGAGCACCGCCAGATGATCGGGTGGCGACGGGTGGACAGCCGCCGGACGGCCTCGACGCCCGCTACGCAGGCGCTGATGAAGATGGCCGCCACGACGGCCAGGCCGGCCCGGCGCTCGGCGACCTTTGAGCGCAGCGCGAACGCGATCCCCAGCGGCACGGCGGTGAGCGCGTCGCCGAAGTTGTGGATCAGATCGGCCAGCAGCGCGATGCTGCCGCTGGCGAGGAACACGACGGTCTGCGCGACTGCCGTGAGAGCGAGCACGGCCAGGGAGAGCGAGACGGCCCGGATCCCCTCACGCGAGCGCTTGATGCTGTCGTGGACGAGCCCGTGGGAGTGACCGTCGGCCCATCGTGGCTGTGGTCGTGGCCGGGCTGGGGGTGGTCGTGCTGGAGAGCGTGCGGCACGGCCGTGAGCTTCGCGTGGAGGGATCCAAGGAATGTATCGCCGCCGGACGTACCCGGACGTCGATGCACGCACGCGGTCCAGCGCTCCCTGGAAGGCGAGCGCCGGACCGGCGAGACCACGGGCCGGCCGGCGATCAGAGCCGCGCGAGCGGCTTCGACGACCAGTCGAGCTCTGCGACCGCGTTGCGCCGCGATCGCGACGTCGCGCTCGCGCGCGACGTCGTCGACCCACAGCGTGTAGCTGCCCTCGCGGATCTGTCGAACACGGCGGTGTAGGCCGGGCGCCCGTTGATCTCGCGCTCCAGCACGTCCTTGTGGCTGCGCTCGATCGATCCTGCCCGGTGGCGCTGATCTCCACCTCGACGCCGAGCATGTCGGCGTCGGTGTGGACGATCAGCGCCCCGACGTCCCCGCCGATGTCGAGCACGACGTGCTCGGGGTGGCGGCGGGCGGCGTAGTTCTCCCCGCCCGTCTCGTGGCTGTGACCGTGGTCGTGGCTGTGGCCATGGCTGTGCATCTCGACCAGCGCTCCTCCTATTCCGTGGTCGACGGGAAGTCGAAGCCGCCGTGCGGGGTCGGCGACGTAGGGGAACGTCGCCTGCGAGCGAATCGGCCAGCGGCGTGATGCCCTGTTCGATGGCCGACGACGGCGCCGTCCGGCTTCGTAGCCTTTGTTCCACCAGCGGATAGGTGGCGCCGGCGATCGCACGCAGCTCGACGTTGACTGACGTCGTCGGTCACACGCCGTCCGTTCGGGAAGCCGGCGAGATCGCCGCCGATGATCCCGAGCGGGTTCGGCGTCTTCGGCGGGCGGGACCGCGACGTTCAGTCGCAGCATGTCCGCGAGCACGCTTGCTCGTGCTTGTTCTGGAAGCCCGGGACGATGCCGGCCGGCAGCCCGGTCAGCAGGATCGCCACGAGGTCTTCACGCGCCGCGTGAAGGCTTCCAGGTTCGGGAACACGCCCGGGTAGAGCACCGGCAGCAGCTTCGCCAGTTCCGGGTGTTGCACGGAGAGACTTGAAGGCCCTGTCTTCGACCGGCTGGCGGTGCCGTTCCAGGCGTCCTTGGCGGCCATCGGAATCAGGACCTCGTTGAACAGCGGGTTTGCCAGGCGCGAGACCTGCACCCACGGGCCGGCCTCGGAGCCTTCGCCGCCGCTCGTCGGCGATGCGCACCTTGCGCCGGCTCGCCGAGCCCCAGATGCCGAGCACCGCCTTCGAGCTCATCACGTTCGGTCGGCACCGAGCCGTCGCCGGTGAGCGCCGCGATCGGCACCTGGATCGCGATCGTGTGGACGTTGAGCGTCTCCAGCGTGTCCACGCCGAGCGTCGCCGGCGGTCGGGATCAGGTGCAGGTTCTGAATCGGCCGCAGGTCGGCGAGGTCGAAGATCGATCCGATGTCGACGAAGAACGGGTCGTTGCGCTGCCCGGCGAACACCTTCTGGCCGCCCGGCAGCGAGTGGATCGCTTCTTCCGCGAGCGCCGCGTAGTTCGGCGTCGAGCGCGGGCCGATGTTGCACGGCGGGCAGGCGAGCCCTTCGCCGAGCACCGTGTGGCCCTTGCTGTCGACGCGCGTGACGGTGTAGAACTGGCGTTTGCTCCAGTTCGGGTCGTTCAGGATGCTGATCGGCTCCCGTGTTGTAGAGGAAGGTGTTGGGGTTTTCGATTCTTCGATTCGAAGCGGAACTCGTAGATGATGTCGGCCATGCCCGTCGCCGTTGTTGTCGATGTGGATCGAGTAGAGGACGTCGTTGCCGAACTCGTAGAAGGTCGGGCCGCCTGCCGGCACCTCGGCGGGCAGGTAGTTGGTGATGATCGTGACCGTGTCCGGTTTGTCGGGACTGACGAACGCGTACGTGTCCGTGTTGTCCGCGACTGGGTCCTTGCTGATCTCCGGCGCCTCGCGATGCGACGACATGTCCGTTCTGCCTTTCTTTGTTGTGGGTCGGCGTCAGTGAGCTGCGTCGAGCAGCCGCTTCACGAGCACGGGGTCTTTGTAGGTGGTCTCTTGCTTGCCGGACATGCACCGTTACCTCGCCGCGCTCGGCGTCGCGCACGAATGCGGTCACGGGTTCGCGCGGCGCCGCGCCCGAGGGCTCTGTCGACAACGGCCTTGGGCTCGGTCGGAACACTGCCGCCGGGAGCGGTCGAGGGCGATCGCCGCGACCTTGGGCGTCGCGACGATCATCGCTGCGCCGGCCGCAGCTGCGCCGCCGTCCGCCAGGAACTCTCGCCGGCTGGTTCCCTCGCCGGCCGCTGCGGCGGGTCCACCGCTCGCTGCCGGAATCAACTTTTTCATTGTCAGTCTCCTATCGCTTTTCGAGTGTTGGCGAAGGCCAATTTCCGTGATCGAATGTAGCTTGGATTTGCTCCGGTTTGCTGCGACTTTCTCGGCACTTACTAGACCCGTCGCACGAGCGTTAAATCAGTGATCTGAAAGCGGCTCTGGCGCGTAGTCACAAACCGCATGCCGCCGCGGTCGGGCGCGCGCCGAGCAGCGCTCGGATGCGCCGACGTCACGACCGCGCCGGCGCCGATCCAGCCTCGATGCCCCGCGTCGCGCTATTCGGTGTTGGAGACTGCCAGCACGCTGTTGGGCGCGAGCGAGAGCCGGACCCGACCGTGAGTCGGGCCGAGCGTCCGGGCGAGCAGACCGGCGCGCGTAGGGCTCAGGATCGCGGCCTGAAGGGCGCGAGCGCTGCGAATCACGAGCGGTCGCGCCTGTGCACGCTCGTTGTCGAGGATCAGCACGATTCCGCCGGCGGGCTGCGCTACCGCGCTCGCGACCAGTTCTCGCACGCCGGGCACGGTGTGCAGCGAGGCGCCGGGCGCAAGCCAGCGGTTGAGCGCGACGAGCGCGCTCTCCAGCGGTCGCGCGACGATCTGGCCGTTGCGAACGACAAACGGGTCATAGGGGTTGCCGCTGAAGTGAAAGCGCACCTCGCCGAAGCCGGTCTTCAGCGCCGACAGCACGAATCGCGCGGCCCAGACGCCCGCCGCCGGAGTGTCGGAGACACCCGACACGCCGCCGCAGGAGGCCGAGTTGGCCTCTGAGACGATCGCCGGAACCCCCGCCGCGCGGGCATCTGCGACGACCCACGACAGCCGCGCCGGGGCATCGGCGGTCTTGGGCGCGAGCAGGCCCCCGATCGTGACCGCGCGTGGAGTGGCGCAGGCGCTGAGCGGATAGAGATGGACGCCGACGGTCTGAGCGTGGGTCTGCGCGATCACCTGCGGCAGCGCGGCGCGCCAGAACGCCGGGCGTGCGAGTTCCGGCCCAACGGTCGGCGCACCGTCGATGGCCGGGCTGAGGTAGCCGGCGAGCTGCTCATACAGGTTGGCCTCCGCGGCTTCTTCACCCGCGAACGGCCGGTCCAGCGAAGTGTAGTTGGGCAGGCCGAAGAGGTCCGGCTCGTTGCCGAGCGAGAAGCTCAGGCCGTCGGTCGCCGCTTCGCGCGCCCCGGCCGCCATCTGCGAAGCCCAGGCGAGGTTGCCGGTCTTCATATTCAGGCCGGCGGTGAGGGGATCCTTTGCGGCGCTGAGCAGACAGTGCAGCTGGCTCCAGAAGGTTGCCGGGAGCGGGTAGAGCGTGGCCGTTTCCCAGGAGGTCGGGGGATTGGCGAGCGCTCCCGAAGGCGCCGTCACGTCCTGGCTGACGCCCGCGAGCTCGATCGGAGGAGATCCCAGGCGCAGCAGCTCGGCCGCGAGGCCCGGGGCGCAGCCTTCGCTGCCAAGGTCCTCGGCCATCACCGGGTACTCGATGGACAGCCCGACGGGCGCCATCGTCACGGTCACGCCGGGCGCCGCGATCAGCGCGGGCGTGAAGGCCACTTCCGACGGGCGCTGCTTGGCGCCGGCCCCGTGGGTCGAAGCCTTGGCGAGGGCCGTGGCGGGGCAGCCTGCGAGGCCGAACAGCGCGGCCCCGAGCACAAGCGCCGATGTCCAACTGCTGTGCAGGCTTCGCAGGCGGGCCATCGGCTGAAGGTATAGCGGCGCGGTGGATCGCCGGGCCGCGTCGGTTGAGCGCAAGGCGCGCTCAGGCGTCAGCGAGCACCGGAACGACATCGTCGAGCGCTGCCTCGGCAACTGGCCCGGGCGTCTCGACAGGAATCTCGCTCAGCGGGTCCTCGAGGCGGTCTGGATCCTCCGGCGGCGCGTTCTTGCGCGCGTCCTTCTTGGCCTTCTTGAGCATCCTGCGCTCGCGCAGCTTGCTTTCGCGATTGAGCTTTGCCATCGTGGTCTTCTTCTTGCCGTTTGACGCCATGTCGGTCCATCCTTGTGTTGGATTTCCGAGCGCGTCGGTGACTCACGCGCCAGCTGGATGAAGCTCAAGGCCGCTCGTGTGCGCCGAGCTTCAGGGTCTGCGGTCCTGCGCCAAACACGACGCCCGCCGATTCGCGGCTGTCGATGTGCGCGCGCTCGACAGTCTGGAGCGCATTGCGCCAGATGTCGCGCCGGGGACGAGGACGACGAGACCAGCGGCTGGAGCTCAGCCGCTGGTCGTGGTCGACGACGCTCAGAGCGCCTGCACGTTTGCCGCGGCCGGGCCCTTGGGGCCTTCCTCGGTCTCGTAGCTGACCTTCGCGCCCTCGGCGAGCGACTTGAAGCCGCTGCCCTGGATCGCGTTGTGATGCACGAACAGGTCCTTACCGCTCTCATCCGGCGTGATGAAGCCGTAGCCCTTGTCGTCGCTGAACCACTTCACGGTTCCTGTTGCCATGTGTGTTGCCTCCAGAGTATGTGCACTGCGAAACGCGGAGGGTGCTAGGCAACAACTGCGAAAACGCGGGGCACTGCTTTGGCCGAGCGAACGCTCGACCCGTGTGCCCACTCTAGCGCCTTGTTCGGCCGCGACGCCCGCCCGGGCGACTCCTTGCGTGGGGCGCGTTGGCGTCACGCGCCGCCGGGCGGCCTGCCGACGGCAAGCGAGGCGCTCATCTTGATCGCGCGAACCGCGCCGGTGGCGCCGGCCTGCAGCGTGAAGCCGAAGGCGAGCACGAAGATCCCAGGAATCAGCAGCAGGCGCGAGCCGAGCATCAGGATCCCCAGGCGCCCCAGGAGATATGGGGGCGTGCAGACGGTCGCGCTCAGAGCGCCGCCGATCGCCGAGGCCGCAAGCTTGTCGCGTTTTGAGTGCGTCGGCTTGATCCCGATCAGCCGCGTCGGCACCGCCACGTAGCAGAGCATCATCGCCCCGACGACGACCCCCAGGCACAGCGCGAACCACGGATGCCCCCAGCGCGGGACGACCGTCGTGGAGAACGCGAGCAGCAGGCCGACGACAGCGCCCGAGGCGAGAATCGGTCTGTAGCGACTCCGCGCCGCCGCGAACGCCGGACCGATTGCGGGTGGACGCGCGGGGCCTGCGATCGCGAACGCGAACACCGCGTTGAGAAAGAAGGCCGTCGCGGTGACGGCGACTATGGCCAGCATGATCGGGATCAGAATCGGGCCGCGCAGGACGTTGAAGGACCGGCCGTGCAGCACGTGGGCCTTGAGGTCATAGAGAGCCAGCCAGATCCAGATGGCGGGCAGGATCTGCACGATCGTCAGGCGCCAGTTGGACAGCAGTAGTCGCAGGCCTTCGAGGAGCATCGCGAACGCGCCGACGGCCAGCGCGAGCGGCGCGAACACCCGCCGAGATCGGCTCAACCGCAGGATCGCCTCGATCGCCGCCTCGTCGTCCTCCTGGATCGCGCGGATCAGCTTGCGCACGCTGCTCAGCATCGAAGCCCCACTCGAGCGCAGGCGTGCCGTCATCGTCCGCGAGGATCTCACAGCGCCGACCGCCACTTAGACTGCGCGCAATGGTGGAGGCGTGTTGAGCTTTCGCATTGATCCTCGCTGCCGCCGACGGCGTCAGCCGGCCGAGCCGCCCCGGGGAGCGAAGGACCGCGCAACGCGCCGAGACGCCGCCGGTGAGCGGCGGGATCGTCGGGGCCGATGACGACGGCGTCTGCGCACCAGTTCTTCGCCGCTTGCGCGAGCGTCGGCGGAGCTCTCATCGGCCTTCTCTTCGTGGCCGTCTCCGTCGCTCCGGAGCGGATCCTCGGCCCCGAGGCGTCGAACGTTCACGGCGTCCGGGCCGCCGCCACGCTGACAGCGTTCACGAACGCGCTGGTCGTTGTCCTGTTCGGTCTGATCCCCGGCTTCAACGCCGGCAGCGCCGCGACGGTCATCGCGATCGTCGGGCTGCTGTTCATCACCGGGGCGCTGCTGCGCCTGCTTCCCAGCTGGCGGGCCGGGCAGATCCGGGCGCTCGACCTCAGCTTCCTGGTGGGGCTTTTGGGAGTGTTCGTCGTCCAGTTGATCGCGGGGATCGGCCTCGAACGCCACCCCGCCGACCGCGGTGACCTACAGATCCTCTGCGTGCTGGTGATCGTCTGCTTTCTGATCGGGATCGAGCGTGCTTGGGAGCTCGTCGGCGGGCCGAGCGTGACCCTTCATCACGAACTGTTCGTGCGGGTACGCGAGCACCGCGAGTCCTCGAAGGCGGATGACGCCGACGACAGCTGACCGCTGCCGTGCACGTGCGGACGGCGTCCGGTCAAAGGCGAAGGGCTCGGGGGCCTTCGGCGCTCCCGGTCGTCGATCGCTAGGAGGTGCGGTCTTTCTCGGCGTACATCGCGTCAACGCGTGACATGCCCTTCGGAGGCATCATGCCGCCGACGATCCAGAACGGGAAGAAGAAGAACCCGAGGACGAACAGCACCCAGTGCTTGTTCCTCATCGTTTTGACCCCGAAGTAGACAAGCAGAAAGACGTAGATGATGAAGCCCGCGACCCCGATGCCGGCGTAACCGGTGCTGCTCACCGCTAGGTACAAGAGAAGCTCCGTCCTGATTGGAGGTCATTGCCAGATGCCTGTGGCGTTTGCATCCTTGTGCGCGTCACTGCGTCGTTCGCCATCCAGTCGGGACGGCCGGATTCGAACCGGCGACCCCCTGCTCCCAAAGCAGGTGCGCTACCAGGCTGCGCCACGTCCCGTCGCGTCGAGCATAGGGGTTCCCAGCAGGTGCGTCCACGCGCCGCATCGTGGTCCAATTCAGCCGGTCCACCCCGCTGCCACCGCCCACCGGTCCCCGCACGCCGCTCTCGCGTCGCGCCTGGAGCACCCGACCGGTCACAACGCCGCCGTCGAACGCTGCTACCGTCCTCGCCGCGATGGCCGACGTCCAGCCGCTGAGAGCGCTTCACTACGACACCTCCGTCGTGGGCCCGCTGGCCGACGTCGTCGCGCCGCCGTATGACGTGATCGATGCCCAGCAGCGTGCCGCGCTGCTCGCGCGCTCGCCGTTCAACGTCGTCGCTGTGGACCTCCCGCAGGGCGACGGCGATCCCTACACGCCCGCCGGCGAGCTGTTTGAGAGCTGGCAGCGCGAGGGCGCGCTCGTGCGCGATCCCGAGCCGGCGCTGTGGGCGCACGCGCAGCAGTACACCGGCCCCGACGGCCAGACGCGGACCCGGCGCGGCTTCTTCTGCAGGGTGCGCATCGACGGTTATGGCCCGGGGAAGGTGCGCCCGCACGAGCGCACGCATCCCGGCCCCAAGGAGGACCGCCTTCGTCTCACGCGCGCCACGCGCACGAACATCTCCCCCATCTTCTCGCTGTTCTCCGATCCGGCGAACGCGGCCTGGAGCGCGCTGGCGCCGGCGACCGAGCAGGCGCCGTGGGGGGAGGTCACCGACTCCGGCGGAACCGTTCATCGCATCTGGCGGGTGGCTGACCCGCAGGCGATCGCCGCCGTGCAGGCGGCCACGCAGGACGCCGAGCTGCTGATCGCCGACGGCCACCATCGCTACGAGACGATGGATGCCTACGCGCAGGAGGTCGGCGGCGAGGGCGACCATCGCTACATCCTCATGTGTCTCGTCGCCCTCGAGGACCCCGGCCTGACCGTGTTCGCGACCCATCGCCTCGTCCGCGGTCTGGACGACGGTCGCCGCGCGGCGTTGCAGGCGGTGCTGGAGCGCGACTTCGACATCAGCGAGGTGCCGAGCGAGTCCGTGGCGCCCACGCCACAGCAGGACGCCACGACGCCGCTGGAGCTCGGCTATGTCACTCGACAGGACGAGCGAGCGCTGCGCCTGACGCTGAAGGACCAGTCGATCGCCGACGCGGCGCTGGCCGGTTATTCCGAGGCCTATCGTCACCTCGACACGGGCGTGCTGGAGGCGCTGATCCTCAAGGGCGCGCTCGGGCTCAGCGACGATGACATCTCGCACTTCAACGGCCTCTTCTACGCGCGCGACACCGACGAGGCGCTCGCGATGGTCCGCTCGGGCGAGTACGACGCGGCGTTCGTGATGCGCCCCACGCCCGTCTCGCAGGTGCGCGACATCGCTGCGTCCGGCGAGAACATGCCGCCCAAGTCGACCTTTTTCTTCCCCAAGCTGCTCACGGGCCTGCTCTTCAACCCGCTCTAGCTGCGAGCGTGCTGCAACGCCCGTCGCAGCGACCGCCCGTGAAGTATCATGTAATGAGGGACTTTTCAGGACTGCGATCACCGGAATGGAGGGCTTACAGGGATGAGAGCCACAGCGCGACGAGATGGTGCGACGTTCAAGCACACGGTGCAGGTGCGCGACCATGAGATGACAATCGACGAGCCGCTGGAGACGGGCGGAAACGACGACGGTCCAAGCCCCCAGGAGCTGCTCGCGGTCAGCCTGGCCTCGTGCACGGCGATCACGATCGAGATGTACGCCCAGCGCAAGGGCTGGGACATCGGGCACGTCGACGTCGAGGTGCAGTACACGCCGGCCGAGCGCGGCTGTCCCACCAAGTTCGACCTGATCATGCGCCTGCCCGACGATCTGCCCGAGGAGCAGGTCGAGCGCCTGCAGGTGATCGCGGCAAAGTGCCCCGTTCACCGCGTGCTCGACGGCGAGGTCATGTTCCACGAGCGCGTCGAGCGGGTCCACCTCGCCGTCTGAACGGTAGGCTGCGCCGGTCGAGCGCACCTGGGAGAAAGCCGATCAGCCCGCGCCGGGCGCCACCGCGTCCGCGGTGCTCGTGCCGCTGCAGCCGATGCCGGCGAGCGACGAGCTGCAGGTTGTCTTCACGCTGCGTCGCGCGGACCTCAGGCGTCATGCCGGCGAGATCTCGTTCCCCGGCGGGCGCCGCGACGATGACGACGCGAGCCTGTGCGATACAGCACTGCGTGAGGCCGAGGAGGAGCTCGGACTTGCGCGCGAGCAGGTGAGCGTGATCGGCGAGCTCTCCCCCACCTCGACGTTCGCGACCAACTACGTCATCCACCCGTTCGTCGGCCAGGTGCCCGCGGGCCTCACCTGGCAGCCCTCCGCGCGGGAGGTCGACGCGGTGCTCGAGCTGGCGGTCCCCGCGCTGCGGGCGGCCAGAACGACCGTGCAGCTGAAACGGCGCGGGATCAGCTTTCAGACCGGCGCCTACGTGCTCGAGGGGCACACCATCTGGGGCGCGACGGCGCGCATCCTGCAGGAGCTTCTCGAGCGCCTTGACGCCAGCGACCCCGCCGCGCCGTCGCTGGCCGGGCGCGCCCCGGACAGCCGGGACACGCCGCGGCCGATGAGCTAGTGACCTGAGTCGTTGATTCGCTGGCAGTAGCTGGCGAGGCTGTCGAGGATCTCATCGGCGGTCTTGTGCCAGACGTAGGGTTTTGGTTCTTCGTTCCAGTTGGTGATCCAGGTGCGGATCGAGGCGGTGAGCTCGCGGACGGAGCGGTGAGCGCTGCGCTTGATCCATTTCGTGGTCAGCTCCGCGAACCAGCGCTCGACGAGGTTCAGCCAGGAGCTGTAGGTGGGGGTGAAGTGCACGTAAAAGCGTGGATGGCGCAGCAGCCAGCGCTGGATCGAGGGTGTCTTGTGGGTCGAGGAGTTATCGAGCACGACATGCACGTCAAGGTGCCCTGGGACGGCCTGGTCGATGATGTTTAAGAAGCGGCGGAACTCCTCGGCCCGATGGCGTGGGCTCGTGTCCGCGATCACCTGGCCCGAGGCGACATCCAGAGCGGCATAGAGGTTCGTGGTTCCGTTGCGCACGTAGTCGTGGGTAGCCCGTTCGGGCACGCCGGGCATCAATGGCAGCACCGGGGCGCTGCGGTCCAACGCTTGGATCTGGGACTTCTCATCGACGCACAGCACGACGGCTGCATCGGGTGGGTTCAGGTAGAGCCCCACGATGTCGCGGACCTTCTCGATGAACAGCGGGTCCGGGGAGAGCTTGAAGGTCTCGCTCTGATGGGGCTTTAGGCCGAAAGCCCGCCAGATGCGGCTAACCGCGCTCTGGCTCATCCCGGTCGCATGGGCCAGCGAGCGCGTCGACCATTGCGTCGCGTCGCGCGGCTTCTCCTCGAGCGTCTTTACGATCACCCGTTCGACATCCTCATCGCGGATCGAACGGGGTTTGCCCGGACGCGGCTCGTCGTGCAGTCCGTCCAGGCCCGCCCGCGCGAACCGACCTCGCCACTTGCCGACCGTCGAGTGGTTGCAGCCCAACGCAGCCGCGATGTCCTTGCTCTGCTCGCCGGCGGCGGCGGCGAGCACGATCCGACAACGCAACGCGAGCGCCTGGGAACTCGTCGGGCGCCGCGCCCAGCGTTCGAGCACCTCCCGCTCGTCAGCGCTCAGGACGACCTCAACACGGTTTGCCATGACCGCCTCCCATCGTCGTGGATGAGAAGGCAGTTCGCCGTCAGATACTGCCGCTCCTGCGGACTAACGACTCAGGTCACTAGCTGGGCTCGGGCACGAGCCGAATGTAGGGGCGGGGCTCCTCCCAGCCATCCGGATAGGCCTCTTTGGCCTCGTCGTTTGAGACCGAGCCCGCGATGATGACCTTCTCGCCGGTTTTCCAGTTGACGGGCGTGGCGACCTTGTGGTTGGCGGTCAGCTGCAGCGAGTCGATGACTCGCAGCACCTCGTCGAAGTTGCGCCCGGTCGTCATCGGGTAGATCAGGATCAGCTTGACCTTCTTGTCGGGCCCGATCACGAACACGTTGCGGACGGTCTGGTTGTCCGCCGGAGTGCGAGCGAGCGGGTCGCCGGAGGTCTCCGCCGGGAGCATGCCGTAGAGCTTTGAGACGTTGAAGTCGGAGTCGCTGATGATCGGGTAGTTGGGCGCCGCGCCCTGGGTGTCCTCGATGTCCTTGGCCCACGCCTCGTGGTTGTCGAGCGCGTCGACCGACAGGCCGATGATCTTCGTGTTGCGCTTGTCGAACTCCGGCTTGGCCTTGGCCATGTAGCCGAGCTCGGTCGTGCAGACGGGCGTGAAGTCCTTGGGGTGTGAGAACAGCACCGCCCAGGAGTCGCCCATCCAGTCATAGAATTTGATGCGCCCCTCGGTGGTGTCGGCCTCGAAGTCTGGTGCTACGTCGCCAAGTTTCAGCGTCATCAGGTCTGTCCTTTCTCGACGGTCAGGCCGTCGCAGAGCCCGCCATACGGGGCCTCGGGGTGAAATCCCGATCGGCTTTTGGGGTTATCTTCAGGATAGCTGACACCTTAACCGCCCAGCCTGCCGCTCGCCCCCAAGGGATCGTCCGCCGCCAAGGGCCTCACGAGGCGCGCGGCTCGCCGCCGAGCAGCCGCGCGACCGCGGTCTGGACATCGCCCAGCCACGCGGCTGCGCTGCCGGGGTCGGTCGTTATGAAGCTCACCGGGATCGCGTTCTTCGCGCCCAGCGAGCGCACCATTTGCTCGCCCGCGGCGAGCGGGCCCTCGCCGTCCGGCGCGCCGGGGCGCTCGTAGACGAAGCCGCGCAGCGTCGTGTCGATCGCGTGGGAGAGAAAGCTCGCCAGGCGAGAGGAGTGAAGCGCGGCGAGCTGCTCGGGCGAGCCCGCCGCGCCCGCCAGCAGCCAGCACGCGACGGTGACATGCTCGAGCGAGCCCCTGAACGTCGCAAGGCGGCCGGGATCGCCGATGTAGCACTCGGCGCCGGTGCGCTCGATCGCCTCCCGACCGTGCTCGCCGCGCGTGGTGATGCGGACGACGTGACCGCCCTCGATCAGCGTTCGAGCCAGCTCGCGCCCGCGGCAGCCGCCGCCGACGATCAGCACTCGCGCCACGCCCGCAGCCTAGCCTCCGCGCCGCTCGACTAGCATCCAGCCGCGATGAGCAAGTCAGCGACCGAGCCGCAGGACGCGGTCACGATGGACAAGATCGTCGCGCTGTGCAAGCGGCGCGGCTTCATCTTCCCCTCCTCGGAGATCTACGGCGGGGTCGGCTCGACGTATGACTTCGGCCATTACGGCGTGCTGCTGAAGAACAACGTGAAGGCCGAGTGGTGGCGCGCGATGATCTCCGAGCGCGACGACATCGTGGCCATCGACTCGGCGATCCTGCAGCACCCGAAGGTGTGGGAGGCATCCGGTCACCTGGCCGACTTCACCGACCCGCTCGTGGACTGCCGCACCTGCAAGCAGCGCTTCCGCGCCGACCACCTCGAGAGCTGGCATGCGGGCGCAAGCCGTCCAAGCACCCCGGCGAGATCGACGAGTGCGACCTGACCGAGGCGCGCGACTTCAACCTGATGTTCGAGACGACGATCGGCCCCGTGAAGGAGACGGGCTCGATCGTCTATCTGCGCCCGGAGACCGCGCAGGGCATCTTCGTCAACTTCAAGAACGTGCTGCAGTTCTCGCGCAAGAAGCCGCCGTTCGGCATCGCGCAGGTCGGCAAGTCCTTCCGCAACGAGATCACGCCGGGCAACTTCATCTTCCGCACGCGCGAGTTCGAGCAGATGGAGATGGAGTTCTTCGTGCCGCCGGACGAGGCGCAGGAATGGTTCGAGCACTGGCTCGGCGGAGCGCGAGCGCTGGTACATCGAGCTCGGCATCCGCGCCGACCACCTGCGCCTGCGCGCGCACGACCCCGACGAGCTGTCGCACTACTCCTCGCGGCACGAGCGACGTCGAGTACCTGTTCCCGATCGGCTGGTCAGAGCTCGAGGGCATCGCCAACCGCGGCGACTTCGACCTCACCCAGCACGCGAAGTTCTCCGGCGAGAAGCTCGAGTACTTCGACCAGGCAACGGGCGAGCGCTACGTCCCGCACGTGATCGAGCCGGCGGCCGGCGCCGACCGCGCGACGCTCGCGTTCCTCGTGGACGCCTATGACGAGGAGGTCGTGGAGCGCGAGGGAACGGGCAAGGGCGAGACGCGCACGGTGCTGCGCCTTCACCCGCGCCTCGCGCCGGTCAAGGCGGCGGTGCTGCCGCTGGTGGGCAAGGACGGTCAGCCCGAGCTCGCGCGCGAGGTCCACGACGCGCTGCGCCAGCGCGTGCAGTCCGAGTACGACGAGGGCGGCGCGATCGGCAAGCGCTACCGCCGCCAGGACGAGATCGGCACGCCGTTCTGCCTGACGATCGACCACCAGAGCCTGGAGGACCGCACGTGACGTTGCGTGATCGCGACTCGCTGGCGCAGGAGCGCCTGGCGATCGACGACATCGCGCAGGAGATCGAGCGGCGCATGAACGCGCCCTGGACGACGCCAAAGCAAGGCTGAGAAGAGGAGACGATGGACTTCGACCTGACCGACGAGCAGCGCCTGATCAAGGAGACCGCGCGCGAGTTCGCCGACAAAGAGATCGTCGTGCAGTCGCGCGAAAACGCCCGCAAACACCACTTCGACATGGAGATGGTCAGGAAGATCGCCGACCAGGGCTACCTCGGCGCGATCGTGCCGCCGGAGTACGGCGGCGCCGGCCTGGACTACCTCAGCTACGGCTTCGTCGTCGAGGAGATCGGGCGTGCGGACTCCTCGATTCGCACCGTCATCTCCGTGCAGACCTCGCTCGTGTGTTCGGGCATCCTGAAGTACGGCACCGAGGACCAGAAGCACAAGTACCTGCCGAAGCTCTGCTCCGGAGAGTGGCTCGGCTGCTTCGGCCTGACCGAGCCCGACACCGGGTCTGATGCGGCGAGCCAGAAGACGCGGGCGCGCAAGACCGACTCCGGCTGGGTGCTCAACGGCGCAAAGATGTGGATCTCGATGGCCAGCCATGCGAAGGTCGCGCTGATCTTCGCGCAGACCGACCCCGAGCTCGGCTACAAGGGGATCGCGTGCTTCATGGTCGACACAGACCAGCCCGGCTTTACGACGCAGACGATCGAGCACAAGATGGGGCTGCACGCCTCGGACACCGCGTCGATCTCGCTGGAAGACGTAGAGGTGTCAGACGACGACATGCTGGGCAACGTCGGCGACGGCTTCAAAGTCGCGTTGTCGAACCTCGAGTCCGGGCGCTACTCGGTGGCCTGCGGAGCCGTCGGCATCTGCCAGGGCTGTGTGGACGAGTCGGTCAAATACGCAAAGGAGCGCGAACAGTTCGGTAAACCGATCGCGAGCTTTCAGCTCGTGCAGGCGATGATCTCCGACATGGTTCTCAAAACGGACGCCTCGCGCATGCTCGCCTGGCGGGCAGGCTTTCTCAAGGACCAGGGCCGGCCGAACTCGCTGGAGACGTCGATCGCCAAGCTGCACGCCACCGAGGCGTCGCTGCAGTGCGCGAACCTCGCGATCCAGGTCCACGGCGGCGCCGGCTACGTCGATGACCACCCAGTCGAGCGCTACTTCCGAGACGCGCGCGTGACGACCATCTACGAGGGCACCTCGCAGGTCCAGCAGATGCTCATCGGGCGCGCGATGACCGGGATCAACGCGCTCGTGCCGGTCTAGCGCCAGTCGCGGTCAGATGACAGACAGCCAGGATGATGGGGCCGGCGCAGCCGGCCCGGCGAGCGAGAGCGCGAAGGTGATCGGGGTCGTGGGGGCGGGCACGATGGGCTCGGGCATCGCCCAGCTGGCTGCGCGAAGCGGCGCCCAGGCGCTGCTGCACGATCCGATCCCCGAGGCGCTCGAGAAGGGTGTTCAGCGAGCCCGCGACGGTCTCGCCAAAGAAGCCGCCAAAGGCAGGCTCGATGAGCAGGTCGCACAGGAGGCCGCCGGGCGCCTGCGGGCTCGTTGACGATCTCGCGGCGTTCGCGCCATGCGACCTGGTGATCGAGGCCGCGCCCGAGCGCCTCGAGCTCAAGCACGACATCTACGGCAGGCTCGCCGAGGTCGTGGGCGCAGAGTGCGTGCTGGCGAGCAACACATCGTCGCTGCCGATCACGAAGATCGCCGCCGCGGTGCCCGGTCCGGGGCGCGTCGTCGGCATGCATTTCTTCAACCCCGCTCCCGTGATGCGCCTGCTCGAGATCGTCGCCGGTGCGCTGTCGGACGAGCGCTCGCTCGCGCTCGCCACGGCGACCGGGCAGGCCATGGGCAAGGACACCATTCGCGCCAGCGACGGCCCCGGCTTCCTGGTAAATCGCTGCAACCGGCCGTTCGGGCTCGAGGCACTGCGACTTGTCAGCGAGCAGATCGCCGACTTTCAGAGCATCGACCGGATCGTGCGCATGGAGGGTGGCTTTCCGATGGGTCCGTTCGAGCTCAGCGACCTCGTGGGCGTCGACACCGGGTTTGAGATCTCCGAGAGCTTCTACGAGCTGAGCTTCGGCGAGCCGCGCTGGCGCCCGTCGACCATCCAGGCCACTCGCGTGGCCGCCGGGCTGCACGGCCGAAAGACCGGGCGCGGGTACTACGACTACAGCGACGGGCCGAAGGGATACCGCCCCGAGGACCCCCCACCAACCGAGTCCGGCTCGCCGGGCGATGGCGAGGGAGTGGTCGTGATCGCGGGAGACGGCGTGCTCGCCGACGAGCTGCGCGACGGCGCCGCGGAGGCCGGCTATGAGGTGCGCTCGCCGCACTCGCCGACCGGAGGCGTGCTGCCGTCGCTGTCGATCGAGTGCGGCACACGCGACGCCACGTCCGCGGACGAGCGCGCGCCCGAGCAGCGCGACACGTCGCCCGGAGGGGCCCACCTGATCCTGTGCGCCAGCGGCTCGCTCGGCGCGCTTGACCCCGGCGGCAGCGCCGTGGGCTTTCATGTCCTGCCGCCGTTCGGCGAGGCCAGGCTCGTCGAGCTCACGCGCAACGAGAGCTCGTCGCCGGTGGCGGCCGCGCGATCTGAGCGATTCTTCTCAGCGCTCGGCAAGCACGTCGAGTGGGTCGGCGACGCGCCGGGCCTCGTGCTCGGTCGCATCGTCTGTCAGATCATCAACGAGTGCGCTTTTGCGCTCGGCGAGGGCGTCGGCAGCGCACAGGACATCGATACCGGCATGCTCCTGGGTCTCAGCCATCCGCGCGGCCCGATGCGCTGGGCCGACGCGATCGGTCTGGACCACGTGCTCGCGGTGCTGCGGGCGCTCAGCGACGAGTACCGCGAAGAGCGCTACCGCCCCGCGCCGGCCCTACGCCAGATGGTCGCCGCCGGGTGCCTCGGCAGCGCCGCCGGAGCGGGCTTCTTTGACTACGACGCGGAGGACTGAACTGCGCCTGGCAGGCGCGCGTGAGCTGTCGCTCAGGCGCCGGCCGACGGGGCCCACTGGGCCTCGGCCAGGTCGCCCTCGGGCATCCCGGCCGGCGTCGGCACCTGAGGCGTGTCGCGCAGGTACCACTCGGCGTCCAGCGCCGCCTGACAGCCCGAGCCCGCCGCGGTGATCGCCTGGCGGTAGGTGTGATCGACGAGGTCGCCGGCGGCGAACACGCCGGGCAGCTTTGTCCGCGTGGACCTGGCCTCGGTGACGACGTAGCCCTCGTCGTCGACGTCGACCTGGCCATCCACCATCGCTGACTGGGGCTCGTGGCCGATCGCGATGAACGCGCCCGACACGGGGACGTCGCGCTCCTCGCCGGTCTCCGTGTTCACCAGGTGCGCGTGCCCGAGTGCGCCGTTCTCGCCGGCGACGAACTCGCTGACGGTGTAGGGCGTGAGCAGCTCGATGTTCTCCTGCGCGCGCGCGCGCTCGAGCATGATCTTCGATGCCCTGAAGTCCTGGCGCCGGTGGACGATCGTGACCTTGCTCGCGAACTTCGACAGGAAGATCGCCTCCTCCATCGCCGAGTCGCCGCCGCCGACGATGATCGTCTGGGCATCGCGGAAGAACGCGGCGTCGCAGGTGGCGCAGTAGCTCACGCCGCGCCCGCCGAGCTCTTCCTCGCCGGGAACGCAGAGTTTCTTGTGCTCGGCGCCCATCGCGAGCACGATCGTGCGGGCCCGATGCTCGGTGTCGCCGACCCACACGCGGTGCACGCCGCCCGGCTCGGCCGCGAGCTCGACCCGGTCTGCCTGATCGGTGATCAGACGGGCCCCGAAACGCTCCGCCTGATCGCGGAACTTCTGCATCATCTCGGGCCCCATCACGCCGTCCGGGAAGCCTGGATAGTTCTCGACATCGGTCGTCTGCTGCAGGAGACCGCCCCAGGCAAAGCCCTCGATCACGAGCGGATGCAGGTTGGCGCGAGCGGTGTAGAGCGCCGCCGTGTAGCCGGCGGGACCGCTGCCGACGATGATCACGTTCTCGATGTCGCCTGGACCCTGCCCTGAGCCGCTCGTATCGCTCATCTGCGCATCATCTCCGATTCTCGGCCCCGACGCCCCGCTGCGAGCTCCCGATGGCTGAAGGATCGAGCCGGAGCGGCGAGTCTTTCTCGATCGCACTTTACTTTGTAAAGTATAGCCTCTGGGCGACCGATCTAGTCCGGGCCGCGCCGCCCGCCGCCGAAGCGGCGTCCCTGACCGTGCGAGAGCGAAGCAGCTGCGCGGCCTACTATAGGCTGAGGTACGACGTTCGATGCGAGTCGTGGCGGCGGAACCGTTTTCACTTTCCACTTAGTGCCTGTGGGACGTCGAATGTGTAGGTCATCCGAGTCTGCCTTTCGCCTCACCCTCGACTTTATGACCTCGAGATCGGCAACCCCCTCGACGACGATCGTGATGTTGCTTCTTTTTCTTCTTTCTTCTGGGTGACGGTCAGGAACACCGGACCTGTCTTCAGTGGTGCTGGCTGTGTTTTCGGCTCCGCTGATGATCGTGGCCAGACTGAAGGCAGCCCCGCGCTCGGCGCCGATTCGCCAGCTTCGCCCGTTGCCCCCGTTGAGCCCGTTGAACCCGTTGCGCCCGTTGCGCCCGCAGAACCTGTCACGCCTCGCCCACCTTCTGTTCCGGTGGCGCCTTCTTCCGTCGGCTCCGGTCGCTCCTTTTTTGCCTTCGGCGCCGTTTTGCCTTCTGAGCCGGTGGCTCCCGCTTTGCCTTCGGTTCCCGTTTTGCCTTCGCCCCCAGCCGTGCCTTTGGCCCCTTCGGCTCCGGTAGCTCCGGTTTTGCCTTCAGGTCCCGTGGCACCGGTTACGCCTTTGGCACCTTCGGCGCCTGTAGCACCCGTTTTGCCTTCAGTGCCTTGGCGCCTTCTGCGCCGGTCGTGCCTTTGGCGCCTTCGGCTCCAGTTGCTCCGGTCGCGCCGGCCGCGCCAGTGACCCCTTTGCGCCTTCGGCGCCGGTTGAGCCTGTTTTGCCTTCAGCCCCGGTCGACCCCTTTGCGCCTTCGGCTCCAGTTGCTCCCGTGGCGCCGACGAGCCGGTCACGCCTTTGGCGCCTTCCGCGCCGGTCGGCCCGGTTTTGCCTTCGGAGCCCGTGGAGCCTCTTTTGCCTTCAGCGCCGGTCGAGCCTGTTTTGCCTTCGGCCGGCGACCCCTTTGGCTCCTTCGGCACCGGTGGCGCCGGTTTTGCCTTCGGCGCCCGGTGATGCCTTTGGCGTCTTCTGCGCCAGTCGCTCCCGTGGCGCCGACCGAGCCGGTCACGCCTTTGGCGCCTTCGGCTGCCGGTGGCTCCGGTTTTGCCTTCGGAGCCCGTGGAGCCTGTTGGCCCTTCTGCGCCAGTCGAGCCTGTTTTGCCTTCAGCGCCGGTCGAGCCTTTGCGCCTTCGGCTCCGTAGCGCCCGTGGCGCCATTGAGCCGGTGACGCCTTTTGCGCCTTCGGCGCCGGTGGCGCCTGTTTTGCCTTCAGCGCCGGTCGCGCCGGTTTTGCCTTCGGCCCCGGTTAGGCCTTTGGCGCCTTCGGCTCCGGTGGCGCCGGTTTTGCCTTCGGAGCCCGTGGAGCCTGTTTTGCCTTCGGCGCCGGTCGATGCCTTCGGCTCCTTCTGCGCTAGTCGCTCCCGTGGCGCCGACTGAGCCGGTGACGCCTCTTGACGCCTTCGGCTCCGGTGGCGCCGGTTTTGCCTTCGGCTCCCGTAACGCCTTTGGCGCCTTCGGCGCCGGTCGAGCCCGTTTTGCCTTCGGCACCCGTGACGCCCTTTGGCGCCTTCGGCGCCGGTCGCACCCGTTTTGCCATTCGAGCCCGGTGGACGCCTGTTTGCGCCTTCAGCGCCGGTCGCACCGGTTTTGCCTTCGGCCCAGTTACGCCTTTGACTCCTTCGGCTCCGGTGGCGCCAGTTTTGCCTTCGGCTCCCGTAACGCCTTTGGCGCCTTCGGCGCCGGTGGCGCCGGTTTTGCCTTCGGAGCCCGTGGAACCTGTTTTGCCTTCAGGCGCCGGTCGAGCCCGTTTTGCCTTCGGCTCCCGTGGCGCCAACCGAGCCGGTCAGGCCTTTGGCGCCTTCCGCTCCGGTGGCGCCGGTTTTGCCTTCGGCTCCCGTAACGCCTTTGGCGCCTTCGGCTCCAGTGGCTCCGGTTTTGCCTTCGGCACCCGTAGACGCCTGTTTCGCCTTCGGCTCCGGTCGACCCCTTTGACGCCTTCGGCTCCCGTGGCGCCTGTTTTGCCTTCGAGCTCCGGTGACGCCTTTGACGCCTTCGACTCCGGTGGCGCCAGTTTTGCCTTCGGCTCCCGTGGCGCCTTTGGCTGCCTTCAGCACCGGTCGAGCCCGTTTTGCCTTCGGCTCCCGTGATGCCTTTGGCGCCTTCCGCTCCGGTGGCGCCGGTTTTGCCTTCGGCGCCTCGCCGGAGCCTGTCCTTTGGCGCCTTCGGCGCCGGTCGAGCCTTTGACGCCTTCGGCTCCGGTGGCGCCCGTTTTGCCTTCCGCGCCCGTGACGCCTTTGGCGCCTTCGGCGCCGGTCGCTCCGGTTTTGCCTTCGGCGCCCGTGACGCCTTTCCTTCGGCACCGGTGGCTCCGGTTTTGCCTTCGGCTCCGGTCGAGCCTTTGACGCCTTCGGCTCCGGTGGCGCCGGTTTTGCCTTCGGAGCCCGTGGAACCTGTTTTGCCTTCAGTCGCCTTTGGCGCCTTCGGCGCCGGTCGTGCCTTTGCCTTCGCTCGTTGCTCCCGTGGCGCCGACCGAGCCGGTGACGCCTTTTGCGCCTTCCGCGCCGGTGGCGCCAGTTTTGCCTTCGGCGCCGGTGAGCCTTTGACGCCTTCGGCTCCGGTCGCGCCAGTTTTGCCTTCGGCTCCCGTAACGCCTTTGGCGCCTTCGGCTCCGGTGGCTCCGGTTTTGCCTTCGGAGCCCGTCGAGCCTGTTTTGCCTTCAGGCCTTGGCGCCTTCGGCGCCGGTCGAGCCTTTGGCGCCTTCGGCTCCAGTTGCTCCCGTGGCGCCGACCGAGCCGGTGACGCCTTTTGCTCCTTCAGCGCCGGTCGCTCCGGTTTTGCCTTCGGCCCCGGTGACGCCTTTCGCTCCTTCGGCACCGGTGGCGCCGGTTTTGCCTTCGGCACCCGTAATGCCTTTGGCGCCTTCGGCTCCGGTCTGAGCCCGTTTTGCCTTCGGCGCCCATGTGGAGCCTGTCTTTGCCTTCAGCTCCGGTCGAGCCTTTGACGCCTTCGGCTCGCGGTGGCGTCCGGTTTTGCCTTCGGCTCCCGTAACGCCTTTGGCGCCTTCCGCTCCGGTGGCTCCGGTTTTGCCTTCGGAGCCCGTGGAGCCTGTTTTGCCTTCAGCGCCGGTCGTGCCTTTGACGCCTTCGGCTCCAGTTGCTCCCGTGGCGCCGACCGAGCCGGTGACGCCTTTTGCGCCTTCAGCGCCGGTCGCTCCGGTTTTGCCTTCGGCCCCGGTTACGCCTTTGCTCCTTCGGCACCGGTCGCTCCGGTTTTGCCTTCGGCACCCGTAGTGCCTTTGGCTCCTTCGGCTCCGGTTGCGCCGGTTTTGCCTTCTGCGCCGGTGGAACCTGTTTTGCCTTCAGTGCCTTTGGCGCCTTCGGCGCCGGTCGTGCCTTCGCCTTCGGCTCCAGTTGCTCCCGTGGCGCCGACCGAGCCGGTGACGCCTTTTGCTCCTTCAGCGCCGGTCGCTCCGGTTTTGCCTTCGGCCCCGGTGACGCCTTTCGCTCCTTCGGCACCGGTGGCGCCAGTTTTGCCTTCGGCTCCCGTAGCGCCTTTGGCTCCTTCGGCGCCGGTGGCGCCGGTTTTGCCTTCGGCCGGTGGAACCTGTTTTGCCTTCAGTGCCGGCGATCCCTTTGGCCCCTTCGGCGCCCGTAGCCCCCGTTTTGCCTTCAGTGCCTTTGGCGCCTTCGGCTCCAGTCGCTCCCGTGGCGCCGACCGAGCCGGTGACGCCTTTGGCGCCTTCAGCGCCGGTGGCTCCGGTTTTGCCTTCGGCTCCCGTAACGCCTTTGGCTCCTTCGGCGCCAGTGGCTCCGGTTTTGCCTTCGGCGCCGGTGGCGCCTGTAGCACCAACCGAGCCCGGTCGACACCTTTGGCGCCTTCGGCTCCCGTGGCTCCTGCTTTGCCTTCGACCCCGGTAACGCCTTTGGCGCCTTCGGCTCCGGTGGCTCCGGTTTTGCCTTCGGCGCCCGTAGATACCTGTTGTTGCCTTCAGCACCGGTCGAGCCTGTTTTGCCTTCGGCGCCGGTCGCTCCGTGGCGCCTACGGCGCCGGTCGACGCCTTTGGCGCCTTCGGCTCCAGTTGCTCCGGTGGCGCCGACTGAGCCGGTGACGCCTTTGGCGCCTTCGGCGCCGGTCGCGCCGGTTTTGCCTTCGGCCCCGGTAACGCCTTTGGCGCCTTCGGCGCCGGTCGCACCGGTTTTGCCTTCGGAGCCCGTGGAACCTGTTTTGCCTTCGGCGCCGGTCGAGCCCTTTGGCGCCTTCGGCTCCGGTGGCGCCAGTTTTGCCTTCGGCTCCCGTAACGCCTTTGGCTCCTTCGGCGCCGGTCGCTCCCGTTTTGCCTTCGCGCTCCCGTGGCGCCGACCGAGCCGGTGAGGCCTTTGGCGCCTTCGGCTCCGGTGGCTCCGGTTTTGCCTTCGGCACCCGTAAACCTTTGGCTCCTTCAGCGCCAGTCGCGCCTGTTTTGCCTTCGGAGCCCGTGGAACCTGTTTTGCCTTCAGCGCCGGTCGAGCCCGTTTTGCCTTCGGCTCCGCGTGACGCCTTTGGCGCCTTCGGCGCCGGTGGCGCCGGTTTTGCCTTCGGCTCCCGTAACGCCTTTGGCTCCTTCCGCTCCGGTGGCACCTGTTTTGCCTTCGGCTCCCGTAACGCCTTTGGCGCCTTCCGCTCCGGTGGCTCCGGTTTTGCCTTCGGAGCGTGAGCCTTTGGCGCCTTCGGCTCCAGTCGCACCAGTGGCGCCGACCGAGCCGGTAACGCCTTTCGCGCCTTCGGCGCCGGTGGCGCCGGTTTTGCCTTCAGCGCCGGTGACGCCTTTGGCGCCTTCCGCGCCCGTGGCTCCAGTTTTGCCTTCGGCTCCCGCGACGCCTTTCGCGCCTTCAGCGCCGGTCGAGCCCGTTTTGCCTTCGGAGCCCGTGGAGCCGGCTTTGCCTTCAGTGCCCGTAACGCCTTTCGCACCTTCGACTCCGGTGGCTCCAGTTTTGCCTTCAGCGCCGGTGGTGCCGGTTTTGCCTTCAGCGCCGGTTTTGCCTTCAGCGCCGGTCCTCGCCTTAGCGCCGGTGGCTCCCGTAGCGCCTTTGGCACCTTCCGGCCGATTTTGCCTTCGAGTCCGATCCCCCCTTTCCTTCGGCACCCGTCGCGCCGGTTTTACCGTCGGCTCCGGTGGCGCCGACCGAGCCGGTGACGCCTTTCGCGCCTTCGGCTCCGGTGGCTCCAGTTTTGCCTTCGGCTCCGGTGACGCCTTTCGCGCCTTCGGCGCCAGTAGAGCCCGTTTTGCCTTCGGAGCCCGTGGAGCCTGTTTTGCCTTCAGCCCCGGTGGTGCCGGTTTTGCCTTCAGCGCCAGTCGAGCCCGTTTTGCCTTCGGCGCCCGTGACGCCGACCGAGCCGGTCACGCCTTTCGCGCCTTCGGCGCCGGTGGCTCCGGCTTTGCCTTCAGTGCCGGTAACGCCTTTGGCGCCTTCGGCTCCAGTCGCGCCCGTTTTGCCTTCAGCGCCGGTAACGCCTTTGACGCCTTCCGCTCCGGCGGCTCCGGTTTTGCCTTCCGCTCCAGTGGCGCCGACCGAGCCCGTGACGCCTTTGGCGCCTTCGGCTCCCGTCGCGCCAGTTGCGCCGGCCGAGCCGGTAACGCCTTTGGCGCCTTCGGCACCGGTGGCTCCGGTTTTGCCTTCGGAGCCCGTGACGCCTTTGGCGCCTTCGGCACCGGTCGCGCCGGTTTTGCCTTCGGCTCCAGTGGCGCCTTGGCGCTGCCGGTTGCTCCGGTTTTGCCTTCGGAACCTGCTGCGCCGGCAGCGCCCACTTTGCCTTGGCTTCCCTGTGGCGCCGGTGGATCCGGCTTCGCCGGGGGCGCCTGCGACTCCGGCCGCTCCCGCAGCGCCTTCCGTGCCGGTCGCGCCCGTGCTACCCGTGGCGCCGCCGCCTGTTCCTTCGGGACCAGTGGCACCCGCGGGGCCCTCCCTGCCTTCGGGTCCAGCGGCACCCGTCTCCCCGGTCACCCCTATGACGCCTTCTCGGCCTTCGGAACCAGCAGGCCCGGCCAGCCCCTGGTGCCCATCCGCACCGGGAACGCCTTCTGGGCCCGTTCCGCCTTCGATGCCTCGTGCGCCGCCGACTCCTTGAGCACCGGTCTTGCCTTCGGCGCCCCTCGATCCTTCCCCGCCAGTGCCACCTCGAAGGCCGGCTTCGCCTGCCGGGCCCACCGCACCCGCTACACCTTTGGCCCCTTCATTCCCCTCCGGACCCCGTTCACCCTTCGATCCGGCGGGTCCGGTCGAACCTGTCACGAACGTCGCGCCTGCGCCTGCTGACGATGACTTTTCGCCAACCCCGATAACTTCTCCGCTCACACCGGCGACTGTCGCCGGGTTGGGGGCGCCGGCGGCGAGCGTCTCGCCCCACACCTCTGAAGCATCTGTCTGGCCGGTGAGACCCGTCAGACCGCCATCTCGCAACGCCTTCGCGAGCCCCAGGCGATCGGCCTGGGCGCTGCTGTTGATCGACAGCACGACCGCGACCGTGAGAAGGCCGGTTCGTGACCTGCGCGAGATCGTCTTCAACATCCCTGTTTTGGACATGCGGGAACCCTTGATTGCAGCCGACAAGCGGCCATATACATGGACCGCAGCCCGACCACAGCATGAAGCCCCCTGGATCGGCGCGGTACCGCACTTATCGGGCAGATGTCGTAGTTCCTTTAGGGCTGCAATGGCTACATAAATTTCTCTGTCATTTCGCTTTTCTCATCATTCCTGTCCGCTAGAGTGCCGCCCGGAGAGTCACGGTGTTGTCGATGACCCGCTGAGAGGCAAATGCGCCAGACGTGCGAGCACCCCGGGCAGGAACGGATCGCCCATCGATCAATAGATGCGCTCTATGGCCGAGCCAAGCCGGGCGCCGCGACGCACGCCGCGGGCGATCGTCGCGAGCGCACACTTCCGATCGTTCAGCTTGCCCCGCTGGCCGTCACGGCCGCGATCCTCGGGCTGATCGGGTGCGGGTCGAGCACGCATACCGTCGACATCGCGCACGTCGAGCACTCCATCGCGGTTTCGATCTTCACCCAGCACCACATCTCCGTCGCAGTCAGCTGCCCCAACGAAGTTCCAATAGAAGTGGGACGCGGTTTCACCTGCAGAGCAAAGCTCGAAGTCGGGACCTATCCGGTGCGCGCGATCGAGATCAACAACAGCGGCCGGGTGCGCTATGCCAATCAGGACCCGCTCGTGGTGCTGAACGTCAGCGCGGTCAAACAGGCGATAGCGCGTTCGCTGCTCAATCAGCGTCGAACGCTGTCGGTCGTGTCCTGCCCGATGCAGATCCTGCAAAAGGAAGGCATCTTCTTCAGGTGCTCGGCCACGGCGGGCACCGAGCATCGCGTCTTCGACGTGACCCAGGTGGACAGCACCGGTCACGTCCGTTACGTCGAAGCGCACTAGCACGCGAGCGCCGACGCGCGCGCGGTGGCCGGTTCGACAAGCGCGGTGAAGCGCGGCCGTGCGCTGTTCAGGGCTGGATCACGCCGAGAGCGCCCGCAGCGGGCGTCGACGGATCGCGCTCCCTGACCGACGCCGTCGCGCTCTGTTCCTCGCGCCAGCGCGCGACCGTGCGACGAAGCTGGAAGTAGGCGACGCCACCGGGCAGCGTGGGCAGCCAGAAGGAGATCGCGCGGTAGGAGAGCACCGCGAGCACCGCGAGGTTGAGGCCCACGCCAAAGGCGACGAACGCTCCGATCATCCCTCCCTCCACACCGCCGAGACCTCCCGGCAGCGGAAGCAGGTTGCCGAGCGTACCCACGAAGTAGGCCATCCAGATCACCGTCAACGGAGGCGGCGTTCCGAAGGCGTGGAACATCGCCCACAGGACGCCCATGTCAAAGCCCCACCAGGCGACCGCGCCCAGCAGCCCGGGCTCGCGCGAGCGGATCAACTCGACCGCGGTTCGCACGCCGCTCGCGGCCAGCGCAGGAACCGCCGCGGCACTTGCCACCCAGTGCGCCATCCGACCGGAGCCCGAGGCCCATCGCTTCAGCCGGCGCTCGAAGTCGCCCGGCAGCAGGGTCATGGCTGCGGTCAGCGCCACCAGAACCGAGGCGGCGATCGCGGGCACGATCGTGATGGCGAACGGACCGCCGCCGGGAAACAGTCCGGTGCCAAGGCCGATGCCGTCGATGATCAGCGAGCCCATGTAGATCGCGTACAGGAGCACCATGAAGGCGACCATCTTGGTGGCCACCAGGCGCGCCTCCATTCCCGAGCGGCGAAGCGCCCATGCCGTCAGCGCGACGCCGCCCGCGCCGGCGGTGGCGAACAGACGCGTGGCCGCGACCCCCGCCATCGTGATCTGGTAGCTCTCGCGCCAGCCGATGCGACTCGGCCCGCGCACGAACACCGCTCGGAACAGCACGACGTAGCCGACGAACGAGCACGCCTCGAGCAGCACGCCGACCGCGATCCACCAGCTGTTCCCCTGCTCCCAGGCGCCGATGTGCCGTAGCGCCTTCGTCTCCCCCGCAAGCTGCGGTAGCACGACGTAGAGAAAGCCGACCCCCAGCAGGATGAACAGCGCCGATGCATAGACCTCGCGTCGCGTGAGACGCAGGCGCGGCATCTCCTCCTCGCCGGCATCGGGCGAATCCCGCCCGTCGGCGTCGAGCTCGTCGGCCCCGACGTCGCCAACTACGTCGGCGTCCTGATCACCAGCTCGCGACACGCGGGCGCGCACGACGCCGGGCGCCGGGCCGGCGATATCGCCCGGCCGCAGGTCTGACAAGCCACCGGCTTGCACCGCCTCCTCCTCCCCGGGTAGGACGGCCCCGTCATCGAGATCGCTCACGCCGCGCTCAGCTCGCTTCGTGGGCCATCGCCTCCAGCGCCGCAACGACCCCACCAGCGCGCGACAGCGCCGGGCCCACCCGATGGCCGAGGCGTTTCACGATGATGGTCAGGGCCGCGCCGCCGAGAATGTCGACCACGTAGTGCTCGCCCAGGTAGACGAGCGCGAACCCGAGCGTCGCCGTATAGCCGGCCCCGAGCGCACCGGCGAACGGCCCGACCTCGGTGAGCAGAAACGCGGCCATCAGCGAAGTTGCGAAGTGCAGCGAGGGCATCGCAGCCAGGGGATTACCTCCAAGCACACTGTAGAGCGGCTCCCAGCCGTCACGCCAGAAGTGCTCGCCGTATTCCACCATCATTCGCCGAGAACGCGCGTCCAGCTCATGCGCGCTGGACGCGGCCATGTCCTCGCCGGGCGCAGGCACTGGCACATACCACGGCGGCGCCGTCGGGAGCAGCCAGTAGAAGCACGCGCCAACGTCGAACACCGCATAGGTCAGCGCGGCCGCGCGCGGGAATCGCTCGGGGTGGCGCGCGAGGATGTAGAGCAGCGAGGCGTGCGGCACCGCGAACCACACCCAGTGCGCCCACACGAGCGCAGCGTCTGCACCGCGCCACTGCGCCGTGCCGTCGGCTCGCACCCGAGCGAGCGAGCGCTGCAGCCTGAGCGTCGGCAGCTCGCCCAGGCCAAGCGCACGATCGATCACGATCGGGTAGTCCACGTGCACCCGCGCGGCCTGTGCCGCCTGGTCGTCGTGCGGCGCCTTGTATGCGGCCAGATAGGCCCACATCTGCAGCGCGCAGATCGCCACATCGCGTCTTCGCGAACGCCGCACAGCAATGCCGAGGCCCACGGGCGCAGCGAACGCGATCGCCTGCATGACGATCGGCCTGACCGGCACCCGCTTTCGCAGCAGCGGAGCACACGTCCCAGCGACGACCGCTCCCCAGGCGATGGCCCTGATCGCGCTCGCCCTCCGCCCCCGGGCGGAGTATAGGCGCGGGCTCCCGGCGGCGAACGGGGCTTTCACGGGGCGCTCGGCGACCCGGCGCAGACCGCTCAGCATGCAGATCTGCGCTCGCGAGCGTGCGCTCCAGCGGTCTCGACGAACGCCGCCACGACCGGGCTTGCGGGGTCTGCCTCGGGATGCCACTGGACTCCGAGCACGAACCGCCTCTGGGGAAGCTCGACCGCCTCGACCAGGTCGTCGATCCCAGACGTCGCGCTCACGATGAGACCCTCGCCCACGTGATCGACTCCCTGGTGATGGTGGGACTTGGTCGCGTGATGTCCCTCGCCGAGAACCCGCATGGCAAGTGTCCCCTCGCGCACGTCCACCGGATGGTCGGAGTCGTCGAAGGAGCCGAGCACCCGGCGGTGATCGCCGTGACCGACGTGCTCTGGCAGGTGCTGGACGAGCGTGCCACCCAGCGCGACGTTGATCAGCTGCATGCCGCGGCAGATCCCCAACACCGGGAGATCTCGCGCGACAGCCGCGCGCACCAGCGCGATCTCGAAGGCGTCTCGCTCGGGAACGGTGTCCACCGTCTCGGCGTGGCGCTCTGCTCCATATGCGCGCGGATCGATGTCGGCGCCACCGGCAAGCATCAGGCCGTCAATCATGTCGAGTAGCTCGGCGGGCGCCTCGATGGACCGGGCGTCCGGCGCCAGCAGGATCACGAGGCCCCCAGCGCGCTGCACCTCGCTGACGTAGTTGCGCGCCATCAGCAGCGCCTCCTGATCCCAGACGCTCCACTGGGCGCGCTCGAGCGCGCTGCAGATACCGATCACCGGCCGTCTCATAGCGCCACACGATCGCACAGCCTCGGGCGTGCTCCGGCTCGCCCGCACCGCGAGCCGGCCCGCGCTCGCGGGCCGCACGCACGTCGGGCGAGCCATAGGATGGGGCCCGGCCGGTCACGCCGCAGCCCCCGCAGACGGGCCTTCAACCGCACGAGCAGGAGGCACCCAGATGAGCGACACAGACGAGCTGCAGACCGTCCGCATCCACCACCACGAGGGCGCCGCGACGATCGAGCTGAACCGGCCGGACAGGCTCAACGCGTGGAATCTCCAGCTCGGCCTGGACCTGCTCGCGGCCGTGCGCCGACTGACCGACGACCCGGCGATCCGCGCGGTCGTGCTGACGGGCGCGGGACGCGGGTTCTCCTCCGGTGCGGACCTCAAGAGCACCAACGAAGAGGCGGCGAGCGGCGAGCGGCCCGACGTGTACACGAGGCTGACCGAGCACTATCACCCGATCATCGAAGCCATCAGGGAGGCTCCCAAGCCGTTCATCGCGGCGGTCAACGGCCCGGCGGTGGGAATCGGTTGCTCGCTGGCGCTCTGCTGTGACCTGATCGTCGCCGCCGAGAGCGCCTACTTCTCGCTGGCCTTCGTCAACATCGGGCTCGTGCCCGACGGCGGCTCCTCGCTGCTCGTGCCGACCCGCGTCGGCATGGCGCGCGCGACCGAGCTGTCGATGCTCGGAGAGCGCCTACCGGCCGCCAAGGCGCTCGAGTGGGGCCTGATCAACCGCGTCGTGGCGGATGGACAGTTCCAGGAGGAGGTCGCCGCGCTGGCGAGACGGCTCGCGAGCGGTCCGACGCGCTCCTATGCCGGAGCCAAGCGTCAGCTGAACAACTGGCTGTACTCGCGCATGCCCGAGCAGCTCGAGCTCGAGGCGCGAATACAGCAGGAGATGGCCGGCAGCACGGACTTCATCGAGGGCACCACGGCGTTCGTCGAGAAGCGCCCGCCGCGCTTCACCGGCCGATGAGCGAGCGCGACGGCGACCCTGGCCGCAACGCCCGCCGCGCCCCGATTCCCCCTGCCTTCGAGCGGGCCTGTGGCGTTGTGGCAAACGTCATCAAGCGCGCCGGGTGCGAGCGCGCATAGAATCTCCGGCGCCTTGGGCCCGCTCGCGCACGCAACGCTCGCCTTCTTCACCCCGCAGTCGGGTGCTTCGCCCAACGCGAAGCAGATCCACACGCTCTATGAGATCACGCTCTACGTCGCGCTCGTCATCTTCATCGCGGTCGAGGGCGGGCTGCTTTACGCGCTGATCAAGTTCCGCGCGCGCAAGCACGCGGTGCCCGCCCAGATCCGCGGGAACACGCGACTGGAGATGACCTGGACGCTCGGCGCTGCCGTCATCCTCATCGGGCTCGCCGTCCTGACCTTCGCCAAGCTCTCCTCGATCCAGAACCCGCCGAACTCCGGCCCCGAAGGCGCCACGCTGGCCGGCGACAACGGGCTGATCTTCGCGAGCACCGAGCGCAAACTGCCCCCCAACGGCAAAGCGCTGAACATCACGGTCGTCGGGCGCCAGTACATCTGGCAGTACATCTACCCCGGCGCAAACGAACCGGACGGCCTCGGCGCGCCCTACTCCTACCAGCAGATGGTCGTGCCGACCAACACGACGGTCTCGCTGAACATCGTGTCTGCCGACGTCGTGCACTCGTGGTGGGTCCCCGCGCTGGGCGGCAAGTTCCAGGCGGTGCCCGGCTACCACAATTACACCTGGTTCAAGATCTCCAAACCGGGGATCTACCGCGGCCAGTGCGCCGCGCTCTGCGGTCGCGGCCACGCCCGCATGACGGCGACCGTCAAGGCAGTTCCCCCGGAACAGTTCGAAGCCTGGCTGGCCTACCAGAAGGTGCTGATCAAACAGGCCAACGCGGCCGCCCAGGTCGCGCGCGCGAAACTCGGCAAACAGCTCGGCGCCGGACAGGTCGAAAACCCCTAGAAACTGAGGATCTAGAGCCCAGATGGCCACCTACGTCGCCCCAGTCCCACAGGTCACCGCCCATAGCGTGCAGCGCCCGGCCGAGGGCTGGACGAGCTGGTTTACCACGACCGATCACAAGCGCATCGGGATCATGTACATGGTCACGACGTTCGTGTTCTTCTGCCTGGGCGGCGTCGAGGCGCTGATGATCCGCCTGCAGCTCGGCGCGCCAAACAACACGCTGGTCAGCCCCGAGACCTACAACCAGCTGTTCACGATGCACGGCACGACGATGATCTTCCTGTTCGTCGTGCCGATGATGGCCGGCCTGGCCAACTACTTCCTGCCGTTGATGATCGGCGCGCGCGACATGGCCTTCCCGCGCCTGAACGCGCTGTCCTTCTGGCTGCTGCTCGCCGGCGGGATCGTCTTCTACGCCTCGCTGTTCTGGAACCCGCCGGAAGCCGGCTGGACGAGCTACCCGCCGCTGTCCAGCGCGGTGTTCTCCCCCAGCGGCGGCCAGGACGCCTGGATCTACCTGATCCACCTCACCGGCATCTCGTCGCTGCTCGGTGCGATCAACTTCTACGTGACGATCGCCAACATGCGCGCCCGCGGGATGAGCTGGGGGCGCCTGCCGCTGTTCGTGTGGGCGATCCTGACCTACTCGATCCTGCTGATCTTCGCGCTTCCGGTGATCGCCGCGGCCGTCACGATGCTCCTCACCGACCGTCACTTCGGCACGCACTTCTTCGACCCCGCCGAGGGCGGCTCGCCGATCCTCTGGCAGAACCTGTTCTGGTTCTTCGGCCACCCCGAGGTCTACATCATGGTCCTGCCCGGCTTTGGCATCGTCTCGGAGATCCTGCCCGTGTTCGCGCGAAAGCCGATCTTCGGCTACAGGGCGATCGCGGCGTCGACGGTGGCTATCGCCTTCCTGGGCTTCCTGACCTGGGCGCACCACATGTTCACCGCGCCGATTCCCGAGGCGCTGCTCGTGTTCGTGATGCTGAGCTCGTTCTTCATCGCGGTGCCGACCGGCGTGAAGATGCTCAACTGGATCGCCACGCTGTGGCGCGGCACGATCGAATTCAAGACGCCGCTGCTGTTCTGCGTCGGCTTCATCGCGCTGTTTTTGATCGGCGGCATCTCGGGCGTCTTCCTGGCGATTTTCCCGGTCGACTGGCAGCTGAACGAAACCTACTTCGTGGTCGCCCACATCCATTTCGTGCTCGTCGGCGGCGCGGTGCTGCCGATCTTCGCCGCGATCTACTACTGGTTCCCGAAGATCACGGGGCGCATGCTCAACGAAACCCTCGGCAAGACGAGCTTCTACCTGATGTTCCTGGGCATCCTCGCGACGTTTCTGATCCAGCACGTGATCGGCCTCGACGGCATGCCGCGTCGCGTCTACGAGTACGACAACGTCGGCAACCTGGCGCTCTACAACCAGATCTCGACGGTCGGCTCGTTCATCCTCGCCGCCGGCGTCGTGGCCACGATCATCAACGTCTGGCGCAGCCTGAAGGTCGGCGCCGTCGCCGGTCCGGACCCCTGGAAGGCCAACACGCTCGAGTGGTTCACGTCCTCCCCGCCGCCCGCCAACAACTTCGACGTCGTCCCCCAGGTCCGTTCCGCCGAACCGATGAAGGACATCCGTCGGGAGGTCGCTCGGCGCAGCGGCGACGTTCCGTCCTCCGGCGACGCCGCCGTGCCGGCCGGCGCTACGCGCATCGGCGTCTAGCGACGGCTTCGTCCGCGCAACCGGACTGCCCTAGGATTGCTCGACGATGAGCGCACCCCCGACAGGCGCATCCCCTGCGCTCGATCCCGCGGCTGGACTCGCGCTCGCACCACGCACCCGCCAGCTGCTCAGCGACTACGCGCAGCTGACCAAGCCGAAGGTGCAGTCGCTGCTGCTGACGATCACGGTCGCCACGATGTACGTGGCCGGCGACCCGTCGGTGGCGCTGGTGGCGCTGACCTGCCTGGGCGGCTACCTGTCGGCGGGCGGCGCAGGCGCTGTCAACCACTGGTTCGATCGCGACATCGACGCGCAGATGAAGCGCACCGCGGACCGGCCGGTCCCCTCCGGTCGCGTGTCGCCGCACGCCGCGCTGACCTTCGGCTGCACGCTGGCCGCCCTGTCCTTCATCGAGCTGTCGCTGACCGTCAACGTGCTCGCCGCCAGCCTCTCGCTGGCGGGCTTCTTCGGCTACGTGCTCGTCTACACCGTCTGGCTGAAGCGACGCACGCCGCAGAACATCGTGATCGGTGGCGCAGCCGGCGCGGTTCCGCCGCTCGTCGCCTGGGCGGCGGTCACCGGCTCGGTGAGCGGCACCGCGGTGATCCTGTTCTTCATCGTGTTCTTCTGGACGCCGCCGCACTTCTGGGCGCTCAGCCTGCTCATGAAGGACGAGTACGCGAAGGTGGGCGTGCCGATGCTCCCGGTGGTGCGCGGCGAGGACGAGACGCGCCGCCAGATCCTTCTCTACTCGGTGCTGCTCTACGCGGTCACCCAGCTGCCCTTCTGCGCCGGCGGCTTTGGCGCGCTCTATCTGGTTGCGTCGGTCTCGCTCGGGTTCGCCTTCATCGCCGGCGCCGTGCGGCTGTACCGCCGCAAGGACCGCCGCTCGGCGCTTGTGCTCTACCTTTTCTCGCTGGCCTACCTCGCGGCGCTGTTCGGCTCGATGGTCGCTCGACCGCCACGCCTAGGCCAGCGGGCGACGACGCGCGCGCATCACCACGCCGCCAGCGGGTATGCTTTCGCGCGTGAACAGGCGTCTGGCAAGCAAGAACATCCGCACGGGGCTGATCGTGAGCGCGATCTGCATGTTCATGTTCGGCATCACGTTCGTGGTCGCTGCCGCTTACATCTCGTGAGCCCGCTCGACCCCGAGCTGCCGCCCGTAGGCGAGGAGATCCACCTGCCCGGGCCGAGCATCCTGCCGCTGCTCACGGCTGTCGGCATCACGCTGTCGCTCATCGGCATCACGACGTTCCCCGAGCTGACCGTAATCGGCGTGCTGCTCACGGTCTGGTGCCTGGTGCGCTGGATCAAAGACACGCGCCGGGAAGTCAACGAGCTCCCGCTCGACTAGCTGCTCGCCGCGCTGAGCGCGGCGCGCGGCGAGCGTGAGAGGCCTCGCGCACGTCCCCCTGAGCGTGCGCGCCCCTGGGCCACTCACGAGGCTCGCCTGCGCCGGCCTACCCCGCCGCGGCGCCCGCGGGCACCGGGCAGATCGCGCCGTCGTCCGTCCAGCAGCGCACGACATCGCGCACGGAGAGCACGCCTTCGATCTCGCCACGATGCATCACGATCAGGTGGCGAAAACCGCCGCGCACCATCGCCGCGGCCGCCTCCTCCAGCGACCAATCCGGCGCGGCGAACACGACGTCGCTGGTCAGATGCTCCGCGACGAGCTCGTCGTCGGGGCTCTGCCCCGCGCCCAGCGATCTCAGCACGTCGCGCTCGGTGATTATCCCCGGCCCGTGGCCGTCGGGGTCGATCACGACCGCGGCGCCCACCTTGCGCTCTGACATCAGGCGCGCGACAGCGCGCAGCGTCCGCCGGGCCCGACGGTCAGCACCGTAGGGCTCATGCCGTCTGAAACCTGCATCTCGGCTCCTTTCCGCCCGGCCTCGTTGCGCTTCTACCGAGCATTTGCAACGATTGTCTCAATGTAGTACCCGCTGAGCCCGGCGTCAAGCCCCTACTGCCATCCAAGGGACGGAGGCATTAGGATCACCGCCGGATGGAGGAGATCGCCGCATACGAGCCGCACCGGGCGATGCGCAGCGCGACGCGCGCAGCTGCCGGGGATGGGACCCCCGATGGCTAGCAAACGCTCGATCGTCTTGACTGCAATCGCCGCGCTGATCGCGATCGCGATCGGCATAGCGCTGAGCTACTGGATCCACTGGTTCCCGGTCGCTGCGACAACCCAGGCGCACAACACCGACACGCTCTACCACGTGCTCGTGATCGCCTCGATTCCGATCTTCGTGCTCGTGGTCACGGTGATCCTCTACTGCGTCTGGCAGTTCCACATGCGCCCCGGCGAGGAGCTCAAGGACGGCCCGCCGATCCATGGGAACACGCGCCTGGAGGTCTTCTGGACGGCGCTCCCGGCCGCGCTTCTGCTCGGCCTGGTCTCCTACTCGTTCGTCGTGCTCAACAACAACGAAAAGAAGCCGGCCGGGGTTCCGGAAATACAGATCGAAGTCACTGGCCAGCAGTTCTTCTGGACCTTCGAGTATCCGCGGTCGGTCACCGGCGGAGCGCCGATCCGCAGCTACCAGCTCTACCTGCCCAAGGGCGACACCGTCTACTTCAACATGCGCTCCAGGGACGTCATCCACGCGTTCTGGATCCCGGCGTTCCGCCTCCAGGAGGACGTGGTTCCGGGCATCACGACCCACTACCGCGCGACGCTCACACGACTGGGCAGCTATCCGGTCGTCTGCAACCTGCTCTGCGGAGTCGGTCACTCGCTGATGCGCTCAGCGGTCCACGTCGTCACGCCGGCGCGCTTCCAGGCCTGGCTGAAGTCAGGCCGCGTCGAGCTCGAGCGTCGCCACAGCCTCGGTCGCCGGCCCATCGACGACGGCTTCGGCGTCGCCAGCGCGATCATCGCCGCCCATCTCGGCGCCCCGCCGAGCCGCGGCGCGCTCTCCCAGCAGGGCGGCGAGTCAATGTCGGCGACGATGACGACCGAGCAGCAAGCAGGCTGATGGCCACGACGTCCACACCCCGGGCGCCCCGGTGGGCGCGCACGCCCGACCCGAGCGCCGCTGTCCTTCGGTCAGAAACTGCGCGCTCCCGGCTTCTACCGCGCGGCATGGCTGATGGTGCTTGCCGTCGGCTTCGCGACGTTCATGACCTGGGTGATCCGCATGGGCACCGGGCACGAAACCTATCGCCACTTCCTGCAGGGCGAAGCGATCCTGATCCTCTCGCTGTTCACGGTGCCGATCGCCTTCCTCGTCGGCATCGGCGGCTTTGACTACTGGGCCTACTGGGCGGCCGGACGCCCGACGCGCCCCGAGGATCACTCCGGCCACGGGGCCACTCGTGGCGAGACTACTTCCGCATCAACACCGATCACAAGGTGATCGGTGTCCAGTACACGGTCACCTCGTTCTTCTTCCTGCTCGTCGGCGGGCTGCTGGCGATGCTGATGCGCGCTCAGCTGGCGCAGCCGGGCGCGCAGTTCGTAGACGCCAACACCTACAACGGCCTCTTCTCGGTCCACGCGTCGCTGCTCATCTTCCTGTTCGTGATCCCGGTGTTCGCCGGCCTGGGCAACTTCGTGATCCCGCTGATGATCGGTGCGCCGGACATGGCCTTCCCGCGGCTGAACGCGCTGTCCTACTGGCTGCTGCCGCTTGCGGGCGCGATGATGCTGCTGAGCTTCGCGGCGCCCGGCGGCGCATTCGCCGACGGCTGGACGGCGTACACGCCGCTGTCCACCGACGCGCCCGTGGGCCAGATGTTCTTCTCGGTCGGCGTGCAGTTCGCGGGCGCGTCGTCGATCATGACCGCGCTCAACTTCCTCGTGACCATCATCACGATGCGTGCGCCCGGGATGAGCTTCTTCCGCCTTCCGCTGCTCGTGTGGGCGAACTTCGCGACGTCGCTGCTCGTCGTGATCGCAACGCCCTTCATCGCCGCGTCGCAGTTTTTCGTCCTGCTCGACTACACGCTGAACTTCCACTTCTTCGATCCCGGAAAGGGGGGCGACGTGCTGATGTATCAGCACGTCTTCTGGTTCTATTCGCACCCCGCGGTCTACATCATGATGTTGCCCGGCTTCGGGATCATCAGCGAAGTCATCGCTGTCAAGTCGCGAAAGCCGATCTTCGGCTATCAGATGATGGCCTTCTCGCTGCTTGCGATCGTCGTGCTCGGCTTCACGGTCTGGGCGCACCACATGTTCACGTCGGGGATGGCCGACTGGGTTCGCATCCCGATGGCGATCACGACGGCGATCATCGCGATCCCGACGGGAATCAAGATCTTCTCGTGGCTGGCGACGCTGTGGCGCGGCATCCTGCATCTGGACACCTCGATGCTGTTCGCGCTGGGCTTCCTGACGACGTTCACGCTGGGCGGGATCAGCGGCGTGATGCTCGCGATGATCCCCTTCGACATCCACGTCAGCTCGACCTACTTCATCGTCGCGCACATCCACTACGTGCTGTTCGGCGGCTCGCTGATGACGATCTTTGCGGGCGTCTACTACTGGTTCCCGAAGATGACCGGGCGGATGTATGACGAGCGCCTGGGCAAATGGCACTTCTGGACGACGTTCATCTTCTTCAACCTGACGTTCGCGCCGATGCACATCCTCGGCCTGGACGGCATGCCGCGTCGCGTCGCGACGTACTCGACGCAGTTCGCCGACCTGAACCTCATCATCTCGATCTTCAGCTGGCTGCTCGGACTGAGCACGCTGATCTTCGTCTACAACATGGTCACCAGCTGGCGCGGCGGTCCGCGCGCGGAGTCCAACCCCTGGCGCGGCATGACGCTCGAGTGGCAGGTCAGCTCGCCGCCGCCGATCTTCAACTTCGACAGGCTGCCGACCGTTGTCGGTGGTCCCTACGAGTACGGCGTGCCCGGCGCCGTGCACGGCATCTTCGCGCCCCCGCCGGTGCCGGCGACGGTCGGCTCGGGGGGCGTTGCTCAGAACGAGCCTGGGGAGCCGTCCGGATGAGCGACGAGCAGCCCGTCCGCCAGCGCAAGGAACTGCTTGTCGTGGCCAACCGCACGCTCGGGGGCGAGAAGCTGCTCGACGCGGTGCGCGCGCACATCGCCACCGACACGACGGACTTTCGCCTGGTCGTTCCTCAGAGCAAGCCGTCGGCTGGGCTTGTGATCTACGACGAAGCCGTGCGCGAATCGGCTCAGGTGCGGATCGACCTCGCAGCAGCGGCGATGCTCGAGGAGGGCGTCTCGGTGATCGGCGAGGTCGGCGACAGCGACCCCTTTCTTGCGACGATGGACGCGATCGCGACCAGGCGCCCGGACGAGGTGATCGTCTCCACGCACCCCGCGACGAGCTCTGGCTGGCTGCGGCGCGACCTGATCGAGCGCATCGAAAACGCGTCCGGGCTCCCCGTCGAGCACGTCGTGACAGACCTCGAGAGCGAAGGCCTGCCGTTTGAGGTCACGCTCGTGGTCGCCAGCAAGACATCGACCGGCGACGAGCTGCTGGAGCATCTGCTCACCAGCACCTCGACGGACACGCGTCACCTGTTCATCGCCGTCGTGCCCCAGCAGGATGGCGGCGGGCTGGCACCGCGCGAGGCGCGCGAGCGCCTCGTCGCGATGCTGCAGAAGCTTCGTCGCGCAGACCTGCTCGCCGCGGGCATGATCGGCGATCCCGACCCCTTCACAGCCACGGTCAACGCGCTGGAGCTGTTCACCGTCGACAACGTCGTCATCTCGACGCTTCCCGGCGAGCGCTCGGGCTGGCTGCGCGCCAACCTGATCGAGCGAGTCCAGCACGCGACCCAGGTGCCCGTCACCCATGTGGTCGTCGACCTCGAGGGCGCCGCGGCGCCCGCGGCCTAGGCGCGGGCGACGATGGAGGCTGCCAGCATCGCGCACCTCGGCGGTCACTCAGACGCCGAGCATCACGGTCCTCCGCCCGCGCACAAGAGCTCGACGGTCGACGCACCGCTGCTGGGCATGCTGCTTTTCATCATCTCGGAGATCATGGTCTTCGGGGCCTTCTTCACGGCCTACTTCTTCATCAGGGTCGCCGAGGGCGACCCGTGGCCGGCGCTCGGGACCAAGCTTCCGGTCATCCCGACGCTGTTCAACACGCTGATCCTGGTGTCTTCATCTTTCACGCTGCACTGGGCCGAGCACGGGATCAAGAAGAACAACCGCTTCGCGCTGAAGACCGGCATCGCGATGACCTTCCTGCTCGGCGCGACGTTCCTGTTCATCCAGATCAACGAGTACGCGAACATCGGCTTTGCGCCCCATGACGCCGCGCAGCAGACGATCTTCTACGGGCTCACCGGCCTGCACGGCGCCCACGTGTTCATCGGGCTCACCCTGCTGCTGACCGTGACCGTCAGGTCCTTCCGCGGCCACTACAGCCCGGAGGAGCACCGCGGGGTCGAGATACCGGGCATCTACTGGCACTTCGTCGACGTCATGTGGATCTTCGTCTACCTGACGGTCTACGTCATCTAGCGCCCGGCGGGCGCCCTCACGACGTAGCGGCCCGACCGATGCTCAATCCTCTGCGCAGCGAGCAGGAGGCCTTTCGCATGCTGCTCTACGTGCTCGCCTTCTTCGCGGTCGTGCTCGCGATCGTGTTCGTCGCCCGCGTGGTCTTCTAACGCCGGCGCCCGCCGCCGGCAGCGACACCTCCGGCGCGCTACTTGACCGTGATCGTTCCGAGCATCCCCGCGGCGCGGTGGCCGGGGACCTGGCAGAAGTACGTGTAGGTGCCGGCCTTGAGGTTGACGGTGATCGACGAGGTGCCCTTGCTCTCGATCGGCGTCGCGCCCAGCACCGGGCCGGAGGTGCCGGACTGCACGGCCAGGTTGTGCCCCACGCCGGACATGTTGGTCATCGAGATCGTGACCGCCCCCGGTGTCGCGATCGCCTTGCTTGTCGTGTAGGCCAGCTGACCCTGCGGGTTGGCTTCGATCGCGAGCTTGCCGGCCTTCTCCAGCGCGGGCTTGCCCGCGCCAGGCGGCGCGACCGCGCTGGCCAGCAGCCCTGTGTCAGGACCAGGCCTCGCCGCGGCTTCGGCGACGTAGGAGGCGATGTCGTGCAGCGTGGAGCCCGTCGCCAGTTCCTTGGGCATCACGCCCTTGCGGTTGGGGAAGAGCACCTGATATTCGACGACGCCACGGATTGCGGTTCGTCCATGCGCTTCTTCGATCGCAGCTCGGAAGGCTTCGTCGAGGTTGGGCCCGACGATGCCCTTTGTGTTCGCGCGCGCGAGCGTGTGACAGGCGCCGCACTTGGCCACGAACTGCTGCTTTCCGTAGACGAGGTTGGCGTTGCCGCTGTTCTGCTTGACGGCACACGCGCTCGTGGCGAGCGCGAGCGCGACCAATCCGAGCGCCGCAGCGGCCTGCCTCGCGCCGGCCCGCAGCCGAGCGCTCGGCGGACGCGCGGGGACGGTCGACCGCTGGCCGATCTTGGCATGGGAGCAAGGCGCGCGGCTCATGAGCGGGCGAAACACTATCCGAAGGACGGGCGCCCCGGCGCGCGCGGCTGCGCCCTCGCCGGCGCCTCAGGGCCTGGGCAGAGCATCCAGTTCGCCTCGCGCCGCGGCGATCACGCCCAGCGCGACGCCCTCCCAGGACCAGCGCTCGCGCGCGGTCGCGACCAGGCCCTCGCGCGTGAGTCGGCGCAGCTCGTGATCGGCCGAAAGCCACCCAACCAGGTGCTCGGCGATCGCATCGACAGAGTGGTCGTCGACCGGGAACGACAGCCAGCCCGCCGCCGCTGGGGGAATCGCGGCGGCGAGCACATCGCTGACCTCGACCAGCCCTGAATGTGCGGCGCTGATCGGCAGCACACCACACGCTGCAGCCTCAGCCGCGACCATCCCGAAGGCCTCCGGGAACGTGCTGGGCACGACCTGCGCTTCGCACGCCGGCAACAGCTCGGCAAGCTCCTCGTGATCAAGGCGCCCGGTGAAGACCACGCGCTCCCCGAGCAGCGCGGCGCGCCTGCACGTAGCGCTCACGAGCCTCGCCGTGCAGACCATCGAGGAACGCGAGCAGGTAGCCCAGCGAATCGCCGCGTGGCCGCTCGTCGCCCGCCGGCGCCGAGAAGTCCTCCAGCGTCCTTCCCGCGAGCGCAATCGCGCGCGCGGCGTCGAGGTCGCCGGCCCCGAGCGCCGTCAGCAGCGACTGCAGCACCGCCCGATACGCGCCGAAGCCGACGACGACCAGCCGCGCACGCGGCTCGGCCCGTAGCACCAGCGGCCAGGCGGCCAGCAGCAGATCGACCCCCTTGCTGACGATGAGCTTGCCGACGAACGCGACCGGGCGGTCGCGCTCGAGGTCCAGGCGCGCGAGCTCGCGGGCCGCGCCAGCGTCATCGCGCGCGAACGCGCTCGCCGGCGCGCCGGGCGAGTCCTGCGGCGCGGGCGAAGCGGCGGCCGAGGCGCTCAGCTCCGTGATGAGCGCGGCCAGCCCGCCACGCGCCTCCTCGGGCGTTCGCGGCGAGAACAGCTCGACGTCCACCCCCGGCGGGCCCAGGCGGGTGCGCCGCACGAGGTCCTCGTCGCCGATCGCCTCCCACAGGCTCTCGGCCGTGTGACGCGAGCCGACGAGCACGCTGCGCGCGCCGGCGAGGCCCTCGCGCGCGAACCCGGCAAAGCGCTCGGGCGCCGGCTTGACCGTGTACTCGAGCGCGCTGCCGTGGATCTTGGCCGCATACGGGACCTCGCCGTTCAGCGCGCGCGCGAGGATCACCGGCCCCATCACGAGGTGGTTGGCCAGCGCGACCTCCGCCGCCGTGAGCGCGGCGACCTCGGCGACGGCCGCGACGTTGGCCTGGAGGTAGCGCGCGATCTCCTCGTCTGAGCACTGCGCGAACGTGCGCGCCCGCACGCCCTCATAGCTGTCGGCGACGTACACCGGCAGCAGGCCGCCGATGTCCGGCCGATAGACCGTGCAGCTTCCGACGCGCCCGCCGTCACCCCCGGGCTCGCGCGCAAGCGCCCGCACACGCAGCTGGCCCCCATCCCAATCGCCCGCGGCGTCTATGAACGCGAGATGCTCGGGGTGGCGCTCCTGGCAGAGCAGGTGAACCTCGTGGCCCAGCGCCGCGAGCGCGGCGGCCAGCCGCGCGTTGTACACGTTGGAGCCCGTACCGCTGAGCAGGTAGCCATGAAAGATCAGGATGCGCACCGCGCCAGACTACTTGCGCCGGGGACAGCCTCTGAGGCTGTGGCGCTGGGTCCTCAGGTAGAGTGCGCGCTGTGAGCAGCAACGAGCGCTACAGGCTCAGAGACCCCGCAAGCGGCCGAGAAGTGGTGGTCGAGGCCGACCCCGACGAGATCTACCTCGACCGCGTCTCCGGGCAGCCGCTTGAAGTGGTCGGCAAGATGCTTCCCCTGCCGCCGTCGCAGTCCAAACTGCCCTGGGCCGTCGAGAACCTGCGCTTCTGCCCGTGGTGCGCCCAGCTCGCGCAGAAGGACCTCAACGACTGCCCCACGTGCGGCCGGCGGATGGGTCCACTGGAGCCTGAGACGGGGACGGAGTGATGCGGGCGCGCGCGGCGCTCATCGCCTCGCTGCTTGTCGTGTGCGTCCTCGGCCTGAGCGCGTGCGGAGGCGGCGGCAGCGCGTCTGACGCGGTGCCCAAGAGCACCCCGGAAATAACGCCGCCCAACGACACGAGCGCCGAAAAGGCCTCTCAAAAGACGACCTCGACGGCCACCGCGACGGGCAAAAGCGGCGCGACGACCGAAGCGAGCTCCTCCTCGAGCGCCGGCGAATCGACCGGCGGGGGATCCAGCGAAGAAGCCAGCGGCTCCAAAGAATCAAGCGAAAGCGGCGCCGCGGGCGGGACGTCGCCTGAAAAAGCCAAAGAAGCGCCCAGCGAAAGCACGTCCAAAGGCACCGAAGCCGGCGGCGCCAGCCCGACCGGCGGGGCCGAACCGCCCGCCAAATAGCTGGCCGGCAGCGCGCGGACGGGCGGTCCGCGCGTCTGCCGGCCTCGCGCTAGATCACGGGGTGGAGATCAGCGTCGCGCTGTAGGTCAGGCGGGCCGTCTGATAGAGGCAGAAGTACTGCGTCGAGGTGGCTATCTGCGTCTGGTCGGTCTGGGTGCTCGTGTTCGAGCACTGCGCCTTGGGCCTGCTCGCCCGCCACGATGTGTCCTTGCCGAAGCCCAGGGCGAGCGCGGGCGCCCATGTGGGCACGGTCAGCGCGACGATGTCGCCCTTCTTGACCGCCAGCGTCGTTTCCAGCGCAAACTGCGCGGTCTTGCCGAAATAAGGCTGCAGCTTGACCAGCGGGCTCTGCGCGATCAGCTTGTAGGTCAGGTTGGGCTTGGGAAGGGCGCGCAGAATGGCGATGCCGGCTTCCGCCGCGCCGCCCTCGTGTTCGTTGAAGAACTTCGTCTGTGCCGCGCTCGGCGTGCCGAGCGTGATCGTCCACGCCACGACGGTGCCGCTGCGAGGCGCGGAGAGCGGATTGTGGTTCGTCGTGACCTTGACCTGAAAGCCGGTTGTGCGACTGACGGCCAGGCACGGGGTGCCGGGGCAGCTGGGTACGGTCGCCGGGGTCGTCGCAGGGAGCACGCCCACTTCTGTGAGCGTCGCCAGCGAGCCGGCAGGAAGCACGAGAACGAGCACAAGGCTCGCGAAGATCGCCGCAGATAGTCGTTTCATATGGTCAATTCAACACCACAACCGTCCAGATGGAGCGGTCGCTTCCCCGGTTCGCCGCTCAGGCCAGCTCGCGCGCCGCTGCGGCGATCTCCTGCGGGTCCCCGGGCGTCGGCGTCCAGGGCAGTCTCAGCGGATCCCCGGAGTAGCGCGGAATCACGTGCACGTGGAAATGAAAGACCGTCTGCCACGCGGCCAGGCCGCATGAGTTCAGCAGGTTCACGCCATCGGCGCCCAGGCGCTCCTGCGCGCGCACCGCAAGCCGCCTGGCGGCCAGCGCGACCGCCTGCAGATCCTCCGCGTCGACGCTCAGCAGATCGACGGCATGGGCGCGCGGGATCACGAGCGCGTGCCCGCGCGTCGCCGGTGCGATGTCCATAAAGGCGATCGTCCGCTCGTCCTCGTCGACGATCGAGGACGGCAGCTCGCGTGCGACGATCTTGCAGAAGATGCAATCGGGGTCGCTCATCGTCGCCACAGACTAGAGATCGCCACGCGCGCGCTCAGCGCTCCGCCCGGATCAGCTCGCGCGCCAACGCGAGCGCCTGCTCGCGCGTGCTGAGCTCGCCGGCGTACTGGGACTCGGCGATGCCCTCCATCACGCGTGCCACGAGCGGGCCCGGCGCGATGCCAAGCTCGGCGATCAGCTCGTCGCCGCGCAGCGGCGGCACCGGAGGACCTTCCTGCTCCCAGCGCAGCGCGTCGCTCAGCACGCCCTGCGCGAGCGCCATGTGGGCCTGGATCGACTCCCGTGCCCGATCCCCGCGTGTCGCCAGCCTGTCTGCCATCGACAGGAGCGTCACGTCGACGGCGACCGGCGAGCAGCCGCGCAGATAGCCGAACGTCGCGCGCCGCGACAGCGGCTGTGGCTCGTGCACGAGGAAGCCGAGGCGGAGGTGGTGGCGGACGAGCGCCGCGACATGGCCCCGCAGGCGCTCGCTGGCGCGCAGGCGTCCGAGCACCGCGCGAGCCAGCTCGGCGCCGCGCACGTCGTGGCCGAGGAAGGTGACGACCCGCCCGTCCCGCTCAGATTCGGCCCGGGTGAGCGGCTTGGCGGCGTCATGCAGCAGCGCGCCCCAGCGCAGCGCCTCCGCGCGCGTGAGCTCGTCGGCGAGCGGCTCGGCGAGCAGCGCCGCCACCTGGCGCGCGTCGCGCTCGCTGTCGATGACCGATCGAGGATCGCCGGTCAGCTCGATCGTGCGCTGCAGGACCTCCAGCGTGTGACCGTGCACGTCCAGGTGGTGGAAGCGGTTCTGCTCGACACCTCGCAGCGCGCCGAGCTCAGGGAGCACCACGTCGATCGCGCCCGCTTCCTCCAGCAGCGCGAGCCCGTCGAGCGCCCTCGCCGAGGCGACGATCCGCCGCAGCTCCATGAACACGCGCTCCGCCGACACCCTGCTCAGCAGATGTGCCTGCGCGCGCGCACAGCTGAGCGCCTGCTCGTCCGGCACCAGCCCCAGCTCCACCGCGACGCGCACCATGCGCAGCACGCGCAGCGGATCATCGCTGAAGGCGCCGGCGCCGGCCATGCGCAGCCGCCGCGCGCTCAGATCGGCCAGGCCCCCCAGCGGATCCACCGGCTCGCCCCCCGCGATCGGCTCGGCGATCGCGTTGACCGTGAAGTCGCGCAGCGCCAGATCCGCCTCCAGCGAGTCCGCGCGCAGGCGCTCGATGTCCACCTGCCAGGCGTGGTCGCGCCCAACCACGCGCCAGGCGCCAAAGTCGCGCGAGAGCTCAAAGCACGCCGCACCGCCGGCCGCGCGCGCCACCGCCTGCGCAGCCGGCGCTGGATCGCCGTCCACGACAACGTCCAGGTCCGCGCTCGCCAGCCCGAGCGCGCGATCTCGCAACGACCCCCCGACCACCCACGCGCGGCGATCGGCGAGCGCGCGCCGCGCGACCTGCAGCGCCTCGCTCACGCCGGGCTCGCCTCGCCGGCCGCCACCCTGCCGAGCATCGGCGCACCGTCGCGGTGATAGACGCGCGGAACCCGCGCGCTCAGCCCGCACGTAACCTCGTAGTTGATCGTTTCCAGGCGCGCCGCGACCTGCTCGCAGGTGATGCGCTCGCCGCCCTGCACACCGATCAGCGCGCCCTCGGCGCCGCGCAGCGCCAGCGCCTCCTCGCCGGGCCCGAGGTCGACGGTGATGTTGTCCATGCTCACGGTTCCCACGAGCGGGCGCGCGCGTCCGCCGATCAGCACCTGCGCGTTGTTGGACAGGCCCCTGCGCCATCCGTCGCCGTATCCGATCGGCAGCACCCCGATATGGGTGTCGCGCTGAGCGACGAACCGCCGCCCGTAGCCGACGCTCTCGCCGGCGGCGCAACGCTTGACCTCGGCGACGTAGGAGCAGAGCGCAAGCGCCGGCTCGAGACCCTGCTGCAGCGCGTCGGCGTTGAAGGGGTCAAGGCCATAGACGGCTATCCCGCACCGCGCCATGTCGAAATGCGAACGCTCGTCGCGAAGCAGCGCCGCGCTGTTGGCCGCGTGCACGATGGTCTGCGGCGCCGTCGACTTGACCGTGGCCGCCCAGGCGCCAAACGCCTGCAGCTGCGCCGCGAAGAAGCCGTCGTCATCGAGTTCGTCGGCCGTGGCGAAGTGCGTCATCACGCCCGCGAGCTCGACGCCGGGCGTGCCGAGCACGGCGTCCACCACGCCCGACGCACGCTTGGGGTCGCGCGTGCCCAGCCGGCCCATACCCGAGTCGAGCTTCACGTGCACGCGCCCGCCGCCGGCGTTCACCACGGCGCGCGCGTCGCGCTCATGCCACACCGTGACGTCAGCGTCGACCGCAAGCGCCTGCGCGAGCTCCGACGGGCTGAGGGCGCCCATGACGAGCACGCGCGGCTCGCGCAGTCCGAGCTCGCGCAGCTGCACGGCCTCGGCGGCGGTCGCGACCGCCAGCCAGCTCGCGCCGCCAGCCAGCGCGGCGTGCGCGCTGTGCTGGACTCCATGGCCGTAGCCGTCGGCCTTGACAACCGCGCACAGCATCGCTTCATCGCGCAGCTCCGAACACAGGCGCGCGCAGTTGCGCTCGATGGCGGCCACGTTCACGCTGGCCTGTGCGCGACGCGCGCTCATCGCAGATCGCTCTCGAAGGTCGACTCTCCATGGCGCACCGCTCCCAGCGCGGCGATCACATCCGAGGCGACGACGCCCTCGGGCGAGCCCACGCGCTCGGCGGCCAGTCGACCCGCGGCCGCGTGCAGCCACACACCTGCGCTCGCCGCCTCAAACGGCGCCAGCCCTGCCGCCAGCAGCGCGGCGATCACGCCCGTGAGGACGTCACCGGTGCCCGCCGTGGCAAGCGCGGGACTGGCGCCAGGGCTCACCGCGGTCCTCCCGGCGGGATCGGCGATGAGCGTGTCGTCCCCCTTCAGCAGCACCACCGCGTCGGCCTCGGACGCGGCGGCGCGCACGTGGCGCAGTCGCTCGCGCTCGATCTGCGAGCTCTCGATCCCAAGCAGTCGCGCGAGCTCGCCGGCGTGCGGCGTGAGCACGGTCGGCGCGCGTCGCCGGGCCAGCGTCGCGAGCGCTCCCGCGTGCGCGTTGAGACCGTCGGCGTCGAGCACCAGCGCCGCGTCAGCGTCGCGCGCGAGCGCGCGAGCGAAGGCAAAGGCTCCCTCCTCGCGGCCCAGTCCCGGTCCAAGCGCCAGCGTGCCCCCTCGGGCCAGGTCCCCCAAGACCGCTCCAACACCATCTTCGCGCAGCGATCCGTCGTCCTCGGGCAGCGCCCGCGTCATCAGCTCGGGTCGATCGCCGGCCGCGATCGCGCTCTGCAGCGACGCCGGGACGCACGCTGTCACGTAGCCGGCGCCAGCACGCATGCTCGCCGCGCCGGCAAGGCGCACGGCACCGCTGAGCCCGCGCGAGCCACCGGCGACGAGCACGTGACCGCTGACGAACTTCGTCGAGTCCGCGCCCCTGCGCGGAAGCAGCTCCAGCACCGCGGGCGTGATCAGACCCACGTCAGCCCGCGCGGGCGCGCCGCGGGGAATCCCGATGTCCACGACGCGCAGCGCACCGGCCCGTCCCTTGCCCGGACGGATCCACAGCCCGGGCTTGCCCGCATGGAAGCTGACGGTCATCGACGCACCGACGGCCACGCCGGCGATCACGCCCGTCGATGCGTCGACCCCGCTCGGCACGTCGACGCTCACCACGGGCGCCCGCGCGGCGTTGATCGCCTCGATCGCCTGCGCCGCCGGGCCGGCCGGCTCGCCCGAGAAGCCGGTGCCGAGCACCGCGTCCACGATCACCGCCGCGTCCTCCAGCGGCCCCTCCCCGGTGGTCTGGCGATGACTCGCGGAGTCGGGCTGCCCCCTCCAGGGAATGCCATCGAGCCTCAGCGGCTCGCGACCGGGCAGGCGTGTCAGGTTCTCGCGTGCGTCGCCTGAGAACTCATCGGGCGACAGCGCGCACACGACACGCACATCGCGCCCGCCGTCGCGCAGCAGGCGGGCGGCCACCAGCCCATCGCCACCGTTGTTCCCCTTGCCGCACACCACCGCGACCGGCCCGTCGGGAGCGAGCTCCTCGACAGCCCGGACGACAGCCTGCCCGGCACGCTCCATCAGCTCCAGCGAGGCGACACGCTGTTTCTCGATCGCCCAGCTGTCGATGCCTCGCATCGTCGGCGCGTCGAACAGCGGCGCAAGCCAATCACCAAGCACGTCCACGGTCAGCGATGCTAGATGGTCGCCCCGCCGCCGAGCGCTCGCACGAGCACGCGTAGGCGCGATCGTGCGCTACTCGACGGTCACGGTCTTTGCGAGGTTGCGCGGCTGGTCGACGTTCAGTCCGCGTCTGCGCGCGATCGAATAGGCGAGCAGCTGCAGCGGGAGCACCGCGAGCATCGGCTGCAGCATCCAGTCGGTCTCGGGCACGCAGATCGTGGCGTCGGCGTGCGCTCGACGACGCCTTCGCCGGCGTCGTGGCCACGGCGATCACTCGCGCGCCGCGCGCGCGAACCTCCTGGATGTTGGACGACGAGCTTCTCGAGCACCGGCGAGCGGTCGCCACGCAGACGACGGGCGTCGCCTCGTCCAGCAGCGCGATCGGCCCGTGCTTCATCTCGCCGGCCGCGTAGGCGTCGGTGGAGATGTAGGAGATCTCCTTGAGCTTGAGCGCGCCCTCGAGCGCCACCGGCAGGCCGACGTGGCGTCCGATGTAGAGGAAGAAACTCGCGTCTGCCAGCACGTTTCGGCAATCGCCTGCGACCTGCGCCTCGCAGTCCTCGAGCAGGGTCGTCGATGCAGTGCGGCAGGCGCTTGAGCTCGGCGACGAGCTCGCGGATCCGCCGACGGGGAGCGTGCCGCGGAGCTCCGCGAGGCGCAGCGCGAGCAGGTACATCACCGCCACTTGACAGACGAACGTCTTGGTCGCGGCGACGCCAATCTCCAGGCCCGCGCGCGTGAAGAGCACGCCGTCGGCCTCGCGCGTGGCCTGCGAGCCATGCGGTGTTGGTCACCGCCAGCACCGTCGCGCCGCGCTCGCGGGCCAGGCGCATGGCCGCGAGCGTGTCGGCGGTCTCGCCCGACTGCGAGATCCCGATCACCAGATCCCCGGGACCCACGACCGGGTTGCGGTAGCGGTACTCCGACGCGATGTCGGTCTCGACCGGCACTCTCGCCCACTCCTCGATCGCGTAGCGGCCGATCAGCCCGGCGTGGTAGGCGGTTCCGCAGGCGACGATCACTATCCGCTCGCACGTTCGCGAGGATGGCGTCCTCCAGCGCACCCTCGTCGTCGAGGTCCACCCCGCCGCCGGGCCGTGCGGTCGGCGATCGTCTCGGCGATGGCGTCGGCCTGCTCGTGGATCTCCTTGAGCATGAACGTCTCATAGCCGCCCTTCTCAGCCGTCTCCTCGTCCCAGTCGACCGTCTGCACCGGCGCTGCAGCCGTCGCCCGCGGGCTCGTGATCGTCACGCCCTCGGGCGTGAGCACGACGATGTCGCCGTTCTCGATGTACTGCACCTCGCGCGTCTGCGCGAGGAACGCGGGCACCGCCGAGGCGATGAACTGCTCGCCGTCGCCGCGCCCGACGATCAGCGGGCACTCCTTGCGCGCTCCGACAAGCACCTCGCGGCTCGTCGAGGCACATCGCGACGAACGCGAAGTGGCCCTCGAGCTCCAGATAGGCCGCGCGCACAGCGTCGGCGAGGTCGTCGGCGTAGTGGCCGGCGATCAGGTGCGCGATGACCTCCGCGTCGGTCTCTGAGGTGAATACGCTGCCGGCGTCGCGCAGGCGCTGCTTGAGCGCCATGTAGTTCTCGACGATCCCGTTGACGACGACGTGCACGCGATCGCCGCTGTCGAAGTGCGGGTGCGCGTTGTCCTCGCTGACGCGACCGTGCGTCGCCCAGCGCGTGTGCCCGATGCCGATCGCCGGAGCGGGCGTCGCCACCGCGACCGCCGGCCCCGAGCCCCGGCGTTGGGACTCGCCGAGGCGCGCCATCTTGTCCTGCAGCGCGTCGAGGTTTCCGACGGCCCGCACGGCCTCGATGCGATCCTCGGCGATCACCGAGATCCCGGCCGAATCATAGCCGCGGTACTCCAGCCGCTTCAGCCCGGCGAGCAGCAGCTCACGGGCCGGGCGCCTGCCCGACATAGCCGACGATTCCGCACATCCAGGTCGACGATACCAGCGCCCTGTGGGCCGCCAGCGACGCCATCGCGTCAGGCGAGCTCGCCCTCGATGAGCGCGACGAGACGCGCGCAGACCTCCTCGCGCCTCGTCGTCGGTCGGCGCCTCGACCATCACCCGCACGAGCGGCTCGGTGCCGCTCGCTCGCACGAGCACGCGGCCGCGCCCGTCCAGCGCTTCGTTCTCGCGCTCACCGCCTCGCTGACGCCCGTGCGCCTGCTCGAGCGCCCCGCGGTCGCGCACGCGCACGTTGACGAGGCGCTGGGGCAGCTTCTGCATCGCGTCGCGCTCGGCCAGGTCGCCGCCGTGCGAGCGCCTCGAGCGTGAGCAGCGCGCTGGCGATCCCGTCGCCGGTGTGGTTGAAGCCCATCTCGATGATGTGCCCCGACTGCTCGCCGCCGAGCGTCCAGCCGCGCGCGCGCAGCTCCGCCAGCACGTAGCGGTCGCCGACCTTCGTGGTCGCGACCTCGATCCCGGCGCGGCGCCATCGCGGAGTGAAAGCCGTAGTTGGTCATCACCGTAACGGCCACGCCGCCGCCGCTGCAGGCGCCCCGCCTCGCGCAGGTGCAGCGCGGCCAGCGCGATCAGCTCGTCGCCGTCGACGACCGTCCCGTCGCGGTCGACGGCGAGCACCCTGTCGCCGTCGCCGTCGAAGGCGAATCCGATCGCGTGCCCGCCGGCGCGCACGCGCCCGGCGAGCTCCTCGACGTGCGTCGAGCCGCAGCCGGCGTTGATGTTGCGCCCGTCGGGCGCATCGGCGAGCGCGGTCACCTTCGCGCCCAGGCGCTTGAAGATCTCCGGGGCGACCGCGCTAGGTCGCGCCGTTGGCGCAGTCCAGCAGCACGTCCAGCCCGTCGAGGTCGAGCTCGCCGAAGCGCTCGTGCAGCTCGCGCAGGTAGTCCTCGCCGGCGCCGCGCAGCTCGCGCACGCGCCCGATCTGCGCGGCGCGCCAGCCGCGCGCCGTCCTCGCTCGAGCTGCGCGCTCGATCTCCAGCTCGGTCTCGTCGGAGAGCTTGTAGCCGTCGCCGCCGAAGAACTTGATCCCGTTGTCCTGGTAGGGGTTGTGCGAGGCCGACAGCACGACCGCGAGGTCGAAGCCGTAGCGCGCCGATCGAGCAGCGGCGCGGCCGGCGTCGGCAGCACGCCGCCGAGCAGCGCCTCGCCGCCCGCCGCGCGACGCCGGCCGCGACCGCGGCCTGCAGCATCTCCCCGGACTCGCGCGTGTCGCGGATGATCAGCACGCGCGGGCGCTCGCAGCCCGCTGTGCGAGCGTCGCGGCGCGCGCCGAGCGCGAGCGCCAGCTCCGCCGTGAGCGACCTCGCCCGCGACGCCGCGCACGCCGTCGGTCCCGAACAGCCTGCGTGTCATCTGCGCGCTGACCGCTTATGCCAGCGACGGCGCTGCGGCGCCGCTAGCGCTTGGAGAACTGCGGCCGCTTGCGCGCCTTCTTCAGGCCGGCCTTCTTGCGCTCCTTGGCGCGCGAGTCGCGCGTCAGGAAGCCGCGCCGCTTGAGCTCGCCGCGCAGGTTCGGGTCGGCCTCGAGCAGCGCGCGCGAGATGCCGTGGCGCAGCGCGCCGGCCTGCGCGGAGACGCCGCCGCCGTGCAGGCGCGCGACGACGTCCATGCGCTCCTCGTAGCCGACCGTCTCAAGCGGCTGGCGGATGTTGCGCTGCAGGGTCGCGCGCGGGAAGAACTCCTCCAGCGTGCGCCCGTTGACGCTGTACGTGCCGGTGCCCGGGCCGCAGCGTCACGCGCGCGATCGCCGTCTTGCGCTTGCCGGTCGCGCGGTAGCGGGCGCCGGCAGCGAGGTCGATCGCCGCGCGTCGCGATCGGCTCGGCGAGACCTCCTCGAGCTCCTCCTCCTCGCCCTCCTGGCGTCGGCGCCTCCTCGTCTCACCTCGCTGGCGTAGGGGTCGGAGTACGCTCGCTCGCGGCCGAGCGGATCGACGCCCTCGGGCACGATGTCGACCTCGAGGTGCGCGCCCGGGACGGCCGGCTTGTCGCGCGGCGCCTCCGGCTCGTCGTCCTCGTAGTCCTCCTCGGCGGCCTCGCGGCCTCCGGCGGCGGCCTGCTCGGCGGCGCTGGCTCACAGGCTCCTGCGACGGCTCTCGGGCAGCTCGGCCGCCGTCTCCTGGGGCTCGGGCGCGTCACCGGCTCGGCGCCGGCGCCGGCGCCGCCTGCTCGGCGTCGCCGACGGCGTCCTGGGGCTCGGCGCACGGCCGCCTCAGGCTCGCCGGGCGCCTGCGCGCCGCAGCCGCGTCTGGCAGCGTCCTCGCTCGGGCTCGGGCTTGTCTCGTCGTCGGCCATCGACTACGCCTCGATCTCCATCGGCTGCGGCTTCTGCGCCACGTGCGGATGATCGGGGCCGGCGTAGACCTTGAGCTTGGTGATCTGCTTACGCGCCAGGCGGTTGCGCGGCATCATGCCCTTGACGGCCAGGCGGATGATCTCCTCCGGGCGGCGCGCCAGCATCTCCTCGAACGTGCGCGAGCGCAGCCCGCCGGGGTAGCCGGAGTGGCGGTAGTAGCGCTTGGCGGTGCGCTTGTTGCCGGTCACCGCGATCTTCTCCGCGTTGACGACGATCACGAAGTCGCCGGTGTCGATGTGCGGCGTGTACTCCGGCTTGCGCTTGCCGCGCAGCGCGTCGGCGATCTGCGTCGCCAGGCGTCCGAGCGTCTTGCCGTTGGCATCGACGACGCAGCCAGTTGCGCTCGCGATCGGAAGGCCTGGCCGTGTAGGTTTTCGCCGAAGGCGTGGCTGGTGCGGTCATGGCGCGAAAAAGACCACGCGTGGTCGCGCGCGGCGGACGTGGATGATAGCCGTTCGGCGTGCGCGGGCGCTGCTGGCGACCGCCAGCGCGCGCAACTACTCCCACTCGATCGTCCCGGGCGGCTTTGACGTGATGTCGAGCACCACCCGATTGACCTCTCTGAGCTCGTTGATCATCCGCGAGGCGACGGTCTCCAGCAGGTCGTAGGGCAGCCTCGCCCAGTCGGCCGTCATCGCGTCGTCGCTTGTCACCGCGCGCAGGACCACGACGTAGCCGTAGGTGCGCTCGTCTCCCTGCACGCCGACCGTGCGCACGTCGGGCAGCACGCAGAAGGACTGCCACAGCTCCCGGTACAGGCCGGCGCGACGAATCTCCTCCTGCAGGATGTGATCGGCCTCGCGCAGCACGTCCAGGCGCTCCTTGGTGGCCTCGCCGCCGACGATGCGGATCGCGAGCCCGGACCCGGGAACGGCTGGCGCCAGACGAGGCGCTCGGGCATGCCGAGCTCCTCGCCGACCGCGCGCACCTCGTCCTTGAACAGCGCGCGCAGCGGCTCGACGAGCTCGAAGTCGCATGTCCTCGGGGAGGCCGCCCACGTTGTGGTGGGACTTGATCGTCGCGGCGCCGCTGCCGCCACCGGACTCGATGACATCGGAGTAGAGCGTCCCCTGAACCAGGTACCGCGCACCGTCGCCGTCGGAGAGCTTGGCGGCCTCCTCCTCGAAGACCCTGATGAACTCCTCGCCGATCGCCTTGCGCTTTGCCTCGGGCTCGGTCACGCCCTTCAGGCGCTGCAGAAATCGCTCTTCGGCATCCACCGCGACGAGCGGAACCTTGAACGTGTCGCGAAAGGCCCCCACGACCTGCTCGCCCTCGTCCTTTCTCATCAGGCCGTGATCGACGAACACGCACGTCAGCTGCTCGCCGACCGCCCGGTGCACGAGGAGAGCGGCAACCGATGAGTCGACACCGCCCGAGAGCCCGCAGATCACGCGCCCTTCGCCGACCTGGGCCCGGATGCGGGCAATCTGGTCCTCGACGATCGAGGCCGCCGTCCAGGTGCGCTCGCAGCCGCACACGTCGGTCAGGAACCGCGCGAGGATCTTCTGGCCGTAGGGCGTGTGGACGACCTCGGGATGAAACTGGATTCCGTACACCCGGCGCTCGGCGTCCTCGACCGCCGCGACCGGCGAGGAGCTCGATGAGGCGAGCGCGGTGAAGCCCGGGGGCGGCTCGTAGACGGTGTCGCGATGGGACATCCAGCACGTCTGCTCGCGCGGCAGCCCGGCCAGCAGCCTGCCCGGCTCTCCCACCGTGAGGTCAGAGCGACCGAACTCGCCGACGTCGGCCTGCTCGACCCTGCCGCCGAGCTCGTGCACGAGCAGCTGCATGCCGTAGCAGATGCCCATCACGGGCACGCCGAGCTCCAGCAGCCCGTGGTCCAGACGCGGAGCCCCGTCGGCATACACCGACGCCGGACCGCCGGAGAGGATGATCCCCCGCGGACGACGGGCCGCGATCTCCTCGAGCGGCGTGTCGTGCGCGAGCAGTTCACTGAACACGCCGCAGTCGCGCACCCGGCGCGCGATCAGCTGGCTGTACTGCCCGCCGTAGTCGAGCACCAGCACCTCCTCGCTGGCCGCGGGCGTCGCATCGGTGCGCCGCGCGTCGGGCTCGAGCGTCGCGACGGGCGACTCAGTCATTTACGAGCGCGGCCGCCTTGCCGTTCACCGCACCCATGCCGACTTCCTGATTTCGCTGCAGGGCCTTGCCCTCTGTCTGTAGCGCTGGCGCGATCACGACCTCGGCGCGATTGAACTCGGCGAGGTCCTTGTGCCCGCACGTCGCCATCGAGGTCCGCAGCCCGCCGAAGAGGTTGAACGTGCCGTCGTTCTCGCGCGCCGGGCCGACGAGGATCTCCTCGAGCGTGCCGTTCTGGGTCGTCGCCACGCGGGCACCGCGTGGGAGCGTCGGATGAAACGTGGCCATGCCCCAGTGAAAGCCGCGGCCGGGCGCCTCGTACGCGCGCGCCAGCGGAGAGCCGATCATCACGGCGTCCGCTCCAAGCGCGACCGCCTTGGACACGTCGCCGCCGTTTTTCATCCCGCCGTCGGCGATCACCTGGCAGTACTCGCCCGTCTCGAGCATGTGCGTGGCGCGCGCATGGGCGACGTCCGCAATCGCCGTCGCCTGCGGAACGCCGATGCCGAGCACGCCGCGCGTCGTGCACGCGGCGCCCGGTCCAACGCCGACGAGCACCCCCGCCGCGCCCGTGCGCATGAGGTGAAGCCCGGTGTGGTAGGAGGCACAGCCGCCGACCACGACGGGCACGTCGAGCGTCGGGATGAACTCCTTGAGGTTCAGCGGCTCCGACACGCTGGACACGTGCTCCCCGGAGACCACCGTGCCCTGGATCACGAGCACATCCAGACCGGCCTCCATGGCGAGCTCGTGATAGGCGATCACTCGCTGGGGCGTCAGCGAGGCCGCGACGACGACTTTCTGCTCCTTGATTTCGGCGATCCGCCGGGAGATCAGCTCGGGCTTGATGGGCTCTCGATAGATCTCCTGCATCTCGCGCGTGGCGATCTCCTTGGGCAGTGAGGCGATTCGCTCGAGCTGATCCTCGGCGTCCTCATAGCGGGTGAATATCCCCTCGAGGTTGAGCACCGCGAGGCCGCCCAGGCGTCCCACGATCGCGGCGGTCTCGGGCGAGACCACGCCGTCCATGGCCGAGGCCATCATCGGCAGCTCGAACTGATAGGGCCCGAGCTTCCAGGAGATGTCGATGTCGTCGGGGTCGCGCGTGCGCCTCGATGGCACGATCGCGATGTCGTCAAATCCATAGGCCCGCCGGGCCTTCTTGCCGCGTCCGATGTCTATCTCCATAGCCTCATCCTCGCAGGCTTCGCGGACAAGAAGACCCCGCGCCGGGCGGGGCCGAGATCGGCCTGCGGAGCCTCATCGAGAGCTTGTCGCAGATCAGAGCCAATCGAGTTCGAGCATAGCAACGACGGCCTCACGGCGGCCGTGCTCCGCGGCGGCCCGCGCGGGCGGCGAACCAGCGATGGACGGCGCGCCCGCGAAACCGCGCGCCGAACGCAGCGGATACCCCTTGGCTATGCTCGATCGCGATGACCAGCAGAGCTCAAACGCCGTATGACCCGCAGACGATCGAGGCGCGCCGCCAGGCGGCGTGGCGCGAGCGCGACGCCTTCAGGACACCCGATCCCGATCAGGGACGCTCGCATATCTACATCAAGCCCTCTGCGCCGTTCACCTCAGGCGACATCCACATCGGCCATGTGCGCAGCTACTCGATCGGCGACGCGTACGCGCGCTTCAGGCGCGCGCGCGGGGACATGGTCCTCTTCGCGTTCGGCTTCGACGCCTTCGGCCTGCCGGCGGAGCTCGGGGCGATCGCCAGCGGCGAGTCCCCCAGCGACTGGGTTGCGCGGTGCGCCGGGCGCATGACGGGACAGCTCGAGCGCCTCGGCTATTCCTTTGACTGGCAGCGCACTTTCGTCAGCTCCGAGCCGATCATGTATCGCTGGTCGCAGTGGCTCTTTTTGACGCTGATGCGCGCCGGCCTGATCTATCGGGGCAGCGGCAACGTGGACTGGTGCGACACATGTCAGACCACCTTGGCGACGATCCAGGTCGAGGACGGGCTGTGCTGGCGCTGCCACGAGCCCGTGCGCCTGATCCAGCGCCCGCAGTGGTACCTGCGCCTGAGCGCGCACGTGCCCGAGAACGACAGCCGCCTCGCCGAGCTGCAGGCGAGCGGCATCTGGGACGAGGTCGCGCTGGCCAGCCAGCGCTTCGTGCTCGGACGCGTCGACGGCGCGGAGATCGATCTGCAGCGCGAGGACGGCGCGCCGCTGACCGTGTTCACACCACACGCGGACGCCGCGGGGCTGGCACGCTTCGTGCTCGTCTCGCCCAAGCACCCCGACGTGGACCGCTACGCCGACACGCCGGCGCTTCGCGAGCGCCTGGAGGAGCTGCGCTCGGGCGGTCTTGAGCGCAGCGCGCGCGACGCGGACGCGATCCCGTTGATCGACACGGGCGCCAAGCTGCGGGGCCCGGCCGGCGGAGCGCCGCTGCCCGTGCTCATATCGCCGCTCGTCGACGGGCGCTTTGGCACGACGGCGGTGCTCGGCGTCCCCGAGCGCGACCACACCGACGCGCTCATCGCCCAGCGCCTGGGAATCGACGTGCCCGAGGAGCCGACCCCCGCGGAGGACGTGCCGGCCGTCGCGGGCCTGCGCGACGCGGTGCGCTACCGCGCCAACGACTTCTCGGTTTCACGCCAGCGCTCGTGGGGCACGCCGATCCCGATCGTCTACTGCGAGGACTGCGGGGTCGTTCCCGTCCCCGCCGAGCAGCTGCCGGTCGTGCTGCCGGCCGACCTCAAGCCGACCGGGACGGGCAACCCGCTGGCCGAGCGCGAGGACTTCGTGCACACGAGCTGCCCGAGCTGCGGCGGTCCCGCGCGGCGCGAGACCGACACGCTCGACTGCCACTTCGACGCGCTCTGGCTGTGGGTGCCGGTGTGCGTCCCGCCGCAGGATCGCGAGCGCACGCTCGAGGAGATCCTCGCGCTGGCGGACCTGCGCGCGTGGCTGCCGTGCGAGCGGGTCGTGGCCGGGTCAGACAGCGGCAACTTCGTGTTCGACCAGCGGATCGTCACGAAGGCGCTTCGCGACATCGGCCCGCTCGCCTTCCTGTCAGACGGCGAGCCGTTCGCCGGCTGCCTGTTTCACGAGATGGTCATCCGCGACGGGCGCAAGATGTCAAAGCACCTGGGCAACGTCGTCGACCCCGACGACCTGGTCGCGCGCTACGGCGCGGACACGGTGCGCCTGGCGACCCTCTACGCGGCGCGCCCGCAGCGCTCGCTGAACTGGAGCGACTCGGCGGTGCTGCGCTGCCATCGCTTTCTCAACCAGGTGTGGGATTTCTCGATGGGCCATCTCGCGGCCGCAGAGCAGCGCGACGGCGCAGAGCAGCCGCTCGCGGCGGCGGGCGCGTCGGACAACGGCAGCTCGCCGAGCGCTCAAGGCGAGCGCGATGAGGCCGATACAGGCAGCGGGCAGCCGCCCCGCGACGCGACCGAGCACCTTAGAAAGAGACTGGAGAAATGGTGCGATACTGCCGTCGAGAAGATCACGGAGGAGATGGAGGATCTGGAGATGCACACGGCGGTGCGCAACGTTATGCGCCTCTTCGACCGCGTGAAGGACTTCGAGAAGCGGGTGATCGCTCGCCAGGGGGAGCTCGGCGCGGCCGACAGCGAGGCGCTCGCCGATGCGCTTTCATTGCTCGCGCGGCTGCTGGGACCGCTTGCTCCCCATCTCGCGGAGGAGTTGTGGATCGCCTGCGGAAACGAGGAGGACGTCGTGCAGACGCCGTGGCCGGTCCTATCGTCTGGGGTGGCGGCATGAGAGTCCCGGGAAAGATCCGATGAAGCACGACGCGCGCGACAGGCGCTGCGGTCGTTCTGCTGCGCGCGGCGGGCGGTGGGCGGCGTGAGCGCCGACGGCGATCGCACGCGCTCGTGCGCGACGGCGCTGGCCTGTCATCGCTGCGATCACAGCTTCCCGCTGACCGAGGCGGTGTTCGTCTGCCCGGACTGCGGCAAGGGACTGGACGTGGTCTATGACTACGAGCTGGCCGCGCGGCGCTTTGAGGAAGTGCCGCGCTCCGAGCGCCCGCAGAACATCTGGCGCTTTGAGGAGCTGCTGCCGATCGTCAAGCGCTCCGCGCAGGCCCGCGTGGGCAAGTACGCCGGCTTCACGCCGCTGATCCACGCTGACCGGCTCGGCGCCGAGCTCGGCCTCTCCAACCTCTACCTCAAGGACGACTCCACCCAGCGGCCCAGCCTCTCCTACAAGGATCGCGTGGTCGCCATGTCGATCGCGCGTCTGCTGGAGCTCGGGCGCGACGAGATCGGCTGCGTGTCGACGGGCAACGTCGGCACCGCCGTCGCCTGCTATGCCGCCAAGGCGGGTGTCACAGCCTATGTCTTCTACCCGAATCGCCTGGAGGCGACCAAGGCCCGCGCCTGCCGCGCGCTGGGCGCGCAGGTCTGCCAGGTGGAGGGCAACTACGACGAAGTCAACCGCCGCTGCCGTGAAATCGCGGAATCCACGGGCCTGGAGTTCGCGAACATCACGCTGCGTCCGTTCTACGCCGAGGGCGCCAAGACCGCGGCGTTTGAGGTCGTCGAACAGCTCGGCTGGAAGGCGCCCGACCACCTCGTCACGGCCGCCGCCGGGGGGACGCTCTCCTCGCGCATCCACAAGGGACTTGAGGAGCTGCAGCTCCTCGGCCTCGCCGAGACGGACTCCACGCGCATCCACATCGCCCAGCCGAGCGGCTGTAACCCGATCGCGAGCGCGATCCTCGCCGAGGAGGCGGAGATCCACCCGGTCACGCCAGAGACCGCCGCGCATTCGCTGGCGATCGGCGCGCCCGGCGACGGCTACCTGGTGATCGACGCCGTGCGCAAACGCGGCGGCACCGGCGGCTTTGCCAGCGACCCCGAGATCTTCGCGGGAATCGACCTGCTCGCGTCCACGGAGGGCATACTCACCGAGCCGGCGGGCGGGACGACGATCGCCGTGCTCAAGAAGCTCGCCGAGGAGGGCCGGTTTGAGCCCGACGAGACCGTCGTGGCGATGATCACCGGCAACGGGCTGAAGACGCTCGACGAGCACCCCGAAAAGAGCTGGCCCGACAAGGTGGCGTGCGAGGTCGACGCGATGGTGGCAGCGCTTACGAGCCTCGGGCGCAAGCCCAGCGCCGTCGTCGCCTAGAGCAGTTCGCTCGAGGACGCGAGCACACGCAGGTGCTCGTCGGCGCGCGTGATCGCCAGCAGACGCTGGACCTGCGGCGAGCCGCGCGTGATCGCGAAGGTGCCGCCCAGCTCGCGCAGGCGCTCCTGTGAGGCGAGGATCATCCGCAGGCCGGTCGAGTCGATGAAGTCCAGGCCCTGCAGGTCCAGGACGACCGCCGCGGTCTTCGCGAGGTCGATTCCGTCGAGCTCGCCCTCCAGCACCGGAGCGCTCGCCAGGTCCAGTTCGCCATACAGCAGCAGGACGGCACGGTCGCTCTCGTGCTTGACGTCGATCCGGAAGTGCTCTTGGACCGTCACGAATCGATGTTAGCGCGACGGGCGCGACCGCAAGATCGCTGAATGTTGTTTGGCGGGCGAGACGAGCGGGCAATAAGACGAATGCTGTCCTCCGTTTCTCCTCACGGGCGGTGGCCGTTATCCCCCTGGCGGCCACCGCCCTTCGACTATCCGCAGGCGATCGCGCGCCTAACGCGAATCGACCATGCGTAGCGCGAGCACGCCGGAGGAGCCGACCTCGGCGAGCTGCTGATCGTCGGTGAGCCGTTCGATGACGCCGCCGAGGCCGTCCAGGACCGAGTGGATGGGCGGGCGCTCAGGATGCTCGACGCCAAGCGGAGCGACGTTCAGCGTGAGCTCATGCACGCCGACGGCGACCGTGACGGTCAGCGGAGTCCCGTGCAGAGCATCCGACGCATGCTTGGCGAGCACGTCGGCGACGAGCTGAGCGTCGGCGATGCGATCCGTGCGAAAGCGAGCGCGCGCGGCGAGCGCGCTGAGCAGGCGCGGCAGCACCGCGCGCGCCAGCGCTGGCGGCGCGATCGCGATGCTCGCGCCGGCGCCGACGGCCCGTGGCTCCCGATCGACCGTGAGGCCGGCGCTCGAGCCGTCCGGCGCCTGCAGCGTGCGGATGGCGGGCGCCGCGAAGGTCATGCAGACCTCCGTGCCGCCCTCTCCCCGCGGGCCGGCGCCCGCCAGCTCGCCCTGAAAGGCGACACGCTGCGCGAGCGCCTGGATGACCAGCAGCCCGACCCCCGACGCGCCCTCGCGGGACGCGCCGATCTGCGGGCGGATGCCCGTGCCGCGGTCGCGCACTACGACCTCGATCTCCTCGCGCAGGCAGCGCACCTCGACCTCGAGCGGCCCCTCGCCGCCCTCGTAGGCGTGCAGCACGACGTTGTTGCAGGCCTCGGTGACGGCGGTCCTGATGTCGTTGAGCACGTCGGGCGTCATCCCGACGGCGTCGGCCACGCCGAGCAGAACCTCGCGGACCAGCATCACGTTCTCTGGCCGGCTTGACAGCCGCAGGCCGACGTTGGCGGGCGCGATCATCTACAGCCGCCGTGAGGGCCCGGCGTCAGAGGTCGCGCCGACGGCGACCGGACCCTCCTGGCCCGAGGGCCGCTGTGGCGTCGAGCACGCCGGCGACGTTCGCGGTTTGTCTTCTGCACCTGTGGAGGCGCCACTGCGGGAAGCTTTCAGCGACGCGATCCTCTGGCGCAGCGACGCATGGACCTGTACCGACAGACTTTACCCGCGCTTGGTGACGGGCAATCCGCCGGCGCGTCGCCTGCGCGGCTCGCGGAGAGGTGGTCCTACAGCTACCGGGTCGCCGGGACGCGGGTGTCGAGGGCCTCGAGAAACCGCTCGGCAGGGATGCCCTCGATGCCGGCGGGGGTCGCGAAGCGCTCCATGTGACGGATGACGATCTCCACGAACGTGAGCACGATTCGTTCCTGCTCCTCCGGGTCGCGATCGGTCATGAACACGAATTCGAACATCCGGTCATACAGGCGCACGAGCAGCGGGGCGATGAACTCGGGGGCCTCGTCGAGCATGCCTGTGGAGCGAATCGCCCGGCGCAGCGACCCCGCCAGGCGCGCGTCCCTGGCCCGCACCCGGTCGGCCACGGCGGGGCTCATGCGTCCGCCGAACCAGATCGACGCGGCCTCGGGGTGAGACTGGAAGTGGCGCATGCGCGCGAGCGCCACGGTTTCGCTCATCGAGCGGAAGGTGACCTTGTCGACGGCGCGCAGCGCGTGTTCCAGCGAGCGCTCGGCATCCTCGAGTTCGCGGTCCAGATAGGCGGCGATCACCTCGTCGCGATTGTCGAAGTAGCGGTAGATCGTGGCCACGGGAATGCTCGTGCGCTGTGACAGCGAGCGCGTGGTGACGGCCTCCACCCCGCCCTCGGCGAGCAGCTCGCCGGCCGCCGCGAGGATCTGCTCGACGCGCTCGCGACTGCGCCGCTGGACCGGCTTGTGGCGAGTCACCGGACGGGCGCGCTTGGCGCGGGCGGGCGCGCTCTCGGGCCTGGCGGGCGAGTCGTCAGGACGCCGAGGGTCGCGACCGGCGAAACGCCGACCGCCGCCACGCGCGCGAGGACTTGTCGGACCAGCATGTGAGCGAGAGTATCCGGGATTCCTCCGTCGAGCACAACCCGCGACAGACGCTCGCCACGGCGCAGGAAACGGCTGCAAACGAGCCCTTTCGACGGCTCGATGAGACCCGCGCGAGAGGAGATATATGGAGATGCTCGTCGAGCTGGCGCAGCTCCCCCGCGGCCGCGCCTGGCCGTCAGCCGGCGCGGTCGCAGTCGCGGGCCAGCGCGAAGCGATAACGGCCGGAGCGCGAGTAAGCTAGCGACCGGTGGCCCGGGCCGTGAACAAGAACCTCGTGCTCGCCGCGATGGTGTTCGCCGTCGCCATGACGTTCATCGACCAGACGATCGTCGCCATCGCGGTTCCCGATCTGCAGAAGGACCTGGGAATCTCGGAGGCCGGCTCGCAGTGGGTGATCAACGGCTACCTGCTGTCGCTGTCGGCGCTGTTTGCCTTCGGTGGAAAGCTGGGCGACGTCATGGGGCGCCGTCGCATGGTCGTCGTCGGCGTGGTCCTGTTCGCGCTGGCGTCCGCCTGCTGCGGCCTGACGCCGACGGGCAGCATCGCCGAACCGTGGCTGATCTTCTTCCGCGTCCTGCAGGGGGCCGCCGCCGCGATCATGTTCCCGCCCGCGGTCGGCATCGTCGCCGCTTCGTTCCCGGTGCACGAGCGCGGCAAGGCGATGGCGATCTTCTTCGGCGTCGCCGGCGGGCTGACCGCGATCGGTCCGCTTGCCGGCGGCTATCTGACGCAGTGGACCTGGCGGGCGATCTTCTGGGTCAACATCCCGGTCGCGATCATCGCGCTGATCCTGATCTGGCGCTCGGAGCCCGAGAACGAGAAGCGCCCGACGAAGCTCGACTACCCGGGCACCGCGCTGATCATCGGGGCGATGGGGCTGATCGTGCTGGGATTGCAGCAGTCCAGTCAGTGGGGCTGGAGCAGCCCGGCGACGTGGGGCTGCATAATCGTCGGCCTGCTGCTGATACCCGTGTTCGTGCGCCGCGAGCTGAGCATCGACGAGCCGCTGCTGCGCCTGCAGATCTTCAAGGATCGCGGCTTTTCGGTCGACAACGTCGCGCTCGGCCTGATGTCGATCGCGTTCGTCCCGTTCTTCTTCTTCGCGAGCGTCTACGCGCAGGTGTCGCTGGGCGAGAGCTCCTCTGAAGCCGGGCTCTACCTTCTCTACTTCTTCCTCGGGTTCGTCGTGATGGCGCAGATCGGCGGGCGCATCCTCGACTCGCGCGGAGCGCGCCCGGCGGTCGTCGCGGGCAGCGCGCTCGCCGCCGTGGGCTTCTACCTGCTCGCGGGCAAGATGACCGACCTCTCGCTGGGCGCGCAGACCTTCTACATCATCCTCGCCGGCGGCGGCATGGGCCTGATGCTCGGGCCGGCCAGCACCGACGCGGTAAACAGGGCGCCCAGCACCAGCTACAGCGAGGTGACGGGCATCACGCAGACCTCGCGGAACTTCGGCGCGAGCCTCGGTCTCGCGGTGCTCGGAGCGATCCTGATCGACCAGAACAAGCGGAACATCGTTCACGCGCTGGCCGCGCGAGGCGTGTCTGCGAGCAGGGCCGCGCAGGTTGCAAGCTCGATTGGCTCAGGACACGCGGGCTCGGGCTCGGGCTCGGCGGCGACCGGGCCGCTGGCGCACGAGATCCATCTCGCGACTGCCCAGTCGACGCAGACCGTCTTCTACATCATGGCCGCCGCGATGGCGGCGACGTTCCTGGTCACGGCGCGCTGGTCGCCGCGCGGGCGCACCGAATCGGTCAACGAGTCCGAAGAGCTCGCGGCCATCGCCCGGCCCGCCGAGGCCGGCAGCTAGCCGCGCGCCTGGTGGATGCGCCGTGGCTGAGCCCGCGCATGGAGGCCCGGGCGGCCCAGGACGCGGGCACGACGAGGTAGGCGCGCCGGCTGCGGCGGCCGGCGACGCGGTTTCATTCGAGAGCAGCGCGGGGCGCTGGATCCTCGCCGTCGCGGTGCTCGGCTCGGGCATGGCCTTTCTCGACGGCACCGTTGTCAACGTCGCGCTGCCGGACATCGGGCGCGGCCTGAATGCGTCGACGAGCGCGCTTCAGTGGGTGCTCAACGCCTATCTGCTCACGCTGGCCTCGCTGATCCTGCTCGGGGGCTCGCTCGGCGACCGCTACGGACGCCGTCTCGTGTTCGTGCTCGGAGCCGGCCTGTTCACGCTGGCCTCGTTGCTGTGCGCGATCGCGCCGAGCGTGCAGCTGCTGATCGCGGCTCGCCTCGTGCAGGGAGTCGGCGGCGCGCTGCTGGTCCCCGGGAGCCTCGCGATGATCGAGTCGAGCTTTCGGCCTGGCGACAGGGCGCGCGCGATTGGCGCGTGGTCTGGACTGTCCGGCGTCGCAACGGCCCTCGGGCCGCTGCTCGGCGGCTACCTGGTGAGCGCCGTGTCCTGGCGGGCGGTGTTCGTGATCAACCTGCCGCTGGGCCTGTTCGTGATGGCGATGGCCACGCGCCATGTGCCCGAGACCCGCGATCCGAGCGCGACGGGGCCGCTTGATCTGATCGGCGCGCTGCTGACCGGTCTGGGCCTCGCCGGGAGCACCTACGCGCTCATCGAAGCGTCGGGGCGAGGGGCCTCGCCGCTGGTGCTCGTCGCCGGCATCGGCGGCGTGCTCGCGCTGCTCGCCTTCCTGGTGCACGAGCGCCGCACGCCCAACCCGATGATGCCGCTTGCGATGTTCGCCTCGCGACAGTTCAGCGCCGCCAACGCCGTCACGTTCGTCGTCTATGCCGCGCTCGGCGGCGTGTTCTTCCTGCTCGTCTCCTTCCTGCAGATCTCCCTTGGCTACTCGCCGATCGCCTCGGGCGCCGCGTCGTTGCCGGTCACGTTCCTGATGCTCCTGCTGTCGGCGCGCTCGGGAGCGCTCGCGCAGCGCATCGGACCGCGCATCCCGCTCACGATCGGACCGCTCGTGATCGCGGCGGGCCTGCTGCTGATGACGCAGATCGAGCCTGGCGACAGTTACCTGTCGAGCGTCTTTCCCGCCGTGGTCGTCTTCGGCCTGGGGCTGACACTGGTCGTCGCGCCCGTGACCGCGACGGTGCTCGCGGCGGCCGACGCCCGCCATTCGGGGATCGCGTCGGGGATCAACAACGCGGTCTCTCGCGTCGGGGGCCTGCTGGCGGTCGCCGTGCTTCCGTTGATCGCAGGCCTGACCGGCGAGAAGTTCTACAACCCCGCCGACATGACCAGCGGCTTTCACACCGCGATGCTGGCGTCCGCGATCCTCTCCGCGCTCGGCGGCGTGCTCGCCTGGCTGACGATCAGCTCCGACGTGCTCAACCGCGATGGCGGCGCCGATGCGCCCGACGTCGCATGGTCCTGTGACGTCGCCGGCGCGCCGCTTCGCCCCGACGCCCCCGCCGGTGCTCGGACCGAGGCTATGATCGACGGCGATGGCCAACGTCATCTACACCGCTGAGGCGCACGTGACGGGCGGACGCGCCGCCGGTCACGGGCGGACCTCCGACGGCCAGCTGGAGGTCGACCTTCGCCTGCCGAGCGAGCTCGGCGGCGAGGGCGGCGGCACGAACCCCGAGCAGCTCTTTGCGATCGGCTTCGCCAGCTGCTTTGAGAGCGCCATGCAGGCCGTCGCGCGACGCACCAAGGACGACGTCGGAGAGCTCGCGATCGATTCCAAGGTGATGCTGCTGCCGACCGAGGAGCGGGGCTTCAAGCTCGCGGTGGAGCTCGACGTCAGCCTGCCGGCGATCGAGGACGCCGCAAAGGCGATCGAGCTCGTGCGCGCCGCACACCGCGTGTGCCCGTACTCGAACGCCACGCGCGGCAACATCGATGTCGCGCTCACGGCCAACGGCCAGCCGGTCGACTGACGGTCCCCTCCGGGAGCGCCGGCGCATCCCGCGACGGGCGCAATGCCGCTGGTGTCCCGAGTCAGAAATTCGACGGCGTTTCCCGGCGCCTGCCCGCGCCTGACGCCCGCCGACGTCGCTCACGTACCACCGGTACGCTCCGCGCCGCCGTCGACCGTCAGACTCGACCATCCACTCGGCAAACTCACCCCGAATTTCTGACTCGGGAATAGGTGAGGCGACGTCGATCGCCGTGTACTGCCAGACAGAACCCTTGCTCCCCGACAGCCGCCCGATGAAGAAGCAGTCCATCTGCACGAGCTCGCCGGGCTCAGAAGCCTCGATGTGGCGCTCAGGCGGCGGCGGGCAGGGAGCACGCTCATAGGGATCGCGGTGCCTTGCGATCAGCGCCAGGCGCTTTGTGCGGGTGTTCAGGCCGACACGGCAGAGCACACGCCAGACGCCGTGCTCTGAGATGCGCAGCCCGCCCCACTTCTCCCTGGCCAGTTCGGCCGAGATCCGCCGCGGGCCCATCCCTGGGTGGGCGAGGCTGAACGCCACGATCCGCTGCTCCAGGTGCGGGCCGATCTCGTTGGGCTGGCGCGGTCTGCGGCGCTCGCGGACCCTCAGCGCCTCGATCCCCCAACGCTGGGTCTGGTGCTTGAGCCGATAGTAGGTCTGGCGGCTGACCCCCATTCGCCGGCAGGCCTCCGACACGTTGCCGAGCTCCTCGGCGAGCGTGAAGAGCCGCAGGCGGTAGCCGAACAGCACGTCATCATGGGACACGCAACTGCTCCTTCCCTTCGTCTTGCCGGACAGAGGGGAGCCTGAGCACAAGCGCGGACGACCCCGGCCAGCTGGCCGGGGTCGTCCCACAACAAAGCTCTCGCTGATCTACCGAGCTGTCACTACAACCCGGGGTTAGTCCACACTAGGTCCCCGGCAGCGACTCCAGGCCGTCGTCCAGCTGCACGCCGAACGTGTTGAGCGCGAACGCGACCATGTGGTACTGGCCGACGAGCATCGTCGCCTCGATCAGCTGGCGCTCCTCGTAGGAGCGCGCGAGCGTCGCCCAGGTCGCATCTGAGACCGCCGAGCGATCGTGCAGCTCGTCGACGGCGCTGAGCAGCGCCGCCTCGTGCTCGCTCCAGCCGTCGGCGCCCGGGCCCTCAGACACGCGATCGATGCTCGCACGGTCGACGCCGATGGCAAGGGAGATGCGCACGTGCTGTCCCCACTCATACGAGGAGCCGCAGCGGACCGCAGTGCGCAGGATCAGCAGCTCGCGATCGCGCGCCGGCAGCGTGCCCCGCGAGAGCAGATAGCCGCCGAAGCGCATCCATCGCTCCAAGAGCGCCGGATGGCGCGCGAGCGTGAGGAAGATGTTGTGGCTGCCAAGCGGTTCGCCTGAGCGGCCCGGCACGGCGTCGAGCATCTCGGCAACCTCCGGCGCCATTTCCTCGCGCGTGAGCGGCTCGATGCGCGGCCGCTGGCTCACGACACGCGCGCGCGCCGCGCCGCGCCGCAGCGTCCGCTCGCGGACGGACGACGGTCATCGGCCGAGTGTCGTGACGCGCGCACGCCGGGAGGCTAGCTGCTCGCCCAGCTCGGCGCGCGCCGCTCATGCCGCAGACAATACGCTGGCAGACAAAGCGCCGCATCTTCTGTTACTGTCGGCGCCTCATTCATGAGCTGTCAGTGAGAAAGGACGTCACATGAGGAAGATCTGCACAGTCGCCGCGACGCTCGCCGTGGGCACGCTCGCGGCCGCGGTCGCCGGGCTGTTCGCGAGCTCGCCGTCGAGGGCGGCTGAACCGGCTCCCGCTGGCGCACCACCCGCGATCAGCGCGGCCGGCGTCCGCCAGATCGCGATGCTTCGCGCGGCAAGCGCCGGCGACTCCAACCCCGCCGTGTCGGTCGTCGGCGAGGAACCGCAGAAGGCGCTCGAAGCGATGCAGGCCCCCGGGGGAACGAGCTTCCAGGCAGCATCTGAAAGCTCTGTCTATCTCGTCACGATGCACGGCAACTTCTCGTTCGGGGCGGCCCATGTGCCCCGCGGCTTCAACGCGCCCACCGGGAACGTGATGAAGCTGATCGTCGCCGGCGACGGCTTCGTGCTCGGCCTGCACATTGCAAACGAATAGCGGCGCGCGGCTTCGCGCTCGCATCGCTGAGACGAACAAAGGGGATCACATGCGCAGACGTATCTCTTTCGCCAGCGCCCCGCTGCTGGCGCTCGCCGTGCTCGTGCTCGGCGCCTGTCCGACCGTTGCGTCGGCCAGCTGGGGACGAAAAAGCAACAACGGGGAAGCCTGCAGCCAGGGCAACGGCCACCACTGCTACGCGACGGCGGAATGGCAGATGACCGGCAACGAAAAAGTCGAAGGAACGCTGGCCTACCAGGACACGACGGACGCTGACGTGCCGGGCTGGGAAAGCGGCGACTTCATCGACAACGAGGAGTGGGCGGTGTTCCTGCCCTCGGGCTACTGGATCGAGGCCGGGCAGACGGCCGGGGAATACATGGACTGCTGCTCGCTGCACCCCTTCTATGCCTGGTTCAACGGCTCAGGCTACTCGCAGTACGTGGCCCCGTGGACCTGGCCGGCGGGCGAAAACAACCTCTACCAGCTGTCGGGACAGTCGCACAACGGGACATGGTGCGCCTACTTCGCCAGCACGCAGGCGAGATGCATATCGGGCTTCCCGGCGTGGTCGAACGACCTGCAGGTGGGCGACGAGATAGCCGCGAACACCAAGCCCGCCAACGCCGGCCATGAGGATACGGACGGGTGGTGGGAAGGCACGACGCACAACTGGCTCAAGGAGCAGGCCTACGCCGATGGCGGCATGTGCGTCTCTCGCTACCCCTTACCGTATCCGGCGCTCGGCAACATCAGCTACGGGACCTGCTAGCGCAGTGACGACGGCGCGCGGGGCGGCGGACGCCGCCCCGCGCCACCCGCTCCCGTGACACGCGCCAACGACCTGATCGCGCTCGCGGGCGCCGCTCGGCGCCTGGTGCGCAGCGCACTGCAGCGCAGAGAGATCCTGCACGACGAGTATCTCGATTGGCTGCTGCTGTGCGTCGCCGGGATGCAGGACCGCGGCAACCTGGCGCTGTTCGACATCGCGATCAGCGAGGCGCCGGAGGCGCCGATGCTCGAGATCGGCTCCTTCTGCGGCCTGTCGACGAGCATCATCCAGTACCTGAAGCGAAAGCACGGACGACACACGGCGCTGTTCACGTGTGACCCCTGGGAGTTCGAGGGTGCAGAGAAACCGCTTCCGCCCGCAGCGGCTGTCAGCCGCGGGGATCTGCGCCGCTATGTGATGGACGCCTTCGAGCGATCGGTCAGAAGCTTCAACGACGAGGATCTCCCCTTCTCGGTGCAGGCCAGCTCGGATGACTTCTTCTCCAAATGGCACACGCGAGAGCAGGTCCGCGATGTGTTCGGCAACGCTCCCACGCTCGGTGGCCCGCTCGGCTTCTGCTTCATCGACGGCGACCACTCCGAGGCGTGTGCGCTGCGCGATTTCCTGAGCTGCGACCGCCACCTGGTCCCGGGCGGCCTGATCCTGTTCGACGACTCCGCCGACGCGTCGGGGTGGGAGGTGACGAAAGTGATCCGCCGGGTCAAGCGCACGGGCCGTTATGAGGTCGTCGCCAAGAACCCGAACTATCTGTTTCGCAAGCTCTGCTAGGCGCTGAGCCCGAGGGTGCCGGCTACTGGCGCAGCGGCGTGACAGGGCCCAGCCGCGAGAGCGCTACGGGCACCTCGGCGCTGATCGCGATGGCCTGCACAGAGCCCGTCCCCGCGACGATCATCACCTCGAGCACGCGCCCTTTGGGAGCACGCACGCCTCGTGGGGTCGAGCCACCGCTCGTGAACCTGCCGTGCATCACCACCAGGTCGACCGGCGTGCTCGCATCCTGTGCACTGCCGCCGTTCGCCTCCGGGTTCATCACCGACAACGCGCTGCCAAGTGGCCCGCTCGCGAACGCCATGCCCTTCGGTCGCACATCGCCGTTTCGCTTCGCCTCGACGAGCGCGATCTGGCGAATGCGCGCGGTAGAGATCCTCGCGGCTGCGGCATGCGGCGCGAGCACGCCGAGCGCCAGCGAGGACAGCACGCACGCAACGCAGCCGGTTCTCACGCCACCCCCGGCAGATCTCACGGACTTCAACTCGACCGCCTCCCTTGGCTCGGTTTCGCCCTGTGTTGAAAGAGTACAACTGTCGGAATAATATACTTGACTCACCTGGCCTGACGTAGTATGCTCACCCCATGAGCGCGAAAGCAGCATCCCAGAGCCAGAAACCGCCCACCAGCCTGCATCGAGGCTATCCGCTACTTCTCCGACCTCGACGTCTGCACCGAGTACGTCGCCAAGCTGCGCTGGCCCGATGGGCCGTTCTGCCCGTCCTGCGGCTGCACCGAATACAGCGACCTGACGACTCGCCGCGTCTGGAAGTGCAAAGCGTGCAAGCGCCAATACAGCGTCAAGGTCGGGACGGTCTTCGAGGAAAGCCGGCTCGGCCTCGACAAGTGGCTTCCCGCTGTGTGGCTGGCCGCCAACTGCAAGAACGGGATCAGCTCACACGAGCTGGGCCGTGCGCTCGGGATCACGCAGAAGTCGGCGTGGTTCATGCTCGCCCGCATCCGGCTCGCCATGCAGGCCGGGATCGTTGGAGAAGATGTCGGGCGAGGTCGAGATTGACGAGACTTTCGTCGGCGGCAAGGTCGGTTTTATGAAGCGCGATGCACGCGAGCGACGCGGGATGACCAAGCGAGGCGGCGGCTTGGCGAGCACAAGACCGCCGTCATGGGCTTTCGCGAGCGCGAGACCGGCAAGGTGCGCGCTCAGGTGATCCTGGACACGAAAGGCCGACACGTTGAAGCCCGCCGTGCACGCGACCGTCAAGGCTGGCTCAGTCGGTCTACACCGACCAGTGGAACGGCTAGACCGGCCTAGAGAGCCGCTTCGATCACGAGACGGTCAACGATGTTGAAACGCTATGTCGATGGTCGCGTTCACACGAACGGCATCGAGAACTTTTGGGCGATGCTGAAGCGCGGTCTGAATGGAACGTACGTCAGCGTCGAGCCGTTCCACCTGTTCCGCTACGTCGATGAGCGCGTGTTCACGTTCAACGAGCGCGACCTGACCGATCTCGGCCGGTTCTCGGCTGTGCTCGGGGCGGTCAGCGGCCGACGGCTGACCTACGCCGCGCCTCATAGCGTCAAGCTGAAGGGGTCAGCCCCATCGGCGGGGACCGACGAAGCAGCACCGGAGGATTCCCGCGACCGCTGGCGAACTACGGGAGGACTAATGGAGCACGATTGCCCCGAGCTACCCGAGTCAAGGGTCAGCTTCCCAGGGCCTTTCAAGCACCACGATGTCGTGGTCAATGGCTGGCGAGTGCCTTTTCTGGCAAGCGCACATCGCGCGGCGAAGATCGCGTGATGCTCGTGATCGACCGACGCCTCGGGACCGAGCTATCGGTAGATGAGGCCGAGCGTGTCGTGCCGTTCGTCGCCAACGCGATTGCGGTCGCGTTGGGGTACGGGCGCATCCTGACGACACGCACGCCCCGCCCCCTCCCGCGAGCGGAGTATCCACGACCGGAACGTGTCGTGCACCTGTCCGGCGTAGGTGTGGCGCCTTGAGTTTGGGTCAGATCTCTTGTTCGCCGTTGTCGTGTCCGGCGTCGTCGTGATGTATCATCGATGCGAGCATCTCTGGCACATTCGACGACTATCATCTCTTCCGCTTGTCGTGATTGGCATATGTGTAGTAGCGATCACTGTTAGGGTCCTTGATGTCGCTCTGATCGATGGTTGAGCGTAAAAGCGCTGATCGCTTCTGTCGCTGAAGTTCAGCGCCGGGTGATGTGCTCGTGCGGGTCCTGCATGGTCTAGCGAATCTTGACGCCGTGATCTCATAGGTAGCCACAGGGGCTGGACTTTTTCTTGCTTCGCTTGGCCTCGACTCGATCATGTAGACGCCCTGGCGTGAGGATCCTGTATGATCCAGAAGGAGGATCGGCACAAGAAGATACAGCATACGTGCGGATGGATTGCCACCGAGGCCGTCGTATATGGTGGCCATGCTTGGCTGCTGGGTACCCTGGGCTGATTCCGCCCTGGCGAGAATCATGAGGGGACGGTCCTGGGGACCAGCGCTTGAGCTGTCCTTCGGCTTAGGCGCTGCTGAACAGACTTGCCGGTCAGGTGCTCTCGAGTCTCGAACTCGCACGCTCATCGCCGCCTCCTTGATCGGTGCGCTTTCCTTGGCTTCGCGCTCGGCGACAGATCGCGCGAGGCACGCTCTGCGCTGCTCTGTCGAGTCCATCATCGATCGAAGGCTTTTTCCTTAATAGTCGCATGGGACGATGATCCCCACGCCGTACCGGGGCTCGCGGGAATGTCGCGGTCGTCGTCCTCATTGGAAAACATGGGCCGTGAACACGCTGCGAAGCTCGCCGCGCTGCGAGATGGCGCCCGAGCGGTGGGGCGGTCTGCTCATGGCCCTGGGCGAGGGCGCGGCGGGTGGGTCGGCACATCGCGCGTGCAGCTCTGCGTATCCGAGCGTCCCGAACATGGCCGAGCTGCTGAAGCCCCGGTAGCCAGCGACAGATCAGCGATGTCCGCTGGGAACGTGTAGCCGCCTTTGGTCCTCACCGTCACGTTCGAGAGCGGCGATCGTGCCGGCACGCGCCATCGGAATCTTCGACGGGCTGAAGACGCCGATGTAGCAGACGGCGAGCCAAGTGCGGCACTCGGCCTCTGGGATGAAGTCGGTCAGCTGGAGCTAGCCATCTGAAGCGAAACTCGACCTTCGACGACGGAAACGGGCGTCATCGCGAAAATCGACATCCCTCCCCTGAACGGGCTGCCACGACGGCGCAACCTCCCCATCGGCGGCGACAGCTTCGCTGCGTCCAGCGGGGGTCAGGGACTGGTACCGTCAGCTCAAAGTGCTCGCGACAGCATGATGCGCCTTGGTCGACGAATAGACCAACCGACGGCCCGTCTGAAGCGGGCACGCCATCCTCGACAATCGACGCCGCAACCTTCCAAAAGCTGCCGCGCGCCTGTCCACGTGGCAAACGGCGTCTGGCCAGAACACTGGGATCGAGGGGCAATGCCAACGTCGCCGCAGCGCCGAATAGGTCCGATCGACCAGGGCACACAGCATCCGATAGATGGGGCGAAGACCACGCAAGCCAGCCTACACCTCCTCGGGTGAGATAGCTGATACCACTCCAGACAACTGTCTGCACCAAAGCACAAGCGGTCCCGGTCGCAGCCCAAGGCCCAGACCGCAGGCGCGCTCGTGCAATAGAAAGGCCCCGCCTGAGCGGGGCCTTTCCTTAGCGGGTCGATAAGCCGGATCCTGTCGTTGAGCAGCCATCCATCTGAGCGGCCTACCTGGACCTCGGCGGGCTAGCCTGCAAACGGTCCTGTTCGGCCTTGCATCGGGCGGGGTTTGCCCAGCCGCCGCGTCACCGCGACGCTGGTGCGCTCTTACCGCACCATTTCACCCTTGCCGGTCAGCCGTTCACGTGGGACGGCGGACTTTGGCGGTTTGTTTCTGTGGCACTTTCCCGCGGGTTTCCCCGGGTCGATATCTCGACCACCCTGCCCTGTGATGTCCGGACTTTCCTCGAAGCCTCACGGCCTCGCGGCTGCCTGACCTGCACAGTCACGGTAGCGCCTCACGCTCGCTCGCGAGGCCGCGCAACGCGACCGGCGCCGCGGCCCTCGGGGCGAGCATGGACCGGACCCGCCCACGATGTGCCGGTTAGAGGGTCCTCAGCACCCCGACAACGCGACCCAGCACCTTGACCTCCTTGCTGCGAATCGGCTCCATCGCCTCGTTCTCGGGCTGCAGGCGGATATGGTCCGGTTCTTTGAAGAAGCGCTTGATCGTCGCCTCCTCGCCGAGCAGCGCGACGACTATGTCGCCGTCATGCGCGGTGTCCTGCGAGCGCACGACGACGTGGTCGCCATCGAGGATGCCCGCGTCCTTCATCGATTCACCGCGGATGCACAGCAGGTACTTGCCGTCGCCCCCGCCCGCCATGCTCCGGGACCGACACGTACTCCTCGATGTTCTCCTCGGCCAGCATCGGCTGGCCGGCGGAGACAGCGCCGAGCAGCGGCAGCGCGTCGGCGCGCATCATGCCGCTGACCGCTGTCGACGGCCCCGCCCACCGCACGTTCGAACAGCTCGATCGCGCGCGGCTTGGAGGGATCGCGCCGCAGCAGCCCGATCTTCTCGAGGTTCGCCAGATGCGCATGCACCGTTGAGGACGAGGCCAGGCCGACCGCTTTGCCGATGTCGCGCACCGTGGGCGGATAGCCGTACTTCGCAGAGTACTTGCGGATGAAGTCAAATATCTCCTGCTGGCGCTTGGTCAGATCCATGTGGTGGTGGCTCCCCGATTTGAGTGGACGCTGCCTACAACGAACATGTGTTCGCAATTTAGCGCCGGTGTGGACGGACGCAAGGGCCGCGCGGCCGCGCACGGTCCGGCGGGGATGCGCCACGGCTATACTCGCGCCCTCTGCGCTCGTGGCGGAATTGGTAGACGCGCAAGGTTGAGGGCCTTGTGGGCTTAACGGCCCGTGGTGGTTCGAGTCCATTCGAGCGCATGAAAAAGCCCCGCAAAGCGGGGCTTTTTTGTGGTCAAAGCACCCTTCGATCACGGGCTCCGGTAGTGTTCGGATGTTGCCAATGGCAAATCCGAACACTTTTCCGAACATCTGCCGTGCCGATGGCGGCCGCGGGCAGGCCCGCGATGAGCTGCAGCTACGCGAAGGGTGCCTGGGAGGTTCGCTGGCGCGACGCCGCGGCCGGCAGCGATCAAAGCGCTTCGATGAGGAGGCGCCGGCACGCGCGTTCGACGCCGCCATCCACGACCACGGCAGGCCGAAGCGCGCAAGCGACTCGCGGCACGGAGCAGCGGCGGCGTCTACCCGTATGAGACGCGCGCCGGCGACCGTTGGCGCTATGTGGTCGCGGCGCTCGGACGGGTCGATGACCAGCAAGCGTGGGTTCACGAGCGAAGTCGGCCGGCGCGGGACGGCGCCGGCGCCAGGTCGAGCAGGTCGCCCGCCGCGAGGTCATCCACACGAAGGAGACGTTCGGCGCGTTCTGGACGCGCTGGCTGGATCGCCGCAAGCCTTACCTGGAGGACGGGACCTGGTCGGCGCGTATGAGCGGGACGGGCGGCTGCGGCTCATGCCGGCGCTCGAGTCGAGTCCCGCTGGCACGGATCGACGTCGAGCCGCGTTCGACGAGCTGATGGACAGCTGGGTGGAGGCGATGGAAGCCGGGGAACTGGCGGCGAAGACGGTCAACAACACTCTCGGCACGCTCGTCGTCTGCCTGAACGCGGCCGTCAAGGAACGGCTGATCGCTGACCAACCCGGCGCTTCGGGTCCCAAGCTGCCGGCGGCGCACATCGAGCGCGACTACCTGCGCCTGCACGAGATCCCGCTCTACCTCGACTCATGCTCGGACGTCTACCGGCCTCTCGCCGAGACGCTGATCGGCAGCGGCCTGCGGATCTCCGAGGCCCTCGCGCTGCAGCGTCGGAGACCTGGAGCTCGAAGACCGGCGGGGTGATCGTCGTCTACCGCTCGCGAAAGGGCGGCGGAGCCATCGGCTCGACCAAGTCCGATCGCTTCCGCGCGGTCGAGATCGGCCAGGACTCTCGCGGGTGCTCGGCGAGCAGCTCGCGCGGCGCGGCGAGATGGCCTCCGACGAGCAGCGCAAAGCACTACGTGTTCGTGATGCCCGACGCGGAGTTGCAAAGCGCGAGCCCGGCCGCTGGCAGGGCGACGGCGAGGGCGAGCCAATGGATCGCACGACGGTCTCGCGCGACTGGCACAAGCCGCACTACAGGATGCCGCGCTGCGCGACATGCCGCTTCACGCGCTGCGCCACACGGCTGCGGCGGCCTGGCTGGCCGCCGGGAACTCGCTGATCTACGTCCAGCGCCAGCTCGGCCATGCGCGACATCGGGACGACCGAGCGCTACTACGGGCACCTGGAGCGTCACGTGCTCGCGGCCGGCGCCGTGGCTACGGAGGAGGCCATTCTCGCCGCCGGACGGACAAGAGCGGCGCCCCCGATTTGAGCCATCGAGGAGTAATCGAGGCTCGGAGGACCTTTAGGGAGCGCGCGAGGCGCGCCATGCCTTAGGTGGATGCTCGCTGGGCCTTGGCGCTGAAGTCAGCACCGAGGGCCGGGACGGTGGCGGCGCCTTGGGCGCTGCTGGGCCTTAGCCTGGATCCACCGCGCTGAGGTGTGCCGTTCCGTCCGGCGGCGTCTCTTAAGTGACCTCCTGAGCAGGGCTTTTTCAGGCTGTGACGGCAGCCGGGGCCCCGCGTCAGGAGGTCACTCTGATGGTGCAGGATGACGAGCCGCTCGGACTGGACGTTGTGGGGGTCGTCTTTGACGACGATCGCGTGGTCTGCGATGCCGGGATCGCGTTGGTCGCGACGCTCGCCGGACGGTTGGGAGTCGAGCATCTGGCCGGTCGTTTCGTTCGCCTGCGCTGCGATCGCCCGGGCGCTCACAACGCGGGTCGGAAGGTGATGGCGCTTATCTACGCGATGGTGCTGGGCGCCGACTGCATCGATGACTGCGCGCTGCTGCGTGTCGGGCGCACACGCCGGCTCCTGGGTGGCTGGCTGCCGGCGCCCTCGACGCTGGGGACGTTCCTACGGGCCTTCACCTTCGGGCACGTGCGCCAGCTCGACCGCGTGCTCGACCAGACGCTGAGACGTGCATGGCGGGCGGGTGCCGGCCCGGGGGATGAGCGGCTGGTAATCGACGTCGACAGCTTCGTCGGCGAGGTTCACGGCTATCGGAAGGAGGGTGTCGGTTTCGGGTACACCAAGCAGCGCGGGTATCACCCGATGCTCGCCTCGCGGGCGGACACCGGCGAGGTGCTGCACGTGCGGCTGCGCAAGGGGCAGGCGGCCAGCCCGCGTGGGGTCGTCAGATTCGTCGATGAGCTGATCGCGCGCGTTCGGCGCGCCGGGGCCGTCGGTGAGAAGCTGCTGCGAGCCGATTCTGCGTTCTGGAACAACAAGCTGATCGCGCGCCTTGAGAATGCGGGCTGGCGTTATTCGATCAGCGTGCGCCTGCAGTTGCCGGTCAAGGACGCGCTCGCCGAGATCCCCGAGTCAGCCTGGACGCCCTTGCAGGACTACCCTGCCGACGGCGAGGCGCAGATCGCCGAGACGACGATCAAGGACAAACGCCTGATCGTCCGTCGCACACGACTGGTCGGAGCGCAGGCTGAGCTGTGGCCGGACTGGCGCTACTTCCCGTTCATCACCAACCGCATCGAGGCATTGGCGACGGTCGAGTCAGAGCACCGCCAACACGCCGTCGTGGAGCTCACGATCCGTGATCTCAAAGACCAGGCGCTCGCACACTTCCCCTCCGGCCGCTTCAATGCCAATAGCGCCTGGACGGTGATCGCGTGCTTGGCGCACAACCTGCTGCGCTGGAGCGCCCTGATCGGCATGCCCGGAGAGACCGTTCGCGCTGCCCGCACCTTCCGTCGCCGGCTGCTTCAAATACCTGGCCGATTGACGCGCAGCGCCCGCCAATGGACGCTTCACCTTCCCGCCCGCTGGCCCTGGCAGGGCGACTTCACCCGAGCGCTCGCGCGCATACGCGCGCTGCCCGCAGCGAGCTGAGCCTCACTGCCGACAACCACCATGCAGGTCCGCCGCTCCACACGCGGCGATCTGGCGACGTCAAGAACACCCCGCCGAACGGTCTCCCACCAGGGTCGCCGCCTGACGCGGCCGCAGACACGTTGCGCACTGTCGACCGACGCCGCCGAATCTGTCAATCGCTCCATGCCGGCGACTACGCGGTGGATCCAGGCTTAGAAGGTCTTTCAAAATGAAGGGGTATGTCGGCCGGTCTTGAATCCTTGGGGTGTGTCCCCGAGGATTGGAGGTCGTGGAGGTGCCCTCTCGATTCGAGATCAGTGATGAGCTGTGGCGGGAGATCGAGCCGTTGATCCCGGTGCGCGAGCGTCGTCGTCGTTACCCCGGGCGCAAGGCGATCGATGATCGGCTGGCGCTCAACGGGATCCTGCACGTGCTGCACACCGGGATCGCCTGGGAGGACCTCCCGCGCGAGTACGGCTACGGCTCGGGAGTGACGTGCTGGCGGCGGCTGCGGACCTGGCAGAAGGCTGGTGTCTGGGACGCGCTTCACCAGAAGCTGCTGGTGAAGTTGAACGCTGCGGGGAAGATCGACTGGTCACGCGCCTCGGTTGACGCCAGCCATATCCGCGCCCTTTTGGGGGGCTCCTGACGGGGCCATCCCCGGTAGACCGTGCCCGTAGGGGCTCAAAGCACCATTTGCTGGTCGACGCGAGCGGTGTCCCCCTCGCAATCAGCCTGACCGGCGGGAACCGCAACGATGTCACTCAGCTGATCCCGCTGATCGAAGCCCTCCACCGACGGCCCGTCACCGGGAAGGTCGGCCGGCCACGCCAGAAACCCGATCGCCTTCTCGCCGACCGTGGCTATGACCACGACAAGCACCGACGACTACTGCGAGCTCTTGGCATCACGCCGGTAATCGCGCGTCGTACCAAGACGCACGGCTCGGGTCTCGGCCGTCAGCGATGGGTCGTCGAGCGGGGCTTTGCTCACCTGCACAACTTCCGGCGCCTGCGAATCCGGTACGAGCGCGACCCCGACATGCACACAGCCTTCCTCACACTCGCCTGCTCAATCCTCTGCTGGCGACGCCTCAACTCATTTTGAAAGACCTTCTTAGTGCTGGTGTAGAGGTTGGCGCCCTTGACGCATAGACGCCAGACGGACAGCCATCGCAGCCATCGCTCGGGCCTCGGCGCAGTCGGGCGCGTCAACGCGTCACGTGCCTCAGTCGCCGCTGCACCCTCGTTTAACCCAATTCTCGTATAGCAGTGACGATGCCGTCGACGACGGCGAGATCGACACGATTGCTTAGTTCGTCCCGATCGACAATAAGCCCCTTGCCGTCGCGTTCTACGACGCGAATCTTTAGTGCGTGTTCCTTGGCACGCGCTGTCGCTGCGGTGAGACTCAGACCGAGAAGCCCGCGGAGGTCGAAGTGCGGAGGGCAGACCCAGTTTGGCCTGCTTGGATTGGGCTCGCATTTCGCACGGCGGTCGTACACCGGCCGTGTCGGCCTTGTGACCGTTATGATCGTCGCCTTGCGGGCGCCACAGCCACCCCCGGTGATCACGATCGCCATGCACAGGCCGGCCGCAGCCACCTGGATCCGTCGCCTAGCATCCTTGCGTTGGTTACCGCGCGGACCATTCGCCCCATCGTTTGGGCGCCGAGTACCCACCCCGCAAAATATGAACGCGGAAAACATCTTCGATCGTGTTGATGCCCTCATAGAAGCCTTCGCATCCGCCAGCCCCTACGCTGCTCTCAATGTAGAGGCCGAATGCGCGCCCGTTCTTATACACGGGCGAGCCACTCGCGTCGTTACCCAACCCTTCCGGATTAGCGCCGTCGCACTGCAGTCGTACATCTCGTCCGACCGCCCGAAGCAGCCGATCATGATCTCACGCCGGCGGATTTCGCGAACGTCGCTCCTGCCATATCTCAAGATTGACCTGCCCGAATCCAACAAGCCACGCTCCGGCGCCCACGATCAAGACCGCCCAAATCCCCCGTGGCACACCAAGCGCCGCGCCCAGCGCGTAGACAACGATCATTACTAAAAGGATTCTGACGTATAAGCGTCGTGTCCAAGCGAGTTTCTCCGCTGCTGGCGCCCCTCGTGGTGGCCAAGAGGGAAAGATCCACGCCAAGACTCGCGAGTGGGCCGCCCACCGGCCTCCTATTGAGTCTCGCCATTGCACCCTCGTTTAACCCACTTCTCGTATAGCGGTGACAATGCCGTCGCCCACGGCGACATCGACGCGATTGCTCAGCTCGTCCCGGTCGACAATAAGCCCGTGGCCGTCGCGTTCTACCACGCGAATCTTTAGTGCGTGTTCCCTGGCGCGTTCCATCGCCGCGGTGAGACTCAGGCCGAGAAGCCTTCGGAGGTCGAAGTGTGGCGGACAGACCCAGTGTGGCCTGTTTGGATTGGGCTCGCATTTCGCAAGGCCGTCGTAAATCGCGCGTGTCGGCGGGATGACCGTTACGACCTTGACGTCCGCCTTCCCACAGCCGCCTGCCGCGATCATGATCGCCATGCACAGGCTGGCCCCAGCGACCCGAACCCGTCGCCTGGCACCTTTGCGTTGGTTACCGCGCGGACCATTTGCCCCATCGTTTGGGCGCCGACTACCCGCCCCGCAAAACATGAACGTGGAAAACCTGATCGATCGTGTTGATGCCCTCATAGAAGCCTTCGCATTCGTTAGCCGCGATGCTGGCCTCAACATAGACGCCAAATGTGCGCCTGAGCGCCTAATGACCGACCAGCGATTCAACGCACCCCACCTTGGGGGCTTGGCTGTAGTAGAGGTAGACCCACAGTTTGGGCACGCTCGGCAGCCGTCGCGCGATCGTCGCGATTTCGCCGAGCGTGATCGTGCTTGCGTAGGTGATCTTCCAATCCCCCGTCCCGACGCGACAGGGATGGAGGCCTTTTTCGGTGACCCGGTCAAAAGGCTGTTCGACGGTGTAGGTTTCGACGCGATCGTTGAGCATCGGGATCGCTTCGGCGACGTCCAGCACGCCGGAGCGGCGCAGGGCGCCATCGACCTTTTTCACGTCGGCAAGCGTCGGCACGCCATAGCGCTGGTAGCCGTCGGTGTCTGCCTGGTCGAGGTAGTTTTCGCCGATCGCGTTCGGCGCCACGGCGTATGCGGCGTAGCGCTCCTGCGTGCCAGGGCGCAGGCGATATGCGAGCCGCTGTTGCGTCGCCTGGCTGTCCAGCAGTCCGTCAACGGTGTCCATGCGAGCGTGGGCCGCAGCGCCGGGCGCATCGACCTCGGTGATCAGACGTTGAGCGTCGTAGTGGTAGGTGCGGACCACGCCCGCGGGCGAGCTGATCGTCGTCCTGCCGTTTGCGTAGCGGATCGTGGTCAGCAGCGGCTGACCGCGAGGCGTAGCCCAGCGCAGCTGCACGATCCGTCCCTGTCCGTCGGTCGTCAGCTGGACGCGCTGACCATCGGCGAGCACTACGGCAACGGGCTTGCCCGCCCTTGTAACCATCCGCGGAGGGATCCACAGGGGAAGCTTGCCCGGAGCGGGTGCCGGCGCCTTTCCCCAGTGAGGGTCCCAGGCAGGCCGGCCCGGGATGCCGTTGCCGACGTAGGCGAAGATCTGATGGTGTAGCTGCGGGTCCATCAGGCCGATCAGCCCTTCATGTTCGTGGGGGGGCATGTATTCCCGACCCCGTCCTTCGGCCGGTGCGAACAGCCGGCCGCTGATCACGTCGACCGCCAGCTTCGTTTCGGGTTCCAAGAAAACGACGGCGACCCCCTGCTGCAGCGGGTCGTGGGTGGGGACTGACACGACCCGCTCGCCAGGCCCCAGCGAAAGCTTCGGGACCGCGCCGCCCCCGCCGCCACAACCTACGAGTGCAAGCATCGCCAAACATGCAGCCGCGACCCCGGCGCACAGCCTCAACAGACCGCTCCGAGTCCGCGGCTGGCGCGGGAGATACCAGCTTTCTGACGGCGCACCTAGTCGCGTAGCCTACGCCACACCAGAAAGCCGATCGGGAAGACGACTACTGACGCCAGCACGATCGCCACAAGCACCGCGACGGTCCCTTCCGAACGCCACGCGACGGTTGCCGAACATATGGCGGCTATCACCCACAGGCGGTTTCCCGGCCGGGCCCCGAGCATCCGCCAATAGCCGTTAACCGTCTTCGACGCTCGGCTGGCATCGTGGTCACGGCTTCTCGCCGTGTCGCTCGCGTTTGGCGCGCTCCTCAGCTGTGCGAGACGGCGTTCTGCGCGATGCCGGCCATAACGCCTTGACACGATCGCGATCATCACGCCCGCCGCGGCGACCAGGAGGACAACGACCGCAGGGGGCGAGGAGGTAGTCGAGGCTAATCCTGTCACAGGGATATCACCTAGCCATCGTCATGCAGCGGAGTCTGCGTTCCATGTTCGGAGAGCTGGCGGTTCAGTTCTGAAACCGCATGCTGCGCCACTCTTGACGCGAGCCCGTCCTGAAGCGCGGTCATTGGGATTCGGCAACCGCTTTGCAACACCACGACGCCTACTTGCGGCCACGGATCGCACCGGCCAATTTCGAAGCGGGCGATCTCGCTCCACGTGACTCGATGGGTCTTGAAGATATTGCGCACCACCAGACCTGCTGGCGATGCGAGCACACCGTGCCACGGGAAGCGCACCGCGGGCACGAGAAACGCAAGCATGAAAATTGCGTCAACCACAACCGAGGCAACGACTGGGTCGCCTTGTCCGGCCTCATGGACAAGCAACGTCAGGAAGTAAAGACCGCCGAATGTCACGATAAGCCATACGACCGCATCGCTTACACGATTGCGGAAGACCTCGACTCTGGCGTCGCCTCGGGTCAGAGACGACTCGCCAGGTCTCTGGCTTCGAAAGCGAGCTCGCTCCATCGCCTAGCGATTCGCGGGGCGATAGCCCTCGGGCGGCGGCGTGTAGGAGTCGTGCCCTTGTCTGACAGTCCATGTCGAAACGTAGCCGGGATCGACGACGGTTTGCCCGTTGCTCCTCAATCCGTATTCGCCTGGTGGCGCCTCTTCAAAGGCCCGGGCGTCAGGAGGAAGCCAATAGGTCGAATAGTCGTCGAGCTTGAGCTCTATGCCCCGGTTCGAGTCGACGCCCGCGACGGTTCCGACGATCTGGCTTTGCTCCAGGAGATCGTCGGCGTCCGAGAGAACCGTAAGGCCGATCAGCACGCGCTTGCCGAGCATGAAGTGCGCTCGCGGCTCGTTGAGCATCGGGCGACCGTCTAATCCGATGAAGACGAGAGCGAGTACTCGATCACGAGCCGCCGTCAGCCGATCGCCGACCCGGTAGCCCTCGCAGTCGATCTGGGTCTGCAAGACGCTGCCGCTGAGCTGATCGCCATCACGCGCGTCGATAGCCATCCAGATGGCGCTGGCTGCCCAAGGATTGGCCGATCCATCGGCGTCCGGCACGAGCGCGAGGAGCTTGACGTTGGCCTTGCCAGGCTCGATTGCGTCCAGCAAATCAGGGCTCGGCGTCCACCACCGACCGGGCAATGCCTCCGCCAGCGAGCTCGCTTTCAGCAGTACGACGTTCGACACAAGAGCAGTATCGACATGCCGAGGGCCAGCCTGTATCCATGCGACTAGCCGGATCTCGACACACGCGCCGCGCTCGGGAGCGTCGAGACGAAGACCTCAGCGACCCGGAAGCCAATCCTGGCGCGCCTCGTCGAGCCACCTCTCGAGATCCTCGGCGACGAAGCGAAGCGGGCCGTCGTCTCCGCCGATGCGAACCGCGGGGATCCGGCCCAGCTTCGCCGCGTCGTAGACCCACGTACGTGAGACCGCGAGCCGTTCAGCCACCTCCGTGGGCTTCAGCAGTCGATCCATGACTAGGCCAAATTAGCAAAACAAGCCATGATTAGCAAGCCTCACCCGACCTCCACGTCACGCGGAGCGACGCCAAGGCCCTGACGGCGATCAGCGCCAGCACGTCGCTGTGGACCCAGGGCGCCGGGCCGCTGCTGCCATGCTCGGCGAGCGTGCCGATCTTGCGCGCCAGCCAGCTGGTCTCACCGCTCTCGTTGCCACGCGGGTCGCGTTTGACCCGCCCGCAGCGGATCGCGATCTCGCTGAAGCGTCGCACCGCGAGCCACGGCGGCAAGCGCCGCTTCCCGCAGGCCCCGATTGAGCACGATCGGGCTGAGCGCCACCCGGCGCATCTCAGCCCGCAGAGCTGTCGTGGAGATCGTCGGGTCAGGGCCGTGCTCGCCGAGGGCGCGCGCCGTCAGCGTCCGAACCGGCTCGTAGCGCTCGAGACTTCCGATCGCGTCCCGCACGGTCACGAGCTGCTCCTCGCCCTCCGGCGGCCGGCGCTGCCAACGAACCTCGGGGATCGACAGGCCGAGCGAAACGCGCACGAGGCGGTACTCACGGCCGCGCTCGTCGATGAGCGAGTTGTTCTCGCACTCAGGCAGCTCGAGCTCGTCGCCTTCCGCGGGGACCGAGGTGAGATCGTCGCCTGTGACCGATCGGCAGCGCCGGCCCCGTGGATCGGCCAGGTAGAGGTCGGCAACGAGCTGCGCGTTGGCGGGCGGCTCGTCGAGGCTCAGGTGAGCGATCAGCCGCTCGTCGCTCTGCTCACCGGCCAGGCGATCGATGATGAGCCGGCTACCGCCAGCGCCCGCGCGGCAGACAACCTCACGCTCACGACCGCGCTCGTCGGTGAACGTACCGAGGGGCCCTCGGGTCGCATGTCTGTGCACGTGGACGTCGACGTGCGGCTGGCCTGTGAGAAGTGGTGCTGTGACGCTGCCCATGGCTCTCCTTCGTGGAGGACCCGCCAGGTGCGGGACCGTTGGCCCGACCCCCGCGCGCCCGAAGGGCGTGCCACAGTGGAAGGGGTAGGTTCCGCGCGGGAGCGGCGACCAGGAGGCAACGGAGCGTTCCGCGGGCTATCGGGGCAGCGGATTCGATCTACTGTTTGTCGATGCCGCCACAGAACCCGATCACCCGAATCGAGCAGGTCGCACTCGATCTGGAGCGACTCGCCGCGGAAATCGAGGAGTACGCAGGGCCGGATGCGCGTAAGGCCTTGCTTCACTGGCGCCGCGAGCTGTTAGCGGCGATTGGCGACTTGCAGCGACAGGCCTCGTCGCCCTGATCGCTACGATCTGCCAAATGAGCCAAACGAAGGCTTCTCGCCATGATGAGCAGGCACTGGCGCAATTCCGTGACGCGCTCGATGGATGGAGCGCGGCGCTAGAGGCACACCGGCTAGCCCCGCCAGATTCGGGGTTCAGCGCACGACTCGCCGGCCTGGCCGAGGCAGCTCGCGAACAGGCTGACGCCTGTCGGACCGCGGATGCCGCCGGCTTTGACTGGACACCACACCGCGCTGCAGAGGCGCGGCCGCCCTATGAGCTTCAGCCCGGCACAGGTCGACGCGGGCCCGAGGCGTCGTGGCAGCGCTTTGACCGAGCGGTCGCCACGTTGAGCGCGGTGGCCACCGGACGGGACATCATCGCGGTCGCAGGCGCATACGACGAGGTTGCCGATGCCGCTGGCGAGTTGGCCGATGTGGTGGCCATCGAAGACGGGGCCGGTCGCCCACGGCGTAGAGCCCGCTCCGCGTAGGCTCATTTGACGAGGCCCCAGCGGTAGGGTCCGCGCATGGGGAAACGGCTGGGAATATCAGCGGGGGTCTTGATCGCAGTTGTCTGCGGTGCGATCGTCGCGATGAACTCGTCGGCAACGGTGACGCCATCGCTCTCCTGGCACGCCAGCGACCGGCCCTACCAGTTCTTCCTCACAGCTCCTGTTGGAGCCGGCGATGTGGGTTGGTGCTTGAACTTCAAGGCCACCAACGAGGGCGGCTCCAGTTGCGGGTTTGCGCCCCACACGAAGCCCGAGGGCCCGATTCTCAGCGAATCCTGGGGCAGCTCGGGGCCGCCGGAGATCTCTCAAACCCAAGTCGTCACGACAAAGGAAGTGGCCGACGTCTCGGTCGACGGCGGGGCGCCGATCCCCACACGTGCCCAACCCAGGCTGCCGGATGAGCTCCGTGCCGTGCTACTCGAAGCGAGCGGCTCCTCGAAATCGTTCAGCCCACCGGAACTCGGGGCGCGCGATGCGAGCGGGCACCCGCTTCCCGCTCCTCTGAGGCACCACCGAGAACAAGCTGAACTAGAAGCCTTTGGCTGGCATTCGCCGGGTCGCCCGACACACGGTCCGTGCGAGATCAGCGTGGCGCACGTGACCGGGCTGACCGCGCAGTGGGGAGCTGCGATCAAGGCGATCCGCCCGGTAGAGGGTCTCCTCGGTAAGCCGTTCCTAGGCTGCACCGACACCGAGTACTACCTCCACGACTGGCCTCTCGACGTAGGTGTGGTTCTCGACGCCACGGACCCCGGGACGGAACCGGCGCCTCTCCCACAGATGAAACCCGTCTCAGGGCGCCCCGGTTACTACGGGGCCCCCGGCAATCAAGCAAGCATTCTCGGACGGCGTCTCAAGGGCGCATGGCTGCTCGTGGAAGGCGGAAAGGACCTGCAGCAGCGACTTACGGTCCTGGGCCACGCACGCGCGGCGATCAACTGGAAGGGCTAGGACGCTCGCTTCGACGGCATCGCGCCGTCGTCCCACACCGAGGCAGGCCCTTCGTCCTCGCGTCGCCGATGGGGCAACCCGAGCGTCTCCGGAGACCAGAGGTCTCGGCGGGTCGCGAGCGATGCGCTGTCGGCCTGGGCGCGGGCGAGCATCGTGTCGACGTCCTCGCGCTTGACGCGGTAGGCGCGGCCGATCTTGGCCGCAGGCAGCGCACCGGACTCGATCCAGTTGCGGATCGTCTGAGCCGTCACCTGGAACTCCTCGGCGACCTGCGGGACGGTTAGAAGGTGCTGGGTAGCCATCGCCAAATACGCAAAACAAAGCTTGCTCGACTGGCATATGATAGGCGGCGCATCGACGCTACGGATGGAGAACGATGAGCTCGCCAACGGACGGCGATATGAGCGACGGCGACGACGGGATGGTGGCCCAGGTCATCCCGCTGCGCAGGCGCGGCCTCGGGGTCGGCGAGATCGATCGGGTGACGCCTGTCGGCGAGCTGCCCCGAGGGCCCAACGGCCAGGAGCAGGGCGGCGATCCGGACGAGCTCTCGGTGTGGGAGGCGCCGACGGCCCAGCTGCTTCGCCGCAACGAGCCAACGCCGCGGTCGAGGACGGCCGGCGGGGCTCGTTCGACGCTCGTCCGTCCCACCACGCGCACGGCGGGAGTCGTCGCTGCGGTCGCGGCGATCATCGCGGTCCTGGTGGTGATGGCGAGCGCGTCGCATCGACACGATCCGACCGCATCGTCAGCCCAGGTGGCGGCTCCCCACGTCCACATCAGCACGCCGAGCCCCGCCCATCGAGGCAACTCCGCCCACAGCCATCATGCCTCCGCGACACGGGCCAAGTCTGCGGGGTCCGGTAGAGCACACTCGCAAGCGACCCGCGCGGCCCGCACGGGGAAGAGCCTTCAACCTGCCGAATCCAGGCCGGAACCGAGCGAGAGCCAGCTCGCCGCCGCCGAGTCGCCCACCAGGCTCGCGGCCGTGACGAGACCCGCACCTGAGACGCAACCACCCACTGCGACGGCGTCGCGCGGGTTCGGGTTCGAACGCTAGTCAGCGCAGCGGCCTAATCTTTCTTGACGCCGCCGTTCAGACGCGCCCGTGCCGATGCCGTCGGCTGGCAGGCTGTTGCAGTCGAATCGGCACGACGAAGTGCCGGTAGGTTCGGTACACCAAGCCGAGCCTCGTTGCTTCTTCTTCTGAGCTGAGCGAGTCCCCGAATGCTTCGTTCACCGGCGTGTCGATGTCCACGTCAAGCCGCAGGAAGACTCGTTGTTTGCGCCTGAGTTTGCGCACCAGCGCACGCGGGGTGGGAGCTCCTTCTTCAGCTTCCCCTGGTAGGAGGGTGAACGTCTCATAGCCTCCGGGCGCGATCGAGATGTTGGGGAGTCCATCCCCGATGATGCTTCGTCCGCCCTCCTGCGTTCGCACCTGTCTCGCGTTTCCGACATGCGCATCGAGGTTGCCATAGCAGCCAAGGGGACAGTGCAGCCTCACGCGCAGCGTCTTGGACGTAAGTTGGGCGGTGTTCGGGCTCACTCCTACTGGGCACGTGGTGGGCGGGCGCGGCGGTGCTCCCGGTTCAGCCAGTGCGGTCTGATAGATCTCAGCGGCCCAGCAGCCGGCCTGAGCGTAGACGACGTCGGTTTCGTTCATATCGGGCAGAGATTGCTCGAAAACCCCGTGGGGGCCAAGGTCGGCAATTGGGTGTACCGCGGGAGCCTGGAGCGACGTCCAGGCGAGCTGCTGGTCGCCCCCGGGTCCCGCGACCACGACAAGAGCCCGTCCGTCGAGCAGACCGCGAATCTTGCAAGCTGAGATTCCCAGAGGCGTGGGGCTCGGGTCGACGACCGTGCTCACCGTCGCCTGGCAAGACGATAGGTTTGCCATGACAAGCGTGCCGTTGGGTTCTAGGTCGAAGGTCGTTGACTCTTCGGGGAGGGGCACGCTGTAGACCTCAGCTCCCGTATCGAAGTTGTAGACCACGACGGACGCTGGGCCTTCGCCCCCCTGGGGATTGGCGCGGTAGGCGATCAGGCGGCCCGCTACACGCAACGTCGTTCCTCCGCTTCGAGACTGGAGAACTCCATTGAAAACAGGATCCAGCGTGGCTTCCAGCGGGATCACCCGTTTCACGCCGCTGGCGTAGTCCTCCAAGACCAGGCAGCCGAAGCTGTCATAGCCGACCAGTTCCCCGTCGATCGCGATCGCCGAGTGTGCGGGGATGCCAGCTTCGCTGGTGACGCGCGGGTCAAGCGTCGGCGTTATTTGACACGGATTCCCCAGCGCGGTGAGAGGCCCGTCCAGTGGCCCTGTCAAGAGCCGTTCGTAGCGGAGTTCGCCCTGGCCCTTGTACGTGTAGCTGCTGCCGTGGTCATACAGCAATATGCGGCTTGCGGAGGCGACGAAGTACATCGCGTCGCCGAATTCACCGCTTTCGGGCTTGATGGTGGCCCGCGCGATGGTCTTCGGCGCCTGTCCCGAGGTGAAGCGCCTGACGACGTTGGTTGTCTGGTTTTCATAGCCCGCGATGAGGGTGGAGGGTCCGTCGAGCGCGAGCTCTGAGCGTTCGCCTGCGAGCGGGTATCGATCGGTAATCAGCGCTGGCGCGGCCAACGCGGACGAGCATGCCCCCAGCAGCAGCACGGTGACCGCAATCAGAAACGCAAGCGAAGGCCTCACCAGGGGCGCCGCCCGGGTCGTCCATCGGCGCTCCCGCGAGCCTATGGAGCCAACCGGCCCTCTGGCGCGTCGACTCACCGAGGACATCCCGTCGATGTTGGTTCCTCCCCGAGCATCACGTGCCGCTCTTCGGCGGAGCTTCGAATCGTCGCGATCAGCTCGACGGTCTCCTGATAGTCGCGATGGAGTGTCGCGCAAAAGCCCTGCTGGCGTGCCGCGTGAGTCGCAGACGTAGCAGCTTGCTGCCGGTGACGGGAAGCGATCCGCGGCCCGAAGTGAGCGGGCCGAGCCTGACATATGCCGCTCCGGCGGCGCTTTCTTCATCCTCTGGACGCAGCCCATATACAGCACCCGTTATCGTCGCCACGCAAGCTTGCGGACAGGCGATCTTGACCGTCACGCCGGCCCGGGCCAAGTCGCGTTTGCCGACCAGGCTGGCCGAGGGAGTCGGCAGCCCTCCGAACGCGGGGAGGTTCGCGCCGACCACGTAGCGCACACCGCTTGCACTGAAGTCGCTGGGGGAGCGACCCGCCCATACGAGGACCGGAGGCACCGCTTCGTCGCCCGCGATCAACGGCGGCCATTCCGGGGAAGCCAGCCCCCCTTCGCCCTCATCCCCGTGGATGGCACTCCCGGCCCCCGGTGGCGCCCCGGGTACGAGTTCGTCGGCGTAATCCACGTTGCGGGTATCCCACGTGAGCAGCAGCTTGCCGCCCGGGAGCCACACCGGCGAAACGCGGCGTTCCCCCCGGAGATCACCTTCTGATTCGACCGTCGCGGCGCCCGGGCCGCCGAGCGTTAGAAAATGCCCTTCGGTCGCGATTGCATAATTGATCAACGGCCCAGAGCCATCGGCGGCGATTTCGCTCCAGGCGACCAACGCACGACCCCCTTTTGACAGGGCAAGCGACGGTTCCCGCGCTTCCACACCCGGGGTAGTGACGGTCTGGGGTGCTTCAAACCCTCCGCCCGCAGGCTTCCAGGCCGCTCGCACGGAGACGGCCTCGGGCCGTCCGATCGAACCCCCTTGCCCCTTCGACCAGACCGCGAGCTCCTGGCCTGACGCGGACGTCTGGAGGGCCAGGCTGCCGAAGGGTTCACCGCTGCCGTGCGGTTCGGACGGTCCGATCTCGTCCAGAGAGGTGCCGGAGCCCGGGGCCGATCCGGCGCGCCACGATACGTCCTCGAGCGTTCCTTCAGCGCTTCGCCAGGGTCTGGCCCACAAGGCGGTCACTTCGCCGCCCGGGCCGACCGCAAGCGCGGGCAGAGCTTCGGCGGCGTTCCGGTCGAGCGTGACGGCTGCGCCATACGTGCTACCGGCAGCATGAGTCGCGACCAGCAGCTGCGAGGGCTGCGGGTTGGCCACGATCTCCCGTTCGATGGTCCATAGGACGACCGCATCTCCGGAGTCATCGAGCGCAACCACGAGGTTCTGCGCCCCATACACGGGCTTTGCGGGCGCGCGCCACAGGGTCCTCGTCGCTCCCCATGGGCCGTCGGCCGCACGTTCTCGGACCTTGACGGCGAGAACATCCGCACCCCACGGCTGGAAAACTTCGCGCTGTTCAAACCAAGCAAGCACAACGCGTCCGCCAGGCGAGATCGCGAGCGCCGGAGCTGACAGGCGATGTGATGCGCTGGCGGCGACGGTCTGGACCGACGAGGCGGCTTCTTCGCCGCCCGGCGGGATCTGCGCGAAGTCGATCGCCTGTCCTTCGCCAGTGGTGGCGCGCCACGCGAGCGCGCTCGCGCCGGCCGCGTCATCGACTATTGACAGCCCGTTCTGTTCGCCGAACAGCGAGCCCAGCACCAGCGGCGGGCGTTCAGCCAAAGCCGCCGGAGCCCGAGCCGGCAACCAGGCGCCAAGGCTCACCGAGAGGGCGAGCAGTGCAACGATCCCGCGCACGAGCGATCCGCGAATGAGCCGCGGAAACCTCATGGCTGGGCCACCACGTCAAAGCGCATGAGCACGGGGAATCGCGGGTGCGCCGCCTCGAGGTGCACTCGGATCACCGGTCCGGGCTGTTCGCCCTCGGCGCGCCAGGCCATCTCGGTGGCGATCTCGTGACCCGCGGCGTCATGCGCGCCATAGGCTCTTATCACGACCGAGGCAATCGCCCGGTCGCGGTGCGCCTGTCGGTCGGCGAGCGCGAACATGCGGCTCTCCGCCCGATATGCCGCGGTTGTGTCCGTAGGCGACGGCGGACTGATCGAGGCTACGGGGGCGTGGGAATAAAGTTCGCATTCGTCTTCTTCGTCTCCGTGTTCGCCAAGCTCCTCCTCGTAGGAGAACGTGCCCGGCACTAGTCGCCGATCCAGCTGGAAGCCCCCATCAGCGCAGCCCAGGTTGGTGTCAAACGTGATCCGCTCGGGTGCGTAGGGCGAGGAGAAGAGCACGTAGACGCTCACCCCGAAAGGCAGCGCCCGGATCAGCATGTCTGTGTCTCGCTGCACTCCTGCGATCACGAAGGCTGCGCCCAGCGAGCCCGCAACCGTTTGCATATCGGACGATGCCCCAGCTAGTTCAGAGGGAAGTGAGACATTGGGCGTGCCGGGCGCGTCAGGGGCGAGCCATTCCAGAGCCTGCGACGAGTTCGAGAGTTCAATGTGCATCCGCGACGGCGCACCAGACAGGTTGGTCGTGACGTTCGAGCCAAGTTCTTCGTGGCCGTAGCGGGGGGTGCGCAATGCGGGACGAATCCACCGACCGCCCGACCGCCCGACTGTGTTTGGAGCAAGCAAGAGCGGATCTGCCTGAGCAAAGCGTCGGATGGCTTCGCCCAGATCGTCAAGCGACCCCACGCTTGACGCCCGCGCGCGCGGCAAGTCGGCGCGCGCGTCCGGCGACAACACGTTCAAGACACCAAAGAGCGCTACGAGCGCGGCAACCGCCGCCACCCCTGCACTCAGGCGCATCCGTGCCCCCCAGTCCGACATGTTGGCCTAAACACGGCGCGCATCCGTTTGTCGCGGATCGATGGCAATGCCGATCGACGCATTTGCTCTTCGTCGGCTGTCTCGACGGACCACTTGACCGACGCATCGGTGAGCGCGGGCAAATCAGAGCAATTCTTCGTCCTTCCAGTGACTTTCGCCGTTCCCGTGCCCCATACCAAGTCCATATCGCACGGTCCGGCCGTTTTCCACCGCTACGCAGCCCTCGACGTAGAAAATGACTCGCGCTTCGCCGCCGCCTCGATAGTAAAAGATGATCAGCTCGGAACGTCCACCGAGTTCCTCGTCGCAGTTGGGGCGCGGGCCGATTGGCCGTAGGGCATCCAGCTCGCTGGCAAGGTAGCTCATCACGTCATGGCGCACCACACGGCGCGCTCCGGCGATGGTGTAAACAGCGTGCCCGTATTCGCCTCTTCGGGAACTGGCCGCGGCCCGACCTGCCCCAGTAGCGGCAGATGAGTGCGCTCGCAGGGTGTCCCGGTACGAGCACGTCAGTTGCGGTCCTGCCGAGGAGGAGGGGGCGCGCCTTAGCGTCGTTCGGTGGACATTGTCGCGAAGGTGCGGGCGCGGAGAGGGGCGTCTTCGCAGACGGCGCCGTCAGAGTCGCTGCCCTCCCGCACCCGGAAGCGAGGATCGCGAGGGCGGCGATGAGCGCAGTGCCACGGCGCATGTCAAACAGCCTAGCGCCCAGTAGATTCCTGGTGATGCTCCGGATCGCTGCGACCCCGCTCGTTGTGGTCGTCACCGTCTTGCTCGTCGCAGGGTGTGGGGGTAACGGACACAGCCCTGCGGAGGCGCATCTCGCTGCGCTCGCCAACGGCGTCTGCCGCGAAGCCGACAGCATCGGCGCGTACGGTGGTATGAAGGTGCGCCTTGCGAAGCTGGACGCACAGCTCAACTCGGACCGAGAGCTACCTCGCGTCGCCACCTATCTCGCAGACGCCCAGGCAAGCGCCAGCTTGCGGGCCACGCTGAGCAAGCTTTCCTACAAGGAGTACGCGCCTGCCGCCTCCCCACTGCTGAAAGAGTCCTCCCGGCTCGAACGCAAGCTCCAATCTGACGCGAAGGCCCTCGGCTGGACAGCATGCGCGGGAACGCGGCCTGCAATAGATCGATGACCGACCTCGAGTCGCCGCAGCGTCCCCGGCTAACGCCCATGCTCCGACGAGATGTAGCCTCGAGCTTCGTGGACAACCTCTTCGAGTGGGGCGAGCAGCCGACCGACGCGGATGTGGAGCGGGCTGTTCGCGCATACATCGGCTACCACACGCGCAACCAGCACGTGAATAACCCGTCGGACGATGATCCCGAGTGGTGGGCCGTCGAAGCCTTCATGCGGGCAGACGAGCGCGACGAGGCGACGCTGGCGTGGCGGCTCATCGTCAAGACCTGCGAACTCGCGACGCCAGAGCGGGACGAATAGCCCCTAGGGATGCTCGGCTGCGGATCGCTTGAGGATTACATCAGCAACGGCGACGTGGAAGCGCTTGAGCAAATCGAAAGGACCGCCGCAAGGAGCCCGTCAATGCTATTTGCGCTCGCATGGGTCTGGAACAAACCTCTTCGTGATCGCATCGACCGGTTCCTCGTGGCCCACGGGCAGAAGCGCCAATGAACAGCACCGCCAGACCGGCGCGAGCGGTCGTCTTGACCGTGCCATCGGTCTTGAGGGCCAGCGAATCAACCGGCCGAGACCCGACTAGTTCGCTGTCCGACGAGGCCGCGGGCCCCGCCGATGAGGTGGCGCCAAATCGACGATCTCTTTGACAATAGGTCGATGAGCGACATATAGTCGTCGCCGTGGAGTTTCGGCCTCCCAGCTACTTCGCCCTCGCGGCTCTCATCGACGGGCCGCTGCATGGCTACGCGATCGTGCGGCGGGCGGGCGAGCTGTCCGGGGGCACGGTCGCCTGTCCACCGGCACCCTCTACGCGCTCTTGGAACGAGCGATCGACGAGGAGCTCGTGGTTGCGGGAGAGCCGTACGTCGAGAGTGGCCGGACACGGCGCGACTACGCACTGACGCCCGCCGGACGAGCGGCGCTGCAGGTAGAGGCCGCGTGGCTCTTGGATGCTGGTAAGACGGTGGCGGCCCGACTGCGTGCGACGGCCGGACTGGAGGCGGCGTAGTGTCCGAGCGCCTCGTCCGATTGGCGATGCTCGCTTACCCCCGCTCCGTGCGTGACGCTCAGGGCGAGGAGATCCTGGACACGCTGCACGATGTCAGCGGTGAGTCGCAGGGCCTGCAGCTGCATGAGAGCATCGCGCTTATCCGAGCCGGCCTTCAGGCCCGCACCAGCGTGGCGAGCGCTCACGGAAACCGGCGGCTGGCGTGTGAGATCTGCGCGCAGGCAGTACCGGTCATCGGGCTCGTGATCCTGATCGAGTGGTTCCATTTCGACCGCCTCGTCCACAACTCGAGCGGTGGATTTGGAGGAGTCGAACATTAAAGGCGCGTTCTTCACGCAGCAGGTGCTGCTCGTCCTCGCGGTTGCGGCGGCGCTGGTGGGCTACGAGCGGCTTTCGGCTCTGTTCGGCCTCGTATGGATCGGCGTGTTCCTCAACGCGGCATTTGGGAAGCCGTCTTTTGCGGTCGGCAACTCCACCGTCGAAGCCGTCCGGTCATTCGCGATCGTCCTTGTCCCTCTGGTCTGCTACCTGGTTGTGCTGCTTGCGCCGCGGGCCCGGCGCGGTAATCCGAGGCGACTGCTTTGGCTCGGGGGAGCAGCTGTGATCGGGCTTTTGTCCCCGCTAGACCTGAACGCCGGCTACGGACTCGGCCTCACCGCGCGATCACGCTTTTGCTTCTCATCGCAGGACTGGCTGCGCTACCCGCGGGCCCGAAGATCCCGCTGACCGTTGCTCTTGTGCTGTTCTCGCTGGGCTTGCCGCATTGGACCCTTCGGATGACGGCGATTTCCGTAGGGCATTTTGACGAGGTCTCCCCCGGATGGGTCATCGCGACCGTCCTTGGCCCGATCGTGCTTGCCGGTGGCGCCGTGTCGAGGCTCGCATCAGTACGGCGAACGGTCGCGGGTTAGGTCGGGTACCGCAGCCAAGCACCTGACGCCTTGAGGGCCAAGCGCCTGCACGACCGCTGAGCCGCTTCGAACCGGTGCCACCTCGCGTCGTCTGAGCCTTCACCGAAGCCGGGCTGCGGGCCGACTTCAAAGCCCTCGTCGCGTAGACACTTGGTGATGGTCGCCAAGGCCGCCCCCGCGGTGCCCTTGGTGAAGCGCAGGCCAACCCATTCTCGTTCCTGACCGCCGCAGGGTTGACCGCCAGCAGTACCGTCCGACTCGAATTCCGAGAGACGAGTCACGTCACCGTCGGGCTCTCGCACCAAGAATCTGGTGGGCTGGCTCGTCAGGCGGCCGTACGCCAGGACGCCGTGTGTGTGCAGGTCGCCGGGGAGCGCGGTGTCGTGCAGTCGAACCGTGCCCGTCGCCGTCTGCGCCAGCACCGAGTAACCAGAGCGGTTCAGCGAGCCATAGACAACGGCGAACGGCCGTACCTGGCAGGCGGCAACCACTTCCATGCCTTCGGTGATCTGGCTGCCCTGCCCGACCCAGCCACCGTTCGTTTCCCCAATGCCCACCCGCCACGGTTCGGCGAAGCGGTACCTGAGTTCAAGGTACTTGTGCCCGTAGTAGCGATAGCGCTGTCCGGTAATCGCGACAGCCGTTCCGTTTTGTCCGGGCATGAAGGCGATCCGCTGCGGAGCGCCGATGTAATGGATGCCCCACCTGATTCCGAGGTATGGCGGTGCGAGCCCGAGCCGCAGGCGGCGATTGCGAATGGGAGCAGAACGAACGCAATCGCAATCCTTGCAAGCGGCGTCCATCGTCTCGTGGGACGAGACCCGGAGTCGGTGCGTTCGACAACCAGGGCAGCTTTTGCGACACGCCTCAAGTCTTTCACGGCCGCAGGTCATGAGGACATCCGTGAGCGTCGATAAGAAAGCGTGCGAGACCTCCGCGTAAGACTGCGACGGTTCCCCCGCACGGTGATCGCCTTCGCCGGCCTCGTCCTGGTCGGGGCCGTTGCGGGCCTAGTCATCGAGCGCGCGTACTACGAGCGCTACCCGGTCTGGGGAGGCGTCTGGCTCGTCTTCTGGCTCTTCGTCGCAGCAATGCTTGTACTCCGAGGCAAGCCGTGGGCATGGTGGCTCAGCGTGCCCTGGGCGCTCGCCGGCCTCGCCATTGACATCCTTGCCAAGAGAACCTATCCCCTCGCCATTGCGTCCGAGCTCCTCTATCTGGCGCTGCTTCTCTCCCCCTCGATGCGCCGCTGGGTCGGCGCTCCCGTGGGAGGCGAGCAGCTCAGAACCAGACTGCGCAGGTGGTCGCACTCGGCGTGGATCATCTCGTTCACGGTGAGCGCTCCGCTTCCCCACTGGCGGAGCTGGGCAGCACCCACCTGCCGCCACCGCTGGGGGCAGGGTGTGGGCAGGCGTTTTCCTGTGGCTGTTCTTCGCGCTGCTCGCACGGCTCGTGATCTTCCTCGCGGTGCGTGTCCGCGGAAACCTCAATGGGAGAGCGTGGGCCCTTGCGTTCCTTCAGCGCTCCCTTCGGCCTGGTCGCAGGCTTCCTGACAACCCACAGCGGACACCCAGCCGCGAGCGTAGGTGCCGGCATCTTCTTCTGGGCGCTATCGGCATGCTGGCCCGGCTCGCGATCTTCGTCATCGAACGTGCCCGTCGGTTCTTCTAGTCCGCTCATGCAAGAACCACCGCGTCCCCGATCTGCCTGGCGAGGTCGATCGCCCCGGCGAACTCGCTGACGACGTCGAGGGTGCCGTCCTCACGCCGCGAGACACCGCACCTTGCGTTCAACCCAGGTGTTAGGAGGGCCATGCAAGGGGATGGGGGGCGGCCTGCGCTTGTCGCAACCGCGGCTGAAGCTCTGTTGGCTCGGCCGTCGACCATGTGTACTCGGTCGCGCGTCGGCTGCGCGCTGCTGATGGCGATTGCGGCCAGCGCGCTCGGCGCCTGCCGTACGCAATCCGCCGGTGCAGCATCTCTCCGAGCGGCCATTCGACGACGATCTCACCGCCGGCGAATGCGGTCATCGGCGGGCGCCTGCGCGCCCTCCCTCCGTCCATCTCGGCCCTTGCTTGCCCGCCAGCCGGCTTGTGCGTGGCCGTGGGTAGCTACAGCACGAACGCCGGGGGCATGGGTGGCGAGCGTGCGATGGCCGTGACGGGATCGGGGACCGCCTGGGCGCAGGCGGCTGAAGTCCCGCCCTCGACAAAGACATACGCAGCCACAGATCCGCAGGACGCACTCACCGCGGTCGCGTGTCCGGCGAGCGAAGCCTGTATGGCGGTTGGCGAAGACATCGGCGGGCCAGGGATCGTGGTCGAACAGTCCGGCGGAGGCTGGAGCCCCGCAGTGGAGATCCCCGGTGTGCGGCTTGACTCGATCGCGTGCCGCGGGCAGGGCTCATGCGTGGCCCTGGGCACACGCCGACGGGAGCGGGACGTCGCCGATGGGCGTGATCGAGACCAATGGGTCGTGGGGCACACCTCAGCCAATCTCGCTCCCCGCAAACGCCCTGCCGAACAACGTTGTCGAACTTCGCCCGCTGGCATGCCAGACGACCGGACCATGCGTTGCGGTGGGTAACTACGCCACGGTCTCGCATCAGCGGCAGTCGTTCGGGCTGAGCGAGCTCGCTGGTTCCTGGAGCGTGAGCGAGATCGCGCCGCCCACACCGAACGATCAAGCCGCGCTCTACTCCGCCTCCTGCGTCTCATCAGGTCCCTGCGTGGCGCTCGGCAGGATTCCACGCCGACAGGAAGCTCTCTCGTCGAGGCCAGCGAGCTGGATGGGGTGTGGACCGAATCCCGCGTTCTCCAGCCTCCGGCCAATGCTCTCGAGGAACCCGTGAACACCCTCTCCGCCGTCGCGTGTCCCGCTTCGGGCCTGTGCGCGGGAGTCGGATACGGCGAGCTCGGCCCAACCGACAACGCCCAAGCGACCGCGGTGCTCGGCGAAGACGACCAGTGGAATCAGGCCACGGCCCTGGCTCCTCCGCACAATGCTGGACCGAACGCAGAAGCACAGCTCAACGGGGTCGCATGCTCACCGTCGGGCTCCTGCCTGGCGATCGGCAACTTTCGATCGGTGCTCGGCGGCGAAGACGCGATGGTCGCGAGTGAGGCCTCAGGTAGCTGGGCTCCGGCGAAAGAGATCACAGCTCCTCCGAGCCCATCCTCCTCCCACGACAGATACGCGGCAGGGCTCCAGTTCATCGCCTGCCAGGCCAGCGGGCTGTGCAGCGCGCTGGGCCAGTTCCGCGACGACGCCGGCACCCCGTGGCTAATGGCGGCAGGCGCCAAGCCGGTCGCGAACGCGACCGTGTTGTCAAGACTGCGACGATCGCGCTCCACACCAGGCGTCGCATGCCGATCACACTGGTGTGCGAGGGGACCGTCAGATGCTCGGGACGTGTGACCCTGATCGCGCGGTTCCCCGACCAGGAGACGGCCTCACGGCATCGTGCGTGCCGTCGCTGTGGGGCGATTCGTGCTTCAGCCAGGGACCGAAACAAGAGTGACCATGAAGCTCAACGGCGCGGGACTGGCCTGGCTGCGCTCCGAGGGGACGTCGGTGAGCGCGAGGTTGATCGTGCACAGGACGTCACCGAATCCACCTAGCAGCGAGACGACGCCCGTCCGGGTGCTCACGGTCGATTGCGGCGCAAAGGTTCGGCGCTGTGCCTAGTGGGCTAGGCGCCGTCCTTTGCCAGCACCGCATCCTCGATCCGCCGCGCGATGCGATCGATCGTCTCGGCGAACTCCGTGACGGCCTCAAGCGCCCCGTCCTCGCCCCAGCCGGCGACGTACGGGACGCTCTCCCCTCCGACCTCCAGGCCGGCCCCGAGCAGACGACGAAGGTGGCCGTGTCGACGATCACCTCCGCCTGGGCTCGCGAGTAACGCTCGCAGTCGACGCCGAGGGCGTGCGCGCACTCGTGGATTAGCGTCCGCACCTGGGCATTCGCGGGGGCCGTCGCGTCGACCACTATCCGCTTCGCCAAGTAGTCGCACCAGCCGCCCGCCGAGCCGGGGACCTCCTCGAAGGAGACCGAGTAGCCGAGCGACGCAGCAAACTCGGCGAGCGGCTCGAGCAGGTGGACGTGGGAGTCGCCCGTCAGCGGCTGCGATGGCGGCTCGAGCGCCGCGGGCTCGACGTTGGGAAGGGGCTCCGTCTGGGACAGCTCGAAGACGAACGCCGTCCTGAAGAGCACTCGCCTCTCCCCCGTCTCCTGACCGCCGTCGTCGCGCTCCTTGACCGTCACGGGCGCGAAGATCCGCAGCGCCCGCTCGCCCTTGCGCACGCTACGCCCGAGCTTCAGCCAGGCGCGAAAGCCCGCGATGTGCCGCGGCTCGATGCCGCGCTCGTGGCACTGGTGGGCCAGCAGCATGCAGTTGCCTACGGAGTAGGAGCGAAAGGTTGCGCGCACGCGCACCCATCTGGCCCAGCCCTCGGATGAGAGCAGCTCCTCGGCGGCCCTGCGCAGGCGCTCGCGGTCTGCTCGGTGACGCTCGGCTCGCTTCTGCTCGGAGAGCTGGCGCCGCGACTTCGTGGCCATGGTGGCCTCCTGTGGTCGGCCCCGCCCGACGCGGGGCTGTGCCGCCGTCCACGCACCCGGATGGGTGCGAAAATGAGGCGGCCGCTGGCACGCTGATGGGGACAGCCAAGACCGGTCCTCTCGTATCGCTCGGATGGTGGGTCGCCGCGGCCTCCTGATGCCGGTCGGGCATTATCTACGGTTCGTCCGGCTCTACGGCGTGGAGGCTTTGGTGAACTACCCCGAGGCATCACGAGCATGGGCGACTTCGGCTTTACTTCTAACGATGCCCCATGAACTCGAGGCGCGGGTTACAGGCGATTCCGTCGTCAAGCTTGAGAGCTGGGCGTCGGTGTGGGCAGATCTCGTCCATGCGGACATGGTCTTGCACGCTCGTGACCAGCTTCCCGAGCAACCGGAAAACATTTTCTCGCGCCGCGCGCTCTGGGAGAGCGCCGTCATCGCCTACGGTAGGACCGCGAAGACAGGCAGACGCCAAGTCTTGCTCAGCGATCTCTTGGCTACCCTCGGCCCAGAAGCGAAGGACTGTCACGAGAAGATCTTGAAATGGCGTGACAAGCACGTCGCACACCGTCAGGACCCGTCGCGCGAGACCGTTACAACCCGCGCGATCTTCGACCCGGAGCGGCGTAAGATCACCGAAGTCCGGATCAAGGTGTCGCCCGCGACCGGAGACGAGGACGGAGGGGAACTGGTGTCGAGCTTCAAGGAGCACATCAAGGTTCTCCGAGATCTGGTCTGGCAGCGGCACTTCACAGCCCTTGAGACGCGAATCATCGATGAGAACACCGAGCGCGTTGACGAGCTGCTCAAGACCGCCGACACTGACAGGATGCCGGAGGCCTACTTCTCCTACAACATCAGTCCGTCACGCGAGCCGCCAACGGTCCAATCGAAACCGAACCGCGCAGAACGCAGGAAGCGTAAGAAGCAATAGCCGTTCATGCCTCTCGGCCGGTATAACGTCAGCGCTCTCGGCCGACCAGGTCGGGGCCGCATCACACTCCCGGGAAGCCCGGCGGACAGACTGTTCGAGGATCGCCGCTCTGCACCACGCGGGCTGCCAAATTTCTGCGCCGCTAAAACCTTGGGCAGCGCCGAAGGGGGATCTCCCTTTACCAAACTCACACCCGTTTTCTTGGACTACTCCACCCCGGTCGCCATGGCTTCGCGGATTCTGCCAAGTCGTCGGCTCCTCGCTCGGGGGCGGGCGATCGAGCAGAGCCGGTCGGCGATCTCAAGAGGCGATGTAGGCCGGGCGAGCGCGGGCTATCGAGGCCAAGTCCTTTCACGACCAACGAGGGTCGTTTTGGGTGCGGTTGCGGTACGCCAGGAGAACGACCTCTAGCGAGCGTCGGCGCTCAGACGAGCGCTTTCCATTCGCGCCAGAGCACGGCTCGACCGTCAAGGCGCCCTCGCGTGCGCCGTCGGTCTGCTCGGACGTAATCGCACCGCTGATCGCCGGCTCCAGATCGGCCATCACCTTCGCGACCACTGGCGCGACAGGATTGTCGACTTCACCGCCGAGGATGCGCTTCGCCAACGCCATACGCACCTGGGCGATCGGATGCGTCGGCGAGGTCGTCCAAGGCTCCTCTCAGGTTCATGGGGTAATCGGCCTCTTGCTGTCCGTGGACAGGCGATGGACCTCGGCGGGGTAGTCGTAGTTGGCCGGCTCGGTAACGTGCTCCATGCGAGCGATCCGGGCATCCTCCAGCCAGTTGAAGACCTGCTCGCCGAGGGTCACTAGGTGGCGCGTGTAGCCCGACAGTCGCGCTGACATCGCCGCCGCTCCCGCACGCGATGGAGAACCTCATGGTGCGCCATCGCGGCATGGATGCGGGATCGAGTGGTCTCCCGGCAGTTCGACGGGCGGCTCGATCGAGAGCACACCCGGGAGGCGAACGCTCGCTGCCCGGATGGTCCCAGCGCACAAGAGTTCCGGGCGCCCGCGCAATCGCAAACTCCTCCAGCAACGCGAGGTTGGATTCGAGCCCCAGCCACTCCGGTTCGTGCTCGGCGGCAACGCGCATCCTCTCGATGAGTTCGCTAACCAACACAGTCGAAGCCTACGACCGCCCCGCAAGCCGACACGAGTTCGCGCCGTCCGGACCGCGGCTCAAGCAGCGCCCGCCCAGGCGGGGGCATTGGCGTCTGCTGCGATTCGCCGAGCGAGAGGCCAGCGAGGAACAGCGCTGCTTGCACCAGCAGCGATGCGTCGACCGGCCCGACCTGGCCGTGCAGGCCGTGAGAGATCGGTGCGCCGCAGGTTGAGCCCCAAGGGATCGGCGAGCAGGTTCAGACAGATTCGCGTGCCAGCCGCTCTGGTCGGGGAACACCGGGAGTCATCTCGCGTAGAAGCGTGCCGAGCATGACTACGCCGCCGATGCTCCCTTCGCCCACGCTCGACGGCGCGAACCGGACCGGGATGCCGAGTTGCCTTGCCATACTCGCGCCGATCCGCTCGATGCGAGGCACCAGCACGTGCGCGCTCTCGTCGTAGCGCTCCTCCCAAAACAGCTCGATCGCGCAGGCGACTCGTTCAGCCGTCTCCTGGTCAACGAAGTCGCCCTGGCAGCAACTCCGTCAGCGCTCCCGCGGAGGGCTTGTCGTTCGCACTGCGCCGATCCGTTCAACGCGCGAGCGCAGAACATTCCCCAGATGCGGCCGTGCTGTGCGCGCGCTGCTCGGCGCCGGCGAGACGGTGGTGATCCTCGCGGGTCGAGGCCCGGAAGATCGCCGCCGCGTTGTCGGGGCCGATCAGCGCCTTGCCGAACAGGAACTAGCAATACGTAGAGGCCCTGTGCGTGCCTGGCTGAGCATGTACTAGCAGAATGGAGCGCCTCGACCGCGAGATCAACGCTGCAGCAGCCCATGTTCGATCTCACTCGCGCGGCCCTGCAACGGGCGGGGGAGGAAGTCTTTGCTCAGGTTGAGGCGACGCCGCTGCACCCCGCAGCGTTCGAAGATGCCACGCGCGAACTCGCTGCCGGCCAGGCCGAGCCGCTCGAGCACGTCCTCTTGGGAGAGGACTTCCCCGGCGTCCGAGACGCTAACGGCCGCGATCCGGGGCTCGGTGGGCCGCAGGTCGAACGACCTGGAGAGGGGAGCGGGCTGTGCTATTGCGGTTGCGCGTTGATGCACGTCTACTTGGACGACGGGCTTCGGGTCGAGGCGACGTGGATGAAGCCGAGCCGTCTGTCGGGCGGTTCCAACAGGGTATCGAGCGCGTCTGTCGCGCTCGTGACCCCGTATCCGATAGAAAGCACGCTGTGACGATCCGGCTCATCGGCGCAGGACTTCCGCGCACCGGCACGCTGACACAGAAGTTGGCCTTTGAAGAACTGGGATTCGGGCCCTGCTACCACTGGGTGGACCTGCTTGCCGACCTCGGGCAGCTGGAGGTGTGGGAACGGGCCATGGACGGAGAAGCCCGCTGGGCTGAGATCTTCGGCGACTCCCAGTCCACGGTGGACTGGCCCGGCGGCTACTTCTACCGGGAGCTGGCCGAGGCCTACCCCGAGGCCAAGGTGGTGTCGAGCGTTCGCGAGCCCACGTCCTGGGAGCCGAGCTTCAGGGAAACGATCTGGACCATGAGCTACGGCGAGTCGGTGATGCCGCTGTTGGCGCGCGCGCGGGCGGAGATCGACCCCGTCGGGCCCGGTACCTGGCCTTCGTCGTGCGCATGTTCTGGGGGCCACAGGGCACTTTCGCCGATGGGCACGCTGAGCCCGAGCAGCTGATGGCGCAGATGGAGGCGCACACCGAGGCGGTCAAGCGCGCCGTGCCGCCCGAGCGGCTGCTGGTGTGGGAGGTGGGCGAAGGGTGGGGCCCGCTGTGCGAGTTCCTCGATGTCGGCGAGCCCGACACGCCCCTGCCCCACGCCAACGACCGCGAGACCTTCCTGAACCGCGTGATCGGTGGTGCTCTGAACAGCCTCCAGCAGTGGCACGACGAGCGTGAGGCCGCGCTGGAGACGCCGTAGGCCCTAGGCGTCCCGCTTGCGGGCGCTGAAGGCTGCGAACCCCGCCCGGGGCCCGATCGCCGCGTCACAGAACCCGGCTTGGGCGAGAGACGTCGTCAGGTCGTCCCGTCGGGGGGGCATCGCATGCCCACGACGGGCGCCGAGCTCGAACAGCGTTCGGGCGCGCCGGCTGAGGTCGTCGAGCAGGAAGGTCGTGCCCGTCAGAAGCCCCCCCGGCCGCAGGCAGCGGGCGAACTCGTGCAGCGCCTCACCGGGGTCGGTGAGCATGTGCAGGCCGGAGAAGCAGGCGACCAGGTCGGCCTCGCCGGTCTCCAGCGGCAGTCGCGTCATGTCCGCGACGGCGAACTCGACCTGGCCGAGGGACCGCTTACGCGCCCGCCGTTCGGCACGCCCGATCATCTTCGGAGAGATGTCCGCGGCGAAATAGCGGACCTCCTGGGCCGGCCGCAGCGCTCGCAACGCGACGCCGCCGCCACAGGGGACATCGACGATCGTCACGTGCTCGGCGGAACCGAGGTGCGCGATGCCCCGGTACAGCAGCGACGCGTCCATCCCCCATACCGCCCTGCCGATCAACCCCATCAGGCGGGGTCGCTCGATGTAGAAGTCGTAGACGGCGCCGAACCCTCCGGCGCAGATGTTGGGGGGCGCGGTCACGCTCATCGCGGGGTACGACGTCGCGGGCGAAGGGCGTGAAGGCTATGCGTCCTGCGCGGCGGCTGCGCTCGTGGCCCTGGCGCCGACGCCGGCGGCGGGCTCCTGGTGGGCGTGGGCGGTGAGGGGGCCACGACCCGGCCACGGCGGCAGCGCCTGCCACCCCGATCGCAGCACGCGGGCGCCCCGGCGCGGGACGAGGGTGATGTGGTGGTTGCGGACCGGCTCGTCCGCGGGGACGTCGGCCCGCAGCTCTGTGGACTGGAGGATCGTCTTGAGCACGACCCGCATCTCGAAGCTCGCGAACGCCGCGCCCAGGCAGCGCCTGCGCCCGCCGCCGAACGGGATCCAGGCGTAGGTGCCGCCCTCATCGCCCTCGAGGAAGCGCTCGGGCCTGAACCGGTGCGGTTCGCCGAACAGAGCCGGGTTTTCGTGCATCAGGGTGATCGCGGGCATCACCGTGATCCCCCTGGGCAGCTCGTGCCCGCCGAGCGTGACCGGCGCCCGTAGCTGGCGCAGCACCACCGGGAGCACCGGGCGAATCCGCAGGCTCTCCTGGACGACCGCGTCGAGGTAGGCGTCCTCGCCCTCGCGCGCCCGGGCGAGGATCGTGGGGTGGCGCAGCAGGCGCTCGAAGGTCCACGCCAGGCCCGTGGAGCTGGTCTCGTGGCCGGCCACCAGCAGGGTCATGATCTGATCGCGCAGCCAGTCGTCGTCCTGATCAGCGCCGCCGGCGATCAGGCGGGACAGCACGTCCTCGCGCTCCTGGAGCCTCGGATCGCGCCGGCGGTCGCGGATCTCCTCGCGCAGCAGCCGGTTGGCCTCCGCGAGCCTGGCCCGGAAGCGACGCCACGGCCCGACCCTCCCCAGGCCCGGTATCGCCCACATGGCCATGATCGTGGGGCTGATCTGCAGGCACTCCGGGAGCACCCCGCGGAGCGCCCTCAGGCGCTGGGCGTCGGTGACCCCGATAACAGCCCTGAGGATCACCTCGAGCGTGATCGCGCGGAAACGAGGGTGCAGCGGGAACGCCTCCAGAAGCGGCCAGCGGTTGACCTCCTCGGCGACGATCTCTTCGACCACCTTCCCGTAGGCCCGCACGGCCTCGCCGTGAAACGGCGGCAGCAGCGTCCTGCGGGCCTCCAGATGCTCGTCCTCGTCGAGCACCAACACCGATCGGTAACCGACGATGGGCGCGAGGATCCCGTTGCCATCACCGGCGTGATACACGGCCGGGTCACCGGAGAAGACCTCCTTCACGAGGTCGGTGTCGTTGACCACCACAGCGGTTCCCCACGGCATCGCCCGCATCGTGAAGACGGGCCCGTAGCGGCGCGAGGAAGCGTCCAGGAACGGGATCGTGGCCCTCCAGGCACGGGCGGTCTGGACCGCCATCGGGAGCCGGGGTCCCGGGGGGAGTGAGGTCGCCCCGACCTCAGGGCGTGGGAGCGTCTCGGTGCTCATGCGGTGCGCGTGACGGACGTACCGGCATTACCCGTCCGTCAGGATTTCAATGCGACGAGCCACCGGCGTCGAGGGCGTCATCGGCGGCCGCTCGCCCGCCGTCCGGCTCGCGCCATTGGCCCATCCCGAGCACGATCACCCGCAGCTGACGCTCGGCCACGTCGAGCACCCGCCGCTCCGCCAGGGGATCGGCCGGGGGGACGTTGAGCAGCTCCTCCACGGTGGCAACCATCGTGGCGACCATCAGCGCGGACACCATGCCCAGATCGCGGGCGCCCCATGAGCGAAGCTCCGGGAAGCGGGCGAGATCTGTCGCGAGCTCGCTGGTGATCAGGCGGATCTCGCCGCGAATGGCCCGCCGCAACGCCGGCACCCCGCTGCCCCGCTCGCGGGCGATGAACAGGAAGTGCTCGCGGTTCTCGTGGACGTGGTTTGCGAGCACCGCCACCGAGTTGCGGATCACCCCTTCGTAGTCGTCGCTCTCGCGGGCGCTCCGCAGCATCTCCCGCAGGCGGTCGAAGGACTCGTCCACGAGCGCGAAGCCAAGCTCGTCCATGTCCTGGAAATGCCGGTAGAAGGCGGCCGGAGAGATGCCGGCCGCGCGGGAGACTTCGCGCAGGCTGAGGCTCGCGAAGGGGCGGTCGTCGAGCATCGAGAGCGCCCCTTCGAGCAGCGCTTCACGGGTTCTCAGCTTGCGCTCCGCCCTCGTCTCGCGGTCGGGGGCACGGCGCCGGTGGCGGGTATGCGGACGTGTAGCCATATCGATCTCAGGGTAAACGGTCGTTCACCAGAAGCTTACAACGCATCGATCGACACAATATATAAGGCCTGTTGACAGCATGACTTCCCTCCGGTACTTTCAGCGAACAAGTGTTTACTGAACTGCCCACCCGTCTCGCGGGGTCGGGTCTGGTCCGGGCCTTGACCGCTCCCTACGGCCCCGAGGGTTTCATCGAGCTGGTGGCCCCCCGCTTCTCGCTGGGCGACGTGCGGGCAGAGGTCGTCCGCGTCGAGCGCCCCACCCAGGGGTCGGTGACCCTCCACCTGCGAGGGAACCACAACTGGGGCGGATTCCGGGCGGGGCAGTTCGTCACGGTCGCCGTTGAGATCGACGGCCGCCGCCACACCCGCTGTTACTCGCCCGCCTGCTCGGAGCACGGTCGCGGCCGGGACCTCGAGCTGACGATCCGCGCCCATCCCCACGGGCTCGTCTCCCGCCACCTCAACGCCACCGCACGCCGTGGCCTGGTGCTCGGTCTGAGCCGGCCGTCGGGCGAGTTCGTGCTCTCCCGGCCTCGCCCGGATCACCTGGTGATGATCAGCGGGGGCAGCGGAATCACGCCGGTGCTCGCGATGCTGCGGACGCTCCTCGACGAGGACCATCCGGGCCGCGTCACGTTCGTGCACTACACCCAGCACGCGGGCGCCCACCCCTATAGGGAGCTGCTCGAGCCTCTCACCCGACACCACCCGCACATCCACGTGCACGTGATCGGGACCCGTGACGGCCGGGTCGACCGGCGCCGGCCCCGTCTCACGCACCGCCGGCTCAAGACGCTCGACCCGCGCTTCGACGAGGCCGAGGCCTACGTGTGCGGCCCGCCCTCCCTGATCGCCGCCACGCGTGCGATCTGGGAGCGGGCGGGAGCGGGCGAACGCGTCCACAGCGAGAGCTTCCTTCCGGCCACCGTCGCCGCCGGGACCCAGGGGGGCCGGGTCCGCTTCGCGCGCAGCGACGTCGAGGTCTCCTCCGACGGCCGCAGCCTGCTCGAGCAGGCCGAGCTCGCCGGGCTGTCCCCGACCTACGGCTGCCGGATGGGCATCTGCCGCACGTGCACGACCCGCAAGCTGTCCGGCCGGGTACGCGACGTGCGTGGGGGCGGACTGTCGAGCGAGGAGGCGCAGGACGTCCAGCTCTGCGTGTGTGTGCCGGAGGGCGACGTGGAGCTGGAGCTCTGAAAACCAAGTGACCCGAACCCCGACACAACAGGAGCAGATACGTATGGACGACCCACGAGTGACCCTCACGGCCGAGCAGCTGGATGCGCTCGGCCAGGAGCTCGACGCGCTCCGCAAGCGGGTGATGGACGACCTCGGGGAGGCCGACGTCACCTACATCCGCAACCTCATCAAGACCCAGCGCGCACTCGAGTTCTCAGGCCGGGGACTGCTGTTCGCGAGCTTTCTGCCGCCCGCATGGCTGGCCGGCGTGGCGGCCCTTTCGCTGTCGAAGATCCTCGACAACATGGAGATCGGCCACAACGTGATGCACGGCCAGGACCGACTGGACCGGGGATCCCACGCTCTCGAGCGGGACGTTCGAGTGGGACACCGCCTGCCCGGCCGACCAGTGGCGGCACTCCCACAACTACATCCACCACACGTACACCAACATTCTCGGCAAGGACCGCGACATCGGCTACGGAGTGCTGCGAATGAGCGACCAGGAACCGTGGCGCCCGCGGTGGCTGGGCAACCCCTTGTACGCGCTCGCCCTGGCGGTGTTCTTCCAGTACGGGGTCGCCCTCCACGATCTCGAGATCGAGAACCTCGGCAAACGCGAAGCGGAGCGTCCGCGGCGTGAGCTGGCACGTGGCATCTGGAGGAAGGTCCGCTCCCAGACGCTCAAGGACTACGTGCTGTTTCCCGTGCTCTCGGGGCCGCAGTTCCCGCTCGTGCTGGCCGGTAACGCGACCGCCAACCTGACTCGCAACCTGTGGTCGTTCGCGATCATCTTCTGCGGACACTTCCCCGAGGGGACCGTCGAGTTCGACGAGAGCGACACCGCCGAGGAGACCCGCGGCGAGTGGTACCTGCGCCAGATGATGGGGTCCGCGAACCTCACGGGGGGACCGCTGTTCCACATCCTCTCGGGCAACCTCAGTCACCAGATCGAGCACCACCTGTTCCCCGACATCCCGGCCCGCCGTTACGCCGAGATCGGACGAGAGGTGAGGGCGATCTGCGAGCGCTACGGCCTGCCGTACAACGCCGGACCGCTCCATCGCCAGCTCGGCTCGGTGGTCCGCAAGATCGTGCGGCTTTCGCTCCCGGGGTCGAGCTCGCCCTCGCAGGCGTCCTTGCGAGAAGATCAACCGGTGCCGCTCCCCGCCAGTACCAACGGGACCCCGACCCGGGACGTGGCCCTGGCCGGGTGACCGGCGAGCTGTACGACATCCTCGGGCCGCGATACGTAGCCAACCGCCGCACGGACCCTCGCATCGCGGAGCCCCTGTGGGCCCAGCTGGGAGACGCTGAGAGCGTCCTCAATGTCGGCGCGGGCACGGGCTCATACGAGCCGCCCAACCGGCAGGTGGTGGCCGTTGAGCCGTCGGCGACGATGCGCTCTGCACGCCCCCCGGGCGCGGCGAGGTGCGTGGCGGGGGTGGCCGAGGCACTCCCGTTCCCGGACGCCGGCTTCGACGTCGCGATGACCGTCTTCAGCGACTGGTTCTGGGAAGACCAGCGGGCCGGATTCGCCGAGCTGCGCAGGGTGGCGCGCGAACGGGTGGTGGCGCTCACCTTCGACCGGTCGGCGGCGGAGGACTTCTGGCTCTCGCGCGAATACCTCCCCCACGCTCACGACCTGTGGGGGTCCTTCGAGACCACGCTTGAGAACTTCGGGGAGTGCGAGGTGATCGCTGTCCCCATCCCGGGCGACTGCGCGGACGGCTTCTTCCACGCCTTCTGGCAACGCCCGCACGCCTACCTCGACGGCTCGATCACAGACGCGATGGCCGTCTTTCAGCGCCTCGACGAGCGCGAGGCACAGGACGGGCTGCGGCGCCTGTCCGAGGATCTCGAGTCGGGGAGATGGCAGGCCCTTCACGCCGACCTGGGCGAGCGCGAAACGATCGACCTCGGTTACAGGCTGCTCGTGAGCCGGGTCTAGCCCGAGCCGGCCCGGTCACGCCCGTGCCGGGCCCGCTCCGCCACGGGACGCGCGTCGTCAGCGGGCGCTGTCCGGAGGCCCCGAGGCCCACGACGGCTCACGGGCTCGCAGCCGCAGCAGGGCCCTCCAGGTGGCGGGCCCCAGGATGCCCGTCGCCGAGAGCCGGTGGCGGCGCTGGAAGGCGGCGACCGCCCGGTCGGTCTCGGCCCCGTAGAAGCCCCCGACCGGCAGGCCCGCCCCGGCGGCGTTCAGCAGCTCCTGGGCCCAGTCGACCTCGTCGCCGTCCGCCCCCGGCCGCATCGTGGCCGGCGCGAGCGCCCGTCTGCGAGCGTGCGCCGGCGGGACGGCGAGCGCGCTCAGCCCCGCCGGAGCGGCCGAGTCGAGATCGAAGAAGCTCGTGCCCGCGAGGCCGTAGCTGCCGGCCAGCGCCCGGAACTGTTCGAGTTCGGCGGCCGCCGGTTCGCCGTACAGCTGTCCGACGGGGACGATCGGCCGGCCGTAGATCGCGTTGACGGGCAGCACCTCGGCGTAGGCCGCCTGCACACTCAGGCCGAGGTCTCGCCAGTACATCAGGGGCATGTCGAAGCCGAAACCACCGGGTCCGAGGAACACCGAATAGGGGAACTTCGGATGCTGCAGGACCTCCGGCTGTCCGGCCAGCGCGATCGGGAATCCCGCCCCGAGCCCGGCGTGCAGGGTGCGGACGTACACCTGGGCCTGCCCGTAGCGCTTTTCGTAGGCCGACTCGGCATCGACCACGAGGCATCCGGCGCCGTTGTGCACGGCCGTGATCGCGACCTGCGCTTCGGGCACCGGTTCGCTGCCGTACGCGAACACCCAGGCACAGACGGCCACCCCTTCGGCCTGGAGGCCGGCGATCAGCGAGGGGGAGAACTGCGGGTCCGCGGTGATACCGTCGGCCGCCTTGACGTAGAGCGTGCGGGCACCGGCCTCCCTTGCCGCTAGCGCCAGCGACTCCGGGCTCGCGCCGGCCGGCATCTGATCGATCCACAGCGCCGTCCCGCGGATCGGCGAGGTCGCCGCCGCGGCCCCCTCGGCGGCGGTCGCAGCCGCGACCGAGAGCAGGACCGCCGCCAGCACCGCCACCAGCGCCTGCCGTCGGGCCGAACGCACTCCCGGATTATCGCGGAGCGGGACGCGAGCGTATCCGCCTCACGGAGGTGTGCCCCGTGACGTTCTACCGGGTGGATGCCCCGCCACGTACAGCCGTGCAAAGCGGCCCCCGGAGTCAGCCGGAGCGCCACTCCGGACGGCTCGAGCCGCGGGGCACGAGAATCGGGTCCTCCCACCGCGGGGGCGTCTCGGAGAAGGTGACCGGCGGAGCGAGCTGGGTGAGCGTGCCCAACGGGGTCTCGGCCGTGACGGAGGCGGGCTCGCGGAGCGTGTGGTCCTCGGACGAGCCGGCAAGTCCCGGGTCGACCCCGCCGAGCGAGGCGACGAACATCCCCGTACGGGCGAGCGACACGTTGACGCGGTAGCTCCCGCCCTCGGTGGCTCGGCGATACAGGGCCGCCACGGCGCCGGCGGCACCGAGGTAGCCGGTGATGAAGTCGTTCAGCAGCCCGGTGGGCGGGAGCTTCGGATCTCCGTCGGCGCCTTCGATCGCCATCACTCCGGAGGCGGCTGAGCCGTTCATGTCGAATCCGGCTCGGTCTCGCCACGGTCCCCGCGGGCCGTAGGCGGTGACCGACACGCTGATCGTGCCGGGGTGGCGTTCGGCGAGCTGGTCGGGGCCGAGCCCGTAGCGCTCGAGCTTGCCCCGGCGGTGGTTGTTGACGACGACGTCCGCGTCGGCGAGCAGCTCCTCGACCCGGCTGCGCTGCCCGTCGAGGCGCAGGTCGAGGTTCGCGCTGCGACTGCCGACGTTCGCCTCGTTGTAGATGAAGTCGTGCTCGAGGTGATCGGGGAAGGTCCCGTTGAGGACGTCGGCTCCGTGCTCGGCCAACGTCCGCCCGACCGTCGGGCCGGCGACGGCGTGGGTGAACGACAGCACCCGCACGCCCGACAGCGGGCGCTCGCCGGCGCCGAACGGCCGCGGGGGAGTGTCTCCGATGCGCTCGACCTCGATCACCGGCGCGGCGGCGAGCAACTCGCCGTGGGGGTGTGCACGCCACTCCGCTTGAGAGCGGGCGATCGTCAACGGCAGCCCCTCCTCGTTCGCGGCGTCCTCGAGCTCGGCGGAATCCCATTCGGCGAAGGCAGCCATCAGCCTCTCCCATGCCGGCGGGCAGTCGAGGAACCGTAGCCAGGCCGCGGCCATGTGGGGGTAAACCCCGGAGGCCATCACGATCCGCCCGTCCCGGGTCCTGTAGGGGGCCAGCAGGAAGAAGTTGTCGCACACCAGCGAGTGGCCGTGGGGTAGGCCGTTGAGCGTCGGGTGCCAGGCGAAGTGGGGAGTGATCCCGTGGATCGCCTGGCGGAGGTCGAGGTGCAGGTCCTGACCGCGACCGCTCCGGAGCTTCCACACCGCAGCCGTGCCCACCGCCGCGGCCATGATCGGGATCCCGATGCCGGCCCCCAGTCGCAGGCGGCTCTCCAAGATCGGATCCTGCCCGCTGAATTCCACCTCGCCGCCGGCCTCGGCGACCGACAGCCCGACCTCGCCGAGCAGCTCCTGGAGCACGGCCCCCGGTGCGAACCCGGTGGTGGCGGTGTCGTGCGCTGCTGGTATCGCCGCCTCCATCGCGGAGGATCGTCCCACGGGACCAAGATGAGCACAACAAAAGCTGTGCATTCTAGAATCGATCCAGCTCATGTTGAATCTGGCTCGCGTACGGGTCTTCTTCGAGGTCGCCAGGAGCCGCTCTTTCGCCGGGGCTGCGGACTCCCTCAACTACACGCCCTCGGCCGTCTCCCACCAGATCTCGGCGCTCGAGCGCGAGCTGGGGACGCCGCTGATCAACCGCGCGGCGCGTCCCTGGACGCTCACCGCTGCGGGCGAGCAGCTCTACCGGAGGGCCGAGGCCGCGCTCGCCGAGCTTGCGACGGCCGAGGACGAACTCGCGCTGCTGTCCGCCGGCGAGGCCGGCACGGTGCGGTTGAGCTCGGCCATTTCGGGGCTGCGCAGCGTGGTGCCGCCCGCCGCGGCCGCCTTGAGGGCCAGGCACCCGACCGTGTCGCTGGTGCTCTCCGAGGCCCAGCCGACGCGCGTCCTGAGGGAGCTGCGAAGCGGGGACGTGGACGTCGGGATCATCATCGCCGGGCGTGGAAAACCGGCCCCCCGGTCGCGTACCTTGCGGACGGTCGCGCTCCTGGAGCAGCAGATGATGGTCGCCGTCCCCGCCGCTGGCCGGCTGGCCCGCTCGAACACGCTGACGCTCGCGGAGCTACGCGACGAATCCTGGCTGCTCCCGTCCGGCAGGCGCGTGCCCGAGTTTCGCGGGGAGATCGACCGCCTGTTCAAGGGCGCGGGCTACACGCCGAAGATCGCTCTGGAGCTGGACGACGACGTCGCAGGCCAGGCGCTGGTGGCCGCCGGAGTCGGCATCGGCCTGGGCCCCGGACTGGCTGCCCCTCCACCCCACCCGGGCGTGAGGCTGATCCCGCTCAGCCCGCTCAGCAGAAGGACGCTGTACGCGGTCGCGTCCTCCGGCCCGCTGAGGGCGCCGGTGGAAACGCTGCTCGACGAGCTGCAGCTGGCGGCGAAGCTCGTCTAGACGCCCTCAGGCGATCGGCGTGGAGACCAGCAGCCGGTCGAGCCGTGCCGCCGCCGGAAGCCCGAGCACGGCCACGGCGGCCAAGGCGAGGAAGGCCGCGGTGGGCTCGTGCACGAGACCCTGGACGAGCAACGCCACCACGATCCCGCCGAGGTTGCCGGCGAGCCAGATGATCGCCCCGGCGGTACCGGCGGCCGCCCCCGCCAGCCGCTCGATCGTCGTCAACACGATCGGCAGGGCCGGCAGCAGCGTCGCCCCCATCACGACCAGCACCACCGCGCACCCGGCCAGCGCCGGGGTGGTGGCGAGGGCCAGGCAGCCGAGCACTCCGACCGTCACGACGGTGAACATGAAACGACGCTCGGCATGATGCCGGTCCACCGCCTGGGGGATCACGGCACACCCGATCGTGCCCGCCAACACCATCCCGACGAGCAGACCCCCCGCCGCCGCTTCGGAGATCCCCGACGGGTGCAGGAGCGTCTGCAGCCAGGTGGCGAGCGCGACGAAGATCCCGAACCCCACGAACACGAGCGCGCACAGCACCCGCATGATCGGCATCGCCCACAGAGCCCGCGCGGCGCTGCCCTCGATCGCCACGTGCTCCTCGTCGGGGTGGCCGGGCGCGAGCATCGCGACCGCCAGCGCGAGCCCGGTGACGACTCCGATCACGGCCTGCACCACGAGCAGTCGTTCGATCTGCCCGTGGGCGCCGATCGTGGGCCCCATCAGCAGCGCCACCAGCATCCCTACGAAGCCCGCGCCCGCGCCCACCGCGATCCCCGCGGGACGCTCCTCGGCGGGCAGGTAGTGACCGGCGAGCTTGCTCACGGCGCTCAGGGCGAGCGGCTGGGCGAGTGCCACCAGCGTCTGGCCTGCCAGGGCCCAGGCGTAGCTGTCCCCGCCGAGCCGCACGAGCCCACCGGCCGCGACCAGGACCCCGCTGGCGGCCAGCGAGGGGCGGAACCAGCGATCGAGCAGCATGCCGGCGGGGAGCGCCAGCACCACGTACAGCAACGGGAAGATCTCCGCCAGCCACCCGATGGCGCCGACCGACACGCCGTAGTGCTTGGCGCTTTCGGTTGTGATCGCGGCGTAGGTCAGCCACAGCACCTGCGTCGAGGCGCACACACCCGCGTAGGCGAAGACCACCCGCCAGCCGGTGGAGGATCTGTTTGCGCGGCTCATCCGCGCGGCGAGCCTACAGTCACGGGCCCGCGGCCCGGCCTACGGCTGTAGCCCCACCGTTTCGATCACCTGATACCAGTCCTTCTGGCCGAGCATGAATTCTGCTTCGGCGAGCTTCAGTTCAGCGTGCTCGATGTAGGACACGAGGCCGGCTTCCTTGCCGTGCACGTAGCGGGCGACCTGCTTCCACGGCACTTCCGGGAGCTCCAGCGTTTCCACTCGCTGGTCGCGTTCCTCCACGTGTGGGGGGACGGTCTGGAAGCCGCTCGCGGTCCACGACCGTACGTCCGCGCACAGGCTCGGGAGGCTCAACTTCGACAGCCCGCTGAGGCTCGAGGCGAGCATGTGGATCGCGTGGTTGAAGGGGGCGCTCGACCAGTGCAGTGGCTTGATCGCGCTCGCGAACCGCTGGATGGGCCCGGCCGTGGCGCCGTAATCGATCGACCACAACGCGTCCGCGACCTCGCCTGCCATCGGCTCCGAGGCTTCGTTCTCGGGGGTGCCGGCGCCCGCGTTCGGACATTCGCCGGCGAGCTGGCTGTTGTACTTCTCCACCTTCGCCTGGGTGCTCGAGATCATCCCCACCCGCACCCGTGCGAGCGCGTAGTCGGCGGCGATCGCCGTGTGCGTGGCCGCCGCCTGGTTGCTCGCGAGCGCAGGAGCGGGCACCACGAGCAGCATCAGCACGACGATCCCGGCGACCCGCCTCCACATGCGCACCATTGTGACCGGTCGAGGGGCGTCTGCACGCCGGTACGGCCGGGCTGAGGACCGCGTGACGGCACCACCGGAGCGTCGCGTGGTATTTGATGCGCGATGGCCTCGGGGGACGACACCCAGCTCGACAATCCCGTCTACGCCGCGCTGTGCGGGCCCCATGCGCGGTTCGCGGAGGCGAGCGGGCGGTCTCGCCGCTACGCAGCCGACGTGGCGCAGTTCTTCGGCATGCCCTCGCCGCCCTCGGCACAGGACTGGCGGGACGCCGGGACGCTCTTCACTCCCGACACCTACGCGGCGGTGTGGCTCGACGACGGCGGGTTGCCGGAGGACTGGCGGGCGGTCATGGAGTTCGACCTGGTGCAGATGGTGGGCGAGCGGGTGACCGGCGCCGAGTGCCCAAGGGCCGTCCCGTTGGGAGCCGCGGACGTCGCGGAGATGCTCGAGCTGGTCGCCGAAACCGAACCGGGTCCGTTCCTCCCACGGACCGTCGAGCTCGGCGACTACCTCGGGATCCGCGACGGCGGAGTGCTCGTGGCGATGGCCGGTGAGCGCTTTCGGGTCGAGGGCTGGACCGAGATCAGCGCCGTCTGCACCCGCGCCAGCCATCGCGGCCAGGGGCTTGCCTCACAGCTCATCGGCGCCCTCGTCGCGGCCATCCAGTCCCGCTCGGAGGGGGTGTTCCTGCACGTCCTCGCGACCAACACCACGGCGATCCGGCTCTACGAGCAGCTGGGCTTCCGCATCAGGCTGAACGCCAGGATCACCGTCGTGGGGCCGGCGGGGGCGGGTGATGGAAATGATAACCTATAGGTTATGTCAACGTCGTCACCGGCGAACATCCCCGCGCTGCTGCGGGACGCCCGCCGTGCGGCGAACCTGACTCAGGCCGATCTCGCCGGCCGGCTCGGAATCAGCCAGGCGGCCGTGGCCAAGCTCGAGCGTCCCGGGGCCAACCCGACGGTCGAGACGCTCGAGAGGGCCGTCTGGGCCACCGGACGACGACTGCTGCTCGGCACGGAGGCGCGCGATTCGGGCGTTGACGAGAGCCTCATTCGACGTCAGCTGGAGCTGACACCTGCGGAGCGCATCCGAGGCATCGAAGAGATGTACGCAGGGATGCGCGCCCTGTCCGAGGCCGGCGCACGGAGTCGTGGGCAGTCCTCCTGAGTTCGCCCTCAGCCGGCTGCTCGGGAGGCTGGCGGAGGCTGAAGTGGACTTCGTGGTGATCGGCGGAGTTGCCGTGATCGTTCAGGCCAGCCCCCGCTTCACCAGGGACCTCGACATCTCCTACTCCACCGACCCCGCGAACCTGGAGCGACTCGGGCGCCTGCTGGTCGACCTCGGCGCGCGTCTGCGAGGCGCCGACGAGGAGCTCCCGTTCGTGCCGGACGCCCGTGGGTTGAGGCACACCGAGGCGCTCACCCTCACGACGCGGGAAGGAGACATCGATCTCCTGGCCAACCCACCGGGGTCCCCGGGATACGCCGCCCTGAGGCGCAACGCCACCCGCGTCGAGCTCGACGGCAACATCGTCCTCGTGGCGTCGATCGACGATCTGATTGCGATGAAGAGCACGGCCGGCAGACCGCAGGACATCGTAGACCTCGAATCGCTCGAGATCGCCCGCCGGCGGCTGCGGAGCGGCCGCTGATCAACTGCTCCCGGCAGTTGGCTCGAACGCCCGGGACGGGCCGTTCAGACGGATGACGCCGGGCCGGTTCCACCGCCCTGTCGGATCGGTCTAGGCTCTGCCGAGATGGAGACCAGCGGCGAGACCACCCTCGCAGCTGCGCCCTCGGTGGCACGAGCCCGGGCGCGGGCCGGCGCGATCTTCGCGGTGGCCGTGTTCGCGTTGTGGCTGGCGATGGCAGCTGGCGCGTCGGCCTTCACCGCCCAGGGGAGCGTCGAACAGGTGTATGCGACAGGTCTGGGTCCCGGCGCTCAGGCGTTGCTCGTGGACCCGAGCGGCGCGACCGTGTCCACCCAGGACGCGGACTCGCTCGGCGGGCTCCTGTTCCGGAACGTGGCGCCTGGAAGCGGCTACAAGGTCCGCGTGAGCGCCTCCGGTGAAGAATCGGAACTCCTCACCGTCCACTCCTCCGCCGCCGCCGCCTGGGATCCCGGCATCTACAACCAGTCGATCCCCGAAAGCGGGTACACGTACCTGACGACGCGGGACGGGACGAAGCTCGCGATCGACGTGCACCCTCCGAACAAGCCGGCGTTCCCATCGTCCTTCGCCGAAGCGGGGGGCCCGGCACCCACGTATAAGCCCCCCTACCCCACGCTGATCGAATACTCGGGTTACGGGTACGCAAACCCCAAGGGTCCCGAGAACGGAATCGCGGTGCTCGCCAACCTGATGGGCTTCGCGGTCGTGGACGTGAACATCCGCGGCACCGGCTGCTCGGGTGGTGCCTACGACTTCTTCGAAACGCTGCAGAACCTCGACGGCTATGACGTGGTCGAGACAATCGCCCACCAGCCGTGGGTGCTGGACCACAAGGTCGGCATGTTCGGCATCTCCTACGGAGGGATCAGCCAGCTGTTCACCGCCCAGACACGCCCACCGGACCTCGAGGCGATCGCCCCCCTGTCGGTGCTCGATGCGACCGGCACGACGCTGTACGCGGGCGGCATCCTCAACACCGGTTTCGCGGTCCCGTGGGCTGAAGAACGCCAGCAGAACGCCGAACCGGCCGCTCCCGGCCATGGCCAGGCATGGGCCTACGAACGGATCCAGTCAGGTGACACCACCTGCGCGGCCAACCAGGCCCTGCACGGCCAGGCGTCCGACCTGCTGTCCCAGATCAGGGAAAACGCCACCTACGACCCGTCGGTGGCCGATCCGCTGGACCCGGTCAGCTTCGTGCACGACATCGACGTGCCGACGTTCATGGCCTGCCAGTGGGAGGACGAGCAGACCGGTGGTCACTGCGCCGACCTGGCCGAGCACTTCACCGGCACCAGACGGAAGTGGTTCACGTTCACCAACGGGGCCCATATCGACTCGCTCGACCCGTACACGTACGACCGCCTGTACGACTTCCTGGAGCTGTTCGTCGCCCACCGTGCGCCGATCTTCAAACAGACCCTGTCGCGTGTCCTGGCGCCGATCATCTATCTCGAAGCGATGGGGATCCCGCTCGGGAACCTGGTGACACTCCCGCCCGACCCGATCCAGACTCTGACCACCTACCGGTCGGCGCTGACGGCCTTCGAGGCGCTGCCCGCGATCCGGGTGCTGTTCGACAACGGTGCCGGGACGTCGCCCCTCGGCAGCACCACACCCGGCGATCCCTATCCGGGCTTCGAAGACTCGTTCTCCGAATTTCCGATCCCCGGGACGACGGCTCGCTCGTGGTATCTGGGGCCGAAGGGCACGCTGACCGAACGTCCCGCGAGCTCGCCGGGAAGCGATTCCTACACCTCGGACGCGAGCGCCACACCGCTGACGGACTACTCGGCCAACACCGGCTCGGGTGGCCTGTGGGGCGATGCGTCCCAGTGGGAATGGAACTGGGTCCAGCCACCGGCGGGGTCGGCCGCGTCCTACGTGTCGGCGCCGCTCACCAGCGACGCCACCGCGATCGGGGGCGGTGCGGTCCACCTGTGGGTGCGGTCGTCCACCCCGGACGTCGACCTCCAGGCCACGGTCAGCGAAGTGCGTCCCGACGGCAACGAGACCTTCGTCCAGGACGGCTGGCTGCGGGGCAGCGAGCGCAAGCTCGCCACGAACTCGGACAACATGCTCAAACAGCAACCCACGCTGCTGCAGCCGATCCCCACCTTCCTCGCCTCCGACAAGGAAGCAATGCCGGCAAACCGCTACGTCCCGGTCGTGATCCCCCTCTACTTCGAGGGGCACGTCTACCGCGCCGGCTCGCGCATCCGGGTCACGATCTCGGCGCCCAACGGCACCGAGCCCGTGTGGTCATTCAACCAGACCCAGCCGGAAGGATCGACAGCTAAGGAGTCGATCGCCTTCTCCGCCCTCATGCCCTCCAGCCTGATCCTCCCGATCGTCCCCGGCGTGAGTGTGCCGACGGGCCTGCCGGCCTGCCCGAGCCTGCGCAACGAGCCCTGCCGAGCCTACGAGCCGTTCGCGAACAACGGGTCCTGACGGCTCGTCGGATCGGGAGCCGCCCCCTCAGGGACCGAACGGCAACATCACGTTCGACGGGTATTGGGCGTCGTGCAGGACGGTGATCGTCCCGCCCAGCGACTGCCCGAGGGTGGGAGCCGGAGGCAGGGTCGAGATCGTGTCCGCGGTGGCGATCGTCAGCCGCAGCCGGTCGCCCGGCTTGACGATGTCGGATGTCGGATAGATCTCGATCTTGTATTCGGTCGGTTCTCCCGGCGTGACACCTTGCTGACTTTCTTTCGTGAACGGATGCCACGGGCGGGTCATCAGGTGCCTGGGGCCGAAGGTCGAGAGTTCTGGGTCGATGGCCCGCTGGCTCGCGAGCAGGTAACCGGCCGTGATCTGGTCGGAGGCCCCCGACGGTTCGACTTCGCTGAGCACCGCGATCAGGGTGGCGTCCGTCGTGCTCAGGGTCGCCCACAGCTTGCCGGTGATAAGACCCGTGATCTTCGTGGGCGACGTCACCGGCTGGGAGGTGTAGGTGAGGGAGGTGGCCTCGAAGGTGTTGTTTTTCGTGTCACAGATCGGGTTGGAGGCGGCGCCCGCGGTCCACTGCGCCGTCAGCCGCGAGCACGGGCTCGAGGCCGGGAGCAGCGGGGCCGTGTCACCGGTTTCACTGGCCGGCGGAGCACTCGTGAGAGAGCCGTCGTGCAGGGAGATCGCCGAGGACCCCGAGGCAGCACCGCTCAGATACAGGGGCTTGTAGCTCGTTTTCGGCAGCGGGAAGCGGGTGAAGTGTTCCCAGTGTTCACCGTTGATCGAGTACAGATTCACCTTCGGCGTCTTCTGGACGCCGTTCTTCGCCCCGAGCAGCCAGTGACTGAACCATTCCTGCTTGAGGTTCGGATCTTCCAGTTCCGGTCCCTTGGTGATGTGGTAGTGGGGTGACATGATCAGCACCCGGTCGGGTGAACCCGTCAGCGATTCCCACAGCAGCGGCTCGCCCCGCTGGAAGAGGTCGTACCAGCCACCTTGGATCACGACCGGAACCTTGATTTCGGCTGCCCTCGTGACGGGAGACCGCAGCCGGTAGAACGGCCCGTCGTAGGAAGCTTCTCCACCCAGCGCCGACCCGATCAGCTTTTCGCTGTCGAATTCGCCGTCCGCGAGGAGGTGTTCGATGTACACGGCGGCTGCTTCTTCGGGGTCGGACGACAGCGACGACGGCGGCAGCGCGGACAGCCCCGTCACGAGGCCCAGCCACAGCGGCATGAAGCCGGAGTCCAGGGCGCCACCCTGGAAGGTGACGTCGCGGTAGGCGTCGGCCATCGGGATGTCGGCCCACACCGCATCGACCGCCCTGGGCTTGCCTTCCGACACCCGTGAGGCGTCGGCCTCGGCGACCAGCAGGGAGGTGATGCCCATGTACGATTCACCCGTGGTGGCGACCTTCGAGTCCGACCACGACTGTGCCTGGATCCAGTTGAGGACTTCCTTGTAGTCTTCCTGGGTCCGCTGCCCCCAGGCTTCCCACTTGCCTCCGGACGCACCCGTTCCGCGGTCGTCCATCACCATCACCGCGAACCCCTTTTCGGTCAGAGCCGTTTCGTCTCCGGCGATTCCCTGTGACGCTTCACAGTCCTGTCCGGTGGGGTTGCCGGCGTCCTTGTTGTAACCGGTGACGGTCAAGACGGTGGGATAGGTCCCCGTGCCCGAGGGCAGGAACACGTTTGCCCTCATCACCTTTCCGTCACTCATCGGGATGGCCAAGTTGCACATGCTCACGGTCGCCCGCGCGATCGACGGAAGCGCCAGCAGACATGCCACACCTACGAGTGAAACCAACAACAACAGACGCAGACGACCATCGCCTGCACGAGCGGTGCCCAGTCCCTTCATCTCCCGTGGTCTCCCTTCACCCCGGTATCTGTACGAGCGAGGCCGCCAGCGCGGCCGCAAGCACCACTACCCACCCGCGAGGGCGCCCAAACGCGCAGGCCGAAGGGCGCCCTTTAGCGTCGCCTTAGCGAGTTCGGCTCAGAATGGGTCCGGCCCCGGGTCAGAGGCGTAAGCCCCCGACGCCACGCGCTACCCCCTTGCGACGTGGCCGGCCCGGGGCCACTCAGCTCTCGGCGGCTAGTTTTCGCCGGTCACGGGGCCTTCTATCGAGAGCAGTTCGAAGGTTCCTTCCAGCGTTCCCGCGCCGCACCCGGGCGAGGCGACCGGGTTGATCGGCCAGGGAGGCGTGATGAGGAGGTCGACGGGGGCCGGCGAGGGGCTCACCGCGAAGGTCCCCGGGTTCGTCGCATTGGCGGCCCGGTAATGACAGACGGACGGCTGGGGGGTGAATTTGTCTTCCCATTCGAGTCGCGGGGTCCCTTTGAAGCTGAAGGTCCCGACGTGCGTCAGCTTCACCTTCCAGGGAAACCCGAGCAGGATCGTCGTGATGGGGCCGACCGGGATTGCGCCGCAGCCGCTCGTGATGCCAGAGGTGAAGCGGAGCTGGTCGGTCGGTTTTTTGTTGGTGACGACTTCGCCGTGCAGTTCCGCGAGCGCACAGCTCTCTTCCCCGGCGACCGAGTTGGTACTCCGTGCGATCACCGGAGCCCCCGGGCTCAGAACCCCTGGCCCCCTGAGGATCAATTTGGTCGCCGACGCCGGCGCGGCGAACACACACGCCGCCAGGCCGGCCACGAGCGGGGCGGCACGACCTACGACTCGAAACAGGGTCATCTGGTTCCCCCTCCTGTGGTTGCGCGGAGACCGACCGGCAATCGATCCCGGGCCGACCCCCGCCCCGATTGACGCGCGTATCCTAGCTCAGGGGAGCGCAGGCCGTCAGGCCGTAGCCGTGGGCGACCGTCGCGAAGTCGTGGAACGCGGCGGCGCCGGCGATCTGGGGGTCCTTGGCGATCTTGGCGATGTCGCCGGTCAGCAGCCGGTCCATGGTCGCGATCGTGGCCTGGCCGCCGAGCGGCGTGCCGAGGGCCTCGATCTGGCGTGCCTGGGACTCGATCTCCGGGATGAAGGTTCCCGCCACGATCTTCGCGGCCTCGGCCGGGTTGCGCTGGGTCTCCAGCTTCAGAGCGGTCCGGGTGAGCGGGCCGTTGGTGGCTTCGCAGACAGCGTTTGCCTTGGCCACGAACTCCGCCTTCGTGGGTCCGGACGGGGTCGTGGCGGCGGCGTTGGTGGTCGTCTGGCTGGTCCCCCCGCCGCACGCGGACAAGGCGAGAACGAGGGCGGCTCCGAGGAGCACGAAGATGGCGGGCCGCGAGGGGACGTGGGGCTTGACGGTCATGGCTTTCGTTTTCTCGGACGGCGCGTGCGCGGCGGACGTACACGAGCTAGTCGGTCCACGAACCCGCCGGCGTCACTCGCGCACGAGGCGTTGCATGCCGGCGCCCGCCCGGGGGTGGGCCATCCGTCCAGCCATAAGCAATACCTCTATGCGGTTGGAGGGTCGCGCGCCGATCTGGGAGCACACCGGGAGGGGGAGCGTCCAAGGTGAACATCGAGCACCCCCCATATCGAGGTTTCTCCCGCCCCACGGCCGCGAAGGCGGGTCGCCACTAGATGCGCCGCCTGGTCTCCTCCGCCCGCGTCCGTTTCGGGATCTGGCTCCCGCTCACGGGTCTGATGCTGGTGCTCGGGATCGCGGCCACGATCGTGGGCGCACAGTCGCTGGCGAGCAGCGAAGCCAGGAACGCCCGGCAGCGGTTCCGCTTCTCCTCCGAAGAGATCGCCTCCTCCTTGAAGCTCGCGATCAGCAACGAGGAAGACCTAGTGGCCAACACGAGCGCCCACGTGGTGACGACTCCGGACGCGCGCACGCCGCAAGGACTCGACCGCTGGATCGAAACGGCCGAAATCATGCGCCGCTTCCCCGAGATCCAGAACCTCGGCTTCGACGAACTCGTACCGGCGTCGCAGCTGGCCGCCTTCCAGGCCCGCCGGCACGCGAACCCGCTGCGACCGTTCGGCTCGCACGGCCCCCCGGCCTGGGAAGCGGGTGTGGTCCCCAATGAAAACGCGAAGTTCTACTGCCTGGCGGTGGCGGGGATGGCGCGCGGTCCCCAGTCCTACGTGCCGCTGGGGCTGAACTACTGCGCGCTCGCGCCGACCATGATGTACGACCGCGACGCGGGCGCGGCCAACTACGCGCCCGTCACGATCGGCGGGAAAACCTCACTCGGGGTCGCGATCCCCGTCTACCGGACCGGTACGCCCCCGAGCACCGTGGCCGGCCGGCGGCGTGCCTTCATCGGCTGGCTCGGAGAGCTGCTGGTACCCAACGTGGTCCTCGAACGAGCCCTCGAAGGCCACCCGAACATCGCCGTGAAGTTCGGCTTCAGCTCGCCCGCGGCCCACTTCGCCTTCTCCAGCGGTCACACCCAGCCGGGCGCCGTCAGCGACACGCTCGTCGTCCACCGCACGGCCTCGGCCGGGGCGACGTGGATCCTCCACACCTACACCCCGGTCGCCTCCGCCTCGCTGTTCGACAACCCCAACTCGCTGTACCGCCTGGTGGGCGGCCTGCTCCTGACGTTGCTCGCAACCTCGCTGATCCTGGTGCTCGGAACCGGACGCCGGAGGGCGCTCGCGATGGTGGCGGCCAAGACCGCCGAACTCGCCTTCCAGGCCACCCACGACCCCCTCACCAGGCTGCCCAACCGCGCCCTCGTCCAGGACCGTGCGGCCCAGCTGATCGCGGGCCGGACCCGAGCCGGTGGGATGACCGGTGCGTTGTTCATCGACATCGACGGCTTCAAGGAGGTCAACGACACGATGGGCCACGCGGCCGGCGACGAGCTCCTCAGGACGGTCGCCGGACGGTTGCAGGCGACGGTCCGCGAGCAGGACACCGTCGGGCGTCTCAGCGGGGACGAGTTCGTGGTCCTGTTCGAGCACAACCCGGACGAGTCGTGTGAGACGCTGGCGGAGCGGATCAACGAGGCCGTACGGGAGCCGATCCTCGTGAGCGGCGAGTCGGTGCTCGTGACGGCGAGCATCGGGATCGCGTGCGGGCGCTACGGGAGCGCCGACGAACTCCTGCGCGACGCGGACCTCGCGCTGTACCAGGCCAAGGGTCAGGGCAAGGACCGTCACGCCGTCTTCTCGGCCAGCGCCGAGGAGGCATCGGTCACCGCCTGAGACCGCGCTTCGCCGACCCCTGACGCGGGCACCCGCCGTCAGGCGAGGAAAGTCCAGCAGCGCCTTGTTGCACTCCTCGGGGAAGGTCCACCCCACGTCGTGGGGGCCGGACCTGGAAGCTCGCGCGCAGGGCGGCGTCACCGAGCCGGCCTACGGTCGCGCGTATTCTCGCCCGGATGTCGCCGCGTTCCACCGGGCCACGACGCTCGGAATCCGTCGAGTCCTACCTTCGTGAGACCCGTGTGGGTGCCGCGGTGGCGCTGCTTGCCCTGGCGGCGGCAATCGTCTCCGAACAGTTCGCCGAGCACCTGTGGGAGCGCCATCCGCTGCTCGCCGGCCTCGCCTCCAGCGCGATCATCGTGCTGTTGTCGGTTGCCGTCGTCAACGAGGTGCTCGAGATCCGCAACAGTCGCCGCTGGGCGGTGCTCGCCCAGTACGTGATGCTCGAGCTGGTCCGCGACGCGCGCATGTGCTGGACGGGGATCCTCGAGCTCGTCGGGTTGATGCCTCCCGGCGAGCCCACCGCCGAGACGATGGAGGCGGCCAGGCGGGTCGTACGTGACACCCCGACCATGACCGCGGTGATCCACGCCCTGGTCAGCGACGCCGGGCGACGCAAGGCGCTGCGGGATTACGTCGCCGAGATCGTGGTCCACAACGACGAGGTGCTCGGGCGGTGGGCGGCGGTGATGCTGAGGGCCAACCTCTACGCCGAGGTGGTGGACCGCAACGTCGAGCTCGCCGGAGACCTCGCGTGGCTCAACAGCCTTCTCGAACAGTCCGATCCGGCGGATGACGGCGGCCTGCGGCGACGACGGGCTCGCAATCATCCCGCCGTCCTGATCGCCGGCGACATCGACGACGACCTGCTCACACGGAGGCTCGTTTCGATGACCCAGCTGGCCGAGCAGCTGGACAGCGGAACGCTCGACCTGGCGCTGAAAATCGTGCCCGTCGCGTGGTGGGAAGAACGGCTCGACACGACCGCGCCGGCCGACGGTACGCGGTAGATTGCAGCGGCAAAACTACGGATCGGAGGGTCGGGTGCAAGCTGGAGTGATCGCATCGGGGGAGAGCCGGTGAGCCTTCGACTCGGAGGCCTCCATCACGTCACGATGATTACGGCCGACGTCCGCGAGAACGTCAGGTTCTACGCGGACTTCTTGGGCCTCAGGCTCGTGAAGAAGACCGTCAACTTCGACGAGCCGAGCGCCTATCACCTGTACTTCGGGGACAAGACCGGGAGCCCCGGCTCGATCCTGACCTGGTTCGGGTTCCCCGACGCCGCCCGGGGGCGCCCCGGCGCCGGAATGATCCACCGCATCGAACTCGGGGTGCCGAGTGAAACGTCGCTCGACTTCTGGGAGCACCGGATGCACGACGCGGCCCGCCCTGCGAAGCGCACCGAGGCCACGCTCGAGTTCGCGGACTACGAGGGCCTCGGACTGGCGCTCGTGCTCTCCGAGCAGGACGAGCGGCCGCTCATCGCTCGGGACCCGGAGATCCCCCCCGAGCACGCGATCACGGGCATCCGGGGGGCTCGCGCCTACGCCGCCGGCGACACCGGCTCGGCTGAGCATGAGGCCCTGCTCTCGGAGACGCTCGGCTTCGACAGCCTGGGCGAGGAGTACCTGCTCGACGGGACCCGGCGGGGCTTTCGATGGGCATATGACCCCCCGCCCGATCATCCGGGGATCCAGGGTGCCGGGACCGTCCACCACATCGCGTGGGCCTGCGCCGACGCCGATCAGCCCGCGTGGCAGGAGCGGGTCCATCAGGCGGGGCGCCAGGTGACCCCCGTGCTCGACCGCGAATACTTCACCTCGATCTACTTCCGTGAACCCCAGGGTGTGTTGTTCGAGATCGCCACCGAGGGTCCCGGCTTCGCCGTCGACGAGGACCCGGCCCACCTCGGAGAGGAGCTCCGCCTGCCACCCCAGCACGAGCATCTGCGGGCGAGCCTGGAAAGCACGCTGACCCCGCTCGAGAATCCCCGCGCGGCAGGTCGAAGCGCCTGAGCGGCAGCTCAGGCGGGCATCATCTCGGGCGAGGGGCCGGACATCGGCAGCCGGCACATGATCTCGTTGATCATCTCGAGATCGGCGGTGTTCAGGTGAGTTCGGCGGCCGCGACCGCGTCTTCGATGTGCCCGCGGCTGCGCGCGCCGACGATCGCCACCTGGACCGCCGGGTTGGCAAGCGTCCACGCGATCGCTAGTCGGCTCACCGATACCCCAAGGTCCTCGGTCGCGAACCGCTCGAGTTCCCGCACGACCTCGAGGTTGCGGTGATAGCTGCGCCCTTGAAGAAGGGGGCTTCGCTGCGCCAATCGCCCGGCGGGAACTCGGTCCGCTCGTCGAGCGCGCCCGTCAGCAGCCCGTGGGCGAGCGGGCCGTAGACCAGCACCCCGATGTCGTGCCGCGCAGTACGGGAGGATCTCGCGCTCGATGTCGCGGCGAAACAGGTGGTAAGGGGGCTGAAGCGTTTCGACCGGCGCGTCCGCGCGAACTCCGCCATCTGCTCCGCATCGAAGTTGGAGACGCCCACGTGACGGGTCTTGCCGGCGTCGACGAGCTCCTGGAGCGCACCGGCGGTCTCGGCGAAGGGAACCTTGGGGTCGGGCCAGTGCACCTGGTAGAGGTCGATGTGCTCGACCCCGAGCGCCTCCAGGCTCGCCTCGATGCCGCTGCGAAGCCACTCCGGGCTCGCGTCGCGCACCAACCCCTGATCGCTCATCCGCAGGCCGCCCTTGGTGGCGATCACGACCTCCTCGCGACGGTTCTCCAGATCGTCGCGAAGCGCCTTTCCGAGCAATCGCTCTGAGGCGCCGAAGCCGTATCCCTGGGCGGTGTCGAAGAGGTTCACCCCTAGCTCGCGGGCATTGCGTATCGCCTCGATTCCCCGCTCCTCGTCGAATGCCCCCCAATCGCCGCCGAGCTCCCAGGTGCCGAAGGCGATCGGCGACACCTCGAGCTCGGTCATCCCGAGCCTGACCCTCGTCAGCGTCTCGTTGGTCATGGCACTCGTTCCTCCTTTCGATCCGCGAGTCGCTCCAAGAACTCGTAGAGCACGGCCAGATCGCGTCGCTCGTACCCGAGCTCCGTTGCGCGCTCCAGACCTCGTCGGCGCGCTCGGCGGTGGGCAAAGGGATACCCAGCGATCCGCCGTGTCGAGCGCGAGCTCGATGTCCTTCTTCATGAACGCGAGGTCGAACCACGCGTCATCGGTCGGTGGATCGAGGATCAGCGCGGAGCGCGCGCGGAGCATCGGCGAGCCGATCGGGCTCGACTCCATCACGTCGAGCGCCCGCTTGCGGGTCGACGCCCGAGCGCGTAGCGAGCAGCAGGCCCTCGGCGAAGGCCAGCATCTGGACGGCGAGGCTGATGTTGATCGCGAGCTTCAGAGCCAGGCCCTGTCCGTTCTCGCCGACGCGCGTGGGCGTGCCGAGCTCCCGCAGGATCGGCTCGACGCGTTCGTAGGCCTGCTCGTCGCCGCCGACCATGATCGTCAGCGTGCCCGACTGCACCTGGGGGACGCTGCCCGACACCGGCGCGTCGAGCATCGACGCGCCCCGCTCGCGCACCCGCTCGGCGATCGTCTGGCTCACCCGCGGGCTGACGGTGCTCATGTCGACCCAGATCTTGCCCGCGGCGAGACCCGCGAGCATGCCGTCCGATTGCGAGGCGACCTCCTCGATGCACCTGGTCGTCCGGGCAGCGAGGTGAGCACGATGTCGGCCGCCTCCGCCACCTCGGGGGCTGTCGCCCCACTGGAGCCCTTCGCCGACCAGCGGCTCGGCGCCCGCGCGCGCTGGCCTCTCCGTACACCGTGTAGCCGGCGGCGAGCAGGCGCGAGGCCATGTTCCCACCCATGTGCCCGAGCCCGACGAAGCCGAGCTGTTGTCTCAGTCGCCATCTCACGAACCTCCTTGGCTGGACGGTCGGACCGTACCACCGATCTGCCCGTCCCAAACGCGGAGCGCCGCGGGATCAAGCCCTCGCCGACGGTGGCGGTGACGGCGTGAACCGCGTCGAGCCGAAGGCGGCGGTCGCTGACGCCGGATCGTAGATCACGTAACGCCAGCTCCCGTCGGTCTGACGGCGTGCCACCTCGGTGCTCGAGCCCTCTACAGCGGAGGCGTCATCCCCGCCGAAGGACATCTTCCACCCGCTGCAGATCAACGCAAGATCCCCGCCGCTGTCACGAGGCGGGCCGTACGCGCCACGATCTTCGGCGAGACCGTGAGCAGGTCCCCAAGGTGCGCGCGGACGGCGTCCTGGCCCAGCGCCGTGGTGTAGTCCCGGCCGCACGAATGCGGCCTGCGCCTCATAGAGGTCGAGCAGCGGCGGAAGCTTCCCCGGCAGTTGCGTACCGAGCGAACAGCTGGGGCAGCTCTTGTGGTTCCCGGGCAATCGTCAGGCGTGACTCCTGTTCTGGTTCTCGGTGGTGGTAGTGCCTGGTTACAGGACCGGACCAGCTCGCCAGACATGGTAGTCTTTTGAAACTAGTTGTGCAAAAAAACTATCTGGAGGGAGCAACTAGTTGCCCAC
>CAVVMI010000003.1:0-171941 GCA_963749385.1 uncultured Solirubrobacterales bacterium
CGGCAGGCCTCCGACACGTTGCCGAGCTCCTGGCGAGCGTGAAGAGCCGCAGGCGGTAGCCGAACAGCACGTCATCCATGGGACACGCAACTGCTCCTTCCCTTCGTCTTGCCGGACAGAGGGGAGCCTGAGCACAAGCGCGGACGACCCCGCCCAGCTGGCCGGGGTCGTCCCACAACAAAGCTCTCGCTGATCTACCGAGCTGTCACTACAACCCGGGGTTAGTCCACCCTAGGCCCTTGGGGGTTCGAGTCCCTCCGCCCGCATTGACAGAAAAGGGCCTGGCAATCCAGGAGCGCGCTCGTCACGAGGTTCAAGCGCACGCGCGACGCCGTCGGGCTGCGCCCGCTCCGCTTCCACGACCTCAGACACACTTACGGCTCGCTGCTCGCGACCGGCGGCGTGCCCGGTCGCCGGCATTTGCTGAGGGCGGGGACTGATCTGATCTCCACCACCGCGTCGACTGCCGCCCGGCTGAAGCGGCGGTGCCGGCCGATCCGGACGGAGGGCAGCCCGGCGCGGACAGTGCTCACACGCGGGCACTGCTCGGTGAGTCGCACATAGTCACCGACCGGATGCCGGCGCTGACGCGCGAGCTGCGCCAGCTGGGAGACGAGTGGGAGACACAGAACCTGCTCGACCCGCCCCGGGCGAAGCGCACGCTGCAGCTCGCCGAGACCCGCCTCATCGAATCCGAGCAGGAACCATCAGCGCTGCGAGCGCGCCAGGACGAGATCGTCACGGAGATGCGCGTGCTGCTCGAGCGTGCCGAAGGAAGCTAGCGCTCAGCGAGCAGCCAGACGAGCAGCCAGCGTCCTCATAGCGCCCGGCGAGCGCCAAGCTCGCGTCGCGGACGCTCGGCTCTGGGCTGAGCTGTGATCGTATGCTCGATCGCCGATGCGCACGGAGGGCACGTCGCTGTAGGAGACCGCCCCGGACGCGGCGCGAAGATCGAACTCGCGCTCTCGCGGTTCACAGCCTCGGGGCCCGAGAAGATCAAGCGACACTCCTCTGAAGAGCCCGCTGGGAAGACGGACGTCCAATATCTGAGCTCGCAGAGTGATCAGCCGGTCACAGTTGCCACCCAGACCAACGAGCCGGCAAGCGATGAGCCGAACGGCCGAGGAGAGTCGCCGCTCAGCAGATCCTTAGGGCGCTGTGACGTGTCAAATACCTAGGTCCGCGAAGCTCTGGTTGTTCGGCTGACCTAACATTCTTGGAGGTAAACCATGACCAGCCCAGACTCACATCGAGCGCAGCGCGGTGGTCGCTACCGGTCACTGAGCAACTTCTATCTCGCCGATGCGCGCCGGATTGCCTCTCGCGAGCAGGACGTCGGGCTCTGGTGGCGCGCCGGTGTTTATGGCCCCATCCACCGTGCCGCCTGGGTGCGCGATACCGGCGAGCTTTACGTCGTGCGGCTAGGCCCGGCACAGGACGGTGCGGGTGAGGTTGAGGTCCTCGGTCGAGCTCGCGATCGCAATGAGCTCGAGCAGGCACTCGAGGGATGGCGCGCTGTCTATCGCGGACCCGACTCGATGACTTGGCTGCGCCACCGCGCGGCGAGCCTTGCACAGCGTGAGCTGCCTCGCGCTATGTCGCGAGACCTGACAGACCTCGCGCTGACTGGCCGTCGCTTGCAGCAAGCCAAAGCACGCGTGGTTCACATGCCCGCGCTCCCACACGACAGACGCCCACGCGATGGCCAGCCTCACGGGCCCAGCGGCCAACGGGCAAAGATTGAGGGGCGCCACCGGTCTGCAGACGGTCGTGCGCGAGCGACCACTCCGAATGAGACAGCGGTCGGCCTTGAACCCGCTAACGCCGCTCGGCGGCGCGTCAGCGCCCGGCTGCTCTCGCCGGCTGCTGCGCGGCTCCGGCTGGCGCGCTATGCCTTGAGCTGGTCACGGGATGAGCATGGACGTCACTGAGGCGCTTACAACGTTACGCGGACACGCACTCGCGCCACGCCCCCCATCCTCCTACCGAGGCGTGGCGTCTCTCGGGATCCAGCATCACGCCGCGCTGATGTAGCCGCTCATGTAGCCAGGGTGCTGCATCGCCCATTCGTCGCATCGGAAGGTGCAATACCAGGAGAAACGTTCCCGACTTCTTGACGAGCAGCGTGTATGTGTGCGTCCCGGGCATCACGACGATGTTGACACCCGCTTCCGGCGCGGTGATGCTATGGGGTTGGTCATCGGTGTTGTCGATCCTAAGCTCCTGGGGCTGGTCGACCCGAACGGTGAATTCGGTCGTGGTGAAGGCATCGTGCTTTTCGCCTTCCGGACCGAGCTTGTATTCCGGGATGACCTTCAGATCGACCATCTTCGCCACGACCGGTAGCCTGGCCAGCGCGGCGGCGGCCTGGGTCGCCGCGCGTGCTTCCTCTCTTTCGCTGCTCTGGATCAGTGCCATCATCGACATGAGCACCGCGGCCAGGATCCCCACACCCGCGAGCGCCTTTAGCCCGAACCGCCTGGTAGCCGCTTCACCGAATTCGTGTCGATATCTCGCCTCTGTGTCCTTGTCTGGCTCCTGCGCGGCGGAGCCGGGCTCGAAGACGAGGTGACGAACGGGCACGGCGAAGCGCTCCCGCACAAGACCCGCGAGGCGCGGCTCGAGCCCGCTCTGAGTGGACTCCCAGCCGGTGGAGACGACGACTTCATCCGGCGTGAATGTGGCGAACGTGTCCTCGATGGCCTGCAGCGAGTTCGCCTCTGAGACCTCGCCAGCAACGACGAGGCCGTGCCCGACATGGTCGAGGGCCGTACTCAGGCGAACGCGCGCCTGGTCCATGAGACTGTCGACCCCGCCGGTCAAGCGGGCTACGGGGGAGATCAGCGCGGGCACGAGCACGAGCACGTGCGTGTGCGGCGCCGAGGCTAGCCGTTCGATCTCGCTGAGCAGCGCCTCCTCGCTGAGCATGTCGTTGGCGACGACGAGAACGCGACGCTCCGCAGCTGAGCCCAAGTGCGGGGGGGCCATCTTCACCGGCAGCTCGAGACCGCGGAGCTTGCGCATCCGCAGCTGCGCCGCGCGCATCGAGACAGCGCCAAGTACAACCGCGAGCACCGCAAAAGCGAGCCACATCGGGCCAAGGGCGGCGGCGAGCGCGATTGCGAGCATGGTGAGCAACACCACCACGACAAAGCGGAAGGCCTCTTGCTCGCTGTGAAACGGGCTACGCACTGGCGGGGTCTCCCTCGGGGGACTGGCCCAGCAAGCTCTGCACGGCGCCCACAATCTGCTCGGCGCTCGCTGGCGCCGCCAACGGGTGACAGCCGTCCAAGAGCTCTTGCAGCTCCGCGTCTGGGCCAGACGGCGTCTCGACAATTAGAGGCACGTTGGGATAGCGCATGCGCAGTTCGCGCAACACCGCTCGGGCCGTCTCGTGCTCGTAGCCCAGGGAACAGACGACGAGGTCGGCATCGTGAGCGGGGGCGCATCCGGCCGGCCCAGTCAGCGGACACCGCCCGTGCCCCCCCGGACCGGGACACACGGCGACTGCGTAGCCCGCGAAGCGCAGGCCCGAGGCGATCGCAAGGCCAGTCGCCTCGTCTGGATGCTCGACAAGAACCCGCGGGTGATCCCAGCGCCAGGGCTGAGGCTTGAGGCTCACAACTCCCGCACGCGCGGTGGAAACCCGCGTCGGCTCGTCGGGCTGCGCGTTCGTTGCGGTCGTCGATGAGCGGTGCATAGGGTCACCATAGGCTCACGAGGAGAGGTCGCACGTCGTGAAAAGCCCGCGATCTGGCGGAGGCAAACTACGGATGTGTGCTGCATCCCGCTGAAACACACCGCCCGCTAAGCCTGGATCCACCGCGTAGTCGCCGGCATGGAGCGATTGACAGATTCGGCGGCGTCGGTCGACAGTGCGCAACGTGTCTGCGGCCGCGTCAGGCGGCGACCCTGGTGGGAGACCGTTCGGCGGGGTGTTCTTGACGTCGCCAGATCGCCGCGTGTGGAGCGGCGGACCTGCATGGTGGTTGTCGGCAGTGAGGCTCAGCTCGCTGCGGGCAGCGCGCGTATGCGCGCGAGCGCTCGGGTGAAGTCGCCCTGCCAGGGCCAGCGGGCGGGAAGGTGAAGCGTCCATTGGCGGGCGCTGCGCGTCAATCGGCCAGGTATTTGAAGCAGCCGGCGACGGAAGGTGCGGGCAGCGCGAACGGTCTCTCCGGGCATGCCGATCAGGGCGCTCCAGCGCAGCAGGTTGTGCGCCAAGCACGCGATCACCGTCCAGGCGCTATTGGCATTGAAGCGGCCGGAGGGGAAGTGTGCGAGCGCCTGGTCTTTGAGATCACGGATCGTGAGCTCCACGACGGCGTGTTGGCGGTGCTCTGACTCGACCGTCGCCAATGCCTCGATGCGGTTGGTGATGAACGGGAAGTAGCGCCAGTCCGGCCACAGCTCAGCCTGCGCTCCGACCAGTCGTGTGCGACGGACGATCAGGCGTTTGTCCTTGATCGTCGTCTCGGCGATCTGCGCCTCGCCGTCGGCAGGGTAGTCCTGCAAGGGCGTCCAGGCTGACTCGGGGATCTCGGCGAGCGCGTCCTTGACCGGCAACTGCAGGCGCACGCTGATCGAATAACGCCAGCCCGCATTCTCAAGGCGCGCGATCAGCTTGTTGTTCCAGAACGCAGAATCGGCTCGCAGCAGCTTCTCACCGACGGCCCCGGCGCGCCGAACGCGCGCGATCAGCTCATCGACGAATCTGACGACCCCACGCGGGCTGGCCGCCTGCCCCTTGCGCAGCCGCACGTGCAGCACCTCGCCGGTGTCCGCCCGCGAGGCGAGCATCGGGTGATACCCGCGCTGCTTGGTGTACCCGAAACCGACACCCTCCTTCCGATAGCCGTGAACCTCGCCGACGAAGCTGTCGACGTCGATTACCAGCCGCTCATCCCCCGGGCCGGCACCGCCCGCCATGCACGTCTCAGCGTCTGGTCGAGCACGCGGTCGAGCTGGCGCACGTGCCCGAAGGTGAAGGCCCGTAGGAACGTCCCCAGCGTCGAGGGCGCCGGCAGCCAGCCACCCAGGAGCCGGCGTGTGCGCCCGACACGCAGCAGCGCGCAGTCATCGATGCAGTCGGCGCCCAGCACCATCGCGTAGATAAGCGCCATCACCTTCCGACCCGCGTTGTGAGCGCCCGGGCGATCGCAGCGCAGGCGAACGAAACGACCGGCCAGATGCTCGACTCCCAACCGTCCGGCGAGCGTCGCGACCAACGCGATCCCGGCATCGCAGACCACGCGATCGTCGTCAAAGACGACCCCCACACCGTCCAGTCCGAGCGGCTCGTCATCCTGCACCATCAGAGTGACCTCCTGACGCGGGGCCCCGGCTGCCGTCACAGCCTGAAAAAGCCCTGCTCAGGAGGTCACTTAAGAGACGCCGCCGGACGGAACGGCACACCTCAGCGCGGTGGATCCAGGCTAAGAGGGGCGTGGATCGGGCGCCAAGTCGCTAAGAGGGCAGATCTTCGGGGCCCGCTGCTTCTTGGGCCAGCATCCCGATCTCCAAGTGTGGCTCCGAGGTGCAGAATATCGCGCAGCAGCTCCTAGGCCCCTGGGGGCTCGAGTCCCTCCGCCCGCATCGGGTTGCTCGCGTCTAGCTGGGCGCCGTCTCGCGCTCCAGTTCCCAGCCACCGCTGGAGTTTGGCGAGAGGAAGTTCGGCGGCTGCCTGGTCGCCAGGCGTTCGTCGTAGTTGTAGCGCTTTTCCGGATACCCAGCTTCGCCTTGGCCCTTCGTCACGCGGCCGCGCCAAAACTGCGCGATGGCGCCCCAGACCGTCAACTTCCCCAACGAGGTGCCGCAGAAGAAGTTATCGACGATGAACGAGTTCTTGGTGCTCAGGATCGCGGCGTCGATGACGAGGTCTTCGTTCGACCCTCCCAGTTCGTTCGTGACGCCGCCTTCGCCCGCTTTCTGGCTTTTGCCTTCACACTGCCCTTCGATGTTTTTGGTCCTTTCGTTCTTTTTAGGCCTTCCGCCTTGACGGGGTGATAGACACGCACGAAGTCCTGCGCGACGAGCCCGAGCGTGGCAGAGCCCGTCGGTTCTCCACCTTTTTCTCCACCGGTGGTGTAGGTGTTGCCGTCAATGATCACATCCTGCGCAGAGGCGATCGTGAGTGATTCCGTGTATGAGCCCTTGACGTACACGTCGCCGCAGTTGGTGTCTTTTTCGTAGTCTTCGTCGTAGCTGAACGGAGAGTAGGTCACGCTGCAAGCGGGCGAGGCTCTGTTCGAGACATAGACGACGCCGTTTTTCGGAAATGGGATGGTCTCTTTGCCGGTGGCGATTTCGGCGTTCCACACTGTCATTTCATTCGCCGTTGAGTTCGATGCGAGTGCGACCCGTGAACTTGTCTTCCGCAGTTTCGAGAAGTTCGGTGTCAGTCGGCGGCGGGCTGAGCGTCGGTCCTTTTTCCTTTTTTTTGCCATAGATCGTGTAGGCCCCGCCACAGAACGGATTCAGTTCAGTGTCCGTGTAGACCCCTTCGTTCATTTCAACGACGTCTTCAGGGGATTGGCCTTTGCGTCCAAATACCGCTTCTTGCCTGCACTCGAGCAGAGCGAGACCGCGTCGTTGCTGTGAAATGGGCCTTTCAGTTCGTCCCCTCCGATGAACGGGATCGGTGGGCATTCAGCCAGCCATCCTTCTTTTTTTCGCGTGGCGTAATAGTGTTCGCAGTGAACCGGCGGTTTCGCGAACGTCTGCGGATCTTCCACTTCGTAGTCGCTGAGGAACACGTAGTTGAGGAAGCCCGGATGCTTGAACGTCGCGATGATCGACTTTTCGACGCCGTTGGCATAGCCGGTGGCCTTGATGCGAAAGGTGTCGTTTGCCGACCCGCTGGTCTCGACGATCGAGGCCTGCTTGTTTTCTTCACATTTTTCATGGCCGGTCGTCGGAAGCGTTTCGAATTTATACGACTCCCCGTTATAGGTCTGCGACGATTCTTCGAGCAGTTTGACCGGAATAGCGGCGCCTTTTTCTTTTTTTTCGTTTTCGCCTTCGGAGTGTGGGCACGTTTTCCAGTATTCCAGCGAGGAGTTGAGGTTGTACTCGTACACCTGAAGGCCGGCTTGGGCCGCATAGTAGGCGTCTTGCGCGCCGGTACTGGATCTGGTGAGACGGACGTCGCCGTTCGCGTTCTCCAGGGCGGCTGCGACGAGCAGCGAGCTGATGAACAGGATCGCGAGCGTCATCAGGAGAGTGAAGCCCCCCTCGTCGGACATCGCCGACCTGACGAAACGACTGAGCGTCTTTACGTGCATGGCTTGTTGATTTCTTCCGATCCAGGTTCGATCGCGTTGAAACGCAGGACGACCGTGCTCCTGAGCGGCACGGTGTGCCCTTCGGCGACGACGGCGGTCGGGCGGCCGTTGTTGGCGTCGGTGGGCGGAGCCTGCGTGAAGCGGATTCCGACCTTGGCGATCCCGTCGTTCTTTTCACCGGCGGCTTTCTGGATTTCTGCTTCGCTGGAGAGGGCTTCGTATTTTACGACGCTCCCTTCGGTGACCGATTGGTAGTAGGTAAAGAGACTTTCGCCGCTGGGGTACACGACGTTTTCCGCGAGCAACGTTTTGGTGGCGTTTTTGGTTTCGAGCGCGGGAAATGGCCAGATGCCCTGGAGCGGTTCGCCTGTGCTGGTGAAGCGGTAGTCGATCAGATTGCCGAGCTTCTGGCCGGATACTTCTCCGGTTTTTTCCCACATGATGTCGTGCTCGTACATTTTTTTATAGAACGCTCCTTCGGCCCCGGTGCCAGTGCCATACGCGCTGAGAAACCACAGGTTGGTGGCATTGAGTTTGGACAGCGGCGCGGTGACGGTGCCCGAGGGGACCTGGATAGCCGTCGCTTCAAAGCCAGTGCAGCTGGAATGCAGCTCTTCGACGATCTGGTTCATCGCGGTGCGACCGATCTGATCGGAGCTCGTCACGTCGCTCAGGCGTGTCGACTGGTCAAGCGCGACTTGCATGATCGTCGCCAGGGCGGCGACCACGATCGCTGCGCAGGCCATGCCGATCAACAGTTCGATCATCGTAAAGCCGTGCTCGCCAACGCGCGGGACCTGTCCTGGGTCGGGCGCGACCATCAGCAGCTGACCAGCGCTGTGGTTTTGGTCTGTTCTTCCATATAGATCTTTGTCACAGCCGATCCGGAGCTAGACGTGTTGGCGATCACAATCGGTTTGGTCGTTTTCCAGAATTTTTTAGCGCCCGCTTCCCATGCGATGCAGAGTTCCAGTTCTTTTGCATACGGCTGGCCCTTGTGAACGAGTTCGCCGTTGGCGTTGAGGCCCGGCAGCGCGAGCGGGTGTTCGTATGCCACGCCGCCTGTGTAGTTCTGGGCCGCCACGCCTTTGCACGCCTTGTTGATGAACTTGAGCGACTTCGCGGCCGTGACGGGTGGTGGCGTTTTGGCTTTTTCTTCTTCTTTTTTGGCTGCTGCTTTTGTCTGCTGCTCCACGACGATGTTGATCGGCGGCAGCGTGACCGTCGCTTCCGCCGGTGTCGCCGGCAGTATCGCCACTTCCGCGGGTTTTTCTTTTGTCGCGGTCACGGTTTCAGGGTTGTTGGCCGTGCAGTCGCCGGCGTAGACGGCGTACTTTTCCGGTTCCCAGGTTTTTTCTTTCAGCGTCGTGAAGGGATAGAGCCCGGTTAGTGACGCCGCGGGGGTCAACGTTTCTCCCGCTTTGCCGCCGACGTAGAATGGGTCCGGTTTTATTTTGGACTGGTAGGCGACGAAGGTATCGCTTTCAGTGGCTTCAGCGCCTGTTTTGAATTTGACTTCGAGACTTCCTGTCGGCGCGATCACGAATTCGGCGAGCGCGACGGTTCCCGTCGTCACGGAGATTTCCTTGGATGGCGTGGATTCGCCGGCTTCGTTGGTCCAGCCGGTCTTTTTCACGAGGACCGTATCTTTCTGACCCGCGGTGAGCCCGGAGAATACGGCGCAACCGCCGGCGGGCGTGAGCTGGGTGGTGCCCGAGCTTTTGCCTTCTTCACGGACTTCCACGGTCGCGCCTTCGACCGGGTTGTTGTCCTCGTCTTTGAGCTTGACCTCGATTGATGCAGCCGGGGGGACCGTGACGATGCTGGTTTGACGGACCGGATGGTTGTCGTGCGTCTTCTCGCCGGTCCAGGTGGCTTCGGTCGTTGTCTCGATGTAGTTGGCCCCGGCGCCGGACGTTTCACACGTGAACTGTTTGCTGGAGGCCGCGACGAACGTGGCGGTGTTTTTGACCGTGAGTTCCAAGCAGCTTTTGGCACCCGCGGCGCAGTATGTCTTGGGTGCTTTGGTCTGCGTCCCATACTGCTCGAGTGCGGTCGTCGACATGCCGCGAAGCGCTTCCTGTTCTTCGCCGACCACCTGCGTTGCGAGGGCGCGTGAGCGGTCGGTGGCGGTGGAGATTGACGCGGCCTGAAAACCGGTGAGCGTGGCGACGGCGATCATGGCGACGATTACGGCGCTGATGAGCACTTCGATCAGCAGGAAGCCCTGTTGGTCGCGGATCGCTCGTTGGGCACGGCTCTCGGGGCGGACCGCGTGAGCGGGGGCGGCGCAACGAGGGGCCGCCCGGCGCGAGGGGCCTGTGGGTGTTGGTCTGCCGAAGGGGGCGATCATCGTGAGCGGCCGTAGTCGGGGCTACTCGTGACATCGGCAGTTGTTCCCAGCGCCTTTAGATGCTCGTGGACCACTTTTCAGGCTCCGAGCGCTGTCCAGAGGGCTTCGCGCGGTGTCCAGGCCGGCAGCTCGCGCGGTCCGGGGGCAAATGCGGCCGAGCAGCCAGCCCCTACAATTCCCCCTCCCCTGGGGGACTGGTGTATCGGTAACACGGCGGTCTCCAAAACCGCAACGCGAGGTTCGACTCCTCGGTCCCCCGCTGACCTGCGCGTGCCAGCGGGGCCTATGTGGCCTGGTCGCGCGGATTTGCCTGCTTTTCTCAAGGATCGGGGTTCGACGCCGATCTGTTGAGGGTGGAAGCCCGCAAGAGCAGCCCGCAACGGGGGAGCGAAGGCACAGAACGCACCGGCACCGCCGGCGCCGCTCGACCTGTCCGCCGAGGGGCTGCACGTGCTGGGCGAGCGGCTCAAGGAGCAGACGGACGCGATCGTCGTCGAGACCGTCGCGCGGACGATCGGCTCGGGCGAGATCGTCGACTCGGTCGTGCAGGAAAGCCTCGAGCGCATCTGCATGAGCACGGCCAACTCGGTCGCTCGCTGGATCGCCGGCGAGGGGCTGGACGTCGCGCGCGAGGCCGGTCGCGAAGCCTGGCAGATCTTCGGCGAGCTAGCGGCTCATCGTGCGGCGTCGCTGAACGAGGTGATCAGACGCTGCCTGATCTGGCGCGACGTGATGGCCGAGGCGCTGCGCGAGGACGCAGAGCAGCTCGAGGTCAGCGCCGAGACGCTTGGCCACGCGCTCAGCATGCTGCAGCTGAGCCTCGAGACGAGCCTCGTGCTGATGTCCAAGTGCTTTGAGGCAGAGCGCCAGCGCACCGACGAAGAGCTCGCGAGGCGCGAGGAGGAGCTCGCGTTCCTGGCCACGCACGATCCGCTGACCGGCCTGCCCAACCGGACGCTGATCCTCGATCGCGTCGAGCAGATGCTCGCGCGCTCGACGCGCAACCAGACGCAGGTCGCGGCGCTGTTCGTCGACCTCGACAACTTCAAGGGCATCAACGACACGCTCGGACACTCGGCCGGCGACCAGCTCCTGCAGGCCGTCGCCGAACGCCTGGACGGCGTCGTGCGAGGAGCTGATGCGCTCGGGCGCCTGGGCGGTGACGAGTTCGTCGTGATCTGCGAGGACGTCTCGCCCGAGGCCGGGCCCGACCTGATCGCCGAGCGACTCCTGGAAGCGCTCAAGCCGCCCTTCAAGCTCGGCTCTGAAGAGCAGACCCAGGTCGCCGTCACGGCGAGCATCGGCATCTCGATGGGCCGCCCGGCGACGGCCGACGAGCTGCTGCGCGAGGCCGACGTCGCGATGTACAAGGCCAAGTGGGATGGCAAGAACCGCCACGCGATCTTCGAGGCGGGCATGCAGGACTCGATCGAGAGCCGGATGGCGCTCGAGATGGACCTGCGCGAAGCGCTCGACAAGGACCAGTTCTTCCTCGTCTACCAGCCGACGTTCGCGCTCAGCGACATGAGCCCGACCGGCGTGGAGGCGCTCATTCGCTGGAGCCACCCCGAGCGCGGCGAGGTCCAGCCTGACGAATTCATCCCGCTGGCCGAGGAGACGGGGCTCATCTCTGACATCGGCAGGTGGGTGCTCAACGAGGCGTGCCTGCAGGGAGCGGCGTGGCGCGCGGCCGGCCATCAGATCGGCATCGCCGTCAACGTGTCCGCCCGCCAGCTGGACATGGACCGCTTCGTGGGCGACGTCGAACGCTCGCTGGCCAGCAGCCAGCTGGACCCCGGCGCGCTGACGCTCGAGATCACCGAGACCACGCTGATGCGAAACGTGGAGGAGACAGCCAAACGGCTGAGCGCCGTCAAGCAGCTCGGCGTGCGCATCGCGATCGACGACTTCGGGACCGGCTACTCCTCGCTCGCACACCTCCAGCGCTTCCCTGTCGATGCGCTGAAGATCGACCGCTCGTTCATCTCGGGCCTGAGTAAGAACCGGGAGGGGGAGACGCTCATCCACACGCTCGTGCAGCTCGGCAAGGCGCTCTCGATCGAGACCTTCGCCGAGGGAATCGAGCAGCAGCAGCAGCTCACGCAGCTGCGAGACGAGGACTGCCAGAGCGGCCAGGGCTTTCTCTACTCGCGCCCGCTCGACGTCGAGGCGACCGAGACGTTCCTGCGGACCTGGTCTGAGAGTGACGCGGTCACCGCGTCGTCCTAGACGCCCCAGCATCGCCGCGAACGCGACGCGCCTCTCCCGGGATGCTCACCCCCGTGAGACGCTCGGCACGACCTCGCGCTCAGCGCTCGGGCTTGGCGCCGGAGCGGTGCTCGACGCCCTGCTCTGAGGCGATCAGGATCTCGCTCACCATCTCTGGGGCGAACAGCCCATGCTCGATCACGCCCGGCGCGCCGCTGAGCTGCACGGCGAGCGCGCGCGGATCCTCGAAGGCGCCAAGGTAGTCGGCGATCAGGCCGCCATCGGGACTGGGCGGCGCATCGCGAAGGCGCGCCGGTGCGAGCTCGGCGAGCGTGTTCGCGGCGCCGTAGGCCAGCAGCTCCAGCGGCACCGGTGGACCCAATGCGCTCACCGCCTTCGCGGCCGATGCGATCACGACGAATCGCCGCGCTGACGCGGCGACGATCTTCTCGCGCGTGTGAGCGCCGCCGCCGCCCTTGATCAGCCAGCCGCTCGGGTCGATCTGGTCGGCGCCGTCGATCGCGAGATCGAGCGCGCCGACCTCATCCGGATCGTCGACGATGAGACCGAGCGCGCGCGCCGCAGCTGCGGTCGCCGGCGAGGTGGCCACGCAGCGCAGCCCGCCGAGGCGGCGAGCGGCAAGCGCCGGCAGCAGGTGCGCGACCGTCGATCCGGTGCCGAGGCCGAGGCGCATGCCCTCATCTACCAGCAGCGCCGCGTCTGTCGCGGCCGCCTGCTTCTGAGCTTCGACGGCGGCGGCGCCGGTCAGTGGCGAGGGCCGCTGCCCCCGAGTCGCACGACCGGGACGCCATGGCGCGGACGTTACAGCCACCGGCGCGTCGTTGAGGCGAAGCTTGTCGGGCGAGTCCGGCTTCTGCAGGAGGAAGCCCTGGCCGACCGCGCAGTCCAGCTCGAGCGCGAGCGCGAGCTGCTGACGATTTTCGATGCCCACGGCCACCGCCGTCAGGCCGGCCTCGTGCGCGAGCGCGATCATGCCGGCGACTATCGCGCGCCGGTCACGGTCGCTCTCAAAGCCCTGGATCAACGAGCGGTCGAGCTTGAGCATGTCCAACGGCAGGTTCTTCGGCAGGCTGAAGGGAGACTGGCCGGCGCCGAAGTTGTCAAGCGCGATCGTGACGTCCAGCCGCTTGAGCTCCCTCAGCGAGGCCTCCACACGCTCAGGGTCACGCAGCAGGGCCTGCTCGCTGACCTCCAGGCAGATGGCCCGTCCGGGCAGGCGGAAGGCCGAGAGCTGCTCGCGCACGCGGTCTGCGAAGCCGATCTCGGTCAGCTCGCGAGGCGACACGTTGATCGAGATGGGGATCGAGATGCCCTGCCGGCTCCACTCCGCGGCCTGTTCGCAGACGGCGCGTAGCACCCAGTCGCCGATCTGCACGATCAGCTCGCTCTCCTCGGCACGCGGCAGGAAGACGGAGGGGAGCAGGCGGCTCAGCTTGGAGCGGTCGGCGCCATCGGGCTCCCAGCGCACGAGCGCCTCGCATCCGACCGCCCGCCCGCCCGCAAGAGGCAGGATCGGCTGGTAGTCCAGGCGCAGCTCGTCCTGGGGGAGCGCGTCGCGCAGGCGATTCTCGATCGCCATGTGGGCCTTGAGCTCGCGGCGCAGGCCGTCGTCGAACAACTCGGCGCGACGGCCTCCCGCGGCCTTGGCCTGATACATCGCCGTGTCGGCCTCGTGCAGCAGGGCCTCGGGGTCGGCCTCGGAGTCCCGGCAGACCGACACGCCCACGCTCGCGACGACGGAGACGTCCGCCTTGCCGAGGGAGAACGGCTGCTCGAGCGCGGCCAGCACGCGATCGGCGAGCGAGAGCGCTTCAGCCTCGTCGACGAGGTCCTCGGCGAGAATCACGAACTCGTCGCCGCCAAGGCGCGCGACGGTGTCGCTGTCGCGCATCAGCTCGCCGAGGCGTTCGGAGACGCCGATGAGCAGGCTGTCGCCGACCTCGTGTCCAAGGTTGTCGTTGACCGCCTTGAAGCGGTCGAGATCGATGAACAGCAGCGACACGACGCTGTCGCTGCGATGCAGGCGAGCGACGGCCTGAAGCGTGCGGTCCATCAGCAGCAGCCGGTTGGGGAGCTTGGTCAGCGGGTCGTGCAGCGCCTGGCGCTCGAGCCACATGCGGTCGGTGACGTCCTTGGCCGAGGCGTACCAGATCTCGTCATCGCAGCGCGCGCTCCACAGCAGCCATCGCCATGAGCCGTCCCGATGGCGGAAGCGGTTTGTAAAGCTCTCAATCTGCGTGGGAACCTGGCTGCTGGCGAGCATCGGCGTCAGCGTTCGCTCGATGTCGTTGGGGTGCATGAGGTCGGCCACGGGCTGGGAGAGCATCTCGTCGCGGCTCCAGCCCAGCACCTGCTCCCAGGCCGGGTTGAGCAGCCTGAAACGGCCATCCGCGGAGATCGTCGCCAGCAGGTCGCTGGTCATCTCGAACAGGCGAGCGATCTTCGTCGCCTCCTCGGCGCTGCCGGCGGCCGGCAAGCTGCGCAAATCGGGCATCGCTGCGCCCGGCGTCGTGGTGACGTCGACGGCCGCGGGGTCGCTATCGCACCCGGAGGTCGTGCTGCTCGCTTCGGTCTGAGTGCTTGTCGTGTGGGAGCGCATCTGCCTTGTCCACCACGTCGGCGAAACGCCGAGCGCGCTCGGGCGGCTGCGCGGCCACTGGACGGATTGGCCACGTCGCCGGGCGGTCTTGCGGTGTCAGGCTGCGAGCGCTCTGCCCGGGTGCCGCGTCGAGCGGGCGCTCAGGGGGCCGTGCCGAGCGAAGGCGTCTGCTCGGAGAGTGCGCTCTGCGTGGCTGAAGCGGGCGCGTCCTGAGGCTCGCTGCCTCGCAGGAAGCGCCAGATGGCGAGCAGCATGAGGATCGTCATCATGACCGCGCTGGTCGCGCACTCCTCGCAGATCGCCTTGATCGAGTAGATCTCGCGGTAGGTCAGATACGCGCTGAAGCCGAAGCCGCCGAGCGTGAGCGCGACGGCCGCAAAGCGCGTCGTCTCGCTGTCTGGCAGCAGCAGTGTCACGAGGATCACGACGTATCCGATGAGCCCGATCAGGGCGACCGGGACGCCGGCCAGCTCGGCGTACTTGGAGGTCTGCACCTTGGTGCAGCTTTCGCCCAGGGTGCACGCGGGCTTGATCCCGGCGTAGTGCACGTAGGTGACGTAGGCCGCGATGCCGAGCCCGGCCAGCGTGAGGACGAGCATGATGATTTTCAGCACCCGGCTCGTCGACATGGTGGGCCTAGCTTTTCAGCGCCTTTTCGATCGCAGCGTCAAACGACGACGGGTCGCTCAGCGAGGAGTATTCGAGCTTTGCAAGATGGCCGCCGGACTTGCCCACCAGGAAGGAGGGCGTGCCCGTGAAGCCTTCGTTCGTCGCGGTCTGCCCGTCGGTCGTGACCTGTTCGGACAGCGCCGGATCGGTGCGATCGGTCGCCCATTTGGTGAGGTTCAGCCCCGGCACCTGTTTCGCCAGTTCCTGGAGATACGCTTCGGTGACGTAGCCGCTGTCCTCTTCTCCCTGGTCGTGGTAGAAGAGCTCGACGTAGTTCCACATTCTCTGCTGCTTGCCCGCCGCGAGAGCCGCGACCTGCTGCGTTTTGAAGACTTCCGGTTCGCGCGTTGCCGTCTCCATCGAGTTGTATTCGATCTTCAGCTTGCCCTGACGGACGTAGCCGCCGATCAGCGAGGGCAGCGCGCCGAGCGTGAACTCCCTGCAGATCGGGCACTCGAGGTCGCCGAAGTACTTGAGCGTGACCGGCGCGTTCGGGTTGCCGAGCACGTTGGCGTTCTGCGGGATGCCCGCCAGCAGCGACGTGACTTCGGTGGCCGCGGGGTTGGTCGCGGCGCTCACGTTGACCTTGGTTTTGGAGCTCGTGCCGGTGGCGAGCAGGATCGCCACGATGACCACGACGACGCCCGCGACGACGATGCCCAGCAGCGAGAGGCGTTTGCGGCGTACCGCGCGCGCCTCCTCGGCCTGCTCGAGCTCCTTGCGCTGCGCGCGCGCCTGCTCGCGGCGCTGCTTGCGCGTGAGGTCGGTTTCCCCTTGCCCAGCGGAGGCGTCCATGAACCCTACTTTTACAGATTTCGCATCAGCGGTGGTTAAGTTCTGTTCGAATGCCGCCTAACGATGCTCGCCCGCGGCACGGGCTTGCAGGACACGCTGGATCGCCGACCCGACGGTGCGGTCGGTCTTCGACACGTGCCACGATGGCTCTGGCTAGCGGCTGGGCTGTGTGTCCGGCCCGGCGCCCGGCCCCCGTAGCTCAGCTGGATAGAGCATCGGACTTCTAATCCGAGGGTCGCAGGTTCGAATCCTGCCGGGGGTACTGTGTGAAGTCTCGGGTGATCCCGGACACGTGTCTCGGGTGATCGTGGACAGCTTAGGGGGCTGTGAGGGGCTGGTAGTCGCTGATACCAGGTTCAGCCCGCAAGGATCGGCGCGTCCGCGCCTGCGCGCCAACCGTCGTGAGCCGTCCGGAACGACTGATGTGCTGCAAACGCGATGTCCAGCACAGTTCCGGCCGACGTCGAGGAAGCTGGCGAGGCCCGGCGGCGCGAGCGCTACGGGTTGCTGCTCGGCGCGATCATCCTCGCGTTCTGGGTCCAGGGTGTCGCGACACCGGGGCGGTGGGAGCAGCTGTTCGTCAGCGCGTTACTCGGAGTGACGCTGCTGCTCGCGATGTGGGCAGCCGAAGCGAAACCCATTGTCATGCGCTCGGCGCTGGCGGTCGTCGTTCTCGTCGTCGCGGCGAGCGTCGTGGAGGCCCTCGAAGGCACGGTCAACGGCGGCGCGATCCGGGCGTCGAACGCGCTTCTCGTCGCGCTCGCCCCGCCGATGATCGTCATCGGCGTGCTTCGCAGCCTGCGAGCCAGGCAGGCGGTCACGATGGAGGCCGTGTTCGGCGTGCTGTGCGTATACATCCTGCTGGGCATGTTCTTCGCCTTCATCTACGGCTCGATCGATCACCTCGGCGGCAACCCGTTCTTCGCCGGCGGGGAGGCGGCGACCGTCTCGCAGTGCCTGTATTTCAGCTTCACCTGCCTTACGACGATCGGCTTCGGCGACCTGACGGCGCGCACCGACCTCGGTCACACGCTGTCGGTGTTCGAGGGCCTGCTCGGGCAGATATACCTCGTGACCGTCGTCTCGTTGATCGTCGCGAACCTCGGGCGTGCGCGGCCGGCGGCCGGTGGAGGCCTTCCGCCGAGCGGCTGAGGGCTGTCGCGAGTCCGCAAGGCCCGCTGGGCGGGACTTTGCGCCGTTGCCAGGGTGCTGCTCAGGGTCTATCGTGAGGCGGCGTCTGTCGATCGATGGCGCAGCGCCTGTGTCCTGGCGTGGCGAGCCGGACCTCCATACGACCACCGGAGCCTCCTCTGAGCCTCGTGAACTCCCTGTCCCGTGCCGGCATGCGCCTGGCGGTCGCGCCCGTCCGCGTTGCGGGCGCCCTGCGCGACGGCGGTGCCGCCGCGCAGCGCCAGGCGACCGCTGCGCTACGTGATACTGGTACTCGCGCGTTGCAGACAACGTTCGACGCGACTCTGGAGCGGTTCTTCGCGGGCCCGGCAATCGACCGCGTGCTCGAGCATGTCGAGACCGCTCGCCTCGCGCAGCGCATCGCCGACCGGATGCTCGCCGATGGCATCGCAGAGCAGGTCGCGCAGCGTGCGATCGCGGGACCTGAGCTCGAACGGGTCGTCGCCAGGGCGCTGGAGAGCAGGCTGCCGGAAGTCGTCGTGTCGAGCCTGCTCGAGAGCCAGGCGCTTTGGGTCCTGGTGGATGAGATAGCGCGCAGCCCGTCGGTCACCGAGGCGATCACCCGCCAGGGGACGGGCTTCGTCGAGCAGGTGGCGGGTGTCGCGCGCGATCGCTCGCGTGACGCGGATGACTGGGTGGAGCGCTTCGCGCATCGGTTCGCTCGGCGACACCCCGACGCGGCGCGACGTGCGGGGCTCGAGATGTCCGCCCGAGCGCCGACGCGCGGCGAGCACGCGCCGTGAGCGTGCCGGTGCGCGAGGTACCCCCGCCGAGCGATCCGCAGGTGCTTTCCGAGGCCGCAGCGGCCCAGGCGGCGGCGCTCGCCCGCCTGCGCGGCCCGGCGGTCCTCGAGACTGTCTCCGGCCGGTCGCGCGCGCTGGAGTACGCGGGCCTGGTGACCCGGGCGATCGCGTTCGGGCTCGACGCGGGGATCGTCAACGGCGTCGCGGCTCTCGTCGGCGTGATCGTCGGCCTCGCTCTGTCGATCCTGCACCTGCCGTCGCAGATCGATGCGCTGATCGCCGGGGTGTCGGCTGTCGCGTGGGTGATCTGGTCGATCGCCTACTTCACATTCTTCTGGTCGACGACCGGACAGACCCCCGGAAGTCGCGTGATGGGCATACGCGTGATCGACGGACGCCAGCGTGGCCCGATCAAACCGGTCCGCGCGATGTCGCGCTTTGGCTGGCTGATCCTCGCGGCGCTCCCGCTGCTCGCCGGCTATCTGATCATGCTGTGGGACCACCGCAGGCGCTGTCTGCAGGACCGTCTCGCGCGCACCGTCGTCATATACGTGCCGCCGGCCTCACCGCTGAGCGTGCCGGAGCCAGTGCGTCCCCCGGTGGCGCGATGAGCGACGCCGGAGCGGCGGCGATCGCCGGGTCGCGCCATCGCATCGCGGTGCCCGTTGCGTTCACGCTGGCGGTCATCATCGGCTTCCTCGCGTGCTTTGCGGTGTGGATCAACCGCGAGGCGCTGAACACCGCCAACTGGACCAAGACGAGCAGCGAACTGCTTGCCAACCGCCAGATCGACGAAGCCCTCAGCGTCTACCTCGTCAACCAGCTGTTCAGCTCGGTCGACGTCGAACAGGAACTGAAGACGGCGCTGCCAAAGGAAGTGCAGGGCCTGGCGGGGCCAGCTTCCTCGGGCCTGCGGCTGCTGGCCAACAAGCTCGTTCCGCCGCTGCTGCAGAGCTCGCAGGTCCAGGAAGCGTGGCGCCGGGCCAATCAGACCGCGCACAAACAGCTGCTGGGCATCCTCAACGGGGGTGGCAGGATCGTCTCGACTGAATCGGGCGAGGTCTCGCTGAACCTGCATGAACTCGTCGATCAGCTCGCGGGCGAGCTCGGCGTGCAGAGTCAGGTCGCAGCGGTGCGCGAAAAGCTTCAGGGCTCAACCGGGCAACAGGTTCGCAGCACCGCCAGCCAGAAGCTCGGCGTAAACCTGCCCGCGACCACCGGTCGGCTGGTGATCATGCGCGCCCAGCAGCTGAAGACCGCCCAGGACGTGGCCAAGGGCATTCGCGGGCTGGCGATCGTGCTTCCGCTGCTCAGCGTCCTGCTCTTCGCGCTCGCGGTGTGGCTGTCGCAGGGGCGGCGGCGGGTCGCGCTGCGCACCACCGGGTGGTGCGTCTTCGGCATCGGCATCCTGCTTCTGTTCGCCCGGCGGATCGCCGGCGATCAGATAGTCAACGGGCTGGTCACGTCGCCCGCGAACCGACCGGCGGCGCATGCGGTGTGGTCGATCGGGACCTCGCTGCTGTATGACCTGGCGCTCGCGCTGGTCGTATACGGGGTGGTGTTCGTGTGCGTCGCGTGGCTGGCGGGGCGTACGCGTCCCGCGACGTTCACGCGCCGCGCGCTCGCACCGTCGCTGCGCGAACACGAGGTCGGCAGCTACGCGGCGGGGGGCGTGATCCTGCTGTTGATCGTGCTGTGGGGACCCACGCCCGCGACGCGCGAGCTCCTGCCGATGATCGGCTTCGCCGTCCTGACGGCCCTCGGCATCCGCACGCTGGGCCTGCAGACCGCGCGCGAGTTCCCAGACGCGCAGGCCGGACAGACGATGGCGGCAGTGCGCGGCTGGTGGGCGGGGATGCGCGGTCGCATGGGCGCGCACGGGGGAGCCGCAGAGCCCTCCGGCGTCAACCCCGCCGTGCGCGTGGACGCGCTCGAGCGCCTGGCCGCGCTGCACGAGCGCGGCGTGCTCAGCGACGCGGAGTTCGCCGCCGAGAAGCGCTCGGTCCTACAGAGGGCCTGAGCCCGGCTCGCGAGCGCGCTCGCGGCGCGCCGTCTGAATATTGACGGCGACCCGCCCCGCAGGCGCGTGGGGCGGGTCACCGGGGCACAACCCGGCCGCGAGCAATCCCTAGTTGCTCATCGGGCGGGCAACGCAGCAGCGAGGCCACTACGAGCTCGCGCTGCGATCGTCGCTGACCGGGCCCCGAGGCGTCTCGCACAGGCGTCTCCTCAAACGCCCGGTGCGGCGCCTGGGCCGTCGGATATGTGGTCCAGCCGAGGAAGCGACATCCGGGCCAACGGCGCTCGGCGGCCAGCATCCTCCCCTCCCACAGCACAACCACACCCAGCGTCAGCGGCAATGGCGAAGTGGTGAGCGTCACGACCCAGTCGCCGTGCTCCGCGCCCGGCGACCGGCGGCGGCGCACGAGCGCCGCGTCGGTGATCTTTCGCAGCTCGGTGGCCACGCGCAGGGCCTCGCGCAGGCTCGCGGCCTCAAACGAGCAGTAGAGGCGGGTGTCGCCTTCGGCGGTCGGCTGGGACTCGGGAGCGAGGCTCGGGGTGCTCACACGTTCATGTTGCCTACGCGCCCGTGCGTCGTCGATCCCCCGGTTGTGCGATTTCGCACCCGCTAGTCGAGCACGAGGCCTTCGGCGAGCGCCTTGGCGACGAGGTGCGCGCGCGAGCGCGCGCCCACCTTCGTCATCGCATTTCGCGCGTGCGTGCGAACCGTGTCGTGTGCGATCTGCAGCTCATCGGCGATCTCGGGCCCGGTGTTGCCCAGCGCGACAAGGCGCACGACCTCGCGCTCGCGTCCGGTCAGGGCGATCGGGGTGATGTTCACATCCGCGGGTCGCACGTCGGCGCTCCCGCGGCGAAAGCTGCGTCCCCAGCGCGAGCTGCTGAGCGTGACGAACAGCGCGAGGCGATGCCCCGTGACGATCTCGGTCGTGGCGGCCCACTGGACGGAGACGACGCCGCCGTCGGCGCACGTGAGCTGCGCCTCGCCGGTGAACCGCCCCGAGCTCAGAGCGGCTTCCCATTCGACCTGGGACTTCAACGGCCCGTCGACGACGAACTCGTAGATCGGCCGTCCGATCAGCTCGCTGCGCTCATAGCCCAACTGCCTGAGGTAGGCGCCGTTGACCTCGACGTGACGACGGCTCGAGTCCAGCAGCACCATCGCGTTGCGCGACTGCGTGAACGCGGCGGAGAACAGCTTCGACCATGAGTCCCCTCGCATCGATGCTCCCGGATAGCCCTGTGAAGACCGCGTGCGGCGATGTTACAGGGGTCAACTGGACATGCCCGACCGCGGCGGGCCGGTGCGCGGGCGTCAATCGGGCGCGATCGCGTCCTGCTGGCGATAGGTCGCCAGCTGCTCGATCTCGCCCTCCCTACGAGGGAACATGAAGAAGACAAGCGCGGCCCCGAGCGCGACGGCGATCGCGCCCGCGCCGTAGGCCCACTTCTGGCCTTCGAGGAACGACTGCCTGGCGCCGGCGATGATCTGGTCGGCGTAGTGGGGGTACTGCTGCGCCTCGGCGGCCGCGCTGGAGAAGGACTTCTGCAGCTCGTTTTCAACCCCGGTGGTGATCAGCGCCTTGTTCGGCGCGCTCTGGATCTCGCGTCCCACCGCCGCCGCGTAGCCCGCTGTCAGCAGCGCGCCCATGACCGACTGCATGATCGCGCCGCCGAGGTCGCGCTGGAGGTCCGCGGTGCCCGACGCCATCCCGGCGCGCCTGACGGGCACCGAGCCCGTCAGCGAGTGAGACGCGGGCGTGCCGGCAAAGCCGACGCCGGCGCCGATCAGCGAGAAGGCCAGGGCGACCCTCCAATAGGGGATGTTCTCCTTCCACAGCAGCAGCATGGCGAGGAAGCCGAGCAGGCAGAAGGCGTAGCCGACCAGCAGCGTCGCCCGTGATCCCCGGCTCTCGACCATGCGGGCCGACAGCGGCGCCGCGAGCACCATGAACACCGCCGCGGGCAGGATCGAGGCGCCCGCCTGCAGCGTCGAGTAGTCAAGGACGTTCTGCAGGAACTGCTGGCCGACGAACATCGCGCCCATCAGCGAGCCGAACACGACGATCCCCGCGCACGCCGCCACCCAGAAGATCCGCCGGCGGGCGACATGCAGGTCATACAGCGGGTTTCGCGCCCTGCGCTGGCGGATCACGAACAGCACGCCGGCGGCGATCGCGATCACCGCCAGGCTGAGGGCGAGTCCGCCCTTGCCGGGCACCGCGGCGAAGTTGATCGCCAGCACGACCGCGGCGACCAGCAGAACCGACAGGCCGCCGCCGAGGTTGTCCACGGGCTCGCTGCCCTCGTTGACGTGGGCGGGCACGAAGCGCCAGGCCATGAGCAGCGCGAGCAGCGCGAGCGGCGCGGTGATGAGAAACACCGAGCCCCAGTGAAACCGCGTCAGCAGGACCCCGGCGATCAGCGAGCCGAGCGCGGTCGCGGCGCCGCCGAGGCCCGACCACAGGGCGATTGCCCTGGTGCGCGGCGCGCCCGACCACAATGCCGTGATGAGCGCGAGCGTCGTGGGGTAGGCCATGCCGGCCGCGACGCCTCCGGTCAGGCGTGCCACGAACAGCACGCCGATCGACGGCGCGAGGCCGGCGAGCAGCGCGGCCGGGATGGACAGGCCGGCGCCGAGCAGGAGCATCAGCCTGCGCCCGTAGCGGTCTCCCAGCGCGCCGAGGTAGAGCACCGAGCCAGCGAGGCCCAGGGAGTAGCCGACGGCGACGAGATCAAGCGACGTCTGGCCGGCATCGAAGGCCTTGCCGATATCGGGCAGCGCGACGTTGGCCACCGCGAGGTTCAGGTTGGCGATCGACGCGGCGATGATCAGCGAGGCGAGCACGAGCGCCGCGCGCTCAGGCGAGGCCGAGACCTCGGCGCTCGCGTCCGCGACATCGGTTCGTGTCGCGCCGTGCGCCTGCGCCGACCTCTGCTCCGGACTCGACATCATCTGGAGCATCCTCACGCGCGCGGACGGGACCGATCGTCATCTCGGTCAAGCGACGCGCCGGGCGGATCCGTCGCCAATCCCGGGGGCGAGCACGGCTCCGCGCGGACGCTATAGCGTCTGGCCTCCTCGACCGCAAGGGGCCACCGCATGTCATCGGTCATCACCGAGCTCGCCCTCGTGACGCTTGGGGCGATGCTCTCGCCAACAACGCTGTCCTTCACCGTGCTCGTGCTGGTTCTCGGAGAGCGTCCGCTGCGCACGGGCTTCTGGTTCTATGCGGGCGCGCTCGGCGCAACGCTGCTCGTCGGCGTCGTCGCGGCCTTCGTGCTGGGCGACGTCGCCGCCGCCCCGAAGCCCGACACGCCGAAGACGTGGGTCGCGGTCGTCGATGTCCTGGCGGCCGTCGTGGTGCTGGTGTTCGTCGCGCGCTTCATTCGCCGGCCCGTCAACCCCGAGCGCACAATGAAGATGATCGAGCAGATGGGCAGGGTGGCCTCCTCGCCGGCGATCGCGATCGTCGGCGCCGGCGCGACGCTCGCCAATCCCGGTGGCTTCATCCCGCTCGCGCTCAAGGAGATCTCCGAGCTCGACCCCAGCGCGGGCCAGTACGTTCTGCTCTGGGTCGCGTTCGCGCTGCTCTCGCTGCTGCCCCTGTCGCTCGCGCTCGTGATGCTCCTGGTCGCGCCCGATGCGACCAAGCGGGTGCTGGCGCGAGCCCGCGGCTGGCTGGAGCGGCATGCGATGACGCTCGCCGCGGTGATCCTGGCCCTGCTCGCGGTGGTGCTCCTGCGCAACGGCATCGCCGGGCTCACGAGCTAGGGCGATGGCTGGAAGGGCGTATGACGCGAGGCTGCTGCGAGCGGCCCCGACGACGCGCGCGTTCATCGGCGTCTCGGTGCTGCTCGGCGTGCTGGCCGCGCTGCTGCTCGTCGCGCAGGCATGGCTGCTCGCCGACGTGGTCAGCGGAGCGTTCACGGCGGGCAAGGACCTGGCCGCGCTCGGCGGCGACCTGGAGCTCCTGCTGGGAGTTGTCCTCGCGCGCGTGGCCGTCGTCTGGACGGGTCAGATCGCGGCGAGCCGCTCGGCGGCCGGCGCGAAGTCCGAGCTGCGCATGAGCCTGCTCAGGCGCGCGGGGGTGCTCGCCTCCGACGGCCTGCCCGACGAGCGAACGGGTGAGCTGGCGGCGCTCGCGACCCGCGGAATAGATGCGCTCGACGGCTACTTCTCGTTGTATCTGCCACAGCTGTGCCTGGCGGTGATCGTGCCGGTGGTCGTGCTGGTCGTGATCGCCGATCAAGACTGGATCTCGGCGGCGATCATCGCCGGCACGCTGCCGCTCATCCCGCTGTTCATGGCGCTCGTCGGCGCGAGCACGCAGGAGCGGATGGATCAGCAGTTCCGCCTGCTTCAGCGGCTGTCGGGCCACTTTCTGGACGTGGTGGCCGGCCTGTCGACGCTGAAGGTGTTCGGCCGGGCCAAGGCCCAGGTCGGCGCGGTCGCGGACATCACCGACCGCTACCGGGTCCTGACGATGGCGACGCTGCGGGTGTCGTTCCTGTCTTCGATGATCCTCGAGCTCGTGTCGACGATCTCGGTCGCCCTCGTGGCGGTCGCGGTCGGCCTTCGGCTGTTGGCAGGGGATCTGGACCTGCATACTGCGCTCGTCGTGCTCGTGCTCGCGCCCGAGGCATATCTGCCGCTGCGCCAGCTCGGCGCCAACTACCACGCGAGCGCCGAGGGGATGGCAGCGGCGCAGCAGGTCTTCGACGTGCTGGAGCGTCCGCGCGCGCCTCGCGGCGCTCGCACGGATGTCCCCGACCCGGCGGCGAGCGGACTGTGCGTGCGGGCCTTGACGGTCGTTCGCGCCGGGCGTGAGGCGCCGGTCCTCGACGGCCTGTCGCTGACCCTCGCGCCCGAGGAGGTGCTGGCGGTGACCGGGCCGAGCGGTTGTGGCAAGTCGACGCTCCTCGGGGTGCTGCTCGGTCTCGTCGCGCCGCACGCCGGGTCGGTGAGCATCGGCGGCGTCGAGCTCGCCGAGCTTGACCTCGACGCCTGGCGCTCGCAGCTGGCCTGGGTGCCGCAGCGGCCGCATCTGTTCGCCGCGTCGATCGCCGACAACATCCGCCTCGGGCGCCCGCGGGCGTCCCGTGAACAGCTATGGCACGCGGTTGCGGTCGCCGGGCTGGAGGACGTCGTCGATCGCCTGCCGCGAGGTCTGGACGCGATGCTGGGCGACCGCGGGGCTGGTCTCTCGGCCGGCGAGCGCCAGCGGATCGCGCTGGCGCGTGCCTTCCTGCGCGACGCGCCGCTGCTGCTGCTCGATGAGCCCACGGCAAGCCTCGACGGCGCGACCGAGGAGAGGGTGCTGTGTGGCGTGCGCGAGCTGCTGCGCGGGCGCACGGCCGTCATCGCCGCCCACCGCCCGGCGCTGGTCGCGCTGGCCGATCGGACGTTGGCGCTCGAGCGCGCCGCGGTCGCGGTCTGATCGATGGACGCTGCGAAGACAGGCGCGGCCGCCGAACCGCCGCCGGACTCCGGTGCGCCGCTGATACGCACGCTGCGGCTGGCCCGCCCGGTGATCGGGCGCCTGGGCGTGGCCACGCTGCTCGGCGCGGGAGCGGTTGGCGCCGGGATCGGCCTGATCGCCACATCCGCGTGGCTCATCTCGCGCGCCTCGCAACGCCCGCAGGAGTCCGCTCTTGCTCTTGCGATCGTTGCGGTCCAGTTCTTCGGGCTCTCGCGTGGCCTGTTTCGCTACGGCGAGCGACTCGTCGGCCACGACGCGGCGTTACGAGTGCTGGCCGGCCTGCGCGTGGGCGTGTACCGCCGTCTGGAGGCGCTGGCCCCGGCGGGCCTGGCGGCGTTTGCAAGCGGCGACCTGCTGGCACGGCTGGTCGAGGACGTGGACTCGCTGCAGGATCTGCTGCTGCGCGTGATCCCGCCGTTTGCGATCGCGGCGCTCGTCGGCGTGGTGACGGTGACGGCGGTCTGGTGGATGCTCCCGATCGACGGGCTGATCCTGCTCGGCGCGCTGCTGGTTGCCGCGACGCTCGTGCCGTGGCTGACCGGACGCCTGGCTCGCCGTCGGGAGGTCCGCCTCGCGCGGGCACGCGGCGCGTTGGCCGCGAGCGTCGTCGATCTGCTCGAGGGCGCCCCCGAGCTGGCCGTCAACGGAGCGCTCGAGGGCCAGCTGAGGCGCGCGAGCGTGGCCGACGGCCGGCTCACCCAGGTCGGGCGGGCGACCGCACGCACGAGCGGCGCCGGCCAGGGGCTGAACACGCTGCTGTGCGGCCTGGCGATGTGGGGTGCGCTGCTCGTGGGCGTCTCAGCCGTGCGCTCGGGGTCGCTGCCCGGCACGTTGCTCGCCGTGATCGCGCTGATCCCGCTCGCGGCTTTTGAGCTGGTGACCGGCCTGCCGGCCGCGACACAGTCGCTGCAGCGTGTCCGCGGGTCGGCTGCCCGCGTGTTTGAGGTGTTCGATGCGCCCCCGCCGGTGCTGGCGCCGGCTGACCCCGTTCCGATTCCGCCCCCGCCGTACGGCCTACGCGTGCGCGCGCTGCGCGCCAGGCACTCGCAGGACGGGCCGTGGGCGCTTGACGGGATCGACCTCGATCTCGCGCCCGGGCGACGCGTGGCGCTTGTCGGCCCCAGCGGCGCCGGGAAGTCGACGCTCGCCCATGTGCTGCTGGGATTCCTCGCCTACGAGGCTGGCTCGGTCACGCTGGGCGGCGTCGAGATCTCCCAGCTGGTTGGGGACGAGTATCGGCGGGTAGTAGGGCTGGTCGCCCAGGATGCCCATGTCTTTGACACCACGCTTCAGGAGAACCTGCTCCTGGCCCGTCGCGGAGCCTCGAGCGAGGATCTGAACAGCGCCCTTGCGCGGGCGCGGCTGCTCGACTGGGTCCGGGCCCTGCCCGACGGGCTGAAGACGGAGGTCGGCGAGCACGGGGCCCGGCTGTCCGGCGGGCAGCGACAGCGCCTGACCGTCGCGCGCGCTGTGCTGGCCGACTTCCCGGTGCTGATCCTCGACGAGCCCGCCGAGCATCTGGACACCGTGACGGCCGACGCGATCGTCGCCGACCTGCTCGACCTCGGCGAGCAGGCTGCGACCCTGTTGATAACCCATCGCCTGCAGGGCCTGGAGGCTGTCGATGAGGTGATCGTGCTCGACAAGGGGCGGGTGCTCGAACGGGGGACTCACCGCGAGCTCGTCGGGCTCGATGGCCACTATGCACAGACATGGCAGCGTGAGAATGCCGGGGAGATCTCGCCTGCGAGCAGCGCCAGGAGTATTCACTTAAACGGGTGATCTGAGCCTGCTGTTGCGCGACCGCCATTAGTACGCTGAGACGCGGCACCCAGTCGGTCGAGGTCAGGGCGACGCTCCGGTCTGCGGATCGGCCTCGTGCCGAGGATGGGCGGCGGGTCAGAAGGCCCACCGAATTGACGATCGACGAGAGGGGACGCATGAGCTCGACGCCACCGATACCCCCGACTGGGCCGACTCCTCCGGGAGGGCAGACGCCGGGAGGCTATCCCGAACAGACGCCTCCCACGCAGGTAAATCCACAGCAGGGCTACGGTCAGCCAGGGCCCGAAGACAAAGGCAGCGCGTGGCTGTGGCCGGTCGTCATCCTGATCGCGATCGTCGCTGTCGCCCTGGCGATCATCGTCTCGAACAACAGAGCGTCGAGCACTCCGACAACCGTCGTCGAACGCACGCCCTCGACGGTCAACAGCGTCGGCGTCAGCGTCCAGGCGCCGCCACAGCCGGCGAAGACCGTGACCGCTCCCGTCGAGACCCAGACCGTGACGACGCCGCCGAAGACAGTCACCACTACGTCTCCGACCCCGACCGTGGCGAAATCCACGTCCACCGAACCGGCCAGCAAAGCCCCTGCGACGGGCGCAACCCCCTAGCCCTACGTCGTCCGGCGAGTGCTGACGAGTCCGCTGGGAGCCGTGCCCGCGCGATGACAGACGTGCCGCTGGAGCTCGTGCAGCTGCGCGACGACGGGGGGACGCTGGAGGCGAGCTTCGTCCCCGGTGCCGGGATGCTGTGCTGCTCGCTGCGCCATCATGGGCAGGAGCTGCTGGCCCAGAACACCGGCGTGGACGCCTATGCGCAGCGGGGCAAGACGATGGGCGTGCCGCTGCTCTATCCCTGGGCGAACCGGCTCGCCAAGTTTGACTACAGCATCGATGGCCGCAGGGTTGACGTTCCGCATGACCCCGATCGCATCGCCCTGGATGACCACGGCCTGCCCATCCACGGTGTGATCGGTGGACGCATGGCATGGGAGCTGGCCGAGGCGCCTGGTCCTGACACGGGCTCCCTGGCCGCGACCCTGAGATGGGATCAGTCCCGGCCGCAGCTGTTCGAGGTGTTCCCGTTTCACCACGACGTCTACTACATGGCGCGCCTGACTCCTGGGCGCCTGGAGGTGCAGCTCACCGTGCGCGCATGCGGCTCAGACGTCGTTCCGGTGGCGTTCGGCTTTCACCCCTATCTGTCACTCGCGGGCGCGCCGCGCGAGCGCTGGCAGATCGAGCTGCCGATGATGCGCCGTCTGGCGCTCGACGCCGACCAGATCCCGGTGGGGTCCGGGGAGACGTTGCCCGCCGGGCGTTTTGCGCTGGCCGATGAGGTCTTCGACGACGGGTTCGATTCGGTCTCGGCGCAGGCGCGCTTCAGCGCGTCGAGCGCTGGGCGGCGGATCGCGCTCGAGCTCCTGGAGGGATTTGGCTGCGCGCAGGTGTTCGCGCCGCCCGCGAGCACATTCATATGCTTCGAGCCGATGACCGCGCCGGCCAACGCGCTGCGCAGCGGCGAAGGCCTGCGTCTGCTCAGCCCCGGCGAGCGCCACGTCGCGAGGTTCTCGATATCCGTGGGGGAGGACCGCCAGGACGCGCGTGGCTAGTAGCCGTCCTTGACGACGTTCACCAGCGGCTCGCCCCTGGCATAGCGGCGCACCTGTTCGCCGACGAGCTCAAAGGCGCGCCGCTCGGCGGCCACGCTGTCTCCGGCGAAGTGGGGGGTGATGAGCGTCCCGGGCGCGTCCCACAGGGGATGATCGACGGGCAACGGCTCTGGATCTGTCACGTCCAGCGCTGCTCTCAGGCGCCCTGATCGCAACAGCGCAAGCAGGGCTTCGGTGTCCACGATCGGCCCGCGCGCCGCGTTGACAAGCAACGCTCCCTGCGGCAGGCGCGCGAGCATCTCGGCGTCGAGCAGATCCTTCGTCTGCGAAGTCAGCGGCAGCAGCACGACCAGCGTGTCCGCGCGTGCGAGCAGCGACGCGAGCTCGTCCACCGCGTGCACTCCCGGTCGGGCGTGCCTTGCGACGCGGATCACCTCGACGTCAAACGGGGCAAGCCGCGCCTCCACCGCGGCGCCGATCGAGCCGTAGCCAAGGATCAGCACAGTGCTGCCCGCGAGCTCGCGCGAGCGCAGCCACTCCCAGCGGTGCTCGCGCTGTGCGTCACGCAGCTGCGGCAGGCTCCTGCTCGAGGCGAGGATGACCGCGAGCACCCACTCGGCGACGGTCGTGTCGCGTGTCCCGCCGGCGTCGCACAGCAGCACGCCGTCGGGCAGGAACGGCAGCAGCCAGTCGACGCCGGCCGACAGCGTCTGGATAACGCGCAGCGCCGGCATCTGGGCAAGGCGCTGCAGCACGCGCTTGTCGCCGGCCCCAGGCACGAGGAACTCCGCCCGCAGCATCTCGGGCGGCGTCTTGCCCTCGCGCGGGATGAGCCCGACCGAGACGCCGTCGGGCAGCTCTCCAATCGCGTCGTGGCCCGTCCGCTGCGCGATCCACAGGTTCACGCGCGCCTAGCTCGCGACGGCCTGCGCCGGCGCGCCGCTTGCGCCACCGGTGCTCGTGGGCGTGCTGTCGGGACGTCTCGCTCCCGGTGCGGGCAGCCGCATCGCCACGAGGTATGCGACGACGACACCCACGATGATCAGCGGCTCGGCCCCCGCGCCCGCTCCTGATGTCAGAAACGAGGCGGTCACGACCGCCGACAGCGGCAGCTTCAGCACCGCTACGAAGCCGGCCGCGATGCCCACCGCGACAGCCGGCGTGATCGAGAACCCGGGTAGGTGCGCGGCCATGATTCCCGCCGCGGCGCCGAGGAACATCGCGGGGAACGTCGGGCCCCCGCGGAAGCTGCCCAGCGAGACGCTGTAGGCGAGGCCCTTGAAGACGATCAGCAGCGCCAGCGCCGACAGCGACCACGTCGGCGCGCTGTCGACCAGTCCCGGGAGTCCGCTCTGACCGGAGAACAGGACTTCGCCAAAGCCCTTGCCGGTCGTCTGCTGGAAGCAGATCGCCAGCGCGGCGACGATCAGGCCCACGACCGGCAGCGCCAGGAAGGGCCGTGGCACCACGACGTCCTGGGTCACCCTGCCGCCGCGAATGATGAGGACCGTGACGACCGCGATTGCCAGCGCGAGCGCGATCGTCCAGCCGAAGTTCGCGATGTCCGGGCGGGGGAACTGCGGCAGCGACAGCGAGCTGAGCGCATAGGCGCTCGTGCTCAGCCCCGTCCAGGAGCCCATGCCGAGCGAGACCAGCGATCCGATTCCCGACGCGAGCAGTCCGGGGATGAGCACGAGCTTGAGCTTCGGCCCTCCCAGGCCGGTCGCCTCGATCATGATGACGGCCGCGATCAGCGGCGACCCGAACAGAAACGCGACCGCGGCGAAGCTGCCCGACGCCGCGATCACCGTCAGTACCTGGGGGGGCATTTCCCGCCGCGCAAGGCGCGTGGTCAGGACCGCGAGCCCCGAGCCGAGCGCGATCAGCGGCGCCTCGGGGCCGAGCACGATTCCAAAGCCGATCGTCGCCATCGCGGCGAGCGCGATTCCCGGCAGCGCAATCGGCATCGTCGGGCCGCCGGTCGTCACGAGGCCGTTGGCGGGAATGTGGCCTCCGTTCCCGGGGAGGCGCACGATCGCAAACGCGACGATCAGGCCGGCGATCGCGAGCACGGGGAGCGACCACCACGGCAGTTCGCCGGTGTGATAGCCGAGGTCGCTCGGGAGGTGGACGAACACGCCACGCTGAATCTGGTTGACGAGCTCCAGGAAGCACCACGCGGCGAGCGAGACGACGACGCCCACGATCGCCGCGACGACGAGCAGCACGATGAACCGCCGGCTCTCGATCGTCGCGTCGACCTGCTCGGGTGAAAGCTCGGCGTCAGGCATGTCGGCGTTCGCGCTCGCTCGCCGCGCCGTTCGACGCGGGCCGCACTCGGCTTCGGATTTTCTCTGCGTCGAGCATGCTGCCCATTGGGTTCGTCAGCGATCGCGCCGACAAGGTTCGCCTGAGCGGCGACCGTAGCAGTCGATCGCCCGTCGGGTGAGGTCTGTCGGACCTCCTTGGCACGGCTCAGAACAGATCGCAGAACGAGTGACCCAAGCTCGCCCCGTTGTGCTATTCAAGTCAGCTGCATCTGTTCGAGCTCGCGAGGCGGGCCATCGAGGCAGCGTGACCGAAGGGACCGGTGGGAGCAATGAGCACAGCGGTACGGCCTCGTAAGCGAATCGCCGGGCGCGCGGCCAGCGCTGGAGAGCCCCAGCTCGCCGACGTGCTGGTGATCTTCGGGATCACCGGCGACCTCGCGAAGGTGATGACGTTCCTCTCGCTCTACCGGCTGGAGAGCCGCGGCCTGCTGAGCTGCCCGATCGTGGGGGTCGCCGCTGACGACTGGACGCTCGAGCAGCTTCGTGAGCACGCCCGCGCGTCCATCGAAGGGACCGGTGAATCGGTGCAGGACGACGTCTTTGACCGCTTTGCCGCACGCCTCTGCTATGTGAGCGGTGATTTCACCCACCCCGCCACCTACGAGCGCCTGGCGGCGGCGGTGGGCGACGCCCAGACCCCTGTCTTCTACCTGGAGATCCCGCCGTTTCTCTTCGGCCCGGTGGTCAAGGAGCTCACCGAAGCAGGCCTGACCAAGACAGGCCGCGTCGTCGTCGAGAAGCCGTTCGGGCACGACCTGGCCTCCGCGCGAGAGCTGGCCGCGGAAATCCATCAGTACATCGACGAGTCCCAGCTATATCGAATCGACCATTTCCTGGGCAAGATGGGCACCGACGAGTTCCTGTACCTGCGCTTCGCCAACACGATGATCGAGTCGATCTGGAATCGCAACCACATAGCTTGCGTGGAGATCACGATGGCCGAGGGCTTCGGCGTCGAGGATCGCGGGCACTTCTATGACCCCGTGGGCGCCGTTCGCGACGTCGTCGTCAACCATCTGATGCAGGTGGTCGCGCTGGCGGCGATGGAGGCGCCCGCGAGCAGCGACGCCGAAACGCTCAAGGACGCGAAGGCCGCGCTCTTCAAGTCGATCCTCGACGCGAACCCCGCCCATTACGTTCGCGGCCAGTACGACGGCTATCGGGACATCGACGGGGTCGCCAGCGACTCGACGACCGAGACCTATGCGGCGATGCGCCTGGACATCGACAACTGGCGCTGGGCGGGCGTGCCCTGGTTCATCCGCACCGGCAAGAAGCTTCCGGCCACGCAGACCGAGCTGCGCGCCGTCTTCCGCGACACACCGCGCCTGGGCTTCATCGAGCACGGGCATCGTCGCCCCGAGCCCAACCAGTTCGTGATCAAGCTCGACCCCTCGACCGGCACGCGCCTGATCCTCGACGCGCATCGCGCCGACATTGCCGGGCCCGAGCCGATCACCCTAGACGCCGAGTTCGCCCAGCAGGGCGGGGAGGCCCCCACGCCGTATGAGGTTCTGCTGCTCGATGCGATGCGCGGAGACAGCACGCGTTTCACCCGCCAGGACGGCGTGGAAGAGACGTGGCGCATCTTCGAACCGCTGCTCGACAGCCCCCCGCCGGTGCATCCCTACGCCCCTGGCTCGTGGGGCCCGGAGGCGGCGGTCAGGGTCGTCGCGGGCCTTGGCAAGTGGCGCGGGCCCTGGCTTGCGTCATGAGCGCGGCCAAGTCGGGCAAAGCCAAGGCGGGCGCGGCCAAAGGAAAGTCAGGCGCCCCGAAAGCCGGGCGGGCGAGCGCGAGGGCGGGCGCCGCCCAAAAAACGGCGAGCGCGCTGAAGAGCACGGGCACGGCGGCGGCGCTGGAGAGCGCCGAGCGCGCGACGCCCCAGAGCGCGGCGATGCCCTCGCCCTTCCCGCCGATCGCCGACTATGCGTTCCTGTCGGACTGCCACACCGGAGCGCTGGTCGCCCCCGACGGATCGATCGACTGGCTGTGTGTCCCGCGCTTTGACGCGCAGAGCGTGTTCGGCACGCTGCTCGATCGCCAGGCCGGGTGCTTCCGCCTCGGGCCTTTCGGGATCAACGTGCCCGCGGCTCGCATCTACGAGCCGGGCACGAACATGCTGCTGACCACGTGGAAGACCCCCACCGGCTGGGCGATCGTTCGCGACGCGCTCACGCTCGGGCCCCGTCGCGGCGTGGACCGCATCACGCCGCATACCCGCCCTCCGACCGACGAAGACGCCGACCATCTTCTCGTTCGCGTCGCGATGTGCCTCGAGGGCGAGGTCGAGATCGAGCTGACGTGCGAGCCGGTCTTCGACTACGGGCGGGTTCCCGCCCAGTGGTCGCTCGCCGAAGACGGCCACACCGCCGACGCGAGCGGCGAGGAGCTGACGATCAGGCTGCACACGGACATGGCGCTCGGCATCGAGGGCGATCGAGTGAGAGCTCGCCACGTGCTCAAGGATGGCGAGCAGCTGTACTGCTCGCTGTCCTGGGCCGAGGAGCTGGCCGGGGCGGAGGGGCTCGAAGACGCCAACACGCGCCTGGGGGCGACCGCGAGCTTCTGGCGCAGCTGGCTCGGGCGCGCGCGCATCCCCGATCACCGCTGGCGCGACCCGATCACGCGCTCGGCGTTGGCGATCAAGGGACTGACGTACATGCCGACGGGCGCCACCGTGGCCGCGCTGACGACGTCGCTTCCCGAGACGCCTGGCGGCGAGCGCAACTGGGACTACCGCTACACGTGGCTGCGCGACTCCACGTTCACGCTGCAGGCGCTGCACTACCTCAACCTCGACTGGGAGGCGGAGGAGTTCATGCAGTTCATCGCCGACCTCGAGCCCAACACCGACGGCGCGCTGCAGATCATGTACGGGATCGACGGCAGGCGCGATCTGACGGAGTCCACGCGCGATGACCTCTCCGGTTATGCGGGAGCCAGTCCTGTGCGGATCGGCAACGGGGCCTTCGACCAGCGCCAGAACGACGTCTATGGCGCGGCGCTCGACTCGATCCTGCTGCACACCCGCCGCAGCCAGCGCCTGCCCCGGCGCCTGTGGCCGATCGTGCAGGCGCAGGCCGAATGTGCGACCAGCGTGTGGCGCAAACCCGACCAGGGGATCTGGGAGGCTCGCGGCAAGCCGCAGCACTACGTCTCCTCCAAGCTCATGTGCTGGGTGGCGATGGACCGCGCCTCACAGCTCGCGGCGATCCGCGGCGACACCAAGCGCCAGACCACGTGGCGCGATACCGCTGAGGAGATCAGGGCCGACATCCTCGATCACGGCCTGAGCGCAAACGGGGTCCTGCGCCAGCACTACGACACCGACGCGCTGGACGCCTCCAACCTGCTGGCCGCGCTCTTCGGCTTCCTGCCGGGCGACGACGAGCGCCTGCGCGCGAGCGTGCTCGCGATCGCCGACGACCTCACCGAGGACGGCTTCGTCCTGCGCTACCGCACCGACGAGACAGACGACGGGCTCTCGGGCAAGGAGGGGAGCTTCCTGATCTGCTCCTTCTGGCTGGTTTCCGGCCTGTCGGTCGTCGGCGAGCAGCAGCGGGCCCGCGACCTGATGGAAAAGCTCCTGCGGGTCGCCTCGCCGCTGGGGCTCTATGCGGAGGAGTTCGACACGAGCACCGCGCACTTTCTCGGCAACGTCCCGCAGGCCTTCTCACACCTCGCGCTGATCGAGGCCGCCGGGCGCATCATCCTCGCCGAGCTGACCGGCGAGCTGCAATGACCGACTCCCACGACGTCATCATCATCGGCAGCGGCGCCGGCGGTGGCACGCTCGCGCGCCACCTCGCGCCATCGGGCAAGCGAATCCTGCTGCTGGAGCGCGGCGACTGGTTGCCGCGCGAGCCTCAAAACTGGTCAGCCGGCGACGTCTTCGTCGCCAACCGCTACGTATCGCAGGACACCTGGTATGACGGCGACGGCAAGGCCTTCCAGCCGCAGGTGCACTACTGCGTCGGCGGCGCGACGAAGATGTACGGCGCCGCGCTGTATCGCTTCCGCAAAGAGGATTTCGGGGAGCTCCGCCACCACGGCGGCCTCTCGCCCGCGTGGCCCATCTCCTACGAGGACATGGAGCCCCACTACAGCAAGGCCGAGCAGCTGTACGAGGTGCACGGCGCGCGCGGCGAGGACCCGACAGAACCGCCCGCCAGCGCGCCATATCCCTACCCGGCCGTCTCGCACGAGCCGCGCATCCAGCAGCTGTCCGACGACTTCGCGGCGGCCGGCCTGCACCCCTTCCACGCGCCCTGCGGCGTGATGCTCAACGAGTCCAACATGCCCTACTGCGCGTGCGTGCGCTGCTCGACGTGCGACGGCTTTCCCTGCCTGGTGCACGCCAAGTCAGACGCCGAGGTGCTGGGCGTGCGGCCGGCGCTGGAACACGACAACGTGACGCTGATGACCAACGCGCAGGTCGTCGCGCTGGCAACCAATCCGCCGGGCACCGCTGTCACCGAGGTTCTCGTGCGTCACGAGGGCGCCGACGAGCGCTTCAGCGCCGATCTGATCGTCGTGTCCTGCGGTGCGGCCAACACCGCCAAGCTCCTGCTCGCCTCGGCCAGCGACAAGCACCCCAACGGGCTGGCCAACGGCTCTGACCAGGTCGGGCGCAACTACATGTTTCACAACAGCCAGGCGGTGCTTGCGATCTCCAAGGAGCCCAACCCGACGGTCTTTCAGAAGACGCTCGGCGTGAACGACTACTACTTCGCCGGCGAGGAGTGGGACTTCCCGATGGGCAACATCCAGATGGTGGGCAAGTCGGTCGCGGCGATGTACCGCGGCGAGAAGCCGCTGATGACCAAGCTCGCGCCCACGTTCTCACTCGAGCAGGTCGCCGACCACGCGATCGACTTCTGGCTGTCGACCGAGGACCTGCCGCACGCCGACAATCGCGTCAGCCTCGACGGCGACGGCAAGCTCACGCTGCGCTACACGTCCTGTAACGACACCGCGCGCGAACGCCTGTTCGAGCAACTGCGATCGCTGCTCGGTCGACTGGGGATGCATGAGCACCATCTGATCCCGCGCTGGGCCTATTTGGAGAACAAGATTCCGGTCGCGGGCGTCGCTCACCAGGCGGGCACCTGCCGCTTCGGCTCCGATCCGGCGTCCTCGGTGTTGAACACCGACTGCCGCACGCACGAGCTCGACAACCTCTACGTGGTGGACACGAGCTTCTTCCCGAGCATCTCGGCGGTCAACCCGGCGCTCACGGCGATGGCCAACGCGGTGCGCGTGGGCGACCACCTGCTGCAGCGCCTGGGCGCCGATGGCGGCTGACGCGAGCGCCAGCGCCCGGCGCCGAGTGGTCATCGTCGGCGGCGGCTTTGGCGGCCTGACGGCGGCGCGCTCCCTGCGCCGCGCCGACGTGGACGTGACGCTGGTGGACCCGGTCAGCCACCACCTCTTTCAGCCGCTGCTCTACCAGCTGGCCTGCGGCGGGCTGTCCACCGGCGAGTGCGCCTCGCCGATCCGCGCCGCGCTCAAGCGCTGCCCGAACACGACGGTGCTGATGGCCAAGGCCACCGGCCTGGACGCCGAGCGCCGCCAGCTGATCCTCGACCGCGGCGAGCGCCTTGACTACGACAGCCTGATCGTGGCCTGCGGCGCGGAGACCTCCTACTTCGGCAAAGACGAGTGGCGCGATGCCTCCTTCGGCCTGAAGACCCTCACCGACGCCGTCGATCTGCGCAATCGGATCTACGGCGCCTTCGAGGAGGCTGAGCGCGCTCAGGACCCCGAGGAGCGCAGGCGGTGGCTGACGTTCGTCGTGATCGGCGGCGGCCCGACGGGTGTCGAGCTCGCCGGAGAGCTCGCGATCATCGCCAAAGACACGATGAAGGGCTACTACTCCCGCGCCGAGCCCGCGCAGGCGCAGATAATCCTGCTCGACGCCGGCGAACGCGTGACCGCCGCGTTCGCCGAGAAGCAGTCGGCCAAGGTCGCGGGGTACCTGACCGGACTCGGCGTGGACGTTCGCGAGGGCGCCTGCGTGACCGCGATCGACGTCGAGGGCGTGACGGCCCAGGTCGGCGACGGCGAACAGCGCATCGTCGCGAAGACCGTCGTGTGGGCCGCGGGCGTGCAGGCCGTCTCGTTCGCCAGGACGCTCGCCGAGGCGACCGGCGCGCAGGTCGATCGGGCCGGACGGGTCCAGATAGAACCCGATCTGACCGTGCCGGATCACCCCGAGATCTCGGCGATCGGCGACGCGACCCAGGTGGCGGGTCCCGGCGGGAGGCCGCTGCCCGGTCTCGCGACCGTGTCGATCCAGCAGGCGCGCCACGTGGCCGCCGCGATCCGTGGAGGCGCAGCCGGCGCGACGACGCCGTTTCACTACTTCGACAAGGGCGCGCTGGCGGTCGTCGGCAGGGGCAAAGCGGTGTGTGAAATCCGCGGCCACAAGCTGTCCGGTCGCCTGGCCTTCTTCACCTATCTGACGGTGCACATGTACTACCTGACCGGCGGGGGACCGGGACACCGGCTGAAGGTGCTGATCGACTGGATCAGCACGCGCGTCGGCGACCCGCAGAACCAGGTGATCGACGCTGACCTGGCGAGCGTCGAGCAGCTTCGGCCCGGCTAGCCCTCCCGAGGCTCGGTCTGGCCGAGCGGTCCTTATACGGGGACCGAAGCTACGTCTATGGCGTACCCAAACCTGCGATCGCGACTGCTGAGTGTCCCGCGTGAGTCCAGGCTTGGTGGGCGCTTCAAACCCGGCTGGGGCTCCGCGTGCTCGATTCCGCCGCACGTCGCCCACGGAGTTCCGACGGCGCGAGCCCGAGCTTCCTGCGCTCTACCCCATATAGCCTTGCGAGCGTGGATCTCCAGCATCGCATCGTGGCCCTCCGGGGTGAGTTCCTGCTCTTCGCGCTTACCCCGCCACGGTTGTCGACCACCCCGGAGAAGGCCCAGGAGATCGCTGATGTCACCTTCGAGCGCCTGGAACCGCTCGACGTCGACGGCCTGATCCTCTACGACATCGACGACGAGGCCGACCGCAACCCCGAGGAACGACCGTTCGCGTTCTTTCCGACGATGGACCCGGCCGACTATCTGGACCGGCACCTCAAGAACTGGCGCACGCCGGTCGTGGTGTACCGCGCGACGGCGAAGTACAGCGAGCAAGACCTTCGCGACTGGATGGCGTCCCTGGACACCGCCACGCGAATGGCCGTCTTCGTCGGTGCTTCCACGCGCGAGACGCGTGTCGCCACGACGCTCCGCAGGGCTCAGCAGCTCCGCAGCGAGGTCAACCCCGAACTGCTCCTCGGCGCCGTCGCGATACCCGAGCGGCACACTCGCAAAGGCGACGAGCATCTTCGCCTAGTCGCCAAGCAAGACGCCGGCTGCTCCTACTTCGTCACCCAGGTCATTTACGACGTCAACGCTGCCAAGAATCTGGTATCCGACTATGCCTACGAGTGCCGCGATCGCGGCCTCGATCCGGTCCCGATCGTATTCACCTTTTCGGTGTGCGGCTCGATGCAGACCTTGGAGTTCCTCCGATGGCTCGGCGTCGACGTCCCGCGCTGGGTCGTTAACGACCTGCGCCACGCCGAGGACGCCCTCGACGCATCCCTCGAACATGCCGAGGCAACCGCGCTTGAACTGATGTCCTTCTGCCGCCGCCTGGGTGTCCCGTTCGGCATCAACGTCGAGTCGGTATCGATCCGCAGATTGGAGATCGAGGCGAGCGTGCGCCTGGCCGAGCGGCTCCGGGGCGAGTTGGCGCGCTGACGTGCAGCCGTGCCCGAGGGCTTGGAGCGATCGCCGAGCTACGCGACAACGCTCGGTGCCCGCGCGGTGACTGTCCGCTCCTCGAAGGTGAATCCGGCTTCCATTGCGCGACGCACCGGGCAGGTCTCGGCCACGCGCTCGAGCCTGCGCTGCTGATCGGGCGTGAGCTTGCTGGGAAGATGCAGGTCGATCGCGAAGCGCCGCGGAGCGCTGTCAGCGTCGTAGTCGACCTCGACGGCCGTCTCGCCGATCTCCCAGCCGCGGTTTTGCGCGTACATGGCGATCATCGTCGCGACGCACGAGGCGAGGGTGGCGGCCAGCAGCTCGTGTGGCGCGGGCCCGTCGTCGGTGCCGCCGAGGCGCTCGGGCTCGTCGGTGACGATCGTGTGGCGGCCGTTGACGTCCACTTCGTGCTTGAGGCTGTTGCCCGCGCGGCGGGCGGTGGCGGTCATCGCCATCAGAGCATCACGCCGGCGCGCTTGCGGGTCATCAAGAACATCTGCTGGGGGCTGTTGACCATGTCGTTCCTCCTCTGTGGAGTCTTCACTCGATGGTCCCTCAGATCGCGTTGAACGCCATCCGGCGCGACTACCCGACCCGATCCGTAGCTGGTACCCATACAATGACAGTAGCATACAACGATATAGTTGTGCTACGGTGACCAGCATGAACACCATCATGGAAATTCCCCACCCACTACCGGCGCCGCTGGTCGAGCTGATCGCAGAGCGCTTTCGCGTCCTCGGCGAGCCGATGCGTATCCGTCTCCTGGACGCGCTGCGCGAGGCTCCGGCCACCGTCCAGGAGCTCCAGCGGGCCACCGGCGCGTCCAGCAGAACGTTTCCAAGCATCTCGGCCTGCTGCTTCGCAGCGGGCTGGTGAGTCGCAGCAAGGAGGGCAACTTCTCGCTCTACGCGATCGCCGACGAAGGCGTCTTCGACTTGTGCGAGCAGGTCTGCGGTGGTCTGCGCCGCCAGCTGGACGAGCTCGACTCACTATTGCCAGGAGGAGCCGACCGATGAGCACGACCACGGCACCCCGCGTTGCCTTGCCCGCCAGGGAGCCGATCGAAGCACAGAACGCACGTCGGGCCGATTGGCCGGCTCGGCCGCTACACCGCCACGCACTTTCGCACGGTGCTCCTCGGATGGCTCGCGGTGGCGGTCGTGCTTGGCTTCTTCGCGCCGCGGGTCGAGACCGCACTCTCTGGCGCCGGCTGGGAAGCGAGCGGCTCGCAGTCGGCTCAGGCCCGCAAGCTCGTCGAACGAGACTTCGCCGGCCTCGGCAGCTACGGGCTCGAGACGGTCGTCTACTCCCCGACTGAAACCGTCGCCTCCCCGGCGTTCAAGTCGGCGATCACGCGCGTCGAACGGACGCTGCGCGCAAACAGCGCGGTGCGGACCGTGGTCGCGCCCGCGCCCGGGCTGTCGATCTCCCGTGACGGCCACACCGTCATAGTGCAGGCTGGGGCCGCCGAGAACCCCAACGAAATGGTCGCGGCGGCCGACAAGCTGAAGGGAACCCTCCACGGGCTCTCGACCAGCACGGTGGTGGTCAACCTCACCGGCGCTGCGGGGATGTGGTCTGACTTCAACGCCGCCAACCGCTCGGCGATGCTCAAATCCGAGGTCATCTCCTGGCCGGTGACGCTCGGCATCATGCTGCTCGCATTCGGCTCGCTCGTCGCCGCTGGGCTACCGCTGATGCTGACGATGGTCGGCCTGCTCTCCGCTGCCGGAGTCCTCTACCTCGGAACCAAGATCATGCCGATCTCGATCTGGGCAATGAACTTCGCGTTGATGTTCGCGCTCGCGCTCGGGATCGACTACGCCTTGTTCCTAGTGATGCGCTTCCGCGGCGCGCTCTTCGGATCAGAGCTTGACCCGGTCGACGCGACAGCGATCACAATGGATACGGCCGGCAAGGCCGTCCTGTTCAGCGGTGTGACCGTCCTCATCTCCCTCACCGCAGTAATGCTCGTCCCCAGCCCTGCCTTTCGCAGCATGAGCCTGGGCATCATGCTCGCAGTCATCTTCGTGCTCGCCGCGACGCTCACGTTGCTGCCAGCGGTGCTGGCCAAGCTCGGCCCGAAAGTCGACAACCTGGCCCTGCCGTGGGCACACGGCGGTGAGCACCGCTCGGCGCGGTTCGCGGCCTGGGGCGAACGCCTGTGGAGTCACCCCTGGCGATACGGGATCCCTGCGCTGGTAATCCTGCTCGCGCTCGCCTACCCGGTGACGCAGCTGAAGACCTCGATGCCCTCGATCAAGGTGGTACCGACCGGTGATTCCTCACGCATCGGCTACAACCAGATCCAAGCCGCCATGGGTCCGGGGGCCACCGGCCCGCTGCAGCTCATCGCACCCGCGGCTGACGCCACGAAGGTCACCGCGATCGCGAAGGCAGACTCAGGCATCTCACAGGTCATGCCGTCCCAGCCCGGCGCAGGTGGCCTTGTCCTGGTCACGGCCATCCCGCGCCAGGACCCGTCGAACCCCGCCGTCGGCACCACGATCGACCGGCTCCGCAGCGAGGTGCCCGCAGGCACTGTGCTTGGCGGCGCCGTCGCCGAAAACCATGACCTGCAGAAACTGCTCTCCGCCAAGACCTCACTCGTGATCGGAGTCGTGTTGGTGCTCGGGTTCCTGCTGCTGTTATTCGCGCTTCAGGCGCCGCTGCTCGCCGCAGTCGGCGTGCTGACCAACCTGCTCGCCACCGGAGCTGCATTCGGCGTCTCCAAGTGGATCTTCCAGGACGGCAACCTTCACTCGCTGCTCGGGTTCCAGCCGCAGGGCTTCCTCGACGCCTGGGGACCGGTGTTCTTCTTCGCGATGATCTTCGCGATCTCAATGGACTACACGATGTTCCTGCTCTCCTCCGCCAAGGAGCACTGGGACCACAGCCACAGCGCCAAGGACGCCATGGTCAACGGGATGGCGCACTCGGGAAGGGTCATCTTCGCAGCGGCGGCGGTGATGGTCGCGGTGTTCTTCACGTTCGCGCTCTCGGGGCCGCTGCCGCCCAAGGAGATGGGGATCATCCTCGGTGTAGCGGTGCTGCTCGATGCGGCCCTCGTCAGGCTGCTCCTGCTCCCGGTGCTGCTCCGGCTCATGGGCGCCCGCGCGTGGTACCTGCCCAAGTGGATGCGCCGTGTCCTGCCCGACGTGCGCTTCGGACACTCGTGAGCGATCATCCGCGCGGCTCCGCAGTTTTCCGCAGTCACCGCGCGGCGTAATCCCCTTGGAGCAGTGAGCGCCAGCGGTCAGGATGGCTGATGCGATCACACAGAGAATCGTCGTTCTCGGCGGCGGCACTGGAGGGACGCTGCTCGCCAACCGGCTGGCGCGGCGCTTCGGTGAACAGACGCAGATCACGGTCATCGACCGCGACGACACGCACATCTACCCTGGCGTGGCACCATCGGACCCGCTCCACGAAAAAAGCCCCCGATTACCAGGGCCTTTTCCATAGCGCGGGCGGGATTCGAACCCGCGACCTTCGGGTTTGTCGGCGCCGGTGGAAAACTGACCCCCCTCTGCCGGTTGAATGTTGACCCCCCTGGGTGGTGGTGGAGGCGTCCGGGGTGCTGGTGAGCCTGGCTCGATCGTGTTGTCGAGACCGGGAGAAGGGTTGTGCTGGACGTGGAGCGTTGGGCCGAGCTGCGCAGGGAACACTTCGTCCGCGGGGTCTCGATCAAGGAGCTGTCGCGCAGGACGGGTTTGGCGCGCAACACGATCCGGTTGGCGTCGCGTTCGCAGGAGCCGCCGAGCTATGAGCGAGCGCCGCGGCCGTCGAAGCTTGACCCGTTCAAGGAGGAGATCCATGAGCTGCTGCGCCAAGACCCGAAGCTACCGGGGGTGCGGGTCCGGGAGCTGATCGAGCCGCTCGGCTTTGATGGCGGCAAGTCGATCGTTGATGACTATCTGCGCGAGGTGCGCCCGTTGTTTCTGCCGCGCCGGACGTTCCAGCGCACGGTCTATCGCCCGGGAGAGCTCTGCCAGTGGGATCTGTGGGAGACCTCCGCGCATGTGCCGGTCGGGCATGGCCAGCTGCGTCGGGCGTGGGTCGTGGTGGCGTGCATGGGCTATTCCCGTGCCGGCGCTGGGGCGCTGATCTTCAGCAAGCAAGCCCCGGACGTGTTGTGGGGCATGGCCCGCTGTCTTTGGTCACTGGGTGCGCTGCCCGAGGTGCTGGTCTGGGACCGGGAGGGGTGCCTGCACGCCGGCGGTGGGCGCCCGACCGATGTCTATGCCGCGTTCTGCGGGCAGCTGACCGTCGACTGGCATTTCTGTCAGCCCGCCGACCCGCAGGCGAAGGGCGGCGTGGAGCGGCTGCAGGGGTATCTGGAGAGCAACTTCGAGCCGGGACGGCGGTTCGCGAACCACCTCGACTTCCAGCTGCAACTCGACGACTGGTTTCAGAAGGCCAACAGCCGGGCGCACCGGATGCTCAGAGCACGGCCCATCGACCGGCTCGCCGAGGAGCTCGAGACAATGCGAGCGCTCCCCGCCTCAGGGCCCGATGTCGACCGGCGTTGGGTGACGCGGGTGCCGCCGGACCCCTATCTGCGGTTCGACAGCAACGACTATTCCCTGGACCCCGGCGTGGCCGGGCGGCGCGTGGAGGTCCGCGCAGGCCAGCGAGAGATCACGGCCGTGGCCCTTGACAGCGGCGAGCTCGTCTGCCGCCACCAGCGCGCCTTCGCAAAGCACCGCACGATCACGATGCTGGAGCATGCCCGTTCGCTGAAGCAACGCAGAGGCGAGCAACGCCAGGATGTCGTTGTCGAGCAGCGTCCGCTCGCGGTCTATGACGGGCTGATCGCGTGAGCGCGACCTCAGAGCTCCAGCATCTGTTCCGGGCGATGAAGGCCCCCGCGGCCGCGAAGGCACTCCCGAAGCTCGCCGACAGGGCCCGAGCTGAGGAATGGAGCTATGAGCGCTTCGCCGAGGCGCTCCTCTCGACCGAGACCTCCGCGAGGGACGCGCACGGCGGAGATGCCCGCATCCGCACCGCCCGGTTCCCCGCGAGAAAGACGCTCGAGGAGTTCGACTTCACCTTCCAGCGCTCGATCAAGAAGCAGGTCATCGAGCACCTCGGCCAGCTCGACTTCCTGCACGCCCGCGAGAACGTCGTCCTCCTCGGACCACCAGGGACCGGCAAGACGCACCTCGCGATCGCCCTGGGGATCCGCGCGTGCCTCGCGGGCCAACGCGTCCTGTTTCGCACCGCGACTGAGTGGGTCGCACTGCTCGCCGACTCCCAGCGCCAGGGCCGCCTCGAGGACGAGCTCAAACGCCTCGAACGAATCCCGCTGCTGATCTGCGACGAGGTCGGCTACATACCGTTCGACCCGCAAGCCGCGAACCTCATGTTCATGCTCGTCTCCCGCCGCTACGAGCGCGCCAGCCTGATCATCACGAGCAACAAGCCCTTCTCCGCATGGGGCGAGGTCTTCGGTGATGACGCCGTCGCCGTCGCAATGATCGACCGGCTGGTCCACCACGCCGAGATCCTCTCCCTCAAGGGCGACAGCTACCGCCTCAAGGACCGCGACCTCGGACCCCGTCCAGCCCGCACGCCGGACACCACCTGAGCCCCAACAAACAACCGCGCCGCCGGCAGCGCGCTCCGCTCGGCGCTACGCGCCTTCGCTCCACACGCAGCCGGCGCAACCCAGAGGGGGTCAGTTTTAGACCGGCGAAAGGGGGTGACTTTTCAACCGGCCTTGACACGGGTTATGAGGTCGCCAAAGGGAGGTCGGGTGGGGCCAGAGGACTCGTGTTTGCCGGGGTTAGCTCGGGTTCGGTGGGTTTGGATTTGCTCAAAACGGAACCTCGAATGGAACCCTGACAAGCCGGCTCACGCGCCGACGAGAACGCGCGCAAGCTCGATGAGCTCAGCTGTCGCCTCGCGCGCTTCGTCAACGCTGGCCTCCGCTACGAACCCAGCCGCGTAAGACGCCTCGCTTCTTCTCGACCGGGACGCGTCAAGACGCTCAAGCAGGTCGTCTGTGTCTTGATCAATCTCTGCGAGCGCGGCCTCGAGTCGCACGACGTGAGAACCCTCGCCCGAGGTTACCCGCAGGCCGGATGCCTGGAGGATCGCGTCGCACCCGGAGATCACGGCGTTGTGGAGCAGCACGGACCGGGATTCCGAGCTGAGTCCTGGTGCGTCCGCGTCGCGCTGAAATTTCTCCGCCTGAGAGAGGAACGTGCGCGCCCCGAGCCGGTCTGCGTGGACTTTCTCCACACGGGCTTCGGTCATTGAGTCGCTACGCTCGCCAGGTCACCCACGAGGGACGTTATGGGACCTTCCATCACGCGCCGGGCGAAGCTCGAGCGCTCGGTGAGCAAGTGGCGGAACTCGTCGTCTCGCATGACCGTCAGATCTACAGTACGTCCGGTGTCCTTGCCAATTGGGCGCAGCAGGCGGCGTAGCTCCCGTAGATCAGCGTCGCCAACGACTAGGACATCGATGTCGCTGTCCGGTCGACGGTTGCCAGATGCCCAGGAGCCGTAAATCGCCGCAGCATGGACATCGGGACGATCGAGACTCGCGCGCAGTTGGCTCTCCACACCCACTGAGCGGCGCAGCAGCTCGGCAAGCGGTGCGTAGGAGGCATCATCCGTCGCGGCCGAGAACAGATAGGGCCGCGCTTCGGCATCACGGCGGATTACGCCTGCGGCCTGCGCCCTACCCAGCTCGCGATGGACTGAGGACTGAGGGGCGTCCAGCGCCTCCGCGAGCCCCTGAAGGGTCCAGCGACGCTCGGGCTGCAAAAGCAAGAGCGCGAGCAGTTGCGCCTGCATCTCCGAGCGGAAGAGTGGCAGGAGCGATGGAGCCGACGTTCGCATTACTGAGAAGTATATCCAAGAAAAGCGAAGACATTTGGTACCATCTCGGTCCGACGACATGCCTGCTTTTGGCGAGGAGCAGGCAGTCGAGGATGCAGAGGTCAACTACCGCCAAAGGCGCCGACAATGGCGGCCAGCCCTTGAGCGTCGGATCGAATGCGGAGCAGCAGATGCTCGGAATCTCGCGCGACCTCCCAGTCGGCGAAGGAGCAGCACTGGCGCTCGGCTGCGACTAGCGCCTCGAGCTCTTGCTGGACCCCGCACTGTGACCGGTAGCGGACAACCAGCTGATCGGGTGTGCGTCGCACACTCAGCCGAGCGTCAGACAGCGCGCGCCAGCGCGCCAGCCGTGTCGCGCCATCAGTCGCCACTAGGGTGCACGCGAGCGGTAGCGCGTCGAGTCGCGGCAGCTTGTCGTCACCCATTGCTACATGCTTGCAGACTCGACGACCATGCCCGTGACGTGCTTCGCGTGGGTCTCGCTACCCGGCAAACGTCGCGAAGGTCCAGTGGTTTCCGTCGGGGTCTGCCACAGTGAAATCGCGCGATGGATAGTCGATTTGATCCACGAGTGGGTGCACGATCGTGGCGCCGACCTTAAGCGCTCGCTCCATCACAGTGTCGGGATCAGAGGTGACCACGTGCAGCGAGCTGGTACCTGCCCGACAGGGCGTGCTGCGCTCGCCGGTGCTGGACAGCAACACGCGACCGCCCTCTGGCCAATCCAACTGGCAGTGATGCACTAGCCCGTCCTCCTCTCCGGGGATCATCAAATCCTCGGAGAAACCGAGAGCAAGCAACCAGTCGCGCAACAGCAACGCGTGGTCGCTGACGACGCTCGCCCAGACGCTCGGCTGTCGGATTCCGCTTGTTCGCACAGTCGTCGTCGACGTCGAAGCCTACCCGCGACCGGCATCTCCGCGGCGACACCCCGATGCCAGACAACTCGGGGTCCAGCAGTCCGGGTGGACGCGTCTTCGCGCTCGGACGCGCCGAGCGATGCCGCAGCTGGCTGCCGTGCTTCGCGCGGAAAGATCGCTTGCGATCAACGGTGTTCGCCCGCGGCCGGCGGGATGCTGAGATCGAGCTGCTCGAGACGCTCTGGGTCGAGGAGAACATCGATCTGGGCGATCTTTCCGTTCGTAACGGTGAAGGCCATCACCGAGAACACGCGGCCGGGCGGCGCAACAACGGCCCCGGCGGCGCCGTTCACGAGCGCGGGTTTGACGAACGGGTAGAGCCTCGAGTAGGTGGCCGTGTGCGTAGCCACGGCATCGGCGCCCCGCAGCACGAGTGAGGCCTCTGCGCGCAGGACCCCGCCATCGATCCTCAGTTTGACGGCGGGGTCGAGCACCTCCAGTAGGGCATCGAAGTCGCCGTCGCGCGAAGCCGCGAAGAACGCATCGACGACACGTTTCTGCCGCGGGAGGTCATGGTCGGGCTCCGGCGAGTCGCGCACGCGCCGGCGGGCGCGACTGGCGAGCTGCTGGGCGGCGGCTTCGGAGCGGTCGAGCGCGGTGGCGATGTCGGCGAACGGGACGCCGAACACGTCGTGCAGCACGAACGCGAGTCGCTCGGCGGGGGTTAGCGCGTCGAGTACCACGAGCAGCGCCAGACCCACAGACTCGGCCACAAGCGCCTCGTGCTCGAGGTCCTCCTCGAAGCTGACCACGGGATCCGGGACGTGCACCGAGAGCTCCTCGCGTCGCGCTCTGCGGGAGCGCAGTATGTTCAGAGACACCCGACCTACGACCGTCGTCAGCCAGGCCCGCATGTTCTCGACGGTCGCGGGATCCTGGTCGCGAATTCGCAGCCATGCCTCTTGCAGGGCATCGTCGGATTCGCTGACTGACCCGAGCATCCTGTAGGCGACCGCCCGGAGATGCGGTCTGTGCTGCTCGAACCGTTCGGTCAGCCACTGGCGCTCGTCCATCGTCAGCTCTCCGCTCCCGGGATCAAATCGGTCACCAGTGGTTGTGGTAGCCGACGCTGGTGGTCAGGGCCGCCGCCGCCAGGACCAAGAAGAACACGGCTCCTCCGATCTGGTGGTCGCGGACCCGTAGGTGAGCCGTCACAGCGCACATGAAGTACAGGACGAGGCCGATCGCTGCAGCCGTCCCCAACGCCGGTACGGCAAAGCCCGTTAGAAGCCCGACCGCGCCGGAGGCCAACAGCGTGCCTAGCGGGACCATCCATCGTCGCGAGACCTGTACCCGGTCAGCGACGACCTTGACCGACTCGGCGCCGAGGAAGTTCAACGAGGCGGCGTACCCGTTCGCGATCGCCGCCAGGATCGTGATAACGAGATAGGTGACGTGCATACCCCATAGACACGCGTCACCCGAAGAACCTGACAGCTTCCGATGCCGCCCCGCCAGTACGGATCGTCGACCAGCTCGAACCTACCCATGGTGGCAGTCTCCACCAACCCGACGCTCCTGCTCTCTCTCGCTACAGGGGTTTCAACGGCTACCCGCGGAGCCCTCGCAACGCGCGGCAGGCAGGGACGAGTGCGGTGAGGCTTGCGGCGATTGGCGTTGACGGGTCCGCGCCGAGCCTCGGTGTGGCGACAGGCAGGTCGATCAGGTGGCTTGGGCCTTTTTCGCGGCGCGCTTTTCTTGTCTCTGTCGCTTGAAGCGGATGAGTGTGGCGGCCGCCACACCGATGATTGGCACCGGCACGGCCAGTTTTTTTAGCAGGGCGATCAGCATCACGAATACGTTACCCCGTTCGTGGCATCGCCCAACTCAAGGGAGCCTCTCGCTAGCTCGCTCCGTCTGTGCGGCGCGTAAGCGCTCGGACGCAATTTGCGATGGGGAGTCCCCGCTGGCCGAGCGAGACAAGACGCCTGCAACTCGTCCCTTGCGCTCGGGGAGCGCAGCCGTTGCTCGGACGCTCGCTGTGGCACGGAAGCATCAGCCGCGCGACTGCTGACCCTCATGTGCGCGGTTTCCTGGCGGCCGTCGGCTTCGGCGTCTGCGCCCGCCTGCCGTTTGCATCATGTCCGTGAAGCGTGGTCTGAACCCGGTCCGGGTCGGTCCGCTTCGATCGTTCCAAGTGCTCTGGCTTGAGCGCCTCGTTGCTGGTATCGACGACGAGCTCGTAGAGCCGCTCGAGGGCCTGGGTGATGGCCTTGCGCTCCCTCGCAGAGCAGCCGCTCAGGAGCGGGGCAAGCGCGTCCTGCGCGTCGAGCGTGCGCCGTCGCATCCCCTCCGTCTTGACACGGTCGGTCACCTCGGCGAGGGTCTTTCTGCCGTCGGCGGGGTCGGAGCTGGTCCGCACCCAGCCGCGACCTTCCAAGCGCTTGACGCAGAAGGAGACGCGGCTCTGCGCGAGGTCGGTGCGGGAGACGATCTCGCTGACTGAGCTCTCGCCATTCAGGAACAGGTCGCGCAGAACCAGGAACTCGCTGGGTGTCATGCCGTGGTCTGTAGCGCCCTGGGCGCGCCGGGCAGCGTCGATCAGCGTTCGCCCGAGCTGGTAGAGCTGGTGGGTCTGCATCTCCAAGAGGATAACAATCTTGACAGATAGATCAGCACTGATGTATCATCGCTAATCTTATTGCTCCGAGCTGACTCAACTGCTCTGATACACGACCTCGGGAGGCGACTGTGAGCACCAGCGACTACTTCCTGTACATCGGCCTGTTCGTGTTCATCCTGGCAACCCAACTGGGGCACCGCGAACCAAACGCCCAGCGATTGATCCTGCCCGTGGTGATCGTCGCGGCGGTCGGCTACAAGCACCTGAGTGGCATCCCGAGCGGGAGCACCCCACAGCTTTTGGTGTGGGGTGGGGTGCTCGTCGGGCTCCTCTTCGGCGTCGGGTCGCTCCTGCTGATCCGGATCGAGAAGAACCCGACGAACGATCGTCTGGTCACGATCGCCGGATGGCCCTACGCGGCGCTGTGGACAGTCGCGTTGGTCGCCCGCCTCGGCTTCGCCTATGGCTCAACGCACTGGTTTCGCGCTGAGCTGGGCAGCTTCTCGCTTGAACACCACGTCCCCGGCTCGACCTACGGCGACGCGTTCGTGCTGTGGGTCTTGGTGATGATCGTCGTGCGCACGCTCTGGGTGGTCGCTCGAGGGAAGGCCATTGGCGCCAAGATAGACTTCAGCGAGTTCGGACGCCATCGCGGCCAGCCGATCCTGCATCGCGTTCGCGGCTGAGCGCCATTTGGCCTCTCCGGCAGGCGTCGATGGGAGATATTGCGAGGCGATGGACGAGCAGCTAAGTCGCTCACAGACACTACGCGCGCGAGCCTCCGTGGTTCGTGCAGCAGTCGAGCAAACGGTCGTGGGGACGAGCGTTCGCCGCGTACGCGAGCTCGAGCTCGGCTCGTGCGCGCTTGTGCTCGCCGCCCAGCAGCTGTTGTGCATGATCCCTCTGCTGGTCGTGCTGTCTGCCATCCGTCCAGCAGACACCTCGGGCAACTTCGGCGTGCGCTTCAGTCACTACCTCGGCCTATCGGCTAAGAAGGTCTTTCAAAATGAAGGGGTATGTCGGCCGGTCTTGAATCCTTGGGGTGTGTCCCCGAGGATTGGAGGTCGTGGAGGTGCCCTCTCGATTCGAGATCAGTGATGAGCTGTGGCGGGAGATCGAGCCGTTGATCCCGGTGCGCGAGCGTCGTCGTCGTTACCCCGGGCGCAAGGCGATCGATGATCGGCTGGCGCTCAACGGGATCCTGCACGTGCTGCACACCGGGATCGCCTGGGAGGACCTCCCGCGCGAGTACGGCTACGGCTCGGGAGTGACGTGCTGGCGGCGGCTGCGGACCTGGCAGAAGGCTGGTGTCTGGGACGCGCTTCACCAGAAGCTGCTGGTGAAGTTGAACGCTGCGGGGAAGATCGACTGGTCACGCGCCTCGGTTGACGCCAGCCATATCCGCGCCCTTTTGGGGGGCTCCTGACGGGGCCATCCCCGGTAGACCGTGCCCGTAGGGGCTCAAAGCACCATTTGCTGGTCGACGCGAGCGGCGTCCCCCTCGCAATCAGCCTGACCGGCGGGAACCGCAACGATGTCACTCAGCTGATCCCGCTGATCGAAGCCCTCCACCGACGGCCCGTCACCGGGAAGGTCGGCCGGCCACGCCAGAAACCCGATCGCCTTCTCGCCGACCGTGGCTATGACCACGACAAGCACCGACGACTACTGCGAGCTCTTGGCATCACGCCGGTAATCGCGCGTCGTACCAAGACGCACGGCTCGGGTCTCGGCCGTCAGCGATGGGTCGTCGAGCGGGGCTTTGCTCACCTGCACAACTTCCGGCGCCTGCGAATCCGGTACGAGCGCGACCCCGACATGCACACAGCCTTCCTCACACTCGCCTGCTCAATCCTCTGCTGGCGACGCCTCAACTCATTTTGAAAGACCTTCTAAGGCCACCGGCGACCTCGGCGCGGTGTTCGCCGGGCCCGCGCAGGTTCGCAGCGCCGCCACCGTCGGCGGGATACTGCTGCTCGTCCTCTTCACGGTCGGGGTCGCCCAAGCGCACCAGCGTGCCTACGAGCTTGCCTGGCGGCTCGAGCGCTCGCCGACGGGGTCGTGGCTACGCCAGGCCCGGTGGGTGGCAGGGGCTGTCGGATACGTCGCCGCCCTCACCGCCATCAGCCGTGCGCTCGGCGGACTGAACTCCGAGCGAGTGACCTTTATCGCGATCTGCGCGCCGCTGTCGGCGGCCTTCTACTGGTGGAGTCAGCGCATCCTTCTGGCCAGGCGAATCGCTTCACGGTCCCTCATGCCCGGCGCTCTGCTGATCGGCGCTGGTGTCACCCTGCTGCTCCTGCTTACGCCATGGGCCTTCTCGGGGCAGATCACGAGCACCGTACGCGAGTTCGGTCTGATTGGCGTGACCGTTGTCCTTGCGACCTGGCAGCTCGCGCTCAGCGTGATCATCCTCGCCGGCGCTGCCGGCGGAGCCGCGATACAAAGCCATCACGCAGCCGGGTAGAAAGCATCACCACGAAGACCCAGGCCCCCGGCCAGCAGCACGCCGCTATCGCCTTATGCGCGATTTCGACTGTCCACTAAGCCTGAGTCCAGCCGCCCGGTCCGGACGAGGAGGAGCACCGCTCGGCGGCGTTTGGCTGACTACCGCTTCGTGTCTGACTTCGAGCGTGTCGCCGTCAGCGGGGCTACGACTCCCAGGTGCTTCACAGTCACCCACGGGCGCGAGACGAACGTCCTGCTTCCGCGCTGCCGAAGACCAGTACTGCACATCCGCCCGGAGACCCGGATAGCGCGGAAGGCAGGACCACGCAGAGGTTGGAGGTTCGAAACCCGCCGCGCCCACCACGGCGCGACCTACTGCCGCTCGGCGAGCGCTTTGAAGTTGTTCAGAGCTTCTTCGAGACTCTTGCCATTCATGCGCTTAACGATCAGCGCGTCAGCGACCTTGCCGAGCACGCCACCCGGCAGCGCGTAGTCGAACGTCGTGGTCAGGCGTGTTCCATCGCCTTCCGGGGTGAGCTCCCAGCGAGCTCGCCCCGACAACATGCCCTCCATTTGAAGGAGCTGCAGCTTGCCCGGCTGGTACTCGAGAACCGTCTCGGTGATCGACATGGACATGCCCGCCGACTTCACCTTGAAGGCGACCTTGCCCCCTTCGTCGGGGAAGGGAGCGACGATGTCGATCTCCGTCATGCCCGGATACCAGTCCGGCCAGCGACTGGCATCGCTCAAGAGCGCCATGGCCTCCTGCGGCGAGGCCTTGATTTGGACATTGCGTTGCACCATCGCCATCGTGGATCTCCCCGCTCTCTCGAATGTTCTTCCCCTCCGTGACGCGGCTGGGCCAATCGGCTGCGGCCGCACCGGACAGGACCATAGACGAGTATCGGCGCTCTCGACAGACCGCCCCTGTCTCCGAGAGCAGTAGCGCGACGGCACCGTTCGCGCCGCTGGCAGAGAGCCGGACCTGCCTTCAGATCACGACGGGTCTCTCGGTGGCCAGGCTGACGCACCCGCCTTGCGCGGAAAGCGCGTTGGACCGGCGACGTGATCACGAGCGTCCTTGGACGATTCTCGAGCGCGCCCGACGAAGGCTGGGCGTACGCCTGCTTGCGTGGCGCGAAGCAGAGGCACTCGCGTTGTTGGGCGCCGGCGGGATGGTCAAGCCTCCAGGAACTCGACCTCGACGATCGGGCTCGCCGCGAGCCAGGTATCAAGGTCGTCTTCTCGTCCGATGCCGGCGAGCAGGTCGCGCAGTACGCGCCGACGCTCGGTTGGATCGGTCACGAGGAGAGCGCGGGCCGGGAGGTCGACGCGGGCGGTTTCCTTGAGATGAAACACGAGCTCTGGATCTGCCACGAGATTTGCGTACCAGTCGCGGCGCCCTGGGAGGCCGCTGATGTAGATTCGTCCACCCAGGTTGTGAAACCAGATCTCGATCCGGCGCGGCAATCCGGATCGCCGGCCCGTTGTAGTGATATCGACGGTGCGATCGCCCTCCAGCGCGCGGCGGACTCGCTCGTCGACGGCCGTTGGTTTTCGGGAACCTCAGACAAGGGGGTCGATCGTCTGGCGGTGGTCGTCGACAAGATCGAAGGTGTTGCCGTAAGCGAGGCTCGCGCCGCCGAAGTCCCCGGGGAAGCCAAGCGGCACGTGGCTGGCCTCGTTGAAGAACGACGCCAGGATCGTCGGCGTGTTCGCCCCGGGTGCGGCCAATTCGGACCTCCCCGAGGGACTAGCGGACTATGCCGACGGCATCGTTGGTTGGAACGGCGACGCCATATTCCAAGCGATCCAGGGCGATGACGTCTGGCAGGGCAGTGCGGGCGCGCCCCGCGCACGCAGCGACATCGCCCGCCACGACTGCTAGCGCGCTGCGGGTCTACTCCTACATCGTCGCGCGCGACTTCGGCTTTGCCCCCAACCCGTTTTTCGGCTGGTGCACGCTGGCGACATGCAAGCCGGTGATCCGGCGTACCGCCCGGGTCGGGGACTGGATTCTCGGCAGCGGCTCCGCTGACAAGGGACGCTCGGGCCAGGCGATCTACGCGATGCGCGTCCAGGAGGCTATAGGGTTCGGTGATTACTGGGCAGATCCCCGCTTCGCCCACAAGCGTCCCGACCTGAGAGCCAGCCAGAAGATCGCGTTCGGGGACAACATCTACCGGCCGGACGGCGGCGGAGGATGGCGTCAGCTTGACTCCCACCACAGCCTCCACGACGGTAACCCGAACCCGTTGAACGTCATCGCCGACACAGCTACCGACCGGGTCCTAGTCTCGCAGGAGTTCATCTACTGGGGCGGTGACGGGCCGGCAGTTCCCGACCACCTGCGGTCCTTTGGCGAGGCGAGCGAGGACCTCTGCTGCAAGAATCGCGGGCACAGGTGCCGGTTTGACGCGACGCTCGTGACGGCGGCCGTCGCCTGGTTTGAGAGCTTTCCGGACAGTGGACTGCGAGGCAGGACGGGGGACTGGTGAGGCGCGCGAGCGTTGCTCACCGGCCACCCACCCCGCTCATGGCTGACCGTTTTGGGTCTGTTCGCGTTTGTTGACCGGGTTGCCAATGCCACCCGCTGCGTGTGCGGACATATCGCCTGTGTGTGCGGCCCGTCTGCGGCTGGTGCCCGACACGCGTCCACACGCAAACGGAACCCTATTGGAACCGTGCCAAGCCCCGGCAAGGCCCAGGCCGCGAAAAAAGCCCCGATTACCAGGGCCTTTTCCATAGCGCGGGCGGGATTCGAACCCGCGACCTTCGGGTTATGAGCCCGACAACGCCCGGCTCGGCGGTCGGCTCCCCTGCTGGGGCTCGTACTCCTCGTGGCCGAGCTGCACAAGCCAGGCGCGCATCTGGCGGTGGACGCGTTCGGCGCCGAGCATCTCCTCGTCGGGCACCTGCAGCGCGACGGGGTGCATCAGGAAGGGGAACGACTGGCTGCCGCCCATCCCGCCGTGGGAGCCGACGAGCTCCTCAAAGGCGGCGACCTCGTCGGACTCGACCCAGTAGGTGCTGTTGACGACGATGTCAGGGCAGTGCGGGAAGCTGTCGGTTCGCCTGACGTGCTCGCCTGCGTGCTCCCCGAACGGCTGCAGCGGATCATCGCCCTCGACGCGATCCTCGTCGAGATAGTTGGTGCCTGCCGAGCCGATCGCCATCGCGCCGTGCGCCTGGGAGCGCACGAGCAGAAAGCCCACGCCGGGGTGCTCGCGCAGCACGGCGATCAGCAGCGGGTAGCGCTCCTCGATCACCTCGAGCGTCACGCGCCCGGGAATGCGCGCGAAGGAGATCAGGCCCAGGCAGCCCGACGCCATGACGACGACCTCCGGCGGCTCGTCGCCATTTCCGCGCTCGTGCTTTGACGGGTGAGAGCTCGAGACCTCCGACTGTCCTTCTGAGATGCGCGACATCGTGCCGGCCAGGCGCGGGCTGCGGGCGACGGCCTCCGTCAGGGAGGCGCCGAGGAACGCGAGCGCCTCGCTGGAGGAGCCGTCGATCGCCACCGAGCCCGCGGCGACCGTCTCATTCACGAGCTCCTCGAGCGTCCTGTCGTAGCGATCGTGGAACGTCGCGCCCTGGGACTGGCCGTGGTCTGAGAGCACGACGAGCTGATACTCGCGCGGCGCCGATCGCGCGGCGGAGGCGATGCGCCCAATCTGGCGGTCGACCTGGCGCAGCGTCGCAAGCGTCTCGGGGCGCTCGATCCCCGAGTGGTGGGCGACCTCGTCGTAGGCCAGGAACGTCGTGTAGACGACCGGTCGCCCGGCGTACATGTCGCCGATGATCGAGTTGACCTGCAGGTCGCGCTGGACGACCGTCGCCCACGCGCGCACGAGCGCGTAGGCGGCGCTGCGGTGGATGCGGGGGCGGATGTCCTGGCGGCGCTGTCGCGAGGCGCTCCACAGCTCGCTGAAGACCTCGCGCACGGCGAGCACGATCGTACGCGTGACGTTGTAGGGGTTGGCGAAGTAGGCGAAGTAGTCCTGGCCGATGCGTCCGTGGCGCTCACGGCGCAGCACGGTGCTCATCGTGAGCAGGCTGTGCGGCGCGTCGCCCGAGACGATGTTCGCGCGGCTGGCGCCGTCTGAGAACAGCAGCCCGCGGCCGTCTGAGTGCCGGCGCTCGAGCTCGGCGGCGTCGCGCGGATGGTTGGTGACGATCGCCGCGCCGCGCTCCTTCTCCCACCAGCGAAACGCCGGCATGTCGAAGTTGTCGCCGTGCAGCAGGCCCGCCTGGCAGGCGCCCGTCTGCGAGGACCAGTCGGTCTCCCAGCGCGTCAGCTCGTGTGAGCCCTCGCGCAGCCAGCGGGCCATCGTCGGCGCGTTGCCGTCCCTGATCGCGCGCAGCAGCACCTCATGGGCGAGCCCGTCGATCTCCAGGAACAGCAGGCCCGGGCGGTCGAGCGCGGCGGCCGGCGCGGTGCGCCTGACGTAGCGGCTGACGGCGTGCTGGTACCAGAAGCCGTCGTCGTCGATCGCGAGCAGCCCGGTGGCCGCGGTGTTGACGATCGTCAGCACGACCGTCACGATGATCCCGGCCGACAGCGAGGTCACGTACAGGCCCACGTGTACCGACGAGATGAGCACGACGATCGCGCCGTTGAGGATCACGACGCCCAGGCCGAGCGTGGCCACCGTGAGCGGCAGCGCAAAGCGCAGGATCAGCGGCCAGACCAGCGCGTTGAGCAGGCCGATCAGCGCCGTGGCCACGAGCGCCGAGCCGAAGCCTTCGACATGCACGTCCACGAGGCCGTCGCTCAGCAGCACGAGCGTGACCGAGGACAGCAGCCAGACGATCGCGACACGCACGACCGGAAGGCCGTGGTGGGTGTCGGGGCGCGTCATTGTCGTCGATCTCCGGCCTCGAGGTTGCCGGCGCCGGGCTCGCGCGAGAGCTGCGTGCTGTCGCCCGGCGCCAGGAGGCGCACCTCGACGCCGGGCGCGCGCGCGGCGACGAGCTCCGCGAAGCGTCGCGCCGGCAGCTCGGGGTCGGCGGGCGGTCGAGCCGGGCGCGACAGCGCGAGCGTGCCCCAGTGGATCGGCACCGCGACTCGCGGGCCGATCAGCCGTGCGGCGGTCGCGGCGCGGTCGGGGTCCAGGTGACCCGGCCCGAGCGTCGGTCCCCAGCCCCACACGGGCAGCAGCGCGAGGTCGATCGGGCACGGAAGCGTCGCCATGTCGTCGAACAGGTCGGTGTCGCCGGCGAAGTAGCAGGCCTGCGTCCCGCGCACGACGACGCCGATCGCCTCTGCGCTCACCGCCATCTGCCAGCGATGCGGCAGCGGCCAGCGCCGCCCGTCGTGCTCGGCGGGCGTGGCGTGCAGCGCCACCGGCCCGACGCTCACGGGCTCGCCGACCCCGAGCTCCTGCACGTTCGTCAGTCCGCGCCCGCGCAGCCACGCGGCGGCGCCGCGCGGGGCGAGCACGCGCGTCGAGGCGCCGAGGCTCAGCAGCGAGCCGATGTGGGCGTGATCGGAGTGCAGATGGGAGATCACGACCGCGTCGATCTTGCTCGAGATGCGTTCCTCCACCGGGCGCGCGATGCGCGTCAGCGGGCCGATGCGGGCGCCCAGCACGGGGTCGGTGAGCAGCCGCACACCGTCGAGCTCGATCAGCACGGTCGAGTGACCGGCCCATGTGACCCTCAGCGCGGTCGCCATGCGCGCGAGCCTAGCGGCCGCGGCCAGCGCGGAAGGCCTCGCCGCGCGCGGGATCTCGCCCGTGCGCGGCCGCGAGGGGCCCAGCGCCGGGCGCTCGGCGCTAGAGCGGCGTTTGCGATCAGCTGCAGTGGACGGGTGCGAACGCGCTCTTGAAGTTCGTGGCGAGCGCTGTGACCGCGACCTTCAGCTGCGATTCGACGCTCGACAGCGACGTGCTCGCGGAGATGTGTTCGACGGTCGTGCGCACCGAGTCTTCAAAGGCCTTCACGGCTTCTTCGGTCTGCTGCTTTCGCTGCGGCGCGAGTTCGGACTGCGCGCCCTTGATCTTCTTGAGGTCGTCGACGATGGCTGTCGCTTCGGTCTTGATCTGCGGAAGCGTCGCGATCGAGGGGGTGATGTTCTTCAGGCTGTCGACCTTGGTCTGGATTTCGCTCTTGGCCGAGCAGACGGTCTTTTCGGCCTTGGCCTCCTTTGATTCGCCGCATCCGGCGAGCGACAGCGCTAACGCGAGCACCGCGCACAGGCCGATCCCCCGGGCCGACACCAGACGGTGCGCGAGCCACGATGTGCGCAGCATGGGTGGGCCTTTCTCGTAGTTCACGGCGAGGTGAGGAGCGACAACCGGGCGCGCGTCTCAGACCGTCAGAGACGCATCGAACCCGATCCTACACCCGACCGTCGACGATGCGAGCGCGACCTGGCGTGGCGGCGGGCCGCGCCTTGCATCGGCGCCCCTCGCGCGCGCATACCGTGTACTAATAGCGGTGAAGGCCAGTACGGGGACGACTGAACATCAGCCGGACTACTGGCGACCATCGACAGATAGGGACGATCGTGATCCTCGCAAGCAGCTATCCGCTTCTCGAAGTCTTCTGGACAATGCTCATCTTCTTCGGCTTCGTCGTGTGGCTGTGGATTCTCTTCACGGTGTTCGTCGACATCTTCCGCCGCCACGACACCTCGGGCTGGATCAAGGTCCTGTGGATCGTCTTCATCGTGATCCTGCCCTACCTCGGCGCGTTCGTCTATCTGATCGCCGAGCACAAGGGCATGAGCGAACGCGCGCTGGCGCAGCAGAAGGAAGCCAAGGCGCAGTTCGACCAGTACGTGCAGGACGCGGCCGGCTCCAGCGGCGACCCGACCGCGCAGATCGCCAAAGCCAAGCAGCTGCTCGACAGCGGCGCGATCACGCAGGCCGAGTTCGACCAGGTCAAGCAGAAGGCGCTCGCAGCCACCTGATCCGCGGGCGCGAGCGCTTGCGCAACAGGGCGCCCGCCCCCAGCGGGCGGGTCGCCCAGGCGCTTAGCTGAGGCGATGCTCGTCCTCACAGCGCTCGTCTACCCCGCCGTGCTCGCGCTGCTGTGCGCGGGCGCGGGTCTGCTCGTGGATCGCGCGAGCGGGCGGCTGCTGGCAGGACCGCTCATCCTGCCGGTCGGCGCCGCCGCGCTCATAGCCGTTTCACAGCTGACGACCTACATCGTCTTCCTGGCGCCGGCGACCCCGGTGGTGCTCGTGCTGTTCGCCGCCGGCGGCTTCGCGCTCGCCTGGTGGCAGGCGGTGCGCCAGGGCAGCCGGGCCGGCGCGATCCTGCGCTCAGCGCTGCGTGCGCCGTTGGGCTGGCCGGGCGGCGTGTCGGTGCTCGTCTACCTGATCGCGCTCGCTCCCGTGCTCGCGGCGGGGCGCCCGACGTTCTCCTCCTTCATGGCGCTGTCTGACTCGGCCGTGCACCTGATCGGCGCCGACTACCTGATCCACCACGGCCAGAGCTACGCCCACCTGGACCTGCGCAACTCCTACGGCCAGTTCATCAACGACTACTACAACACCAGCTATCCCTCCGGCGCGGACACGCTGTTCGGGGGCAGCGCGCTGGCGCTGGGGCTCCCGCTGATCTGGGCCTTTCAGCCGTTCGTCGCCTTCATGCTCGCGAGCGCCGCCGGACCCGCCTGGCTGCTCGTTCGCCGCGTCGGGCTGGGCGGCGCGTGGGCGGCGCTTGCGACGCTCAGCATGACGCTGCCGGCGCTCGTCTACGCATACGAGCTGCTGGGCTCGGTCAAGGAGATCGCCGTCCTTGGCGCGATCCTCGCGCTCGGCGTGCTCGCCGTCGACAGCGGGCGCTGGCTGCGCGGCCCGTCGACCGCCGGGATCCCGTTCGCGCTGCTTGCCGCCGCCGGCGTCTCGGCGCTCGGCGTGGGCTTCGGCGTGTGGGTGCTGGCGGCAGCGGTGGTCGTGCTCGGCGTGCTTGCGGTCCAGGCGCGCGAGCTCGCCGGCCCGCGCCATGCCGCGCGGCGCTCGCGGATGGCCCGCGGGCTGCTGTGGCTCCTGGGGATCGGCGCGGTCGTCGGGCTGGTGTCCGCGTGGCCGACGTGGAGCGATGTCTCGGGCTCGGTGCAGGTGACGCAGACCATCTCGGCGACGAGCAACCCGGGGAACCTGCAGGCGCCGCTGCGCGCCGTGCAGGCGCTCGGCGTGTGGCTGCACGGCAGCTACAAGCTCGCGCCGGGCGGTGGCGCGCACACGCTGACCTACGTGCTGATCGCGCTCACGCTGGCGGCGTGCGTGCTGGGCGTCGTGCGGCTGATCGCGACCGGCCAGTGGGCGCTGATCGCCTGGCTGGCGCTGGTGCTCGTCGCGTGGCTGGCTGTCAGCGCCAGCTCGACGACGTGGGTGAGCGCCAAGACGCTGATGCTGACCTCGCCCGTCGCCGTGCTGCTGGCCTGGGCCGGGGTCGCGGCGCTGCGCGAGTCGCCGCTTGCGCTCCTGGCCCCGCTTGTCGCGTTTGCGCTGGTCGGCGGCGTGCTGGCCTCTGACGCGCTTCAGTACCACAGCTCGAACCTCGCGCCGACGGCGCGCTATGACGAGCTGGCGTCGCTGAACGCGCGCTTTGCCGGACGCGGGCCCACTCTGTTCACCGACTTTGACGAATACTCGATGTACGAGCTGCGAGATCTCGACGTGGGTGGCCCGGACTTCGTCTACCCGCCGGGTGCCCTGGCGAGCATCGCGGGAGGCTACGGGCGCCCGGTCGACCTGCAGCGCGCAGCGCCGGGCGCACTCGCCGCCTATCCGCTGATCGTCACCAGACGAGATCCGCTCGCGGCCCGGCCGCCCGCGGCCTACAGCCTTGCCTGGCAGGGCACCTACTACCAGGTGTGGGCGCGGCGCCCGGGCGCGCCGGCGGCGCTCGCACACGTTGCGCTCGGCGGCGCGCCGGCGCAGCAGTGCGCGCGCCTTGCGCAGCTGTCGCGCCTGCCTGTTGCTCGCGGCTCGCGGCTGGTCGCGGCCAGCGCACCCGAGGTCGTGAGCGTCGCCGCTGCCCGAGCGGCGCACCCGCGCCACTGGGGTCGCGAGCGCCAGGGGGTCGTGCTCGGCCGATCCGGCGCGCTGTCGGCGAGCTTCACGCTGCCCCGCGATGGTGAGTGGAGCCTGTGGCTTCAGGGACAGCTGATGCCGAGCGTGCGCGTGACCGTCGACGGGCGCGCGGTCGCGAAGATCGGCGGGCAGCTCGCGGGCAACTCGCTCGTGCCCGACACGACGCCCCCGGCCACGCTGACGCTCTCCGCCGGCGCGCATCGCGTGAGCGTGCAGCGCGCCGACGTCACGCTGGCGCCGGGCGACGGCGGCTCGGCCGTTCTGGACACGATCGTGCTCTCGCCGGCGGGGTCGGTCTCGACGTTGCACGCGGTGCCGGCGGGCGGCTGGCGGGCGCTCTGCGGCAGGCGCTACAGCTGGGCCGAGATCGTGCCGGTGAGCTGACCGGTCGGCGCGCCCCTAGTGGCGGGCGCGCGCCGCTGGACGCGGAGCGATCGTGACTAGCGCCGCGCTGCTCGCGGGCAGCTTGACCGTGACGACGCCGCGGCGGTCGGGCAGCGTCGGCAGGCTGGCCGGCTGCTGCCAGGTTCCGTCCGCGGCGACCGCGCTGCCGCCCAGCGACACCGAGGAGGTCGACTGCGGGGCGGGCGCGATCAGCCGCAGGACGCTCGCGCCGGCGAAACTGCGGCCCACGCGCAGGCGCACCCCCGCGTCGATGCTGCCCGGCGGGTCGTCGTCGACGACCACGACGCGCAGTCCGCCGTCGGGCATGACCAGCGAGCGCACGTCGACGTTCGCGCCGTGCGTGCGTTCGATCACGGTGTGCGCGGGACGGTCCCCGACGAGCGCGCGCGCGAGCAGCAGCGCATACCACTCCGGCTGGGCGTGCAGGCGCCCGTTCGCGATTCCCTGCGGCGTGGCGGCGCACACGGGGCTGTAGCCCTTGCAGTTGCCGGGCGCGCCCTGCAGGTTGATGCCGTCCAGGCCGCTCGTCATCGAGCGCGCGATGTAGTCGGTCGCCCACAGCGCCGAGGCGAACGTGTTGCTGATTCCAGCCGTGCCGCCGCAGGAGACCGTGTTGGCCTCGGTCATGCGAAACGGAATCCGCGCCGCTTCGGCCACGCGCATGTAGCGCGCCAGCGAGCGCTGCTCCTGCAGGCGCGTGTGCGGGCTGAGCAGTCCCTGGATGGAGGGCGCGGGCAGCTTGTGGCAGCCGAGCGGGTAGTGGTGGCCGGTGAGCAGCGCGGGTTCGAGCTGGCTTGCCTCCGGCTGGCCCCAGGCCGCGAAGGCGTGCGATCCGGAGACGTCGGGGCCGGCCAGCGCGAGGTGCGGTGCGGCTTGGGCGATCTGCTGGCGGTAGGCGAGCACTTCAGGCAGGTACTGCGTGAACGACCACGGTTGCGGGCGCTGTTCATGAAGCCCGTATGCGTCGGGCTCGTTTCCCAGCTCGATGCCCAGCAGCCATTTCCCGAGCGCGGCCTTGGCCGCGGCGGCCTCGCGCGCCGCGGCTTCGGGTTCGAAATGGTCGAGGCCGAGCGTGAGCAGGATGTGCCAGCCGCTGCGCGCCGCGAGCCTCGCGAGCGCGTGCAGGTCACCGTCGGTGATCGCGACCGAGGCCCACGGCGGAAGCGGCGTCTGCGCGTCGGTCCAGGCCGCCTGCGTGTCGGCGGAGACGCCGCCGAAGCGAAGCACGCCGGGGCCGAGCGAGCGCAGGAGGCTGACCAGGTCGCCGCCCGTTGCATCGTGTGCGAACTCGGGGATCGTCGCGGCCTCGAACGAGAGGCCGAGGAACGCCGCCGGCACCGCCGGCCGCGGGTTGCGCGGGTCGATCGCGACCGAGACCGGGACCGAGGGGCCCGGTGGCGCCGGGGCCGGGCGCGAGCTGGCGGTCGAGTCGGGCGCTGACACCGCGCCGCTGTGCGACGCCGAGCCGTGCGCGAAGGGCAGCGGCGCGGCGACGAGCACGATCGCCGCGCTCAGCGCCACGCCCGCGCGCAGCTGCGCGACAGCCCACCGCATTGGCGCCGGGCGGCGGTCGCGGGCGTCGTCGGAGGTTGTCTGTCGCGATCTCATCTGCGTGCGGTGAGCTTTGCCGATGGGGCGGTCGTCGCTCGTGGCCCGTTGCGTGCGCCCCGGCGGGCGGGTGCTCAAAACGGGGCAGTCAACCAGGTCGGCCGGGCGACGGCGCCGGCAGACTGTGGATGCGTCGCGGAGGCCGCTCGAAGGCGCTGCGTCGCGGCCAGCCCCGAGTCCAGGGCCGCTAAACTCCGCCCGGCATCCCGTGGTGGGCGTAGCTCAGTTGGTAGAGCTCCTGGTTGTGGTCCAGGCGGTCGCCGGTTCGAGCCCGGTCGCTCACCCTTAGAAAAGCCCCGCTCCACGTGCTCGCCAACGCCGGCGGCATGATCGTCTCCTACTTCGAGTGGGCGCAGGACCTGTAGCACTTTGGCTGGGACGAAGGAGAGGTCAACGATCGGCTCGCAGCAAGAATGCGACGGGCCTGCGGCGAGGTGGCTGCGCGCGCACGCGCAGGCGGCATCTCGATGCGCATCGCGGCGTATGTGCTCGGGATCAGTCGTGTCGTAGGAGCGGGGCGGCTGCGCAGACATCGCGGCTTCGTGTGCGGCTTTCGACGCGACGTGGCCGAAGACGTCGACCGGCGATGCGCCTACCGCCCGGCGCGGCGCGAACAGCCCGAAGACACCGCGGGTAGCCGAACAGTCTCCACATTGCCCGTTTGCCTCGGATCAAGCTCGACAGCCACCGAGCACCGGCAGTGACGCCTGCTCACGCGCCGTCGCGGAACTGTCGGCCCGACCGAAACCCCTGGGTTGACCGCTCACACTGATCTGACCCGGGTCCAGCGGCGTCAGTCGTACTGCTCGGCCGCCCGATGAACGAATTCAGGATCATGTTTACGGTGCTGACGATAATCGCCGCCAACACCGCCCACCAGAAGCTGGCGATGGTGAACTGGGGGACAATCCAATGGGTCAGGTAGAGCATGAAGACGTTGATGAGCAGGTAGAAGATGCCGAGCGTGACGATGATGAACGGGATCGAGAGGATCATCAGGACGGGCTTCAGGAAGGTGTTCACCAGCGTGAACACCAACCCAGCAACCAGCAGTGCCCACCAGTCGCTCCCGTAGCTCAGGCCAGACAGAAGCCAGGTCGCCACGAACAGCGCGACGGTGTTGAACACCCACGTGACCGCCAGCCGGCGAATCATCGGGGACAACCTACCCGGGCTCTCAGCTCCTGGGTTCTCGTCGCTGGCCGCAATTGATCAAAGCGCTGTCGGGTAGGTCTCGGGCGGCTCGCCGAGTTCCCACGTGCCCGCGCGCTCGAGTGGCTCGACCGCGCGGGTGACATCGATGTGCACGAGCGCGTCGAACTGCTGGGATGCAGAGGCGCCGAACCAGTGGCTCTGGCGTTCGGTCTCGGGCCGGTAGATGACGCCGATCGCACGCTCTAGCCTGGGCTCGCGCAGCGCGCGACCGCTGTCGCTCATGCCAAGCGGGCACAGCAGGAAGGCAGGGATGCCGGCGTCGTGAAGCAGCGCCTCGTAGCTGTCGGGCAGTGCCGGTCTCACGCGCTTTCGCTCAGCCTCCCCGCCCCACGCCGACGCGGCAGTGACCGTGCCGCTGTAGGTCGTGAAGCCGACGAGGACGGCGTTGTGGGCATGGCGCTCGCGCATCAACTGGCCGAGGTTGAGCTCGCCACGCTGTGCCATCTCCGTCGAGCGGGCGTCGCCCACATGGGAGTTGTGCTCCCACACGACGATCTTGCCCGCGTCTCCGTGGCGGGCAAGATGGATCTGGAGCTGGTCGAGCGTGTCAGCCATGTGCCGGTCGCGCAGGTTCCAGGAGGGTGCGGGACTACCGAACATCGTGCGGTAGTACTCCTCAGCGTTGGCGACAACCGTCGCGTTCTGCTCGGCCAGGAAATAGCGATCCTCGGCGATCAGCCCATCTTCGCGGAGGTAGTCGCCGGCGTGGCGACGCAACTCCACGAGCTCCTCGAGCACACGTTTGCGGCACGGCTCACTGACACCGAGCAGCACGGCCTCTCCGTAGCCCGAGCTGTCCTGCGCGAACGGTTGCAGGCACTCATAGCGCAGGCGAGCACGCGACGCCGCGGCGGGATCCACATCTTCGAGGTAGTCGACCACGGCCTCCATCGACGAGTTCATGCTGTAGAGGTCCAGGCCATAGAAGCCAACGCTCTTCTGTGCGGAGGTGAGCCCTTCGTTGTGGGTGCGCAGCCACCCGACGAAGTCCAGCACCTCGGCATTACGCCACATCCAGGTCGGGAATCTACGAAAGCCCCCCAGGGCCTCCTCGGCGTCGCCGTCATCGCCGGCGCCCTTGACGTAGCGGCTGACGCGGTCGGCGTCCGGCCAGTCCCCCTCAACGGCCACGGCGGTGAACCCGCGCTCCTCGATCAGCCTCCTCGTGATCCGTGCACGCTCGCGGTAGAACTCGTGCGTCCCATGGCTCGCCTCCCCGAGCAGCACGAGCCTCGCGTCGCCGATGAGCTCAACGAGCGCGTCGTAGTCGGACTCATCATCCTCGAGTGGGCGCGCGTCAGAGCACACCGCGTCGAGGGCCGCGCTTTCACCGAGAGGCAGCGTCAGCGGCAAGGCCACCGACCTACCCCACCCCGGAGAGGGTCGCGCCGGCTGCCGCCGGCGTGTCCCCATCCTCGGCCGCTTCAGCCAAGAGCGCCAGCACCTCCTCGTCGGACACCGGCGTGAAGTCGCGATACCACATGCCGACACCGAACAGGCGCTGAGGAACGGTCAGACAGACGACCCGGTCGGCCTCCTCGGCGAGCATCGACACCGACTCGCTGGATCCCACAGGGACCGCCACGATGATACGACGAGCTCCACGCTTGCGCAGCGCGCGGACGGCAGCCAGGTCGGTCAGACCGGTCGCAAGCCCGTCGTCGACGACGATCACTGTCCGTCCCCTCACATCGATCGGGGGCCGCCCGTCGCGGTAGCGCTCGACGCGGCGGCGCAGCTCCAGCGACTCTCGCGCGAGCGTCGCATCAAGCACGGCTTGGGTCATGCCCATGGCGCTGGCCGACCATGGGTCGAGGACCCCCGTGCCATCCTCGGCGACGGCTCCCACGCCCAGCTCGAGATTCCCCGGAGCCCCCAGCTTGCGCACCGCCAGGACGTCCAGAGGCGCGCCGAGCGCACGCGCCACCTCCACGCCGATCGGCACGCCCCCGCGCGGAAGGGCGACAATCACCGGCCGCTCTGGCGCGAGAGGCAAGAGCTCGGCGGCCAAGCGACGACCCGCATCGTGACGATCGTGAAACTGCATTCCGTGATCATCTCCGGGCGACCTGCCCGGCGCCTCCGGGAAACGCCCCGAGCTCGGCGTGGCGGACTACTGAAGCTGGCCGGTGCGCCACTGTCTGAGCACAACCCCGTGTTCTACGTTCCCGAAAGGGCCTTCAACGGCGTCATGCGCGTGACCCTCCACGCGGGGTAGATACCTCCGAGGACGCCGATCGCCACACCGACGAGCAGCCCGCGTCCGAGTCCCCAGGCCGTGACCGACGGCGACACATAGCTGCTGACGCCGAGCGCCCGCACGAGCAGGCCGGCGCCGATCACTCCAGCCAGCAGGCCGACCGCGGCTCCCAGCACGCTCACGCCGATCCCTTCGCCGAGGATCAGCGATGCCACGCGCGGCGGCGACCAGCCAACGGTGCTGAGCAGTCCGAGCTCGCTCTGGCGTTCCACGATCGACATCGCCATCGTGTTGGCGACGCTGATCGCCCCCACTAGCAGCGCGATCGCGACGATCACGAGGATCGCCTTGGAGATCAGCGTGCCGTTTGCCCCGGCCCGCAGGGCCTGCTGTGGGTCGGTTATCACCTGCGTCCCCGGGAGGCTGCGTTCGATCGCCGGAGCGGCGCTCGCCGCTCGCGTGCCGGGCGCGAGCTCCACAACGATGTCGGTCTCCTCCCCGGGCGTGCCCGCGAGCTGTTGGGCTTGGGCCATGCCCAGCACCGCCCCGGAGTCCTCGAAGAGGATGCCGGAGTGATAGACGCCGGCGATTCGAAAGGGATGACCTTTGACCACCAGGACGCCGCCGCTCTTCAGGTGCAGTCGCGCCGCCAGACGGTCCCCGATGAGGATTTCCTGTCCACTGGATCGAGCGCCGCCGGCGACGATGACAAGACTCCGCGTGAAGAACCCCCCGGCGTCGGCGCCGAACACGACCGCGGCCGGTTCGTCCCCGAGGGCTTCGACCATCAACAACAGCGGCGTGGCCTGCGCCACGCCCGGGCGCGCGGCCAGTTTCCCGACCAGCGACGCGGGCAGGATCGAGGCGGTCGGATCAGAGATGTTCGCCTGAAAGACGCCGAGCTCAGAGCCGCCCAGGTGGACGAATCCGGCGGCCGTTTCCTTCAAGCCCTGGGTGAAGGAAAGCAAGGCCACGATGGTGGCCACGCCGACGGCGATGCCGCAGGCGGTGAAGACCGTGCGAGCGGGACGTCGCAGTAGGTTCGTAGTGATGATCGTGAACATCTGCCGCTCGCGTCTAATGGGCGCAGAGCGCTGCCTGGGAGGAATGCTCGAGCCGTCCGTCGACGAGGGTGACCGTTCGGTCGGCGCGCACGGTCACCGCTTCGTCATAGCTCACGATCAGCATGGTCATGCCGAGGCGGTCGCGCAGACGGAAGAGCAGATCGAGCACGCGTTCAGAGGTGCTCGAGTCAAGCGCCCCCGTGGGCTCATCGGCCAATAGCAGGCGGGGCCGGTTCGCCAGAGCGCGCGCCACGGCGACGCGCTGGCGCTCCCCGCCGGATAGCTCGGAGGGGAGGTGCTCTGCGCGCTCGGCGAGCCCAACCTCCTCGAGCAGCTCCAGCGCGCGATGACGCCGCTCGCGATGGTGCACGCCCGCTCCGATCAGCGCGACCTCGACGTTCGCTCGCGCTGAGAGGGTGTCCAAGAGCAGGTGGCGCTGGAAGATGAAGCCGACGATTTCGCGGCGGGCGCGGGCGGGGTGGGGCTCCTTCCAGACGGCGCGCCCGTCGATGAGGATCTGCCCTGAGTCGGGTTGTGAGAGCCCGCCGATGAGCTCGAGTAGCGTGCTCTTGCCCGAGCCCGAGCGCCCGGCGATCGCGATCGCCTCGCCCGGCTCGACCTCCAGCGACACCTCGCGCAACGCGGTTATCCGCCCGAAGCTCTTGCTGGCGTGCTTCACGACCAACTCCGCACCTTCGGGTGGGCTCATGTGCTGACCTGAACGGGGTAGTCGAGGTCGATCGTTGTCCCGTTCGAGACGATCACCGCGCGGAACGTCAGCGGATAGCCGACGGCCGTTGCAGGCCATTTGAAGACGTCCGAGAAGTGCCCGGTGAACGTGTAGTGAGACCTGTGGGCTACGACCTGGCCACCGAACAGATACTCATAGCTAACACTCGCCTTCCCGGCCTGGCCGCCGCGTATCACGGTGAAGTGGATTGGCCACGGTCGTTCGACCCTCGGCTGGTGGGTACCGGCGTGCATGGTCGCCGTCACTCCCCCCGCAGATGATGTGACCGTGCCGCTACCCCCGGGCGGCGACGGGGCGGATGGCTGTGAAGTTGGAGCTGCCACGGAGGACTGTTGAGTGGCCGCTGAGGTCGTGGACTTCGTGGACTTGCTCGTCGAGGAGGAGCCGCAGCCGGCAAGACAGATTAGGGCGGCCGTCGATCCAGCAACCAGGCGCGCCTTTGCGCGCGCGCTCATATTGCGGGTTCAGCTGAGGAGCTGAGGGCATCGTCAACATCGACGCTTGAGAACACGCCAGCCGGCTCGAGGAGCGTCTGAGCCGCGACGCTCTCGAGCGGAGCACGCCGCGGCGTAAAGATGTTGGCGTCGTGCTTCACCACCGCGGCGAGCTTGCCGGCGCGGGTGCCCTCCGGAGCACTGCTCTGGCGCTGCAGCCGACGCACCTCCGCAAGGAGCCTGCCGTTTTCAACGCGCAGTTGCGCGGCCTGACGGCGAGCGCTCGCGAGCTCCTGAGCAAAGACGGGCACGATCGTACGCAAGTGCTGCAAACGATTGATCAGATGGTCCCGATCCCGCACGTCTCTTTCCTCTGACATCCCGCCTGCCTTTCCTCCGTATTGGCCTGGATATGCATGGTCGTTCCTGACAGAGGCGTGCGGCATCCGCAAAACACCCCGAACTGGCTGGGGGTTTCCCACATCCCATCCATGAAACCCCAGTTCTTCGGGCCACAGCCGACGGACTACAGCGCCACTCCCTCGACGCCGGCTGAGCGAGCAGCACGCGCTCCGATCTCGTGCGTGGCGCCTACCGGTCGGCGGCGATCCCGCCCGCGCGGGTCATCAGCAGGCGGTCGATCGCACTCGTCACCTCGACGACCTGGGTCCTCAAGGGCCAGCGCGTGTCAACCCCGAGCACGTCCTCGGGTGCGAGCTCCTGCAGCGGCTGAAACGAGCGGTACTGCTCGGCCACGATCTGCGGGCCGGCATCGGACACTCGCGCGGGGTCATGCTCGCGTCGCGCGGCTCGTGCGAGCGCGACCTCCAGCGGTACCTCGCAGCGCACCGCGAGACGGGGCGCACCCGTCCGCGCCAGGCGGCCGAGCAGCGTGGAGCGCTCCACCCGAGACCGGCAGGTCGCATCCACGATCACGCCGCTGCCGTGATCCATGAGCTCCTGCGCCTGGCCGGCGAGCAGCTCATAGGTTTGGCGTGTGGCGCGGTGGCTGTAGTGCTCGGGGGCCGCGCGCTCGGTGGCATGCAGACCCACCTCTGACTTGCGGATCACGTCAGAGGACAGGATCTCGAACCCCGAGCGCTTTGACAGCTCTTCAGCGAGCGTCGACTTGCCGCTCCCAGCAGGCCCGCAGACGACTATCGCGAGGGGTGCTCGCGCCCTCCAGCACAGCCGCTCGGCGAGCGCCAACTTTGAACGCGCCTTGGCGAGCAGCGCGGCGCGGCGCTCGCCGTCGTGCTCGGATGCGCTCACCAGATCGACCGTTGCCCTTATGAACGCCCGGTGGGCGGCGTAGAAGCTGAGCAGAGCGTCGCTGCCCGCGTCCATGCCGCTGTCGCGGTAGGCAGACACGAGTGTCTCGGCGGCCCAGCTCTGATCGTTGGCCTCGAGATCCATTATCAGGAACGCCAGGTCGCAGGCGATATCGGTGTGACGCAGCGACGGGTCGAACTCGATCCGGTCGACGACACGCACGTCCGGGGTCAGGAGCACGTGCTCGCAGCGCAGATCCCCGTGTACGTCGCGCACCAAGCCTGCGGCGCGACGTTTCTCGATCTCGCCCTCATGCAGCCGCACGAACAGCTCGGCGAAGCGCTCTGCGAGGTGCACCGGGAAATCCAGCGCCTGACCGGCATGGCGGAGGTCAAGGAGGTTCCGCTGCCACACACCAAGCACCTGGCCCGTGCCGCCGCCCGCCACGGTCGGAGCGCTGCGATGAAACGCCGCCACACGACGCGCGACCGCCTTGAGATGCTCGGAGGTGAGAGCCTCAGATGCGATCAGGCCGGCGAGCGTGTCCGCCTCATCGAAGCTCCGCATCTCCACGGCGTACTCGACCGCCTCCGGGGCCTCGTCGTTTGGTGCGAACGCAAACCCTGTCTCGTTTCTCACGATCGCGCGCACGCCGAGATAGATGCCGGGCGCGAGGTCCTGGTTGACGCGCACCTCCTCAGCGCAGGCGCTCCGGCGGCGCTCCAGCGTGCTGTAGTCCAGGAAGCCGAGCGCGACGGGCTTCTTGATCTTGTACGCGCGCTCGCCGGCGACGAACACCCATGAGGCGTGGGTCTCGTGCACAACGACTGGCGCACCACCGTGGGTAGCGGAGTCCGCGAGCGCTCGTAGCAACGCGGGGTCGGTGCCGGCAAGCTGATGAGGCTCGCCGCAATCGATCTGGACAGGAGATGAGCTCACGTGCCTGACGCTTTCTCTGTCGACGTTTCTTGGCGCATCCGGTCGGGGGTTTGCTCGCAGGATGAAGCGCGCCGCTGGGCTCAGGCCTCGATCAGCACCCTGAACTCATTTTGGGCTCGTTCTAGATCGCCAATTACGTGTGAAACGAGTCCCCGCCCACTTCTCCGCGCCCAACTCTTCACTCGCAGTGCTCATGTGAACTCCCATGTAGTGCTCGGTGTGTACGCAAGCTAGTCCGTCTCGGCCCCCGCCCGCATCGGTGCAAGCTACCCGCGCGCCTGGGGGACTACTACTCGTGATCGAGGAGCTGTCGAGAACGCCCTGACTGGCACTTCGATCTCGGCCACAGCTCGCTCGGGGCGTTCACCACTGGCCCATCATGGCCCCACGCCCACGGCTCGGGATCGCATGCTCGCCTACGTGACTGCGCCCGCGGTGTCGGGTGCGGCGCTCTTACGCATGACCAAGATGACACTGCTCACCAGAGCAAAGACCAGGAGGAGCAGGAACCCGATGAGGTCGAGAACCAGCCCAAATGAGGCGATGACGCCGCCGAGGCCAAACCCCTGAAGGAAGAGCAGGCTCCCGGCGAGGATCGACACCCAGCCGAGCCAGCGCGGCAGGACGCCGCTCCGAAGCACAAGCGCGCCTGTTGCGAAAGCAAACAGGCTGCCGAAGACATCGCCAACGCTCTCCAGCGCGAACGTCATCAGGTACAGCGTGTAGGACACGCCGGGGTCGTGCTGGGCCCCGTAGGAGGCGAGCTTTGCACCGACCAATCCGGTGATGCCGATGTCGCTGACGGCATGGAGGGTAACGAAGAGCACTCCTCCAACCATCACCAACGAACCGAGGACCCGCGTGCGATCGGTGTCCCCGCGCAGCAGGTTGTGCAGCGCGCTCAGGTAGATCACGAACATGACCGCATAGACGACGGACAGGCATGCGATCACGATCAGCCGCGTTTCGTGCGCGTGAAGACCGTTCGCGATCTTCGCCGCCGAGTCGTTCTGGCTCAGTTCGACTCCAACAGCGACGACGATCTCGGCCACCAGCGCGACGACGAACAGGATCCCCGCGGCCCAGCCATACCGCTCCCACGCGCTCGAGCGCCCGTCACTACCGCCGTGCCGTGCGCCCACCTGCGCGATCTCCACGCCTGGGAAGACTACTCGCGATGTCCCCGTCAGGCAGTGGTCGTCGCGCGCGAGCGCAGTAGCTCGCGCTCGCGCTCGTTGTCGCACAGGTCGGCTGCACGCTCGAACTCGTAGCGTGCCTCATCCAGGCGCCCCAGGCGCAGCAGGACGTCGCCACGCACGCTGGGCAGCAGGTGGTAGCCACGCAACGCAGGCTCATCGGCGAGCGAGTCGACCAGCTCCAGGCCGGCCTCGGGGCCGTAGGCCATCGTCACGGCCACGGCGCGGTTGAGCTCCACGACCGGGGAGCCGGTGAGCGCCGCGAGCCCGTCGTAGAGTGCGACGATCCTCGGCCAGTCGGTCTCCTCGACGCTCCGCGCTCGCGCGTGACAGGCGGCGATCGCGGCCTGCAGCGTGTACGGACCGAGTGCGCCGCTGAGCTTCTCGGCGCGTCGCAGCGCGGCAAGGCCGCGCTGCACGAGCAGATGATCCCAGCGCGCCCGGTCCTGATCGGCGAGCAGCACCGGCTTCCCGTCCGGCCCCACACGTGCCCGCAGCCGCGAGGCCTGCAGCTCCATCAGGGCCAGCAGGCCCTGGGCCTCGCCCTCGCGGGGCACCAGCGCCGCGAGGATCCTTCCGAGCCGCAGCGCGTCCTCGCACAGAGCCGGGCGGATCCAGTGCTCGCCCGCGGTCGCCGCGTAGCCCTCGTTGAACACCAGGTAGATCACCTCCAGCACGGCCGACAGACGCTCAGCCAGCTCGTCGCGGCCGGGGACCTCAAATGGCACGCGCGCCTCTGCGAGCGTGCGCTTGGCGCGAACGATGCGCTGCGCGACCGTGCCCTCGGAGACGAGAAACGCGCGCGCGATCTCCGGCGTCGACAGGCCGCCGAGCAGACGCAGCGTCAGCGCGACGCGCGCCTCGCCGGACAGCACCGGATGGCACGTCATGAAGATCAGGCGCAGGACGTCATCCTGAACGTCGTCGACCCGCGCGGCCAGGTCGGGCCGGTCGAGCTGCTGCAGGATTTCCAGCTCGCGCCCAATCAGCTCGTGCTTGCGCTGCAGCGTGACGCGCCGGCGCAGCGCATCGACGCCGCGGCGCTTGGCGGTGGCCATGAGCCATGCGCCCGGCTTGTCCGGGATACCCGACTCAGGCCACTGCTCGAGCGCGGCGACGAGCGCGTCCTGGGCCAGATCCTCGGCCACCGCCACGTCGCGCACGATGCGAGTCAGCCCGGCTATCAGCTGGGCCGACTCGATGCGCCAGACGGCGTCGATCGCACGATGGGTGGCCGACGGGCTCATGCGCCTAATTCCGAGCCGCCCGCTCGCGCAGCCGCTCGTTGGCCCCGCGCAGCTCCGGCGTCAGCTGCTCGCCAAAGTCGTCCGCGTCGAAAATCTGGCGCAGCTCGATCTCGACTCCGCCGTCGAACGGCGCTCGCTTGAGCCACTCGATCGCCTCCTCGCGCGACGCGCACTCCCAGACCCAGTAGCCCGCGACGAGCTCCTTGGCCTCGGTGAAGGGGCCGTCGATGACGGTGCGCTCGCCGCCGTCGAAGCGGACCTTCGCGCCCCTGGTGGTCGGGTGCAGGCCCTCGCCGGCCAGCATCACGCCTGACCTGACGAGCTCTTCGTTGTACTTCGTCATCGCCCCAAGAGCCTCCGTGCTGGGCATCTCGCCCGCCTCGGACTCGGGGCTTCCGGGGACCAGAACCATGAAACGCATTTGTGCCTCCTTGTGGTGGGTCGGGTGTTCTCTACCCGAACGTCGAACGAGGTCAGCCGAAATCGACACGCCCGCTGAGGCTTCGGCTATTGCACCCGGCCGAAAGCCTCGGCCATACGGGCGTCCAGCAGCTTCTTCACGAGCTTCTTCGGCAGCGGCTTGTCGACGGGGAAGTGCAGTGAGCCCTTGGTCTTCGTGTATCCCTCGGTCTCCGTGGCGAGCCGTCCGATCACGGAGCCGCTGTGCGGCAGATAGCTCAGATGGCTCTTGAATGCCGCGAAACCGGCGATGGTCTTGCCGCGGAGCTTGAACGCCGGCATCCCGTATGAGATGCACTGCTCCGCCTCGGGGACGATCGCGGCGATCGTGTCGCGCAGCTGGGCGAGCGTTGCTCGCTTGGGCTCGTCAAGCGTGCCGAGGTACCGGTCGATCTCCCCCTTGGACACAGCGGCATTCTCGACGTCGGCGCCGGGCGGGTCAAGGTGGCCCGACCTCCCCGCCTGCATGGGGATGCTTCCCGTCGGATGGGGCCGAGCCGGGACCGGCCCGGCCGGGTCTGTCAACCTGTCTGAGATGAGCGCGCTGCCTCCGGGACCGTCGGAGCCGCCGCCGGTGCAGCTGATGCGCTGGCTCGTGCGCCCGATCGCGTTCATGGAGTCCAGCAGGCGTCGCTTCGGTGAGCAGTTCAGCGTGCGCTTCCCGGGCTTTGAGCGACCGATGGTCCTCGTGTCCAACCCCGAGGCGATCAGGGCGCTCTACATCGCTCACGAGCACGGCCTGCCGCCGGGACGGACGATCACGCTGCTCCCGGTCATGGGCCCCAACTCGGTGCTGCTGCTCGAGGGCAGCGAGCATCTCGCGCGGCGCAAGCTCATGCTGCCGCCGTTCCACGGCGAGCGGATGCGCTCCTATGAGTCGATCATGCGCGACGCCACGGAGCGCACGATGGAGAGCTGGCCGCAGGACAGTCCCTTCGCGATCCATCCGCAGATGCAGGCGATCACGCTCGAGGTGATCCTCGAGGCCGTTTTCGGCGTGACCGATGCAGCACGCGCCGAGCAGCTGCGCGAGCGCCTGCCGATGCTCCTGCACGAGACGTCCTCGCCGGCGGTTCAGTTGCGCTTCCTGCTCACCAGTCGCTTTGGCCTCGGCGATCCCCTGGCGCGACTGGAACAGATCACGGCGAGCATCGACGAGCTGCTGTTCGCCGAGATCGCCGAGCGCCGCTCGGACCCCGCTTTGAGCGACCGCGAGGACATCCTCTCGCTGCTCATCGCTGCCCGCTTCGAGGACGGCGGTGCGATGAGCGACCGCGAGCTGCGCGATCAGCTCGTCACGCTGCTGCTCGCCGGCCACGAGACGACCGCGACGGGGCTGGCGTGGACATTCGACCTGCTGGTGCGCCACCCGGCCGCGCTCGCGCGCCTGACCGCCGGGCTGGACGCCGGCGAGGATGCCTACCTGCGCGCCGTGATCTCGGAGTCGCTGCGCCTGCGTCCGGTCGTGCCGCTCGCAGGACGCCGGCTTGCCAGCGACCTGGAGGCCGGGAGCTTGCGCCTCCCGGCGGGCACAGACGTGTCGCCCGCCATCTGGCTCACGCATACCCGCGCTGACATCTACCCGGAGCCGTTCGCGTTCGCGCCGGAGCGCTTTCTGGAGAACCCGCCCAGCGGCTACGCGTGGATCCCCTTCGGCGGCGGCGTCAGGCGCTGCCTGGGCGCGAGCTTCGCCGAACTGGAGATGCGCGTGGTGCTCGAGACAGTCCTTCGGCGAAGCGTGCTGCAGTCGGCGAGCTCGCGCGCGGAACGGGTCACTCGCCGCAACGTCACCTTCTCTCCCCGCCGGGGAACGGTGCTGCGCAGTCGCCGGCGGGCCGGCGCACCGGCCGTTGCCGCGCGCGGCACAGATGCCCGCCAGGGCGAGCCCGCCGGCGTCGTTAGCTGAGGCGTCGTCGCCGGTGTCAGGGCGCGCGACGCCTGCGCTGGGTGTGGCGGGGCCTCGATCGAGGACGAGCCGTACACGGCGGCCTCACCCGCCCACCCGACGCAGCCCCTGGGTCCTGAACTCCTCGATCGCGTGCTGCTCGTGAACACGGTCCTGGTCGACCTGCCCGCTCCACAGGTCGTGCTCAGCGTCCTTACACCAGAATCGCGGGTGTCGGCGCAGCCAGCGCTTCGCGTCGCGCCTGCCCATTGCAACCAGCGCCGAGGTAAAGCGCTGGTCGAAGAGCAGGAACGACAGAAACTCGCCGCGCGAGCGATTGCTCGCCCCGAGAACACGGGCCATCACCGCGAAGTCGATGTCGCGCAGGCCGCGAATCCCCCCGTAGCGCTCGTTGAACGTGCGCTCAGCCAGCTGGCCGATTTCTCCCGCTCGCTTCGGCGCGACCAGCGCGTAGGAGATACTCCGGTAGGGTGCGAGCCCTCGCGCGATCCGGTAGGTCCTCGGCGAGCCGATCGGCCCGATGTTGCGATCCTCGACGAAGAAGGAGTTGATCGCGGCAACGCGCCGCAGATCGTTGCCGACCTGGTCGACGAGCAGGCCATCGAGGACGTTCACGGCCACGTCGGCGATGCTCGGGGGCCGGCGAGCGGCCGCGGTCGTCGCCTCGGCGGCGGGCCTGAAGGGCTCGAACCCGATCACGATCACCTTCTCGGCGCCGAGATCGACGGCGGGCTTCAGCGGGCTGTTGAGCCGCGTTCCGCCATCGGTGTAGTGGCCGGCGGCCGCCCGCGGAATGGTCACCTCGACTGTGGGGAAGAGCACCGGGATCGCCGCGGACGCGCGAACATGCTCCCCGCGCAGCCTCGTTTTGATGTAGCGGATCTCGTTGCCCGATCGGACCGGCTTGGCGCGACCGCTCGCTACGAACCCCACCGACGTTCCGGTTGCCAGACGCGTCGCGACCACGCAGATCGCGTCGAGCTCGTCTGTTCTCACGTTGCGCGCGAGACGTGTCCAGTCGATCCAGCGATCGAGGCTTCGCGCAAGCGGGGACGGATCGAGCAGGCTCGCCGCGCCCACACGCGGAGCGCCGAGCGCGTGCCCGGCCAGACGCAGGGCCATTCGCGTACTACCCGGACCCACCATCCTCGCGACTACGTCCTGCTTGCGCAGCCCTTCCCACGTGGACCGGGCGTGCTGAACCTGCTCCTTTACGGAGAGGTCGGCGTTCGACGCGAAGACGGCCGCGTTGATGGCACCGACGCTCGTTCCGCACCAGATCGACACGCGTTCACCGCGCGCCTCCAGCGCCGGGAGCAATACCGAGAGGGCGCCCACCTCGTAGGCCCCGCGAGCTCCTCCGCCGGGCAGTACGACGGCGACCGACACCTAGTCCACCTCCCCTGAGTCAATCGAGCAGCTCGCTCCCGTCCGCTCGACGTGCCGCTCGCGGGCTGCCGGTTAGCCACAGCTCTGGTGCTTGTGTAAGAGCCCATAGCCTGGCCGCGCGCGCGGCCCTGCGCCACGGCCATCGGGCCAAACTGCGCAGGCGGCCGTTCGACTCCTGTTGCGGCGGTCCGTTCTGAAGCGCGCCTGAGGCGTCGCCGCCGGCGTCAGGGGGCGCCACGCCTGCGCTGGGGGTGCGGCGTCTCGCCGCGCTCGAGCATCTCCACGAACGTCGCGATTCGCCGGGCGCGCGTGTCGGCTCGCTTGGCGCTCGAGACCCGCAGCAGCACCGAGTAGCGGTTCTGACCGCTCAGCACGTCGAACATCGCGCTTGCCGCGGGCGAGGCCGCGAGCGCGACCTGCAGGTCGGCGGGCACCTCGATCGAGGACTGGCCGTCATAGGCGGCCTCCCAGCGGCCATCTGCCTTTGCCGCGGCAACCGTCGCGAGGCCCGCGGGCGCCATGCGCCCTTCCATCGTCAGTCGCTCGATCAGCCCGACGTTGCGCTTGGACCATTGGCTGCGCGCGCGCCGCGGCGTGAAGCGCTGGCGATAGATCCGCTCGTCGATGCGCCCGATCTGACCGTCGATCCAGCCGTGGCACAGGGCCTCGTCGAGCGCCTGGTCATAGCTCAGGCTCGTCGGCTCGGTTGTGCCCTTCTTGGCCAGGCGCAGCCACACGCCGGGCCGGAGCTCGTGATGCTCGTGCAGCCAGCTTCGCCATGCGGCGGCGTCGGCGACGATCAGCGAAGGGAGGTCGTCAGCCACAGCACCAGCCCCGGTCGGTCGTCGCGGCGCGCGGCGAGCTACCCGAGTATCGCCTGCGCCCGCGCCTTGAGCTTGGTCATGCCGCGGATCCAGCGCTGCGGATTCTCGGCCTTGCCGACCATGAACGGCTGCATGTCCGGATGGGTGAGGATCAGGAAGAGGTCCTCCGACAGGCCGTCAAGGATCCGCTGGGCCGCGTCCTTGGCGCTCAGCACGTCGCCGCCGCCGATCACCGCGGCCGCCTTGGCCGCGTCGCCTTCACCGCCGCCGCGCAGCATCGCGGTGTCGACCGCGCCGGGGCAGATGCACGACACGCGCACGCCTTCGTCCGCGTAGGAGAAGGCCAGCCACTCGGCGAAGCCGACCGCGGCGTGCTTGGTCGTCGAGTAGGCGGCGTCGTTGGTCGCCGTGAGCAGCCCCGCCATCGAGGCGGTCGTGATCAGGTGCCCGGCGCCGCGCTCGGTCCAGCGCGGCAGCAGCGCGCGGGCGGCATACACGTGGGACATAAGGTTGACGCTCCACTGGCGGTTCCAGTCCTCGTCGGGATCTAGCGGGCCCGTGCCCAGCGCGATGCCGGCGTTTGCGAACCACACGTCGATCGGCCCGACCGAGGTCTCGAGCTCCTCGATCAGAGCGCGCGTGGCCTGCTCGTCGGAGACGTCGAGCGTGCGCGCGACCACGCGCTCTGAGCCGAGCTCGCCAGCCAGCGAGGAGACGCCGTCGCCGTCGAGGTCGATAGCGATCACGCGGTGGGCGCCGCGCGCCGCGAGCGCTCGAACGAGCTCGCCGCCGATGCCGCCGGCGGCGCCTGTGACGACGATGATCTTGCCGTCGGGATCCATGCGGGGACCATATCCGGGCGAGCGCCGCGGCGCTCGTTGACGCTCATCGCGCGCGGTGGATCGCGCCTGCAGAGCCGGCCTCGCGCTTGGGCTTCAGGCGCTAGAGGACTGTGCCGCGGCAGCTGGCCGTGACGGCGCGGTGAAGCCGAGGATCAGCTCGGCGGTCTCGCAGCGGCACGTCGAGCTGCGGGAGGTGGCCGACGTCGTCGAGCACGACCCAGTCGGCGTTCGGGAACCACTCCTCGCGAAGCGACCGTCGCCGCCGGCCACTTCAGGATCGGTCGGCGGTGCCCCAGACGATCCGCACCGGGCAGTCGATGCTCTGCGCAGCGACGAACCCTCGCGCTGCGCGAGCTCGATCAGTCGAGAGCGCCGCTCGCAGCCGATCAGCCCGCGCATCTGGTGGGCGAGCAGCTCGACCGGGATGTGCTCGAAGTTCTACGGTCGAGAACTCAGTCCGGCGCCGCCGACCCTCCGGCGAGGAGAGCAGCGCGTCCGCGTCGGGCGCGCGCGGCCTGGAGCGGGGCTGCATTGCTGGCGAAGAAATCCAGCGTCTCCTCTGGGACTCGTCGGCCGCGGCCACCCGCCGGCCGGCGCGAGCGCGACGACCGATCGCGCGCGGCCGCGCGCGGCGAGCTGCAGCGCGACGTAGCCGCCGAGCGAGTTGCCGACGATGTGCGCGGTCTCCAAGCCCGCCTCGTCCATCGCCCGCTCGACGCCGTCGGCGAGCGCGCTGTCGGCGCCGGCCGGCCGTCCATGGGCGGGCCCCCGGCGTGTCCGGCGAGCGTCGGCGCGAGCACGTCGTGCTCCGCCTCGAGCGCATCGAGCACGAGGTCCCATGTGCGCCACGTGTCCGTGAAACCGTGCAGGCAGACCATCGGGGGTCCTTCGCCGGCTCTGTGGGAGGCGGTGAACGTCGAGTCCATGCGCCCAGAGCCTACCGGTGCTGAAAACCGCGAGGCGCCGGACTCGGCCCGAGCGCCTCGGCGCAGCTGGCTGAGCGGGAAGAGCCATGGCAGAAATCGTGGGAAACATGTCCTTGTGGACAAGCCCGCGATCGGCGACCATCACTGCATGTCGCGCGCCGAGCAGCCCCGCGAGATCGTCATCCTGGCCTATGAGGGCGTGCAGAGTCTGGACATCACCGGGCCCCTGGAGGTGTTCTTCGGCGCTCAGCGGCTGATCGACGACGGGCGCGCCGGTCGCGGCTATCGGGTGACCGTGCTCAGCGCCGACGCTCAGCCGGTCACGACGTCCAGCGGTCTGACGATCGCCTCACACGGGGCGCTGGCGCAGAGGCCGGCTCGGATCGACACCCTGCTCGTCCCGGGCGGGCAGGGCTGCCGGGAGGCCTGCCGCGACGCGCCGCTCCTGCGCTGGGTCGCGAGCACCGCTGCTGACGCCAGGCGCACCGTCTCGGTCTGCACCGGCGCGTTCCTGCTCGCCGAGGCCGGGCTGCTGTCCGGCCGTCGCGCGACGACGCACTGGTCGGCTGCCGCCGCGCTCGCGCGGCTTCACCCCGACGTGCAGGTGGACCCCGAGCCGATCTTCCTGCGCGATGGGCCGATCTGGACCTCGGCCGGGTGACGGCGGGGATGGACCTCGCGCTCGCGCTCGTCGAGGAGGACCTCGACCCCGGCGCGGCGCTCACGATCGCGCGCCATCTCGTGCTGTTCCTGCGCCGGCCCGGCAGCCAGTCGCAGTTCAGCGCCACGCTGTCCGCCCAGCAGCCCGCCCGCGAGCCGCTGCGCGAGGTGCAGCGCCACGCGATCGAGAACCCGCGATCGGACCTGTCGGTTCCGCGATGGCTGACCGGGCGCACATGAGCGCTCGCCATTTCGCTCGCGCCTTCAGGGCCGAGACCGGGATCACGCCGGCCAGCTATGTCGAGCGCGTGCGCCTGGAGGCGGCGCGCCGCCAGCTGGAGGACACCGCCGACCCGATCGAGCTCGTCGCGACGAGCTGCGGCTTTGGCAGCGGCGAGACGATGCGCCGCGCCTTCCTGCGGCTGCTCGGGGTCGGGCCGGCCGAGTACCGCCGGCGCTTTCACGCCAGCCGCGACGGCTCGCGCGAAAGCGGCCTGAGCGCGCCGAGCCCGGTCGACGAGTCATCAAAAAAGGAGGATCCGAGATGAAGATCGCAATCGTGCTCTACGACCGCTTCACTGCGCTCGACGCGATCGGTCCGTATGAGGTGCTCAGCCGCCTGCCGGGCGCGAGCGTGACGTTCGCCGCGGCGCAGGCCGGGCCGGTGACCACCGAGTCCGGCGTGCTGACGATCCTCGCCGAGCAGGCTCTGGCGGACGTTCGCAGGCCCGACATCCTGCTCGTCCCGGGCGGGCCGGGCGAGGTCGCCGCGCGCGCCGGCGGACCGTTGCTGGAGTGGCTGCGCGAGGCTCACGGGCACTCGACGTGGACGACCTCGGTGTGCACGGGCTCGCTGGTGCTCGCGGCGGCGGGCATCCTGGAGGGCAAGCGCGCGACGAGCCACTGGCTGGCGCTGGCGGAGCTCGGTCGCCTGGGGGCCGAGCCGGTGGCTGAGCGGGTCGTGTTCGACGGCAGGGTCGTCACCGCGGCGGGCGTCTCGGCGGGCATCGACATGGCGCTTGCGCTCGCCGCTGAGATCGCCGGCGAGCAGACCGCGCAGGCGATCCAGCTGGGGATCGAGTATGACCCGCAGCCGCCGTTTCACGCTGGCTCCCCGCAGAAGGCACCGCAGGCAGTCGTCGACGCGCTGCGCGCGCGCTCGCGTTTCTAGGCGCGCCGTCGACACCGTCGCCCGCGCGCGGACTTGAGCACGACAGCCCCGCTCGTTTAGAGTCTGACGCGATCCTGGCACATGCTGATCTGTCGGTTTTGAGCTGCTCGGCGGTCGCCGCGCCCGCGGCGGGTGCTCGATGACGCCGGCCACGAGCCCTCGAGCGAAGGCCGGACGCCGCGCCTGACGCGGGGCGAGCGGGTCGCGCGCGGCAAGGCGGCGCGCGCCGAGGTTCCTCGCTCCAGCCACGCGCGCGTTCGAGCCGGCGGCCGACCGGCCCGATCCGGTCGAGCTGCTCGAGCGGCAGGCGCAGACGCGCGTGCCCGAGCTGGTGCCGATCCGCTACGGGCGCATGCTCGTCTCGCCGTTCACGTTCTACCGCGGCGCCGCGCTGATCATGGCCGCCGACCTGGCGGCGACGCCGCGCTCGGGCCTGACGGTGCAGTGCTGCGGCGACGCGCACCTGTCGAACTTCGGCGTGTTCGCCTCGCCCGAGCGGCGGCTCGTGTTCGACATCAACGACTTCGACGAGACGCTCCCCGGGCCGTGGGAGTGGGACGTCAAGCGCCTGGCCGCGAGCATGCTGATCGCCGCGCGCGACAACGGCTTCACGGTCAAGGACAGGAGCAGGTCGTGCTCGACACGGTCGCGCGAGTACCGCACGGCGATCGGCGCGGTTCGCGGCGATGACGCAACCTCGACGTCTGGTACGCGCGCCTGGACATCGAAGTCGGCGCTCGCGCGAGCTCGGGCCCAGCTCGAGCCCAAGGCGGCGAAGCGAACCGAGAAGACGCTCGCCAAGGCGCGCACGCGCGACAGCATGTCGGCGTTCGCGAAGCTCACCCGCGTCGTCGACGGCCAGCCGCGGATCGTCGCCGAGCCGCCGCTGATCGTGCCGATCGCCGAGCTCGCGGCCGGCAGCCGAGCGCGACCGAGCTGTTCGAGTGGCTGCACGAGCTGCTGCGCGGCTACCGCGAGCCACGCTCGAGTGCGACCGCCGCGCGCTGCTGGAGCAGTTTCAGCTCGTCGACTTCGCGCGCAAGGTCGTCGGCGTGGGCAGCGTCGGCACGCGCGCGTGGATCGCGCTGATGCTCGGGCGCGACGGCAGCGATCCGCTGTTCCTGCAGATCAAGGAGGCCGAGGCCTCGGTGCTCGAGGAGTTCGTCGGCCGAGCGAGTTCAGCAACCACGGCCAGCGGGTGGTCGTCGGCCAGCGGCTGATGCAGGCCAGCAGCGACATCTTCCTCGGCTGGCTGCACGTCGAGTCGGGTCTGGACGGCCGCGAGCGCGACTTCTACGTCCGCCAGCTCAAGGACTGGAAGGGCTCGGCGGACATCGAGCAGATGCAGCCCAAGGGCATGGGCGCCTACGGCAAGCTGTGCGGCTGGACGCTCGCGCGCGCGCACGCGCGCAGCGGCGACCGCATCGCGATCGCCGCCTACCTCGGCAGCGGCTCGGCATTCGACCGCGCGATCGTCGAGTTCTCGGCGGCCTACGCCGACCAGAACGAGCGCGACTACAAAGCGCTCGTGAAGGCCGTGAGGTCCGGGCGGATCGTCGCCGAGACCGGTCTCTGACGACCGCGCGCAGCGCGCCAGAACAACTGAAATTGTCGCTCTTTGCGGCGTTTTCGCCTGCGAGCGCGCGGCGCGGGCTTGACTTGTCCGCGGGCGGTGGTAGGAAGCAAGTAGCGATTCACACAAGAGGGAGGTCGTACCAGTGACATCCACGCGCCGTCCGGTGTACTTGGTGTCTTGTGCGACCCGGGCGACGGGCGATCAGGTCGATGGATCGACAAGCGTCTCGAGGCCCGGCGAGTCATTCGTCGGCGTTCTCGGCCGCGGCCCCGTGGCCCTCGGCAAGGCGGCGAGCGCACAGCGCGCGCCGGCCATGGATCGCCGTGGTCGCTGCTTGGGCGATCGCACTCGCCAGCTGGCTGGGCGAGCGCGGCGTCTCGATGGGGTTGTTCTTGCTGGCATGCGCGCCGGGGGCCGTAGGGTGGTCGCCGGCGCGATGGAGAGCACAGGAGCGATGGGAGGAACTGAGATGCACGCAAAGGGGAAGGTCAACCACACGCCGGCGATGCGCTCGCCGGTCTACTGGGCGGTGCTCGGGCTCGTGATCGAACGTCCGAGCTATGGCTATGAGCTGCTCAGGCGCTTCGAGCGCGAGTATGGTCAGATGCTGCCGCTCAGCAGCGAGTCCCACGTCTATCGCGCGCTGAACGTCCTGCAGGAGCGGGGGCTGATCGAGGAGATCCTCGCGACCGTGAACGGCGCGCCGGCCGGGCGCCAGCCGCGGCCGCGCTATGAGGTCACGATGGGCGGTCTGCGCGGCTATCGCGACTGGCTGATCGCGCGCGTGCGACAGGAGCATCGTCCCTCGCGGCTGTTCGCTCGCGAGCTCGCCGCCTTTGCGAGCGAACCGGATGTGGCACTCGAGATCATCGACTGCTGCGAGCAGGCCTGCGCGAGCGAGCCGGGTCCGAGGCGCACGCGACCGCGGGCCGCGAGGGCGACGCGGCGGGCCTGGCGGCTCGCCTGCTGTCCGAGGAGAGCCGTCTGACGATGCAGGCGACGCTGCCCTGGGTGAGATATGCGCGCAGCGAGTTCGAGGCGCTCGCCGCTCGCAAGCGAACGGCGCCGGGCGGCCAGGGCGCGGCGGCGCTCGACGCGCACGGAACGCGTAAGCGCCGCGGCGCGCTCAAAGCGGCCGGACGGGGCGCGCGTGTGCGACGGGCGCCGGGCGAAGCCCAGGCCAAGTCCGCGGTACTCAAAAAGTGAACCTTTCACCACTGGCCTTATCACGACAGGTGACACCGAGCACGATGTAAGTCGTGATGACCGCTGCGTCCGCACCCTACCGCGGGCGTGGTGGAAACCACACTTCCTCCTGGAAGGTCCGGGCGCTCCCCGGGGAGCGCCCGGACATCTTTGACACAGCGCCGCATGCGCACTGCGCGGGCCGCCCGGCTAGGATCGGTGCATGTGTCGAAACATCCGCACCCTCTACAACTTCGAGCCGCCCGCCACTGACGACGAGGTCCGCGCGGCCGCGCTCCAATACGTACGCAAGATCAGCGGCTTCACCAAGCCCTCGCACGCCAACGAGCGGGCATTCGACGAGGCCGTGGAGGCCGTCGCCGGGATCTCGGCCCGCCTGCTGGAGAAGCTCGTGACCTCGGCGGAGCCCAAGGACCGCGAGGTCGAGACGGCCAAGGCGCGTGCTCGCGCCGCGCAGCGCTTCGCCGCCTAACTCGACCCTAGTCGCCGGTGGCCGAGAAGTGCTCGGGATCGACGGCGCCGAGCACGCCGCCGATGAGCTTCGGCACGCCCGGATATGCGCGCAGCGCGCTCAGCAGCTGGCTCGGTTCGGTGACGTCGACGGCGCCGCCGGGATAGGTGGCGGTCTCGTGGTTGCTGAGTCCCGCGCGAGCGCTGAAGGCGCCCGCGGCGTTGAGCTGAGCCTGTTCGTAGTAGGTCCGGTATCCGCTGGTCACGTTCCCCTTCCAGCCGTGTTCGGACGCCCACTGCAGGATCGGCACGATCCAGTCCGCGATCGGCTTGAACCTCGGGTTCCATGCGGTTTCGGGCGTCTGGATTTCCGGCCCGGCGCCGCCCGCGCCCGACTGAGCGGCTTCGAAGGATTCGCTGGAGTTGCCCGAGGGCAGCCTGATGCCCGCTTTGCGCAGGGCTTTGATCTCGCGGCGCACTTCGGTGTCAGACGGGGCGCCGGCGGCGATGTGCACCTTGCCTTCGGCGAGATTGCGGTCAGAGGACACGTCGAGTCGCGCGACGACGCTCGCCGACGTCCTGGAGGGGGCGGTCGTGGCCGAGGTGGTGCCGCCGGCGCCCGTCGCCCCGGTGCCCGTGTCGCCTGTGGCGCTCGTGACCGTGGCGACCGTCCTGCCGGGCGCCTGTTCGCCGCATCCGCTGAGGATTGAGCACACGGCGATCGTCGTCAGGGCGAGCAGCGTGGCCGAGCGTCGCCTTGGCGCCCGCTCGGCCGCGAGCGGATGGTGCGCAACGGGAGTGAGAGCTCGTCTTTGGCGCATGCAGTCGCGTCGCTGCTCGATCTCCGGGGCGGGCCGCGGCCAGCGAGCGGCGAGAGAGAAAGCCTAACGTTCGCCGGGTGCGCGTCGGCCCGCACGCGCGCGCATCGGCCCCGCCGGCGGCGCGGGTGCGCTAGGTCGCGATGAGCGCGTCGGTCAGCGGGTCGATGCCGGCCAGGCGGCCCGCCAGCTCGTCGCTGAGCCCGTAGCGTGCGGCAAGCTCGCCGGGTGCCACGTAGGTGACGTTCGTCGTGCCCGCGTCATCCCACACGAGCGCCTTGAGCGGGAGATCGAGCGCCGCGAGGGGCGCCGCGTCCATGACCGGTGTGCCGGCCTGCGGGCTGCCAAACACGACCAGCTGTGTCTCTCGCAGGTTCAGTCCCGCCTCTCGCGCCGCGGCCGCCTGGTCGATCACCGCGAAGAGCTTCAGTCCCTTGGCGGCGATCAGCTCGGACAGTCTCGAGACCGTGTCGGACACCGAACGGGGGCTGATCTTGGTGGTGATCGCAGCGCTCACGATGCCTGCACGCGAACCATCCAGAGGTTCTTCTCGAGCCTGGCGACAACCGAGTGAAGGACATCGGCGGTCACCGCGTCCGAGCTCTCGATGCGGTCCATGCGCTCGCGTATCGCGCCGATCGCATCCGTGAGCAGCATCGTGAACGCGAGGACGACATCACTGTCGATCATCGCGCCCGCGGGCAGCGGCTCGAGCTCGGTCTGGGAGGAGATGGTCTGCGAGCGCCCGTCCGGCGAGAAGCCGAGCGCCGCCGCTCGCTCGGCGACGGCGTCCGCGTCCTCGCGCCAGGAGGCGACCATCTCGTCCAGCTGCAGGTGCAGCGAGCGGAAGCCCGGGCCCTCGACGTTCCAGTGCGCCTGCTTGCCCGCGAGCGAGAGATCGATGAGCATGACCAGCACCTCCTGCAGCTCGGCCGCGATCGTTTCGCGATCCTCCTGGTGAAGTGTCGGATGATGATCCTGGCTGATGATCCTCGGGGACATTCATGCTCCTCGTTGGTGGGCCTCGTCCAGATCATATGGCCCGCCGGCGGGGCTGTGCGACCATCGCCGGGTCACCCAACAGGCCTCGGCCGCGACCAAAGGAGAGAGATGTCCAGAGCTCGCAACCTTCGTTCCCGCAGCATAGGTGAGCGCGCAGGCGGGGCGGTTGGCCCGACGGCGCTCGCCGCGCTGGCTATACCCGCCTGCGCGCTGGGCGCGCTCGCGATCGCAAACGTGGCGATCGGCCGAGCCGCGATAGGCCGGATGCGCGTCAAGGAGCTTCACATCGAGCGACTTGTCGTGGACACGCTCGAGGTGCGCGACAGGGCTCACGCGCAAGCTTGATCGGCCGTTTCGCGCGCTTGCCCGGCCCGCGGCGCTGGCCTAGACTGGCCCGGTGACTGATCAGGTCGTCGTCGGGGGACAGCTGGGCAACTATTTGATCGACTCCGTGATCGGGCGCGGCGGGATGAGCGTCGTCTACCGCGCCAAGCACTCGCGGCTGGGCATGGCGGTCGCCCTGAAGGTGCTTGCCCCGGAGCTGAGCGCCGATGACACGTTTCGCGAGCGCTTCCTGCGTGAGGCGCAGATGGCGGCGGCGGTCGACCACCCGAACGTGATCCCGATCCACGACATGGGCGTGCACGACAGCTCGCTGTACATCGTCATGCGCTACGTCGCCGGGGGAGACCTCAAGACGCTGCTGGCGAAGGCGGGGCCGCTTGACCCCGTGCAGGCGATCGCGCTGCTCATGCCGGCGGCGCTGGCGCTCGATGCGGCACACACCCACGGGCTCATCCACCGCGACGTCAAGCCCGCGAACATCCTCCTGCAGCGCTCCGGCGGAGGTGACGTGGACCACGTCTACCTGACCGATTTCGGAATCGCCAAGAGCGCAAGCTCGACGACCAGGCTGACGAGCACCGGCGCGTTCATCGGAACGATCGAGTACATGGCGCCCGAGCAGATGGATGGCCGCGACATCAGCGCGCGAACCGACGTGTATGCGCTGGGCGCGACGTTCTATGAGTGCGTGACCGGCCGCGTCCCCTACCAGCGAGAGCTCTCCGAAGGCGTGCGCTTTCCGAGCGGCCCGCCCGAATCTGTCGCCGCTCGCCACCCGGGACTCCCCCGCGGCGCTGGACGGTCCGATCGCCAGGGCGCTCGCGCAGGACCCCGCCGATCGCTATGTGACGTGCGAGCAGTTTCTGCTTGCGTGCCGAAACGCGCTGGATCGCCAGACGCCCGGCGACGATCAGGCCGGCGAGGCGATCGCGGCGACCCAGCTGTCCTCCGACGAGCCTCCTGCCAGCCCGACCGCGGACGCGACGGATCGGGAGCGCGAGCCCGTCGTGGCCCAGGTCGCCGACGCGGGGGCGGCCGGGGAGGGGCCACCGCCGGTCGCTGCCGGCGGCGGGTCACACGAGCCGGACGGTCTCCGTCAGGAGGTTGCGCGATCGCCGGCTGTATGGCGCGATCGCGATCGCTCTGATCGCCGGGGCCGTCGCCGCGCTGCTGGCGGGCTCGAAGTCGAGCACGCCGCCCGGCAGGCTGGCGTCCTCGCCGCTGGCCGCTGTGCCGACGAACCACGTCACCGGCTCCGGTCACGTGACGCTCCGCCTCGACGGCGACAGCGCTTCGGTGACCGTGACGACCGTCGGGCTTGACGGCAACGCGCCGCTCGTCCACGCGATGCACATACACGCCGGCGGAAAAGGCGAGTGCCCGCCGGCGTCGGCCGCGCGCCTGCACGGGGGTCACCTGGCGATCGACACCAACGACGGGCAGAACTACTACGGGCCGCCCGTCCAGGCGCTGACGGTTCGCGGTGACACGAGCGTTGCAAGCATTCTCGCGTTTCCGCGCTATCTCACCGGCGGCACGCTGCACTACTCGCGAACGATCGAGCTCCCGGCGAACGTCGTCAACTACATCCGCGAGAACAACGCGGTGATCGTGGTGCACGGGATCGACTATGACAACAGCGGGATCTACAGCGGCGTGCTCGAACGAAGCGACCTGGACAAAAGCCTGCCAGCGACGGCGACCGCGCCGGCGCTGTGCGGTCGCCTCGTCGGCCCACAGGAAGTCGCCGCGAGCGGCTCGCGCCCGCGTACGCGCGTCTACACGGCATTCCTCGCACAGCCGGTGAGCTCCGACGGCACCCCCGCGCTGTTCGAGTGTCACGCCCCAGAACCCGTCGACGACGCCGAGCCTCGCCGGGCGACGCGCGCCGATGTGCACGCTGTGGCGTCGGACATCGCCTAGCCAGGGTGTCCGGCGAGTCCCCACAGGAGGGCGACCCGCTCGCCCGACATTCGCTCTCGGCGGGCGAGCTCAAAGCGCTGCTGGATGCCGAGCGCGCGGGCGAGGCCTTTCTCGCCTACCGCGACGAGGCAGGGCGGCTGTGCTTCTTCTCGGCGCAGGGGAGAGGGGAGACCAGCACGCTTGGTCGCCGCGCCGAGACGGACCTGTCGATCGCGTGGGATGTCGAGGTCTCCGGCCTGCACGCCGAGCTGCACCACATCGGCGGGGAATGGGCGATCGTCGACGACGGGCTCTCGACGAACGGCACGTTCGTGGACGGGAGGCGAATCGGTGGCCGTCAGCGCCTGCGAGATGGTGATCGCGTTCGCGTGGGGCGCACCGTGCTCGTCTATCGGGCCGCGCAGGTCACGGGAGTGGGGCAGACGGTGCTGGCGTCGAGCGCTCCCGCGCTGGTGCTGACAGACACGCAGCGGCGCGTGCTCGTCGCGCTCTGCCGCCCCTATCGCGGCGGCGCCTTCGAGACGCCCGCCACCAACCAGCAGATCGCCGACGAGCTCTTTCTGAGCGTCGACGCGGTCAAGATGCACCTGCGCACGCTGTTCGGGAAGTTCGAGCTGGGCGAGCTTCCGCAGAATCAGAAGCGGGTCAAGCTCGCCGAGAGCGCGCTGCAGTCGGGCGTGGTCTCACACCGCGAGCTCGACTAGCGATCGCGGCTCCCGAGCGCGCTGGTCTCGACATTCCCGCGCGCGCCGGGCGTCGCCGATCCGCTTCTGAGCGTGCGCCGCACGGGCGCGGCAGGTAAGCGGATCTCACACCTAGGGTGCCTTTCCCGTTGGCCTCACTGAGCGCAGGATGGTCACACATCAATCCTGCCGATAGGAGGCAAATGAAATGTCACACACAAAGAACGCAGTCACAGCAATCAAAGGACGTCTTGGCACATCCGCTGTCGTCGCCGTGGCGCTCGTCTTCACGATGAGCGGTGGAGCGCTCGCGGCAAACCACTACCTGATCAGCTCGACCAAGCAGATCAGCCCGAAGGTCCTCAAGCAGCTGCGGGGCCACGCGGGCAGGACGGGCGCGAGAGGTCCTCAGGGGCTGACAGGCCCGCAGGGGGCAACCGGCTCCAAGGGGCCGACCGGTCCGACGGGCGCCGAAGGGGCGACGGGCAAAGCGGGCTTCTCCGCGCTGTCCACGCTGCCCTCCGGGGCGTCTGAGAGCGGCGAGTACGGGGCCGGAACGCCCGGTGGGACGGCCGGCGAAACGCTGGAAACGTCGGCGAGCTTCCCGATCCCCCTGGCCGAAGACGCTCCAGAAAGCCAGGTGATCCTCACCACGGTGAAAACGCCGGTCACGCACTGCAGCGGTCCCGGTCACGCCGACCAGGGGTTCCTCTGCATCTACGCCAACAAAGCGATCGGCGTGAACCCGGCTACGGAGAAGGTGTTCAACCCGGAGATCTCTCCGTCGCCGGGCGGCTCGGGGCGCTTTGGCTTCATGCTCGCCTGGACGATCACCAGCGCCGACCCGGGAGCATTCGGCACCTACACCGTGACCGCGGGCTAGGGACGGCGTCTTGAAGCTGAGCTCGTGCCGCGTCCCGGCCAGTCGCCAGGGCGCGGCAGCTGCGCTCTTGAGTCCGCTGTTGGTGGTCAGCTGTGGCCTTATTTGCCAGCACGGGGCGCGCTCGTCCAGGGCGCGTCGCCGGTCGCGGTGATGTGGAGGGCCGCCGCCGTGAGCAGCACGATCGCGCAGGCGAAGGCGAGCGGCAGGACGAGGTCGACTTTGAGCACGAGCAGCGCCCCGAGCAGGGCGCCGGCGAACATCGCGCCGACCGCGATCAGGCGACGCGCTGGATGGCCGCCAGTCCCGCCGCCCAGGCGCGAGTCCGCCGCCAGCCCCGTGAGCGTCAGCGTGAGCACGGTCGTAGTCAGATCGGGCACCGCCAGGCGCCGCGCCGTGGCGTTCTGGATCCCCATCGCGATGGCAAGCGGGCAGATCAGCGCATACCGCGCCCCGGCCGAGACCGGCTGACCGATGATCGCAGCCAGGACGATCGCGATCAGCAGCGAGCAGCCGGCGACGGCGGTCGCCGTCCGCAGGTGGCGACCCCGGTGCTCGACCGCTATCGCACCACCCACGACCGCTCCGACCAGAAACGCCCCGAGCGCCGCCAGCGACGCGGGCGCCGACAGCCCCGGCGCACCGGCCAGGGCAAAGCCCAGGAACACGACATTGCCGGTCATGTTGGCCACGAACACGTGGCCGAGCGCGACATAGCTGACAGCGTCCACCAGGCCGGTCACGACCGTGAGCCCGACGAGGAACGGCGGCAGCGGCCCGTGCCCGCTGTTCGCCCAGGGCCAATAGCGGCGAGCTCGCTCGGCGGGCGCGCTCGAGCTGGCACGCGCGGCATCGTGCTTGTCGGCTTCGGCGGCTCGGGCCTTCACGGGCGCATTGGTCCTGCTTGCTGGATCGCCGGCCGACCCGTGGGTCACGCCGGCTCGGCGGCTGGAGCCGTGATCCCTGCGAGGCGAACGACCTCGGGGTCCGGGGTCGTCGTGCCGTGCGGATGCAGGTACTCGGGGTAGATCCCCCGCAGTCCGCGCGCGCGCCCGAGTGCTCCCAGCACGAAGAACAGCGGCGTCTGGACGGCTCGCGGTGGGCGCGTGAAGCGGATCACGTCCGCGAACTCGTCCGCGAGCAGCGCGAGCTGCAGCGGCGCCGGCATCCCCTTGGCGTTCGTGCGCCCGTCGTTGGCAAGGCCGAAGATCGTGGCGATCATCGACTCGAAGCGGTCCGCCTGCTCGTCTGGGCCGTCGACCTCGACGAGCACGCTCGCCTCCTCCTCGCCCGCGTTCCACCAGTCGTGCGGCGTGCCAGGAGTGGCGGTGGCCTCCTCGCCCGGGCCGAGCTTGCGCTCTACGCCGTCGATGCGCGTGCCCAGGGTGCCGGCGATCACGACGAAGCGCTCCTGGATCTGTGGGTGGACGTGCTCGCCGGCGACCGCGCCGTGGGGCTTGACTGTCAGGTGAGCGAGACCGCTCTGCCCGGGAGCGCGATCCTCGCTCCCGCGCAGGATCACCCCGAGCTCGCCCGTGATCCGGTTCTCATAGAAGTCACCAAACCGAGACACGGGCGCTCGCCTCCGTCAGTCGAAGTTCACATTGCCGCGCGCCTGACGCGCATGGCATTCAGGCGAGCTTCACCGTCAAGAGAATCACATGGTGATCGTCGAGGGTGCTCACGTCTGCGAGCGCGCATGCGCGCGCACGCCGACCGGGGGGCGCAGGAGCACGAGCGCCGCCACCGAGCAGAGCGCCGCGAGCACGAACGGGATCGCGTCGCCGGTGGCGCCGGCGATCGTCCCGGCGACCGCCGGTCCGATCAGGGCGCCGGTCGCCCAGGCGGCGTTCATCAGGCCGAACGCCATCCCCTGTGCCAGCCCGGCGCTGGCGGCGCCGTCGGAGACGAGCGTGAACGACGGCGTGAACATCGCTCCGTAGGACATGCCGGCGAGCACCACCAGCGGCGCGTAGACGATCGGGTTCGCGCCTGTGGCCAGGGCGAGCGAGACGGGTATGCTCGCCAGCAACGCCAGGCGCGCCGGGAACAGCGCTCCGCGGGAGTCGCTCAGGCGCCCGACGAACGGCGACTCGGTGGCCTCGAACGCGGAGCCGACCAGGAAGACCGCGCCGATCGCCGCCGTGCTCCAGCCGGCGAGCGCGAGGTGCAGCGGCGCGAGCACCAGGAGCACGCCGAAGAGCGTCGAGGCGACCGCGAGCAGCACGAGCCCGCGCGTGAACTCACGCGCGCCGAGCGCGCTTTTGAGCGTCACGTTCACGGGCTCGACGATCGACTCGCGGTCGATCTGGACGTCAGGATCGCGAGCACGACGGCCAGCCCGGCCACGCCGATGAAGACCGCGGTGCGACCGACGGCGCCAGCCGCCACGCCCAGGATGGGCCCGAGCAGCTCGCCGACGACTGCGGCGCCAAGCGCCCGGCCGATCATCTCGCCGCGCTGCTCCTGCGGGCTGCTCGCGACCAGCCAGCAAAGGCGCCCGACCAGGTGAACGCGCTCCCCGCGCCCTGGATCACGCGCGCGCCGACCAGCGTCGCGAAGCTGTCCGCGAACGCGAATCCGATGCTCGACAGACCCATCAGCGCGAGCCCCGCGAGCACCGCGCGCCTGGGACCCAGCCGGGCCGCGGCGCGACCTCCGGGCAGGCCGCCGAGCAGCGCACCGGCGGCGTAGGCGGCCACGAGCGCGCCCGCGCCCGCCTTGGACAGATGGAACTCGCCAGCGAAGTGCGCCAGCAGCGGCGTCAGCGCCGCGAAGAGCATCGTGTCGACGAGCACCAGAGCGGACACGAGGATCAGCAGGCGGCGCATCCGATCCAAGCTACCAGCGCATGTTCGCGTCTCAGCGCCGTCTGGATGGCGGCGCGTCTGACGGCGGCAGGAGCGTTGTCGCGCTGTCCGCAGGACAGCAGGGACCGGGTGGCGCTTCGCCTAAAGACGTGCGCGCGATGGCGAGCGTCGGCCAGCTTTGCGCAGAAGTGGAAGCGGCTATCTTTGTGCCATCTGTTGTTTATTGGGTCGCTTCTGTCGATAACAGGGGTATGCGCGCATCATCTGTTTGGGTCTTCTACGGTGCCGAGATGGCGACGGCCGGTGCCGTGCTGATCGCGGTGGCGGCGGGTCGCGCCGGCGTCGACCTGGCGATCGGCGGGGTTGGCGGCACCGTGGCCCGCGTTGCGCGACTCGCCCAGTAGCTGCGCGTCCTCTCTCACCAGCAGTTGTTGCATGGCGGCCCGGGGGCCAGCTCGATGGACGCGGCGCTCAGTAGGTGGCGAGCAGTTCGACGCGACGGTTGAGCGCTCGACCGGCGCGTGTCCCGTTGCTTGCGCGCGGGCGAGCGGCGCCCTGGGTTTCGAGCTTGAAGACGGTCTGCACGCCGAGCGCCTTCAGCGTGGCGCAGACGGTCTGGGCGCGTTCGCGCGCGAGCGCGATGTTGTAGCTGCGGGCGCCTTCGCTGTCGGTATAGCCGATGCACGTCACCTGGCGCGCCGGGCCGATTTCCTTCGCGACCCTTTCGACCGTGCGCCGCGCGGCGCCGACCAGCGTCGAGCGTCCCGTTTGAAACGGCCACACGATGGGGAGGACGTGCACGTTCTGCGGATAGAGGCGAACGTTCAGCAGTGGTGCGCTCAGATGGCGGGAGTGGATCGTTTCCGCGCGCACCTTCAGCGTTGCGAGCAGGCCGCTCTGGTCGCCGGCCAGCAGGCGCTGGCCGCTCGCGTTGAGCAGCAGGGGAACCGCGCCGCTGCCCTTCTTGCTATGGGCGAGCGTGACGTGGCCGCGGCCGAGTTCGACCGCGTGTCCGTCGACTTCGTGAAAGGCGCGAACCGCGCATGCGCGCAATCGACTGCCGCGCACCCTGCAGCCGACCTCCACCGTGAGGTCCTGGCTGACGGTGATCCGTTCGCCGACCTCTGGGGTCAGCTGCTCGGAGCCGCTGGGCGAGCGATGTCCGAGTGTGCTGCTCGGCGCTCGCTTGCGCTTGGACAGGCGCTTGGGCTTGTCGACGGGCGCGTGCCCGGACGGCGTCTTGGCTGAGTGCTCTGATCCACTGCTCGGTGACGTCGCCGACCTCCTGGGGCCGACGGGGCGCGTGGCGCGCCTGCGGGAGTGTCCCGCGTTGTGCTTGGCGTGGCGGTCGGTCCTGTGCTTGCGCGCGAGCTTGTTGACGACGCGCCATCTGTAGGTCGTCGTCTTCGACGTGACGCCGGCGGCGCTGATCTGGCGCACCGTGACCGAGTGCGGGCCGTTGTGCAGATGGGAGACGTCAAGGCCCGAGGTGCAGTCTGTGTAGGGCCGGCCGTCGATCGAACACTGGACCGTTGCGCCCGGCGCGTGGGTGAATTTGAAATGGCCGGTGTGTCGCGTGGTTTCCGTTTCGGGTCCGCTGGCCACGCTTGGAGGCGGCGGGGGTGTCGTGTCGATCGTCCATCTGTAGGAGGCGGGCGCGGAGGCGACGCCCGCTCTGCTCACCTGCCGCGCCTGGAATAGATGTTCGCCGTTGGCGACGTCCGCGAACTGCGTCGAGGCGCCGCACGGGTTCCATTCGCCACCGTCGAGCCGGCATTGCACCGCGTCGCCTTCCTGCAGGTCGCCCAGGGTGAAGGCGGCGTTGGCCTGCGCAGAGGGCGACGCCGGCGCTGACGTGATGCTCGGCACAGGCGGCGCGCTCGTGTCGATGACCCACGCATAGCCCGCGGCTGGCGAGGGGACATTTGCTCGGTTGAGCTGGCGAGCCTCGAGGAGGTGTTCGCCGTTGGCGAGGCCCGGGAAGTCGCTGATCTGCGCGCATTCGCCCCAGCCGCGGCCGTCGAGGTCACACTGGAGCGTGTCGCCGGCGGTGATGTTGCCGAAGGCGAAGACGGGGTCGGTCAGCGCAGACGGTGAGCTCGGCTCCGCGGTGATGGTCGGCGCGGGTGGTGGCGCCGGTTCGACGTTCCATTCCGCCGACGGCGGGTCGGCGGCGCTGAGGCCGCCGTGCACCGCGCGCACCGCGAACGTGTGCCTACCTTCGCCAAGACCGATGTATTCCTTGGGCGAGGCGCACGTTTCCCATGCCCCGTCATCGCGACTGCATTCGAAGCTCGCTTCCGCGGCTTCGGTCGTGAACTGCAGCTTGGCGGTGCCGGCGGCGACGTAGGTCTGCGGCGCTTCGGTGATCTTGGCTGTCGGCAGCGGCTCATAGGCGGGGGTGCTGGCGATCGTTTCTGCGGCGCTATTCGTAGCGGCCTGCTGGAAGCGGATCGTGTGACCGCGGTCGGCCGCGGTCGTCTGATAGGTGAGTTCGGTGGCGCCGGCGATGTCCACGCAGCCGGTGCCTTCCGGTTCGCAGATCTGCCAACGGTATGCGGTGGAGAGTTCGCGGCCGATCACGGTGCCCGGTGCCGCCGTCGCCTGACCGGCGGAGGTGAGCGTGAATTTCGGCTGGGTCGTGAAGAGCGGCGTGAGGTTCGTCGTGGTCGTGGCCGTCTCTCGTTCGGGATCGAGCTCGCCGGTGTCGCCGGTCGGCTGCGTTTCGAGTGTCATCTGGGCGTAGCTGGTGGCAGCCGTGGGCTTGCCGGTGATGGCATATTCCAGGCTTGTCCCGATCGGCATCGAGCCTGCCGAGAGGCTGCTCGGAAGCCCGCCGCCGGAGGTCGTGTTGCACTGCGCTTTTTCGTGCGATGCGTTTTCTGTCGCTTTGCACGTCCAGGTCACGTTCGAAAGCGATTGTTCGCCTGTCGACGTGGTGACGCGCTCACCCTGCGTCGGGTTTGGCCCTTCGTTGCGCACGGTCGCCGTCCAGGTGAGCGGTTCGCCGCGTTCGTGACCACCGCTCGTCTTGCTGGCGGATGCCACCAGCTCGGTCGGCTTGACCGCCTTGGCCGCCCGGATTTCGTGGAAGTCGGTCAACCCGCCCGTCGAGGCGGCGAAGCCGAACTTGAACGTCGGCGGAAGCTTTGACTGCGCAAGCTGCAGGCCCGCGACGACCGCCTGCTGAGTGCCATCGGGATAGCGGAGGTAGACCGACAGCTTGTCGTCCGGCGTCACCGAGACTGTGACGTGGCGCGCGTGCGCGCGTTCGGCCATCAGGCCCTCGTCCGATTCGGCTCCGCCGAGCAGCCTGTATTTTTCTTCTTCAGAGCCCCGCACCGAGACCTGGTTGGGATGCATTTCGGTGCCGTCCAGTTCGCAGATTGCACCGAGGTTGGTGAAGTTCCCGTACTCGTCGAAGCCGACGCCGATATAGGCCTTGCTCACGCCGGGATGTTCGGTCGCGCCCTGTTTGCACGACGCGTAGCCGAGCGAGCCACCCTGATAGCCGGCGTGGAATTCGCCTTCGCTGACCGAGCCGTCGTAGAGGAAGAACGTCAGCCCGTCGGCGCCGTCGCCGCCGTAGTCGGCATATTCGAATTCCACAAGCGCGCCGTCGGTCGACGGGAAGGCTTCGTTGTAGTAGACGTAGCCGAACTCGCTCGCTTCGGCCTTCGTCAGCCGCAGCCAGCCGTTGCCTTCGCCGTCGACGCCGGCCGTCAGTTCGGCCGAGCCGCCGCTGCGCCACTGCGACCCGCCGAACGCGCCGTGCTCGAAGCCTTCTTCGATGGGGAAGGGGTCGTTGGCCCGGGCCGGGCTCACGTGCGCGCACCCCAGCCCCGCGAGCGAGAGCGCCATCAACAGCGCGAGTCGCGACAGTCGGCGGCCGGCGGGCATGGCCCGCGAGAGCCGGGGCAAGGCATGTGGCTGCACTCACCGATCTATCGGCGGGGGTGCTGGCCGCCTTTAAGTGCGAGTCCAGGCCCCCGCTAGGATCCCCCCACCATGGCCGACCTGGACGGATCGAGCTCGATCGATATCGACGCGCCCATCGAGCGCTGCTTTGAGATCATCGCTGACGTCGAGCGCGCGCCCGAGTGGCAGGAGGCGATGCAGGAGGCGCAGGCGCTCGAGCACGACTCGCAGGGACGCGCCGTCCTGGTTGAGATGCGCCTCAACGCGATCGTGGCCAACGTGGATCTCCGGCTGCGCTTTGACTACCTGCCGCCAGGCGGCATGCGCTGGGCGCGCGAGGGCGGCGACCTGAAGTCGCTGTCGGGCGCCTGGCAGCTCGAGGATCTTGGCGAAGGCCGAACGCGTGCGACGTATTCGCTTGAGATCGGGCTGGGCCGGGCGCTTGGAATTCTGCGCAAAGGCGTGCGCGGCCCCGCCGAGACAAAGGTCCGAGAGCTTCTCACCAAGAATCCGGTCGAGGGGCTCAAGCGCGAAGCCGAGCTGCCCGGTTAGAAGGTCTGACCCAAGCGCGCCGCAGCGTCGGGTCGTCGCGCGATCGCGCCCGCGGGGTGAGCCTGTCGCGTCTGCCTATCATCAACGCACATGCCCTACGACCACGTCGAGGACCTCAGAGCTCTGGCTCAGCACGCGCGTGATCGCTATCGACTGTACAAAGCGAAGTCCTATGGGCCGCGCCCGAGGAGTCTGGCACGCCTGCGCGAGCTGCAGCGCGAGTGTGAGCAGGCAGAAGCGCGCCTTGGCTTTGCCGAGGCGGCCCTTCGCGCTCCTAAGGACTAGTGTGAGCGCAGTGGACGATAATGCGATCCGTTCTCTGGTGACGCGACTGGCGCGTCCCCATCCCTCCGGCGGAGACGTCATCGAGCGTTCGGTCATTCTCGCCGAGGGCACCGGCTTTCCCGAGGTCATCGCGTGGATCACGGCTCACGCCGGCACGCCCGAGGCGATGCCCGTCGGCGCCCCTCGACGCGGACTGCACGGCTCGCGGATCGAAGGCGGTGGCGGAGCAGAACGCGGGACACCGCTTCGCTACGTGCTTCCAGCTGGCACGCTGACCCGAGGCGGCTCGTCTGCGTGATGCGCCGCGACCGCAGCCGCACGCGGTAGGGCGCACCTCATCGGGGCTCGCGCGCCCCGGGTCATATCCCGCCGGCCCGGCTTTCCCGCGCCATTGCGAAAGTTTGAGGATCATGGATTCCGATCGCCTGAAGACCATTCCGCTGTTCTCGTCGCTGTCCGAGAAGGCTCTCGACACGGTGAGCGTGTTCGCGAGCGAGACGTCGGTCTCGACCGGCAAGCGGCTCGTGCACGAAGGCGACTACTCGTACGACCTGATCGTCATCGAGACCGGCACCGCCGACGTGATCAAGGGCGGCGAGGTGATCGGGTCGCTGGGTCCGGGCGACGTCTTCGGCGAGATGGGGATGCTCTCCGGCGGCAAGCGCTCGGCCGACGTCGTCGCAACCTCTCCGATGCATCTGATCACGCTCAGCAAATGGGATCTCAAGCGCATCTCCACCGAGATCAGCGACCAGCTGCAGTCGCTCGTCGCGCAGCGCCAACAGCTCAACGAGGAGCGCGCTCAGTCCTCCTAGCCTCGCCGGCGGTCGAGACCTCCCGCACCGACGGGGTTCCGTCACTGCCGTCCGGCCCGGGGAGACCATCGGTCGGCGCGCAGCGCCGAGCCGCCACGCACAGGCCGCGTGTCAGGCGGTGGCGGTCCAATTCCGGGTCGCCCCTCCGCTTCCGCCGTTGAAGTGTGAGGTGATCTTGCCGCTCGCCGTGCCATGAGCATGGAACGTGCCGGTGACCGTGTCGGTTCCCTCGCTTTTGTTCGTCGAGCCTGGGGCCGGGATCTTGAGCGTCACCTTGAACGTGCCCTTGCGGGTGATCGCCGCCGAGCCGCCATTCGGGCTCCCAATCCCGCCGCAGCCACCTTCACATTTGATCGGCGTGGTGACAGATAGGTCGACAACCCTGCCGCCGTTCGAAGAGACCTTGAAGAGGATGGTCTCCGCGCTGACGCCCGTCCAGTGGCCCGTGTAGGTGGCGCCCGTCACCGGCTTGGCCGCGAACGCGAGGCTCGCGCTCCCCAGCGCCGCCGTCAGGGCGACGAGGCCGCATCTGGCGACTCGCGTGGGGGACATGCGCCCAACAGACATCCAAGCACCTCCTGCTCGCTCTCACAGCGCTTCGGGCGACAACGATACAAGTGGGCTCGTGGTCGTGCTTCGCGCGGGGACAGGTTTGGCGCCAGTGACGGGCCGCGCAGGAAAGGCGCGGCGGGCGCATTTGCTTCTTTGAACGTTACGACGGCCGTGATCAGACCCCGCTTGAATCTGATCACGGTCGTCGCCTCCCGCGTAAGCCCGCAACCTACGGCGCGAGGCGGAACGGCGGATAGCGATCGGTCACCAACACGTGGGCGTATGCGATCACCCGGTTGGTCCAGCGGCCGACGCCCACGAGGAAGTCGAACATCCCGCGCGGGAAGCGACCGGTGAACAGGATCGCGAACCAGGCCGCGATCACGACGAAGAACGCGGCGATGTAGAGGAAGAACAGCGCCACGTAGTGCGGGATGGCGAGCAGCCACTTGACGAGCGGCAGCCAGCGGTTGATGTCGGTGCGCGCGTCGGGATAGGGGAGGTCGAGGTGCACCGCCTGATGCTCGTCGGTGGAGGGATAGCGGTCCTCCATCAGCGCTAGGTAGACGCCGATCCGGGCGGAGAACCGCATCAGCTCGAGGTTCCAGTCAAACCACCAGCGCGGGTACTTCTGGCGGAACAGGATCAACAGCAACGTGGGTAGCACGACCAGGCCGGCAGCGCCGACGGCCCCCGCGGCCCTCCCGCCGCCGTATGCATAGCCCCCGCCCTCGATGAGGGCGATCACGATCGCGATCGGGATGACCATGAACAGGCGGAAGAAGGTGGTCAGGCGGTTGAGCGGTCGGTCGGGGTAGTCGACCGAATACTGGACGGGATAGGGCGCGTCGGGGTCCATAGGTGCCTTTCTGTAGGTGTACAAGACACCCGACAGCGCCGGAGAGGCCGCGCGCAGGCGGGCGGAGACGATCGGGGCGCTTGATGACTACCCGTATCTCGTCGAGATCACGACGAAGCTCCCCGAGTCCGGATACGACAACGCCATCGAGTTCGCCTGGGGGCTGGACCTCGTCCTCGACGGCCTCGAGCGGCTTCGCCGCGAGGCCTGACGGTCGCCGCACCGAGCCAGCGTCGACGCGCCGTCAGGCGGCTTGCTCGTGGCTATTGAGCGGAACCGCAATAACCGGCACCGGCGAGCTCTTCAGCAGCTCACTGGTGACCGTCCCAAGCGCCTTGTGCAGTCGCGAGTGCTGCTCGCAGCCGACGACGATCGCCCGAGCGCCATGACGACGCGCAGCGTCCGTCAGCGCCGTGACCGGGTCGTGGTCGAGATCTCCGCCTGCACCTCGATGTCGAACAGCGCCTCGTCACCGTCCAAGAACAGCTCATCGATCATTGCCCGGCCATCGCGGTGGCGTTCCTGCGCCGTCGATAGGGGAGAGGGCTGGGCATGCAGCGGACGGCAGGAGTGCACGATCACGAGCTTTCCGTCTGGGGCGAGCTCCTGCACGGCCCAGCGGCCGCCCTCCGCGCGCTGTCAGTGAGGTCGTAGCCGAGGACCAAGCAGGCTGTTGCGCTCTCGGTCATCGCGTCCCCGCCGCCTCGCGGTCGAACTCCTGCAGGCGGGGTGCGAGGTACTTCGCCGCGATCTTGCTCGGCGGAGACCAGTTGGGCTCGTTTGCGATCTCCGAGCTGAATCCATGTCCGCCTGTGATCCTCGCTGTGAGATACAGCGGCTTGTCGTCGGTCAGAAGCATGCCGCGGACCACAGGGTGAAACGGCTGCGGCTCGACGTCTGCCCCGCACAGAGCCGCGATCGACTCCGCGGCTGTGTCGGCCTGCTGTGAGGCGACGCCCCCTTGCTTGACCGCGAACTGCGTGGCGTCGCCCGCCGCGAAGATCGGGCCAACGTCGGGCACTCGACAGAACGCGTCGACACGAACGAAGCCGTGTTCCCCCAGCGGGATGCCTCTGATCGACGGGCCGTAGAGCTCCGGAAGGGCGACGACACGGTCGACGTTGAGGTGGCGGTCACCCGGGCTGACCACGACGTGGCCGGCGTCGGGGATCTCCGCGTAGGCGGAGTGAATGGTCTTGATGCCGACCTTCTCCAGTCGCTCGCCAAGGGCTGTGCTGACGGCCGCGCCGAAGATCGCCAGCGGTGCGTCCTCCGGCGTGACGATCGTCACCGACAGGTCGATGCCCATGTCATAGGCACGCCCGGCGGTCATCATCGCGAGCTCATACAGCGGCAGCGGCCAAGCCATGCGCCCGGGTGAGACGAAGGCGAGGCTGTGCACGTAGCCGCCCTCCACGTCCTGGATGAGGCCGTGCAGGGTCTCATCCATGCAACGGTCGTCGATCGTCAGGGCGTTGCTGTAGCGGGGGACGATCTTGGCTCCCAGGGCGAGAACCAGCGCGTCATACTCGATCGCCTCCTCGTCCTTGGTGTGGATCGTCTGATTGCCAGGGTCGATCCAGTCGAGCTCACCGGCTAGGAGTGTCGCGCCTGCATCACGCAATATCGGCGCGAGCGGATAGCGACGGGCGCGGCCGTAGGCGAGCGGTTCGCGAATCGTCATCGGCCTGTAGACGAACTCCTCGTTGGGCGCGAGCACCGTCACGTCGGTCTCGGCGGGCGCCAGGTCGTGCAGTGCGAGCGAGGTCTCCAGGGCAGCGACTCCGCCGCCGACGATGATCACGCGACGCTTCTCTGGATGTGGGGCTTCTGTAGTCATGGTTCGAGAGTACGTCTGGCGGGCGCTCCCGCCAGCCGAAGAAAGCCGCCGGCCTCGCCGGGAAAACTACGTAGCCTCATCCAGTCCCGTGGGAGCCTCGTTCTGGGCCCGCGCGTAGCAGGCGCGGTGGTAGCACTCGCGCGCGCCGGGCCCGCTCTCCCGCTCAGCGGACCTGGAGGTGCTGCGAGCTTGCCCGTCACATACGACGATCATCGGCTCGTAGGCTCCGATCACATCCCCGCAATGCCGGCACTTCAGTGAGCGCTCCATCAGGGTCTCCTGCCGGTGGCTGTGAAGACGAGCAGTCCAGAGGCGGCCAAGGCGGCCTCGAAGCGCTCGCGTTCTGCAAACCGTAGGTCGGCAAGCGGGGTCATGCATCGGGGGAAAGCCACAGCGATGTGGGCCTTTCTACGGTCTCTGGGTGTCACGATCGGGGAGGCGCGAACAATCTCGGTGACCGTCAGGTTCAGGGATTTCTACCTATGTGCGACGGCTCCCAGCAGCGGCGCTCGCAACTAAGCTTCTAGGACATGGGGGCATCGCCTGAGGACTCTCGGATTCGGCGTCTGCTGGACGTCGGGCGGACCCTGACAGACCGAGCTCGACCAGAGCGTCGTGCTCGATCTTGTCCTGGAGACGGCGCGCGAGATCACGGGCGCGCGCTACGCCGCGCTGGGCATCTTGAACGAGGACCACACCGGTCTCGAGCAGTTCCTCACGCTGGGCATCGACGAGGCCACCCACCAGGCCATCGGCGATCTGCCGCGCGGACGGGGTGTGCTGGGGGCGCTGATCGAGGATCCAAAGCCGCTGCGCCTGCGCGACGTCGGCCAGCACCCGAGCAGCTACGGGTTTCCCGCCGGACACCCCGCGATGCGCAGCTTCCTGGGCGTGCCGGTTGTGATCCGCGGACGGGTTTGGGGCAACCTCTACCTGACCGAGAAGGCAGACGGCGACTTCAACGAGGCCGATGAGGAGGCGGCGGTGATCCTCGCCGATTGGGCCGCGATTGCGATCGGCAACGCGAAGCTCTACGAGACCAGCGAGCGCCGGCGTATCGAGGTCGAGAAAGCGCTTCGCGGCCTCGAGGCGACCCGCGACGTTGCCGTGGCCATCGGCGGTGAGATCGCCCTGGCGCATGTGCTCGAGCTCATCGCCAAGCGCGGGCGGGTGCTGGTGAGCGCGAGAAGCCTCGTGATCATGCTGCGCGACGGAGAGGAGCTCGTCGTGCACGCGAGCGCCGGTCACGCCGAGGAGGTGCACGGGGCGCGCTTGGCGATCTCCGAGTCGACGTCGGGTCAGGTGCTGGAGAGTCGCCGCCCGGAGCGGATCTCAGACGTCGCGGCGCGACTACGCATTGCACCGCGGGAGTTCGGAGTCGACAGCCCCCAGACAGCGCTGCTCGTGCCGATGGTCTACCGCGGGGAGGCGGTGGGGATCCTCGCGGCCTTCGATCGCGGGCAGGAGGGTGGCGCGTTCACCGAGGACGACGAGCGGATGCTGCGCACGTTCGCCGCGAGCGCCGCGACCGCCGTGGCGATGGCTCAGAGCGTGCAGGCGGACCGGCTGCGCAGCTCGATCGCCTCCACTGAGGCCGAGCGAGGGCGCTGGGCGCGCGAGCTGCACGACGAGACCCTGCAGGGGCTGGGCGCCCTTCAGGTGCTGCTCTCCTCGGCGCTTCGCCGCGGGGATCCGCAGCGCAGCGAGCAGGCGATGCGCGAGGCCGTCGAGCACATCGAGCGCGAGATCGGCAACCTGCGAGCGATCATCACCGAGCTGCGTCCCGCGGCGCTTGACGAGCTCGGTCTGCGGACGGCGATCGAAGCACTGCTCGATCGCCACCGCGAGCAGAGCGGCTTTCAGATCAGCGATGAGCTTGCCCTGCCCGATCCTTCAGCTGGCGAACCGCGTCTTGACCCCGAGGTCGAGAGCACGGTCTACCGCGTTGTGCAAGAGGCCCTGACGAACGTCGTCAAGCACGCCGGCGCAGAGAACGTGCGCGTGGTGGTCGGCGGTTCCTCGGACGGAGAGCTGCAGATCGAGATCCACGACGACGGCAGCGGGTTTGACGCCGACGCTGTCGATCAGGGGTTCGGGCTTGCCGGGATGCGCGAGCGGGTCAGCCTCGCCGGTGGCACGCTCAGCATCAGCTCGGGCGAGGACGGCACGCTCGTGAGAACCTGCTTGCCGGCGCACGGCCGGGCCGGCAGGGACCCTCAGAGCTCAGGCGCGAAGCAGGCCGCGTCCTAGCGCGTAGCGAACGAGTTCGGCTCGCGTAGAGAGTCCCAGCTTGTTGTGGATTCGCGCTCGGTGAGACTCCACGGTGCGAGGTGAGATGTGAAGCTTGCCGGCGATTTCGACGCTCGTGTGTCCCAACGCGATCAGGCGCAGAACCTCGACCTCTCGGGCGCTCAGCTCGTCCTCGGTGATCGATCGGCTCAGCGCGTTCAGGCGGACTGCCACGCGCGGGCTCACATACTCCGCGCCTCGCGCGGCTGCGCGCACTGCCAGTGGCAGCTCGCCGTCGGCCAGGTCCTTCAGCACGAACCCGACCGCGCCGGAAGCGAGCGCGTGCTGGGCGAAGACCGGACTCTCGTCCATCGTGAGCACCACGATCTGGGTGTTTGGCGCTTGCTCGCGAAGTTTCCCGATCATCTCCAGGTTCGAGCCGCCCGACATGCGCAGATCCAGCACGAGCACGTGTGGCCGATGACCGTGGAGGTGCTGCAGAACCGCGGCTATGTCCTCTGCTTCGGCGATTACCTCGACATCGTCTTCGCCCTCGAGCAGGAGCCGCAGGCTGCGCCGCATCATCGCGTGGTCGTCTGCGAGGACGACACGTATGGGTGAGGTGTCGGAGACGCTTGGCTCGCTGTTGGCGAGCGCCGGTGCGAGATGTAGATGTGCCGCCATGCCTTCAACCTAGTTCCGGCGCAGTCGACGATCGTCCGTGCAAGTCCCTGGAGTCGCTGTGGCAAAGCACGGTCTCTAGTCTCCGCTCGTTCTCGGGGTCCGCGTGACGAAGTGCGCGTCGGAGAGCGACAGCGAGAACCCCTCGGCCGGTCCCGAACCGACGTCGATCTGAAAGGATGGGCTGCCCCAGCGCTCGTACTGCTCGCGATCGACGTAGAACGGGGCGCCGGCGAGCTCGGCCAGCAGCAGATCGTTCGCGCCGGGCGGAAGCTCTCCGTCCTTCAGACAGATCGGCGAGCTGCCGTCACAGCAGCCGCCGGATTGAAAAAAGGCAAGCCGCCCGTGCTCGACGGTCAGGCGCTTGATCATCGCAAGCGCCGCGGGGGTCGCTGTCACGCTCGCGTCCACGACAGCGACCACCATTTCCCTAGAACAGGCCCATCGGCGCCTGGTCATAGCTCACCAGCAGGCACTTCGTCTGTGAGTAGTGGTCGAGCATCATCTTGTGGTTCTCACGACCGACGCCGGAGACCTTGTAGCCGCCGAAGGCAGCGTGGGCGGGGTAGAGGTGGTAGCAGTTGGTCCACACCCTGCCCGCCTTGATGGCGCGACCCATGCGAAAGGCACGACTTCCGTCGCGGCTCCACACCCCTGCGCCCAGCCCGTACATCGTGTCGTTGGCGATCTGAAGCGCCTCTCGCTCGTCGGAGAACGTCGTGACGGCGAGTACCGGTCCGAAGATCTCCTCCTGGAAGATGCGCATGTCGTTGGTGCCCCTGAAGACGGTCGGCTCGTAGTAGTAGCCGCCCGCCAGCTCACCGGGAAGCATGTTGCGCTGGCCTCCGATCAGACAGCTCCGCTCCCTCGTCGAGGCCGATCTGCACGTAGCTTTCGACCTTCTCCAGCTGGGCGTTTGACACCTGCGGTCCGATCTGGGTGCTCGGGTCCAGGGGGTGGCCCTGGCGGATCGCCGCGATGCGCTCCAGGCAGCGTGCCATGAACTCGTCGTAGATCGATTCCTGAATCAGCGCGCGCGACGGGCAGGTGCAGACCTCGCCCTTGTTGAACGCGTAGAGCACGAGTCCCTCGATTGCCTTGTCGAAGAACTCGTCGTCGGCGGCCATGATGTCCTCGAAGAAGATGTTCGGTGACTTGCCGCCCAGCTCAGTCGTCGAGGGGATGATGTTCTGTGCGGCGTACTGCATGATCAGCCGGCCGGTGACGGTCTCGCCGGTGAACGCGATCTTCGCGATCCGCTTATTGGAGGCGAGGGCCTTACCAGTCTCGGCGCCCGGGCCGTTGACGATGTTGAGCACGCCGGGCGGGATGATGTCCTCGATGATCTCCGCGAGCTTGAGAATCGACCATGGCGTCGGGCTTGCGGGCTTGACGACCGTGCAGTTGCCGGCGGCCAGCGCCGGTGCGATCTTCCACGCCGCCATCAGCAGGGGGAAGTTGAACGGGATGATCTGCCCGACGACGCCCAGCGGCTCGGAGAAGTGATAGGCGACGGTGTCCTTGTCGATCTCTGAGATCCTTCCCTCCTCGCCGCGGATCACGTCGGCGAAGTAGCGAAAGTGATCTGCCGCCAGGGGTATGTCTGCGGCGAGCGTCTCGCGCACGGGCTTGCCGTTCTCCCAGCTCTCGGCGACCGCGAGCATCTCGAGGTTCTCGTCGATCGCGTCGGCGACCGCGTTCAGCACCCTGGAGCGCTCGGTGGTCGATGCCCCTCCCCAGCCGTCCTTGGCGACGTGAGCAGCATCGAGCGCAAGCTCGATGTCCTGGGCCCCGGAGTGCGCGACCTCGCAGATCGGCTGGCCGGTCGCCGGGGTCAGGTTCTGACGGTACTCGCCGTCGACCGGCGCCACCCAGCGCCCGCCGATGAAGTTCTCATACCGCTCTTTGCACTGCACCGGGCTGCCGGACTGGCCGGGAGCCTCGAATGTCGCGGGCTTCTCAATGGTGGCCATGATTCATCTCCGTCGCTTTCGTGTGTGAGTAAGTGAGTTGCAGGGTTGTCGGCTAGGCGACCGTCGCTATCCGGTCGCGTCCCGCTGTCTGTGAGCTGGCGTGCTCGCCCTCGAGCACGACCTTCAGCGCGTTGGTGTTCGCCGCATCGGCGAAGGTGTCATACGCGCTCATCGTGTCGCCGAGCGCGAAGCGGTGGGTGGCGAACAGCGAGGGGTCCAGCCGACCGCTTGAGATGAGCCGCATCAGCTGCGGGATGCTGAACGTGTCGACCAGTCCCGTCGTGATCGTGACGTCGCGAATCCACAGCTTCTCGAGGTGCAGGTGCGCGGGCTGGCCGTGAACGCCAATGTTCGCGACGCGTCCGCCCGGGCGTATCAGATCCGCCGCGAGCTCGAAGGTCTCCGGCACGCCCACCGCCTCGAAGGCGACATCGGCGCCAAGCCCGTCGGTCAGCTCCATGACGCGTGCGACAGCGTCCTCGCTGGCGTTGTTGATCGTCGTGTCCGCGCCGAAGCGCCGAGCGCTGTCCAGGCGGCTGTCGGCGAGGTCGATCGCCACGACGCGCCCGGGTGTGTACAGCCTCGCGGTCAGGATCGCGGCCAGACCGATCGGCCCGGCGCCGACGATCGCCACGACGTCCCCCGGGGAGACCATGCCGTTGAGCACGCCGACCTCGAAGGAGGTGGGGAGGATGTCCGCGAGGAACAGGACCTGCTCGTCGGTCAGCTGCTCGGGCACCTTGTAGACGGAGTTGTCGACAAAGGGCACGCGCGCATACTCGGCCTGGAGTCCGTCGATCAGGTGGCCGAAGATCCATCCACCCCCGCCAAGGCACTGTCCGTAGCGGCGTTCCTTGCAGTAGCGACAGCGCCCGCAGGAGCTGACGCAGGACATCAGCACCCTGTCGCCCGGGGCCACCGTGCTCACCCCCGCTCCCACCTCCTGGATGACTCCGACCGCCTCGTGGCCGAGCACGGTGCCCGCCGTCGTCTCGGGCACGTCTCCTTTGAGGATGTGCAGGTCGGTCCCACAGATGGTCGAGGTGTCGATCCGAACGATCGCGTCGGTCGGGTCGAGGATGGCGGGGTCATCGACGTTGTCCCAGCCTCGCTGGCCGGGGCCGTGATAGACGAGAGCCTTCATCTGGGGTTCCTGCCTTTCGTCGTCTCGGATAGATCCACGAGCCGGGCGCCTGTGTCGTGTTCGGCTCAGACCGCCCGACCAACTCAGTCGAACCTAGAGCCGCGTCCGACGCCGAACATCGGGGACTCCCCTCAGCCAGGCTGTGTCTTTCTACGGATCTAGCGAGCCGCGGCGCCGGCGCCCGGCCGTTGCGATCTCTCGCGCAGGTCCACGGCGCGTGCGACCTCTGCGGCCTGGTCCTCTACGGCTTGGGCGCCGCCCCAGCGCTCGCGGCACACGTCTCAGGCAGTGGTCAGGAGCCCACCGAGTAGCGCTCTGGCACCAAACGCTCGGTCCCCTTGGCGGGTCTCAGGTACTTGCGCCGCTGGCGCGGCGGAAGCTTCACCGGCTTGGCCTTGTCGAGGTGCTCGTAGGGAACCAGCGAGAGCAGATGGCTGATCAGGTTCAGCCGCGCGGAGCGCTTGTCGTCGGCCTCCACGACATGCCAGGGGCTCTCCTCGGTGTCCGTGTAGGCGAACATCCGATCCTTGGCCTCCGCGTAGTCGACCCAGCGGGCCCGCGCCTGCAGGTCGATCGGGCTGAACTTCCAACGCTTGCGCGGGTCTGACAGGCGTTTCTCAAAGCGGCGCTCCTGCTCCTCGTCGCTGACCGACAGCCAGTACTTCACGAGCACGAGCCCGTCGTTCTGCAGGGCCTGCTCGAAGGCTGGGCAGAAGCGCAGGAACTCCTCGTACTGCGCCTGTGTGCAGAAGCCCATCACGCGCTCGACGCCGGCGCGGTTGTACCAGCTGCGATCGAATAGGACGATCTCGCCCGCCGCGGGAAGATGGGCGACGTAGCGCTGGAAGTACCACTGGGTGCGCTCGCGCTCGTCGGGTGTCGGCACCGCCACGACGCGGCAGGTGCGCGGGTTCAGCGAGGCGATGATGCGCTTGATGACCCCGTCCTTGCCCGCGGTGTCGCGACCCTCGAACAGCACCACCAGGCGCTGCCCGTTGGCGACGAGCCACTCCTGCATGTAGACGAGCTCGGTCTGCAGGCGCAGGAGCTCCTTCTCGTACTGCTTGTTGTTGAGATGGCGCGGCGGCGCTGGCACTCGCGCATGATCGCAACTGCTCTGCACCGACAATATACGTAGTTTTCCGCAAGGCGAGGAGGGCTAGTGCCCGATGGCAGCGCCGGACGCATCGTCGAAGCTCGTCTAATGCAGCAGGTCATCCACACGGAGGGACTGTCCAAGCGCTACGGCGCAACGCTGGCGCTCGACGGCCTCGACCTCACGGTGAACGAGGGCGAGGTCTACGGATACCTCGGCCCGAATGGGTCGGGCAAGACGACGACGATTCGGCTGCTTCTGGGACTGCACCGTCCAGGCGCCGGGCGCGCGCGGCTGTTCGGCATCGACGCGTGGAGCGATCCCGTGCAAGCGCACCGTAGGGTTGCCTACGTCGCGGGAGAGCCGTTCCTGTGGCCGACTCTGACCGGCGCCGAGACGCTGGAGTTCCTCGCCCGACTGCACGGCGGCACCGACGTCGCCTATCGCGAATCGCTCGTCGAGCGCTTCCAACTCGATGGTGACAAGAAGGTCCGGGCCATGTCCAAGGGCAACCGCCAGAAGGTCCAGCTGATCGCTGCGCTCGCGACGCGCGCAGAGTTGTTGCTGCTCGACGAGCCGACAAGCGGCCTTGACCCGCTCATGGAGGTGGTCTTCAGAGAGTGTGTCAAGGAGGCCGAGCAGCGAGGGCAGACCATCTTTCTCTCCTCGCACATCCTCAGCGAGGTGGAGGCGCTGTGCGATCGCGTCGGGATACTGCGAGAGGGGAGACTTGTCGACGAGGGGACGCTTGCGCAGCTGCGCCACCTCGCCGCACAGACGGTTGAGGTCACGTTCGCCGGCACGGCGCCGGCGCTGCCGACGTTGCCGGGTGTGCAGGTTCACAGCGCGGGTCCCAACGCGCTGCGCTTTGAGGTTGCAGGCAGCGTTGGCCCACTCGTCGCTGCGCTCGCCGAGCACCCCGTCGAGACGCTCACGAGCCGCGAGCCTTCGCTCGAGGAGATATTCCTTCACCACTACGACGGCTCTGGCGACCATGCCCGCCGCTAGCGCGGCGGTTGCCGCTCCGGCGGTGCCAGCGTCCAGGGCCCGTTTGCGCCTTGATCCCGCTCGCGCCCTCGAGCGGCGAGCGTTTCGAGACGCCCGGGTCCGCACGATCGCGTTCGCATACCTGTTCGGTCTGTACGCCTATATCCAGCCGGTGGGCTATCGCGATGGCTATCCGACGCTCGCCAGCCGGCTGGGCTTCGCGCACGCCTTCGCCGACAACAAGGCCGTCCGCCTGTTCTACGGCGAGCCGCACAACCTGCTGACGGTGAGCGGCTACGCCGCGTGGCGCGTCGGTGGCACGCTGGCGATCTTCGCCGCGATCTTCGGCCTGCTCGCCGCGGTGCGGGCTATGAGGACCGAGGAGGACGCGGGGCGGGCGGAGCTCGTGCTCGTCCGGGGCCGTCGGGCGGCGCACGGCCTATCTCGCATCGTTGACCGCGATCGCAGCGGGGGTCTTCCTGCTGTGGCTCGCGGAGACCGTGGGCTTCATCGCGGGCGGACTCTCGTGGTCGGGGTCGGCATATCTTGCGCTCGCGACGAGCTCGGTCGTGCCCGTGTGCGTTGGCGTCGGCGCGATCGCGAGCCAGCTGGCGCCGACGCGGCGGATGGCGCTTGAGCTGGGGGGCGCGCTTGTGGGGCTGTTCTTCGCGCTGCGGGTGATAGCTGACACCGCGAGCGGCCTCGGCTGGCTGCGCTGGGCGACGCCCTTGGGGTGGGCGGAGGAGCTTCGTCCGTTCGCCGGCGCGCGGCCGCTCGTCTTGGTTCTCCCGGTCCTGGCGAGCGCCCTGCTGCTCATGCTCGCCGCTTGGATCGCGGCGCGCCGCGACATCGGCGCCGGGCTGCTGCCAGCCCGCGACAGCGCGCAGGCGCGCCTGCGTCTGCTGTCCTCGCCGACGATGCAGGCTCTGCGCGGCGAGCGCGCCAGCCTGGCCGCTTGGCTGAGCGGCGTGGGTGCGTTTGCATACATCCTCGGAGTGGTGGCGAACAGCACGTCCTCCGCAGGGATCTCAAAGACCCTCAACCGGGAGCTGGGAAAGCTCGGCACGGGCTCGATCGTCACGCCGAGCGGCTATCTGGGGTTCGCGTTCATCCTGTTCATCCTCGCGGCGAGCCTCTTCGCGTGTGCGCAGATCGGCGCCGCGAGGCACGAGGAGGCCGAAGAGCGCCTGGAGACGCTGCTCGCGCTGCCCGTCAGCCGCTGGCGCTGGCTTGGCGGGCGACTTCTACTGGCGACGGCGGGCGTCGCGGCGATCTCGCTGGTGGCCGGCGTGTTTGCGTGGGTGGGCGCTGAGTCCGGCGGTGTCGACATCCCCCTGTCACGTCTGATCGAGGCCGGCGCAAACTGCCTGCCTGTCGCGCTGGTGTTTCTCGGACTTGCGGCGCTGGCGTACGCGATCGTGCCCCGAGCGAGCGCCGGGATCGCCTACGGGCTCGTAACGGTGGCGTTCCTCTGGGACCTGGTGGGATCGCTGCTCGGGGCTCCGAGATGGCTCGTTGACCTCACGCCGTTCGTACACGTGGGGCTCGTGCCGGCGCAACCCTTTCGTGTCGTTGCTGCCGTCGTCATGCTCAGCATCGCGGGGCTCACCTCGCTCGTCGCGCTGTTCGCGTTTCGCAGGCGTGACTTGGCGGGGGTGTAGCGTGACCAGAGTAATCGTCGTCCTGGCTACCCCCGCACGGCTGACAGCCTGCGATCGAGCGACCGCCGCTGTGATCGAGACCGAGCGCTAGCTCGTGCTTCAACAGGTTGCAGTCGGACAATGGTCTCTGGACGCCTACCGGGGGATCGTCCCCGACGCGATTCTCGAAGGCCTGCGCGATCAGGCCAAGGCTCTGCGCGGAGCTCGCATCCTGCATGTGAACGCGACCGCCTATGGGGGCGGGGTCTCAGAGCTGTTGCGCTCCTCGGTGCCGCTGCTGCGAGATCTCGGCCTTGCTGTCGACTGGAAGGTGATCGCTGGCAGCCAGGAGTTCTTCCACGCGACCAAGGCCCTGCACAACGCCCTTCAAGGGGCGCCGCAGACGCTTAGCGACGTCGAGCGTGACGCGTATCTGGAGGCCACCCGCGAGAACGCCGAGGTGCTCGACGGCGGTTATGACTTCGTTGTCGTCCACGACCCCCAGCCGGCGGCGATGCTCACCGTTCATGGCAAGGGAGACGCGCGTTGGGTATGGCGCTGTCACATCGACACCTCTGAACCAAACGCCGACGCGTGGGCGTTTCTACGGCCCTACCTGGCGGACTTCGATGCCGCGGTGTTCACCATGTCCGAGTTCGTGCCGCCTGACCTGCCGATTGCGCGCGTATCAACCATCGCACCCGCGATCGACCCGCTGAGCCCCAAGAACCTCGACATCGCCGATCACACGGCCGAGCAGATCCTCGACTGGATCGGGATCGACCTCCCGGGGCGACTGGTCACGCAGGTCTCGCGCTTTGACCCTTGGAAGGACCCGCTGGGAGTGATCGCCGCCTATCGCCTAGCGCGCGAGGAGATTCCCGAGCTGCAGCTCGCGCTCGTGGGCTCGATGGCGCTCGACGACCCGGAGGGCTGGGAGGTCTACGCCCAGCTCACCGAGGAGGCCCAGAGCGATCCGCTGATCCACATCTACACCAACCTGACCGGCGCGAGCAACGTCGAGGTCAACGCCTTCCAGCGCCTCTCGGACGTGGTGTTGCAGAAGTCGATTCGCGAGGGCTTCGGCCTTGTCGTCTCCGAGTCGCTGTGGAAGGGAACGCCGGTCGTGGCCGGGCGCGCCGGCGGGATCCCCATGCAGATGCCCGACGGGATCGGCGGGCTGCTGGTCGACTCGGTAGACGAGTGCGCCGCCGCCATGCTCGAGCTGCTCAACGACCGCCAGCTTGCTGCAGAGCTTGGCCTCAGCGGCCGCGAGCACGTTCGCGAGAACTTCCTGCTGCCGCGCCTGCTCTCAGATGAACTTGCGCTCCTTTCGACGCTTGGAAGTTGAGCTTGGCGATCAGGGTTTTCTACCCACCGCCGGAGTTGCTCTGTGCTGATGATGCGGGCCCAGCGGTGATCTAGCTTGGCTTTGATGGAGTCTTCTGAGCGAGATCGGCCTGAGCCGACCGAGCACGTCGAGCTGTTGCTGCGCGATCTGCGCACATCGCCGATCGGCCTCTCATCCGCCGAGGCACAGCGACGGCTGATCCAGTACGGACCCAACGAGCTCAGCCGCCGCGGGGGGCTTCAGTGGCCGAAGGAGCTCGCTCGCCAGCTCACTCATCCGTTGGCGCTGCTGCTGTGGCTCGCGGCCGCATTGTCGTTCGCGGTCGGCAGTCAGACCGTCGCGATCGCGGTCCTGCTGGTGATCGCGCTCAACGCTCTGTTCGCGTTCGTGCAGGAGATGCAGGCAGAGCGCGCGGTGGAGGCGCTCGCGCAGTTCCTGCCGCCCGGGTCACGGTGCTGCGCGAAGGCGAGCGATCGTCGATCCTCGCCGCCGATCTGGTCCCGGGCGATGTCGTGGTCGTGGAGGAGGGCGATCGCATCGCTGCTGACATGCGCATGATCTCCGGCGCGGTCGAGGTCGACCTCTCGACGCTCAACGGGGAGTCGGCGCCGGCGCTGCGCTCGGCTGCGCTCGTCGATGTCGACGTCCCGCGAATCGCGGCGCGCGATCTTCTCTTCAGCGGCACGAGCGCCACCGGGGGAGAGGCCCGGGGTGTTGTGTTCGCGACCGGGATGCACACCGAGCTAGGTCGCATCGCCGCGCTGTCGGAGCGCGTGAAGGAGGAGCCGAGCCCGCTCGAGGCGCAGGTGCGGCGGGTCGCCTGGCTGATCGCGGCCATCGCGGTCACGATGGCGGTCGCCTTCGTGCCGGTGGCGATCCTCGGCGCCGGGCTCTCGTTCAGAACAGCGTCGTGTTCGCGGTCGGCCTGCTGGCCGGGAACGTCCCCGAGGGCCTGTTGCCGGTCATCACGCTCGCCCTGGCTGTCGCCGTGGGCGCCCTGGCGCGCCGGGGAGCGCTCGTCAAGCGCCTCAGCGCGGTGGAGACGCTCGGATCCACAGACGTGATCTGCACCGACAAGACCGGAACGTTGACCCAGAATCGGATGCGTCCCGTCGCGGTGTGGACGCTTCAGAGCGAGGTCGAGCTCGACCACGATCCTCCTGGCTGCGCGCCTGAGAGCGCCTTGGCCGCGCTCGCCGACGCCGCGGCCTGTTGCAACAACGCTCGACTGCAGGACGATGGCCAGAGCTCCGGCGATCCAACTGAGGTGGCCCTGCTGATGGCAGCACAGAGCCTCGGCGCGCGGATCGACTCCTCCGCTCGCGAGCGAGCGGCGCCTTCACCAGTACAACTTCGATGCGCAACGCAAGCTGATGTCGACGCTCGATGCCGGTGAGGATCACGCATGGCTGCAGACCAAGGGCGCGCCGGAGTCGGTGCTGCCGCGGTGTAGCAGCGTGTTGGCAGAGGGCGGGAACAGCAGCCGCTCGAGGCCTCCGATCGCGATCGGGTGACCGAGCAGGTGGAAGAGTTCGCTCGTCAGGGCCTGCGGGTACTGGCGCTGGCGCGTCGATCACTGCCCTCCGGCGCCCAGCCGCCCGAGCGCGACGAGGCTGAGAGCGCGCTGTGCCTGCTCGGGTCTGGTCACGATGCGCGACCCGCCGCGCGAGGAGGTGATCGAGGCGGTCGCTCGCTGCCATCGCGCCGGCATCCGGATCATCGTGATCACCGGAGACCATCCCTTGACTGCTGCGGCGATCGCGCGCCAGGTCGGCATTGGGGGCCAGGAGCCTGTCGTGGTCAACGCGCAGGCCTTTGACCACACGTACGAGCGGAAGGTGAAAGACATCCTCGCGGGCGGGAGCGAGGTGATCTTCGCCCGCGCCTCCCCGGAGACCAAGCTGCAGATAGCCGAGGCGCTGCGCGAGCAGGGGCACGTCGTCGCCATGACAGGCGACGGCGTCAACGACGCACCAGCGCTGCGTCGAGCGGATATCGGTGTCGCTATGGGGCTGTCGGGAACCGACGTGGCCCGCGAGGCGTCGACGATGGTGCTGACCGACGACAACTTCGCCACGATCGTCGTCGCGATCGAGGCGGGCCGCCAGGTCTATGACAACGTGCGCAAGTTCATCCAGTACATCTTCGCCCATGCAACGCCTGAGGTCGCTCCGTTTCTCGTGTTCGCGCTCTCCGGTGGAGCGATTCCCCTGCCGCTGACCGTGCTGCAGTTGCTGGCGTTCGACGTCGGCAGCGAGACGCTGCCTTCGCTCGCACTCGGGCGCGACCCGATCGAGCCCGGCAGCATGGAGCGCCCGCCGCGACCGCGCTCAGAGGGGGTTATCCAGGTTCCGATGCTCCTGCGCTCGTGGCTGTTCCTGGGCGTCATGGTCTCCGCGCTTTCGCTGGCGGGATTCTTCTTCGTTCTCGATCGGGCCGGCTGGCATATGGGCGACCCGACCGGGGCCGGCGATCCGCTCCACCACGCCTACCTGCAGGCCACGACGATGACCTTCATGGGGATGATCGCCGGACAGATCGGGACGGCCTTCGCGGTGCGAACCCGACGGGCGTCGCTGTTCTCCATCGGGGTCTTCAGCAATCGCTACCTGATCTGGGCGATCGTCGCGGAGCTGCTTCTCGCCGCGCTCTTCATATACGCGCCAATCTTCCAGTCGCTGCTGGGAACGGCTGCGCTTCCCGTCGGGGACCTCGCCTTCCTGCTTCCCTATCCGTTCATCGTGTGGGGTGCGGATGAGCTGCGCCGATGGCTCGTCCGTCGCCACGGGCGCACGCGTAGTTTGCACCCGCAGGCGCCGGTGGAAGGCCCCGATGTGCGGTCGCTGGGCTCGGCGTAGCGTGACCTACATGAGCGCACAGCAGCGATGGAGACGATGAGATGCCCGGGCGCAGCCTGCGAATAGCGCGCATCGCCGGTATCCCGGTGGGGGTCAGTCCGTGGTGGCTTGTGATCGTCGCGCTGATCACCTGGTCGCTGGGGGCCTCCTACTTCCCCGAAGCGATCCACGGCATCAGCCCCGCTGGCGTCCTACATGCTCGGGCTCGCGAGCGCGCTGTTGCTGTTCGCGAGCATCCTCGCGCACGAGTTCGGCCACGCCATCGTTGCGCGCACGATGCGGCATCGAAGTGGAAGAGATCGATCTGTGGCTGCTGGGCGGCGTCTCGCACATGCGCGGCGAGGCCCACGAGCCCGGCGACGAGCTGCGCTACGCACTGGCAGGCCCCGCCGTTACAGCAGTGATCGCCATCTGCTTCGGCTTGGCGGCGTTCCTCCTGCCCCCGTCGACGCCCGCGGTCGTCAGCGCGCTGATCACTTACCAGGCGCTCGTCAACGTGCTGATCCTGGTCTTCAACCTGCTGCCGGCTTTCCCGCTCGACGGCGGGCGGGTGCTGCGCTCGTTGCTGTGGCGCCGAAGTGCCGACATCGGAAGGTCGACCGAAACCGCCGCGCGCGTCGGCCGCGGATTTGGCTACGTGATGATCGGGCTGGGCGGTCTCGAGCTTCTCAGCGGTGCGCCGGAAGGCCTGTGGCTGGCGCTGATCGGGTTCTTCATCGTGATGGCTGCCGGCGCCCAGGCCGTCGGCGCTCAGGTGCAGGCCGCCCTCTCGGGCGTCCACGCAGCTGAGCTGATGTCGACCGGGGTGGTGAGCATCCCCGGGAAGACCCCCGTCAGCCGGCTCGCCGGCGACTATTTCTCTGCTCACCGTTTCACGTCGTTCCCGGTCGTGGACGAGCAGGGTCGCGCGATCGGCCTTGTCAGCGCCAGGCAGATCGAGGCGCTCGCGCCTGACCCGCGCGCCGAGCGCGTGGTCGCGGAGATCGCAGATCGCGACCCTCAGCTGATGCTCTGCCGCGATGAGGACGTGGCGCGGATCCTCGAGCGACCGGCCTTCGCTCGTGTCGGACGGGCCGTGGTGCTCGACGATCACCGGGCACCGGTCGGCGTCGTCTCGATCACCGATGTGCAGCGAGCTTTGCGCGCCTCGCGGCTCGCCGGTCACGATGCTGGGCCGGCTCGCGTGCCAGCGCCGCTCTGATCAGGCCGCGTGGTTCCGGCTTTGCAGGTATCCCGCCGCGCGCAGCTGCTCGATGACCGCGCGCTGACCGTGGTCGAGCTCTTGCAGCTCTCGGTCGAGCGTCCGCGCGGTCGCGGCCATCTCATGCTCGACGCGTCGAATCGCCATGCTCTCGCGTTGTTGGGAGTCGTGTAGGAGGTCCCTCGTCTGCGTGTGAATCGCGGGCGTGAGGCCCTCGAACGCCGGGTTGCCGTCTGGCTCGGCCACGATGACCGCCAGCCCGTTTGGATGCCAGCCGGATCTCTGGGTGCACGGCCGGGTCGTGCATGTGAGCCCACCGCGCAAGGTGGCGCCCGAGCGCTTCCTCGGGAGGCCACCACAGGCACCCCGTCGTCATCTGCCCGTCGGCCAGGTGTCCGCCGTTGGCTTCCCACCAGCGCTTCTCCGGGCTGTCGACGAGGCTGCCGTGCAGCGTCGCAGGCGACACGCTGGGCGCCTCCCCGAGGCCAAGCGTCGCGATGATCGAGCTCGCAACGTTGTCCGCCTCGACCGCGGTGATGACGCTGTGCTTCAGGGGTCTCTGAGCGGCGTCGCCAAGCGCCCACACCCGTTCGCTGTTGAGAACGCGCCCGTCGGGGCTGGTCGGCAGGAATCCGTCTGTGGTCCTCGGTAGACCGGACACATCGGGACCGAACGCTTCCGGGACGCAGAGCAAACGGTCGACGGTGATCTCACGCGCATGATCGCCCGTCACGATTTGGACGTTCCTGGCGCGCGCGTTGTCGGCGGTGGCCAGGTCGAGCGCGGTGGCCGAGCACAGGACCTCCACGCCCGCCTCAGCCAATGCGTCGCTCACCCGGTCGGCGGCCCGCCGGCCGAGGATGGCGGCCGGTCGGCGCTCGGATGTGATGACCGTTACAGAAACCGGTGCGGGGGCCAGGTGTGAAGCTGTCCAGGCGAGAATCAGCGCCGCCTCGTAGCCGGCGAGCTGCCAGCCCGCTCCCGCGGGGATGGTCACTGCGCAGGATTTCACCGTGCCAGCCGACAGCTCTGCGAACAGGGCTGCGAGCTGGCTTTGGTCGGGCTCCTGGCCCCACGCGATCTGTGACGGGGAGGGCGGTCGCTCGCGAGCGCCGACGGCGATCACCAGCGCGTCGAGTCGATCAGCTCGCCATCGTGCGTCAGCGCTCGGCGCTCATCGTCCTGCACCGTGACCAGCTCGTCGAGTACGACCTGCATACCGCGCTCTGCCGCCAGGCGGTCGATGTCGATGGTGCGCGCCGGCTCTCTGACGAACGGAGCGCCGCTGGGGAGGGGCCTGTAGGTGACCGTCGCCGCGGGGGCCAGGAGCGTGATCTGGGCACGCTCAGCGACCGCGTCGCGGATGGCCAGCGCTGTCTCGAGGCCGCCATACCCGCAACCGGCGACCAGCACCTTCGCGGGCGATGCCTCGCGGCCAGTCAAAGCGCCCCTTGCGCGCCCTGTCGTTGCCGTGGGGGCCGTCCCCGGCTGGCTTCGGTCGCGGCCATCTCCCACGCTCAGATCGGCTCGGGATCATCTCGATCGCGCCGCACGGACACTCGGTGACGCAGATGCCGCAGCCCTTGCAGTAGTCGAGGTCGAACGCGTAGCCGTCCGCCTCGTCGACCTTCAAGACGGCGTTGTCGGGGCAGACGCCGTAGCAGTTGTCGCATCCGAAGCAGTTGCCGCAGCTCAGGCAGCGACGCGCCTCGAACAGGGCGTTGGTCTCGTCGAGACCCTGGGTGACCTCGTCGAAGGTCGACTGGCGGCGGACCACATCGAGCTGGGGCGCGACGGTCTTCGGCGCGTCGGCGTAGTACCAGGGGTTGAGCTTCTCGAAGCTCGCGAGCTCAGGCGCGGGCGGGTGCACGAACTCGCTCGCCACGCAGCCAGGCGTCGATGTTGCGCGCGGCCTGCTTGCCGTGGCCGACGCCGACCGTGACGGTGCGCTCGGCGGGCACCATGTCGCCGCCGGCGAAGATGCCCTCGTGGCCGGTCATCATGCGCTCGTCGACCTTGACCACGCCGTCCTCGATCTCGAGACCCGGCACGCCGTCGAGCAGCGAGAGATCGGCCTCCTGGCCGAGCGCGAGCACGAGCGAGTCGGCCTCGAGCTCCTCGGTCTCGCCGGTCGGCTGCGGGAAGCCGGTCTCGTCGAGCTCCATCTTCTCCAGCACCAGCTTGCCCTCGTCCGCGTGCTTGATCGTCGACAGCCACTTCATCAGCACGCCCTCCTCGAGTGCTTCCTGCACCTCGAAGTCGTGCGCGGGCATCGCTTCGCGCGTGCGGCGGTAGACGACGATCGCCTCGCTCGCGCCCAGGCGCTTGGCGGTGCGTGCCGCGTCCATCGCGGTGTTGCCGCCGCCGTAGACGACGACGCGCCGGCCCAGCAGCGGGCGCTCCTCGCCCTCCATGCCGCGCAGCAGCGTGACCGCGTCGAGGATATGCGCGGCCTCGCCGGCCGGGATGTAGGCGCGCTTGCCGATGTGCGCGCCGACGGCGAGGAACGCCGCGTCGAAGCCACCCTCGTGCATCGCGGTCGAGGATGTTCGTGACCTTCGTGTTGCACTCGAGCGTCACGCCGAGCTCGAGGATGCGCTGCGATCTCGGCGTCGAGGACGTCGCGCGGGAGGCGGTAGCGGGGGATGCCGAAGCGCATCATGCCGCCGGCCAGCGGGCCCGGCCTCGCGGATCGTCACGGCATGCCCGCGGCGGGCGAGGTGGTAGGCGGCGGACAGCCCCGAGGGCCCGCGCCGACGACCAGCACGCGCTTGCCGGTCGGCTCGTGGTCGACCGTCAGCTTCCAGCCCTGGCTGATCGCCTCATCGCCGAGGAAGCGCTCGACGCCGTGGATTCCCACGGCCTCGTCGAGCTGGCCGCGGTTGCAGGAGGTCTCGCACGGGTGGTAGCAGACGCGGCCCATGACGGCCGGTAGCGGGTTGTCTTTGACGAGCTCGCGCCAGGCCGCCTCGTAGTCGCCGGACTCGGCGTGGTAGAGCCACTGCTGGATGTTCTCGCCCGCCGGGCAGGCGTGGTTGCAGGGCGGCAGGCGGTGGACGTAGACCGGGCGCTCCTCGCGCCAGGAACCCGTCTTGTTCGCGAGGCTCGAGCCGACGTCCAACGTGATCGCAAAGGGCTTCTCCATCAGGCCGCGCTCGCGCTCGTCGTCGAGGAGACCGAAGCGGCGGATGTTGCGATCGGCGCCGGCCTGGATGCGGGCGATCACCTCGGTCGCGAGGTTCGGGCTTGAACAGGTGCGCGAAGCGCTGCTGCGGGCGAAGGTACTCCTCCACGGGAACGCGGCGGCGGATCTTCGAGACGCCGGTGATCTCGCCGTCGCGTGCTTCGAACACAGGGAAGATGCCCGGACTCCTTCGCGAGCCGCGCGATCCGGATCGTGTCGCTGGAGGCGCTTCCCCAGCCCAGCGGGCAGGGGACGAAGACGTGCAGGTAGCGCGCGCCGCGGATCTCCATCGCCGTCTGGACCTTCGCCTCGAGGTCACGCAGCTCGGCGACGGTGGCGGTCGCGACATAGGGGATCTCGTGCGCCATCGCGATCAGCGGCGCGCTCTTGCCCTGGCCGAACACGTTTCCCGGCTCAGGGCCGACGGCCTGTGTCGTGGCGGTACGCGCCGCCGGGCGGGGTGGCGCCGGAGCGCTGCACGCCGGTGTTCATGTAGGCCTCGTTGTCGTAGCAGATGTAGAGCACGTCGTCGTTGCGCTCGAACATGCCCGACAGGCACGCGAAGCCGATGTCCACCGTGCCGCCGTCGCCGCCCTGTCCGACGACGCGGACGTCGTCGCGGCCCTTCGCCCGCAGCGCCGCGGCGATGCCGGTCGACACGGCGGGGGCGTTGCCGAACAGCGAGTGGATCCAGGCGATCCGCCACGACGTCTCCGGATATGGCGTCGAGAAGACCTCGAGGCAGCCGGTGGCGTTGGCGGCGATCAGCTGGCCGTCGGTGGCGCGCATCGCGGCGTCGAGCGCGTAGCGCGCGCCGAGCGCCTCGCCGCAGCCCTGGCACGCGCGGTGACCGCAGGTGATCGAATTGGTCCGCTGCTCGCCGGACTGCACCGAGCGCTGATCGGGGTCGAGCAGCCGGTTGCCGACCGCGAAGCTGCCGGTCTGGTAGTAGCGGATCGCTGGCGCGGTCATGCTTGCCTGCCGCTCAGACCGGGCCCGCGGCAACGGGGCCGACGTCGCGCAGGATGTTCTCCGCATGCGGGCCGGAACGTACGCGAGGCGCGCATCCGCGCGCAGCTCGCGATTGACCACGTCCCAGTCCATGTCGAGGAAGGTCAGCGGCTCGAGGCGATCGGCCGACGCGTCGGTGAACAGCCCGCGCAGCGAGGCCTTCGTGATCGGTCGTCCGCCGAGGCCGGCGATCACGGTGTAGCCGTGCAGTCTGGATGCCGGCGAGCGCCATGCGGACGTTCGCCGAGACGATCCCGCCGATGCCGACGGCGAGCGCCTTCTCGAGCACGACGCACGCGCTGCGCGCCGCCCAGCGCTTCGCGCAGCGCGTCGAGCGGAAACGGGCCGAAACGAGGTGATCCCGACGGCACCGATGCTCACGCCCTCTCGCGCAGCTCGTCGACGGTGTCCTTGATCGTGCCGAGCACCGAGCCGAGCGCGACGACGATCGTCTCGGCGTCCTCGGCGCGGTAGCGCGGATCAGCCCGCCGGAATCGCGGCCGAAGGCCGCGCTCGAAGTCCGCGGCGATCTCAGGGATCAGTTCGAGCGCCTGCATCTGCTTGGCGTGGGCGAGGTACTTGACCTCCATGAACGCCTCGGGCCCGACCATCGCGCCGATCGTGATCGGCTCATCGGGGTCGAGCACCTGGCGTGGCTCGAACGGCGGGCAGGAACGCGTCGACCTGTGCCTGGTCGGGCACTCGACGCGCTCGACGGCATGGGTGAGGATGAAGCCGTCCATGCAGACCATCACCGGGAGTCGAGAGCGCCTCGGCCAGCCGGAAGGCCTGGACGTGAAGGTCGAGCGCCTCCTGGTTGGTCTCGGCGTAGAGCTGGATCCAGCCGCAGTCGCGCTGGGACATCGAGTCGCTGTGGTCGTTCCAGATGTTGATCGGCGCGCCGATCGCGCGGTTGGCGACCGTCATCACGATCGGCAGCCCGAGGCCGGAGGCGTTGTACAGCGCCTCGATCATGTAGAGCAGGCCCTGACTCGCGGTCGCCGTGTAGGCGCGCGCGCCGGTCGCGGAGGCGCCGATCGCGACCGACATCGCGGCGAACTCCGACTCGACGTTCACGAACTCACACGGCGCGAGCTCACCGCTCTTCACAAGCTGCGAAAGGTTCTCGACGATGTGCGTCTGCGGCGAGATCGGGTACGCGCAGATGACCTCCGGCCGGCACAGCGCCACCGTCTCGGCCACCGCGCGCGAGCCCTCAAGCTGACGCAGCACCGCTGAGCTCCCGCGTCTCGTCTGTGACCCAGGCATGCGCCGCGCGGGCCGCCGCCACGTTGCCCTCGCCGACGCTCCCGCCGAAGCGCTCACGGATCGCCGCGGCCACCGCGTCGAGCGAGATCGACACCGGTTAGCGCCGCGAAGCCGCCGAGCAGCGCGGCGTTCGGGACGGCGCCGCCCGGTGTGCTCGCGCGCGAGCTCGGCCGCCGGCACGCGTCAGCAGCCGCTCGTGGCGAAAGCCCTCGACGAACTCGCCGAGCCCGAGCTCATCGAAGCTCTTCGAGCTGTTGATCAGGATGAAGCCATCGCGCTTCAGACCACCGAACACGTCCACCTGATGCAGCAGCGTCGGGTCCTGGATGATCAGCGCGTCGGGCTCCATGACGGGCTCGCGCATGCGGATCGCGCGGTCGTCGATCCGGCAGAACGACACGACCGGCGCGCCCATTCGCTCCGAGCCGAAGCTGGGAAATGCCTGCGCGTGGCGGTCCTCGTTGAATGCCGCCACCGAGAGCATCTCCGCCGCGGTCACAACGCCCTGGCCGCCGCGGCCGTGTATGCGCACCTCGAACATGGCTAGCCCTCGGCGCTCGCATGGTCATCGACGGCTGCCACCGCGAACTCCTCGCGTGGCGGAAGCCCGGCGAAGGCGAGCTCGATGAGATCGACGCTCTCGCCGCCCGCGTATTGGACCGCAGCGCTCACGAGAGGCGCATCGAACCTGCTGTCAACGCTCATCGCTTCACCACTCCTCGGCTCATGCGTCGTGCTGAGATGTCCACAGCGCAGTCAAGCGACGCGTGCGCACCGGCCACCGCACCCCCTACGACAATGGTCAGTTCTTCCGAGCTCACCGAGCCCCACGACCGTGCTCAGTAGTTCTCACGCCTCGCCGTGAGGGCGAGCACCCATGACGCGGGCATCGGCTCCGCTTAGCGTGTCTGCCACCCGACGGTGATACCGACGCCTTCCGGGGTAAGTCCGCCCACGCGAGCAACAGGAGGTCCAGAGAATGCCCACTCGAGTTGCAATCAACGGCTTCGGCCGCGTCGGACGTAGCGTTCTGCGCATCGCACACGAGCACGGCTCAGACATCGAGATCGTCGCGATCAACGACCTCGCCGACGCGAGCACGCTCTGCGCACCTGCTCCGCCATGACTCCGTCTACGGAGCGTTTCCGGGCAGCGTAGAGTCGATCGACGGGGAATCGTCGTCGCCGGCCGCCCGATTCGCGCGCTCGCCGAGTGCTCGCCTGTCAAACCTGCCGTGGCGCGAGCTGGAAGTGGACGTGGTGATCGAGTCCACCGGCCGCTACCGCACCCGCTCTGCGGCCGCCGAGCATCTCGCCGCGGGCGCCCGCAAGGTGATCGTCTCGGCACCCGGCAAGGGTTCGGAGCCGCTGGATGCGACGGTGGTGATCGGCGTCAACTTCGAGGAGGTCTACGACCCCGAGCGCCACCACATCATCAGCAACGCGTCGTGCACCACAAACTGCCTAGCCCCCGTCGCGAAGGTCCTGCACGAGACGATCGGCATCCGCCATGGGCTGATGAGCACGATCCATGCCTACACCGCCGATCAGAATCTGCTCGACGGACCTCACAAGGATCTGCGCCGGGCGCGCGCCGCCGCACTGAATCTCGTCCCCACCTCCACCGGCGCGGCGAAGGCGCTCGGTCTCGTGATCCCGGAGCTCGACGGCAGGCTGGGCGGGATCGCTGTCCGCGTGCCGACTCCCACCGGTTCGATCGTCGACCTCACGATCGAGGCCGAACGGCCGACCAGCTCCGAAGAGGTCAACGGGGCGTTCCGCGTCGCCGCCGAGCACGGCCCTCTACACGGCATTCTTTCCTTCAGCGAGGAGCCGATCGTCTCCAGTGACATCGTCGGCTCACCGTTCTCCGCGATCTTCGACTCGGAGCTGACAAGCGTGATGGACGCCACCCAGGTGAAGGTCGTGGCCTGGTATGACAACGAGTGGGGCTACTCCAGTCGGCTGGTCGATCTCGCGGCCAGCGTCATGGTGCCTTTGCCCGTCCCGGCCTAGAGCGACGCGCGTCGCCTCCGAACGGCAGCTCAAGGAGATCCTCCCCCGCGCTGTCGGCCGCGGAGCCGCGGATCGTGGCTAAGACCGATGAGATTTACCGAGCGCCGCTGTGGATTTGCACGGACATCGGTGCCACAGCGACCTGGCAGCCTAGGCCCCATGAGCACACCAACCACCCTCACCCAGCCAACCATCGCCGAGCTGCTCGACCTCAGCGCCAAGACTGCGATCGTCACCGGTGGATCCATGGGCATCGGATGCGCCATCGTTGAGCGCCTGCACGAGGCCGGCGCGCGAGTCCTCATCGCCGACCTCGATCTCGAGACTGGCACTGCGCTCGCAGAGCGCCTCAACAGCGAGCGTCCCGGCAGTGCCTTCGCCGTGCAAGCAGACGTCAGCCGGCGGGCCGACGTAAACGCGATGGTCAACGCCGCTGTCGAGCGCTTCGGCGGGTTGGACATCCTCGTCAACAATGCCGGCATCTACCCGTTCGCTCGGTTCCTGGAGATCGACCCCGAGCTATTCGAGCACGTCCTGCGCGTCAACCTGTTCAGCGTGTTCGCCGCCATGCAGGCCGGCGCGAAACAGATGATCGCCCAAGGACGCGGCGGCAAGATCATCAACGTCAGCTCGATCGATGCGCTGCATCCCTCGATGGTGGGACTGGCTCACTACGACGCCTCCAAGCACGGCGTCTGGGGTCTGACCAAGAACGTTGCGCTCGAGCTTGCCGAGCACGGCATCAGCGTCAACGCGCTGGCGCCCGGCGCGATCGCGACACCCGGCACCGGCAGCGGCACGGTCGATCCGGACATGCTGCGCGAGACCGAGGCGCGCATCCCGATGCGCAGGATGGGGCTCCCGGACGACATGGGGCGCGTCGCGCTGTTCCTCGCCTCCGGGCTCTCCAGCTACCTGACCGGGTCACAGATCGTGGCCGACGGCGGGATGTTGCTGCGCTGAGGGAATCGAGCGCATGGCCATCGCCGAGCCGCCTGTCTGCGTTTGCCTGATCGTGCTGGACGGCTGGGGCATCGGCCCGCCTGGCGCGGGCAACGCGATCTCGCGGGCACGCACGCCGGTGTTCGACGAGCTGTGGGCGAACTGCCCGCGAAGCGCGCTTGGCGCCTCCGGGCCAAGCGTCGGGCTGCCCGGCGGGCAGATGGGCAACTCCGAGGTGGGCCACCTCACGCTGGGGGCCGGAGCAGTGGTGGCGCAGGCGATCACGAGGATCAACGACGCGATCGCGAACGGTCGGCTCGCGGAGAATGACGTGCTGTGCTGCGCGCTGACCGGCGCTCCACGGGTGCACCTGCTCGGGCTGAGCTCCGACGGTGGGGTGCACTCCCAGCTCGAGCACGTGCGCGCGGTGATCGAGCTGGCAGCTCAGCTGGGCACCGAGGAGCTGATCCTGCACTGCATCACCGACGGGCGCGACACATCGCCCACCTCCGGCGCACAACACCTCCAGACCGTCGAGCGCTGGTGCGCACAGGCAGGCGTCGGCCGGGTGGCGACCGTGGTGGGCCGCTACTTTGCGATGGACCGCGACCATCGCTGGGAGCGCACCCAATCGGCCTATGACCTGCTCGTGCATGGCGCCGCCGAGCACCACGTCGACGATGCGCCCAGCGCCGCCCGTGAGGCATACGCCCGTGGCGAGAGCGACGAGTTCATCACAGCCACGCTCGTCGGCCAAGAGGGATCCATCGGTGCCGGCGACAGCGTTCTGTGCCTGAACTTCCGGCCCGACCGCATGCGCCAGGTGGTCCGTGCGCTCGCCGAGCCCGGCTTCGGCGAGGATGGTGAGGCGCTGGCAGGCTGGCGCGGACGTGACCGCGCGTCACCGGTGGCCAGGCTTGCCACGATGACCCCATACCAGCAGGGCTGGCCGTATCCGAGCGCGTTCACCGCGGCCCGGCCCGAGGACACGCTCGCGGCCGTGATCTCGCGCGCGGGCGAGACCCAGCTGCACGTCGCCGAGACCGAGAAGTACGCGCACGTCACCTATTTCTTCAACGGCGGCGTCGAGCAGCCGCTGCCCGGCGAACGGCGTGAGCTCGTGGCCTCCCAGCGCGACGTGGCCACCTACGACCAGAAGCCGCAGATGAGCGCCCGTGAGATCACCGACGCGTTCCTCGCCGCATTTCGCTCTGATCACCCCGTCTTCTCCGTGATCAACTTCGCAAATGCTGACATGGTCGGGCACACCGGCGTGATACCCGCCGCGATCCTCGGCGTGGAGACGATCGACGAGTGTCTCGCCCCGATCGTCGCGGAGGTTCATCGGCGCGGCGGCATTTGCGTGATCACGGCCGACCACGGCAACGCCGAGGCCATGCTCACAGCAGACGGCGCACCCAACACCGCCCACTCGACGAACCCCGTCCCGATGGTCCTCGCCGACAGTGACCGAACGCTGGCCGCTGAGGGCACCCTGTCCGATGTCGCACCCACCGTGCTCGCGCTGCTCGGCCTCGAGCAGCCCCCAGCGATGACCGGCCGCTCGCTGCTCGCGGCGCCGTCCACGTCCTAGCGCGCCCGACGGCGATCATCGTTGTGCTGTTGTTCGCCTGGCGTCTGCACGGCGGGCGTCGGCTTGCTCATCGACCGCGAACGTGAGGTCGCGCCTGGTGGGCGTGAAGACTCAGGTGCTGATGTTGCGGTAGAGGTGGACGGCGACCACGAAGAACACGGCGAAGATCCCGGCCGACCACGCGAGCGACTGCCACACCCAGTTGTGTGTGGGTTCTCCCTGAAGGAGGGCGCGCACCGCATCGATCGTGATGCTCACGGGCTGATGACGCGCAAAGGGTTGAAGCCAGCTCGGCATTGTCGCGACGGGCACGATCGCCGAGCTTGCGAACACGAGGACGAAGAACGGCAGGATGCCGGCGATCTGGGCGGTTTCCGGATCCTTGGTCACCAGGCCGATCGTCGCGTAGATCCATGAGAAGCAGTATCCGAAGAGGAGCACGAGCGCCAGCCCGCCGATGATCGCGCCGACGCTGGAGTGAAAGCGGAATCCCACGAGCAGGCCGAGGCCGACCATGAGCGCCAGCGAGAACACGCTGCGGCTGAGGTCGGCCAGCGTGCGGCCCGCGAGCACCGCCGAGCGGGCCATCGGCAGGCTGCGAAAGCGGTCGATGATCCCGCTGCGCAGATCATCGGCCAACCCGATCGCGGTCGCCATGCCGCCGATCATCACGGCCTCGATGAAGACCGCGGGGACTATGTAGTCGACGTAGCTGACTCCGGGGATGTGAATCGCGCCGCCCAGCACATAGCGAAAGAGCACGAGCAGCAGGGCCGGCTGAACCGCGGATATCACGAGCAGACGGGGGTTGCGCACGATGCGCAGCAGGTTGCGCTTGGCCACGCCGGCGGTGTCGCGCACCGCGGCCCCGCCAGGTCGGCGGCTGCGCCGCCCGGAGCTGCTCCTCGTCGGGCGGGGCTTGCGCTCGGACGGGGTGGTCGGGCTGTGATCTGCCGGCGGGCCGCCGTCCCGTGCACCTGGCGCACGACCCGTGAGCGACAGGAACACGTCGTCGAGCGAGGGGTGGCGAATGCCGAGGTCCTCGAGTGCGATCCCGGCGTCCTGCAGGCGCTCCCCGGCAGCGATCAGCACCTGGGTGGCGCCCTTGGTCGGTACGCTCACCCGGCGCTGCTCGGTGTCGATGCGAGGCTGGCCCTGCTCGAGCTCTGCGATCAGCGTGGCAGCCCGGTCGAGGTCGTCAGCGCTGGCCACGCGGGCCTCCAGCACGTCGCCGCCCATCCGGTCCTTGAGCTCTGTGGCCGTTCCCTGCGCGACCACCATGCCGGCGTCGATCACGACGATACGGTGCGCGAGGTGCTCTGCCTCCTCCATGTATTGCGTCGTCAGCAGCACCGTGGTGCCCGCTGCCACCAGCTCCTCGATGAACCGCCACACGTCGTTGCGGGTGCGGGGATCGAGGCCCGTTGTCGGCTCATCGAGGAACAGGACCTGCGGACGGCCGATCAAGCTGGCGCCGACATCCAGCCGGCGTCTCATCCCGCCCGAGTAGGTCTTGACGAGCTGCTCGGCGGCGTCTGTCAGTGAGAAGCGCTCCAGGACATCCTGGGCCTGGCGGCGGCGCTCGGCCCTGGTGAGGTGGTAGAAGAGCCCCACCAGCTCGAGGTTCTCGCGCCCGGTGAGCAGCTCGTCGACCGCGGCGAACTGTCCGGTGAGGCCGATCATCGAGCGCACGGCCGCGGCGTCTGCGACGACGTCGCATCCGGCGACCGTCGCACGGCCGCTGTCGGGCTTGAGCAGCGTCGCGAGGATACGCACGAGCGTCGTCTTGCCTGCGCCGTTGGGCCCGAGCAGGCCAAGTACCCTGCCCTCCTCGGCGACGAGGTCCACGCCCGTGAGCGCCTGCGTGGAGCCAAACCGCTTGGTCACCGCCTCAACTTCGATCATCGCCGATGGTCTCTGAGCAGCTGGCGCACGTGCCCGCGAGCGTATCGCTCTGGCCTCAGCCTCAAGCGTCGGACGCGATGACGAGCATGCGATCACCCTCCATCGGTAAGGATGCGCGCATGCTGGGTGGGCCTCGCTCTCGTGTCGCCGGTGCGCTCGCCGGTGTGGTCGCATACGACCTCCTTCAGCGCCGGCGCGCGATCCTGCGCAACTTCCCGATCGTCGGGCACCTTCGCTATGCCCTGGAGGCGTTCGGTCCCGAGCTGCGTCAGTACATCGTCACGTCCAACAACGAGGAGCGCCCGTTCTCCCGCGACCAGAGGCGGTGGATCAACGCATCCTCGGAGGGTCGGTCCAACGTCTTCGGGTTCGGGACCGATGACGAGATGGAGGCTGTCGAGAGCCTGCTCATCATCAAGCACTCGCCTTTTCTCGCGCCGGCGCCGCCGCCGGGGGAGCCGGGCGGCCCGCCGCACTTCAGCGTCGGCGCAGCCAAGGTGCTGGGCGCGGCGCACGGGCGCCGCCACGCATTCCGCCCGCCCTCGCTTGTGAACCTGTCCGGCATGAGCTATGGCTCGCTGTCTCCCGTCGCGGTGGAGGCGCTCAATCGCGGGGCCAGCATCGCCGGGTGCCTGCAGAACACCGGTGAGGGCGGCCTGGCGGACGCCCATCGACATGGCGCGGAGCTCGTGTTTCAGATTGGGACCGGTTACTTCGGCTGCCGCGACGCCCGTGGACGCTTCAGCCTCGAGCGCCTGCTGGAGCGTGTACAGCAGGCGCCCGTCCGCGCGATCGAGATCAAGCTCTCCCAGGGCGCCAAGCCGGGGCTGGGAGGGCTCCTCCCGGGCGTCAAGGTGACCTCGGAGATATCCGCGATCCGCTGCGTGGCGGCTGGCGAGGACTGTGTCAGCCCGCCCGCGCACTCGGCGTTCTCAGATGTCGATGGGCTCATCGAGTTCGCCGAGCTGATCGCAGGTGAGACGGGCCTTCCGGTCGGGATCAAGTCGGCGGTGGGGGAGGGCGGCTTTTGGCAGGAGCTGGCCGAGCGAATGGCGATCACCGGCGGGGGGCCTGACTTCATAACGGTGGACGGCGGCGAGGGCGGGACGGGCGCCGCGCCGCTGTCGTTCGCCGACCACGTGGCCTTGCCCTTCAAGCTGGGCTTTGCCCGCGTCTATGCGGCATTCGCGCGCGCGGGGCTGGCCGAGAACGTTGTGTTCATCGGCTCGGGCCGGCTCGGGTTTCCCGACTCGGCGCTGTTCGCCTTCGCTCTCGGCTGTGACATGGTGAGCGTCGGGCGTGAGGCGATGCTCTCGATCGGCTGCATCCAGGCCCAACGCTGTCACACCGGTCGCTGCCCCACGGGCGTGGCCACTCAGTCACGCTGGCTCATGCATGGACTGGATCCGCAGCTGAAGTCGAGCAGCGCGGCCAACTACCTGGTGGCGCTGCGCGCGGAGATCCTCGCCCTGGCACGCTCATGTGGCGTTGCGCACCCGGCGTTGGTCACGCCCGGGCACATCGAGATCGTCTCTGAGGCCTACGGTACGGCGTCACTGGCCGACGCGTTCGGGTATGAACCGGGCTGGCCGGTGCTCTCCGCGCGCAGACGCGGCGAGCTCGAGCGCCTGCTCGCCCAAGGTTGGCCCGGGTCAGACACGTGAGGCAGCTCGCCGTCAGGGCTGCGATCGGCACCTGTAACTGGCTCAGGACGGCAAGCAGATCGTCGATCTCACGTCGCGATGCGCCGCCCCGCCTGAAGGAAGTTCGCGCCTGCCCGGCCTGCCCGCGCGCTTGCTGATGGGACACGCGCATCGACCAGGCCGCTGCGGGATTTCCCCTACGCCTTGGCCGGAAAGCTGCGGATGGCCAGGCGCCGGATGCACCCTAGGTTCTCTGCATGACGAACACACAGCAAGCCCAAACAGATCCAGCCGCCGCTGAGCAGCAGGCGGACGGTCGTGGCCAGCGCCCGACACGCGTCTTCTCAAACATCCTGTGCGCCGTCGACGGCACAAGCCCGAGCATGGCCGCGGTCCGCATGGCCGCGTCCCTGGCGGGACCCGACGGGCACCTGACGCTCCTGGCGGTTCGAGCCGAGGGGGGTGTTGGGGACAAGGCCATGGCTGCCATCGGTCCCGCGCATGCAGAGCAGATCCTGAGATCGGCCAAGCGCATCGCGGACGATGTCGGCGTAGCGTCGAGCGTGGTCGCGGACCCCGACGGTCCCCCCGTCGATGTCATCCTGCGGCGCGCTTGCGATCACGACCTGCTCGCGATTGGAGCGCCCACGAGCTCCTGGCTCGGTGGCATGTTCATAGCGGCCATGACCGCAGCCGCCGGCGGCACCGCGGCGATCGGTGGGACCGGTGGCGTAGCCGCGGCCGCTCAGGGTCGTTTCAACACCCCGATGCTGGTCGTCCGCATGCCGTTTGACATCCCGCTGCGCGGCTGGGAGATCCTCGTGGCGAGCGACGGCGAGGAGGGCTCTGATGAGATCGTGGAGCTGGCTGGGCGCCTCGCGTGCAGCCAGGCGGCACAGGTTACGTTGGTCAACGCCCTGGGCGCCGAGTCGAAGATGAATCCCCGTGCGGTTCAGGCCCAGGCTCAGACGCTGAAGGCCATGGTCCCGGCAGCCGGCGACCCCATCATCGAGGCGGGAAAGGCCTCGGAGGTGATTCTGGATGCCGCGAGGAGCACAGCCGCCGCGCTGGTGGTGATGGGCAGCCGGCGACTCACCGGCCTGCGCGCGTTGGGTAGCGTCAGCCGTCGAGTCGTACACGGCGCGCCCTGCTCGGTTCTCCTCGTGGCGCCAGGTGGCGGTGCAGCAGCAGATGTATCCCGAGAAGGAGGCGTGTGATGTTCAAGAACGTGCTTGTAGGTGTGGACGGTAGGCCCACGGGTCGTGACGCCATCGCTCTTGCCCGTCAGCTGATGGACCCCGACGCGACGCTTTCGCTTGCGCTCGTGCACAGCGGCAAAGTGGCCGAGGAGCGCGAGGAGTGCCTGCGGGTTCTCCAAGAGGAGCGCTCCGCGGCCGGTGTCGAGGCCCAGCTGCTCGACGTCGTGTCCACGAACCCGGGGCGTGGACTGCACGAGCAGGCCGAAGAGCTCGGCGCCGACCTGCTCGTGGTCGGCTCCTGCAGCCGCGGCTCGTTTGGACGCGTGATGCTCGGCGACGACACGCGCGCGGCGCTGAACGGCGCTCCGTGCGCTGTCGCGGTGGCCTCGCGCGGCTACACCGAGCACCCCGCGATCGCCAAGATCGGCGTCGCCTACAACGCCTCACCCGAGAGCGAGGCCGCTCTCGTCGAGGCACGTGAGCTCGCGCAGGGCACCGGGGCGAGCATTCATGCGCTTGAGGTCATCACCCTGCCGCCTGCCACCTACGGCGCGATCGTTGGGCCGACGATCGGCGAGAGCATCGAACTGATGGTCAAGGAGGCGACCACTCGCATGCAGGAGCTCCCCGGCGTCGACGGCCGCGCGGAATACGGTGTCGGCGGCGAGGAGCTCGCCGCGTTCGGCGACGAGGTCGACATCCTGCTGGTCGGCTCGCGCGGCTACGGGCCTCTTCGCCGCCTGATCCTCGGTAGCACCAGCGAGTTCCTGCAGCGCCACGCACGTTGCTCGCTGCTCGTCTTGGCTCGGACCTCCACGGCGTCGAACCTCGAGCAGCGGGCTGCCGGCGAGGCTCAGGTCGACACCGCGGCGGGCGCGCGCTGACGAAAGGGCGCGCGCCGCGCGCCGAGTGGGTTGCGGGAGGCAGTCGCCCGCCGAAGGCGATACGTTCCCGGGCGATGACGGGCACGGACAGCGCATCGCCCGAGCCCGCATCGGAGGGCTCGGCCTCGGAGGGGATTATTCGCATTGTCCTGGCCGACGATCACGCCGTGGTGCGCAGCGGGCTGCGGCTGTTGCTCGACAGCGAGCCGGACTTCGAGGTCGTGGCCGAGGCCAGCGATGTCGAGGGCGCCAGGCGCTATGTCCACGGCCACCATCCCGCGGTGCTCGTGCTCGACCTCAACATGCCCGGCGGTTCGAGCCTTGACGGGATCCCTGTGATCCGAGAGGAGTCGCCGGACACCCAGATCGTCGTGCTCACGATGCAGCAGGAGCCCGCGTTTGCGCGCGAGGCCCTCGCGGCGGGCGCGCTCGGCTACGTCCTCAAGGAGGCCGCCGACGCGGAGCTCGTCAACGCGGTGCGCCTCGCTGCTCGGGGAGAGAGCTATCTGAACCCTCGGCTGGGCGCTCGCATCGCCTCCGAGCCGCCGCCCGGGCCCCCGGACGACCTCTCCCAGCGCGAGGTCGACGTGCTGCGCCTGATCGCCCTCGGGCACACCAACGCCGAGATCGCCGAGCAGCTGTTCCTCTCGGTGCGCACCGTGGAGACCCACCGCTCGCACATCCAGCAGAAGCTGCGCCTGTCCACGCGTGCCGAGCTCGTCGGCTATGCGCTGCAGCGCGGGCTGGTCAACGGCGGCGGCGAGCAGAGCGCCTGAGCAGCGATCGAGCTCCGGCGCGGGTTGCTATGAGGACGCGTCGCCCTGGGCGCGGTAGTGCTCTTTCCAGATCAGGCGATAGATCGGGATGGCGCGCGGGATGTCACGTATTCCCGGAATGAAGGGGATGCAGATGAACGCCAGGCTGAGGGCCGCCATCACGAGCATCACGAGGATGTCCGCGTTTTCAGAGCTCTTGAAGGGTTCGACCTGGTACCAGAGGGCATACAGCCACAGCCATGCCTGGCCCGGGTAGCTCCCCGTCTCGTTCATCATGCCCCATTCGTCGCCACCGAGATGCTGTTCTTCCGCGCGTTGGTCGAGCAGCCCGCCGTCGGCCATGAACAGCAGAGGCTTTGTGTAGTCGGTCTGGAAGAACTGACTGCTGGTCAGCAGGTTGCCGTCCACACCGCCGCTCCTGGCAAGCGCGAGCAGGCTCGTGATCATCGTGGGAACCGGGCCCGCGCCGCTTGCTTGAACACTCACCGTTCCCGTCGTGGGGTCGACCGACACTGTCTTTGGCAGAGGCTTGCCTTCTTCTTCGGCGCTCGCATATTCTTCAAGCGGCTTGGCATAGGCTTCAGCCCACGCCTTCTGGGTCTTCTCGGGCGCGGCCTGATATTCGGCGATCGCACTCTGCAGGGCAGGATCGTTCGGGATCGTCTTCAGCGGCCCGATCACGTAGTCGTTGGCCGTGTTGATCGGATGGCTGACGCCGAGCCATTTCTGCGGGTAGAGGAAGGCAGCGTGCTGGCCGGTCCCGTTGTGGTTGTAGGGGGGGCCGTAGGTCGCTGTGTCGCTCGTGCCGGCCAGCTCGGTGGCAGCAGTCTTGGTGAAGTCGACGGGCAGCTGGCGTGACCACCGCGCGATCGTGCTCGGCTTGTCGTCGGGCGAGGAGAACAGGACGGTGAGCAGGATCGCCAGCAGCGCGATGACGCCGATCGCGATGCACAGCTCCTTGACGAGGTCATAGGGGTAGTAGGCGCCTTTCCAGGCGGTGGTGTCGTCCTTTGAGCGCAGTCGGTCCAGACGCCGGTGGCTCATACCTGCGCTCCCGAGGGCGAGGGCGGTTCGTCGAGGGCGCGCGACGCGGGTTCCTGTGCCCCCGCCGTGGCGAGCGCGGGGTGTGATGCGGGGTTCTCGGTGTATCGCGAGAACGGCGGAACCACGCCGTGGCGGCGCACGAGCAGGATGTGGGCGATCACGAGCGCCGTGACCGCAGCCGGCAGCAGGAGGATGTGGTAGCTGTACATCTGGCCGAAGTTGGTGACGTTGAAGAAGGCCCCCACGCCAACCGAGTTCAGCCCATCCTTGGCCTGCGTGGAGATCCACTGGGCGTCGAAGTTCTGCTGGGAGACATAGCCGGTGAGCGCGGTGGGGATCGCCACCAGGAACGTGACGGCGCCGGTGATCCACACCCGCGCGCGCCCCCCGCGCCAGGCCGCCATCCAGTACTTGCCCCACAGGTGGACGACCATCACGAAGAAGAAGAGCTCCACCGCCCAGAGGTGGATGCTGTTGAAGAAGTGCCCGACCCCGGTGTAGTGCCACCACGCCGGGCCCTTCAGCGCGAGGATCGTGCCCGAGCCGATGATCACGGTCAGCGAGGCGATGCTCGCCACGCCGAACACATAGATCCACGACGCAACGTAGGCCGGCTGGCTGTCTGGCAGAAGCTTCTCGGGTGGAAGCGTCTCGACGGCCGCCTCACGTACCTTGACCGTCCAGGATGCGCGTGGCGAGGCGCTCATGAGCTGCCTCCGCGCCGGCGTGCGGCGCCTGGAAACGGCAGCACGATCGCCAGCGCGAACACGATCAGCATGAGGCCGATCACGATCACGTTCGCGAGCGGCAGCTTGATGAAGTGCCAGTGCACGACGTGCGCCGGGTGGTTGAGATCGAAGACCGCGCCCATCACGCTAGCCGTATGCAAGGCACACCCCCTCTGGTCGATGCTCGCATCTGTCGCGGCCAGCCTATTGAATGCCTCACGATCGGCACATCAGTAGTTCTCACCAATCGTCCGCAGGATGGGAGAACTCTCCCCAGTCGGCCGGGCCAGGTCGGCATAGCGGAGGGCTAGCCCCTGCGTGCCGCATCCAGCAGCACGCGTTGCTCGGCCGCGGCAACGAGTGCCCGTGTGCGCTCGACCGCATCGACGCTCACCGAGATCGCGTCGATCCCCGCGCGAATCAGGAGCTCGGCGTACTCGCGGTGCACAGACGGCGCCTGGCCGCAGATCGACGTACGCAGACCGAGCTGCCGGGCGCGCGGGATCAACTCGCGCAGGTATGCGGCGACAGCCGGGTCGCGCTCGTCGAAGGTCTCGGCCAGTAGCTCGTTGTCGCGATCGGCGCCGAGCAGCAGCTGCGTGAGGTCGTTGGAGCCGATCGAGATTCCGGTCACGCCGAGCGCGGCGTACTCCTCGAGGTTGAAGAGCACCGAGGGGACCTCCGCCATCACCCACAGCTCAAAGCCCGGGCGGTCGAGCAGGCCCGACTGCGCGATCAGCTCGCGGCACTGGCGCAACTCGCGGGTGCTGCGCACGAAGGGCAGCATCACGTGCAGGTTGTGCAGCCCCGTGTCCCAGACACGGCGCACCGCTGCCAGCTCCAGCGCGAAGACCTCGGGCTCGCGCGTGTAGCGCAGAGCGCCACGGTAGCCGATCATCGGATTGGCCTCGTGGGGCTCAAAGTGCTCGCCGCCGCGCAGCCCCGAGAACTCGTTCGTGCGGAAGTCGATCGTTCGATAGGTCACCGGTCGCGGCGCGAAACCGGCGGCAAACGTGCTGAGGCTGTCCGCCATACGGCCGACAAACTCCTCACCGCGCCCCTCCTCGAGCAGCGTCCGTGGATGATCGCCCGCCAGCGCCTCGAGGACCATCAGCTCGGCGCGCACAAGGCCGACGCCGTCAACCGGCAGAGCTTTGACCCGCGCCACCTGTGAGGGCTCTGAGAGGTTGATCAGGATCTGCGTCGCTGTCACCGGGACGCTGCTTGTAGGCGCGGCTAGATCTGGGCTGACTGGCGGTCGGCGGTCGGGGGTGGGCGCAGGCATGGCGTTGACAACACCCTCCAGCACTACGCCGCGCGTCGCGTCCACGGTCACGATCTCGCCGTCGCGCAGACGATTTGTGGCATCTCCTGTCCCGACCACGCAGGGGATGCCGAGCTCGCGCGAGACGATCGCAGCGTGGCAGGTCATGCCGCCGGAGTCGGTCACGATGGCCCCCGCGCGGCGCAGCAGCGGTAGCCAGTCCGGCGCGGTCATGTGCGCGACCAGCACATCTCCCTCCTTCAGGCTCGCAGCGTCGCCCAATGTCTTGAGCACGCGCGCTGCGCCGCTGGCGCTGCCCGGCGCCCCGCCCAGCCCTCGCAGCAGCACTGTCTGGTGCTCCGCGGACCCGACCGAGCTCGGCGGGGGTTCGGCCGCCGCGCCGTCCATCGGGGCCTCGTCGTGCAGCGTGGTGATAGGGCGGCTCTGCAGCATCCACAGCTTGCCGTCGGCGTCGAAGGCCCACTCCGTGTCCTGCGGTGAGCCGTAGTGTTGCTCGACGCGGCGGCCGAGCTCCGCGATCGCGCTGGCCTCCTCGTCGCTGAGAGCTGGGCGTCGGGCCTGCTCGTCTGAGACTGTCCGTTCGCGGGTTCCCCCGTCGGGGGAATACTCGATCACGATGTCCTTGCGGTGCACATCGCGACGGCGAAGCGTCAGCGTCGCCTTGTCCATCACGTAGCGGTCGGGGGACACTGACCCGGCGACGACTGCCTCGCCCAGGCCGAAGGACGCCTCGATCACCAGCTCATCGTGTTCGCCCGTCGCGGGGTTGACGGTGAACATGACCCCGGCGCGCGCCGAGTTCAACTGGCGCTGTACGACGACCGCGATGTCCATGTCGGCCTGGGCGAAGCCGTTGACGGCCCGGTAGTAGATCGCGCGTGCGCTGAACAGCGAGCGCCAGCAGCGGCGCACGGCCTCGACGACGGCATCGGCGCCTTGAACGTTCAGGAAGCTCTCGTTCATGCCGGCGAACGAGGTCTCCGCCGTGTCCTCCGCTGTGGCCGATGAGCGCACGGCCACCGGCGCCCCCTCGCCGGTGGCCAACCGCTCATAACCCGAGCGGATCTCCTCCACCAGCTGCTCGGGAATCGAAGCTCGATCGAACAGCTCGCCAGCGGCCACGCTCGCCGCTTCCAGGGCCTCCGTGTCCTCCGCATCGACACCTTCGAGCACGTCGGCCAGCTGCTCGCGAAGCCCCGTCTGCCTGCAGAAGGCCGCATATACCGGGGCTCCGATCACAAAGCCGTCGGGTACCGGGAACCCCGCAGAGACAAGCTCGCCGAGGTTGGCGCCCTTGCCGCCGGCGTAGGCGACATCGCCACGTCGCAGATGCGCGAACGGGCGTACCGCGTCCTCCGTCGCTTGGCGGGACTCGGTATCGGTTGCGGTCATGCTCATCGCTCCTCGAATGGCTTGTGCTGCCTTACGGGAGTGAGTCAAGCGATTTAGCGTCTCCTCGACCACCGGGCTGCTCCGCGCATGTGATCCGTAGTTCTCACCGCGTGCAATGGGTAGATCACTCATCCCGTGGGTTGCGATCGCGCATACCCTTGGCCACAATGCGAGTGGGCTCTGAGCAGGAACTGCACGAGGCTCTCTGCGCGCTTGCCGCGCCCGAGCCACGCGTCGTAGCGAGCGGCAACCTCGCCACCCCGAGAGCCCTGCTCGAGGCTCTGGAGCGAGCTGTGCAGCGATACCGGCTGTTCATGCTCGCTGCGCAGCCTCCACTGCCCGTGCGCGATGGAGTGATCTTCGAGACGCCGTTCGTCGGTCCCGGGATGCGTGAGGCCGGAGAGGCGCTCGACTACCTGCCGATGCGCCTGTCGCTGGTCCCGAGGCTCTTCGCGACGATCCGTCCTCCCGATGTGGTCCTGCTGCACACGTCGACTCCCTGCGACGGCAAGGTCTCCCTTGGGATCGAGGTGAACATCCTTCCGGCGGCGATAGAGGCAGTGCGCGCGCGCGGCGGCCTGGTAGTGGCCCAGCTAAACCCGCGAATGCCCTACACGCTCGGCGACAGCGAGCTGGACGAAGATCTGGTCGATCTCGCGATCGAGGTCCAGGAAGAGCTCCCCTTGCCGCCGACAGCGCCAGGGCACGAGCACGCCGATCAGATCGCTGGCCTCGTCGCCAGCCTCGTCGAGGACGGATCGACGCTTCAGCTCGGCATCGGGCAGGTACCCGACGCGACGCTGCGTGCGCTTGGCGACCGGCGCGAGCTGGCGCTCTGGTCGGAGATGATCAGCGACGGGGTGATGGCGCTGGACCGAGATGGGGCGCTCGATGTCCACCGTCCGATCGTGTGCTCGTTCCTGTTCGGCTCGCCCGAGCTCTACCGTTGGGTCGATCGCAACCCTCGGCTGCGCATGACGCGCACCGAGACGACCAACGACCCGTCGCGCATCGCGGCTCATCCGCGGATGATTTCCGTCAACACCGCGCTGCAGGTCGACCTCTCAGATCAGGCCGGCGCAAGCCACATCGGCGGCCGCCTCTACTCGGGCTTCGGTGGCCAGCCGGACTTCGTGGAGGGCGCTGTGCACTCCCGGGGAGGTCATGCGGTGATCGCGCTGAGATCCTGGCACGAGCCCAGCGACAGCTCGACGATCGTCGCGAGGCTGAGCGATCCCGTGACCTCCTTTCAACACTCGGCCCTGGTCACAGAGCAGGGCTGCGCGCACATATTCGGACAGAGTCAACGAGAGCAGGCCCGGCTGATCATCGACCACGCCGCTCACCCCGACGCTCGCGAGGAGCTGCGCGAGCACGTACATCGTCTCAGCGAGTCGCCATGCAGAGTGCACCCCGTCTGATGGCCAACCGGGCTGACCGGCGCAAGGAGAGCTGAATGTTCAAGAACGTACTCGTGGGAATCGACGGTGGCCCCAACGGACACGATGCCCTCACGCTTGCCCACCGCCTCACCCACTCCGGCGGCAAGTTGACCCTTGCCCACGTCCATGGTGGCGAGCTGCTGCCCATCCACGCGCTTGTGCCCGGGTTGATCGCGAAGGAGCGCGAGTCTTCCCAGCGTCTGCTCGAGGGAGAGCGCGCCGCCGCTGGGGTCGACGCTGAGCTGTTGAGCATCGTCGCGATGAGCGCTGGCGAAGGCTTGCACGAGCAGGCTGAGCGCCAGGGCGCCGATCTGTTGGTCGTCGGCTCCAGCAGCCGCGGATTCCTGGGGCGGGCGATGCTCGGTAACGACACGCTCGCCGCGCTGAATGGCGCTCCCTGCGCGGTGGCGATCGCCTGCGCGGGCTATGGCGCAAATCCGGCGCCCATCGCGCGGATAGGCGTCGCCTACAACTCGACGCCTGAGAGTGAGGCGGCACTTGCGGCTGCGCGCGAGCTCGGCGGCGAGACGAACGCAAGCGTTCGGGCCTTGGAAGTCGTGTCGATGGCGACCTACGGCTTCGCGGGGATGCTCCCGCCCCTCACGCCGCAGATCATCGATGACATGCTCGAGCAGGCCAACACCCAACTCGCGGCGCTCGGCGACGTTGAGGGCCGAGCCGTGTATGGCGTCCCGGGTGAGGAGCTCGCCGCCTTCGGCGACGAGCTCGACCTCCTGATTGTCGGCTCGCGTGGTTACGGGCCGCTGCGGCGTGTTGTGCTCGGCAGCACATCGAACCGCCTGGCGCGCCGTGCTCGCTGCTCACTGCTGGTGCTTGCGCGCGCGAGCAGCACTCTGGATCCAGCGGCAGCCGACGAGCGGCCATCGCCCCAAGAGCGAGGCTCTGGAGTTCAGCTTCACGGTACCGGATAGCTCCTGCCGGCAAGGGCTGTCCCTCGGTGTCGCGGGGAGTGGCGCCCCGCGCCGTCCCAGTCGACCAAAAGCGCCACCAGATGCGGCGCGCCGTCCGCCGACGATTGGCCACCGATACATCGATGTCACGGGTGAGCCGGCGCTCGGCGTCTCGACGACGCTCGGGCGGGAATGGCGGTCGGCATTCATCCGTCGTTGGGAAGAGCAGCGAAATCACGCTTGGCTTTCCTATACCACCCCATTCCCGACCAGGGACGTTTCCACCTACCCTGCATCTCACTCAACGCGCTCTTGTGCGTTTCATCACCGCCCGCGACCATTTCCTTTAGATGGTTATCTTGCGCCTTTATGACGTCATTGGCAGTATCCCCACGGTGGGGAAAGTCACATGGTCCACCCAATTGCTTACATGTCATTGTCTTCATCGGTCTGACTTCCTTTCATAATATGGCTGTCAACTGGGACGAGTCGAACCGGCTGAGAACTGTCGCCTCAGCCGAGGTGCCGTATGTGCAGGTCATCCGTCTGCGCGGCGAACCGCTCATCGCGCCGAGCCGATGCTCGGTGTCGCGGTGGGGCTGAGCACGCGAGCTGCGGTTATCGATCCTGAAGGAGCCCGAGGACGTTGCCGTCGGGGTCGGTGATGGTTGCCACCGTGCGGCCGCCACCCACGTCGTGCGCGGGCTCCTTCACGGTGGCGCCTGCGGCGGTCACCTCGGCCAGCTTGGCCTCGATGTCCGGAACCTGCCAGTAGGCCACCGGTGAAGTCATGCCCTGCGGGCCACCGCCCGGCACCAACCCGATCTGCTGATCGGCCGCCTTGAAGCCGACGTAGTAGGGCCCGTCGGTCTGCGGCGCTACGCCGAGCAGGACGGCATACAGCTCCTTGGCCGTCGCCAGGTCGGCAACGGGATGCAGCACAGTCTTGATTCCCTGGGTGGAAGAGCCGGTCATGTTCACTCCTGGTGTCGTGGGTCAGATCGACCCGCGCGATTGTCGGCCTCGTCACGTAGTCCGACGTTCGGGGGTCTATGTTGTATGACCCGCGAGACCCGCAGGGTGTGACATGGACGAACGCGAGCTAGCGAACAGGTTCGACCGCCAGCGGCCCCGGTTGCGGTCGGTCGCCTACCGGATCCTCGGCTCGTTGCACGAGGCCGACGACGCCGTGCAGGAGGCGTGGTTGAGGCTGCGGCGGACTGACGCAGAGCAGATCGAGAGCCTGGAGCGGTGGCTGACGATGGTCGTTGCGCGCATCTGCCTGAACATGCTCCGCTCCCGTCGGACCCGCGGCGAGCAGCCACTCGATGGCTTCCTGCCGGAGCCGATCATCGACGACCCGAGGGGCGGGACCGATCCCGAGCACGAGGCGTTGCTGGCCGAGTCGGTCGGGATCGCGCTTCAGGTCGTGCTGGAGACGCTCAGCCCGGCTGAGCGTCTCGCGTTTGTGCTTCACGACATGTTCGCGGTGCCGTTTGACGAGATCGCGGCGCTGGTCGACCGCTCCCCGGAGGCCACTCGGCAACTCGCCAGTCGCGCCCGGCGTCGTGTGCGCGAGGCCGCGCCGCCGCCGGACCCGGACCTCGCACGCCAGCGGGCGGTCGTAGATGCCTACTTCGCCGCGACGAGGGAGGGTGATATGGAGGGGCTGGTGGCGGTGCTCGATCCTGACGTGGTGCTCCGCGGCCACCGCCGTGACGGCAAGCCACTCGAGCGGCGTGGCGCCGCGCGGGTCGCGCGCGGGGCGATCACGGCGAGGCATCGGGCGCCGTACGTGCGTCCGGCGCTGGTGAACGGCGCCGCGGGCGCGGTCGCGTTCGACGGCGAGCGGCCGTCCGCGGTGGTCGGGTTCACGGTCGTCGGCAATCGCGTGGCGGTGATCGACGTGTTCAACGACCCAGAGCTGCTCGCAGCGCTCGACATCCGCGGGATCACCGCTTGAGCGGCCGGCGAGCCGGCTCAAGCTTCGGAGAACGTCGTGCCCTCGCCCGAGCCGGTGGATGGGTGGCGGCGAACGACGACGAAGGCGATCACCGTGGCGGCCACCCCGATCGCCACCGCGAGGAAGGGAAACGCGCTGTAGGGGGCGGGCTGACCGGGCGCAAACAGCTCGACGAACGGAACGACGAGGGTCAGGGCACCGAGCGCCGGGATCACCACGTGGCGCAGCGCCGAGAAGCGGCCTCGATGACGTCGCCAGATGAAGATCGGCAGTGAGAGCGTCGTCAGGAAGTAGACGAACAGGATCACGATCGTGCCCATCGTCGAGCACTCCGCGTAGAGCCCGACGGGGTTCGTCGAGCCGCTTGCCGCGCCGATCAGGTGCAAGACCCACCAGACCACGATGATCCCCAGCCCGACACAGGCCATCAACAGCAGCGCGTTGACGGGCGTGTTGGTCTGCGGGCGCACGCGGCCGAGCCACGCCGGGAGCAGCCCGGAGCGCCCACCATCGAAGAGCATGCGCGCTTGTGAGTTTGCCCCGGAGACCAGGGTGGCGAGCACCGAGACTATGCCGGTGAGCCAGGCCAGGATCGCCGCATCCCCGAGGTAGTGGTCTGCCACGGTCAGGAACGGAACCGACGAGCGACCGATGGACGAGACGTCGTAGTGAAAGCCGGTCACGGTCGAATAGGCGAACAGGACAAACAGGACGGTGGCGATCCCGATCGAGATGTAAAGGGCTCTCGGTACGGTGCGCCTCGGATTGCGAGACTCCTCTGCCAGCGCCGGCCCGTTCTCCCACCCGATGAACATGTAGAGGGCAAGCGGGAAGCCGGCGGACAGACCGGCGAGGCCGCCACTGAGGTGCGCCCAAGAGAACGGCACACCCGAAAGGTGCGCACGCTCCTCGACGACGGCGATCGCGCAGACGGTCAGCATGATCGCCACCTGCAGAAGGACGGCCATGCCCACGGCTGTGGTCGAGAGCTTGACGCCGCGCGCCGCAAGCCAGACGGCGCCGCCAGTCAGCGCCAGGGTCAACGGCTCCCAGGGAGGGTGCCACGATGTGTAGTGGGCGAGGGTCAGCGCAACCATGCCGCCTGACATCGTGAAGACCCCGGCCATGGCCACGGAGTAGCCCACCGCGACCAGCAGGGCCGTGACCACACCGGCTCGCGGTCCGAGCGAGGTCTCGACATAGGTGATGAAGCTTCCCGCCGAGGGCTCGATCTTGGTGAACTCGGCCACCGTGAGCGCGAGCAGCAACACCGCCGCGCCGGCGGCGATGATCGTCAACGGGGCGGCGACGCCGGCGGTGACGGCGATCACCCCGAAAGCAAAGTAGAAGTCGATCCCTGGCCCGATGTTGGCCACGGTCGAGGCGGTCACGTCGGCCGTGCCCAGCTGGCCGGCCTTCAGCGGCCCGCCGCTCTCGCTCGCTGCGTGCACACGCGTCCCTATCTCGGGTCTGGCCCGTCTCGGTGGTCGACGTAGCTCCCATATAGCCTGCCGGGAGTCGCTCGATGGTGACCGCTTCGGCGGCGGATGGCTCTTTGTACGCCGCACAGCCCGTCAAACGAGCGCGCGGTGCTCGTCTCGTGGCGCTAGCGTTCGCAATGTGCACGAGGTTCTGCCCGGCGTCTTTCATTGGGCCGGGACCCACCCGCGGATCGGTGTCGAGGTGTCCTCGTACTGGCTCGAGGACGGCGGTGTTTTGATCGATCCACTGATCCCGGTCGGCGTCGGCTTGGAGTGGTTTCAGCGGCGCTCGAGCCCCCCGTCGGCGATCGTGCTCTCAAACCGCCACCACTATCGCGACAGCGCGAGCTTCCAGGGCACCTTCGGCTGCCCTGTCTACTGCAACCGCGCCGGCCTCGGCGAGTTCACGCACCACGAGCCCATCAGCGCTTTCGATCCCGGCGAGGCGCTACCTGGAGGCCTCGTCGCGCATGAAGTCGGCGGCCTGTGTCCCGATGAGACCTCGCTGCATATCCCTGCAAGACGCGCGCTTGTGTTCGCCGACGCCGTGGTGCGCGCGGGCTCTGAGGAACAGGAGGGTCCGCTGGGCTTCGTCGCGGACAGGCTGATGGATGATCCTCCCCAGACAAAGCGACACCTCCTCGACGCGTTCGCCCGGCTGCTGCGGGAGCTTGACTTCGAGCACCTTCTGCTCGCCCACGGGGGACCGGTGATCGGGGATGGACGCGCTCAGTTGCAGGCGCTGGTGGCGCGTGGCGGGTCGGCCGCATTCGAGTAAGGGCGAGCAGGTCGGTGGGCTGGGGTTTGCCTCTCAGCTCGCGGTGTGCGGGGGAATCACGAGCACGGGACAGGCGGCGGATCGCACGAGGGCATCGCAGACGCTGCCCAGGATCAGCCGCCGTACGGGCCCACGGCCTCGCGAGCCGAGCACGAGCAGGTCAACACCATGAGACACCTCGAGCAGCTTCTCCGCGGCCTCGCCGTCACGGACCTCGCTGCTCGCCGAGATGTCCTGCGGCAGCGTCGCGAGCGCCTGTGCGACGCCTCGCTCGCCCGCATCGAGGCGAGCCTTGACGATGGCCGGGTATGACATCCCGACGTTCGCACCACCGGCGATCGCCGCGGCGGTGTCCGCGACCGCGACGACACGCAGCTCACCGCCGAGCTGCGACGCGAGCGTCGCGGCTGTTTGGAGCGCGTCCTGTGCCGGAGCCGTGACGTCGTAGCCGACGGCGATCTGCGCGATACGCACGCCTGCGGCCTGATCGTGCAGTCCGACCGGCGCCACGGCGACCGGACAGGGCGCTGCGTGCAGAGCCTCCTCGGTCACGCTTCCCAGGAGCACCCGACCCGCGGCTCCATGATGGGACGAGCCGAGCACGAGCAGGTCGGCGTGCTGCTCGACGGCTGCCCTGCACAGCGTCTCGCCGGCGCCAAGGCCGCCAACCAGCAGCGCTCTGGACACGGGCTCTGGGCCGAGAAGCCGCGCTGCTTCTACGCTGAGCCTCTCTGCGTCCGCCCGGTCCAGGTGTGGGCCGGTCACATCGACCCGGGCGCTCGGGCCCCTCAAGCGGTGTACGCAGCAGATGATGAGTTCGCCGTGATCGGCGGTGAGGGCCTTGCCCAGCGACAGCGCGTCCCGTGCCCGTTGGCTGCCGTCAAAGCCCACCATCACTCGACTGAACAGAGCGCGAGCTGGCCCCTGTTGCTTCTCGGCCATGGCGCTCACGGCGCGGCGTCCGGACCTGGCTTGGGCGGCGAAGCTGTCGGTTGAACTGTGAATCGCTCGTGGGCGAGCCGCCAACCCGCGGTGAGAAACTCAACCTTCATTTCCGGGCCGGCGTCGCGCACGACGCGTGCATCGAAGCCTTCTCGAAAGACGTCGAGCATCGCGCGGTTTTCAGCGAGCACCTCGGCCACGAAATGGGTGATGCCGCGCTGCTCGGCGATCGCAGCCAAGCGCTCGATGAGGATTGTCCCCAGCCCGCGGTCGTGGAGGTGGTCGGCCACCGCGACGGCGACTTCGGCGCCCTCGCGCTGCTGCTCGAGCTGGACATACATCGCGTGTCCGACGATGACGCCAGCCGCGTCATGGGCGATCAGTCCAACGTGTCGCTCGTCCGCCGCGGCCGACAGGTGCGCCGCGTAGGCGATGTCCACCGCGCCGCTGAAGAATCGCAGGCGGCGAGCCTCCAGGCAGAGTCCCGCCAGAAACGACCGAAGCGCGGGCTCGTCCTTGGCCCTCCCGCGACGGATCGTTATCGAGGAGCCATCTCGCAGCACTACGAGCTCGGACGCTGCGGATCCCTCCAAGGTTGAGTCGGGGGCCGATGGAAGATCTGCGGTGGCATCGGGTCTCACGATGACTCCAGACTCGCGAGCTCGGCGGCTGCCGGCATCCGCGCGAACCCGTCGCGCGAGCGGGAAAACTACGGTTGGCACGTCACAGGGGCCAGTAGTGGCCGATGTGCGAGGCAGCGCGCGAGGTCAGCAGCGGCTCGGGTGCCGCGCTGTGGGATGGTTGGTCGTCGTTGAGCGCTCGGAGCACGCCTGCTACCGACTCGGCCAGGGCGCCGGGCTCATAGCCTCCCTCGAGAACCATGCCCAGCGGTGCGTCCACGTGCGCGGCGAGGTCGCGCACATGGCGGGCCATCTCAGCGAATGAGCTCGACTCCAGGCGACAGCTTGCGATCGGGTCGGCTCGATGAGCGTCAAAGCCCGCCGACAGGAGCACGAGGTCGGGCTCGAAGGCGCGCGCCGCGGGCAGCACGACGTGCTCGAGCAGCGATAGCCATAGCCCCTCCTCGGAGCCGGCCGGGACCGGGAGGTTGATCGTGTAGCCCTCGCCGGGCCCGGAGCCGACGTCGTTCAGCGCTCCGGTGCCGGGAAAGATCCCGGACTGGTGAACGCTCGCGAACAGCACGTCTGAGCGCCGGCGGAAGGTCTCGGCGGTTCCGTTGCCGTGGTGCACGTCCCAATCGAGGATGAACACGCGTTTTACGCCCAGCTGTGCGATCGCAAGCGCGGCCGCGATCGCGATGTTGTTGAACAGGCAAAAGCCCATCGCGCGGTTGGTTTCGGCGTGATGGCCTGGTGGGCGCACGCCGCAGAAGCCGAACTTCGCCTCACCCGCGATCAGCGCGCGCGTCATCTCGCAAGCCCCACCGGCGGCGTGGAGCGCCGCGCGGTAGGAGGCCTCGCTGACGATCGTTTCGGGATCGATCGCGCCGCCGCCGAGAACCGACAGCTCCCGGATCCGGTCGATGTGGCTCGCTGAGTGGACCAGCTGCAGATCGGCCTCAGTTGCCGAAGGGGCCGTGCGCCGGTCCCATCCCAGCCAGTCCTCCTCGGCCAGCGCTTGCTCGATCGCACGCAGTCGCTGTGGCACGTCGGGGTGCTCGGGCATGAGCACCCGCGGATCGTGTTCGTAGCACGCCGGATGGCTGAAGTAGAGCCCTGCCGGCTTCACGGGACCCGGCGCCCGGTGATCGCCGGGCGCCTTCACGCCGGCACGACGTGACTGTGGAGAGCGTCGGTCTCGCCGTCGCCGGCCGGCGCAGCGCCCCCTCTGGGCAGTATGAGCAACGAGCAGCGTGCATGGCGCTGCAGGTAGTTGGATGTGCTGCCGTGCACCACGCGGCGCAGCGGGCCGAAGCCGCGCGAGCCGACCACGAGCACGTCCACCTCGTCGCCGAAGCGAGCCAGCTCTTCGGTGGCCAGGCCATACACCGCTCGCCCTTCCGCGTTGGGAAGTCCTTTCATGTGCTCGTCGGCCTCCGCGGTGCTCAGGTCGATGGTTTCTTCGGTCACGGGTGGGATGAGTCCGAATCCGTACACCGGTATCGACACGACTTCCAGAGCGCGAACAGTCGCCTCGGTCTCAGCAGCCAGCTCTCGCGCGAACACGAGAGCCGCCCTGCTCTCGGGAGAGCGGTTGTATGCCACTCCGACCTTGCCGATCGGCACGGGACGCTCGGCGTAGCCGCGGGAAGCGACGGCGACCGCGCAGGGAGCGCCGTTGAGCGCCGCGCGCGTGTCGTCGCCGAGCCATGCCCGCCCGAACGTGCCCCGACTGCTTGAGCCGACGACGAGCAGGTCTGCGCCCTGCTCCTCGGCCTGGACGTGCAGGCCTTCGCCCGGGCTCAGGGCTTCAAAGCTGACGAGCGCTGCGCCGAGATCCGCCGTCGCGGACTCCTCCTGCAACAGCTTCACCGAGGCCTCACGCTCCTCTCTCACCACAGCGGGGGAGATGGCGTGCGAAGGTCGCAGCGCGCCGCTGTAGACGTGTACGAGGGTGATCCTTGCGTCGGGGTTTGCAAGAGTTTGAGCAAGCGCGATGGCGTCTTGGCCGCCGGGCCCGCCGTCCACTCCCACGAGCACGTTCTTGAACATCCAGGGCCTCCTTGTCGTGATGATCCACACGCTAGAGCGCCGCGTGCCGGCGTGTATCCGCCCCCTCCACCGTTTGCGCCGCGGGTTATTACTGAATGTGGCAGGACGGGGCCCAAGCGCCGCGGCGGTGAGTACAAAACCGCAGCAAAAGCGCCACAAACTCCCGACGTTTGGCGGACCGGGCAGATCTATCTTCTGCGAAGCAATCACAAGCCCAACAGGGAGGAATCTCATGGCGACAGCCGCTTCAGCACACCCGGTGCAGGTTCGCAGCAAAGCAAGTACCGTCACACACCTGGCCGACCGCGCGAGCTACTGGATGATCAGCGCCGGCATCTATCTCACCTTTGGCCTGCTGTTCTACTACTCGGCCAAAGAGAAGCTGATCGACAACGGTGGCACGATGCCGGCCGCGTTGGCCAAGAGCTATCACGGCACGTTCCTTGCGTCGTTTCCCGGAACGAACGCCTCGTGGGTGATCGTCGGCCTGCTGGAGGCACTGGTGTTCGTGGCGATCGCGGCGAGCGTTCTGCGCGGTGAGTTCCTGCCGACGCGCCGCAAGCCGATCCTGCTCACCGGGCTCGGCCTGTCCATGTTCACCTTCGCGGTCATCGCCTGGGGCGAGAACATCACGGCGCAGTTCGCGACCACCGCGGAGCTCTTCCAGTACCTGACGGGCACCGCGGTGCTGATCGTCCTGGTTTTGCTCATGCCGCCTTACCGCAAGACACAGTGGCTATCGAGCCTCGCCGGTCGCGAGCGCGACCAGTAGCCGCTCTGTCGACATGAGATCGCTGTGCGCCACGCTGCGCCAGCCGACCGCTCGCCCCGTGCGGGCGTCGGCTGGCGGTGTGGGCGTACGATGTGGCCTCCGTGAGCGAGACCGAAGGCCCACTCTCAATCGAGGAACGTCGGGCCCTCCACGCCTACTGGCGCGCGGCCAACTATCTCTCGGTCGGGCAGATCTACCTTCTGGACAACCCGCTTCTGCGCGAGCCGCTGCGCATCGAGCACGTCAAGCCGCGGCTGCTGGGGCACTGGGGTACGACGCCCGGGCTGAACTTCATCTACGCGCATCTGAACCGTGTCATCAAGGCGCGCGACCTAAGCATCCTCTATGTGACCGGTCCCGGCCACGGTGGGCCGGGCCTGGTGGCCAACACATACCTGGAGGGCACCTACACCGAGGTCTATCCCCACATTGGCCACGACGAGGAGGGACTGCGGCGCCTGTTTCGCCAGTTCTCCTTCCCGGGCGGCATTCCCAGCCACGTCGCGCCCGAGACACCCGGCTCGATCCACGAGGGCGGCGAGCTCGGGTATGCGCTCGTGCACGCCTACGGCGCTGCGTTTGACAACCCCGATCTGCTGGTCTGCTGCGTCGTCGGCGACGGTGAGGCCGAGACCGGCCCGCTGGCGGCCAGCTGGCACTCGAACAAGTTCCTGAACCCCGCCCGCGACGGGGCGGTGTTGCCCGTGCTTCATCTCAATGGCTACAAGATCGCGAACCCAACCGTGCTCGCGCGGATCCCCAGGACGAGCTGCGCTCGCTGCTGCAGGGCTACGGCTACGCGCCGCGCTTCGTGGAGGGCGATGACCCGCACGTGATGCACCAGCTGATGGCCTCCGCGCTCGATGAGGTCACAGGCGAGATCGCCGAGATCCAGCGCCGCGCCCGCGAGGAGGGCGAGTGTGCGCGGCCGCGCTGGCCGATGATCGTGCTGCGCACGCCGAAGGGCTGGACGGGACCCAAGGAGGTCGACGGCCTGCCGGCGGAGGGATCGTTTCGCTCACACCAGGTTCCGCTCAGCGACCTTGCCTCAAAGCCCGAGCACCTGGCGCAGCTGGAGGCCTGGCTGCTCTCCTATGAAGCGGAGGAGCTCTTCGACGGCGGCGGTGCGCTGGTTACAGAGCTCGCGGCGCTCGCGCCCGACGGTCAGCGGCGCATGGGCGCGAATCCCCACGCCAACGGCGGCTTGTTGCTTCGTGAGCTCGAGATGCCCGACTTTCGCGACCACGCGGTCCAGGTGCAGGGCCCGGGCACGGGAGTCACCGAGGCAACTCGCGTACTCGGAGTCTTTCTGGCAGACGTGATCCAGCGCAACCCGGAGAACTTTCGCCTGATGGGCCCCGACGAGACGGTCTCCAACCGCCTGGGCGCGGTGTTCGAGGTCACCAATCGAGCGTGGGACGCGCAGACGCTCCCAAGCGACGATCACCTCGCCAACGACGGGCGGGTCATGGAGGTCCTCTCAGAGCACCTCTGCCAGGGCTGGCTGGAGGGCTATCTGCTCACCGGCCGTCACGGCCTGTTCAACTGCTATGAGGCCTTCATCCACATCGTCGACTCGATGTTCAACCAGCACGCCAAGTGGCTGAAGGTCACCCGCGACATCCCCTGGCGGGCGCCGATCGCCTCGCTGAACTACCTGCTCTCCTCGCACGTCTGGCGCCAGGACAACAACGGCTTCTCCCACCAGGACCCCGGCTTCATCGACCACGTCGTCAACAAGAAGGCAGAGATCGTGCGCGTCTACCTGCCCCCGGACGCCAACTGCCTGCTGTCGGTGGCCGATCACTGTCTGCGCAGTCGCAACTACGTCAACGTGATCATCGCCGGCAAGCAGCCGGCGCTCAACTATCTGACGATGGACGAGGCGATCGTGCACTGCGCGCGCGGGATCGGTGTGTGGGACTGGGCGAGCAGCGACGAAGGCTCAGAGCCCGATGTGGTGCTCGCGTGCGCTGGCGACATCCCGACGCTGGAGACGGTCGCCGCCACGTCGATCCTCAGACGCGAGCTGCCCGAGCTGAAGGTCAGGGTGGTGAATGTCGTGGACCTGATGCGCCTGGAGCCCGACAGCGAGCACCCGCATGGTCTGTCAGATGCGGAGTTCGATGCGCTCTTCACCACGGCGCAGCCTGTCATCTTCGCCTACCACGGCTATCCGCTGCTCATCCACCGCCTGACCTATCGTCGCGCCAACCACGACAACATTCACGTGCGCGGCTACATAGAGGAGGGCACGACCACGACGCCGTTTGACATGGTCATGCTCAACGACCTCGATCGCTTTCACCTCGTGATCGATGTGGTTGATCGCGTCCCAGGTCTCTCCGAGCGTGCGTCTCATCTGCGCCAGCACATGGTCGACGAGCGGCTGCGCCACCGGGCGTACACGCGCGTACATGGAGAGGATCCGCCGGAGCTGCGCGACTGGGTCTGGGTGGATGAGCTCGACGGGAGCGCGGCGCGCGTTCAGACCCCCGGCGCTGGCGCATAGGCCAGATGCGCATCCTCGTCGTCAACGCGGGCTCCAGCAGCTTGAAGCTCTCGCTGCTGGACGGCGATGACGCGGTTCTGGCAGACGAGGAGCTCCAGGCTCCCGAAGCTCAGATCGATCAAACCGCACTGCGACAGGCGCTCGATTCGCAGCTCGGCCAGGCACAGGCGGTCGGGCACCGCATCGTGCATGGCGGCGAGCTCTTCCGCTCGGCGGTACGGATCGACGCGGAGGTCGAGGCTGCACTTGTGCAGCTGAGCGATCTTGCGCCGCTTCACCAGCTGAAGTCCCTGGCGGCGCTGGACGCGGTGACCGCGCTGCTACCCGAGCTGCCGGCGGTTGCGTGCTTTGACACCGCCTTTCACGCCACGCTGCCGGCCGCGAGCTCGACCTATGCGCTGCCTGCGGAGTGGCGGGAGCGCTGGGGCCTGCGCCGCTATGGCTTTCACGGTCTCTCCCATGCGTCGGTCGCGCGGCGGGCGCCGCTACTCATGGACCGGCCCGCGGCGGATCTGCGAATCGTGAGCTGCCATCTGGGCGCCGGGGCGTCGCTATGCGCGATCAAGGACGGCAGGTCGCTGGACACCACGATGGGGTTCACGCCGCTGGATGGCCTCGTGATGGCCACACGCTCGGGCAGCGTCGACCCAGGGATGCTCCTCTGGCTCTCGGAGCGCGAGGGCCTGAGCGCCGACGCGCTGGCCGAGGCGCTCGAGCACCGCTCGGGGCTGCTCGGCCTGTGTGGCACCGCCGACATGCGCGAGCTGCTGACACGTGTAAGTGCCCACGACGAGGATGCGGTGATCGCGCTCGAGGTCTATCTCCGCAGCCTGCGCGCGGGGATAGCCGCCATGGCTGCAACGCTCGGCGGCCTCGACGTCCTCGTCTTCACCGGAGGGGTGGGGGAGCGCTCGGCGACCGTGCGCCGCCTGGCCGCCGAGGGGCTTGCCTTCCTTGGCGTCGCGATCGACCAGGAGCGCAACCGAGCGGCGCTTGGGGATTCTGAGCTCTCCGCACCGCACGCCTCTGTCGGCACCCTCGTTCTCGAGGCCAGAGAGGACGCTGAGATCGCTCGCCAGACGGAAGCGTTGCTCGGAGGCCCCTCGGCGACTCAGTAGAGATCACTGACCGGGCTTCGGTGGCGGCCTCGGATGCGCTGCGCGGGCTATCGCGGTGCCGAGTGAGTACTTCCCCCGGGAGAAGCTGCTGCTGAGCGCGGATGTTGCGCGATCACCCGCACGCGACGATACCGACCATGTACAAGCACCTGATCAGCGCCGCTGTGATCGCAGCTTTCGCGTCGACTGCCGGTGGCGGTGCGGCAACGCCAGCCGCCCACTGGTGCCGAGAAGGAGACCCTCCGATCTATGCGTCTGCAGAGACGACGTGCGGACTCGCCGGCGACGTAATCACGGATTACGTGAACGTCTGCCACGAGCTTCGCAACTGTCAACTATCGGTGGACTTGCCGACTCCACGCACGCGCTACCTGATCACGTGCAATCGTCGTGGCAGCCTCTACGCGGGCACGGTCTACTGCCAGGGGCTGGCGGGCACGGGCATCTGGACGCGCTTCTCGGCTCTGATCTAAACCGCCGTCGCGCGGGTTCCCGAGAAGCTCGTCTTGGCTCGCGTTCTGGCCCGATTCCTCTCCATACCTGCAGGCAGGTTGCGCTGGGTGATCCCGGGGACTTCGGCGGAGTTGGTGATGGCCACGCGCGGTTGAGACCTACAACTAGTCGATTAGACGAATAATCGGCTAAACTATGGTCCATGATCTTCGCGACTCCCCCCATAGATGAGGCGCTGGCGGGTCAGCTCTCTGAGCTCGATGGCCTGCGCGACGCTCTCGGCGCTCAGTCAGGCAGCGCAGGCCACTGGCTCGGCAGGCTGCGTCGTCGGTGGCGTGCGTCTTCGGCTTCGAGCTCGATCGAGATCGAGGGGTTCCATGTCTCCGCGGAGGATGCGGTTGCCGTTGGCAGCGGTGCTGAACTGCAGGACTCCGAGGACGAGGATCGCATGGCCCTCTCGTCCTACACACGCGCGATGGACCACGTCGGCGTGATGTCCGATGACCCGTCCTTTCGCTGGGTGCAGCGCGTCGTGCTCGACCTGCACTTCGACGCCTGCTACTTCCAGAAGGACAAAGAGCCTGGGCAGTACCGGCGCAGCGGCATCGAGGTCACCAGTCCGACCGGCGGACCCCCGGCCTATGTCGGGCCGCCGGCCGATGACGTTGCCTCGCTGATGGGCGAGGTGATGCAATGGCTTGATCAAGGCGACGTCGAGGTGCATGTCGTGGTGCGCGCGGCGATGGCTCACCTGCACCTCGTATCAGTGCACCCGTTTCGCGACGGCAACGGCCGGGTCTCGCGCATTGTGCAATCGCTCGTGCTTGCCCGCGAGGGGCTGCTCGCGCCCGAGTTCCTCTCGATCGAGGAGTACCTCGGGCGAAATAGCGCGGCCTACTACGCAATCCTCAAAGAGGTTCAGGGGGGCGGCTACCAGCCCGAGCGCGACGCGACGCCATGGGTGCGCTTCTGCGTGGGCGCTCACATCGAGCAGGCTGGGCAACGCCTGAACCAGCTCGACGAGGCGGGCAGCCGCTGGTCTCATCTGGAGCGGCTCGTCGAGGCGCGCTCGTGGCCGGACAGGCTGGTCATCGCGCTCGAGCAGAGCTTCTTTGCAGGCGTCGACCGGGCCTCCTATGCGGCTGAGGCCGGCACCTCGTTGCAGACGGCGAGCAACGACCTCAGGCGTCTCTTGGATGCCGGTCTCGTCGTCCAAGACGGCAGGGGGCCCACCACTCGCTACCTTGCCAGCGGCGCCCTGCGTGAGGACGTCCGACACCAAGTCGATGCGCTCGGGCCCCGTCGAGGATGGGTGAGCGGTTCGCGCTAGCGGAGTCCTCTCGCTACGTCCAGACTTGAGATCACGCCGAGCGCCTCCAGCTGATCGGTGGATAGCACGACCAGGTGCGAGCAGTCCTGCTCGCTCATGATCTGCGCGGCGCGGATGATGTCTTGCTCGATGGTGATCGTGACGACTTGTGCGCTCGCGACTTCGCCAGCGGCAACATCCAGACGCCCCTTGCCCGCCGCACGCATGACGTCCAGGTCAGAGATGACGGCCCACACGATCCCCTCGTGCTGGCCGGGGCCGCGCGCCGTACCGTCGACGATCACGCAGTGAACGCCATGCTCTGCCATCAGTGCAGCTACCTCGCCAAGTGGTGTGGACGGGGCACAGTGGATCACCCCTCGATTCATCACGTCGGCGACGGCGGTGGTCGTGGAGTTGGATAGAGACGTCACGGTCGGCTCCCTTCGGTCCGGTGGCTAAATTGGCGTGGCTCTCGAAGGCCAGCCCATGCTGAGCCGACACCCCACTGCCTATCACGAGGGTGGCGCTGTGATCTCGGTGTGCCATCCGCGGGACGCCGCGGGGCTGATGCGGGTTTCCGCTGATTTCGCCGACACGGCTTGATGGTATGAGCCACGGTCACCGGCACCTGGTGCGCTGGATTTCCGACAGCGCCACCGTCGTCGTCGATCCGGATAGCGAGCCGCCGGTGCGCTCCCGTGATCCCGACGACGATCATCTGATCCTTCTTGCGTCGGTGCATCGCGCGGCGCTCGTGTCGGGCGACCAGGATCTTCTCGCTCTCGAGGGCGAGATTCCCGCGTTCTACCCGCGCGCGTTCCTCGATCTGCTTGCCGGCGCCTGACGCACGCGACCGACGTTTCGCCGGACACGGCCCTGAACCCGACCCACGCCATTTGGAAATGACCGACCGTGCTTGCGCACGGATGCGAGCGTCCCGACCAGCATCGCCCGGCTCGCGCATCAGGCGACGCGCACGCGCCGAGCCGTCGAAACGATCACGAGTGCTTCGCCCAGCGAATACGGCAGTGTGGGAGTAGGCTTTGCTGGACGTCCAGCAAAGCGACCATGGGAGGGCACGCCGTGAGCACCGCGAGCCGGGATCAGACACCGCTTGACGAGGTTCTTGTCGGAGACCTCGAGAACTTTCAGGACGGTCCACCGCTCGAGCTGTTTCGACGGATGCGCGCCGAGTGCCCGCTCCATTGGACAGACGGCTTCTCGGAATTCCCCGACGAGGACGGCTTCTGGTCGGTGACGACGGCCGACGACGTCGCCGAGGTCAGCCGCGACTGGCAGACCTTCTCCTCCGAAGCCGGCGGCTTCACCGCAATGAAGAACACGGGCCTGTCGCTCGAGTTGCAGCAGGCGATGTTCATCGGCATGGACCCGCCGAGGCACGACCGCCTCAAGGCGCTCTTCCAGCGCGGATTTACGCCAAAGCGGATCGCCGAGCACGAGGACACGATCCGCGCAATCACCATCGAAGTGCTCGACCGGCTGGAGGGCCGCGAGTCCTGCGATCTGGTGACCGACGTCGCGCAGCCGGTGGTTTCGCGTGTGATCGGGAGCTTCATGGGCCTGCGGCCCGAGGACGACGAGCCATGGGCGAACCTGATGAACGCAATCGTTGCGGCGGGCGATCCCGACGCGACGCCTGAGGGCACCGAGGTCGTGATGGAGAGCCTCGTGCCAGAGGTGTTCGAGCGGTGCAACTTGCTCATCGCCGAGCGTCGCGAGACGCCGACCGACGATCTCACGAGCGTGCTCGTGCACGCGGAGATCGACGGCGAAAGGCTCGAGGACCACGAGATCGTCATGGGGTTCCTCCTGCTCATGGCGGCGGGCAACGACAGCACCAAGGCGACCTACTGCAGCGGAATGCGGGCGCTGATCGAGAACCCCGACCAGCGACAGAAGGTGCTGGACGACCCCTCGCTCGTGCCCGGCGCCGTCGAGGAGTCGCTGCGCATGTTTCCCGCCTTCGCCCACTTCGCTCGCACCGCCACGCGCGATACCGAACTCCACGGGCAGCCGATCCGCGAGGGCGAGAAGCTGGTGATGTGGTACCCGTCGTCGAATCGCGACGAGACTCGCTACGACGACGCCGATCGCTTCGACGTCACGCGCAATCCGGAGCACCAAGCGTTCGGCGCCGGCGGCAGGCACTTCTGCCTGGGCACCGCGCTCGCGCGCCTCGAGCTGCGAATCCTCATCGAAGAGACGCTCGCGCGCTATCCCGACATGGCGATAGCCGACACGCCGAAGTACGTCGAGTCGGGGTTCGCCAACCAGCTCAAGACGCTGCCAGTTCACCTGCGGCCGCAGGCCGACCTCGAGCGACGCGCTCGGATTTCGCCCAGGCGCGAGCGCTGAGCCAAGCTCGGCGCGCCCGCTTGCCCGCCGAAAGCGCGGTCCGGGATACTCCCTGCCGTGTCTGAGGAGTCCACGACCGCCGACCTGTTGGAGTTGGGCCGTAGGTCCAACGAGGCAGCCAGCCGACGTGACTTCGACGCGCAGCTGAGCGTCTTTGGAGCGGACGCCGTGTGGGATCTTTCGCCGGTCGGCCTCGGCGTGTACGAGGGCATCGCCGCGATTCGCGGCCTCAACGAAGATTGGGTCGAAGCTTACGACGAGTACGAGATATCGGAAGAGGAGTCTGTGGAGCTCGGCGGTGGGGTCACGTTCCTGGTGCAGCGGCAGCGAGCCCGTCCGAAGGGAAGCAGCGGCGAGGTCACGCTCCGCTACGGCCAGGTGAATGTGTGGGATGACGGGTTGGCCGTCCGCAGCACCTTTTATCCGGAGGCGGACATCGACGAGGCCCGTGCTGCCGCCGAACGGCTCGCCGAGGAACGGGGGTAGGCGATGTCGGCGGAGAAGGGTCGGGGAGCTTCGGTCCCTACGAGCGATGCTCGGGCTCGGTGAGAGCCACGATGTCGGCCAGGTCAACGGGCCGGCCCGCGGCCCGCTTCATCCTGATGAGATCGTCGCGCCCGGCGATCGGGATGGGAGTGTCACCCAGCGCGATTACGAGCGAGCGCCGGTGAAGGTCGGCGAACGGCGCAGCGCCGGGTGCATCATGCAACACGTCTATGTCCTCGTGGCGAGTCGAGCTGCCAGAGGGTCGCTTGTGGCGGCATCCGCGCGTCTATCTCAACATCCGGCGAGTACCACTTCGCTCGCCATGCTCACGCGACCGCGGCGGCTGCGGGCTCCCCTTGGCCCCGTCCCTCCGCGTCCGGGGTCTCCGAGGCGACGAAGTCGCGGCTGCGGATCAGCGAGAACGCGGCGATCGCGCCGAGCAGCGCGATGCCGGACGCGATCAGCAGGATCGAGGTCAGGGCGCCGGTGAAGCCGACGCGGTAGGAGTGGAGCACCGCCGCGCCCTCCAAGGGCGTGCCGAACCGTTCGGCGATCGGGCGCACCGCTCCCGAGACGAGCGCTTTCGAGAAGGCAGGCGAGTGGGCGAGCGCCCGCACGCCCGCGGCGTGGGTCGCGAGCGCCGCGTTCGTCTTGGCGGCGATCTCGTGCTGGAAGACCGCGCCGAGGCCCGCGACGCCGGTGACGATGCCCACCTGGCGGAACGTGTTGTTGATGCCCGAGGCCATGCCGCTGCGCGAGTGGTGCACGACGCCGACAGCGGTGGAGGCGAGCGGCGGGTTGATCATCCCGATCCCCGCGCCGGCCAGCAGGAAGCCGGGGATCAGCGTGGTCCAGCCGGAGCTCGTGTCTATAGCGGTCATGCTCAAGAGCCCGCCGCTGACGAGCAGCATCCCGGAGCCGATCAGCAGCCTGATCGGCACGGACACCGACGCTTTGCCGGAGATTGGGGCGACGACAAACGAGATCAGCGTGATCGGAAGGAAGCGCAGGCCGGCCTGAAGCGGGTCGTAACCGAGCACGTCCTGGATGTAGAGGGTGAGGTAGAGGAACATCGAGAACATCGAGGAGGAGATCGCCAGCGCAACAAGGCTCGCGCCTGTGAAGGCGGGCTTCCTGAAGAGGGAGAGATCGAGCATCGGGCGCTCTTGGCGGAGCTCCGCGATCAGGAAGATCGCGAGCAGGACGGCCGAGCCGGCCAGCAGTGCGATGATCTCGGCCGAGCCCCAGCCCTTGTCGTTGCCCTTGATCAGGGCGAGCACGAGCGTGAACAGCGCGCCTGAGAACGTGACGAGGCCGATCCAGTCGACGCCACGCGCGTTCGGGTCGCGCGACTCCTGCACCTGGCTCAGCGTCAGGAACACGGCGGCGATCCCGATCGGCACGTTGACGAAGAAGATCCATTCCCAGCCGATGCCCTGAGGTGATCACCCCGCCGATCACCGGGCCGACCGCGACGGCCGCGCCGATCACGCCGCCGTAGACGCCGAACGCCAGGCCGCGCTCGGGGCCGTGGAAGGCCGAGGCGATGAGCGCCAGCGAGGTCGCGAACATCATTGCGCCGCCCGTCCCCTGGACCGCTCTGAAGAGATTGAGCGCGAGCGGTGAACTGGACAACCCGCACGCGGCCGAGGCCGCCGTGAAGACGACCAGCCCGATCACGAACACGCGCCGGCGCCCGACCAGGTCGGCGAGCGAGCCGGCGGTCAACAGAAACGCGGCCAGCGTCAGCGAGTAGGCGTTGACCACCCACTGCAGGTCGCTGAAGCTGGAGTGCAGCGAGCGCTGGATGTCCGGCAGCGCCACGTTCACGACCGTGATGTCGAGAAGCAGCATGAAGATCGCGACCGAGACCGCGATCAGCGTCCACCACTTCCGCTCCACTCGCCACCTCCTCTCACGTCCGCGCCTTGCCCATCAGGGCCTCGTGCGCCTCCTCGCGACGGCGCGAGCCGGCCGATTCCCAGAGGTGCCCAATGCGCTCGAATGGACTCGAACCATCACGGGCCGTAAAGCCCACAAGGCCCTCAACCATAGCCGCCGATGAAATATGGGTCCGCCCGAGACGAAAATCGTCTGCATTGTCCGAGTTTGCGGACGCCCCGGAGGCATCGGACAGAGTGACCTGTGTCAGAGATGTGTCACCGAAAACTGCACGAGGCAACACCAAGGTCTTGTCCGGACAGGCGATGGAGCACGCGTACGGTCAGCCGTCCCGCCGTAGGCGCTGACGGGCTATTTCCAGTGATTCGAGGTCCACGATGTCCTGTGGTCGGCCCGCGGCGGCCTTCATGGCGATGAGATCGTCGATCGATGCTATGAGAACGAGGTTCCCATTGACGTCAATGGAGCTGGCCCTTCGCTTCAGCGCGGCGTAACCCGGAGATCCGGGCGGGTCAGAGAGCAGGTCGATGTCTCCCTCACGTGTCGTGAGAGTCAGCATCGATGCCTGCCGGAGCGTGCTGGCGTCGGGCACGAACGGAAGGTCCTCCTCGATCCCTCTGAGCCGTGCACCCAGGCTCACCATCAGCTCTCCGAGCCGATCGAGGTTTGCGCGGTCGGTCGCGTAGCAGATGTCGAGGTCCTTGGTGAAGCGCGGACTGCCCTGCACGATCACCGCCACGCCGCCTATGACCACGAAGTCCACTCCGGCCTTTACCAGCCGCCCCAGCAAACGGCTGAGGGCAAACTCAGGTGGGTGACTCACGACCGGGTGCTGCTGCGCCCGCGAGGGCCTGCGCTTGGAGGTACATATCCTCGATGCCTCGGATCCGTTCCTCGGGGGTTAGCTCGAGTTGCTTGCGGATGAGGCTCTCATCGACGCCCGCGGCGCGAGTTTGCACATCGAGCAGAAGGCGATGACCGGTGGTCCGAAGAATTCGGTCGAGCGTCCCCACGGTCGGGTTGGTGCCGGGCCGCTCCAGCTTCGCGACGGCCGCCTGGCTGATCCCAAGCCGGGCGGCGAGGTCGGCCTGGGTCAGGTTGGCCTCGCGGCGCGCGGTGCGCAGTAGCGCTGGGATACCCGGGGCAGACGCCTTCATAACCTGAAGGTTATCATTTGGTATCGCTGGAGCCCCGCTTGCCCGCGATGTATGGTCGGGACGTGACTGTTCTCCGTCTCGTCTGTCTATCGACGATCCGCCGTGCCCTGGCGTCGCTTGCGCTGGGGCTAACGGCGTTCGCCTGGTCGATGCCCACGGCTGCGAGCGCACGGGTCGAAGGGGCGCAGGTGATCGCGATCGTCAACCAGCAGCGCGCGGCGAACGGGATTCCGGCGATTGCCACGAACGACCAGTCCTACGCTGGTTGGTGCCCCAACGAGCAAGCGCCCCTGTCGAAAGAGGAAACGGGGCGAGCGTCAGCCTCGACAGATAGCTGGACCGCCACCGAGACGCCGTATAGCACCGCTCCGCTGCACCAACAGATCCTCTACTCGCCGGCGGCGCAGATCGCCGGCGACGTGTTCCGCAACGGCCACGACTGCTTCGGCATCGGCGAAATGCTGGGTCAGGAGCTTTCGCCTGCCTCGTCACCGACGTTCTATGCGTTCGTCAACGAGCGCGGGCCGCTGCATGCCGTCACCGCCGAGCTCGCGGACGAGCTGCCGACGACCCCTCAGCAGGAGGTCGGATTTCCGCTCGAGCACCGCACCGGGCCGCAGATCATCCTCTGGGCCCTGGGCTTGGGACTCGATCCCGTTGCGAGTGCGCCGGCTTTGACGACAGCCTCGGGCGCCGTAGTGCCCGATGTGCGCATTGCGCCCGGTGCCCGCGATGCCGTCCTCGTCGCCCCGGTGCTGAAACCGGGCACGCACTACGTGCTGAGCATCCAGTGGCAGTCGCAGTTATACGAAGTGCCGCCCGAAGGCGGTGTGCCCGCGCTGGTCAAGGGTCCAGCGGTCACACAGACCGTTGACTTCGCCACGCAGCCTGTATCCAAGCGAGGGCATAAGCGACCGAGTCGGCACCGGCGGCGCTAGCTGTAGAACCTGAGCACGTTGTGCATCTGGCTCCGCGGCACGCTCGGGCAGTTCCCGATCATCGGGGATCAGTTGACCGTGCAGCCGCTCACGGGACACGTGGGCGCGCTGGTGATCGGCGTGGTGATCTCGTTGCTGGCGGGCCTCGGGGTCATGGGCGCAGCGCAGAACGCGTTCAACCGCATCTCGGCCGTGCCGTTCAAGAGTCGCCCGAACTTCCTCTTCGGGCGCCTGCGCAGCATCGGCATGCTCGGGATCCTGGGGACGCTCGTGCTCGCGGCAACCGTCGTCGGCGGCTTCATCGGCGCGGGCAGCCACTCGGCGCGGACGGTCGTGATCGGCGTCGTGCTGGCCTTCGTGCTGAACCTCGCGGTGTTCATGATCGCGTTCAAACTGCTCACGGCCGCGGATCCGAACGGCTCGGGCTTGACACAGCTAGAGGCAACCACGAGAGTTTGTTGCACAGATGAATCTTGCCTCCGCGATCCGTGGCATCCGTGGCACCGTACAGCTCGCCGCAGCTGGTCCAGCCCCAGGTGAGCAGCAGCTCATAGAAGCCATGTCCGAGCGGATCGCGGAGGTCGTAGACCCCGCGGAATGCGAGGTCACAACGAACGGCACAACCATCACGTTCAGCGGCGTCAACCGACGACGCGGCGACACGATGGTTTTGATGCCGTTCTTCATCTTACGTGCCGATCTACCCGCCGACCAACGCCTGACGATGGCCTTTGAGTCCTTGGCGAAGAGCGCGCAGCGGTTCCTAACACCATGCGGAGGCCCGGCGTGGCCCGGGCTCGATATTCAGCCCCACGTCGCTGTGAGCACCGACACGATCAACGTGTGGTGGGGCGGCCCAAGCGAGGCCGACGCGGCGGTGCGGCTTCGACCCTTGGACCGCAGCGAACTCGGGTCTAGCTTCGCTGGCCCTGTCTGACGAGTGCTGTCACGACGCTGAGGTCGAGTCCGACATCACGCTCCGGCATGCTTGGCTCGCGGTTCAGATCGCGAACTCCGATCTGCTGGAGTCTCGTTTCGGGGCCTGGCCGTCCTTCCACGACGCCGAGATCCTCGGCCGAGGCGACGGCCCGCTTCACTTCGTCGCCGAGGATCTCGAGAGATGGCTCGACGAGGCGCGCCAGGATTGGCTTCCCGGTCGGCGGACAGCGGCGACGCACTAGGTAGTTCAGTCCGAGTGGGCGAGCTGTTGCCAGGCCGCGAAGCCAACGCCGATAATGATCCCGACCGCAGCTACAAGCCCTATGCTCGCCAGGGCATTGGCGTGCAGCAGGTCGGCGATTCCAAGGCCTAGGACGGCGGCAACGATCCATAGGCATAGCTGCTGGATGCGGTTCATGCCTGCCATTTGGATGCAGCGTAGCTTCGATCGACCGGCACTGAGACCTTCGTCTTGACGCCCTCAGAGCGGCTCGTGTGTCGAGATGGGTCGGTCTTATCGATACAGGCGGGCCCTCGGCAGGTCGATACTGCTCTTGTGTCCACGAATCAGGAGCTCAATGTGCTGGTTCGGAGGGTGGTACTCGGGTCCCTTCCGGCTAGAGAACTGGAAAGCTGCGGTTCTTCCGGCGCCTATACGCACGGCTCTATTTGATGATGCTCATCGGGGTTTGTATTGGCCGCAATTGATGGGGCGCCAAGGTTCATATGGGTGTTTCTGGGAATAATTCGCTTCGAGAGCTACGACCCCAGCACGGCGGTAGCCGAGGAGACCGACGCGGGCCTGCGGGAACTCGATCCGAGCACCGGCGAGATCGTGGGGTTGGAGTTCTGTGAAGCGAGCGCCAAGTTGCCGGCTGACAGCGCTGTCAAATGTCTGTCGCGAGACGCCCGCTCTGATGGGAACGCGGTAGCGAAGGCGTGCCGTGAGAACGGGCGGAGGTCCACCGCAGGCGAGCGCTCTAAGGCTTGCGCCAGCTCGCGTCCGTGTATTCAACTGTTAGATCTTTACGCCAGAGTGGGCGAGCACCCACCGCTATCCCTCGTTAGTGCTTGAGCACAAACACCTTGGTCGCAACGACGGATGTCTTGCCGGTCGGCGTGAACGTGCCCTTGGCGGTGAGCTTCAGGCTCTTGGTGTTCTTGAGCAGACCTTTTCCCGGGGCGGTCAGTTTGACCTTGATCTTTGCTGTCGCTGCCGCTGCGAACGTCCTCTGTCCAGATGCCACCAGTATCGGCTTGGCTTTGGTCTTCTTGGCCGGTTTTGCGCCAGGCGGCACCTCATACCAGTCGATGACTGCTGTACCGGCCTCTAGCGCCTTGAACGTGACCGTGAATCCGCTGGTCTTTAGCAGCGTTGCGATCTTCGCCGCCTTCCCTGACGGCGTTAGCTCCCTAGCAAGCAGCGCCGCGATCTGAGCCGAACTCACGACAACGGTTTGGCTCCCGAGGCCGCCTTCGCTGCCTGAGGAGGACCCGCTGCCTGAGGGTGTCGCTTCTTCAGTCGTGGTGATTCGTCCGATCGCTGAGCCGTCGATGAACCACACGTCGCCGTCAGGGCCGGCAACCAGTTCGCGCGGTAGGGGATTCGGCTGGGAATAGAAAACTGGCTGTAGGCCAGCGGCGAACTCCCGGACGGCTCCACTCGGGCTAATACGTCCGATCGCATTTTGCAGAGGCGCGGTCGGTTCAAAGACTTCGGCGCCGCCGATATTCGCGAACCAGATGTTGCCGTCCGGGCCGAGAACAGGGTTCTGAGGATCAGCGAGGGGCCCAGCAGTCCCAGGCGACTTCGCCGAGGACGCCTCCACACCATGGCTAAGCAGTGGCCCGAGCGCGCTTGACACGGGCTGCAGCTCGTCCAAATCGGGCATCGGCTCTACCCTCGGCGGGACCCCTGCCTTTCAGGGCTTGTAGGCTCGCTTCGTGGGCGCGTTTGGCTTGAAGGTTCCCGTCATGCAGGCGCCCCTGGGCCGGGCGGGCGCGGTGCGACTCGCTGCCGAGGTGTCGCAGGCCGGAGGCCTCGGGACTCTGGGCGCGTCGTGGACCGAGCCGGAGGTCCTGCGCGAGCAGATCGGCTCGATCACGCGGGTAACGGACCGCCCGTTTTGCGTGAACCTCGTGCTCGACTTCGAGCAGGACGAGCGGCTCGAGGTGGCTGTTGAGGAGCGCGCACCAATCGTGTCGTTCTCCTTCGGACTTCGTCCGCAGCTGGTTGCCCGCGCGCGTGCCGGCGGTGCGCGAGTGTTGGTGCAGGTCGGCTCGGCGGATGCGGCTCGAGCGGCGACGGATGCGGGCGCCGACGCGCTGATCGTGCAGGGTGTCGAGGCTGGCGGCCATGTGCAGAGCATCGTGGGTCTGTTGCCGCTGTTGGCCGAGGTGCGACGATTCGTGTCGCTGCCATTGCTTGCCGCGGGCGGGATCGCCGATCCGGCGTCGGCGCGTGCCGCGGTCGCCGCTGGCGCCCAGGCTGTCGTCATGGGCACCCGATTCGTGGCCAGCGACGAGTCCGACGCACATCCGCGCTATCAGGCGTGTCTGCTCGCAGCCGAAGCTCGCGACACCGTGCTCACCGAGCTCTTCGACGTGGGCTGGGCGGATTCGCCGCATCGTGTGCTCCGCAACAGCACCTACGAGCGTTGGGAGGCGGCTGGCAGCCCGCCGTCGGGCGAGCGCCCAGGCGAGGGTGAGGAGGTTGCCGGTGGCATGGCGCGCTATGCGTCCAACCCGCCGCTCGCGAGTGTCGAGGGCGATATCGAGGCGATGGCGATGTACGCTGGCCAAGGCGTGGGGGCCATTGCCGCGGTGGAGCCAGCGGCTGCGATTGTGGAGCGTTTCGCCGCCGCGCTGCGCAGCGCATAGCCCGTCCCCGCTGTCGCCGCACCTCCGGCGTCCCAGCCGGGTCCTGACACTTCGGCATCGCCCGCTTTGCGAGCGTCCGCTGACCTGCGCTCCAGACGCCTGCTCGGGACGAGAAGCAGCGGCAACTCAGCTCCGTGGATCTGTCCCGCGGGCGGTTTGCACAACGATCAGCTGCTCCTCCTGACAATGCGCTCGAATGGACTCGAACCATCACGGGCCGTAAAGCCCACGAGGCCCTCAACCATAGCCGTCCATGAAATATGGGTCCGCCCGCGACGAGGATCGCCCGAATGGTCCGAGTTTGCGGACGCCCCGAAGGCATCGGAAAAGGCGACTTTGTCAGAGATGTGTCAGGGAAAGCCGCACAAGGCAAAACCAAGGTTTTGTTCGGACCGATGTTCGGACACGGTGCTGGATGGTCCCCGAATCGGCGACGCAGGCGCCGCTTTGCCCTGCAGATGCGAGCGACAGCCTTGCCGCCAACGGCACGCCGGGATAGTTCAGAAGAGCGCAACTTCTACTGGGCCGTGTAGTTTCGACCGGGGTGAGGGGATGCGGGCCAGGGCTCGGCTTGCTCGTCGTGATCGGTCTTGCCATCGCTGCTCCGACGACTGCGGGTGCTGCTGTCCCGTGCTGTCCGCCCATGGCTGCCAACGCGCCGTGTACCTCGATCCTCGACGACACCAGCGAAGGCACTCCGTCCATCGGCCTGCGCTCGATTCTCGCGCCACTGCGACGGGCGCAGACTCCGGCCGACCTGCCCCCGCGCCGCTACCCGGAAGGCAGTGGTATCTCGTTGGGCGTAGAAATCGGGGAGGGAGAAGGCGTCTACGCCAGATTTATCCGACGAGCCGCCGTGATCCATGGCTGGAGCATGTACCTGATTCCGATCGCGCGAGTTTGCGAGGACGGCAGCCCGGTCCGCGAAACGATGTTCCTGTACTCCGTCGCGCGCGGCCGCAGCGGCAGCGATGGTCCGGCGACGGCCGCGTCGATTAAGCGTCAGGGGCTTCAGGCCGGTCTTTCCTGGGGTCCCGAAGGCAATGTGCCAACGGAGAAATTCGCGGGAATTGTGCCTGAAGGGGTCGCGAAGGTCACGTTGCTCTACGGGCACGTGCACGGTATTCCCGCCTCGGTCACGGTCCCTGTCGTGCACAACGTTTACGCGGCCTTCGTGCCGTATCCGGCTGCTTCCGAAGCGCCGGGCACCGGCCCCGCCTCTTTTGTTCCGCCAAGCCCAAGGACGATTGTCTGGCGCTCGCGCAAGGGGAAGGTGCTCAAGATGCTGCGTTCGGAAGCGTAGAGCCATAGAAAACGCTGCGGTCCCGGGTGTGGCGTCATCTGTGAGCTCGAGGTGATCGAGCACGAATGCAAACGAACCGGCCCGCTCTACGGCGCCTTCGCGCTCGTGCTCGGCCTGCTCGCCTGGCTGTCTTTAGGCGCGCAGCCGGTCCACTCGACAGTCGGCTCAAGTAGCTCGGGGTGTGCTGTCGATGCGATCTCATGGCGCGGTCGGCGAGGCGTAGACGGGCGCTTATGCGCGACCTCATCATCAGATTGTCGGTCGGTGTTGGTCTGCTGGTCGGGCTCATGGTCGGCATCGCAAATCCTCCCCGGGCCGGTCGCTGTTCGTCCCATCACGCCGACTCCACGCTGCTTGCGCACTGCGTGTTCCGGGGTCTGGCTGCGGAGCTGCTGCACTGGGCAGTGCTGATTGGGGCGGGTGCTCTGGTCGGGGGTCTTGCCGGCCTCCTACTCGCTCGGCTCATCCCAATGCCGAGATCCGCGCCAGCGCGATCCAAGCGCTGAAGACCGGTTGACCAGGGGAGATGGGCGCTCCGCTCGAACCCTCGTCGGGGTCGCCCCCCGGGCGTTGCAGGCGGGCCGCCTACTGCGGCCGAATACTCGGGGCAGCCGCTCGGTGATTCTCGGGTGCGGTTCCACCGATCGCCGTGGAAACGTCAAGGGCCGCCGGACGATCGATCCTCAGCCCCGACCGCGGTTCGACCGGATCCTCGGCGATATGTGCGCCAGAAATGCGCACGAGTGGACTCAAATCGCGCGTTAGCGGCGTTCGTCGGTGCGCTTGTCCGGCGTCTCGAGCGGCGCCTGTCTGATCAGCGACGCCAAGAACCCGAGTTCGCTGCGACCTTCGGTCGCCTTGCGCAGCTGCTCGCGTTCCTCTGGCGTGCGAGGCCGTTTGGCCTCCCGCAGCGAAACGCGTATCGCCTGGATCGGGCCCATGACTTCAGCCTACCGGGGGGTTAGGTTTGTAACGCGTGCCCGAGCCTTGACAGTCATGCGAACATACGTTCGTGCTCGTGATCTTCGACCCAAATCGGCCCCACGTCGCGCTCCACTCGTCAGAGGAGCTCGACGGGATCGCCAGCGAGCTCGCGTCCAGGCCAGACGCCGACCTGGCCGTCTACGTCAGCGAGGACGGTCAGAGTCGAGAGCTGAGCCGCAGGGAGCGGTGCCAGCTTGCCGAGGGACTCGCTCAGACGCCGAACGGGGCTCGCGCGTGAGTCCTGCGCAACGCGTCGGCTCTTGATTGCAGCTTCAATCCCACGGCCAGCGCTTCTCTTGAGTCGTCATATGGTTAGACGGCACATGCGACGCGTAGCGCGAGGCACAATGGGGGCCGCCGTTTTGTTGCTTGCGATCGGAGCGGTCGGCGCTGCGAACGTTTGGGCAGGGCCGGGGCCGCGGTGTGCGCCCCACGGCGCGCACGTGATCAAAAGAGACGCGCAGGCGGAACTCTACGAGCTAGAAGACGACGCGCCGCTGGAAGTGTTTGGCTGTTTTAGGGGAAGTCGGCGGGTATCGACGCTCGGTCCATTCGCAGCCGGCAGTCCGGAAGGTGCCAGTGGCATTGAACACGTAACGCTGACGGGCGCGCTCGTAGCGTACGAAGAAGCATCGATTCCGGGTGAAAAAGGGGGAGAACACGCTAAATCGGTCTGGCTGCTGATCGTACGAAACCTGGCCAGCGGACGGATCGTGCGGCGGCTGCCGACTGGTGCGGCGCCCGCAGGGACCAATGCGATCGGAGCTGGGAGCGTCGTTCGCTTGGTGCTCAAGGCCAACGGCGCCGTCGCGTGGACCACGGAATATTCGTTCGGACCGGTGTCTGGGCCGCGTACGTACCAGGTGCGCGCCGTGGACAAGACGGGCAATCGGCTGCTGGCGTCGGGCACTAACGTTCGGCCGAAGTCGCTCAAGCTGACGGGGAGCGCCCTGTCCTGGATACAGGGCGGCCGTCGGGTCTCTAACAGGCTCGACTAGGTCGGCCTCCGAGGTAATGAACCTACAGCGTGCACTGCTCGTAACATTCGCTCCTGTGATGGCGGTATTGGCAGCCAGTCCGATCGCCTCGGCACGAGCCAAGTCCAAACCGCTGCCCCGATGCGCACCGCGCATGCCGGCGACTACGCGGTGGATCCAGGCTTAGGGCGGCCGGCGTTCGGTACGCCTGGGGGTGCTGAAGGAGTGTCGCAGTTGGCGTTAGCCGGTACCACGGTGGCCTATCAGAAGTTGATGATCCCCGGCGAAGGCGAGGTAGGGAACGCGGTGTGGCTCGTATATGTCCGAGACCTCCGTAATGGCCGTGTCGTCCGCAAGCTGCCGACGGGTGCCGCGCCGCCGGGCGCGCACGCGGTGGGCGTCGGCAGAGTGCTCAAGATGGTCGTGCAAGCCGATGGCGGGGTGGCGTGGACGGTGGAAGATCGGTTTGGCCCTCCTGGCGTGCACTTTTACCAAGTGCGAGCCGTTGACAAGACTGGCAACCGCCTAGCTGGCGTCCGGCGCCGAAGTCCAGCCGGAATCGCTCACGCTTCAGGGCAGCGCTCTGTCTTGGACGCAGGGTGGCCAGTTGTTCTCGAGCACGCTGAACTAACCAAGGCGCTTACGCAACTACGGTTCTGAGCCGATGTTCTAGGCGTGGTGCCGAGGATTTCGAGACACGCAGTTGTCGTGGCGTTGGGCTGTCTGGCGATAGCGTGTCCGGCTGGAGCTCGATCAGAGCACCGTTCCCAAGACCTGTGCCACCCCGCCCAGAGATATGTCGTGGCGGCGGACTCCGAGGCGGTGGTCTATCGGGTCAACGATCCACACCTGGGCCGCGCGATCCGCGCCTGCGTATACGGCGGGCAACGTGTCGTTGGTCTTGGATCGCCGGTGGTATGTGGCTCGGGAGTGTGCTTCGGCGTCCGGGATCTGCAACTGGTGGGCACACTGGTGGCCTACGAATCGTTTCTGTCGAACCTGACCGGGGGTGAATGGTTCGTGGTCGTGCGCAATTTGCGCAGTGGCCGCATCATCCGGCACATCCCGACGGGCACGTCACTGAAGCCGATGTCCGAAACAGGGGTCGGCCCCGTCACGGACCTCGTCGTCAAGGCCGACGGTAGCGTTGTCTGGATCGCCGACGACATAGAACGTAGGATCGTCACGAACGTTCCATACTCGGAAACGCCTTATTTCGATGTTTATGCGTCGGATGCCGCTGGCACCCGCCTGCTCGCCGCGGGCGCAGACATCCAGTCGTCATCTCTTGCGCTCGCTGGCGGCACCGTGTACTGGTCCGAGGCCGGTCGGGCCTCCTCTGCGCTTGTGCACTGATGTGTCACGAGTTGTCTAACGGTCATCTGGGGGGCTTGCTCTCGCCGTCTACTCGCGAGTTGGGGAGGGGAGGGATTCGATCGGGCCGCCTGGCGTCCACTGAACGTGGCGCGCGCCATCGCGATAGCTCGGCCAGCCAACCTGCCAGTCGGCCTCGCGACGGCTATGCAAAGCGTCGCCGTCCGACCTAGCCTGGTCCCCCTCCCCGACATCACGACCCAAATGGTACCGTCGCTCGTCAATACCGTCGCGCAGAAACCCACGCGCCGTCAGCTCGATCTGGCCGAATCCGAGCGCCTTGAACGCCGCCGTCACCTCGGTGGATGGCGTGGCCCCGATTACCTCGACGAGCTGCATGGGATCTTCCGGATGGGACGCTTGCCCGTGGTGCAGGTCGATCTCATCGATCACTGACAGGAGCACATCCTCAGGATCGCCTTGTGCGGAGAACGTCGTCACATCCGCGCCCGATTCGCGTGCGCCTCGGGCAAGGGTCTCCGATTCAGGACAGGCGATCACCCAGACAGGCATCTCGCGAGCCAGCTCGTCGAGGCGGTCAACCAATTGCGTCGAGGCGATCACCGCGATCCGCGCGTCCCCGGGCATGGCCTGAGCCTCGAGGCGCCGTCGCTCGCGGCGACCTCGTCTGCGAGACGGCGCACGGCCTTTAGCGCAGAGAGATCCGCGAGATGCCCGACAAGCCGGTCGCTTCCTGTCGTCTCGGCGATGTCGGCGATCGCCGCGTCGATGCGCTCCCGGATGCGGCCATGCACGAGCACCGTCGCGCCGCGTTGAGCGAGCTCGCGGGCGAGCTCCTTACCCAGGCCGTCGGTCGAGCCGGTGACGAGGATCGTCTGTTGAGCGAGCGCAGAGGCGTTCAGGTTTCGATCGAGACGAGCGTGCCAATCGGTGTGTACGGCCAGATCTCCGCGGAGGTCGCGAGCGGGAGCTCCACGCAGCCGAGGCTCTGCGGCGTGCCGAACGACGCGCGGTCGAAGTTGTGAAGGGCGTCGCCGCCGTTGAAGTAGCTGATCCACTTGATCCCGGGATCTTCGTAGCGGGAGCCGTCGGGATTGGTGCCGCTCATCGTGCCTTCGGGAATGTGCTCGAACACCGGAAACGTCCCGAGTTCGGTTTCCGCTCCGGAGATGCCCGTGTTCGCGGGGGAGGTGACGATCGTGCGGCCGGCGTGCCATAGGGTCATGGTCTCGGGAGTTTCGCGGTGGACGTACACGTAGCTGTAGCCTTCGTCCAGACGCTTGCCGGCGATCGCGTCGCTGAGGAGCGCCCGCCAAACGGTCGGTCCTGCGAGACCATCGACGGTGAGGTTGCTCCCGTTCTCGAACTTCATCACGGCGCCCTTCGTGACCACGTTCGCTTGGCCCGGGCTCCACAGGGCCCGCAGCTGGTGCGGCGTGTTCGGATAGCGCCAGCTGAAGCTGCCGTTGGGCGGGTCGACCGCAGCCTGCGCCTCTGCGCTCGGCGTGCGCGCCACCGGAACGCCCGCCGGCCGCCAGTCGACCGGCAGGTAGCCCGCTTGGGCGAGGAGCTGTTGCAGGCGCAGAGTTGAACCGGACGGGACGGTCCATTCGACCTGGCTGCTCGTGCGCAGTCCACCGTTAGCGCCTGCCGTCACGGCGACCGCACGCGGGAGCTGGATCGCAGCTGGGAACCCAGCGCCACTCCAAACCCCGACGGGGTGAACACGAGCGTATGACTGTTCGTCTCGCCCCAGTGTCCGGGCGTGGCCGGCGACAGTCGCGGGCCACCCGAGCCGAGTACCTCGGACACCGGCTGCGAGAACGTCAGGTAGATGGGTGTGCTTGGAGCGATTCGCGTGCCCGCGGCCGGGAGAGTGTCCATCACCGGAGCGCGCGACGGTGGAAACCAGCTCACCTGCGTGGGAGCACCCACCGTCTCCCAGGGGCGCACCGCGGCGGCGACCTCCGTGGCGCCGGTCTGCGGTTGTGTCCCAAGCGAGATCGAGCGCTGTGCGACGCTCAGCACGTGAGCGGTCAAATCACCCGGGCTCCCGTAGGCAACCGCGCTGACCGGCTGACCAAAGCTCACTTGCACCTCCGAGCCGGCTCGCACGGTCATCCAGGGTTTGGTCACATGCGCGACCGGAGCGCTCAGCGTGAGTTGCTCATTGTCGTGACTGCCCAGGGCCCAGCCGAGCCATCCCGGTCGGCGAACCTCGACGTCTACGGAAACGCGCTCGCCGGGAGTCAGCCGCTTGCGCGGAGTCAAGCGCCCATCATCGACCGCGATTGGCAACCTCTGACCTCCAGGCCCGAATGCCTCGATGTGTTCGATTGTCCCCCCCAGCGGCTGCACCGTCACTCGCGCGAGCGCTGTTGAGTCGCCCGCCAGCGTTACGCCTGACCACGCCAGCGCTGCCACGACCAGTGCGGCGATCAGGACCACGACACCCGTCGCCAAGCCGAGCAGGAAGCGCTTTCGACCAGACCCGGCCGAGTCGGCGCCACCGCGAGTCGACACCATCGCCACCCACGGATGGTAGGACGGTTGGGCACCGCCTCTGCAG
>CAVVMI010000004.1:0-87827 GCA_963749385.1 uncultured Solirubrobacterales bacterium
GTCGTCAGCTCGAGCACTTGACCGCTCACGGCTAACCGCATTCGGCCAGGCCGGCGGCCGCTGCGGGCCAGCCCCTCCCGATGTTCGCACGCTGCGCGTGCGGTGGCGGGGCAACGGCCCGCATCCGGCGGACCCGAGCCGCGAAGGAGACCTCGTGAGCACGATCACCGCAGCACCAACGCCAGCCCTCGACCCCGCACCGGGCGCGCTCGGGACCTCCCCGGCGGCCTCACCCCTCGGCTCCTACACCGACTGCGACACAGGTGCGGTCAGGGAGATCGCCTACGTATCGCTCGCCGACGGAAGCGCGCTGGTAGTGGACCGGCTCCCTGGCACACACGGCGACCCACGTCTGCTCGCCCGTCTCGCAGCCGATGAGCCGGCAGAGAACGCGCAGGTTCTCTGTGCCTTGTATCTCATGGACGAGAACAGGGGGCGCTGCCGTCCCGTGACGGGCGCGGACTTCGATGTCTCGCCGATCCCAGAGGCGCCCGACCGCTGCGTCGTGCACGTGTTGTGCGACGACGACAGAACCATCTATCGCATCCAGACGATCGCTCCGGTCGGGCGCTTCCCCGAACTGCGCTGGACACTCAGCATCGCCGCCGACCAGGCCGAGCGACTCGAGATCGTTCGGTTGCGCGAGGTGGTCGCCCGCTTCCAGGACTACGAGCCGGCCCGCAGCATCACCGCCAACGCTCTCGCCGCCCACGGCAACGACAGCACGCTCTCCACCTCGTGCCTCGCAGGGGAGCTGGCGCGGCTCGCCGAGAGCCCGATCGTCCTCAACCGCGGCTTGCGCGAAGCCGTCCAGTCACGACTTGCCCGCGGCGATCTGACGATGAGCGAGATCGCGATCCGCTGTGGGCGCTGCAAGCGCGACCGTCGCGGCAACGTCAGCGGCGAGACCAGCTGGCTGGCGCGGCGCATCGGCGTGGCGTCAGAGGCAGGGTGCGATCAGCCGACGCCATGGGTGCACAGCGATGTTCTTGCCCTGATCGCGCGCGATGGCCTCGGTGTGGCGCCCAACGAGGTCGAACTGTGAGTGATCGGCGGCTGGGTGCCAGCGCGGCCCGACCCCATCCCGATGATCGCACGCCTGCGGCGTGCGCGGGAGATGGGGATCGGTCCCCCACCGGGCGGGACCCGCGAGCGAAGGGATGGTGGCTGATGCCTTACCGAAAGTTGACTGAGGCGCAGCGCGCCGAGCGCCGCCAGGCAGACCGTGATCGACTCGAGCAGGCGGCGCGCGCGCTGCTGAGCTCCGAGGGCTGGCAGCGCTGGGTGCGGGTGCGGTCCACGAATGGGCTGTCGCGCTACTCGTTCGGCAATCAGCTACTGATCGCCATGCAATGCCCGGACGCCACCTACGTCGCGGGCTTCCGCGCGTTCCTCGACCTCAACCGCTATGTCCGCAAGGGCGAGCGAGCGATTCGGATCCTCGCTCCGATGAGCGTCCGCGCCCCAGATAACGACACGCAGGGGCGCGGGGGACAGGAGGATGGCGAGCAGCCGAGGCGGACCGTGTTTCGCGCGGTAGCGGTCTTTGACGTCTCGCAGACCGAAGGGCTGCCGGGCACCGAGCCGGTCTCACTGGACTCACCATCTCAACCGATCCAGGGTGACACGCACAGCCACCTGCTGACTCCCCTCGCGGAGCTGGCGGGCGAGCTCGGCTACAGCGTGGCTCGACGCCCTCTCGACGGGCCCGCCGACGGCTGGTGTGACAGTCAGGAGCACGAGATCGTCATCAACGACGAACTGCCCACGAATGCCCAGGTCCGCATTCTCGTCCACGAGATCGCGCATGCCCTCGGCGTCGGCTACTCAGACTACGGCCGCCGCCGTGCGGAGGTGCTCGTCGACACGGTGACGTTCATCGTGTGTGGCGCCGTCGGCCTGGACACCGCCGGTTCCAGCGTGCCGTATGTCGCCGGCTGGGGTGAGGGCGGCGAGCTGGACGCAATCCGCGGCTACGCGGAGACGATCGATGGGATCGCCCGGCGCATCGAAGACAGCCTCAGGGGCGAATCGGCGGCCCCGCAGGTCTACCGCAGTCGCGGTGCCGTCGAGCGCGAGTTCGAAGGCCCCAAGAACGGTGATGGCCCCACTGCGAGTGCGGCGCATCGAGCGCGTGCGCCTGCACGTTGATCTGACCGTCTTGGCGAAACTCGCCCGTCGCTTGGCGAGCGAGCGCGCGGTCGCGCTGGCCGCATAGCTGACGCTCTGCTGACCTCAGCGTTCCAACTTGTGCGCGAGGTGCTGGGCGGCCGCGTCGATCTCGGCTGTTTCAGTTCGCCGCTGATCCCACAGCGCCAAAAGCTCTTGGTCGATTTCCGTGAGTCGGTCGCGGCTGATATCCGGCCGGTCGCGCTCTTCGGTCAGTGCGATTAGCTGCTCCATACGCTGGCCGATCGCTCGATCCTTGACACGAAAATCGGCCAGCTTGGCAGCGGCATCGCTTACGTCGGTGACATACGCCGCGAGTCTCTTGAACACCGTGTCCGAGAGTCTAACCTCTCTCCCGCGCTATCTGACGGCCCGTGGCGCCGCCGGGCGGCCTAGCGATCCAGATCGCTTGTTTGAACGCCGCCCAGCCCGGCTTAGGGATGTCGTCGCTCCGGGCCGCTGTGCCGGCGCGGCGGCACTTACGACATGGCGCTGATCGCTTCCACATCGAGCCCGAGCTATCCGAATGGTCGTTGGACGACGTCATCGCATCGGCCCTCTCCCGCACCGGTGGCGGTTTGCGCTTTGTCTCCTCACCCGAGCTTGGCCGGCGCCGCCTATGCGCTGCAACCCCCGCAAGAGGGGTTCCCCTCGCCCTGCGGGCTCGGTTCCGCGCGGCGGTCGTCGGCCGGATCGGGATTCGTCAACGCACACCACCACCGAACAGGAGAACACCAAATGCCATTTCCATCACCCACCAACTCAGCGACGCTGATCGGGAAGCTCACACGCGACCCGGAGCTGCGCACCGTCTCAACAAGCGCAGGCGAGAGGTCCGTTCTGACTCTCGGCATCGCCGTCCGCAAGCCGATCAAGAGTGACCAGGACGACACCCCCACGGCCGACTTCTTCGACGTGACCGTCTGGGGGCCACTCGCCGACACCTGCGCAGCCCACCTGACGAAGGGCCGCCTCGTCGGAGTCTCAGCACGCCTCGAACCAACCTCCTGGGAGACAGCCGACGGCGCCAAGCGCCGCGGCATGGAGCTCATCGCCGGCGCGGTCGAGTTCTTGGACCGCCCACGCCGCGATGACGACTCTTCTGAGCAGCAGTCCCAGGGCGTGGCCGTCGCTGCGTAGCTGGGCCGGGCTGCGCGTCCGCCTCCCTGGAGGCGGGCACGCGGCTCTTTCGACTGACGCGCCCTTATCAGTCTCCGCGTGCCGCTATCCAGCGAGCCGCTCGTGTCCATCGAGGACCAGCAGTGCGGAGTCCCGCTCGTCATCTGGGTCGCAGGCTCCGTCATTGTCGATGAACAACGACATGTTCACGCCGTCAGGCCTACGGGATGAGCCGTATAGGACCCAACCAGTGGCTCTCCAGTGCCAGGGTCGAAGCGCGTGCGCAGCCACTCGGTAACGACCTGCGTGGGCACGTACTCGATGTGGACGCGATCATCACGGACGAAGGGCTTGGAGATCTCGCTCACGAAGTGACGCAGGAAGGTCAGGCCAGCCCGCAGATGTCGGCGCTCGGGGTCGTACACGCTCGGCACCTCCGGTGGCGTCGAGAGGTCGATGATGCGCGCGGGGGAGCGCGCGCAGAACGTGCCCATCGTCCAAGCCTTCGCATCCGGGTTGGCCTCGCGGGCCTCAGCGGTCGCCGTGGCCGGGTCGAGCGCCCCGTAGAAGAGAGGGACCCCCGCAGGGCTCATCCGGCTCGACCTGTCGATGAGCGCGGCGGCGGGAGCGCCAAGCTCGGCCGCCGTCCGTGGCTGCTCCTGCGAGCCGTGGGTGCGCACGCGGTAGATCGGCTCGTCCGGCAGCGGGCGCACGAGGCCGCCGTCACGCAGCGCGTCGCCGATGGCCGCCAGCAGCGCGTCCGGCGCGATGTAGTCCGGGTCCTCCGCGTCGAGGCCCTGGTCGGAGAAGAAGTACCGATGGTGGTGCTTGACGGTCTCCTCGAACTCCTCCCAGCCGTAGCGCATGCGCTCATCGGGGCGGAGGCGGTAGAAATCGCGCTGCGCCCACGCCTGTTCGGGCAGCGCGCCGACGACGTCCGCGATCAGCTCTGAGTCGTTGAGCGGCGGGTCGCCCGCTTCGGTGATCAGCTCGTAGGTGTCGTAGGTCTTGCCGACGTAGCCACCCTCCCAGCCGACCCCCTCATCGTCCGCGTTGCCCCACTCCGCTGGCAGGCTGGTGCCGATGCGCTCGATCAGCACGTCGAGGGGCGCGCCGCCCGCGCGACTGCAGTACGAGCACGGCGTCGGCGAGGCATGCTCGGCGAGCAGCCTGGCGAGGGCGTCGTCCTCGACGTGCTCGGCGCAGACGTGCTTGTCGGGGCCGCTTCGCCAGCCCCGCTCTTCCGCCTCTTCCATCCAGCGCTTGGTCAGGCTCACGCAAGCGAGGCTAGCGAGCCGCGCGTGGGCCACCCGCGCCGTCGCAGCGCGCGGCTAGCCTCAAGTGGTGCCCCACCCCAACGCACCCCGCGGCTTCGCCCGCCACGAGCTCGGGATCCTCGTGCCTGCCACGGAGGCGCGGGCGGACCCGGTCCCCGACCTCGAAGCCACCGTGTATCTGAGCTACCTGGACCTCACCGGCGGGGTCGCGCTGCGCGAGCCGGACATCGTGGAGCGCCTGCGCAGGCTCTCCGCGGCGGACTGCCTCTGGGCCATCGCGCACCTGAGCACCCGGCTCGCCGCCGAGTCGCGCCCGTCCGAGAGCGCTCGCCTGCAGGCGCGGCTGGTGCAGGAGATCATCGGGGACGGGCAGCTCGGCCAGGCCCTCCTCCAGAGGCTGCGCGACGGGAGCGCGAGCACCGTCTTCTGTGAACAGCAGCTGGTGCACCTCGCGCGGCTGGTTGTCCTCCACGCCGACCGGCGGCCCCACGACGACTTCGGGGACGGAGCGCTGCGCGAGGAGTGGGGCACCTGCCTGATCGGGGTGACGGACCTCCTCGACGCCGACCTGGACGTGGAAGACCCGCCTCAGAGGCTCGCGTGGGAGATCCGCCAGTGCTGCCTGAACTACCACGAGGACCAGCTCCCGGTGACGGCGATCCACCACGAGGTCTATCGCGTCATCTGGCCCCAGCTCGGGCACCGGCGCGCGAGGGAGGTCGAGGAGGCCTTCACGCGCCACACGGGGATGCAGATCGCCGAGTACTTCACCGTCGGCGCCGCCGTGCTCGCGCGGTTCCTGACCCGCGGCGCCAGCGAGGACGGAGCGCCGGGCATCCAACCGGCGCAGGCGTTCGCCCAGACGACGATGGCGAAGGGCACCTGGGAGGCGTTCTTCGCGCTGACCGCCCGCGACCTCGACGCGCTACGCGACGAGCTGATGGCCGAGGCCAGCCAGTACGGCGACAGCACCTACAGCTCGCTGACCTTCGAGCGCTACCCGCTGGTCGAGATCGAGCCGGGTCTCTTCCTGCCGCTCTCCATGGCCAGCCTGCGCCGCCGGGTCTCCCAGGGCGTCCATCACATCCTCAGCGAGGCCGCCGAATCCGATGGCCGCGACCGCCGCCACTACAGCTCGATCTTCGGGGAGGCCTTCCAGGAGTCGGTCGAGCGGACATTGCGGCGGGGCGTGGAGCTGGAGCGCTCCGGCGCCACGATCACTGCGGACGTGCTCTACGGCCCGCGAACGGAGCGCCGGCGCTCGTCGGACGTGATCCTCGAATACGAGCGCAACCCGGTGTTCGTGGAGGTCGTCTCCGGCCCGCTGCAGGCCGGCACGACCACGCAGGGCGACCTGGGGTGCTTCCGCTCCGACGTAGACCGGCTCATCGTGGGGAAGGCCCGCCAGCTCGACCACTGCATCCGGGACTTCTTCGACGACGAGCTGAAGCTGCCGGCCATCGACCCGGCGCTCGTCGCCCACGCGTGGCCGGTGCTCGTGACGTCACACGCCTTCCCGCACATGGAGTACATCCTCAGGGAGGTCGACCGTCGCATTCGCGCGAAGGGGTACCTCAAGCACGAGCGCGTGGGATCGCTGGCCATCGTCTCGGCCGAGGAGCTGTTCTTCTGCGAGGGCTTCATGGAGAAAGGCACATCCCTGCTCGCCCTGGTGCGCGGGTGGAAGTCCGGGCCGATGGCGAGCGCGCCGCTCAAGAACTACCTCATCGCGCGCGGCGGCGGCCATGCGCCCGCGAGCGAGCACTTCGTGCGCCGCTTCGCCGAGGCGAACGTCGACTACATGAGCCGAATGCTCGGGCAGCAGCACAGCGTGGAGAGCGTCCTCGCGAACCTGCATGGCACAGAAGCGCGATGACGGCTCCTTGGTGGATGCTCCGGCCTTTGCGTAGCCGGGAGGGTGTCATGACGCCAATCATGCTGCTGCTTGCGATGAGCAGGAGGCGTGCGATTCCTACGCGCGTCGCGCTCTCGCTTTGGCGCGTAGGACCTCCAAGCTAGACGGCAACGGACTCACGTAGCGTCTCGAGCGCCGCAGGCTCGGCAGGCAGCTCCGTGGGCTCCGATCGGCCGCGGCTGGCTCGCTCCCTCGAAGGCTCCGCGCAGGAGAACCCGACCTGCCCGAGCGTGATGATGTGCCGGCAGTGCGCGAGCGACGCAACCACATCGGGGGAGCACTGATCGGCGCTGGCGCCGCGTGCTGGATCGCGGCCGTGATTGTCGACACCTCGGAAAAGTTCCTGAACCTTGCGTCGGTGGGGCTGTGGCTCGCAGGTGTCGTGTGTCTCGCCGGCGCTGCGGTGATGTTCCGGGGAGGTCACGACCAGCCCCGCGCGCCCGCGTCTACACCCGTCGCCGGCGACGTGGCGCTGAGCCTGCAGGGCGAGCTGGAGGAGGCTGCCGACACGATCGGCCACGCGCTTGAGCGCGGCCGGTGGTGGCTCCCGTCCGATGCGCCGCCGCGCACCGTGTGGGAGCAACGGGATGCGCAGCTGCGGACGTTCGGCGAGCGCTTCCACAAGCCGGTGCGGGACGCATACCGGAAGGTCGAGCAGCACAATCGCGAGGCGCAGCAGCGCGAGGCAGCCGAGTACAACGCTGTCGGCGGCGAGCTGACCGGTGCCGGCAGGGCGCTGTCCGACGCCGACCGTGGCGAGCTGGAGGTGACCCGCGGCGTGGTCGCGCACGCACTCGACCGTCTATCCGAGCTGGCCGCGCGAGACGGCGACCTGGCCGCCGTGGCGACACTCGAGCACCGCGACGCGCTGCGCCAGATGCTGCAGGCGGCGCAGACTGCCGTCGAAGGTGGCCAGCCGGTGGGCGACGGCGACCACCTGGAGCGCGAGATGTTTGCGGCGCACTTCGCCGATCTCGACACACAGCTGCGCTCGTGGGATGCGACCGTGCGCCGTGACGGGTCCGCGTTCGGGCAACTCCGGGAGGCGATCGTGGGGAAGCTGCGCGACCGGCAGGTCAACCACGCGCCGTATGCCCTGGACGGCACAGCTGATGGCATCGCAACGATCGTCGCGCGGCGCGCACTCGCCGGCACGCTCGGCGACCCGCTGCCGCCGGCGTTCGCTGAGGGTGCGTCGGTATGGCGCGCCTTCGCCAACGATCACGTGATGTACGGCATGGTCGACTTCAACCCTTACAGCGTCAACACCGAACAGCGCACCCTCCTGTTCGAGCGCGAGGACTACCCGCCCGGGCCGTTCCCGGAGCGCGTGGCCGAGCTGCTCGGGCCCCTCTATGAGGTGCTGACGGAAGCGCAGACGTGGGAGCAGGCACGGGAGATCCCGGCGGCGAGAGAGGCACTGCAGGCGTTTCCGCGAGATGCGCTCGTGGACGATCTCCGCAAGGCCCAGCTTCGGCCGAACCTCCCGACCGCGCCCGGCTGCCACGGCTGCGACTGACCGCCCGGGCGCGCCCACCGCGCCGACTCCGGTGTTAGGTAGCAGGTCGCTCCCCCGCCGTAAAGCAAGTTCGGGCCCCCGCCTGCGGCGGGGCACGGCAGTTACTCGTGAACTTGCTTGACGCCTCCTCCACGACCTGCTGAGGCGAGCAATCAGTTGGGCAGGGCCCAACTGACCTGAATGAGCTCGAACCCACTGGAGGAAGTCATGGTTTCTCGCATCCTGATACGCGACCTCCCCGACCGCTCGCGTGTCGTCGTTCATCTGCAGCTGAGAGAGCGGGCAGACCCAGGCGGCCTCTCGCCGGCGTTCTCGGTGACGACAGACCGCTACGAGCGCCACGGAACCCACAGCGGCCGCTCGCGCCACCACCGTGACCGCGACCCCGACTCCTGTGGCTGTCAGCACGAGCTCGCCTTACTCGCGTTCCCCGAGCTCGCGCTGCTCGTGGACCTGCACCTGGCCGACTCAGAGACCGGCGAGCCGATGCACGCCGAGGCCAACGGCCTCTACTTCTACCGCACCGCGCGCGGCCTGCCCGATGGTTGGAGCGACGACTACCGGCACGCCGCGCGCGAGGGCCTCACGACCGAGGCCTACGCCCGGCGCGTGGCGTGCTCGATCCTGCGAGTGGATGAGATCTCGCTCGAGGACGTGCCCGAGGAAGACCTCCCCGCCGCGTTTCATTGCTTCGTCGAGGACCAGCGCGAGCGCTGGTCCGACGAAGCGCGCGGCGGGCGCGAGCAGCTGCAGGCGATCCCGACGATCTATGAGCTGCGCGGCTATGACGTCGCCGGAAACGCGATCGAGCGGCGCAGCTACCCGAACTGCGCGGAGCTGTAGCGATGATTGGCGGCGGCCACATGATCGATCGTCGCAAGTCGCTTGCTCGCTGCCGCGCTTGCGCGGCTTATCTGCAGGTAGGGCGGGCGTCCAACGACCGCCAAGGAAGCCCGCGTGGCAAGGGCGCCGCACAGCGGGCCGGGCGCGTGAGCAGGTGTCCAATGACGCTAGACGACGACGACATCGAGCAGATCGCACGGCGCGTGGCGCAGCTGATTGGCAGCGCCCCCGCGCATCCTGGCCCGCGCTATGTCGACGCTGGCGACCTCGCCCGGATGCTCGGCATCGAGCGCCAATGGATCTACGCCCACGCTCGCGAGCTGGGAGCGATCCGGCTCGGCGGCCCGCGCGGGCGGCTGCGCTTCGACGTCGGCCGCGTGGCCGAGGCGCTTGGCCGACCCGACGCGGCGAGTCGACCAGCGCGGCCCGCCGCCTCACGACAGCGAGGGTCGCGGGCGCCCAGATCCGAGGTGATTGAATATGAGCGCTGATCCACGCCGACCGCGATACCGGAGAGCCTTGGTTTCAAGCGGACCCAACGGGCCCGGCTCCGGGCCGCAAGACGGGATGGCGCCTCGGGCACAGACCAGGGGCCGCCCAACGACTGGCAGCATCGAGTCGGTGCCCCTGAAGGACGGCAGCGCGAGCATCCGAGCACGCTTCAGCCACGAAGGCACCCGCTACCGGGTCATGTTCGGACGCGACGTCGAGGGGTGGACCACGCAGCGCGGACTGCAAGAGCTCGCCAATGTTCGCGCGCTACTGGCCGCCGGCCTTCCGATCGAGCAGGTCCTCGCCCGCTACGAACCGGAGCCCCCGCCCACCCTTGCACACAGCGCCTGCGCGGTCGCATTTGACCTCTACTGCTCGCGCTGGCTCGAGCGCATGCGCACCGGCGAGATCGGCCAGGCGCCGCTGGCCGAGAACACCTACCAGGACTACCACTGGAGGCTGCGCAAGCATGTCCTGCCGTTCTTCGGCCCCATGCAGGTGGCGCAGATCTCAGACGAGGACTGCGCGCGCTTTCGCGCACGGCTGTTCGCAGACCGCGACCAGCTCATGAAGATCATCGCGGCCGGAGGCTGCCTCACCGATCGCGACGGGCGCCGTCGCAGGCCCCTGTCGCTGCGCTCGATCCAGATGATGATGAGCCTGCTCGCGCAGATTCTCGACGACGCTGTCGCGGACAAGCTGCGCGAGGACAATCCCGCGCGCTCAAAGCGCCTGCGCGTCCGCGTCCCCAAGCCCGACCGGACGTTTCTTGAGATCGACCAGGTCGTCGCGCTGCTCGACGCCGTCGGCGAGCTCGAGGCTGCGCCGAAGTCACAGAAGCGAGCGAAGCTGACCGCCGCCCAGGTCAAGGAGATCCGCGAGCGCCTGTACCGCGGTGAGACGCAATACGCGCTGCGCCTGCAGTTCGGGTTGAGCAGCGGGTCGATGTCGATGCTCGCCAACGGCAAGACCTATCGCGCCGACAACGGCCGGGTCGGCTGGCGCGCGCTCTGCGCAATACTCGGCTACGCTGGCCCGCGGATCTCAGAGGCGCTGGACCTGCTGGAGCGAGACGTGCGCCTGCACGACCCCTCCGCGTCGCGCCTGTGGATCGCTGACAGCAAGACCGAGACCGGGGTGCGCCACGTCGAGGTCACGCCAAAGCTACGCGACATCCTGCTCGCCCACCGGGCGCAGAAGATCCGCTTCGGCTACCCCGTCGAGCCCGAGCGACCGTTCTTCTGCACCCGCAAGGGGACGCGCTGGGACGAGGGCAACGTGCGCGAAAGAGTGCTCGATGCCGGCGCGCGACTTGCCAGCGAGAAACTCATCGAGCATGGCCTCCCGCCGCTGCCCCACGTCACGCCACACACGATGCGCCGCACCTACGTCTCGGTCATGCTCCTCGCGACCAAATTCGATGTCCCGTTCGTGCAGAGCCAGGTCGGGCACACCGACTCCAAGCTCACGATGGACGTCTACGCGCAGCTACTCGATCGCAGCAAGCGCGCACACGGCGCCGCCTTCGACGCCCTGCTCACAGACGCCCAGGAGACGTTGTACGGCGCCCAGTCGGGCGAATTTTGCCCACAATTTTGCCCACCAAGCGATTTTGCCCCCTCGGCGGACATTTCACCGTCATCCGAGTTTGGCTCTAGCACTGGGGAAACGGACGATGGGCGCGGCGGGTTTCGAACCTGCGACCTCTCGCGTGTGAAGCGAGCGCTCTCCCACTGAGCTACGCGCCCTAGGGGCCGGATTCTATTGGTCCGGCGCGGTTCTGCCGGTGTCGGCGGGAAGCACCGAAGGGGCCGCCTCTGGCCAACCACGGCCTCGGCGCCTGCTCTGAGTCAGACCTACCCCTCCAGCCCCACGGCTTTGAGGGCCTCGTGACGGTGGAAGAAGATGCGAACGTGGCTGATCTTGGCGTCGATCAGGTCGTACACGTTGGTTTGCGTCGCTGCCATGCGAATGCCGCTGGCTCGGCCCGTGGAGCTGGTGCGCAGGAACGCGATCACCCGCTCGCTATCGACCTCTTCCATACCGTCAATCTCGATCCGGAAATCGGGTCCGGCTTCCTCGATGTCGGTCAAGAAACGCCTGATGCCGTCGATTCCTTCGTACACCCCTCCGACGGCCGCCATTGGCGTCTCCAACTTGACGTTCTCGGTGCAGCAGGCGAGATAGCCCTCGATGTCCCTCACGTTGATCGCCGCGATCGCACGCTCAACCAGCCTCGCGTTTTCCCGTGACATCGCCTACCGCCTCTCCTCGGCGAGGCGTTCGGCGGCAGCGCGGGCCTCGTCGATGTCGATGTGCAGCGCTTCTCTGGCGATCAAGCCGGTCATCGCCTGCTGAGTATCCTCGACGGCTGCTTTCGGAGCTGGGCAAGCGTTTGGCGGGCGTTGCCGCGAGGCGGATCCGAGAGCAAGCCGCGCGCCGTGGCCGCGAGCATTATCTTCCTCGATGCAGGGGGAGCCGTCATACGCGCTACGCAGTGGTCGCTGCGGACAGGCCAATCGAGGGCACCGCCCAACAGCAGCTCTCACGTATTCCAACCTGGAAGGATCAAGCCATGCCCCATCGCCCTCGTCGTTTCGCGGTAAGGGGCGTGTTCGTTGCGTCGCTGCTGGTTGCTTTCGGCCTGCTACCGGCGGGCTCCGCGCAGGCTGCGACGCTTCCGACGCTGACGCTGACGATCACCGCGTCGTCGATCACGGTGACCGGCACACCGCAGTCGGGTGGCGTGAACGTCGTCACGAGTGTCACAGGCGTCAAGGAAGCGAACGCTCTCCTGTTCCTTCTGAAGCCCGGCGTCGACGTCGCGGAACTCGAAGCGGGTCTCAAAGGCGGCGCTGGGAAAGATCCCAACAAAGCGTCCAGGTACGGCTCGATCACGTTCGACACGGAAGTCAGTCCCGGCCACGGCAGCGAAGTCCAGACGATGCTGGTGCCCGGTCAGTACGTCGCGCTGGTCCCTGAAAAACACAAGCAGCCAAAGGTGCATACGTTCACGGTAAGCGCTGCCCCATCGCCCGTCCCGCTGCCGACGCCCGAAGCGACGCTTCGCTCGATCGAGTTCGGCTTCACCGGCCCGACCACCCTGCACGACGGCGAGCTGGTCCGCTTTGAAAACGAAGGCTTCCTGGTTCACATGGACATCGTGTTCCCGGCCAAGAGCAAGCGCGCGGCCAGGCAGATCGTCAAGGGGTTGCTGTCCGGAAAGGAAAAGGGGCTCGAAAAGCTCGTCGTCGCGGAACCCTTCGGGTTCGCCGGGCCGCTGTCGCACGAAGCGTTCCAGCAGGAGACGATCACGGCTAAACCGGGCTGGTATGTGCAGGCCTGCTTCATGGAAACCCAGAATGGCGTTGCCCACACGCGTCTCGGCATGGAGCGCATCATCAAGATCATCACGTAGCAGCGCCCGAGCGGACCGTCCCGTCCCGCGCGTCGGGACGGGACGTCACGAGGTGGGCGGCGTGCCCTTCAGCAGGATCTCCGGGGGATCGCCGCCGAAGACCTGCAACCAGCCGCCGCGCGTGTCCATGTACTCGCGAATCGCGGTAACCCGGCCGTCGGCGACCTCGTAGGCGAAGCAGTAGTCGTTGACGTACGGGCGACCGTTGGGAAGCGTCGCCGACATCCTGTGCTCGGCAACCACCACGTCCCCCTCGCCAATCATCGACCGGGGCTCGAACGCCACGTTTGCGAAAAACCGCGGGTAGTCATGGGCCATGAACGCCACGATCGCATCACGGTCAAGGTCGTTTAGGCCCCGCGGCGGCCCTGCATCAGCGGCACTTCCCAGCCCGAGCGCGATCTGTGTGGCATTGCCCGCAGGAGCCACCCAGATGACATCAGGATGCAGCAACGCCGCGATGCGATCCGGGTCTCCCGTGGCGTAGGCCGCGTAGAGCGCCCGTACGGTCTCCTTCGTGGTCATCATCTCAGCCTAGCCCAACGAATCGCGAGAGACTCGCCGGATTCGGACGTTGTCACTCCTCGCCGGTCAGCGCGGGTTTTCGCTCAGTCTTCGCCGATATGCTCGACTGCTTGAGCGCGATGAGACAGCGGACGTCCACGCGAGGCGCATCCCGGCGCCGTCAGATCGCGCGGCGGAGGTGGGCATTTGTTGGTGGGCTGCTCGGTGTCATCGTCGTGCTTGTCGTCTGGCTCACCTCAGGCTCCCCGAGGCATCCAAAGTCGGCAGAGGCCAATGCGAGACCCGCCTCCGGCTCGGGACTGTCCGACGCGCCGCGGCACTTCGTCGTTCGTCGCCTTCCGTTCCTGCTCCCATCTGCTCTACAGGACGCGGCTGCAGTAGCGCTCGGGTCCGGGCAGGTGGTGCTGCTCGGAGGCCTGGACGCAAGCGACACCTCGACCGACGCCGTCACCGTGCTGGGAGATGCCGGCTTCAAGGCGGGGGGGCTGCTGCCACAGGCGCAGCACGACGCGCAGGGAGCGATCGTCGACGGGCATGTGTATCTGTTTGGCGGCGGGCAGTACAGCTCTTACAGCCACATCCTTTCCTATGACCCGCAGACCGAGCGTGTCACTCAGGTTGCGAGCCTTCCGACACCCACGTCCGATGCCGGCGTCGCGACGATCGCCGGCACCGCCTACGTGGTCGGAGGCTATGACGGGGAACAGGCGCTGAACACGATCGTTGCCTGGCGTCCTGGAACACCGGCACAGGTCGTGGCCCGCCTGCCCTACGGTCTGCGCTACGCGGCAGTCGCGGCGAGCGATGGCCGGCTGGTGATCGCGGGCGGCTCGCGTGAAGAAGCAGCCACGAGCGCGGTTTTGAGCTTCGATCCGACGACACGAGCGCTACGGCGCATCGGTGGTCTGCCCGCTCCGATCACCCACGCGTCCGCGGTTGCGCTTGGCTCCTGGGTCTACCTGCTCGGCGGTCGCGGTAGTGCTTCGGGGTCCCAGAGCGCGTCGATCCTGGCGATCGACCCCCGCACCGGACGCTCGCTGCCCGACGGCTCACTGCCGCTCGCGCTGTCGGATGGGTCGGCGGCGGTCGTCGAGGGACGGGTGTGGCTGGCCGGCGGCCTCAGCTCCGTCGGAACGTCTGACTCGGTGCTTGAGCTCACGCCCGCCACGCCGTAGCCGAAATGCTCCACGGTCTGACGCGCTAGGGCGCTCGCATGCTGGCGGCGAAGCGCTGGCCGAGCGAGTACGGCGGCGCGAGGTCCACGCCGTCAGGGTTGCTGAGGAAGCCTTCGCCTGAGCCTGGCACGTGCGTGTGCCCGTACTGCCAGACGACCTTGCTCGTGCGCGGGTCGACCACGATCACGCGGTCGTTCTTGTCGTCGTTGGCGAGAACGTCGCCGTTTGGCAGCGGCAGCGCGAGAGAGGGCTGGTTGAGCGCGTCCGCGCCGCTCGGTTCGTAGCGCCACAGCAGCTGTCCGGTCCCGGTGAACGTCTCGATCGCTCCGGGGTCGGTGTAGTCGACCGACATGAACACACCGGGGCGGACCTCGTTGGTATCGGACGGGTAGCTGAAGCCCGGTGGGTGCGTCGCTTCCACCGGCCTGCCGCTCGCGGTGACGACGTCGAGCCAGTCGCCGTTGATCTCGGTGATCGCAGTGTCGCCGTTGGCCATCGGGAACGCTCCGTTGGGGCTCCCGTAGGTGGCGCCCGGTTCATGTTCGCAGTCGCCGGTGATCCCGAGCTGTCTCAGCGCTTGATGGGCGGGGGGACGGATCACCAGCACCCGGCAGTTCTTGATGTCGGCGGAGATCAGGTCACCAGACGGCGTCAGCATCGCGTCATCGGGATTGTGCACGTAGTCCGCTTCGGAGCCCGGCACGCCGGGGTGGCCGTAGCGGTAGACGATCCGATCGTCGGCGAGGTCGACCACGCTGATCGCAAAGTCGTCCTCCTGAGTGACAACCACGCGGCGCCCGTCCGGGGAGAAGAACGCATCGTCGGGCAGCAGAAACGTTTGGCCGGCGCTCAGGTCACCGGGTTCGGGAAAGCGCCACAGCACCTTGCCCTCGGGGCTCACCTCGAGCAGCCGGTTGTTGTCGCGGTCGGCGATCAGAACCGGGCCTGGCAGCACCGCAGGGTTCGACCCAGGCTGCAAACCTGCGCCCGATGTGTGGACGGAGATGCGAGGATCCGGTGTGCGCTTCCAGTGCGCACCCAACACCCCAATCCGGGCGGCGGCTGCAGCAGATGACCGACCGGGCCGCGCGTCGCGTCCCGTCGCGACGGCGACGATCACCGCGAACACGACCGGCACGGCCAGCGCGATTGCCCGACGGCGCCTGATCGTGCGCCGATCGGCGCCGCTGCGCTGGGGGGCCATCGCGTCAGTCTGTCGTCGGCCGCTAAAGGTCGCGTGAGCGGCTCGTGAGAAGGTCCTCATCGGCGCCAGCCTGGAATGCCGCGGCGGCCGGGTTGGCGGGGCGCCGAGCGCCAAGCCACGTGAGAGGGTTCTCATTGGGCTGTTATCGAGTCGTTAGCTCACGCTCGGACACTGATGCGCGTGGCGAGGCCTCCCTCCGACGTCGGGGCGCGAAGTCAGGCGCGTCTCTCCGCCGCGCGCGCCAGGCACCCGAGCGGGCGCTCCACAGAGCCGATCCTTGGCGGCGGGCCCGACGGCAACGAGCAGCTCACCGCGACGACGGGCGTGCTCTTGGTTGTGCTGCTGGCTGTGATCGGCGTGACGATCGTGCGAAACTCGCAGTTGATCTCGGTCCACCTGTTCGTCGGCCTGTTGCTGATCGGCCCGGTCGCGCTGAAGATGGCAAGCACTGGCTATCGCTTCGCCCGCTACTACAGCGGCAATCGCGCATACCGCCGCAAGGGCCCGCCGCTATTGCCATTGCGCCTGATCGCCCCGTTCGTCGTGCTGTCGACGGTGATCGTGTTCGCAAGCGGCGTGGTGCTGCTCTTTGAAGGACCGCTGCACCGAGGCTCATGGGTGCTGATACACAAGGTGAGCTTCTTCGTCTGGCTCGGCTTCACCGGCCTGCACGTGCTCGGTCATCTGCGGGGTCTGCCCGCGTCGCTGACCGCGACGCGCGCAGCGCGCGAGGATCTTCCCGGGCTGGCGGGCGGCGACACGGGACGATGGATCGCGCTGGCGAGCGCCTGTGTAGGCGGCCTCGTGCTCGCGGTTCTGTTGATCCCCCAGTTCGCCGCTTGGACGGCGTCAGGCGCGTTCGCTCATCACCATTGAACGCTCCACTGCCGCAGCGTCAGCGCCATGATCGGCACCCCGATCGCGCAGGCGTTTGAGCGTGGGCGGTTGCCGCGCGATGCGCACTATCCTCTGTCCTGGCTGTGACTGGCGCTGAGGTGGAGAACCACCGGGTCGGTGAGGATCCCGCCTCCGTCACCTACGTGAGGATGAAGCGCGCCAGATGCGAGCGCGCGGGTATCGAGCCGTGGCTGGTCTCACTGCCCGCGAGCGCGAGCACCGAAGAAGCCGTGAACGCCGTCAGGGGACTGTCTGAGGATCCGACGGTCGACGGCATCCTTGTACAGCATCCAGTTCCGGCGCACGTCGACGAGCGCGCGGTGTTCGAGGCCATCGCTCCGACCAAGGATGTTGATGGAGTCACGATGCGATCGTTCGCCGCGATGGCCTTCGGGCTTCCTGGACCAGTCTCATGCACACCGGGCGCGATCATGCGCCTGCTGGATGCCTACGGGGTCGAGCTGGCCGCCAAGCGCGCCGTGGTCATCGGCCGCAGCCCGATTCTCGGTAAGCCCGTTGGGATGCTCCTGCTCGCCCGCGACGCCACGGTCACCTACTGCCATTCGCACACGAACGACCTGCCCGGCATCGTCCGCGACGCCGACATCGTGGTGGCCGCCGTCGGACGCCGGCGCTTCGTGCGTGGTGACTGGCTGAAGCCAGGCGCCGTGGTGATCGACGCCGGCTACGACGGCAACGTCGGCGATGTCGTCTTCGATGAGGCGGTTAGCGTCGCGAGCCTGCTGACACCGGTCCCAGGTGGTGTGGGGCCGATGACGATCGCCGTTCTGCTCGATCAGACGGTCCATGCCGCAAGATCGGTCCGTTTGCACCCTGGCTGGGGTGGTCGCGCCGCTCCCTAGGACGATGCAGCCTGCGTGTGCGCGTCCAGCCAGGCCACGATGTCGGCGAGCACGCGCTCGCGATCCTCGGGGAGCTCATTGAGCACCTCGTGAAACAGCCCGTCGTAGACGTGCAGCGTCTTGTCCTCGGAGCTCGCGCGCTCGTGCACCATGCGGCTGCCCTGCACGGGGGCAAGCCGATCCTCGGAGCCGTGGACGAGCAGAAGGGGAAGCGTCAGGCTTGGCACCTGCTCGGGGAAGGCCTCGGTCGCGCGTCGCGATCTCGGAGACGGTGCGCAGCGGGAGCTTGCCGTGGTGAACGAGCGGATCGGTCCTGTAGGCGTCGACCTCTCCGGCGTCGCGGCTGATCGTCGCCGGATCGACGGCCAGGACAGGCAGCTGCGGGGCGACGGCCGACAGGGCCCTGACGGCGGCTCGGACGGGCGCCGGCGGGAGATCGATCACCGCCACAGGGCCGGAGAGGATCAGGCCGTCCAGCTTGTCCTGGTGCTGGAGCGCATAGCGCAGCGCGATCGCTCCGCCGAGGCTGTGGCCGAGCAGGAACAGAGGGACGTCGGGGTGAGCGCGGGCGGCGAGGTCGACGACCACGTCGAGGTCGGCTGCCGCATTGTCGAGTCGATCGACGAGCGCCCGGCGTCCCTGCGAGCGCCCGTGACCGCGGTGGTCGACCGCGTGGACGGGATAGCCGAGGCCGGCCAGGTGAGACGCAAGCCGTTCATAGCGGCCACTGTGCTCACCAGCGCCGTGTGAGATGACGACAGCGGCACGGGTCGGAACGCTGTCCTGCCAGGCCTGCCAGTAGATCTGAAGGCCCTTGGCTCCCGCGAAATGTCCCTCGACGTGCTCCATCGCAATCTCCCAACGATCTTCGGCCCCGACCCGGCATCGAAGGCCCCCGGCAACCCTACCGGTGCCATCCATGACCGCCGTGAGCGGGCGGAAATGGCGCCGGAGCGAAGCGTCACGACGCGGCGACCAACGCGGTAGAGTTCCCAGCACCAAACCCCCGAGAGGTCCGCCGCAAATGGCCGTACTGATCGTCGTCGTAGTCATCGTCGTGCTCCTGGCCCTCGGTCTGTGGGTCGGGTACAACGGTCTCGTCAAGAGGCGCAACCGGACCCAGGAAGCTTGGTCGCAGATCGATGTCGAGCTCAAGCGCCGCCACGATCTGATCCCCAACCTCGTCTCGACGGTGCAGGGCTACGCCGCACACGAGAAGGGGACTTTCGAAGCGGTGACCCAGGCCCGCGCGAACGCGGTCACTGCCGGCGCGACGGGCGATCCAGGTCAGATCGCCCCCGCGGAGAACGCCCTGTCCGGTGCGCTGCGCTCTCTGTTCGCGGTCGCCGAGAACTACCCGCAGCTACGGGCGGTCGAGAGCTTCCTCCAGCTGCAGGAGACGCTGACCGCCACAGAGGACAAGATCGAGTACGCCCGTCGCTACTACAACACCAGCGCGCGCGACTACAACATCGCGCTGCAGTCATTTCCACGCAATCTGATCGCGGGGCCGTTCGGCTTCAAGGGCGTGGCGTTCTTCACCGTCGACGAGGAGGATCGCGCCGTACCCGAGGTCAGCTTCGCCGGTTCTGACCCTGGCACGACCGGCCCGCCGCCTGTGGCTGCCGCCCCCGAGGGCCCTCCCGCCGCCACTGGCAGCCAGGGCCCGCCGTCAGCCGGCTGAGACTCCGTGGGGTGGACCGATGGCCCGGTCAGACAGACTGGCCTGACGCGATCCTTTCGAGGGCTGCGATCCGCTGCTCGATGGGAGGGTGGGTGTCATAGAGGCGGTGATACCAGGCATCGTGGTGCTGCAACGGGTCGTCGATGCACATCGCGGCGGTCGCGTGGTTCATCGTCTTGAACGGTTTGTCGTTCTGCTGCAGCTTCTTCAGCGCGCTCAGCAGGCCCGCCGGGTTGCGGGTCAGCTCCACGCCGCTCACATCGGCCAGCGACTCGCGGCGGCGTGACAGTGACAGGCGAATGAGCGGACCGAAGATGAAGCCGACCACCGCGAGCAGTGCGCCCGCAGCGAAGATCACGAGCACGATCTGGTTGCCCCTGCCGCCGCCTCGCCCCAGCGAGGCATAGAACGCGCTGCGCCACAGGAGGCTGGCCAGCAGGGCGGCTACGCCGATCATCGTTCCCACCACGAGCAGCAGACGGATGTCGTGGTTCTTGATGTGACTCATCTCGTGGCTCGCAACGCCTTCGAGCTCCTCGCGGTTCATGATGGCCAGTATCCCCGTGGTGAAGGTGATGGCTGCCTTATCCGGACTGACCCCGGTGGCGAAGGCGTTGGGCGAGGGATCGTCGATCACATAGACGGCGGGCTTGGGGATCCCCTCGCCGATGGCCAGCGCCTCCACGAGGTTGTGCAGCTGCTGGAACTCGGCTGGGTCGGCCGGCACGGCCCCCGAGACCCGCAGCACAAGTCCCGCTCCAGCGTTCAGGGAGTAGATGATCCCGCCGACGGCCAGGAGCGCACCGATCGCGACGCCGATTATGACCGGGCCCCAGCCGTAGCTTGTCTGGTGAGCATTTTCGACAGCGGGGTTGACCGCCGGGTGGGCCACGGCTTTGAAGAGGAGGCCCACGGCGGCTCCGATGGCAAGCCAGATCACGAAGAACATGACGACGACGATGACGCTGCGTCGTTTGTTGGCGGCGATCTGGCTGTACATACGCCGGATCCTACGCCGACAAGCCCGCCGTCTGCGAAGTTTCCACTTGGGCTCTATCCCCGCGAGCCTTCGCGCCGCCTGTCTAGCGCGCGAGCGTCGCCGAGGTACGGACGGTCGTGTGGTTGCCGGCCAGGTCGGCGACGGCGACCGTCACGGTCACGTGCATGCGCCGGCGCGACAGCAGGTGAAGGCCGGCATGAGTGAGGGGGACGGTGACCGTGCGGCGCGTGAGCGGCCGTTCTCTACCGAAGAACCGCACGGTCGTCTTGCCGAGGATTCGCCCGGCGCCTGTCACGGTCACGACGGCGAGGGCGCCATCTGCGGAGCTGATCTTGACCGAGACACCCCTGCGGGTCAGGCGTGTGCTCGTCAACCGTAGGCTGACGCGCTGTCGCGTGCCCCCGGTGAACGAGCGGTCGGGCTGGAAGCTGGAATCGAGCGCGGCCAGCCCGAGGCCTGAGATCGAGGCAGGCGTTTCCTCGCCTCCCTCGCTGAAGATCGCTTCGGACGCCTGCACCGAGCCGCCGACGACAAGCCCGCCGCCGGGACGCGGGATGATTCCGTTTGTCCTGAAGCTGTTCTGCCGCAGGTTCGCGATCGTCCCCGGCGCGAAGACGCCGCCGCCGAACGGCAGGGTGACCGTGACCCCGTTTCCGCCGCCGAGCGTCGGGTCGAGCTGCCCACCGGCGGTCGCAGACAGGATGAGCAGCGGAGGGGCTCCTTCGAGTCCCGGGAGATCTCCGAGGGGACCCGCGGTCGTCACGAGCGTTGCGCCGGTGCCCCCTGGCAGCAGGCGGCTGTATCTGGGGCCGGGCGGCAGGGCGAGGCTTCCGCCGTTTCCCCAGCTGGAGTCGACGGCACCGCTCGCGGTGTAGTGCCACACCCACTCCTGGCTGCTGGGAGGCGCCGCGTTGCCGAGCGCCTCGATCCCGCCGTCAGCCGTGACCAGCAGGTCATCCATTGCGTAGAAGGGCAGCTGCAGGGGTGCGCCGCCGTTGAAGCCGGGGTCTAAGCGGCCGTCGGCGGTGAAGCCCACCAGCTTGGACCCCACGATGGGCGGTTCGCGGGTTGCGGCGATGATCGATCCGTCGGGGCGCACCCAGTAGGCGAAGAGGGTCGCAAGCTCGAGCGCGCCTGCGCTGCCGAAGCTCGGGTCTTTCGAGCCGTCGGCGTTGAGCCGGACGAGGACGGGGGCCCCGGTGGCCGACGATTGACCCACGAAGGTCGGAAGGATGAGCCTTTCGCCCGTCGTGAGCTGCGGAGTCACCTGCGATCCGGGGCCCAGGCCTCCGACCGGCACGCCCGACACGTCGAGCATCCCATCGCGCCCGAAGCTCGGGTCGGGGACGCCGTGCGCGGAAAGTCGCAGGATCTGCCAATCGTTCACCCGCCTGACCGCGCCCGATTCGTTGGCGGGCGGCCGGTTGGGCCCGACGATCAGCAGCTTGCCGTCGGGGAGCGCGAGCAGCTGCCATGGCAGGAGCCTGCTTGCGAGCAGCTTCACGCCGCCGATGCCGAAGCTCTGATCGAGGCGGCCATCGGACCGCAGCTCGGCGATGGCCAGGGTCGCCGTGCCGATGGTGCCCGCGAGCACGAGATCGCCATCTGGGAGCGCGATTGCATCGGCGAAGTTCCCCTGGGGAAGCATCGGCAGGACCTCGCGGCCAGACGCCGACTGCACTTCCGCGCGCCATCGCGCGCTTGGTGATGCGCTTGCCGCGAGGGCGGGCTGAGACCGGAGCGCCGCATCGGCGGACACGGCGAACAGCGGCCCGACGCACAGACCGCAAACGGTTGGAAGGCAACGAATCCTCACAACCGCAGCCTCCACGCTACGGGGCCGCTCCGCGTCCGTACCCCTCCGCAGTATCCAGGCTGATAGGCCGAGGATCTGCCCCCCGTTGCGCAGCTCAGCGACAACGTGAGCCCGGTCGGGCGGCGCAGCCGTGTGAGACCATCCTCCGGTGGGACTGCTCGCCCTCAAGCTGACGCTCGCGCCGACGTTCGTCGTCTGCGCGTCGCTGGCGTCGCGGCGCTTCGGCCCGCGGGTGGGCGGCCTGATCGCCGGGCTGCCGGTCGTCGCCGGCCCGATCCTGCTCGTCTACGCGGTGGCTCACGGCCGCGAGTTCGCGGCCGGCGCAGCCTCGGGAACGCTCCTCGGCCTCGTCTCGTTGACGGCCTTTCTCGTCGTCTACAGCCGCGTGGCCGCGCGCGCTCGCTGGACGCTCAGCCTGCTCGCCGGCTGGCTGACGTTTGCGCTCGGCACGCTGATCTTCAGCGCCTTTCAGATCTCGGTCGGCCTCTCGCTCGCGATCGCCGCCGCGGGAGTGCTCGCGGGGCTCGCGCTGCTGCCGCATCCATCCCCGGCGCAGGCCGTGTTTGCCTCGCCGCCGCCGTGGGACCTCCCACTGCGCGCCGCCTGCGCGGCGGCGCTGGTGCTCACGCTCGCCGCGATCGCTGGCTGGCTTGGCCCGCAGCTGAGTGGTCTGCTGGCCCCGTTTCCGATCATCGCGACCGTGCTCGCGACGTTCACGCACGCCCAGAGCGGCGTGGATGACGTGCGGCGGATGTCGCGCGGCATGGTCACGGGCTTCTGCGCGTTTGCGCTCTTCTGCTTCACCGTGTCGCTGGCGCTGCACACGTTTGCGATCGCGCCCGCGTTCGCGCTCGCCACCATCGTGGCGCTCGCCGTGCAGGCGCTGATGCTCGGGGTCCTGCACCTGCGCTCCGCCGATCAACTGCCGCTCGTGCCCGTCGGCGAACGGTCGGCCGAACGCGCGTCAGGCTGACAGCGACGGCAGCTTCTGCACGAGCGAGAGCACCGGCGCGAACAGGTCGCCGCGCTCGGCGATGCGCTCGAGCACGTCGCCGGCCTCGAAGGCAGCGTCGCCCGGATCGCCCGATGGTCGAGCGCGGCGCGAGACCTCGTCCCAGTGAGCGGCGTCGAGACGGTCGGGCGCTCGATCGCGCGCAGCGAGTAGGCGCAGACGGTCGTCTTGTGCTGGTCGTTCTGGCTCCAGTCGATCAGCACCTTGCCCTGCGCTGCGTCTTTGTCATGCGCGAGACGACGAGTCGGGCTCGCTCTGCTCGAGCAGCTCGGCGACGGTCTTCGCGAACGGCTTGGTCTGCGCGAAGGTGACCCGCGGGGAGTTCAGCGGCACGTACAGCTGCAGTCCCTTTTTCCCGGACGTCTTGACGAAGCTCTGCAGGCCGAGGTTCTCGAACATGCCCTGCAGCGTCAGCGCGACGCGACAGCACTCGATCACCGTCGCCGGCGGGCCCGGGTCGAGGTCGAACACGAGCGCGGTCGGACGCTCGGGCGCCTCGGCGCGCGCCAGCGGCACGTGCAGTTCGAGCGCCGCCAGGTTGGCCAGCCAGACGAGCGTCGGCAGATCCTGTGCGAGCAGGTAGTCGATCGGCTTCTTCTCGCTCGCCAGCGTGACCGTCTCGCACCCAGTCCGGGCGGTGCGGCGGCGCCTGCTTCTGAAAGAACGACTTGCCCTCGACGCCGTCGGGCCAGCGCTTGACCGTCAGCGCGCGCGCCTGCAGGTGGCCGAGGATCGCCGGGGCGACCGTCGCGTAGTACTCGATCACGTCGCGCTTGGCGAAGCGCGGCCTGCGGATAGAGCGTCTTGTCGAGGTTCGACAGCTTCAGCTCGGCCCGTCCGCTCGACGGTCGCGCTCTTGCCTGTCGCGCGCACGACGAACCGTGTCGAGCACGCTCGCCGGCCGCGGCATTGGCGCCTCGCGCTCGCCCGCGGCTCTGCGCTCGCCCTGCGCCTTCGGCCTGCGCCGGCGGGCGCGCCGGCCGAGGTCCCTCGCGCACGACTTCGCGCGGGTCCTTGTCCTCGCGCAGGCCCATGTAGGAGGGGTGGCGCAGGCTGCCCGCTGCCTGTCCACTCGCTGAACTCGACCTCGGCGACGAGCCGTGGCTCGACGAACAGCGCGCCGCGCGGCGGGCGCGCGCCGGCCCGCAAACGGCGAGCTCTCGCGCTCGCAGCGGCGCGAGCAGCGCTGCCGAGGCCTGTCGAGCTCGGCATCGGAGAAGCCGGTGCCGACGCGCCCGGCGTAGCGAAACGCGCCGTCGGGGTCGTAGACGCCGACCAGCAGCGCGCCGATGCGCTCGCGCGCGCCGCCCTTCGCCCGCCAGCCAGCCGCCGATCACGAGCTCCTGGCGGGCGAAGTTCTTGATCTTCAGCCAGCTGCCGTTGCGCTGCGCCCGGCTCGTAGGGCGAGTCCAGCCGCTTCGCGACGACGCCCTCGAGCTTCTGCGCGGCGGTCGCCGCGAGCACGTCCTCGGCCGTTGCCGGTCAGGTGGTCCGGCGTCTGCCAGCTCGCGCCGTTCAGCTCGAGCGCGCCCAGCCGCTCGCGCCGCTCGCTGTAGGGCAGCGCCGATCAGCGAGTGCCCGTCGAGCCACAGGAGGTCGAAGATCACGTACGTCACCGGCGCGTCCTTGGCGAGCCGCTTGGCCTGCGCGCTCGAGCCGATGTGCATCCGTCGCTGCAGCGCCGCGAAGCTCGGGCCGGCCGTCGCTCGTCGAAGGAGACGATCTCGCCGTCGAGGATCGCGCTGTGTGAGCCGAGCGCGCGGTTGAGCCGGCCGAGCTCTGGATAGTGAGTCGGTGATCGCTTTCAGGTTGCGACTCTCCAGGCGCAGCTCGCCCGGAGTCGAGTAGGCGATCGCGCGCACGCCGTCCCACTTGATCTCATAGGCCCAGCCGTGCTCCTCCGTCGGCAGCGGGCCGGCTGCGCGCGAGCATCGGCTCGAGGTGCTCGGGCATCGGCTCGCGCGTCGGGTCGGCCGGCCGGGTCCATGCGGTGGATCATCCAGTCCTTCGGCGCGTCGCGTGCTCGGAGGAGATCGGGAACAGCGCGTAGCGCGCGTCGATGCGCTCGCCGTGCAGCGCGACCTCGATCTTGCGCGGCTCCCACTTGAGCACTCGTAGGTGCCGCGGTCCCAGATCGTCATCGTGCCGGCGCCGTACTGCGCCCTTCGGGATCTCGCCGTGGAAGTCGACGTACTCGAGCGGGTGGTCCTCGGTCCGGACGGCGAGGCGGTTGTCCTTCGGCGCCTGGCGGCAGCCCCTTGGGTATCGCCCACGAGGCGAGCACGCCGTCGCGCTCGAGCCGCAGGTCCCAGTGCAGGCGCGTCGCCGAGTGCTCGTGGATCACGAAGCGCGGCGCCTTCGCCGCCCGCGCCGACGCCTGGCGCCGCGCTTCGCGGCTGTGCGCTGCCCGGCGCTGGCTCGGGCGTGCTGCCGTGAAGTCGCGTTTGGCGCGGTACTGCTTCAGCCGCGCGGGTCGGCGGGCTCGACCGCCGCTTGCTGCTCGTGCGCCGGCTGGGCACCTACCGCTTCGCGGTGGTGCGTGGTGCTGCGCGGCTTTCTTCGCCGGCGTTTCTTCGCGCCCGGCGCTGTGGGCGGCTTTCTTCGCGGCAGCCTTCTTCGCCGCGGTCGCGCTTGCGCGCCGTCGCGCGGCGCTCTGGCCGGTGCGCTCGCGCACCGCCTCGAGGCTCGCCTTCAGCGCGCTCATCAGGTCGGGCGCCGGCGCCTGCTCCTCCTCGGCTTCCGGCTGCACCGCGATCTCCTTGCCCTCGGCCTTGCGCTCGATCAGCGCGAGCACCTCGTCGCGGTAGGTGTCGTGGTACTTCTCCGGCTCGAAGTCGCCGGCCAGCGATCCGATCAGCTGCTTGGCGATCGTCGACCTCGCGCTTGGTCGTCTTCACCTCGCTCGGGTCGGGCAGCTCGTCGAGGCGGTCGGGCGAGAGGACTTCGTCGGCGAACAGCATCGTCGCCATCTCGAGCACGTCGTCCATCGCGCGGATCGCGACGAGCTGCTCCTTGGAGCGGATCACGACGCGCGCGATCGCCGACCTTCCCCGTCTCGCCCATCGCCTCGAGCAGCAGCCGGTAGGGCTTGGCGCCGCCTGGGCCGGGGGCGAGGTAGTAGGGATGGTCGTAGTAGATCGGGTCGATCTCGCGAGAGCTCGACGAAGTCCTCGATCTCGATCGTCTTGCGTCTTCGTCGGCTGCGAGCGTGTCGAGCTCGGCCGGCTCGATCGACGACGTAGCGGTCGGGCGCGAGCTCATAGCCTTTGACGATATCCTCGTAGGGCGACCTCCTCGCCGCGTCTGCGGATCGACGCGCTTCTGCGCGACTCGCACGCCGGTCTTGCCCGAGAGCTGGTGAAAGCGCACGGTCTTGCGGTTGACCGCGCTGTAGACCTTCACGGGCACCGTGACCAGCCCGAAGCTGATCGCGCCTGTCCAGATCGCGCGGGGCATCTGAGCAGTTACTACCACGTCCGCGGCGATCGCCAGCCATCTCTGCAAGTCTCCCGGCGCCGCGGGCGCCGCGGCGGCGGGCCGGCTAGGAACCGAGCCGCACGCCGGGATGCGGGATGCAGGCGGACGCTGGCTTCCGAGTAGGTGCTGCGCGAGCGCGTCGACTTCGGCCTGCGTGAGGGCGAGCCCGAACGCCGGGGGCCGCCCAGCGTGCGGTAGGCGCTGGGCAGCTGCTTGCCGATCTGGGCGAGGTCGAAGTGGCCGTCGTAGACGCTCTCTATGTACAGGTCGACATTTTCGCGCGCAAAGCGCGCGCGCGCCGGCGAGCCGTGTTCGATCTGGAGTCGAGCGAGCTCCGATCAGCTGCCAGCCCCGGGTGGCTGAGGCCGGCGTAGGCGCGGAACAGGCCGGCGATGCTCGCGGCGGGGCCGGTGAACGAGGCCGCCTGCGGTTCGTTCAGCAGCGCGGGCACCTGGATCGGCCGCGCCGCGTGCGGCCGCGGCTCGGATCGAGCGCGCGCGGCAGCGAGCTCGGGTCGGCCGGCAGGCCGTTGGCCACCAGCGGCCACGCCGCCTTGGTGGCCGCCAGCTCGCTCGCGACCGGAGCTCTTGGGGCTCTGCAGTGCGCGGCTGAGGGCGATCAGGTCTTCGCGGCGCAACCGCTCGGCGGCCGGGTTCGGCGCGGCGACTTGCGCCGCAGGCTCGCGAGCGAGCCGATGCGCGCCGCACAAGGCGCCGAGTCGGCCGCGCCGCGCACGACTCCTGCCGCGGCTCGGGCCGAGGATCGGCGTTGCAGCGCGCCTACATGCCGAGCAGGTCGACGACGAAGACGAGCGCTCGTTAGGCGGGATCGTGGGCGGTCGGCCTTTGGTCCCGTATGCGAGCGGCGCCGGGATGATCAGCTCGCGCCGTCCACCGACCTTCATGCCGGTCACGCCCTGGTCCCAGCCGGGGATCACCTGTCCCTCGCCGAGGGTGAAGCTGAACGGTTCGTTGCGCTTCCAGGACGAGTCGAATTCCTTGCCGCTGTGATACAGCACGCCCACGTAGTTGACCGTGACCGATGTCCCCGGACTTTGCTTCGGCGCCCGTCCCGACGATGAGTTCCTTGGTGACGATCTTAGTCGGCGCCGGGCCGGTCGTCGCCGTGGCACGACCGGCTTCGTCGCCAGCGCGCCGCTCGTCGGCGTCGTCGCCGCGGCGCTCGTCGAGCCGTGCCGCCCGCGGAGCCGAGCGCTTCGTCGGCGTTGTTCTCGTTGCCGATCGTGATCGTGCTGCTCGAGCCGCTCGGAGCCGCAGCCGGCGATCAGGCGCTGGCGCCGAGCGTCGCGAGGCACGACGGACCGCGCGTGAGCGCGAAGCGGAGAAGGTCCTTGAAGTTCCTCACGAGCGGGCAGACTAGCGGAACTCCGTTAGGATCGGATGCGGACCGTGCTAGGCGGGGAGGTAGCGGTGCCCTGAATCCGCAATCCGCTCTAGCGGGGCTGAACTCCCCTCCGAGGGGCTTTTCGCTCCGGTCGCCCCGCCGCTCGGGGCGTCGATGGTTCGGGTCCCGCGCGGTGTCGGCTCGTGAACCAGGTCAGGTCCGGAAGGAAGCAGCCTTCAGCGATCACCGGCAGGCGCAGCGGGAGCTCCCGGCCGGAGCCGTGGGCGGTGGCAGGCGGTCGGCGGTGGGGGCCTCGACGGGGGGTGCACGGTCCATCCACTTCTGAACCGGCCCGCCGCCGGGCCGGCCCTGTCAGCAGCGCTCGAAGATCAGCCAGGAGCGCGTTGGTCTGGGACGCGGTGAACCCCGGCGGCACGCTCACCGGCCACGTGCGGGTCGTGGGGGTCGAGCACGTAGTCGCTTCGACTTCGCTGCTCGCCGGGTCGACGTACTCGCCGGTGGAGATCGGCTCGCTCTTGACCTGGCGCGCTGACGATGTTCGCGGGGCTCGTCTTCAGGTACAGCGCGAGCAGTGGCATCGGCGCGTGGTTGGGCACCCCGATCGGCCCGCAGCGCAGCGAGATCGCAGCGTCGCTCGACGAGCGCCAGCAGTTCGTTCTGGATGTGCTGCTGGCGCGCGAGTTTGGTCAGTTCGCGGTGCGCGGAGCGGTACTGGCTGGGCGCGTAGGCGATCAGCGCCGACGAGCACGGCGATGCCCCGGCGGCCATCCACCAGCGCCGTCGCGGGTCGTCGCGCGCGGAGCTGCATCCAGCCGAAGACGCCCGCGCCCGCGAAGATGCACAGGATCGCCGCGGCGAGGAACGCGTAGCGCGTGTTGATCGGCAGCCCGGCCGTGGCGAACAGCGGCGAACACGACACCGCCAGCACGCCGGCGACCGCGCCGGCGAGCGCGCGGCGGCGCAGCCACAGGAGCGACAGCGATGCCGCCGAGCGCCGCGGCGACGAGCACGGGCGGGCGCAGGATCTCGCCGATTCGCCGCGGGATGTACTGGGGCACGTTGGCGATGCCGGTCACGCGGTCGAGCGTCTGCGCGGTGTGGCGGGTGTTGGTCAGCGACCACAGCGGGTCGCCGGTGATCGACAGGTCGCTCAGCATCCACACGAGCGGCGCGGCGCCCGCCAGCAGGGTGAGGCCCGCGAGCTCCCGGCCGGCGCACGGCAGCAGCGTGTGCGTGCGCAGCCTGCGCGGCGTGATGCGCATCAGATACAGCCAGTAGAGGCCCGAGAACGCCCACGCCTCGGGGCGCAGCAGGCCGGCGAGCGCGAGCAGCGCGAGCACGGGCGCCCCGGCGCGCCGGCGGCGCGACTCGACGAGCAGCGCGCAGAGCACGAGCAGCAGGTAGGGGATGTCGACGTAGGCGCGCACGCCGTAGGAGAGCGACCGGCACGCGCGTGATCAGCAGCAGCGCCGCCAGCGCGCCGGCGGCGCGCCCGAACCAGCGCGCGCCGAGCCGGTAGACGACCAGCGCGCAGCCGGCGAGCGCCAGGAAGCGCGAGCGCGACGGTGACGTGTCTCGATCGCGTGCGCCGACAGCGGCGAGAGCACGACGCCGAGCGCCTCGACCAGCGGGTGGGGCGTCGGTGCGATCGGCGACTCCGGTAGGCGGGCAGCGCGCCGCGCGAGAGCTGCCCGCCCCACGCCAGCGCGTAGAGCGTGTCGTAGTTGGCGAAGCCGACGCCGCAGATCACGCGCACCGCGACCGCGAGCACGGCGAGCGCCGGCCCGGCGAGCGCGAGCCTTGCCGCGGCGTGCCGCGAGGGGCGCTCGCCGGGACGCTCGCAAGGCGCTCGCGCAGGGCCGTCACGAGCGCGGCACGCTATCCGCTGAGCGACCGTCCGCGCGCAGTGCCGCCGCGCTGGCGGCGCCCGGTGGGCGCTCGCGGGCGCTCCTGAGGGCGGTCGCGGCCAGGGTAGACTCAGCCTCGGTGGCGACAGAGCAGAGATCAGCCGAGCAGCGACGCGATGCGGCCGAGGAACAGCTGTCGCTGTATCGCCGCCACCGCCCGCGCACGTTCGCGGAGATGGTCGGCCAGGAGCCGGTCGTGCGCACGCTGCGCAACGCGGTCACGCGCGACAAGGTGCACCACGCCTACCTGTTCGTGGGACCGCGCGGCACTGGCAAGACGTCGACGGCGAAGATCCTCGCGTCCTGCCTGAACTGCGAGCAGGGACCGACGGTGGAACCGTGCGGGCGCTGTGAATCGTGTCTGTCGATCGCGAGCGCGAGCTCGCTGGACGTGATCGAGATGGACGCGGCGTCTAACAACTCGGTCGACGACATCCGCGACCTGCGCGAGAGCGTCGCCTACGCGCCCGTGTCCGGCCGGCGCAAGATCTACATCCTCGACGAGGCGCACATGCTCTCGACGGCTGCGTGGAACGCCTTTTTGAAGACGCTCGAGGAGCCGCCGCCGAGCACGGTGTTCGTGCTCGCGACGACCGAGGCGCAGAAGGTGCCCGCGACCGTCGTCGATCGCTGCCATCGCTTTGACTTCCAGCGCCCGACGGTCGAGCAGATCGCAGAGGTGCTGCGGCGAACGGCGCAGTCGGAGTCGATCGAGATCCCGCCCGCCGCCGTCGCCGCGATCGCGCGCTCGGCGACGGGCAGCTTTCGCGACGCGCTGGGCACGCTCGAGCAGCTTGTCACCTACAGCGGCTCGCAGGTGCAGCTGCAGGACGTGCTCGCGGTGCTCGGTGTTGCCGACTCCAGCCTGCTCACCGAGACAGTTGACGCGGTCGCCGCCGGGGATGCGCGCAGGGCGCTGCAGGCGCTCGCCAGGTGTGCCGAGCAGGGCCGCGACGCCGGCTCCTTCGCTGCCGACCTGGAGGTGCGCGCGCGCGAGCTGCTCGTCGTGCAGACGCTCGGCGAGGTGCCCGGCGAGCTGTCGCTGACGCCGGAGGCCGACGCCGCGCTGACCGAGCAGGCGCAGCGTGTCGATCACGCCACGGTCGTCGGGCTGCTGGAGCTGGTCGCGGCGGCGATGGAGGCGGTGCGCGCCGGTGCGGACCCGCGCACGCGCCTGGAGCTCGCGCTCGTCAAGGCCGCAGAGCCAAGGCTCGACGGGTCCACGCGCGCGATGCTCGCCCGGATCGAGCGTCTGGAGACGGGTGCGCAGGGCGTGGGCGACGCTGCGTCGGCGTCCGGAGCTGAGCGGGTCGCCGAGCCCGTCGCGCCCGCGGCGCAGCCCGCTGCCGCCGGCTCGCGGCCGCCCTCGGGCTCGCCCGCTGATCTCGATGAGCCGCCGGCGGTCGCAGCCGAGGATCTGCCCCCGGGCAGAGGAGACGATGATGAAGGGCCGCCTGCGGCGGCCGGCGCGCCGAGCGCGCTGGGAGAGCAGGCGCCGGCGCAGCGACCGCAGGGCCTCGATGACCTCTGCGAGCTGTGGCCGAGCGTCGTGGAGCTCGTGAGCGCCGGCCATGCGCTGTGCGGTGCGGTGATCGCCGAGACGAGGCCGGTCGCGCTCGAGGGCGAGGACCTGACGGTCGGCTTCCCCACGACGGCGGCGTTCCTGAAGAAGAAGGCCGAGGACCCCAACAACCGGCGCATCGTGCGCGGCGCGCTGCGCGAGCTGACCGGGGCGAGCTGGCGGGTCTCCTATGAGCTGCGCGAGGATCTCGACACCGACAGCGAGGGCAGGCCCGCGGGCGGATACTCAGAGGAGGAATGGGTGGAGCGCTTCAAGGCGGAGCTGGACGCCGAAGAGATCCCCGCGGAGCCCCTGCCAGCGCAGGGCGCGGAGAAGGGACAGTGAGCTAGATGGCCAAGGGAAAGCAGCCGCGGACGGGCGGAATGGGCGACATGCAGTCGGTGTTGCGCCAGGCGCAGAAGATGCAGCAGGACATGATGGCCGCGCAGGAGCAGCTCAAGAGCGAGACCGTGCAGGCCTCGGCGGGCGGCGGCATGGTGACGGTGACCGTGACCGGCGACATGGAGGTCAAGGCCGTGAAGATCGACCCCGCGGCCGTTGATCCCGAGGACGTGGAGATGCTCGCCGACATGGTCACCGCGGCCGTCAACGAGGCGCTGCGCTGCGCTCAGGAGCTCGCGGCGAGCAGGATGGGCGGCGCGACCGGCGGCCTCGATCTCGGGGCGCTGGGCGGGCTCGGTCTGCCGGGCCTGTGAGCTCCTATGCTCCGCCGGTCCAGCGCCTGGTGACAGAGCTCTCAAAGCTTCCCGGCGTGGGCAGTCGCACCGCGCAGCGCCTGGCCTTCTACATCCTGCGCGCCTCCGACGAGGACGCGGCGGCGCTGGCCGGCGCGATCAGCGACGTCAAGGCGATGATCAGGCTGTGCGAGGTGTGCTTCAACCTCACCGACGAGCAGCGCTGTCGCATCTGCCAGGACGCGCGACGCGATCACGGCGTGATCTGCGTGGTGGAGGAGGCCAGCGACGTGATCCCGATGGAGCGGATGCACGAGTATCAGGGCGTCTACCACGTGCTCGGCGGCGCGCTGTCGCCGATCGACGGCGTCGACCCCGAGGACCTGAAGATCGCCGAGCTGATGCAGCGCGTCAGCGACGGCTCGCCCGACGGCCCGGTTCGGGAGGTCGTGCTCGCCACCAACCCGACGACGACCGGCGAGGCGACGGCGCTTCACATCGCCCAGCAGCTGCGCGAGCGAGCGCCGCAGCTGACGGTCAGCCGCCTGGCCAGCGGCCTGCCGATGGGCTCAGACCTCGAGTACGCCGACGAGGTCACGCTCGGCAAGGCGTTCTCCGGGCGCCGCGCGGTCTAGGCCGCCCGGCGCCGCCCGCCCCTCGGCACTGTCGAACCGCGAGCGGACGTGCGCCGGGCGCATGCCCATACGCAGGCGCCGCCGTCCCTCCTACGGCGACGCCTGCGGCTTGGGGCTATGGGCAGTTGTGGACGGCGCCCGTCGCGGAGGCCAGCGCCGTGGCGCTCGGCGCCGGCGAGGCGCCGGCCGCGAGCGCGCGCACGCGCGCGGCGGCCCCCGCCCGCCTCGTGGGCGTCGAGGTGAACCCTGTCAGGACATGCTGCGCTTGCTTTGAATCGGGCATCTGACGAGCCTCCTTGCTGGCGAGCGATGCGGGTGAACCCATTGGCGGCGGTCGGTTGCGGCGCGGGCCGCGCTCGGGTCGTGTCGTGCCCGGGCACCCCTCCTCGAGGTGCGGGGACCATAGCCAAGCGATCGTCGCCTGACCACGCTGCTGGACGGATGGCCGATCGCCCGCCCTGTCATCCGGCGCGCGCCTGGCTGTGTCATCCTGCGGCGCATGTCGGGACTGCTGGTGATGAAGTTCGGCGGCACCTCGGTCGCCGATGCGCAGCGCATCAAGCGCGTCGCGCGACGGATCGTGGACCGGCGCGAGCAGGGCGATCGGGTGGTCGCCGTGCTGTCGGCGCGCGGCAAGACGACCGACGAGCTGATCGCGATGGCCGACGAGGTCTCCCCGACGCCCGACCCGCGCGAGATGGACATGCTGCTGTCGACCGGCGAGCGGATCTCCTGCGCGCTGTGCGCGATGGCGATCCACGACCTCGGCCACCACGCGATCTCGCTGACGGGATCCCAGGCGGGGATCGTGACCGACTCCTCGCACACCAGGGCGCGCATCCTCGACGTTCGTGCCGAGCGGATCGTCGAGGCGCTCGACGCCGATCGCATCGTGCTCGTCGCCGGCTTTCAGGGCGTCTCGACGACATCCAGCGATGTGACGACGCTCGGGCGTGGCGGCTCTGACACGACGGCCGTGGCGCTCGCCGCGGCCGTCGGAGCCGACGTGTGCGAAATCTACACCGACGTCTCGGGCGTCTACTCGGCGGACCCGCGGATCGTGCCCGACGCGCGCAAGCTGGCGCAGGTGTCATTCGAGGAGATGCTCGAGATGGCCGCGTCGGGGGCCGGCGTGCTGCAGCTGCGATCGGTCGAGTACGCGCGCAACCACGGCGTGCGGATCCACTGCCGCTCCTCCTTCGAGGACGGTCCCGGTACGGTTGTGCTCGCGGAAGCGGACAACACCATGGAGCAGCCACTGATCACAGCGGTCACGCACACGACCGCCGAGGCGAAAATCACGCTCGCGGGGATCCCCGACGAGCCGGGCGCCGCCGCGCGCATCTTCGAGGCGCTCGCGCAGGGCAACGTGAACGTCGACATGATCGTGCAGAACGAGCCGACGTCGGCGGGCGGCAAGGCCGAGATCTCGTTCACCGTGCCGCGCGAGGACCTGCGCGCCGCGCGCGCCGCGATCGAGCCGCTCGCGGGTGACAGCTACGCCGACCTGATCGCCGACGAGGAGATGGGCAAGGTGTCGATCGTCGGCGCCGGAATGCGCTCGCATCCGGGCGTCGCGGCCAAGGTCTTCAGCGTGCTCGCCGAGGAGGGGGTGAACATCGAGATGATCTCCACGTCGCCGATCAAGATCTCCTGCGTGATCGCGCGTGCGAGCGTCGAGCAGGCGGTGAGGTGCCTTCACTCGGCGTTCGAGCTCTCCGGCGAGGGCACCGTGAGCGTCGAGCAGCCCTTCTAGGCGCGCGGTTGTCAGCCGCTCGTCGCGGCGCGTGCTCGCCCTGACGCACCTTGTGTGTAACAATTCTGCGCATCTCTTCGCATCGAATATTCAAGGATGAGTTGATATGCGCACAGTTCAGAGACGACGGCGGTACGTGTCAGGGCGCACGCTGATGGTTGTGAGACCGTTCCTCCGCTACAGCCCGTCGCGGCGCGCGTACGTGCTGCGCGGGGTCGGCAGGAACTTTGGCCCGGTGCTGCGGATCGATCGCCGCCCGCGAAGCGCCGGTCACTGGGACGGCGTCGAGCGTCGCCGCGCGGGCATCGCCTAGGGCCAGGGGGCACGCTCAGAGGCCGGCCCGGCGCGGCGCTCCGCCGGCCCGCTGCGACATACTCAGCCCGGTGGACGGCGGCCTGCAGGAGTGGTGGTCGGGCGGAGAGTCGATCGCGCTCTCCGCGGGTGGCGTGGCGCGTGCGATCTTCCTTCGCCGGCTGGGCTCAGGGCCGGCGATGACGCTGCTGCACGGGTTCCCGAGCTCCTCGCACGACTGGGCGAAGGTGGCGCCCGCGCTCGCCGGCGATCACGCTCTTCTGCTGCCGGACTTCCTCGGCTTCGGCGCGTCTGAGAAGCCGCGCGATCACCGCTACTCGCTACACGAGCAGACGGACATCGTCGAGGCCCTGTGGGCTCTGGAGGGCATCACCTCGACGGCGGTGGTGGCGCATGACTATGCGGTCTCGGTCGCCCAGGAGCTGCTCGCGCGCCGCGCGGAGGGTCGCCTCGCGGTCGACCTGCGCTCCGTGACGCTGCTCAACGGCGCCGTCTATCCCGACGTCGCCGTGCTGCAGCCCGGGCAGGTGGCGCTGCTCGATCCGGACGCGGGCGCGCAGCTCAGCGCGGCCATCGACGAGGAGCTCTTCGTGGCGGGGCTTGCGCCGACGTTCGCGCCGGGGTTCGACGCCGCGCGCGACAGCGAGGAGATCTGGCAGGCCACCGCGCGCGGCGACGGCCAGGCGATCTCCCATCAGCTGATCCAGTACGTCACCGATCGCGGCGTGCATGGCGAGCGCTGGATCGGCGCGCTGGAGCAGACCGACGTGCCGACCTCCTTTGTCTGGGGGATGCTCGACCCGGTCTCGGGCGCGCACATGGCGGCGCGGATTCGCGAGCGCCTCCCCGACGCGCCGTTCGTCGAGCTGGCCGACGTCGGACACTGGCCGGCGCTGGAAGTGCCCGAGCGCGTCGCGGCAGCGGTGCTCGCCGGCGCCTAGTGACCGCCGCTGTCGAGCGACTGCTGCAGGCGCTCCAGCACGCGCACGACGCGCACGCCGCTCGCTCCGTCTGAGCGCGGCTCAGAGCCGCTGATGATGCACTGGACGAAGTGCTCGCACTCGATGCGCAGCGGCTCTGAGTTGGCGATGCGCGGCGAGAAGATGTCGCCCGAGCGCGCGATGTACTCGCCCCAGGAGCGCGTGTCCTCGTCAAACCCCTTGTCATACACCGTCAGCTTGCCCTCGATGAGCATGTCGTCGAACGTCGCCATGCGCTTGGCGCCCACGACCGTGACGCGGCGCTCCTTGTGCGGGTCAAGCCAGGAGAGGTGCAGGTGGGCGACGATGCCCGAGGGGAAGCGCAGGTAGCAGAAGACGACGTCCTGGACGCCGTCGCGCACGTAGGAGGCGCCGTGGGCCAGGCACTCCTCGGGCTCCTCGCCGACGAGGTGCAGGACGACCGAGACGTCGTGCGCGCCCAGGCTCCACAGCGCGTTCTCATCCGCGCGCAGCTGGCCGAGGTTCAGGCGGTTGGCATAGACGTAGTACAGCCTGCCGAGCTCGTCGCCCTCGATCAGCGCTTTGAGGCGGGCGACCGCCGGGTGGTACTCGAGCAGGTGACCGACCATCAGAATCCTGCCTGCCTGCGCGGCCGCGTCGACCGCGCGCTCGGCGTCGGCGACGGTCGTCGCCAGCGGCTTCTCCACGAAGCAGTGCTTGCCTGCTCGCGCGACATCGGTCGCCAGCTGCGCGTGTGTGAGCACCGGCGTGGCGAGCGCGATCGCGTCCAGCTCGGGATCGCTGAGCAGATCGCCAAGCTCGCCCGTGGTGCGCGCCGAGGGGTGCGCGCGCGCGGCGGCGTCGCGCCTGTCCTGGGACTCGTCGCACAGCCAGCGAAGCTCACAGCCGGCGATCGCCGAGAAGTTGCGCGCGAGGTTCGGGCCCCAGTAGCCCAGGCCGACCACGCCGATGCGCACCGGATCGCTCATCTGATCGCCGCGCCTTCGGCGGCGAGCGTGTCGATCGCCTCCACGCAGCGCTGCGCCGCGTGACCGTCGCCATATAGCGCGGGGCGCTGCGCGGGCGGATCCCCGGCCAGCGCATCGAGCGCGGCCTGGGTGTCGAGGTCGACGAGCGTGTTCCAGCCGCGCGCGACGGTCTCCACCCACTCGGTGCTCGCTCGCAGCGTCACGCAGGGCACCCCGGCAAGGTACGCCTCCTTTTGGACGCCTCCGGAGTCGGTGAGCACCGCGCGGGCATTGCACAGCAGCGCGCTGAACTGCGCGTAGCCCAGCGGCGCGCTCAGCACGAGGCCCTCGACCTGCGCCAGCTCGGCGAGCAGCCCGGTCTCGGTCAGGCGTGCGCGCGTGCGCGGGTGAAGCGGGAACACGACAGGCGCGGGCAGCGCCGAGATCAGCGCGACGAGCGCGCGCAGGCGCTCGGGGTCGTCGACGTTGCCGGCGCGGTGTGCCGTCGCCAGCGCGTAGGCGCCCGCCGTGACGCCGAAGCGCGCGAGCGTCTCGCCGTCGGCCCTGGCGCTCGGCTGGCGGCGCAGCGCGACATCGACCATCACGTCGCCGACGACCTCGATGCGCCCGGCGACCGACTCGCGCTTGAGGTTCGCGGCAGCGGTGTCCGACGGGCACAGCAGCAGGTCGCCGAGGTGATCGGTCAGCACGCGGTTTTTCTCCTCGGGCATCGTGCGGTCAAACGAGCGCATGCCCGCCTCGATGTGGATCACCGCGGTGCCCGCCTGCGCGCCGGCCAGGCCGCCGGCGAGCGTCGAGTTGGTGTCCCCGTAGACGAGCACCGCGGCGGGCCGCTCGGCCATGAGCAGCGGCTCCAGCGCGGCCAGCATGCGCGCCGTCTGCGACGTGTTGGAGCCGCCGCCGATGCCCAGCTCGCGATCGGGCGCCGCGAGGCCGAGCTCTGAGAAGAACACGCGCGAGAGCGAGTCGTCGTAGTGCTGGCCGGTGTGCACGAGCACCTCCTCGTGGCGCTCTCGCAGCAGGCCGGAAACGGCGGCGGCCTTGATGAATTGCGGCCGGTTGCCGACGACGGTGAGGATGCGCACGCGCGTAGCCTAGGTCTTCGGCGGGCGAGCGCGTGTGTGCTCGGGTCAGCGCGCCGCGCTAGGCGGTCGCGCCAACCACAGAGCTCGACCAGTCGATGACCGACGTCGGTCGCACGACGTGGCGATTGAGCCCGAGCTCCTTGGGCTCCAGCCCCAGCGCGAGCCCGACGAGCTGCGGGAGGTGGAGCACCGGCATCGACAGCTCACGTCCGACGACGCCTTCGGCCAGCGGCTGCTGCAGGTCGAGGTTCAGATGACACAGCGGGCAGGGCGTGACCAGGCAGTCGGCTTCGGCGTCGACGGCGTCGCCGAGGTGGCGGCCGGCCTGCTTGAGCGAGGCCTCCTTGTTCATCGTGATGATCGGAAAGCCGCAGCACTTGCGCATGCCGGCGTAGTCGATCACCGTTCCGCCGAGCGCCTCGATCAGCAGGTGCAGGTAGTCGTCGCGCGGATGCTCGGCGTCGATGCCCAGGCGCTCGCGCGGGCGCACGATGTAGCAGCCGTAGAAGGGGCCGACCTTCAGGTCGGTCAGCGGGCGGCGGACCTTCGCGCCCAGCGCGTCCAGGCCGATCTCCTCGACCAGCAGCCACAGGAAGTTCTTGTTCGTGAGGCCCTTCTCATAGGACAGGCCCTCGGGCGCGAGCGTCTGGTTGACGTGCTCGCGGTACTCGGCGTTTGCGTCCAGGCGCTCCTGGCACTCGCTCTGGGCGCCCTGGCAGGTCGAGCAGATGTTCATCATCAGCTCCGCGCCCTGCACCTCCTGGGCCAGCGCGAACGTGCGCGCGTTGAGCGTGTCGGCGAGCTCCTGGTTGTGCTCGGCGATCACGCCCGCGCCGCAGCAGCTCGCGCGGTCGAGCTGCACGAGCTCTATGTCCAGCAGCGGCGCGACCTTCGCCATCGAGCCGTGCAGCTCGGGGGTGAAGCCGCGACTGACGCAGCCGGGCCAGTAGGCGACCTTCATGCGTTGCCCCCTTCCTGCGCGGGCCCGCCATCCTGGCCGCCGTCGGCGACCGCGGCCGGCTCGGGCTGCTCGTCGGTGCCGGTGACGTAGAGGTTCAGCTCATAGCGCTCCTCGCGGCTCTCGACCTTGTCGTAGATCGCCTGCACGCGCTGCAGGTCGGCCTTGGGGATGCGGTGCGGTTTGAGCGCGCCCATCGGCGTCACCTTGCCGCGCAGCAGCGCCTTGAGGATCGCCGGCAGCGAGCTGATGAGCTCTTTGCCCGCGGCGGGGGCGAATTTCCCGAACCACGAGTTGCCACCGTATGAGCGCGGCAGCAGCTCGGCCTCCCACAGCAGGCCGTTGTCGCGGATCAGCCCCGAGAACGCCGCCTCGTGGCGCTCGCCGTTGTTGTGGTCGACGATGTGCTGGTCAGACGTCGTGATGCGCCGCAGGCGCATGATCTGGCCCATCGGGTTGACGTCCTTGGGGCAGGCCTGCACGCACTTGAAGCAGTGCGTGCAGTCGTAGATGCCCTGCGGGTCCTGGGCAAGGCTGTTCAGGCGCTCGCGCTGGCGGTCGTCGCGCGGATCGCCGACGAAGCGGTAGGCCTTGGCCAGCGCGGCCGGGCCGATGAAGCCAGGGTCGACCTCCATCGCCAGGCAGTCGGACACGCACGCGCCGCACTGGATGCACGCCATCGACTGGGTGATGTCGACCATGCTCTCTTTGGGCACGATGTACTCGCGCTCGGGGACCGGCTCCTTGTTGATCAGCCACGGCGTGACCCGGCGGACCTTCTTCCAGTGCACCGCGTCCATGTCGACGATCAGGTCCTTGATGACCGGCATGTTGCCCATCGGCTCGATCTCGATCACGCCGTCGGGCGCGCTCGCTCGGGCATGATCGAGGTGGGTGTGGCAGGCCAGCCCCGGTTCGCCGTTGATGCGCACTCCGCAGGAGCCGCAGATCGCCGCGCGGCAGGAGCAGCGGATGCCGATCGAGCCGTCAAAGCGCGCTTTGGCCTGCAGGATCCCCTCGAGCACAGAGCGGTGGGGCTCGAGCTCGATCGTGTGCTCGTCCCAGTAGGGCGCCTCGCCGGAGTCGGGGTCATAGCGGCGCATGCGCAGCGTGAAGGGCTCGGGCGGCTTGTGCGTTTCGGCCATCAGTACTTCCTCTCCTCGGGCTGCCACTGGGTGATCGTGACCGGCGAGTAGCTGACCTCCGGTCCCGCGCCGTTGAGCGAGATGTCTATGTGCTTGAGCCACTGCTCGTCGTTTCGCTCAGGGAAATCGGTGCGGAACTGCGCGCCGCGCGACTCCTTGCGCTCGATCGCCGCCACGACGGTCGCCTCGGCGCAGTCGAGCATGTAGCCGAGCTCGATCGCGCCGAGCACGTCCTGGTTGAAGACGGTTCCGTGATCGTCGATGTAGGCGCTCTGGGCCTCCTCTTTGAGGCGCGCGACGACCTCGCGGGCCTGCGCGAGCCCGGCCTCGTCGCGATAGACCGCGACGTGCTGGTTCATCGTGTCGCCGAGCTCCTCCTTGATCTCGGAAACCCGCCGGCCCGAGCGCTCGCGGGCGATGATCGCGTCGATCATCGCGACGTCCTCGTGCAGGCGCGCGTCTGAGGCCCTGGGCATGGGCAGCGAGCGCGAGCGAGCCGCGGCGTGCTCGCCCGAGCGGCGCCCGAAGATCAGCGTGTCCAGCAGCGAGTTGGCGCCCAAGCGGTTGCCGCCGTGCACCGACACGCACGCCACCTCGCCGGCGGCGTACAGCCCCGGGATCGATGTCGCGCCGTTGATGTCGGTCTTCACGCCGCCCATGATGTAGTGCTGGCCGGGGCGGATCATGATCGGTTCGCGCGTGATGTCCACGCCGGCGAAGTCCTTGCCGATGTTCACGATCTCGCGCAGCGCCTCCAGCGTGCGCTTGCGCGGCACCTTCGTGATGTCGAGGTAGATGCCTTCGCCGTGTGCGCCGACGCCGCGCCCCTCGAGGATCTCGGTCTGCTCGGCGCGCGAGACGACGTCGCGCGAGGCCAGCTCCATCTTGTTGGGCGCGTATTTCTCCATGAATCGCTCGCCCTGTGAGTTCAGCAGCACCGCACCCTCTCCGCGCGCGCCCTCGGTGATCAGCAGCCCGTTCTCGACGAGCGTCGTGGGGTGGTACTGCACCATCTCCATGTCCATCAGCGGCGCGCCGGCGCGGTAGGCCTGCGCGATCCCGTCCCCGGTGACGATCAGCGCGTTGGTCGTCGGGCGGTACACCTGCCCGGCGCCGCCGCTGGCGAGGATCACGTTCTTGGCGTCGAAGACCTCCATGTGGCCCGTGCGCACATCGCGCGCGACCACGCCGCAGCAGGCGCCCTCGTCATCGAGCACCAGCGAGGTGGTGAACCACTCCTCGAAGCGATCCACGGTCTCGTGGTGCTTGAGCAGCTGCTCGTAGAGCACGTGCAGGATCGCCTGGCCGGTGATGTCGGCGACGTAGGCGGTGCGCTTCATCGACGCGCCGCCGAAGGCCCGCAGGTCCAGCTCGCCGGAGTCGTTGCGATGGAAAGTGACGCCGATGTGCTCCAGGTGCATGACCTCGTGGGGGGCCTCGGAGCACATTATTTCGATCGCGTCCTGATCGCCGAGGAAGTCCGAGCCCTTGACCGTGTCATAGGCGTGCGAGCGCCAGTCGTCGGCGACGTTGATCGCCGCGTTGATGCCGCCGGCCGCGGCCACCGAGTGCGAGCGCACGGGGTGGACCTTGCTCATGATCGCCACGCTCGCGCCGTCCTGGGCGGCCGCCAGCGCGGCGCGCTGCCCGGCGAGGCCGGCTCCGATGATCAGGACGTCGTGCGATGGCATGGGCTTGCGGGATTTTGGGGGGATGACAGAGCGTCGCCCGCAAACGCGGGCGTCGACGGGACTCTATAACGAGCGCGCTCGCGGCTGCCCTCGCGCCGTCGTGCGCCGTCCGCCCGCGCCGCGGATGCTAGGTGGCCACGCGCAGCGCGCGGCGCACGTCGGCGATCGTGACGACGCCCTGCAGGACCCCGTCGTCGTCCACCGCGACCATCGCGCCCAGGCGCCCGAGACCCTCGGAGCCCAGCAGCGACTCAAGCGGCTGGGCCTCGTCGATGCGCACCTGCATGTCCTCCTCGAGCACATCCGAGACGGCAAGCGCCGGTCGCCCCGCGGAGATCTCCTCCTCCACGCGCGCGCCGCGCACGACTCCCAGGAAGTGCCCCGTGGGGTCCACGACGGCAAACCACGGCCAGCGATAGCGCCAGAAGAACTGCTCGCGCGCGTCCAGCAGCGTCGCCGCCGCGGGCACGGTCACCGGCTCGCGATCCATGACGTCGGCAACGGTGATGCTGTGGATGCGCTGGCCGACGGCCGCCTGCACGACCGCCTGGCTGGCCGCCTGGTAGAGGAAGAACGCCAGCAGCAGCGTGAGCAGGCCCAGTTCGTTTCGCGAGGCCAGCGCGACGAGCCCGAGCACGCCCAGCAGCAGCGCGAACACCTGCCCCGCCCGGCCGGTCGCGCGCGTCGCGCGGTTGCGGTCGCCGGTGAGCCTCCAGATGATCGACTGCGCGATCCTGCCTCCGTCCAGCGGGAAGGCCGGGATCAGGTTGAAGATCAGCACGAGCGCGTTGATCGCCGCCAGCCAGCTCAGCCAAGCGAGCGCCGGGGTGGTGTGCACACCGCGCTCGGCGACGGCGGCATCGAAGAAGCTCTTGCTGTCCGACAGCAGGCCGGCGACCGCGACGCAGATGACGATCACGATCAGCGTCACGGCCGGGCCGGCGGAGGCGACGCGGAATTCCATCCCCGGAGTGGTGGGCGCCGATGCTCGCGTGATCCCGCCGAATGCCCACAGGTCGATACCGGCCACGGTGAGGCCGTTTCGGCGCGCCACGAGCGCGTGGCCGAGCTCGTGCAGGATCAGCGAGACAAAGAAGGACAGAACCGACGCCACCGTGACCACATAGGAGGTGACGTTGGAGCCGCCGAGCACTTCATGGAAGTACGGGTTGACGAGGATGATGAAGAAGAACAGGACGACGAACCAGCTGAAGCCGACGCCGATCCTGATCCCGAAGACGCGCGCAAGCTGGAAGTTCGTGCGCGGAAACATGGCTGTAATGGTAGGGGCGGCGGTGTGCGAGCTCGCGCTGTGACTGTGCCCACCCGAGGCGTCACGGTCGCGCGACGGCCGGCTCCCTGTGAGTTAACCACCGTCGATCGCTCGAGGTGCGCTGGCGCGATCGCACAACATGTCGGCGTCGTGCGAGCGCACGGGCGTTTAGAACAGATGCGCCGGTGTTCAAGGTGACGGCAAGAGCATGTCGATGCCTGGCGGGTGGATCTCGCGCTTCAGGGTCCAGGCTTTCGCCGCGCGGCCGGCGCAGCCGTCGCCGCGACGGCGCTGTTCGCCCTGTGGATCGGGCTTGAAATAGGCGGGGCGAGCACGACGCTGTGGATGGATGACCTGGCGACGCCGCTCGCCGCCGGGGTCGGCTGCGCGCTGTGCGTCGCGGCCTCCATGCGCCACAGCGGGCGCATGCGCACCTTCTGGGGCCTGCTCGCCGCCGCGATGGCCTGCTGGACGCTGGCCGAGGTGATCTGGGGCGTCTACGCGCTGATCCTCAAAGAGGAAGTGCCGGTGCCGTCGTGGGCGGACATCGGCTATCTGACGGCCATTCCGCTCGCCGTCGCCGCGCTTGTCGTGCACCCCGCGACCAGGGGTGGCGGGACGCGTTCGATGCGCGCCGTGCTCGACGGGCTCGCGCTTGCGACGGCGCTGCTGTTTCTCAGCTGGACGCTCGTGCTCGGACCGCTGTGGCACAGCAGCGATCTCACGACGCTGTCGGGGATCGTCGCCGTGGCGTATCCCTTCGGTGACATCGTGATCGTGTTCTTCATCGTGCTCGCGATACGCGGGATGACCGGCGACCACCGGCTGTCGCTGTGGTGCCTGCTCGCCGCACTGCTGGCGATGGCGCTGTCGGACAGCGGCTACACCTACTACACCGAGGTCGCCAACTACTCGAGCGCGAGCCCCAGCTGGATCGACACCGGCTGGGTCGCGGCGTATCTGGGCATCGGCCTGGCCGCCTACAGCTCGGGCGCCGGCAACGTGGCGCGCCGCGCGCAGACACAACGGTCATCGCCGTTCTCGCTCGTGGCGCCGCTGATCCCGGTGCTGATCGCGCTCGTGGCCGCGGCGGTGGAGATCCAGTTCGGCGAAGCGCTCGACCACGCGGCGGTGACGATGGCGCTCGTGCTGATCACGCTCGTGCTCGCGCGCCAGGGGCTGCTGCTGCGAGACCTTTCAGGACCTAGACAGGGGGCAGACGGAGGTGGGATCGCAAGCCTGAACCGACCGGTTCTGGGCGGCGCGCTCGCCGGCGGGGGGTTGGACTCCAGCTACCGAGCTTCCAGTCATGATCGCAAATCCTGACAACGGCCCGCGCGCGGAGGGAGACCTCAAACCGCCAGCCGACGGGCCGGACAGCTCGTTTGACTTCCGCTGGATCCCCGAGCCGCAGCAGACGCCGCATGCGGCGTCCTTCGGCTCTGCCGGCACGGCCACGACAGCCCCGCCGATGGGCCGCGAGGTCGCCGAAGGCAGGATCGTCATCGCGCTCACGATCGCCTGCACGGTGATGGCGCTGCTGGACCTCTTCCTGCTGGCCTCCGGGCTGTAGAGGCGGCGGATCGGGCGAGGCGGGCTCGCTAGGCGGCGTGCACGCGCCCGCGGGCGACGATCGCCTGAAAGTCGCTGCCGGCCGGCAGCGTGCCGTACTCCAGACCGCCCTCGCCGCCCAGGCGCGAGGCGCAGAAGGCGTCGGCGACCGCTGGCGGGCCGTGGCGCACGAGCAGCGAGCCCTGCAGGCACAGCGCCATCTCTTCGACCACGCGCCGCGCGCGGGTCTCGAGCGTCGCGGGGTCCGCGAAGCGCTGCTTGAGCGCGCCCACGCGCGCGTCCAGGCGCGCGTCGGCCCCCCCGGCGAGCGCCACCTCGGCCAGGAAGATCTCCAGCGAGCGCGGCGAGCGCGTCAGCGCACGCAGCACGTCGAGGCTCATCACGTTCCCCGAGCCCTCCCAGATCGAGGCCAGCGGCGCCTCGCGGTACAGGCGCGGCATTCCGGACTCCTCGACGTAGCCGTTCCCGCCCAGGCACTCCAGCGCCTCGTAGGCGTGGTTGGGCACGCGCTTGCACGTCCAGTACTTGCCGACGGCGGTCGCCAGGCGCTTGAACAGCTGCGCGTCGGTCTGGTCGTCGCCGGCCTGAGCGTCCGCGTGGGCCTCGTCGTAGGCGCGCGCCAGGCGCATCGCCAGCGCGGTCGTGGCCTCTGACTCCACGCACAGGTCCGCGAGCACGTTGGCCATCAGCGGCTGGTCGATCAGCAGCTTGCCGAACGCGCTGCGATGCGCGGCGTGGTGGGTGGCGTTGACGACGGCGACGCGCATCGCGGCCGCCGCGCCGATCACGCAGTCAAGGCGGGTGTGGCCGACCATCTCGATGATCGTCGCCACGCCGCGCCCGGGCTCGCCGACCATCTGCGCCCACGCGCCGTGCAGCTCGATCTCCGAGGAGGCGTTGGAGCGGTTGCCGAGCTTGTCCTTCAGGCGCTGGATGTGAAACGCGTTTCGCGCCCCGTCGGGAAGGATGCGCGGAAGCAGGAAGCACGACAGGCCCTCGTCGGTCTGGGCGAGCACGAGGAAGATGTCTGACATCGGCGCCGAGCAGAACCACTTGTGCCCCGTGAGCTCGTACTCGCCGCCGGCGCCACCGCCGTCCAGCGCGCGCGCGACGGTCGTGTTCGCGCGCACGTCGGAGCCACCCTGCTTCTCGGTCATCGCCATGCCCGCGATCGCGCTCGCCTTCTCGCGCGTGTCGATCAGGCGCCCGTCGTATGTGGTGGCGGTCACGAGCGGCTCCCACTGCTCGGCGAGCTCGGGCTGGGCGCGCAGCGCCGGCACGACCGCGAACGTCATCGTGATCGGGCAGGCGAAGCCCGCCTCCGCCTGCATCGCGGTCATGTACATGGCGGCGCGCGCGGCGTGCGCACAGGGCTGCGTTGACGTCCACGGCAGCGAGTGCAGCTCGTGCTCGACGCCGAGCTTCATCAGCTCATGCCACGCGGGGTGGAACTCGACCTCGTCGATGCGGTTGCCGTAGCGGTCGTGCGTGCGCAGCACCGGCGGGTTCTCGTTGGCCAGGCGCCCCCACTGCTGCTGGGGCTCGCCGCCGATCAGCCGTCCGAGCTCGCTGGCGCGCTCGCTCACCCAGCCGGCGCCCTCGCGCTGCACCGCCTCGACGAGCGCCGGATGGCTGGCGAACACATCGACGCCCTGAAGCGGCGGGGCCTGGTTTGCGACGGTGTGCGTCTGCCAGGGTGCGTCATGTGCGGCCCGTGGGGCAACGCTCGCCACGCGAACAGTCAAGCAGAGTTCCGCCGGACATCTGCGCCTGCGGGTAGCCTCGGGTTATGCGCGTATGGGGGAACGCGGGGGGTTCAGCGACGGTCGGCCGGCGAGCGCTCGCGCGCCGCTGCGCGATCGGCCTGGTGGCGCTCGCGCTGCCGGCGATCCCGGCGGTCGCGGCGAGCGCGTCGGTGCCCACGATCGCCTACGTGACCGAGACCGCGACGACGTTGCCCTCCGTCTGGGCGATGGGCGCCGACGGCTCACACCGTGTGCGCCTCGGTCGCGGCACGTCGCCTCTCGTCGCGCCCGGCGGACAGCAGGTCGCCGTCTCGCTGTTCGGCACCAGCCCGGCCGAAACCGGTCCAGCGCTCGGGGTCTACTCGACGACGGGCCTTGCGCCGCTGACCTACCTGAGCCTCGCCGGTGAAAACGTGACGCCGCTGAGCTGGTCACATGACGGCCGCTACCTCGCGATCGGCGTGCAGTCGACCTCGGTCGCGAACGGCCCGGCGCTCTCTGGTCTGGCGATCCTCGACATGCAGTCGGGCGCGGTGCGCGTGATCGCGCGCGGCGAGGTCTACGGCGCGAGCTTCTCGCCCGGCGCGAGCGATGAAGTCGTATACGGCCTGTCCGCGTCGCTGTCGCTGAGCGCGCCCGTCAACCTCTACCGCAGCGCGCCCGACGGCTCGGGCACGATCGCGCTGACGCACGACGGACGCAGCCTGTTCCCGATCTGGGGCCCGCGCGCGATCGCCTATGACCGCGAGCGCCTGCGCCGCAACGATGCGCCTGTCTTTCAGATCTGGCTGCGCTCCCCGACGGGGTCCGCGCCCGCGCGTCGCCTCACGCACATCCGCGTGCGCTCGCTCGTGTCAGGGCTCGTGCCGCTGGCCTTCTCAGGTGACGGGCGTCGCCTGCTTGCAGAGTTCGGGGGAGAGGACACCAGCGAAGCGTGGACGGTGCGCGTCCCGAGCGGCCGCGCGCGCCGCCTGCGCGGCGGGCGGCGCACGGTGCAGGCCGCCGGGCTGTCGAGCAACGGTGCGACGGTACTCGTGGACGAAGGCGGCTTCGAGGGTCCGGCCTCCAGCGGTCGCGTCGCGCTGCTGCCCTTCGGCGGCGGACGCCCGCGGGTGCTGGTCGCCCACGGCTCGCAGTCCAGCTGGAACGGCTGAGCGCGCCGTCTACGCACTAACCCCCGAGGCGTGATCGCGCCCGCCGCCGAGCGCTGATAGGCGATCGCGCCGACGGGGCCGTGCAGACCCGGGCGATAGCATCGGCGACCCCCCACCCGCAGCGGCGATCGCCCGCGACTCCCCCAAGGACTCAGACATGGCAAAGATCAAGGTGCACAACCCCGTCGTCGAGCTGGACGGCGACGAGATGACCCGGATCATCTGGTCGTTCATCAAGGGCCAGCTCATCCTTCCCTATCTGGACATCGATCTCAGGTACTACGACCTGGGCATCGAGAGCCGCGACGCTACCGATGACCGTGTGACGGTCGAGGCGGCCGAGGCGATCAAGGAGCACGGCGTCGGCGTGAAGTGCGCGACGATCACACCCGACGAGGCGCGCGTGGCGGAGTTCGGCCTCAAGGAGATGTACCGCTCGCCCAACGGCACGATTCGCAACATCCTCGGCGGCGTGATCTTCCGCGAGCCGATCGTCATCTCAAACGTGCCGCGCCTGGTGCCCGGCTGGACCAAGCCGATCGTGATCGGACGCCACGCCTTCGGCGATCAGTACCGCGCGACCGACCTGGTCGTGCCCGGCGCCGGCAGCCTCACGCTGTCGTTTGCGCCCGCCGACGGCGGCGAGCCGATCGAGCTGGACGTCTATGACTTTCCAAGCGGCGGCGTGGCGCTTGCGATGTACAACCTGGACTCCTCGATCCGCGACTTCGCGCGGGCCTCGATGCGCTACGGGCTGGATCGCCGCTACCCGGTCTACCTCTCGACCAAGAACACGATCCTCAAGCGCTATGACGGGCGCTTCAAAGACCTCTTTGCAGAGATCTACGAGCAGGAGTTCAAGAGCGATTTCGAGGCGGCCGGCATCACCTATGAACACCGTCTCATCGACGACATGGTCGCCGCATCGCTGAAGTGGGAAGGCGGCTACGTGTGGGCCTGCAAGAACTACGACGGCGACGTGCAGTCAGACACCGTTGCCCAGGGCTTTGGCTCGCTCGGGCTGATGACGAGCGTGCTGATGACAGCCGACGGCGCCACGGTCGAGGCCGAGGCGGCGCACGGCACCGTCACGCGCCACTACCGACTGCATCAGCAGGGAAAGCCGACGTCGACGAACCCGATCGCGTCGATCTTCGCGTGGACACGCGGGCTGGCGGCGCGCGGGCGGATGGACGACACGCCCGACGTCACGAGCTTTGCGCAGACGCTCGAGCGGGTGTGCATCGAGACGGTGGAAGAGGGCAAGATGACCAAGGATCTCGCGCTGCTGATCGGACCCGATGAGCCATGGCAGACCACCGAGGAGTTCCTCGCGTCGGTCGACGAGAACCTCAAGCTGGCGATGGCCTCCGCCTGAGCTCGGCCGGCGACAGACCGTTATCCAAACAGCACATCACCAGGAGAAGAAAGTGACCAATCCCGTACGAGTTACCGTCACCGGCGCCGCCGGGCAAATCGGCTACAGCATCGTGTTTCGCATCGCCTCGGGCCAGCTGCTCGGTCCCGACCAGCCTGTCGACCTGCGGCTGCTCGAGATCCCGCCCGCGATGGGCGCGCTGGAGGGCGTGGCGATGGAGATCATCGACTGCGCGTTCCCGCTGGTGTCCGGCCTTGACCTGCACGACGACCCGGGGCAAGCGCTCGACGGTGTCAACATCGCGCTGCTTGTCGGCTCACGACCGCGCACGAAGGGCATGGAGCGCGCCGAGCTGCTGGCCGAGAACGGCAAGATCTTCACCGGACAGGGCAGCGCGCTCAACGATCATGCGGCCAGCGACGTCAAGGTGCTCGTCGTCGGCAACCCGGCGAACACCAACTGCCTGATCGCGATGAACAACGCGCCTGACATCCCGCGCGAGCGCTTCACCGCGATGATGCGCCTGGACCACAACCGCGCGATCGCCCAGCTCGCGGCAAAGCTCGGCGTGGCCGTGTCAGACGTGTCGCACATGGGGGTGTGGGGCAACCACTCGCCGACGATGTACCCCGATCTGTTCCACGCGCAGGTGCGCGGCGAGCAGGCAGCCGGCAAGGTTGACGATCAGGCGTGGATCGAGGAGCGAGTTCCTGCCCAACGTCGGCAAGCGCGGCGCCGCGATCATCGAGGCGCGCGGCGCGTCCTCGGCCGCGTCGGCCGCGAACGCCGCGATCGACCACGTGCACGACTGGGTGGCTGGCACAGGCGGAGCCTGGGTCTCGATGGGAGTTCCCTCCGACGGCTCCTACGGGATCGAGGAGGGGCTCATCTGCGGCGTCCCGTGCACCTGCGAGGGGGGGAAGTGGTCTGTCGTGCAGGGACTGGAGATCAACGAGTTCTCGCGAGGGCGGATCGACGCTTCGGTCGCGGAGCTGATCGGCGAGCGCGACACGGTCAAAGGTCAGAACCTGATCTGAGGGCGCGGCGTCCCGCCGCACCCTCGATCAGATCGATGTCAGGCCGTGACCAGGGGATCGCGGCCTGACTGGGAGTGTTATTGCGGGCGCGTCCGTCCGCGGCGCCCTGGCGCAGTGAAGACCGTGCGGCTAGCTTTTGGGCATCCAGCCACGGCCGCGCTTGACGACCTTGCCTTCGGACTTCAACCCGGGGAGCACACGGTAGAGGTAGTTCTGCTTGATGCCCATCTTCGCCGCCAGCTCGGGAATCGTGATCCCTGGCTGTCCCTGCACCAGCGTGAGTGCTTCGGCGGCGCGTGTGCCGCTGCCTTTGCGACGGCCGGCGCGACCGCGTTTGCCCGGCGGGCGACCTGCTTTTTTGGCAGTCGCTTTTTTGGCCGCTTTTGGCCGGCGCTTTCGTGGCGGCTTTGCTGACCGAGCCGCGCGGGCGGCCCGGCCCACGGCGGCGTCCTGTGGCTTTGGCGCGGGCTTTTCCCGAACCTCCCACACCGGCGAGGGCCGAGGCGGCGGTCTGCAGCTGGTTGTACTCATCCACCAGGGGCTTTAGCTCCGCCAGTCGATCGGTTATCTCTCGTCGCTTCTCGTCAAGGAAGTCGGTCACGATGTAGTCCTCTTCACTAGTGTCAATGTGACCTATGTCACATCATTTGCTATTTCCACCCTACACTAGCTAGGTTGTCGCGACGTCGCGCTGCAGATAATCGCGCAAGCGGGTGAGCGTGCGCCGGGCCTCGCGGTCGGGCATCCCTCCAACAAGCGCCCGACTGACCAGCGCACCGAGCGTTCCCAGCGGGGGCGTGGAAGTCATTGAGATAGTCAAAACGCGTGCCGTCCCCGTCGGGCTGCAGGCGATACTCGGTGCGTGCGCTGGAGTGCGCGGGCCCGCGACCGTCCCAGACGGCGTGCTCGTTGACGACACACTCCACGAGCTCCCAGTGAACCTCGATGTTCACGCCGCGCATGTGCAGCAGCTGATCCATGCGATAGCCCACACGCGGTGGTCCCTCGTCGCTGCGCAGAGTCGTCGGTGAATGGTGACCCAGTCCCCCAGGCGAGCGGGATCCATGATCGTGTCCCACACCTCCTGCGGTGAGGCCGCGAGCTGGATCGAGGCGGTTATGACGCTCATCTGGTTTGTGACACGCCACGCGGGCGGCCGCCGCATGAACGGTATCCGGTGGGCGCCCGGCGGGTGCTTTTGCGCTCAGTGTGCCGCGAGCGGCTCACAGCGCTCCCACTCGCTCAGCGCATGCTCGACAGCCGAGTCGAAGCTGTGCAGGCGCACGCCCAGCGAGCGCCGCCAGGCCGCCGTCCTGCGGCAGCAGGTCCCCCGCGAGGCTCTCCATCAGCGCGGTCACAAGCTCGGGATCCTCGCCGGCTAGCGCGGCGGCGATCCGCGCACCGAAGCTGCCCCCGTCGGCCACGAGCCCCAGCACCGGGCGGTCGACGAGCATCAGCTCGGCGATTCGCGTGATCATCTGCTCATAGCTGAGCACGTCGGGCCCACCGACGTCCAGCGGATGATCGACGCTCGCGATCGACGCCGCCGCGGCGAGCAGCTCTGTCATGTCGCGCGCGTCGATCGGGCGGGTGCGATTGGTGCGCCACGGCCCCAGCGTCAGCACCGGCATCCGCTCGATCAGCCTGACGATGAAGCGAAACGAGCGCGAGCGCGCGCCGATCACGATCGATGCGCGTAGCGCGATGAGCTCGCTCACGGACCCCGCGAGCACGCCCTCGACCGCCTGACGGCTGGCCAGGTGTCGCGAGGCTGTCCCCGCCGGCATGACCGGGCCGCCGAGGTAGACGATCCGCCTCACCCCGGCGCTCGCGGTCGCCGCCGCGAAGTTCTCCGCCGCGATGTGCTCGCGCTCAGAAAACGTCGACTGCGGCTGCCCGGGCTGCGGGCGCTGCATCGAATGGATCAGGTAGTAGGCGACCTCGACGCTCAGACAGCGCCGCGGCGAGCCCCTCGCCCGTTACAGCATCACCGCAGCTGCGCTCTGCGTCGATCAGCGAGGCGACCACGCGCGGGTCCTCTGGCGTGCGGCGCACGAGCGCGCGCACCTCGTGGCCGTCGCTGACGAGCCTTGGAATCAGCTGTGAGCCGACGGCTCCGCTGGCGCCGGTGACGAGAATGCGCATCGCAGCGAGATGATGACGTGCCAGGGATCCGAGCAAATACCGCGCAAACTGCGCTCTCGGCGGGCCGATCGTCACAGAAAAACTCTATTTCGGGTGTTTGCCGGCGCAGAATCGTTTTCTCTGCGATTTGCGCGGTGGTCGCGAGCAGCTCTTTGAGCGAGCGGCGAAACGGTGCTTTGATGCCCGACGTCCGCGGTTCCGGACAGCTCGCGACAGGGGTGACAACACGTGCAAAGGACGCAGGCTCGACGATCACAGCGCAAGGTCAGCTGCGATGAATGCTACTTTCGCCGCAACCTCCTGTGCGCATTGGATCTCGAGGAGCCCTGCGCGACGTTTCGCCCCAACGAGGCCCAGCTGAAGCCGCCGCAGCAGCTGCGCTTCGTGTTTCGCCAGGAGCGCGCCGCACGGCTGACGTGGGCCTTTCCCTCCGCCCAAGAGCAGGCCGCGCTGCACACCTGATCGGCGCGCCGCCGGCCACGGCCATCGCGCCAGCGCGCCACCGAGAGCGCTCGCCGATCCGGGCGCAGCTGGGCAAGCGGGGTAGCATGTTTGTCGGTGCGACCGCGCGGATCGCCCGGCGGGCGTATATTGGGCTCTCGAACTGCAAGCTCTCCAAGGCGGTGGCCAAGATGGCGGCGAAGGACAGAATCGGCAAGGCTTCGGAAGCGGCTCGGGCCGCTCAGCGCAATCGGTATCTGCAGCGCCTGCTGGAGGACGACCAGCTGCGCGGCAACCTGCTCGTCGCATACGGGGCGGCGCGCAGCGCCTACGGGCGCATGAACAACGGCAAGCCCGCGACGCAGGCGCTGTTCGAGGACCGCAAGCTCCAGCGCGAGCTCAAGGAGGCGGCCAACGCCCTGCGCGACGCGTCCAACTCGCTGCGCGAGCCGCCAAAGCGCCGCAGGCGTCGCGGCGGCATCGGCCGTTCGCTGCTGGTGCTGGCGTTCGCGGGCGTGCTCGCGCTCGCGCTCAGCGAGACGATGCGCTCCAAGGTGCTCGACCTCATGTTCGGCGCCGAGGAGGAGTTCGACTACAGCTCGACGGTCGCCGACGGCGAGCCCACTCCGGCCGGCGCGTCCGCCGCCTGAGCCTGAGACGCAGCCGGCCATGACGACAATCACGAAGCTCGCGCCCGCCGTAGACGAGGACCTGCTCCGAGTCGCCCGTCGCCAGAGCGCGGCGCAGCCGCCCGCCGAGCGACAAGGCGGAGCGGATCGTGGAGGCGATGCGTCTGAGCGTCGCGCGACGCGGCACGGCCGCCTCGACGTTTGACCTGGTCTGCTCGCGAGGCCGGCGTGTCGCGCGGCCTGCTGCACTACTACTTCGGCTCCAAGGAGCACCTGCTCGTCGAGGCGGCCCGGCGTGACTTCGAGCTGCGCATGGAGGTGCTCGAGCGCCAGCTCGCGGTCGCCACGACGGCCGATGACTTCGTTCACATGATGGCCCGCCATCTGCAGGAAACGGTCTCCGAGGACCCCGACCTGATGACGCTCATCTTCGAGCTGTTCACGCTCTCGCGGCGAAACGGCGATATCGCCGGCGAGTACATGGGCCTCATGCGCCAGAGCCGTGAAAAGGTCGCGGGCATGCTCGCGGCGGCGCAGCGAGGACGGTGTGCTGCGACTGGCCGCCGGCCCGAAGCTGTCGCCGAAGTGCTGTTCTCGCTCGCCGACGGCCTGGCTCTGCGAATGCTGCTCGAGCCAGAGCGGGACTTCACCGCGACGATGACGGCCGGCATCGCCTGCGCGCGAGCGCTGCTGACCGACTGACCGCGCCCGGCGCCGCCGCGGCCGCGCCCTCGGAGCCGGGGCGATCATGGCGCTCTTATAATCGGCTGGGCATGCCCATTTACGAGTACAGGCGCCCTGACGGGACGACGTTCGAGATTCAGCAGTCCTTCTCCGAGGACGCGCTCACGAAGCGACCCCGAGACGGGCGTGCCGGTGACGCGCGTGCTGCACGCCCCCGCGGTTCACTTCAAGGGCAACGGCTTCTACAACACCGACTACGGCACCCGCAAGCGACAGCGCGAGCTCGCGTCGGCCGCCAACGGCTCCTCCGGTGACTCAAAGCAGTCGTCGGGCGACCGCGAGTCATCCTCAAAGGACACCTCCGGCTCGAAGGAGAGCTCTGAGCCCTCAGCCTCCAGCGAGACGAAGGGCAAGGACCAGGCAAAGCCGGCCAAGGACGCCACGAAGTCAAAGCCGGCCAAGCCGGCCTCCAAGGAGCTGAGCGTCAGCCGCTCATGAACTGCGCGGCGGCGGCCCGTCGCTCGGCTTCTGACGACCGTGTAGCCTTCCTCGCCGTCGGGCAGCGTGATCGTTCCCGGACGGCTTGAGCACGCGCGTGGGCGGCGTGCCGCAGATCGCAAGCGCGCCGAACAGGCCGAGCAGTTCGGGCCGCTCATGTCGGAGATGATCGCCGGCGGCGCGTTCCAGGCGATCAGCGGCAGGCGCAGGAAGCTCGAGGGCGACAGCAGCCGGCTCTTCATGTCGGTGAACAGCGCCTGCTGGTGTTCCTCGCGCTGGAGGTCGGTCTCGTTGGGCGCGCAGAGGTTCTCGCGCGTGCGCGCCAGCGCGAGCGCCTGCTTGCCGTTGAGCTGGTGCGTGCCCGCCGGCAGGCGCAGCGTGTAGCCGCCGCTGGCTGAAGCCGCCGTCGAGGCGCGAGATGACGCAGCCGCCCGTGTAGTTGACCCCGCCCATCGCGTCGATCAGCTGCGGGAAGTTTTCGAAGTTGACTTCCACGACGTGGTTGATCGGGATGCCGAGGAAGCTCTTGATCACCGAGATCGACAGCGCCGGGCCCGCCGAAGGCGTGCGCGGCGTTGATCTTCTGCAGGCCGTGGCCGGGGATTTCGACGACCGTGTCGCGCGGGATCGAGAGCCGCGCCGAGTGTCCGCCGCCGGTGCGGATCAGCATGATCGTGTCCGAGCGCCCGAGGCCGGAGGTTTCGGCGCCCGGTTCCTTGCTGTTCTTCTGGCGGCGGTCGGAGCCGAGCACGAGGATGTTGTTGGCCGAGCGTCAGCGGGAAGCCGGCGGGGTCGAGCACGGCTGCGACGTCGGCGGCGAGCGGCGTGCGCTCGAAGTGCGAGCTGAGCAGGAACAGCGCGAGCGACAGCGCGATCCAGGCGACGCACGAGCGCCAGCAGGCCCGAGCAGCACGCGCTTGACGCGTCAGCCCGCGCAGCCAGCGCCTCCGGCGCTCGCCCGCGGCCGGGCGCCGGCGTCGACGGCCGCCGAGCGCCTGCGGCGTTCGCTGCAGGCGCAGTGCGGCGCGCGCGGTAGCGCGTGTACTGCGGCGGCTCGAGCGTGATCGGGTGCCATCGGGGCGCACCCTATATTTGCGGCATGACCCCACTGCGGGCGCCGGTAGGGCGACTGGTCGTCTGCCCGACGCCGATCGGCAACCTCGCAGGACGTGACGCTGCGCGTGCTCGCCGCGCTGGGCGAGGCCGACGTGGTGGCCTGCGAGGACACGCGCCACACGGAAGGCTGCTGCTCGACCGCCACGGCCTCAGCGTCGCGCTCGTGAGCTTCCACGAGCACAACGAACGAGCGCGCACGCCGAGCTGATCGCGAGCGCATGCGCGAGGGCGCGATCGTCGCGCTCGTCTCCGACGCCGGCATGCCGCTGGTCTCCGATCCCGGCTTCGCGCTCGTGCGCGCCTGCCTCGCCGCAGGCATCGCGGTCGAGGTGCTGCCCGGGCCGAGCGCCGCGCCGACGGCGCTCGTCGCCTCGGGCCTGCCGGCCGATCGCTGGCGCTTCGTCGGCTTCCTGCCGCGTCGCGCGCAGGCGCTCTCGAGCCTGCTGGCCGAGGCACGACCGAGACGCTCGTGGCCTTCGAGTCCCCGCGCCGGCTGGCGCGCGACGCTCGCGCTGCTCGCCGCGCTCGACCCCGAGCGCCCGGTGGCGGTCTGCCGCGAGCTCACCAAGCTCCACGAGGAAGTCCGCCGCGGCGGCGCGGCCGAGCTCGCCGAGCACTATCGCCGCGCACCGGCCACGGGCGAGATCGTGCTCGTGATCGGCGCCGGCGCCGCCGGCGCGAGCGCCTGGCGCGAGGAGCGCGCTGGCGCGCTGAGCGAGCTGGTCGAGGCGGGCGCGCGCCCGCGGCCGCGCGGCGGCGGCGTCGCCAAGCTGACGGGCATGCGCGCGAACGAGCTCTATCGCGAGCTGACCGCCGGTGCGCGCAGCGCGACGCGGGACAGTAGCCTGGGCCGCGCATGTCCTTCTACGTGACCACGCCGATCTACTACGTCAACGCGGCGCCCCACCTCGGGCACGCCTACACGACGATCGCCGCCGACGTGATGGCGCGCCACCACCGCCAGCGCGGCGAGCGACGTGTTCTTCCTGACCGGCACCGACGAGCACGGCGAGCCGGTCGCCGACGCCGCGCACGCGCTCGGCATCGAGCCCCAGGAGCTGGCCGACCGCAACGCCGAGCGCTTCAAGGCGCTCGCGCCGCTGCTCGGCGCGACCAACGACTTCTTCATCCGCACCACCGACCCGCAGCACATGGCGGTCGTGCAGGAGGTGCTCGCGCGCGTGCGCGAGAACGGCTTCGTCTACGAGGGCACCTACGAGGGCTGGTACTGCCCGCGCTGCGCGGACTTCAAGGCCGAGAACGAGATCGACGAGGGCAACCGCTGCCCGATCCACCACATCGAGCTGACGCGCGAGCAGGAGGAGAACTACTTCTTCCGGCTGTCGCGCCTTCCAGGAGCCGCTCGAGCGGCTGTACGCCGAGCGCGAGGACTTCGTCGCGCCGCGCACCCGCTACAACGAGGCGCTGTCGTTCATCCGCTCGGGCCTGCGCGACGTGCCGCTGACGCGCCACAAGCTGACCTGGGGCGTGCCGGTGCCGTGGGACTCCGAGCACGTCTTCTACGTCTGGTTCGACGCGCTGCTGAACTACTACACGGCGCTCTCCTACGCGCGGCGCCGGCGGCGCAGGACCTGCACCGCCGACGTTCTGGCCGGCGAGCTACCACCTGATCGCCAAGGACATCCTGCGCTTTCACGCCGTCTACTGGCCGGCGCTGCTGATGGCCGCCGAGCTCGAGCTGCCGCGAGCACGTGTTCGTGCACGGCTACCTGCTGATGGACGGCGAGAAGATGAGCAAGTCGCTCGGCAACGTGCTCGACCCGTTCGCGGTGATCGAGCGCTTCGGCGCCGACGCGCTGCGCTTCTACCTGCTGCGCGACGTCACCTTCGGCCAGGACGGCTCGGTCTCGACCGCCGCCTTCGAGCAGCGCTACGAGACCGAGCTGGCCAACGAGCTCGGCAACCTCGCCAGCCGCACGATCGCGATGGTCGCGCGCTACCGCGACGGGCGTCGTGCCCGCCGCGCGAGCTCGACCGCGGCGCTCGCGCGCGGACTTCGACGGGCCTGCGCGAGCGAGGTGCGCGAGCTGATCGACCGCGCCGAGCTGACGCAGGCGCTCGAGGAGATCTGGCAGCGGGTGCGGCGCCTGAACCGCTACGTCGAGGAGCGGGCGCCGTGGCAGCTGGCGAAGGACGAGGCGCGCGCGGGCGAGCTCGACCGCGTGCTGCGCTTCGCTGGCCGAGGGCCTGCGCGTGGTGACGCGTGCTGCTGTAGCCCTACCTGCCGGCGAGCGCCGAGCGCGCTGCTGGACGCGCTCGGCGCGCCGCGACGCTCTCGCTGGCCGGCGCGCAGCTCGGCGGCGGGCGAGTGCGCGCGCGTGAGCGCGATCGAGCTCGCTGTTCCCCAAGGACCCGACGGCCGCCGAGCGTGATCGACTCCCACACCCACCTCGACCTGTGCGAGCCGCCGACGCCGAGCTGGTCGCGGCCGCCGACGCGGCGGGCGTGACGCGGATGCTGACGCGTCGGCATCGACGGCGCCTCCTGCCGCGCGGCGCTTGCCGCGGCCGAGGCCTTTCCGCAGGTGTACGCGGCGGTCGGCCGCCACCCCAACGCCGCGCGCGGCTTCGACGACGCCGACCTGGCCGAGCTGCGCGCGCTCGCCGCGCACGAGCGCTGCGTGGCGATCGGCGAGACCGGCCTTGACTTCTACCGCGACGGCGCGCCGCGCGCCGACCAGCAGCGCGCCTTCGCCGCGCAGATCGAGCTCGCCCGCGAGACGGGCAAGCCGCTCGTGATCCACACGCGCGCGGCCGAGCGACGACACGCTCGCCCAGCTCGCCGAGCGAGGCCGAGGGCGTGAGCGTGGTGATGCACTGCTTCTCGATGCCCGAGCACCTGGAGGAGTGCCTGGAGCGCGGCTACACGATCTCCTTCGCCGGCAACGTCACCTACAAGAGCGCCGGCGAGCTCGCCGCAGGCCGCCGCCGCGCGTGCCCGACGAGCGCCTGCTGGTCGAGACCGACGCTCCCTACCTGACCCCGCAGGCCGTGCGCAAGCAGCCAACCAGCCCGCGTTCGTGGCGCACACCGCGAGCCTTCGTCGCCGAGCTGCGCGGCGTGAGCCTGCAGGAGCTGGGGGCGACGCTCGAGCGCAACGCCGCGCGCGTGCTTCGGCTGGGCGATGAGCCGGCGCCGCCGCTCGCGAGCCCGTCCAGCCGAGCCTGCGGCGCATGCGCGCGCTTCGCCGTCCGGCCCGACCGCGAGCTCGGGCAGAACTTCCTGATCGACTCGAACATCCTCGGCGTGATCGACGCGGGCCGCCGAGCTCTCGGCGCGAGGACGTGGTGCTCGAGATCGGCGGCGGCCTCGGCGTGCTCTCCGAGCATCTCGCCCCGCGCGTCGACCACGTGCACGTGATCGAGATCGACAAGCGCCTGCGCGAGGCGCTGTGCGACGCGACCGAGCCGCACCGAACGTGACGGTGCACTGGGGCGACGCGATGAGGCTCGACCTCGCGCGCGCTGGAGCCGGCGCCGAGCAAGGTCGTCGCGAACCTCCCCTACGGGATCGCCGCCGGCGCTGCTGCTGCGCACGATCGAGGAGCTCCCGGGCGTCGCGCTGCTGGGTGGCGATGGTCCAGCGCGAGGTCGGCGAGCGCCTCGCCGCCGCACCGGGCGGGCGCGCATACGGCGCGCCGTCGGTGATCGCCCAGCTGGCCTGCGAGGTCGAGGTGCGTGCGGGCGATACCGCGCAGCGTCTTTCATCCGGTGCCGAACGTCGACTCGGTGCTCGTGCGAATGCGCCGGCGCGCGCTCGGCGAGCGCGACTCGATCGCCCCGTCGGACAGCAGGCGCTGCGCGAGCTCGTGGCCGGCGCCTTCGCGCACCGGCGCAAGACGCTCGCCGGCTCGCTCGCGCTGTCCGGGCGCGGCGGCGCGAGCTCGCGCGAGCAGGTGCGGGAGGCGCTCGACGGCGCTCGGCCATGCCGCCCGACGTGCGCGCCGAGCGCCTCTCGCCCGAGGACTTCGTCGCGCTGCGTCGCGCGCTTGACGCATGACAGCCTCCGCCGACACGCTCAACGCGCGCCTGCCCGCCCGCGCGCTCGCGCCGGCGAAGATCAACCTCGGCCTGTTCGTCGGGCCCGCGCGCGACGACGGCCGGCACGAGCTCGTCAGCGTGATGCAGTCGATCTCGCTGGCCGACGAGCTCACGCTGAGCGCGGCGGCCCCGGCGCCGGCGCGGACGAGGTGCGCTGCCCGGCGCTCCCGGCCCGCCCAGCGAGAACCTCGCGCTGCGCGCGCTGGGGGCCTTTCGCGCAGCGCACCGGCTGGGATGCGCCGCCGCTGCGCCTGGAGATCGCCAAGCGGATACCGATCGCCGCCGGGCTGGGCGGCGGCTCGGCCGATGCCGCCGCCGCGCTGCGCCTGGCCCGCGCACGCCTCGGGGCTCGGCGACGAGGAGCTGCTGCGCGAGCTGGCCGCGCAGCTCGGAGCCGACGTTCCGGCGCAGGTGCGCCCCGGGACGCTGGCTGGCCAGCGGCGCCGGCGAGCGGCTGCAGGCGCTCCGCGCCCGCCGCGCCGCTCGGCGGTGCTCGTGCTCGCGCTCGCACGCGAGAGCTCTCGACCGCCGCGGTCTATGCGCAGGCCGACCGGCTCGGCCTGGCCCGCGTCGCCACGAGCTGGCCGAGCGGCGCGAGGCGCTCGAGGAGCTCTGCGCGCGGCGCTCGAGCTCGCCGGACGCGCGCTGCCGGCCGACAGCGAGCTGCTGCGACAACGACCTCAGAGGCGGCCGTGTCGCTGTGCCCGCAGATCGAGACGGCCCTCGCGCAGGCGCGCCGACGCGGGCGCCGACAGGCGCTCGTGAGCGGCTCGGGCCCGACCGTCCTCGGGCTGTTCGCCGCGCCGGACGCGGCGCGCGGCTCGCAGGCCGCGGCCGATGCGGCGCTCGCGCGCGCTCGCGCCGGCGCCGATGAGCTGCGCGGGCGCGTCGCCGGCGCCGGTGAGCGCGGCGCCGGTCGATGGCGCGTTCGCGGCGGCACGCCGCTTGCGCGCGCTGGCCGGTCCGGACGCCGCGCCCGCGAGCGACATCGGCGTGCGTCACAATCAGCGGCGAGCACGCATGAACAGGACAGACATCAACGACCTCGTCGCCGTCTGCGCCGGCGTGTTCGGGCTGGCGCTCTATGCCGGCCTGATCCTCGTGCCGGCGTGGACCTCCTACTCGCGCCTGTGGGAGCGCCTGGCGGCGACCGTGCTGTCGCTGTACGTGCTCGCCGTGCTCGTCGGCGTCGGGGTCGCGCGGCGCGCTTGCCGTCGTCTACTTCTGGGGCTGAGCCGCGATGTCTGATCTCGCGGCGCTGGACGCGATCACCGAGGCGGTCGAGTCGGGCGCGGCCTGCCCGAGGTGGTGCGCGCCGCCGCCAAGCGCTGGAAGCGAGCCTCGCGGTGACCGACGCCTGGGGCGCGACGCTCGCCGTCGCCGCCGCGCTCGCCGGCCGAGGAGCGCTCGCTGCTGTCCGGCGGCGAGGGCGTCACCAGCGCTGCCGCTGCGCGTCGCCGACACGGTCGTCGGCACGCTGCACATGCGCGCGCGCGCCGAGCCGAGCGCGTCGATGCAGCGCCTGCTGGTCACGATGATCGCCTCGGAGGTCGAGCGCATGCGCGCGCCCGAGCGCGTCTCGGAGACGGCCGCCGGCGATTTCCTGCGGGCGGTGCTCGCGCGCGAGCTGACCGAGCGCGAGGAGCTGCTCGCGCGCGCCAGGGAGCTGTCGCTGCGACCTCGAGGACGGCGCGAGCATGATCGTCGCGCGCGCCCATCCCAAGCGCCGACCGAGGAGGGCTGGCGGGGGCGCGTGCGCGCGGTCGCCGAGCGCGGCGCGCGCGCGCGTCGTCAGCCGCTCGATCGCCGCGCTGTCAGAGCGCGACGGGCGTGCTCGGCGCGGAGGTGCTGCTGCTCGTCCCGGCGGCGAGAGGCGCGGCCGCGCGCGCCGCCGAGGCGGTCCTGCGCGAGATGGAGGCGCCTGGCGGCTACACGTTCGCGCTCGGGCGCAGCCGCATCGCCGAGGATCCCGCGCGAGCTGCCGCGCGCCGCCAGCGAGGCGCTGCTGGCGGCCAACGTCGCCGAGGGCGCGCGCCGAGCAGGCGCGCGCTCGCCTTCGAGCAGACCGGCGCCTACCGGTTGCTGCTGTCGACGATGAGCGAGAACCCAGCCGAGCTGCAGCGCTTCTACGCCGAGACCGTCGAGCCGCTGGTCGCCTACGACGAGCAGTACGAGACCGAGCTCGTGCACACGCTGGAGACGTTCCTGGAGGCCGACGGCAACGTCGCCGGCACCGCGCAGCGGCTGTTCACCCACCGCCACACGATCTACTACCGCCTGGAGCGCGTGCGCGAGCTCTCGGGCCTTGACGTCAGCTCCAGCGACGGCCGCGAGAAGCTGAGCCTCGGCCTGAAGGCGATGCGCGTGCTGGGCATCGCCTCCGCGGGCGGCCCCGCCTCCGAGGCCGGCGCCGAAGGCGGCCGCGTGCCGCGCCGCGGCGGCCGGGCCTCTTAGCGGCCGGGCGAGCGAGCGCCGAACTCGACCGCGTAGGTGGCGCCGGGCGGCGCGACCTCGAGCACGGGCGGCACGGCGGCAGCGACGCCGACGCCGGCTTCGCGTACTTCGCCGGTGAGGATGATTCGCGCGATGCGCGGGCGAGTGCATCCAGGCGACGACCATCTCGCCGGCGTCGACTGCGCGCCGGTGCCCCAGCCGATGTTCTGCGCCGATGCGAGCGCGGCTGCGTGCGCGGTGTAGTGGGTCGCGCTGAGCAGCGCGAGCGGCGTCTGCCCCGTCGGGCTGTCGTCGGCGAAGTAGTCGCGCGCGACGCATCGAGTGCAGCTGGCGCGCGGCGACGATGCGTCAGATCGCGGTTGGCGCCGCAGCGCCCTCATGGCCGTGCGCGCGCGCGGATCCGGTTCGATCAGGCACAGGGTCGCCGCGTTGACGCGCCTGCGCGTTGCCCGCCGTCGGCGCGAGGCTGCATCCCGACGCAGACCACGCGCGCCGGCGCGGCGGCGGCCGCTCTAGTGCCGCAGAGCGACGCCGCGTCGAGCGAGCCGCAGAGCTGCACGCCAGCGCGACGCCAGCAGCGCGAGGCATCGCGGTCCGTGATCAGTCCCCCGACAGAGTGCAGGACATCCTTGCAAACCAAGTGGGCTGCAAAGCTTCGTGCGTCAGAATGCGCCTTGTGAGACAGGCGCCGTCTGCTACCGCGTTTGCGTGCGACGATGTCGAGTCCCTTGGGGGGTCGTCCAATGGCAGGACATCAGGTTTTGGTCCTGAGAATCGGGGTTCGAGTCCCTGCCCCCCAGCTACCGGCCGTGCAGGGCGCTCGCCGCCCGGGGCCGTGCGCGGAGTTCGAGCTAGCATCCGCACGATGACGGCGCCAGCGACTGTTGTGATCCTCGCCGCGGGGCAGGGCACGCGGATGCGCTCGGCCACGCCCAAGGTGCTGCACGAGATCTGCGGGCTGGCGATGGTGCATGTGGCCCGTGCGCGCGGCGCTCGACGGCCGGCGCCGGCGACGTCGTCGTCGTCGACTCGCCCGAGCGCGCCCTGGAGGGCCTGCTGCCCGAGGGCGTCGAGCTCGCGGTGCAGCCGAGTCGCCAACGGCACCGGCGGCGCGGTCGCCGCGGCGGTCGCCGAGCTGGACGCCGCGGGGCGAGCGCCGACGCTGCGGTGGTCGTGCTCAGCGGCGACGTGCCGCTCGTCAGCGCCGAGGCGATCGAGCGGCTCGTGCGCGCGCACGCCGACAGCGGCGCCGGCGCGACGATGGCGACCACGATCCTCGCCGACCCCAGCGGCTATGGACGCGTGGTGCGCGACGCCCGCGGCGACGTGCAGCGCGTCGTCGAGACCAAGACCGACGGCGACGCGACGCCGCAGGAGCTCGAGATCAAGGAGATCAACACGGGCATCTACGTGTTCTCCGGACAGGCGCTGCGCGCGGCGCTGCCGCGGCTGAGCGCCGACAACGCCCAGGGCGAGCTGTACCTGCCGCAGGCGCTGGACCTGATGCGGGCAGACGGTGGCGCCGGTCGCCGCCCACCAGGTCCAGGACGAGCGCCTGGTGCTCGGGATCAACGATCGCGTCGCGCTCGCGCAGGTGCGCGAGCTCGCCCAGCAGGCGATCAACGAGCGCCACATGCTCGCCGGGGTGAGCATCGTCGATCCGCGCGCGACGGTGATCGATGTCGACGTGCGGATCGGCCGCGACACGACGATCGAGCCGTTCACGACGATCAGGGGCGCCACGGTGATCGGCGAGGACTGCGTCGTGCGCCACTCCTACCTCGTGGACTGCACGCTGGAGGATCGCGTGAGCGTCGGGCCCTTCGCTACCTGCGCCCGGGCACGGTGCTGCGCGCCGGCGCCAAGGCCGGGACGTTCGTGGAGATCAAGAACTCAGACGTGGGCGCCGGCGCGAAGATCCCCCACCTCTCCTACATCGGCGACGCCGACGTCGGCGAGGGCACGAACCTCGGAGCGAGCACGATCACCGCCAACTACGACGGCTGGGCCAAGCACCGCACGACGATCGGCGCGGGCGTGCGCACGGGAGTCGACACGACGTTCGTGGCGCCGGTGAGCGTCGGCGACGGCGCCTTCACGGCCGCCGGCTCGGTCATCACCAAGGATGTCGCGCGCCGGTGCGCTCGCCGTCGCGCGTGCGCGCCAGCAGGAGATCGAGGGCTATGTGGAGCGCCGCGCCGACGAGGCGTCAAAGAACGAATCGCCGACGCCCTGACACCGGATTACACTTCAGTGAGATGAGCGGCGTGATCGATACGCGCACGCAGCAGGTCGCCCAGACGAGTCTGCCGATCGACTACAACAAGCGGCTGATGCTCTTCAGCGGGCGCGCGAACCCGCAGCTGGCCGTCGACATCGCCGACAAGCTCGGCGTCGACCTCGGGCCGGTCACGCTGAAGACGTTCTCAAACGGCGAGGTCTACTGCCGCTATGAGGAGTCGATCCGCGGCGCCGACGTGTTCATCGTGCAGTCCACCTGCGGCAACCCGCAGACCGGCATCACGGCCAACGACTCGCTGATGGAGCTGATGTTCATGATCGACGCCGCCGTCGGCGCCTCGGCGCACAGGGTGATCGCGGTGACGCCGTGGTTCGGCTACTCGCGCCAGGACAAGAAGTCGCGCGCCGCGCGAGCCGATCTCCGCGCGCCTGGTCGCGCGCATGCTCGAGGCGGCTGGCGCCGACCGCGTGCTGACGATGGATCTGCACGCCGGTCAGATCCAGGGCTTCTTCCAGAAGCCCGTCGACCACATGACCGCGCTGTTCATGCTCACGCAGTACTTCGGCGATCTCGGGCTGTCCGACCTCGTCGTCGTCGCGCCGGACGCCGGGCGCGTCAAGCTCAACAAGAAGTTCGCCTCGAAGATCGGCGCCGAGCTCGCGATCCTCGACAAGGATCGCCCCGCGCAGCAGGTCGCCGAGATCGGCTACGTGATCGGAGACGTGAAGGGCAAGACGGCGGTGATCGTCGACGACATGATCGACACGGCCGGCACGCTGAAGGCGGCGGCGAAAACGGTGCTCGAGGAGGGCGCCAGCCGCGTCTACGCGGCGGCGACGCACGGCGTCTTCTCCGGCGACGCCTTCGAGAACCTGAGGACCTCGGGCCTGGAGGAGATCGTCGTCACCGACACGATCCCCGTGAGCCCGGATCGCCCGAAAAACATCCGCGTGCTCCCGTGCGCCGAGCTGCTGACCGACTCGATCCGACGCATCTTCATCGACGATTCGGTCAGCGAGGTCTTCGGCGGCGAGAACCAGCTGTTCTGAGGCACCCAGCGGGCAGCTGGTGTTCGGCCCTCGCCTGACGGCCGGGAGCTGAGGTTCGGGAGCGCCGCGCGCTCTAGGCTGTTGGGGAGTTGGCTTCAGAATTGGCTCCACAGCAGCGCACGCCGCGCGCGTGGTGGAAAGCGGTCCCCCGTCGGCGGCGCGTCGCGGCGGTGGCCGGCTGCCTGATCGTGTTCCTCGCCGTCGGCGGCGTGCTCGCGCGCTTCCTGGCGGCCGAAAACGTCGAACGCGAAGACATCCTCACCGTGCTCGCGGCCCAGGCGCGCGGAGACGTGGCGGGCGAGCTCGCGCTGCTGCGCGACTGTCCGCCCGGCAGCGCGTGCGAAAGGGCGGTGCGCAAGAGCGCGGCGTCGCTGAAGCGCGAAGGGCCGGTCAAGATCGTCTCGCTGAAATCCACGTCTGACTCCTCGCTGGGCAGCTCGGTCGGCACCACGCGCGTCGCATGGACGGTCATCGGGCACCTGCCGGTGGTGCAGTGCGTGCGCGTGCGCCGCAGCGGCAACGTGCTGAGCGGCGTCACGACGACGCTGCTCTCGCTGAGCGCGCCGATCGAAAACGAAGCCGATTGCTAGAGTCTTCAACCCTGCGATGGCCGAGAAGACCGCCAAGCTAGAGGTTGAAAGCCGCGCCGCGGACGGCTCGCGCGCGGCCCGGCGCCTGCGCCGGCGCGGCCGCGTGCCCGGCGTCGTCTACGGCGGCGGTGGCGAGTCGGTCGGCTTTGACGTCGACGCCCGCGAGCTCCGCCTGGCGCTCGCATCGGCGGGCGCGGTGCTCGATCTGAGTCTCGACGGCGACAGGGCGACACCGGTCGTGCTGAAGGAGGCACAGCGCGATCACGTGCGCGGTGGCGTCACGCACGTCGACTTTCTGCGCGTGGACCTGACACAGGAGATCAGCGCGATCGTGCCGATCGAGCTGACCGGCGCCGACGAGGCGCCCGGCGTCAAGGAAGGCGGGGTGCTGGAGCAGATCACGCGCGAGCTGAACGTGGAAGCGCTCCCGAACTCGATCCCCGAGTCGATCGTGCACGAGATCGGCGAGATGCAGATCGGCGACACGATCGTGCTCTCGGCGATAGCGGTTCCCGAGGGCGTCACGCTGCTCGACGACCTCGAGGAGACGGTCATCGCGACGCTGTCGCCGCCCAAACTGCAGGCCGAAGTCGAGGAGGAAATCGAGTCCGAGACTGAGGTCGTCGGCGAGGGCGAGGCGGGCGAGGGCGACGAGGGCGACGACGGCGCGGAGAGCTCCTCCGACGAGGAGTAGCAGCTGCTCGGACGCCTTGGCGGCGGCGGTGGCGCAGCGATCGACTGGTTGATCGTCGGGCTGGGCAACCCCGGCGCCGAGCATGCGGGGACGAGGCACAACATCGGCTTCGCGGTGGCCGAGCAGCTCGTCGCGCGCTGGGAGCTGGGGCGCTCGAAGGATCGCTTTCTGGGGCGCATCGCCGAGGGGCGCGTGCCCGCGGGCATGAACGGCACGCCGGGCGCGAAGGGGCCGCGGGTGGCGGTTCTGTGCCCCATGACCTACATGAACGACGCGGGGCGCTCGGTCGGGCCGGCGCGCGGGAGCTTCAAGCTCCCGCTGGCGCGCGTGCTCGTAGTGCACGACGAGATCGACCTGCCCTTCGGCGAGGTCCGCGCGCGCCTGGGCGGCGGGCTGGCCGGTCACAACGGGCTGAAGTCGGTCAAGCGCGAGCTGGGCAGTGACGACTTCACGCGCGTGCGCGTCGGCGTCGGGCGCCCGGACTCAAGCGACCCCGAGATCGTCTCGGCCTACGTGCTCGGGCGCTTTCGCGAGCCGCCCGAGGAGGTGCGCGAGCTCGTGGCGCGGGCCTGCGATGAGGTGCAGGAGGTCGTGCTCGCGTCGGCCGCCGAGGGCAGCGCCCAGGTGCCATAGTGGCCCCCGCGCCCGGAGCACTGCGCACGCTGCTCGGGCTCGTCCAGGAGGACGAGGCGGCGCTGGCGCTCGCGCGCGACGGCGGCCGCGCGTTCGTGTCGAGCTCGCTGCGCCCGTATCTGATCGCCGCGCTCGCCGACCTCGACGAGGCCTCGCGCGCGCGCCCGACGCTGATCGTCGTCGGCGACGACCGCGCCGCGCGCGATCTCGCCGGCGACCTGCGCTGGTGGCTGTCGCCGCGGCGCGTTCGCTACTACCCGTCGCGCGGCGTGGCCTATGAGTCCCACCTCGCGCCGCCGCCGCACCTCGTCGGCCTGCGCGTGGCCGCGCTTGATTCGCTGCTGGCCGCCGATGGCGCGCTCGCCGCCGCCGAGCTCGGCCAGCCGGTCGTCGTGGTCAGCGCTACGGCGCTCTCTGAGAAGGTGCCCGACCCCGAGCTGCGACCGCACTCCTTCACGCTGGCGGTCGGCGAGCTGCTGGACCTGGAGGAGTGCGCCGCCGAGCTGGCCGGCGCGGGCTATGAGCGCATGGACCAGGTCGAGGAGCGCGGGCAGTTCGCGCTGCGCGGCGGCCTGCTGGACATCTTTCCCGCCACCGAGGACCGCGCGGTGCGCGTGGACATGTTCGACGTCGAGATCGAGTCGCTGCGCTGGTTCTCCACGTTCACCCAGCGCTCGCTGGGGGATGTGCAGCAGGTCGAGATCGCGCCCGCCGCCGAGCTCGCCGCCGAGCATCGCGAGCTGGCGGAGATCGCCGCGGCGACCGGCGCCTTTGACGGCGGGGACGCCGATGGCGAGCGCCCGGACATCGCAGAGCTGCTCCCGGTCGACCGCTTCGGCGCGCTGCTGGACCTCGTCGGCGAGAACGCCGAGATCGTCGTGGCAGCCGAGGAGGAGCTCGCGCCGGCGCTGACCGACCACTGGAGCGACGTGTGCGCGGCCTTCGGCGACGCCGACGCGCACCATCTCTACGTCAGCCCGCAAAGCATCCAGCAAACGCTCGCCCAGCGTGCGCGCGTGTGGCTGTCGGCGCTGTCCTCAGATCAGGAGATACAGCTGCGCGCGCAGTCGCCGGACACGGCGGCGCGCTCGCTGGCCGAAGCCGAGCCCGAGCTCGAGAAGCTCGTGCGCTCGGGCTATCGCACCGTGGTGGCGTTCCCCCGCCGCGGCGAGGGCGAGCGCGCCGCCTACAACCTCGGACGCCTGAAAGCCACCTGGCTGGGTGAGGGGGTCGATGCCGGCAACCGCGCGATCGAGCCCTCGCTGCGCTTCACCGCGGCGTCGCTGCGGGAGGGCTTCGTCGCGCCGCAGCTCAAGCTCGCCGTGTTTCCCGAGCACAGGCTGCTGCGCCGCCGCCGCGCCGAGACGCGCTCGGACGGCGTGCGCACGGGCTCCGGTGGGCGGGGCGCGCTTCGCTCGTTCACCGACCTGCGGACCGGCGACATCGTCGTGCACGAGGACCACGGCGTCGCTCGCTTCGCGGGCTTTGAGACGCGCACGGTCGCAGACGTCACGCGCGACTACCTGTATCTCGAATACCAGGGCGATGACCGCGTGTTCGTGCCCACCGATCAGCTCGCGAAGATCTCGCGCTACGTGGGCGCCGGCGGCGAGCACCCACCGCTGAGCAAGCTGGGCGGGACGCGCTGGGAGACGATGAAGGCGCGCGCGCGCCGCGCCGCGCAGGAGCTCGCCGGCGAGCTGCTCAGCCTGTACGCCGAGCGCAAACGCCGCAGCGGTCACGCCTTTGAGCCCGACAGCGACTGGCAGCGCGAGTTCGAGGAGCGCTTCCCGTTCACCGAGACGCCCGACCAGATGGAGGCGATCGAGCTCGTCAAGGGCGACATGGAAGCGCCGCGTCCGATGGACCGCCTGATCTGCGGCGACGTCGGCTACGGCAAGACCGAGGTGGCGCTGCGCGCGGCCTTCAAGGCCGCCGGCGAGGGCAAGCAGGTGCTGATGCTCGTGCCCACGACGATCCTCGCCCAGCAGCACTACGGGACGTTCGCCGAGCGCCTGGCCGACTACCCGTTCACGCTCGAGCACGTCTCGCGCTTTCGCACCGCCGCCGAGCAGAAAGCGGCCATCAGGGGGTTTGCGCAGGGACGCGTGGACATCCTCATCGGCACCCATCGGGTGCTCTCGCGCGACGTGCGCGCCAAGGACCTCGGGCTGTTGATCGTCGACGAGGAGCAGCGCTTCGGCGTCAAGCAGAAGGAGCTCCTGCGCCAGCTGAAGCTGAAGGTGGACGTGATCTCGATGTCGGCGACGCCGATCCCGCGCACGCTGCAGATGTCGCTCGCCGGGCTGCGCGACATCTCGGTCATCGAGACCCCGCCGGAGGGCCGGCGGCCCGTGAAGACCTACGTGGGCGAGTACGAGGAGGAGCTCGTCAGGCGCGCGATCGAGCGCGAGCACGAGCGCGGCGGTCAGGCCTTCTTCCTGCACAACCGCGTGGAGTCGATCGACGAGACCGCCGAGCGCCTGCGGGCCCTGTGTCCCGGCGTGCGCTTCGCCGTCGCGCACGGGCAGATGGGCGAGGGCGAGCTCGAGGCGACGATGATGGACTACCTGCGCGGCGGCGCCGACGTGCTCGTGTGCACGTCGATCATCGAGTCGGGCATCGACATCCCGCAGGCCAACACGCTGATCGTCGAGCACGCCGACGCCTTCGGGCTGTCCCAGCTCTACCAGATTCGCGGACGCGTCGGGCGAAGCCGCGAGCGCGCCTACGCCTACCTGCTCTATGACTCCGCCGCCGCGCTGACGGCGGAGGCCGCCCAGCGCCTGGCGGCGCTGTCTGACTACACCGAGCTCGGCGCCGGCTTTCAGATCGCGATGCGCGACCTGGAGATCCGCGGCGCCGGCAACCTGCTCGGCGACGAGCAGTCAGGGCACGTCGCGGCGCTCGGCTTCGAGCTGTACATGCAGATGCTCGACGAGGCCGTCAAGGCGGCCGAGCCCGAGGGCGAGGACGCCGACGCGCTGCCCGAGCCCGTGCGCCTGGACGTCAACGTCGACGCCTACGTGCCGGCCGACTACATCCCCTACGAGCAGGCGAAGATCGACGTGCACCGCCGTGTGGCAAGCGCGCTGGAGGTCGCCGATGTCGCGCAGCTGCGCGAGGAGCTCGAGGACCGCTTCGGCCCGGTGCCCCAGCCGCTTGAGAACCTGCTCGCGCTGCAGCAGGCGCGCATCAAGTTCGGCCAGGCCGGGGCGCGCACGGTGAGCTTCCGCGGCGACCGCCTGGCCGTCGTGCCGATCGAGCTGGACGCCGCGAAGGCCCGCAGGCTGCGCGAGCAGCTGCCCGGAGCGTTGTATGAGTCGGGGCGCTCGCAGGTCTCGCTGCGCGTGTCCCAGGACCCAACCGAGCGCTTCCCGAGCGTCGTTGCGGCGGCCGACACGCTGCTCGCCGTGACCCGCGAGGGAGCCGAGCAGGTCGCCGGCGCGGGCGCTTCCGCGCTTTGAGAACTTTTTAGAGCTTTTCGCTAGAGTCCTGCGCGTCGTGAGAAAGCTGACTCGCTACATCTCGGCGCTGGGCGCCGTTTTATTTGCCGCCATCGGCCTCTGCGGCCTGCGGCGGCGTGCCCGGCGACGCGGTCGTGCAGGTGAACGGCACGCCGATCACCAAGTCGACTTTCGAACACTGGATGAAGGTGGCAGGGGCGTCGGCCGCGGCATCCGGCGGCGCCGCCAAGCGGTGATACCGGACCCGCCGAAGTACACCCAGTGCATCGCACACATGAAAGCCATCGCACCGCCGCCGGCCAAAGGTCAGCCGGCGCCGACCGAAGCCCAGCTGAAGACACAGTGCGAAGAGCAGTACAAGTCGATGCTTCAGGAGGTGATGAGCTTCCTCATCTCCTCGTCATGGGTGCTCAATGAAGCGCAATCGCTCGGCGTCAAGGCCAGCGACTCCGAAGTGCACAAGAAGTTCGAAGCGCTGAAGAGCCAGGAGTTCGCAAAACCAGCCGAATTCCAGAAATTCCTTGCCAGCTCCGGCCAGTCGGTGTCAGATCTGCTGCTGCGCGTGAAGCTGAACCTGCTGTCGCAGAAGATTCAGCAGAAGATTGTCAAGGCCAAGGGCACCCCCGGCAACGCGCAGCTCGAAAAGTACTACAAGGAACACCTTTCGCAGTTCGGCACGCCGGAAAAGCGAAACGTCAACGTGATACTCACGAAGACCGAAGCGCAGGCCAAGCAGGCCAAAAAGGAACTGGAATCGGGCAAGAGCTTTGCGACGCTCGCCAAGACCGTTTCGATCGATCCGATCAGCAAGTCCAAAGGCGGAGCGCTCGTGGGAGTGACCAAGGAACAGGAGGAGCCCACGCTCGCCGCGGCGGTCTTCTCGGCGAAACCGAACGTCCTCAGCGGCCCGGTCAAAACGCCATTCGGCTACTACGTATATGAAGTCAAGTCCGCCACCCCCGGTAACCAGCAGACGTTCGCGCAGGCCAAGGCGACGGTCAAGCAGCAGCTGACCGCCCAGCAGCAGCAGGCCGTGCTGAGCAAGTTCGTCGCCGAATTCAAAAAGAAGTGGACCGGCAAAACGGAATGCGGTTCTGAATACGTGGTGATGAACTGCAAGGAGTACAAAACCCCCAAGGGCGCGACCGGCACCAGCGGCGCCGCGACGGGGACCACCTAGGCGCAGACGTCGCAGGGCGCGCGGGCGCGCGGGCTGTGCAATGAGTCAGATCGAGCGGGTCGCACGCCAGGCAGATCCTCGACAGCCGCGGAAATCCCACGGTTGAGGTAGAGGTGGGTCTGCGATCTGGCGCCCACGGCCATGCCGCGGTGCCCTCGGGGGCGTCGACCGGCGAGTTCGAGGCGACCGAGCTCAGAGACGGCGGGCAGCGCTGGGGCGGCAAGGGAGTCAGCCGCGCGGTGGGCAACGTCAACGGTGAGATCGCCGCGGCGGTGAGCGGCATGGAGGCGGGCGACCAGGCCGCGCTGGACCGCGCGCTGATCGAGCTCGACGGGACCCCCGGCAAGGCCCGCCTGGGCGCCAACGCGATTCTCGGCGTCTCGCTGGCGGCCGCTCACGCGCAGGCCGCCGAGGAGGGCATGACGCTGTGGCGCTATCTGGGCGGCGACACGGCGCGGGTGCTGCCGGTGCCGATGATGAACGTGCTCAACGGCGGCGCGCACGCAGACAACAAGGTCGACTTCCAGGAGTTCATGGTCGTGCCCTGCGGCGCCGACTCCTTCTCGGAGTGCCTGCGCATCGGCGCAGAGGTCTACCACGCGCTCAAACGCACGCTGCACGAGCGCGGCCTGAGCACGGCGATGGGCGACGAGGGCGGCTTTGCGCCGGACCTGAGCTCCAACGAGCAGGCGCTCGAGATGCTGATGAGCGGCGTGCGGGCCGCCGGGTATGAGCCGGGGGAGGACGTCGCGATCGCGCTCGATCCCGCGACGAGCGAGCTCTACCGCGACGGCGCATACGAGCTCGCGCACGAGGGGCGGACGCTCACCGCCGCCGAGCTGGCCGACTACTGGGAGCAGCTTGTGGAGCGCTATCCGATCGTCTCGATCGAGGACGGCATGGACGAGGAGGACTGGGAGGGCTGGGGAGCGCTCACCGGAAAGCTCGGCGACCGCGTTCAGCTCGTCGGCGACGACCTGTTCGTGACAAACAGCGAGCGCCTGCGGCGCGGGATCGAGCTCGGCGTCGCGAACTCGATCCTCATCAAGGTCAACCAGATCGGCACGCTGACAGAGACGCTGGAGGCGATCGCCGTCGCGCGCGAGGCCGGCTACACGGCGGTCATCAGCCACCGCTCCGGAGAGACCGAGGACGTCACGATCGCAGACCTCGCCGTGGCGACCGGCTGCGGGCAGATCAAGACCGGAGCCCCCGCGCGCTCAGACCGCGTGGCCAAGTACAACCAGCTGCTGCGCATCGAGGAGCAGCTGGGAGACGATGCGCAGTACCCGGGCCGCGCGGCCTTCGCGGCCGGCCGCTTGGCCTGAGTTCGACCAGTCATCGGCAGGAGGCTGGGCGCCGAGGGCGAATGCGAGGGCAGGCATGCCCGCGATCTCAGCCTCCCAAGCACGCCAGGCCAGAGCGAGCGCGTACTCCGCGCGCCGCACCTCGGGCCCGAGCGCCGGCGCCCTGGCGCCCGCCCTCGGCGCAATGGCGCGCGTGCGCTGGGATCGCCTGGGGCGCCTGGCGATGGCGCTCGTGGCGCTCGCGCTGGTCTACCTCTACCTGAGCGCCGGCGTGCGCATGCTGTCGACGTGGCAGCAGGCGCGCGGGGACAGCGCGACGGTAGTCGCGCTGGAGCATGAAAACGTGCGCCTGGCGCGCGAGCACGAAGCGCTCGGTCGCCGGGGCACGCTTGAAGACGAGGCGCGCCTGCTGGGCATGACCCACAAGGACGAGCAGCAGTACCTCGTCGCCGGCCTGCCCGACAACTAGCGACTCAGGCCGCTGACGCGCTGTCACCGGAGCGCCCGCTGCTAGCCTCGGCGCGGTGGCGTTCGACAACGCGATCTATCTGTGGCAGCGTGGCGAGCGCCGCCTGGCGGCCGCGCCGCCGGAGCGCAGCATGCTGCTGGAGCGCGTGACCGCGACGCTCGTGGCCGAGCTTCGCCGGCGCCTGGGCGGGCGCTTCTCCTCAGAGGAGCTCGTCGAGCTCTACAGCGCGGGCACCGCGTGGTGTGAGCAGGTCGCGATGAAGGCCGCCCCGAACGATCCATGGGCGTGGGACCCGAGCGTGGTCGTGGATGCGGCGTTCGCGAGGTACCTGCGCGGGGCCGCCGACTTCGCTGGCGGGCGCAGGGAGATCAGGGCCTAGTTGGCCCTAGTCTGACTCCTCGCCGATGCGGCGAATGACGATCTGTTCCTCTTCGACGACGATCTCCACCGGCCGGTGCCCGGCCCAGTGCTCGGCGTAGACGGGGTTGTCCTGGATCGCGGGGTCGAGCCACAGCCCATAGCCCTCCTCGCCGTGATCGAACGTCCCCTCCAGCACCTCAGAGACGGCCGAGGAGCGTGAGGAGCCACCGCGACGCCCGCGGCCTCCGCGGCGGCTTCGCCGCCGGGCGCGCGGAGCCTCCTCGGCGTCATCGTCGCTGTCGACGCCGGCCGCTTCTTCCTCTGCCTTGACCCGTTCGGCCTCGATCTCGGCGGCTTCGAGCTCGGCCGCGATCAGCGCGTCGTCCTCGGCGCGTAGGTCGATCTCCTCGGGGTAGCTCGTGGTTGTGGAGCTGTCTGGAGCCTCGCCATTTCCGATCAGCTCGTTCTGGCGCTTGAACTGGTCGATGTCGCGCACGGTGACGTCGAGCTGGTGGGCGACCCAGGCGTCGGTGCGGCCCTGGCGTACCCACGTGCGGATCTGGTTGAGGTGTGGGCGCAGAGATCTACGAGGCATCGACGGTCCGTGAGACTAGCGCATACCTGCCACCCCGCGCACGGGCGCCACGGGCGCCCGCCACGCGGCGGTGGTCGCCCTCGGCACGGCGTCTTGCACGTGACGGCCCAGGGCTACGTTCCGCCGCCCCTCGCACTATGCTTGCGAAATCGGTGGGTTGGGGGTTGCGCCGGTCTGCCTGTCGCCAAAAAGGAAGGTGCACCGAAGTGCTGGTTCTGACTCGCAAGGCCAACCAGAGCATCATGATCGGAGACGATATCGAGGTGTCTGTGCTCTCGGTCATGGGCGAAAAGGTGCGCATCGGCATCCAGGCGCCGCAGGAGGTTCCGGTCTTCCGGACCGAGATCTACCTCGAGATTCACGGCGACGACGAGAAGACCGCCGAGACGGCCGCGCCCAAGGGCGATGTGCGCGCTGAGGTCAGAGACGCGCTCGAGGAGCTCGGCGAGGACTAGAGCGCCGCGGGACGGGCTTTGCGCGCGCCGCGCGCGTTCAGCCGAGCAGGATGTAGAGCGTCCTGAACATCACGACCGTGACGAGCATGGCCGTCATCACGAGCGTCAGCACGAGCAGCAGGAAGCGCATCGTCCCGCGCTTGTTGGCGCGCTGCACGCCGCGCTTGTGCGTGCGCTGCTGCGCGGTGCGCGCAAGCGACGCGCGGCGCACGCGGTCAAGCGATATCTCCTCGACGAAGGCCTGCTCGAGCTCGGCAAGGCTCTGGCGCATCCTCACGGGCGCCACCTACCCGACGGGCGTCCTGCCGGCGGCGCGCTCATACACGTCGACGAAACGCAGGTAGTTGGCGGCGATCGTCTGGGCGCCCTGGGCGCGTTCGATCTTGCCGTCCACGTAGGCCTTCAGCGGGTCCCACCAGATCGAGCGCCCGATCGCAAAGCCCACGAAGCCGTCCACGGGCGCGGCCTGGGTGAGCCAGTGGTCGACCTTCGCGTCGTCGGCGCCGCGGCCGAGCACGACGCACACGACGCCGTCGCGCCCGCCGCTGCGCGCCTGGGCGACGAGCATCTCGCAGTCGGCGCGCTCGTCGACGCCCTCGATCTTCCACACGTCGACCTCGACGCCGGAGTCCTGGATCTCTGAGATCGTGCGGCGCATCAGCTCGGGGCGAAGCTCGGCGTCGTAGCGCTCGGTGTCCTGGCCGACGGCGTCCAACTGCGCGGGCTCGGCGGGCACGAGCAGCTCGAACAGGAAGCGGCGGTCGTGCTGCTTGAGCCAGTCTGAGAGGCGCTTGAGCTTGACGAGCTGCTCGCGGTTCTCCTCGCCGTCGCCGTCGGGGTTGTAGCGGACGAGCACCTTCGTGAAGTCCGGATCGAAGCGCTCGATGTGCGCGCCGAAGTCCTCGCCGTACTGAAAGTCGAACATCTTCTGGCCCGAGCGCTCGGCGGGCATGGCGAGGATCAGGCCCCTCTCGCGCGCCTCCTCGGGCACGGTCGAGCCGAACTGCTCGTCGACGAGCACGCCGGTCGCCGAGGGATCGGCGCCGGCGCCGGCGGCGCGCAGCAGGCCCTCGAAGATCAGGTGCTTGGCGTCGGCGATGATCGCGGTCTGCTCCGGATCTGGCTCGCCGTCGATCCCGAAGAACTTCGTCTGGAAGGAGCCGCGGTGGTCGAAGGCGAGGATGTAGAGCTTCTTGTCGTAGCCGAGTTGCATCGCTTGAGTATTCCAAAGGCGCCGCGAGCGGTGTCTGCCGGGGACGGGGCGGCCCTAGAATGAGTCGCCATGTCCTCGGGTGCCGACCTGTTCGTCGTTTGCAAGCAGTGCGGGTCAGAGGTCAGCCCCTACATCACCGAGTGCCCCTACTGCGGCCACCGTCTGCGCCGCCGTGCTCCCAAGCTGCCAAAGGAGAAGTCTCGCCGCGGCGGCGGACGGGGCCTGTCCGGTCGCCTGCTCGGGCGCGAAGGGGGCGCGCCGGTCAGGACGGCGGCGCGGCGCCCGCTGCACGTCGGCGCGGCGCTGGGGCGCCCGTACGCGACGATCACGCTGGTCGCGATCAGCTGCGCGCTGTGGGTTGCCTGGCGCGGCGCGTTCATCTCGCTGGACAAGCTGGTCATCGTCGGGCCGCTGCACGGCGACTGGTGGAAGCTGTTCACCAGCCAGCTGACGTACATCAGCGGCTGGTATGCGTTTGCGACGCTGATCGCGATCGCCATCTTCGGCTGGCTGGTCGAGCGCCGCCACGGCCCCGCGGTGGCGCTCGCGGTGTTCCTCGGCGCGGGCGCGACGGGGGCTCTCGCGGCGACCGCGGTGTACGGCTTTCCGGTCGTCAGCGGCGGCAACGGCGCGGCGCTCGGGCTGATCGGGGCCTGGGCGGTGCCCGACCTGCAGGCCGCGCGGGCCGGGGACTACTACGAGGGCGACCTGCTGGGAACGGCGGCGGTCGCCGCCGTCGTGCTCGCGATGCCGCTGGCGCGCTTTGAGGCCAGCTGGCTGGCGGGCGTGACCGGCGGCGTCGTGGGCCTGCTCGCCGGCCTCGGCCTCAGCCGCGGCGCGCGCAGCGAGCTCTAGCAGCGAGCGCCACGGGCGCTCCTATGATGTGGCCCATGGCGATGACCCATGCGGTGGTGCTGATCGAGGCCGAGCGCGACGCGCTGTCCACGCTGGGCGGCGCGCTGGCCGACATCGAGGGCGTGGCCGAGGCCTACTCGGTGACCGGCGAGTGGGACTTCGTGGCGCTCGTGCGCGTGCCGCACCACGAGCAGCTCGCGGATGTCGTGACCGCCGAGATCGGCTCGCTGTCGGGCGTCATCCGCACCCAGACGATGGTCGCCTTCGCGGCCTACTCGCGCCACGACCTCGAGGCGCTCTTCTCGATCGGCGAATGACCGGCTGATGGCCGCGGTGCCGGTCAAGCCGCAGTACGGCCCGACGCTCGGACGGCTGCTCTCCCCGCGCTGGCACCGGGCGTCGGCGCTGCTGCGCGCCACCGTGATCGCGGCGATCGTCGTGCTCGTCCTCCTGCTCGTGGCGATCGCGCTGACGTTCCTTCCGCCGAGCTATTCGCACGGAGGCCCCGCGCCGTTTGCGTTCACCTACCGCGACCTCTACCGGGCCGCGCCCGAACCCGGGCAGTACGTGCGGGTGCAGACCCTCAGCTCCGACGGCAAGCTCAAGAGCTCCTTCGCGGTCGCGCCGCTGCGCCTGCCCGGCTACCGAGGTGAACTGTCGGGCGAGCTGCCCGTGTTCGTCGCGGGGCTGCTGGGGCAGCTGGCCCTGCGCCATGAACGCTTTGAGCTGCGCGGCGAGGGCAAGGGGACCGTCAACGGCGTGCCCTCCTACAGCATCTACTACGCCGCGCGCGTGGATGGACGCACGATGTACGGGCGCGACGTGTTGCTGCTGCCCGAACGCCGCGGCGCGCGCGACGGGGTGGACGTCACGATGCTGACGCGCCCGTCGCCGAGCGTGCGCTCGGCGCTGGAAGTCGCCTCGACCGGCCCGCTGTCTGAAGCGCTGAAATCGCTGTCGCTGCGCTGAGCGATCAGGGCGCGGCGGAGCCCGAGGTTTCGGGCGCGGGGGGCGTGACGTCGTCGGGCCCCGTGGTCCCCGTTTCGCCACCACCGGCGGGCGGTGTTTCGGGAGCGACGGCGGGCGGCGCCTGCGGTGTTTCGACGGGCGCGACCGGCGTCGTGGCGGGCGCTTCGCCGGCCGGCGCTTCGGCCGGGCTCGCGGGAGTCGCGGGCACCGCGGGCGCGGGCGTGGGGTCGGCGGGTACGCCGCCTGTTTCGCTGCTCGCGGAGGGAAGCTGCGTGGTCTCGGTGGAGATCTGCGTGACCTGCGTGCCGGCGGGCGGTTTGCTGTCGTCGGTCGGCTTGGGTGCGGCGGGCGCGGCTGGGGCCGTCGCCGGCGCGGTCGCGGCCGCCGCGGTCAGCGCGGCCGCCGTCGCTGCGACCTTCGCGAGCTGGTGGTGCTGGACGCGGCGCGCGTCGACGGCGACGGGGCGCGGGCTTGGGCTGGGCGGCTGGGCGAGCTCGTGGAGCACGACGGGCGCGCCTTCGTGGCTTATCGGGGCGGCGGCCAGCGCGCGGTGGTGGTGATAGGTGGTCGAGTGATCTGCGGCCACCGCGCCGGCGGTGACGATCGCGGCCGCGGCCAGGCCGGCCACGGCCTTGGTCGCAAGCGCGCCGGCCCCGGCGGTGAACACGCCGCCCGCGACGCTCGCGCCGCCGGTGGCGGCCGCGCCTGCGCCGACGCCCGCCGTGGCGCCCGCGCCGACCGTGGCGCCGGCTCCGCCGGCGACGTGCGCGCCGGACGCGGTCCCGCCGAGCTTGGCGAGCAGAAGCTTTTTGACGAGCAGCAGCGGCCCGACGGGGAAGATCGCGGCGAGGGCCTTGTTGTTGTCCTTGAGCTGCTTCTTGAAGGAGCTGCAGCGTTCGCAGTCGCGCGTGTGGCGGCGCGCGGCCGGACTGAGCTTGACGAGGCCCTCGGCGACCTGGCCGAGCTCGAAGCGGACCTCCTCGCAGCTGAGCTTGCGCGCCTCGGCGGCCTCGGCGAGCGAGATGCGTGCGCGCACGAGCAGCGACTTCACGGAGGGGACCGTCGTCTCCATCGCGTGGGCGATCTGGTCATAGGAGAGCGAGTCGATCTCGCGCAGCAGCAGCGCGGTGCGCTGGGTCTCGGGCAGGTGCTGGACGTCTGTGAGCAGCTCGCGAAAGCCCTCGCGGCGAATCACGCGGTCGCCGGTCGACAGCCCGTGGTCTGAGAAGTGGATGTCCATCGAGTCCACGCCGATGGCCGAGGCGCGGCGCAGGTGGTTCAGCGAGCGGTTGCGCGCGATGCGGTAGAGCCAGGGACGCACGTTGATCTCGCGCTCGTCGGCGAGCACGGCGTTGAAGGCGGCGGTGAAGACCTCCTGCAGCACGTCCTCGGCGTCCTCGCGCGAGTTGAGCATGTGGCGGCAGAAGGACAGCAGGCGCGACTCATAGCGCGAGCAGAGCGTCTCGAAGGCGGCGTTCTGACCGCGGCGGGTCATCGCGATCAGGCGCTCGTCGGACTGCAGGCGCAGCAGCGGCGAGGGGCCCCGCAGGCCCGGCAAGCTGCTTGTATGTGTTGCTGCGGATGCCTCCACGACGTCCCCCGGTGCAGTTGGTAGCTCTGCTGGTATCTACACGGTAGACGCGTAGAAGTTGCGGTTCATAAAGACCGCCGGAAGCCTGCATAAATCCGCCCGCCAATAGGTGCCCATAGCTGCGTAAAACGCCCGGATGGACTGGGCGTAGACTGGCCCGGCGCCCGGGTGGCGGAATGGTATACGCAGCGGATTTAAAATCCGCGGCTCGCAAGGGCATGTGGGTTCGAGTCCCACCCCGGGCATCGGCCTCGCGGCCTCCCGCGTGGCGCCGTGAGCGCTAGAGTCGGCGCCTCGATGGCAAGCGACGTGAGCAGCGAGGAGGGCGTGCAGACCTTTCACGGCGGAAGGCTCGTCGCGCGCCGCCTGAAGGCCCACGGCGTGAGCAAGCTGTTCACGCTGTCCGGCGGCCATCTCTTCTCGATCTACGACGGCTGTCGCTCGGAGGGCATCGACATCGTCGACGTGCGCCACGAGTCCACGGCGGCGTTCGCCGCCGAGGGCTGGGCGAAGGTCACGCGCGAGGCCGGCGTGTGCGCGCTGACCGCCGGGCCGGGCGTGACGAACGGGATGAGCGCGATGGCCTCCGCGCAGGCCAGCCACTCGCCGATCGTCGTGCTCGGCGGACGGGCGCCGGCTGCGCGCTGGGGCAGCGGCTCGCTGCAGGAGATCGACCACGTGCCGTTCGTGCGACCGCTGAGCAAGCTCGCGACGACGGCCGAAAGCACGCAGGAGATCCCGGCGCTCGTCGACGACGCGTTCGCCGCGGCGCTGATGCCCCACGGCGGTCCGGCGTTCGTGGACTTTCCGCTTGACCTCGTGTTCATGGAAGCCGCCGATGCGCCAGCGGGGGAGGACGGGGATGGCGACGTGAGCGCCGTGGCGCTGGGACGCGCCGGCACCGCGGACGGCGCGGCGATCGAAGCGGCCGGCCGCCTGCTCACCGAGGCCGAACGGCCCGTCGTGATGGCCGGCAGCGATCTCTACTGGGGTCGCGGCGAGCACGCGCTGCTGGAGCTCTGCGAGGAGCTGCGCGTGCCGGTGTTCCTCAACGGCCTGGCGCGCGGCTGCGTGCCCGCCGACCACGAGCTGTTCTTCTCGCGCGCGCGAGGCCACGGCGCTGAAGGGCGCCGACGTGGCGATCGTGATCGGCGTGCCGATGGACTTCCGGCTGGGCTTCGGCGGAGCCTTCGGCGAGGACACCGAGATCGTCGTCGTCGACGTGGCGGAACCCGAGCGCAGCCACCCGCGAGCGGTGGCGGCCGAGTGCTACGGCGACATCGCCTCGACGCTGGATGGCATCCGCGCGGCTGCCTGGAAGACGGCCTCCAGCGAGAGCTGGGTCAGCGAGCTGCGAGTGGCCGAGAGCGAGCGCCGCGAGGCCGAGCGCGAGGAGCTGGGAGGACGACCGCTCGCCGCTTCACCCGATGCGCCTCTACGGCGAGCTGGCCAAGGTGCTCGACCGCGACGCGATCGTGATCGGCGACGGCGGCGACTACGTCTCCTACGCGGGCAAGATGATCGAAAGCTTCAAGCCGGGCTGCTGGCTGGATCCCGGGCCCTTCGGCTGCCTGGGCACGGGGCCCGGATATGCGCTGGCGGCAAAGCTCGCGCACCCCGAGCGACAGGTCGTGATGCTGCTCGGCGACGGCGCGTTCGGCTTCTCGGGCATGGATTTCGACACGCTCGCGCGCCACGGCGTGGCGGCCGTCGGCGTGATGGGCAACAACGGGATCTGGGGCCTGGAGAAGCACCCGATGGAGTTCCTCTACGGCTACTCGGTGGCGGCCGAGCTGCGCCCGGGCACGCGCTATGACCAGGCCGTGGAGGCGCTCGGCTGCTACGGCGATCTCGTGGAGCGCCCGCAGGACGTGGCGCCGGCGATCGAACGAGCCCTCTCGGAGGGCAGGCCGGCGCTCGTCAACGTGCTGACCGACCCGGCGATCGCCTACCCGCGCAAATCCAATCTGGCCTGAGCGCCGGGGAGCCCGGGGGCGGCGGGTTGCTAGCCCAGGCCGGCCAGGCGCAGCGCGCCGCCGTAGAGGATGTCGTGCTCTGAGACCTCGATCTCATCGAGCGAGAACGCGCGCAGCGCCTCGCCGAGCAGGATCATGCCGGCGACGATCGTCGGCGCGCGGTCGGGGTGCAGGCCGACGACCTCGCGCCGGCGCGCTTCGTCCATGTCGGCCAGGCGGGCGAGGAGCAGTTCGATGACCGCGAGCGAGAGCGGGTAGCCGTGCACGCGTGAGGAGTCATAGGGATCGAGCGCCTGGTCTATGGAGGCGGCCGACGTCGCAGTCCCGGCAACGCCGATCCCGCGCCGCACAGCGGCGCGCTCCTCATCTGGAATGCCTTCGCGGAACGTCGCGCGCACGTCCGCGGTGATGTCCTGAAGCTCATGCGGCTCGGGCGGGTCCGTGTGGATGTGGCGCTCGCTCATGCGCACGACGCCCGCGGGCAGCGAGACGTGAAAGCCGGCCGCGCGGCCGCTGCCGATGACGAACTCCGTCGAGCCGCCGCCGATGTCGATCACGACGGTCGGCTCACTGAGCGACTCGCGTCCGGACATCGCGCCGAGGAACGTGAGCTGGGCCTCTTCGTCGCCGCTGAGCACGCGCGCGTCCAGGCCGTAGCGCTCGCGCACGCGCGCGGCAAACGACTGGCCGTTGGCGGCGTCGCGGACCGCGGAGGTCAGCACGGCCATGTTCGCGGTGCAGTCGTGGTCGTCGATCGCGGCGCGGTAGTCCGCCAGCACGGCAAAGACGCGCGCGGTCGCCTCGTCAGAGAGCGAGCCGCCGGAGTCCACGCCGTCGCCAAGGCGCGTCACTTCAGAGCGCCTGAGCAGTTCGCCGACCGATCCGTCGCCCGCGACGTCGGCGATCAGCAGGCGGGTCGAGTTGGTCCCGATGTCCACGACGGCTACGCGCACGCGCGGGATGCTAAAGGTGGTGCGTACACGACGAGAGGCGGACGGGATGAGCGAGCAAGACGGCGGGGTGGCGCTGGTGACGGGCGCCAATCGAGGGATCGGCAAGGAGGTGGCGCGCCAGCTCGCGCAGCGCGGCTATCGCGTGATCGTGAGCGCGCGCGACGGCGCGAAGGCGACCGAGGCGGCGCGGGAACTCGCAGAGGACACGGGCGCGGACATCACGCCGCTGATGCTTGACGTGAGCGATCCGCAGAGCATCGCGGCGGCGGCGCAGGAGCTGCGAGCGGATCCGGGGCGCCTGGACGTGCTCGTCAACAACGCGGGCATCGGCAGCGACTTCGGCGTGTCGGGCGTCGATCCGGACTTCGACAAGATCCAGCGCGCGCTGGACACGAACTTCTTCGGCGCCTACCGCGTGACGATCGCGGTGCTGGACCTGCTGCGCGAGAGCAAGCATCCGCGGATCGTCGACGTGTCGAGCGGCATGGGCGGGGTGACCGAGATGGGCGGCTGGTCGCCGGGCTACCGCGTGTCGAAGGCGTCGCTGAACGCGATGACCCGGATCCTGTCGACCGAGCTGAAGGACGCGGGGTTTCTGGTCAACTCGGCGTGCCCGGGGTTCGTCGATACGGACATGGGCGGGCCGATGGGGGCGAAGAAGCCGGTGGAGGATGGCGCGGCGGGGATTGTCTGGCTGGCGACTCTGCCGGATGATGGGCCCACGGGCGGGTTCTTCAGGGACGGGAAGCCGGTGGCGTTCTGAGGTCGAGGGGCGGCGGGCCGTGGGGATCGGGCTGGGTACTGCAAGGGAAGCAGCAGCCGGGACCGGGCGGGGTTTCGGGTCGGGCGGTTCTTTGCTAGAACGTAAGGAGCGACGCGGGGTGGAGCAGTCTGGTAGCTCGTCGGGCTCATAACCCGAAGGTCGCGGGTTCGAATCCCGCCCCCGCTATGCGAGGAAAGCCCTGCAAATCGAGGGGTTTTCCGCTTTTGGGGGAGCCGCCGAGGGGGCGCCGCGGGTAACGAACGGGTAACGATCACCGCGAAAGGAGCCGGGGCGTTAAGGGCGAACTACCGGGCGTGGCCGCGTACGGAGAGTTCAAGCTGAGCATCAGCAAAGCGCTGACTGACCAGCTTCACGACGCCCTGCACCAGCTTGAACCGGCGCCGTTGACGGCTGAAAACCTCGCGGAAGTAGAGCCGCGGCAAGGCGTCTACCAGCTCTATTTAGCCGGAGACCTCGTGTACGTGGGCTCGGCGTCTGGCTCGCTGCGTGACCGCCTGACCGAGCACCTAGAGAAGCTCGCCGGCCGACAGCACATCGTGGCCGCGGAAGTCCGCTTTACGTGTCTCTATGTGGACGAGGACCTAACCGTTCTCGCCCCCGAGGATCGGCTGATCCGCGTCTTTCAGGACGAGGGGTCGTGTGCTGGAACGGAATGGGTTTTGGGCTGCACGATCCTGGCCGCAACCGCGACAGCACGGTCCTGCGCCAGGACCACTTTGACGCGCAATATCCGATCCGGCTGGACTGGCCCTGCGAGGGCCTGAACGCGGGACACTACGCCGTGACAACTCTCCTGGCCCGGCTGAAGCGGGAGCTACCGTACAACCTCCGCTACCAGAACGATGCCGGCGCGAGGTTGGACTACGAGAACGTCAACGTCAACGTTCCGGAGGATGACATGGCCGCGTCAGACGTACTGGCCCTGATCGCGGAAGCCTTGCCGCAATACCAAATCACGGCGCTTCCCGGCTACGTCATCATGTATCGCGAGTCGCGGACCTACCCACAGGGGGAAGTGATCGGACCTTGATCGGAGCGAGAGAGTTCCGTCCGTCCCGTGCGATTGACTCGCAGCGGTGACGGCCACGGCCCTTCGTGGCTCGGACCCGGCGACATCGGCCCGGTGGACCGAGCGCGCCTCAATTGAGTTGTTCGCGGGCGGCGGGGGCCTGGCGCTCGGCCTTTCTGAGGCCGGGTTCGAGCACCTCGCCGTCAACGAGCTTGATAACCGCTCTGTTGAGACTCTGCGAGCCAATCGGGGGGCGGCTAATGTTCGCGGCGCGGCGCGATGGAACCTCCTCGCGGGCGATGTGAGGGACCAGCCTTGGGACGACTATCGCGGGCGCGTCACGTTGCTCGCGGGCGGGGCGCCCTGCCAGCCATTCAGCATCGGCGGCATCCACCAGGGCGACGAGGACTCGCGCAATCTGTGGCCGGCCTTCTTGAGTACTGCGCCGTGTGCAGCCGATGGCGCTGCTCGGGGAGAACGTCAAGGGCCTCACGCGCGCCTCGTTCCTCCCATACCTTGATTACGTCTGCGACCGGATGTCCGCGCCCGCGCGTGAGCCCAGGACGGGGGAGGACTGGCGGGACCATCACGACCGCCTGCTTGCGATCCTCGCGAGCGATGAACTCGCGCCGGACGAGCGGTACGTAGTGGATCGGCGCGTGATCCTTGCCGCGGACTATGGAGTTCCGCAGCTCCGTCACAGGCTGGTGATCGTGGGCTTTCGGGCCGACGCGGGGGTGGCGTGGGATCACGAGGCCCCGTACGGCGACCGATGGTCGTGGCCGCCTGCGACCCACGACCGGGACGCGCTCCTGGCCGCACAGGACGACGGGACGTACTGGAAGGAGCACGGCTTGCCCCCACGGGGGGCGTCCATTCCTGCGTCGCGACGGGCGGCGGTGGAGGCGGCGCGCGAGGGGGTGTCTTCTGGGACGGTTGGGCGGTGGAGGACGCTTAGAGACGCTCTCAGGGGCCTTCCGGACCCCGTTGACGGCCAAGCGAGTCCCGGCGTGGACTCCCATGTCGGCGTCCCAGGAGCGCGCCTTTACAAGGGACATTCAGGCAACCCGCTGGACTGGCCTGCGAAGACGATCAAGGCCGGGGTTCACGGGGTTCCCGGGGGCGAGCACGTCGTCATTCTGGACAACGGCGAGCATCGCTATCTGACGGTCCGGGAGTGTGCGCGGGTGCAGACCTTCCCGGACTCTTGGGTGTTCGCCGGCCCCCGCTCCGAGGCGTCGCGACAGATTGGCAACGCGGTTCCCGTGCGACTTGCGACCATCTTGGGCAAGCGGATCGCGGAGACTTTGAGCGACGTTGCCGAGGACGAGGACGTATAGACCGAAAGACCCCGCGACCACATCGCGGACGATGGCGCGTGTCCGATCCAAGGATTCCCGCGCCGAGCTAGAGCTGCGGCGTGCGCTCCACGCGCGCGGTGTGCGCTTCCGCCTCCACGCGAGTGACATCTTTGGGCGTCCGGATCTCGTCATCCGGAAGTACCGGCTGGCGATCTTCGTGGATGGCGACTTCTGGCACGGGAACGCGTGGCGGCTTCGGGGCCTCGCCTCGCTAGAGGCTCAATTTCCCGCGCGGACCGAGTGGTGGGCGACCAAGATCCGGCGGAACATGGAGCGCGACGAGCAGGTGACGACAGCACTAGAGGGCGATGGATGGCGAGTCTTACGACTGTGGGAGAGCGAGGTCCTTCGCGACCCGGAGAGCGCCGCGGCGCGCGTGGCCGCAGCGATCCCCGAGCGACCGCTCACGGTTCGGTCCAGGCGTCCCGTACAGCGTTGAGGATGGGGCCGATCGGGAGTTTCGCGACCGCCGTGTGACCGGCCGGCGCTAAGCACACGCCGAGCGACCGCAGTTCCGCCTCACGGCGCGTGGCCATGTGGCCTTGCCGGTTCGCCTTCCACCAGGCGCCGCCGCGCCCCATCGCCTTATATGCCGTGTAGCCGAGCAACTTCTCCCCCGCGAGCGGAGATAGGCGGCCTTCGTCCACAGCGGCGAGAATGGCCGCGTGGACTTCCGTGATGCCGCCAACCGTGACCGTTTGCCCAGCTTCAGCCCAAGCTTTCAGCTCGCCGGTCCACAGACGCTCTAGATCTGCTGCGGTGATGTCGCCTGGCCGCGGCTGATCCCTTTTCGGCCAACGTAGCTGACGCTCAATGCGTATGCGCGTCCCGGCTGGGCCCGTCCCAGACTGAACACTTTTGTCGTACACGCGAAATTTCACGACTTTTCCTCGCCGGAAATAGACCGTTTGCGCCTGCGATCCGCCGTACCAAACCGTCCGCTGCAAGCCAGGGACGTTCAAGCAGCTCATCATCGTGAGGAACTGAAGGCCTAGCGGCGAGGACTGAAGGCCGCAGGGAGCCGGGAAGCCGAGATCTACGGCCAGATCTAAACGCCTAAGCCGGCCGCCGTCGGCGGGGAGCCGGCTGGGCCATGTCATGTGCTCAAAGAAGTACGGCGCGACCACGGCGGCGGTCCTGAGGTCTTGAAGGCTTCCTAGAGTCGCTGGTCCGCCGTCCTCGTCCTCAACTTCGCCGGCTATGCGCGCGAGGCGCCCCTCACAGACGATTGTGCGGTGTTTGCGCCACCAGAACCAGCGAGCGCCGGCGATCGGCTCGCTGATCTCACAGAACCAGCCCCCGCGGCGCTGGATTCGGTGGTCCGCGAGGATGATCGCTTCTTCGGACCCCACGCGCCTCCCCAATTCTTCCCCACGGCCAGGTGCTTCCATATCGTGTCCTGCTCTTCGGGACGGAAGGCGATTGAGCAGGTGTCGGCGCCGGTGGAAAACTGACCCCCCTCTGCCGGTTGAATGTTGACCCCCTGGGTGGTGGTGGAGGCGTCCGGGGTGCTGGTGAGCCTGGCTCGATCGTGTTCTCGAGACCGGGAGAAGGGTTGTGCTGGACGTGGAGCGTTGGGCCGAGCTGCGCAGGGAACACTTCGTTCGCGGGGTCTCGATCAAGGAGCTGTCGCGCAGGACGGGTTTGGCGCGCAACACGATCCGGTTGGCGTTGCGTTCGCAGGAGCCGCCGAGCTATGAGCGAGCGCCGCGGCCGTCGAAGCTTTGACCTGTTCAAGGAGGAGATCCATGAGCTGCTGCGCCAAGATCCGAAGCTGCCGGGGGTGCGGGTCCGGGAGCTGATCGAGCCGCTCGGCTTTGATGGCGGCAAGTCGATCGTTGATGACTATCTGCGCGAGGTGCGCCCGTTGTTCTGCCGCGCCGGACGTTCCAGCGCACGGTCTATCGCCCGGGAGAGCTCTGCCAGTGGGATCTGTGGGAGACCTCCGCGCATGTGCCGGTCGGGCATGGCCAGCTGCGTCGGGCGTGGGTCGTGGTGGCGTGCATGGGCTATTCCCGTGCCGGCGCTGGGGCGCTGATCTTCAGCAAGCAAGCCCCGGACGTGTTGTGGGGCATGGCCCGCTGTCTTTGGTCACTGGGTGCGCTGCCCGAGGTGCTGGTCTGGGACCGGGAGGGGTGCCTGCACGCCGGCGGTGGGCGCCCGACCGATGTCTATGCCGCGTTCTGCGGGCAGCTGACCGTCGACTGGCATTTCTGTCAGCCCGCCGACCCGCAGGCGAAGGGCGGCGTGGAGCGGCTGCAGGGGTATCTGGAGAGCAACTTCGAGCCGGGACGGCGGTTCGCGAACCACCTCGACTTCCAGCTGCAACTCGACGACTGGTTTCAGAAGGCCAACAGCCGGGCGCACCGGATGCTCAGAGCACGGCCCATCGACCGGCTCGCCGAGGAGCTCGAGACAATGCGAGCGCTCCCCGCCTCAGGGCC
>CAVVMI010000005.1:0-24304 GCA_963749385.1 uncultured Solirubrobacterales bacterium
ACTAAGGGACCACGACGGAATAGATGATGGTTTGAGGCAAAATGCGTCGTCGTGCTAACCCCGCAACTCGCGGGCATCCGACGCTATCTTCACAGTATGGGTCCGTCGGGTCGATCTCGCCGTTCATGCTGCCGCCGCTTTCGTGCCGACGCCCACGCCGACACACGCGCTGCTGCACTCACAGAACTGTGGGCCACCCGTAGGCGCGTGCAACCCCAAGGATGAGCGAACACGACGGCATCCGCGGCTCGATGCCGGCGACGGCAACGCCAAGGACGTCATGTACATGCGCTTCCGCGTTCAATACCTCGATGCCACCACCAATCAGTGGATCGACCTCAGCAAGGAAGCCGACTCTGGCTTCGTGAAGGTCGGCACGGCTAGCTGGCACGCCAGGCCGGCCACAGCTTCACGCTCGCCCCCAGCACCTCAAGTCCGACGTTCACCCTACGCGGCCAGGTCGTCTTCCAGTGGCGCAAGGCGAACACGGTGCTGTTGACGACGACCATGCCCACCAGCGCTGGACACACGAGCCTCGCCGGCGCCGACCCGAAAGGGTTCAGCGCCGCGACTTGCAAGCGCTGATTAGCTCGACCCTGGCGACAAGCGATCACGTAGACGTCAAGAGCAGGCAGCGGGATCGTTGGTGATGATGCCGCTCACCCCAAGCGCGGTCAGCTTGGCGATGCGCGCGGCGTCGTCGACCGTCCATACGTAGAGCTCGCCACCCTCGCGCTCGACCGCGCTCACCAGCGCCCCCGTGACGACCCGCCAGTGGGCCATGATCGCGTCCACGGTCCCGCTTCGCAGTGCCTCGCCTGCGCGCCGTGGCAGCAGTGCTCCGATAGCCGGTGAGAATCGCAAGGGCCGGGATCGCGGTGAGCAGGTGGCTTGTGTAGTCGCGCCTGACGCGCGGGACCGACCAGCCAGGCGCACGACGGCTCGGCCGCGCGCACGCGGGCAAGCGAGGAGGGTACATGCCGCTGATCAGCGTCCTCGAGGTGAGCCCAGCCTCGCGCAGAGCGTCCACCACGCGCAGCTCATACCCGGGCAGCTTCACGTCGACATCGAAGTCAAGGCCGGCAAAGCGCTCGCCGGCAAGGTGCTCGAGCGCCTGCTCGAACGTGAGCGGAGTGCGCGAGCGCATGTCCTCGTAGTCGTGGGCGACCATCAGACTCGCCGCTGCCGTCAGGGTGAACGCTGAGAACGTCGAACTCGATCATGTCCACCCCGTGGGCGAGCGCCGCGTCGAAGCTCGCCGGAGTGTTCCCCTGCACGAGATGCGCCGCGCCCTTGTGACCGACCCGCCGCGGGCGCGCGCCTGCACGGATGATCTCGTCAGTAGCCACCATCCGCAAGGATAGAGGCGAGCCTCGGCGCATCTTGCGATGCGTCGCGAGGGACATCGCTGCGCGGGGCCGAAGATCCCTAGGAGACCTGAGTTGCTTGCGCCGGAAGCTGGCGGCTTCGATTGCCTCGACGGCCGAACGTGGGACCGACGTAAGGCGCGAGGATCAGGAATGCCAGGTGATCGACCAAGCACGGCAGATAGCGCAACCGATCGTGCGGAGCGTAGCTCGAGAGGATCGCCCAGATCGCCCCCATGATCGCCTCGCCGGCGACAGCAGGGGCTCGCTCGGCTCCGGCACCCGTCGGGTCATCACCTTGATGAAGCCGTCGAGCACGCCGCTGACGCGCGCGACCATGCCGTTGCCGGCGTCGAACAGGTCGATGAAGGTCAGCTTTACCAGTCCCGGATGCGCCGCGCAGTAGCCGATCAGAGCCTCCACGCCTTTGTGCACCCCTTCGGCCCACTCGGTGTCGTTGCGAGTGGCGCGCGCACGGCGTCGTGAGCTTCGGCGGCGAACTCGTTGACGACCGCGAGCAGACACTCTTCCTTGTTAGGGAACTCTCGGTGGAACGCTTCGGTGGACACGGCTGCGGCACGCGCGATTTCAGCGTCGGTGATGTTCGTATAGCCCTGCTCGAGCGCGAGCTGCACCATCGCGTCCATCACGCTGGAGCGCCGATCTTCGCGCGTCAGGAAGCGTGCGCGTTTGGCAAGGAGATGGGGCGGGCGTCCCCGAGCCGAGCGTGCGTAGACGAGTCACTGCCGAGGAGCGATAGGAGTTGACCCAGTCGAGCAGTTCGTCGGTGAGACCGGCAAGCTCCTGGTGGCGGCCTTCGCGCACGCGCCTGAGCACCACGAAACGCACCCCGCCCACGATCGCGCGCGGTGCAAGCGGCGGCAGCGTGATCCCGTCGGGCGTCAGGCTGAAGCCTGTCGCGACGACGCGCTCGAAGGCGGTGGCGGTCAACTGCAGGCGCTCGTGGCCACGGGGCCCGATCCCGATCGACTCGACGAGCACCAGATTGGCGCCACGCGGATCGCCGGCAATGCCTTCGAGGAACACCTGGGTTGCCGCGTACAGGCGGTTGGCCCAGCCACGCTCGCCCATCCATGCCTGCAGGACCCGTTTGCGCGAGGCGCCGACAAGCGCATCGTAGGTGGCCAGGAAGCAGTCTTCCTTGTTGGAGAACTGCTCATAGAAGGCACGTCGTGAGACGCCGGCCAACGCGATCACATGCGCCACGCTCGTGGCCCCATAGCCGCGCTGGTAGACCGACTCGGCCATACCTCCGTACAGGCGCGCACGCTGGTGGCGCGCGACGGCCTCGCGACCGAGGCCGTGGGGCCCATGCGGCAGACGCTTGTACAAGGGCGTAAGCCCGTCATAACGACTCGTCGGGCCGGCACCGAGCAACAGCTCCTCGGCTGAGACGTCGGTATAGACGGGAAGCTCTGGACAGCTCCTCCCCAGGCAGGATCACCGTCGAGTCCACCGAGAACAGTCTCCCTACTACTTATTCCATTAATCCCCATTATTCGGGAAGATAATTCAGGGCTGAACTATTGGCAAGCCGCCGCACGGCCGCGCCGAACGAATGTTTCTGACTCTGGTGGCCAGATGCGACGATTTGTCTCTTCCGCATTGTGCGGAGCGTCGAAGACATCACCCTCCTTCTACCCCATCCCCAGGATCCTGCTTGTTTCCAACTCGATCTTATTCGAGAGGGTCGAGCGATTCAAGCTCGGAGCGTAAGTCTCCGCGGACCCTGGCGAAAGCCGAGCTCGACCAGAGCGGGCTCCAGATCCGAGCCGATCGCCGACTCGCCGTCGATTCGCTCGAGCGCCACCGTGTCCACGCGCCCGGCGCGTACGGCGTCCGCCAGCGCGCGCAACGCCGCGCAAGCGACGTCGACTCGGACGGTCAAGCGTCAAGATCCCACGTCCGCCGCGCTCCAGGTAGAGCACCGGCTCGTGGGCGACGAACACCACATATGCGCCGGCCACCCGCGCCGGGCGGCGTCTGTGCGGCCCACGCCGCGGCCAGGGCAGCACGGCGCCATAAGGCTGGGCGGGGTCGACGGCCGCGAGCACGAGCGTCGCGGCCTCCTCGATCGCTCGTCCGCGCGCGCAAACGCTCCACCGCTCCTGGCAGGGCGAACTGCGCGCCGCCGAGACCCTCCACGAAATAGCCGCGCCGGCATACCCCAAGCGTCTCCAACTCCGTGAGCGCGCCGTACAGAGCCGAGAAGCCACCGGCGATGCCCTCGGCGGAGACCTGCTCGCGCGTCAGCACGCCATAGCGCTCGAGCAAGAGTTCAGCAAGAGCGCGGCGGCGCGCGCGCGACTCCTCGATTGTGGCCGGGCGAGCGCTCTGCTCGCGCGCGAGCTTCGCTCACCGAAGAGCGCAAGCGTGAGCGACCAGCGGCCCTGCACCTGGGCGCTCGTGCCAAAGCGACCCGCGCGCAGCGAGGGCCCGCCAAAGCGCCTTCCGCGCAGCCCCCCTCCCCGCGCACGAGCCGGTCCCGCGAGCGCGTGTGCGGCAAGCGTCTGACGCGGGGCGCGCAGGGGTGCCCAGGCGTCGTTGGTCACCTCACCGGCCCAGACGAGGTCCCACAGCGCCTGTGTGAGCACGGCGCCAGGCAGCTCCAACTCGGCAAGCAGGTCGGTGAAGAAGCAGGGTCCGGCCGCCAGGCGCTCGCGCAGCAGTGCGTGCTCGGGCTGCTCGGGTGGCTCCCCGCGCGCGCCGAGCAGGTGAGCTGGGTCGGCCCAGCAACGCGGCGTCCTCGCGGAAATACAGGGCCACACGCCCCGAGTCGCGCCCGAGCGAGCCCGCGCCGACCCAGACGACCTCGCCACCGGCGCACAGGCTGTCCAGCCAAGCAGGCGAATAGGAGCCGGTACGAGAGGCGAGCACGTCGCGCTCCCAGGAGGCCACCGGCAGCGCCAGGCCCTGCAAGGGGATGAGCACTTCGCGCAGGCGCTCCACCCGCCGCCGCCGCCTCGCTCAGAACCTGGCCGCCAACGGTCGACGCCCTGCCAGGAAGGCATGAACGCACTCAGCGCATGCTCGTCGACAGGCTCGATCTCCTTGCGCAGCGCGGCCAGCGAAGCGCGCCGCAGACGGCGCAGCACCTGGATGTCACACCACTCGCGCCCCGCGCCACCGGGGCGCAGCTCTCCTCGCACCAGCTCGCCCGAGCGCTCCAGCTCGCGCAATGCCGAGGAGGCGTCCACGCGGTAGCGCTCGAGGAACTCCTCGCTGGTGAAGGGACCGTGCGTACGCGCATAGCGCCTCACCAGCTTGACCAAAGCGTCGGGCACATCTGCCAGAAACACGTCAGGCAGGCCGCCGGGCGGCGGGCAGCCAAGCGCATCGCGATAGAGGCCGGCATCGTCGGCGGCGATCAGCCGCTCATCTCCGGCGATGCGTATACGCACCACGCGCCGTTCGTGCTCCAGCGCGGCCAGCATCTCCTGCACGTCCAGGCCGGCGAGCACGCGCTCGCTCAGCTCCGCGACGCGCAGGTCGCCGACTGCGCGCAGCACATCTCCGAGCGCGTCGCGGCTCGTGGCCTGCGTGCGCTGTGAGCGGTGCTGGAGATCCTCCTCGATCTGCTCGAGCGCGGCGGGATCGATCAGCTCGCGCAACTCCTCCTGGCCGAGCAGCTCGCGCAACAGATCGCGGTCGAGCGACAGCGCGGCCGCGCGGCGCTCGGCGCTCGGCGTGTCGCCCTCGTACATATAGGTGGCCACGTAGTCGAACAGCAGCGAGCCCGCGAACGGAGAAGCGTGCTGTGTCTCCACCTCCACCAGCGAGACCTCGCGCGTTTGCAGAGCCGCGCAGCAGCTCCTGCAGGCCAGGCAGATCGAGCACGTCGCGCAGGCACTCGCGATAGGTCTCGAGCACGATCGGAAAGTCGGGGTAGCGACGAGCCACTTGCAGCAGGCCTTGGGCCTTCAGGCGCTGCTGCCACAGCGGCGTGCGCCTGCCCGGGTAGGCGCGGGGGATCAAGAGCGCGCGACCGGCGTTCTCGCGAAAGCGAGCTCCGAACAGCGCCGAGTCGCCGAGCTCGGCGACGATCGCCTCCTCCACCTCCTGCGGATCGAGCGCCACCAGGTCGGCATAAGAGGCGGCGCCGGTGGCGCCGGAGGATTCGACCCCGCGCGATGCAAAAGCATCCCCGGCCGGCGCGAACGGGGATCGGCGGCAGCCGGCGCCCCGGAGGCGTCCTGGCTGCTCGGCGCCCACTCCTCGGCCTCGTCCAAGTCCACATCGGGCAAGCGCACGACGATCCCGTCGTCAGACCAGATCGCCTCGCCGTCGATGCCGAAGCGCTCGCGCATGCGGGCCGAGATCGCAAGGCCCCAAGCCGCATGCACGCGACCGCCATAGGGCGAGAGCACACACAGGCGCCAGTCGCCGATCTCGTCGCGAAAGCGCTCGAGCACGATCGTGCGGTCGCTCGGCAGCACCTGCGTAGCCGCCTGCTGCTCGCGCAGGTAATCGAGCAGGTTGGTGGCGGAGCGCTCGTCGAGGTCGTAGTCGCGCACGAGCAGATCCGCGTCCTGGTCGACCGCCCAGCGCGAGAACGCGCCGATCGCCTTGCCCAACTCCTTGGGCCGGCCGATGCCGTCGCCCTTCCAGAACGGCACCGCGCCCGGCACCCCGGGAGCGGGCGTCACGATCACGCGGTCGCGGCCGATCTCCTCGATCCGCCAGGAGGAGGCGCCGAGCAGGAAGACCTGGCCTGGGCGGGCCTCATAGACCATCTCCTCGTCGAGCTCGCCCACGCGCCGCCCGTCCGGCAAGGTCACCGCGTAGAGGCCGCGGTCGGGGATCGTGCCGGCGTTTGCGATCGCCAGCTGGCGAGATCCCTTGCGCGCGCGGATACGACCCGCGACACGGTCCCAGACGATGCGCGCGCGCAGCTCGCCGAACTCGCTCGAGGGGTAGCGCCCGTCGAGCATGTCGAGCACGTTCTCGAGCAGCGCACGCGGCAGCTCGGAGTAGGAGTGGGTGCGCGTGACGAGCGCGTACAGGTCCTCGACGCCGACGCCGCCGTCTTGGTCGTCGCTCCCCCGAGGCTGCTGGCCCACCTCGGCGGAGGCGGCAATCGCGACTATCTGCTGGGCCAGCACGTCGAGCGCGTTGCGAGGCACGACGGTGGGCTCGATCGCGCCTTCGCGCATCCGCCGGCAAACGACCGCGCACTCGAGCAGGTCGCCGCGGAACTTGGGGAAGATGCGCCCCTTGCTGACGTCGCCGACGCCGTGGCCGGCGCGCCCGATGCGCTGCAGGCCCCGTGCCACCGACTTGGGCGACTCGATCTGCAGCACCAGGTCGACCGCGCCCATGTCGATCCCAAGCTCCAGCGAGGAGGTCGCCACCAGGCAAGGCAGCTCGCCGGCCTTGAGCTGCTCCTCGATCGTCGTGCGCTCCTCGCGGACTGAGCGAGCCGTGGTGGGCCCTTGCGATCTCGCGCAGCGCCACCGGCCTGGGCTGATCTACCGGCACGCCCCTCAGGCCGCCCCCAGGGGCGGCCCCATCCAAACCTCCCCAGCCTCGGAGCTCTCGGGTCATCTGCCTCGGCAGCGGCCAGCTCGTTGAGACGCAGCGCGACCCGCTCAGCCGAGCGACGGTTGTTGACGAACACGATCGTCGAGCGGTGCTCGCGCACCAGCCGCAAGCAGCTCTGGGTATATGGCCGGCCAGATCGAGTTGCGCGTGGACTCGCTGCCCTGCACAGGCTGAAGCGGATCGTCGCTCTGCGGGCCGGCCGGACTTGCCAGATCGCTCATCGACTCGACCGGCACATGGATGCGCAGGTCCAGCGGCTTGCGTACGCCTGCATCGAGGATCCGCACCTTGCGCGTGGGCCCCACCAGAAAGCGACCAACCTCCTCGAGCGGGTTCTGCGTCGCCGAGAGGCCCACACGTTGCACGCCGGGAGCATCGGGGCCGCGAGCGCTGCGCACGTGCTGCTCGAGTCGCTCGAGCGTCAGCGCCAGATGGGCGCCGCGCTTGACCGAGGCCACCGCATGGATCTCATCGACGATCACCGTCTCGACCGTGCTCAGCATGGCGCGTGCTCGCGAACCGAGGATCAGGTACAGCGACTCCGGAGTCGTGATCAAGATCTCCGGCGGTTTGCGCGCCATCGCGGCGCGCTCGGCCTGGGAGGTGTCGCCCGTGCGGATGCCAACGCTCACGCTCGCCCCGATCCCGCGCAGCGGCGCGCGCAGGTTGCGCTCGATGTCGTAGGACAGGGCCTTCAGAGGCGAGATGTACACGACACGCACGCCTCCCCCGTGCGCGGGGATTGTTTGGGTTTGGATTTTTGGGCGTGCCGGTCGGTGTGCGCGAGCCCATCCCATTTTCGGGCGCCGCAGGTCTTCCGGCGCTGGGTTGGTGCCTCCTTTATTGCCGATGCCCCCCGCGCGCGCGGGGGGCATGCCGTTTTCCTCAACGCCGACCTCGGCGCTCAGCCGGTCGAGCGCCCACAGGAACGCGGCGAGCGTCTTGCCCGACCCGGTCGGGGCCGACAGCAGCACGTGCTCGCCACTGGCGATCGCCGGCCAAGCCTGTGCCTGGGCGGGAGTGGGCTCGGCAAATGAAGCCTCGAACCATGCGCGCGTAGGCGGGCTGAACGCAGCGAGTGGATCTGACTTCGCGGTTGCCACGTCCGCCGAGGCTAGCGCGCAAGCACCTTTCGACTCGGACGCAAATCCCGGCTCAGGTTGCTGGAACATCTCCGAAGAACAGACAAGATCGTTTCTCGGGATTGTTCTATTAGACTGCCGCTCCGTGACCGACGACGAAACGCAACAGTCACCCACTGGGCGCCCATCCGGCAGACGCCTGAGACCCCGCGCGTGGATGCGATGGCTCACCGGCGCAGCGGATCGTAGAAGCGGTGCAGGATGCGCAAGACAAACAGGCAAACGACCACTTCAGCGTGGACGAAACCCTGCATGCACTACCAGCGCTGCTAGACGGTGCAAACCTGCCCGACGGCGTCGTGGAGCTGGTGATCGAGGACTTCGAAGCGCCGAGGAGCCAGCTGCTCGACATCCACGACGGTCACGTCAAGCTCGCCGAGCCCGGCCAGTGCGTCCCCTGGGCCAGCATCGCCGGCCCAGCCACCGCCTGGACGATGGCGCTCGGGCCGCGACGCAACACCACGCAGCTGCAGCTCACCGGCGACGAGCCGCTGGCGCGCCGTGTGCTGGCGGCGCTCCAGCGGCGCCACTAAGAACGTCTTGGAAACTCGCTCAACAGGGCACCAGCTGCCCTGCGCCGGCGACCGCCCGCGGTTCGCCATGAATAACCCAGTCTGTAACCAACTCCCCTATCACCGGCGAGAGCTGGATGCCCGATCCGCCTGCGCCGCCCGCCACGATCACCGGCAGCCCGGGCACGGGACCCACGAGCGGTCTGCCTGTGATGCTTACCGGATAGAGGCCCGCCCAACCTCCAGACAGAGTCGCCGCCGCCAACCCGGGCAGGCGGTTGGAAAGCTTGCCGGCAAGCTCTTCCAAAAACTCCTCGTCAGCCTGGCGCACATAGGAGTCGGGGTCGGCACTGCGTGCAGAGGCCTCCTCACCGTGGAGCCCGGCGATCAACCTGCCATTGCCCTCGTGGCGAAAGTACAAGCCGCGCTCACCGCTGCCGGGCGTGTAGTCCATCACCGATGGCATCGTGTACGGCAACTCATGGGGAAGGTGCACCATGCATGCCTGATGACGTTGGGGCGCCAAGCCCAGCTCACAGCCGAGCAGCCTCGCAACCTTCCCGGCCCAGGGACCGGCCGCGTCGACAGCCAAGTCACACTCGAGCTCGCCGCCGCTTGTCTTCAGACGCAGCCCGCCACCCGTAAGCGGCTCGGCGCCCTGCAACTCGGTGGCCGTGAGCAGTCGTGCGCCTGCCAGCACAGCCATCTCAGCAAGCAGCCCACAGTAGAGATGACCGTCGATGAAACCATCCCCGCGCCCAAACAACCCGGCCTTCAAGTCATCCGTGCGCATCTCCGGCACAAGCCGCGCGATCTCCTCTCGGTCGAGCACCTCCGCGTCCCGCACGCCAAGCTCGCGTTGGATCTCCACGCTGCGCTCAAATGCCATCCGCGACGCGTCGTCGTGGCCGAGCCGTAGATATCCGTTACGCACGATCCTCAACTCGTGCTCACGCTCGAGCCACGCAAACGTGCGCATGGCGCGAACACGCAATTCGATGTCCAGCCGCTCGAGATACTGCGTCTCCACGATTCCCACGGACAAGCCCGAGGAGCCGGCGGCGACGTGCCGGGTGTCGATCACTGTCACCTCGCACCCCCGGCGAGCAAGCTGCAGCGCACTCGACAGTCCGATCGCGCCGGCGCCGATAACGCAAACCACCGGCCCTTCGCCGCTCACCGAGCCGCGTCCCCGATCCGATCGAACGCCATCAGCACCCTCTCCACGATCCGCTCGTCCATCGGTGTAGACATGCACAAAAGGCCATTTGCCGCGATCAGAACACCCGCCTCGTAGAGGCGCCACCAAAGCGCCGTCGGATCCTGTGAGCGGATCTGCAGCAGAGAGCCCTGTCCGCTCACCGGCCAGCCACGCTCGCACAAGCCCTCGCGCAGGCGATCGCCGAGCGCGTTCGTCCTCTCGATCTCGGCGAGATCGAAACGCCTCGAGCGCCGCCAACCCAGCACGCATCGTCACCGGGTTGGCCGAAAACGTCCCGCCGTGCGCCACCGCGTCGGGACGGCGTGGATCGAACACATCCATGAACGCGTCCCGCCCACCGACAGCACCGACGGGAAAGCCGCCGCCGATCATCTTGCCGAGCGCGACCAGGTCGCCCTCGATCCCGTACAGCGAGTGCATCCCGCCGGGCGCCAACCTGAACGTGATCACCTCGTCCAGCACCAGCGCGATCCCGCGACGCTCGGTCTGCTCACGCACAAGCCTGACGAACGAGGGCTCGAGCGGCCGCAGGCCGGCGCGGTTGGGCATCAGGTCAAGCAGCACCGCCGCGATGCGGCCATCATGCTCGTCGAGCGCCGCCACGAAAGACTCCTCGTCACCCAGCTCCAGAGTCAGCACGTCCCCCTGAGCCGCCGCCGGCACTCCGTGCGAGCCACGACGCACCACCGCATCCCAACTGCCGTGGTAACAGTTGGCAAAGCGGAGCAATCCATCGCGGCCGGTCGCGGCACGAGCGGCCCGTACAGCCATCATCACCGCCTCGGTGCCTGAATTGGCAAAGCGCCAGCGCTCGGCCCAGCCGACGCGCGCCGCCAAGCACTCGGCCAGCTCTATCTCCGAGAGCGTCGGCAAGCCAAAGGCCGAGCCCTCGGCGAGCGCCGCTGCAGCCGCCTGCATCACCGGCCCAAATGCATGGCCGTGCACGAGCGCCGTGTAATTGTTCTGCAAGTCGATCGTGCGGTGGCCGTCGACGTCCACGACTTCGCAACCCTCGCCACGAGCCGCATACGGAGGATGCGGCTCGACGAACAGCGTCGAGCGCGCGTTGCCACCGGGCAGGCTGCGCAAGGCCCGTTCGTACAGATCTTGTGCCGCCGGCGCGTCGATGACGATCGGAGTCTGGTCCATCGGCTTGCCATGTTGGCAGCATTTGGACGGCGTACCGGAGTTCAAACGAGCGGGACGAGCACGGCCTCATCCGCGGCCACGAACAACTCCAACTCCATGCCCAGCGCGATCCCGGCGCAATCGCGCGAATCGATCGTCGCCACCACCCGCCCGAGCGCCGGCGACTCGATCGATATCTCCTGCTCGTCGCCAAACAACAGCATCTCCGCCACCAGCCCAGCGATCCGCAGCGACCCCGCCGAGGGGGTAGGACGCAGACTGCGGCGGCGCACGGCCAGCACAACACGGGTCGCCGCTCCGCGGCGCTGGTCGCACAGCGGACCTCGCCCTCCCCGCAGCGTACCCGCGCTCGCCCGTCGCCGAGCAGCTCGTGCTCGCTCACCGCCAGCAGGTTCGCATTTGCGAAAAACCCCGCCACAAAGCTGTCCGCCGGACGCGCGTACAGCTGCGCCGGCTCCCCCACGCTCGCGACTCGACCCGCGCGCATGATCGCGATGCGATCCGACAGCGCCAGGGCCTCTTGCTGATCATGGGTGACGTACACGATCGTTGCACCCAGCTCACGGTGGATACCACGGATCTGCTCCTCCATTTCGAGGCGCAGCGCACGGTCGAGCGCCCCCAACGGCTCGTCCATCAAGATCACCTCGGGGTCATACGCGAGCGCTCGACCGAGGGCCACACGCTGCTGCTGGCCGCCGGAGAGCTGGCGCGGATAGCGGCCCTCCAGGCCGTCCAAGTGCAACAGCTCGAGCATCTCGCCCACGCGCCGCTCACGCTCAGCGCGCCCCACGCGTCTGAACTTCAAGCCATAGCCGACGTTCTGTGCGACGGTCATGTGCGGAAACAGCGCATAGTGCTGGAAGACCATCCCCACGCCCCGTCGCGCCGGCGACAATCGCGATATGTCAAGGCCGCGCAGCAGCACCTTCCCCGACGTCGGCGCCTCGAAGCCCGCGATCACCTTCAACAGCGTCGTCTTGCCCGAGCCGCTGGGCCCCAGCAACGTCAACAGCTCGCCTTGGCGCACCTGCAAGCTGACCTCTTGCAGGGCGGGCGTCTCGCCGTAGGACTTGCTCAGCCCCTGGATGTCGAGCACCGTGTCCGCGCTCACAGGGACCCCCGGCGCGCCAGTCGCGCCGCAAGCGCCATCGCAAGGCTGGTACCGACCATCAGCAGCGTCGCGATCGCGGTGATGACGGGTTCGAGGCCGTAGCGCACAGAGTCGAGGATCGCCTTGGGCAGCGTTTCAAGCCCCGGCCCGCCGAGGAAGTTGACCAGCACCGCCTCGTCGAGGCTTGTCACGAACGCGAGCACCCCGCCAGCCAGTATCGCGGGCGCGAGCAGGCGCAACGTGATCGCAAACCAAGCTTGCACCCGGCTGGCGCCCGCGACCATCGCGGCCAGCTCGAGCTCAGGCGGGATGCGGCTCATGGCGGCACTGGTGACGAGCAGCATTACCGGCACCGCAAGCGTCAGGTTGGCAAGCACCAAGCCCCAGTAGGTGCCGAGCAGGCCGACCTGGACGTACAGCCCGTACATGGCGACCGCATAGGCGGATATCGGGAGGATGATCCCGGCGATCCCGCCGGCCTGCAGGGCGTGGCGCAACGGAAGGCGGCTACGGTGGATCGTGAACAGCGTGGGCACCACCACGAGCGCGGCGAGCAGCGCCACCGGCGCCGCGATCTTCACCGACAGCCACAGCGCCGAGCCCCAGCGCGGGTCTTCGAGCAGCCTGCGGTACTGGCCCAGCCCCCACGTATGCGGAGGAAAGTCAAAGAAGCGGTCGTTGGAGAAGGACAGCACCACAACCAGCGCCGCCGGCACGAGCAGAACGAAAGCCGTAGCCGAGACCACGACCGCGCTCGCCGCGCCGGTGAAACGGTCGCCGAACAGTGGGCGTCTCACGCGACCATCGCTCGCTGTGCCTCACGCCGCCATCCTCGCCTCTCACGCGACAGCCCTCTGAAGGCGCCCACGCCCGACAAGCGCAAGCGCAAGGCCGAGCGTGAGCAGGGCGACCACCAGCAGGATCACCGACGCGGCGCTTGCGATCGGGTAGTCGTAGAAGGTGAAGATGTAGTCCTGGATATAGCTGGCCATGAACGGCGCCTGTGCTCCCCCCAGCAGGACCGGCGTGACATAGAAGCCGAGCGATATCGCGAATACGAGCGCACCGCTGGCGACGATCCCGGGCATCGCCAGCGGCAGCATCACAGAGCTGATCGCGCGCGCACGCGAAGCCCCCAGGCCACGGGCGGCATCGAGCAGGGAGCGGTCGATCGTCAGGAACACTCCATACAGGGAGAAGGCCGCATAGGGGACCATCGTGTAGACCATCCCCAATGCCACGGCAGTCGAGGTGTAGAGCCAGGAGACCGGTGCCAAGCCAAGCAATTCGAGCCCCTTGTCGAGCGGCCCTTCAGAGGAGAGCAGGATCACGATCGAATAGTTCTTCACGACCGTCCCCATCCAGAAGGGAGCGAGCACCGCGAGCCACAGGACAGCCTTCACAAGGGTGCTTTTGCTGACCTTGATGTGCCAGGCGAGCAGACCGCCAAGCCCCACCGCGACCGCGCTCACGAGCACGCTCGACAGCAGTGTGGTGATCAGCGCACGCCTGCCCGCCGGGCTTTCCAAGACCGCGGCGTAGTTGCCCAGCCCTTCCCCGGTGGTGAGCGAGTCGATCGTCAGCTTGGCAAGCGGATAGACGACGAAGCCGAGCAACATCGCAAGCAGCGGCAGCCACCAACAACAGCGCCCAGCGGTTGGGCAGGACCGCGCTCCATGCGGGCGCCGCCCATGACCCGACGCTCGTGTCCCGGCGAGCCGCCGCGAGGCAAGGCGGGAAGGCTCGCCATGACTCTCCTCCCCGCCTGCCCCATCTCAGAAGTCCCCGCGCGCTAGCCGCGCAGGAAGTTCTCATACGCGGTGTTCAGTTCGTCGCTGTGATTGGCGTACCACAGGAAGTTGGGCGTCGCCAACTGCTTGAGGTTCACCGGGTTGTCGGCCAGCTGCGAGCCGATCGAGCGCGGCAGGTAGGTGAGCGCGAGCGGATTTGGGACCGAGTCGTGCACGATTTCGGCCCACGTCGCCTCCGACTTCGGATGACTGGCGATGAATTCGAGCAGCTTGGAAGCGTCCGCGGAGTTGTGGGCGCCTTTCAGCACGGCCCAATAGCTGGGCTCATAGGCGCCGCCCAACCACACGACCTTCAATTTCACGCCTTGGGAGATGAGCTGGTAGGCACGATCGCTCCACATGATCCCAAGCGGCACCTGGCCGCTGCGCATGATCTGCTGCTGCTGTTCGCCTGACTGCCAGAACACCTTGATGTGAGGCTTGAGCCCTTCGAGCGTCTTGATCACGGCTTTGACGTTCACGGGAGTCGTGGCCGTCTGCGTGATCGGCATGCCCGCCGCGACCTCGGCCGTCGTGACCGCCTCGATCGGCTCGATCCCTCCGAACATGCGCTGCTGGGGGAATTCCTTGGTGTTGTAGAACTGCGCCATGTTGGCCGGGCAGGTCTTCATCTTGTCGGTGTTGCAAACGATCACGTCGCCGAGGCTCCCATGGGAGAAGCCGAACGGCGTGACCTTCTGAGCGCCGAGTTCCTTTTCGAAGCTCGCCTTGGTGGCGGCCGGCAACGGAGCCAGCTGTCCCTTTGCGTAGAGCGTGTATGCCGAGCCTCCGTCGAGCGAGTCGACCGCATCCCACTGGATCTGTTTCGCCTGGTTTTGCGCTTCCACGCGCGCGAGCTGCACGCCGGGAGCGTCCACGAACTGAGAGGTCAAGTGGTTTTCCGCATCGAACTGATTTGTGTAGGCCTTCTGCGTGGCTTCGTCGATCGGCGCACCCCAATCGCCGATCGTCAGCGTGGTCGAGCTTTTACCGCTGCTACCGCATGCGGCGAGCCCCAAGCAAATCGAGAGCACCGCCAGCGCCCCAAGCACGCGGCGGCTCCTACCCCAACTCATTGGCTGCATATTCTTCCTCTCTCATAACTGCACTCAGCTCGACGACTCGGCGCGCAATTCCCGAGTACACACAAAGCAGACGCGCACTCAGAGCATGACCTGACGAAGGCAACCCGCCCCCTGCACTCAGCGGAACACGGCATCCAGGATGTCCCGTGGGATTGACGATTGAGAGTCGAGCACTCGATGACCGATAACCGTGAGGATCGCGTGCGCCGCATATCGCGCGGTGCGCCCTCCCCCCACATCGTATTGAGGGATCATCTCGCATACGTCAAATGCTCCGACATTCTCGAACTCGGCGAGGACTCCGAGCCCGGCCAGGACCTCGCCAGGAGCTGAGTCCGTCCAAGACGATCGAATGGGTCCCCGGAGCGTAGGCGCCGTCGGTGACATCGATGTCGAAGGTCACATACACGCGATCGACTCCCTCGGAGGCGATCTCCAGTGCCTCGCGCATCGTCTCGAGCACGCCGCGGCGGCGAATCGAGCCGGCCGTATAGGCCGCGAAACCCCTCTCCTTGCATATGCGCAACTGCTCGGGCTCGGCGATGTTCGTCCCGTTCAGACCCCACCAGACCATGTTTCCGACTGCCTCGTGCTCACTTATCCGGCGCGCGAAGGTGCCGTGATTCAGACGCCCCATGTCGCGGAACTCGTCCCAGAAGTCGAAGTGCCCGTCGATGTTCAGAAACCCAACCTTCGCACCGGGCTAGCGGCGCGAAGCCCGCGCGCGAAGCCAATGAAGGAGGGGTAGGGCACGAAGTGGTCGCCGCCGATCACCACCGGCATCGCACCGCGCGCCGTGATCTCGGCCACGGGTGCGGCGATCGCCTCGATCTGCGCTTGCACGTCGCCCTGGTGGATGCGCACGTCACCGACGTCGAACAGGCGCGGCTGCTCGGGCACCGTCCATACGCGCCCGTCGGAGACATTCACATAGCCGACGGGCTCGGTCTGCAGACCGTAGTAGCCGGCCAGATACAGCGACGCCTCGCGAATCGCGCGGGGCGCATAGCGCTGACCGTTGCGCCCCAGCGTCCAGGAGTCGAGCGGCACGCCCAGCACCGCCACGCTGCCTGCGGCGATCTCCACGCCACGTCGGCGCGCGGTAAAAGGTGGTCGGCCCCGCGTACCAGTGAACGGTGTCGCGTTGCGCACCTCAACCTCCGCACTGCCGCCGCCCGCCGAAGTAGCGCGCTCCGCGTCACTTGACGAAAAGCTCCACGGGTACCTCGTTGAGAACCTCGGGGCCCTCCTCGGTAACAAGCACGTTATTGCCGAGCATCATCGTCGCACCGTCGCTGTATGAGAGCCCCGGCTCCATTGTGATGACCATGCCTGCTTCGATCGTGTGAGGATCGCCCCTCATCAGGCTCAACGCCCCGATCCAGATCGGCGGATAGGCGATCTCCATGCTGAAGCCGAAGCGACCCCACGTGTTCTGCTCATAGCCACGGTGACACTCCGCGACGAGCTCCACGATCTCAGCTACTTGCGTGCCTGGCCGCAGCGCATCGGTGGCGCGATCGAGCGCGTCGCGCACGACCTCGTAGAGCTCGCGCACGCGTGCGGATGGCTCACCGACGACAACAGTCCGCGAGATGTTGCAGTGATAGCGACGCACGACGCCACTGACCTCCAGATAGACCACATCGCCGTCGCGGAGCACCTTGCCGATCGGCGTCCCGTGTAGCGTGCCTCGCGCATCGACCAGCGTCGGGTAGGCCGGGAACTCACCGCCGGCCTGCGCGAGGGCTTGCTGTATTGCCGCCATCACCTCGCGATCGCTGACTCCCGCGCGAATCGCCTCGATGCCGGCGCTCACCCCAAGGTCGGCGACATGCGCCGCCTCGCGCAGCAGCACGATCTCCGCTGGGCTCTTGACCAAGCGCAGATCGTCAAGCCCTTCGCAGACATCGACCGTCTCGGCGTGGGGCAGGTCTCGCATCAGCTCCAAGGCGTAGCGCGCCTTGAGGTGGTAGCTCGACAGGTTCAGACCGATACGTCCCGCTCGGTCGAGACCACGCTCGCGCAACACCTCCAGCAAACGTGCGATTTGATCCTCGTGAGTCCAGACGGGCCTGACGTCGCTCACCCAGCAGGTTTCCTCGCACAGCAGCAGCTCGGCCTTGTTGCAGAGCAGCGTGAGCGGGGCATCCTGCGCGAGCGGCACGATCAGAGCCTGGAAGTAGAAGGCACTCGTCGGCTCGTAGCCAGACAGCCAGTTGTAGTGCTCGGGCTGGCTCAAGAGCAGCAGGTCGAGCCCGCGCGCAGCCATCCATTCACGCGTCCGGGCGAGCCGCTGCTGGTACTCATCCAGCGCCACGGCCATGCGCGGAGCGTGGCGAACTTCGATCATCTCACGATTGTGCGGCTTTGCTCGCGCATAAACTGCTGGAGATAGTACGGACCGAGGCCGCCCTTGCCGGTTAGGCCACTGGCCTTCCAGCCGCAGAACGATCTGCGACCCCGGCCACGCGCCCGTGGTTGCGCCGGCGCGGCGATTCACATACACCACGCCGGCCTCGATCTCCTCGAAGGAATTGCTCGACCTCTTGCTCGTCCTCGCTGAAGATCCCGGCGCTCAGTCCATAGTCGACGGCGTTGGCCTCGACGATCGCCTCTGCGAGCCCCTGCACTCGAGTTACGGTGAGAAACGGTAGGAACAGCTCGCGCCGATTGAGCGAATGGCCCTGCAGGGAGATCGCACACCACGGTCGGCTCGACGAAGTGCCCGCCGCGCAGCTCGATTCGTGCTCCGCCGAGGACGATGCGGCCCTCGCGGCCGGCCAGAGCGACGCTCTTCTGGAAGCGAGCCACCGCCTGCTCGTCTATGACCGGTCCGAGCGCCGAGGCACGATCGGCGGGGTCTCCGACGACCAGCTCGCGCTGCGAATGCGCACAGCCGCTCGACCAACTCGTCGTGAACCTCCCCCGAGACGATCGCGCGCGAGCAGGCGCTGCACTTCTGCCCGGAGAGCCCGAACGCCGCCCTGGCAATGCCCTCCGCGGCCTTCTCCAGATCGGCATTGGCGGTGACTATCGCCGGGTTCTTGCCGCCCATCTCAGCCAACACGGGCCGTGTCCAGCGGCCGGAAGCCAGGGTACGCGCGATCTCCCGCCCCACGGGCACCGAGCCGGTGAACGCGATCCCATCGACGTCCCCGGCGACGAGGGCACGACCGGTATCCGCACCGCCGTGCACGAGGTTGATCGCGCCGGCGGGCAAGTCCCCCGCCGCAAGTACCTCGCCGAGCAGCGCGCCCGTCCATGGCGTCGCCTCGGATGGCTTGACGACCACCGTGTTACCGGCGATCAGGGCCGCTGAGAGCATGTTCACCGCCAGCGCCAAGGGAAAATTGAACGGCGCGATCACGCCGAACGTTCCGTAGGGCCTGAGCGTCTCGAAGTTGCGTTCGCTCGCGGTGAGGCTCGCAAGCGGCGCGCTGAACCCTTCGGCCTCCTCGATCGCCGCACAGTAGGTCTCGATCAAGTCGATCGCCTCCTGCGCCTCGGCGATCGACTCTATGCGCGTCTTGCCCGTCTCCAGGCTCACCACCGATGCGATCTCGATCTGACGCTCGGCAAGCGCCTGCGCAACGGCGCGCATATGAGCACAGCGCTCCACGTATGGCGTGCGACCCCACAGCGACTGGGCCTCCCGAGCGGCACGCAGAGGCCCCGGCGACGGTCTCCGCCTCGGCGGCGTGCGCGCGACTGACATGCCCGTTTGCGTCTGAGGGCTCATGTCGCTCGAACACCTCTCCCTGTTGTGAGCGCTCTCCGGCAATAAGGTGTGCAAAAGGGGCCTGGGCGGTAGCGCGCTGCTGCTCAAGGCAACGCTCGAACTCTTCGTCGAGCGAGCCGGCGAGCGCGCCGCTGGTGTAGGTCAAACGCTCGCTCATGCCGCCCGCACCCCCGAGTGATTCGATCCCTGAGTATTCAGTTCTGAACTATCCTGCGTCATCCCGACACCTGGAGACCCCTCGGCTTCACAGCCGGCTCGGAAAATTACGTAATTTGAACATAAATCCGGCATGGATAAAGGAGATACGTACCGCCTATCAACTGTCAGACGGTTTGACCAGACTGCGATCCACCCTACCTCCGCGAGCGCTGACTGCGCACCATGACCAGACAATCCGCAGTTCGAGATGGTGCTCTCGATTGAGAATGTCGGCATTCCCAAGTATGATGACTGTTCAACTTGAGGTGCACCAATGTAGAGGCACCTCTGGCACTACGGATAGGGGCCTTAGCAGAGATGCCTAGAGTAAGCTCGAATTCTTCCAAATCAGGCCAAGAAGGCGAGTGGTCGATACCAAGCCTTCGCGAGCCACGATACTCCCAGTCGCTCGAGCGAGGACTTGCGATCCTCGGTTGCTTCACGCCGGAGCGTCCGGTGCTCGGCATCGCCGACATCGCCGACGACCTCGGAATGAGCCGCTCGACGACGCACCGCTATGTGATCACGCTCGTCGCGCTCGGCTTCCTCGAGCAGGGCGCCTCGCGCAAGTATCGGCTCGGACTGCGCGTCACCGATCTGGGTATGTCCGCGCTGAACTCGACCGGGCTGCGTGAGCATTCGCGTCCCTATCTCGAGGAGCTGCGTCAGCGCACCTCCTACACCGTGAACCTGTCGGTGCTCGACGGTCCCGAGATCCTCTACGTCGATCGCGCCCGCAGCTTCCGTCGCGGGCAGAACAAGATCGACATGAACCTGCGTCCCGGCTCGCGCCTGCCCGCCTACTGCACGTCGATGGGCAAGGTGCTGCTCGCCAACCTGCCCGAGCCGAGCAGCGCGATCTGATCGGCAACATGACGCTCACGCGTCGTGGGCCGAACTCGATCACCAGCAAGAAGGCATTGCGCACCGAACTCGAGCATGTGCTCGAGGAGGGCATGGCCGTCAACGACGAAGAGCTTGCCCAGGGCCTGCACTCGATCTCAGCGCCGGTTCGGACCGAGTCGCGCGAGGTTGTGGCAGCTGTGAACATCGCGGCGCACAGCTCGATGATCTCGCTGGAGGAGCTGGTGGACGCGCTCGGACCGCATCTCGTCGCCACCGCGGACAACATCTCCGCGCGGCTCGGCTACCGCCGCGACGACGAGCAGAGCTGAGAACGCCGGAAGGCTTCCCGCCACTAGGCCGCGCCGGAGCTGGAACAGCATCCGGCGCCGGCTTTCGCGGGTCCGAGGTCGAGCGCAGACAGCACGGCGTCCGCCGCTCGCATACGCTACGGCGATGCTCATGCCCCGACTCCAGACCGCTCGCCGCCGGGATCTGCGCGCTCGCGTTCGCCGTCGGCGTCAGCGCCTGCGCCGAAACGGCGTCTACGAGCAAATTCAACGGCGAAAGCCACAACGTCGCCCAGACGGTCTCCAACTTCCAGACCGACGCCACTGCGGAGGACGAGAAGAAGCTCTGCGAAAACGATCTCGCCGCGACGCTGACCGACCAAGCTGCTCGCGCCGGCGGGTGTCAGACGGTGCTAAAGGCCCAGCTGCACGAAATCGACGCACTCGGCTTGAGATCGAATCGATCGTCGTCAGCGGCAACCACGCACTGGCTCATGTAAAGAGCACCTACTCGGGCAAGAACCGAGTCACAGCACTCGCGCTGGTCAAGGAAGGCTCGCACTGGAAGATCTCCGGTCTTGGGCCAAGCGCCGCATCCGCCGAGCTAGAGCTACGCCAGCGATCTGCCGTACTGGCGCTCGTAGTAGGCGCGATAGTCGCCTGAGCGGATCGGCTTCCACCACCACTCGTTCTCGCGATACCAGGCGACGGTCTGCTCCAAGCCCTCGGCGAAGCGCACGCGCGGCTCCCAGCCGAGCGCCCTGACCTTCTCCGAGGAGAGCGAGTAGCGACGGTCGTGGCCAGGGCGGTCGGTGACGTGCTCGATCAGCGACTCATCCGCGCCGGTCAGCTCGATGATGCGCTTGACGACCTCGATGTTGGCGCACTCGTCTGGGCCACCGGCGTTGTAGACCTCGCCGTGTGCCCCGTGCTCGAGCACATGCCCGATCGCGCGCCCGAAGTCGGTCGCGTGGATCCAGTTGCGCACCTGCATGCCATCGCCGTAGACGGGCAGCGGATCGCCGTGCAGCGCGTTGAGGATCATCAGCGGGATCAGCTTCTCGGGGTATTGGTAGGCGCCGTAGTTGTTGGATCCGCGGCAGATCGTGGCCGGCAGGCCGTAGGTGTGGAAGTAGCTCTGCACGAGCAGATCGGCGCCGGTCTTCGTGGCCGAGTAGGGCGAGGACGGGCGCAGCGGCGAGTCCTCGGTAAAGGAGCCGTCCTCGATCGAGCCGTACACCTCGTCGGTGGAGACCTGCAGATAGCGCAAGCTCGCGCTCGCGGGCGGCCTCCAGCAGGACGTAGGTGCCCTGAGCGTGTGTGCGCACGAACGCGTCGGGCTCGGCGATCGAGCGATCGACGTGCGTCTCGGCGGCGAAGTTGACGATCGCCTCGATCGGCGCCCCCGCTCGTGGGCCGCCGCCATCGAGCGCGCTCGCCACCGCCTGAGGATCCTCGATCGCGCCGTGCACGAAGCGAAAGCCGGGATCCTCGGCGAAGTCGTGGAAGTTCTCCTCGCGACCGGCGTAGGTGAGCTTGTCGAGCACGACCACCTCGTCGCCGTTCTCGCGCAAGCGCAGGCGCACGAAGTTGGAGCCGATGAACCCGGCGCCACCGCAGACCAGCAGTCTCATGCGCGCATCATCTCAGCCACAGCTCCCCTCATGAGCGCACGACTCCGTCGCGCGCCGCCATATAGCCGGCGAGACCGTCCTGCCAGTCGGGCATCGGTAGGACGTCCTCACGCTCTGACTCCATCACCGAGAATGCCGGGCGCGGCGCGGGACGGGCCATTTCTGCCGATGCTGGCAGCCTCCACGCGACAGTCCAGCTCGGCTTGGCGGAAGATCTCCTTGGCAAAGCCGTTCCACGACACCGAGCCTGCGCCCGTGAGATGCACGAGCCCGCTCACCTGGCGTTCGAGCAAGCCCAGAGATCGCGGGCGCCAGGTGGCCCGACCAGGTGGGCGAGCCGATCTGGTCGTCGACCACCTGCACCGCCTCGCGCTCGCCTGCCAGGCGCAGCATCGTCGCGACGAAGTTGGGGCCGTCGATTCCGTAGAGCCAGGCCGTGCGCACGACAGTGTGGGCCGCGAGGCAGCCAGTACCTGACGCTCGCCGGCGAGCTTGGTCTCTCCGTAGACCGACTGGGGGCCGGTCGGATCTGACTCCACATACGGCCGTGGCCGACCGCCGACGTCGAGCGGAGCGGCTGCCGTCGAAGACGTAGTCGGTGGAGATGTGCAGCAGCGGGCTGTCGATGCCGGCGGCAGCGCGCGCCAGGTTGCCGGCGCCCTCGCGCGTTGACGGCATGGGCTGCCTCGCGGTTGCTCTCGGCGCCGTCCACGTCGGTCCAGGCGGCGCAGTTGATCGTGGCCTCGGGTCGCTCGCGCTCGTAGAAGGCGATGACCGCCGCGCTCGTCGGTGATGTCGAGCTCGGGCAGGTCGACGAGGATCAGCTCGTGCCCGGCGCGCTCGCCGACGCGACGCACGTCGTGCGCCGAGCATTCCCGCGGCGCCCGTGACGAGAATCCGCATCGCGCTGCCGCCTCAGAGGATCGAGATGTCGGAGTTGTCGCCGACCATGAAGCGATAGGCGCGTGGCTGGCGATCGCCGCGGCGCACCGTCACGTTGCGCCCCAGCAGCGAGGACTCCATGCGCCCGTCGAGGTCGCACACGGAGGAGCCGTTCAGCAGGATCGAGTGCTCGACCTCGGCGTTGGATATGCGGCAGTCCTTGCCGATCGCGGTGTAGGGACCGATGTAGCAGTCGCACAGCTGCGCACCGGCGCCGACGATCGCCGGGCCGCGCACGGTCGTGCGCTCCAGGCGCGCGCCCGGCTCGATCACGACGCGGCCGTCCACTTGCGAATCGATCAGCTCCCCCTCGACACGCTCGCTCAAGTTGTCGAGGATCAGCCGGTTGGCCTCGAGCATGTCCTCGAGCCGTCCCGTGTCCTTCCACCAGCCGCGCACGATGTGCGGCTCGACGCGCCGGCCGCCGTCAACCAGGTACTGGATAGCATCGGTGATCTCCAGCTCCCCGCGCGCGGAGGGCTCGATCGCGCGGGCGGCGTCGTGAATCGCGGCGGTGAACATGTAGACGCCGACGAGCGCCAGGTCGGTGGCCGGCTCGGAGGCTTCTCGGCCAGGCGAACGACGCGACCGACCTCTCCCTCCGGCGCCGGCCAGCTCGGCTACGCCGTAGTTCTCGGGATCGGCGACCGGGGTCAGCAGGATCAGCGCGTCGGGCGCGTGCTCGCGGAAGGCGGCCACGAGGTCGGAGATGCCGCCCTGCAGGAGGTTGTCGCCGAGGTACATCACGAACGGGCTGTCGGCCAGGAACGGCTCGGCGGTCAGCACCGCATGGGCAAGGCCGAGCGGCTCGTCCTGGACGATGTATTCGATCTCGCACGCCGAACCGCGAGCCGTCGCCGGCCGCCTCGCCTGATCTCCTCGCCGGTCTCGGGCGCGATGATGATGCCCACCTCCTTCACCCCGGCGGCGGCCATCGCCTCGATGCCGTAGAACAGCACCGGCTTGTTGGCCACCGGCACGAGCTGCTTGGCGCTCGTGTGGGTGATCGGGCGCAGTCGTGTGCCCTTGCCGCCGGAGAGGATCAGTCCCTTCAAGAGAATGGGCCATATCGGCGGCGAAGCCTGATACGGTGCATAGCGTCGATCAAGATTAGTAACGCCCGCCGAGCTTGCGATGGTCCCATGTCGCGCGCCGGCGCTCGACGAACTCGAAGCGCGACGCGCTTTGCTGCCTGTGCCTGCACCATCGCGCCGACCTCCTGTGGCAGCGCGTCGACGGGGGGCTCGCCGCGGGGGTCGGCGTAGCGCATGAAGATCTCATGCCCGAGCGCTCCACGGTCTCGATATCGCGGTGGACGACGACGTCGCACTCGAACATCGCTCCGCGCAGCTCCTGGTACTGCTCGCCGGCCTCGACCTGCAGCGTGGCGCGCTGGATCGCGCTCGAGGTTGCGCACCTTTTGGGAGGACGGCATATGTCCACGCCCAGATCCGTGGTCGTGAAGTGACACTCTGCCGGCGCGCCAGCTTCTGGGTGGGCGGGGGCTAGGCTCACGCAGCACGTACCAGAGCGGCATCAGATGCGGCCAGCCCGGGGGCCCATCGTGGCGCACGTCACCGTGCGCTCTTCGTCCCAGGAACGAGGCGACCTCCGGCTCGCTCATCTTGATCTGCTCGCGGCGACTCACGAGACGCCGGCTGGGACCGCGCGCGACTGGTGCATTGCGGCAAGCACCGCTTCGCGTGCGTCCG
>CAVVMI010000006.1:0-928479 GCA_963749385.1 uncultured Solirubrobacterales bacterium
CGTTCGTCGCACTCGCATCCGAGGCGATGGAGCTGGCTCGCCGCAGCGGAGTCCAGGCCGTCGTGGGCGTCGCCAACGCGAACTCCACTCCAGGCTTCGTCCGCCGGCTGGACTTCACGTTGCCGACGGCGCTGCCCGCCAGCGTGATGCTCCCGACGCCCGGCTCCCGGCGCGCGCTGCGCAGCGCGTCGGCGACACGAGCGCGTTTGCGCTCGACGGCCTCGTTGCCGATGCGCAGTCGCTGCGGGGCGCCCCCGCCGGCGGCGAGGCGCGGTGGACCCCGCAGACGCTCAGCTGGCGCCTTGCGCGTCCCGGCGCGATATGCGCTTCACCGCAGCGACGAGCTGCTCGCGGTCAGCTGCCTGGACAGCCGCCACGGCATCCGCGTTGCCGTCCTGCTGAAGGTGTTCGCCGCCTCGCGGCTGCGGGACGGCGCAGCGCGCGCGCTCGTGCGCGCCGCCTGTCGCTTTCATCGCGCGCCGCTTGCGCTGCATGTCGGGCTGAACGACCTCGTGCGCTTTCGCGGCCTCGCCCTCCCCCAGCGCCTGCGCGAGTCACCGTTGAACCTGATCCACCGAAGCCTCGCGCCCCAGCACGGTCAGGCGTCGATCGTGCGCTGGGAGTTCCTGGACTTCGACGCCTACTGACAGCGCATCAGCGCGCCGCCGAACGATGCCTGGCGGGCAGTTTCCCGGGACTGACGCGCCTACGGCGCCGCCAGCCATTCCTGCAGGCGCCTGTTGCCCGTGTCGGCGACGTAGATCGTGCCCGAGGAGCTCAGCGCTATGCCCTTGGGGTCAGAGAGCTGCCCTTCGCCAGAGCCCGGCGAGCCGAACGTGGTGAGGAAGGCGCCTTCGGGGCTGAAGACCTGCACGCGGTCGCTCCCGACTTCTGTCACGTAGAGGTCGCCCGTGCTCGCTTCTGTGGCGATCGCGTAGGGCTGATTGGATTGGCCGCTGCCAGAGCCCTTTTCGTCAAAGGCCCTGATGAATTCCCCGCTGGTGGAGAGCTCCTGGACCCTGGAGTTGGCCTCTTCAGAGACATACAGGTTCCCGCCTGAGATCGCCAGGCCGTACGCCTGGCCAAGCTGGCCTGCGCCCGAGCCGTTTGCGCCGAACTTGGTCAGTTCTGCTCCTTCAGATGAGAACTCGACTATGCGGTCGCCTGACGCGCCGGCTGCGTTTAGGACCCAGACGTCGCCGGCGGAGTCGATCGCGATCCCGGTCGGGGCAAGCAGCTGGCCGCCTTTCAGCGTCGAGGAGCCGAAGCTGCGCAGGTGTTCGCCGGCCGGGCCGAACTCCTGTACGCGGTGGTTGCCGGGGTCTGTGACGTAGACATCGCCGGCGGAGTTTGCGGCGATGGCGCCGATGCCCTTGAACTGGCCTTCGCCGCTTCCTTCAGAGCCGAACTGGCGCAGCAGTTTGCGTTCTGAGTTGAACTCCAGGATCTGGTCTTTGGCGGAGTCTGCGACGAAGATGTCCCCGCTCGGGTCAACGGCCACGGCGTCTGGTTCTGAGAAGCCTGCTTCAGTTGAGGAGAAGCGGGCGATGCTCGTTGTGAACGTGGGCGGTGAGCCCGGCGCCCATTCCTGCAGGCGCCTGTTGCCCGTGTCGGCGACGTAGATCGTGCCCGAGGAGCTCAGCGCTATGCCCTTGGGGTCAGAGAGCTGCCCTTCGCCAGAGCCCGGCGAGCCGAACGTGGTGAGGAAGGCGCCTTCGGGGCTGAAGACCTGCACGCGGTCGCTCCCGACTTCTGTCACGTAGAGGTCGCCCGTGCTCGCTTCTGTGGCGATCGCGTAGGGCTGATTGGATTGGCCGCTGCCAGAGCCCTTTTCGTCAAAGGCCCTGATGAATTCCCCGCTGGTGGAGAGCTCCTGGACCCTGGAGTTGGCCTCTTCAGAGACATACAGGTTCCCGCCTGAGATCGCCAGGCCGTACGCCTGGCCAAGCTGGCCTGCGCCCGAGCCGTTTGCGCCGAACTTGGTCAGTTCTGCTCCTTCAGATGAGAACTCGACTATGCGGTCGCCTGACGCGCCGGCTGCGTTTAGGACCCAGACGTCGCCGGCGGAGTCGATCGCGATCCCGGTCGGTGCAAGCAGCTGGCCGCCTTTCAGCGTCGAGGAGCCGAAGCTGCGCAGGTGTTCGCCGGCCGGGCCGAACTCCTGTACGCGGTGGTTGCCGGGGTCTGTGACGTAGACATCGCCGGCGGAGTTTGCGGCGATGGCGCCGATGCCCTTGAACTGGCCTTCGCCGCTTCCTTCAGAGCCGAACTGGCGCAGCAGTTTGCGTTCTGAGTTGAACTCCAGGATCTGGTCTTTGGCGGAGTCTGCGACGAAGATGTCCCCGCTCGGGTCAACGGCCACGGCGTCTGGTTCTGAGAAGCCTGCTTCACCCTGGAAGTGGGTGAGGTTGTTGCAGAAGCCTTCTGCCGTGCAGCTCTGCTGCGTTTTGAGCGTTTCGTCTGAGCCTTCGCTCGTCCCGCCGGAGTTCGTAGCCGAGATCCTGAAGTGGTAGGTGGCGTTCGCGGGCAGTTCCTTGAGAGTGGCGGACACGGCCACCGAACCGCTGCCGGACCCCGGAAGCGAGGAACAGGGAACGCTGGGAGCTTCGTAGTACCCGTAGAATTCGTACCGCCTGGCGGTGGCGTATTCGAACTTGCAATTGGTCACGTCGCCGGCGTTGGGGTTGACGCTCGCGTTGAGCTTGGCCGTGGTCTGGCCGATTTCGCTGGCTTTTTCGGTTTTGACGGTCGGGGCTTTGGGCAGCGTTTTGAGCGTTTCGTCTGCGCCTTTGCTTTCACCGCCGGCGTTCTTGGCGACGACGCGGAAGTGGTAGGTGGTGTTCGCGGTCAGACCGCTGATGGACGCCGACACGCTGACAGCGCCTTCCCCGGACCCGGCCGAGGGGCTGCAGGGTTTGCTTTCCCCGTAGGAGGTCGTGGGGCCGTATTCGAGCTTGCATTCGGTGACTTCGCCGCCGTTGGGGTTGACGCTCGCGTTGAGCTTGGCCGTGGTCTGGCCGATTTCGCTGGCTTTTTCGGTTTTGACGGTCGGGGGGTTGGGGAGCGTCGTGAATGTGCCGCGACCTTCGCTTTGACCGCCGGCGTTTTCGGCGACGATCCGGAAGTGGTAGGTCGTGTTGGCGCTCAGTTCGCTGATCGCCACAGACTCGAAGACGGCGCCTTCCGTGGACCCGGGCGGAACATCGCACGGCTTGCTGGAGCCGTAGGCGAGCGATGTTCCGTATTCAAACCTGCACACCGTTTCAGCGCCTTCTGGACCGACGAACCCGTTCAGCTCGGCCGAGGTCCGGGTGATTTCGCTCGCGCCTGCCGCTTCCGCGTCAGGCGGGAACGGCAGCGCCCTGAACGTTTCGTCCGCGCCTTCGCTCGTGCCGCCGGAGCTCGTGGCCGAGATCCTGAAGTGGTAGGTGGTGTTCGCCGACAGTTCGGGTGTCGTCGCCGACACGGACACCGGGCTGCTGCCGGACCCCGGAAGCGAGGAGCAGGGAACGCTGTGCGCTTCGAGGTACCCGTAGAATTCGAAGTGCTTGGCGGTGACGTATTCGAACTGGCACGTGGTCACGTCGTCGCCATTGGGGTTCACGGTCGCGTTGAGCTTGGCGGTCGTCCGGGTGACTTCGGTCGCTTTTTCGGTTTTGACGGTCGGAGCTTCCAGAGTCACTTTGAGCGTTTCGAGCGTTTCGTCTGCGCCTTTGCTTTCACCGCCGGCGTTCTTGGCGACGACGCGGAAGTGGTAGGTGGTGTTCGCGGTCAGCCCGCTGAAGCGAGGCCGACACCGCGACAGCGCTTTCCCCGGACCCGGGCGAGGGGCTGCAGGGTTTGCTTTCCCCGTAGGAGGTCGTGGGGCCGTATTCGAGCTTGCATTCGGTGACTTCGCCGCCGTTGGGGTTGACGCTCGCGTTGAGCTTGGCCGTGGTCTGGCCGATTTCGCTGGCTTTTTCGGTTTTGACGGTCGGGGCTTTGGGCAGCGTTTTGAGCGTTTCGTCTGCGCCTTTGCTTTCACCGCCGGCGTTCTTGGCGACGACGCGGAAGTGGTAGGTGGTGTTCGCGGTCAGCCCGCTGATGGACGCCGACACGCGACAGCGCTTTCCCCGGACCCGGGCGAGGGGCTGCAGGGTTTGCTTTCCCCGTAGGAGGTCGTGGGGCCGTATTCGAGCTTGCATTCGGTGACTTCGCCGCCGTTGGGGTTGACGCTCGCGTTGAGCTTGGCCGTGGTCTGGCCGATTTCGCTGGCTTTTTCGGTTTTGACGGTCGGGGCTTTGGGCAGCGTTTTGAGCGTTTCGTCTGCGCCTTTGCTTTCACCGCCGGCGTTCTTGGCGACGACGCGGAAGTGGTAGGTGGCGTTCGCCGTCAGCCCGCTGATGGACGCCGACACCGCGACAGCGCCTTCCCCGGACCCGGGCGAGGGGCTGCAGGGTTTGCTTTCCCCGTAGGAGGTCGTGGGGCCGTATTCGAGCTTGCATTCGGTGACTTCGCCGCCGTTGGGGTTGACGCTCGCGTTGAGCTTGGCCGTGGTCTGGCCGATTTCGCTGGCTTTTTCGGTTTTGACGGTCGGGGCTTTGGGCAGCGTTTTGAGCGTTTCGTCTGCGCCTTTGCTTTCACCGCCGGCGTTCTTGGCGACGACGCGGAAGTGGTAGGTGGTGTTCGCGGTCAGCCCGCTGATGGACGCCGACACGCGACAGCGCCTTCCCCGGACCCGGCGCGAGGGGCTGCAGGGTTTGCTTTCCCCGTAGGAGGTCGTGGGGCCGTATTCGAGCTTGCATTCGGTGACTTCGCCGCCGTTGGGGTTGACGCTCGCGTTGAGCTTGGCCGTGGTCTGGCCGATTTCGCTGGCTTTTTCGGTTTTGACGGTCGGGGCTTCCCCGGTCGTCTTCAGCGTTTCGGTCGCACCCTGGCTGGTGCCGGCGGAACTGGTCGCGGTGATCCTGAAGTAATAGGTGGTGTTGGCGCTCAGCCCGCTGATCGGTGCCGACACCGCGACGGGGCTCGTTCCCGACCCCGGCAGGGCCGTGCACGACGCGTTCGTCGGTTTTTCGAGCGAAGGCGTGGTGGCGTATTCGAAGCTGCACGCGGTGACTTCGCTGCCATTGGGGTTCACGCTGGCGTTGAGCTTCGCTGAGGTTTTGGTGACTTCGGTCGCTTTTTCGGTTTTGACCGTCGGGGCTTCCCCGGTCGCGTTGAGCGTTTTGAGCGTTTCGTCTGCGCCTTTGCTTTCACCGCCGGCGTTCTTGGCGACGACGCGGAAGTGGTAGGTGGTGTTCGCCGTCAGCCCGCTGATGGACGCCGACACCGCGACAGCGCTTTCCCCGGACCCGGGCGAGGGGCTGCAGGGTTTGCTTTCCCCGTAGGAGGTCGTGGGGCCGTATTCGAGCTTGCATTCGGTGACTTCGCCGCCGTTGGGGTTGACGCTCGCGTTGAGCTTGGCCGTGGTCTGGCCGATTTCGCTGGCTTTTTCGGTTTTGACGGTCGGGGCGGCGATCACTATCGGCGCGCCGTAGGGACTGCCGAGGCCGGTGGGACCGTCGTAGCCGGTCCCGGCGGTGCACAGGTAGCTGCCACTGCAGCTTCCGTCGCTGCCGGATACGACGTCATCGAGAACGCCCGTGCCGTTTTGCGCAGCCTCTTCATACAGCGCGTGGGCACCGGCGAACGATTTCGTATAGGCGTTTGAAAGCGCCATCGTCCCCGCGACAAACGGGCTGGCGACGCTCGTTCCGGCGACGAGTGTCCAACCCGCTTCGGGCGACGAGAATTCTTTGGGGAGTTTGTAGGAGTCGGCCACCGACACCGGGGTTTCCTGGCTTGCAACCGCGGCGACGTCGTTGTTGGTCCGGTGGGTACAGCCTTTGTCGGTCTGCCACGCCGGCTTTTCCTCGAAGGCGCTGCAGCCGCTTCCCGTTTTGCTCCAGGCCGTCTCGGTCCATCCGCGTTTGTTCGACGCCGGGGCGAGCGCGGTTCCGCCGACCGCGATCACATCGTGCGAGGACGCCGGATACTCGACTCCATAGCCGGAGTCGCCAGCGGACGCGGTGATCACCACCCCGGGATGGTTGAAGAACGAGTCGTCGCTGGTCTCGCCGGAGGCCTCTTCGCCTCCATAGCTGTTGCTGATCTCTGTCGCCCCCAGCGTCGCGGCCTCGTCCTCGGCCGCATAGAGATTCGTGTTTTCGTTGTTTTCGGCCTCCACGAGCAGCAGGTGACATTTCGGGCAGGCCGCCGAGGCCATGTCGAGGTCAGTCGAGATCTCCACCGCCCAGCCTGCTTCGGCTTTGGGGAATTTCGTCGTGCTGCCGGTCTGGCTGGCCTTCTTGAAGCAGCCATTCGCGGTCGTGCATTCGGGAAGTCCGTACTTCGCCCGGTATACGCTCAGGTCCGATTCCGCGTTTGGATCGTCGAAGGCATCGACGATCCCCACCGTCTGCCCGGATCCCGCTGACGCCGACGGTAGGCCGTACGCGGACTGAAGGTCGGCCGGGTCGAAACCGCCGCCCACGCCGTGTCCCGAGAACGAGGGGCCGATCACGGCGGGGGCGAGCTGCCCCGACAACGGCGTCGCGGAAGCGGGCACCAGGATCGCCAGGCACTCCGAGTGCCCGGGCGTCGGCAGACCGCATACCGCGTACGGTTCGGTCTTCGACGGAGAAAACGAGAATCCCGACTGCGCCGCCTGCGCCGTCTGCGAGAAGGCGCAGCCGAGCACGACAGCAAGAACGCCGACCAGAGCGGCCACGCCACTTGCCGACCATTGTCTCGGCTGCACGATCATATTCTGGTCTCCGTTCGTCTCATTGTGTAACGGCCTCTAAGGCAACAGCCATTCCTGCAGGCGCTTGTTGCCCGTGTCCGCGACAAACACCTTTAGCGCTGAGCCCACGGCTATGCCCTTGGGGTCAGAGAACTCCCCTTCGCCCGAGCCCGGCGAGCCGAAGGCGGTGATGAAGGTACCTTCGGGGCTGAAGACCTGCACGCGCTCCGACCTACTTCGGTCACGTAGAGGTTGCCCGTTGCTGGCTTCCGTGGCGATCGCATAGGGCAGGTTTGATTTGCCGTTGCCCGAGCCTTTGAGGTCAAAGGCCCTGACGAGCGCCCCGCTGGTTGTGAGCTCCTGGACCCTGGAGTTGGACTCTTCAGCGACATACAGGTTCCCGCCTGAGATCGCCAGGCCATAGGCCTGACCGAGCTGGCCTTCGCCGGAGCCGTTTGCGCCGAACTTCGTCAGTTCTGCTCCTTCAGAGGAGAACTCGACGATGCGATCGCCCGATGCGCCGGCTGGGTTCAGGACCCAGACGTCGCCCGTGGAGTCGATCGCGATTGCGCTCGGGGCCAGCAGCTGGCCGCCTTTCAGCGCCGAGGTGCCGAAGTTCCTGATGTGTTCACCTGCCGGGCCGAACTCCTGGATGCGGTCGTTGCCCTGATCGGCGACGTAGACATCGCCGGCGGAGTTTGAGGCTACGCCGCTGATGCCTTTGAACTGGCCTTCGCCGCTTCCTTCAGAGCCGAACTGGCGCAGCAGTTTGTGTGCTGAGCTGAACTCCAGCACCTGGTCCTTGGCCGAGTCTGCGACGAAGATGTCTCCGCTCGGGTCAACGGCCACGGCGTCTGGTTCTGAGAAGCTCGCTTCGGTTGAGGCGAAGCTGGTGACGCTCGTTGTGAACGTGGGCGGTGAGCCGTGCGCCCATTCCTGCAGGCGCTTGTTCCCCGTGTCGGCCACGTAGATCGTGCCCGAGGAGCTGAGCGCTATGCCCTTGGGGTCAGAGAACTGCCCCGCGCCCGAGCCCGGCGAGCCGAAGGTCGTGATGAAGGTGCCTTCGGGGTTGAAGACCTGCACGCGCTCTGAGCCTACTTCTGTCACGTAGAGGTCGCCGGTGCTCGCTTCTGTGGCGATCGCGTAGGGCTCGTTTGATTCGCCTGAGCCAGAGCCTTTTTTGTCGAACTGGCGGATGAACGCTCCGCTGGTGGATAGCTCCTGGACCCTGGAGTTGGACTCTTCAGCGACATACAGGTTCCCGCCTGAGATCGCCAGGCCGTAGGCCTGGCCGAGCTGGCCTTCGCCGGAGCCGTTTGCGCCGAACTTGGTCAGTTCTGCTCCTTCAGAGGAGAACTCGACGATGCGATCGCCCGATGCGCCGGCTGGGTTCAGGACCCAGACGTCGCCCGAGGAGTCGATCGCGATCGCGCTGGGGGCGAGCAGCTGGCCGCCTTTCAGCGCCGAGGTGCCGAAGTTCCTGATGTGTTCACCTGCCGGGCCGAACTCCTGGATGCGGTCGTTGCCCTGGTCGGCGACGTAGACATCGCCGGCGGAGTTTGAGGCTACGCCGCTGATGCCTTTGAACTGGCCTTCGCCGCTTCCTTCAGAGCCGAACTGGCGCAGCAGTTTGCGTGCTGAGCTGAACTCCAGCACCTGGTCCTTGGCCGAGTCTGCGACGAAGATGTCTCCGCTCGGGTCAACGGCCACGGCGGTTGGTGCTGAGAAGCTCGCTTCGCCCTGGAAGTGGGTGAGGTTGTTGCAGAAGCCTTCTGCCGTGCAGCTCTGCAGCGTTTTGAGCGTTTCATCTGCGCCTTTGCTTTCGCCGCCGGCGTTCTCGGCAACGACGCGGAAGTGATAGGTGGCGTTCGCCGTCAGCCCGCTGATGGACGCCGACACCGCCACAGGGCTTTCGCTCGAGCCCGGCGACGGGCTGCAGGGCTTGCTTTCCCCGTAGGAGGTCGTGGGGCCGTATTCGAGCTTGCATTCGGTGACTTCGCCGCCGTTGGGGTTGACGCTCGCGTTGAGCTTGGCCGTGGTCTGGCCGATTTCGCTCGCTTTTTCGGTTTTGACCGTCGGGGCTTTGGGGAGGGTCGCGAATGTGCCCCGACCTTCGCTTTTGCCGCCGGCGTTTTCGGCGACGATCCTGAAGAAGTAGGTGGTGTTGGCGCTCAGTTCGCTGATCGCCGCGGACTCCGACACGACTTCTTCGGTGGACCCGGGCGGGGGGGTGCACGGCTTGCTGGAGCCATAGGCGAGCGATGTTCCGTATTCGAACCTGCACACCGTTTCAGCGCCTTCTGGACCGACGAACCCGTTCAGCTTGGCCGAGGTCTGCGTGATTTCGCTCGTTCTCGCCGCTTCGGCGCCAGGCGGGAGGGGCAGCGCCTTGAACGTTTCATCCGCGCCTTCGCTCGTGCCGCCGGAGTTCGTGGCCGAGATCCTGAAGTGGTAGCCGGTGTTCGCGGTCAGTCCGGTGACGGTCGCCGAGACCGCCACCGGGCTGGTGCCGGACCCCGGGAGCGAGGAGCAGGAAACGGTGTGCGCTTCGACGTACCCGAAGAATTCGAAGTGCTTGGCGGTGACGTATTCGAACTTGCAGCTGGTGACTTCGCCGCCATTGGGGTTGACCGTCGCGTTGAGCTTTGCCGACGTCTGGGTGATTTCTTCCGCATGCCCGGTTTTGACCGTCGGAGCTTCGACGGTCGTTTTGAGCGTTTCATCGGCGCCTTCGCCGGTCCCGCCAGCGGAACCGCTGGTGTTCGTGGCGACGATCCTGAAGTGGTAGGTGGTGTTGTTGCTGAGACCGCTCACCGGCGCCGACACTTTCACCGGGGTTTCCCCCGCCCCGGGCAATTCAGTGCAGGGCGCGCTTTTTTCATAGGGGATTTTGGTGCCGTATTCGAATTTGCAGCTGGTGACTGCACCGCCATTGGGGTTCACCGTCGCGTTCAGCGTCGCTGAGGTTCCCGTGACTTCGGTCGCTTTTTCGGTTTTGACCGTCGGAGCCGCGAGGAGCGTCTTGAACGATTCGATCGCGCCCTGGGTGGTGCCGCCGGAATTGGTCGCGGAGATCCTGAAGTAGAAGGGGGTGTTCGCGCTCAGCCCGCTGAGCGCGGCCGACACCGCGATGGGGCTGGTGCCCGACCCCGGCAGGCCTACGCACGGCACGCTCGTGTTTTTCAGCGACGCGCGCGGTCGCGTATTCGAATTTGCAGTTGGCGGGCTGACTTCGGCGCCATCGGGGTTGACCGTCGCGTTGAGCTTGGCCGTGGTCTTGGTGATTTCGGTCGCTGGCTTGGTGACGACCGCCGGGGCGGTGTTCACGAACACCCACAGCCGCGCCGACGCCGCCGGCCGTCGGCGGGTCCGCCGATCAGCGCGGTGTTGCCTTCGGAGGAGAGCGCGACGCTCGCAGCCGAATGCGCCTGCGCCGCTCTCGCCGCCGCCGGTGAGCTTTGCGCCCAGCTGGGTCCAGGTCGAGCCCGAGCGCGTGAACAGCCAGGCCGCGCCGACGTTACGTTGTCGTCGGGTCCGCCGATCAGCGCGGTCGTGCCTTCCGCGTCGAGAGGCGACCGACTCGCCGAACCCGCCATCGCCGCTCTCCCCGCTGCCCGTGAGCTTTGAGCCCTGCTGAGCTCCAGGTCGAGCCCGAGCGCGCGAACACCCACGCAGCGCCCGACGCGTTCGGCGTCGCCAGGTGCCGCCGATCAGCGCACTGTTGCCTTCGCAGGACAGCGCCACGCTTCGCCGAATTCGCCTGCACCGCTCTCGCCGCTGCCGGTGAGCTTTGCGCCCTGCGACTCCAGGTCGAGCCCGAGCGCGTGAAGACCCAGCGCCGCGCCGGCGAACGCGTTGTCGCCGCGGCGCGCCGATCAACGCGGTGTTGCCGTTGGCCGATAGCGCGACGCTGAAGCCCGAATTCGCCTTCGCCGGTCTCTTCCTGGCGACCTTCGCCCGCCGACAGCTTTGCGCCCTGCTGTGTCCACATCCCGCTCGTGCGCGTGAACACCCACGCCGCGCCGACGTCGATGTTGAAGCCGATGCCGGGATTGTCGTCGGGCCCGCCGATCAGCGCCGTGTTGCCTTCGGCAGACAGCGCGACGCTGTGCGCCGAACGGCGCCGGCTTCCCTCCCCGCTGCCGGTCAGCTTGGCGCCCTGCTGGGTCCAGGTCGAGCCCGTGCGCGTGAAGACCCACGCCGCGCCGACTGCCTGCGCCGTTGTTGGGCGCCGCCGATCAGCGCGTAGGCGTGTGCCTTCTGCCGACAGCGCCACGCTGTAGCCGAACAGTCCCCGGTGCCGGCCTCTTCGCTGCTCGCGGCGAGGATTTGGCCTGCTGGGCCCAGGTCGAGCCCGAGCGCGTGAACACCCACGCCGCGCCGGCGCTGCCTTTGTAGCGGGGCCGCCGACCAGCGCGGTGTTGCCTTCGGCGAGAGCGCGACGCTGTAGCCGACTTCGCCTCTGCCGCCGGATTCGCCTTCGCCGAGCTCGCTGTTGCCGCCGGTGAGCTTTCCGCCCTGCAGGCTCCAGGCCGTGCCCGAGCGCGTGAAGACCCACGCCGCGCCCGTGTCGCCGTGGACCCCGTCGAAGCCGTCGCCGTAGTCGCCGATCAGCGCCGTGGTGCCTTCCGCAGAGATCGCCACGCTGCGGCCGAACAGGCCTTCGCCGATCTCGCCGTTGGCGGCGGCGGCGAGCTTTGCGCCCTGCTGGGTCCAGGTCGTGCTCGAGCGCGTGAAGACCCACGTGGCGCCAGGCGTCTGGTTGTCGCCAGGCGCGCCGAACAGCGCGGTGGTGCCTTCGGAGGACACCGCGACGCTCGTAGCCGAATTCGCCTCGACCCGATCTCTTCGCCGCTTTTGGCGACGAGTTTGCGCCCTGCTGGGTCCAGGTCGTGCTCGCGCGCGTGAACACCCACGCCGCGCCCACGCCCTGTGTCTTCGGCCTTGGTTGCTGGGCCGCCGATCACCGCGTAGGTCGTGGCGGCTTCCGCGAGAGAGGACAGCGCCACGCTCGAAGCCGAAGCGCCCGGCGCCTGTCTCTTCGCCGCTTTTGGCGACCAGTTTCGCGCCCTGCTGGGTCCAGGTCGTGCCCGAGCGGGGAACACCCACACCGCGCCCACGTTTGTGGCGTTGGCGGGCGCGCCGATCAGCGCCGTGTTGCCTTCTTTGCCCGACAGCGCCACGCTGAAGCCGAACGCGCCCTTCTCCGGTCTCTTCGCCGCTTTTGGCGACCAGTTTGGCGCCCTGCTGGGCTCCAGGTCCCGCCCGTGCGCGTGAAGACCCACGCCGCGCCCGACTTTGGTGGCGTTGGCGGCGCGCCGATCAGCGCCGTGTTGCCTTCGGTGGCCGAGAGCGCGACGCTGGAGCCGAATTCGCCCGCGCCGGTCTCTTCCCCGCTTTTGGCGACGAGCTTTGCGCCCTGCTGGGTCCAGGTCGTGGCTTTTCCGCGCGCGTGAAGACCCACGCCGCGCCGGCACCTTGCGTTCGTCGCCGGGCGCGCCGATCAGCGCGTCGTGGTGGTGCCTTCCGCCGACAGCGCCACGCTGCTGCCGAATGCGCCTTCGCCGGTCTCTTCGCCGCTTTTGCGCGGTGAGCTTCGCGCCCTGCTGGGTCCAAGCGCCGCTCGTGCGCGTGAAGACCCACGCCGCGCCAACGCCTTCGTTGTCGTCGGGGCCGCCGATCAGCGCGGTGTTGCCTTCCGGTGACAGCGCCACGCTGTAGCCGAACTCGCCTTTGCCGCCGAACAGCCTTCGCTGACCTCGCCGCGTGCCGGTCAGCTTCGGGCCCTGCTGGGCCCAGGTCGTGCCCGAGCGCGTCGAAGCACCCACGCCGCGCCGACCTGGTCGTTGTCGCCGGGGCTGCCGAATAGCGCGGTCGTCGCCTTCCGAGGACAGCGCGACGCGTGTCGCCGAAGTGGCCTTCGCCGATCTCTTCGCCGCTTTTGGCGGTGAGCTTTGCGCCCTGCTGGGTCCAGGTCGTGCCCGTGCGCGTGAAGACCCACGCGGCGCCCGACGCCCGTGCTGTCGTCGGGGGCGCCGATCAGCGCATAGCGTGCTGCCTTCGGCGCGACAGCGCCACGCTCGCGCCGAAGAAGCCTTCGCCGATCTCTTCGCCGCTTTTGGCCGTGAGTTTTGCGCCCTGCTGGGTCCAGGTCGTGCCCGAGCGCGTGAACGCCCACGCCGCGCCCGCGCCGGTGGTGTTGCTCGGCGCCCCGATCAGCGCGGTGGTGCCTTCCGAGGACAGCGCGACGCTTGCGCCGAAGAAGCCAGCGCCGGTCTCTTCGCCGCTTTTTGGGGTCGAGTTTTGCGCCCTGCTGGGCCCAGGTCGTGCTCCGGCGCGCGTGAAGACCCACGGCGCGCCGCGTCGGCTTTGCTTCGTTGGCGGGCGCGCCGATCAGCGCGTAGTCGTGCCGTCGTTTCGGTGGTCAGCGCCACGCTTTCGCCGAATTCGCCTTCGTTCCGCTCTCTTCGCCGCTTTTGGCGATCAGTTTCGCGCCCTGCTGGGTCCATACTCCGCTCGTGCGCGTGAAGACCCACGCGGCGCCCGTGCGTGGCGCGTTGCCGGGGGCGCCGATCAGCGCGGTGTTGCCTTCTTTGCCGGCCAGCGCCACGCTGTCGCCGAATTCGCCTTCTTCCGTCTCTTCTCCGCTTTTGGCAGTGAGCTTCGCGCCCTGCTGGGTCCAGACGCCGCTCGTGCGCGTGAAGACCCAGGCCGCGCCGATGCCTTCGTTGTCGGCCGGGGCGCCGATCACGCGCGGTGTTGCCCTTCTGCCGACAGCGCGACGCTCGCGCCGAACTCTCCTCCGCCGCTCTCGCCGCCGCCGGTGAGCTTCGCGCCCTGCTGGGTCCATATTTCGCCCGTGCGGGTGAAGACCCACGCCGCGCCGGCGCCTTCGTTGTCCGCGGGTCCGCCGATCAGCGCCGTGTTCCCTTCACGCGACAGCGCGACGCTGAAGCCGAAGCCTGCCTTCTTCGCCGCGCTCGCCGCCGCCGGTGAGCTTTTCGCCCTGCTGGATCCACGGATCGATCCGCAGCGGATAGCGCGCGCCGCGCGTGTCGACGCGAAGCAGCAGCCGACCTGCCCTGCAGCGACCAGCCAGCTGTGCAGCGGCGCGTCCGCGCGCGTCGGTCGCTGCTCACGCCGCCGTAGCGGAGCACGTCCCGTCGCGCCGACTGCAGCGATGACGCTGTCCCCGCCGGAGCCCGGCGAGACGCGCATGCGCGCCGGACAGCGCCATCGCGAGCGTCAACGGCCCGCCGGGGTCCCGGGGAGCGCGCGCGGGACGGTGAAGCCCTGCTCCAGCCCGATCGGCCCGTTCACGTACCATTCGCTCAGACCGGCGTGTTCATAGGTGACGCGATTGTCCTTCGCGCGCGGCGCGACCTCGCCGATCGCGCTCAGCGAGCTGCCGTAGCCCGCCGCGCGCAGGCTCAGCCCCACGCGCGCGGCACCCGACGGCGAGCGACACCCCAGAGGTTCAAAGCGCAGCCTCAGATGCTGCGCGGGGTGTTCGCCGCAAAGCCGCCCGCGCGTGCGATGCAGCTTGTAGGCGGGGTCTTCGGCGCCGAGCGCTCCTGAGACCGGTCCCCGCGCCAGGGCGGGCAGGCTGGAGAGTCCTTTGACCTGCGAGGAGCGCGAGGCGCGACCGTGGCCCGAGGCGTCGGGTGCGAGCCGCAACGACGGGCGCAGGCGGGCGACGGGCGCCCCCGTGCGGCCATGAGCAGCCAGTCCGACATACAGCGCTGCTGCGAGCGCGAGCAAGAGCAGCGAGGCAGCCAGCAACCCTGGCCGCGAGCGCCTCCCCGACGCGATCTGCACGGGCACAGTAGACACGTCAAACCCTCCCTCCATGGACGCTGAAAGACCTCCCTCAAAGTCTCCAGTCCGGATAACCCCTACCGACTGGTCGAGCGGCCAAAACAGTAACGGGTCGGCTCCGGCGAGTCAACCCTGTACTGTCTGCGTCCCGGCGCCTGGCCGTCGATCAGCGATCGGCAAACCCCGGCTGAGCGGCGCGCCGCGCGCGCAGCCTGGTCCTGACCCTGACCGCCACGCCCCAGGCCGCGAGCGCGCCGGCGGCGACCAGCGGCCCGTAGGCGGGGATCACGAAGCGGTAGTCATAGCCCTTGGTCAGGATCGGGAAGAACAGCAGCACCAGGGCGCTGAGCGAACAGGCGCCATGCGCGCGCGCGGGCGCGGCCCGGCAGCAGCCACGGGCCGCTCGAGCACAGCGCCAGCAGGAGCACCATCCACGCCCCGTCCATGCGCGTGATGCCGCTCCCATCTCTTCAGCGGCCCGACGTCGCCGCGATGCGGCGGTGGGTCGTGCGGATAGAGCCGCGTGCCTGCCAGTATTCGACGAACTCGTTCTTGCCGCTGTGATGTCGGGCCCGTAGAGCAGGAACGCGATCAGTTCGTTGGCCGAGAGGTCGCTGTAGGAGCGTGGTTCGGGTCGACCAGGCGGATCGTGTCGAGGCCGACACGGCGTGCAGGTATTCCAGCGGCTGGCCGAGGATCGCGGCCTGCGACCACCTCTGCAGCAGCGCCATCGCGTGGGGATATTTGGAGATGTGGTAGGGGGCGCCGAACAGCTTCCGCGCGGGCGATGTGGCTGTTGAAGACGTAGTCGTAGGTTCCGCCGCTGCGGTAGCCGCGCTGCGACGGCGGCGTCGTTTCGCACAAAGCCGCGGTGCCCGGACGGCGGGGTGAACTTCGTGCAGTCGGCCCACGGCCGACCCGGCCGTAGAGGTTCCACGCGTCGTTGGTCGTCAGGCCGCTCAGACCGGAGGCCGCGTGGCGCCACTCGATGTAGACGCCGATGGCTCGCCGAGCGAGACCGCCAGCGAGGAGAGCGCGCGACGGCGAGCGTCCGGCGCGTAGGGCGCTTCCGGCGCTGAACAGGAGCCAGCAGCGCGATCACCGCCAGCATCTGCGATCCCGCGCCCGCGGTCCCACACGCCCAGGCCCGCGCACAGGCCGGCCGGCGGCGGCCCACCAGCGGCTCCCTGCGAGGCCCGCACGGCGCAGTAGAGCATCGCGCTGAGCAGGAAGATGAACAGGGAGTCGCTCAGCGCGGCGTGCTCGAGGAACAGCTCGTCGCCCGCCGAGCGCGATGACCGCGGCGGGCGCGAGCCCGAGCCAGCGTGGACCCCCACAGCGGCGGACCGCGAGGAAGAGGAGCAGCCGCCGCCAAGCAGTCCGAGCAGCGTGCTGGACGATCGATGACGAGGATCAGGTGCGGCGCTGATCCCGTGCAGCACGCGCAGGAACATCGAGTAGCCGACCGTCCTGATCGGGTCGCGCCACAGCGACACGACCGCGTCCTGGAAGTAGATCGCCGCTGTCCGAGTAGCCGGTGAAGGCCGGGCTCCAGACGAGCGTCAGCCAGACGCGCAGCGCGAGACCGACGCCGAGCAGGACGAGCAAGCGCGAGCAGCACGCGGTCGCGCGCGACCCCCCTGGCGCGCGGGCGCGCGGCGACCAGTCCGCCCTCGAGAGGCGCACCTCCTGCCCCTCGCCCTACACTGAGCCAGCCGCGTCGACCTGCTCGTGCGCCGGCGTAGAAGCGGTAGGTCGCGGTCGAGACCCTCGCGCAGGTCGACCCGCGGCTCCCATCCCAGCGTGCTGCGCAGCCGCGTCGCAGTCGAGCGCGCTGCGCAGTCAGCTCGCCCGGCGCGCAGCGGCGCGAACTGATGGCTCGACGGCGGCCGGCGCGAGGCTCTGCAGTACCTCCAGCAGATCGAGCACCGAGCTCTCGCTGCCGCGACCGACGTTGAACGTGGCCGCCCGCCCCGCCTCGGCGGCCAGCACGAAGGCGCTGCGCGACGTCGCTGACGTAGATGTAGTCGCGCGTCTGCAGGCCGTCGCCGAACACCGTCGGCGCCTCGCCGCGGCGCAGCAGGTCGCTGAAGATCGCCACCACGCCGGCCTCGCCTTTGGAGTTCTGGCGCGGGCCGTAGACGTTGCCCAGCCGCAGCACGACGTTCGGGATGCCGTACAGGCGCGCCCACGTCCCGATGTACGCCTCGCCCGCGAGCTTCGACGCTCCGTAGGGCGAGAGCGGCTCGGCGGGAGTGCTCTCGGGGCTTGGGAGTGCGGCGCGTTCTCGCCATACAGCGCGCCGCCGGTCGAAGCGAACACGACGCGCGCCCCGACCGCCCTGGCGGCCTGCGCGACGTTGAAGGTTCCCTGCACGTTGACCGCGAGATCACGCTCTGGAGACTCGACCGAGACGACGACGCTCGCCTGCGCTGCGAGGTGGCAGACGATGCTCGGGCGAGAACGCGTCGATCACACGCGCGACGTCCGGCGCATCGACGATGTCCAGGCGATGCAGCTCAGCGCCGTCGGGAACGTTCTCCTCGCGACCGGTCGAGAGGTCGTCGACCACGATGACCTCGCAGTCGCGCAGCGAGAAACGCGTCGGCCACGTGCGAGCCGATGAAGCCGGCGCCACCGGTGATAGCGACGCGCTCGCCGCTGACCTGCTTGCGCTCGGCTTCTGTCATCGCGCAAAAGTACCGCATCAAACGTATGGCAACGGGGTTTGAAAGGACGGTCGGCAGCTGGGAAGCCGGGTCAGGGGCCTCGCGCGATCGACCACAGCACGACAGAAGGCGCCGACCGTCAGCTCGGCCGCGCGTCATCCCAGCCAACGATGCGTCCATTAGGAGGCGAGATGCGTCCGATCAAACCGGTCAGGCCGCGCTTGCGTGCGCCTGCGCAACAGCCCTGGCCCTTGCCGACCCTGGCGCCAGCCGGCGCGCAGGCCCACAAGCACCGTAGCCCCAGCGGGCGCTGCGCGATCAACATCAACGTCGCGCCCCGTCAGATCACCGCCGGCGACTCGCTCGTCGTGTTCGGGCGGCTGCGCTGCACCGGCGTCTCGCGCAGCGGACAGACCGTGCGTCTGTTCGAGTCGATCCGCCGGCTCGGGCGGCTTCACGCTCGTGCAGAGCACGAGCACCGAAGCGCTCGGCTTCTACGAGCTCGACGCGTCGCCGGCGTGCAGGCCAACAGCGTCTTCTACGTCAGCAGCCACGGCGCCGCAAGCGGGCACAGCAGCGTGCGGACGTCGCCGAGGTGACGCTCGCCGGGCCGCCGGAAGGCTCGCAGCTGCTGACCGGCAAGGGCAACCGGGTCACGTTCACCGGCACGGTCAACCCGGCCGACGCCGGCGCGCGCGTCGTCCTCCAGCGCCAGAACGCGCTCACCGGCAACGAATGGCACCGCATCGACCGGGCTTCGTGGGAGGCCGGCGGCAGCTTCACGATCACTCACACCTTCCGCGTCCCCGGCGACGCGAACCTGCGCGTGCTCGTGCGCAGCCAGGGCCGCAACAGCGCCGAGCCAGTCCGACGTGCTCAGCGTATGAGATCTCCCAGGCGCAGAACCCGCAGCTGACGATCGCGGCCTCGCCGGATCCGATCGCCTTCGGCGAGTCGGTGACGATCAGCGGCACGGACGCCGCGGGCGACCGGGCAGCCGGTCACGCTGCTCGCGCACACCGCGCGCCAGCAGCGGCTTTGCGCCGGTGGCGCAGGTCACCACGGACTCGGCGGCAGCTACACGTTCCCGGCGCAGTCGCCGGTGAACAGCACCTTCTACGAGGTCGAGGGCGGACGCCACGAACACTCGGCGGTGCTGTACGAGGGCGTCAGGGACGTGCTCGAAGCGAAGGTCTCGCCGTCCACGATCGCAGGCGGGCGGATCGCTGACGTTCTCGGGCACGGTCGCCCCCGACCACAGCGGCCACGTGATCTACCTCGAGCGCCAGAACGCCTCCGGGAACGGCTTTCACGTCGTCCAGATCGCCACGGTCGGCCGCGGATCGAGCTTCTCGATCGCGCACACCGTGTATGACAGCGGGCACGAAGGTCTTCCGGGTCTCGATCCCCGGCGGGCCGGACAACGGGGGCGCGTCGAGCCCGCCGTTCACGGTCACGGTGACGCCCGCGCCGCTGGCCGCGCTGATGCCCGAAGCGCCCGGCAACACCTCGCGGCCGTCCGAAGGGCAGGTCTAGCAGGGGCGCGGCGCAGCCCGAGCGCCTGCAGCAGCGCGATCACCCACTGTGGCCGCTCCTGCAGCGGGCGGCCACCGTTGCGCTCAGGCGGCCACCGCGCGGAGCTGCAGGTGCGCGCCGACCTTGCGCTTGACGCGCTGCAGCGCGTTGTCGACGGTCTTCGTGTCGCAGTCCAGGCGCACGCCGACCTCCTCGTAGGAGCAGCCGTCCAGGTACAGCGCCAGCACGCGGCTCTCGAGCTCTGAGAGGCCGCTCGAGAGGCAGCCGACGAGCGAGCGCAGCTCCTCGGCGGAGATCGCCTGGTTGACGGGGTCGTGCACGGTCGGCCCGGGCAGCATCTGGTCGAGCGTCGGGCACGTCCTCGCCGGCGCCCGCCGGCGTCGAGGAGAACGAGACGTACTGGTTCAGCGGCGTGTGCTTGTTGCGCGTCGCCGTCTTCACGGCCGTGATGATCTGGCGCGTGATGCACAGCTCGGCGAAGTTGCGAAAGCTCGACTCGCGGTCGGTGCGGTAGTCGCGGATCGCCTTGTAGAGGCCCGACGAGGCCCTCCTGGATCAGATCGTCGGCGTCGCCGCCGGCCAGGAAGTAGGAGGAGGCCTTCAGGCGCACGAAGCCGTGGTAGCGCCTGACGAGCCGGTCGTACGCGTTGCGATCGCCCTGCTTGGCGAGCGCGATCAGAAAGCCATCATCAACCTTGAGCTTCAGAGTGAGGGTTTTGGAGATTCTGTGCCACGAGCAGATCCTTTCTCGGGACGCCCGTCTGCGGGCAGGCCGATCGGAGCAGCCCACAGGACTACTTGCTCAGTGGCGCACTCCTCCCCCGGCGCCAAAGCTATATTCGCCTTCCCAAGGTCTCATCAACCTTAGGTTCAGCGTTATGTGCGCGCGAGCCTTGCACAGTCTCGGAGCGTTGTCAAGCACGCGTGTCGCGGCTCTGCAAGATCTCGTACAGCAGCGCCGCGGCGGCGGCGCTGACGCCCAGCGACTCGACGCTGCCGCGCAGCGGCAGCGCAGATCAGCTCGATCGCACGCGCCGGCCACCCGCGGGCGCAGCCCGCGACCCTCGCTGCCGAGCACGAGCACGACGCCGGCGCCGCGGTAGTCGGGGGCGTCGTAGGCGCACCGCCGATCCTCGGCGACGCCGTCGGCCGTCGGAGCGCTCGCGCCATAGCACCAGCAGCCGCCGCGCGGGCCTCGGCGAGGAAGTCGGCGATGTTGCGCACGCGCGCGACGCGCAGGTGCTCGACCGCTCCGGCCGAGGCCTTGCAGACCGCGGGCGTGACGCCGGCGGCGCGGCGATCGGGGATCACCACGCCGGCGGCGCCCGACGCACTCCGCGGTGCGGCAGATCGAGCCGAGGTTCTGGGGGTCCTGCATCTGGTCGAGCGCGACCACCAGCGGCTCGATGCCCGGCAGCAGCTCGCTGCGCGCCCGCATACGGATAGGCGCCGGCCTCGGCGCAGACGCCCTGGTGGGCGCCCGAGCCGCAGCGCTCGCTCGATCTGCTCGGCCGAGACCACGCGCACTGCGCACGCCCGCCAGCCACGGCTCGCGTGCGGCGCCCGCGGTCGCCCAGACCTCGCCGACGCCGTGGGCGCGCCGGCCGCGCAGCGCCTCGCGGACGCGGGTTGCGACCGTAGAGGATCACGTCGGCGGCGGGTCAGCTCGAAACCGGCCGCCGGTCGTCGCGAACCTCCCAGCCGAGCGCGCGCGATCTCTCGCGCAGCGCGGTCGGCCGGTCGCGAAGTCGCGCTCGGCGCGCGCCCGCTCGCGCTGCTCGGCGAGCTCGCGCGACGGCCTCGGCGCCTCGGCATGTCCGGTCGCGACGCAGGCGACTCGCCAGCCCGAGCACGCCGAGCATCTCGCGCAGGTCGGCGTCGCCGCGACCGCCGCGCGCCGGTTGGCCTCCCTGATCCACTCGAACAGCTGACGCGAGCGCCTTGGGCGTGTTGAAGTCATCGGCGAGCGCGTCGAAGAACGCGCTCCCTGTGCTCGGCGCATGCTCCGGCGGGCGGTCGCTGCCCGCGACCAGGCCGGCGACGAGCCGCCTCGCGAATGCGGTTGACGTTCGCCTGCGGCCTGCTCGCAGCGCCGCCTCTGAGAACGCCAGCGGCTGGCGATAGTGGCCGCCGACGAGGTACATCAGCACCGCCTCGCGGCCCGTAGCGCTCGAGCACCTCGTGCAGCGGCGCGATGTTGCCGACCGACTTGGCCATCTTCTCGCCGGTGGTCTGGATCATGCCGTTGTGCATCCACAGCCGCGCGAGCTCGCGACCGCGCGCCGCGCGCGTCTGCGCGGCCTCGTTCTCGTGGTGTGGGAAGACGAGGTCAGAGCCGCCGCCATGGATGTCAAAGCCGACGCCGAGCAGCTCCTCGGCCATCGCCGAGCACTCGATGTGCCAGCCCGGCCGCCCGCGGCCCCAGGGCGAGTCCCAGGCGGTGTCCTCGCCGGGCTTGTGCCGCCTTCCACAGCGCGAAGTCCAGCGGATCCTCCTTGCGCTGCGCGCCCTCCACGCCCTCGCCCTGGTCCATGTCGTCCACCGGCGGTGCGACAGGCTGCCGTAGCCGTCGTCTGAGCGCACGCGGAAGTAGACGTCGCCATCGACCGCGATAGGCGTGCCCGCCGGCGACCAGCGCCTCGATATAGCCGACGATCGGCCCGATCGTCTCGCGAGGCAAGCGGCTCGTGGTCGGGGCGCCCGAGCGCCGAGCGCGCTCGTGTCGGCGCGGTAGCTGCTCGGTCATCTCGGCGGCGAGCTCGCGCGCTCGGGCGAGCCCGCGCGCGCGCGGCGTCGTAGATCTTGTCGTTGACGTCGGTGATGTTGACCACGAGCGTCACCTCGTAGCCCTCGTGCTCGAGGAAGCGCTTGAGCAGGCTGAAGACGACGAACGGGCGCGCGTTGCCGATGTGGATGCGGCTGTACACGGTCGGTCCGCACGCGTAGATGCCCACCCTGCCCGCATCGCGCGGCGCGAGCGTCATCAGCTCGCCCGAGCGGGTGTCATGCAGGCGGACCTCCCTCATCGCCGGCCAACCCTAGCGTCGCCACATCGCGCACGGCTGCCACGGTCAGCTCGAGGGGCTCGAGCGCCGCGACCGCCAGCGCCGCGACGCCCTCGCCGCGCCCGACGAAGCCGATTTCCTCGCCGCTCGTGGCCTTGACGTTCACGCGCGCGGCCTCGACAGCCCGAGCGCGCTCGCCAGCCGCGCGCGGATCGCTGGCCTTGTGCGGCCCGAGCTCGGGGCTCCATGCACGATCACGGTGCAGTCGACGTTCACGATCAAGACCGGCGTCGGCGACCCGCGCCACGACGCTCGCCAGCAGGGCATCGAGTCGGCGTCGCGCCAGCGCTCCTCGGTGTCGGGGAAGTGCTCGCCGATGTCGCCGAGACCGGCCGCGCCGAGCAGCGCGTCGATGAGCGCGTGGGTCGAGCACGTCGGCGTCTGAGTGGCCGTCGAGCCCGAGCTCGTCTCGATCTCGACGCCGCCGAGGACCAGGCGCCCGCCCGGCGGCCAGGCGATGGGAGTCATAGCCGATCCCCGCAGGCTCATCGCCCTTGCCCCCGGAGCGCAGCCTGGTCCTGGCCGCGATCGGCCCCGATCGGCTCGAGCCGGCGGCGCGCGACGCTCGAACACGCACAGCTCGCCGCACGCCGACGCTCTCGAGCAGCTCGAGCGCCTGTGCGTAGTCCGCGCCCACGTCCTCGGGGCGATGCGCGTCGCTGGAGAGCGCGACCGGCGCGCCCGCCTCCACGCACATCGCCAGGAACGCCGGCGCCGGGTACAGCTCGCCGGCGCGCTTGCGCAGGCCGGCTGTCGAGACCTCGACGGCGATGCCCGACTCCGCGATGCCGTCAGCGCGAGCTCATAGTAGCGCCGCAGGTCGCCGTCGGGCAGCGGGCGCGCATGGCCCCACACCTTCACCAGGTCGGGGTGGGCGAGGATGTCGAACAGGCCACTGCGCGCCGCCTCGCCGAGCGTCTGGAAGTAGCGCCGCCAGATCTCCTCGGGATCCGGCCGCCTGCTCCCACACGCTCGCCCGGCTCCATGTCGATCGCCGCGTCTTCGAGGAAGTGCACAGAGCCGACGACATAGTCGAAGTCGCGCGCGCTCCAGCAGGCTCGGCGGTCTGCTGCTCGCGCCCAGGCACGAAGTCGGCCTCGATGCCCAGCCGCAGGTCGGTCTGCTCGCGCACGAACGCGCAGTACTCGTCCAGGTCGTCGACCGCGTTCTCACGCCAGAACGGCGTGATCCCAAACGTCGAGCGCCTGCGTGAAGCGGTGGACGTGCTCGGAGACGCCGAGCTCGGCGATCCCGCGCCGAGCGGCCGCCTCGCGGTAGCGAGCGGCGTTGGCGCGCGTGAAGTGCGCGGCCGCCGTGGCATCGAGGTCGTCGGGGCGCAGGTGGAGGTGGTAGTCGGTGAGCACGTCCGGCGCGATTCAACCAGCGCGCGGCGTCGGCCCGCGCGCTGCGTCCGGCGAGCAGCATCTCGGCCAGCTCGCAGATCAAGCGCCGTCGTGACCTTGAGGTTCTCCGCGCTGGACGTGCACGACGACCACGCTCCCGCCGGCGCGCTCGATCAGCCAGGCGTCGTCGGTGGCCTGCGCGAGCACGTCGGGCGCGACGTCAAGCGCACGCTCCAGCGCACCGCGACGGAAGACCTGCGGCGTCTGCACGGCCCACAGGCTGCTCGGTCGAGCGTCTCGCTGACCGCGCCGGTGCCGTCGGCGCGCTTGACCGTGTCGGTGACCGGCACCGCGGCGATCGCGGCGTCGGCGAGCTCGTCCCGCACGAGGCGCGCGATCACGCGCTCGGCCAGCTCGCGCTCACGAGCGGCCGTGCCGCGTCGTGCACGAGCACCACATCGCGCGGATCTCCTTCGCCGCTGGCGGCGAGCGCCCTGCGCACCGACTCCGAGCGCGTCGCGCCGCCTTCCACCCCGATCGTGCCCGGCGGCGCAGACATGCCCGGCGGGAGCGCCACGACGATCTGATCGATGCCGGAGACCGAGCGCAGCGCCTCGACCGACCAGCTCAGCAGCGGCTGGTCGGCCAGCGGCACGAGCGCCTTGGGGCGATCGGCGCCGAGGCGCTCGCCGAGGCCGGCGGCGACGATGAGCGCGACCGTCATCGTCCGCGACCCGCGCGCGCGAAGACCGGGCGCCGAGCGATCCCGTCGCTCGGCCCGGCGCCGGCATGCGCCGGCGCCGGGCGCGACAACGCTCGCACGCGCGGCCCGCCGGACGGCGATCGGGCCGCGTGCACGCGCGTCGCGCTAGTTGGCCGCCGCGAGCTGGCTGGAGGCCGAGTCGGCGAGCAGCTCGTCCAGATAGCTCTCGGCCTCCTCCTCGTCCTTGTCGAGCGCGTACATCAGCTCTGAGGCGAGGATCTTCTTGGTGCGCGTGAACATCTGCTTCTCGCCCGTCGACAGGCCCTTCTCGTTCTCTCGCAGCGAGAGGTTGCGGACGACCTCGGCGAGCTCGTAGATGTCGCCGGTCTTGATCTTGTCGCGGTTGTGCTTGAAGCGGCGGTTCCAGTTCTTGGGCATCTCTGAGACTTCATCGCGCAGCACGTCGAGCACTTTCTGCACGGTCTCTTCGTCGATGACCCTGCGCAGCCCCGCCAGCGCGGCGTTTTCGGTCGGCACCCTGACCGTCATGTCGTTGTGGAGGATCTTGATCGTCAGATACTCGCGCCGCTCGCCGAGCATCTCCATCTCCTCCTTGCTGAGCACCTTTCCCGCGCCGTGGTGGGGGTAGACGACGTGGTCGCCGAGCTCAAACTCGATGTACTCGACCTCGCGAGTGACTTCGATCTCGTCGATCAGCGATGCTTCTCGAGTTGTTTGTGACGGAATGGTTGTTCCCTCCTTCGACGATTCACCAACCGCCCGACGCGTACGCCCGGCGCTCAGCCTTGGTCAAGTCTGCAGGTACCGGTCCACGAGGTTGATCTCCTGCAGCCGCCGCAGGCCCTCGCGAATGTCCTTCGCCCTTATCTCCCCCACGCCCTCAACCGCCTCCAGCTCTGAGTCGGTGGCGGCCAGGAGTTCATCCAGACCGCCAAACTCGCCGACGACCTGCGCGACGACGAGCTTCGGAAGCCTTGGGATGCGCCCGAGCACCCGGTAGCCGCGCGGCGACACCGGGTAGTCAAGTGTGTTCAGCTTACGGTCATAGCCGAGGATCTCCGCCAGTCGCCCGAAATCGAGCAGGTCCTGGTGACCGAGGCGCGCGATCTCGTCCAGGCCGGCGGCGAACGCCTCGTCGGAGTAATCGGAGAGGTAGTCGCGCACGAGCGCGGCCTTCTCGGCCGCCGCGCCGACCATCGTCTCCTCGAGCTGCATCTCGATCAGCCGCCCCTCGGTGCCGAGCTCCACGATGTAGCGCTCGATCTCGACCGCCATGCGCGTCACGAGCTCTGAGCGCTGGAGCATCGTCAGCACGTCGTGCAGCGTCGCCGCGCCCTCGAACTCCAGCGCGGTAAGTCGCGTGGAGACCTGGTCGAGGCGCGTGCGGTACTTCTCGAGCGTCGCGAGCGCCTGGTTCGCCTTGGCGAGCACGACCGGGATGTCCTGCAGGATGTACTTGGAGCCGTCGACGTAGACCGACACGACCTCGCGGCGCTGGGAGATCGCGATCACGAGCGCCTCGGTCTGCTTGGCGACGCGCTCCGCCGTGCGATGACGCGTCCCGGTCTCGTAGGAGAGGATCGTCGGGTCGGGCATCAGCTGGACGTTGGCCATCGTGATCTTCGTCGCGTTGGCGTTGAGGATGATCGCGCCGTCCATCTTGGCCACCTGGTACAGGAAGCCCGGCGTGTAGTCGATGTCGAGCTTCACGCCGCCGGAATTCAGGAAGCTGAGGTCTTCGGGCTCGCCGATCACGATCAGCCCGCCGGTGCGCGCATGCAGGATCCCCTCGATCCCCTCCCGCAGCGCAGCTCCCGGGCGCGATCATCTCGAGCGCCCTCATCATCCCCGGCTCCGGCCTAAGGTCTGTCTCGAGATCTTCGCCGGATCGAGGGGCCACGATCACCTAATTCTAGGGCATTTAGAGTTTTTTTAGCCGCTCGGCCAGCCCCGCGCGAAGCGTCCAGCTCAGCGCGTCAGGCGGCCACGGCAACTGACGCGCCATCGCGCGCCGGAAGCGCCTTCGACAGCGCCTGCGCGAGGTTGGCCACCTCGCACGCTCCGCCTGCGCTGTCCAGCGGCGCGATCACATCAGAAAGCTCGTGCCGGGCGGCCTCCTCGAGCCTGCGCTCGGGGTGTCCAACCCAGCGCAGCTCGCCGGTGAGGCCAAGCTCACCGAAGCAGGCTCGCGGCGAGCCCCGCAGCGCCACCCCGCGCGCGGCGCTGGCCACCGCGAGCGCAACCGCCAGATCGCATCCCGGCTCGTCCACGCGGACCCCGCCGACGACGTTCACGAACACATCCGCACCCCCGGTCGCAACCCGACCGTGGCGATGCAGGATCGCGAGCACGAGCGCCAGGCGATTGCGATCGAGCCCCGACACGACTCGCCTCGGCTGCTCGAGCTCAGAGGGCGCCACGAGCGCCTGCACCTCGACGAGCAGCGGCCGGGACCCCTCCATGGCGGCCAGCACGACGCTGCCCGGCGCGCGCGTCGCCTCGGCAACGAACCGCGCCGACGCATCGAGCACCTCCACCAGGCCGCCCTGGCGCATCTCGAACAGGCCGGCCTCGTGAGTCGATCCAAAGCGGTTCTTCAGCGAGCGCAGCTCGCGATAGGGGCGCTCGCGCTCGCCCTCGAACTGCAGCACGCAGTCGACGAGGTGCTCGAGCACGCGCGGACCGGCGAGCGCGCCCTCCTTGGTCACGTGCCCGACGAGGATCACCGCAAGGCCGCGGGCCTTGGCCACATCCATGATCCGCCCGGCGACCTCGCGCACCTGTCCGACAGAGCCCGGCGCTCCGCTCAGACCGGCCGCGCTCAGCGTCTGCACCGAATCGATCACGCACGCGTCCGGCGCCTGCTCGTCCAGCACCTCGAGAACCGCGTCGAGGTCTGTCTCGGCACAGATCGGCACCTCCAGCGCCCCGGGCGCCAGCCGCTCGGCGCGCAGCCTGACCTGCTCGGCGGACTCCTCGCCGCTGACATACAGCGTGCTGCGTCCGGCCCGCGCGAGGTTGCCGAGCGCCATGTTCGTCAGGGTCGACTTGCCGATCCCCGGCGATCCGCCGAGCAGCACGAGCGAGCCGGGGACCAGCCCACCGCCCAGCACGCGGTCGAGCTCGCCGATCTGCGTGGACATGCGCTCCAGCGGACGCGATCCGACCTCGCGCAGAAGGCGCGGCTTGGCCGGCGCGCGCCCTGGTCCATCCCGCCGCGAGCCCTCGCCGCCGCGCGTGCGCGCGGGCCTCCCGGCGCCTGTCGCCGCCGCCGGGAGGCGTTCCTCGACGAGCGCGTTCCAGGCGCCACACTCCGGGCACTGTCCATGCCACTTCGCCGACTGAGAGCCGCACTGCGAGCAGCCGTAGATCGTCTCCCTCGCCATCACGCCAGCGTACGGCCCCTCGGGGACGCCACCCCGTCGTGCGCCCGTCCACGCTGGACGGCCGACCCGCTTTCACCTGCGTATCGCCATGGTTATACGCGCCGCGTCGAGAAACACCTCCGGGCTGCCCTCTCGGGCCGGAGCGCTAACTGTTTTTCGAGCTGCGTATGACCATGGTTATACGCTCGGCGCGAGGTGACACACCGCCCGCCGGCGCTCGCACTGCCCGCCGGCGCTCGCACTGCCCGCCGGCGCTCGCGCTCGTTGCACGCGCCGGCTCGCGCCTCGGCGCTCTACCGGGGGCTGCGTCGCTCGTAGAGCGCAACATCGCGCCAGCGTCCGTCTGACATCTGGCCGATGCGGCGGCGCACGCCGACGAGCCGAAAGCCGCCGCGCTCGTGCAGGGCGATCGATGGCGCGTTCTCGGGGAAGATGCCCGCTTCGAGCGTCCAGAAGCCGGCGCGCTCTGACCGCTCGACGAGCGCGCGCAGCAGCGCACCGCCGACGCCGCGCCCCGAGCACGCCGGATCGACGTAGATGCTCACAGCGCCGACGCCGCGGTAGACCTCGCGCGCCGAGCCGGGGCTGAGCGCGGCCCAGCCGAGCACCTCATCGGCGCGGCCATCGGACTCCCGGTCGCCCGCGGCGCCCACGCCCACCAGACGCCCGCGCGCGACCAGACGGGGGTCGCTCACCCTCGCCGCCGACCACTCCTCCCAGGAGGGCACGAGGTGCTCGAACGTCGCGTCGCCGCCAGCGATGCCGGCCGCGTAGATGCGCGCGACCGCCGGCCAGTCGGCCTCGGTCATCGACTCGATCGTCACGTCCGCGAGCGCGCTCTGCGCTGCGGCGCCAGGCGCCTGCGGTCGCGCCACCTGGTGTCCCGAGTCAGAAATTCGGGGTGAGTTTGCCGAGTGGATGGCAGAGTCTGACGGTCGACGCCGGCGCCGTGCGTAGCGGTGCCACGCGAGCGTCGTCGGCGGGCGTCAGGCGCTGGCAGGCGCCGGGAAACGCCGTCGAATTCCCGACTCGTGACACTAGGACTCGGCTGGCGCCTGCGGCTCGTCGCTGCCGTCGGCGTCGGAGAGCAGCTCCGAATCGTCGGTGCCGGCGGCGTCGCCCGCGCCGACTGCCACGGGCGTCTTCTGCTTCTTGGGCTTGACGATCGTCAGACGCACGTCGTCCTCCTCGCCCTCGGGGCCCGGGTTGACGACCACGGTCGCGCCCGGAACGAGTTCCTCGCGCAGGACGAAGTCGGCCAGCGGGTCCTCGACGAAGCGCTGGATCGCGCGACGCAGCGGCCTGGCGCCCATCGCCGGGTCCCAGCCCTTCTCGACGAGCAGGTCCTTGGCCTCGTCTGTGACCTCGAGCTGAAGCTCGCGCTCGGCCATCGATGCGCGGATGCGCAGCAGCAGGAGCTCGACGATCTGCTTGATCTCCTCCTTCTGCAGCTTGTGGAAGACGATCACGTCGTCGATCCTGTTGAGGAACTCAGGCCTGAAGACCTTCTTGAGCTCGCCCATGATGCGGTTCTTCATGTCGTCGTAGGTGATGCCGGTCTCATCATCAGAGACGGCGAAGCCCAGCGGCGTGTTGCGCGCGATCTCCGCGGCGCCGATGTTCGAGGTCATGATCACGATCGCGTGGCGGAAGTCGACCGTGCGCCCCTGTGCGTCGGTCAGACGGCCATCCTCGAGGATCTGCAGCAGGATGTTGAAGACGTCGGGGTGGGCCTTCTCGATCTCGTCGAGCAGCAGCACGCTGTACGGACGGCGGCGAACGGCCTCCGTGAGCTGCCCGCCCTCGTCGTAGCCGATGTAGCCGGGCGGCGAGCCGACCAGGCGCGACACGGCGTGCTTCTCCATGTACTCGCTCATGTCGATGCGGATCATCGCGTCGTCGTCGCCGAACAGGAACTCGGCGAGCGTGCGCGCAAGCTCGGTCTTCCCCACGCCTGACGGGCCCAGGAAGATGAACGAGCCGGTCGGCCGTTTGGGGTCCTTCAGTCCCGCACGCGAGCGGCGGATCGCTTTGGAGATGACCTCGACCGCGGGGTGCTGGCCGATCACGCGCCGGTGCAGTTCGTCCTCCATGCGCATCAGCTTCTGCGTCTCGGCCTCGGTCAGCTTGAAGACCGGGATGCCGGTCCACATCGACACGATGTCCGCGATCTCCTCTTCGCCGATCGCCGGACGGTCGCCGGACTCGCCCGATTCCCACTCCTCCTCGAGCTCGCGTTTCTTGTTCGTCAGCTTGCGCTCCTTGTCGCGCAGCGAGGCCGCCTTCTCGAACTCCTGAGCCTCGATCGCCGACTCCTTCTCACGGCGAGTGGTCTCGACTTCACCCTCCAGCTCGCGGTTGGTCGGCGGGGAGGTCATCGACTTGATGCGCATCCGCGAGGCCGCCTCGTCGATCAGGTCGATCGCCTTGTCGGGCAGGAAGCGATCTGAGATGTAGCGGCTGGCCAGTTCGCCGGCGGCGCGCAGCGCCTCGTCGGTGATCTGCACCTTGTGGTGCTGCTCGTAGCGGTCGCGCAGACCCTTGAGGATCTCCACGGTCTGGTCGATCGTCGGCTCCTCCACGCGAATCTGCTGGAAGCGCCGCTCCAGCGCGGAGTCGCGCTCGAGGTACTTGCGGTACTCGTCGAGCGTCGTCGCGCCGATCGTCTGCAGCTCGCCGCGGGCCAGCGCCGGCTTGAGGATCGAAGCAGCGTCGATCGCGCCCTCCGCGGCCCCCGCGCCAACGAGGTTGTGGAGCTCGTCGATGAAAAGGATGATGTCGCCGCGCTGGGTGATCTCCTTCATCACCTTCTTCAGCCGCTCCTCGAACTCACCGCGATACTTGGAGCCGGCGACGAGCGCCGCCAGGTCCAGCGTGTAGATCTGCTTGTTCTTGAGCAGCTCGGGCACGTCGGCGCTCGTGATCCGCTGCGCCAGGCCCTCGACGACCGCGGTCTTCCCGACGCCCGGCTCGCCGATCAGCACCGGGTTGTTCTTCGTGCGCCGCGAGAGGATCTGCATGATCCGCTCGATCTCGGTCTCCCGTCCCACGCATGGGTCGAGCTTGCCTTCGGCGGCGAGCTTGGTGAGGTTGCGACCGAACTGGTCGAGCAGCTTGGATGACTTCTTGCCCTCGCCGGGAGCGCCGCTCGGGCTCGACCCGCCCGAGGAGCCCTGACGGCGTCCGCCGGGACCGGAGAGCATCCGGATGACCTCGTTGCGGATCTTCTCGGAGTCGGCGTCGAAGTCCAGCAGGATGCGCGCGGCGACGCCCTCGTTCTCACGCACGAGGCCGAGCAGGATGTGCTCGGTGCCGATGTAGTTGTGGCCGAGGCTCAGCGCCTCGCGCAGCGCCAGCTCGAGCACCTTCTTGGCGCGCGGCGTGAACGGGATCTGCCCGGACGTGACCTCCTCACCGGAGCCGACGATGCGCACGACCTGCGCGCGCACGCGCTCCACGGTGATGTCCAGGCTCTCGAGCACCCGAGCCGCCAGCCCCTCCTCCTCGCGCAGCAGGCCGAGAAGGATGTGCTCGGTCCCGATGTAGTTGTGCTTGAGCGTCCGCGCCTCCTCCTGCGCGAGAACGACCACCTGCCGGGCCCGTTCTGTGAATCGCTCGAACATTTGTGATTCCTTCCTGCCTTGACGGAGCCTCGTGGTTATGTGGTCTCTGGCGACGCCTTAGGAGCAGTCTACCAACCGACAACCGGGGCTTATCCGGGTCATCGGCAGCGCACCGGGGTTGCTTGACTTTGACCGCCGCGACCCGCCGAAAAACCGCACAGCAAGCGCGGTTTCGCCCTGTTATGGCGCCTCTCGGGCGACACCCGCGAGTCGCTCAGTCGCGCATCGCGGGGAACAGCACGACCTCGCGTATCGAGTCGCGGCCGGTCAGCAGCATGACCAGCCGGTCGATGCCCAGGCCGACCCCGCCGGTCGGCGGCATCCCATACTCCAGCGCCTGCACGAAGGCCTCGTCGTAGGGCATCGTCTCGGCGTGCTCGTCCAGGCGCGCCTGAGCGGCGAAGCGCTCGCGCTGGACGTCGGGGTCGATCAGCTCGCTGAACGCATTGGCGATCTCGACCCCGCCCGCGAAGGCCTCCCAGCGCTCGACCAGGCCGGGCTTGGAACGGTGCTCGCGCGCGAGCGGCGAGATCTCCGTCGGATAGTCCACGACGAACGTCGGCTGGCGAAGGCTCGGCTCGACGTACTTGGACAGCAGATCGTCAGCCAGCGCGGGCCACGCCAGCCCCTCGGTCCGGATGTCCAGGCCGCGCTCTGCGATCTCGCCCGCCAGAGCCTGCGCGGTGCGGTGCGCGGTGACGTCGATGCCGGTCTCGCTCGCGATCGCCTCGACGAAGCCGACGCGCGCCCATGGCGCCGAGAAGTCGAGCTCGCCGTCGTAGGCGACGGCCTGCGCGGCGACTCGCACGACCTCTTCCAGGCGCGTCGCCTCGATCTCGTAGTCGGCGTAGGCCTCATACCACTCGACCATCGTGAACTCGGGATTGTGCTTGTGCGAGACGCCCTCGTTGCGGAAGTCCTTGCCGAGCTCGTACACGCGCTCGAGCCCGCCCACGATCAGCCGCTTGAGATAGAGCTCGGTGGCGATCCGCAGGTAGAGATCGCGGTCGAGCGCGTTGTGATGGGTCGTGAAGGGACGCGCCATCGCGCCGCCGTAGAGCGGCTGCAGGACCGGCGTCTCGACCTCGACGAAGCCCTCGTCGTCGAGATGACGGCGGATCGCCGAGATGATCCGCGCCCGGTCGGCAAACAGCCTGCGAGCCTCCTCGCTGGCGATCAGGTCCAGCTCGCGATGGCGATAGCGCGTCTCGACGTCGGTGAGACCGTGGTGCTTGTCCGGCGGCGGTCGCAGCGCCTTGCCGAGGATCTGGAAGTCCTCGACGCGCAGCGACACCTCGCCATGGCGGCTTCGCATGGCCGCGCCACGCACGCCGATGAGGTCGCCGAGATCCAGCGACTTCAGGCGCGCAAAGCGCTCCTCCCCGAGAACGTCGATGCGACCGTGCAGCTGGATCTTGCCGGTGCGGTCGACGAGGTCCAGGAACACCGCCTTTCCGGCACCTCGGCGCCCGGCGATCCGCCCTGCCACCGCGTGCTGGTCGTCGGTTTCATCGCCGGCGGCGAGATGCTCGTAGGCATCGAGCACGCCGCGGATCGCCTCGGCGCCCTCGAACGCGTAGGGAAAGGCGTGCGGGTCCTCCTCGCGCAGGCGCTGTGCCTTGGCCCTGCGCTCTGCGATCAGCTCCGAGAGGCCGTGCTTGGGGGACTCCCCGGAGGACGGCTCGTCGGCGGCGCTCATGGCGCCGAGCCTACTTGAGCCCGACGTCGATCTTCGTGACCTTGAGCTTGCGCGCCGGCCCGCGCGGCACCTTCACCGCGACGGTCTCGTTGCGCTTGCGCCCGAGCAGCGCGCGCCCCACGGGCGACTCGTTGGAGAGCTTGTTCTCCTGCGGCGAGGCCTCGGCGGAGCCGACGATCGTGTACTTCGCGGACTTTCCCGTCTTTTCATCCTTGACGTGCACCACCGAGCCGACCTGCACGACGTCGCTGGAGAGGTCGCCGGCCTGGATCACCGTCGCGAGGCGCAGCTTCTCCTGCAGAGCCGCGATGCGGCTCTCGAGCATCGCCTGCTCGTTCTTGGCGTCGTCGTACTCGGAGTTCTCCGAGATGTCCCCGAACTCCCTGGCCTCCTTGATGCGCTCTGCCACCTCGCGGCGCTTGACCGTGGATAGAAGCTCGAGCTCCTGCTTGAGATTGCTCAGGCCTTCTGGGGTGAGGATGACGTCCTTGGGCATGTGACCCTCGATCGCGCTTGGGGGGTGGCCGACAAAGTGCAAAACCCGCTCGTAGGCGGGGATTCGCTGGCCCGAGCGGGCCCAGCGCGCGCAGCAGTATAGCGCCGGCGCGGCCGGCCGCTGCAAGCGCTCAGACGCCCGCCGCCACCGGCTCGCGATCCCTGTTCAGAAGCTGCCTAACGGACGCCAGGGTCGGCGCGCTCTGCAGCGCGGCGAGCAGTCGCTTGGCCTCGGCGCCATCGAGCCCCAGGTTCGACACGTACCACGGATAGAACTTGCGCAGGTAGCGCGTCGCGCGCTCACCGCCAAGATGCTCCACCGCGCGCTCCATCGTCCAGTCCAGCTCGTCGAGCACCTCGGCGGCACTCGGCGGCTGCTCGCGCTCGCCGAGCAGCCGCGAGAACAGCCAGGGGTTCCCGAGCGCGCCGCGCGCGAGCATGACCGCGCAGGCGCCGGTCTGCTCATATGCGCTGCGCACCTGCTCGGGCTCGCGCAGCCCGCCGGTCAGGATCACGGGCGCCGGCAGCGACCGCACGAGCGCCGCGGCGAGCTCGTAGTCGGGCCTGCCCTTGTGCCCGACGGTCGCGCTTCGCGGGTGAAAGGCGATCGCCGCCACGCCCGCCTCTTCGACCAGGCGATGTGCGAGCGCAAAGCCGCTGCGGTCCGACGCCGTCAGCCCCGAGCGCAGCTTGACGGTCACCGGCAGCCCGCCGCCGGAGGCCACCGCGGCCTGCGCGACCGCGACCGCGCGATCGGGATCGCCGAGCAGCGCCGCGCCGGCGCCCGTCTTTCGCACCTTCGCGACAGGGCAGCCCATGTTGATGTCGATCACGTCGGCGCCGGCGGCGGCGACGCGCGCGGCGGCCGAGCGCATCATCTCGGGGTCTTCGCCGAAGAGCTGAATCGACACCGGACCGCCGGCGCGCTCGCGAGGATCGATGCGCAGCATCTCGACGCACGTCTTCTCGTTGCGGTAGTGGATCGCGTGCGAGCTGACCATCTCCGAGACGGCCATGCCGGCGCCGTAGCGCTTTGCCTGCAGGCGCACGAACCAGTTGCCGATGCCCGCCAGCGGCGCGAGCAGCACGCGGTTTGGCACCCGAACGTCGCCGAGCATCCAGGGGTCTGTCAGCGCTGCCATGGGCCCATTGTGGCGCGCGTCAGCGGTTGCGCTCGGAGAGCAGGCGCAGTCCCGTCAGCGTGAGCATCTCGTCGAGCTCCTCGATCTCCTCGGTGTAGGGCACCACGAGCGGCGCGAGACCGCCTGTCGCAACAACATCGGCGCGCTCGCCGAGCTCTGCGTAGAGCCGGCGCAGGATGGCGTCGATCGCGCCCGCGTAGCCGAACACCACACCCGAGCGGATCGCGTCGATCGTGTTCTTGCCGATCACGCTCTTGGGCGGCGCGAGGTCGACCTTCGGCAGCCGCGCGCCGCGATCAGAGAGTGCCTCCAGCGAGATCTCGATGCCCGGCAGGAGCGCCCCGCCGACGTACTCGCCCTCGGCCGACACGACGTCGAACGTCGTGGCCGTGCCGAAGTCAACGCACACGGCGGGGCCGTCGAAGCGATCGCGGATGGCGACAGCGTTGACGAGGCGGTCTGGCCCGATCTCCCGCGGGTTGTCGTAGCGGATCGCGATCCCGGTCTTCGTGCCGGGACCGACAGCGAGCATCTCGTGACCGAGGTAGCGACTGGCGACCGCGGTCCACTCGGGCTCGAGCTGCGGGACCGTCGAGGAGACGATCGAGGCGTCTATGTCCTCGAAGGCGTAGCCGCGCAGGCCGAGCAGATTGCGCAGCGCGGCGCCCAGCTGGTCGGCCGTGGACTGACGGACCGTCGCAAAGCGCCAGTGCTCGACCAGCTCCTCGCCGCGAAATGCGCCGAAGTGGGTCTGCGTGTTCCCGACGTCGACCGCGAGGAGCATGGCCGGTCATTATGCTCGGCGGTGCCGTGACGATGCCCCGTCCCACGCTCTACGTGCTGCCGGCCTCGCACCCCTGCGCCGCCGTCGAGGCCGCGCTTGAGCTCAAGGCGGTGGACTACGACCGCGTCGACCTGCTCCCGCTCAGCCAGCTGATGATCGGCCCGCTGCGCTTCGGCGGCACGACGGTGCCCGGCATGCGCCTCGACGGCGAGCGTCTGGTCGGCTCGCGCGCGATCATGCGCCGCCTCGACGAGCTGTTCCCCGAGCCGCCGCTGCTGCCCACCTCAGACGAGCAGCTGCGCGCCCGCGTGCTCGAGGCCGAGCAGTGGGGCGATGAGATCTTCCAGAGCGTGCCCCGCCGGCTGATCTTCGCGGCGCTGCTGCGCCGGCCGGAGGCGATGGAGACGTATGTCACCGACGACAGGCTGCCGGTGCCGACCGCCTGGATGCGGCCGGCGATGCCGCTGACCGGGCGACTGCTGGCGCTGCGCTACAAAGCCACCGACGAGGCGGCCCGCGAGAGCCTGCTGGCGCTCCCGCGGCAGCTCGCGCAGATCGACGACTGGATCGCCGACGGCATCCTGGGAGCAGAGCGCCCCAACGCCGCCGACCTGCAGATCGGCAGCACGATTCGCCTGCTGCGCAGCGTCGGCGACGTGCGCGCGATGATCGACGCCCGCCCGGCGGCGCGCCTGGCGCGCTACTTCCCGCCGCTGCCCGGCGCGATCGAGCCGGGCGTGCTGCCGGGCGCGTGGCTGCCTGCCCTAACCGTCGAGTAGCTCGCACCTGGAGCGCCCGCGGCGCTGGCGCGCGGCGGGCGCCGCCGCTACCCTCGCCTGAGGCGGCGCTTCACGCCTCACCGCGACAGGAGCCTGCCCGACCAACCCCTATCTATGCGCAAGCTGGATCCGCAGTCCCTGCCTCAGCACGTAGACCGCCTGTATCGAGCGGCGTGGGCGCTGTGCGGCTCGCGCGAGGACGCCGAGGACCTCGTCCAGGAGACGTTCACCCGCGTCCTCTCCCGCCCGCGGCTGCTGCGCGGCGACGACGAGCTCTACTACCTGATGCGCGTCCTGCGCAACACGTTTCTGACGAGCCGGCGCACGGCCGGGCGCCGGCCGGTCACCGTGGCCACGCTCGAGGACGTCGTCGCGATGGACCACAAGCCGATGGACCGCCCCGAGCAGGCGCTCGAGGTCAAGGAGGTCTACACGACGATCGCCGCGCTGCCCGAGGACTTTCGCCTGGCGCTCGTGGCCGTCGACGTGCTCGGGCTCTCCTACCGCGAGGCCGCACGCGCGCTGGGCGTACGCGAGGCGACGATCACGACGAGGCTCTTTCGCGCGCGCAAGCAGGTCGCCAGGGAGCTCGCCGAGCCCACGCCCGACACCTCCGGCGCATCTGCCCGTCCCGCCAGCGAAGCACGCGATGAAACGGCAAAGCGGCGATCGGTGAGCGACGGCGGCACGCAGGACGCGCAGAGGACCCGGGAAGGAGTGCGGGCCAGCGGAGTCTTCACCAATGGAGAAATCCCATGACAGATCCATCGCCAAGCAAGGAAGCCGAGCTGATCGAGCTCGTCAGAGCGATCGACGTGCGCGCGCCCGAGTCGCTTCACGCAAGCGTGCGCGCGCTGGTCGATGACCGCTCCGCGGCGCGCGACGCCAACCGAGCGGCGCCCGCGGTGCATCCGCGCGAGCGTGCCCGCCGCCAGCCGCTCGGGCCCAGGATCGCCGCGGTCGGCGCGCTCGCCGCGGTGGTCATCGCGGCGCTCATCATCGGGGTCTCGAGCGGCGGCGGGGGCGCGAGCACGCTCACCGTGCCTCAAGCCTCAGCGCTGACCGTCGCGCAGGCGACGTCGGCAGCGCCGATCGAGAGCCCGCGCGAGAACGGCACGCTCTACGCGTCGATGGACGGCGTCTCCTTCCCCTACTGGGAAGACCGCTTCGGCTGGCGCTCCACCGGCGCCCGTACCGACAGCCTCGCCGGGCGGACGATCAAGACCGTCTACTACAGCGACGACGGCCGGCGCATCGGCTACGCGATCGTCGGCGGCTCGCCGGCGCCGAAGGTGAGCGGCGGCAGGATCGAGACGGTCGGCGGCCGTCCGTTCAGGGTCACGACGATCAACGGGCGCCCGGTGATCACGTGGATCCGCGACGGTCACCTTTGCGTCGTGTCCGGGCGCGGCGTCGACAGCACCACGCTGCTGCGCCTGGCGAGCTGGACCGACGACGATACGCTGAGCTGAGCTGAGCGCAGCGACCGCGGCTGAGCTGAACGCCGCGACGGGGCTGAGCTGAGCGCCGCGACGGCGCTGAGCTGCGCCGCGACGGGAAGGTTCAGGCGCGTGCAGGCGTCTTATCGACGAGGTCACTGAAGCGTCTCCTCGGTCAGGACGAGTCGAGTCGGGATCACGCCAGAAGCACTGGACTTGAGTGAACGAGCGAAGGGAGCCGCGCATGAGCAGGAGCAGAATCGGCTTGCTGGGCGCAGTCGCGGCCGCGGGCCTGACGATGGCCCTGATTCCCGCGGGCGCACTCGGCGGAGCGCGCGCCGCGAGCAGCCGCACGGTGACGCTGAAAGACACACGCTTCAACCCGCCCACGATCAGCATCAATCGCGGCGAAACGGTTACCTGGCTGTGGCGCGACGGCAAGACCAAGCACAACGTCACGTTCGCCACGACCCACTCGCGCACGCAGGCCAGCGGCTCCTTCGCGGTGCGCTTCACGCACAGCGGCACGTTCAACTATCGCTGCACGATCCACGAAGCCGAAGGGATGCGCGGCAAGATCGTCGTGCACTGACAGATAGCGGCGAGGGCGGTGTGTGTGTGTGTTCCCTCGCGTCGAGCGTATAACCATCGTTATACGCAGCTCAAAACAGAGTTAACCCTCCGGCGTGAAGCGGCACCGAGGCGCCGTTCCCGGGGATCCTCAGCGGCGGACCGGCCCAGCGCACGCCCTCCTGGACGTCGAGCGCGGCGAGCGCGTCGCTGAGGCGACGTCCGTCGGGCAGGCATGACTGGAAGTCGAGCTCGAGCGCCGGCACGAGCACGAAGCGCCGGCCTGTCAGCTGCGCGTGCGGGAGCGTCATCCGCTCGCTGGTCAGCTCGACGTCGCCGAGCAGCAGCACGTCGATGTCGATCGCGCGCGGTCCGTGGCGCACCTCGACGTCGCGGCGCCCGAGCGCGCGCTCGAGCGCCTTGGCCGCGTCGAGCAGCTCCAGCGGCTCAAGCGCCGTCTGAACACGCAGGCACGCGTTGAGAAAGCTCGCCTGGTCGAGCACCTCGCCGACGGGATCGGTGTCGTAGGTGGAGGAGCTCGCGAGCACCCGCACGCCGACACCGGCCAGCGCATCTACCGCGGCCTGGAGATGATCCCGGCGCTCGCCCACGTTCGAGCCGAGACCCAGAAGGCCGACCCGTCCGTCGCCGCCGACATCGGCCGGCGCGCGCGCTGCGCCGTCTGACGCTATGCCTCCGCCTCGCGCCAGACCTCGACGGAGACCTCATCGACCGCGAGCGCGATCGGCGGCTCGGGCTTGGTCGCCTTCACCCATACGCCTTCGAGCTCGTAATCGGCCAGCAGCCTGTCGGCGATCGTCCCGCACAGGCGCTCGAGCGTCTTGTGCGAGCGCTGCTGGGCGATCAGCGCGACCAGCTGGCAGACCTCCGCGTAGTCGACGGTGTCCTCGATCGAGTCGGTAACCGTGGCGTCGGTCTCACCGAGATCCAGGCGCAGGTCGAGCACGAGACGCTGGCCGACCTGACGCTCGGCCTCGGTCACGCCGTGGTGGGTATGCAGCGAGAGCCCGGCTATCTCGACCGTGACCGACTCGGCGGTCTCGTCGTTCTCGGCGTAGAGGTCCTCGCCGTCCTCGCCGTCCTCGTAAGGGTCCTCCGGCTCTTCGCGCGGCCCGTCGGGACCATCGCCTTGCTCGCCGCTAGCCATCGCAGCCCAACGTAGCAGCCGCCGTCGCGAGCGCGCTCGCGACGGGCGCGACATCGTGCACACGAAAGACGCTCGCTCCGCGCTCTAGCGCGAGCACGTTCGTGGCGATCGTCGCGGGCAGGCGCTCGCGCACGTCGCCTCCGAGAAAGCTCTTGCGCGAGGTCCCGATGACGATCGGACGGCCCAGCTCAGCGAGCTCGTCGAGCCTGCGCAGCAGCTGCAGGTTGTGCGCGACGCTCTTGCCGAAGCCGATCCCCGGGTCGAGCATGATCCGCTCCTCGCCGACGCCCTGTGAGAGCGCGAACTCCATGCGAGACGTGAGATAGGCCTTCACGTCGTCGACCACGTCGCCGTAGCTCGGGTCACGCTGCATCGTGCGCGGCTCGCCGCGCATGTGCATCAGACAGCAGTCGGCCCGCCGCTCGGCCACGAGGCCGGCCATCTCGGGGTCGGCCTCGAATGCCGTCACGTCGTTGACGAGCGTCGCGCCGGCTTCCAGCGCGACGCGCGCGACGGGCGCCTTGGAAGTGTCGATCGAAAGCTGCACGCCCGAGTGCGCGTCCGCGAGCGCCGCGAGCACCGGCAGAACCCTGCGAAGCTCCTCGCCGGCGGACACCGGCTCGGCTCCGGGGCGCGTGGACTCGCCGCCGACGTCGAGGATGTCCGCACCCTGTCTCGCCAGCTCGGCCGCGTGCTCGATCGCGTCCTCGGGCGCGAGGAACTCGCCGCCATCAGAGAAGGAGTCGGGCGTGACGTTGACGATCCCCATGAGGCGAAAGCCGCCAGCGGGAGCGCCGTGGATGCTCAAGCGGTCAGTCGGTCCTCGCGCACGCGGGCGACGAGGTCCTTGGAGTCTTCGCGGATCACGGTGCCGTCCTCGAGCTGTATGGCCGGCAGCCTGCTCTGTCCGCTGAGCGCGATGAACTCGGTGCGCTTGCTGCGCGGCAGCGCGGGATGCTTGACGATCTCATAGTCGACGCCCTGTTCATCGAGCGCCTTCTGCGCCTGCCAGCACGGGTGCGGCCCCTTGAACCACATCCATGAGCAGCGGTGCAGCTTGACGGCCATCTAGCCGAGGTCCGGACGCTCGGGGTCTTTTCCCCGCAGCTCGGCGGTGCCCCCGGCAAGCCCGGGACGCGGCAGCGGACGCGGAGCTTCGCGCTCCGGTCGCCCTGCTGGCGCGGGCGGCGCGGGCACCTCGTCCTTCGCGTCCTCCTCCTGCGCCCCGAACACCTCCTCTTCGCTCTTGCCGGCCAGCAGCGCGAGGAACTCTTCCTTCTCGATCGTCTCGCGCTTGACGAGGATCTCGGAGATCTTGGTCAGCTCGCTCGAGTGCTCGGTGAGGATTTCGCGCGCGCGGCTGTGCGCCGACTCGACGATCCTGCGCACCTCGTCGTCTATCTCGCGCGCGATCTCGTCGGAGTAGTCGGGCTCGGTCGAGAATTCCCGCCCGAGAAACGGCTGCCCGTGGTCGTGGCCGAACACGCGCGGTCCGAGCTTGTCGCTCATGCCAAAGCGCATCACCATCTGCTTGGCCGTCGCGGTGACCTTCTCGAGGTCGTTGGACGCGCCGGTCGTGATCTCCTCGAAGACCAGCTCCTCCGCGGCCCGCCCGCCGAGGGTCATCGCCATCGTGTCGTTGAGCTCGGCGCGGGTCGTCAGGAAGCGATCCTCCTGGGGCATCGAGATCGTGTAGCCGAGCGCCTGCCCGCGCGAGATCACCGAGATCTTGTGCACCGGGTCGGCGTGCTCGAGGAAGTGACTGACCAGCGCGTGGCCCATCTCGTGGTAGGCGGTGATCCGCCGCTCCTTCTCGCTCATCACGCGCGTCTTCTTCTCGGGGCCGGCGATCACGCGCATGATCCCCTCCTCGAGCTCGTCCTGTCCGATCTCGCGCTTGCCGGTGCGCGCGGACAGCAGCGCCGCCTCGTTGATCAGGTTCGACAGGTCCGCGCCGGTGAAGCCGGGGGTCTGCCCGGCGAGCGCGTCGATGTCGATCGCCTTGGCCAGCGGCTTGCCGCGCGTGTGCACCTCGAGGATTTTCGAGCGCCCCTTGCGGTCGGGGCGATCGACGGCGATCTGGCGGTCAAAGCGCCCGGGGCGAAGCAGCGCCGGGTCGAGGATGTCGGGGCGGTTGGTGGCCGCGATCATGATGATGTTGTCCTTGGCCTCGAAGCCGTCCATCTCGACGAGCAGCTGGTTGAGCGTCTGCTCGCGCTCGTCGTGGCCGCCGCCCATCCCGGCGCCGCGGTGGCGACCGACCGCGTCGATCTCGTCCATGAAGATGATGCACGGGCTGTTCTGCTTGGCCTGCTCGAAGAGGTCGCGCACGCGCGAGGCGCCGACGCCGACGAACATCTCGACGAAGTCAGATCCCGAGATGGAGAAGAACGGCACGCCCGCCTCGCCGGCGACCGCGCGCGCGAGCAGCGTCTTACCTGTGCCCGGCGGCCCATAGAGCAGCACGCCCGTTGGAATCCTCGCGCCCAGCGCCTGGAACTTCTTGGGGTTCTCCAGGAACTCCTTGATCTCGTGCAGCTCCTCGACGGCCTCGTCGACCCCCGCGACATCGCGGAAGGTGATCTTCGGCGAATCGGCGGACAGGCGCTTGGCGCGTGACTTACCGAACGACATCACTTTCGTCCCGCCGCCCTGCACCTGGTTCATGAGGAAGATCCAGAACCCGATGAAGATCAAGAACGGCAGGATGTACTCGAGCACGCCGAACAGCGCGCTGCTCTTTTCCGATTCGATGTTGTAGGGAACGCCGGCTTCTTTGAGCTGTTTTTCCAGCGTGGGCGCGGACTGTTCGATGAAGCCCGTTTCAAACTCTTCCTTGTTTTTGAGCTTGACTTCGAGCGCTTTGCCTTTGTTCTTGAAGATGACCGAGGCGACCTGGCCCTTGGGGATTTCTTCGCTGACCAGCGTCTGGTAGCTGTGATGAGGCTTGCCGCTCTGGCCCGAGTCGACGAGTTTGACCGCCAGAAACGCGAGCACGACCACGATGAGGATCGGGAACGCGGCGCTCTTGAAGAAACGGCTCATGGCGAGATCCTGAGGGCTTTTTCCCCGTCTGACGTGCTAACCACCAGGTTTGCAGCCTACCATGGCAGCCCCGGCGCTCCTGCACCTGCAGGAGGCTGTCACCCGCGTCATCGACCCGTCTGCACGGGGGCTTGAGCGCCGTCGGCCTCGTCCTCGAGCACGGCGACGAAAGGCAGATTGCGATGGCGCTCAGCGTGGTCGAGTCCGTAGCCGACCACGAAGCGATCCGGGATCTCAAAGCCGACATAGCGCGTGGGCAGATCGACCTTGCGTCGCTGCGGCTTGGTCAGCAGCGCGCACACCTCGAGCGTTCGCGGGTTGCGCGAGCCGAGGTTGCGCATCAGGTACTGCAGCGTCAGCCCGGAGTCGACGATGTCCTCGACGATCAGCACGTCACGCCCTTCGATCGACGCGTCGAGGTCCTTGAGGATTCGCACGACGCCCGAGGAGTCGGTCGCCGACCCGTAGGAGGCGACGGCCATGAAGTCGATCTCCACCGGCGTCTCGATGCAGCGCATCAGATCTGAGACGAACAGCACGGCGCCCTTGAGCACGCCCACGAGCAGCAGCGAGCGCCCGGCGTAGTCGCGCGAGATCTCCTGTCCAAGCTCGCCAACGCGTCGCTGCAGGTCCTCGGCGGTGACCAGCACCTCCCCGACTCCCGGCTCCAGCACGACGTGCGCGGCGCTTGGCACCGGTCGCAGTCTAGTCTCCGCGGGGCGGCAGCCTGCTCATGCTCAGCTGCCCCTTCTCGATCACCGCGCACGCCTGACCGCCCACGTGAAGCTGTGCCGGGCCACCGCGCGCGCCGAGCGCGAGGATCTCCGCGACGCGCTCGCCGGCCTGGGGCACGTAGGTGCCGGCCGCGTCCTCGGCCAGGCGCACGACGATCAGGCGCGCAAGGGCCGCCGGCAGCTCGCGCAGGCGCGCCAGCTCGATCGCGCGCGCCCCCGCCAGCTCGCCCGACACGAGCGCATCGAGCAGCTCGGTCTCCTCGCGCAGCAGCGCGGCCGTGCGCAGCACGTTTGACTCGGCTGCCGGATGCACGGCGCGCAGCGCTGTGACCAAGCCGTTTCGCACGCGCGCGCGCGCGAAACGCTCGCTGTCGTTGCTGTCGTCATCGCGCCACTGAAGGCCTCGCTCGCGGCAGTACTCGGCGGTCTGCTCGCGCGTCACCCAGAGCAGCGGTCGCACGACCGCGCCCTCCCGAGGCGCCATGCCGAGCAGCGCGCGACGGCCCGGCGAGGCGCACAGCCGATAGAGGATCGTCTCGACCTGATCGCTCGCCGTGTGGCCCGTCGCCACCGGCGCGCTCAGCTGCGCTGCCAGCGCGAGCGCCTCGCCGTAGCGCACGTCGCGCGCCCACGCCTGCAGGTTGCCCGCCTCGCCCGCACGGTGGGGCGCCCGGGTGACGGTGAGCCGCACTTCCAGCCCGTCGCACAGCGTCGCACAGTGGCGCTCGTCGCCGCCGGCCTCGGCGCGCAGGCCGTAGTTGACGTGCAGCGCGGTCACGCTCTCGGCACCGCGCAGCGCGACCGCCACGTCCAGCAGGCACACCGAGTCACGCCCGCCCGAGAGCATCACGATGAGCGGCCCCTGCTCGCCGAGCAGGCCGTCGGCGTGCACGCGCTCGCGCAGCGAGCGGACCGGCGCGCTCATCGCTAGCGCTCGCGCGGCGACGCGCTGAACAGCTCGGTCAGCTCCGAGAAGCCCTTCAGCCCGACCTCGCCGATGCGCTCGAACTCGACGCCGTCGGCCCCGCGCGCCACGTCGACGACCGGCCGGGTGACGAGCACCTCGCCGCCGCCGGCCCGCGCGACGACGCGCGCGGCCTGGTTGACGTCGCGCCCGTAGTAGTCGCCCTCGCGATACAGCGCGCTGCCGTAGTGCACGCCGATCCGCGGCGCGGGCCCGTCGGCGGCGACCTGGGACTTCAGCTGCACAGCCCAGCCGGTCAGCGCGCTCGGGTCGGCGCCCACGACCATCACCTCGTCGCCGAGCGTCTTGATCACCCGCGCGTCGACCGGCAAGGTCTGCTTGACGGCCTCCACGAAGCGCTCAACCGTGTCGACCGCCTCTTCGTCACCGCGCTCGTCGGTGAGCCGCGCGAAGCCGGCGAGGTCCGCGAAGGCGATCGCCACGCTCATCTGCCCCTCCTCGCCGGCGCCGGCGGCGATGTCGGTCTCCATGTGTCCGACCACGTCCTGCTCGACGAAATGCGCGAGGAAGCGGCCATGGAGGTGGTTCATGAGCGGGGCGGCGAGCGGGAGCGTCCGGCGCGTCAGTCCCTCCATGTTCGCGGCGATCCTCGCCCCCGAAACGCCCTTTCGCATCAGCGGCTCGTGCACGTACAGGTGAACGAGGCGAACCTCGGCATCGGCGATCTGGGTGAGCGCCTGGCCGTAGACGCGCATCAGCTGCAGGTAGGCCTCCAGCGGAAAACCGGCATCGAGCACCTGCGCGGAATGGCGCACCATCTCCACGTCCTCCTCCGACAGCGCGTCGACGGTCAGCGAGCTGAGACCCATCGAGATGAGGATCCGCTCGATCACCCGCGGCTTCAGTCCGGTCGCGCGGGAGGCTTCGCGCAGCGTGTAGCGCGGCTCGGAGCTGCTGAGCAGGCTCTCGATCGGCCCGACCGTGCTGACGGCGAGCTGACCGTTGTCGCTGGCCTGCTTGATCTCGCCAAGCGTGTGCCCGCGCGCGCGCAGCTGCGCGACGACGCGCACCTGGGCCGCGACGGCGGGCGTCCACGTGCCCTCGTAGCCGGGCACGATGCCCCTGCGCACCCATCGCCTCAGCGTCGCCGCCGACACGCCCGCGCGCGTCGCGACCTGATCGAGAGTGAGCTCGCGCTGCTCGCTCACGGCCGCCTGCGCTGCGCCACAGACGATCGAGGATGGCGCTCGTCCATTACCGCTCAGTCTAGAGTCGCGCCCGATGGCCGATCCCGCGCACACCGAGCGCGCTCGCTCGCTGCACCTCCTGCCGACGGCCGAGCTGGCGGAGCGCGTGCTGCTCCCCGGAGACCCAGGGCGCGCGCTCGCGCTCGCGCAGTCGCTGCTGAGCGAGCCGCGCATGTTCAATCACAACCGCGGGCTGTGGGGCTACACGGGGACCGCCGCCGACGGCGAGCCGCTGACGATCCAGGCCACCGGCATGGGCGGCCCGTCGGCCGCGATCGTGCTCAGCGAGCTGATCGACCTCGGCGCACGACGGGCGATCCGCGTGGGCACATGCGGCGCGCTCGCCGCCGGGCTGGCGCTGGGAGACCTGATCGTCGCCCGCGAGGCGATCTGCGCGGACGGCACCTCTCGGGCGCTCGGGGCGGGCGCTCGCGTCGCGGCCGACGGCGAGCTCACCGAACGCCTCAGCGAGCAGGCCGCAGCGGCGCGGACGGGCGCCGTGGTCAGCGTCGACCTGTTCTACGAGCGCGCCGCGGACGCCGACGCGCGCATGCAGGACCGGCTCAGCCAGGGCGCGCTCGCCATCGAGATGGAGGCTGCCACGCTGTTCGCGCTCGGGGCCGATGCGGGCATCGCCGTGGGCTGCGTGCTCGCCGTGTCGGACACCTTCGACGCTCTCGGCGCGCGCTCGCGCATCGATGCCCATTCACTGCTCGGCGCAGCCGAGCGGATGGGCGCCTCGGCGCTGCGCGCGCTCTCGCGCTGAGCCTCCTCAGTCCTTTGCTTTGACCGGCCGCGCGGCCGGCGGCTCGGCGGGGCGCGCCGTCGGCGGCTGGGGCGTCGCGGGGCGCGGCGGCCGGGGCGTGCCCGGCCCCGACGGCGACCCCTGAGCGCCCGAGGGCCCCGTCGACGCGGGCGGCCGGCGGCGCGGCGGCGCGGCGGAGGGCGGCGGTTTCGCGGACTCGGACGCCGACGACGGTGGAGCGGACGACGGTGGTGCGGAGGACGGCGGTGCGGAGGACGGCGGTGCGGACGACGGTGGTGCGGACGACGGTGGTGCGGACGACGGTGGTGCGGACGACGGCGGTGCGGAGGACGGTGGTGCTGAGGACGGTGGTGCTGAGGACGGTGGTGCGGGCGACGGTGGCGTTGAGGACTCGGGCGGCCGGGATCGGGATGCCGGCGGACGCGCACGCTCGCGGCTCGCCGGAGGCTCTTCGGGCTTCGGCTCGGGGTCGGGCGCCGGCGCGAGGCGAGCGAGCAGCGTCGAGAGCTGTGACTCGATCGCCGACAGCCGACCGTCGTTTGCGACACCCGACAGCACGCCCTCGACGCGAAACAGACTGTCCTCGACGCCCTCCAGTCGCTGGGACATCGAGCGCAGCCGGCGCGTGAGCCTTTCGACGTCGGCGGCCGACGGGATGTTCAGCACGGTCATCGCCATCTCCTGGGCGTGCACCGCCAGTTCGCGCGCATCGAAGGCGCACGTCACCGCGCTCGTGAACACGGGGTTCTCCAGCAGCTCTGACAGCGCCTTTCCGAGACGATCCTCGCTCGTGGCCGCGAGGCGGTCGCGCAGGCTCTTCAGGGCGTCGTCGGCGTCTGACATGTGGCTCCGGCTGGGGGGTCTCGTATCGCTGCGAGGGCGGACCGCGCTCTGAATGCGCAGCGCCTTCGCGGTCGTGCTGGGGAGGATACGGTGCAGGAGTGGCCGACGGTCTGTTCCTTTTCACCCAGCTCGAGCTGCCGTGGGAGCTCGGGCCTCCGGACGGGCGCTACCTCGTGCGCTCGCTGTCCGACGGCGAGCCCGAATGGGTCGTTGTGCTGGGCACGGTCGCAAGCCGCCGCGCCGCCGAGCGCCCCGGCGCGTTCGGACGCACCGCCCGCCGTGGCGGGCGGTTCGCCGCGCGTCGGCGTCGTGCAACCGCGAGCCCCGAGGCCGAGCCGGTCGCGACGGCGCGCGCGACGGTGATCGACCCGGTGCCGCTATCAGCCGAGCACCAGGCACAGGCATGGCTCTCAGAACTCGACGCCGAGCACGAGCTCGGCCGGGCGCTCACGGTGCTCAACCGTGTCCTTCACTCCCATCGGATCGCCTCCGGCGGACCCCTACGTGCACGAGGTCTCGGCCTACCAGGCGCTCGTGATCAGGGTTGGCTTCGGCGCGGGCGAGCATGTGGCCGACGGCCGCTGGCTGCGCGCGCGCGAGCTCGCGGTCCCCGACCAGGGCGCCGGGTCCTCTGCGCGGCGCGCGAGGCGCGGTCGCAACGCCGCCCTGCGCCCGCAGGAGCGCCTGGCCGAGATGCTGGGCGCGCGCGAAAACGGCCTCGTCTGCGAGGAGCTCGCGCTGCGCGCGCGCCTGGATCTCGACCAGGGCCGTGCCGCGCATGCCGCGGTCGGCCTGAGCGGCGCGCTCGACGCCGCGCTGCGCGAGCTGCCCGCAGAGCAGCGACCCGACCTCGCGCTGCGCATCGCGGAGCTTCAGAAGCTGCGCCCCGGCGTGGCGATGCGCGCGCGCTCGGCGCTGCCGGGCGAGCAGGCCGACGAGGGTTCCGCGGCCCCGGAAGCCGGCGGCGGCAAGCCGGCCGGGGCCGCACCTGATCCGCCCGAGACCGCCGGCCGGGGTGATGACAAGGACCTCGACGGCGCCGAGCGGTCAGACGAGGAGGTCATCCGCCACGGGCTGGAGCGCCTGGAAGCGGTGCTGCGGGCGCGCACGGCGGCCGGTTTTGGGCGCTGAGCGAGCAGCAGGGAGCTTGCTACGGTCCGTGCAATGGAGCCTACGAAGACCGCGATCGGCACGTGGAGCGGCGGGCGCTTCATGCATTTCGGCGAGCCGCTTGACGACGAGCGCCTGCGCGCGCTGTTCACGCCGGGGGGCGGAATCGACACGCTGATCACCGCCGACGCCTACGGCGCCGGCGATGCGGACCGCATGCTCGGCTCCGCGCTGAGCGGTTGTGAGCGCGACAGCTACTGCCTGATCGGGGCGATCGGCCACGACTTCTACGAGGGACAGCGCGAAGGCGCGAAGGGCTTTCCCCGCTTCACCGACGAGCGCCTGAGGCCGCAGAGCGACTACGCGGACTACATCCGCATGGCCACCGAGCGCAGCCTGGAGCGCTGCGGGGTGTCGCGCTTTGACGTCCTACTGCTGCACAACCCCGACCGCACCGGCTACCTCAGCGACGCCGTCTGGGAGGGCATGCGCGCGGTCCGCGACGACGGACTGGCGGGGGCTGTGGGCGTGGCGCCCGGGCCGGCGAACGGCTTCACGCTCGACCTGATCGCATGCCTGGAGCGCTTCGGCGAGCTGATCGACTGGGCGATGATCATCCTCGGCCCGATGGAGCCCTGGCCCGGTGAGCTGGCGCTTCACGCAGCCGCCGATCACGGCGTAGAGCTGATCGCGCGGGTCGTCGACTACGGCGGGATCTTCCACGGCGACGTGCCCTGCGACGAGGACTTCGCCGAGGACGACCATCGGCGGTTTCGCCCCGCCGGCTGGGTCGCCGAGGGGCAGCGCAAGCTCGCTCTCATGGCGCCCTACGCCCGGCGCCACGGGCTGACCGAGCTTCAGCTCGCGTGCGCGTGGGACCTCGCACAGCCGGCCGTAGCCTGCGTGGCGCCCACGCTGATCCAGGAGCGCGGTGCGCGCGCGCGGCCGATCGAGGACAAGCGAGCCGAGCTGGCCGCGCTGTCGGCGCGCGAGCTCCTCGCCTCCGTGCTCAGCGCCGAGGAGCTCGCGGAGATCCGCGCGATCGGCGACAACACCGGCTGCATGACGCTGAAGGGCTCAAGCCCCACCCACGAGGGACCGCCGGCGGCCGATCGCTGGAAGCTCGACAGCGAGCTCTCAGCCGTCGCGGGACGCTGGGGGATCGACCCCGAGCGCCAGCTCGTGGCGGTGCCCGGCCCCGGGTGACCCGACGCCGCCGGGCGCGCCGTCCATCGCGGGGCCATCGCCCGCGAGCTCGGTCCTGGGCGGCGCCTCGCCGAGCCATGCCTGCAGGAACACCGCTGAGGTCGCGGCATCGAGCGGGCGCGCGAACAGGAAACCCTGGCCGCTGACGCACTGCTCGTCCTTGAGCAGCGACAGCTCCGAGGACTGCTCGATGCCCTCGGCGAGCGTTTCGATCGACAGCGACCTGCCGAGCTGCACGAGCGTGCGAATCAGCTTCTCGCCGTCGGGATCGCTGGTCAGACGCGAGATGAACGAGCGGTCGATCTTCAGCACGTCGACCGGCAGGCGTTGCAGGTAGCCGAGCGATGAGTAGCCGGCGCCGAAGTCGTCGATCGCGATCCGCACGCCGGTCCGCCTGATCTCGGTCAGCCGCGCGATGCTCGCCTCGGCGTCGGTCATCACCGCGGTCTCGGTGAGCTCGAGCGTGAGCGCGCCCGGCTCGAGGCCGCTCTCGCTCAGCGCGTCCTGCAGCTCGCCGATGAAATCGTCGGTCTCGAGCTGGCGCGTGGAGAGGTTGACGGCCATCCCGATCTCATAGCCGCCGCTCCGCCACTCGGCGCCCTGGCGACACGCGGTGCGCAGCACCCATGCGCCGACCTCGACGATCATGCCCGAGTCCTCGAGCAGCGGCACGAACTGCTCAGGCTGCACGACGCCGTGTACCGGATGCCGCCAACGGATCAGCGCCTCCATCCCGGTCGGCGTCAGGCTGCGCAGGTCGAACGTCGGCTGGTAGACGAGGAAGAACTCCTCGTTGGCAAGAGCATCGCGAAGGCTCATCCGCAGCTCCATCTGACTGCGCACGAGCTCCTGCATTCCGTCTTCGAAGGTCACGCTGCGGTTTCGCCCGGCGCGCTTCGCCCGATACATCGCGATCCCCGCATCGCGCAGCAGCTCCTCGGCCGGGCGCTCGTCTGCGCTCGCGACGCCGACGCTGGCTGTCACGGTCAGGCGCCCGCGCGACGCCTCGCGAGGTTCCAGTGGCTGGCCGAGCGCCTGCAGCACGCGGTCTGCAACGTGCTGTGCACCGTGGATCAGCGACTCCCCGCAGGCGACGAGCGCGAACTCGTCCCCGCCCAGGCGCCCGAGCACGTCGTCCTCCCCGAGCAGCGCCGCCAGGCGCGTCGCGACCTGCACAAGAAGCTCATCGCCGGCGCTGTGACCGAGCGTTTCATTGACCGCTTTGAAGTTGTCCAGATCGATGAACAGCATGGCGAGCGGCTCGGGCGAGCGCCTGGCGCGGGCCAGCGCCTGCTCCACGCGGTCGAGGATGAGCGCGCGGTTGGGCAGGCCGGTGAGCGCGTCGTGGGTGGCCAGGAACGCGAGCTCGTGCTCGCGGCGCGCGAGCTCCCGCGCAGCGACGTCTCGCTCTGACTCAAACGACTCCGCCATGCGCACGATCGTCTCCTCGAGGCTGCGCTGAAGCATGCCGAGCGCGAGCGCTAGCGCGTCGTCCGCCAGGTCCAGTCGCATTGCGATCTCGCGCAGAACGCGATCCGCCGCGTCTCGCCAGCACAGGCAGCGCTTGGTCACCTCGTTCAGCGGCGCCGAGCGCTGGGCGGCCAGCTGACCGAAGATCCGCCAGGACTCCTGACCGATGTCGCGAGCCGCCTCGGGCCCGTCGCCGGACATCCAGCGCGCGAGCGCCCGGGTGGAGACGGCGCCGACGCGCGCAAAGCCCTCCTCGACGACCGCGTCCAGCGACTCCTCGCAGCCCTCAGAGCCGCTCAGCATCTGTGACACGACGTCCTGCGTGCGTGCGCCCAGCCCTTCGCCCAGCAGCCGCAGAGCTCGCGCATCCGCCACGTTCGCCGCCTCTGAGCTCCTGGCCGCGCCGCTGTCGGCCGGTCCGCCGACGTTCGCGCCCGCGCGCGGGGGCGCGTCCCGGGCGCCCCCGGGGATCAGGGCCTGCTCATTGGATGCTCCATGCGGAGTCGGGGAGAGGCGCGCGCTCGCCCGCTCCTCGGGCGAGCCTGTGCGCCGAGCGGACATCCCTCACGCGATCGGCAGGGGCGCGGCTTGTCTTTAGCGCACGCGTGCGATCGGCCTCAGATGTCCGAGCGCCGCCTCGCCCGCGCACCGCTGGCCGCTCGCGGGCGCAGACGGGCAGGCGCGCCGCCGTGGCCCGCGCGAGAAGCAACAATGTGGCGGTGGGGAACCTCTTCACGATCGTCGTTTTCGGCGCGGTCGGGCTGTCGCTCGTTGTGTCGCTCGTGCTGCTGGTCACCAGCCGGGGCACCAGCGGGAGCATCTATGACGAGATCGGCAGCGGCGGGCTGACGCGCGACTCCGACGCGGGCGGGCCGATGATGGTCCAGGCCCCGGAATCCCCGGCCGACAGCGCCGATCGCGAGCGCGAGATCCGCCAGATGCTGGGCGCGCGCAGCGAACGGCTCGTCGCCCGCGGCGAGCCCGGACTTGACATCGACACCGAGGTCGCCCGGCTGATGACCCCTGCACAGCAGCCCGCGGGCCACGATCCCGGCCTCGTAAACGAGATCCGCCAGCTCGTGCTCGCGCGCAACGAACGCCGCGTGCGTCAGGGTCTCGAGGCGCTGGACGTCGACGCGGAGATCGCGCGGACCATGCAGGAGCTCGAACCCTGACGGGCGTCGCGGCGGGCCAGCATGCCCGCCGCGCAGTCGGGTATAACGGGCCGATGGCAGACGGGCGCCACTTTCGACTCGACGAAGTCACGATCCGTCCCGGGACCTACTTCAACCCGCAGACGGAGGTTCTGATCGTCGTCGACGACTCGCCAGAGGTCGCTCACGAGATATTCGACACCGACGAGCTCGAGGTCGACGACTGGGTGCTGATCTCCGACGACACCCCGCTCGACGAGCCGCGACGCGACGATCTGATCGAGCACTTCCAGGTCACATACCAGCCCGCCGGGGTGCAGGCGAGCGAAGATGATGACGACGACGACGAGGAAGAGGACGATCTGGATGTGGACGAGCTGGAGGCCGAGCTGGACTGAGCGCGCTGCGTGCGCGGCGCAACTCGCGCGCTCGCAGATGTGTTCGACAGGCGTGCCCTGCGATTCTCCCCGGGCGTGAGCGCCCGACGCCTCATCCACGCTCGCACCAGCGCCTGGCTATGCGCATGCGCATGCGCGGGCGCGCTGGCGATCATCGCCGCGATCGCGCCGACCGCCAGTGGCGCGACGGCCAAGCCCCACGGACCGACGGTCGCCGGGCGCGCTGGCCCAGCTTCAGCACAGCGGAGGGATATCCGAAGCCGTCTACAAGCAGGACTCCGCGATCTTCTCCGGCGCCGAACGCTCGCTGTCAAGGCTCCGTGGAACGAGGCAGAGCGAACTCGGCGCGGTGCTCGCCAACGTGCGCGCGATGGCGGCGGGCGGACTGCTGAGCGCGTCGCGGGTGGCGGCGGTGTTCCTGACGCTCGAACACAACTGGCACTGGTGGACGACGCAGCCGCTGCTCTCCAGCGGCGAGCGGATCACCTTTCCCCCCAGCAAGATCGTCTGGGAGCACTACGCCGGGCAGGGAATAGAGATCCAGTGGCTCGGCACCTTCGGCGCGGCGAACGGCTACTACCTGTCGGGCAACGAAAACGCGAACCTGCGCCAGCTGCTCGGCGAAGTCATCCCGCTGGCGACCAAGCGCGCCGGCGGGATCGCGTGGGAGTACATGTTCCGCTTCGACGGCGGCTCGCCCCCGTGGACGAGCGGGCTCTCACAGGGAACCGCGCTGCAGGTGCTCGCGCGCGCCTGGTCGCGCTTGAAGGAACCGGCGTATCTCACAGCCGCCCAGCAGGCGCTTGGCATCTACGAGAACGCGCCCTCGACCGGGGTCCGCGTGAAGACCGCCGCGGGCGCGGAGTACGCCGAGTACACCTACGCGCCGAGCGACAGGATCCTCAACGGCTTCATCCAGGCGCTCGTCGGCCTCTACGACTACACCTCGATCACCAGAGACCCGCTCGGCCTGCAGCTGTTCGATGAAGGAGACGCCGAGGCGCGCACCGAGGTGCCCCACTACAACACCGGCGCGTGGTCGATGTATGACCAGTTCGGAGAATCCAACCTCAACTACCACGAACTGCTCACCGAATTCCTCCAGCACCTCTGCGAACGCACGCGCAAAGGCCAGCCGCTGGTTGCGACCCCCGCACCCGCTCCCGCGCCCGCGCCCGCACCGGCGCCCGCCGGCACCAACGGCCCGGGCGGCACCCAGCCCACCGGCCCGACGGGCGTCACGACCGGCGCGAGCACTAGCGCGGCGCACGCGAGCGCGGCCACGACGAGCCCGCCGACGCCGATCGCGGGCGATTCGATCTACTGCACGACCGCGCAGCAGTTCACCACCGACCTTCACACCTCGCCGGTCGTGTCGCTGCTCACCAGCACGCTGCCGACGAGCGCCCGCGCCGGGGTCCAGCTGTCGCTGTCGAAGATCTCCTCGGTGCTGCTGACCGTGCGACGCGGCGCGAAGGTCGTGTGGACGAACCGTGCGACCGTCGAACGCGGGAAGCCCAAGCTCCTGTGGGTCACGCCGTCACAGCCCGGCGCCTACTCGGTCACGCTCGTGGCCACCGACCTCGCGGGCAACTTCCAGAGCGCGAACGGCACGATCACGCTCACCGCGGCCAAGTCGCACTGAGGCGCTCGCGCCCCGCGTGCGGTGATCCCGGCAGCTGGGGTCGCTCCTAGACTAAGCACGATGTCGCCTTTGCCGAGGATCACACAAGACACGACGCGCCCGTGATGGCCAGGCTGGCGCGCGACTGGCGCGCGCTGTCCTCTGAGCAGCGACTTGCCGCCATCGCCGCGGTGGCCCTGTTCGTCACGATGCTGCTGCCCTGGTATCAGCAGAACGCGGTCATCAACGCGCCCCGCCAGGCACCGCTGGAGAGCCGCAACCTCAACGCCTTTCAGGTCTTCTCGTTCATCGAGGCTGCTGTGCTGCTCGTCGCGCTCGCCGTGCTCTTCCTCCTCTATTCGCGCGCCGAGGGGCGCGAGTTCCATCTTCCCGGCAGCGACGGCGCGGTTGTGCTGGCCGCGGGGCTGTGGGCCGTGCTCCTGCTGATCCTCAGGCTGTTTGACAAGCCGGGCGTAACGACTCACGGGATCGCGGCCAACGTCGGCGTTCAGTGGGGCATCTTCTTCGCGCTCGCCGCAGCAGGGGTGCTGGCCTACGCGGGCTCGCGAATGCGCGCCGCGCAGCCGCCCGCGACACCACGTTCGCGCCGCCACCGGCCGCCCGGGGAGGGCAACGAGGACGATCGCGGCGATGAGGCGCAGGTCCGCGCGCAGCCTGCTCGCCCGCGCTATCCGCAGCCACCGCAGGGCTCGCGCGCGCGCTCGGCGCCGCGTGGAGCCCTGGCGGCGAGCAAGGCCAGCGAGCAGCTGTCCTTCGAGGATGCGCCGACCGAGCCGATCGACGATCGCGAGTAGCGGCCCGAGCGGGCACTGACACGAGCGCCCGCCGGCGCGGGGGCGTCCGGGCACGCCGCGTCCGGGCACGCCGCGTCCGGGCACGCCGTCAGCCGCGCGCGTCCTATCATTGCGCTGACGATGTCAGCATCCTCGTCTCCGGCGCCGGCGGCAGCCACGAACGGTCCCGCATCCGTCGCGCAGGTCGCCGAGGGTCTGCGCGAGGTCGGCTACCTGCCGGGCGAGTCCACCGCGCTGGTCTCCTACCTGGCTACCAAGCTCGGCAAGCCCGTGCTCGTGGAGGGACCGGCGGGCGTCGGCAAGACCGAGCTGGCCAAGGCGCTTGCCAAGTACCTGGGCCGCGAGCTCGTGCGCCTGCAGTGCTACGAGGGCCTCGACGAGGCCAAGGCGCTGTATGAGTGGAACTACCGAAAGCAGCTGCTGCGCATCCAGGCCGAGGCAGACGGTGCGGGATGGGAGCAGGTCCAGGACGACATCTTCGGCGAGGACTTCCTGCTCGCGCGACCGCTGATGAGCGCGATCGCCTCAGAGGAGCCGGTCGTGCTGCTGATCGACGAGATCGACAAGACAGATCAGGAGTTCGAGGCGATGCTGCTGGAGGTGCTCTCGGACTTTCAGATCTCGATTCCCGAGCTCGGGCGCGTGGAGTCGCGCACGCATCCCGTCGTGCTGCTCACGTCCAACAACTCGCGCGAGCTGACCGAGGCGCTGAAGCGTCGCTGCCTGTACCTGTGGCTCGACTACCCCGAGCTCGAGCACGAGCTCGAGATAGTGCGCCTGCACGCGCCGGAGCTGCCCGAGGCAGTGGCGCGCAAGCTCGTCGAGATCATCGGCATGGTGCGTGAGCTGGACATCAAGAAGCCGCCGTCGATCGCCGAGTCGATCGACTGGGCGCGAGCGCTGCTGCTCCTGGGCGCAGACGACATCGACGCCGACACGTTCGCCGAAACCATGTCCGTGATCGTCAAGCACCGCACCGACATGGACGTGGTGGCCGAGCGCGTCGGGGTGAAGCTCTCCTCGCCGGCCGATGTCGCCTCCTGAGCACGCGCTGGGCGGCCCGCCGTACACAAGCGGCTCGCCCGAAGGCTTGCCGGCCCGGCTGCTGGAGCTGGGCGAGGAGCTGCGCCGCGAAGGCGTCGCGATCGGAACGTCGGAGCTGCTGGACGCCTTCGACGTGCTCGAGGAGATCGACTGGACCTCCCAGCGCGACTTCCGCGAGGCGCTCGCCGCCACGCTCGCCAAGAGCCAGGAGGACAGGCGCATCTTCGAGCTGGTGTTCGACCGCTTCTTCTTCAGGGCCGTCGAGCTTGCCGCAATCCGCGAGGGCATAAGCGAACAGACGCGATCTGGCTCGGGCGCCGGAGGCACCGACCCCGAAGAGCTCAGCGAGAGCGAGCTGGCCGAGCTGCGCGCGCAGATCGCACAGGCCCTCAGAGAGGGCTCAGAGGGCGCGATGCGCGACCTCGCGCGAATGGCGATAGCGGCGCTCGGGCAGCGGCAGGATGGATCGGGCGTGATCGGCGTGGACGTCCAGCGCATCCGCCGCGCGCTCGGGCTGCGCGCCGAGCCCCAGCCCGACCTGCCGCCGGATGATCCGCGACGCGATGGGCTGCCGCGAGACGCGCTGCGGCGCTTTGAGGCCCAGCTGCGGCGGGAGCTCGAACGGGCGCAGATCCAGCGCACCGGCACGCTACCTCCCGCGCGCCCGCTGGGCGAGCTCGACCGCGCCCTGCCGTCGGGGCCGCTGGCGGACCTCGCCGCCGTGCACCGCGTCGTCGTGCAGCTGCGCCGGCGACTGGCCACACAGGGCTGGCAGGCGCGCGGCCACCGCCGCCATGCGCAGGTCGACGTCCGCAGAACGATGCGCGCGTCGCTTCAGACCGGCGGGGTCCCCGTCGTGCTCAAGTACCGGCCCCGCCGCCCCAAACGTCCCGAGCTCTACGTGCTCTGCGACGTGTCGACGAGCGTCACCTCGGCGTCGGTCTTCTTCCTGTCGGTGCTCCACGCACTGCACGACACGTTTCGCAAGATGCGCTCGTTCGTGTTCATCGAGCGAATCTCCGAGGTGACCGACATCTTCGAGCACGAGCGCGACTTCAAGGTCGTCAGCGAACGGATCTCCAGCGACGCGGGCGTCGCCGACATCTCGGGCTACACCGACTACGGACGCGTCTGGTCGGAGTTTCTCGAGCAGGTCGAGGATGATCTCGATCCACGCGCCACGGTCATCGTGCTCGGCGATGCGCGCACGAACGGTCGCGACCCGCGGGCCGACATCTTCGCTCAGATCGCCGCTCACGCCGGACGCACGTTCTGGCTGAATCCCGAGCCGCGGTTGTACTGGAACTACGGCGACTCGGTGATCGCCGCCTACGAGCAGTACTGCGTCGCGTTCGAGTGCTGGACCACCGCGCAGCTCGAGGACTTCGTGCGCGCGCTCGCGCGTCCGGGACTGAGCCTCGCGCGCTAGCATCGTCGGCATTCGTAAGACACAGGGGAGCTGGCGGAAAGGCCGGCTGAGATGGCGCCCAGGATGCCGGCGCCGACCCTTCGAACCTGTGGGGTAATGCCCGCGGAGGGAGTGCAGTGTTAACGCGACTGAAAGCAAACGCCGGCCGACCCGAGGTGCGCCGGCGCGCGCCGGCGGTGAGCCTGTGCGACGTGAGCCTGTCCTATGGCGAGCGCGCCTCCCGCCGGGTCGCGGCGCTGGCCGGCGTTGGACTGTCAGCGCAGCACGGCGAGACGCTCGCGGTTGTGGGACCCAGCGGCTGTGGCAAGACCACGCTGCTGGAGTTGATCTGCGGCCTGCAGCAACCCGACGAGGGGACGATCGCCTGCGCCCCCGCGGCGCTGATGCCCCAGCGCGATCTGCTGCTGCCGTGGCTGGACGCGCTGGACAACGCGGGGCTCGCACTGCGCGTGGCCCACATGCCACGCTCCCAGGCGCGCGAGCGCGCGCGAGAGCTGTTCACAGAGCTCGGCCTGACCGGCTTCGAGCAGGCGCGCCCGCACGAGCTCTCCGGCGGCATGCGCCAGCGCGTGGCGTTCATCCGCACGCTGCTCTCGGGCAAGGCGCTGCTGTGCCTCGACGAGCCCTTCGGGGCCCTCGACGCGATCACGCGCGCCGAGATGCATGCCTGGCTGCAGGACGCGCTGGGGCGCGAGCCGCGCACGGTGGTGCTCGTGACCCACGACGTCGAGGAGGCGATCCTGCTGGCCGACCGCGTCGCGATCCTGTCACCGCGGCCCGGCAGGGTCATCGACGAGCTCGACGTCGGCGCCGCGCGCCCCCGCTCGCGCACCGACCCCGAGATCGTTGCGCTGCGCGCGCACGCTCTGCACGCGCTGGGCCTGGGACGGCGCCCATGAGGCGCCTCGCGCGCGCGCTGCCGTCGTTGCTGCTGATCTGCATGCTGCTGGGCGCATGGGAGCTGTACGCCGACCTGAGCAACGTGCAAGCGGCCCTGCTGCCGGCTCCGCATGCGATCGCCGGCGCCATGTGGAACAACGCGGGCCTGCTCTGGGCCAACCTGAAGATCACCGCACGCGAGGTCGTTCTGGGCCTCGCGCTCGCGCTGCTCGGCGGGTTCGCCGTGGCTATAGCGGTCCACCTGTCGCCGGCCTTTCGCCGGGCCGTCTATCCGCTCGCGGTGGGCTCGCAGGCGATCCCGTTCGTCGTGATCGCCCCGCTGCTGGTGCTGTGGTGGGGCTTCGGCCTGTTCCCCAAGCTGATCGTGATCGCGCTCATCTGCTTTTTCCCGGTGCTCGTGACGACCGTCGACGGGCTTGCCAGCGTAGAGCCCGAGCAGCTCAAGCTCCTGCGCACGCTCGACGCCTCGCGCTGGCAGGCCTTTCGCTTCGCAGAGCTGCCGGCCGCGCTCCCCGCGGCGCTCAGCGGCGCGCGCATCGCCGTCGCCGTGGGCGTCATCGCAGCCTTCATCGCCGAGTCTCAGACGGCGACCGTCGGTCCTTACAGTGGGCTCGGGCGTGAGATCGTGTCCGACGGCAACGCCTTTCAGAATCCGCGGGCGTGGGCTGCGGCGACGATCTTGTTCATGTTCGCAATCGCGTGCTTCTACGCGCTGTCGCTCGCCGAGCGACTGACGCCCTGGAGCACCCGGCCGGAAGGAGATCGACCTTGAGAAAGCCACGCTTGCCCCGCCGCCGCACGGCGCTGGGCGCCGCGGCGCTCGCGTGCGCGCTTGCGCTGACGGGCTGCGGCGCAAAGCAGGACGTGATCACCAGCGGCTCGGCCAAGCCATTCTCGGTGATGCTCGACTGGATACCCAACGCCGACCACGCCGCGCTGTACACGGCGATCGCCGATGGCAACTTCCGCGCCGTGGGACTGAACGTCAGCCCGGTCGTTCCCGCCGAAACGTCCGAACCGCTCAAGCTGCTGGCCGCGGGAAAGGTCGACATGGCGATCTCCTATGAGCCCCAGCTGCTGCTCGCACGCGACTCGGGGCTGAAGCTCGTCTCGATCGCCGCGCTCGTGCAGCGCCCGCTGACCTCGATCATCGCGCTGCCGGGACATCACGTGACGAGCGTCGCGAGCCTCGCCGGCAAGCGCGTCGGGACCGCGGGGCTGAGCTATCAGACCGCCGAGCTGCAGACCGCGCTCAGAGCGGCCGGCGTGAACCCCGCCTCGATTCAGGAAGTCAACGTCGGCTTCAACCTCGTGCCGGCGATGCTCTCGGGCAAGGTCGACGCGACGCTCGGCGGTTTCTGGAACTACGAGGCGATACAGCTGCGCCTGATGCACAGGCACCCGGTGGTGATCCCAGTGGACCAGGCGGGCGTGCCCACCTACAACGAGCTCGTGCTCGTCGTGCGCGAAGACGAGGCGCGCAGCCGCGGACAGGACCTGCGGGCCTTCCTGCAGGCGCTCACGCAGGGAGAGCAGGAGGTGCGGGCCAACCCGTCCGCCGCCGCCGCGCAGCTCGTCAGGGCCAACCCCTCGCTGGAACCGAAGCTGCAGCTGGAATCGATCGAGCAGACGCTGCCGGCGGCTGCGCCGGCGTCCAAGAGCGACCCCTACGGCTGGCAGGCGCCCGCGGCGTGGGCGGCGTTCGGTAGCTGGATGACCGCGCACGGACTGCTCAGCCACAACCCAGGCGCCGGCCAGCAGCCGTTCACCAACGAGTTCCTTCCCGGGCAGGGCATCTGATGTACCGACGAGGCGCGCCTTGCGCGTAGGGCTGCTCACCGGCGGCGGCGACTGCCCGGGCCTGAACGCCGTCATCCGCGCCGTCGTCAGACGCGGGCTGGCAGAGCAAGGCAACAGCTTCCTGGGCTTTCGCCACGGCTGGGCGGGCGTGCTGTCAGGATGACGCACTCGAGCTCACGCTGCACAGCACCGCGGGGATCCTCCCGCGCGGCGGCACGATCCTCGGGACCTCGCGCACGAACCCCTTCGCGGCCGGTCAGGGCGGCCTCGAGGCGATCGCGGCCACGCTGACCGCGCGCGACATCGATGTGCTGATCCCGATCGGCGGCGAGGACACGCTCGGCGTGGCGCTCGAGCTCCACCGCCAGGGCATCCCCGTCGTGGGCGTGCCGAAGACGATCGACAACGACCTCGGCGGGACCGACGTGACGTTCGGCTTTCAGACGGCCGTGCAGATCGTGACCGACGCGATCGACCGCCTGCACACGACCGCGGAGTCCCACAACCGCGTGATGGTCGTCGAGGTGATGGGCCGCCACGCCGGCTGGATCGCCACGCACGCGGGCCTTGCCGGCGGCGCCGACGCCATTCTCGTGCCCGAGCGCCCGTTTGACATCGACCACGTCGTCGCGCACCTGCTGCGCCGCCACGAGCGCGGACGCAGCTTCTCGATCGTCGTCGTCGCCGAGGGCGCGAGCCCGCTGGAGGGAACGCTGTGGGTCCGCGCGGCACCGCCACCGATGCCTTCGGACACGAGCGCCTCGGCGGGATCGGCGTGCTGCTCGAGCAGGAGATCGAACGCCGCACGAGCTTCGAGACGCGCGTGACGATCCTTGGACACGTCCAACGCGGCGGCACCCCGGTCGCCTATGACCGCGTGCTGGCCACGCGCTTTGGCGTCGCTGCGTTCGACGCGGCGCGCGGCGGGCGCCTGGGCACGATGGTCGCGCTGCGCGGCACCGAGATCGTCGAGGTCTCACTCGAGGACGCCCTGCGCGAGCCCAAGCTGCTGGACCCCGGCCTCTATGAGACCGCCGAGCTGTTCTTCGGCTGAGCCCCTCTACAGCGTCCAGTGACGCGCCATCTCGGCGACCGCGCGCGCGGTCTCTGGAGTCAGCGTCCCGGATGTTCAGCCGGCGGGGTAGGACGGCGTGCGGGCGAGCTGATCTGACCGGGCGGCGAACGGCGCCGGCTCAAAGCCGGGCAGCTCGAGCTCGATGCGAGCGCCGCCGAGCGACGACACGCCCGCGACCACGCGCCCGCCGTGCGCATCGGCGATCGCCGCGACGATCGCGAGCCCGAGCCCCGTGCCGCCGGCGCTGCGGCTGCGTGCCGCATCGACGCGATGAAAGCGGTCGAAGATCCGCTCACGCTGGTCGGAGGGGATCCCGGGGCCGTCGTCCTGCACGGCGAACAACACCCGGCCCCCGGTGACGGAGCGAACGCTCATGCTCACGCGCCCGTGCTCGGGCGCTGTGTGCTCGATCGCGTTGACGACGAGGTTTCGCAGCGCCCGCGCCAGCAGATCGGGATCGGCGAGCAGGGTCCCGGGCGGGACGGGCTCCAGCAGAAAGCGTCGATCGGCGAGCAGGCCGGCGCTGCTCCAGAGCTCTGAGACGAACGCCGGGAGCTCTATCGGCTCGATCCGCAGCGACTCGCTTCGCTCGGTCCTGGCCAGAACCAGCAGGTCGTCGACGAGGCGACTTATCCGCGCGATCTCGGCATCGACGAGCTGCTGCACACGACGTACTTCGGCGCCGGAGGGATCCTCCTGTGCGGCGAGCACCTCCAGCTGTCCGCGGATCACCGTGAGCGGCGTGCGCAGCTCATGCGAGGCGTCGGCGACGAACTCCCGCTGGCGGGAGAAGGCGTCGGTGAGCCGGTCGAGCATGTGGTTGAACGCCTCGGCGAGCACCCGCACCTCGTCGCCCTCGCCGCCTTCGGGCTCGATGCGCGGGTGGAGATCGCCCGCGTCCACGCGCGCGGCCACGGTCGCGATGCTGCGCAGGGGTCGCGAGACGCGGGTGCCGATCAGATACGCGCCCAGCAGCGCGCCCGCGAGCGCGAGCAGCGCCGCGAGCACGAACGCGCGAGCCACTCCGGCCTGCGCGTGGTCGACCGGCGCGAGCGGCTCGCCGCCGCCCACGGTCACGTTCAGCGTCCCGCGACCGATGCGCAGCGCCACCGTGCGCCTGAGCACGCGCAGGTCGCCGACGTCCGCGAGCGCCAGCGTCGCATAGCCCTCGCGCGGGAGCAGCAGCTGGCGCGAGAGGCGATTCTCCTGGGCCTGCTGGGCGGCCGTCTCACGGTCATCCGGCGCACCCTCGCTGAGCAGCTCGGGACGGTTCGTCGCGACGCGTGCACCGGGGACGAGCGCGAACAGCAGCGTCGAGCTGTCGCCGAACGGGCGAGCGCCCGCATAGCGTTGCGCGACCTGCGCGACCTGCGCGGGCGTGCGAGCACCGGACAGCCTCAGCGCGTGCGCGAGCTCGCTCACCTCGCCCGATATGTCCTGGTCGATCTGCGCGCGCAGCTGCGTGCCCGTGCCGCGATAGACGGCGACGAACGTGATCGCGGTGCAGATCAGCATGACCGCCGCGACCCAGCCGGCCAGCCGCCAGCGCAGGCCGAGCCGGGCGAAGCGATCGAAGCTCCCGCGCACCGGTCAGCCCGCGTCGCTCAGCCGATAGCCGACACCGCGCACCGTCGTGATCGGCGCGGGATCGCCGGGGCGCCCGAGCTTGCGGCGCAGGTAGCCGACATAGACGTCCAGGACATTCGTGGCGGGATCGTGCTCATAGCCCCACACGGCCTTCAGGATCTGCCCGCGTGAGAGCACCTGGTTGCGGTGACGCAGCATGTAGACGAGCAGCTCGAACTCCGTCGTGGACAGCGTCACCGGGCGCCCGTCGCGCGACACCTTGCGCGTGAGCAGGTTCACCTCCAGCCCGCCTGCGCTGATCGTGGTCGCCGCGCGCTGCGCCGAGACGCGCAGCTGCGCCCGCAGGCGAGCCACGAGCTCGGCCAGCGAGAATGGCTTGGTGACATAGTCCACCGCCCCGGCGTCCAGGCCGGTCACGCGATCCTCGACCTCACCTCGGGCGGTCAGCACCATCACCGGCAGCCGCGGCTTTGCCTCGCTGAGCGACGCGAGGACCTCGAGCCCGCTGCGACCGGGAAGCATCAGGTCCAGCACCACGGCGTCGCAGTCGTCCTCGAGCGCCATCTGCTGTCCGCGCAGCCCATCCGCCGCGACCGCCACGGCGAAGCCCTCCGCCTGCAGGCCGCGTTGCAGAAAGTCGCGGATGCCCGGCTCGTCCTCGATGACGAGCACTCTGGCAGGCGCGCTCGGTGTCCGGGCGTCGGGCCGTGAGGAGCCAGGCGTACGCTCGCCGGCGGGCTCGGCGCCGCTGACCGTTGACATCGCCTGAGGATAGGCGTCGCGGGCGAGGCTCATGTACCTGTCGGCGGATTACATGAGGTTTCTCATACAACGGTTAGCGGACCGTTAATGCGGCGACACACACTGGATCGATGCTGCACGTCGACAACCTCCGCCGATACTGAGCACGATGCGATCCCAGGCCACCCTCGCCCGCGACGGCGCCCTGCGCAGACTGCGACGCACGACACGCTGGCTGATGGCCGTCAGCGTCGCGCTGACCGCCATTCTCAGCGACGTGGCGGCCAACGCGTTTGCCGGTCACACCGCGGCGCACGCGACAACCAAGAGCTCGAGCGCGGCATCTGAGCGCAAGGACAAGCCCACCAGCACCTCATCCGGCTCCTCCAGCTCGCTGAGCGCACCCGCCCAGGCGCCGACCGCCGCCACGCGGGAAACGTCGAGCGGCGAATCGACGCAGAGCACCGAAGCGGACAGCTCCGGCGAATCGGCGAAATCCTCGCAATCGCCGTCATCCACCAGCTCCGGTTCCTCGGAATCTGGATCATCGGAATCCGAATCCTCATCGCAATCGTCAGCCGGGCAGTCGACGACGCCCGCGACTTCCCAGGAAACCGCCCGCGAATCCACCTCCAGCAGCGAAGCCTCCACGCCGGTCGTCTCGGGGGGCTCCTGACGTGAACGCGAAAGCCGGCGATCCGCTCGCGCGCACCACCTGGGAGGCGCTTGGAACGAGCGTCACCGTTCAGGTGACAGACGCCCGCGCGCTCGCCGATGCGCACGACCGCGTGCAGAGCGAGCTCGCGGCGATCGACCTCGCGTGCAGCCGCTTTCGCTCGGACTCAGACCTATCGCGCGTGAACGCCGCTCGCGGCAGGACGGTGATTGCCAGCCCGCTGCTGGTCGAGGCACTCGAGCTCGCGCTGCGCGCCGCGCGGCTGACCGAGGGCGACGTCGACCCGACGCTCGGTCGGGCGCTCGCGCTCGCCGGGTATGACCGCGACTGGCGAGAGCTGCCGCCCCCGCCGCCGCCCACGCTCAACGCCGGCCGGCCGGCCTCCATCACCCCGCTCGCGCGCGAGCGGCCCACCCCAGGCGCCGGCGCTTGCAGCACCGATACAGAGCGCGCGCTGCGCGTGATCGCGCGCAGGCTCGACTGGCGCGCCGTGACGATCGATCGCAGAGCAAGCTCGGTGCGAATCCCGTCGGGCATGGCGCTCGACCTGGGCGCGACGGCCAAAGCGTGGGCAGCCGATCGCGCCGCGCGGACGGCGGCACATGCGGCCGGCTGCGGCGTGCTCGTGAGCGTCGGCGGCGACATCGCGACCGCCGGCGCGAGCCCTCGCCAGGGCTGGCTGATCCACGTGACCGACGATCATCGCAGCGACGTCAGCGCGCCCGGTCAGACGATCTCGATCCGCGGCGGCGGGCTTGCCACGTCCAGCACGGCGGTGCGGCGCTGGGGCCACGACGGACAGGCCATGCACCACATCATCGACCCCGCGACCGGGCGGCCCGCGCAGACCACCTGGCGAACGGTCAGCGTCGCGGCCGCCAGCTGCGCGGACGCGAACGTCGCCGCCACCGCGGCGCTCGTGCGCAGCACCCGCGCTGAAGCCTGGCTGAGCGATCTGGGTCTTCCGGCGCGCCTCGTGCGACAGGACGGGCGGGTGTCACGCGTCGGCGCCTGGCCCGCCGAAGCTCTTACACAAACGCGCGCAGCCGCATGATGGGCGCCCTGGCAACCGCGGGCCCAAGCGTCTCTTGGTACCTGACGCGCTCGACCGGCGCCGTCGCGCTGCTGCTGCTGACCGGGGCGGTCGTGCTCGGCGTGCTCGACGTCCGGCGCGTGAGCACTACGCGCTGGCCTCGCTTCGTCGTCGACGGCCTGCACCGCAACGTGTCGCTGCTGGCGATGGTCTTCCTGGTCCTGCACATCATCACGTCAGTGCTCGACAGCTTTGCGCCGATCTCGCTGCTCGACGCCGTCGTGCCGTTCGCGAGCTCATACCGCCCGTTCTGGCTCGGGTTGGGAGCGATCGCCTTCGATCTCCTGCTGGCCGTGACGATCACGAGCGCGCTGCGCCAGCGCGTCGGCTACGCGAGCTGGCGCGCGATCCACTGGCTCAGCTATGCCAGCTGGCCGATCGCGCTGCTCCACGGGCTCGGCACCGGAAGCGACGTCAAGAGCACGTGGCTTCTGGCGATCAGCGTGCTCTGCCTGCTTGCGGTGATCGCGGCGGTCGCCGCGCGCGTGATCGACGGCTGGGCGCAGCATCCAACCGCCGGTCGGGCGGCCCTCGGCGGCGTCTGCGCCTTCGCGCTGTTCCTGCTCATCTGGCTGCCCGGCGGCCCGCTGGGATCGGGCTGGGCCAAACGCGCGGGAACGCCAAGCTCGCTGCTCGCTCATTCGCAGGGCGGCTCGACCAGCAGGACAGGCCGATGAGCGCGCGCGGCGAGCTCCTGCTCAGCACGCCCACCGAGCACATCCCCGTGCCCGAGTCCGAGCTGCCCCAGCCTGGGCTGCCGCGCGTCCTGAAGGGCATTCCCCCCCGCGGGGCGCTCAGCCTCGACGGACACACGGCGATTCACGGTTCGCTGCCGGCGGCAGGCGCTGGCAGGCGGCGCAGCGCCGCGCCCTGGCTGATCGATCTCGTCGAGCAGGCCGATCTGCGCGGACGCGGCGGCGGCGGCTTTCCGACCGCGATCAAGCTGAGGGCCGTTGCGAGCTCCCGCGGGCGCCCGATCGTCGTGATCAACGCCTCAGAGAGCGAGCCGGCGAGCCGCAAGGATCGCACGCTGCTGGAGAGCCTTCCCCACCTCGTGCTCGACGGCGGGCAGCTCGCTGCACAGGCGCTGCGCGCGAGCGAGCTGATCATCGCGATCTGCGAGTCGGCGCCTGTCAGCCAGCATGCGGTGAGCACGGCGATCACAGAAAGAGGCGCGTCGCGCCGCGAGGTGCGGATGCGCGTCGCGACGATCCCCGGCGCCTATGTCGCGGGCAACGAGACAGCGCTCGTCAGCCACCTCAACGGAGGCCCGGCGATGCCGACCTTCACACCTCCGCCGCCCTTTCGCCAGGGGGTTGCGAAACGTCCCACGTTGATCTCCAACGCCGAGACGCTGGCGCATGTAGCGCTGATCGCGCGCCGCGGTCCCCGGTGGTTTCGTCAGCTCGGCACGCCCGCACAGCCTGGATCGGCTCTCGTCACGCTCCTCGGAACACCGGTTGCGCATCCCGGCGTATATGAGATCGAGTACGGCGCACCGCTGCACGACCTGCTCCAGACGGCGGGCGGACTGCACTCGCAGCCGCGGGCGCTGCTGATCGGCGGGTACGGCGGCAGCTGGATCGGCGCCGAGGATCTCGCGGAGCTCCAGCTGTGCGACGAGCGCCTGGCTCCTCTGGGCGCGGCGCTCGGGGCGGGCGTGCTGCTGGTGCTCTCGCGCGAAGCCTGCCCGGTTGCAGAGACGGTGCGCATGGCGGGCTGGCTGGCGGGGCAGAGCGCCGGGCAGTGCGGACCTTGCGTTCACGGCCTCGGCGCTATCGCGACGAGCCTCGCGGAGCTCGCCGCTGGCCGGGCGGCGGCGGGGGCCGAGGATCGAGTGGCGCGTCTGGCTTCGCTTGCCGCGCGCCGCGGCGCGTGCGCCCATCCAGATGGAGCCGCGAGCTTCGTCGCAAGCGCCCTGCGCACGTTCGCGCCGGAGTTCGCAGATCACGCGCGCTACGGACCATGCGACGCCTGCGAGCGCCCGCCCGAGCTCCCGCTGCGCGACCGCGAGCCGCCATTGCCGCGACTACGCAAGCCGGTCGCGGCGCGATGACGACGACCCGACTGCGTGTGAACCCGATCGCCTGCGAGGCGCACGGCCTGTGCGCCGAGCTGCTGCCCGAGCGGATCACGCTGGACGAGTGGGGCTATCCGATTCTCGAGGACGGACCGGTGCCGGCCGCGCTCGTCGATCACGCGCGGCGCGCCGCGCAGGCCTGCCCGACGCTCGCGCTGCTGATCGAGCGAGCGCGCGACTGACGCGCGCACCCGCACGCGGGGGCCCAAGCGCTCAGATGCCCGCCGCGTGAATCGCGACAAGACCCGCCCACTCGCCGTAGGGCGCAAAGAACTCGCGCACCTGCTGTTCGCTGGCGCGCGCGCGGGGGTCGCCGCCGCTCAGCGCGCGCCCGACGAGCTTCAGGAGCCCCAGGTCGCCGGCGGGCAGCTGATCAAAGCGGCCCTGCCCGCGCAGCGCGAGCATCTCGACGGTCCAGGGCCCGATGCCGGGTATCGCGCGCAGGCGCCGCCAGCCGTCCTGCGGACGCTCGCCGTCGAGCACGACGCGCCCCCGGGCGACCTCGCGGGCGGCCCTGCGCAGGGCAATCGCGCGGCTCTCGGTCAGATCGCACGAGGCCAGCTGCGCCGGTGCCGCGCCGCTGAGCGTTGCGGGCGTCGGGAGATCGCGCTGTCCGGCGCACCAGGCGTCTTCCTCGCTCCAGCGCCGCCCGAGGCGCGTCACGATGCGCCGCTGGATCTGGGCGGCGCGGTCGTACTCGATGAGCTGCTCGCAGACCGCCCACACGAGCGCCTCAAATGGTTCCGGACGGCGCCCGACGCGAAGCCACGGGCGCTGCCTGACCGAGCGCCCGATCAGCGGATCGCGCGCGAAGCGAGCGTGGAACTCCTCCAGATGGTCGTCAACCCCGAGCGCAAAGCGCATCCGGGCGATCCCGTGCTCGGCTCCCGCTCGGCTGAAGGCACGCGCGCCGAAGAGAACCGTGTCAGGGGCGGTCTGGGCAGCGCGCACGGCGACCGGGCGGCCCGCCTCGTCGTGCAGCAGGCGCTCCAGCACACCGCTGCGCCGGCGCATCACGCCGTCCTTGCCGACACGCGTCGGAAGCCGGAAGGCCCACGGCGGGCGCACCTGCACGCGCAGCTCGACCGGGCGCTGCAACGAGCGCTCCGCTCAGCGGTCCCTGCCGCCGAGCAGATGCACGTCGACGAGCAGCGACCTCGTGCCGACGATCTGCACGAGCTCGCCGGCCTTGCCCGCCCGCCGGCCGCCCCGCGCAAGCCCGGAAAGGCGGCCCGATCGGGCGCTCGCGGGAGCGCGCGAACCCGTGCGCCGCCGGTGCGCGAGACCGACGACCGCGGCACCCGCGAAGAACCCGCCCGCTGCGACCGCGGCCGCCTGCATGCTGGGCGCGACCGATCTGACGATCGCTCGCGAGCGATCGTGCACGACCGCCTCGGGCGCCAGCACCGGAAGCGCGTCGACCTCCTCGATTGCGTCCGCTTCTGTCACCGGCGCAAGTGTAGAGACAGCCCCCGACCGCTCTTCCGGAAGACCGGCCAGTGCGCCTCGGCGCACTAGAGCAGGCGCTCGTAGACGCGATAGCGCTTGACGATCCGCCCGCCCATCGCTTCCATGCCGCGGTTCATCGCCGTGTTGGTCTCGAGCACCCAGCCCATCTCGCCGCCCTTCTGCGGCGTGATCGCGGCCATGTCGAAATGCTCGACGTAGAGCTTCGCCGCCACGCCGGTGGCCTGGTACTCGGGCTTGACGCCGAGGAAGCCCACCCGCACGCGGTCCATGATGCGGCGTTTTCTGAGGAAGTGCCACCAGCCGAGCGGCAGCAGTTTGCCCTTCATCTTGGCCAGCACCTGGTTGATGTCCGGGATCGTGATCGCCATGCCGACCACCTCGCCGTCCTCTTCACGTTCGGCCACCATGAACCAGTGCTTGTCGAACACGAGCTGCAGCTCCACGGTGAGGTCGTCGAGATCCTTCTTGTCAGTAGGGGACGAAGCCCCAGTTCTCTGACCAGGCTGAGTTGTAGACCTCCGCGAAGGAGTCCAGCTCCTTGCGCAGCGCGCGCCTGCGCATGTGGCGCAGGCGGATCCCGTGGCGGCTCTGCACATTGTCGGCGAGCTCGAAGATCACCGGTCGCATGCTCTCGCGGTCTGAGATCTCGAGGTTCCACATGTTGCAGGTCCATCGCCTTGGTCAGGCCGGCCTGCTCGAGCTCGCTGCTGGTAGTAGGGCGGATGCCATGGCTGGACGACCATCGGGCGCAGCTCGTTGCCCTCGATCAGGACGCCGCTCTCGTTGTTCATCGAGAAGTCCGCCGGCCCGACCATGCGCTCGCAGTCGCGCTCGCGCAGCCACTGCGCCGCGGCGGCGAGCAGCGCATCGAGCACCTCCTGGTCGTCCTCGAACTCCAAAAAGCCGAACCACCCCCAGCGGCTCGTGGTACTCGTTGTAGGCGTGGTCGATCTGCGCGCTGATCCGCCCGACCAGGCGACCGTCGCGTCGGGCCAGGAAGTATTCGCCCTCGCCGTGACTGAAGAACGCGTTCAGACGCCGGGTCAGGAACATCCAGCGCTCGATCTTCAGGGGAGGCACCCAGAGCGGGTGGTTAGCATGCACGCGAAATGGCACGTCGATGAACGTCCTCAGGTCTCGCCTGCCAGAGACCGCTCGTCACCTCGACTCCCATCCGCCGCACACCCTAGATGCCCACATCGATAGACGTCTTCGCCAAGGTCCGCGGCCACGATCGCGAAGCGATCCTGCGACGCGGCACGCGAGGCAGGACTGATCCCCTACTTCCGCACGGTCGAGTCGCCGGCGATGCCGGTGGTGGAGATGGAAGGCCTGCCGCGGATCATGCTCGCGTCCAACAACTACCTCGGCCTGACCGGCGACGAGCGGGTGATGGCGGGAGCCGAGGAGGCGCTGCACCGCTACGGCACGGGGCTGACGGGCTCGCGGCTGATGAACGGCACCACGCCGCTGCACCTGGAGCTGGAGCAGGAGATCGCGGACTGGATGCAGACCGACGGCGCGATCGTCTTCACGACCGGCCACCAGACCAACCTGGGCACGCTCGGCACGCTGCTCGGGCCCGCGGACACCGTGATCGTCGACTCCGGCGATCACGCCTCGATCCTCGACGGCGTGCTGCTGTCAAGGCCAAGATGCGCCCGTTCCGCCATGGGCGACTGGACAAGCTGGCAGCGCGCTGGAGCGCGCTCAGGACGATGGCGGCGGTGCGCTGGTCGTCGTCGACGGCGTCTTCTCGATGGAGGGCGACGTCGCGCCGCTGCGTGGACATCGTCGAGCTGTGCTAGCGCCACGGCGCCCGTCTGATGGTCGACGAGGCCCATGGCGCGGGCGTTCTCGGGCGAGCGGGGGGCCGGAGCCGCCGAGCTGCTCGGCGTGGAGGATCGCGTCGACCTGCGCATGGGAACGTTCTCCAAGTCGCTGGCCGCGTGCGGAGGCTTCGTCGCCGGGCCGGCGGAGGTGATCGACTACCTGCGGATCTCCTCGCGAGCCTTCCTGTTCACGGCCTCTGGCGTGCCCGCAGCGCTCGGCGCCGCGCTCGCCGCGCTGCGCGTCGTGCGCTCCGACGAGGGCCCGCAGCTGCTGGCCGCGGTGCTCGAGCAAGGCGCGCTACTTCGCCGCCGGTCTGCGGAGATCGGCTTCTCGGTGCTCGAGCGGCGAGCCGGTGCGGACCGGCCCCGGCCGGACGACGCACCGATGGCGAGGATCGCCACCCCGATCATCCCGATCGTGGTCGGCGACGACTGGAAGGCGGCGCTGCTGTGGCGCGCGCTCTATGACGGCGGCGTGTTCACCAACTGCGCGCTGCTACCCGGCGGTGCCCCAGGGCGGAGCGCTGCTGCGCACGAGCGTGATGGCGACCCATGACCGCGCCGACGCTCGACCGCGCGCTCGAGGTGTTCGCGGCGGTCAAGCTCCAGGTCGAGGCAGAGCACGGGCCGCTGCCGGGTCCGCGGTCTCCTAGGCGCCACGGCGTCTCCTGCGATCAGGCCCGCGGGAGCCGGGCGCGCATCGGACTTGTCCATTTCTTCACAAGTCTGTCAGGCAAGAAAAAGGTCGCTTCTAGCGCATGAAGCGCCGCGTCGGGGTTGACCGCGACGCCGGTTGCGCCTTAGCTTCTCAGAGCGCTCTGCATGACCGTTCGGGGTTCGCCCCGGTGAAGCCGTAGGGACAAGCAATCGGCGGTGTAGGGATCGACCACGACCGACGTGGGTCGGTTTCAGGCGGCCATCGCGGAACGCACCTCGGTCCCTGATCAAGCACGGATGTTGCCTGCCGCGAGCACCTCGCGATGGCAACCGGAGGATGCAGCGACATGAACGCGACAGCGACGATTTCCCGCACCGGTCCCCAGTACATGCGAGCGCTCGAGCGCGCCAACAAGGTGCGCTTGGCGCGCGCAGAGCTCAAGCGCAAGGTGGCCGTCGGCGAGCTGGTCGTCGCAGACGTGATTCTCGACTGCCCCTGGGAGGCCGACAGCATGGCGGTGGCCGATCTGCTGATGAGCCAGCGACGCTGGGGGCAGACGCGCTGTCGCAAGTTCCTCGCCCAGATCCCGATGTCCGAGAAGAAGACGTCGGCTCGATGACCGAGCGCCAGCGCCGCACGCTGGCTGACCTGCTCAACGGCGGCTCAGGGTCGGCGGCCGATGGCGGCTGTGAGATGGCGGCTGTGACCGGGTCGCGCCTCAGCGCGACCCCTGGCTAAGGGACAGCCTGAAGACAGCGTGAGCTGCCACCAGCCGGCGAGCATGCCGATCAGGCCGAGCCGCGGGCGAACTTCCCAAATTCCACAGCTGCCCTGACCGAGATCGCGGACCGCGAGGCGCATGAACTTGTGGCGACCCGGTTCCTGTCGCATGCGCTCGAGCAGCTCCTGGGCCTGTCGCTCGCGCTCGACACGCTCATCGACGCGCGCGTGGAGCACCTGCAGACGTCCCGCCAGCTCATCGCGCAGTCGCTCGAGCTCTGCGAAGTCCAGCAGCCGGGGTCCGGCGTATCCGGCTTCTCCAGGCCGCGCGTCACTGTGCACCGCGCCCGTCGCCGTCATCGCGCCGGGCGGCGCGACGTGGGGAAAGCGCTCGGCCACGATCGCCGCCAGCTCGCGCTCCAGCCGCCTCACCTGAGCCCGCAGCGAGATCCTGGCGGCGCGCTCATCGACCTCAGCGTCGCCTGCGGCGCCGGGGTCGAGGACCTGATGCTCGTGCTGGCTCAACGCGCTGCTCCTCCTTGTAGCGGCGGCCCAGGATTCTACCAACGGCGCAAGCGCCGCGCCAGGGCCAGCGGCGCCCCTCAGCGGCCGCGCCGCGGACGCCGCTCAGCCCGCGCCGAGCGCCACGCAGCAGGACCACAGCGCCTCTTCGACGTAGAGCGTCGGCACGCCCGCGACCTGGATCGCGAACAGCGTCACCCGCCTCGCCGCATCCGAGGGACGGTGCGCGGAAGCCGGCTCTTCAAACAGCAGCCCAAGGGCAGCGGAGGCATCGGCGACCGCGAGCCTGCCCGCCGGCAGCGGCAGGGAGTCACCCGATCGCCCGAGCGGCTCGCCCTCACGCGTGGGGCGGATGCCGAGCGGACCGTCGATCGAGCCCGCGTCGAGCGCCCACACCGCCACGCCGGTGTCGACGAGCGCGATCAGCAGCACGTCCGAGAGCAGGCCTTCGCTCGCAAAGCCGCCGTGCAGCATCCGCTCCAGCACGACCGCCTCCAGTGGCGTGCGCACGACGTCCGGATCCAGCCCGATCTGGTGAAAGAAGGAACGGTATGCCGCCGGGACCGGCTCGCGCCGCACGCTCACCGCCCGACCCCCGCGAAAGCGGTTTGAGAGCTGGCGCAGGCGCGCCTTCACGTGACTCGGTGAGCGCCCGGTCAGCGACCCGCCCTGCGCGACGTTCGTCTCGACGACCACCAGCCGCAGCTCGGGCAGCTCCTCGCGCACCTCCTGCGCCAGCCAGCCGTGCTCGGGCGCAAACTCGCCGCCACCCTGAGCGGGCGCGTCGCCGGCGCCCAGCCCCCCTCGTCGGCCATCAGATCACCCGGGAGGCCTCCAGCCGCGGGCCCTCGCGGCCGCCACGAGCGTGCTGATTCGCGCACGCAGCTGCGCTGTCGTCGGCGTGCTCAGCAGCGGTGCGCTCTGCGCGGTCCCGCCCGGCAGCACGAACGTGACCTGCGGGCAGCTCACCACCTGATAGAGCGAGGCCAGGGCGCCATCGTGGTCGAAGCCGACCTGCACGTCGCTCAGCCCGCGCTGGGCGATCAGCTTGCGCAGCGATTCGCGCTGTCCCTTGATCGCGACGCCCGCCAGCTGAACCCCCGGGAACGACGAAGCGAGCTGCCTGCATCTCGCTGAGCACCGCGGGGCAGGAGCTCGCGTTGACGAACAGCGCGAGCACGAGCGGACTCTTTTCGTAAAGCTCGCACACGTTGAGGATGCCCGGTTTGCGCACCGAGCAGGCCGGCACATCGCCGGCCGGGCCCTCGTTGGCTTTGGTCGCGACGTTCGCATCGCCGTTGACGTCGCCGTCGCGAGCGGCAGCGCGAAGGGCGGGATCATCCTGCCCGGCTGCACGCCCGTGTGGATGCTCGATTTCGTAAGCGAGCGGTTGACCGTGAGCAGAATGATGATCACGATCGCCAGCAGCCACAGATAGCGCCCGTATCGCGGGGTCCGCGCATAGCCCGGCCTGTGGGGCTCGCGGGTCTGCTCAGGCGGGCTCATGACGCGCCTTCTGCCGGCGCTGCGGGCGCCGCGGATCCGAAGCGCGCCAGCAACGCCCGCAGCCGCGCGGACGGATCGCGGTCGCCGCTCTCGGCGGCGCGCGCGGAGAGCACGAGAACGGCCGGCAGCGCGATCAGCACGCCCAGCAGCGACACGCTCAGGTCGATCATCGTGACCAGGCCGAAGTCGCGAAGCATCTTGATGTCCGAGAGCGCGAGCACCCCGAAGCCGGCGATCGCGGTCACGCCCGATGCGGCCACGGCGGCGCCCGTGTGGTGATAGGTGCGCTTCAGCGCCGCGATGGTGTCGTGACCGGCCAGACACTCCTGGCGATGGCGCTCTGACAGCAGCACGCTGAACTCGGTGGAGATCGCGATCACGAGCGCGCCAAGCGTCACGGACATCGGGTTCAGCGGCACGCGCACGAGGAACAGCACGAGCGCCGACCAGCCTGTCGCGAGCACGATCGGCAGCAGCGGGATGAGCATGCGACGGAGATCGCCCTTGAACGCGACGAGCAGCACAAGCGCAACCACCACAGCCCGGCGATCAGCGCCTCGATTCGCCGCCAGGGAGAGGCCACCTCGGAGCCCGAGCGGGCCGCGAGCACGGGAAGGCCGACCAGCTGCGCGTGCACGCCGGGCGGCGGGTGAAGGCGCGAGCGCATCCCTTCGATCAGCTGCTCCTGCTGGTCGAGGCCCATCAGGCGAATCCCGAATGCGAGCGTCGCCACACGCCTGCTGGGCGTGAGCACGTCCTGTGAGAAGTACGGCGGGATCACGCCGAGCAGCGCGCTGACCTGGGCCTGGTTAGCGTCTGACGACCGCTGGCCTGCGGGCCGCGCTCTGCGCCTGCCCGGCTCCGGCCGACGCGCGCGGACTGAAAGAGGTCGGGCAGTGAGAAGGCGGGGCACAGCCGCGCCTTGCCGCAGCCGCGCGTGGAGCTGTAGCCAAAGCGCGTCAGCACCGCGGCCTCATAGCGGCTCATCCATCCGATCGTCGACGGCTTGGCGACGTCGTTGCCGCTGACCATCAGGTCGATCTCGCCGCCGACGCCCGATGCACGCTCGAGCGCGTTGAGGTTGTGCAGCGAGCCAGGTTCTGCGGAACGAGCTTTGTGATGTCCGTCTCGACCTTCGTCTGCCCGTCAAGGCCCCAGCCGAGAGCCGCGAGCACCAGGCCGGCGCCAAGCACGCGGCCGGATGGCGCACGGCGTGCACGAGCGCAGCCGCGAGACGCCGCGCGTCAGCCAGTTGTCGGCCAGCAGCTCGCGCGCGCCGCGCCACGCGGGCCGCGAGCGCGGCGCCTGCGCGATGCGAGCGTCCGTGCGCCCGCCGCGGCGAGACCGCGCCGGCGCGGCTCGCGACCTCCGGCGCTCGGCGAGCGCCAGCGCTGCCGATCCGACCGTGAGCGCACACACGAACGCGATCGCGATCCCCGACCGCCAGCAGCACGCCGAAGCCGCGGACCATCGGGACCGGCGAGAGGAGAACCACGAGCGTCGCGGCGGCGCTCGCAGCCGCGGCCGTCGCGATCGTCGGAGCCCCGCCCGGCCGCCGCGATGCACCGCCGCCACGAGCTGTCGCCCGCGCCCTCGCGCGAGCGCCTCCCCGACGCGGGACTGGAACTGGATCGCATAGTCGACAGCGAGCCCGACGAGCACCGGCAGCACCGCGACCTGGGCGACCGTGAGCGACGCTCCGAACAGCGAGAGCCCTCCGAACGTGAGCGCGGTGGCGAGCACCGCGATCGCGAGCGGCAACAGCCGCGGGCGCCCCGTGAAGACGAGGCCGAGCGTGAGCGGCCATCACCGCGAGCACCGCAACCAGCAGCAGCTCGATCGAGTGGGCGATCGAGCTCGGCGAGGTCGGAGACAATCACCGGCTCGCCTGTCACCAGGTAGGACTCGCCATGCGTGCAGCTGCCACTGGCGGCATCGCGACCGCCTGGCGGATCAGCGCAATCGTCCGCGTGCGCGCGCGTCGCACAGCCCGGCCTTCATGCGGATCGAGATCAGCGCCGTCGTTGGGACTCGGAAAGAGGTAGGCGAACCGCTGCTTGGGCGTGCCGGCCGGCTTGGTGGAATCGAAGACGAGCGTCCGAGACGAAGTTCGGCGTCGTCGAGGCTCGGGCGGCGGTCGAGCCCGTACTGCAGCGCGAGCGTCGCAAGGCCTCCTCGAAGCGCCCGTCGTTAGCTTGCGCGCCTGTTCGCCAAGCGCGTGTGCTTCGCCGGCGCTATGCCCGCGCGATCGCCGCCTTCGTGATCACGCCTTGCGCCTGCTTGGCCTGCGTGTGCGCAAGCTTGGTTTCGCTGGTCAGCTGTTCGTCGATCTGGTTCGCCGCCTCGTTGATGAAGGTGCCGGGACCGAGCGACGACCTTCACCGTCTTCGCCCGCGCGAGCTGTCCGCAGGGGCCGTCGACGCCGCCCTCCTGGGCGAGCGCGGCGGCCGGGACGTTGCCCGCCAGGCAGCCCTCCAGGCCCACGAGCCGGTCGATGTCCGAGCTGAACAGGAGCTGTTGGAGGTTGCCCTTGACGACGACCTGGACCGGCTCTTCGCCGAAGTTCCGGTAGAAGCGCTGGGTTGCCCGGTATTCGGCGCTCGAGCGCGACACGAACGTGTCGGTCGCGGCGCTCGGGATGCAGGCGCAGGGCGAGGAGCCGCTCCCGCCAAGCCGAGCACGAGCGCGACCGCGATAACCAGCCGCGGCCGGCGCGTCGCCGCGCCGACTAGCGCACGAAGAAGGCTTGCCGCGCTCACAGGCGAAGGCTAGCCCGGCTGGAGAAGCCAGCCTGGCGAGCAGCGCGCGCCGCGCGCTAGTCCATGCCCAGCGGGCCTGCGGATTCGCCCGAGAGGAACTGGCGCACGAACGGGTTCTCCGAGGCGAACAGCTCCTCGCGCCGGGCCCGGACTCGACGATCCGCCCCTTCCACAGGACCGAGATGTGCTCGGCGACGCGTCGCGCGCTCATGATGTCGTGGGTGATCACCACGTAGCAGCCACCGTTCTCGGCGTGGACCTCCTTGATCAGCTCGCACAGCAGCGCCGTACGCACCGGGTCAAGGCCCGAGTCGGGCTCGTCGAACAGCACGATCCTCGGATCGAGCACAAGCGCGCGGGCGAAGCCGGCGCGCTTGCGCATCCCGCCGGAGAGCTCGTTGGGCATCTTCTCGCCCTCGCCACCGAGGCCGACCTCGCGCAGCCGCTGGTTGACGATCTCCGCGATCTCCTCGTCGCCCTTCTCGGTGTGCTGGCGCAGCGGGAAGGCGACGTTGTCGTAGAGGTTCAGCGAGCCGAACAGCGCCCCATCCTGGAACAGCACGCCGAACTGCCTGCGCATCTCGAACAGTTCGTCATCGCCGAGGCTCGGCACCGACTGCCCGTGCACGAGCACGTCGCCCTAGTCGGGATAGAGCAGGCCGACGATGTGCTTGATGCAGACCGACTTGCCCGTGCCCGACGGGCCGATGATCATCGAGATCTGGTTCTCGGGCAGCCCCATGTTCAGGCCACGCAGGACCTGGTTTGAGCCGAACGCCTTGTGCACCTCGATGAACTGGATCGCGTCGGGCTCCTTGGCGGCGCGGATCGTGCCCGTGTGGTAGCGGAACTCCTCCTCTTCGCCCTCGCCGGAGCGGCCCCGTTCGCCCTCGCGCTGCGGGCCGGCTGGGACTCGTCCTCGGCCATCGTCAGCCCCCGACCGGAGCTCGGGATTGCCGCCCCAGAACAACTGCGTGCCGAACATGCCGATCAGGTGCACGAGGATGATGTTGAGCACCATCGACTTGGCCGTGGCTCTGCCCACCCCCACCGGCCCGCCGCTGGCTGTGTAGCCGTAGTAGCAGCCGACGAGCACGATCGCGGTGGCCATCGTCATCCCCTTGATCAGGCTGAAGAGCAGGTCGGTCGGGTTCTGGAATAACCAGAACACGAGCAGATAGCCGCCCGAGGAGACGAAGCCGAGCTGATCGACGATCGCCAGATAGGAGGCCAGGTAGGCACGCCGATGGCGCCGATGTACATGAACGGCAGCACGATCCAGGCGGCCAGCAGCCGCGTCGCGCAGAGGAAGGTCATCGAGTTGATGCCCATCACCTCGAGCGCGTCGATCTCCTCGGAGATCCGCATCGCGCCGAGCTCGGCCACGATCCCCGTGCCGACCTTCGCGGACATCATGTAGCCGAAGGCGTAGGGCACCGCCTCGCGCAGATTGCACCAGGCGGCATAAACGCCGGCGTAGGTCGGCGCGCTCATGCGACTGGTTGAAGTAGGCGGCCGCGATCCCGCACGTGCCAAGCCCGGTGATGAACACGAGGCTCCAGATCACGATCGTCGAGTAGATGATCAGGATGCCCGCCTGGCGCAGCGTCTCGCCGAAGAAGCGAAAGACCCGCAGGCCCATAGACGTCGCGCACGACGTCGCCCATGAAGCCGGCGATCTCGCCGGTAGCCGCGAGCCATTCGCGGGGAACCGCCAGCAGTTCGTTCACTTGATCACCAAGATCTGCGGGATGCGTCGCCAGCAGCGTCTGCGTGAACACGTAGTTGAACGCGCCGATCCCCAGGAATGCGATCACGACCGCTTCGTTGACCGCGCGCCCGACCCCCTCGGCGCCGCCGGAGGCCGACATGCCCTTGTAGCAGCAGACGATCGCGATCAGCGCCCCGTAGATCGTGGTCTTCAGCGTCGAGCCCCACATGTCGGTCGTGTCGGCGTTCGCGAACAGCGTGTTCCAGAAGGGCCCGAGCGAGCCGCCGTTGAGAAGCTCGGCGAGGATCCCGCCGAACAGCCCGAACAGGATCGCGTAGATGTTGAACAGCCGGTCACGAGCATCAGCGCCAGAAAGCGCGGGACGACGAGGTTCTTGACCGGGTCGACACCCAGCACCTGCAGCGCGTCGAGCTCCTCGCGGACCTTGCGCGCGCCGAGGTCGGCGGTGATCGCCGTGCCCGCCACGCCGGCTATCACGATCGACGTCACCAGCGGCCCGAGTTCGCGGATCACGATCACCACGAAGAACCCGCCAAGGCGATCCAGCGCGCCGATCAGGTTCAGGAAGTTGGCCGCCTGCAGGCCCGGGCGCGCCATAGCAGATGGCCACCGTGGAGATCAGCAGCGGAAACCAGCACAGGCGCAGCACGAACAGGAACTGAGAGACGAACTCGCCGCCGTAGGGATAGGGCGGGCGCACGGCGGACACAATGGTTTTCCCGGTAAGGATCATCATGTCCCCGAATTCCTCGAGCAGATGTCTAAAAGGGTGGAAGGCCCGCTCCGCGGCACTGCTACCCATCGCTCCCCTTCCCTTCTCGCGTTCGGTGGGCCAACCACTCTACGCCATGGTCCAGCCATTCGCCACCACATGCTGGGACAGCGCCAGCTTCCGTGCTCTCGCTGCGCGCCTCGGCCCGTGACGGGCGGCACCGGCGGGGCTCGCTGCCCGGCCGGGGCCCGCGCTGGTATCTTGCGCGGATCGTGAGGGAGAGGCAAGTCGCTGCGCTGGTGCTCCTGAGCGCCTGCGCTGCGCTGCTCGCGAGCGGATGCGGCAGCGGCGCCGGTCAGGATGCGCACGAACCGAAGGCCACGTACACGATGCAGGTGCGTGCGGGCGCAATTCCCGCGACCTACAGTCGATCGCGCGCCACACGGCGCTCGAACTGACCGGTGCGAAACGCGAGCAGCGAAAACAATGCCGAACGTCGCCGTGACGCTCAACTCACTTCAGTACACCGAAAAGTATCCCCGAACTCTCGGCCAACAAGCGGCCGATCTGGGTCATCGAACGCGGGCCCGGTCGCCGTCGCGCGACCACCGTGCAGACCGAGGAAGTCGCCTCGCCTGGCGGCGGTGAAACCGCCTACGTCAACACCTGGGCGCTCGGCCCGCTGGCGGCGGGCGTCGCAGACGTTCCGGTGGATCGTCACGCCGGTGAGGGCGGGCCTGCACGTAGTCCACTACAGGGTCTCCGCCGGCCTATCCGGCAACGCCAAGGCGCAACTCGCCTCCGGGGGCCCCGTGCAAGGGCCGTTCACGTCACTTCATCACCCACGCGCCGCCGCCGCGCCACGTGAACCCCGACACCGGCCAGGTCGTCGCTGGCGCCTACCCGGTGGGGCCGCCGTAACCGCCTGCGCTCGGGCCGGCCTGGGCCGCGTTTGGCCCGCTGTCGAAAGATCGACACGACGGCTTTCGCCAGCCGGTGATGTGCTTGTGCGAGTGGGACTACGATTGCCTGTGTCAAAAGGCCTGACCGGGTGGTGCCCAATGCCCCCGCATGAGACAGGACGCGCCCGCGCCACCCTGCCCGCAATCTTCTAGGAGGAGCAGACCTGCCCATGCCAAGGACTCGCCAGCACAACGTCACCGCCGCGCAGTGGAGCGCCAACGGAACCGCGCTGGGCTCGCCCGATCTCACCCTGCCGACAATCAGGTCTTCGCATCGAACGTGTTCTCCTCCGCCGTCCAGCGCCTCCGCCTGCCCAAGCACGTATACAAGGCGCTCCAGCGAGACGCTCGCCCACGGCGAGGCGCTCGACACCTCGCTCGCCGACGCCGTCGCGTGGCGATGAAGGAATGGGCGATGGAGAAGGGCGCGACCCACTACACCCACTGGTTTCAGCCGCTTACGGGGTCGACCGCCGAGAAGCACGACTCCTTCTACGGGCCGGCGGACGACGGGACCGCGATCGCGGAGTTCTCCGGCAAGGAGCTGATCCAGGGCGAGCCGGACGCGTCGTCGTTCCCCACCGGCGGCATCCGCGCGACGTTCGAGGCGCGCGGCTACACGGCGTGGGACCCGACCTCTCCGGCGTTCATCCTGGAGAACCCCAACGGAGCGCTGCTGTGCATCCCGACGGCCTTCACGTCGTGGACGGGCGAGGCGCTCGACAACAAGATCCCGCTGCTTCGCTCGATGGACGCGCTGTCGGGCGCCGCCATTCGCGCACTCGAACCTGCTCGACGTCACGACGCGTCGCGCGTGTTCACGACGACCGGCTGCGAGCAGGAGTACTTCCTGATCGACGAGCAGTACTTCTTCGAACGCCCCGACCTCGTCACGACCGGCCGAACGCTGTTCGGCGCCAAACCGCCGAAGGGCCACGAGCTCGACGACCACTACTTCGGCTCGATTCCGGAGCGCGTGCTCGCATACATGCTCGAGGTCGAGCTGGAACTGGCCAAGCTCGGCATCCCGATCAAGACGCGCCACAACGAGGTCGCGCCGAACCAGTTCGAGGTCGCGCCGATCTTCGAGAACTCGAACGTCGGCTCCGACCACCAGATGGTGACGATGCAGATCATGCAGAACACAGCTCGTCGCTATGGGCTGGTCTGCCTGCTGCACGAGAAGCCGTTCGCCGGCGTCAACGGCTCGGGCAAGCACAACAACTGGTCGATGGGCACCGACACCGGGCTGAACCTGCTCGATCCCGGCGACACGCCGGCCGAGAACCTGCAGTTCCTGTTCTTCTGCGCGGCCGTCATCCAGGCGGTCAACAAGCACCAGGCGCTGCTGCGTGCGTCGATCGCCAGTGCCGGCCAGGATCACCGCCTGGGCGCAAACGAGGCGCCGCCGGCGATCATCTCGATCTTCCTCGGCGCAGAGCTCGAGAAGGTCTTCGCCGCGATCGAGAGCGGCAAAGTCCAGGCGTCCAAGCCCGGCTCCTTCCTGGGTCTCGGCACCCCTGTGCTGCCGCCGATGCCGCTGCACGGCGGAGACCGCAACCGCACGAGCCCGTTCGCCTTCACCGGCAACAAGTTCGAGTTCCGCGCGCTCGGCTCAAACGCGTCTCCGGCCTGGCCCAACACTGTGCTCAACACGATCGTCGCCGAGTCCGTGGACGAGCTCGCCGACAAGCTCACCACGGCGCTGAAACGCTCTGGCGCGACGCTGGAGAAGGCCGTCGCGAGCGTGGTCAAGGAGGCGTGGACCGCCAACAAGCAGATCGTCTTCGATGGCGACGGCTACTCCGAGGCATGGCACAAAGAGGCGAAGAAGCGCGGCCTCGAGAACCTCCCCACCACCCCCGACGCGCTGCCCTGGCTGATCAACAAACAGACCGTCGCCGCGTTCAAAAAGTACAAAGTGCTGTCCAAGCGCGAGCTCGAGTCGCGCTATGAGCGTGTTCATGGAGCAGTACGTGATCAATGTGAACATCGAGTCTGAGACCGCATCGTCGATCGCGCGCACGATGCTCCTGCCGGCGGCGGTTCGCTACCTGAACGAACTGAACGCAACCGAGCTTGAAGAGCTGAGTCGGCGAGGTGGAGCCGCTGGTCAAGGAGATGCACTTCGCGATGACCAAGCTCGAGGATGCCAACCTCGATGAGAACCACCCGACGGAGGAGCTCAAGGAGGCCGTCTATATGCGCGACACGGTGATCCCCGCGATGGAAGACGTTCGCGACGTCGCCGACCGCCTCGAGAAGCTCGTGGCCGACGACCTCTGGCCGCTGCCGAAGTACTCGGAGATGCTCTTCATCAAGTAGCGGCGCCGCCCCCGCGAACGCGGAGCGCAGCCCGGACGCACCTCGGCCGCCGGTTTCCCAGCGGCCGAGGTACCCATCGCGGTGACGAGCTACGCCGCCGGCGTGCGTACCAGCGGTCATGCGTTACCGCAGATCGCAAACGCCGTGACGTGGATTTCGCCACCTGCTTTTCCGGCAGTAACAACTGCCACGGCGGTCCAGGCGTTCGCGGCCGTCGGGGACGAGCTCTTCAGCGCGCCGACGACTCCACCGGGCCCGGCGGGGGTGGTTTCAATGACACCGCCACCGCCCAGGACGACCTGACCGGCTGGGCAGGTCGCCACATCTTCGACCGTTTCCCCGCGGTTGAGCGCGGGGCCAGAGGCACCTTCACCGTTGACCACGGCGGCACCGGTTTTACCCGTCGCTCCCGTGGCTCCGGTCGACCCCAGCCTGGCCGGTCGGACCGTCGGTGCCGTTCGTCCCTGCGGCACCCGTCGCGCCGGTTTCACCAGCCGGACCGGTGGCTCCTGCTGCCCCGGTCGTTCCCGCAGCGCCTGTCGCTCCCGTAGCCCCCGTGGCTCCAGTCGCTCCGGTCGCTCCTCCGGCGCCTTCTGCGCCTTCGCGCCTTCAGTTCCTTCTCCTCCCTGGCTGCCGGTCGAGCCGGTTGCACCCATTGCGCCGCTCGGCCCGGTCGCGCCGGTGACGCCATCGCTCCGGCTTCGCCAGTCGCTCCGGTCGCGCCGGTCGCTCCGGTTTCACCCGTCGCTCCTGTCGCTCCCGTAGCTCCGGTTACGCCCGCGGCTCCAGCTTCGCCGGTCGCTCCGTCGCTGCCGTTTTCGCCCGTGGCTCCGGTCGCGCCGGTTGCGCCGGTCGCTCCGGTGCCTTCGGCGCCGGTCGCCCCGGTTGCTCCGGTGGCTCCGGTTGCTCCGTCGTCGCCGTTGGTGCCGGTTGCGCCGGTCGCGCCGGTTTCACCCGTCGCTCCGGTGGCTCCGGCTTCGCCGGTTGCTCCGGTTGCGCCCGTGGCTCCGGTGGCACCCGTTGCGCCAGTCGCGCCGGCTTCGCCCGTTGCTCCAGTGGCTCCGGTTTCTCCCGTTGCTCCCGTTGGTGCCGTTTTCACCGGTCGCTCCGGTGGCTCCGGCTTCGCCGTTGGTCCCGTCGGTTCCGTTGGTCCCGTCTTCACCGGTCGCTCCGGTGGCTCCGGTTGCTCCGGTTGTCCCGTTGCCCCGTCGGTCCGGTTGCACCCGTTGCGCCGGTTGCTCCGGCTTCGCCGTTGGTCCCGGTTGTCGCCGGTTGCTCCGGTGGCTCCCGTTGCTCCGGTCGCTCCGGTTGCTCCGGTTTCTCCGTTGCGTCCCGTTGCTCCCGTTGCTCCCGTTGCTCCGGTCGCTCCGGTTGCTCCGGCTTCGTCCGGTTGCTCCGGTTGCGCCCGTGGCTCCGGTCGCACCGGTTGCGCCGGTCGCGCCGGCTTCGCCCGGTTGCTCCGGTTGCTCCCGTTGCTCCCGTTGCTTCGCGCCTTCGGCGCCTTCGGCGCCGGTCGCTCCGGTTGCTCCCGTCGCTCCGTCTTTGCCGTTCGTCGCCGGCTCGCGCCGGTTGCTCCGGTTGCTCCGTCGTCGCCGTTGCGTCCCGTTGGTCCGTGTCCGGTTGCACCGGTTGCTCCGGTGGCTCCGGCTTGCTCCGGTTGCTCCGGTCGCGCCGGTGGCTCCAGTTGCTCCCGTTGCGCCGGTCGCTCCGGTCGCACCAGTTGCTCCGGTCGCTCCGGCTTCTCCGTTGCTCCCGTTGCTTCCGTTGGCTCCGGTCGCGCCGGTTGCTCCGGTCGCTCCGGTCTCTCCGTTGCTCCCGTTGCTCCCGTGGCTCCGTTGGCCCGGTTGCGCCGGTCGCTCCGGTTGCTCCGGTTGCTCCGGTCGCGCCCGTGGCACCCGTGGCACCGGTTGCTCCGGTCGCGCCTGTTGCTCCGGTTGCTCCGGTTGCTCCCGTGGTGCCCGTTGCACCTGTCTGCGCCGGTTCGGCTGCCTGTCGGCGCCGGTTGCACCGGTTGCTCCCGTCGCTCCGTCTGCGCCGTTTGCGCCGGTCGCGCCGGTCGCTCCGGTTGCTCCGGTTTCGCCCGTTGCTCCCGTTGGTCCCGTTGGTGCCGTTGTCACCGGTCGCTCCGGTTGCTCCGGTTTCTCCGGTTGCTCCGGTCGCGCCCGTGGCACCTGTGGCACCGGTTGCGCCGGTCGCGCCTGCTTGCTCCGGTTGCTCCGGTTGCTCCCGTGGTGCCCGCGGCACCTTCAGCGCCTTCGGCGCCTTCGGCTCCGGTCGCACCGGTTGCTCCCGTCGCTCCGTCTTTGCCGTTTTCGCCGGTCGCGCCGGTCGCTCCGGTTGCTCCGGTTGCTCCGTTGGTCCCGTTGGTGCCGTTGGTGCCGGTTTCACCGGTCGCTCCGGTGGCTCCGGCTTCGCCGTTGGTCCCGTTGCTCCCGTTGGCGCCGGTTTCACCGGTCGCTCCGGTGGCTCCGGCTTCTCCGGTTGCTCCGGTCGCGCCCGTGGCACCGGTGGCACCGGTTGCGCCGGCCGCGCCAGCTTCCCCGGTTGCACCTGTGGCTCCGGTTGCTCCGTTGCTCCCGTTGCTCCCGTTGGCCCGGTTTCACCGGTCGCTCCGGTGGCTCCAGTTTCTCCGTTGGTCCCGTTGATCCCGTTGTTCCGGTTGCACCGGTCGCTCCGGTGGCTCCGGCTTCTCCGGTTGCTCCGGTCGCGCCCGTGGCACCAGTCGCACCGGTTACGCCGGTCGCGCCAGTTTCCCCGGTTGCACCGGTGGCTCCGGCTTCTCCGTTGGTCCCGTTGCCCGGTGGCTCCGGTTTCACCGGTCGCTCCGGTGGCTCCAGTTTCTCCGTTGCTCCCATTGCTCCTGTGGCTCCGGTTTCACCGGTCGCTCCAGTGGCTCCGGTTTCTCCGGTTGCTCCGGTTGCGCCGGTGGCTCCGGTGGCACCCGTTGCGCCGGTCGCGCCAGCTTCCCCGGTTGCTCCGGTGGCTCCGGTTTCTCCGGTCGCGTCCCGTTGGTTCCGTTGGTCCCGGTTTCACCGGTCGCTCCGGTTGCTCCGGTTTCTCCGTTGGTCCCGTTGGTCCCGTTGGTGCCGGTTTCACCGGTCGCTCCGGTGGCTCCGGCTTCCCCGTTGGTCCCGTTGGTTCCGTTGGCTGCCGTTTTCACCGGTCGCTCCGGTGGCTCCAGTTTCTCCGTTGGTCCCGTTGCTCCCGTTGGCTCCGTTTTCACCGGTCGCTCCGGTGGCTCCGGTTTCTCCGGTTGCTCCGGTCGCGCCGGTCGCACCAGTGGCACCGGTTACGCCGGTCGCGCCAGCTTCCCCGGTTGCTCCGGTGGCTCCGTTTTCGCCGGTCGCTCCGGTTGCGCCCGTTGCACCCGCGGAGCCTTGGGCACCTTCGGCGCCTTCGGCGCCTTCGGCCCGGCTGCACCGGTTGCTCCCGTCGCTCCGTCTTTGCCGTTTTCGCCGGCTTCGCCGGTCGCACCGGCTGAGCCTTCAGCGCCGGTCGCACCGGTTTCGCCTGCGGCTCCGGTCGCGCCATCGTTGCCGTTTTCACCGGTCGCTCCGGTTGCGCCCGTCGCGCCCGCTTCGCCGGTCGCGCCTGCGGCTCCGGTTTCGCCGGTTGCGCCTGTCGCGCCATCGTTGCCGTTTTCGCCGGCTGCGCCGGTCGCTCCGGCTTGACCCGTCGCGCCGGTCGCACCGGCAGCTCCCGCTTCGCCAGTCGCGCCTGTCGCCCCCGCTTCGCCTGTCGCGCCAGTTGCGCCAGTCGCCCCCGTTTCGCCCGTCGCGCCCGCTTCGCCCGTCGCGCCCGCTTCGCCCGTGGCGCCCGATTCGCCCGTGGCGCCCGATTCGCCCGTGGCGCCGTTTTCGCCGTTGAGTCCGTTTTCACCGTTGAGGCCGTTTTCGCCGTTAAGTCCGTTTTCGCCATTCAGACCGTTTTCGCCGGCGGCTCCCGTTGCTCCGGCCGGGCCTGTGGCGCCAGTGACGCCGGTGGCTCCAGCAGCCCCGGTAGCGCCCGTGGCGCCGGTCGCGCCGTTGTGGCCGTTCTGACCGTTCTGACCGTTCTGACCGTTCTGCCCGTTGAGTCCGTTGTGACCGTTCTGCCCGTTCTGCCCTGCGGGTCCGGTCGCCCCTGTCGCGCCAGTCGGACCGGTCGGGCCGACGTCCGCTGGGAAAACCCCAGATCCGCCTTCGCCGCCTCCGACCGTCACGGTGCCGGGGAAGTGAAAGGTGAAAAACCGAAACGAGTCCGCCTGACTCGCAACCGCGAAGGTCATCATCAGCAGAACGCCGAGCAGTGTGAACAATCCCAGTAGCGCCCCTGCGGATGTGCCCGCGCTTCGTTGCGAGCGCTTCGCGCGTGCTACCGATATGAACGACGCGGCTTGCCGCGTCGTTGTCCGTCGTGATGACCTGCGGCTATCTGTCGGTGCTGGCATTGCTGATCTCCTGACTCAGTCGTCCCTGGTTTGGTCAGTGCCGGGCACCGATGCTGCGCCGTGAGCCTCCTCCCGGAAGTGCCCCCCTTGCCGCGTTTCGATCGCCCTGCCTCGTCGAACGGAGGAGATGGGTAACACGTAGCTCGTGGCAAAGTCCACGAGATTGGACGATTGAACTAGTCGATTTCCAGGCAGATCGACTCAGAGGGGGTCGCGGCGCGGATCGGAGTGCCGGGCGGCGGACGGCTAGCATGGCCCTCAAATGCCCCGCGACTACCTGCAAGCGCTCCAACAGCGCGTCGTCATCTACGACGGCGGCATGGGCGCGACGCTCGAGCAGTTCGAGCTCACCCCCGAGGACTACGGAGGGCTCGCCGGCAAGTGCCACGAGGCGCTCGTGCTCAACCGCCCCGACGTGATCGAGGGCGTCCACGCGTCGATGCTCGAGGCAGGCGCAGAGGTCATCGAGACCGACACCTTCCAGGCGTCGCGCATAAAGCTCGAAGAGTGGGGCCTCGCCGACTACACGGTCGAGATCAACACGAAGGCCGCTGAAATCGCCCGCAAGGCGGCCGGCGGGGAGTGCTTCGTCGCGGGCTCGATCGGACCGACGGGCTACCTCCCGGCATCCGAGGACCCGTCGCTCGGGCAGATCCGATTCGGCGAGCTCGTCGAGGTCTTCTCCGAGCAGGCCGCCGGGCTGATCGACGGCGGCGCGGACCTGCTGATCATCGAGACCGCGCAGGACATCCTCGAGGTCAAGGCCGCCGTCTTCGGCGCGCGCGAGGCGTTCGAGAGCACGGGCCGCGTGCTGCCGATCCACACCTCGGTCTCGCTGCTGCCGAACGGCGGCAAGATGCTGCTCGGCACCGACATCTCCTCGGTGCTCACGACGCTCGAGGCTCTGAAGGTCGACGTGATCGGCCTGAACTGCTCGACCGGGCCGGAGGACATGCGCGACGCGATCCGCTTCCTCGGCGAGTTCTGCTCCGGTGCCCGTCGCGTGCATCCCGAACGCCGGTCTGCCGCTGCAGGGCCCCGACGGCGAGACGATCTTCCCCGAGCAGCCCGAGCCGCTGGCCGACGCGCTGAAGGAGTTCGTCGAGCGCTACGGCGTCGGCGTCGTCGGCGGGTGCTGCGGCACCACGCCCGCGCACATCGCCGCGATCGCCGAGCGCGTCGCCGGGCGCTCGGTCGCAGGCGCGCCCCGCGCCGCGCGCCGCCGCACCTGTCCTCGATGATCGCGTCCACCCCGCTGGCTCAGGAACCGGCGCCGACGATGGTCGGCGAGCGTGTGAACTCGCAGGGCTCGCGCAAGGCCAAGGAGCTGCTGCTCGCGGACGACTACGACGGCCTCGTGCAGATCGCCGAGGACCAGGTCACCGGCGGCGCCCACGTGCTCGATCTCTGCGTCGCGCTGACCGAGCGCACCGACGAGGACGAACAGATGCGGCTGCTCGCGAAGAAGGTCTCGCTCACTCAGCCGGCCCCGATCCAGATCGACTCCACCGAGCCAGAGGTGATCGAACGCGCGCTCGAGCAGATCCCCGGACGTGCGATCGTCAACTCGGTCAACCTCGAGGCCGGCCGCGCGAAGCTCGATCGCGTCGTCCCGGTCGTGCTCGCCCATGGCGCGGCGCTGATCGCACTCACGATCGACGAGGTCGGGATGGCCAAGACGGCCGAGCGCAAGGTCGAGATCGCCAAGCGCATCCGCGACCTGTGCTGCGAGGAGCACGGCCTCGATCCGGAGCTGCTGATCTTCGACTGCCTGACGTTCACGCTGACGACCGGCGACGAGGAGTGGCGACCGTCGGCGGTAGAGACGATCGCCGGGCATCAGGGCGATCAAGGCAGGGGATCCCGCAGGTGAAGACCTCGCTGGGCGTCTCGAACGTCTCCTTCGGCGTCTCACCCGGCGCGCGCGCCGTGCTGAACTCGGTGTTCCTGCACCACTGCGTCGACGCGGGGCTCGACCTGGCGATGGTCAACCCCAACCACATCACCCCCTACTGCGAGATCTCCGAGGGCGAGCGCGAGCTCGCCGACGACCTCGTGTTCGATCGCCGCGAGGACGCGCTCGAGCGCTTCATCGATCATTTCGAGTCCAAGGGCGAGGAGGAGGGCCCGGCGGGCGCGGCGGATCCGACCGAGGGCATGGAGCCCGAGGAGGCACTGCACTTCCACATCCTTCGCCGCCGCAAGGAGGGTGTCGAGGAGTGGATCGACGCGAGCGTCGCAGAAGATCGGCGCCGTGCCGACGCTCAACGAGGTGCTGCTGCCGGCGATGAAGGAGGTCGGCGACAAGTTCGGCGCCGGCGAACTGATCCTCCCCTTCGTGCTGCAGTCCGCCGAGGTGATGAAGCGCGCTGTCGCTCAGCTCGAGAAATATCTCGACAAGATCGAGGGCTACACCAAGGGGACCGTCGTGCTCGCAACGGTGTTCGGTGACGTGCACGACATCGGCAAGTCGCTGGTCAACACGATCCTCACGAACAACGGCTACACGGTGATCGACCTCGGCAAGCAGGTTCCGATCCAGACGATCGTCGATGCGGCCCAGGAGCACGAGGCCACGGCGATCGGCCTCAGTGCGCTGCTCGTGTCCACGTCAAAGCAGATGCCAGCGTGCATCCAGGAGCTGCACGCCAAGGGCCTCTCCTATCCGGTGCTGATCGGCGGCGCGGCCATCAACCGCGCGTTCAGCTACCGCGCTCTGTATCCGGGCGGCAAAGAGTCCGAGGAGCTCTACGAGCCGGGCGTCTTCTACTGCAAGGACGCCTTCGAGGGCCTTGCCGTGATGGATCAGCTGATCGACGCCGACGCGCGCACTGCGCTGGTTGAGAAGCTGCGCGCCGGAGCGACGGAGTTTCGTGAGAAGGGGAGACGCGCCCGAGGAGCAGCTCGACTTCTCCGACGACACCGTTCGCTCGGCGGCGCGCACCGACGTCCCGATTCCCACCCCTCCGTTCTGGGGCGTGCAGGAGATCGAGGTCGACATGGACGAGGTCTACCGTCATCTGGACACGCACGTGCTGTTCAAGCTGCACTGGGGCGGCAGGGGCGTCAAAGGCAGGAGTGGAAGGAGCTTCTGCGCGACGACTTCCGCCCGCGGCTGGAGCGCATGTGGCGCGAGCAGGACTATCTGCACCCGCGCGCGCTTCTCGGCTTCTTCCCCTGCTATGCGCTCGGCAACGAGATCGTCGTGCTCGACCCCGAGGACCGCGAGAGCGAGCTGACGCGCTTCATCTGCCCGCGCCAGCCCAAGGGCGACCGGATGTGCCTGGCCGACTTCTTCGCGCCCGGCCGTCGACGGCTGAGCCCGCCGCCGGCGAGCTGGACGTGATCGCGGTGCAGGCCGTGACGGTCGGCAGCGAGGTGACCGAGCTGATGGCACGCCTGGAGGCTGAAGGCGAGTTCGCCGAGCAGCTGTTCGTGCACGGCCTGGGCGTGCAGACCGCCGAGGGGCTGGCCGAGTGGCTTCACTGGCGGGCGCGCGCGATGCTCTCGATTCCCGCGACCCAGGGGCGCCGCTACTCCTGGGGCTACCCCGCTGTGCCTGAGCAGTACGAGCACCTCAAGGTGGACAAGCTGCTGAACCTCTCAGCAGATCGGCATGACGATCACCGACGGCTACGCGCCCAATCCCGAGCAGTCCACGCTCGCGCTGATCGCCCACCATCCGCAGGCGATCTACTTCGGCACACGCCAAGGACGCCTGCTGCCCAACGGCTCACCCGATGACGTGATCATGGGCTCGCGCGCGCGACCCTTCGCTGTTCGAGGACCTCGGCGACGACGACCCGCCTGACGGCGTTGTCGAAGGCGAGGACGAGCCTGCGATGGCCGCGGTCGAGAAGGCCTGACGCAGGTCGGCGCTCAGTCTTCGCGCGGAGGCGGGCGGAACAGGATCCGCTTGACCTCTGAGGCCGTTCCGCCGCCGAGGCGAAGGGCGGTCTTGAAGCCCTCCGCGCCCAGCTCGCCACCATCGAGCGCGGGGCGCAGCTCGTTGAGCGCGGTGCTGTCCTCCTCGCGGACCTGATCGCGCGAGGTCTCCAGCAGGATCAGGTGGCTGGGCCGTTTGAGCTGGGACGCCATGCGCACGAAGCGATCGCGCTCGGGCGCCTCGAGGGTGTCCGCGCCGAGGACGACCGTCTCTCCTGCCTGCAGCCGTTTGAGAACGGCGGCCTCGAGCAGTCGATCGGCATGCGCCTCCAGATCGTCGGCGTCGACCCGGCCCTCCAGCAGACCGCGAACCCTGGCAAGCGAGAGCCAGCTCGCACGGTCTTCGATCAGGCGCTCCAGGAAGCTGTCGCGCTCGGCGTGCGAGGCGCCTGTCACGACCAGCAGGCTGCCGGGCGAGTAGCGCAGGCGATCTGTCGGCGAGAGCACGCGGCAGGACACGGTGAGATCGGCGGGTCGCTCGGGGGCGCCATCGGGACGGCGACGGTCCGAGGACCAGCCCGTCCGCTCGTCGGCTGCGATCTTGACGCTGCGCGCCTGGGGTTGTCGGCCATACCCCCATCATGCCGTGCGGGGCGGGCGGTACATGCGTTCTCGGCGATCAGCGCGAGCTTGCCCGCCCGGTCAAGCGCTTTGATCCGCGCCTCTTCGCGGCGGGCCGCCGTGCGATCGGCCATCGCCATGCACGAGCTCGAGCTCCACGGGCAGTCGGCTGGCCGTGTAGCGGCTGGCCGTGCCCGCGCGGTGGCGGGCCAGCCGGCGCTCCACATCGGTGCTCCATCCCGTGTAGAGCGAGCCGTCGGCGCAGCGCAGCATGTAGACCCAGGCGTCGGCCATCGCTGCTCGATACGCCGTCGGCGCCGACATGCCTGCACCCGGCCGCCGCAGGCGCGACGCGACGGACACAGCGCCGCCCTCGCTGGCGCGGGCCGCTAACGCTGCGCGAGACAGGCGCGCGCCGTCCGGCAGCGGGCCGAGCTGACCGGCGAGACGTGCAGCGAGCGCAGGCGCACGTCGCGCCAGGACATGCCCTCGTTGACCAGCGCCGGCAGACCCATGATCAGCGCGGTCACGATCTCGACGGCCTGCAGCACGATGCCGTAGGCGATCGCTTCCGGCGTCGAGACGTGGTAGGCGCCGGCGAGCACCGCCACACAGGCGGCTTGAAAGACGCCGATGTTCGCCGGCGTCGCGGGAATGACAGCCGTCACGTTCACCGCGAACAGCACGCCCGCCGCCGCCGCGAGGCTGGAGCGACCTTCTATTCCCAGTGCCAGCAGCAGCAGCCAGCACGACAGCCACTGCAGCGCCCAGGCGCCAAGCTGCGCGCTGCTGCGCGAGCACGGCGCTGCGCGGGCGGCGAAAGACGCGCAGGCCTTCGCGCATGCGCGAAGGAGCACGCCGCGGAGGCTCGCGAGCAGCGCCTGCGCGCGGCGCGAGCGCGATACAGCGGCCGGCGGGATTAGCACGGGCGCGAGCAGGATCGCCACGAGCGCGGCGATCGGCGCGAGCGCGGCGAACAGCAGCGGCTGGTCGTGGCCGTCGAACACGCTGACGCTGGACAGCGTCACGCTTCCCAGAATCGCGAGCGCGACGAAGTTCAGCAGCGTCTGGGAGACCATCGTGCCGAGCACCACGGGCAGCGTCTCGCGCGCCCGGCCCAGAGCGGCGGGCGACGATCAGCGCGCGCGAGGGCTCGCCGAGACGCGCAGGCAGCGTCGCAGACATCAGCACGCCGATGAAGGTTCCCTGCATCGCGTCGCGGCGTTTGGCGCGACGCCATGTCGGCGCGCCCGCGAGGATCGCGTGCCAGGCGAGCGCGCGCACGAACATCGCCGCGCACATCAGCGCCACGCCGGCAACCAGCAGCCCGGGCTTGGATGCGACCAGCGAGGCGGCGACGGGGCGACTCCCACGCGCTGCAGCGCAACCGCCGCGAGCGCGGCGGCCGACGACGAGCTGGCCGCCAGGAACGCCGCGGCGCGCCCAGCGCGCGCGGCGAGCGCGGCGGGCGCTCGGCCCGCCGACGGCGGAAGGTCGGCCTGCAGCGACGGCAGCCGCTGAGCAGGCACGAGCGGCTGCAGATCGGCCGACGCGAAACCATGGCGCACGGCGACACGGGCCATCCGCCCGCTCGGCTGCCCGATCGCGATCGCGTGCTCGTAGCAGTCGAGCACTTCGGCGGCGACATGCCTCCAGGCAAAGCGCTCGGCGCGCTCGCGCGCGGCAGCCGCCATCCGCCCGCGCGCTAACTCGATCGAGCGCAAGCCCGCGCAAGCGCCTCAGCCAGCGCCAGCGGGTCGCCCGCAGCGCACGAGCCGTCCGTCGACACCGTCACGAGGACGTCGCGATAGCCGGGGATGTCCGACGCGATGACCGGCGTGGCAGCCGCGAAGGCCTCGGTGAGCACCATGCCGAAGCTCTCGCCGCTCAGCGACGGCGCGCACAGCACGTCCGCCGCGGCGAGCTCTGCGAGCTTGCGCTCGTCGGACACCTTGCCGAGCGCGCTCACGTCGCGATCGTCGAGCATCATGTGCGCGACCTCCTCGGCTGCTCGCGCCGACGAGCGTGAGCGTCGCCGGCACGTGATCGCGCAGCGCCTCGAAGGCCCGCAGCAGGACGGGCAGTCCCTTGCGCTGAACCGCCTGGCCGACGAACAGGATCCGCAGCGGCTCCGCCGCGGATGGCCCGCGTGCCAGGCATCGGGCGCGCGGCCCGTCCTCGCCCTCCGGCAGGCGCACGCCGTTGGGCACGATCCGGTAGCGCCCGCCGAAGAACCGCCGCGCCGTCCACGCCGCGGCATCGGACACGGCGATGCGCACGCGCAGGTGGTTCATCCGCCGCCGGCCGCCGAGCGGCGCGGCGGCGATGCCGTTGGTCAGCGCGTTCTCGGAGTAGGTGTGGAAGGTTCCGACGAGCGGCAGGTCGCGGGCGCTGCAGCAGCGCGTCCCAGCAGACGAGCGGCACGACCGGCTCGTGCAGGTGCGACGACGTCGTAGTCGCCGCGCTCAGCTCACGGCGAAGCGCGAGCACGAGCTCGCGGGCTGAGCGCGATATTCGAGACCGCGCCGTTGGCCGGGAAGGCCGACCGTGCGCCCCAGCGAGACGAAGCCTCGGGCTGTTCGCGCGCGCTGCGGACGCGCGCCGCGGTGCATCCGCCGCGAGAGCGCGTCGTCGGGGTCATACGGGGCGAGGATGCGGGGGTCGTGGCCCTGCGCCTCAAGCTCGCCCGCAAGCGACTCGATGTGGCGGGTGACACCCCCGGGGTACGTCCAGGAGTACGGCGAAACGAGTGCGATCCGCACAGCGCGACACTGTATCCGTCGGCGAGGTCGGGCGTCTGCCCGCGACGGCTGACCGGTCGGCGACCGGCCGGTCGCCTTCGCGCCCCGGCGGCTGCGATAATCGCCGCCATGAGCGCTCGCCATTTCGTCAAGTACACGTTCCTGAAGCTCGACCCCGCCTGGCGGCGGCGCGGACTCGAGCGAGCGCGAGCAGGACAAGCGCGAGCTTCTGGCCGCGTGCGAGGACTTCGCCGACGGGCACCTGCTGCAGTCCTTCTCGCTCGTGGGCACGCGCGGGGACGCCGAGCTACTGCTGATAGCCGAGGCCGAGAACCTCGAGCGCATCCACGAGCTGCACGTCGTGATGGCACAGAGCGGCCTGATGCAGTGGTCGCAGATCCCCTACTCGTTCCTCGGCATGCGCAAGAGCTCGGAGTACTCCGAGGATGAGCGCACGAGCCCGCGCGGCTTCGAGGGCAGGTACGTGTTCGTGTACCCGTTCGTGAAGTCCCGCGAGTGGTACGCCCTCCCGGCCGAGGAGCGCTGGCGGATCATGCAGGGCCACATCGAGGTCGGGCGCGAATACCCGGGCGTTGACAACCACACGACCTACTCCTTCGGGCTCGACGACCAGGAGTTCGTGGTCGCCTTCGACACCGACGACGTCGGCACGTTCCTGGACCTCGTTCAGCGGCTGCGCACGACCGAGGCCTCGCGCTACACGGTGCGCGACACACCGAGCTTCACCTGCATCAGGATGTCGCTGCTGCGGGCGTTGAACGCACTCGACGGCGAGCCGATCGCGCGAGGCCGGCGCGCGAGACCGCTGCGGGCGGCCTCCGGGGCCCTACCGCGGCCTAGCGCGAGCGCGATGCCCCGCCGCCCGGCCGCGGCGCCGCAAAGTCCAAGGCAAGCCGGCTCGCCCAGGCCCAAGCCCGCGCACCGCGCACCGCCGTCGCGCGCCTGAAGGCCGCAGACCCCGTGCTCGCCGAGGTGATCGCCACGGTCGGGCGCCTGCCGACCCCCGCGCGGGCAGGCCCGAGCGCGAGGACCACTACGGCGCGCTCGTGCGAGCGATCGTCGGCCAGCAGCTGTCGGTGCTGGCCGCGCGAGCGATCTACGGCCGTCTGGCCGACCGCTTCGGCGGGCGCGCGCCGACACCGGCGGAGATCCTCGACGAGGATCCCGAAGAGCTCCGCGCCGCGGCCGGGCTGTCGCGTGCGAAGGTCGGCTATCTGCGCTCGCTCGCCGAGCACGCCATCTCGGGCGAGCTCGAGCTGGAGCGCCTGGATGACCTGGAGCGACGACGAGGTGATAGCTGAGCTCGTCGCCGTCAAGGGAATCGGCCTGTGGACGGCGCAGATGTTCCTGATGTTCCAACTCGAACGCGGCGACGTGCTGCCCGTCGGGGATCTTGGCATCCGCCGCGCAATCGAACGCGCATACGGACTGGACGAGCTGCCGGACACTGAGAGGATGGAAGCGGATCGCGGAGCCATGGCGGCCGAACCGGACGCTCGCCTGCCGCTACCTGTGGCGCTCGCTGCAAAACGAGCCCGGGTAGGAGACGCGCGACTGTATCGGCACGAGGCGGTGTGCCTGCTTCAGATGGGCTGCGCAAGCCGTGGCTATCGCTCGGCAGAAGCGACACCCAACGCCCCCGCGCGCGGCCCCGTCTGCGGGCGACGGCTCTGGGCCGACTGGCTCGGCCCGTGAAGTCGGCCGACGCCGGTGTCTCCCAGTACGGCGCTTGACCTCATGTCAGATTTTCACGAACCACCAGTGCCGACCCCTTGCCGGAGACCTTGGCCTTACCGGAAGAGGGAATCAGAGCCCGGCGCTGCGTTCGCACGCGCGCAAACCTGACACATGCCTCAGGCCGCTGTCGAGCGGTTGGCGCGCCCCTGAGCTCGCCGGCGGAGACCCCCTCGCGACGTCGCCGCGAACACCGCCGGGACGCTTGCAGTCCGGGCGCCTCGGCTAGACCGCGGAGACCTGCTCCTGCTCGGCGACCCGGAAGGACGAGCCGCAGCCGCAGGCCGCCACGACGTTCGGGTTGCTGACCTTGAAGCCAGCGCCCTGCAGGCTCTCCTCGTAGTCGATCGTCGAGCCGCTGACGAACGGCAGGCTCTCGTCATCTACGAGCAGCTTCAGCCCATGGCTCTCGAACACGACGTCGCCGTCGCGGGCTCGTCGAAGGCGAGCTGGTACTGAAAGCCCGAGCAGCCTCCGCCGCGCACGCCACGCGCAGGCCGGCCATGCTCACGTCGGCGTCCTGGGAGGCCAGGAACTCCCGTACCTTCTCGCACCCTTATCGACTGATCGTGATCATCGCTTTCCGAAGTATAGCGGCTAAGCTGAGGCTGAAATGCCCTCTCCAGAGCAGATCAAGCAGCGCATCGAAGCCTCGATCCCGGGAGCCCAGCGCCGAGGTCGAGGACTACACCGGCGGCGGCGATCACTTCCGCGCGACGGTCACCGCCGCGGCGTTCGAGGGACGCAGCCGGATCGAGCAGCACCGGCTCGTGTATGAGGTACTCGGCACGAAATCGGCGGCGCCATCCACGCCCTGGCGCTGAAGACCCAGACCCCGCAGCAGATCAGGACCAACTGAGAGCCGAGGACCCTTCCATGTCAGCCGCCGAGCCCCAGTCAGCCCAGGACCTTCCGATGCTCGACAGCGAGCCCCTCCCCGAGGACGCTCCCGCATCCGCGGGGCAGCAACCCGATCGCCGACGCGATCCGCGAGGCGATCGCCGAGCACAAGGTGATCCTGTTCATGAAGGGCACCCCCGAGGCTCCCGCGTGCGGCTTCTCCGCGCGCACGGTCGCGGCCCTGCAGGCGCTCGACACGCCGTTCGCCGCGGTGGACGTCCTGCCCGACCCGCGTATCCGCCAGGAGCTCTCGGCGATCTCGACTGGCCGACGATCCCCCAGCTGTTCGCCAACGGCGAGCTCGTCGGCGGTTGCGACATCGTATGGAGATGTACGAGTCGGGCGAGCTGGCCGCAGGTGCTGGCGTAGCGTCCCGCGCCGGATGCGCGACCCGTCGCGATCGCGACCGACAGCACGCACTACCTGCCGCGGAGCTCGCCAAGCGCGAAGCGGATCCACCAGGTCAGCCTGTACGTCGGCTGGGGCGGGAACCCCGAGCGCGAGCTCTAGCTGGGCGGACTTCGACGCGCTTCTACAGCGCCTCGCCACCGACCCCGAGCTGCCCACGACCTCCCAGCCCTCGATCGGCGACTTCCTCGCCGTGTGGGAGCCGCTGCTGGACAGCGGGCACGACATCGTCTCGATCCATCTCGCGGGCGGGCATCTCGGGCACCTACGAGGCCGCCCGCCAGGCCCGCGAGCCTGCTCGCCGAGCGCGGGCTCGGCGATCGTGTCGAGGTGATCGACAGCGAAACCGCCTGCGGCGGGACGGGGCTGCTCGTGCTCGCCGCCTCCGCGGCCGCCCGCTCGGGCGCCGATATCGCGAGGCGGTCGCCGAGCACGTGCGCGAGGCGCGCAAGGCGCTGCGGATCTGGTTCTGCCTGGACACGCTCGAGTACCTGCGCCGCGGCGGGCGCGTGGGCAGGGCGCAGGCGTGGCTCGGCGGCACGCTGAAGATCAAGCCGATCCTCTCGCTGGAGTACGAGATCGTGCCGGTCGAGCGCGTGCGCACCGCCGGGCGCGCGTTCGAGCGGATGGTCCAGTACGCCCAGGAGCTGCACGACGACGGGGCCGACGCATGGGCCGTCCAGCACATCCAGGCCGCCGATCAGGCTCACCGCCTGATCGAGCGCTGCCGCGCGATTTTCGACTCCGAGCCAGCGCTCACCTCGGAAGTCGGACCGGTCATCGGCACCTACACGGGTCCCGGTCTGATCGGCGTCGGCGCGCTCCCGCGCGTTCCTGCGTAGCGACGAGCGAGCCGCGGCGCGTTCCCCGCTCAGCCCCTGACGTCCGCGAGGCAAGCGATGCAGGACGCAGGAGCGTGGCGTGCAAGCGCACGCGAGCGACCGAGGACGCCGCAGCGCGCCGCCCCGCGGACGTCAGGCGCGCTGCGCCGGGCGGCGCCGCAGCATCCGACCGGTGAGCATCACGCCAAGTGCCGCGGCGCCGATGATCACCTCGCGCTGGTGGCGCTCGATGTGCCCGCGCCAGTCTGTGATGTAGGCGACCTCGCCGCGCAGTCGATCCAGGGAGACCGCGAGCTCCATGCGGTTCTCCTCGATCGAGTTGCGGATCTCGGCCGGCGAACGCTGCGCCATCACTGACCTCCCTGCTCGTCCTCGGGCTCAGGCGCCCCTTGCACCGGCGGCCCCAGCTCGTCGGTTGTGGCGTCACTGGCGTCCGCCGGCGCAGGCGGCTCAGACACGCCTGCCGGCGGCGGCGGGCTCTCTGGCGTCACCGGCGCTGCGTCGGCAGGCGGATCCGCTGCGAGCGGAACATCCGCCTCAGGCGCCGGCGGCGGGGGCTCGGCAGGTGCCGGCGCCGGCGGCGGCGGGGCCTGCGCGGGCACGACGGGCGGCACGGGCGGGCGAGCGCTGCTCACCGGCGCGTGAAAGGCCTCGGGCGGCGAAGACGAGCGCGAGGGACCGCTCGTCGCGCCAGTGGGCGCCGCGGCGGGCGCGTCAGGCTCGCCGCTGACGGTGTCGCGGATCTTGCGCGCCTCCTCGATGGCCATGTTCGGCACCGGAGCAGAGGAGGACTTGAACACGCGCGCCGCGATGGCGCCGGCGATCGCGCCGAGCAGCAGCAGGATCACCGCCATTGCGAAGAAGCCCCAGAAGAACGCGAACTGGTTGACCGGGAGGTAGAAGTAGATCAGCCAGGCGCAGCCGATCAGCGCGAAAAGCACGGCCGTGACGACGAACACGCCGGCGGCACTGCCGAGACGATCGCGCCCTTGGCCAGCTTGGTCACCTTCTGGGTGACCTCGGCCTTTGCGAGTTCGATCTCCTCGTGGATCAGCAGCGTTGCGCGGTCTGAGATCTCCGCAAGCGCTGTCGCAATTCCCGCGGCGCCCTCCCGGCCGGCGCCCGAGCCCTCGCCGTCAGCGCGGGTGCCGTTTGATGTGCCCGGCGAGTCGGTCGAAGATGCGCCTCTCACTCGGGCGGCTCCTCGTCGAACACACGTCGCCACAGCGTGCGCGGCCGCCCGGTGGCTGACGATGCTCGCCAGCGCGCCGACGCCCGCGAGAAGCCCCGTCCACATCAGCCGCTTGAACATCTCATGCTCCACTTCCGCGCAGTGTATTCGCAGCGACGACGCCACGACCGGCGCGCCGGGCCACCCTCGCTGCCGGTCGCCGCGTGCCGTGCTCACGATGCGCCCGCGACAGGCGCGCTGGGCGGGCTCAAGCGACCGTCGCGCCGTGGGGCGCGCGCGTCTGCAGGCCGTCGCACACGACCTCGAGCACGAGCTCCTTGGCGCGCTCGAACTCGCCCTCGCCGGGCGGCAGCAGGCCAAAGATCCATCCGGTCAGCAGCTGCTCGATCGATCCATAGAACGCCATCGCGGCAAAGCGCGGTTCGATGTCGGCTCTGAACACGCCGTCGACCTGCGCCTTGGCGACGATCTCGCGCGATCAGCTCGTAGGCCGTGCGGATCTGATCCAGGTGCGTTCGTCCCGAGCGAGTTGGCCGCGCGCGTGACCTCGACGATGATCACCTTCATCAGGTCGGGGTCGTGGCGATAGCTGTCGACGATGAACGACACGATCGCCGCGAGCTTCTCGCGCACGGGGATCGGCTGCTCGTCGACGTCGCGGATCATGTCGAGCATCAGGTTCCAGCGCTCCAGAAAGAGCGTGTCGAGCACCTCGTCCTTGGAGTCGAAGTAGTGGTAGACGAGCCCGTATGCCACGCCGGCCTCGTCAGCTATGTCTGACACGCGGCAGGCGTGAAAGCCCTGGCGAGCGAACACGCGCACCGCCGCGTCGAGGATCAGCCGCCGCTTGTCGGCGCTCGCCTTGGCGCGCGAGCTGCTCACGGCGCGACCTCTGCGGCTTGCAGCGAGTCCGTCGAGCGCGCTCCATCGCCGTCTTCGCCCGCGGGCCAGCGGTAGGCGTCGGGGCGGCGGTTTGCCAGCGAGGGCAGCCGCGCGCGGATCTCGCGCTGGCGCTCGAGGTCCAGATCGGCGATCACGTGGCCGACGCCGTCGGGCGCCTGGGCGAGCACGACGCCCCAGGGATCGACGATCATCGAGCGACCGCCCGAGCGATGCCCGCCGGGGTGCTCGCCGACCTGGTTGGCGGCGATCACGAACGCCTGGTTCTCGATCGCGCGCGCCCGCAGGAGGACCTCCCAGTGATCGCGCGTCGTCGGCCAGCGTGAAGGCCGAGGGCAGCGCGAAGATCATCGCTCCGCGCACCGCGAGGATGCGAAACAGCTCGGGAAAGCGCAGGTCGTAGCAGATCGACATGCCCAGACCGACGCCGCCGGCGGTCCGTGAGAGCACGATCTCCTCGCCGGGCTGCTCGATGTCGGACTCGCGGTAGGCGCGGCCGTCGATCTCGACGTCGAACATGTGCAGCTTGCGATAGACGGCCGCCAGCTCGCCGCGCGGGTAGAAGTGAAGCAGGTGTTGGCGAAGCTGCTCGCCCGGGTCGATGCGCTCGCAGGATCGAGCCGGCGACGAGGTCGATCGCCAGCTCGCGCGCGAGGTCGCGCGCCCAGCGAGACGGCGGGACCGTCCAGCGGTTGCGCGCCGGCGCGCAGCTGCTCCGCGGAGCCCATCGCCGTCCACTTCTCGGGCAGCACGATCAGGCCGCGCGCCGTCCGCCGCCGCGGCGCGCGTGAGACGATCGGCGGTGGCGAGGTTCGCGCCGAAGTCGGCGGTGGAGTTGAGCTGGACCGCCGCTACCCTCAAAGCACGCCCCCTCCCCATGCGCGACGGCCCGGCCTGCCGAGAACCGTCACGGAAATAGATTGACTAGTCAGTCAATATTCTCAAGCATAGCGCCAGCCAGGCTGAGCGAGACCGATGACCGCGGTCCCGCCGAAGATGAAGCTGTCGAGCGGCCGCGTCCGCTCAAGCGCTGGCGCTACATCGGCGTGTTCTGCGAGGAGCTGATGGCGTGCGCCGCGCTCGTGCAGGTCGGCCCGGCGCGGCAGTCCTTCTGGGCGCTCTCGCGCCCGGCGAGCCGCTGCGCGAGCGCACGCGCCTGCTGCCCAGGCGCGGCGAGCTGGAGCTCGTCGCCGGCCAGCCCACCGGGCGCCACGCCCGGCGGCGGCGGCCATCTGGCGCTGTCTGACCTCGGCGTGTCGCTGGACCTCGCGCTGCGAGGAAGAAGCCGGCATCGAGGCACTCTGCGCGACACGGGCGCAAAGCAGGTGTGGACGCGCAAGCAGGCCGGCGTGCGCGCGCACGGCACGCTCGACGCTCGAGGGCGGCGCGCCGCGCGAGCTCGAGACGCTCGCCGTGATCGACGACACGGCCGGATACCACGCGCGCGACACCGAGTGGCGGTGGAGCGCCGGCGTCGGCGCGGGCGAGGACGGCGCCGCGCTGGCCTGGAACCTCGTCAGCGGCGTCAACGATCCCGCCGCGCGGCAGCGAGCGCGCGGTGTGGGTGGCGGGCAGCGCGCGGAGACCCCGCCTGTGCGCTTCGCGCGCGGACCTCGCGAGCATCGTCTGCGAGGACGGCTCGCAGCTGGGCTTCCAGCGCCGAGGCGCGAGCGTAGCCGCCGCGAGAACCTGCTGATCCTGCGCAGCGACTACCACGCGCCCTTCGGCACGTTCTCGGGCACGCTGCCGGGCGGTATCGCGCTGGCGAGCGGGCACGGCGTCGTCGAGCACCACCGCGCGCGCTGGTAGCGGGCCCCGCCGCGCGTCCGGGCGGCGCGAGCGTCGGCGGCGTGCTGCGGGCCTCAGCTCACCGCGCGCGCTGGCGGCGCAGCTCGGCGAGCAGCATCTTGGAGTGCATCGCGCCGATCAGCTCGCGCAAGGGCTCGACACCGGCCTCGACGATCTCCATCGCGCGCTCCACATCGACCTCGCCGGCGAGGCGATCCAGCAGCGCGCGCACCTCCTCCTGCACGAGCGGCTCGAGCGTCTCGCGGTAGCGCAGCGTGTCGTAGACGGTGAACCCGAGCGTCTCCTCGTAGCCGCCCGCGCGGAAGCGGCGATCGCCTCGATGATCTGCACGTCGTCGCGGTCATAGCCGCGGCTGGTCGGCGTCAGCACGCCGATCTCGGCCAGGCGCGCGAGCACGTTCGCGCGGTATGCCGTAGCGCTCGCGCATAGCGCTGCGCGAGACGCGCGCCGCGGTGCTCGGCGCTGGCGAGCGCGCGCTCGAGGATGCGGTCCTCGAGCTCGATCAGCGCGCGCACGCGCTCGGGTTCGTCCTCCAGCGCGCCTTTGATCACACGCAGCGGCATGAAGCGCTCCTCCTGCAGGCGCTTGATCAGCGCGATCCGCTCGACGTAGTCGCGGCGGGTAATAGGCCATGTTGCGGCTCGTACGCACGATGTCGGCGCCGTCGCCCAGCAGACCCTCGCGCAGGTAGTAGCGGATCGTGCCCGGGCTCACGCCCGAGCGCTCGGCGAGCTCGCAGATCTTCAGCAGCTCGCGCCGGCGCGCGCCGTCGGCGGCGGCCTCTGCGTTGCGCGAGCGCGCGCCGCCATCGTCGGCCGGGCGCGCTCAGACCCGCAGCGTGGCGCCGGCTGCGCGCTCGGCCGGCCCGGCAGCCGCGCCGGACGCGAGCAGCGCGGCGACCTGCTCGGGCGAGTAGCCGGCCGGCGAGCAGCGCCTCCTCGGTGTGCTCGCCGAGCGCCGGGCCGGGCAGGCGCGCGTGCTGGCCCGGCGTGCGCGCCAGCTTGACCGGGATGCCGAGCTGGCGAACCGTCCGCTCGGCTCCGGGCTGCTCGATCTCGACGACCATCTCGCGCTCGGCCACGAGCTCGGACTCGAGCGCCTCGTCGAGCTCGAGCACGGGCTCCAGGCAGCAGTCGTGACTCGCGCGCGAACTCCTCCCACTCCGCGCGCGTGCGCTCGCTGAAGATCTCGGCCACCTGCGCGTGCGCCTCAGAGCCCGGGCGCTCGAACTGCATCGCGATCAGATCCTCGCGCTCCACGCCGCGACACCACGCCTGCCAGAACTTCGGCTCCAGCGCGCCCAGCGAGACCCAGCCGTCGGCGCACTCATACGGCCGGTAGCAGACCAGCGAGCCCGCAAGCGGCAGCTCTCCGCGCCGCGGCACGGTGCCGTCGGCGAAGTAGGCGCCCGCGACGAGCGCAAGCCACGACAGCGCCCCGTCGGCCATCGACGCATCGACCAGCTGCCCCTCGCCCGAGCCCGGGCGACCCGGCGCACCGTCGCGCTCGCGCAGCGCGGCCATGATCCCGAACGCCGCCATCAGCGCGCCGCCGCCGATATCGGCGATCTGCCCGGCCGGCCTGCACGGGCTCGCCGCCGAGCTCGCCGGTCAGCCCGAGCAGGCCGACGAGGCCCAGGTAGTTCATGTCGTGTCCCGAAGCCTCGCGCTTGGGGCCGGTCTGGCCGTAGCCGCTGATCGCGCAGTAGACGATCCCCGGGTTCTCCTCGCGCATGCGCTCATAGCCCACGCCGAGTCGCTCGAGCACGCCGGGGCGGAAGGACTCGAGCACCACGTCGTGCTCGCGCACCAGCGCCAGCAGCGCCTCGCGCCCGGGCTCCTGCTTGAGGTCGAGGCGGATCGAGCGCTTGTTGCGGTTGAGCGCGAGGAACATCGCCGAGCGCGCGCTCGCGTGCGCGCCATCGTAGAACGGCGGCGACCAGCGGATGTAGTCGCCCATGCCGGTGTCCTCGACCTTCAGCACGTCTGCTCCGAAGTCGGCCAGCAGCAGCGAGCAGAAGCCGCCCGGCAGAAGCCGCGAGAGGTCGAGCACGCGGATGCCCTGAAGCGGCAGGCTCATCTCGCTATCCCGAGCAGCTCGCGCGCCTGGCCCACGGTCGCCGCGCGGCGTCCCACGTCCTCGGTCATCTGCCTGGCCTTCGCGATCAGCTCGCCGTTGGAGCGCGCCATCTGCCCGTCGGGCAGATACAGGTTGTCCTCCAGCCCGACGCGGATCGAGCCACCGAGCGCAAGCGCCGCGCCGACGAGCATCCACTGATCGCGCGAGATCCCGATCACGCCCCAGTGCGATCCCTCCGGGATGTTCGCGACCATCGCGGCGAGGTTGCGCGCGCCGGGCGGGATCCCGCCGACCACGCCCATCACGCAGTCCACGTGCAGCGGCGTCTTCAGCACGCCCATGTCGATCAGCGGCTCGAGGCTGCCGACGTGCCCGATGTCAAAGCACTCGTGCTCGGGTTTGATCGACAGCTCGTTCATCGCCTGCAGGAGCTCGATGATCTCGCCGAACGGGTTGGCGAAGACCATGTCGAAGACGAACTGCTTGCGCGAACGCGAGTACTTGGCGTAGTTCAGCGAGCCCATGTTCAGCGCGGCCACTTCCGGGCGACACTCGCGCAGGTAGGTCACGCGCTTCTCCACGCTCACGCCGAGCGCGCCCGTCGAGAAGTTCACGATCGCCGCGTCGCCGACCTCCGCGCGGATCGCGCTCGTGATCGCGGCAAAATCCTCGACCTCATAGCTCGGCGTGCCGTCGGGCGTGCGCGCGTGAATATGGATCATCGTGCCGCCCTCGTCGACGATCCGCCGCGCCTCGGCGGCGTACTCAGCGGGCGTGTACGGGATCGCCGGGCACTGCTCGCGGTTGGCGAGCGCACCGGAGATCGAGCACGTGATGACGACCGGGTCCTCGACGCTACATGCTGCTCGGCTCGCTCGATCGACGCCCGCAGCGCCGAGCGCGGCAACGCCCGCCTCAGCGCAGGCACCCGGGGTGCGGAATGGGGAAAGGTGAAGGCGCGGTGTGTGTGCGATCGCGCGCAGCGATAGCAATGGTAGTTACAGCCGTACTACGCTATCGCAGTGCGCGAGAGCGACACCTCCGCGCGTCCGATCGCTCGGGACGCTCGGCGCGATAGCGAAGGTAGTTACAGCCGTATATACGATGGCTATCGCAGCGCGCACGCGAACACCGCCCGCTCGCTCGCTACCCATCTGCCCCCCGCCAGGGCCCCGGCGCTCCCGCTCCCGCCGCCCCCGCCGCCCCCGCGGCCGCTCATACCGGCACCACTCCTGGCGCTTCCACGGCCGCTCCACCTTCTTGCCCTCGGCCATCTCGAGCGCGCCGGCAGATCGTCGCGCGCGTCTCGCGCGGGTCGATCACATCGTCGATCATGTCGTTGCCGGCCGCGATGTAGACGTCGATGATCTTGCGATAGGCCTCGACAGCTCGGCCTTCTTGGCGACCGGATCCTCGGCTTCGTCGACCTGCTTGCGCATCACGATCTCCACGGCGCCCTCGGCGCCCATCACGCTGATCTCCGCGCTCGGCCAGGCGACGATCAGATCGGGCTCATAGGCGCGGCCGTTCATCACGTAGTAGCCGGCGCCGTAGGCCTTGCGCGTGATCACGGTGATCTTCGGCACGGTCGCGTTGGCGACCGCGTGGAGCATCTTGGCGCCGTGGCGGATGATCCCCTGCTCCTCGACCTTCGTGCCGACCATGAAGCCCGGCACGTCCATCAGGAAAACGAGCGGGATCGCGAACGCGTTGCAGAGGTTGACGAAGCGCGCGGCCTTGTCGGCGGAGTCGTTGTCGAGGATGCCGCCGAGCTGCTTTGGCTGGTTGGCGACGATCCCCGCCGGGCGACCGCCGAAGCGCGCGAAGCAGGTGATGATCGTCTTGGCCCACTGGCCCTTCATGTCGAAATGCACGCCGTCGTCGACGATCCGCGCGATCACCTCGTACATGTCATAGGGCTTGCGGTTTGACTCGGGCAGCACGTCGAGCAGCCCCTCGTCGGCGCGCTCGATCGGGTCGGCGCTCGCCAGCTGCGGCGCTCGCTCTTCGCAGTTCTGCGGCATGAACGACAGGTAGCTCCTTGATCGCCTCGATGCACGCCTCGTCGTCTGCAACCTCCATGTCGCCGACGCCCGACTTGCGACAGTGCACGCGCGAGCCGCCGAGCTCCTCCTGGGTGACGTCCTCGCCGATCGCCGCGCGCACGAGGTGCGGACCGGCCAGCGCCATCGAGCCGCGGCCCTTGACCATCGGCACGAAGTCCGCGAGGCCCGGGATGTAGGCGGTGCCGGCTGCGCAGGGGCCCATCAGCGCGGCGATCTGCGGGATCACGCCGCTCATCACCACCTCCTCGCGAAACAGGTGCCCCGAGCCTGCGAACAGCGAGCCGACCGCCTCCTGGATGCGCGCGCCGGCCGAGTCCAGCAGCCAGATGAACGGGATGCGCTTGGTCAGCGCCAGCTCGCGCAGGCGCGTGACCTTCAGCTCGCCGGTCATGCCCATCGAGCCGGCCATCACCGTGAAGTCATACGCGCACACCGCGACCAGCCGGCCGTCGACCTTGCCGTAGCCGGTGATCACGCCGTCGGCCGGTGCCTTCACGCCGTCCATCGCGCGCTGAGAGGAGTGCGGGCGGCCGTGCACGCCGAGCTCGGTGAACGTGCCCTCGTCGATCAGCAGCGCCAGGCGCTCGCGCGCGGTGAGCTTCTCCGCGGCGTGCTGCTTGGCGATCTTCTCCTCGCCGCCGCCGAGCGCGATCTGCTCGCGCCTGGCGTGCAGGTCCTCGACGAGCGGGCGCAGCAAGGAAGTTCCTGCGTCGTCATCCGGGCGACGCTCCTGATTGGGACGCGAGCCCTCCGGGCTCTCGTCACCGCGCCGCTTCGCGGCGCTTCCCCGCTCGGTGGCCATCAGCGGCCTTTCCACTGCGGCTCGCGCTTGTCGAAGAAGGCGCTCACACCCTCGACGATGTCCTCCGTGGACTGCGCGAGCGTGAGCTGAGCGCGCAGGTAGTCCAGCGCCTCGTCCAGCGGCATGTCCAGCTGGCCGCGCATCGCTTCCTTGCCCAGGCGCATGATCACCGGCGAGCTGCTCGCCAGCTTGCCCGCCCAGTCGGCCACCCAGCCGTCGAGCTCGCCGTCAGGCACGACGCGGTTGACCAGCCCGGCCGCGAGCGCCTCCTGCGCGCTCCAGCGCTCGCCGAGCAGCAGCAGCTCGTTGGCCTTCTTGCGCGGCACGTTGCGGTAGATCAGCGCCATGATCATGAACGGGAACGCGCCCACGTTGATCTCCGGCGTGCCGAACGTCGCCTGCTCGGAGGCGAGCACGAGGTCACAGCACAGCGCGATGCCGAGCGCGCCCGCCAGCACGTGGCCGCGAGCGGTGCACAGCGTCGGCTTGCCGAGGCCGACGATCAACCGGAACAACTCGACGAAGCGCGCGCGTGTCGAAGTGCTTGTGCACGAGCGCCGCCTCAGCGGCGAACCCGCCAAGGTTCGCGCCCGAGGAGAACGTGCGCTCGTGCGAGGACGCGAGCACCACACAGCGCACCTCGTCGCTGTCACGCGCGCGCTCAAACGCCTCCAGCAGCCCGCCGAGCATCTCGCCCGACAGCGCGTTGCGCGTGTCGGGGTCGTTCAGCGTGATCGTCGCCACGCCGCGCTCGTCGACCGCGTAGAGGACCTTGTCGCCGGCGGCGGTCTCCTGGGGCACAGGCGCATCCTAGCCTGCATCGCGACGTGTGAACAGTGCGCAGCTCTACTACACACTTTGGCGCGCGACGCGCGCGTGCAGCTGGCTGGCGCTAATCGCTGGCCAGACCATCGACCTCAGCTGGCGCGCCACTCCCACGGCCAGCGGGGTTCACGATCCCTCGTTCGCGGACCGGCGCAACGCGGCGGCCCGGCCGCGAGGGCCGGACCGCCGTCGTTATCACCTGTGAGCGTCGAAACCTACCGCCGGAAGCTCACCGTCCAGAACGCATTGATGTTCGGGGGGGACGGTCCGCCCGATTTCGAGGAAGGACCAAGACTGATCTTGACCTCCAGGAAGTCGCCCGCAGCCGCAACCCCTCCTCCAGCCTGTTCACAATGGTTTTTGTTAATCGAGCTGACCTGGCATTTTATGAGCAGGTCCGTCGTGCCCGGGTTGAGCTTCGTGGGCGCGACGCTTTTCGTGTTGTCGATCACTTCGACGTCATACGGGGTTTCGCCGGCGCCGAGGTTCGCGCTGGTGAGGGCATACAGGTCGCTCACTGTAGACCCACCGTAAGGCGTGGGTCCGGCAACCTCGTTGGACGACACGCCGTCCGTGCCGTTCGCGGGACACGCGCCTTGCCCCGTCTGACCCGACAGCTCCGGGTCGAACAGGCAGTTGCCACTGTGCACGCCATCGCCCACGAAGGTCACGATCGACGCGCTGCCCGCCGTACCGATGCTTCCGGTCGCGCCTTTTTCACCGGTCGCCCCGGTCGCGCCGTTGGTCCCAGCAGCTCCGGTGGCGCCTTTTCCACCGGTCGCCCCGGTTGCTCCGGTCACGCCGTTGGCGCCGTTGGTCCCAGCAGCTCCGGTCGCACCTTTTTCACCGGTTGCCCCGGTGACGCCGTTGCCGTTGGTCCCAGCAGCTCCCGTGGCGCCTTTTTCGCCTTTTTCACCGGTCGCGCCTTTTTCGCCGGTCGCGCCTTTTCGCCGGTCGCCCGGTCACTCCGGTCACGCCGTTGGTGCCGCGTTGGTGCCGTTGGTGCCAGCAGTTCCAGTGGCGCCTTTTTCGCCTTTTTCACCGGTCGGCTCCGGTTACTCCGGTCACGCCGTTGGTGCCGTTGGTCCCGGCAGCTCCGGTGGCGCCTTTTTCACCGGTCGCTCCGGTTGCTCCGGTCGCGCCGTTGCCGCCGTTGTTGGTCCCAGCAGTTCCGGTGGCGCCTTTTTCGCCGGTCGGTCCGGTTGCTCCGGTCGCGCCCTGCGGCCCCTGCGGGCCGTTTGCAATGATCGTTGCGGTCACGGCCCCCGTGTTGTCCGAGTAGCAACCGGTGGGGACATCGTGGCCGCAGTTACTAAACGATGGGGAAATATCGTCGGCGGCTAGAAGAAGCTCACCAGGTCCATTGACTATGGTCGGGCCGCTTCCGATCGCCACCCACGTGGCGCCGCCGTCTGTGGAACCGATCAGCTCGCCCGTTATCGCCGGCGGGTGCGCGAGTGTCAATCCCGCTTGGCTCAATAGTCCGAGGCCTTCGGGGTTTTCACTGCCTTCGGGTCCGGATTTGCCACCACTTGAGGCAACGCTCCATTCTCCGCTCGCGCTCACCGTGACGCTAGAGCCGGTGGGGATGAAGACGCCCGTGTCCGTGTAGATATTGCCCGCCGACCCAGCCGCGGGTACAGAGAGCGTTCCAGTGCCGCCGGTCCCAGCGGGTCCGGTGGCGCCTTTTTCGCCGGTCGCTCCGGTCGCGCCGTTGCCGCCGTTGGTCCCAGCAGATCCGGTGGCGCCTTTTTCGCCGGTCGGTCCGGCTGCTCCGGTTACGCCTTTCTGGCCTCCGGGGCCAGTCGCGCCCGTCGCTCCCTCGGAGCCAGTCGGTCCTGTCGGTCCTGTCGCGCCGGTCGCACCGCTTCCACCGGTCGCCACCGTGTAGCTGATCACCACCAGCCCGTTACCAGCGCGCACACCGCTTTCTTCGAGTTCGGTTTCTTCTGGTATGAACGCGACCGAGCCGCCCCCACCAGCAGCGGCGGCGCCGAAACCGCCTCCGCCGCCGCCGTTGTAGCCACCGCCGCCGCCACTACCGAATGCTGAGGCGCCGCCGCCGCCGCCGAAACCACCATCGGCAGCCGGCCCCGTGCCGCCAGAGCCGCCTTCAAAGGGAGGACTGCCGCCTTGAGCTTCCCCCGAGGAGTCGCTTTCGCCGGAGCTGAAATACCCGGCGCCACCCGCACCGCCAACCTCGCCAACATTCTCGGACCCGGCCCTGCCGCCGCCGCCGCCCGTGCCCGCTCCAGCACCAGTCGGCCGCCGCCGGACTCAGCGGTTTCCGACGCCTGGCCCGCCGGTCTGTTCCCGTTTCCTTCACCGCCGCCGCCGCCGCCGCCCGCCGCAATCAACGGGTTCGACAGCAGAAAAAACGGTTCCTCGGCCACGAACGAGCCGCCGCCGCCGCCGCCGCCAAAGATCGTGGTTGGTTTGCTCCCTCGCCGCCCACGAGCACGCCGAGCATCTGACCGGCAGACACATGGAACCTCGCCTTAATCCTCGCGCCCTTGCCGCCTTCGTTTGCTTCGCCCATCCCCCCCTGCGCGCCCTCGGCTTCGATCTTCACCTTTCCGACGCCTTCGGGCACTTCGAACGTTTCCGGTGAACCGGTGTATTCGCAGGTCACCGTCGCCGTCGTCCCGCCGATCACCGGTGCGTTACACGCCATGGCTGCCGGGGCGACCAACGCCCCGAACCCGCCCAGCGCGAGCAGCGTCGCCAGCGCCTGAAATAGTCGCTTTCCCATTGCCCATCCCCCTTGCTTGTCGAGCGAGGAGATCCGTTCCCGAACGGCCTACGACCGCCTCCCTGCCCGTAGATTTGTGCCGTCCGGCGCAGCACCCCCAGGTGCGCGTGCGAGCCACAAAGAGTCTCGCGCGGGACGCTCGACGGCCGATACTACTCGCCCGCCGTGCGCTGCGCCCTTCAGGACTTCGACGCGCTTCCCGTTCAACATCGGTACCCACGTCGCGGGACGCCATCAGCGGGCAGAGCGCTGCCCCAGAACCTTCGAGATACCGGCCGGCGCGCTCAAAGGGCGGAGCACTCCCGGGTCAAGCTCGCGAGCGGCCCAAAGTAGATAGCGCTACTGTTCACTTTGCCCGTTCACCGATCAGCGCCCGCGAGGAGATCGCCCCCATGTCCGCCACCGCAGAGGATGTGCTCAAGCCCGACTTCCAGGCCAAGCGCAAGCACTTCATCTTCACCGACGAGCACGAACAGCTGCGCGAGTCGATCCACAGCTTCGTCGTCAAAGAGCTCGCGCCGCACGCCGAGGAATGGGAGGAGACAACGTTTCCCAACTCGGTCTTCCCGCGCATGGGCGAACTGGGCTTTCTCGGCCTCGACAAGCCGCAGGCCTACGGCGGGCAGGGCGGCGACTACTACACGAGCCTCGTGCTCGCCGAGGAGATGGTCAACGCCAACTGCGGCGGCCTCGGGATGGGCCTTGCGGTGCACACCGACATGGCGATGCCGCCGATCCTCGCGTTCGGCACCGAGGAGCAGAAGCAGGAGTGGGTCGTGCCGGCGATCAAGGGTGAGAAGATCCTCTGCCTGGGCATCACCGAGCCCGACGCCGGCTCGGACGTCTCGGGCATCAAGACGCGCGCGGTGCGCGACGGCGATGACTACGTCATCAACGGCTCGAAGACCTACATCACCAACGGCCACCGCGCCGACGTGATCATCCTCGTGACGAAGACCGACCCCGACGCCGGCTACGACGGCTTCACGCTCTTCCTCGTGCCGATGGACAGCCCCGGCGTGATCCGCGAGAAGAAGCTCGTCAAGCTCGGCATGCACGCCTCCGATACGGCGCTGCTCGCTTTCCAGGACGTTCGCGTGCCGGCCTCGGCCGCGCTCGGCCAGGTCGGCAAGGGCTTCTACCACATCATGTGGGAGCTCCAGGGCGAGCGGCTGATCGGCGCCGCCGGATGCGTCGCGGCCGCGCAGAAGTGCTTCGAGCGCACGCTCGAGTACGCGCAACGAGCGCAAGGCCTTCGGGCGCAGCATCGCCGCCTTCCAGGTCACGCGCCACAAGTTCGCCGAGATGGCGACGAAGATCGAGTCGGCGCGCCAGATGGTCTACGTGACAGCGTGGCGCTTTGCCAACGGCGAGTACCCCGTGCGCGAGATCTCGATGAGCAAGCTCCATGCGGCGCGCATCGCCGTCGAGGTCGCCGACGAGTGCATCCAGATCCACGGCGGCGCCGGATACATGCGCGAGTACGGCGTCGAGCGCGTCTGGCGCGACATGCGCCTGAACCGCATCGGCGCCGGCACCGACGAGGTGATGCTCGAGGTGATCGGCCGCTCCTACGGGCTGTAGCGCGCGAGCCGCTCCGGCGCGCCTGGCGCCTGTAGCGCGCTATAGCGCCGCAAAGCTGCGCAAGCCTCGATCGCGCCTCACGCAACTGCGCGATCGGGCCGATAGGTCCATGTGGCCCGCCTGCGCCTCATCCTCGTCGCTACCCTTGCGCTGCTCGGCGCCGCCAGCCGGCGTCGAGCTCGCCCGCGCTCGGCCCGCGGTCGGCCGGCCGCCCAGCGCCACGCCGTTCGCCGCCATGCGGTTCGCCGCCATGCGCTCCGCCGCAGCGCGCGCTGTCGCCAAGGCGCCCAGCTGCGCGCGCGTCGCGAGCTTTCGCGCGCGCACACCGCCGCCGACCCGCCAGAGCACGCGCTGCGTCAAGGCGCCCGCGCCATCACCGCCACGCACGCAGGAGCCCTTCACGCCTCCACCACACCCAGCGCCAGAGCACCGCCGCCAAGACCCGCCACGAAGGCCACGCGCCAGCCCGCCGGCCGGACACGCGCGCCGAACGCCGCGAACAGCAGCTCCTGCCCCGACGCCGACCTGACGCCACGCCGCGAAGACATCGAACGCGTGCGCGCCGCGACGCTGTGCCTGGTCAACCGCGAACGGACCGCCAACGGCGAGCGCCCGCTGCAGGCGAACGCGCGACTCGAACAGTCCGCGCAGAGCCACACCGAGAGCATGGCCGTCGGACGACTACTTCGAACACGTCGGACCCGGCGGCGACACGCCGGCCAGCCGGATGCGCTCGGCCGGCTACATCTACAGCTCGCGCGTCGGCTATGAAGTCGGCGAGAACATCGGCTGGGGCACGCTCTGGCTGGCGACGCCGCGCGCGATCGTCGCCGCCTGGATGGCCTCGCCGGGACACCGCGCGAACATCCTCGACCCGAGCTTCCGCGACACCGGGATCGGCGTCTCGGCGCACCCGCCGCAGTCGCTCGCCCACGGCCAGGCCGGCGGCGATCTACACGCAGGACTTCGGCGTCATCATCCGGCGGCTGAGCTCCGGCGCGCGAGGTGCTCGGATAGGCTCCGCGCACCTCAACAAAGACAAGGAGACTCAACGAAAATGGGAGTACTCGACGGCAAGTCGGCGATCGTCACCGGCTCGGCGCGCGGGATCGGACGCGCGACGGCCGAGCTGCTCGTCGAGCAGGGCGCGCAGGTGCTGATCAACGACCTCGACGGCGACGTCGCCGAGCAGGCGGCCGCGCGAGATCGACGGCGAGACGGCCGTGTTCGCGGGCGACCTGACCAAGCCCGGCGCGCCGCGACCAGCTCGTGCAGAAGGCGATCGACTCGTTCGGCAAGATCGACATCATCGTCAACAACGCCGGCTACACGATCGACGCGCCGGTGCACAAGATGTCCGACGAGCACTTCCAGGCGATGCTCGACATCCACACGGTCGTCCCGTTCCGCGTGATCCGCGCCGCCGCGCCGTACCTGCGCGAGCCCGCCAAGAAGGAGCGCGAGGAAGGCGGGAGGTGTTCCGCAAGATCGTCAACGTCTCCTCCACGTCGGGCACGTTCGGCAACGCCGGCCAGGCCAACTACTCCTCCGGCAAGGCCGGCGTCGTCGGGCCTGACGAAAACGGTCGCCAAGGAGTGGGGCCAGTTCAAAATCAACGTCAACGCGGTCGCGTTCGGCTTCATCGACACGCGCCTGACGCAGGCCAAGGTCGACGAGAACACGATGGAGGTCGACGGCGAGAAGATCCAGCTCGGCATCCCCGAGCAGATGCGCCAGATGGCTCGGCGCTGATCCCGCTCGGCCGCCCCGCGACGCCCGAGGAGGCCGCCGGCGGCGTGTTCTTCCTCTGCTCGCCGTGGTCGAACTACGTGCACGGCCAGACGCTGCACATCACCGGCGGCATCTTCGGCGGGATGACCGGCTGACGCGAGGGGCGCCGGCCCCCCGGTGGCGCGCGTCCTCCTCCGGCGAACGGATCAGGCGCCGCTCGGCGGGGCGCCGGCCCTGCGCGGGCTGTCGCGCGCGCGATGCCGCCCGAGTTCGAAGTAGAGCACCGCGGCGGCGAGCGCCGAGAGCGGCGCGGTGAGCACGCCGACGACGACCCGCGCGACGATCCCGGCGCCGGTGCCCGCCGCGGCGGCGGCGCGTCGATCGATCAGGCTGACGATCATCACGCCGAGGACGAGCAGGAGGATGACGCCGAACGACCTGCCAGCCGTTTCCGCGCACGAGCTCGCGGCTGCGCCGGAGCGCGGCGAGCACGCCGGCGCGCTCGAGCACGACGACCGGCGCCGGCGACCGCCCAGATCGTCAGCAGGATCAGGCCGGGGACGATCGAGCAGCACGAAGCCGATCGACGACGCCCGACGGCCGCGACGATCCCGACCAGGATCAGGTGCCAGAGCACCGGCGCGACCGCCGCGAGCAGCTGACCGCACGCTCGCGTCGCGCCGGCCGTCCTGCACGTCGGCGACGAGCTCGACGACCATGCCCGTGAACAGCGTGGTCGCGACGACTGTGACGACGACCACAGCAGCGCCGGCCCCGGGCGACGCGCGCATGAGGACTGCGCTGAGCACGCCCGTGAACACGAACACGACGGCGGCCGCGGGCATCAGCACCGGCGCCTGATCGACGTAGATCGGAAACACGTCGGCTGACGACGGCGCCGACGTCCAGCGACTTCATGCGCTCTCGCTCAGGCGGTCGACGGGCGCGCTCAGGCTATCGCGACGCGTCGGCATCCGACGTGGCGGCCTAGCCGGACGCTCAGGCGACGGCCGCGCCCTCGTGCGAGCGCGCGCGCCGCGCGGCGCTGCTCGCGCACGCGCCGCAGCACGCCCTTGCGACCGTGCTCCTCCAGGCCCGCGTAGAGCGCGCGGATCTCCGCGAGGATCGCGTCGGCGACCGCCTGCTGCTGCTCGCGCGTGGGGCTCTCGACGCGCTCCCAGCGCATGCGCGTCGCCGTACTGGACGGTGACCTGGGGGAACTGCAGGCGCTTCCAGTTGCGGATGCGCGAGGAGCCGTGGATCGCGATCGGCACGACCGGGGCGCCGGTCTCGAGCGCGAGGCGGCCGATCCCGCGCTTGGCCTGCTCGGCCATCTTGCCGGTGCGCGAGCGCCCGCCCTCGCAGTACATCGTGATCGCGCCGCCGCGGCGCGAGGATCGTCTCGGCGGTGATGAACGTCTCCTCGTCGCGCGCGCCGCGCCGCACCGGGAACACGCCGCCGTGGGTGTAGATGAACTGCATCGGAACGGAGAACAGCTGCGACTTGGCCATGAAGCGGACCTTGCGGCGGATGTAGCAGCCCATCAGGAAGTGGTCCATGAAGGAGAAGTGGTTGGGCGCGAGGATCACCGCGCCGCGTGCCGGGCACCTTCTCGGAGGAGATCGAGCGCGCGCGCAGCAGCGTGTAGGCGTAGAGCGAGGTGATCAGGCGCGTGGCCTCGTAGACCCAGTCGGGTTCGCGCGTGCGCGCGCGCTCGTGGAAGCGGTCGAAGTACTCCTTCGGCCGCGGGTCGGCGTAGACCTGCTCGCGCATCGGTGCGAGATCGCTCATCTGAGCGGTCTACGTCGCAGCGCGGCGCGAAGTTACGCGCGCATCCCAGCGCGCGCGCTGCCCAGCCGCGCGAGCAGCCGCGCAGCGCTCGCTCGGCCGCGCCATGCGCGGCTCATAGCGCGCGGCGCTCGCGCCACGCGCGGTCGCGCACGTCGCTGAGCGTCCACAGCACCGACGCCGACGCCGGCCAGGTAGGCCGCGCCGAGCGCGGTCGTCTCGGCGATCTCGCCGAGCACGACCGGCACGCCGAGCACGTCGGCCTGGAACTGCATCAGCCAGGCGTTCGGCGCTCGCGCCGCCGTCGGCGCGCAGCTCGCCGAGCGGCTGCCCGCAGGCCGCCTCCATCGCGCGGACCGCGTCGACGGTCTGGTAGGCGATCGCCTCGAGCGTCGCGCGCGCGAGGTGCGCGCGCGTGCGTGCCGCGCGTCAGGCCGACGATCGTGCCGCGCGCGTGCGGGTCCCAGTGCGGCGAGCCGAGGCCGGTGAGCGCGGGCACGAAGTAGACGCCGTCGTTGCCGTCGCAGCGACTGCCGCGAGCGCCTCGGTCTCGGCGGCGTGGTCGATGATCGCGAGCCCGTCGCGCAGCCACTGCACGGCCGCGCCGGTGACGAAGATCGACGCCTCCAGCGCGTAGGCGGTGCGAGTCGCCGATCCTCCAGGCGACGGTCGCGAGCAGGCCCGGCGCGGCGCTCGCGGCGGCGCGAAAGCCGGTGTTGAGCAGCACGAACGAGCCGGTGCCGTAGGTGTTCTTGCCGGTGCCCGGATCGACGCAGGCCTGCCCGAACAGCGCCGCCTGCTGGTCGCCGGCGACGCCGGCGAGCGGGCGCGCGTGGCCGTGCAGCGCCTGCGGGCCGCGTCTGCGCGAACGCGCCGGCGCTCGGACGCACCTCGCGGCAGCGCGCGCTGCGGGCACGCCGAACAGCTCGAGCAGCTCGGGGTCCCAGCGCGCCGGCGGCGATGTCGATAGAGCAGCGTGCGCGAGGCGTTGGTCGCGTCGGTCAGGTGCTCGCCGGTGAGCTTGAACAGCGAGCCACGAGTCGATCGTGCCGAACACCGCGCGGCCCTCTCGGCGCGCTCGCGCAGGCCGTCGACGTGCTCGAGCAGCCAGGCGATCTTCGTCGCCGAGAAGTAGGGGTCGAGCACGAGGCCGGTGCGCGCGCGCACGAGCGCCTCGTGCCCGTCGGCGCGCAGCTGCTCGCAGCGCTCGGCGCGTGCGCCGGTCCTGCCAGACGATCGCGCGGTGCAGCGGCTCGCCGCTGTGCGGGTCCCACACGCAGACGGTCTCGCGCTGGTTGGTGATCGCCGACCGCGCGCGAGCTCGCCCTGCGCGCACGCCGGCGTCGCGCGAGCGCCTCGCCGCGCGACGGCGTGCGTCGACCGTCCCAGATCTCGCCGGCGTCGTGCTCGACCCAGCCGGGCTGCGGGAAGTGCTGGCGAACTCGCGGTAGGCGCGCGCCGACCGGCTCGGCCGCTCGTCGAAGACGATGCAGGTCGTGCCGGTCGTGCCCTGGTCGATCGCGAGGATCATCGTTGCTGAGCCTATCGCCGAGCCATGCGAGCCTGTCGCCGGGCGAGGTAGGCGCGGACGAAGTCGACGAGCTGGCGCGCGCGATGCGCGAAGCCCGCGGGCGTGCGACCGCTCGCGCGGTGCTCGAGATCGAGCTCGATCTCGATCACGCGGTGCCCGGCGCGCACGGCGTCGATCGTCATGCCGATCTCCATGCCGAAGCCGTGCGCGAACGGCAGCACGTCGCGAGCAGCGCCTGCCGCGTCAGCGCGCGCTGGCCGGAGATCGGCGCCCGCGTCGAGCAGGCCGCAGCGCCGCCGGATCGCCCAGCGCGCGAAGCCGAGCGCGAGCCCGAACCCGCCGCCGACGCGCGTGGCGAACGCCGCGACCGCGAGGTCGGCCTCGCCGGCGCGCGACCGCTCGCACGAGCGCGCGCAGCCGCGCGCGGAGTCGCCGAGGTCGCCGTCGCAGAGCACGAACACGACTCGTCGCCGTCCGCCGGCCGCGCGCGCGCCGGCGTCCAGCGCCGCGCGCGCCGCGGCCGTCGCCGCCTCGCCCTTGCCGATCACGCGCTCGCTGCGCACCACGCGCGCGCCGCCGCGCGCGGCGAGCGCGGCCGTCGCGTCGCGTCGAGCCGTCGTCGGCGACCCACACCGCGCGCGCCGGGGAAGGCGCGGCGAGCGCGGCGAGCGTGGCCTCGATGCGCTCGGCCTCGTTGTAGGGCGGCGACGATCGACGAGCGTGTCGGTGCCATCGGATCGGTCGGCGCGCATGCGGCTATTGTCGGCTCGCCGGTGCGCGATCGGCTACTGGAGGATCACATGACTGACGTGGAGGCACACATCACCGGCACCGTATGGAAGATCGAGTGCGCGCGTCGGCGACACGATCGAGGAGGGCGACACGGTCGCGATCCTCGAGTCGATGAAGATGGAGATGCCGGTCGAGGCCGAGGACGCGGGCACCGTCACCGAGATCCGCTGCGAGGAGGGCCAGGCGGTCAACGAGGGCGACACGCTGGTCGTGCTCGAGTAGCGCGCGTGTCCGCGGACGCTGCCGCCGCGCGCGAGCTCGCCGACGGCAAGCTGCTGGTCGACGAGCCGCGCGCACGGCGTCGTGCGCCTGACGATCTCGAACCCGAGCAAGCGCAACGCGCTCGACCATCCGATCCTCGACGCGATCACCGCGACGCTGGCCGAGCTGCGCGACCGCGGAGCGCGCGCTGCGTGATCGTCACCGGCGCGCACGGCATGTTCTCCGCCGGCTACGACATCGGCGAGATCCCCGACGACGAGTTCGAGGAGCGCGCCGAGCGGCTCGTCGCGCACCCGTTCACCGAGGCGATCGACGCGCTGGAGGCGTTCCCCTGCCCGACGCTCGCCGTGCTGCCCGGCCACACGATCGGCGGCGGGCTGGAGCTGGCGCTGGCGTGCGACCTGCGCGTCGCCGCAGGACGACATCAGGCTCGGGCATGCCGCCGGCGAAGCTCGGGCCTCGTCTACTCCCACACCGGCCTGCGCCGCTTCATCGACGCGATCGGCGCCGCGCGCACGCGCGAGCTGTTCCTGCTCGGGCGAGCACATCGACGCGCCGACCGCGCTCGCCTGGGGGCTCGTCAACCGCGTCGCCGCCGCGGACGCAGCTCGACGCGGCTGCGCTCGAGCTCGCCGGCGAGCTGGCCGGCAACGCGCCGCTCTCCCAGCGCGGCAACAAGCGCGTGATCGCCGCGCTGCTCGCGCCGAGGGCGGGCTCCCGGCGGAGGTCGAGCAGGAGCTGATCGAGCTGCGCCGCGCGTCGTTCGCCTCGCAGGACATGCGCGAGGGCATGCGCGCGTTCGCCGAGCAGCGCCCGCCGCGCTGGAGCGGCCGCTAGCGCCGCCGCGCCTCGCCGCTAGCGCCCGAGCCGTCCGCCACGCCCATAACGTGTCGCGCATGCCGCCGCTGATCACCCGCGAGGAGGCGCTGCGCGCTCGGCGAGCTCGAGGACCACGCCGAGATCGAGGCGCTCGTCGAGCGCGCCTGGCGGGCGCGCATCGAGCGCTTCGGCGACTCCACCGACATGTGCTCGCTGGTCAACGCCAAGTCCGGCGGCTGCGCCGAGGACTGCGGCTTCTGCGCGCAGTCGCGCTTCGCCGAGGCCGAGACGCCGATGCACGCGATGATGGAGCCCGAGCAGATCCTCGAGCACGCGCGCGCCGCCGAAGCCGCCGGCGCGCACCGCTTCTGCATGGTCACCCAGGGCCAGGGGCTGTCCAAGCGCGACTTCGAGAAGTACCTGGAGGGCGTGCGGCTGGTCTCCGAGCACACCAACCTCAAGCGCTGCGCGTCGATCGGCCACATGTCGGTGGCGCGCGCGCAAGGCGCTGCGGAGGCCGGCATGCAGCGCGTGCACCACAACGTCGAGACCGCCGCGCAGCTACTACGACGAGGTCACCAGCACCGTGCGCTACGAGGGGCGCCTGCGCACGATCGAGGCCGTGCGCGAGGCGGGCCTGGAGACCTGCGTCGGGGGCATCCTGAACCTCGGCGAGACGCGCGCGCAGCGCGTCGAGATGGCCTTCGAGCTCGCCGCGATCGACCCGACGAGCGTGCCCATCAACCTGCTCAACCCGCGACCCGGCACGAAGTTCGGCGACCGCGAGCTGATCGACCCGTGGGAGGCGGTCAAGTGGGTCGCGATCTTCCGCCTGATCCTTCCCGAGGCGCTGTTCCGGCTCTGCGGCGGACGCGTCGAGAACCTCGCGCGAGCTGCAGCCGCTGGCCGTCAAGGCCGGCCTCAACGGCGTGATGATGGGCAACTTCCTGACGACGCTCGGCGCCGAGCCGCGAGGAGGACCGGGCGATGTTCGCCGAGCTCGGCCTGAACGTCGCGCGCCAGCCCGACAACGGCTCCAACCCGCGCCCCGACAACCGCTCGGGCTGGCTCGAGGGCGAGACGCCCGACGTCGTCGAGCGACCTGCTGCGGCTCGAGCTCCTCGCCGCCGTCGACGGCGAGCCGCAGGGCAGCGACGGCGGCGGGCTGAACATCCGCCTGTGGGATCCCTCCACGCAGCTGCGCTTCACCGCCAAGCGCGCAGTCCCGCCGCGCCCCGACGGCGCGCCGAACCGCGTCCCCGGCAGGTCGTCGCCGGCTGGGGAGACTGACGATCCAGGGAGAGGAAGATGGAGCGACATCCACGAGCGCCTCGCACGAGCTCGAGCGAGCTGGCCTGCGCCGTCGCCTGCGGCTGGTCAGCGGCCCGCAGGGGCCGCGCGTGCTGCTCGACGGAAGCCGGTGCTGCTGCTGTGCTCGAACAACTACCTCGGGCTCGCCGACCACCCGCGCGTGCGCGAGGCCGCGGCCGACGCGGCGATGCGCTGGGGCGTCGGCGCGGGCGCCTCGCGGCTGGTGTCGGGAACGATGACGATCCACGGCCGCCTCGAGCAGCGCCTGGCCGCGTTCGCGCGCACCGAGTCCTGCGTGCTGTTCGGCTCGGGCTACCTGCTAATCTCGGCGTGATCGGCGCGCTCGCCGGCCGCGGCGACACGATCTTCTCCGACGAGCTCAACCACGCCTCGATCATCGACGCCTGCCGGCTGTCGCGAGCGCAGGTCGCTCGTCTACCGCCACGCCGACGTCGAGCACCTGCACTGCGCTGCTGCGCCGCCACGGCGCTCGGCGCGCTGAGCGCGGCGCACCGCTGATCGTCACCGACTCGGTCTTCTCGATGGACGGCGACATCGCGCCGCTGGCGGAGATCGTCGAGCTCGCCGAGCGCTACGGAGCGCGCACCGTGGTCGACGACGCGCACGCGATCGGCGCGCTCGGGCCCGACGGCCGCGGCGCGGTCGCCGCGGCCGGCCTGGAGGGTCGACGTCGACGTGGTCGTCGGCACGCTCGGCAAGGCGCTCGGCTCCTACGGCGCGTTCGCCTGCGCGAGCGAGGAGATCGTCAGCTGCCTGATCAACGCCGCGCGCTCGCTGATCTTCTCGACCGCGCCGCCGCCGCCATCCGTGGCCGGCGCGCTGAGCGCGCTGGAGCTGCTCGGCGAGCGCTCGCGGCGGGTGCGGCGCCTGAACTCCAACGCGCGCGCGCTGCGCGACGCGCTCGTGTCCGAGGGCTTCCCGGTCGCGCCGCGGCGAGATGCACATCGTGGCGCTGATCGCCGGCGAGCCGCGGGCGGCGGTGGCGATGTGCGAGGCGGCGATCGAGCGCGGCGTGTTCGCACAGGCGATCCGCCCGCCATCGGTGGCGCCCGGCACCTCGCGCCTGCGCCTCACGGCGACCGCCTCGCACACGCCAGCCGAGCTGCGGATGGCGGCCGCGGTGCTCGGCGACGCTGCGCGCGCGGCCGGCATGGAGCCCGCGCAGCTCGCGCCCGTCCCGGTGGCCGAGCGCCAGCCGCAGCCGGAGCTGGCGCCGGATGCCTTCGCGCAGGCCTACGGCGACTGGCTGCAGGACGGCGACGACGAGATCGGCGAGCCGTCCTACGCACGCCTGAAGGCCCGGCCGCGAGGCCCGTTTGACCTCGAGAGCAGCGGCGACTGGTCGCCTGGCGGCGAGCCTGAGCTCGATCGACAGCGCGCTCCATTCGACGTGGAGCGCGAGGCGTCGATCGCGCGGGCCGCGTAGGAGCGGCAGGAGCTCGTGCGCGGGCTGTTCGTCACGGGCACCGACACCGGCGTCGGCAAGACGGTGCTCAGCGCGGCGCTGCTGGCGGCGATGCGCGCCTGCGGTCAGCCGGCGCGCGCCTACAAGCCCGTCGCTCACCGGCATCGAGGAGCCGGACGGACCGTGGCCGCGCGACGACGAGCTGCTCGCGCGCGTCACGGGCATGCCCGTCGGCGCCGTCGCGCCGCTGCGCTATGGCCCGGCCGTCTCCCCGCATCTGGCCGCGCGGCAGGCCGCACGCCCGATCGACCCATCTGCGCTGCTGGCGCACGCGCGCGAGCTCGCGCGCAGCGGCACGCCGCTGATCGTCGAGGGCGCCGGCGGGCTGCTCGTGCCGCTGACCGAGCGCTTTGACATGCGCGAGCTCGCGCGCGCGCTCGGGCTCGGGCTGCTGATCGCCGCGCGACCCGGGCTGGGCACGATCAACCACACGCTGCTGACGCTTCACTGCGCGCGCGATGCCGGCCTCGACGTGCGCGCGGTCGTGCTCGGTCCGTGGCCACGACGCGCGAGCGAGATGGAGCGCTCCAACCGTGAGACGATCGCGGCGCTCGGCGACGTCGAGGTCGAGGTGCTCGGGCACATCGGCGCTCCGCTGCCCGCCGAGCTCGCGCGCGGCGCGGCGCACCTGCCGTGGCGACGCTGGCTTGCGCCGCCGCGCGCCCGCGTGCGCCGCTCAGCCGATGCTGCGCCGGGCGGTCTCCGCGGCTCGCTGCGCGCCGATGAACGGCGTGAGCGCGATGTAGATGAGCTGCGGGCCGGCGTCGGGTAGTTCGGCGATGCGACCCTGGTTGACGTACTGGCGAAAGATCTCCCAGATGCCTCCGACGGTCGCTTCCGCGGCGATCTCGGGCACCTCCACGCCGTCCTTCTCGGCGAGCTCGTAGCCGGGCCGCAGGAAGTCGGCGAAGCCCTGCAGCGAGAGCGCGCGGATCTCGATCGACTCCGGGCTGGCGACGAACGTGTCGATCAGGTTGAGGTGCGCGTGCGCGGGCTCTGAGACGACGAAGTCGATCAGCGCGCGCAGCCCGATCGGGACCGCCTCCGTCCAGTCGCCGGCATGGTCGGCGACCGCGTCGGCGATGACCAGCTGCGCCTGGCGCATGGCGGCCTTCTGGGCGCCGAGCAGCGCCTCCTGCTTGGTCTCGTACATCTCGTAGAACGTCTGGTGGGAGATGCTCGCGCGCTGGGCGATCTCGGGGATCGTCAGCCGCGCCAGCCCCTTCTCGGCGACGATCGCCGCGATCGCGTCGACGATCCGTTCGCGCTGGCTTTTGACGATGAACCCGCGCGAGAGGTCGTGGCGGCCGCTGGGCAGCGGTCCGCGCGCGCGCTGCGCGCGCTCTGGAGACCAGCAGCGTGTCGCTTCGCTCCGGCGCCATGCGCGGCGGCGGGCAGTCGAGGCCCTCGGGTAGCACGACCGGGTAGCTCGCGGCCCACGTCGCGAGCTCGTCGGTGAGCGCGAGCAGGTCGTTGACGCCGTCATGGCGCATGTGCGTCGCCGCCACAGCGCCGACGCCGCCGATCAGCATCCTGACCGTGAGGTCCGGGCGCGGCGGCGCCTGAGACGGCGAGAGCTCCGCGCCGCCGAAGGGCTCATAGGCGATCGGGCGCGGCGAGCCGTCGCCGGCGGTGGAGCGCGCGCGGACCTCGTACATGCGCGTTTCGATCACGCCGAGCGCGCGATTGCGCCGCTCCAGCGCCTTGGCTCCGGCGCCGAACGCGCCGAGCGCCATGATCGTGTCCGGCTCGGCGACCGCGAGCTGGCCGAAGGCGACGATCGCCCCGCGCATGCGCTCGTGCTCAGAGCCCTCCACGTCGTAGGCTTCGATCACGGTGTCCTCGGTGCGCCGCGAGATCTCGTCGTAGGCCGCCAGGAACAGCTCTGCCTTGTTCTTGTACAGGCTGTACAGCGTCGGCTGGGAGACGCGCGCGAGCTTTGAGATGTCGAGCACGCGCACCGCGCGATAGCCGCGCTCGGCGACGAGCTCGATGAGCGCGGACTGCAGGCGCTGGCGCTGGTCGCGCTTGACGTCCTCGGGATCCAGGCGCTGCGCGCCGGACGGCAGTCGCCTGTAGCGATCGACCGACTCGTCGGGCTCCTGCGCGCCGTCGGCCTCTCCCTCGCCCGCGGCCGGCTGCGACACGACGTCCTCGGCCTCGCCCTGAGCGGCGACGGCGCGAGGCGCGGTGCTCCCGGCCTGCTCCTCGGCGGCGCGCGGCTCTGTGCTGCCGGCCTCGCCCTCCGCAGGGCCGGTGTCTATGGCGCGGGGCCTTGGCCTGACGTTGCGAGCGGGCATCTCCACCGTTGCGTCGGATGACGTTGCAATCGAAGCTTACTGTCCGGGTTGGCCAAGAGCCAGGAAACTTGGCTCTGCGCCTACGACTGAGCGCCTCCCTCTGCTAGCCGGCCCGCGCGGCGGCCACCGCCGCCGCGGTGACCCGCGCGAGCTCGTCCGGCTCGATCACGTATGGCGGCATCGTGTACACGAGATCGCGAAACGGCCGCAGCCATACGCCGTGCTGCTGCGCGGCGGCGCTCGCGGCGGCGAGATCGACGTCGTGATCGAGCTGGATCACGCCGATCGCGCCGAGCGCGCGCACGTCGGCGACGCCCGCCAGCTCGCGCGCGGGCGCCAGGCCCGCGCGCAGACCGCGCTCGATGTCGGCCACCCGCCGGCGCCAGTCGCCTTCCCCGAGCAGCTCCAGCGAGGCCAGCGCCACCGCGCAGGCGAGCGGATTTGCCATGAACGTCGGGCCGTGCATGAGCCCGCCGGCCTCGCCGCCGGACACGGCCTGCGCCACCGCGCGCGTGCAGAGCATCGCCGCAAGCGTCATGTAGCCGCCGGTCAGCGCCTTGCCGACGCACATCACGTCGGGGCGCACGCCCGCGTGCTCACACGCAAACAGCTCACCCGTGCGCCCAAAGCCCGTCGCGATCTCGTCGAGCACGAGCAGCAGGTCGTGCTCGTCGCACAGCCTGCGCAGGAGCGCGACATGCTCGGGCGCGTGAAACCGCATGCCGCCCGCGCCCTGCACGACGGGCTCGAGGATGACCGCCGCGAGCTCGCCCGCATGCCCGGAGATCAGCTCGCGCACGTGCTCGGCCCAGCGCGCGTCGAGGCCTGTGTCGAACCCGCCGGGCGGACGCTCGGCGAACACGTGGCTCGTGAGCAGCCCGCTGAACATGCTGTGCATCCCGCCGAGCGGATCGCACAACGCCATCGCGCCCGACGTGTCCCCGTGGTAGCCGCCGCGCAGCGCCAGCAGCCGGGTCCGCTCGGGGCGCCCGCGCGCGCGCTGGAACTGCAGGCACAGCTTGATCGCGACCTCGATCGAGACCGAGCCCGAGTCCGCGAAGAAGACGGCCTCCAGCCCGTCGGGCGTGAGCTCGATCAGCCGCTGCGCCAGCCGCACGGCCGGCTCGTGCGTGAGCCCGCCGAACATCACGTGCGCCATCTGCTGCAGCTGCTCGCGCAGCGCGCCGTCGAGCGCCGGATGACCGTATCCGTGGATCGCGCACCACCACGAGGACATCCCGTCGATCAGCTCCCTGCCGTCGGCGAGCGTCAGGCGCACGCCCCTCGCCGAGACGACCGCCAGCGGCGGCTGCGACGGCGGCAGCGCTCCGTAGGGGTGCCAGACGTGCTCGCGATCGAACGCGAGCAGTGTTTCCCAGTCGCTCAGCTCGGTCCTACTGCTCGAACGGTATGAAGTCGCGCTTGCGCGCGCCGCACACCGGGCAGAACCAGGTGTCTGGAATGTCCTCGAAGGCCGTGCCCGAAGGGATCCCGCCGTCGGGGTCGCCCTCCTCGGGGTCATAGATAAAGCCGCAGGACTCGCAGATCCAGCGCTGCAGCGTCGTCGTGGCGTTCATGCACCACAGATTACCGCCACCTTGCGCGCCGGTAGGGTCAGCGCATGGGCGAGGAGCGCAGAGGGGCGCGCGAGCTGGGCGACGCGCAGTACAACAGCGGCACGCCGACGCCGCCGCGCCTGGCCGCGACCGTGATCCTGCTGCGCGGCGGGTCACGAGCGCTTGAGGTCCTGCTCGTCAGGCGCACGCCGAAGGCGCGCTTCATGGGCGGCGTGTGGGTGTTTCCCGGCGGCGCGGTCGACGCCGAGGATCGCCCTGCGGGCGACGCCGATCCCGCGCAGGCGGAGACGGAGGCGCTGCGCGCCGCTGCCGTGCGAGAGCTGCGCGAGGAGGCCGCGATCGAGCTCGCACCGGACGCCGAGCTCGTCGGGCTCTCGCGCTGGATCACGCCCGAGCAGGTGCAGATCCGCTTCGACACGCACTTCTTCCTGGCCACGCTGCCCGACGGCCAGGAAGCCCGCGTCGACGGCCAGGAGGTCGTCGAGCACGGCTGGTTCACGCCGCAGAGCGCGCTCGATGCCGACCGCGCCGGCGAGATCGAGCTCGTCTTCCCGACGATCCGCCATCTCGAGCAGATCGGCTCCTTCGCATCCGCCGACGCGCTGCTCGCGCACGCACGCGGGCGCACCGTCGCGCCCGTCCAGCCGCGGGTCACGCTCGAGGGCGAGGTCGCGCGCGTGCTGCTGCCCGGCGATCCGGGCTACGACGACTGAGCGCAGCCGTCGCACACGCCCGCGGCGCAGCGAGCCGCACGCCCGTCGCACGCGCCCGTCGCACGCGCCCGTCGCACGCGCCCGTCGCTCGGCGCCACGAGCCGTCGCACGCGCGCGCCTGCGACGGCGCGAGCCGAGCGCCTTCGCGTGATCAGCGCTGCTGGGCGGCGATCACGTGCGTGACCGCGTTGATCAGCGCCAGGTGCGTGAAGGCCTGCGGGTAGTTGCCCAGGTGACGCCCGCTGGAGGCCTCGAGCTCCTCGCCGTAGAGGCCCATCGGCGACTGGTAGCCCAGCAGGCGCTCGCACAGGTGCTCAGCCTCGCGATCCGCGCCGATCTCAGACAGCGCCGAGACGAGCCAGAAGGAGCAGATCAGAAACGTGCCCTCCTCGCCCTCCTGGCCGTCGTCGGTCTCCTGCGTGCGATAGCGCCGCACGAGGCCGTTCTCGCTCAGCTCGTCGCGGATCGCGCGCACGGTCGCGCACACGCGCTCGTCGTCGGGCGGCAGGAAGCGCAGGAGAACCACGAGCAGCGTCGAGGCGTCCAGCGCGTCGGTGTCGTAATGCTGGCGAAACACGCCGCGCTTGTCGACGCCGCGCGCGAGGAGATCCTCCCGGATCTCCTGGGCGGTCGACTGCCATTGTTCAGCGCGCTTCTGCTCGCCGCGCCGTTCGGCCAGGCGCGCGCCGCGATCCATCGCCACCCAGCACATCAGCTTGGATGACACGTAGTGGCGCGGCTTGCCGCGCGCCTCCCAGATGCCCTGGTCTGGTTTCTTCCACACGCGCGCGGCGCAGTGGACCTGATCTTCGAGCACCGGCCACAGGCGGTCGGGGATGTGATCGCGGCGCTTGGAGTGCAGGTAGACGGAGTCGAGCACCGCGCCGTAGACGTCGTTCTGGCGCTGGTTGTAGGCGCCGTTTCCGATCCGCACGGGCCGGGCGCCCTCGTAGCCCTTGAGATGCTCGAGCGTCGACTCCGCGAGGTCCATCTGGCCCTTGACCCCATACATGATCTGCAGCGAGCCGTCGTCGTTTCGCTGCAGGTCGGCGACGTACTGGATGAAGTCGTCGGCCTCCCAGTCCAGGCCGAGCGCGTGCAGCCCCCAGAGCGTGAAGGAGGCGTCGCGCATCCAGCAGTAGCGGTAGTCCCAGTTGCGTTCGCCCCCTGGCGTCTCGGGCAGCGATGTCGTGGGCGCGGCGACGAGCGCGCCGGTCGGCATGAACGTCAGGCCCTTGAGCGCGAGCGCCGATCGCTGCAGGTGTACGCGCCAGGGATGGTCGGGGTAGGTGCCTTCGGCCAGCCACGAGCGCCAGAACTCGGCCGTGCGCTTCAGGCGTTCCTCGGCCTGCTCGACGCTGCGCGGGCCGAGATGATCCTCGGTCCAGGAGAGCGCGCAGAAGGAGCTCTCGCCCTCGGACAGCGTGTGGCGGGCGCGCACGCTGTTGCCCTCGATGCCCATGCGCATGTCGCTGAACAGCCGCACGGTCGTCTCGCCGGCGCTGGCATCCAGCGCTTCGCCGCCCTCGCGCCCGGTGTCGACAGCGCTCCACGTCGCGGCCGTGGACCCGTAGTCGATCATCGGCTCGCAGATCATCTCCACCTGCACCTCCCCCTGGATGCACTTGATCACGCGCACGAGCAGATGGTCCGCGTCGAAGTCGGTCGGCGGGCGCGTGTGGCTGGAGCCGCGCTTGTTGTCGTGCCAATCGCCGATCGTCAGCGCATCGACCACGTACAGCCAGCCCTGCGGCGTCATCCACGTCGTCTCGATCATGTTCGTCCCGGGCACGTAGCGCCGGCCGGCCGGCACGAACAGGCCGTAGGGCCCGACGCGAAAGCTCCCGGCGCTGCGGTCCAGCAACGAGCTGAACAGCGACGGCGAGTCGAAGTGCGGCAGGCACATCCACTCGATCGAGCCGTCGGAAGCGAGCAGGGCGCCCGTGTGACAGTCCGAGAGATAGCCGTAGTCGGCGATCTGCGGGAACGGCGAGTCGATCGACGTGACCTTCGCGCCGACAGCGCCTTTCGCGTCTGACCAGGGATCGCCGGCGGAGGTGTGATCGTCGGCGGAGGTGTGATCCTCGGCGGAGGTGTGATCCTCGGCGGAGGTGTGATCGGCGCTCATCGTCGCGCACAACGGTAGCTGCCGCGCGTCACCAGTCCAGCTGCGACGGCCAGCCGTGCAGCGCCGGGCGCTGCACGTCCGCGGGCAGGCGCCCCTCCTGTGCGAGCTTGTCAGCATGCGCGGCGAGCGTCACGGCCGCGAGCGGGCGCAGCGCCGCGGGCACGTCAGACCAGACCGCGTCCAGCAGCTCGTCCTCGGAGCGCAGCCCGCGATCCAGGGCCGCGACGAGCGCGCGCTCGCGCTCCATGCGGTGCGCGACGATCTCCGCGAGCTTGCCCTGCGCATCCCACACCGGCGGCCCGTGTCCGGGACACAGCACGCTGAAGCCCCCGCGCGCGGCCAGCCGCGCGAGCCCGTCGAGGTAGGCGCCCATGGCGCCCGCGTACGGCGCGACGAACACGCTACCCTCGCCGAGCACCGCGTCGCCGGTGAAGCACGCGTCCCGCGCGAGCAGCGCAAAGTGATCGCGCGCGTGCCCCGGCGTGGCGAGCGCCGTGAAGGGCCCGAAAGTGACATCGTCGCCCAGCAGCACGTCGGGGTCGCCACGCCCCGCGGCCACCGGCGCCGGGCACTGCGCGAGCAGCGCGGCGAGCGCCTCGCGGTGATCGCCGTGATCGTGCGTGAGCGCGATGCCGCCCAGCCCGCCGCGCGCGCGCACCTCGGCGACCAGGCGCCGCACGTGGGAGTCGATCGCCGGGCCGGGATCGACCACCCAGGCGGGATCGCGCGCGACCACCCAGCTGTTCGTGCCCGAGAGCGTGAGCGGGCCGGGATTGTCGGCCAGCACACGCACGACATCGTGCTCTGCGAGCCGCTGGGCCTCGGTGGACGCCTCGCGCATGACGATCGCAGGGCAACCTAGCAGCGCAATCTTTAACCTGTTGGCCGATGCTCGCCACAACCGAGCCCCTGCGACGCGAGATGGCAGCCGCGCTTCCGGCCCGCCCGTTCGCGCTGGAGTTCTGGGACGGCTCGCAGCTGGCTGCGACGACCGACGGCGGCCCCGTGTTCACGGTGCGCTCGCCGGCCGCGGTCGCTCATCTGCTGCGCTCGCCCGGCGAACTGGGTCTCGGGCGCGCATACGCCGCCGGCGAGCTGACCGTCGACGACCTCGACCGGGTGATCGTGCTGCTGGACACCTACGAGCCGCCACCGATCGACCTCCCGACGCGCCTGCGGCTGATGCTCGCGGCGGCGCGCGCGTGCGGGCTGACCAGGCTCCCGCGGGTGCCCGCCAGCGAGCTTCGCCCGCGCGGCCGGCGGCACAGTCGCGAGCGCGACGAGCGCTCGGTGCGCCATCACTACGACGTGTCCAACGAGTTCTTCGCGCTGTTCCTCGACGAGTCGATGACCTACAGCTGCGCGCTGTTCTCGCGCGGCGCGCAGACGCTCGAGGAGGCCCAGGAGCAAAAGCGCGAGCTCGTGTGCACGAAGCTGGGCCTCAGCGAGGGCGAACGGGTGCTGGACGTGGGCTGCGGCTGGGGCAGCTTCGTGATCCACGCCGCGCGCGAGCACGGCGTGGAGGCGGTCGGCGTGACGCTCTCGCCGGCGCAGGCCGAGCTCGCCCGACAGCGCGTGCGCGAGGCGGGCGTCGAGGATCGCGTGGAGATCCACGTCGCCGACTACCGCGACCTCGTCGGCTCGGGCTCCTTCGACGCGATCGCGAGCATCGGCATGGTCGAGCACGTCGGCTCCAACCGGATCGACGAGTACGCGCGGCGGCTGGCCGCGCTGCTGCGCCCGGATGGGCGGCTGCTCAACCACGGGATCGCGCGCCTGCGCCACGGCGAACCGGAGGCCGGGCCGTTCTCAGAGCGCTACGTGTTCCCCGACGCCGCGCCGCTTCACCTGTCGCGGGTGCAGATGGCGCTCGAGGGCGCGGGCTTTGAGACCAAGCACGTCGAGGGACTGCGCCAGGACTACGTCGACACGCTCAGCGCCTGGGTCGATCGCCTGGACGCCAACCGCGCCGAGGCCGAGCGCCTGGCCGGCCCCGAGCGCCTGCGCGTGTGGCGGCTGTACCTGCGCGCCGCGCGCAGCGGCTTCGTGACCGGCTTCACGTCGGTCTACCAGGTGCTCGCGCGCCGGGCCGACTAGTGACCTAAGTCAAAAATTCGACGGCGTTTCCCGGCGCCTATCCGGCAAACTCGCGCCCAATTTTTGACTCAGGTCACTAGGCCAGCGAGGCCATCACGTGCTTGACCACGGTGTAGTCCTCGAGCGAGTACACGCTCAGGTCCTTGCCGTAGCCGGACTCCTTGAAGCCGCCGTGCGGCATCTCTGACACGAGCGGGATGTGGTCGTTGATCCACACGCAGCCAAAGCGCAGCGCGCGCGCGACGCGCAGCGCGCGCGCGACGTCGCGCGTCCACACCGACGAGGCGAGGCCGTAGCGCGTCGCGTTGGCCCACGCAATCGCCTGCTCCTCGTCTGAGAAGCGCTGAACGGTGATGACCGGCCCGAAGATCTCGCGCTGGATCAGCTCGTCGTCCTGCTCCAGGCCGGCGACGACCGTCGGCTGCACGTAGAAGCCAGGGCGATCGTCGGCCGCGCCGCCGGTCACGATCTCGGCACGCTCAGGGCGGCGCTCCAGGAAGCCGAGCACGCGGTCGCGCTGGCGCTTGGAGTTGACCGGCCCGAGCGTCGTGTCGGGCGAGAGCGTGTCGCCGATGACCAGGCCGCGCGCCTGCTCGGCGAGCCCGGACACGACGTCGTCATAGACTGCGTCACCCGCCAGCACCCGCGTGGCCGCCGTGCAGTCCTGGCCGGCGTTGTAGTAGCCGGTGCCGGCGATCGTCTCCATCGCGCTCTCCATGCTCACGTCGTCGAAGACAACCACCGGCGCCTTGCCCCCGAGCTCCAGGTGCACGCGCTTGAGCGTGTCCGCGGCGGCGCGCGCGAAGTGCTTGCCGGTATCGACCGAGCCGGTCAGCGCCAGCATGTCCACGTCGGGGTGCGTGATGAGCGCCTCGCCGGTCGGCTCCCCGGGACCCGCCACGACGTTCAGCACGCCCTTGGGCAGGATGTCGGCGGACAGCTCGGCCAGGCGCAGCGTCGTCAGCGGCGTCGTCTCGGCCGGCTTGAGCACGACCGTGTTCCCAGCGGCGATCGCCGGTGCGAATTTCCAGATCGCCATCATCAGCGGGTAGTTCCACGGCGTGACCTGACCGATCACGCCAACCGCCTCGCGGCGCACGAACGAGGTGTAGCCCTCCATGTACTCACCGGCTGCCCGGCCCTCCAGGCAGCGAGCCGCGCCGGCGAAGAAGCGCAGGTTGTCGGCCATCACCGGGATCTCGTCGCTGCGCACCGCCTCGATCGGCTTGCCCGCGTTCTCGGCCTCGAGCTCGGCGAGCTCCTCCCCGTGCTCCTCCACGAGATCGGCGAGCGCGAGCAGCGCCGCCGAGCGCTGCGCCGGAGTGCTGACAGACCAGCTGTCGAAGGCCCTGCGCGCGGCGCGCACGGCACGATCGACGTCCTCGGCGCTCGAACGCGGCGCTCGCGCGAGCTCCTGGCCGCTGGAGGGATCGAGGACCGGTTCGCTCTCGGCGTCGCTGGCGACCAGTTGGCCGTCGATGAAGTTGCTCAGAACGCCTGTCGTCGCTGCCATCGTGCTCTCCTAGGGGTTGCGCGCGGGAATGTGGGCGGGTGCGTGCTGTCCATGGGCGGGCGTGTGTTGTCTATTTCCATCCTCCGTATAACCATGGTCATACAGCGTTCGAAACAGCAACGCCCTCATTGCGGGTGTGAAGAGGGTATGTGTTGTCTTTTTCATCCTCCGTATAACCATGGTCATACACCGTTCGAAGCAGCAACGCCCTCGTTGCGGGTGTGACGAGGGTGTGTGTTGTCTTTTTCATCCTCCGTATAACCATGGTCATACACCGTTTTAAAGTGCAACTCCCCCACGCTCCTCTTTAGGTTCCAACCGCGACGCTGAGCGCCGCGGCGACCGCCGGGTGCGTGATCTCCCCGTCCTGCACGTTGAGGCCCATGCGCAGGCCCGGGCTCTCGGCAAGCGCGCGCTCGATGCCGAGCTCCGCCAGCTCGATCGCGTAGGGGAGCGTGGCGTTCGTCAGCGCGTACGTCGAGGTGATCGGTACCGCACCCGGCATGTTCGTCACGCAGTAGTGCGTGATGCCGTCGACCTCGAACGTCGGGTGTGAGTGCGTGGTCGGCCGCGATGTCTCAAAGCAGCCGCCCTGGTCGATCGAGACGTCGACGAGCACGGCGTGCGTCTTCATCAGCTTCAGCTGCTCGCGGGTGACGACGTGGGGAGCGCGCCCGCCGTGGACGAGTACCGCGCCGATCACGAGGTCGGCAAGCGGAAGCATCTCTTCGATCGCGAGCGTCGAGGAGTACACGGTCGAGGCGCGCCCGCCGAACGCCACTTCCAGCTCGCGCAGGCGGTCGATCGAGCGGTCGAAGACGAACACGTCCGCCTGCATGCCGATCGCGATGAACGCGGCGTTCATCCCCACGACGCCGCCGCCGATCACGAGCACCGTGGCGGCCGCCACGCCGGGCACCCCGCCGAGCAGGATGCCTCGCCCGCCGAGCGGCTTCTCGAGCATGAAGGCGCCGGCCTGCGTGGCGATCTTGCCGGCCACCTCGCTCATCGGCGCAAGCAGCGGCAGGCGCCCCTCGGTGTCCTCGACGGTCTCATACGCGATGCACGTCGCGGCTGACTCCTGCAGCCCGCGTGCGAGCTGCGGCTCGGCCGCGAGGTGCAGGTAGGTGAACAGCGTCTGTCCGGCGCGCAGGAGCGCGACCTCCTGCGGCTGGGGCTCCTTGACCTTGAGCACGAGCTCGGCCTCGCCGAAAACCGCCTCGGCGTCGGTGACGATCCGCGCGCCCTGCGCGCGAAACTGCTCGTCTGACATCGCGCTGCCCTCACCGGCGCCGGCCTGGATGAGCACCTCGTGCCCGTGCGAGCTGAGCTCGCGCACCCCCGCCGGAGTGATCGCGATGCGGTACTCGTCGCTCTTGATCTCGGTGGGGACCCCGATCCTCATCGCGCGAGCTCCCGCCCGCGCAGCGCCAGCCAGCACTCGATGCGATCGCGCGCGGTCGACAGGTCGCGCCCGGTGAGCTGCTCCACGCGGCGCATGCGGTAGCGCAGCGTGTGCCGGTGACAGTAGAGCGCGCTCGCTGCCTTCTCCCAGTGTCCGTTGTGCTCGAGGAACACGTCGAGCGAGCGCAGCAGCTCCTCGCCGTAGTCGCCCTCGCCCTGCTCGATCGGCCCGAGCACGCTGCGACAGTAGGAGATCAGCGCGTCGTCGTCCTGCAGGGAGAGCAGCAGCTGGAAGGCGCCGAGGTCCTGATAGGAGGCGACCTCGGGCGCGTCGCCGTTGCGCAGGCGCACGGCCTCCAGCGCACATCGCGCCTCGTGGAAGGCCAGCCGCAGCGAGTGCGTGGCCGCCGAGCGGCTCGCCGCCGCGCGCACCTCGCCGAAACGCGCGCGCAGCTCGGTGCGGATCCTCCCGGCGAGCTCGATCGGGTCGACGCCGTCGGGGTCGATCACCGCGCACAGCAGACCGGCGCGCGTGGCGACCAGCGCGTGGACCTTCTCGTGCTCGAGCACCCGTTCCATCGGCGCCGCCGCCGAGCTGGCCGTGCTGGGGTCCGGCAGCCCGAACGCCAGCACGGCGACCCGCTCGCCGATGCCGAACGGGCGCAGGCGCAGCTGGAGGTCCTCGGGGTAGAGATGGCCGGTGAGCGCCTCCGCGAGGACATCGCCGGCCATGTTGCGCTGCAACATTTCGTAGCGCTCGTCGACGAGCTGCGCGAAGGCGCGCTCGGTGATCGCGATGAAAGGCAGCTCGTAGGGCACCTCGAACAGCGGGAACGAACGCTTGCGCGCAGCCGTCACGAGCGCGCCGGGCAGCCGCTTGTGCGTGAAGCCGGTGCCGAAGCCCAGGCCGGCGATCCCATGGTCGGCGAGCCGGGCGATCAGCTCGCGCTGGGCCTTGGCGCCCTCCAGCTGGATGCCCATCGTCAGCAGCAGCTCGCCGCCCTTCAACCAGGGCGTGGGGTCCAGCAGCTCGGTGCTGTGGACCCAGCGGACGTGCGTCTGCGCGGACTCCTGCCCTGAGACGAGCTGCAGCGACAGCTCGGAGATCAGGCTCTCGACAGTGAGCTCCACGTCTGCACTCTGGTCTAGTTTTGTCGAAGCACCGGGGACTCGAAGCCGCCGCCGACGACGAGGCTGTCCATCCGCTCGGACGCCTCGCTCAGCACCGCGCGAAGAATCGCCTCGATCTCCTCGAACTGCTCCTCGCCGGCGATCAGCGGCGGGGAGAGCTGGATGATCGGGTCGCCGCGGTCGTCGGTGCGACAGATCAGCCCGCGCCGATACAGCTCGCCCGAGAGGAAGCCCCGAAGCAGCTCCTCGGACTCCTCGTGATCGAAGGTCTCCTTGGTCTCTTTGTCCTTCACCAGCTCGATCGCCTGGAAGTACCCGGCCCCCCGCACGTCGCCCACTATCGGCAGGTCGCGCAGGCCGTCGAGCACCTCGCGCAGCCGGCCCTCGTTGGCGCGAACGTGCTCGCACAGCCCCTCCCGCTCGATCACGTCGATGTTCGCGAGCGCGACCGCACACGCGACGGGGTGACCGCCGAACGTGAAGCCGTGGTTGAAGATCGCCTTGCCGTGCAGGAACGGCTCGGCGATGTGATCGCCGGCGATGACCGCGCCGAGCGGCGCGTAGGCCGAGGTGACGCCCTTCGCGGTGGTGATCATGTCGGGCTGGTAGTCGAAGCGCTCGCAGCCGAACATCGTGCCGATCCGCCCCCACGAGCAGATCACCTCGTCGGAGATCAGCAGCACGCCGTGCTCGTCGCAGATCTCGCGCACGCGCTGAAAGTAGCCGTCCTGGGGGACGAAGCAGCCGCCGCCGTTCTGCACCGGCTCGAGGATCACCGCGGCGACCGTGTCGGGGCCCTCAAAGAGGATCGCCTCCTCGATCGCGTCCGCCGCCCACAGCGGGTCGCGGTCTTCTTTCCAGCGGTAGGAGTTCGTGTTGGGCACGTGCACGCCGCCGGGCGTGAGCGGTTCAAAGGGCTCGCGCAGGGGTGGAAGCCCGGTCGCGGTCAGGGCGCCCATCGACGTGCCGTGGTAGGCGAGCTTGCGCGAGACGAGCTTGTGCCGCGCACGCTCACCGCGCGCGCCGTGGTAGGCCTTCGCGAGCTTCCAGGCCGACTCGACCGCCTCCGAGCCGCCGCTCGTGAAGAACACGCGGTTGAGGTTCCCGGGGGTGAGCTCGGCGATGCGTGCGGCCAGCTCGATCGAGCGCGGGTGGGCGTAGCTCCAGTTGGTGTAGAACGCCAGCTCGCGCGCCTGGCGCTCGGCGGCCTCAGCCAGCTCCGCGCGGCCATGGCCGATGTTCACGCAGTACAACGCCGACAGGCCGTCGAGATAACGCTCGCCGTGCTCGTCGTACACGTAGCAGCCGTCGCCGCGCACGATCACCGGAACATCGGAGTGGGCATAGGAGCCCATGCGAGTGAAGTGCATCCACAGGTGGCGCTTCGCCAGCTCTTGGAGATCGCTAGACACTGAGGACAACGCTACCCCGCAACGATGGGCTGCTCAAGCAGCCGCTAGTTCAACAAGTTGTTCGCCAATTATACGAGATGTACAACTTCGCGGCGGCGTTTTGGGAATCGCGCCCATTGGGACGGTGCGGCCGACGACCTAGTTTTTGTTACAGGAGCTGACAACACGACGGCTCGCGCCGGCGTGGAGCAACGAGAGGAGCGGGCATGACCAGCGAAGGCATCGGGGCACCGGGAGTCTCGGCCGTGTCCGGCGCGCCCGCCTCCTCGGAAGTCCAGGACAAGGGACTCAAAAAAGGCGCGATCGGCTACCTCTCGAATATCGTCATCGGGGTCGCCTCGACGGCGCCCGCCTACTCGCTGGCGGCGACGCTCGGCTTCATCGTCGCGGTCAAGGGCGTCGGCGTGCACGCGCCGGCGGTCATGCTCGTCGCGTTCCTGCCGATGCTGCTCGTGGCCTCGGCCTACAAATACTTCAATCGCGCCGACCCCGACGCCGGCACGACGTTCGCCTGGGTGACTCGCACGTTCGGCCCGTCGTGGGGCTGGCTGAACGGCTGGGCGATCTTCCTGTCGGACGTGATCGTGATGGCCTCGCTGTCGTTCATCGCCGCCGTCTACACGTTCAAGCTGTTCGGCTTCACCGAACTGGGCGAATCCAAAGCGGCGATCATCATCGCCGCGGTCCTGTGGATCGCGATCATGACCTGGATCTGCTACCGCGGCATCGAGCTCTCGGCGCGCATCCAGCAGGTGCTGCTCGGCGCCGAGGTGTTCATCCTCGGGCTGTTCGCGGTCGTAGCCTTCGTCAAGGTCTACGGCAGCCACCCGCCGGCGGGATCGATCAAGCCCTCGCTGTCGTGGATCAACCCCTTCGCGATGAGCTTCGGCGATCTGGTCGTCGCGCTGCTGCTCGCGGTGTTCATCTACTGGGGTTGGGATTCAGGGGTGGCTGTCAACGAGGAGTCCGAGGACCCGGCCGAGGGCCCAGGCAAGGCGGCGGTCGTCTCGACGATCCTGCTCGTGCTGATCTACGTCGTCGTGTCAGCGGCCGCCCAGTCCTTCCACGGGACGGCCTTCCTCACGACCGGCGCAAACCAGGAAGACGTCCTGAACGCGCTCGGCAAGGGCGTGCTCGGCGAACCGCTGAACAAGCTGCTGATCATCGCGGTGCTCACGTCGGCATCGGCCTCGACGCAGACGACGATCCTGCCGACCGCCCGCACGACGCTGTCGATGGCTCACTGGAAAGCCGTCACGAACCTGCTCGCGCGCGTCCACCGGCGCTACCTCACCCCCACCGTCTCCACGCTCGGCTTCGGTCTGCTGTCGATCATCATCACGATCGCCCTGCTGCTGACCTCCGGGAGCGTGCTCGAAGACTCGCTCGTGGCGATCGGCTTCCCGATCTGCTTCTACTACGGCTTCACCGGCGTGGCGTGCGGCTGGTACTACCGCCACGAGCTCGCCAAGAGCGCGCGCAACCTCCTGCTTCTGGGCGTCGGCCCGCTCATCGGCGGCCTGATGCTGTTCGGGATAGGCGCAAAGGCGGCGGTCTACTACAGCCACGCGGAAAACGTGTCGTCAAAGCCGATACTCGGCATCACGCTGCCATTGTGGTTCGGCATCGGCGGCATGCTCCTCGGCGTCGTGGTCATGCTCGCATCGCGCCCCTACTTCCGCGAGTTCTTCGCGCGCAAGACCGAAGCCGCGCCCGCGAGCGTGCTCGAGCAGCCGCCGCCCGCGGCCCCGGTGCCGGCCGCCGTCGACTTCTGAGCGCACCGCTGGCGCGGGCCCATCGGCTGCCGGCCCATCGGCTGTCGGCCGATCGGCCGGCCGCTGCCGCCGGCGGCCGGCCGGCGGTCCTGCAACTCGGCCCAGCGGGCGCCTCAGTCTGGAGCGGGCGCGCGGATCTTCCGCCAGCGCCCGATGACGTGCCGATCAAACCACCAGACGAAGGCCACGGCGATCACGTCCCTGATGATGTCCCCGGGCACGTTGTTGGGATCCGGGCTGAGCACCCAGATCGCGACCAGGCACGTCAGCAGGACCGCAATCGCTGACAGCAGGTAGGTCGCCGCGACCGATGGAGGCCTCTCCTCGTCGTCCTGGCGAGTCCCCCTGTAGCGCAGCGGGCGTTCGGGGCGAGTCATGCCGGCAGCTCGACCTGGCCGTGCGGTGAGCCGAGCTCGCTCAGCCGCTCCAGGAAGGGCTTGGGCGGGAAGGCCTCGGGGCCGAGCACGCCGCTGCCCGTCCAGGCGCCGTCGTCGAGCAGCTCGAGCGCGACGACCGGGTTGATCGCCGTCTGCCAGACCACGGCCTGGCTTGCGTACCCGCGCATCGTCTGCTCGTTGTCCACGAGGTGATAGAGGTAGGTCGAGCGCGGCTGGCCGTCCTTGCCCTTGCCGGTCACCCACGTGCCCGCGCACGTGCGCCCGGTCATCCGCTCGCCGAGCGTCGCCGGGTCGGGCAGCGCTGCGGCGACGACGTCGCGCGGCGCGATGAGCTGCCCGCGCACGCTCACAGGATCGGTCGAGTCCAGGCCCAGCTTGTGCAGCGTGCGCAGCACGTCGATGAACTCCTCGCCGAGCCCGTACTTGAACGTGACGCGCTCGCACGCCACCCAGCGCGGGATCAGCACGACCTCCTCGTGCTCGACGTTGACGCACTCGACCTCCCCGATCCCCTCGGGAAACTCGAAGACCTCTGGCTCTGAGAACGGCGCGGTCGTGTAGAAGCCGCGCTCGCGCTCCCAGATCAGCGGCGGGTTCAGGCACTCCTCGATCGTCGTCCAGATGGAGAACGTGGGCGCGAACTCATAGCCCTCCACCACGAGGTCCGCGCCGTCTCGCACGCCGACTTCCTCAACGCTCGAGAACAGCTCCTGTGCGGCATACGCGGCGAACACGTCCGAGAGACCCGGCTCCACGCCCATCCCGACGAGCGCGAGCAGCCCCGCCGCCTGCCACTGCTCATGCTCGGCCAGCTGAACGTCGCCGAGCATCACGCCCGGCAGCTCGTGCGGGCGCTGCGGGTGCGGGTGCGAAAGCGTCATCGCCATGTCCAGGTAGGTCACGCGCGCGTCGAACGCCGCGGCGAAGATCGGCTCGTTGAAGCGCGGATCGCACGCGTTGAGCACGGCGTCCGGCCTGACGCGCATGATCAGCTCAACGAGCTCTCCGCGGCTTGAGGCATCGACGCGCTCGGACAGGAAACGGTCTGGCTCGCCGAGGCGCAGCGCGACCTGCTGCGCGCGCTCCAGCGCGACGTCGGCCAGCACGACGCGGGTGAATGCCTCGCGGCGCTGGGCGATTGCGGCGAACGCCGCACCGACCCCTCCGACTCCGACGACGAGCACCTCCACGCCCGCCAGTGTTGCGCAAAGCAGCGGGCACAGCCGGCGTCATGCGGAGCTTTTTGGCTGGCGGCTGCCGTATGCTGCCCCGATCTGCGCCGTCTCGCCCCCCAGCAGACGATGAGCACGAGCCCGACCGACGCCCTGAGCTCGCCGCTTCAGCCAGCCCCCCGCACCCGGACCGGGCGCCTGACCGGCGACAGGCGGGGCGGCGCGAGCGCGCGGCGCTTGACGTCGCTCTCCTCGCCCGCGATCGGCTGGCGCGAGATCCTGCTGGTCTCGCTCGCCGGCGTCGCGCTGGCCGTGCTCACGACCTGGCCGCTGGTGCTGCACATGCCAAGCCGCATCGCGCCCGATCTCGGCGACCCGGTGCGCACCGCGTGGCAGATCGCATGGGTCGGCCACGCGATGCTCCACAGCCCGCTGCACCTGTTCGACGCAAACGCCTTCTACCCGCACCCGCTGAGCCTCGCCTTCTCGGACTCGCTGCTCGGGTACGGGCCGTCGGCGTTCTTCGGCTCGGGCACCGTGGCGGCGCTCGTCCGCTACAACCTGCTGTTCCTCTTCGCCTGGTCGCTGTGCTTCATCGGCGCCTACCTGCTGGCACGCGAGCTCGGCGTCGGGAAGCTCGGCGGGGCGGCAGCCGGTGCGGCGTTCGCCTACGCGCCCTATCGCGTGACCGAGGCGGGGCATCTGCATGTGATCTCCTCCGGCGGGATACCGCTCGCGCTGTTCTTGCTCCTGCGCGGCTACCGGCGCGGCTCCCAGCCGCTGGTGATCGTCGGCTGGCTCGTGTCGGCGTGGCAGATCAGCCTCGGCTTCACGCTGGGGCTGCAGTACGCCTACCTGCTGCTGGTGCTCGCGCTGGGGGCGCTCGCGTACTGGCTGATCGCCGGGCGCCCGGCGCTAGCGCGGCGAATGCTGGCGGCGACGCTGATCGGCATGGCGGTCGTGGGCGTCGTGACCATCTATCAGTCGCGCCCCTACCTGAAGGTCGCTCAGGAGTACCCGACCGCCAAGCGCACGATCAAGGAAGTCAAGAACTACTCGTCGGGCCCGGCGGCGCTGCTGTCGGCCTCCAGCGAGAATCGCGTGTGGGGCGGCGCGACCTCCACGATGCGCGCGAAAGTGCACTCCAAGAACGAGGACGTGTTCTTCCCGGGCGGCCTGATCCTCGTGCTCGCGGCAGCCGGCCTCGCGGCGCCGCTGTATGACCGCCGATTGCGCATCGCCCTGGCGGGCGGGATCGTGGTCTGCTCGGTGCTCGCGCTCGGGCTCGGGCTGACAGGCGCGGGCTATCCGTATCGCCTGCTGTATGACTTCGCGCCCGGCTGGGACGGCGTGCGCGTGCCGGGCAGGATCTTCACGCTCGCGACGCTCTTCTACGCGCTGCTCGCCGGCGCTGGCGCACAGCTGATAGCGACCTCGATCGGCTCGTGGGGAAAACGGCGCGCGCTCTACGGCCTGTCGACGATCGCCGGCGTCGTGCTGCTCATCGGGATCGTCGGCGAAGGCGCCGGGCACCTCGGGCACCCCGTCGTGCCGCAGCCGGCGCGCGCCGAGATCGGGCTCCCCGGGCCGCGGCTGGACCTGCCCACCGACGGCGCGTATGACCGCGTGTGGCAGTACTTCTCGACCGACGGCTTCTACAAGATCCCGGTCGGCAACAGCACGTTTGACATGCCGGCCGTGGACGACCTGCGCGGCGGCATGAATGGCTTCCCGGACCGCGCAAGCATCGAGAAGCTGCGCTTCTACGGCATCCGCACGGTCGTGCTGCACACGCAGCCGATCAAGGACCTGCCCGGCGTGCATGGCTACGAGATCCAGGAGCCGCCCGAACCGCTGGCCGCGGCCGCCAAGCCGATCGCCGGCCTGGGCGTCACGCGCCGCCAGGTCGGCTCGCTCGTGATCTATGAGATCGGACCGGGCCCCAAGGCCCTGCACGGCAGCGACTGATGCTCACCCGCAAGCGCCTAGCGGTCGCGGCGATCGTGCTCGTCGGGCTCTCATACGCGACGCTGATCCAGAGCTTCTCCTGGAATCAGAGCTCGCACTACGACCTGATCCGCGCGCTGAACAACGGCTCCACGAGGATCGACTCCACGCAGGAAAACACCGGGGACAAGGTCTTCTACAAGGGGCACTGGTACTCGGCGCGCGCGCCGGGACTCGCGCTCTTCGCGCTGCCCTTCTATGACGCGCTGAACCTCGTCGACGCCGACAGCTGGGCGCGCGAATCTCCCGCGCAGCGCAACGACGACGAGATGGTCTACCTGATCGGGCTGTGGGGCAACGTGCTGCCGGGCCTTTTGCTGCTGTTGCTCGTGTGGCGCGTGGCCGACCGCTTTGAGCCCGGCTACGGGGCCGCCGCGGCCATCGTGCTGGGACTCGGCACGATGGTGCTGCCGCTCTCAACGCTGCTGTTCTCCCACGTGTTCACGGCCTTTCTGGGCTTCGCGGCGTTCGCGCTGATGCTGCGAGAGCGCGACGGTCCGCGCAGCCCGATGCTGCTGGGCCTCGCCGGCCTGGCGATGGGCTATGCGGTGGCGTCGGAGTACCCGCTGTTCTTCGTCTCGCTCGTGCTCGGCCTGTACCTGCTCTCGCGCCGCGACGCGCTGACGCCGCGCGGCGTGCTCACACGCGCCGGCGCCTACATCGCGGGCGGCATCGTCGGGATCGTGCCGCTGCTGCTCTACAACCACTACGCCTTTCACTCCTGGACGCACCTGGCCTATTCCGACGTGCCGCGCCAGCAGAAAGGCTTCTTCGGGATCGGCGTGCCCAGCCTGAAGGTGCTCGCGACGCTGCTGGGCGACTCGCGCGGGCTGCTCACGCTCTCGCCTGTGCTCGTGCTCGGCGCGCTCGGCACGGTGATGCTCTACAAACGCGGCAAGCGCGCCGAGGCGCTCACGGTCGGCGGCGTGTGCCTCTGCTACGTGGGCTACAACTCCGGCTACTACCTGCCCTTCGGGGGCGGCTTCATGGGGCCGCGCTTTCTCACGACGATGCTGCCGTTTCTCGCCTTCCCGCTCGGCATCGCGTTCAAGCGCTGGCCGGGGCCGACGATCGGGCTGGCGGCGATCTCGGTAACGACGACCGTGATCGCGACGATCACCCACCCGCTCGTGGGCTATGAGACAGAGACGGTCGTCTGGGCGCGCTACCTGCGCGAGGGCTTCTTTCAGCCGACGATCGCCTCGGCCTACGGGCTCGGACGGGGATGGGGCGGGATCTGGCCGTTTCTGCTGGCGGCCGGCGGCGGCGTGCTGGCGGCTGCATGGGCGACCCCGCGACTGCGCCTCACGGCTCGCACGCTCGCGTGGGGCGCGCTGCTGGTCGTCTGCTGGGCGCTGTTCGCGGCGCTCGCGCCCACGCTGCTGGGGATCGATCACCAGGGCCTGCTCGACATCCAGTCAGCGGGCGACACGACGGCGCTGCACAAGGGCTTTGGCTCCTATCCGCTGCGCACGCTCGCCCCGCTGGCCGCGCTCGTCGGGCTGTTCGCGCTCGCGCTCGCGCGACTGCTGCGAAACCAGCCAGCCGAGCCGCGCGACATACAGGGCAGCGCAGGACGGCGTGCCCGCACGGCGACCGCGGTGGCGGCCCTGCTGTGCATGACCACTGCGCTCGGGGCCGGAGCGGCCTGGGCGAGCACGGGCGCCGCCAAGCATCCCGGCGCGCACCGCGTGAGCCCGATCACCACGACCTGCCGGCGCCTGCGCGCCAACTCCGGGCCGCTGCGCCTCGGCGAGCACCGCAAGCACCTGAGGATCCTCGCGACCGGCGACTCGATGATCTACCCGATCGACCAGGAGCTGGCGCTGGAAGCACCCCGCGGCATGCGGGTGTTCGCGGACAGGCGCGACGGCACCGGGCTCACGACGAACACGGTCAACTGGCACCGTCTGGCCGCGCGTCAGACGGCCGGTCTGCACCCCGACGCGGTCGTCATCTCGCTGGGCGGGCGCGACGGCGGGATTCCGCTGCCCGGCGTCGGCGGGAAGCCGATCGAATGCTGCGGCGCGAGCTGGCTTGCGGCGTACGCCGCGCTGCTGCGACCGCTCGTGGAGGACTACGTGCAGGGCGGTCGCGCGCAGGTGTACTGGCTGCTGCTGCCCGCGCCACGCGAGGCGGCGCGCGCGCCGCTGTATGAAGCGGTCAACGACTCCATCAGGCTGCTCGCGGCGCAGTTTCCAACCGACATGCACCTCATCGCAGTCGACTCGACGATCTCGCCGGGCGGCTTTCAGGAAGCGATCACCTACCAGGGGCTGACGCTGCATCCGCGCGCACCCGACGGCATCCATCTCAACCACATCGGCGCGTGCGTCGAGCGAAGCCTCGTCACCGAAGCCATGCTCGCCGACGGCATGCTGGAACGCTAGCCGCCGCGGCGGGCGCTCAGGTGAACTGCGTGAAGTTGTGGCGGATGCTCTCGCCGCCGCGCGTGCACGTGACCGTCGCGTCGAACTGCACCTTGATCACGCCGTAGCGCCGTTCGCTGCATTTGAAGCCTTCAACCCCGTTGCAGTGCGCGGACACGCCGCCGTGTTTGACGCGGCACTGGTAGTAGGAGTGCACGAGCCGCTTGGCCTGCGAGCAGCTCGCGCCGCCGCCTACGGAGATCGCCGTCACGTATGTCGGGCCGAGCGCCTCGCCCTCGGAGGCGGATATGTGACAGTTGCTCGCGGCGTGCGCCGCGGGGTCCGGCGAGGACGCGCCGACGCTGGGCGGACCGGCGAGCGCCAGCAGGCCCGTCGCGCCCACGGCGAATGACAGGGCGCGTGCGCGACGGAGGCTCACGGGCCGGACTCTAGCCGACCTTCCAGCGGCGCCGTGTCAGTCGCCGCAGGCCCCGGCGGGCACGCGGCGTCGAGACCGGCGACGGCTGCCTCGCCGGCGAACGCGATCCCCTACCGTGTCCTGGCTCTCGGCGGCTCACTGCCAGCCGGGCATGCACCTACGCGCGCCGAGCAGATGCTGTTCCCCACCGTTCAGTTCGCCATCTTCTTCCCGATCGTGCTCGCGATCTCGTGGGCGCTGATGTCGCGCCCGCGACTGTGGAAGCCGTTCATCCTGCTGGCAAGCTACGTGTTCTACGCGGCCGCGAGCTGGAAGTTCTGCTTCCTGCTCGCGGGCATGACGCTCGCAAACCAGCTGGCCGCCGTGCTGATGCGCGCCAACGCCAGCGAGCCGCGCAGGCGCGCGATCATCATCTGCGCCGTCGCGCTGGATCTCGGCGTGCTGGGCGTGTTCAAGTACTACTCGTTCTTCGCGCAGCAGTTCGACGACACGCTCAGCCACGTCGGGCTCGGGCTGCCGGCCCCGCTCGTGACGATCGCGCTGCCGGTCGGCGTCAGCTTCTACACCTTCCAGGCGATCTCCTACGTCGTGGACGTCAAGCGGCGGCTCGTCGCTCCAGCGACGCTGCTGGACTTCGCGGTCTACCTCAGCTTCTTCCCGCACCTGGTCGCCGGGCCGATCGTGCGTGCGCGCGAGTTCCTGCCCCAGCTTGCGACGCCGCGCGATCCCGACCACGTCGCGGTCGGCTCAGGGCTGTGGCTGATCGCGCTCGGCCTGGTCAAGAAGGTGGTCATCGCCGACTACCTCGCGCGCACGCTCGTCGAACCGGTGTTCGCCGTGCCGCAGGCCTACTCGGGTCCGGACGTGCTGCTCGCGGCATACGGCTACGCGGCACAGATCTACTGCGACTTCTCCGGCTACACCGACATCGCGATCGGCCTCGCGCTGCTGCTCGGCTTCGTGTTCCCGCAGAACTTCCGCAGCCCCTACCGGGCGACGGGCTTTCGCGACTTCTGGCGGCGCTGGCACATGACGCTGTCGCGCTTCCTGCGCGACTTCCTCTACATCCCGCTCGGCGGCAACCGCGGCGGACGGCTGATGACCTACCGCAACCTGATGATCACGATGGTGCTCGGCGGGCTGTGGCACGGAGCCGCTTGGACATTCGTGCTGTGGGGCGCCTACAACGGGCTCGGGCTGGTCGCCGAGCACGCGCTCGGCGGGCGCATCAGGACACCGACGTGGCTGCGCTGGCTGGTCACGTTCAACCTGATCGTGTTCGGCTGGATCGTGTTTCGCTCGCAGAGCCTCTCGCTCCTCGGCGTGTTCCTCTCGCGCCTGGTCACGCCCGGCCCGGCGACGCTGTGGACGGCGCCGGTGCTGCTTGCGATCATCGTCGTCGTCGGCCTGCAGCTGCTTCCAGAGCGCCCGATCGAGCATCTGCAGGTGGCCATCGAGCGCCTGCGCCCCGCGCTGCTCGGGGTGGGCCTCGCGATCGTCATAGTGTTCGTCGCCGCGACCGTGCCCAGCCAGGGCGTCCCCCCTTCATCTACTTCCGCTTTTAGATGATCAGCGCCCCCAAGAAGCCTCGTCACGAAGACGACAACCTGATGGATCGCTTCGACCGCTACGGCCTGCGGCGATTTCGCGCGCGCGAAGGAATCCTGGCGGTGGCGATCGCCGCGATCATTCTCCTGCTCGCCCAGGGCGCGTCGATCCGCAAGGCCGGCGACCAGCTGAAACCCGGGGTCGGTCGCGACTTCATCCTCGCCGTCGGCGACCCGGCGGCGTGGGTCGCCGAACGCCTCCCGCTGGCCAGCGCCGCCAACAGCGTCACCGCGCTCGTCTCGCCCAACGAAGATCTCGGCAGCGAAGGCTCCTTCAACGCGCGACAGGCCCCCGCCGGCGCGGCCCAGGTGCCGGTCGTCACCCCCGAAGCGTTCGACCCCGCGGCGATCGGCCAGAAGCCGCCGCCGCGCAGGCCGCTGCATACGCTGCTCGTGACGGGCGATTCGATGTCCATGCCGCTGGACGCCGACCTCGCACAGCGCCTCGATCCCGACGGCGTGCACGTGATCCAGGACCCGCACATCGGCAGCGGCATCTCCAACACGCTGATCGTCGACTGGGGCAAGCTCGCGGCCTACCAGGTCCGCCACGACCACCCGGAAGCGGTCGTCATCTTCATCGGCGCCAACGACGGCTATCCGATGACGGCGCCCAATGGCAGGACGATCGAATGCTGCGGCGTGCAGTGGGCCGCGATCTACGCCAACCGCGTGCGTCAGATGGCCAACACCTACCGCCAGCACGGCGTCGCGCGCGTCTACTGGATCACGCTCCCCACCCCGCGCGAAGCCGACCGCCAGGAAATCTCGCGCGCCGTCAACGCCGCGATCGAAGTGGGCGTGCAGCCCTGGGCCAGCCAGATCCGCGTCATCGACACGGTCCCGGTGTTCACGCCGGGCGACGTCTACCGGGACGCGATGAGCGTCAACGGCAGCCAGACGATCGTGCGCGAGGCCGACGGGATCCACCTCAACGAAGCCGGCTCCAGCCTGCTCGCCGGCATCGTGCTCAAGCGGATCGGGCAGGACTTCAGCTACTGAGCGTCGGACCTGGCGACGCATCGCGTCGCCGCCCTCAGACGCGAGCGCTCAGTCCTTGACGGTCTTCACGTTGCATTTCGCGGCGTGAAGCTGGCGGCAGACCACGACATAGCCCGGCCGCGGGCGGTCGAGGTGGTCCATCAGGCCGGCGTCGAAGCGCGTCGAGCTGACGCCGCCTGTCCAGTCGAAGATGTAGAGACGCTTGACCTGCGGCGTCGAGGCCGCGACCGAGAACATGTACTTGAGCACCTTCGCGGCGCGCGTGAGGCCGGAGCCGTGGACGTTCGTGAACTGCCCGACGAACTTCACGATGCCTCCGGTCTCGGTCAGCCACACCTGGCCGCCGAGCGCCTTGGACAGTTCGTGCGTGCGGAAGCTCTGCAGGCGGTTGATGTCGGAGTAGTTGTGCAGGCCCCAGATCTTCGGCATGACCGTTTTCAGCACGCCGATCTCGTGCTTGAACTCCGAGATGTAGCGCAGCGTCGGGGAGATGTCTTCCTGGTCGAGCACGTCCAGGCCCACGACGGTGCAGCCCTTGCACACGCGAAGCAGCGCCTGGTAGTACTTCGCCGCCGCGACAGGCGACGGGCTGGAGAACGCGTGCGGCACGTTGCCGCGGTTGGTCTCGTCCCAGGGCTGGTACTGCTTGACGTGCGGGAAGAGCTTGATGAATTTCTGCACGTCGTGCTGGTAGAGCGCGACGCTCGGCATCTTCGTCGGCGTGTACTCGGAGTGGTAGAAGGCGACCAGCACCTGCTGATGCTGGGCTTCGGCGGCGTGGATCCAGGCCCTCGCCTGCGAGAGCGAGTAGGGACGCGCCGCGGCGTCCCAGGGAGCGATGTAGCGCGCGATTTTCGTGTGCAGCTGCTTCCACAGCGGGTTGGAGAACATCTCGTGCTGCTCGTCGCCGATCCCCGTCAGATAGCTGGAGGCGGCGCTGTGTGCGCGCGCGGCGTGGGCGTTCGTGCTCCCACCGAGCATCAGGCCAGCGCACAGCGCGGCCACGCTCGCGGCGATCGCGAGCCAGCGGACTGGATGAGCGGATGTGGCGAAACGGGTCATTGCGATGTCCTGAACAGCGGTACATGCGCAGGGTTGCGCACTTCGCAAAGCTTTACGCGCTCCTTACCCGAAGTCCTGCAATCCAGCCAGAGATTCGTCGGCGCGGGCCCGCCATGCTCAGGGCGCCCGCCGTGACTGCCGATGCAAGAGGATCGGCAGTTCAACGCACAGCGTCCGGGCAATCGGGCCGGCGAGCGCTCTCGTGGCGCTGCTCGCCAGCAGCGCAAGCCTGCTTGCATGCGCACCGACCGCGCTCGCGCAGGTGGCTGCACCTGAAACGGAATCGGCGCAGGTCGCGGTTCGCCCCGACTGCGCCGTCCCGCCGCCCGGCTACGCGCGCTGCGCCGCTGAGCAGCTCGTCTATCGCGCTAGCGGCAGCGCGGTGCAGGTCAACCCCGGAGTCGCCGGCGCACCGCAGGGGTCGCCGGCTGCCAAGCCGACCGCTACCGTGACGCCCGCGACGACCGAACCGCGTGGGCCGAGTGAACTGCAGAGCGCATACGGCCTCACCACGCTGTCCGCGAACGCCGGCAGTGGCAAGACGGTCGCGATCGTGGACGCCGACGACGACCCGAACGCCGAAGCGGACCTGAACACCTACCGCAGCAATTACGGCCTGGGCGAATGCACGGAAACCAGCGGCTGCTTTCACAAGGTGGAGCAGTCGGGCACGAAAGCCTCGACCGAATGGAGCCTCGAGGTCTCGCTCGACCTCGACATGGTCTCCGCGATCTGCCCCAGATGCAAAATCCTGCTCGTCGAGGCCGCTACTTCCTACGAGGAAGACCTAGCCAAAGCCGAGAACACAGCGGCGGGCACCGCGGGTGTGGTCGCCGTCTCCAACAGCTACGGGCTGCTCGAGGGCTCTGGAGGAAGCCGCAGCTGGACCAACGAACAGGCCAACGCCTACAGCCACGCGGGTGTGGCGATCACCGCGTCCGCCGGCGACGACGGCTACGAAGTGGAGTTTCCCGCGGTGCTGAGCACGGTGACCGCCGTCGGCGGCACGACGCTGCGCAAAAGCGGCGGCGTGTGGTCGCAGACCGCATGGTCTGGCACCGGCGCGGGCTGCTCTGCGTTCGTTGCCAAGCCGGCCTGGCAGACGAGCCTGGGGGCCGCCGACTCGGGCTGCTCGATGCGCTCCAACAACGACGTGTCGGCCGACGCGGACCCGAACACGGGCGCCATCGTGTACGACAGCTACGGAGCTCACGGCTGGGAACTCGTGGGCGGAACGAGCGCATCCTCGCCGATGATCGCGGCGTTCTACGCGCTGGTCGGACAAGGCGCCGGTGTCGGCGGCGCCTCCTGGGACTACGCGCACACCGAATACTTCAGCGACGTCATCGGTGGCACGGACGAGATGGGCTGCAAAAGCTACCTGTGTGAAGCGGTCTCCGGCTACGACGGGCCGACCGGCCTTGGAACGCCCAACGGCGCAGCCGCCGGATCGGTGGCCGGTGAAGGCGGCTCGGGAAGCGGCACCGGCGCGCCCGGAGAATCGGGGTCGGGCAGCGAAACGGGCGGCGGCGGAGGCTCGGGCCAGACGCCCCCGCAGGCGCCGAGCCCAGTCGTCGGCGCCGTCACGGTCTCGGACTCTCCCTCCGCGGGATCGCCGACCGCCAGCGCCGCGTCGCTGATCCCCTCGCTGTCAGGCCTTGCGCTCACGCACGGCGCGATCGTGACGCTCGACCGCGCTCACCCGGAGGTTGCCGAGATCTCGTTCGCCTTCTCGCTCACCGCGCCCGCGCGCGTGCGCGTCACGCTTGCACGCCGGACGGGCTCGCACCGCCACGCACGCTGGACGCCACTGCCCTATTCGATCACGATCTCGGCCAAGCGGGGGCGCACGTCGGGTCACCTGAGATCCCATCATGCGCTCGCGCCGGGAAGCTACGAGCTCACGCTCACGCCGGCGCACGGCGCAGCGCGCTCGATCGTCATCGAGATCGGCTGAGCCTAAGAGGCTGCCGGCAGGCGCTCGGGCGCGCCGCGGGCGGCAAGGCAGGCGGGCAGCTCGACGGTTCCGTCGGCCTGCTGACCGTTCTCCAGCAGCGCGATGATCGTGCGCCCGACGGCAACGGCCGTGCCGTTGAGCGTGTGCGGGGTCTGCGTGCGCCTGTCGGCGCGCATGCGGATGTTCAGGCGCCGCGCCTGGAAGTCGGTCGTGTTCGAGCAGGAGGTCAGCTCGCGGTAGCGGGCCTGACTGGGAAGCCACGCCTCGCAGTCGTACTTCTTGGCGGCCGAGCTGCCGAGATCGCCGACCGCGATGTTCACGACGCGGTAGGGCAGCTGCAGCTCGCCCAGGATCTCCTCCTCGATCGCGAGGATGCGCTCGTGCTCCTCGCCCGAGGTCTCGGGCGCGACGAAGCTGAACATCTCGACCTTGTCGAACTGGTGCACGCGGAAGATCCCGCGGGTGTCCTTGCCGGCCGCGCCCGCCTCGCGGCGAAAACACGGCGAGAAGCCGGCGTAGCGAAGCGGCAGGAGCTGTGCGTCGATGATCTCGCCGTCGTGCAGCGAGGCGAGCGCCACCTCCGAGGTGCCGACGAGATACAGCTCGTCCTCGGGCAGGCTGTAGATCTGCTGCTCTGTGTCGGGCAGGAAGCCTGTCCCGTAGAGCGCGCGCTCGCGCACGAGCACGGGCGGGATGACCGGCTCAAAGCCGTGCTCGCGCAGCTTGCCCAGCGCCCAGCGCACGAGCGCCAGCTCGAGCATCACGAGATCGCCCTTCAGGTATGCAAAGCGCGATCCCGAGAGGATCGCCGCGTGGTCCATGTCGATCGTCTCTCCGGCGAGCTCGAGGTGGTCGCGGGGCGCAAAGCCGAACTCCGCGGGACTGCCGACCTCGCGCACCAGCTCGTCCTCGGGCCCCGGTGCGGCGCTCGGGTCGGGGAGGTTCGGAAGGCGCGCAAGCGCCCTCTGCAGCTGCAGATCGATCTCCATCAGCTCGGCCTCGAGCTCCTTGACGCGCGCCGCGACCGTGCGCATCGCGCTGATCTCGCGCTCGCGCTCGGCCGGGTCGCTGGCCGAGCGAATGCGCACGTTGGCCTCGTTCTGCTCGGCGCGAAGCCCCTCGAGCTCGGGCAGCCGCTCGCGACGGCGCACGTCGAGCTCGATCACCGCGGGAAGCCCCTCCGCCGATCCGTCGCCGCGCCGCGCGAGCGCCCTGGCGACGCCATCGGGGTCCTCGCGAATGCGCTTGAGATCGAGCACGCCCGGCCCGGGCGTCCTACTTCGCGGACAGCTGGATCGGGACGGACGGCGTCTTCTGCGCTTTCAGTCCCGAGTACTGCGCGAGGAAGTTCGCGACGTCCTGAGCGTCGTCGCCGACGACGATGTTCTCGGGCATGATCGCGCCGGTGAAGCCGCCGTTTCTGATCGCGTAGAGCACCTGCTGCACGTTCTCCTTGCGGATGTTGAAGTTCGGGCCGTTGGTGCGCAGGCGGTTGTTGATGCTCGTCGCCGAGCCCTCGGCGCCGACGACCGAGAGCGTGTGGCAGCCCGAGCAGTGGTCGCGGAACAGGACCGCCCCGCGGTAGTAGGGGTTGGTCTTCGAGAGCGAGATTTCCTGCGAGCCGCAGGCGCTCAGCGCCACGGCGCACGCGAGCAGGGCGATCGTCACCAGCGCTGGCTTCACGGCGCGGAATATATAGGCCCGGGTGCCATCCGATCAGCGTCCCCCGCGCCAGACGTCCGCCACGAGCAGCGCCACCGCGCCCGGCGTGAGCGCTCAGAAGCCCTTGGCCGTGCCCGCAGCGCGCAGCGCCAGGAACACGACCACGAGCGCCGACAGCGCCATGATGCCCTCCTCGCGCATGAGGATCTCGGTGACCAGGCGGCGCTGCTCGCGCTCGAGCAGCTCACCAACCGCAGAGGCGTCGGGCAGGCCGTGGCGTTCGAGGATCGCCTGCGCGGCGGCGGCGCGCAGCTGCTCGGCGACGAACGCGACCGCGAGCGGCAGCAGCGCGTAGAGATAGAACAGACGGTCGCCGGAGAAGTGGCCCGTCACGGCAAGCGAGCCGACCGCGATCGCGAGCGCGAGCGCCGATCCCTGAGCGACGCGCAGCAGCACCCAGAAGACCCTGCTGGGTGCGCCGCGAAACCAGCCGACGGCGCCCACGAGGCCCGCGAGCGCGTTCAGCGCCGCCACGACCAGCGAGCCTGCGACGACCGCCTGGGTCACGCGCCGGCCGTCCGGCGCGCGCCCCGGCGCCGGGGTCCGCGGCAGAGACCGCACGACAGCTCGGCGACAGGAGATTTCGAGCCGATCGTCACTATGTAACACTCTGCCACAAGCGGTGATATAACAGCCCGCGGTGCTGCGAAGCTATCTACCGGCGATCGTCTTTCTCATCCTCGGCGGCGCCGTCGGCGGGGCGTTCGCGGTTCTCAACTCGATCCTCGGCCCGCGCCGGGCCACGCCCGGAAAGCAGGACCCCTACGAGTGCGGCCTGCCGTCCGAGGTCAAGCGCGGTATGCGCTTCGGGATCAGCTTCTACCTGATCGCGATGCTGTTCATTCTTTTCGACATCGAGGTCGTATTCCTCTATCCGATCGCCATCGAGCTGCGGGCCTACGGCTCCTACGCGCTCGTCGAGACGATCACGTTCATCGTGCTGCTGTTCGTCGCGTTCGTCTACGTGTGGCGTCGCGGCGCGCTGGAGTGGACATGAGCAGCGGCGCTGGCGACGGCGCCGACCGCCCGCTGCGCTCCGACGCTCTGCGCGTCGAGTCGCTGACCGCGCCGCAGCTGCTGCGCGGCGGACAGATCGAGGGCCTGACCCCCTCGGCGCACCCCGAGGGCGCCGACCTCGAGCGCCACGTGCAGGAGCGCGTGCTCACGACGACGCTCGACAAGGCGATCGCGTGGGCGCGCTCGAACTCGTTCTTCCCGGCCACGTTCGGTCTCGCGTGCTGCGCGATCGAGATGATGTCGATCGTCGCCGCCCGCGTGGACGTGGCGCGCTTCGGCTACGAGGCGTTTCGCGCCTCGCCGCGCCAGGCCGACCTGCTCATCCTCTCCGGGCGCGTGTCGATCAAGATGGCTCCGATCGTGCGGCGCATCTACGACCAGATGCTCGAGCCGAAGTGGGCGATCTCGATGGGCGCCTGCTGCTCGTCGATGGGCGTCTTCAACAACTACGCGCTCGTGCCCGCGGACAAGTTCATGCCGATCGACGTGCACGTCCCAGGCTGCCCGCCGCGCCCCGAGGCGCTCATGCACGGCGTGCTGAAGCTGCGCAAGATGGTCCAGGATGATCCCGACATGGGCTGGCGCGAGCGCTACGACGCGGTGGGCACCGAGGAGACGCCGCCCGGTGCCTGACGCGACCGGCCTGGAGCTGATCGCACAGGAGCTGCGCGACACGCTGGGCGGCGAGCGCCAAGGCGACCCCGTCGTGGAGACCCTGTTTTTCCGCGAGCGCGCGACGCTCGAGGTCGATCCTGCAGGCGATCCGCGCGTGTGCTCGCGCGCCTGCGCGCCGGCGGCTACACGTTCCTGTGCAGCGTGCACGGCGTCGACTACTACCCGCACGAGCCGCGCCTGGGCGTCGTCTATGAGCTGCTCGACATGACCCGCGTCGATCGCATCACGGTCAAGGCGCGCGTCGCGACAGACCAGCCGCACCTTCCCTCGGTCACTCCCGAGGACGAGCACGGAGCCGGGTGGCCGACGGCCAACCATCAGGAGCGCGAGGTCTATGACATGTTCGGCGTGATCTTCGACGGCCACCCCGACATGCGCCGGATCCTGATGCCCGAGGACTACGAGGGCCACCCCCAGCGCCGCGACTTCCCGATCGGCGGCGAGCCGATCATGTTCACGCGTCAACGAACACGACAGCGCCGCGAGCCCTTCATGAGCTCGGTGGAGAACCCGTCGCTGTCTGACTACCGCAGGCGCGAGGAAAGCATCACGCTCGCGCCCGCGAGGATCAGCTCGAGACGGCCGGCGGCGAGGACGCGGCGCAGCCAGCAGCTGCTCACGCTGAACTTCGGCCCCCACCACCCCGCGACCCACGGCGTGCTGCGATTGCTCGTCACCCTCCAGGGCGAGATCGTGCGCGACATCAAACCGATCATCGGCTACGTGCACACGGGCATCGAAAAGACCGCCGAGGACAAGGCCTACTGGAAGGTCATCCCGGTCATCGAGCGGATGGACTACCTCTCCTACTACTTCAACTCGATGGCCTTCATCGGCGCCGTCGAGACGCTGCTGGAGGTGCGAGGTGCCGACAGCGCGCGCAGTACCTGCGCGTGATTCACATGGAGCTCAACCGCATCATGTCCCACCTCGTGTGGCTGGGAACGAGCGCCCTGGATCTCGGCGCGATCTCGATGTTCTGGTACTGCTTCCGCGAGCGCGAGACGATCCTCGACCTGTTCGAGATGTCCTCCGGGCAGCGGATGCACACGCGCTACTTCCAGGTCGGCGGCGTGATCGAGGACATCCCAGCCGGCTTCGCGGCCAAGGCCGCGAAGTTCGCTGCCGAAATGCCGGCCGCATCGACCAGTACGGCGACCTGCTCAACAGCAACGAGATCGTGCTGCAGCGACTGCGCGGCACCTGTCCGCTGGACGCCGAGACGCTGCTGTCGCTCGGGGTCACCGGGCCGCTGCTGCGAGCCGCCGGTAACCCGTGGGACCTGCGCAAGGCCGAGCCCTACGGCTCCTACGGCGACTTCGACTTCAAGATCCCGGTGGGCACCGTCGGCGACAACTACGACCGCTTCGTCGTGCGCATGGCCGAGATGCGCGAGTCGGTGAAGATCATCGCCCAGGCGCTCGACGGCCTGCCCGAGGGGCCGTACATCACCGACGACCGCAAGGTCGCGCTTCCCCCACGTCACGAGCTCGCGACCTCGATGGAGGCGCTGATCCACCACTTCAAGCTCGTCACCGAGGGCTTTCGCACGCCGCCCGGCGAGATCTACTACCCGATCGAGAGCCCGCGCGGCGAGCTCGGCTGCTTCGTGCGCTCCGACGGCTCCTCGAAGCCCGCGCGCGTGCACATGCGCGACCCCTCGTTCGTCAACCTCCAGGCCTTCTCGCACATGGCCAAGGGCGCCTACATCGCCGACATGATCGCGACGCTGGCGATGCTTGATCCGATCCTCGGGGGCATCGACCGATGACCGCGGTCCCGCGCATTCCCGACGGCGCGCGCGCGCCGGCTGGGACGACACGGCAGACCCCGAGAAGGCCGGCGCGGCGATCCCCGACCCCGCGACGACCGACGTTCCGCGCGAGCTGCGCGAGCAGATCGAGGCGAGCATGGCGCTGTATCCCGACAGCGGTCGGCGGCGATCCCCGCGCTGCACGCCGCCCAGCAGCTGCACGGCTGGTGCTCGCCGCAGGCGATCGAGCAGGTCGCGTGCGTGATGCGGGTGACCCCGGCCTCGCTGGAGGCGGTGGCGACGTTCTACGACATGCTCGACACCGAGCACCGCCCGGCGCGCCCGGCGGCCGTCACACGGTGTACGTGTGCACGAACATCTCCTGCTCGCTGCGCGGCGCGGACGCGCTGTATCGACGCGATCCGCGCGGCCGCGGGCGAGGACCCCGCGTTCAGCGTGCGCGCGTTCGAGTGCCTCGGCGCCTGCGACATCGCGCCGATGGCCTCTGTCGACGGCGTCTACGTCGGCCCGCTGGACGTCGCGGACGTGGCGCAGCTGCTCGACGACGCGCGCGCCGGGCGCGCCGTGCTGCCCGACAAGCAGCTCGCGCGCAAACTGGTCGCCGACCCGCACGCCAACTCCCAGCCGTTCCCAGAGCACGCCCCGCAGGCGCCCCAGCCGCTCGCCGGAGCGAGCGCGGCCTCGGCGGGGCCGGGCGCGCCGCCGGAGGGAACCCCGTGAGCGACGCGCTGCTGTTCAAGGACATCGACGAGCCGGGGCTGAACACGCTCGAGGTCTACGAACGGCGCGGCGGCTACTCCTCGCTGCGCAGCGCACTCGCGATGACGCCCGCCGAGGTGCTCGCCCAGCTGGAAGCCTCCGGCCTGCGCGGGCGCGGCGGCGCGGGCTTTCAGATGGGCAAGAAGGTCTCCTTCCTGCCCAAGGGGCCGATCGACAAGTACCTCGTCTGCAACGCCGACGAGTCAGAGCCGGGGACGTTCAAGGACCGCGAGCTGATGCAGAAGTGCCCGCACATGCTCATCGAGGGGATCATCATCGCCGCGCACGCCGCCGGGCATCGATCGCGCGTTCATCTACATCCGCGGCGAGTACGTGCTGCAGGCCGACATCCTCGCCGCCGCGCTGGCCGAAGCGCGCGACAAGGGCTACCTCGGCGAGCGCATCCTCGGCTCGGGCCACTCGCTCTCGCTCGTGCTGCACCGCGGCGCGGGCGCCTACATCTGCGGCGAGGAGACCGGCCTGCTGGACTCGCTGGAGGGCAAGCGCGGCAACCCGCGCCTGAAGCCGCCGTTTCCGGCCAACCAGGGGCTCTACCAGGGCCCGACGCTGATCAACAACGTCGAGACGCTCGCGACCGTGCCGACGATCATCGAGATGGGCGGCGAGCAGTACGCGAAGCTCGGCGTGGAGACGTCGACCGGCACCAAGCTCGTGTCGGTCTCGGGCCACGTGCAGCGACCCGGGCAACTACGAGATCGAGCTCGGCATCCCCTCGCGCGAGATCATCTACGGCCTCGCCGGCGGCCCGCCCGAGGGCCGCGAGATCAAGTGCTGGTTCCCCGGCGGCTCCTCCTCGCCGGTGCTCAAGGCCGAGGACCTCGACGTCCCCTACGACTTCGACTCGATGGCCAAAGCCGGCTCGATGCTCGGCTCGGGCGCGATCATCATCGTCGACGACTCGACGCCGATCCTCGACGTCGCGATGAAGGTCGCGCAGTTCTACCGCCACGAGTCCTGCGGCAAGTGCACGCCCTGTCGCGAGGGCACCAACTGGACGGTGAAGATGCTCGAGCGGATCGACGCCGGCGAAGCCACGCCGATGGACCTCGACATCATGGCCTCCGTGCAGGAGCACATCATCGGCAACTGCCTGTGCGTGCTCGGCGACGCGATGGCCATGCCGATCGGCTCGATGATCGCGAAGTTCCGCGACGAGTTCGAAGCCCACATCGAGGCCGCTCGCCTGCGCAGCGGCGCTGGTGAGCTCGTCGGTCCCGACCTGGCGCTCACCGCGCAGGGGGCGCTCGATGCCTAGGCCGATCGTGAACATGATCTCCTTCACGATCGACGGGCGCGAGGTGCAGGCGCCCGAGAACACAATGCTCGTCGACGCCGCCAAGCACGGCGACGTCGAGATCCCGGTCTTCTGCTACGAGCCGAAGCTCGGCCAGCCCGTCGGCGCGTGCCGTATGTGCCTGGTCGAGATCGAGGGGATCCCCAAGCTGCAGACCGGCTGCTCGACGCCCGTCAAGGACGGCATGGTCGTAAACACCGAAAGCGAGCGCGTGAAGACCGCCCAGCGTGGGGTCGTCGAGTTTCTGCTCATCAACCACCCGCTCGACTGCCCGGTGTGCGACAAGGGCGGCGAGTGCCCGCTGCAGGACATCAGCTTCGGCTGGGGGCCCGGGATCTCGCGCTTCGTCGAGCCCAAGCGCCACTTCGTCAAGCCGCTCGCGCTGTCGCCGACGATCGCGATCGACCGCGAGCGCTGCATCCTCTGCTACCGCTGCGTGCGCTTCTCACAGGACGTCGCCGAAGACGACCAGCTCGTGCTCGCCGAGCGCGGCGCCGACACGTTCGTCACGACGTTCGACGGTCACCCCTACGACGCGCCCTTCTCGGGAAACATCATCGAGCTGTGCCCCGTCGGCGCGCTGACCTCGCGTCCCTACCGCTTCACCGCGCGCCCGTGGGACATCGAGGAGGCCGGCTCGGTGTGCACGCTGTGCCCGTCGCAGTGCAACGTCAGCCTCACCGTGCGCGACGAGCGGGTGCTGCGCGTGCGCTCGCGCGAGAACCACGAGGTCGACGACGGCTGGCTGTGCGACCGCGGGCGCTTCGCCTACCCCGAGCTTGGCGGCAAGGGGCGCATCACCGCGCCGCTGCTGCGCGACGGCGGCGAGCTGCGCGAGGTCTCCTGGGAGCGCGCGCTCACCGAGGCCGGCGCTGCGCTCGCGCGCGCCGGCGAGCACGCGGGCGCGCTCGCCGGAGGCCAGCGACCGGCGAGGAGGGCCTGCTGCTCTCGCGCCTGCTGCGCGACGGGCTCGCCAGCCCGCACCTCGACTCCCGAAGCGCCGGCACGCTCCCGCTGCACCTGCACCGCGCGCTGGCCGATCCCCGCCTGCAGGCCACGGTCTCAGACCTGGAGTTCGCGCACACCGTCCTCGTGCTCGCCTGCGACCCGGTCGCCGACGCGCCGATCCTCGACCTGCGCCTGCGCAAGGGCGTGCGCCGCCACGGCCTGAAGCTCGTGCACGCGAGCGCCGAGGACCTGCGCCTGCGCGGCGAGGAGCTCGCCTGGCAGCTGTCGGCAGCGGGCGAGGAGGTCGTTGTGCTCTGGCACGAGCGCCTGACCGCCGGCCCCGACGGCGCCGCCGGGGCCGAGGCGCTGCTCTCGCTGGCCGGCACGCTCTCGCTGGCCGGCATCGACGGCGCCGGGCTGCTCGAAGTGCCCGCGGGCGCAAACGGCCGCGGGCTGCGCGAGGCAGGGGTGCTGCCCAACGCGGGCCCCGGACTGCGCGCCGCTGACGAGCTGCCGAGGGCCGCGACGCGCTCGCGATCGCCGAGGGCCTGGCCGACGGAGAGCTGACCACCGCGCTGACTGTTCCAGGCAGACCCGCTCGACACGCCCGGCGGCGATGAGCTGTGGGAGCGCGCGCTCGGCCGCGCAACGACCGTGATCGCGTATGCCAGCGAGCTCAGCGACGGCCTGCGCGAGCACGTCGACATCGTCTTCCCCGCGCAGACCTACGCCGAGAAGGAGGGCACGGTCGTCGCACCCGACGGTCGCCTGCAGCGCCTGCGACCGGCGGTCGCACAGCCGGGCGCCACCCGCGCGCAGTGGCTGATCGCTCGATGTGGCTCGCGCGCGAGGTCGGCCTTGACCTGGGCATCTCCTCGTCGCTGGACGCCTCGCGGCGCTGTTCGAGCGCGGTGCCCTTCTACGGCGGGCCTCACGCTCGAGGAGATCGGCGGCAGAGGCGTGCGCTGGCAGGAGCGCGAGGCCGCCGGCAGCCCTACCCGCGTGGCGAGCAGCCGGCATGAGCGCGCTCGTGCCGCTGGCGCTCGTCGGCTACTACGAAGAATGGTGGATCCAGATCCTCAAGGCGATCGTGATCTTCGCGGTCGGCCTGCAGCTCGTGCCGATCGTGCTGATCGCCGAGCGCAAGCTGCTCGGTCGCTTCCAGGGCCGCTACGGGCCCAACCGGGTCGGCCCCTACGGGGCCCTGCAGCCGCTGGCCGACATCCTCAAGCTGCTGACCAAGGAGCAGTTCCGCCCGACCACCTCGGTCGGCTTCCTGTTCGCGGCTGGCTCCGATCATCTCGATCCTCACCGCCGTCGCCGCGTTCGCGATCATCCCCTTCGGCAACGTGCAGGACATCTTCGGCACGCAGGTCGGCCTGTACGGGATCGACGTGTCGATCGGCCCGCTCTACGTGTTCGCCTTCGGCGCGATCGCCTTCTACGGGATCATGCTCGGCGGCTGGTCGTCGGGCTCGAAGTACTCCTTCCTCGGCGCGATGCGCGGCGCCGCGCAGCTGATCTCCTACGAGGTCTCCCAGGGCCTTGCGCTGGTCGGCGTGATCATCACCGCGCAGACGCTCTCGCTGACCGCGATCGTCCACGCGCAGGCTGGCATGTGGTACATCGTGCCGCAGTTCGTCGGCTTCCTGATCTTCCTCGTCGCCGGCTTCGCGGAGACCAACCGCGCGCCGTTTGACCTGACCGAGGCCGACGCCGAGCTGGTCGGCGGCTACAACACCGAGTACGGCGGCGGGCGATTCGCCTCCTACTACTTCGCCGAGTACCTCAACGTGCTGGTCGTCGTCGGGCATCACGACGACGGTGTTCCTCGGCGGCTGGCTGATGCCCTTCGGCATCCACCCGCCGGGCTGGGTCGACCCGTTCGTGGTGCTCTTCAAGATGGGCATCGTGATACGTTCCTGTTCATCTGGATCCGCGCGACGCTGCCGCGCCTGCGCTACGACCAGCTGATGAGCTTCGGCTGGAAGATGCTGCTGCCGCTCGCGACGCTCAACGCGCTCGTGACCGCGGTGATCGTGGTGGTGACGCACTGATGGCGACGCTCGGCGATCCCGGCACAGCGACGTTGATGCGAGGTTCAGCGCACGCCGGCGCCCGGGCGGGGCGCGCGAGCGGCGCCGTACCGGCGCACTTCGCGCGAGACGCTGCGCGGGCTGAAGACGACGATCGGCGCGCGTGTCGTCGAAGGACCCTCGACGATCCAGTACCCCGAGGAGAAGGTCCCCGTCTACCCGCGCTTTCGCGGTCGCCACAAGCTGCACCGCTTCGAGGACACCGGCCTTGAGAAGTGCGTCGGCTGCTCGCTGTGCGCGGCCGCCTGCCCGGCCGACTGCATCCGCGTCGTGGCTGCCGAGAACACGCCCGAGCACCGCGTCTCGGCCGGCGAGCGCTACGCCGCGGTCTATGAGATCAACCTCTCGCGCTGCATCTTCTGCGGCTACTGCGAGGTCGCGTGCCCGTTTGACGCGATCACGATGGGCCACGACTACGAGCTCTCGGACTACGACCGCTCCGATCTGATCTTCACCAAGGAGATGCTGCTCGCCGAGCCGCTCGAGCGCACGCCGCTTCGGAACGAGGGCGAGTAGGAGATGAGGACGAAGCTCGGTCAGGCGCGCTGAGCGCGCATCGAGGTCAGAGGCGCCGCCTGGAGGGCGGCAAGATGAGCTCGTTCTTTTCTTCCTCGCCGCGCTCGGCGCGATCGCCGGCGCGTTCGGCGTGGTGCTGCTGCGCGACCCCTTCTACAGCGTGCTCTCGCTCGTCGCGCACCTGATCTCGCTGGCCGTGCTGTTTCTGCTGCTGCGCGCGGAATTCGTCGCCGCCGTGCAGGTCGTCGTGTACGCCGGCGCGGTGATGGTGCTCTACGTCTTCGTCGTCGCCTACGTCGGCGACCGCGCGCAGTCGCTGGGCGACCAGCTGCGCGGGCGCGGCGCCTCTGGATCGAGCATGCGCGTTGCGGCGATGCGCGCTCGGCGGCGCGCTCGTCGTCGAGCTGCTGATCGCGCTGCTCGGCACGGGCCTCGAGGCCGTGGATGCCGACGGCGCCCCCTACGTGCCCGGGCCGCACGACATTCGGCACGCCCGCCTATATCGGCAAGCTGCTGCTGACGCAGTTCCTGCTGGTCTTCGAGGTCGGCGTCGTTCCTGCTGCTGATCGCCGCGGTCGGCGCGGTCGTGCTGGCTCGCCGCCGCGGCGGCATCGCCGAGCAGCCCGACGAAGCGATCACGCCGCTGGACGTCGCGCGCCCGCTCGGCACCGGCACGATGGCCGAGGGCGTCGGCGGCAGGCTCCGCGCCGCGGCGCTCGGAGAGACCGAGAACGGCGCCGAGCGCCGCGAGCGGGTCGGCGCGGGAGAGCCGTCGTGACGATCGGCTGGTACCTCGCCGTGTCGGCGATCGTCTTCTCGCTGGGCGCGGTCGGCGTGATCGTGCGTCGCAACCCGCTCGTGGTGCTCCTGTGCCTGGAGCTGATGCTCAACGGCGCGAACCTCGCGCTGTCGCGTTCTCGCGCATGTGGGGCAACGGCGACGGCCAGATCCTCGCGCTGATCGTGATGACGGTGGCGGCCTGCGAGGTCTGCATCGGCCTCGGCATGATCGTCGCGATTCACCGGCGCAGACTGCCGATCGACGTCGACGAGCTGCGGGAGCTGCAGGGATGAGGACCGACCGACCTACGCCTGGCTGATGCTCGCGTTCCCGCTGGCCGGCGCGCTGGTGATCGCCGCCGGCTTTCGCACGCTCCCTGGACGCTCGGCCGGCTGGATCGGCACGGCGGCGATCGGGCTGGCCTTCGTCGCCGCGGTGGCGACGCTGTTCTCGCTGCAGGCCCACTCCGTCGGGGATCGCCAGCTCACCTCCTCGCTGTGGGACTACGCCAAAACGGTCGGCATCGACGCGCAGATGTCGATCCTCGTGGACCCGCTCTCGGTCTACATGATTCTCATCGTCACCGGCATCTCGACGCTGATCCACCTGTACGCGCTCGCCTACATGAAAGAAGACAGCGGCTTCGCCCGCTTCTTCTCCTACCTGAACTTCTTCGTCTTCTCGATGCTGCTGCTCGTGCTCGCGGGCAACTTCCTGCTGCTGATCATCGGCTGGGCGTTCGTGGGCGCGGCCTCCTATCTGCTGATCTCCTACTGGTACCGGCGCACGACCGCGACGCGCGCGGGCATCAAGGCGTTCGTGATCAACGTGGTCGGCGACGTTGGCCTGGTGCTCGGCACCTATTTCATCTTCAAGCACACCGGCACGCTGGACTTCCTGCGCACCTTCCACGCCGCGGAAAACGGCGCGTTCGGTGGCTCTGCGGGGCATGCGACAGGTGACTCCGATCTCACGGCTGGTTGCCTGCTGCTGCTCGTCGGCGCGTTCGCCAAGTCCGCGCAGATACCGCTGCACACCTGGCTGCCCGACGCGATGGAGGGCCCGACGCCGGTCAGCGCGCTGATCCACGCGGCGACGATGGTCACCGCCGGCGTCTATCTGATCGCGCGCATGCACACGCTGTTCGAACTCGCGCCAGCGGCGCAGGACGTCGGCGCGGTGGTCGGCGCCTGCGACGCTGCTGATCGCCGGCACGATCGGCCTTGCGCAGACCGACGTAAAGCGCGTGATCGCCTACTCGACGATGTCGCAGATCGGCTACATGATCATGGGCGTCTCGGTCGGCGCATACGCCGCGGGCATGTTCCACCTGATGACCCACGCCTTCTTCAAGGCGCTGCTGTTCATGGGCGCGGGCTCGCTGATCGGCGCGATGGGCGGCGAGCAGTCGCTGGACAAGATGGGCGGCTTTCGCAAGGCGATGCCCTTCACCTATGGCTGCTTTCTGATCGGCGGCCTCGCGCTGTCGGGGATCCCGCCGTTCTCGGGCTTCTTCTCCAAGGACGAGATCCTGCTGTTCACCGCCGAACGCGGCGGCTGGCACTGGGCGCTGTACGTCGCCGGCTACCTCGGCGCGTTCCTGACCGCGATCTACACCTTCCGGATGATCTTCCGCGCCTTCCACGGCGACCCGGTGCCCGAGGCGCGCGAGCTGGAAGAAGGCCATCTGCATCACGCGGAGGTTCCGACCAACCCGGCCAACGGCGAGGTCGAGGACACCGACGTCGGCTTCCCGGGCCCGTTCCACGCGATCGCCGAGCGCTCGCGCGAAATGAAGATCGCAATGAGCATGCTCGCGATCGGCGCGATCGGGGCCGGGCTCATCCAGATACCGAAAGTCGACTTCGTGATCGACGACTTCCTGCGCCCGACGTTCGCGTCCTCGCCGCTGTATGACCAGCGTTCGGAAACCGGCCTCGTGCTCATGGGGTTTGCGCTCGGCACCGCGCTCGGGCTGCTCGGGATCGCGCTGGCCTGGCGGATCTGGGTGGCCAAGCCGGGCACGTCGGCGGCGATTCGCGCGCGCTTTGGCGCCGCTGTATGAGCTGTTTTTCAACAAGTGGTACTTCGACGAGCTGATCGACGCGCTCATCGTCCGGCCGATGGCCGCTTTCGGTCGCCTCTGTCAGGGCACGATCGAGCGGGTGTTCGTGCAGGACACGCTCGTCGGCGGCAGCACCGGCCTCGTGCGCGCCGGCTCGGCGGCGGTGCGCGCCGTGCAGAGCGGCTTCGTGCGCTACTACGCAGCGCTGCTCGTGCTCGGGCTCACCGCCGTGTCCCTCTACTTCCTGCTGCAGACCTGATGCCGGCGCTCTCAATCCTGATCTGGCTGCCCGCCGTTTCCGGTCTGCTCGGCGCGCTGCTGGCGATGCGCAGCGAGCGCCTGCCCGGGATCCTCGCGATGATCGGCTCGCTCGCGGCGCTCGGCCTGGCGATCGGCTACATCGCCGACTACTCGCCGCACGATCACGGGCTGACGCACGTGACCGACGTCGTCTGGATCGCCGCGCTCGGCATCCACTACAAGCTCGCGATCGACGGTCTGAACGTGTTCCTCGTGGGCCTGACCGCGCTGCTGTTCGCGGCCGCGACGATCGCCGCCAACCTGCGCACGTGGGAGCGCCCGCGGCTGTTCTGGTTCTTCTTCATGCTCGCCGAGTCGGCGGTGCTCGGCGCCTTCCTCGCCCAGGACCTCGCGCTGTTCGTGGCGTTCTTCGACCTGATGCTGATCCCGTTCTACTTCCTGATCGGTGGCTGGGGCGCCGATCCCGGGCGCGTGCGCGCGACGCTCAAGCTCGTGATCTACACGCTCGTCGGCTCGCTGCTGATGCTCGCGGCGGCCGTGGCGACCGGCGTGCTCGCCGCCCAGCAGAACGGCGGACACCTCACGTTCGTGCTCTCAGAACTGCAGGCCAACCGTCTCGGCGGCGGCACCCAGGACTGGATCTTCCTGTTCTTCGCGGCCGCCTTCCTGGTCAAGATGCCCGCCTTCCCGCTGCACGGCTGGATGCCCGACGGCTACAAGGCGATGCCGATCGAGGTGCTGATGGTCTTCTCCGGCGTGCTCTCGAAGGTCGGCGCCTACGGCTTCCTGGCGATCGTGCTGCCGCTGTTCCCGCAGGCCTCGGCGCACTTTCAGATGCTGATGCTGCTGATCGGCCTGCTGTCGATCATCTACGGCTCGGCGATGGCCTTCACGCAGACCGACGCGCGGCTGATCGTCGGCTATTCCTCCGTGGCCCAGCTCGGCTTCATCACGCTCGGGATCTTCGCGCTGAACTCGCAGGGCGCCCAGGGCGCGCTGCTGCAGATGGTCAACCACGGCCTCGTCGTGGCGCCGATCCTGTTCATCGTCGCCCTGCTCGCCGCGCGCAGCGGCGGCTCGGAGGACCTGCGCGACATGGGCGGCCTGGCCTTCCGCGCGCCGGTGCTCGCCGTGGTGTTCCTCGTCGTGGCGCTCGCGACGCTCGCGATGCCGGGCTCTGGCAACTTCGTCGGCGAGTTCCTGATCCTGCTCGGCGTGTTCAACACGAAGCTCGCAATCGCGGTCATCGCCTTCAGCGGCGTCGTGATGGCCAGCGTGTACTCGCTGCGCCTGTACATCCGCTCGATGCACAACCGCGTCGGCGAGCGCGCGAGCTCGCGCGAGATGAGCATGCGCGACGCCGCCGTGCTCGTGCCGATCCTCGCGGTCATCCTGTTCATGGCGCTCTACCCGCAGCTCGCGCTGAAGCGCAGCGAAGGCTCGGTGAAGGCGACTGTCGCCAGCGCGCACGCCGCCGCCAACCCGACGAAGACGCTCGCGTCCCGCACGCTGCCCGGCGGCTCGGGAGCGGGCGCAGAAACGTCGGCCCCCGCCGAAGGCGAAGTCATACCTGGAGGGTCCAGCGAATGAACGCCGTGCTCGCAACCGCCCACCTCAAAGGCCCGCATGTCGACTTTGCGGCGCTCTCACCGCTGATCGCGCTGTTCGGCGGCGCGGTGCTCGTGCTGCTCGTCGGGCTGCTCGGCTCGCGCTGGGCGCGCGCGCAGCTCGTGCCCGCGCTCGCGCTGCTCGCGCTCGGCGCGGCGGCCGGGCTGACGATCTGGCAGTGGAGCGATGACAAGTCGATCGTCGCCGGCGCGCTTCGCATCGACCGGCTCTCGCTCGTGCTCAACCTGATCCTGATCGCCGGGGCGGCTTGCACCGTGCTGCTCGCCTGGCGGTCGCTGGCCGCGCGCGAAGCCGCGCACGGCGAGTGGCACGCGCTGCTGTTGACCTCGGTCGCCGGCATGTCGCTGCTGGCCGCCTCGCAGAACACGCTCGCGCTGTTCATCGGCCTGGAGCTGCTGTCGATCCCGCTGTACGTGCTGTGCGCCACCGAGCTTCGCCGCGAGCACTCGCTGGAGTCGGGGCTGAAGTACCTGATCGTGGGCGCCGTCGGCTCGGCCACGCTGCTCTACGGGCTCGCGCTGATCTACGGCGCGACCGGCGCAACCAACTTCTCGGCGATCGCCCGCGCGCTGTCGGGCGGCGGGCTGGCCACCGACCCGCTCACGCTCACCGGCATCGGGCTGTGCGTGGTGGGGCTCTGCTTCAAGGCGTCGGTGGCGCCGTTTCACCAGTGGACGCCCGACGTCTACGAGGGCGCGCCGACGCCGGTGACCGCCTTCATGGCCGTCGCCACGAAGGCCGCGGCGCTCGGCGTGTTCCTGCGCTTCTTCGACGTCGCGCTGATCGAAGCGCAGCCCAGCTGGGCCCCCGCCGTTGCCACGCTCGCGGCGATCACGATCATCGTCGGCAACGTCGGCGCGCTGGGGCAGTCCTCGCTGAAGCGCATGCTCGCCTACTCGTCGGTCGCGCAGGCCGGCTACATGCTCGCCGGGGTCGTCGTCGCGACCGCGCTGGGCGTGCAGGCGACGGTCTTCTATCTCGCGATCTACCTGTTCATGAACATGGCCGCCTTCGGCGTGATCGTCGCGCGCGAGCGCGAAACAGACCTCGGAGACTCGATCGCCTCGCTGCGCGGCATCGGCCGTGATCGCCCGCTGCTGGCCTGGCCGATGACGATCTCGATGCTCGCGCTCGCCGGCATCCCCGCCACGGCGGGCTTCATCGGAAAGTTCTACCTGATCGACGCCTCGGTCTCCGGCGGCTACGCATGGCTGGGAGTCGTGATCGTGATCGGCTCGATGATCTCGCTGGGCTACTACCTGCCGGTCATCGCCGCGATGTGGATGAGCGAATCGCCCCAGGGCGCCGGGGACAGCCCCCGGACGGCCACGCCATCCGCGCCACCGGGCGCCGAAGGCGCCCTTCCGGCGCTCGCCGGCGGCTCGCCCGAGCTCGACGAGCACGACCGCGAGCGCAGCGCGCTCTCAGCCGGAGGTCGTGCTCGTCGCGCTGCTGGGCGGCGCGGGTGCGATCTTCTTCGGCATCATCCCCCAGCCGCTGTTCGACCTCGTGCACGGGGTCGGGCAGGCGCTGGGGTTGCTGTGAAACCTGTGAGCCGCCAGCTCCTCGGGTAGCCTGCGCCTCGATGTGGCGTGTATACGGCGGAGCCGCCGCTCCTGGCGGACCGTCCAACATGTCGCCTGATCTCGATGGTCGTGGGGGCCTCACGCCAGCGCGATCGTCGCGAGCTCTGAGTGAGCTGCGATCGCATCGAAGTCCGCGTCCTGATGCAGCACTGTGCTGGCGGTTCTGATCGCAACGGCTGCAATCAGACAGTCCGGTAGACGACGAATCGTTTGACCCTGACTGCGCAAGGATCGATAGAGGGCAGCGGCGAACTGCTCGTCGAACGGCTCGCTCAGCGCCAGGAACTCGCACCGACCGAGCAGTCGCTCGAGATCGCGAGCCTGGCGTTCGTCGCGGGCGCCCGCCAGGACCTCGAGTACGACGATTCCCGTGGTGGCCAGGGGCTCTTCGGCCTCGATGGCAGCCGCTACGCGGCGATCGGCCCGGCTGCCGGTCGCACGTTGAAACTCGATCCAGGCCGAGCTGTCGACGAGGATCACGAGGACTTCAGATACCCGCCGCGCAGCTCGTCCAGGTCGCCGTCCCACCCGGTCCCCTGCATCGCCAGTGCCTCGTCGCGGCCCATCGGCTCCAGATCGAGCCGACGCAGCGCGAGGTCTACCGCCGCGCGCTTGGTCGATACGCCGTAGCGATGCATGACGCGCTCGACCAGCTCATCATCGATCTCGATATTCGTGCGCATGGGATGTGTATAGCATACACCCAGGCTGCGGCCCGCCGTCGCCGGCGGCCTACCCCCGCCCCGCAGCCTCCGCCGCATCCTCGGCTTCGGTCAGCTGGCGCTCCACGAGATCCAGGCCCGTCTCCCAGAATCCGGGGTCTGAGAGGTCGATGCCGACGAGCTGTCCGATCTCCTCGGGGCTTTTGGAGCCACCGGCGGAGAGCATCTGCAGGTAGGCGGGAACCATCTCCTGCCCGCGCTGCTCGTAGCGCTCGTAGACCGAGAGCGCCAGCAGCTGGCCGTAGGCGTAGGCGTAGACGTAGCCGGGGCTGCCGATGAAGTGCGGGATGTAGGACCACCACGTGCTGTAGCCGTCTGTCAGCTCCACGGAGTCGCCCATCATCTCGCTCTGGCTCTGCGTCCACAGCTCGCCGAAGCGCTGCATCGACAGCTCGCCCTCCTCGCGGCGTGAGGTGTGCACGAGATCCTCGAAGCGGTTCATCGCCACCTGGCGAAAGACGGTGGCGATCGTGTCCTCGAGGTTCTCGGCAAGCAGCGCCAGGCGCGACTCGGGCGAGGAGTCCTCGGCCAGCAGACGCCCGAACACGATCGTCTCGCCGAACACCGACGCGGTCTCGGCGAGCGTGAGCGGGGTGTGCTGGTGAAAGACGCCCTGCTCGGCCGCGAGCGCGAAGTGCACGCCGTGGCCGAGCTCGTGGGCCAGCGTGAGCACGTCGCGCCGGCGCGACGTGTAGTTGAGCAGCACGTAGGGGAACACCGAGGGCACGGCGGAGGCGCAGAACGCGCCGCCGCGCTTGGCGGCTCTGACCGGCGCGTCGATGCGCCGCTCGTCGAAGAAGCGCTCGGCCAGCGTGCCGAGCTCGGAGGAGAAGGACGAGTAGCAGTCGACCACGATCTCGCGCGCCTGCGAGTAGGGGAACGTGACCTCGTCCTCGGTGACCGACGCCATGCGGTCGTAGTCGGCCAGCCGCGGCAGACCGAGCAGCTTGGCCTTCAGCCGATACCAGCGCCTGGCGATCTCATAGCGCCCGCGCACCGCCTCGATCAGCGCCTGCACGGAGGCGTCGCTGGCCTCGTTCGAGAGGTTGCGCGCCGCCAGCCAGTGCGGATAGCGGCGCAGGCGATCGTCGGTCGACTTGTCGGCGAGCAGCGTGTTGAACAGGAAGGCGCGCGTGCGCAGGCCGGGCGCCAGTGCGGCCGTGACCGCCTCGGCAGTGGTCTTTCGCACGTCGCGGTCCGCCAGCGCGAGGCGGCTGAGCGCGACGTCCAGCGCGACGGTCTCGCCCGGCGGCTGCACCTCGATCGCCGTCGTCAGCTCCTCGAACAGCCGCGTCCACGCGCTCGAGCCCGTGAGCGCCTTCTCTGCGAGGATCTTCTCCTCTGGCTCTGAGAGCAGATGGTCGCGGTAGCGGCGCACGTTTCGCAGGTGGTGGCGGCAGAAATCCAGCCCCTCGCCGCCGAGCAGCTCCTCGGCGCGCTCGTCGTCCAGCGCCGCCCACTCCAGCTCGAAGAACAGCAGCGTCGTCTGGATCGCCGTCTCCTGCTCCTGGGCCTTCTGCATCAGCGCGCCGTTGGCGGGATCTACGGTGTCGACCGAGAAGGCGAGCGCCGCGTAGTAGCCGGCGCGCCCGATCAGCTCGAAGATCTCCGCGAGCTCTTCCATCGCCGCCTTCAGCCCGGCGCTGTCGAGCTCTGACAGCTTGCCCGCGAAGCGCTCGGCGAACGCCTGCGCGCGCTCCAGCGCGGCCTCCAGACGCCGACCGACGCCGTCGCGCCCCTCGCCTTCGACGAGCGGCTCGAGGTCCCAGGCGGCCCGCGCGAGCTCGCGGTCGTCCGCTTCGGTGGCTGTGGTGGCGCCCATCGGCTGCCAGCTTACTCGCCGCTCGCCCGAGCGGTCCTACTCCGCGCCGAGCGCACGAAGCAGGTCCAGGCGGGCCGCTCGGCGGGCCGGCAGCTGGGCCGCCAGCAGACCGGCGATCGCGGCGACGATCAGCAGCACGAAGAGCGTCCCCACGGGGATCGAGATCACATAGCCCGAGCCCGACAGCGCGAGCGTGACGACGAGCAGCGCGCCGACGAGCCCGATGACCAGCCCGAACACGCCGCCGATGAGCGCCGTGATCAGCGACTCATAGCGGATCATCTGGCGGATCTGCCGGCGCGAGGTGCCGATCGCGCGCATCATGCCGAGCTCGCGCGTGCGCTCGTAGATCGAGAGGATCAGCGTGTTGACGATGCCGAACAGCGACACGATCACCGACAGCGCGAGCAGCACGTAGATCAGCGTCAGCAGCGAGTTGATCTGTTCGGACTGTTCCTGCTTGAACTGCGCGGCCGTGCGCGAGCGAGCCTGCGGGAACTGCGTGGACAGCACGTGATCCACGGCCGCCTGCACCCGTCCGCCGTCGGCCCCGGGCGCGTAGCCGATGAACGCGACGCCGTCTTCGCGCTGTCCGAAGGCCGTGCGCGCGAGCGGCAGGCCGATCGTCAGTTCGGCGAGCAGCCGCGCCTGGTCCTTTGCGATCCCGGCGACGGTCAGCGTGACGTGCTGGTCGGTCGGCGTCAGCACAGATAGGCGCTGTCCGACGTGAAGGTGGTGTGCGCTTGCGAAGCTCTTGTTTGCGATCGTCCCGCCGTTTTCGAGCGTCGCCAGCGACGCGTTTGAGCCGTGTTCCCATTCGACACGGTAGACGTGGGCAAACGAGGCCGGTTGGACGGCGGTGATCGACGCCTTGTTTGCGATCTGCGGCGCGCCTGCCTGGGAGAGGTCGTGCACGCGGCCGATCGTGAAGGCGACGGACGTCACGCTCGCGACGCCCGGCACGTGCGCGAGCGCCGGCGCGACGGTCGCCGGAATCCCGCTCTGGTTGCCACCCTGGGAGTTCTCGATGATCAGGTTTCCGGCGAAGGAGCGGCTCACGGCCTGGTTGATGGTCGCCTTCGTGCCGGCGGCGAGGATCGAGATGAAGGCGACGAGCGCGAGGCCCACCGTGAGGGCGAGCGCCGTGACCAGCGTACGGCCCGGTTGGCGAACAGCGTTCTCGCGCGCGAGGCGCCCGGTGATCCCACGCCAGCTGACGAGCAGTCCGATCGCCTGGCCCAGCGCCGGGATCAGGTGGTAGTTGGCAGGCTTGTCTCCGCGCCGAATCCGCAGCCAGACCCTCACGATGAGAACGCACCAGACGAGCGCCCAGACGAACACTAGAACCTGGCTCCCGATCAGTGCTCCGATCGCGATGGCGACCACCAGGCTGGCGAAGAACCGCGTGACGACCCCCCGTTCCGTCGGTATCGAGCGCGGGATCCCGACGCCCTCACGCATCGCCGCCAGCGGCGGTACGCGGGTTGCCCGCACGGCTGGGAACAGCCCCGCCAGCACGGTTACGATCGTGCCGGCGAGCAGCGAAACGATGATCGTGCGCGACTCGAGCACCGTGTTGCTGTCGGGCAGGTCGGCGCCGAACGCCTTGAACAGCTGATCGAGGGCGGGAGCGAGAGCGAGCCCGAGCAGCAGGCCGAGCACCGAGCCGAGCAGGCCAAGCAGCAGGCCTTCGACGACGACCGACCGCATTATCTGCCCGCGCGAGGCCCCGAGCGTGCGCAGCAGGCCGAATTCGCGCGTGCGCTGGGCGACCGTGATCGAGAACGTGTTGAAGATGATGAACGCGCCCACGAACAGAGCGACGTAGGCGAATATCAGCAGGAACGTGCGCAGGAAGCCGAGGTCTGATTCCAGGTTCGACGTTTCCTTTGCGGCTTCTTCAGTGCCCGTGCGCACGGTGAACTGGCGAGGCAGCGCCGCCCGCACGCGATCGCGTAGCTCGTCGCGGCTGATGCCCGGCTGGGCGGCCACGTAGATCGTGTCGAAGTGCCCTTGCTCGCCGACGATGCGCTGCGCCTCCTGCGGCGTGAGGATCGCCGTGCTCGCGCCGCCGAAGGACTGTCCAGAGCCGAACTTCGCGATCCCGACGATCCGATAGCGCTTGACCGGCGCCGTGCCCGCGATCTGCATTTGCCCGCCGACGCGCAGGTCCTTGCGTTCGGCGGTGGCCTCGTCGATCGCGACCTCGTCGGCGTTTTCAGGGAAGCGGCCCTTGGCGATCGAGAAGGACTCAAACGGTGCCGGCAGATGGCTGGCCACGAAGGATGGCGCGTGACCGCCGCTCAGGCGCTTGCCCTGAAGGTCCAGGAAGGTGGCCTCGCTGAAGACGCCGCCAGCGGCCTTCGCCACGCCAGGCACCGCTCGCACCTGGGCGAGCGTCGATTCGGGGATCGCGGCGCTCGCACTCGTTTCGCGCCCCAGTGCTTCAGCGGGGCTGACAACAACGTCGTGGTTCTTGCCCACTTCGGTGAAGATCGCGGCGAAGGAGTGGTTGATCGTGTCGGTCAGGATGTAGGTGCCGGCCATCAGCGCCACCCCGAGCGCGATCGCGATCGCCGTGAGCAGCACGCGCAGCTTGCGCTGCAAAAAGCCGCGGAGCACGAGCGCCGCCATCAGCCCACCGACTTCATCAGGTCGAGCGCCTGCTCGGCCGTCTGCGCCTCCCCGTCGTGGACGATCTGGCCATCGGCCAGCACCACGAGCCGATCGGCGTAGGAGGCCGCGTGAGCGTCGTGGGTGACCATCACGACGGTCTGCCCGAAGTCGTCGACGGCGTGCCGCAGCAGGTCGAGCACGTCGTTGGATGCTTTGGAGTCGAGGTTGCCGGTCGGCTCGTCGGCGAACACGACCGCCGGCTTTGACACGAGCGCGCGCGCGACCGCCACGCGCTGCTGCTGGCCGCCGGACATCTCGGCGGGGCGGTGCTTGAGCCGGTCGCCGATCCCGATCGTGGCGATGAGCTTGTCAAACCACTCGCGGTCAGGCTCGCGTCCGGCGATCGACAGCGGCAGCAGGATGTTCTCTTCGGCGCTCAGCACCGGCAGCAGGTTGAACGTCTGGAAGATGAAGCCGATCCGGTCGCGGCGCAGCTTGGTCAGCTGCGTGTCATCCAGCTGCGACAGCTCCACGCCCGCGATGCGCACCGTTCCCGAGGTGGGGCGGTCCAGGCCGGCGAGTATGTGCATGAGCGTCGACTTGCCCGAGCCCGAAGGGCCCATGATCGCCGCGTAGCGCCCGGTCGCAAAGCTGACGCTGACGTCCTTCAGCGCGTCCACGGCGGCCTCGCCCTCGCCGTAGCGGCGGCTGACGTCCTGCGCCTCGACGATGTTCTGCAGGCCGTTCCCGGAGGCTGAGAGCTCCACTTTCACCGAGTCTAATCCCTACCCCAGATCCGCCGGGTCAAGCCGTAGGATCGTGCGCCCGATGCACGAGACGACCCCCACCGTTTTCCTCGTCGCGCGCCCCTCGATCGACCTGGGGGGCATGCGCGCCTACCTCGCCGACGTGGGCGGCGAGTCCTGGCTGGACCTGCGTCTGAAGGGCGCGGGCGAGGACCCCGAGGCGCTCAATCCGGGCGAGCTGCTGCTGGAGTTCGGCGGACGCGCCTGCTATCGCAGCTGGGAGCCCGGGCTGAACCCGAACGTGACGAAGATCCGCACCGACCGAACCGAGTACTTCGCGAACATCCTGCGCTCGGGCCACGGCAGCGTGCTCGAGCACGCCAGCTACTCGTTCGCGCTGCGCGACGTATCGAGGGTGTTCTGCTACGACGCCGACACCGAGGTGCTGACGGATGACGGCTGGAAGCGCTGGCCGGACGTCGACGGCTCGGAGACGTTTGCGACGGTCAACCCCGACAACCAGCAGCTCGAATACCAGCAGGCAACCGAGCACTTCGTCGGCGACTATGACGGACCGATGTACAGGGTCCGATCAGAGCAGGTCGACCTGCTCGTCACGCCCAAACACCGGATGTGGGTCAAGGCCCACGACACTCAGGCCAATAAGCGAGGCGAAGAGCCCTACCGCGTAAGGCACGCTCACGATCTTTTGGGCAGGCGCGTGGCCTATCTCAAGACCGCCGTTTGGAAGGGTCAGGAAACCGGGAGCGTCGAGATTCCCGGCACCAAGCGGACATGGACGAGGAGTGCCGATGGCGGCAGGACAACCCGCCACTACGTAGGTGCCACCTTCCCGCTCGAGGAGTTCGCGCGGTTCCTGGGCCACTGGCTGGCCGAGGGCTCGCTCAACGGTCATCAGATCGTGCTTGCCCAGAACCGCGGACAACAGCTCGACGCGATGGCCGAGGACATCCGCTCCATGGGGCTCAAGGCCTATGTCCCCGACACGGGACATGGCGCTGTGCGCACCCAGCAGGTCGCGCTTCGCGATTCGCTTGAGACATGCGGAAGGCGTGCCCATGAGAAGCGCATTCCACAGTACGTCCACCAATGGGGTCCGTCCATCCTGCGCATCTTCCTCGAAGCCTATGTCGACGGAGATGGGAACCGTCGACGTGATTGCAACCACTCGGTGATCTACACGAGCTCGAAGGAGATGGCCGACGACCTTCAGGTCTTGGCGATCAAGGCCGGTTGGTCGGCCAACGTTCGCGTCGACGATCGAACTGGGCTCGAACGTGTGATGCGCGACGGCCAGAGATTCAAGAACGCCCGTCCGAGCTACATCGTCTCGGTCGTGAAGTCACGCGTGCGGCCTTTGGTCAACCACAACGGCGCGAAAAGCGACTCCTGGCAGCACTACAGGGGAAAGGTCTACTGCGTGAAGGTGCCCAACGGCCTGCTCTTCGTGCGCCGAAACGGCAAACCCGTGGTGTCCGGCAATACACACGAGCTCGTGAGGCATCGCTCCGGCTCGGCCTTCAGCCAGGAGAGCCTGCGCTACGTGCGGCTCACCGACATCGGCTTCCGCGTGCCGCCGTCGCTGGAGCCGGTGCGCGAGCGCGTGCTGAGCATCGTCGAGCAGCTCGAGGAGTTCCAGGTCGAGGCGGCGCGCGAGCTCGGCGTCGAAGACGACGGCGTGCCCTTCCACGTCAAGAAGGAGATCACCTCGGCGCTGCGGCGCCTGGCGCCGATCGGCCTCTCCACCGACATCATCTGGACGGCGAACATCCGCACGCTGCGACACGTGATAGAGATGCGCACGGCCGAGAGCGCCGAGGAGGAGCTGCGGCTCGTGTTCGACGAGGTCGCGCAGATCATGCGCACCGAGGCGCCCAACCTCTTCCAGGACTTCTCGCGCAGCGCGGACGGCAGCTGGGTGCCCGAGCACCACAAGGTGTAGCGGACGGAGCGCCACGGGAGCGCACGCGGCGGGTCCGCTGCGGTCAGCCCGCGGGCAGGCTCAGGCGATGCGAGTCGGCGATCTGCTCGGCCATCCGCTCATCGACGCCGACCTCCTCGGCGACGGCTCGCCAGCCCGCGACAGCCTCGCTGACCTGCGCGAGGATGGCCTCGGCGCGACCGCGCTTGAGACCCGCCAGCGCGGCGACCGCGCGCAGGTCGGCGACGCTGAACGCGTCGCGCTTGCCGTTGATCGACATCTGGTGGCTCTGCAGCCAGACGTTGCCCGGCTGCCACGCCCAGATCACGTCGTAGGCCGGAGCCAGCGACCAGGCGCCGTCGCGATCCATCACGAAAGCGACGTTCTTGACGTGGTCATCCTGATTGCGCGCGACGACGTTGAAGACCATGCGGCGAAACTGCTGCTCGACGACGGGCGTAGCGAGACCCAGCCGGCGGATGAGCAGCATGAGCTGCTCGTAGCTGTAGGTGCCGGGCTCGTTGTAGCTGACGTGCTCGAGCGCGCCGGCGGTCTGCACGTGCAGCTTGCCGCCGGCGTCAGGTCGGTCGAAGCGACGCGTCATGAAGTGCCGGCGGCCGTGCTCTTCCAGCAGGCGGCACTCGGTCATGTCGATGTCGGCGGCGCGCGCCAGTTTCGAGTACGCGTACTCCACGGCGCACCATCCCTGCGGATCGGTCAGCCCGTGATCGCCGGCGCGCGATACCCCGTCGAACTTCAGCAGCCAGTGCCGGAAGCCCTCGGCCGACCTCGACCTGCCCCGAGCGGACCTGGCCGGTCGCCTCGTTGTAGGCGATCAACGCCTTCGGGCGCGCCCCGCCGGCCGAGCTGCCGACCGCGAGGATCGCCTTCATCGACTCCTCCTCGGGATCCCTGCTCAGCTCGGTGACGAACTCGGCGCGCTTGGCGAGCACCTCGCTGGCCAGCCGCACGAGCGCATCGACGCGCAGGTCGTCGGTGGCCGAGACGGTCGGCTCATTGGCCGGCTGGAACTCCAGCGCGCCCATGCCGCGGGTGCCGACATAGCAAAGCCGCTGAACCACGTCGAAGCTCGACTGCTCGCGTCCCTGCGAGGCCAGCCAGGCGTTGACGAGCGCCGTGCCCCAGCGGTCGGGCAGGGCGTCGGCGAGCAGCCCGGGCAGACCGCTGAACGCATCCTGCGGCAGACCCGCGAACGTGTACGGCTCGACGCGCAGCGGCATCTTGACGGGCGCGATCTCGATGCCGCTGCGCGCGAACGACGGGTCGTACTGGAACGTCGCATAGCGCGCCCCGGCAGCGATCGAGACGGCGGCGATGCGAGAGCCCCACAGCGTCACCGCCGCCACGGTCATGCGTCCGTCGCCTCTTCGCCCCAGGTCCAGGACCTCTCGGCGGGGCCGACGGGCCGGGTGGACGGTCGGCCCCGGCGGCCACGGGCACGCCGTCGCGTCCTGCGCTGCTCGCGCTCCAGCTGGGCTATCGGGAGCTCGATCGACTCGGGCACGGCGATGTCCAGCGCGCCGAGCAATCCCAGCGTTCGCAGCAGCCTGATCATCGAGGTCATCTGAACCGAGTCGCCACGCTCGGCGCGCTGCACCGTCGCCTGGCCGATCCCCGCCGCGGCGGCGGTCTCCGCCTGCGTCCAGTTGCGCGCCAGGCGATGGCGCTCCAGCCGGCGACCGAGCTCGGCAAGAACGGCCGCATCCGTCGTGAGCTCATCAAGATGCATCAGTTCTGATTTGTTAACGAGCTAAAGCTCTATAGAGCATCATATTTGATGTAGTATATCAGTCACCCATGATATCTACCCATCACCAATGATGGATTATGGCTCATATCGGTCATAAACCATCAATATCGATGGATTATACGGTCACGATGATAGCTCTGGGGCGCGACCGCGATCGAGCGGGCGAGCTCAGCCGACGCCGACCGCGCGCCTGCCCGGCGCGCGCGAGCGCTGCTGCATGATCCTGTCGGCGATGCGGTATTCCACCGCCTCTGTCGGGGTCATGAAGTTGTCGCGCTCCATGTCGGCGTGCACGCGCTCGCGCTGCTGGCCGGTGTGCTCGCTGAGGATCTCCTCCAGGCGATCGCGCAGCGCGAGCGCCTCGCGGGCGTGGATCTCGACGTCGGTCGACTGACCCTGGAAGCCGCCGCTGGGCTGGTGGATGAGCACGCGACCGTTGGGCAGGATCGCGCGCTTGTCGGCGGCGCCGCCGGCGAGGATGATCGCGCCCATCGACATCGCGATGCCGCAGCAGACCGTCTGCACGTCGGGCGCGATGTACTGCATCGTGTCGTAGATCGCCAGGCCCGAGTACACCTGGCCGCCGGGGCAGTTGATGTACAGCGAGATGTCCTTGTCGGGGTCGACGGCCTCCAGGTGCAGCAGCTGAGCCACGACGAGGTTTGCGACCTGATCGTCGATCTCGCTGCCGAGGAACACGACGCGGTCGTTGAGCAGGCGGCTGTAGATGTCAAACGAGCGCTCGCCGCGCGCGCTCTGCTCGACGACCATCGGGACCAGCGGCATGGGTGACTCCGATCTGTTCGCTAAGGTGCAACCGAGAGGTTGCTCATGACAGCCTAGCACTCACGCAACCCTGCGGTTGCGTATTAGCCAGAGAGGAGCCGCCGGTGATCGAGCAGGCCATAAGACGAGAGACGTTCCTCCCAGTGTCGCGCGAGGCGGCATGGAGAGCGCTGAGCGACGCCCAGGGGCTGCAGAGCTGGCTCGCCGACGAGGTCGCGCTCGAGGTCCGCGCGGGCGCCGAAGGACGCCTTGGCTGGCACGGCGGCGAGGAGCGCCTGACGCTCGTCGAGGAGGTGCGCGATCACGAGCGCGTCGTCCTGCGCTGGCGCGAGCCCGGCGGCGAGGCCTCGCTCGTGGAGCTCACGCTCTACGACGCCCCCGGCGGCACCAGGCTGGTCGTCGTCGAGCTGCCGGTGCCGACGCTCCGCGCGATCGCAACGGCCCTGGAGTCCGACAGCCGTCCCGCCCACGGCCCGCAGATGGTGGCGGCGCTGGCGTGAGCGGTGCGAGCGCCTCGCGGGAGGCAGCCGCCGGCGCGGTGTTCGGAGCGCTCGCGGATCCCACCCGCCGCCACGTCGTGCAGCTGCTCGCAGAGCAGTCGACCGTCACCGCGTCCGCGCTCGCGGCGCAGCTTCCGATCTCACGCCAGGCCGTCGCCAAGCACCTGAATGCGCTGGCCTCCGCGGGTCTCGTCAGCGCGAGCCACGAGGGGCGCGAGACGCAGTACCGCCTCACCCCGGCGCCGATGGACGAGGCGATGAGCTGGCTGGCGATCGCCGGCGCGCAGTGGGATGAGCGTCTGGAGAAGCTGCGCAGGACGCTGAGCGCCGACGCCGGCGGCTGAGCCGCGCGTCAGGCGTCCATCCGCGCCGTGCGCCAGGCGCCGAGCGCGAGGAACACGCCGAGCCAGAGCGCGAGCACCACAAGCGCGGTGCCCTGAGACAGCGTCACGACGCTCCCGCGAGGACCACCCCCGAGATGCACCGGGCTGAAGTGCGCGATCGCCTGGCTGAACAGGCCCTCCCGCGCGCTTCCCAGCGAGCCGATCTGCACGATCAACGGGCTGGCGACCAGCTGCCAGCCGATCAGCGCGGTGATCGATGCGGGCTTTGACGTCGTCAGCGAGGCGAAGCCGACGGCGACCACGCACACTACGCCCGTGGCCAGCAGCGCAAAGCCGAGACCGTTGAGCACGAGCGCGCCGCCGGGCGTGGGCAGGTTCGAGGCGAACAGATAGCTGCCGGCGAGCAGCACGAGGAACGCGCACAGGACGACGCCCCAGCAGACCGCGAGCGCGGCGGGCACGCGCGACGCGAACAGCGCCACGCGCGAGCGACCCGTCACGACGAGGTCGCGGAAGACCCCCGCGGATGCATCGCCCGCGCCGGCCTCGACGCCGATCAGGATCGCGGCGAGCGGGCCGAAGAACAGCGCAAGCACCCGCAGACCGTCGCCGAACGCGGTCGCTCCGCCAGCCGGTTCATATTTCAGCGGGTTTGACGAATGCTGGATCGCCTTCACCGCGAGGAACACGACGATTGGCGCCACGGCAAGCACGAAGGCCCAGATCATCGTCCCGCGCTTCTTGCGCACCTTCAGGAAATCGGCACCGAACATGTGTGCGGCGACAGCGCTCATGAGCGCACCTCCTTCGAAGCGGTCGATGTATCGGACACGTCGTCCAGACGCGCGGTGATCTCCAGGAATCGCTCCTCGAGGCTGTGGCGCACGGGCTCCAGGCGCAGCACGCCGACACCTGCGTGAACCAGGGCCGCGTTGACCGCGGCGGCGGTGTCCAGGTCGCCGGTCAGCACGACGCGGATCCCTTCGTCGCGCCGATGGGCTTCCTGCACGAGCTCGCTGCTCGCAAGCTGCGCCAGCGCGAGCTCGGCGTCGTCGACGCCGACGATCAGCTCGCTGCGCGCGCCGTCGCCGCCGCGCGAGATCTCCTCGATCCGCCCCTGGGTGACGATCCTGCCGCGATCGACGATCGCCGCTGCGTCGCAGATCTTTTCGACCTCGTCGAGGAGGTGCGAGGAGATGAACACCGTGCGGCCCTCCTGCTCGACCATCGCACGGATCATCTCGCGGAACTCCTGGATGCCCCCGGGGTCCAGGCCGTTTGTCGGCTCATCGAGGATCAGCAGCTGCGGGTCGGCCAGCAGACAGCGCGCTACGCCCAGTCGCTGGCGCATCCCGAGCGAGTACTTCTTGACGCGCTCGTCAGCCCGCTCGGCGAGGCCAACCCGGGCAAGCGCCGGGTCGATTCGGGCGAACGCCTCGGCATCCCGGGCCGCCGCGACGATGCGCAGGTTCTCGCGGCCGGAGAGGTGCACGTGAAAGCGCGGCTCCTCCACGATCGCGCCAACGCGGGCAAGCGCCTGCACCCGCCGGGCGGGAACGGGGTAGCCGAGCAGGCTCATGCTTCCCGCGGACGCGTGCGTGAGGCCGAGCAGCGTGCGGATCATCGTCGTCTTGCCCGCGCCGTTGGGGCCCAGGAAGCCGAACGCGCTGCCGCGCGGAACCCGCAGGTCGACGTTGTCGATCGCGACGCGCGCGCCGAAGCGCTTGGTCAGGCCGCTGGTCTGGATGGCCACCTCGGGCCCCGCGGCAGGGACGCCGGCGGGCGCGATGGGGCTGGGATCTGGCTGAGTTGATGGCATGCGGACAGCGTGACGAACGTGGCGCCGGCTGACAATCGGGGATTGCCCCTAGGTGCCGGCGCAGGCGTCAAGACCAGCCGCCGCGCGCCCGCGTGCCGTCGCACAGCCCAGCCGATGCGTTCTGGCCGGCGCTCAGGGACCGTCGAGGCTGACCAGCCGCCGCTGCACCGCCCAGCGACTGAGCTCGTGTCGGCTGGACAGCTGCAGCTTGCGCAGGACCGCCGACACGTGCGTCTCGACCGTCTTGACCGAGATGCCCAGGCTGTGGGCGATCTCCTTGTACATGTAGCCGCGCGCGATATGCCGCAGCACCTCGCGCTCGCGCGGCGTGAGCTGGTCGAGCTCTGAGTCATCGCTCGGCTGCCCTTCATCGGCGAACGCGTCGAGCACGAAGCCCGCCAGGCGCCGGGAGAACACGGCGTCGCCGTCGGCCACTCGCTGGACCGCGTCGGCCAGCTCGGTGGCCGAGATCGTCTTCGTCACGTAGCCCCGCGCGCCCGCCCTGATCACCGCGATCACGTCCTCGGCGGCATCTGAGACCGACAGGGCGAGGAAGCGCACGTCGCTGCGCCGCGCGCTCACCTGACGAATGACCTCCACGCCGCCGCCATCTGGCATGTGCACGTCGACGAGCACGACGTCCGGCCCGACGGCGCATATGAGCTCGATCGCCTCGGGCACCGTCTCGGCGTCGCCGGCGATCGTGACCAGGTCCGAGAGCTCGGCGCGCACGCCAGCGCGAAACAGCCGGTGGTCGTCGACGATCACGACGCGTGGCGCGGCGCTCATGACACAGAGGCGGTGCGCGCGTCCGGCAGCTCGACGACCAGCTCGACCTCGGTCCCCTCGCCGGGCGCGCTGTGCACGCTCGCCAGCCCGCCGTAGCGGGTAACGCGGCCGATGATCGAGTCGCGCACGCCGCGTCTGTCGGGTGCGATCGCATCCGGGTCAAAGCCGAGGCCGCGATCGCGCACGAACACCTCGACCCGCCCCGGGCGGACTTCGCAGAACAGGTCAACGTGCTCGCTGCCGGCGAACTTCGCAGCGTTCGTGAGCGCCTCGCGCGCGGCCTGCACCAGCGCTTCCAGCGGTGCATCCAGCTGGCAGTCGCCGACGAACACCGTCTCGATTGGCATGCGATGGCGTTCCTCGACCTCGACGGCCACTCGCTCCATCGCGGCCCTGAGGCTGTCGCCTGCGTCCGCGCGGGGGCGCTCGAACAGCCAGCGGCGAAGCTCGCGCTCCTGGCGTCGGGCAAGGGCGGCCACCTCTCGCGTCTCACCCGCTCGCGTCTGGATGAGCGCGAGCGTCTGCAGCACCGAGTCGTGTAGGTGCGCGGCCACCTCGGCGCGCTCCTGCTCGCGAATGCGAGCAGCGCGCTCGAAGGACAGGCTGCGCGCAAGGCGCAGGAACCACGGCCCGACGACGACCACGAGCACCGCGACCACGAGCACGATCCCGCCGAGCGCGTGCCGATCGGGGCGAAGCACCCCGGCCGTGTGAAACACCGTCAGGATGATCGCCACGGCGAGGAACGATCCGAGCGCTCGACGCAGCGTGCGACCGGCGGGCGTGCGCCACGACAGCGCGCGGGCGACCATCCCCAAGGTCACGTCGCGCGCTGCGTCGTCGTGAGGGCCGACCGGCTCGGAGGGCGGGAGCGCCGATGCCATGCGATTCATGATGCCACCGCTCGTCAGGCGTTCCCATGGGGAATCACCCTGACATCACGCGCGCTCGGGAGTTGTAGGCTCACGCTCTGATGTCAACGCGATCATCGCTGCCATACATTGCGGGAGCCCTGGTCGCCGCCAGCTGCGTCGCGACTGCGCCGGCCGGCGCGTCGGCGCGCTCGCGGTCGCGGCCGCTGACGATGAGCCTGACCGCCCCCGCCGGGCTGCTGCCCGCGCATCCCTCCTTCAGCTATCGCGTGCAATGCACGGCGGCGTGCGCCGGCGAGGTCTCGCTGCGCGTCTGGAGCGTTGGCGCTCAGGGCGGCGACACCCTCCTCAAGCATCTGGACCTCGGCCCCGACGTCGTGTCGATAACCGCGCAGAGGGGCGGCGCGGTGAAGTTCACCCACCGCTACCGCGGTGGGCCGATGCGCGAGCTGCAGCGCATCGTCAACGCGGGCGGCACGATCGAACTGAAGCTGAGCGCCCGCGTGCGCGGCGCAAACGGCAGCGTCGTCCAGGCGCACAGCAGCGCGACGCTGCACGGCTGAGCCGCCGCGCCCCGCGCCGTCCGTCCTCAGTCCTCCTGGGCCTGCAGCTCCTTCACGCGATCCTCGAGCTGGCCCATCACGTCGGGGTCGCGCAGCGTCGTGACGTCGCCGAGCGCGCGCCCCTCGGCGATATCGCGCAGCAGGCGGCGCATGATCTTGCCCGAGCGCGTCTTGGGGAGGTCCTCGGTCCAGATGATGCGCTTCGGCCGCGCGAACTTGCCGATCCGCTCCGCGACCGTCGCGCGGATGCCCTCGACCGTCGCCTCGTCGCCCTGCAGGTCGCCCTGGAGCGTCACGAAGGCGACGATCGCCTGACCGCTGTCCTCGTCGTGCTGGCCGATCACCGCCGCCTCGGCGACATCGGGATGGGCCACGATCGCCGACTCCACCTCGGCCGTCGAGAGCCTGTGGCCCGACACGTTGACGACATCGTCGATGCGCCCGATGACCCAGAAATAGCCATCGCGATCGCGCCGCGCCGCGTCGCCGACGAGGTAGGTCTGCTTGCCAAAGCGCGAGAAGTAGGTCTCGATGAAGCGCTCGCGCTCCTTGTAGAGCGTGCGCAGCATCGACGGCCACGGCCGCGTGAGCACGAGCAGCCCCTGGCCCTCTGACACGGGCTCTCCGGTGGACTCGTCGAGCACGTCGGCGAACACGCCGGGGAAGGTCTGCGTGGCCGAGCCGGGCTTGGTCTCGGTGATTCCAGGCAGCGGCGTGATCATGATCGCGCCCGTCTCGGTCTGCCACCACGTGTCGACGATCGGGCAGCGCTCGCCGCCGATCACCTTGTGATACCAGAGCCAGGCCTTTGGATTGATCGGCTCGCCGACGCTTCCGAGCAGTCGAAGGCTCGACAGATCGTGCTTGCGCGGCCACTGCGCGCCCCACTTGATGCACGCGCGGATCGCGGTCGGCGCGCAGTAGAAGATGCTCACCCGGTAGCGCTCGACCAGCTCCCACCAGATGTCCTTCTCGGGGTAGTCCGGCGCGCCCTCCCACATGACCGACGTCGCGCCGTTGCACAGCGGTCCGTAGACGATGTAGGAATGCCCGGTGACCCAGCCGACGTCGGCGGCGCACCAGTAGACGTCAGACTCGGGCTTGAGGTCGAAGACGTAGCGGTGGGTGGCCGACACGCCCGTCAGGTAGCCGCCGGTCGTATGCAGGATGCCCTTCGGCTTGGCCGTCGAGCCCGACGTGTAGAGGATGTAGAGCGGGTGCTCGGCGTCCAGCGGCTCGGCGGGACACTCGGGGTCCGCCGCCGCGAGAATCTCGTCGTAGTAGACGTCGCGTCCCTCCTTCATCTGACAGGGCGTGCCCTTGCTGCGCACCACGACGATCCGCTGCAGTGTCGCGAGGTCGCCCATCACCTCGTCGACGCGATCCTTGACGGCGGCGGTCTTGCCCTTGCGCGCAGCGCCGTCGACGGTGATCAGCGCCTTGGCCTCGGAGAACTCCATGCGCTCGCGTACCGCCTCGGCCGAGAAGCCGCCGAACACGACGTTGTGGGGCGCGCCGATGCGCGCGCACGCGAGCATCGCGACGACGACCTCGGGGATCATCGGCAGGTAGATCCCGACCACGTCTCCCTTGCCCACGCCGAGCGCCTTCAGCGCGCTGGCAAAGCGCTTGACCTCGGCCAGCAGCTGCTCATAGGTGATGTCGCGCTCCTCGCCGTCCTCGCCGCGCCAGTGAAAAGCGACGCGATCGCCGATGCCCGCCTCGACGTGACGGTCCAGGCAGTTGTAGGAGGCGTTCAGCGTGCCGCCCTCAAACCACCTGTAGAAGGGCGGGTCGGAGTCGTCGAGCACCTTCTCCCAGCGGCTGAACCAGTGCAGCTGCTCGGCCTGGCCCGTCCACCACGCAAGCGGATCGTCGGCGGCCAGCGCGTACACCTGCGGGTCTGACAGCAGCGCGTGCTCGCGGAACTCCTCCGAGGGCTCAAAGCGCTCGATCTCGAGCAGCGCCGAGAGCTCGCCATCGAGCTCGCCGCTCGCCGACTCCGGTTCAGTCGCCATCGTTCACCTCACCTCCCGGGCTTCGCGCTCAGAGGGCGCTCGCGCGACCTCCCTGCCGGCATCTTCGCATCCACGGACCTCGCGGTGCTCGACGCGGCTCGGCGCTGGCTCAACGCCGGACAGACCCCCAGCTAGTTGCGCCCGCCGCGTCTGCGTCGCTTGCGCGACGTGCGGCTCGAGCCGTTGGCGGGAGCGCCCGAGGGCGCCGGCGCGACGTCGCCCTCGATCACTGGCGGCCCGTCGTCGCTCTTGCGCGCCGCGCCCCCGCCGCGCTTCTCCTCGCGTTCGGCGCGCGCCTGCGCTCCCGAGGGCCACGGGCGCGCCTCGCCCTCGGTCCAGGCCGGCAGATCGCCGTTCGGCCAGCGGCCCATGTAGAGGATGCCCATCGCCAGAAGCCAGAAGGCCGGCACGATTTCAAGCGTCGCGCCGCCGATCGGCACCAGGATGAGCACCGCCGAGAAGATCCCGATCACGCCCATCCAGCGGGTGATCAGCCCGACGCGGATCGCGTTCACGCAGGCGGCGATCATCCCGAACGTCAACATGAGCGCTCCCAGCAGGTCGAGGTACTGCCCGGCGACGTTCACCGTGCCCTTGGTGAGCGCCTGATCGACCGCATGGGCTGAGAAGTCGTGGCCCATCTCGAAGCTGTGCGCCCGGACCGAGGTGATCACCTGGTGGGCGATGTTCACGACCGCGAGCCCGATGCCGCCGATCAGCACGAGCAGGCGAGTCGCCGCGAGGCTCTCCGGGCGGCGAACGCGCGTCGCGTCCACGAGCACCACGAGGACCAGCACGAGCACGACGATCGCCAGGGACTTGATCGTGCTCCCGGCGATCAGCGCGACGGCGTGGTGGCTGATGTATTTGACCTCCGCGGCGCGCGGGCTCACGAGCGGTGTCGCCTGCCCGCGCAGGGCGGGACCGAGTCCCTGGACGAGGCCCACCGTCGGCAGCGCCGTGAGCGTCGCCGTGACGATGATCGTGCTGAGGAAGAACAGCATGCCCGCGGCGAACGCCGGCACGCCGAGCCGGTTGCGTCGATGCGTCTCGAGCTCGATCTGCTGCTTGATCTCTTGTTTTGAGGGCATGCGGTCGTCGCCGGGGCGCGGCGGGCAGGCCAGTCTATGATGCGAGTATGGAAAGCGGCGGCCTGGGCGATCTGTTTGGCGATCCAGAGGAGCTGCAGAAACGTCTGGCCGAGTTCGCCGAACAGATGCAGGGCCAGCAGCGCCTGGTCTGGGCGGACAACGCGATCAAGCTTGCTGTCGACATGACCGTTGCCGCGGTCGCGAGGGTGAACCTGCAGGGCAACGCCGAGGCGCAGGCCGATCAGATCCGCACGGTCATGGCCCACGTGTTCCCCGAGGCCGTGGCCCTCGTGCGCGAGGCCCGCGAGGGCCTTCAGTAGCGCCGGCGGCGCTAGTAGGGGTGGCGGGGATGCAGCCGGCGCGGCGCCGGCTCTGAGGGCGCGGGAGGCGGTCCTCCCTGCTCGGCGGCCCGCTCGGCTTCGCGCGACGCGCGTCCGGCGTGCAGCACTTCCCCGAACGAGCGAAAGCGGAAGATGAACACGACGGCGCCGAGGCCCACGAGCGCGGTGAACGTGGCGATCGCGATCTGCTGGCCGACGGAGTAGGCGGCTACGACAGCTGTTGGCGCGCTGGTGGCGAAGACCTTCACGAGCAGCGCCTGCTGCACGCCCGCGCCGCCAGGCGTCAGCGGCACAGCGCCCGCCACCTGGTTGACCGCGAAGACGAGCAGCACGTTCTGCACCGAGCCGCCGACGAGAAACGCGTCGAGCAAGAACCAGAAGGCGGCGAAACGACACAGCCACGCGGCCGCCTGCCAGGCGGCGACCTCACGCAGGTAGCGCGGGCGGTCGTTGAGGATCGTCACGCCCTGGCGCGCCTGTGCCCAGAACGCCTTCACGCGCACAGACAGCAGGGCGAACGCCACGAGGCCCGCGATCGCAAGCGCCGTCAGCAGAAACAGCGTGAAGCGAAAGTGCGCCGCCAGATAGGAGATTTCAAACGAGCTGAGCTTGGAGAAGTCCGGGGGCTTCGGGAACACGCCCTGCGTGAACGCGAAGATCAGCACGGCGGCGCCCACCACGATGTCGAAGATCGACTCGACGAAGAACGCGGCAGCCACGGTCGGGTAGCTCGAGCCGGGGACCGACGAGCGGGCGAGGAACAGCTTGATGATGTCGCCGCCGCGGACCGGCACCACGTTGTTGAAGCCGACCGCGGCGAAGTAGGCGCCCCAGATCCGCCGCCAGCGGATCGGCACCGCCGGATAGGCGGCCTGCAGGCTGTGGTAGAAGGCGCGCGAGCGCAGCGTGAGGTTCAGCCCGAAGAACGCCAGCCCCAGCGCCAGCGCCCCCCAGTGGACCGCCGCCAGGTCAGAGAAGAACTGGCCGACCGCTTCGAAGAAGACCGTGATGCTGTGGGCGATCGAGGCCGATGCAGGCGGCGCATGCACGCCCTCAAGCCTAGGGGCAGGGCTCGCCGGCGGCGCCTCGCCGAGCGCGCCGGGGCCCGCCCCGCGCAAGCGAGACGAGCCCCGACGCCCGCATCACGAGCTGTCGGGCTACTTGGTGATCTTGATGATCCGCTCCATGCCCAGGCGCGTGTGCGAGCGTCCGTCCTGAGTGTCCATGAAGCAGGCCTCGACGTAGATACCGGGCTTGGCGGTGATCGTCGACTGCTGAAAACTGCCGCTGGACAGCGGTCCGGCGAACGCGGCGAACCCGCTGATGAGCTTGCCGCTGGCCTTTTCGTTGCCGGCAAGCATGTCCTTGACCAGCTGCTTTGCCGCCCGCATGCTCTTGACCTTCAGCGCGAAGTTCATGTGCACGAGGAAGCCTTCGTTTTCAAAGCGCACGAGCTCGCCGTCATGCAGCGTCGCCGGTCCGCGGAAACCGAACTCGATCGAGCGGATCGTCGCTTCAGGTGTCGGAAGCGCGACGGGCGCTTTGGCCGCCGCGACGGTGAACGCCGTATGGACCGACGGGGGGCCTTCTCCGGGTGCGAGGAGCGCGAGGTACTGCCCCGGCTGCAGGTTGGTCTGCGCTTCACTGGTCGTGCCTGTTTCCGCCTCGTTGTCGTACACGAGCGAGCCGTACTTGTCGGCGTAGTTGGGATCGTTGGCGTGCTTCTTTTCGCCGAGGTAGGATTCGACTTCGCCGACGCTGACTCCCGGCTTCAAGAGGAACAGGATCAGGCTGCCTTCCTTGACCTTCCCGGTCGCCGTCGTGACGACGTTGACAGCCCCTGATTGTGGCACCGCGCCGAGCGTGACCGACGTCGGCGTGACCGCGATCGAGAGCGTCGGCAGCGTGGAGGCCGCCTCAGCTGACCCCGTGCCGACGAGGCCGCCGAGCGAGGCTGTCGCGACTGCCGCCAGCAGGACTATCCGCGCGAGCGGCGCATGACTCAAGCGATACGACATGGAACTTCCTTTCGTTGTGTTGGATCGCGCTCGGGGTTTGGCCCCGCCCTCCGGCGACCCGCGATTTGACCTGCTGCTCTGCGCCCTCCCCCTTTGGCGGGCGCGTGCCCGATTCCGCGCACCCGGCGGGGCCGGAGCGCGGGCTCGCGAGCAAGCAGCACAGGCGTAGCGTTTCATAAGACATACAGAAGAAGCTGCGCAAAGTTGCGCTAATCGCGTCAACAGGCGCCAAATCCCCTGCAAAAGGTAGACGCGGACCCCTCTGTAAATTTCGCGCCTCGCAGGAGAGGCGAGCGCCGCACTAGGCCGCGGCGGCCGAGGTCTCGGCGAGCGCCCTGAGCACGAGCTCGTCGTGCTCGGCCGGCCTGACCTAGCGCAGCAGCCGCGACAGCCGCCGGTCCTTCAGCACCCGCCCCTCGGTCTGACATGTCGGGCAGTAGACGATCACGTAGTCCTCGAAGTGCACGGCCTCGAGCGTCGTGGCGCAGCGCGGGCAGGGCTCGCCCTCGTGGCGATGCACGCGCAGCGGCATCGGCAGCTTGTCGGGGATCGGCAGCGTGATCGCCTGCTCGTAGTGATCGATCGCGCCGTTGAGGATCGCGGCGATCGCAGCACGCAGGCGCTCGGCCTCCTCATCGCTCAGGTCCGCCCCGCGCTTGTAGGGCGACAGCTCGGCCTCCCAGAGGATCTCGTCGACCCACGAGCGGCCGATCCCGGCGATCGTGCGCTGATCGCGCAGCAGCTTGTGCAGCGGGCGCGCAGTGCCGAGCAGCTCCGCCAGCGGCGGAGGCTGCGGCCAGGCTTCGGGGCCGAGCGTGGCCAGCGCGTCGTCGTCCTCGAGCTCGCTGCTGCGCAGCAGCTTCACCCAGGCCGCCTGCCTGGTTCCGAACTCGCGAAGTCGAAGCTCGCGCCCGTCGGCGATGCGCACGAGCAGGCGCGACGTGCGGTCGCGCGGCCCGGCGCGCTTGTCGAACAGCTGAAGGCGCCCGGCCGACATCAGATGGATCAGCAGCGAGAGCCCGCCGGACACGTCGACGATCAGGTGCTTGCCGCGCCGGCGAACGCCCGCGATCTCGCGCCCGCCCAGATCTGAAAGGGGCGGATCGAATGTCTTCAGCGCGTTGATCCCGGGCGCGAGCGCCGACTCGATCTCAGAGCCGCGCAGCTCACGGTCGAGAAGGCGGGCAGTGATCTCGACCTCCGGAAGCTCGGGCATCGCCAACCATGCTACGGCGACGCCCGAGGCGCGCCGGCGGCGCTCGCCGCCGGCGGAGCGCGCTAGAACGCGGCGATCGCCGGGCCTTCGTACTTGACGCCCGTCGGGCTGACCCAGCGAACGCGCCAGTGCGATCCGGCCGTCGAGGAGTGAAGCGTCCAGTAGCCGAGCCCGTTGGTCGTGACGGTCTTCAGCGTCGTGTAGTGCGAGGAGCCCTTGCGCTGCACCAGCACGGTCAGCTTCGTCGCGCTGGTCGCGAGGCGCACGAGTCCCCACAGCAGCACGCCGCTGCCATGCTTGGTCACGGTCAGCGGAACGGGCCAGCCGTAGTAGAGCGGCTTTGGCTGCCCGGTCACGTACTCCAGGCCGGTCTGAAAGCCGATCGTCGCGGAGCCCGGCGCGCCGCCGACCGGGTCGTCGCGCAGCAGATACTGGGAGAAGGCCGCCACGCGCGGATTCGACCAGGCGATTCGTTCTGAGATCGCGTCGTATTCGGCCTGCTTGGCCACGGAGACGCCCTCGAAGCGGTTCGGCTTGCTCTGCACGCCGTACTCGGTCAGGTAGATCATCATGCCCGCCTTGATCGCGTGCGCGCGCGCAGCGAGGTTGAGCGCGTTGGTCAGCCGCGAGAGCACGCCGATCATCACGTCTTCCTTGCTGGGCGGCACGTAGAAGGGACCGGCCGCCTGGGTGTAGGCGTGGTGGGCATAGCCGTAGGCGGGCAGCAGGCCGCAGGATCGCGATCGCTTGTAGTGCGAGTTCAGGCACAGCGCGCCGCGCAGAAACGCAAGCGGCGAGACCACGCGCGGCGTGCCGGCGGGCGCCGTTTCGCCCATCAGCACCTTCGGCGAATGGATGCCGGCGGCCTGCAGCCCCGCGTATCCGGACTGAAAGAGCCCGCGATAGATGCGCGGGGATTCCGGATGTCCCTTGACGAACTGCGGCATCAGGAACTCGGGGTGATTGGGCTCGTTCCAGATCGCATACAGCGACACCTCGCTGCCGTAGTGGCGCCCGACCGCCGTCATGAACTGCCCGAAGAACGACGCGTTTGGACGCGTCACGTTGTCTTTGCGCGCCGCGGTCGCCCACCTGGGCACCGGACCGGTCACCGTCAGCAGCACCTGCCAGTGCAGTTCCTTGGCCTTGCTCAGCAGCCAGTCATAGCCGCCCCAGCTGTAGCTGGCGGGGTTGGTCGCTTCAAAATGCGGCCGGCTCGCGCTCTTTGGGCTGGGCGCGACCTGGTCCCAGTACAGCTCGACGCGCAGCGCGTGCACCCCGAGATGCTGCATCTGAGCGATCGCCGTTTCGCGCGTCTTGGGGTTCAGCAGCGTGGCGCCGCCCTCGAAGAAGACGGTCTCGCGGTGCGACGCCGATGCCTGCGAAGCGCCGATCAGGGCGCCGAGAGCGATGCAGCAGAGGAGCGTGGAGAGAAGCTTTCTTGGCAGCATGGAGGCTTAAGACACGTCGCGCACCGGCAGGTTGCGGTCGCCGTGGGATAGCTTTTCGCCCATGAGCATGACCATCGCGCCTGACGACATTGTCGATACCCATGCGGACGCGGACGCCAACTCGCGCCCTCCGCTGCTCGTGCTCGAGCCGCTGAGGCGCTTCATGGATGAGCACGATCTGGGCGACGGCGAGATCGAGGCGCTGCCGATCGGCGACGGGCACTCCAACGTGACCTACCTGATCCAGCGCGGCGACAGCGAGCTCGTGCTGCGTCGCCCGCCGCGCCCGCCGCTGCCCCCGAGCGCCCACGACGTCCTGCGCGAGGCACGGCTGCTGGGCGCGCTGCGCGACACCGCTGCGCGCGTGCCGAAGGTGCTCGCGGTGTGCGACGACCTTGCGGTGATCGGCAGCCCCTTCTACCTGATGGAGCTCATCGACGGCGTGGTGATCGTCTCCGACGTTCCCGCGCCGCTGGACACGCCTGGCGAACACCGCCGGATATCCGACGAGCTGATCGACGCGCTGGTGGAGATCCACGCGGTCGACTGGCAGGCTGTCGGGCTGGAGGGCTTCGGCAAGCCGAGCGGCTATCTCGAACGCCAGCTGCGGCGCTTCACCGGTCTGTGGGAGCTCAACAAGACGCGCGAGATCCCGGCGGTCGAGCGCCTCGGCGCCTGGCTGGGCGAGCACATCCCGAGCTCGCCCGCGGCGACGATCGTGCACGGTGACTATCGGCTGGGCAACACGATCTTCGCGAGCGACGCCCCGGCGCGGCTGGCCGCGGTGCTCGACTGGGAGATGGCGACGATCGGCGACCCGCTGGCCGATCTCGGCTACCTGTGCATGATGTGGACCGAGCGCGACGACCCTCAGCTCGGGCTGCGCGAGGAGGTCAGCAAAGTGACGCGCGCCGACGGCTTCCCGACTCGCGGCGAGCTGATCGCCACCTATGAGGAGCGCTCGGGGCGCTCGATGAGCGACATCCGCTGGTACACCACGCTCGCGCTGTGGAAGATGACCGTGTTCATGGAGGGCAACTACAAGCGCGCGCAGGCGGGAAGCACCGACGACCCCTACCTGAAGACCTTCGGCGAGGGCGTGTTCGAGCTGGTCCGTCGAGCCGAGGCCGCGGCGTATGGCGACTGACGCGCTCAACGGCGCCGATGCGCCGCCGACCCGCTCGGTGCTGCTCGTCGACTGGGGCGGCGTGATGACCTCCAGCCCGTTCGCATCCTTCAGCGCCTTCTGCGAGGCGGAGGGACTGGACCCCAGCAGGCTCGCCAGCATGTTCCGCGCCGACGTCGTCGCGCGCGAGCTGCTGATCAGCTTCGAGGAGGGCCGAATCGCCGACGCCGAGTTCGAGCTGGCGCTCGCGGAGCGTCTCGGGGTGCCCGATCCCGAGGGCCTGATCGACCGCCTGTTCGCCGGCGCGCAACCCGACGACGCGATGGTCGCAGCCGTGCGCAAGGCCCGCGCGGGCGGCATCAAGACGGGCCTGATCTCCAACTCCTGGGGCGATCGCTATCCGCGCGAGCTGCTCGGCGAACTGTTCGACGGCATCGTCATCTCCGGCGAGGTCGGCATGCGCAAGCCGGCGCCGCGCATCTACGAGCTCGGCGTCGAGGCGACCGACAGCCGGGCCGGCGACTGCGTGTTCGTCGACGACCTGCACTTCAACCTGCCGCCGGCCGAGGAGCTCGGCATGGCCACCGTCCACCACACAGACGCACAGAAGACGATCAGCGAGCTCGAGCCGCTGCTCGGCCTCGCGCTGCGCTGAGCGCGTCAGTACACGCTCGTTGACGGGCCTTCGTACTTGACGCCCGCCGGGCTGACCCAGCGCACGCGCCAGCGCGAGCCGGGCGTCGCGGAGTGAAGCGTCCAGTAGCCGAGCGCGTTGGTCGCGACGGTCGCGAGCACGCGAAAGTGCGAGGAGCCGCGGCGCTGCACGAGCACCGTGACGTGCGTCGGCGCGCTCGCCGGACGAGCGCGGCCCCACAGCATCACGCCACGGCCCTGGCGCGTCACGGCGAGCGGCACGGGGTAGGCCGTATACAGCGGCTTGCGGGCGCCGCTCGCGGTCTCCAGGCCCGTGCGCGAGCCGCCGAACGGGCCCTGCCCGTTTTCGTCCTGCAGCAGGTACTGCGAGAAGGCGGCGACGCGCTGGTTTGACCAGGCGATCTCTTCAGAGACGGCGTCGTAGGCCGCCTGGCGTTCGAGCGACACGCCGAGTCCGCTCGGCTTGCTCTGCACGCCGAACTCGGTCAGGTAGATCGGCAGGTGCGCGGTGATCGAGCCTGCGCGCCCGGCCGCGTCGAGCGCCGCCGACAGGCGCGCGAGGACGCCGATCGTCACCTGATCGCGCGCCGGCGGGCGATAGTAGACGCCCTGCACGGCGGGATAGGTGTAGGGATGATGCGCGTAGCCGTAGGCCGCCAGCGGCGCGCACGACGCGGCGCGCCTGTAGTGCGCGTTCAGGCACAGCGCGCCGCGCAGGAAGGCCAGCGGCGCGACATCGTGACCGATGCCTTCGGTCCTCGGGTTCACGCTGCTGAAGCCGAACGGCGCGGTTTCGCCGAACAGCACCTTCGGGTGCGCGATCCCGGCAGCCTGCAGCCCGGCATAGCCGGCCTCATAGAGGCCGCGATAGATGCGCGGCGACGCGGGTGTGCCGTCGGCGTTGAACTGCGGCGCCAGCCAGCCGGCGATGTTTGGCTCGTTCCAGATCCCATACAGCGACACCTCCGAGCCGAAGTGCCGCGCGACCGCCGTCATGAACTGCTCGAAGTCCAGATCGTCGGGGCGCGTCACATAGGGAGCCCGGCGGTTGGCGGTCGCCCATCGCGGCACCGGCGAGGTCACGGTCAGCAGCACCGTCCAGCCGAGGCGATGAGCCGCTTCCAGCAGCGGGTCATACTGACCCCAGCTGTAGCTGGCGGGGTTGCTCGCGTCGAAGGCCGGCCGCGTGCGCGCGTTTGCGCCCGGCGCCACGTCGTGCCAGTGAAGCTCGACGCGAAGCGCGCGCACGCCGAGCGTCTGCAGCTGTGCCAGCGCGTGCGGGCGCGCGCTGGCGCTCAGCAGCTGCGCGGGCGCCTCGAAGAAGTCGATCTGACTGTGCGAGGCGCTGGCCACCGGCGCGACGAGACCGAGCCCGCCGCACAGCGAGGCGACCGACAAGAGCCAGACGATGAGCCTGCGAGCGCCGAGCATGCCCTGTAGGACACCTCGCGCGGCGCAATGTTGCGTTCCGTCACGGCGCGGCTCTCGCCGCTTCTCCGCTCAGTCTTCCTTCTGCGACGTCCGTGAGCCAAGCCGGGCAGGGACGCAGGGAGCGTGGCGTGCAAACGCACGCGGGCGACCGAGGACGCCGCCGTGCGCCGCGCTCACGGCCGTCTCAGTCTCTTTTTCCGCGACCGTAGAGCAGCTTGAACACGCCCGAGAGCATCCGCGAAGTGCGCGGCTTGTACGGGAACATGTGCACTTCGCGCTTGAGCGCCAGACGCGATGTGACGACGGTGGCCTGCTGGGAGCAGTACTTGCGGATGCCGCCCGCTCCGTGGCGTGAGCCGATGCCCGACGTCTTCGCGCCGCCCATCGGCAGCTCGAGCGCCGTGTAGTTGATGAGCGCGTCGTTGACGTTCGCGGAGCCCACTTCCAGGCGCCGGGCGATCGCCTCGCCGCGCTCGGCGTCGCGCGTGAAGACGGAGGCGCCGAGGCCGTAGGGCGAGTCGTTGGCGAGGCGCACCGCCTCCTCGGCGTCGCGCACGCGCATGATCGGCAGCGTGGGGCCGAAGGTCTCCTCGGTCATGATCTTCATCGAGTGATCGACGTCGACGAGCACGGTCGGCTCGAAGAAGCGCCCGTCGCCGGGAAGGCGATGGCCGCCGGCGAGCACGTGCGCGCCCTTCTCCTTGGCATCGGCGACGTGGTCTGAGATCTTCTCGATCTGCGGCCCGAACGTGATCGCGCCGACCTCGACGGAGCCGAAGCCGTCTGGCTTGCCGACGCGCAGAGCGCGGACCTTCTCGGCTACTTTCGCCACGAACTCGTCGTAGACGGGCTCCTCCACGTACGCGCGCTCGATCGAGATACAAGTCTGGCCGGCGTTCTGCATCGAGTAGTAGGTCGCGAAGTTGGCGGCGCGCTCGAGGTCGGCGTCGGCCAGCACGAGCATCGGGTCCTTGCCGCCGAGCTCGAGCGAGGCGGGGATGAGCCGCCGTGCTGCGGCTTCGCCCACCTTGCGCCCGGTGGGCGTCGAGCCCGTGAACATGATCATGTCCACCTCCTCGACGAGCGCGGCGCCCGCGGCGCCCCTGCCCGTGGCGACCTGCAGGACGTGCTCGGGCAGGCCGCACTGGCGCAGGCCTTCGAGCATCAGCATCGACGTGAGCGGGGTCACCTCCGAGGGCTTGAGGATCACCGAGTTGCCGGCGGCCAGGGCCGGGATGCAGTCGCCGAAGGAGTTCGTCAGCGGGTAGTTCCACGGGCCGATGATCCCGATGAGACCCAGCGGCTTGTAGCGCATCAGGAGCTTCTTGCCCTTGACGAGCAGCTGGCTTGACTTCACGCGCTCGTCGGCGAGGTAGTTCGGCGCCTCCCTGGCCCAGAAGCCGAAGGCGTTCGCGGCATAGGCGATCTCGGCGAACACCGCGTCCTCGTAGGTCTTGCCGGTCTCTGAGACGATCGTCGCGACGACCTGCTCTGAGTTGTCAAGCAGCCACTTCTGCGCGCGGCGCAGGATGCGCGCGCGCCCGTCGAAGCCGAAGGCCTCCCAGTCGCCCTGCACGGCTCGCCCGCGCACCGCCATCTCGGCGATCGCGCCGGCGTCCAGGTCGGGCACGGTCGCGATGATCGTGCCGGTCGCCGGGTTTTCCACCGGGATGTCCTCGCGCTGGGCGCCGAGCGCCCCATTGCCCATCAACGGTGCCTGCTGCTGGACGCTCTCAACGCTCGCCATTTCAGCCTCTCCTCGCTAGCTCGCTCCTGTCCAAGAGGCTAGCTCATCCCGGCCGCGCGGCCAGGATGGATCGCAGCGGCGATCTCGCAACGTGCGAACGCGCCGAGTGGCCGTGCCAGAGCTAGTCTGCGAGCGTGATCGAGGCGATGCCGATCGGCTCGGCCGGGCGGTCCGCTGCGTCGGTGCTCACGCCCTCGAGCTTGTCGATGACGTCCATGCCCTCGGTCACCTGGCCGAACACCGTGTGCTTGCCGTCCAGCCACTGGCAGGACTCGGCCGTGACGATGAAGAACTGCGAGCCGTTCGTGTTCGGCCCGGCGTTCGCCATCGCGAGCGCTCCGCGCACGATCTTGTGGTCGTTGAACTCGTCGTCGAACGTGTAGCCCGGGCCGCCGGTGCCGGTGCCCTCGGGGCAGCCGCCCTGGATCATGAAGTCCTTGATCACCCTGTGAAACGTGAGCCCGTCGTAGAAGCCGTCCGTCGTGAGCTTGCGGAAGTTCTCGACCGTCGCGGGCGCATCGGCGTCGAAGAGCTCGAAGACGATCGGGCCTTCGGTTGTCTGCATCGTTGCTGTGGACACGGTGGCCCTTCCCTTGTTCGCGGTGGCGGTGAAGCGCCACGATAGCGACACCTGCCGCGCCCTTAGCGCGACCCCTCGAGTGGGCGCCTGGCGACGGTGGCGATACGCTCGCTGCCAGCGCCGGGCAACGTTCGCGGCGACGGTCAACGTTGGGCATCGGCTGGCCTTGCGCCGACCGCTGCAGCGCTCGCTGCGCGCTCGGCGAACGTGCTGAACGGTGCGGAGCCCACCTGGCTTCGACCGTCGCCGTTCGTCAGTCGGGCACGCGCTCGAGCGTCAGCGACTGCCCGCGCAGCCTGCGACCGCGCAGCGCGTCGATCACCCAGTCGACCTCGTCCGCCGGCACCGACAGAAACGAGAAGCGGTCGAGCACGAGCACGTCGCGGACCGCCTCGCCGTCAAGCCCCGCGGACGCCGTGACCGCGCCGACGATGTCTGCGACGCGCAGGCCCGCGGCGCGCCCTCCGGAGAGGACCAGCTTGGCGTAGGGCTCCTCGGCGTCCTGGCGCACGACGCGTGGCTTTGAGTGACGGCGCGGACGCTCGCGCACCGGCGTCGGCGGCGCGACGGCACCCTGCTTCCACTGCGCGATCGGCGTGCCGATGTGGCGTTCGATCGCCTCGAGCTCGCGCTTCTGGCGATCCTCGACGAACGTGATCGCGCGGCCGGAGCGCCCGACGCGCCCGGTGCGTCCGATGCGGTGCACGTAGGTGTCGGGCGAGGTCGGCACGTCGTAGTTGACCACGTGCGTGACCGAGGAGATGTCCAGGCCGCGCGCGGCCACGTCGGTCGCGACGAGGATCGGCACGCGTCCGCCCTTGAACGCCAGCATCACGCCGTCGCGCGAGCCCTGGGACATGTCTCCGTGCAGCGCCCTGACGTTCATGCCGCGATCGCGCAGCGTGCGGTAGAGCTGGTCGCAGCGGATCTTCGTGCGCACGAAGACGATCGCCTGCTCGGGCGCCTCGGCGCGCAGCACCTCGACGAGCTTGTCGGCCTTGGCGCGCGTCTCGACGGGGAGCTGGAACTGCTCGACGGTGTCGATCGTGAGCGTCGCCGCCTCCACCTGGATGATCGCCGGGTCATACATGTAGCGGTCGGCGAGTTTCCTGATCGGCGGCGGCATCGTGGCCGAGAAGAGCGCCGTCTGGCGGCTGGAGGGAGTCAGCGAGAGGATCTTCTCGACGTCTTCCAGAAAGCCCAGGTCGAGCATCTCGTCGGCCTCGTCGAGCACGACGAAGCGGCAGTCGTGCAGCACGAGCGAGTGGCGCGAGATCAGATCGAGCACGCGCCCGACGGTCCCGACGACGATGTGCCCGCCGGCCCGCAGCTGTGCCTGCTGGCTGCGGATCGGCGCGCCGCCGAACACGGCGACCACGTCGAGGCCGGTGTGCGCGCCGTATGTGCGCAGCGCCTGGGTGACCTGGATGCACAGCTCGCGCGTCGGCGTCAGCACGAGCGCCTGCACGTTTGGCTCAGAGGCGTCGGCGTACTCCACGATCGGCAGCCCGAAGGCCGCCGTCTTCCCCGTGCCCGTCTGCGCCTGGCCGATCACGTCGCGGCCCTCCAGCAAGGCCGGGATCGCCTGTTCCTGGATCGGGCTCGGCGACTCGTAGCCGACGTCCTGCAGGGCGTGGAGCGTGGACTCGGAGAGACCGAGATCGGCGAATGACTTGGACATTGGTGAGTGTTGAGCTTAGGCGGAGGGATCCAGCAGCAGCTTGCCGGTCGTGCGCCGCGCACGCAGATCGACCTGCGCTTGGGCCGCCTGCTCGAGAGGGTAGGTCTGGCCGACGATCGCCTTGAGCTCGCCGCGCTGCACGCGCGCATACAGATCGTTCAGCGCGTCGGCGAACATCCCAGGACGTGCCAGGCAGTGGAAGAGGTAGAAGCCGATCACCCCGCGCGAATGGCGCAGGAGCGAGCCCGTGGCCACCTGGTTGGCTTCGTTGGTGGCGATTCCGTAGGGAAGGATGCGCCCGAACGGCGCGAGCGCCCGGTAGGAGGCCTCGAAGACCTCGCCGCCGGACATCTCGAAGACCACGTCCACGGGCTGGCCTCGATTGGCCTCGATCAGGCGCTCGGTGAGGCCCTCCGGCGAAGGATCGACCGCTGCGTCGGCGCCGAGCTCGATGGCGAGCGCGCGCTTCTCCTCGGTGGAGGCGGTCGCGATCACTCGCCCGGCGCCGAGCGGATGGCCGAGCTGCACGGCCAGCGAGCCGACCCCGCCGGCCGCGCCGTGCACGACGACGCTCTCGCCCTCGGCGAGGTGCCCGGCCGTGCGGTAGAGATGCCACGCGGTCGTGCCCTGCACGATCAGCGCGAGCGCCGTGGCGTCATCGATGCCGTCGGGAATCGAGAAGACACGGTCCTCGGGCGCCGTGGCGTACTGCGCGTAGCCGCCCTCGCCGACGAGCGCCACGACGCGCTCGCCGCTGTCCTCGCGCACGCCGGCGACCTCGCCGCCGGGGATCAGCGGCAGCGTCGCCTTCTGGACGTAGGAGTTGGTGCGCGTGTGCGTGTCGGCGAAGTTCATGCCCGCGAGCGTCACCCGGATCAGCGTCTCGCCAGGGGCCGGCTGCGGAGTGGGCAGCTCGGTGAGCTTGAGCACCTCCGGGCCGCCGAACTCGGTCATCTGAATCGCGCGCACCGACCGTCAGGCTATCGGAGGCCCGCCTGCTCTAAGGTGCGCGCCCATGTCGATCACCGTCGTCGGCTCGATTGCCTATGACTCCGTCAAGACGCCGTTCGGAGAGCGCGAGCGCATGCTCGGCGGCGCCGCGGTGCACTTCGCGCTCGCCGCGTCGTTCTTCGACGAAGTGCGCGTGGTGGGGCCGGTCGGCGACGACTTCGGCCAGCCGGAGCTCGACGCGATGGCGCGCCGCGGGGTCGACGTGTCAGACGTGGAGAGCGTGGCGGGCGGCAAGACGTTCTTCTGGCGCGGCGAGTACGGCTGGGACCTGAACTCGCGCGAGACGCTCGACACGCAGCTCGGCGTGTTCGAGGGATTCGCGCCCAAGCTGTCGGACGCCTCGCGCGCGAGCGAGGTCCTGTTCCTCGCGAACATCCAGCCCGAGCTGCAGCTGGAGGTGCGCGAGCAGATGCCCGCCGCGCGGTTCGTCGCGCTGGACTCGATGAACCTGTGGATAGACATCGCGCGCGATGCGCTGGTGCGCGCGATCGCGAGCGTCGACTGCCTGATCCTCAACGACGCCGAGCTGCGTCAGCTGACCGGCAAGCCGAACCTCGTGTCGGCGGCGCGCGAGGTTCTCTCCTGGGACGGCCCGAGCGTGATCGTGGCCAAGCAGGGCGAGTACGGCGCCGCGTTGATAACCGCAGACAGCTTCTTCGCGCTGCCGGCCTACCCGCTGGAGACCGTGATCGACCCGACGGGTGCCGGCGACACGTTCGCCGGCGGGCTCGTCGGCTACATCGCAGCGCACCCCGACGAGGAGCTCTCGGGGGAGCTGCTGCGCAGCGCGATGGCCCACGCCGCGGTGCTCGCATCGTTCAACGTCGAGGAGTTCGGCACCGAGCGCGTCGCGCGGCTGACCGGCGAGGAGATCGCCGCGCGCCTGGACGAGCTGCGCGCGATCACGCAGTTCAGCGACGCGTCGCTGCCGCTGCGCGGCTGAGTCACCCCCTCGAGGACGCCCGCGAGGGCCCGAGCGGCCTTGTGGGCGTGGGGTCGCGAGTATAGGATTACCAGGCGTGGATGTTTGGACTTTCATCTGGCTTCTGGTCATCCTGAAGATCCCGATCGTCATGCTCTACCTGATCGTGCGCTGGGCGGTTCGACAGACGCCGGAGGCAGCAGCTGGGCAGGACGGCGGCGTCGGTCCGCGGCCGTTGCCGAGGCACCCTCACCGCCCGCGCTCGCCGCTTCCGCGCGCGCCGCGACGCGGACCGCACGGTGTGCCGCCGATCGCGTCGCCCGCGCGCGTGCGCACGAGGATCGCCGCGCGCAGCCCGCTGTCATCTCGACGCCTTCCCGAACGCTGAGCGCCCGGCCGACCGCCGAGCACAGCGAGCGCACCGCGCGTCAGCCGTTCAGGCGCCCGCGAACAGCGGGGAAAGACTGGCGCTTGACGCATAATCGAAGAATCCCCCCAATCGTCGATAGGAGCAGCTGATGAGCACCGACACCAAGACGGCCCAGCCCGCCGGCGCGAGCACGCCCGAGGGCGCCGCGGGCGCCGCGGGCTCGGGCGACATGCTCACCGTCACAGACAGTCGCACCGGCGCGACCTACGAGCTGCCGATCAGCGACGGCACCGTGCGCGCGATGGACCTGCGCCAGGTGAAAACCGACGGCGAGGACTTCGGCCTGATGACCTACGACCCGGCGTACATGAACACGGCGTCGTGTCGCAGCTCGATCACATACATCGACGGCGATGCGGGCATCCTGCAGCACCGCGGCTACCCGATCGAGCAGCTGTGCGAGAGCTCCACCTACCTCGAGGTCGCCTACCTGCTGATCAACGGCCGCCTCCCCACCCAGACCGAGCTGACCGGCTGGGTCGACGAGATCACGATCCACACGTTCGTGCACGAGAACGTCAAGGACTTCATGCAGGGCTTTCGCTATGACGCCAACCCGATGGGAATGCTCGTCGCCTCCGTCGGCGCGCTGTCGACGTTCTACCCCGACGCCAACAAGATCCACGAGGAGCGGGTGCGCGCGATCCAGATCATCCGCCTGCTGGCGAAGATGCCGACGCTGGCCGCGTTCGCCTTCCGCCACAACAAGGGCCAGCCCTACGTCTATCCCGACAACGACCTCGACTACTCGGGCAACTTCCTCTCGATGATGTACCGGATGACCGAGCTGAAATACGAGCCCGACCCGCGCCTGGCGCGAGCGCTGGACGTGCTGTTCATTCTGCACGCCGACCATGAACAGAATGCCTCGACGAGTGCAGTCCGCTCTGTCGGCTCCACCCAGGTCGACCCCTACTCCGCAGTGGCGGCAGGGGTGGCGGCGCTGTACGGGCCGCTGCATGGTGGAGCGAACGAGGCGGCGCTGCGCATGCTCGAGCGAATCGAGAAGGTCGAGAACATCCCCGACTTCCTGGAGAGCGTGAAGGCCGGCAACGAGCGCCTGATGGGCTTCGGGCACCGCGTCTACAAGAACTACGACCCGCGCGCGCGGATCATCCGCAAATACCTCGACGACGTCTTCGAGGTGCGCGGCACGAGCCCGCTGCTCGATGTCGCGTCAGAGCTCGAGAAGCGCGCGCTGGACGACGACTACTTCACCTCGCGAAAGCTCTACCCGAACGTCGACTTCTACTCCGGGCTCATCTACGAGGCGCTCGGGCTGCCGGTCGAGATGTTCCCGGTCATGTTCGCGATCGGGCGCACGAGCGGATGGATCGCGCAGTGGAAGGAGATGATCGAAGACCCCGAGCAGAAGATCGCCCGCCCGCGCCAGATCTACACCGGCGATCGCGACGCCGTCTACGTGCCGATCGCCGAGCGCGGCTAGTCGGCCGCTACGGCCGCGCCCAGCCCGGCCCGGCCCGCCCGCGGGGCGCCGGGGGGCCGGCCGGGCCGCGGTCTGAACCTAAAGCGGGAGGGCTGTGGGTGTGTCGCTTTTTGTCCAGCGATAGCCATGGTTATACGCACCGCGCGAGAGGACACACAGCGCCCCGCCCGATGGGTGTCGCCTTTTGCGCTGCGTATAACCATGGTGATACGCACTGCGCGAGAGGACACACAGCGCCCCGCCCGATGGGTGTCGCCTTTTGCGCTGCGTATAACCATGGTGATACGCACTGCGCGAGAGGACACACAGCGCCCCGCCCGATGGGTGTCGCCTTTTGCGCTGCGTATAACCATGGTGATACGCACTGCGCGAGAGGACACACAGCGCCCCGGCCCGTGGGGTCTGGCTCTCGATCGAGCGATAGCGATGGTTATACGGCGCGCGCTCAGAAGGGGAGCGGATCGGTCAGCGCGTCGACCGCGTAGTCGGCGCCCGCGTCCTTCAGCTGCTTGGAGGTGAAGTTGTGGCTGCCGACGCCCAGGCAGGCGACGCCGGCGGCGTGTGCGCCCGTGACGTCGTGCGGGGTGTCGCCGACGACGATCGCCTCCTCGGGTGACAGTGTCTCGCCGTAGACGAGGTTGGCCCGCTTGAGCGCGATGCGCGTGACCTCGCCGCGATCTTCTGAGTCTGAGCCGTAGCCGCCGAAGGAGAAGTAGCGGTTCAGCTGCGCGCGGTGCAGCTTCACGTGTGCCGCCGCCTCCACGTTTCCGGTCACCAGGCCCAGCAGGTAGCCCTCCTCGAGCAGCCGTGGCAGCAGCTCGGGCACGCCCGCGAGCACCCGGTAGTCGGGCGACTCGGCGACGGTCTGGTGCAGGTAGTGCAGCCGACGCTCGAGCAGACGGGCGAACTCGCGGCGTTCGGGCCTTCGATGAAGCACCGCTTCGAAGGTCTTGCGCCCGACGGCGGGATCTGTCATGCCCGCGTCGGTGAACTGCCCGATGTCCGCCGGCACGCCGTAGAGCTCCCTGAAGGCTTCCCGCCAGGAGTCCGCGCCGGCGCCGCCGGTGATCAGCAGCGTGCCGTCGATGTCAAACAGGATGGCGACGCGATCCGCGGGCATTTCGACGGCCCGAGTGTAGACCACGCGCGGGCATGCGCTCCAGCGCGGGCGGCGCTCAGATCACGAGTGTCGCGCCGTTGGTGCGCAGCCAGTCGCGATCCTCGCGGTAGGCCGGCCAGCGCCTGCCGACGAGCGCCCAGAAGCGCGGGGAGTGGTCGCGGATCTCCAGGTGGCAGACCTCGTGCCAGACCACGTACTGCAGCACCCGCTCGGGCGCGAGCAGCAGCCGCCAGTTGAAGCTCATCGCGCCGTCTGGCGAGCACGAGGCCCAGCGGGTGCGCTGGGCGCGAATCGACAGGCCGCTGTAGGAGAGGCTGACCTGCTCGGTGGCCGCATCCAGCCGCGCCGTGACCTCGCCGCGCGCGGCGCGCCGGTAGAAGCGCTCGATCGCCGGGCGCGCGTCGCCCGCCGGCACGAGCAGGCGCTGGCCATCGCGATGAGCGCGCGTGCGTCCCCGCTCGCCGACGAGCTGCAGCGACGTGCCCAGGTAGGGCACGCTGCCCGCTCTGGCGGCGACCTGCGCGCGCGCCGCCTGCAGCTCCGCCAGCCGTCGCTCGATCCACGGGCGCAGCTCGCTGACCGCCGCGGCCGCGGCGCGCTCGGGCGAGCGCGCCGGCAGAACCACCTCGACGCCCGCATGCGCGTGCACGTTGACGCGCACGCGGCGCGCGCGCGCCGAGCGCCGGACCGTGTAGGGAATGTCTTCAGGCGCAGGATCGCGGGGCATCGCCGTCAGCGTACGCGCCAACGCGGGCGGCATCGGCCGGCTCCGCCAGCGACTACGCTGTCGCGCGCATGGACGCCGGCCGCGCAGACAACGCAGAGCACGCGCCCACGCTCGACGAGGAGCTGCTGCTGTGGCTCGGCGACGAGTCCACGGGGGTGCGCGCGGCCGACGTCGAGCGGATCCGCGACATCGCGGCCGAGTTCGCGCGCGGCTTCAACGCGCTGGCCGAGGTGGGCCCGGCGGTGACCGTGTTCGGCTCGGCGCGCACGCCCGAGGACCATCCCGACTACGCGCTGGCCCGCGAGCTCGGCGCGTGCCTGGGCGCCGCGGGCTACGCGGTCATCACCGGCGGCGGTCCCGGTCTGATGGAGGCCGCCAACCGCGGCGCGCGCGACGCGGGCGCGCTGTCGGTGGGGTGCAACATCGAGCTGCCGCACGAGCAGCGGATCAACCCCTACGTCGACATCGGCCTGCGCTTTCGCCACTTCTTCGCGCGCAAGGTGATGTTCGTTCGCTATGCGAGCGCGTTCGTCGTGTGCCCGGGGGGCTTCGGCACGCTCGACGAGCTGTTCGAAGCGGTCACGCTGATCCAGACCGCGACGATCCGCCACTTCCCGGCGATCCTGCTCGGCGACGGGGAGTGGGACGGGCTGATCGAGTGGCTGCGCGCACGCGCGTTGCCCGAAGGCCGCATCGGCCCGGACGACATGGAGCTCCTCAGAGTGGTCGGCGAGCCCGCGGAGGCGTGCGAGATCATCAACCGCGCGATGCCGCGCCAGCGCGCCTACGCAGAGAGCCGCCCGCGCCGCGGCGGCGCGCTTCCCAGCGCCGCCTGGCCGGAGGGGATGCTGCCCAGCGACACGCTGCCCGGCTGAGCGACCGCGAACCGGCAGGTCATAATCGACGCCGTGAGCAGATCCAGGGTGCGTCTTCCGCGCGATGTGCGCGAGCCCTACTCCGTCTACCTGAACGGCGTGCCGCAGGAGCTCGGCGTCGACTACTCGGTGCGCGACGGCGTGCTCGTGTTCGACCGCGAGCTGCGCAAGGACAAGATCAGCGGCTGGCGCTGGCTGCTCGGCGCCTGGGGCGTGGGGACCTACCGCCAGGACGACTCGGTGGACGTCCGCTACGAGGCGGCCGATGGTTCGCCGCGCCTGGCCGAGGCGCTGGAGATCGAGCTGGGATAGACCGCCCGCTCCCACGGCTTTGCGATCCTCAGCGCGCTGAGGATCGCGCGCGTGGCGGGCGAGCGGTTGAGCGTGTAGAAGTGGATCCCCGGAGCGCCGGCCGCCAGCAGCTCTGAGCATTGGAGCGTCGCGTACGCGACGCCGAGGTCCAGCACCGCCTCGGGGTGATCGCCGCGGGCGTCGAGCTCTGAGCGCAGGCCCTGGGGAATCGACGCGCCGCACCTCTCGGCCATCCCCTGCACCTGCCCGGCCTGGGTGATCGGCATGATGCCGGGAATGATCGGCACCTCTATGCCGGCCTTGCGCGCGCGCGCCACGAAGTCGAAGTAGAGCGCGTTGTCGAAGAACAGCTGGGTGATCAGGAAGTCGACGCCGGCGCGCACCTTCTCGGCGAGGTAGGCGAGATCGGCCTCCGGGCTGGCGGCGTGGATGTGGGTCTCGGGGAAGCAGGCGGCGCCGATCGCGAACTCGTAGTCGCCGCCGATCAGCGTGACGAGGTCGCGCGAGTACTCCAGGCCGCCCTCGGTCTTGACCCACTCCTCCTGCCCGGCCGGCGGATCGCCGCGCAGCGCGAGCACGTTGTCGATCCCCGCGTCGCGCATCTCGTCGAGCGTCGCGCGCAGCTCGGGCACGGTCGCGCCAACGCACGTGAAGTGCGCCATCGCCTCCAGGCCGTAGTCCTCGCGGATGCGCTTGACGATCTCGATCGTGCGGTCGCGCGTCGAGCCGCCCGCGCCGTAGGTGACCGACACGAACGACGGCTCCAGCGAGCGCAGCTCCGACAGCGCCGCGTAGAGGTTGCGTTCCCCCTGCTCGGTTTTCGGGGGGAAAGAACTCGAAGGAGAAGACGGGCCCGGAGCCGTCGAGCAGCTGATCGATTCGCATCGTCTGATTATGCAGTCCAGCGCTCGGGCTCGCCGGCGATCCGCCGCGCCTGGCCGGTCTTTTGCAGATGGGTCAGCAGCGCGAGCGTTTCCTGCAGCAGCCACGGCGCGCCGCTTGAGAACGTGACGCCCTCGTGCACGCGCGCGACCAGCGCGAAGGCCGTCAGCGGCTCACCCTGCGCCAGTACGGCGCTGATTTTCTGCAGGCGATCGGCCACGAGCTCGCGGTTGCCGTCGATGTGGGCGTGCACGTCGGTGAACGTGCGCCCGTGGCCGGCCAGGCACAGGCGTGCATCGAGGCGCTCGACGACGTCCAGCGAGCTCAGGAACTCGCCGACCGGGTCCGGCGTGTAGCCGTAGTCGAAGAACAGCGAGATGCGCCCGAGCAGGTGGTCGCCGGAGATCAGCAGCCGGCGCTCGGGCTGGAAAAAGCAGACGTGCGAGGGCGCATGTCCGGGCGTCTCGTGGACGACCCAGCGCCGAGGTCGGAGTCGATCGTCACGCCGTCGACCAGCTCGCGATCGGGCGCCACAACGCCCGGCCACGCCGGTCGCGCGCGTGCGCCGTTCGGCGGCGAAGCGCCGCAGCGGCTCCTCGGGCACGCCGCTCTGGCGCGCGATCTCGATGCGCCGGGCGAGCGCCGCGTCGGGATCCTGCGTGTTGCGCGTCATGTGCTCGTAGCGCGGATGCATCCACAGCTCGCAGCCGGCCGCCTCGATGATCTCGTTGGCCTGGCCGCAGTGGTCGGAGTGCGCGTGCGTGCACGCCACGAGGCGCACGTTCTCGAGGCTCAGGCTCGCACATCGCGAGCGCGCGTTCGAGATGTGCGAGCGACCCGGGCTGGTGCATCCCGGTGTCGAAGAGCACGAACGCCGTCGCCGGCCGCGACGGCCCAGGCATTGCAGTGCGGCACTCCCGGCCAGGGCAGCGGCAGGCGCAGCCGGAAGACGCCCGGCAGCACGCGCTCGCCCCGTCCCAGCTCGCGCTTGCGCACCGCCTCGGCCACGTGCGCAGAGATAGAGTACGGCCTCCAGCGTCGCCAAAGGAGATGTCGATGGCCGAGAGGAGAGCGCGAGCGACGGCGAGCCGCGAAGGTGCAAGAGGCTGCGGCCAGCATGCAGCAGGCGCGCCAGCGCGCGAACACGGCCCGCGGAGCGCCGACGCTCGCGCGGCGCCTACTTCGATGCGATCGACGCGCGCGATGTCGACGGCGCGACGTCCGATGTGGGCCGACGGCGGGCGTGAGCACGTGCGCGGGAGTTGCAGACGTGACGCGCCAGCCGGCGTGCGCGCGTTCGTGACCGAAATGCTCGACGCGCTGCCGGATCTGCAGCGTGGAGGTCGCTCTCGACGACCAGCGAGGGAGACCGCTGCGCGGTGCAGTGGCGCTTCAGCGGCACGTTCGCCGGGCCGGGCGCGCTCGGCGGCGTGCGCCGACGGGCGACCCTGTCGTGCTCGAAGGCTTCGACCTGCTGACGATCCGCGACGGGCTGATCCAGTCAAACGACGCGTTCACCGACACGCATGATGGTGCCGCGTCAGATCGGCATGATGCCGGCCGCAGGGCTCGAGCGCCGAGCAGCGCATGACGGGCGCGTTCAACGCCAAGACGCGCCTCGACGCGCGCGCTCGCGGCCGGCCGAGCCGGGGCTCGTCGCCGAGGGCGTGTGGGTGGTGCAGGGCCAGCCTGGCGCGCTGCAACGTCTACCTGATCGAGGACGAGGGCGGCGTGACGCATGTTCGATGCGGGCGCGCGCACGATGACGCGCGCGGTCGCGAGCGCCGGCGCGAAGCTGGGCGGCATCCGCCGGATCGTGCTCGGCCACGGCCACACCGACCACCGCGGCATGCGCTGCCGGCGCTCGGCGTGCCGGTGCTGCTGCCACCCCGACGAGGTGCAGGACGCCGAGGGCAGCGGCGGCTTTCGCTACTGGCCGCGAGGGTCTCGCCGGCCTGCCGAGCCCCAGCGCCAGCTCCACCGGCTGCTCCACCGCTACGCCTGGGACGGCGGACCGGTGCGAGATCGCTGGCACCGTCGAGCGAGGGAGATGAGATCGCGGGCTTCGCGTCGTGCACCTGCCCGGGCACGCGCCCGGGCATGATCGGCCTGTGGCGCGAGTCCGATCGCCTCGCGCTCGTCGGCGACTGCTTCTACACGCTCGACATGTGGGGACGCGACAGCGACCGCGCACGTGCCCGAGCCGACCTACAACTTCGACACCGAGCCAGGCGCGCGAGAGCATGCGCAAGCTGGCGATGATGGAACCCGCGGCGGCCTGGCCCGGGCACGGCAAGCCGCTCACCGGCGACGTGCGTGCCTTGCTGCTGCAGGCCGCCGACGCGCCCCGTAGCGTGGGCAGAGCGCGCTCGCCGCAAGGCGAAGCTCGAGGCGCCGACGAGCGACTACACCGATCGTGACGGCAACGTGCTGACGCTGCGCGGCTCGCTGACGCGCGGGCTCGCGCGCGCGAGTACGCGCGGGCGCTCGCGGGCGCGGCGCACCCGCTGTCGCGCGAGGACGCCTGGCAGCGGGCGTCGAGCTGCTGTTCGAGCGCCTCGCGGTGCGCTGGGTGATCGCGGGCGCGCCGATCGAGCGCCAGCGCGAGCTGCTCGCGCGCTTCCGCGTCGCAAGCCCGCAGGAGCGCGCGTGGGTCCGGGAGGTGCTGCGCGAGCACTGCGCCGAGCACTTCCCCGACGTCAAGGCGCCCTGCGTAGCGAGCTCCAGGCGCGGCCCGTGCGGCGTCGCTCGCGCAGACGAACCGCGCGGTCGCCGGGCTGAGGACGAACTCCAGCAGCTCGCCGCTCTCGCCGCGCACCTCCAGGCGACGCCCGAGCTCGTGCACCACGAGCACGTGCCCTGCTCGCGGCCGCCGCCGAAGTGCGTCAGGCGAGCGCTGCCGCCGACACGGGGCATGGGCGCGAAGGACCGAGCACGTCTCGATGGTAGGGATCGGGGGGCTCGCCGTCAATACGATCCAGCTGATGCGCCGCACGAAGATCGTCGCGACGATCGGTCCCGCCTCGCGCGAGCCGGAGACGCTCGTGCGCATGGTCGAGGCGGGCATGGACGTCGCGCGCCTGAACTACTCCCACGGCACGCTCGAGGAGCACGCCGAGACGGTCAGCCGCGTGCGCGACGCCGCCGGGCGGGTCGGGCGCCCGGTCGCGATCCTGCAGGACCTGCCCGGGCCGAAGCTGCGGATCGGCCCGCTGCGCGAGGACGTCGTCGAGCTGACGCCCGGGCGAGCGGCTGACGTTCACCTGCGGCGGCGAGGAGCTCGCCGGCGACGCCCACCACATGAGCATCTCCTGGGCGGGCCTCGCCGACGCCGTCGAGCACGACTCGATCCTGTACCTCGCCGACGGCTCGGTGCGCCTGCGCGTCGTCGACGTGCGCGCCGGCGGAGTGCGAGGTCGACGTCGAGGTCGAGGTCGGCGGCGCGGTCGCCTCGCGCCAGGGGCTGAACATCCCCGGCCCGGTCGCCGCGCTGCCGGCGGTGCCCGAGGAGGACCTGCAGCTGCTGCGCCACGGCGAGTCGATCGGCGTGGACATGGTCGCGCTGTCGTTCGTGCAGCGCCCCGAGGACGTCGAAACGGTGCGCGAGCACACGCGCCTGCCGCTGATCGCGAAGATGGAGAAGCCGCAGGCCGTCGAGCGCGCGGAGGAGATCCTCGAGGCGGCCGACTGCGTGATGGTCGCGCGCGGCGACCTCGGCATCGAGCTGCCGATCGCGCGCGTGCCGATCGTGCAGAAGCAGCTGCTCGAGCTCGCCGGCTGCGATGGCGCGCCCGTCGATCACCGCGACGCAGATGCTCGACTCGATGGTCAGCTCCTCGCGCCCGACCCGCGCCGAGGTCGCCGACGTGGCCAACGCGATCCTCGACGGCACCGACGCGGTGATGCTCTCCCAGGAGACCGCCGTCGGCGCCTACCCGGTCGAGGCGGTCGCGATGATGGCCGCCGTCGCCGAGCAGGCCGAGTCGATCGCACCGTATGAGCGCTGGAACGACTCGCGCGTGCGCCGCACCGAGTCCGACCCCGCCTACACGATCGCCCACAACCTCTGCGACGCCGCGCGCGAGCTGCGCCTCGACGCGCTCGTCGTCCCGACGCTGTCCGGGCGCTCGGCGCGGCTCGTCTCCGCGCACCGCCCGACGGTGCCGATCTACGCGCTCTCGCCCGGCAAAGAGACGGTCCGGCGCTGCGGCCTGATGTGGGGCGTGCAGGCCGCCTCGATGCCCCGCCACGAGACCACCGAGGCGCTGATCGCCGACGCCGCGCGGCGCGTCGTCGAGCTCGGCTGGTGCAAGCGCGGCCAGCGCGTCGGCATCACCGCCGGGCTGCCCTCCGGTCGCCCGGGCACGACGAGCCTGTTTCAGATCCAGCTCGTCTAGCGGCCGCTCCTCGATACTCGGGGCTCAGCCGGCGGCGCGGACGCCGCTGCGCCCGTAGAACTCGGCCTCCTGGCGGCCGAGCTCGGTGACCGGCGGGTCGCCGTAGATCCACTCGCGCGCGATCCGGTGCCAGTTGGCGCGCGCGCCGCAGCTGCGCGAGCACCGCGAGCGTCAGCACCTCCATGCGCCGGCCGAACAGGTGCTCGGGCAGCATGTCCTGGTGGCGCATCTCGCGGAAGTGGCGCGAGCGCGGGTCGGAGCTCTCGATCATCACCTGCGTGGCGATCTCGGGCGTCAGCTGCAGCGTTTCGTCGGCGGTCGTGTACCACCAGATCGCGTCCTCGATGAACTCGAGCAGGTGCTCGGGGTCGACGCGCTCGGGCTCGGGCAGGAAGCCCGAGCGCGCGAGCAGCTCGTGCAGGCGCCGCGGCGTCGTCCTCGACGACGGCGCGCTGCGCCGCGAGCTCGAGCTCGACGGCGCTCGAGGTCCATGCGCTTGAACAGGCCGAAGTCCAGGAAGGCGACGCGACCGTCGCTCGAGCAGCAGGAAGTTGCCCGGGTGCGGATCGCCGGAGAACTGGCGGTGGCGGTACAGGCAGCCGAGGAAGAAGCGGAACACGATCTCGCCGATGCGGTCGCGCTCCGCCTGGGAGGCGCGCTTGACCTCCTCGAAGCCGACGCCGACGACGAACTCGCTCACGAGCACGCGCTCGCGCGAGAGCGAGCTGACGACGTCCGGCACGACGATGAACGGATGCCCGGCGAAGATGCGCGCCAGCGCGCGCTGGTTCTGGGCCTCGAGCTCGTAGTCGAGCTCCTCGACGATGCGCTCCTTGATCTCCTGCGCGATGGCCTTGACATCGATCCCGGGCGTCATCCGCTTGAGCAGCCGCATGATCATCTCGAGGTTCTGCATGTCCGCGCGCACCGCTGCCGCGACGCCCGGGTACTGGACCTTGACCGCCACCTCGCGCCCGTCGTGCAAGCGCGCGCGGTAGACCTGGCCGATCGAGGCCGCGGCGATCGGCTCCTCGTCGAAGTGCTCGAAGATCTCGCCGAGCGGCTCCTCGAGGTCCTCCTCGATCACCTTGCGCATCTGCTTGAAGGAGACCGTCGGCGCCGCGTCGCGCAGCTTCGCGAGCTCGCGCTGGAACTCCTCGCGGTGCTCCTCGGCCACGAGGCCGACGTCGAGGAACGACATCACCTGGCCGAGCTTCATCGCCGCGCCCTTCATCGTCCCCAGCACCGCGACGATCTGCTTGGCGGTCTCCAGCTGGCGGCGGGCCATCGCCTCCTCGGAGGCCTCCTCGCCGCGCGTGACGTTCGCCGCGCGCGTGCCGAACTGCTTGACGGCCTCGCTCGCCGCGAGCGTCGCGACCGTCGCCGTGCGGCGCACGCGCGAGGTCGGGATTTTTTCGCTCTCGCGCGCCACAGCACCTCCGATGTTAAGCGCGCAGCGGCGCTTCGGCGGCTATTCGCGCATTCGCGCGCGGCTCTAGGTCACTGCGCGAGCTGCACGCGCGAGCCGGGCACGATGTCGTCCGAGCCGTCCGGCCAGCGCACCCAGGCCTTCGTGCCGCCGTCGTAGTCGGCGCCGAGCAGGACCAGCGTCGCCGGCTCGCCGAGCGCCGTGCACGGCTGCGCGCCCTCGGCGTCGAGGCCGCGCCAGACGCGGATGAAGCTGTTGGGCTCCCACTCCTGGGCGACCGTGCTCGGGTCGGCGTGGCCCGGGTAGATCACGGTCTGCGGAGCGAGCTCCATCAGCGTGCCCATGATCGAGTCGCGCAGGTCGGCGTAGGTCGTGTGGCCGGGCGCCCGCACGCCGCCGACCGAGCCCTTGAACAGCGTGTCGCCGGTGAAGACCGCCTGCTCGGGGCCACGCGCGCCGCCGGGGCGCGACGAGGAAGGAGAGCATCCCCGCGGTGTGCCCCGGCGTGTGCAGCGCGCGCACGTCGAGCTTGCCGAACGACAGCGTCTCGCCCGCCTCGATCGTGCCGGTGACGAGCGGCCTGGCCTCCTGGCCCTCGCCCGCATCCATCCCCGCCAGCAGATCGCGCTCGGTCGCGCTCGATCAGCACCTCGAGCGCCGGCCAGCGCTCGCGCAGCGCCGGGACCTCGCACACGTGGTCGTAGTGATGATGGGTGAGCAGAACGTGCGTCGGCTGCACGCCCAGCCGCTCGGCCGTCTCGATCAGCGGCGCGACCGGGCCGCCGGCGTCGATGAAGAAGCCCGGCCCGCCATCGCCGTCGGCAAGCAGGTAGGTGTTCGAGACGAACTGCGGATTGGACGCGCGCTCGACGATCATCGCGCTCGCATCCTTGCACGAAGCTCAGGCCGACTGATGCGCCAGACCCTCGCCCGCCGCAGAAGCGTCCTCGCCGCCAGAAGCGCCCGCGTCGACGAGCTCGCGCAGGCCGTCCAGGTAGCGCGCGTCGCCCACGTCGCGGCGCCACTCGAGCACCGGGATCGAGCTCGCACGCCCGTGCCACGGTCGGCGCGCGCCTGCTCGAGCGTCGGGGCGGTGCTCGCCAGCGCGACGGCGCGCGACGTGCCGACGGTCCTGTAGGTGTCTGGCCCGATCTCCACCGCCGAGGAGAAGAAGACCTCGCAGCCGTGCGCCTGCAGCCGCTCGATGTCGAGCGCGAACTCATACGGCGGCCCGGCGCGCAGCGCGTAGTCGGGCGAGACGAGGTAGAGCACGACCGACGCCTGCCGGCGCAGCGGCACGTCGGCGGCGCTCAGGCTCCCGGCCGCGATCCGCTCCATCGCGTGCGGCCAGCTGCCGTCAAGCAGGCTCATGATGTTCATGCACTCCGGGTCGCCGAAGCGGGCGTTGAACTCGATCACCTTGACCCCGTCGGCGGTCGCGAAGAAGCCGCTGTTCATCACCCCGCTGAAGTGGCGCCCCTGCTGCGGCCAGGCGCGCGATCACGTCGCTCGATGATCGCGCACGCCTGCTCGTAGTGGGCGTCGCGTCATGAACGGCAGCGTCGCGCCGGGCATCGACAGCGAGCCCATCCCGCCGGTGCCGGGCCCCTCGTCGCCGTCGAAGCGGTAGGGGTAGTCATAGGTGGACGGCGGGAACACGACGGTCTGACCGTCGCTGATCGCCTGGATCGTGAACTCCGCGCCGAGGATGCGCTCCTCGATCAGCACCGACTCCTCAGGCGCCTGCTCGCGCGCGAGCAGGCTGCGCGCGTACTGCGCCGCCTCGCCGTGGTCGGCCAGGTGCGGGCCCATCACCTTCACGCCCTTGCCGCCGGTCAGCCCGGCGGGCTTCACCGCCACCGGCGTCGAGCCGAAGAACGCCATCGCGCCAGCGACCTCCTCGGCGCGGCGCACGACGCGCAGCGCCGGCACGGCGTCGGGCGCCACCTCGGCCAGCAGCTCGCGCGCGAAGGCCTTGTTCCACTCGATCTCCGCGCCCGCGCGCGTCGGGCCGACGGCGCTGGTGCCCTGCGCGAGCAGCGCATCGACGACGCCGGCGGCCAGCGGCTCGTCGGCGCTGACCATCGCGATGTCGATCTCGCGCTCGCGCGCGAACGCGGCGACCGCGCGCGGGTCGCTGACGTGCCCGTCGCGTGCGTGCCCCCGGACGCGGCGACGTCGCCGACGATCGACGGGTTCTCGTGCCCCATGAACGCGTGCAGCTCGCTGTGCTCGGCCCATGCGCCTGGCAAGCGCGCTCTCGCGTCCTCCGTGACCGACGATGAGCGTGCGCACGCCCTGAGCCTACATCGCGGTCGCGCGCGAATACCCGCGGCGCACGTGCCCGCCGGCAGTGCCGCCGAGGCGGCGCGCCCTGGGGCGCTGCCGCCTCGGCGGAGTCAAGCGCTTACGGCGCGTGCTCGACATCGTGGGCGTCGGTGACCGCCCACGCGATCCGCTCGACGAGCTGGCGCGCCGCCTGATCCTCGCTGAGATGCACCGGCTCGACTCGCTCGTCGAGCAGCACTGAGGCCTTGTTCCTCGAAACCCCGGCGTCGCTGCCCACCGAGCCCGTCGTAACCATGATCCTGGCCATTGCGGTCTCCCTTCAGATCGGGAATTTGCCGGTCGAGAACAAGGTGGCCCGCGTTGATGAACGCGGGCTGAACGTGGGCTTAAAGCTCAGCACGCGAGGACGAAGAACTTGACGTTCGCATCGGCTGAGCGCTCGCCGGCGGAGTTCGTCGCGCGCACCATGAGCACGTAGGTGCCCAGCCCGAGCGCCCTGCCCCCGCACGCTCTGCTCGCGACGTAGACTGCGCGCATGGCGCTCATCCACACCTGCTACCGCATCACCGACATCGACCGCTCGGTCGCCTTCTACAGCGCGCTGGGCTTCGAGGAGATCGGGCGAATCCCGATAAGAGACGAGGCCGTCAACGTGTTCATGAACCAGCCCGGCGACGGCGACTCGCCCCGCCTGGAGCTGACCTACAACTTCGGCGTGGACTCCTACGAGGTCGGCACAGGCTACGGCCACATCGCGATCACGACAGACGATCTCGACGCCATGCTCACACGCCTCGCCGGTCAGGACATCCAGCCCGAGAAGCCGCCCTACACGATCCGAGACGGCGGACCGCGGCTGTGCTTCGTCAAAGACCCAGACGGCTATCGCGTCGAGATATTGGAGATCGCCGACAGCTGACAGGCAGCCCGCGGGTGTCGCCGAGGGCTCTCCGAGCATCGCCGGAGTAGGCGCGCGCAGCGACTACCTGCGAACGCGAAACCGCAGGATCGTGACCGCGTCCGACCGCGTGCTGCTGACCGGTTCCAGATCAATCCTGGGGTGGCCCGGGGGCGAGAAGCGGATGCCGTCGCCGAGCAGCACCGGCAGCACATACACCAAGATCTCGTCGACCAGCCCCCGCCGCAGGCACTGGCCGGCCACGTCGCCGCCAAGGATCTCCAGGTTCTTGCGCCCGCGGCGCTGCGCGCCGTGGCCACCGCGTCCGCGATGTCGCCGGTGAGATACGTGACCTTCGGGTCGGGCGGCTCCGGCGGCCTATGCGTGAGGACGAACATCGGTCCGGAAAAGGGGTAGTCCACGCTGCCCGGCTCCTCGGCCTCCATCCTGTCGCCCACCTCGGCGGTCCGCCGGCCGATGAGCATGGCGCCGGTCGCCGCCGCCTGCTCTCGCATCACCTCCGGGGCGAGCGCCCCCGCGATCCAGTCGATCGCGTGTCCGGGACCGGCGATGAAGCCGTCAAGCGACATCGCCCTGTTGACGACCACCTTGGCGGTTGCGGTGCTCGCATCGCTCATCCCGTTCCTCGCCGCGACAGCTTACGCGGAGGCCGGGCGCGCGCTTGCCCGGGCGGCGCCTCGGGCCGTCCATCGCAGCGTCCATCCTTCACCGGGTGTCGTCGAGCCCGATCGCCATTCGCAGCGCCACCCCGCGCGACTTTGCCCAGGTGCTCGAGCTGTGGACCGCGTCTGGCGCGCCGGCGACCGTCACCGACAGGGCGCGGTCGCTCGGAGCGCTGCTGGCGCTCGATCCGCAGGCACTGCTGATCGCCGAGGCCGACGGTCGGCTGGTCGGCTCGCTGATCGCGGCCTGGAACGGGTGGAGGGGCAGCTTCTACCGGCTCGCCGTGCACCCCGAGCACCGCCGCCAGGGGCTGGCGACGCGTTTGGTCGCCGAGGGAGAGCGGCGCCTGCGCGACCGCGGCGCGGTCAGGCTCGACGCGATCGTCGCGTCGGGTGAACCCACCGCGAGAGCCTTCTGGGGCTCGGTCGGCTACGCGCACCAGCGCGACCGTTCGCGATTCGTGCGCAACTTCACCGACACGCCTTAGCGCGCGCGAAGACGATCAGGGCAGTCTGTGCACAAGGCAGCGTGTAAAGGCGGCGTGGCGGTATTGCTCGTCAAACGACCGTATAACCATGGTTATACGGTCGACGAAATGCAACACACGCACCTCCCGCCTGCCCGCCGGAGAGCACGCGGCGCCAGCCTCGCGCGGTGCGCTCAGCTCGTGGCGCCCAGGCGATCACGCTGTCGCGAGTCGAGCCCGACGTCAGGAGAGCACGCGGCCGCGGAAGTTGCGCAGGCCGAGCGCCAGGAACACGGCGCAGAAGCCGATCAGCACCGGGTAGACGACATAAAGGGGCATGTGCGAGGCGTGCGTGAGCCCGGCGCGCAGGCCCTCGTTGACGTAGATCAGGGGGTTGACGAGCACGACGATCTGCAGCCAGTGGATACCCGCACACCTGCACCGGCGCGAGCTTCGTCCACTGGTAGTAGGTGCCGCCGAGGAACGTCAGCGGCAGGACGACGAAGCCGAACATCAGGCCGAGGTTGCGCGCCTCGAAGGCGGTGCCGAGCAGCAGCCCGAGCGAGGTCATCGTCATGCAGGCGAGCGGGATCAGCGTGATCACGATCAGGCCAGTTGACCGACAGGTGGGCTTCCACGCCGCTGGCGTGCACGACGGAGGCGATCGGGAACACGATCAGCGCGGCGATCAGCCCCTGCGCTGGCGCCGGAGAGGACCTTCGCGATCGCCACCAGCCAGATCGGGCACGGCGCCTGCACGCGATCCTCGATCTCGCGCGTGTAGCCGAACTCCTGGGCCATCACCATCGCGACCGCCTGGATGCCCTGGAACATGATCGTGATCCCGACCACGCCGGGGACGAGCACGGTGGCGAACGCCGACTCGGCGACCTTGCCTCCGCCGCCGCCGACGCCCTGGCCGATCGTCGGGAACACGTAGAGGAAGACGAACACGAGCAGGAACGGCTGCACGAGCGTGCGGATCACGAACTCGGCGAAGTTCTTGCGCAGCACGACGAGGTCGCGCAGGATCAGCGCGATGCAGCGCCGACGCGGCTGGCGGCGATCGTCGAGCGCGCGGGCTCGATCCGGATCGGCGCGCGCGCGGGGGCGCAGGCGCGGCGCTGCGGGGCAGTCGCGGTGGCCATCAGTCGCGCAGCTCCTTGCCGGTGAGGCTGATGAAGACGGTCTCGAGGCTCGGCTCTGAGACCGACAGGTCGGCGAGCTCGAAGCCGCCGGCCTCGGCCGCGTTGACGACCGCGGCACGAGCCGCTGCGCTTCCTTGACGTGCAGCTCGACGCCGCCGTCGATCGACCGCGTGTTGGTGACCTCGCCGATCTCGGCGGCGAGCCGCTCGGCGAGCGCCTCGGTGTCGCCGCCGGCCTTCACGGTGACGATCGTGTCGGCGCCGACCGAGCGCTTGAGCGCCGCGGGCGTGTCGAGCGCGAGGATCTTGCCGTGGTCCATGATCGCCACGCGCTCGCAGAGCTCCTCGGCCTCCTCCATGTAGTGGGTGGTAAGCAGGATCGTCTGGCCCTCGCGGTTGAGCTCGCCGAGGATCTCCCACAGCGCGAGCCGGCTCTGCGGGTCGAGGCCCGGCGGTCGGCTCGTCGAGGAACAGCACGGCCGGGCGGTGGAAGATCGCGCGCGCCATCATCAGCCGCTGGGCCATGCCGCCGGAGAGCGCGTACACCGACGCCTTCGCCCATTTGGAGAGCTGCAGCTTCTCGAGCAGCTCGTCGGCGATGCGCCGCGACTCGGCGCCCGAGATGCCGAACAGGCGCCCGTGGAAGTAGAGGTTCTCCCAGACGGTCAGCTGGCGGTCGAGCGTGTTCTGCTGGGAGACGATCCCGATCAGCTGCTTGGCGAGCGCCGGATGGGCGACGACGTCGATCGCGCCCACGTAGGCCGAGCCCGGAGGTCGGGATCACGCGCGTCGTGAGCATCCCGGCGGTCGTCGTCTTGCCGGCGCCGTTGGGCCCGAGCAGCCCGAAGATCTCGCCGGCGTAGCACGCTCAGGTCGAGCTCGTCGACGGCCGCGAAGTCGGTGCCGGGATAGACCTTGCGTCAGCGCGACCGTGCGGATCACCTCGTCGCTCGCCTGCGCGCCGTCCGTCGCGCCCGCGAGATGGAGGGGGCGGGCGGGGCGCTCGAGCGGCTGGAGCCATCGCACCAATGTATGACGCCAGGCGTCCATCCAGCCGAGCCGCCGGATCTCGCGCTAGGCTTGCGCCAGCGATGGCGGACACGGGCAAGATCGCCAAGAACCTCGAGCGCTTCGCCCAGGCGGTGGCGGCGCACGATCGCGAGAACCCGACCCACACCGCCTACGGCATCGGCCTCGCGCATTTCGACATCGAGCGGCTCGGGCTCGAGGAGGGCGAGGAGATCCTCCCGGGCATCACGATCGAGGTCGACGGCGGCGTGACGCGGCAACTTCCGCGTGCTCTGCGACGGCGACCACGAGGAGCAGGCGGAGCGCGCCGAGGAGGAGGTCGTCGAGGCGGTCGCCACGCAGTCGGTCCCGGTCGACCGCGCCCGGCCGCTCGCCATTCGAAGAGGACTAGCGCGCGCGTTTCTTGGACGCCGGGCTAATGGCAGCCGGCGGCTGCCGGCGCAGACTGATGTCGAGTGCATGCCGCAGAGCCACCGCGACCTCTACGGGTCGGCGCCGTGCCGAGACTGGGTTGGCCACGTGATCGTCTGCGGCCTGAACGCCGTCGGTCTGCGCACGGTCGAGCAGCTGCACCTGGCCGGCGCGCGGGTGGTGGTGCTCGACGACGAGCCCGACGAGCGCCTGGCGCGAATCGTGCGCGGCTGGGGCATCCCGCACCTGCCGCGCGGCGCGCACCTCAGCGAGCCGCTGTATGACGCGGGCATCCTCGGGGCCTCGGCGGTCGTGTGCGCCGAGAGCACCGACCTGCGCACGCTCGAGACGGTGCTGCTGATCCGCGACCTGCGCCCCGAGGTGCGGGTCGTCGCCGACCTCGACAACCCGGCGGTCGCCCACGCGGTCGAGGAGGTGCTTCGCTCGGTCGGCGTGCTCGACGTCGCCGCGCTGTTCGCGCCGTCGGTCGTCGAAGCCTGCGTGGGCCGGCGCGCTCGCGACATCCTGCTCGGCGACACCCTGTTCGTCGCCGCCGAGGTGATCGCGCCCGCCGACGCGACGCTGCGTGAGCTGTACGGCAGCCTCTCGCCGATCGGCGTCGTGACCGAGGCCGATGATGAGCTGATCGCCTGCCCGGGGCGCGACCAGCTGGTCGCGCGCGGGGACCGCGTCACGCTGCTCGGGACCCAGCGACGAGCTCAGGCGAGCTGGCCTGGCGTGGCGACATACCGGCGAGGGCGAGACGCTCAGCGTGCGCGCGCGCGCCCACGCGACGGCGGCGGATCCGGTCGACGATCGCGAGCGTCGCCGACCGCCCGCTGCGCGTCGCGCTCGCGCTCGGCCTCGCTGCTGCTGGTGATCTCGACGCTCGTCCTGCACTTCGGCTACCAGCCGGCCCGGGCGATGCCAGCCTGCCGCTGCTCGACGCCGTCTACTTCACAGTCGAGACGGTCGCGACGGTCGGCTTCGGCGACTTCTCCTTCTCGGGCCAGCCGGCCTGGATCGAGGCCTTCGGCATCCTGCTGATCGTCGCCGGCACGACGCTCGTCACGACCCTGTTCGCGCTGCTGACGAACGCGCTCGTCAGCCGGCGGCTGGCAGCAGTCGCTCGGGCCGCGAGCGCATTCCCGGGGATGCGCGGACACGTCGTGGTCGTGGGCCTTGGCGCGGTCGGCATGCAGGTGCTCGAAGGACTGCTCGACGAGGGGCAGGAGGTGGTCGTGGTCGAGCGGACCGAGAGCAACAGCTACCTCGGCCGAGGCCCGCTCGCTGAACGTGCCGCTCGTGCTCGGCGACGCGACGCTCGCCGCGACGCTCGAATCGGTGAACCTCTCGAGCGCGGCGGCCGTCGCGATCCTCACCTCAGATGACCTCACGAACATCGAGACCGGCCTGGCCGTGCGCGACCGACTGGGCGAGCGCTGGACCGAGGTGCCGGTCGTGCTGCGGGTGTTCGACCGCCAGCTCGGCCGGCGCCTCGAGGAGAGCTTCGGGTTTCGCCACGTGTGGTCGACGTCGGCGATCGCCGCGCCGTGGTTCGTGGGCGCGGCGCTCGGCCTGGAGGTCCTGTTCACGTTCTACGTCGGCAACCATCCGTTCCTGCTCGCGCGGCTGCGCGTGAGTTCGCAGGGCGGCCTCGACGGTCTGGCGATGCTCGATCTGCCAGCGCAGACACGCGTGATGGCGATCCGCCGCGCCGACCGCTCGGCCGCTCGAGCACCCGCCACGACGCGACACGCGCCTTGCCGCCGACGACGACGCCTACCTCGTGGGCCCGTACGCCGAGCTACTGGAGGTGCTGCGCCACGATCGCCAGCCGTCGCGGACGCAGCGGCCGGGCGGCCCGGCTGAGCGCCGCGCTCAGACGTTTGAGGCGGGCGACGGCACGCCGGCACGGTCGGCGATCATCGCCACGAGGCGCTCGATCGTCGGGCAGCTCAGGCCATGGCGCGCGGCGGCGCGCAGCACCGAGCCGGGTATCGCATCGAGCTCGGGCGCGCGTCCAGCGGCGATGTCGCGCTGCATCGAGCTTCCGAGCGTGGCGTGCGCCATGGCGAGCTCCTCCTTCGCCCTCTGCGGATCGACGTTGTCGGCGCCCTCGGCAAGGCCGACGGCGCTGCGCCTCCTCGATCGCGCCAAGGAGGTCGGCGCGCAGCCGCGGGCGTGTCGCGAATCTCGCCAAGCAGCTTGTCGTATGCGCTCGTCGTGCATGCGAGCGCGTTCAGGCGCACGAGCTTTGACCACATGACCTCCGCTTCGGACTCGCCCACGCCCGCGGGCACGCCGGCATCGTTGAGCGCCTCGGCGAGAGCTCGTCCATCGAGCGCACGATCGGTCTCATCCTCCCGGCCCGCGCGCGGGAGCCATCTCGACGAGCAGGAACTGGCTGGTGTGCGTCACGACGCCGGGCTCCGGGCTATCGGCCTCGACGCGGATCGTGCCAGCGAGCACCGAGGCCGGCGCGAAGCGCTCGCGCAGCAGCGCGAGGTGGTCGAGGCCGTTGAGCAGCGGCAGCACGAGCCGCGGCTACCGTGTCGACGCGCGCGAGCGCGTCGCGCAGGCCCGAGGCCTTCGTCGCGACGATCAGCACGTCCACCGGCTCGCTCAACCGCGCCACCGCGCGCGGGGCTGCACGATTTCGCCGAGCGATCACGCTGTCCACGCGCAGGCCGTGCTCGGCGATGACCTCGCCGTCGGTCTCCTCGCGCGCGACCAGGATCGTCGGCGTGCCCGCCCGCTCGAGCGCGCCCGCCAGCAGACCGCCCACGCCGCCCGGACCGAGAATCGCGATCTTCACCGCGCCGAGTCTAGGCCCACTAGCCTTCTCGGTGATGTCCGCCGAAGCCGAGACGCCGCTGCAGCTGCCCGAGATCCTCGCGCGCGGCCCGTGGGAGCGCGAGCACGTCGCCGCCACCTGGAGCGACGAACACTTCGAGCCGTCGCCCGCGCACACCGAGGCCGCCGATGCGGCGATTCGAAGGCCTGCAGGATCGCGGCTCGCCCAGCCACGACGGCATCGCGGCGCGCCTGGTCGACTACCGCGCCGACGGCGACACGATCACGATCGATCTGCAGCCGATGCGCTGGGCGCTTCGCCTGGTCGACGGCGACGCGTCCGACAGCGTCGCGGCGCTCTGCGTGACGCGCGCGGCCGACGGCCGCTGGCTGGCCGGGCGGCGCGCGAGCTGGGTCGCATCGTGGGCCGGTCGCTGGGCGCTCGGCGCCGGCGGCGCCGTCGACCTCGGCGAGAACCCGGCCGACACGCTCGTGCGAGAGCTGCACGAGGAGTGGTCGGTCTCGCCAGAGCGCTTGCGCGGCGAGGCGCTCGTGCGCCTGCCGCACGGCCTGGTGATGTTCGTCGGGCAGGCGTGGCTGGCGGAGGGCGTCGACGCGGCCGTGTCGCCCGACCACGAGCACGACGAGTTCGCCTGGTGGCCGAGCGCGATCGACGACTGGCCCGCGGAGGCCGGCGAGGCGGTGCGCGGCATGGCGCGCTGGCTGTCGCTGTGAGCCGGGGGAGGCCGGCCGAGACGCCTGCCCGGGCCCGCCGGCCGCGGGCACAGCCACGAGCGGGCCCTGGCCGTCCGAGCTCCACCTACCGCCCTCCAGGCCGGCTCGCCGGGCGGCCAGGGCGAGCCCTACCGCGACCGCGCCGGGCCGCTCACGTTCAAGGGCCTGAAGCTGGGCGTCGCTGACGCACTCCTGTGTCTACGCGGCGCTGCTGTGCGCCGCGATCGCCGGCTGGGCTACACCCACGCTGATCCTCGGATGGACGCACGGGATCCTCTGGATCGTGATGTCGCTGGCGTGCATCCGGCGGTGCGCCTAAGGGTGATCGCGCTGCGCACGGGCGTCGCCGTGGCGGTGCTCGGCGGGGTCGGCCCGTTCTTCGGCAGCTATGAGTTCCTGCGCGAGCAGCGCCGTCGTGCGAGCGCTTCTGAGAATGCCGTCACACAGGCGGTCAATAGCTCTACCCCGCGCGCTAGAGTAGGGCGCAGATGGCGACGGACACCACGGGTCAACAGACAATAGATGTCGTGACCCCCGCCGCAGGCGAGTCGGTGAGCGAGGGGACGATCCTCGAATGGCAGGTGAAGGTCGGGGACTTCATCAAGGCCGACGACACGATCGTCGAGATCTCCACCGACAAGGTCGACCTCGAGCTGCCGTCGCCGGCGAGCGGGACAGTCACGGAGATCCTCGTCGCGGAGGGCGACACGGTGACCGTCGGCCAGGTGATCGCGCGCATCGCGCTCGCCGGCGACGGCGAGCAGAGCGCGCCCGGCGCTGACGGCGCGCAGGGGCCTGCGGCCGACGGCAACGGCGCGGGCAACGGCTCGAGCGGCGCGCTCGGCGGTCGCGACCGCAGACCGAGACGACGCGACACGCGCAGCGCTCGTCGACGTGGTCACGCCCGCCGCCGGCGAGTCGGTCTCGGAGGGCACGATCCTCGAATGGCTCGCGAAGGTCGGCGACGCGATCAAGGAGGGCGACACGATCGTCGAGATATCGACCGACAAGGTCGACGTCGAGCTGCCCGCGCCGGCCAGCGGCACGGTCGCCGAGCTGCTCGTGCGAGGAGGGCGAGACGGTCACGGTCGGCCAGGTGATCGCGCGAATCGAAGTCGCCGGCACGCAGGCGCCGGGCGACGACGCGCAGCCCGCCGAGCCGACATCGGCAGACGGCTCTGAAGGCGCGGCGGCGCCCGACGGGCTCAAGGTCTCTCCCGTGGCAGCACGCGTCGCTGCAAGCGAGGGCGTGGACCTCGCGCAGGTCGCCGGCAGCGGGCCTGACGGGCGGATCACGAAGTCAGACGTGCTCTCGGCGGGCGGAAACGGTGCGCCGGCGGCGGCCCGCGCCGACGGCGCCAACGGCACGGCGGCGGGCGCGCCGGCGGCCGGCGCGAAGCTGATGAAGGGCGGACCCGCGGCGCTCGCGCGCTACATGCAGCGGTCGCTGACGATCCCGACCGCGACGAGCTTTCGCACGCTCGCCGTCACGGTGCTCGACGCACGCAGGCGCGAGCTCAAGGCGGCCGGACAGCGGGTGTCGTTCACCCATCTGATCGCCTACGCGATCGTGCGCGCCGCGCAGCAGATGCCGGTGATGGTCGACCACTTCGCCGAGATCGACGGCAAGCCCAATCGCGTGACCGACGGACACGTCAACTTCGGCCTCGCCGTGGACGTGGAGAAGAAGGACGGAACGCGCACGCTGATGGTTCCCGTGATCACGGGCGCCGAGAACCTGCCCTTCGACCGCTTCCTGGCCAGCTACGACGCGCTCGTCGAGAAGGCGCGCACGAACACGCTCTCCCCGGACGACCTCGTCGGCGCCAACATCACGCTCACCAACCCTGGCGGCCTGGGGACGGTGGCGTCGGTGCCGCGACTGCTCGAGGGACAGGGAACGATCGTCGCCACCGGCTCGATCTCCTACCCCGTGGGGCTGCAGAGCATCGGCGCGATGATCGGCGCCGAGAAGGTCATGACGATGACCTCGACCTACGACCACCGGGTGATCCAGGGCGCGGAGTCCGGGCGCTTCCTGGCGCTCATCGAGAGCCAGCTGCAGGGCGAGCACTCCTTCTATGAGGACGTGTTCGCCGCGCTCGGCGCCCAGCTCGGGCCGCTGCCGCCCGTGCCCGCGCCGGCCGCCGCCGCGTCAGCCGCCGAGGAGACCGTCGCGCCCGCTCCCGCGGGCGAGGAGATCCTGCAGGCGGTGCAGGGCGCCACGACGCTGCTCACGCGCTTTCGCAGCCACGGCCACCTCGCGGCTCGCCTGGACCCGCTGGGCTCAGAGCCCGAGGGCGACCCGGGCCTGGACCCGGAGTCGGTCGGCCTCACGCCTGAGGTGCAGGCGCAGCTGCCGGCCAAGATCTTTCACATGGCGGTGCCGGGCGCGACGCTCGCTGACGCGCTGCCGCACCTGCGCGAGACCTACTGCGGCACGATCGCCTATGAGATCGAGCACATCGCCTCCCACCGCCAGCGCGTGTGGCTGCGCGAGAAGATCGAGTCCGGCGCCTACCGCCAGCCGCTGACGACCGACGAGTCAAAGACGCTGCTCAAGCGCCTCGTCGAGGTGGACGCGCTCGAGCGCTTCATGCACAAGGCCTACCTCGGCCAGCACCAGTTCTCGATCGAGGGCCTGGACATGACCGTGCCGATGCTCGACGAGCTGATCCAGCTGTCGGCCACGCACGGCGGCCAGGAGGTCGTGATCGGCATGGCCCACCGCGGGCGGCTGAACGTTCTCGCGCACAACCTGGGGCGTGCCTACGACACGATCTTCGCCGAGTTCGAGGGCGCCTCGACGCTCGAGGCGGTGACGACGATCCCGCAGGGCGGCACCGGAGACGTCAAGTACCACCACGGCACGCAGGGCTCCTACGCGCTGCCCAACGGCGAGACGATCCGCGTCAACCTGGAGTCCAACCCCAGCCACCTCGAGTACGTCTCGGCGGTCGTCGAGGGCGCGACGCGCGCGGCGCAGACCACGCGCGAGGGCCCGCACGCCCACCAGAACACCGACGCGGCCGTGCCGATCGTGATCCACGGCGACGCCTCCTTCCCCGCCCAGGGCGTCACCTCGGAGACGCTCAACCTGCAGGCGCTCGACGGCTACAAGGTCGGCGGCACCGTGCACCTGATCATGAACAACCAGATCGGCTTCACGACCGACCCCGACGATGCGCGCTCCACGCGCTGGGCGTCGGACCTCGCCAAGGGCTTCGACGTGCCGATCATCCACGTCAACGCCGACGACGTGCCGGCCTGCATGAGCGCCGTGCGCCTCGCCTTCGCCTTCCGCCAGGAATTCGGCCACGACGTGCTGATCGACCTGATCGGCTACCGGCGCTTCGGCCACAACGAGTCGGACGAGCCCGCCTACACGCAGCCCGAGATGTACGCGAAGATCAAGGCCAAGAAGCGCGTGTCAGAGCTGTGGGCCGACCGGCTCGTGGCCGAAGGCGTCGTGTCCCAGGAGGACGTCGAGCGCCAGGCGCAGGGCGTGTGGGACAACCTCACGCTGCTGCACCAGCGTCTGAAGGCGAGGATCGCCGCGGCAACCGAAAACGGCGGCGAGCACAGCACGGGCGAGTACCAGCTGGACCGCTCGCCGAGCCCAGAGGTCGACACGGCGGTTCCGGCGGCGCGCCTGCGCGAGCTCGGCGAGGAGCTGCTGCGCGTGCCGGACGGGTTCACCGTGCACCCCAAGCTCGTCAAACAGCTCGAGCGCCGCCGCGAGGCGCTCGCCGCGGCCGATGACGCGGCGACCGCAAACGGCGACGGCGCGACGGCGCATGCGATCGACTGGGCGCACGCCGAGGCGCTCGCGTTCGCATCGCTGCTGACCGAAGGCACGCCGATTCGCCTCACCGGCCAGGACACCGAGCGCGGGACGTTCAGCCAGCGCCACATGGTGCTCCACGACGCCAAGACAGGCCAGACGGTGTGCCCGATTCAGAGCCTGCCCGACGCGCGTGCGCCGTTCGAGCTGCACAACAGCCCGCTGTCGGAGCTCGCGTGCATGGGCTTCGAGTACGGCTACAGCCAGGAGGCTCCCGAGACGCTCGTGCTGTGGGAGGCGCAGTTCGGCGACTTCGTGAACTCGGCGCAGGTGATCGTCGATCAGTTCATCGTCTCCGGGCTGGCCAAGTGGGGGCAGACCTCGCGATTGACGCTGCTGCTGCCGCACGGCTATGAGGGCTCGGGGCCCGAGCACTCCTCCGCGCGCCTGGAGCGCTTCCTCGCGCTTGCGGCGGAGGGCAACATCCGCGTCGCGAGCCCGACGACGCCCGCGCAGTACTTCCACCTGCTGCGCCGTCAGGCGCTCGTGGCAAAGCAGCGCCCGCTCGTGGTGATGACCCCCAAGTCGCTGCTGCGCCTGCCGCAGGCCACGAGCTCCGTCGCCGACATGGCCGAGAGCACGCGCTTTGCGCCGGTGCTGCCCGAGCCTGGCGTGCAGGACGACCAGGTCACGCGCCTGGCGCTGTGCACCGGGAAGATCTACTACGACCTCGTCGGCCACCGCGATCGCCCGAGTCACACGGGCCTCGCGGTCGCGCGCGTCGAGCTGCTCTACCCGTTCCCCGAAGGCCAGGTGCTCGATCTGATCAACCGCTACCCGAACCTGCGCGAGGTCGTCTGGGTGCAGGAGGAGCCGCGCAACATGGGCGCCCGCGCGCACATGTTCCCGCGCCTGATGCAGATCCTGCCCGACGACATCCACTTCGGCTACATCGGCCGCCCTGAGCGCGCGAGCCCGGGGGAGGGCTATCCGGCGGCGCACCTCGACGAACAGAGCCGCATCGTGACGACGGCGATCGACCTCGGCACGCCGATCTCGCAGTACCCGCGCAAGGTTCCGGGCGAGCGCTGATGGGCGCTCTGTGGCGACGCCTGCGGGCGATCATGGCCCAGCGCAAGCGCAAGCGCCGCGGGTAGGCCCGGCTCGCCAGCAGCTCGCCCGCCGGGCGAGCTCGCGGTCCGGGGCGCGCCCTATCGTGCGCGCATGGCGCGGACGAGGCTCTACCGCGACGGTCGGCTCACGCTCGAGAACTTCCCCGTCGCCGACATCTCCGAGCACCTGAAGAATCCCGACGCGTGCGTCTGGCTCGACTACTGCCAGCCGACCGCGGCAGAGCTCGCGACGATCGTCGAGGAGTTTCAGCTGCACCCGCTGGCTGTCGAGGACGCGGTCAACGACCACCAGCGACCCAAGCTCGACCGCTACGACAGCCACCTGTTCATCAGCGCCTACGTGGTCAAGCTGGACACCGACAGCGGCGAGCTCTCGGCGAGCGAGATCGGCGTGTTCGTCACGCCCAACGCGCTGATCACCGTGCGCAAGGACGAGGGCGTGGCGATCGATCCCGTGCTCGCACGCTGGGACGAATCGCCCGAGCTCGTCCAGCACGGGGTCTCGTTCCTGCTCTGGGGCCTGCTCGACGACATCGTCGACGGGCACTTCGAAGCGGTCCAGTCGCTGGACAGCGAGATCGAGGCGCTCGAGGACCTGCTCTTCGACGACAGGCCACGCAACACCGAGGTGCAGCGCCGCTCCTTCGAGCTGCGCAAGAGCCTCGTGCTGCTGCGCCGGCTCGTGCTGCCGATGCGCGAGGTCGTCAACTCGCTGATGCGCCGCGACCTGCACGTCGTCGACCAGGTCATGACGCCCTACTACCAGGACATCTACGACCACGTGCTGCGCGCCACCGAATGGACCGAGTCGCTGCGCGACCTCGTGACGACGATTCTCGAGACCAACCTGACGATCCAGGGCAACCGCATGAACCTGGTCATGAAGAAGGTGACCAGCTGGGCGGCGATCATCGCGGTGCCGACCGCGATCACCGGCTTCTACGGCCAGAACGTGCCCTACCCTGGCTTCGCTGCCCACTGGGGCTTCTGGTTCTCGAGCGCGCTCATCGTCGTGATGTCGGTCAGCCTCTACTTCGCCTTCCGGCGAAACGACTGGATCTAGTGTCCCGAGTCAGAGATTCGACGGCGTTTCCCGGCGCCTGCCCGCGCCTGACGCCCGCCGACGTCGCTCACGTACCACCGGTACGCTCCGCGCCGCCGTCGACCGTCAGACTCGACCATCCACTCGGCAAACTCACCCCGAATTTCTGACTCGGGACACTAGGCGACGCGCGGCGCACGCCCGGCTCGCGCACGACAAACGACGAGGGCCGCCGTGTTCACGGCGGCCCTCTGTTGCCCGCATCACGCGCGCGCGGGCGGGCCTGACGGCCGCCCCGGCGCTGGCAACGCTATCCGTCGTGACCGTGCACGAAGGTGACCCCGCTGGTCACTCCGGTCGCGCCGGTCATCCCGGTTTCGCCGCTCGGGCCGGTGGCGCCGCTCGTTCCGGTCGAGCCCGTGCTGCCGCTCGTTCCGGTCGAGCCGGTCGGCCCGGTGGTGCCCGTCGGGCCGAACGGCCCGTGGTGGTGGTGATGATGGCGCCCACCGTGTTCACGACCCGTCGGCAGGGCCGCGTGGACTTCTTCTTCGAACGTGCTGAGCGCCTTTTCGAATTCCGCTTCGGCCTGCGTCACGGATTCTTCGAACTTGTCCTGGGCTTCTCCGCTGACCTTGCGCAGTTCCTTGCGCGCGGCGATACATGCTTTGCTCAGGTGAGGGCGAACACCGAGAGCCGCGCCCCCGCTGTGGGGATGATGACCACAGGTCATGCGCACCTTCTTGCGCGCTACTTCGGTGGCTGCCTGCTCGGTTTTAAGCGCTTCCGTCTTGGCGAGCTTCTCGGCCGCCTTCGCCGCCGCGAGCTTCGTGCACGCCGACTTCAGCGCCAGGATCTGTTCGCTGGTCAGACCGCCGGGTGTCATCACCGGCCCGGGCGCCGGCGGCCCGCTCAGCGGCACGCCCACCTGGCGACAGATTCGCCTGGCGTCGCGCAGCGAGAGCGTCAGGTGGTGGCCTCGATGATGATGGCGACCGCCGCCTCCATGCGCGAACGCGACGACGGGGACCGCGCCTGCTGCCAATGCGCAGCCGACCCCGAGCGGAACCATGATGCGGCGAAACGACCTTACTCCCATGCGGGTCTCCTCCGTAAGTGTTCGCCGGCGGCCAGCCGGCGGGATTTTTTGCGTCGACGATGCCTACAGCGCCCGTCGGCATCGGCCACAACAGTGACGGTATGACGAAGTTGTGCTCGCAGAAGCGAACCTAGACGGCTATTCGCCCCAAACTGCGAAAACACCCAATTGCAGGCGCTTTTGCTACGACAGGCGTCCATCTGCGGCCCCGCGGCCGAGCTGCTCTGCAGGCGCGCGCCCAACGGGCGCGCCTGAGCGCGCTGCAGCTAGCGCCCGCGCCAGACCGGCTCGCGCTTCTCCTTGAACGCCGCGGCTCCCTCTTTGGCGTCCTCGGAGACGAGCACCGGGCCGGAGATCTCGAGCTGCTTGTCCCACATCTCGGTGCTCTTCCAGTCGAACTGCTCCTGCAGGATCTGCTTGGACGCCGCGAGCGAGAGCGGGCCGTTGCGCCCGATCGCCTCGGCGAGCTCCATCGCGACATCTACCGCGCTGCCCGGCTCGGCCAGGCGGTTGACAAGGCCGAGCTCGTGGAAGCGCTCGGCCAGGAACGGGTCGCCGGTGAGCGCCAGCTCCATCACGAGGTGGTAGGGCATGCGCCGCGGCAGGCGCAGCAGCGCGCCGCCGGCGGCGACGATCGAGCGCTTGGCCTCGGGGATGCCCATCTTCGCGCCCCTGGCGGCGACGATCAGATCGCAGGACAGCGCGAGCTCCATCCCGCCGGCCACAGCGAATCCCTCGATCGCCGCGATCAGCGGCTTGCGCGAGCCGCGCTGCGCGATCCCGCCGAAGCCACGGTCGCCGAACCAGGGCGTCTCGCCCTTGACGAACGCGCCGAGGTCCATGCCGGCGCTGAAGTAGCCGCCCGCGCCCGTCAGCACGCCGATCGACAGCTCGTCGTCTGCGTCCAGCTGATCCAGCGCAGCCGCGACGCCCTCGGCGACCGCCGCGTTGACCGCGTTTCGCACCTCGGGGCGGTTCAGCGTGATCAGCAGCACCCTGCCCCGGCGCTCGGTCAGCACGGGCTCGGTCGCGACAGCGGTCTCTTCGGCGCTCATCAGAAAATGCTCCTTGGTCGAGTGGCCGGTCCAGCCTACCCGTCGACACCCGGCGCCGGGGGCGCGCTCGCGGGCTCGGCGAGGGACGGCTGGCCGGCCCCGGCGCCCGTGTCAGACGCGCTCGCGGGCTCGGCTGCCGGCGCGGGCTGGCCCGCGGCACCCGGGTCAGACACCGGCGCGCCCGCGGGGCCGCCAGGCGGCGCGTGATCGGCCGCGATGCTCGGCTCGGGCGCGACCGCCGGCGTGGCGGCAGGCGCGAAAGGCGCGACAGCCGCGGCGACGGGCGGCGCCGGCGCGGGCGGCTGGCCGATCTGGGGGTGCTCTGAGGGGGACATCGAGCCGTCCATCGCCGAGCGGAACTCGCGCAGGCCTTTGCCGAGCGTGCGCGCGACTTCGGGCAATCGTTTCGGCCCAAGAACGACGAGCGCGATCACGGCGATGAACAGCAGGTGGACCGGATTCTCAATGCCCATCGGAGCCTTCCAGGCTAGCGCGAGCGGCGGGCGCGCCTGCGCCCGGCAGGGCGCCGACCGCGCCCGGCAGGGCGCCGACCGGGCGCGGCAGGGCGCCGACCGGGCGCGGCGCGCGCGATCGCGAGCTCGGGCGATCGCTCCGATCGGCCGCCTACTCTGGCTGCGTGGCAGCGGAACCGTCAGCCGCGCCGGGCCGTGTCTACCCGCCGCCGGGCATCGCGGAGCCATTCTGGCCGGCCCAGCTCACGGTGCTCGTCGCGATCGGCCTGCAGCTGGCGCTGCCCTCGCGCCTGACGGTCGGGCCGAGCTGGCTGGTTCCGGCGTTCGAGGCCGTGCTGCTGGCGGGCATGTTCATCGTCACGCCCAACCAGGTCGAGGACGTGCATCCGCGCCGGCGGCACATCGCGCTCGGCCTCACCGCGTTCGTGAGCGCCGCCAACGTCTACTCGCTGGCCGCGCTCACGCACTTCCTGCTCCATCACCCGGCGTCCAGCGACAAGGCGGCCTACAACGGGCGCGAGCTGATCATCTCCGGAGTGCTCATCTGGCTGACGAACTTCCTGATTTTCGCGCTCTGGTACTGGGAGATGGATCGCGGCGGACCGGGCCTGCGCGCCGCCGGGCACGACACGCCGCCCGACTTCCTGTTCCCCCAGATGTCCGACGACCGCATCGAGCCGGTCGGCTGGCGTCCGAAGTTCATCGACTACCTGTACGTGTCGCTCACCAACGCGACGGCCTTCTCACCCACCGACACGATGCCGCTGACGCCGATGGCCAAGAGCATCATGGGCATGCAGTCGCTCGTCTCGCTCGTCACGATCGGCCTGATCGTCTCGCGCGCGGTGAACATCCTGACGTGACGCGCTCGCTCTGACCGGCCGCGCGGCGCCCCGTCGCGCTCACGCCCGGCCGGCCGGCCGCGCAGCGCGCCGCGGCGCTCAGCGCAGGCCCGGAAGCGTCCAGATGCCGAGCACCCGCTGCGTCGTCTGACGAGCGCCGCCGGCGCTCGTCAGCGTCACCGACACGTCGAGCTTGACCCGGTAGCGGCGATGGTGGCGCAGGTATCGGCGCACGTCCTGGCGCAGCTGCGCCGGCACCGCCACCCGGATCCGGCTCGGGGTGCCGCCGGCTGCGCTCGCCTCGGTGCCCTTCAGATGCCAGGCGCGGCCGCGCGGGAGGCGCACGGTGATCGCAGCCGAGCCGCTGCACGGGGATGATCCGCAGCGGAAGAAGATCGTCAGCAGGCGCGTGTTGATGAGCGGCTGCGGCGCGCGCGTGAGCACGACCGGCGCCGAGCTGGAGCCAGCTGCGGCGACGGCGGCCACCGCTGGCGTCACCGTCGGCGCGGCGACGGGCGCGCTGGGAGCCGAGACCGTCACGGTCGTGGCCGAGGCGGTGCTCGACGGCTGAAAGACGTGGTCCTCCGAGCCCGAGAAGGCCGCGGTGATCGAGTGGCTGCCGGCGCTCGCATAGGTCACTTCGCAGGTCGCCACGCCGCTCGCCGTGTTCACGCTCAGCGCCTGACAGCCCGCGATCGCGCCGGCGTCGTCTGAGAAGGAGACGCTGCCGCCGCTGGGCGTCGGCGAGACGGTCGCCGTGTAGATGACCGTGGCACCGGCTTTCGGGGACGCGCTCGAGGTCTGCAGCGTCGTGCTCGTCGCCTCGGGGGTCGCCGTCTGCGCTTCGGCGCTCGTCGCGCTGCGATAGACCGCGTCGGCCGAGCCCGAGTACACGCCGCGCACGCCGTGCGCGCCCGCCGCGTGGTATTCGGTCGTGCACGTCGCTCTGCCGGTCGTCGTGCTCACGCCCTGCGCGGCGCACCCGGCGATCGCCGAGCCACCTTCTTCGAAGGCGACCGTACCGCTGGTGGGCACCGGCGAAACGGTCGCCGTGTACGTCACCGGTTCGCCGATCGCCGGCGTTTCGCTGGAGGGGACGAGCGCTACGCCCATCGTCGGCTGGCTGAAGGCAACCCCGACTTCGCCGCCGTGTCCGTTTTCGTCGGTTTTGCCGCCCGCTCCGCCTTCACCCGCTTTGATCGTCGTGCTCGACCCGCCGCTGACCGTGGACGAGCCGCCGCCCCCGCCGCCTGAAGCGGCGCCTCCGTTCGAGCCGCCCCCGCCCCCACCGTAGAAGCCGCCCCCGCCACCGCCGCCGCCTTCTAAATCGTTGCCCCCCTCGCCTCCCTTGCCCTGGATGGCCGTGCTCGTGGTCGGACCCTGACCGGCTTTCGCGTGTTCACCGGCCGAGCCGCCTCCGCCGCTGCCGGCGCCGCCTCCACCTCCGACGCCGTTGCCCGCGCCAGCCGCGCCCAGTTCGCCGCCGTTGCCACCGGCGGAGCTGGCTGCTTCATAGCCGCCGGCGCCGCCGCCGCCGCCCGCCGCGATCAGCAGAGACCCGCCTTCGGAGAACACGAACGTTCCACCGCCACCCCCACCCCCGGGGCTGCCGATCGCAAACGAGCTGCTGCCGCCGCCGCCGAAGGCTTCGCCGAACGTGAGCCACCTTCCGCCGATGCCGACGACCAGCTTCAGCTTGGTTTTTTCGCCAACCGAAAGGGTCGAGGTGACCTTCGCGCCGCTTCCCCCGGCGGCACGACCCGGCGCGCCGTCGGATCCGCCGCCGCCGGCCGCCTTGACTTCGAACGTCGCCGACGTGACGCCGACGGGCACCTGCCATTCCTGCAGCGAGCCGGTCGCGCTGAACGGCACGGTGCATCTACCACCCGCGCACGAGGTGGCGTCCGCGAAGGGCACATCCAGCAGCGACACGCCCGCACACGCGAGCAGCGCCAGCAGCCCAGCGGCGGCTGACCGTCGGCACGACCGCTGGCCGCCAGCCCGTGTGATGCCCTGACTGTGTCGCATTGCCGTCTCCTCGCGATGTCCGATTGCCATCGCCCCCGGCATCGACAGCGTGCATCGCGCAGCATTAGCGCTGCAAGCTGCCCAACGCTCGTCAACCCGACGCATGGCGTCGTCGCGAACGCGGCAGGCCGGCCGCGGCTGCAGCGAGCCTGGCACCGTGCAGCGCCAGCGCGGCCCCGGTGAGCGGCTCTAGGCGGTCTCGGCGACCGGCGAGCCCGCGTGCACGGGGCCGTCTCCGTTGCTGCGCGGGCCCAGGCCCGGCTCGATCGCCAGCGCCTTCACGAGCAGCTCACGCAGCTCATCGCCGTCGGAGCCCAGCGAAGCCGCGCGCCGCAGCGCGTCAAGCGCGCCCTCGCGATCCATCAGCCGCAGGCGAAGCCGGCCCAGGCGCTCCCACGCCTCGGCGTCGGAAGGACCGCGCTGCGCGGCGCGCTGCGCGGCCTCGGCCGCGAGGTCGATCGCGCCCATCTCCTCATAGATGCGCGCGGCGAAGCGGTGCGCGGCCGGGCTGTCGCCTTCGGCGCGCGCCCAGTCGCGCACCGCGCGCCCGGCGGCGTCCAGCTTTCCGGCGTTCCAGAAGGCAAGCGTCATCTGGCGCAGCACGGTCGGGTTGCTGGGTTCGGCTTCGCGCGCGTATACAAGTCGCTGAGCGGCCAGGTCGTACTCGCCTTCGGCCATCGCGCGCTGCGCGGCGAGCGTGAAGCGCTCCGCGCGCTCGCTGGCGGGGTCGGGCTTTGAGAAGTCCACGAAGCGCATGCTTCCCGCGGGCACCGTGCGCACCCCGTGGCTGAAGCGCACGCGCGCCCACTGCTGCACGTCGTCGCCGCCGTCGGGGTCGCCGCTGAAGTAGATGCCTTCGACCGTGCCCACGCCCCACTCGGGATAGGCGAGACAGCGCGCGTAGCGGTGCACGACCGAGTGGTCGGGCACGCGGCTGCCGAACGGGTCGTGCTTGGCCTTGTCCTCGGCCTGTTCGCGCGCGCGCTGCTCCGCCTCATAGGCGCGCCGACCGGCCTCCTCGCGCGCCTTGCGCGCGGCCGCGGCGCTCGCGCGCACTGCGTTTGCCGACACGCGGCCTCCGCGCGAGCCCTCCGCGATGCGCTCGAGCTGGTCGGCAGCCTCGTTGATCGCCTTCAGGTGGCGCTCGTGCTCGAACTGGCGCCCCGCCGGCGCAAGGTCCGGGTGCCAGCGCTTGGCCATCCGCCGGCGCGCGAGCTGCACGTCTCGCTTCTCAAACGGCGCCTGCAGCTCCAAGAGCAGCAGATGGCGCTCAATATCCAGGACCATCGCAGCCATGACCTGCCAACGTTAGCGACCGCTGCGCCGATACTCAAAAGTCCCGCGAGCGCTCCTGCAGCGCGCGAGCACCCGCCACAGCGCACGTCCGCGGGACGGCGGAGCCGTCCCTCTAAAGATCCAGAAGACCTCATATCCTGCGCAGCGCGCATGTCCTCCCAGTACGTCTTCACGATGCACCGCCTGTCGCGGCTTCACCCGCCGGACAAGACCGTGCTCGACGACATCACGCTCGCCTTCTTCCCCGGCGCGAAGATCGGCGTGCTCGGCTACAACGGCGCGGGCAAGTCGACACTGCTGCGGATCATGGCCGGCGTCGACCAGGAGTACCGCGGCGAGGCCGCGCTCGCGCCGGGCGCGACGGTCGGCATGCTCGAGCAGGAGCCCGCGCTGGACGAGTCAAAGGACGTCAAGGGCAACGTCGAGGACGGCGTGCGCGAGACCAAGGCGCTGCTGGACCGCTTCAACGAGCTGACAGCCAACTATTCCGAGGAGACCGCCGACGAGTTCGCCGCCGTGCAGGCGAAGATCGAAGCGGCCGACGCGTGGAGCCTGGACACGCAGCTGGAGTACGCGATGGACGCGCTGCGCCTGCCGCCCGCCGACGCCGACGTTTCCAAGCTCTCCGGGGGCGAGCGCCGGCGCGTGGCGCTCTGCCGCCTGCTGCTCGCCGCTCCCGACCTGCTGCTGCTCGACGAGCCCACCAACCACCTCGACGCCGAGTCGGTCGCGTGGCTGGAGCAGCACCTGGCCGAGTACAAGGGCGCCGTCGTCGCGGTCACCCACGACCGCTACTTCCTCGACAACGTCGCCGGCTGGATCCTCGAGCTCGACCGCGGCAAGGGGATCCCCTACCAGGGCAACTACTCCAGCTGGCTGGAGCAGAAGCAGGCCCGCCTGGCCCAGGAAGCGCGCTCGGAAAAGGGCCGCGAGCGCACGATCGCCGCAGAGCTCGACTGGGTGCGCGCCAACCCCAAGGGCAAACGCACCAAATCCAAGGCCCGCCTGGCCCGCTACGAGGAGCTCGTCGCCGAAGAGCGAAACGTGAAGCTCGACGAGGTTCAGATCCACATCCCGCCCGGCCCGCGCCTCGGCTCGCAGGTGCTCACGGCCAGCTCCCTCTCCAAGGGCTTCGGCGATCGCCTGCTGATCGACGACCTGAGCTTCGACCTGCCGCGCGCGGGCATCGTCGGCGTAATCGGCGCAAACGGCGCCGGCAAGACGACGCTCTTTCGCATGATCACCGGCGACGAGCAGCCGGACTCGGGCACCGTGAAGCTCGGCGACACGGTGCAGCTTGCCTATGTCGACCAGTCGCGCGACGCGCTCGACCCCGCGAAGACCGTCTGGGAGGAGATCTCAGAGGGCTACGAGCAGATCAAAGTCGGCGATCGCGAGGTCAACTCACGCCAGTACACGGCCGGCTTCAACTTCAAGGGCTCTGACCAGCAGGCGCGCATCGGCACGCTCTCCGGCGGCGAGCGCAACCGCGTCCACCTGGCGAAGCTGCTGCGCTCGGGCGGCAACCTGCTGCTGCTCGACGAGCCCACGAACGATCTCGACGTCGACACGCTCCGCGCGCTCGAGAACGCGCTGCTCGAATTCCCCGGCTGCGCGGTCATCATCTCCCACGACCGCTGGTTCCTGGACCGCATCGCCACCCACGTCCTCGCCTTCGAGGGCGACTCGCAGGTCACCTGGTTCGAGGGCAACTTCGAGGCCTACGAGGAGCACCGCCGCGCGCTGCTCGGCGCGGCCGCCGACCGGCCACATCGCATCACCTACAAGCGCCTGGTCCGTGGCTGACGCGCCCGACGCGCACGCGGCGAGCACCCCAGAGCCCCCCGCGATCGACTCCTTCGAGCGCGACACCGCGGTCACGCTGCGCGAGCAGTCAGACTCGGTGGGAGTCTTCGACGCGCACGTCTCGGGCGAATGGCGCGCCGGGCGCGGGCCCCACGGCGGCTACCTGGCGGCGATGCTCCTGCGCGCGCTCATGCAGGCCGTCGGCGAGCCCGCGCGCGCCCCGCGCTCGATGACGATCCACTACGCGCGCGCACCCGAGACCGGGCCCGTCACGATCACCACCACGCTGCAGCGCGCGGGGCGCTCGCTGAGCACGCTCTCGGCGCGCCTGGAGCAGGACGGGCGGCTCATGGCGCTCGTGCTCGCCGCCTTCTCGGTGCCGTGGACCGCGCCAGAGCTCAGCGAAGCGCACATGCCGCGCGTGCAACCACCGGACTCGCCGCGCGAGAGCCCGGCGGCGCTGCACAAGTTCGCCCCTCCGTTCACCAAGCACCTCGTCATCCAGCCGCGCATCGGGCCGGTCCCCTTCCAGGGCTCCAGCGAGCCGATGTCCGTCGGCGCCTGGCTGGGGCTGCGCGACCCCGCACGCGCGCTGGACGCGCTCGCGCTGGCGCTCTTCAGCGACTCGCTCTACTCGCCGCCGTTCATCAAACTCGACGGCCCGGGCACGAGCCCGACGATCGACCTGACGATCCACTTCCGCGCGCACGCCGGCGCGCTGAGCACGCCGGGCAACCTGTGCCTGGCGCGCTTTGACACGACGCTCGTCCACGAAGGCTTCTTCGAGGAGGACGGCCACATCTGGGCGCCCGACGGCACGCTGCTCGCGCAATCGCGCCAGCTGGCGATCCTCATGCCGCTGGACGGCTGAGGCAGGGGCGCGCACGCACGGCGCGCGCGGTGTAGCATTCGCGCGTGGCCGACTTCACCGCCAAGCACTCCGACGACATGGAGGCCGCCTACGACGGCAGCTTCGTGAAGGTCCGCGCCGAGCTCGGCGTCACGGCCTTCGGCGTGCAGGTCATCCAGATGCCCCCTGACGCCGACGGCTACCCGGAGCACGATCACGCAGAGGATGGCCAGGAGGAGATGTACACCGCGCTCGGCGGCTCGGGCTGGCTGGACATCGAAGGCGAACGGGTGGATCTCGCGCCGGACACCTTCGTCCGCGTCGCGCCCGGGACCAAGCGCAAGGTCTTCGCCGGCACGCAGGGACTGCGCATGCTCATCGTCGGCGGCACGCCCGGCGAACCCTACGAGATGTCGGCGTTCAGCATGCTCGACGGCGCCTGACCGGCGAGCGGGCGACCGGCGCGCTTCCTTTTTTTTGGCCCGCTGCGCTGTATACCGTGCTGTATGCGGCGACTGCCGGGCCGCAGGTCTATCGCACATGCCTGCGCGGCTAACCCACGGCCGGCGCGGAACGGCGCGCGCGCTGTAGGATCAGCGGCCCGTATGGCCGACTTCACCGCCAAGCACACCGACGACATGCGGGCGTCCTACGGCGGCGGCTTCGTCAAGGTGCGCGCCGAGCTCGGCGTCACGGCCTTCGGCGCGGCGGTCATCAAGCTGCCGCCCAACTCAGACAAATACACCGAGCACGATCACGCGCAGGACGGTCAGGAGGAGATGTACACCGCGCTCGGCGGCTCCGGCTGGCTGGAGATCGACGGCGAGCGCGTCGACCTCGCCCCGGACACGTTCGTACGGGTCCCGCCCGAGGCCACGCGCAAGGTGTTCGCCGGCACGCAGGGGCTGCGCCTGCTGATCATCGGCGCCAAGCCCGGCGAGCCATACGAGCTGTCGGCGATCGGCATGCTCGAGGGGGCCTGACCGGCGAGCGGGCGAGCGGGGCGGCGCGTTCCCTTTTTTTGACTCGTTAAGCTGTATAATGCGCTGTATATGGCGGCGACGAGAACGCAGGTCTATCTCACGCAGTCACAGCGCGATCGCATCGAGCAGCTGCGCGCCGCAGACGGCCGCTCGCTGGCCGAGGTGATCAGGGCGGCGCTCGACGAGTACCTCGACACGCACGGTCGCGCGGCCGAGGAGGCTCGCCGGGCCGAGATGCAGAGGGTGCTTGACGCGACGTTCGGCCTCGCCCCTGACTTCGAGGTTCCATCACGAGATGACTGGGACCGCTTCGACTCAAACTGGAATCGGATTGAGCCCTAGCTCGACCGGCAGGATGCTGCTCGACACGGACGTCCTGATCGACCACCTGCGTGGCCAGCGCCACCTCGAGCTCGGCCAGCTGACGGTCTCGGTCATCACCCAGGCCGAGCTCTTCGCCGGCAATCAGCGCGAAGAGCCGGCGATCGAAGCTCTCCTCACGAGGCTGACGGCAATCGAGGTAGACGCTGCAATCGCGCGAGTCGCCGGTCGCATCCGTCGCGCCTCGCGCGTGGGAATAGCCGACGCGCTGATCGCTGCCACCGCGCTCGAGCATCAGCTCCCGCTGATGACCCGCAATCGCCGCCACCTCGAGCGGGTGCCCGGTCTGCGGCTGGTCAGCTGATCACGCGCGCAGGAGCTGGCGCAGCACGTACTGCAGGATGCCGCCGCTGCGGAAGTACTCGGCCTCGCGCGGCGTGTCGATGCGCACGCGCGCGCTGAAACCGACCGTCTGACCGTCGTCGCGCTCGGCCGTCACGCTGACCTCCTTCGGCGGGAGCCCGCCGTCGGCCATCGCCGCGGCGATGCCCTCGATCGAGAAGACCTCCTCGCCGGTGAGGCCCAGCGACGAGGCGCTCTGGCCGTCGGGAAACTGCAGCGTCAGTACGCCATGCCGACGACCGCCGCAGTTTTAGCGTGGGTGCGTTCGAGCAGTTCGACGCTGGTGAGCAGGGCTGAGCGCCGCCGCAGGCCGCCGGATGGCTGGCGAGGACCTGCCACAACCGACGTAGAACGGCGGGACTCCATGCGGCGGCAGACGTGCCGGCCAAACAGCATGCATGAACATCGGCAACGTCTACACACTGGGCTAACACCATTAGCTGCACCGCCATACTCCACCGGATTGCGGACGCGAGCTACGACGGGCGCCGCTGATCGCTTCCGACTGTCGGCGTGCCGGTCACATCAGCGGCGCCCACGTCGCGTGGCACGTACACCTGTGCCAATCCAAACAACAGCAATGAAGGCGAGCGCCACCGCACCTGCGACTATTTGATTGACGAGGCTTGCTAAGTTCGCTGATTTAGCCAATGCGCGACAGGCCCCCAAGCAGCTCTCAGAAATATCGGCGCGCTTAACGCTCGTGACTATGATCGCAACTCCAACATACAGACAGCACACAATCAGAACCCATGTCATCAATCGGAAGTGCGGTCGTTTCACCATGGTATTGGACTATCGCTTGGGCCAACCAAATATTCGATATTGCGCGACCCGATGAGCTCCGTCTGCCTAACGTCTCGGTCATCGCTCAAGGCACAAGATAGCAGTACGAAAGATGTCCATTAGGCTTCCACGCCCAGCATTCGGATACTTCTGGGTTTACCCCAAGATTGGGAACTGTAATACCTGACGCGCATAGATCTTTTTCGGTGATCCCGATATAGATGCAAAATTTGCCGACCGTCTCCTCCGCTACGGAGACGCGGCATCCACCACCACGATGATGCGTCCGCCTAAGGCCCGCAACGCACGTTTCGAGACTGCCAGCGAGTGCGTCATCCCATCGCTCGTCGGTACTACCGGTAAATATTTCCTCCAATGCTTCCTTTATAGCCTCGAATGGTTTGAGAAAGAGATCGGCAAATTTCTCATATTCATCTTCGCTTTTGGCGGCCCGAATATTCCGAGCGTAGTTCTCAGCCTGCCCAAGATTGAGGTAGTCCACTTCCGGGGGTGGATCTTCAAAGGTCTCGCACGCCACCGGATTTGCCCTGCATGCCGCTTCCGCAGCTTCCCGTTCTCTTGTGGCTTCGAGTCCCGGTGCTTCTGCCCCATCACGGGCCGCTCCCTGCCAGACCCAGGGTTCTGCTTGTGCGGTGTAGGGTTTTCCCGCGCCCGAACCATAGGCGAGCCCTGGCGGGGCGACCTGTTCTGTCTGGAGCGCCCGACCTGTCTCGGGCACGTAGGAGACCGCGCCGTCGGTGACAACCCCCGACGGCAGTTCGCTCGCCACGCCGGCACCCCCGAGCCACGCGTACTTCGGCGGTGTCTTGTTTTCATTTGGCACGCCGAACTCAGTCGAGTTGTAGCTCGACGCCGGTTCTGTCGCGCTTGCGCTCAACGACGCGGTGGCCACGATGTCTCCCTGCAGGTCGTGCATCTGGAGCACCGCCGGTGCGCCGTGCTTTTCGACCGCGCACAGCTCCCCGTCGATGCCTGGGATGTTGCGGGTTTCCAGGCCGGCTTCGCTTGTCCACGCGACGGCTTCCCCGGGAGCGTCGTAGTGAGTGGTGGTGCTCGAGCTCTTGCCGCCTTCGCACACCGTTTTTTCGCTCGTACAGGTGGTTTCGCGGACTCGGCCGCTGGGATCCAGTCCGTAGGTGAGCGTCTTTCCGTTCTGCGTCTGGGTGGCGACCTGGTTGTCGACGTAAAAGGAGCTCTTTAGTTCCTGCCCGCCGGCGTCCGTGGCCGGAAGGGTCGTTGTATTGCCCAGCGCGTCATATGTGACACCCGGGTCGACAAGACGGTTCGCTTCATCGTAGAGGTGGTGTTCTTGGGTGCCTTCGCTCGAGCATTCTCCTTTGGCGTTGGGCCCAGCCTGGATCTCGCCGACGCGGTTGGATTCCTCGTCGTATTCATAGATACGCGTCTTGCAATGTTCGCCGGTGGGCGTTTCCTGAACCGAGGTGAGTCGTCCGAGTTCGTCGTATTCGTATACGGCTTTGGCCAGGGTGCTGTTCTGCGACATAGTTTCACCGTGAATCGACGGGACGATTTCCTCGCTGTACCAGACCTTCGGGTGTTCTTCTGAGCAGTTGGCCGTCTTGATGTATTGGATGCGGGTAGCCTGGCCGACCGTGTTATAGGTCGTGTTGGCGCACATCTGGTTCGGATAGACCTCGCTGGTCATCTTCCCTTCGGCGTCATAGCTGGCCGTAAAGATGCCGGCTCCGGAGTCCGTGAGCGACGTGAGCGCCTTGGTCGTGGGATCGTAGATGTAGCGCTGGTAGGTTTCGCCTTTCTCGCTCGAATCGCGCATTTCCTTGATCAGGCCGTCGGGTTCTTCATAGCTGTATTTGGCGGTGTTGCCGTCAGCATCGGTGTAGCTTTCAAGCTGGCCGAGCGTGGTGAACTTGCTCGTGATGACCTTGCCGTTGCTCGGCGTGCTCTGTTCGACCAGAAGACCGGTCGCGCTGCTGTAGCTGTTCTGCACAGCCGGCACCCCCGCGTCTTCTGAGGTGCTCGATTTGGTTTCGCTGGTCTTGAGCCGGCCGGCTTCGTCGTAGGTCAAGCGCTTGATGCGTTCTGTCGTCCCGCGTTCTTTTGAGCTAAACGTTTCGACCGTTTCGACCGGCTCATCCCAGATGTTGTAGGTGGTCTTGCTGACCGGGAGGTTGGGCACGCCGGCCGTTTCCGGCTGTTCGACCGGCTTCGTCTGGCAGGGCAAGCCCGTCCACTCCGGGTGGTTGCGGCATTCAGAGGCGCTTGCTTCCGATTTGGGCGTGTAGTAGACGACTTCGCTGGTGTGGACCCCTGGTCTGACCGAGCTCCATTCCTCCACCCGCTCATTGCCCGTGTCGACCACGTAGACCTTGCTCCCGGGCCCAACCCCGATGCCCTCTGGGCTCTTCATCTGACCCGCTCCTGAACCGGCCGCGCCGAAGGTGGCGATCGGGTTCCCTTCAGAGCTGACCTCTTGAACGTCGTTGTTGCCGTAGTTCAGGATGAAGATGTGGCCGGTGGCTGGGTCTGCGGCGAGGCTCCAGAACCGACCGGTGCTGCCTTCGGCGAGGGGTTTTTCCAGTTTGCCGGTCGTCGTCGAGTAGACCGAGACGTGCGGGTGTTCTGCCCATTCGCCCATGTAAAGCTTGCCGTTTAGGATCGTTAGGCCGCCCATGCCGCTGGTGTATGTGCTGGTGCCGTCAAAGGCCGAATTAGCAACGTACTGGCCTTCTGCGGTGAACTCCTGCACCAGCACTTTTGATCGGTTGTTGCGCACCCAAACGTTGCCGCTTTGATCGACGGCGATACCCGAGGGTTCGCTCATCCCACCGGGTTCGACGCCGTAGCTGCCGAAGGCGCGGATGAATTTTCCTTCGGGATCGAACTCCTGAACCCGGGCGTTGCCGTGGTCGGTGGCATATACATCGCCCGCGGCATTTGTGGCCAGGCCCTCGATGCCGGAAAACTGGCCGTTGCCCGAGCCCGCAGAGCCGAACATGCGCACGTATTCGCGTTTGGAGTTGAACTCCATGATGCGGTTGTGGCCTGAATCGGCGACGAAGACGTTTCCACTTGAGTCGATGGCGACGGCTTCTGGGCTGCTGAAGCTGCCTTCGATGTTGGTGGGGGCGGCGAAGCTGTTGGAGAGCGTGGGGACTTCGGCGGCTTTCGCTTCCATTCCTCCACCCGCTCATTGCCCGTGTCGACCACGTAGACCTTGCTCCAGGGCCCAACCCCGATGCCCTCTGGGCTCTTCATCTGACCCGCTCCTGAACCGGCCGCGCCGAAGGTGGCGATCGGGTTCCCTTCAGAGCTGACCTCTTGAACGTCGTTGTTGCCGTAGTTCAGGATGAAGATGTGGCCGGTGGCTGGGTCTGCGGCGAGGCTCCAGAACCGACCGGTGCTGCCTTCGGCGAGGGGTTTTTCCAGTTTGCCGGTCGTCGTCGAGTAGACCGAGACGTGCGGGTGTTCTGGCCATTCGCCCATGTAAAGCTTGCCGTTTAGGATCGTTAGGCCGCCCATGCCGCTGGTGTATGTGCTGGTGCCGTCAATGGCCGAATTAGCAACGTACTGGCCTTCTGCGGTGAACTCCTGCACCAGCACTTTTGATCGGTTGTTGCGCACCCAAACGTTGCCGCTTTGATCGACGGCGATACCCGAGGGTTCGCTCATCCCACCGGGTTCGACGCCGTAGCTGCCGAAGGCGCGGATGAATTTTCCTTCGGGATCGAACTCCTGAACCCGGGCGTTGCCGTGGTCGGTGGCATATACGTCGCCCGCGGCATTTGTGGCCAGGCCCTCGATGCCGGAAAACTGGCCGTTGCCCGAGCCGCAGAGCCGAACATGCGCACGTATTCGCGTTTGGAGTTGAACTCCATGATGCGGTTGTGGCCTGAATCGGCGACGAAGACGTTTCCACTTGAGTCGATGGCGACGGCTTCTGGGCTGCTGAAGCTGCCTTCGATGTTGGTGGGGGCGGCGAAGCTCCCAACATAGGAGGGCGTCGCAGATGTCGCTTCGGCCCCTACAGGGGTCTTTTTGGCGACGATCTGTCCCGTCGATTCGTTGTATTCCGTTGTGCTCGTCAACGCCTTGCCGTTCACGGTGGTCGTGACGGACGTGGGTGCGCGCAGTTTCCAGCCGAGCCCGTTCTGGCCCGAGTACGAGGTCTTGGTCGTCCGGACTTCGACACGTTCGCGGTTTGCGAGCTGCGCAACGGATGAGCTTTCGGTGAGAAGGTCAAATCGTTCTGCTTCCGGCTTCTGTTGGTAGGTTTCCGCTTCGCGCGCGGTCGATTCCCCGCTCGGCGCGCTTTCTGGTCGTAGAAGTATTCGGTCCGTTCACGGGCGAGCGATTCCTTTTGTTCTTTGCCCGCTTTGTATCTGATCTCGTGCTGAGGGCCCGAGCGTTTCGATCAGCCGCGTTCCAGGTTCGGGAACGCTTCAGATTCCTGCGTGCCTTCGCCGTTGTAGACGCTCGCGTGTGTCCAGCTGCCATGAAACTTCCCCGGAGTTGCTGCCGGCCTGCTAGGGCCGTTTCGCGGTTGTCCGGAGACAGCGCCCGTACCGGCTCATTGAGTTCGTTGTATTCGGTGGTCGAGATCAGAGCCGTTTGGTGAGCTGCTCGGGAGTGGCGACGTTGACCGTGTGGCCTTCTTCGTCGAGGTAGTACACCGTCGCACGCTTGTAGCTCGAGGCCGGCCAGCCCTGGGGTTCGTCGGGTGCGATGATGGCGGTGGCTTCGACGGGATCGTCTTGCTGGGCCCACGCGCTGACTTCGGCTTTCACCCATCGCATGAGGCGCGCCGGTGCCGGAGATGGGGACGTGGTACTCGATTGTAGTGCCGGGTTCGGCGGGCTTCGGTTGTTCGCCGCCGGATCGCTTGAAATTGACCGTGCCAATCTGGGACGTGGCCGCTTGCAGCGAGTCTCCGAGTGATCGCGTACCAGAGGTTGCCATCAGGGCCTTGCGTGATGATACGGAATGGGCCAAGCGAATGATCGACTTTCCCGGCGACAGGCGCAGGGTACTTCGGAGATAGCACCAGAGGGTGTTATCTTGCCCGATCAGGTTCCGCACTGGCTTCCCCGTTGGTTTCTGTGGCAAAACCACACGATCCCTTCAGGCCCGTCGATGATGCCACGCGAGCGCGCTTCTGTGGGAGGCGCGGTGCTTCATACTCACGTAATCGCGCCTGACGTTGTGATACTCGCCGATCGTGTCGGTGCCCTCGCGTAGACTGTAAACCGCAGATATTTCCGTCAGCGCCTTGCGGTGATGTCTTGAGGATCGGTTTCGTCGGGTATTCCGTATCACGCGAGGAGCGAGTGATCTACCTGATAGTCCCTTCGTCTAATGCAGACTGAGAAATCTGGCAGTTAGGGATTTTGCCTGCGTTGTAGCCTTCAAGCAACTCGTCGTAAACCAGACGTTACCATCAGGAGGCCCGTTAGTGATAGAAGCCGGAAACCGCTGCTCGCCGGTACAGTTGGTATTCGGTGATCTGGCCCCGAGGTTGTGATCCTTGCCGATGGTCTGTCTGGTGAAGTATGTCTGTGTACCAAAGGTCACCGTCATGACCCTGCGGTTATGTCGACTCGGGGATAACTGTGCTCCGGTACGCGCAAAGTCGGTGATAGTACCTGATGGCGTAATCCTGCCGATGTAGTTTGGACCCGTTCGGCCGAATTCGGGTTGACCTTTGGGTTCGTCGCGGTAGTCGGTGTACCAGATGATTTCCATCAGGACCTTGCGTAATGTCGCTAGCGGTTGGATGTGCTCCGATCAAAGGTGATAATTCGTTGATCACGCCTGCGCTGTTGTGATCTTGCCGATCCGAACCACCGGGCGCACTGAAGAAGTTGGCGTTGCCTGGGTTTGTGTACCAGAGACTTCCACCCGGTCCACGCGTCAGTGCATCGGCTTGGGGTCCGCTAGCTAGCGCAAATTCGGCAGCTAGGTACTCCCTGACCAACAGCAGCACTCGGTGCGCTGGCGACAGAAACCGTTATGCTAGCTTGCCATTTATCGCGGTCGACCGATGCGACAGTCGCGTGAGCAACGTCGCTACGTCACTGACCTTGTAGTTCGGCGTTGGTAGCGCCTAAGTATCGGGGTGCATTCCGTGACCTTTGCTAGTTGCAGTCCTCCCATTGATAGCTGTAGGTGACGGGTGCGCCGGTCCAGAGACCCTGCGGTCACAGCTCAGCGTCGTCGCGGCCAATCGAATGCTGACCCTGAGAGTTGCCGGCTTTTCTTTGTTAGATGGCGCTTCGGCCTTAAGCTGAGAGGTGCCGATGCGGGAGCCCTCATCAGCTTGATCAGCCGCCCCGTCCCGTTGTCGTGCGCGATCGTACCGTACGTGAACACCCAGGGCTCCTGCCCAGGCGGGCTCGAGGGCGGTGATGTGCCCTTCTTCGTCATAACCGTAGAGTGGTCTTCAGAGCCGGCGAGATGCGCGGATCCCACTCGGCCAGTAAGCCGTCCCTGGGAGTCGTATGCATACTGCGCAACCGCGATCGGTTTGCTCATCTTGCTTTCGGCGGGATTCCAGGCGGTGAAGAAGACGCGCATCAAGCGACCCTTGTATTCGCCATTTCCGCCGTTCGTTTCGCTAGCGTATTCGAACGTCAGCGCACGACAGCCACGTTCGAGTGCTCCCGACCTGCATTCGACCCCGGTCGGCGTTGGAGCGACGGCTTCCAGGGGCTCGGCGATCTTTTTCTTTCTGGCCTTCCACTTCGATTTCGGTCGTCTTGTACCGATAGATGACCGTGTCGGTCGCGACCGGACCGTCCTGTTCGGTCGGTAGCCACGCTGCCTTCTCCGGTTGGTTGCGTGAACTTGACCGCCGTGTCGGCTGCGGGATTCTTGAGGACATAAGCGACGACGTGTTTTTCTTTGCCTTCACCCTGTTCTTCGGGAGTCAGTTCGAGGTTCGAGTCGCCGGGCGGCGGTTCGAGGACGTGCTTTTCGCTGTTGAACGCAAAGATCGCCTGTTTTCCGTTTGCGCTCGTGAGCATGATGCTGCCGCCGAACGACTTCGGTGAGCGACTCGTCGTTTGCCGATGCTGAAGCTCCACTGTGGCCCGAGCGGGCCTTCGATGCCGGCTGTCAGCGCGCGTGAGCTGTAGCTCGCGCGAAATACTCAGGCCTTGGCCGATCGAGACGTCGGTCGACGCGAGGGTGAAGTCCCCGGACTCGGAGATCGAGCGAGCCCGGGCCCGAGCGCGACGGGCGTGGACTGGCGAACGGTGAGCGTGTAGCGCAGCGGCTTGCTGACGTTTCCCGCGCCGTCGATTGCCTGGATGGCTATATCGTTGGGGCCGAGCGCCAAGTTTTTCGCCTTTGACGGCGAACTGAGCGCTTGCCGTGCATTCGCCGTGCGAGCCGTCGCATTCAGCGGGCTTTTCAGCATTGAGGCGCCCGTTGATGAACAGAGCAAGCGACTTGACGCCGGAGTTCGGCGTCGTGCCTTCTCCGTCTGTCGCGTGCGCTTGCGACCTGATATTCGGTCTGACGCAGTTCGCCCCCGAGAGGCAGGCCTGTGAGGCTTAAATTGTGAGGCGGGGTCGCGTCCACTTTGACCGTCGTCTGTGCCTTCTGATTCGAGCGATCTCGTGTCCGGACATCGCATCTTCGGCGCGATAACGAATCTTGTCTTCGCCATCTGGGAGCCTGTTCGGCAGCGTCCACGATTCTCCGTGTTCCGCGTAGCACTGGACACCCCTGCAGCTGCCGGTTTCCAGGTAGCTGTGTTCGACAAGCGGTTCCCAGACTTTGGTGGCCGGGTTTTCGTATTCGAGTTTCGTCGCTGAGACGCCGATTCCCGGGTCCTTCGCAATCGTTTCGAAGGCGCCCTGGTATTTGCTCAGCCACGCTCCCGCTCCGAAGAGGACATTGGTGCGTTTCGTCATTTCTTTCTTGCCGGGTTCGGGTTCGATTTCGAATTCGAGGTTTGGTGGGCTCGGGTTGAAGCTCGTCGTCGAATGCGTGCCTTCAGGCTGAGCGATTGACACCACCCCCTGATAGAGCCTGTCGAGCAGCACTGAGCCGGGCGCTGTCGTTGTCTGCTCGAAGAGCACAGCGTTGTGTTCGGCCCCGTAGGTGGGTGAGCAAGAGGCGAAGCCGCTGATCTGTGGTCCGTTGCATAGCGGATGGGGGAGCGGCCTGCGCGGATATTCAGTGGTGCCGCCTGTGTTGGTCGAGAGGATCTCCTTTTCTTCGCGAACAGCTTCGACGTTTTCAGGCGCCTTCGCGTGAGAGAGCTTCGACGAAGCCTTCGACATGCCCGCCGGCGTTTTTGGCTTCGGTTTCGGCGTTGAGCTCCCAAATATGGGAGTCTCCGTGGGTCTGATACGCCCACGCAGCCCATTCGCCGGCTCCATATCCTCCGGTGAGAAACGTCGTCAGATGTTCTTCTGAGCCGCATTCGTTCGAGTGGCCGAAGATCGATTCGTTGCTCGACTTGAATTCCCAGTTCGATGGCTTGCCGCTGCAGAAACCGAGCCCGCGGTCGGTGACTTCCGGGTCGACCTCTATCGGGTACTGGTATTCGCCTGAACGCTCGTCGACCTGCAGCGTCAGCGATGTCTTTCGACGCGTCCATCGCTCACCGGTACGGGGGCATCCGGCGGTCGTCCACCGCGCCGGGCGCGAGAATGGTCGCGATGACCTCGCCTTGATCGACGATCTGCGACCGGCTGCCGAACCCGGTGTCTGTTCTGGGCGAGGTGTGCGCCCCGATGGCAGCCCGACGTGGAAGGAGAGCTGGCGGACGGACTGTTGGCCGAGCGCAGGATCGTGTCCTCCTCAAAACCTGAGGTCGTGGGCTTGATCGCCGCGTCCATGTCGTGCCCGACGTCGCCGTAGAAGACCGTCGCGCCGTCGAACGGCGCCTTCTGCCCCGGGCAGTGCGGCGCCCCGTCCATCAACCGGGCTGCAGCGACAGGCGGCTGCTGCGTGCAGAGTCCTAGCGCCTTCTGCCAGATGCTTGGGAAGTCGAAGGCCTACCGGCGAGTTGGCGCCGCGAAAGCTATTGTCGGCTCGCACGAGGCGTAGGTCGATCGGCGAGCGCCGGTCTCCCGTGTCGATCGCCATCGGCAGCGTCGATTCGACCAGTACGTGCTTACCGTCGGCAAGAACGAGCTGCGCCGCGTCGGGTGCGGGGTAGCCGAGGACCCTCTCGCCCGCTGTCCAGCGTCGGAGGACCTCCGGCTGGAGCGTCGAACGTCGAAGGAAAGGCGTCACGGGCCAGCCGACTGGCCTGCGCTGGGGTGAGCCGCTCGTAGGCGATCTCGGAGCGTTCACGTGCGATCACCGCCGCTGGATCCTCGCGGCTGGCTTCACTTACCGCCTGCAGCTCTTCAGCCTGCGCAGGTGAGTCCGGCACGACGAACGGCTGAGCGGAAAGCGATAACCCCACGCCCGTGGCCGCCGTGGATTTCCCCAGCTGACCAAGCGAAGCTCCTTCGTCGGCGCTCGCGCTCGCGCAGGCGAAGCCCAATGCGCAACACGCCAAGCACGTCGCGATTCCCCGTGTCATCTCCCCACCTTCCCCCGAGGTGCATCCAGCTCCCCGCGTGACCGTTTGGGACTTAACAACGGGTTGTGAAGCGTTCAAGTCCAGTGAAAATTTTGCGACTGCTGGCCAGCGCAGTGAACGACCAGGTCGTCGCGTTTTGTGTAATGCCAAGTGCACGTTCTCAGCAGACGACTGGCTGGCTAACCGACAAGTTTTCAGGGTGATTTCGTCTCTCCTCCCGCAGCAGAGAACGGCGCGTCTGGCCAGCCGTTTGGCGTCAGCATTTGACCGCCCTCCAGCCGCAGGTGCGCGTGTACTCACGCTGGTCGGTTGATCAGGCGGCCAGCAGCGAGCGCAGCACGTACTGCAGGATGCCGCCGTGGCGGAAGTACTCGGCCTCGCGCGGCGTGTCGATGCGCACGCGCGCGCTGAAACCGATCGTCTCACCGTCGTCGCGCTCGGCAGTCACGCCGACCTCCTTCGGAGGGAGCCCGCCATCGGCCATCGCCTCGGCGATGCCGTCGATCGAGAAGATCTCCTCGCCGGTGAGGCCCAGCGACGAGGCGCTCTGGCCGTCGGGGAACTGCAGCGGCAGCACGCCCATGCCGACGAGGTTCGAGCGGTGGATGCGCTCGAAGCTCTCGGCGATCACCGCGCGCACGCCGAGCAGCTTCGTGCCCTTGGCCGCCCAGTCGCGCGAGGAGCCCGAGCCGTACTCCTTGCCCGCGAGCACGAGCAGCGGCACACCTTCTGAGATGTAGCGCATCGCCGCGTCGTAGATCGACATCTCCTCGTCGCCGCCGGCGCCGAGATGGCGCGTCACGCCGCCTTCGGTGCCGGGCGCGAGCTGGTTTCGCAGGCGGATGTTCGCGAACGTGCCGCGCATCATCACCTCGTGGTTTCCGCGCCGCGAGCCGTAGGAGTTGAAGTCGCGCGGCGCCACGCCCTGCTCCTGCAGGTAGGCGCCGGCCGGCCCGTCGCGCTTGATCGAGCCGGCGGGCGAGATGTGGTCGGTCGTCACGCTGTCGCCCAGCAGCGCGAGCACGCGCGCGTCGCGCACGTCCTCCACGGCCTGCGGCTGCGCGGGCATCTCCTGGAAATAGGGCGGCTGGCGCACGTAGGTCGACTGCTCATCCCAGGCAAAGCGCTCGCCCTGCGGCGTCTGCAGCGAGTTCCAGCGCTCGTCGCCCGCGAACACCTCGCTGTAGCTCTTGCGGAACATGTCGGCCTGCACGGCCTCCTCGACCGTCTGCGCGATCTCCCGCTCAGACGGCCAGATGTCACGCAGGTAGACGTCCTGGCCCTGCTCGTCGACGCCCAGCGGCTCGCCGACGATGTCCAGGTCCATCGTGCCGGCGAGCGCGTAGGCGACGCACAGCGGCGGCGATGCCAGGTAGTTCATCTTCACGTCGGGGTTGATCCGCCCCTCGAAGTTGCGGTTGCCCGAGAGCACCGACACGACCGCCAGATCGGCCTCGCTGACGGCCTCTGAGATCTCGGGCGCGAGCGGCCCGGAGTTGCCGATGCACGTCGTGCAGCCGTAGCCGACGAGGTTGAAGCCGAGCTGCTCGAGCCATTCGGTCAGCCCGGCGCGGTCCAGGTACTCCGTGACGACCTTCGAGCCGGGGGCCAGCGACGTCTTGACCCAGGGCTTTGAGCTCAGCCCGCGCTGCACCGCGTTTCGCGCGAGCAGCCCGGCGGCGACCATCACCGACGGGTTCGACGTGTTCGTGCAGCTCGTGATCGCTGCGATCACCACGTGGCCGTGGTCCAGCGCGACCTCGGTGCCGTCGGCCAGCCTGCAGCTGATCGCATCAGGCGACTTCACGGCCACCGCGCCCGCCGTGCGCTCTTCGACATAGCTCGGGCCGCCGTCGCTCGCGCGCTCGCGGTCGTTGCCGTTGGCAGGCGGGTCGCTGGAGGGAAAGCTCTCGGCCACGGCCTCGTCGCGCGCGTCGTAGCTGACGTAGGCGCTGAGCGCCTCCTGGAAGGCCTCGCGCGCACCGCTCAGCGCGACGCGGTCCTGCGGACGCTTCGGGCCTGCGATGCTCGGCTGCACCTCCGCCAGGTCGAGCTCGAGCACGTCTGAGAACGTCGGCTGCTCGGAGCGCTCGTCGTGCCACAGGCCCTGCTCCTTGGCATAGGCCTCGGTGAGCGCGATCCGCTCGCTCGAGCGCCCCGAGAAGCGCATGTAGCGAAGCGTCTCCTCGTCGATCGGGAAGATCGCGCACGTGCTGCCGAACTCCGGCGACATGTTGCCGATCGTCGCGCGATCTGCGATCGGCAGGCCGGCCAGGCCCCCTCCGAAGAACTCGACGAACATGCCCACGACGCCGCGCTTGCGCAGCCGCTCGGTGACCGTGAGCACGAGGTCGGTGGCCGTCGCTCCCTCGGGCAGCCTGCCGTGCAGGCGCACGCCGAGCACCTGCGGGATCAGCATCGACATCGGCTGGCCGAGCATCGCCGCCTCGGCCTCGATGCCGCCGACGCCCCAGCCGAGCACGCCCAGCCCGTTGACCATCGTCGTGTGCGAGTCGGTGCCGACGAGCGTGTCGGGGTAGGCCTGCCCGGTGCGCTCGTCGTCGAACACCACGCGCGCCAGATACTCGAGGTTGACCTGGTGCACGATGCCCGTGTCGGGCGGCACGACGGAGAAGTGCTCGAAGGCGCCCTGGCCCCAGCGCAGAAACGCGTAGCGCTCGCGGTTTCGCTCGAACTCGCGCTCGGCGTTCACGCGGAAGGCGTCGCTCGTGCCGAACGCGTCGACCTGCACGGAGTGGTCGATCACGAGCTCGGCCGGCGCGAGCGGGTTGATCTTCTTCGCGTCGCCGCCCATCTGCTCCATCGCGTCGCGCATCGCCGCAAGGTCGACGACCGCGGGCACGCCCGTGAAGTCCTGCATGAGCACGCGCGCGGGCGTGAAGGCGATCTCCTTGCTCGGCTGCGCCCTGGCGTCCCAGCTGGCAAGCGCCTCGATGTCCTCTGCGGAGACCGAGCCGCCGCCCTCGGTGCGCAGGAGGTTCTCCAGCAGCACCTTCAGCGAGAACGGCAGCCGCGCCACGTCAAAGCGCTCCTGCAGCGCATCCAGTCGGAAGATCTCGTACTCGCGGTCGCCCAGGGCGAGCTTGTCCTTGGCGCCAAAGCTGTTCTGCGACATACGCGGTCTCCCTCTATCTGGGGTCTTTTTCTGTCCTGTCCTCAGTCTCGCAGACTCACGCGCAGGCCCGCTTGCGCGCGCACGAGGCCCGCCGCAACCGTGGGCGCGCGTGCCGGCCTACTCGTCTGCGTCGGCCGCTTTGGTGACGCGACCCTTGCCCTGGCGCTTTGAGCGCAGCAGCGCGCGGTCGCATGCGTCCAGCAGCTCATCGGTGCTCATCGGCGCATGCCACTGCGCGACGCCGATCGACGCCGAGATCGGCGGGCCATCGTCGAAGGCCGGCACCCCGTGCAGGCGCTCGAGCGCACGGTTCGCGGCGGCGGCGGCGCTGCGCAGCTCGGCGTTGGGCAGGATCACGACGAACTCGTCTCCGCCGTAGCGCGCCACGCGATCAAAAGCGCGGAACTCGCCGACAAGCGCCTGCACGACGCGCCTGAGCACCTTGTCGCCGGCCTGATGGCCGTGTTCGTCGTTGACGAGCTTGAAGTCGTCGAGGTCCATCAGCAGGCAGGACAGCGGGATGCCGGTGCGCGCCGCCCGGTCGATCTCCTCGTTCAGGCGCCGGCGCATCGCGCGGTGGTTCAGGCAGCCGGCCACCGCGTCGGTTCCCGCCTCGGCCCGCGCGCGCACGAGCGCCAGCGCCATCGCGCCCTGATCGACGAGCGTGCCGGCGAGCGCGACCGAGCGCTCGTCAAACGGCTCGCCGAGGCGCCGCACGAGCGTCACGACCGCGCGCGGCGAGCCGCCCTCGATCAGCGGCAGCAGAAGCGCGCAGCTTGCCGCGCCGGTCGCGATCAGCCGCGGCACGCTGGCCGCGAGCTCGCGCTGGTCTGTCGCAAGGACGCTGCGGCCCGTGCTCGCGACCCAGCTCACGCCGGGCGGGCGCTCGCCGCGCGCGATCAGATAGCTCAGGCGCGCGTTGCCCTGAAACAGGTACACGGCCACGAGCTCCTGCGCGGCGCCGTTGGGAGCGAGATGGTGCACGTGCACCTCCTCGGCGCCCGGGATCTGCAGCAGCTCGCCGGCCAGACCGCGCAGCACGGCCTGCGGATCGGTCTCCTCGTCGGCGAGCAGCGCGACCCGTCGCACGCCCGACAGGAGCGGGTCAAGCCCAGCCGAGGCCTCGCTCGCCGGCTGTGCCCGCATGGTCTCGATGGGCGTGTCCATACCAAAAAATCTAGGGCATGGCGAGCCTAAACGCGAACGGGGCGGCTCGAGAGCCGCCCCGCCCGGGGAGGGAGATGCGTGCTGCAGACTGGGCTAGCCGAACCTCACCGACTGGAATGCGGCCGAGCTTTCGCCGCCCTTCTTCTTGGGGAAGAAGCCGATGCGCACCTTGACCGTTTTCGGCTTGTGCTGGCGGGCCGAGGAGGTCAAATGCACGTGGATGGTCGCCTTGACGGCCCCGCTGTGGTTGTTGGCGGTGGTCACGAGACCCCGACCGCTGGCGCTGATGCGACCGGCGGCGTAGGTCTGGAACGTGATGCGCGCTTCGTTGCCCACGGTCTTGTGACCGATGATCTGGATCGGGCAGTTGGTCGGCTGGATCTTCGCGTTCTGTTTGAACACCTTGCCGTTCTGCGCGGTGATCGTCGTCGGCATGACCAGCGACTGCGTGCACAGGTTGCCGTTGGCGGCGAGCGCCGAGTTGGACGCCAGCGGCAGGTTCACGGTGACGCTAGAAACCGGCGAATCAGGGGTCGATTCGAAGTTCGTCGTCGTGATCCCTTTGGTGATTTTCGTGTGGCCCACGATGATCACCCGGATGCCGTTGGCTTCGAGCACGAGGTCGAGGTCCGGGAAGGCCTCGCCGCCGTGCGACACGAAGATCGCCGGCCCCTGCAGTTTGCCGGGCAGCAGGATCGTGTTGGCCCTCGCCGAGCCGACCTTGGAGCCCGCCGGGCAGCCCAGCGGGTTTTCCGCGAACTGTTTTTCGGTGCAGGCTTTCTGCAGCGTGGTCAGGCGCGACGGCAGCTGCTTGGGCAGCTGGACGAGGATCGACTTCATGTTCGCGTCGCCTTCCGGCGTGTTGACCGTCGTTTCGAGGCTCGCGCCGTTGGCTTTGGAGTATTTCCCGCTCGTTTTGGCCAGGAAGGTCGGCTTGTACGGCAGGCTCGAGCAGCCTTCGACCTGGAAGGGGCTCGTGATGTTCGCGGTCGCCCGAGCGTCGAGGTCGAGCGTCGATGTCGCGTCGTCAGCGCGCCACAGTTGGTCGGGTTGAGGGCGTAGTTGGCGCGGTTGAGCGTCACGGTGAGGCCCCTGATCCTCGTCGGGATCCCCTGCTTGATCGTCGGCAGCGTGGCGCTGACTTCGACCTGCGCGGTGTTCGGGTTGACTTCGATCTTCGCGTGGGTCGTTTCCTGACCGAAGTTGAACGGGCCTGCTTCGATCGGAATCTCGAAGTTCAGGCCGTAGGGCGCCCCTTCATCGGGACCGGTCAGGTAGACGGTCCCCGAGAACGGGAACGGCTTTTCACCAGACCCGGCCGTCGCGGTTACGGTGCCCACGAGGCTCGCGGCCGGGCAAGTGCCCGCTTTGGCCTGAGCTTCGTTGCACAGCGTCGGGACGGTGGGGATCTTGGCGTACAGGCCCGGAGGCAGAACCGTCCTCATCGTGTGGATGTACGGCTGGCCTTCTCGCGTCAGGTTGAACGTCGAGGCCGTCGTGGAACCGCCAACAGCCGGTAGCTCAGACGTTCCCTGTTTCGGGGCGAACGGGGGAGCGCAGCCGTTCGTCGTGAACGACGGTTCGGACGAGAACGGACTGGTCCCGGTGAACGGCGTCAGCGTCGTATGCGTATTGCTCGTTTCACACGCCACCGGGTTGGCGATAGGCGCAAACGCACCGCCGTTGAAGCGGATAGTCAGTTCGCTGAACGGCTGTTCTGGGGTTATCAGCGACGGTGGTCGTGAGGCGTCCCGTCGTCGGGTTTGGAACGACTTCCCCGATCAGACGCGTTTTGACGTTGTACTTCGTCGTTTCAGCCGAGATGAGATTTTGTACGGCGGCCCTCCGATCGGCGCCGTCCCTTCCTTGGCCTGGTAGACGAAGCCTTGCATCGATTCGGCGGGAAGCCCCGGAACTTCCAGCGAAACGGTTCCGATTGGCTCGGCGCAGCCGACATTCGTTCGGACCACGCGTCCCGATGCCGAACTGCGCCGTCGTGCAAGCTTCCAGCCCAGCGGCAGCGGACGGATTGATGGTCACGCCTTCAGGCAGCGTGACCGTCGCCGTTTTCACGTCGGAAGAGTCGTTTTTTTCGGGATTCGGATCGTGCGGCAGGGTCAGGCGTGTGACGATGCCGTCCGTTCTGTCGGCCCCGGTCGTTTCCGGTTCGAAGGCGAACGTCGGCAGGAACGGGACGATGTTACAGCCGGCCCCTCCCACTGGGCTTTCGAAGCCCTTCGATTCTTTTTCGCTGGCGTTGTCTTCCAGCGTGACCGTCGTGGTCGTCTGCGGACCCGCGCCAGTGCAGCTGGTCCCGTTGCTCAGGAAGTTCGCCCGTGCCGATGTTGCCTTTGAACGTCAGTCGGGAGCTCAGCAGCGCAGCGCTTCCGAGACGTGGATTTCGAAGAAATCGTGGTAGTCAGTCGCGTATTCGACGCTGCCCTTCGATGATCGTGTGAACGAAGAACCCGGGAAGCCGAGTTCGTAAGGCCAGTGCGACCCCAAAGGTCCGAGCCTGGTCCATTGGCTGTTCGAGGTTGTAGACCTTGCCTTCCAGCTTGCTCTTCGGTCGGTTCGGTCACGAGGAGCCGCAACTTTGTTCGTGCCGATTTCGCTGCTCGCGGTGCATTTGCTTGGCGCGAAAGTGCCTGGCGCGACTTCCGCCGAGGACCCTGCTTCGCCGAAGTCCTTCTGCGAGCACTTCGGTACCGCCTGGGGGTTTGTGCTCACACCGGGCGCCACGTCGACGCGGATGTGCCTGACGACGCCTTCGGGGACCAGCTGACCGCGCCACGTTGTTCTTGTGTTTGACGGTGAAGTCGGTGATGCCGAAGTTGGGATGCCCGCGGCCAGCACTGGCCTTCTTCTTCGGCCGCTTCGGCTTCTTCTTCGCGCGCGATTTTTCGGGTTCGGATTCGGGCTGCAACCGTGCACGCTTCGTGGCCGGCATTGCAGTTCCCCGCAAAGAACTTTCCAACGCCAAACCCCGGCGAGGCGGCCTCGGCGACTGGCGCGAGGACACCAGCAATCGCAACGACGACGAACATCACAAAGAAAGTACGGATGCTGGGCCTCACGGCTACCTCCCTATCGAACACGTCTACACCCCTAAGGACTCTGGATACGCGCAAAAGTTTCGGCGGTCCAACGCAGGTATTAGACGTGTCGACGCAATGTCCTGCCGACTAAAGCGACAATTGACTCAATCGACGCGAAGGGCTCCAAACCTCCAGCGGAGGCGGGCTCAATCAGGTCTTCGCGGCGCTGAGCAGCGCCGTTGCGCTGCCCTTGCAATCGTAAAGCGTGCCGCCGGTGGATGCTCCACCTACCGCGGCGCTGCTAGTAGAGCCGCCCACGCCTGCCGACGAGGCGCTCGAGCCGGGCAACGTCACGGCGGTGCACTCCTTCGCCACCGCCGACATCGCCGTCTGGGAGCCGGTGCGCGTATCGCCGGGCAGGCGGCCGAACCCGCCACCGCCGGATTCATCGAGCACCCAGCGGATCTTCCCCGAGCGCACCTCCTGGGCCAGCCAGGCCACGCTCACGTCGCTCTCGCGACCGGAGAACCCGCCGATCCCGGCGACTTCCACGTCACCGGAGATGATCGCCGAGGCGGCGCTCGACTGGCTGGCGACAGCGACCGTTCCGCCGCCGTGCCGCTTTACGTAGTCGATGATCGTGCTCGTCACCGAGCCGCCGATGGGCGCGCCGACAGGGCCACCGCCGCCCAGCGCGCCGCGCTCAGCGCCCGCGCTGGCGCCTGCAGGACCTCCGAGGCCGCTCCGAGCCCCGGGGAGGCCACCCGGGCCCGCGCCGGCCTGCGCCGAGGCGCCCGCTTCGGGCCCACCAGCTCCTGGACCGCTAGCCGCGCCGGGCGAGGACGAGGCCCCGGGGCCGAACAGCGCCGGCGGAGCGCCGGCGCCGGCGGCGCCGGCGCCCGGCCCAAATCCGCGTCCGGGGCCCGCCTGCGCCGCCCGGCCCGCCGGGTCCGCCGCCGCCGGGTCCGCCGCCCGCGGTTACGACAGACGCCGGGCCGCCTGAGGGAAACGTGCCGCTCGTGGCGTGGCCGAGCGTGTCAAACGCCCACACCGCGGGCGCCAGCAGCAGCGCGCACAGCACCGCGGCGACGGCCGCGATCCGCGCGCGGCGCCCGCTGAGCACCAGCAGCGCGAGGATCGCGAGCACGCCGACGGCGATCAGCACGGGCGCCAGCCAGCTCAGCTGGCCGGGGTACCGGCTGAGGACCGCGAGCTCGGCCGCGCAGCCGGCGGCGATCGCCAGCGGCCCGACGATCCGCGCGCTGAGGCCGCCGCCGATCAGCTCTGCGGCGCCCGCTCCGGTGAGCGCGGCGATGAACGGCGCCAGCAGCGAGACGTAGTAGGGATGGAAGATCCCGCTGGCCTCGCTGAACAGCACAGCGGTCACCAGGAACCCGCCGCCGACGGCGATCAGCCAGCCGCTGCGCGCGTCTGCGCGGCGCAGGCGCGTCGCGACGAGCAGCGCGAGGCCGCTGACGGCCGCAAAGCCGAGCAGCCAGCCGGCCTGGCCGCCGAGCGCAGAGTTCAACAGCCGCAGCGGTCCCGGTGTGCCGCCGAACATGTTCCCGCCCGTGCCGCCCGGGCCGCCGGCCTGGCCGTCGACGCGCCCTAGGCCGTTATATTCGAAGATCAGCGACAGCACGCGGTTGTCGCCCGTCCCCGAGATCCACGGCCGGTCAGCGGCGGGGACGAGTTCCACGAGCGCCGGCCAGGCGCCGCCGACGAGCACCATCGCACAGCCGCCCGCGAGCAGCTGCCCGAACGCGTGGAGGCGCCCCCGTCCGGCGGGCGACATCCACAGCCACGCCGCCGCGATGCCGGGGACGACCGTGAGCGCGACGCCCATCTTCGTCTCAAAGCCCAATCCGACGCACACCCCCGCGAGCACCAGCCAGCGCGTGCGGCCTGACTGAAGCGCACGAACCGTGCACCACAGCGCGGCGACGGTGCACAGCACGAGCAGCGCGTCGGGGTTGTTGTGGCGCGAGATCGCCACGCTGATCGGCGTCAGCGCGAGCGCGAGGCCCGCGACGAACCCGCCGATGCGCCCGAAGCGGCGGCGGACGAGGTCATAGACCAGACCGACGCTCGCCATGCCCATCAGCGCCTGCGGCACGAGCACGCTCAGCGAGTGGTAGCCGAACACGCGAACCGACAGCGCCTGCACCCATAAGGCCAGCGGCGGCTTGTCGACGGTCATCACGCCGCTGCGATCCAGCGAGGCAAACAGGAAGTCGTGCCAGCTGGAGCTCATCGAGCGCACAGCCGCGCTGTAGTAGTCGTTCGCCCAGCCGTTGCGCGACAGCGCCCACAGGTCGAGCACGCCGGCGAGCACGAGCAGCGCCGCGAGCTCGGGGCGCGGCGCGTGCGTGGCAAGCGAGCGCGCCCAGCCGCGTGAACTCGAGCCGCGGCCCGACCGCTGCGATCCGGCGGCGAAACCCGCGCTCGGCTGGGCCGACGCGGAGGCGGAGACCGCTGAGGACGTGCGCCAGGGGAAGCTCATGTGCGCAGCATCGCCGCCGCCCCTCGGCTTGGGATGTGAGCAGGCTCAGAGTTTCCTGTGAGCGGCTAGTCGATCAGCCGCCGGCCCAGCTGGGCGATCGCCAGGCGCCACATGAACAGCGCGAAGACGAGGAGCACGCCCGCGTGATCGAGGTCGACGAGGCCGAGACCGATGGCCGGCAGCGAGGCGTCGCGCACGAGCTGCACGCAGTGAAAGAGCGGGTTGAACTGCGCGACGACGCGCACGCCGACCGGCAGCGTCGAGATCGGGAAGAACGTGCCCGCCACGAGAAACAGCGGCGTGAGCACGGCGCTCGTGACGTAGTTGAAGTTGTCGATCGTTTTCGCCACCGCGGCGATGGCCACGCCGAACGCCGCGAAGCCGAAGCCCGTGAGAAAGGCGATGAACGGGACGAGCAGCATGCCCGGCTCGGCGGCAGCCCGAAGGCGATGCCGACGAGCAGCGGCGCCACGCCGTAGAGGCCGGCGCGGATCGAGATCCACAGCACCTCCGCGGTGATCAGCTCCTCGACGTCCAGCGGCGCGGCGAGCATCGCGTCGTAGGTGCGCTGGAACTGCCAGCGCACGAACGTGTTGAACATGCCGGGAAAGGCCGACGAGAAGAGCACGGCTGTCGCGACGACGCCCGTCGCCACGTACTGCACGTAGGTCACGCCCTGCACGTGCGGCAGCAGCAGACCGAGGCCCAGGCCGAACGCGAGCAGGTAGATCGTCGGCTGCACGATCGAGGAGAACGTGGTCGCCTTCCAGTAGCGCCCGAAGATCGTCACGTCGCGGCTCATCACCGCGACCAGCGCCGCCGGTTCCAGGCGCCGCACGCTGCCGACCTGTCCAGGAGGCGCTGCGGCGGGCGCGCTCATTCGATCTGCTCTCCGGTCAGCGCGACGAACGCGTCCTCCAGGTTGGCCGGGCGCCGCACGCCCTCCGGCGCCATCCCGTCGAGCGTCTCGGCGCGCAGGATCGCGACCGCGGGGCCGCTGCGACGGGTGGGCCAGCCGCTTTCAAGCGCGAGCTCGCTGACCTGCGACAGCCGCTCGGGCGATCCGTAGACCTCGAGCACCTGCGCGCCGGCGTGCTGGGTCACGAGCTCACTCGGCGTGCCCTGCGCGATGATCCGCCCGGCCGACATCACCGCGACGATGTCGGCGAGGCGCTCGGCCTCCTCGATGTAGTGCGTCGACATGAGCACCGTCACGCCGCCGAGGCGCAGGCCGTCGATCAGCGACCACAGCTCCTGGCGGACCTGCGGGTCAAGCCCGACCGTGGGCTCGTCGAGCAGCACCAGGCGCGGCTCGTGGATCAGCCCGCGCGCCACGAGCAGGCGCCGGCGCATGCCGCCCGAGAGCTCTCTGACGATCGTGTCCGCGCGCGCGGTCAGGTTCGCGATCTCAAGCGCGCGCTGCACCGCGCCCGCGCGCTGCGCGCGCCCAACGCGATACAGGCGCGCGAACACCATCAGCACCTGGCGGGTCGTCAGCTCGACGTCGAGGTTGTCCAGCTGCGGCACCACGCCCATCTCCATCCGCGCCTGCTTGGACTGTCCGGGAAGCGAGAAGCCGAGCACTCCGATCTCGCCCTCGTCGGCGAGCGCCTGCGCGGTCAGCATGCGCATGGTCGTCGACTTTCCCGCGCCGTTGGGGCCGAGCAGGCCGAAGCAGATGCCGGGCGGCACCTCGAGATCCAGGCCATCGACGGCCTGGATCGAGCCGAAGCTCTTCCTCACGCCGCGCAGCGAGATAGCTGCCTGCGGGCCGGCATGCTGGGCGCTCATCGCCTGACACTGTAGGTAGGCGCGTCGCGCGCTCGGGCGTGGAGCGCGCGCAGGCAGCACTCCCCGGCGACCTGCCTCGCGCTGGGCGCAGTAGGCTGAGTCGACCATGAGCACGGCGCCATCGCGCGAGCCGATTCGCCTGCTGGTCTTCTCCGCGTCACTGCGGCGCGAGTCGCTGAACGGCCGCCTGGCGCAGCTTGCGGCGGTCACGATCGAAGCTGAGGGAGGCGAGGTCGACTTCGGGTCGATGCGCGACTTCGACACCCCTTCATATGACGCCGACGTCCAGAACGCCGAGGGCTTCCCGGCAGGCGCCGAGGAGCTCAACCGGCGCCTGCTTGCCGCTGACGGGTTCGTGATCGCCTCGCCGGAGTACAACGCCTCGATGCCCGGCGCGCTGAAGAACTCAATCGACTGGGTGTCGCGCTTTAGCCCGCAGCCCTTCAACGAGCTTCACGGTCTGCTGCTCTCGGCGTCGCCGTCGATGGTCGGCGGCAACCGCGGCCTGTGGGCGCTGCGCATTCCCTTCGAGCACCTGGGCGCGCGCGTCTATCCCGACATGTTCTCGCTCGCACAGGCCCACACCGCCTTTGACAGCGAGGGACGCATGTCAAGTCCCCAGCTCTCCGAGCGCTTTGAGACCAACATCGTGAACTTCATGGACTCCGTCGAGGCCAACAAGCACTATCCGTGCATCAAGCGCGCGTGGGTCGAGTATCTGGGCGAGCATCCCGAACCGGCTATCGATCGCGTGCAGTGAGCCGCTCCACCGCAGCGACATCCAGCTCGCCGATCGAGTCCAGCACGAGCTCAGCCAGCGCGAGGGACTGCTCGTCCGGCGGGAAGGCTCGATTTGGCACGGCGATGACCGCCAGCTGCGCCTCGCGCGCCGAGGCGATGCCGGGTGCCGAATCCTCGATCGCGACGCATTGGCGCGGCGCGGCGCGCAGTTGCCTGACGGCCTCGAGATAGACGTCGGGCGCCGGCTTGCCCCGCGCGACCTCCTCCGAGGAGACGGTCACCGCGAACAGCTCGCCCCACCCGCTCTCGGCCAACGCCACATCGATCACCTCGCGGTTGGACGAGGAGGCGAGGCCGAGCGGCCAGCGAGCCGCCAGCCGGCGCACCGCCGCGTCTGCCCCGGGCAACTCGGGCAGCCTCCTGCGATAGCTCGCCAGGACGAGCTCGGCGACGCCGTCTGAGATCGCCTGCGGGGACAGCGACAGCTGCAGCTCGTCATGCATGAAGCGACTCCACTCCAGCGAGCTCATGCCGAACATCGCGCGCGACACCCGCTCGCTCCAGTGCCCGCCGCAGCGTTCAGCGAGCTCGCGCCTGGAGTCATTCCAGACCTGCTCTGAGTCCAGCAGCACGCCGTCGAGGTCGAACACCGCTGCCTGGATCGCCGACGATGAGCTCACGATGGAGCTTGCGCGCGAAATCCGTACTCGCTCATGTCGCGTGAGAGTTTCGCTCAACCCGCTCACGTTTGGCCCCGCGACCCGCGGGTAGCGGAAGAGCATCCCTAAGGAGGCAAACTATGACTGCTCTTGTCGTTCTCCTATTACTGCTCGTCCTGCTGGGCGGCTTCGGCTTTGCCGCGCACTTCCTGTGGTTCCTGCTGATCGTGGGAATCGCGATCTGGCTGCTGGGCTTCTTTCTCGGCGGGATCGACCCGGCCGGCGGTCGCCGGCGCTGGTATCGCTGGTGACGCACCCCGACCGCGCGGGCGCCGACGGCGCGTCGTCGTCAGCTGTAGTCGTCGATCACAGGCGCGCCATCGACTTGGCGCGCCTGGCGGCGTCTCGGTCGCCCTCGCCTTGGCGACCCCCACCGAGGAGCGACCTCATCGACGCCCACGGCGCGCATACCGCGCATCGAGAACGGCTCATAGGCGCTCTCGAGAACACGCTCGCGCGCGCCCTTGCCGCCAAGGGTCGCCTCGACCATCTGACGAGAGCACAACAGACAAATCGGTCTGTTTCTGGTAAAACTCGGTCTGTAGCGTCGCTGAAGTAGAGCGGCCGACGACGAAGGGAGCTGGTCATGACGACGGCACAAACCGTGAGTCCCAGTCCTCACTCGAGGCCCTGCCTGGGGACGGCAGAGACCGAGCTGCTTTTCGCCCGCTGCGACGGGGGCGATCCCAGCGCGCGTGAGGCGCTGACGCTGCGCTTCATGCCGCTCGCGCGAAAGCTCGCGCGACGCTACTCGCACTCGGCGATGCCCGACGAGGATCTGGTACAGGTCGCAAATGTCGCCCTGCTGAAGGCGATCGACCGTTTCGACCCTGCTCGCGGCAGCGCGTTTCAGGCCTTTGCGATACCGACGATCCTCGGCGAGCTGCGCCGCCACTTCCGCGACACGTCGTGGGCGGTGCACGTCGCGCGCGCGGCCCAGGAGCGCGCGCTCGCCGTCGGAGACGCGATCGAGCACCTGTCCACGCTCAACGGGCGCTCGCCGACCGTGCAGGAGATCGCGCTCTACATGGAGCTCGGCGAAGAGGAGGTCCTCGACGGAATGCAGGCCGGCCAGGCCTACAGCACGATGTCGCTGGACGCACCCGCGCAGAAAACCGAGGAAGACAGCGACACAACGCTGGCCAACGAACTCGGCGAGGAAGACAACGGCTATGAGCTGATCGAGAACGGCCTGGTCGTCGGCGACGCGCTGAACACGCTGCCGGAGCGCGAGCGGCGACTGCTGCGGATGCGCTTCGTGGAGGGCATGACCCAGGGCGAGATCGGCGAGGAGCTCGGCGTCTCCCAGATGCAGATCTCGCGGCTGCTGCGCCGCACGCTGGACACGCTGCGCGCGCGCCTCGGCGGCGTCTACGAGACCTGATCGCCGGCCGGAGATGCGCGACGCCCGCCGCGCAGGCTTGAAACGTTGAAGGCGGGGGAATAGTCGGGGGATGGATCTCGCGCGCGCAGAGGCCGTCCTGCAGCTGACGCACAGCGCGCTGGTGTCGATCGACGACGATGGGCGGATCGCCTACTGGAACGCGCGCGCCGAAGAGCTCTTCGGCGTTTCACGCGGGGATGCGCTGGGGCGCGATCTGGCCGACACGATCATCCCCGAGCGCCACCGCGACGCCCACCGTCAGGGGCTTCGCAGGGCGCGGCAGACAGGGCAAGGAGCGATCCTCGGCAAACGCGTCGAGCTGAGCGCGCTGCGCAGCGACGGGTCGGAGTTCCCCGTCGAGATGACGATCTCCCCGCTCGCCGGGGAGGACGGATGGTCCTTCCACGCCTTCATCGGCGACATCTCCGAGCGCCGCGAGGCCGAAGACGAGCGCGATCGCCTGCTCGAGGAGCTCCAGCAGGCGCTGCGCGGCAGCGAGCAGCGCCTGTCGGTGACGCTGGACGCACTCGCGGAGGCGGTGACCATCCGCGCGCCCGACGATCAGCTGATCTACGCAAACCGCGCGGCCCTCGCGCAGCTGGGGCTGGCCTCGCTGCAGGAGCTGCGCAGCGCCGATCCGCGGGCGCTGATGAACGACTACGAGACAAGCGATGAGCAGGGCCGGCCGATCGCGATGGACGACCTGCCCTCGGTCAGGCTCCTGCGCGGCCAGCGCGCCGATCCGCTCATGCTGCGCGCGGTCAACCGCGCGAGCGGCCAGGAGCAGTGGTCGCTGCTGAAGGCCGCCGCGGTGCGCGACGCGAGCGGCTCCATCGAGGCGGCGGTCACGATCATCGAGGACGTCACGGCGGCTAAGCGAACGGCGCTGCGCACGGAATACCTCTCGCAGGTCAACCAGCTCCTGGCCTCCTCGCTGGACTACGAGCAGACGTTGCGAAACGTGGCCGGGCTCGCGGTGCCGCAGATCGCCGACTGGTGCGCTGTGGATCTGTTCGACGAGGAGGGCAGGCGCGAGCACGTCGCCGTCGCGCACGCCGATCCGGCGAAGGTCGCGATGGCCGACCGGCTGCGCGCCTCGGCGCCCGACGAGCTCGATCCCGATCAGGGGTTGGGCAAGGTACGGCGCACGGGAGAGCCGCTGCTGTATCCGGAGGTCACCAACGAGCTTCTGGTCGCCTCCACGAGCGACCCGCAGCAGCTCGCGCTGCTGCGAGCCGTCGGCCTGCGCTCGGTGCTGATCGTTCCGCTGATGAGCCACGGCGCCGCGATCGGAGCGCTCACGTTGGTCAACGCCGAGTCCGGACGCAGGTTCGACAACAGCGACCTGCAGTTCGCCGAGCAGATCGCCCAACGCGCGACGCGAGCTGTGGAGAACGCACGTCTGTACACCGAGCGCACGGAGGTCGCGAGAACGCTGCAGCGCAGCCTGCTCCCGGAGGCCCTGCCCGAGATACCGGGCTGGGAGATCGCCGCGCTCTACCGCCCGGCCGGGCACGCCACACAGGTGGGCGGGGACTTCTATGACTTCTGGGAGGTCGAGGGCGACTGGCTCGTGATGATCGGCGACGTGACGGGCAAGGGCGTCGCGGCGGCGGCGGTCACCTCGCTCGTCCGCCACACCGCTCGCGCCGCCTCGGAGTACGACCGTCGCCCGGCGCAGGTTCTCACGCGAGTGGACGCCGCGCTGAAGCGCAGCTCGGCGCTGTCGGTGTGCACGGCGATCTGCATGCGCCTGTCGCCCGTGGGCGGCACGATCGCGGTCGGCGGACATCCCCTGCCACTGTGCCTGAACCCGGAAGGCGTCCGCGAGGTCGGCCGTCCGGGCACACTGCTGGGCGCATTTGCTGACCTGACCGTGAGCGAAGGCGCGTTCGTGATGGATCCCGGCGAGACCCTCGTGACCATCACCGACGGCGTCACCGACGCGATAGGCGAGGACGGCGAGCGTTTCGGCCCCGGACGCCTGCACGAGCTTCTGAGCGAGGTTTGCGAGTCGCGACCGTGGGAGATCCGCCAGCGGCTCATCGACGTGCTCGAGGGCTTCCAGGTCGGAGCCCAGGCCGACGACACCGCCGCCGTGATCATGCGTTTCGTCGGAGACTCGTCCAGCGCGAGCGCATCTGCAGAAAACGGCGACTTGACCTCGGCTCACCTGGGTATCGGTAGCTAGATGGTCCGGCCGACGTCGTTTGAGATCCGCAGCACCTTCGCCGAGCGGGAGCAGACGCTCGAGCTCACGCGCCCGACCGGCCAGGTGCTCTCGGTGGTCGAGCTGACGGGCGCCGACGCACATCTCCCTTTCCGCAATCACACGGAGCGCTCGTGATGATCGCGCTGCGAGCCGATCACGATCATGGCCAGCCGCCTGCCGGCTTCACTCTCGAGCTCGAGCGCAGCGTCGAGGCTCCCGCGATCGCGCGCGCGGCCGCAAGCGGCCTTTGCGAGGACCTCGAGCTCAGCCCGTCGGCGCGCGACATCTGCCTGCTGCTCGTGTCAGAGGTCGTCAGCAACGCGGTGCTGCACTCCTCCGGCCCGCGAGATGCGCCGATTCGCCTGACCGCCACCGCGGCCCGGGATGCCGTGCGGATCACGGTCATCGATGCCGGGGACGGCTTCACGCACAAGGTGAGCCCGCCCGCCAAGCCCGGCGGCGGCTACGGCCTGTATCTGGTGGACATGGCCTCGCGTCAGTGGGGGATCGACCGGGCCGGCGGCACGCGCGTGTGGTTCGATCTGCCGCGAAGCCCGTAGCACCGCGAGCCTCGCCCGACAGCCCCACATAGCCGGCGGCCCAGCAGCGCCCCGCGCCCACGGGTCAGAACAGCCCACGCCGTGATCGTGAAGAGACCGATCAGGCCCTCACCCCAGCGCTCCTTGATCACCTGAGCCGAGCGCTTCAGCGAGTCGGTCGCCGAGCGGTCCTCGAGCGCGAGGATCGCCGTTGACCGGATATCCGTCCAACCGGGGTCCGCGCACGGACGCCGCGGGGTAGCGTCGCCCCAGGCACATGTCCACCTCGCTGCAGCTGTCCTCGCATCGAGCTCACGCGGGTCTGATGCCGGCGAGCGCCACGTCATCCGGGATCGCCCTCGATGGGCTCGACAGCGATCGTCGGCCCAACCTGTGGCGATACCTACCGCTCTCGCTGCTCGCGACGTGCTCGGTGATCGTCCTTCCGGCGGCGCTCTCCGCCGCGTTGATCCCCCGTGGCGGACCGGCGCTGACCGTGCTGTCCTCGCTGGCCGCGGTGGCAGTGTCATTGGCGCTTGCCGCGCTCGAGGCGTGGGCGTGGAAGCGCCGGCCCCAGTCGAGCGACATCGTGTTCGCCGACCTGATGCTGTGGGGCTGGGTTCGGCGCTACTGGGCCGAGGATCGCCTCGCGCGAGCGCAGCGTCTCTACGAGGGCGCGCGAAACGCCGGGCCGGCGGTCAGCATCGAGCTGCTGACGAGTCTGAGCACGCTGCTGCTCTCGCGCGACGCCTACACCCAGGGCCATAGCGAGCGTGTCGCGCGTCATGCCGAGCGAATCGCTCGCACGATGGGCCTCAGCCCGGCCGCGGTCGCGAGAGTCCGCACTGCGGCGGCCGTACACGATGTCGGCAAGCTCTACACGCCGCGAAAGATCCTCACCAACCCGCGCCGGCTCTCGGGCGAGGAACTCGAGGTCATGAGGCGCCATGCCAGCGACGGCGCGAGGATGCTCGCGCATGTCGGCGATCCGGAGATCGCCGACATGGTGCGTCACCACCACGAGCGCGTCGACGGCACGGGGTATCCCGATGGTCTCGTCGGCTCGCAGATCCCGCTCGGCGCGCGAATCATCGCGGTGGCCGACACGTTTGACTCGATCACCTCCAACCGCGCCTACCGATCGGCCGACACGCACAAGCACGCGCTCGACGTTCTCTGCGGCGAGGCCGGTGCGCAGCTCGACGCCGACGCCGTCGGCGCGTTCATGAGCGACTACGCCGCTCGCCGGCCGATCGCATGGCTGGCGCTCGCAACGACCGGTTTGCAGCGCGCCGCGGCGGCATTGCACGCCAGCTCGGGCGCGCTCGGCGGCGCGCTCGGCGGCGTCGCGGCGATCCTCCCGGCGGCGGGAGCGGCGGCCGTGCTCGCGCTCTCCCCCGCGCTTCACCACAAGACAGCGAGCTCGACGAGCGTCCACCGGGGGCCGGGCGCGGCGCCGATCGCCCGCTCGCACGCGCCGGTGGCTGCGCGAACACCCGTCACGAGCGCGCCCAGGCGGGCGGGCGGACCCGTGTCGGGCATCCGAGCGCCCTCGCTCCGCGACGGCGGCCACAGCGGTGCACAACGGCCCACCGCTCCCAGCAACCAGCCAACCACGGGAGCTCCCTCGACGACACCCCCCGCCGCCAAGACGCCCGCGGGCTCCGCGTCGTCTCCGGGCGCAGGCGAAGCGGGCAGCACTGGGGGATCGCCGCGCCTGCCGAGCAGGCCGATCTCACCGTCGCCGAATCTGCCGATCGCCGGAGCCCCGCCGTTGCCGTCGCTGCCGGCGACGCCGCCGGTAACGCTCCCGAGCATCACGATCCCCGGAGCCAGCACCCCGAGCATCACGACACCGTCTGTCCAGACGCCCGTCGGCGGCTTGCCGCCGGTCAGCACCCCGAGCCTCTCCCTCCCGTCGATCACCACACCGAGCGTGTCGGTGGCAGGCCTTCCGCAGATAGCGATCACGATCGACGGTCGCTCTGGCGGGTAGCGCCGGCGGCCATCGCGACGACGGCTTAGGGTCGCCAGCAGCCCTCAAAAGACTTCGATTCGGTAACCAAGATGTCGGTCAGCACAATCGGCTCGCGCCCCTCGATCAACTCCACACCGCTTGGGCCGCTACGGAATCAGCGACTGGTTCAAGAGCCGATGCAGTCGAAGGTGACCGTGTCGCCCTTGTTGGCTCCGGAGAGGGTAAACGTGACCGAGGTGCCGCTTGTGTAGGTGATGGTCGGTACCACGGTGCTTTTTGAATCCCGCGCCGTGCAGACGTAGTTGCCCGCACCGCTGAACGCCGCTGATCCACTGAGAGTCACGGTGACTTCACCAGAGCTTCCGGCGGTAGCGGCCGTGACGCCCGTCACGACGTGGCCTGCCGCGGTCCCGGCCGCATTGAAGACATCGCTCGGGCCGGTGCCGGTCGGGCCGGTAGGACCAGTTTTTCCTTCGGGTCCGGTGGCCCCGGTCACGCTTTTTCCTTCGGGTCCGGTGGGTCCGGTCACGCTTTTTCCTTCGGGTCCGGTGGGTCCGGTCACGCTTTTTCCTTCGGGTCCGGTGGCGCCCGTTTTTCCTTCGTTCCCGGTGGCTCCTGTCACGCTTTTGCCTTCGCTTCCAGTTGCGCCCGTGGCTCCTTCTTTTCCGTTGCTCCCAGCCACCCCGTTATCTCCGGTGGCTCCGGTCACTCCTTGAGCGCCCGTGGCGCCGTTTTCGCCGTTGGTTCCGTTGGTGCCAGCCGCGCCGGTGGCGCCCGTGGCGCCGGTAACTCCCTGGGCTCCGGTGGCGCCGGTTTCGCCGTTAGTTCCGTCGGTGCCGTTGGTGCGGTGCCTGCGGCGCCGTCCCCTGTGGTGCCGTTGGTTGCCGTTGGTGCCTGCGGCTCCGGTGGCGCCCGTCGCTCCGTTTTCGCCGTTGGTTCCGTTGGTGCCTGCGGCTCCGGTGGCGCCGTTCGTTCCGTTGGTGCCTGCGGTGCCGGTCGCGCCGGTGGCTCCGGTTTCGCCGTTGGTTCCGTCGGTGCCGGCCGCACCCGTAACTCCGGTGGCGCCCGTGGCGCCGGTAACTCCCTGGGCTCCGGTGGCGCCGGTTTCGCCGTTGGTTCCGTCGGTGCCGTTGGTTCCTGCGGCGCCGGTGGTGCCGTTGGTTCCGTTGGTGCCTGCGGCTCCGGTGGCGCCAGTTTCGCCGTTGGTCCCGTTGGTGCCGGCCGCACCCGTTGCTCCGGTGGCTCCCGTGGCGCCGGTAACTCCCTGGGCTCCGGTGGCGCCGGTTTCGCCGTTGGTTCCGTCGGTGCCGTTGGTCCCCGCCGGTGGCGCCGCTGGTGCCGTTGGTCCGGCGCCGGTGGCGCCGTTTTCGCCGTTGGTTCCGTCGGTGCCGTTGGTGCCGTTGGTGCCTGGCCCCGTCGCGCCGGTGGCGCCGGTTTCGCCGTTGGTTCCGTCGGTGCCGGCCGCACCGGTCGCGCCGGTGGCTCCGGTTGCGCCGTTGGTTCCGTCGGTGCCGTTGGTGCCGTTGGTTCCTGCGGCTCCGGTGGCGCCGGTTTCGCCGTTGGTGCCGTTGGTGCCGTTGGTGCCGTTGGTGCTCCCGTCGCGCCGGTGGCGCCGGTTTCGCCGTTGGTCCCGTTGGTGCCGGCCGCACCCGTTGCTCCGGTGGCTCCCGTGGCGCCGGTAACTCCCTGGGCTCCGGTGGCGCCGGTTTCGCCGTTGGTTCCGTCGGTGCCGTTGCGGCTGTCCGGTGGCGCCGGTGGCTCCGTTTTCGCCGTTGGTTCCGTCGGTGCCGTCGGTGCCGTTGGTGCCTGCGGCTCCGGTGGCGCCGTTGGTTCCGTTGGTGCCTGCCGCGCCGGTGGCGCCGGTTTCGCCGTTGGTTCCGTTGGTGCCGGTTCGGTGCCTGCGGCTCCCGTCGCGCCGGTGGCGCCGGTTTCGCCGTTGGTTCCGTCGGTGCCGTTAGTGCCATTGGCGCCGGTCGCGCCGGTGGCGCCGGTTTCGCCGTTGGTTCCGTTCGTTCCGTTGGTGCCGTTGGTCCCTGCGGCTCCCGTCGCGCCGGTGGCGCCGGTTTCGCCGTTGGTCCCGTTGGTGCCGGCCGCACCCGTTGCTCCGGTGGCGCCCGTGGCGCCGGTAACTCCCTGGGCTCCGGTGGCGCCGGTTTCGCCGTTGGTTCCGTCGGTGCCGTTGGTGCCGTTGGTCCCTGCGGCTCCGGTGGCGCCGTTGGTTCCGTTGGTGCCTGCGGCGCCGGTGGCGCCGGTTTCGCCGTTGGTGCCGTTGGTCCCTGCGGCTCCCGTCGCGCCGGTGGCGCCGGTTTCGCCGTTGGTCCCGTTGGTGCCGGCCGCACCCGTACTCCGGTGGCGCCCGTCGCGCCGGTAACTCCCTGGGCTCCGGTGGCGCCGGTTTCGCCGTTGGTTCCGTTGGTGCCGTTGGTGCCGTTGGTCCCTGCGGCTCCCGTCGCGCCGGTGGCGCCGGTTTCGCCGTTGGTCCCGTTGGTGCCGGCCGCACCCGTTGCTCCGGTGGCTCCCGTGGCGCCGGTAACTCCCTGGGCTCCGGTGGCGCCGGTTTCGCCGTTAGTGCCGTTGGTGCCTGCGGCTCCGGTGGCGCCGGTGGCTCCGTTTTCGCCGTTGGTTCCGTCGGTGCCGTTGGTGCCGTTGGTTCCTGCGGCTCCGGTGGCGCCGTTGGTTCCGTTGGTGCCTGCGGCGCCGGTGGCGCCAGTTTCGCCGTTGGTGCCGTTGGTGCCGTTGGTCCCTGCGGCTCCCGTCGCGCCGGTGGCGCCGGTTTCGCCGTTGGTCCCGTCGGTGCCGTTAGTGCCATTGGTGCCGGCCGCGCCGGTGGCGCCGGTTTCGCCGTTGGTTCCGTTCGTTCCGTTGGTGCCGTTGGTCCCTGCGGCTCCCGTCGCGCCGGTGGCGCCGGTTTCGCCGTTGGTCCCGTTGGTGCCGGCCGCACCCGTTGCTCCGGTGGCGCCCGTGGCGCCGGTAACTCCCTGGGCTCCGGTGGCGCCGGTTTCGCCGTTAGTGCCGTTGGTGCCTGCGGCTCCGGTGGCGCCGGTGGCTCCGTTTTCGCCGTTGGTTCCGTCGGTGCCGTTGGTTCCGTCGGTGCCGTTGGTTCCTGCGGCGCCGGTGGCGCCGTTGGTTCCGTTGGTGCCTGCGGCGCCGGTGGCGCCGGTTTCGCCGTTGGTTCCGTTCGTTCCGTTGGTGCCGTTGGTCCCTGCGGCTCCCGTCGCGCCGGTGGCGCCGGTTTCGCCGTTGGTCCCGTTGGTGCCGGCCGCACCCGTTGCTCCGGTGGCTCCCGTGGCGCCGGTAACTCCCTGGGCTCCGGTGGCGCCGGTTTCGCCGTTAGTGCCGTTGGTGCCGTTGGTTCCTGCGGCTCCGGTGGCGCCGTTGGTTCCGTTGGTGCCTGCGGCGCCGGTGCAGTCGCCGTTGGTGCCGTTGGTCCCTGCGGCTCGCGCCGGTGGCGCCGTTTCGCCGTTGGTTCCGTCGGTGCCGTTAGTGCCATTGGTGCCGGCCGCGCCGGTGGCGCCGGTTTCGCCGTTGGTCCCGTTGGTGCCGGCCGCACCCGTTACTCCGGTGGCGCCCGTGGCGCCGGTAACTCCCTGGGCTCCGGTGGCGCCGGTTTCGCCGTTAGTGCCGTCGGTGCCTGCGGCTCCGGTGGCGCCGGTGGCTCCGTTTTCGCCGTTGGTTCCGTCGGTGCCGTTGGTGCCGTTGGTTCCTGCGGCTCCGCGTGGCGCCGGTGGCGCCAGTTTCGCCGTTGGTGCCGTTGGTGCCGTTGGTCCCTGCGGCTCCCGTCGCGCCGGTGGCGCCGGTTTCGCCGTTGGTCCCGTCGGTGCCGTTAGTGCCGTTGGTGCCGGCCGGCGCCGGTGGCGCCGGTTTCGCCGTTGGTTCCGTTCGTTCCGTTGGTGCCGTTGGTCCCTGCGGCTCCCGTCGCGCCGGTGGCGCCGGTTTCGCCGTTGGTCCCGTTGGTGCCGGCCGCACCCGTTGCTCCGGTGGCGCCCGTGGCGCCGGTAACTCCCTGGGCTCCGGTGGCGCCGGTTTCGCCGTTAGTGCCGTTGGTGCCTGCGGCTCCGGTCGCGCCGGTCGCTCCGTTTTCGCCGTTGGTTCCGTCGGTGCCGTTGGTTCCGTCGGTGCCGTTGGTTCCTGCGGCGCCGGTGGCGCCGTTGGTTCCGTTGGTGCCTGCGGCGCCGGTGGCGCCGGTTTCGCCGTTGGTTCCGTTCGTTCCGTTGGTGCCGTTGGTGCCGGCGGCTCCCGTGGCGCCGGTAACTCCCTGGGCTCCGGTGGCGCCGGTTTCGCCGTTGGTTCCGTCGGTGCCTGCGGCTCCGGTGGCGCCGGTGGCTCCGTTTTCGCCGTTGGTTCCGTCGGTGCCGTTGGTGCCGTTGGTTCCTGCGGCTCCGGTGGCGCCGTTGGTTCCGTTGGTGCCTGCGGCGCCGGTGGCGCCAGTTTCGCCGTTGGTGCCGTTGGTGCCGTTGGTCCCTGCGGCTCCCGTCGCGCCGGTGGCGCCGGTTTCGCCGTTGGTCCCGTCGGTGCCGTTAGTGCCATTGGTGCCGGCCGCGCCGGTGGCGCCGGTTTCGCCGTTGGTCCCGTTGGTGCCGGCCGCACCCGTTGCTCCGGTGGCTCCCGTGGCGCCGGTAACTCCCTGGGCTCCGGTGGCGCCGGTTTCGCCGTTGGTTCCGTCGGTGCCGTTGGTGCCTGCGGTGCCGGTCGCGCCGGTGGCTCCGTTTTCGCCGTTGGTTCCGTCGGTGCCGTTGGTGCCGTTGGTGCCGTTGGTTCCTGCGGCTCCGGTGGCGCCGTTGGTTCCGTTGGTTCCGTTGGTGCCAGCCGCGCCGGTGGCTCCCGTGGCGCCGGTAACTCCCTGGGCTCCGCTTGGGCCGGTGGCACCCGTCGTGCCCGCGGTTCCGGTCGCTCCAGCGTTACCGGTTGCGCCTGTCGCTCCGGTCGCTCCGGTCGCTCCGTTTTTACCGGCGGGACCTTCTTTGCCGCTTGGGCCGTTCGTGCCCGCGGTTCCGGTCGCTCCAGCGTTACCGGTTGCGCCTGTCGCTCCGGTCGCTCCGTTTTTACCGGCGGGACCTTCTTTACCGCTTGGGCCGGTGGCGCCCGTCGCGCCCGCGGCTCCGGTCGCTCCTTCTTTCCCTTCTTTACCAGACCCGCTCGAGTAGCACGACACCAAGGATGGAAACGTGAAGGGCACGGTGTTACTGCTGCCGATCTCTACCGTGCCGACACTGGATTCAAGCGATAGGAACAATGGAGCGCGCGCCGTCGCCCTTGTGCTGCTGGCTACTGTCGCGGTCGTGGTAGCCGCGTCGAAGAGAAAGGCCGCGGGTGCCTTCCATTCTGCAGTCGCTGATGTTCCGCTGAACCCGGTCCCTGTGAATGTGACCGAGGTGTCTGCACATCCGGATGTCGGGGAGACGGACGTTAGTCTCCATGCGGATGCAGCCTGCGCAGTGCTGAAGAACACGAGCATGCTGAGCATGCTGGCGAGGATGCTGAGACGGCTCGTAAATCGTCGCCCGTGAGCTCGTGGTTCGACTTTGGTGCAGTGCCTGGCTTCCTTGCGCTGGCGCATCAGTCTCCTGAATAGTCTGGTGGAGTAGCGATCTAACGCCCTGCTCCACATTTATCAATCATCCCTCCCATGCTGGCTGCCGAAGAGCAAACCCGCAGCGAGTGCTGCCGCACCGCGTTGAAGAGCTGATGAGACAGTCTGTGCACCGCCTCGCGCACCGTCAATAGGCCGGTCGACCCACATCCCGTTCAGCTCGTGAACGGCGCCGTGCTCGAGACCAGCTTGGCGGCAGGTTCTACCGCTAACACAAAGCATGATCGAGCTGGTGTTCGCGAACACCAAGTTCTAACCTCAGATCGATCCGTTCCAACGCCGAGGAAGACCCGTCGCACGCTCGGGAGTGGCGGCTGATCACCGCCACTCACAACCCATTGAAGCCCACAATGCTCGGTCGAGTCGGTGTCGGCCACGACGAAGTGCAGGCGTTTGACGGCACCGCGCGGCTGATACGCGGCGACGTGCTATCGCTGAGCGGACTCGCAGCGACAGGCCGATAGCACCCGCACCACGCGGCCAAGGCCACCGTCGCAGGCGCTCCTGCGACCCACTTTCGGGCGCATGCGGACAAGGTCGACGCCTACGACCCTTGCTGGAAGCGCATCGCAGAGGCGCACGCTAGGCGCTTCTCGGCCCTGGAGCCCGTTGATAGCGTGCTCGGCATGCAGTCTGTGTTCGAGGCCGCCGGAGGAGAGGCGGGCATGATCGCTCTCGCCGACGCGTGGCACGCCCGCGTGATGGAGGACGAGGTGGTCAGCCACGCGTTCAGCCACGGCTTTCACCCTCAGCACACGCAACGCCTCGCCGCCTATCTCGGGGAGGCGTTGGGAGGACCGGCCGCGTACTCAGCTGCCCACGGGGACGAGACGTCGGTAGTCCGGCTTCACAGCGGCAAGGGGCTTCACGAGGAGATGGACCGGCGGGCGATCGCATGCTTCGATCAGGCGCTAGCGGATGTGGGGCTCGCCATCGACGACCGGTTGAGGCAGGTGCTGCACGACTATTTCGCGTGGGCCACCACGAATACGATGGCGCGCTACCACCAGTCCGCGGAGGACGTCCCCGAGGGCCTGCGCATCCCGCATTGGTCGTGGGATGGACTCGTCAGAGAGGCCGACTCAGCGCGGGCCTGAGCGTCGCCGGCAAGCCGCCCGCGCACTGACATCCAACAACTCCACCAAGCACAGTTCTGGGCGAATGTAGTGCGTTTCACGCTACACTAAGCGCCGTGGCGTCAGCCCCCCATCCGCTTTCGTTGCGTCTCGGGCGCGACGGCCTGAGTGCCCTCGACGAGATTGCACGCCGGCGAGGTCTGAGCCGTGCTGAGGCAGCGCGGCAGGCGATCACCGAGACTGCCGAGCGCGAGCGTAGGCGCGGCGGATTGGCAGCCGAGGCGCGGCGCCTAATGCAGGACGAGCAATATCTGCGAGAAGCGCAAGACGTCGCCAACCTCATGGAGACGCTGCGTGGTCCGTGGTGATATCCATCGAATCAAGCTTCCAGGCAAGCGTGGTCACGTTCAGGAGGGTCGCCGCTACGCGGTGATCGTTCAAGCCGATGATCTGCTCGCCCTCTCCACCGTCGTCATCTGCCCAACGTCGCGCTCCGCGTTTGCAGCCAGCTTTCATCCGGAGGTCACGGTTGACGAGCAACCGACCCAGGTCCTCTGCGAGATGGTCGGCGCAGTCGATGCCCGCGCGCTCGGTGAGCGAGCCGGACACCTAACGCATGACGAGCAACGCGCCGTCGAGGACGCTCTGCTGCTGGTACTCGATCTGCCTTAAGCGACGACCTGCACGGGCACAAGGTGAACAGAGGGGGAGGGATTCGAAACCTCGTCAGAGGTTTAGACCCTGAAACGGTTTTCGAGCCTTCCGTCTCCTCGGTGTTGTCGGGATCTTCGAGGCCGTGGGGTAGGAAATGGGGTAGGCGGCGGAACACCTCCCCACGGTGAGTAGACATGGCACCGAAGCTCAGAGCGCCGTGATTCCTTCGGCCCCGGCGGCCCGGAGGAGACTTCGATCGAAGGACACCACGGTCGACCCGGCGTGCTTGGCAGTAGCCAGACAGTAGGCATCGGGCAGACTGATCGTATGGCGGCCCCGGAGGCGGGCAGCCTCGACCGCCACGGCCTCGTTGGGGGAGTGGACGGAGATCCCAAGCGCGCCGATCGCCTCCCTGGCAACCGACAGCAGCGCGCGGTCTCGCGACGGTGCGATCAGAACCTCAGTGAGGTTCACCGCGCTGATCAGGACCGCGTCATTCTTTCGGCGCCAGCCGGCAAACAGACGGCGCACCACGCGATGATGTTCGTCGTCGCGATCAAGGGCACCGATCACCACGTCGGCATCGAGCACCAGCCTCAACGCTGCTCGTCTTCTGCGTCGAGCTTCTGGAGGTAGTCCGGTGGAAAGGTACCCGTGAGCGCGCCGAAGGCATCCTCGAAGGCTACGGCCGCCCGACGGACTCGCAACTCGCCGTTCCCGGTCGACTCGACTCTGACCTGCTCGCCAGCGTGCAGGTCAGCCTCTTCGAGCGCTGCCACTGGGATCGTGACTTGGTTCTTCGCAGAGATGCGCGGCATGCCTTTACTCTATCAGTAAGGGCTAGATCGCAGACCACAGCGGGGTGTGCGCCGCGCGCGCGTTTCGGGGCCGAGCGTCCCGCTCTAGCCGAATCAGGACGAGCAGATCGCGTAGGCCGTGATGGTCACTTCCGTTCCCGCGTTGCCCGCGACCGCGACCTGACCCGTAGCCGACCAGATTCCGCCAGAGCCGGCGGTAGTCGGACGGGATTCTCTGACGACGAAGACACCCTTGTTGTTGTTTTCCGTGGCACTGGCCCCGCCACCGAGCAAGATGTGACCGGTCGCGCACTGTGCCGTCACAGGCCCAACGATGGTCGTGGCAGCCGGGTTGCCAGTTGTTTTTTTCGTGGCCGTTGTCGCCGCGCAGGCGCTCGAGGCGGTACCGGAGCAGATCACTGAGCTACCGATCACGCCGCTAGCTCCAGTCGGACCCGTCGCGCCGGTAATGCCCGTGGTACCGGTTGCGCCGTTGTCGCCCGTGGCGCCGGTCGTCCCTGCGGCTCCCGCGCTGCCCGTGACCCCTGCTTCGCCGCTAGCGCCTGCTGGGCCGGTGGGACCCACGCCACCTGCGGCACCGTTCTGACCCTGAGCCCCTTCAAGGCCCTGGCTCCCGGCTGGGCCGGTCGCACCCTTGTCGACAGCTCCCGCCACACCGGTTTCGCCGGTCGCACCCGCGGCGCCTGTCGCGCCTGTAGGCCCCGTCGCACCGGTCACCCCCATGGGTCCGGCTTCGCCTGTGGCACCGGTTGCGCCTGTCGCTCCCGCACTCCCGGCGCCGCGGGGAGCGCCAGCATTGCCGAGGAAGATACCCGAGAGCACAGCATTGGCGCCGGCTTCGTCGGTGACCCTGATCGGCAGCGTTTCTCCAGCCGCCGCTTCGACGTGCAGCGAGATCCATGCGCCTGCTTGGAAGCTCGATGAGAGCACCGCCGTCTGGCCATCGACCGAGATCGTCTCGCGGCGCGCGCTGGAGTCCCAGTCGATCGCGTAGAGGTGGAGTTCGCCGCTATACGCTTCATTGAACTTCAGATTGATGCGCAGCTGTTCAGGTGCGTAGTAGGTTGCGGCCTCGCGCGTGAGGCCGGAGGGGCTCTCGAGCGCGCGTTCGTCGCTTGTGCTTTGCGCCCACACGTAGCGTGAGCCCTGCGCCAGTTCGACCTCGTCGCCCGCCGGCAGCTGGGTGAGGTCTTCTTCGCCGTTCCAAGCTGCGAGGTCGTACCCTTCGTCGCCGTATACGCCGACCCAGGACCCAGAGGGACTCGGTTCAGAGCTCGCGCTGGCGATCTGCGGCAACACAAGCATCACCGCGCAGCAACCCGCGACGACAGCTGCACGCACGGGCGTGCGCGTTCTACCCCGTCGACTACGTCTGAGCATCCCTGCTGACTGAACCACGACGATGCCCAGTATCTGGGTTCCCCGCAGACCCCTCAATAGGGCACGCGGGTACTTGTTGTTCATCGCGTGAACGGCTCGCGCCGATGTACAGCGCGATCGCCCGAGAGGACTGCTGCTTAGATTCGGCTTGATCGCCAGCTCGCCGACCCGCCTGTAGCGCTTGAAGAAGTGCGACCTTGAGCCGATCACGCTGCCTGAGGCTCGGCACAGTTTCGACGCAAGGATGATCGCGGCTGCTATCAGGCGCTGGCGAGGGTCCAGCCCGTCCCGCGAGTCCCGAGACCTATGTCCGGGGTCACCTGAGGCTTCACATCAACGGAGGGGGAGGGATTCGAACCCTCGATGGAGGAAAAACCCCCCATAACGGTTTTCGAGACCGCCGCATTCAACCGCTCTGCCACCCCTCCAGGGGAACGGAATTCAAGGCTAGTAGATTCCTCCGGCGGTGGCTCGACTCCTTCTCGACCGCGCCCGCCGCGCGATCGCCACCCGCCTGCAAGAAGCTGAATCCGCTCCGCTCAGCGACGCGAAGCGAAGAAGGCGCTGAGCAGCTCGGCGCTCTCCTGCGCGAGCAGTCCGCCGGCGATCTCGGGGCGATGGTTCAGACGCGGCTCGCCCAGGACATCCAGCACGCTTCCGCAGGCGCCGGCCTTGGGGTCGACCGTGCCGTAGACGACCCTCGGCACGCGCGCGAGCACGATCGCGCCGGCGCACATCGCACACGGCTCGAGCGTGACGTAGAGCACCGTGTCGAGCACACGCCAGCTGCCGAGCGCGTGCGCCGCCGCGCGTAGCGCCAGCACCTCCGCGTGCGCGGTCGGATCCTGGCGCAGCTCGCGCTCGTTGTGGCCCATCGCGATGACCTCGCCGTCGCGAACGACCACAGAGCCGATCGGCACGTCCTCGTGTTCAAGCGCTTGCTCAGCCTCACGCAGGGCCAGGCGCATGAAGAACTCATCCCGTGGAAAGAACCGCTCGCTCACCGTCGTCGCCTCTATGTCTGCCACAGTGCCCGGTCGCGGTTCGCGCGCGCTGGCGCCGCGCAAGTCCGCCCACATCATCATTGCTCATGCCACCGATGCTCTCGCCTTCTCGATCCCGACGCTCTCGGCCTCGCGCCGCCACACTCGGCGCTGTGGCCGCGGTGCTTGTCGCGACCGGCGCGCTGCTCGGCACGGGCGGCGCGCCGGCGAGCGCCTCGGGCCAAACGGGCGAGCTCGCGGGCGTCGCCGGCACGCTGGCCTCACCGCAATCACAGAACGGCTACGCGGTGGACGAGGTGCTCGTCAAGTACACCCACGGCACCACCCCGCGCGCTCGCGCGGCAACAGCGACCGGGGCCGGCACGACCGACCCGGTGGCGATCGCCGCCGACACGCGCATCCTGCGGCTCGCGCCGGGCGTGCGCATGGCGGCAGCGCTGGCTCGCCTGCGCCGCAGGCACGACGTGGCCTGGGCCGTGCCCAACTACGTCGCGCACGTGACCGGCGAACCGGCCCCGCTGATCCCCGACGACGAAGGCGACGGCCATGCTCCGGGCGACTGGCAGCAGCTGCAATGGAACTTCGCAGGACCCTTCGGCGTCAACGCTCCGCAGGCCTGGGCCAACGTGGCCGCCGATGGCGCGCCGGGCGGGCGCGGTGTGACCGTCGCGGTGCTCGACACGGGCGTCGCGTACGCCAACCGCGGACCGTTTCGCATCTCGCCCGACTTCTCGCGAAACACGTTCGTGGCCGGCTATGACTTCGTCGATCACAACGCCTTCCCGAACGATCGAAACGGCCACGGCACGTTCGTCGCCGCGACGATCGCCGAGGCGACGGGCAACCAGCTCGCGCTCACCGGTCTCGCCTTCGCCGCGCACATCATGCCCGTCCGCGTGCTCGACACCCAAGGCGAAGGTGACGCGGCGACGATCGCCGAAGGCGTGCGCTTCGCGGTCAACCACCACGCTCAGGTGATCAACCTGAGCCTCGAGTTCTCAAGCGACGTCACGGCCGCCGACATCCCCGAGCTGATCGAAGCGCTGCGCTACGCAAACCGGCGCGGCGTCCTCGTCGTCGCGGCGGCCGGCAACGAGGGTCACGAGGCGATCGCCTACCCCGCACGCGCGCCGGACGTCGTCGCGGTCGGCGCCACGACAGAACACGGCTGCCTGGCCAACTACTCAAACGACGGCTCGGGGCTGACGCTCGTCGCGCCCGGCGGCGGCGCCGACGCCGACCTCCCCGGCGACCCGAACTGCAACCCCGAAGCGACCGCCGGGCGCGACATCTACCAGATGACGTTCACCGGCTCGTCGCCAAAACGCTTCGGCCTGCCGACCGGCTATGAAGGCACATCGATGGCGTCCCCCCATGTCGCCGCGACGGCGGCACTGATCATCGCCAGCCGCGTGCTCGGGCCGCATCCGACACCGGCGCAGATCGTCGCGCGATTGCGCGCGACCGCGACCAAACTGGGCGGCGGCGGAGACGAAGGGCTGTACGGCGCGGGGCTCGTGAACGCCGCGGCTGCCACAGCACCCGGCGGACCGGGAGCGATACCCACGGCCTAGCCCGACCGCCCGCTTCGCCCGGTCGGGGCGCGCTGGGCAACCGCACGGGCCGTCCGGCTGGTCGCCCACTGAGCGTGGGTCTCGGGTCGCGCGGGACGATGCGCGTTGTGAGGGACCGGGTGGAAGCGACCGATGGCAAAACGAAACCGGGGCTCATCTGAGCCCCGGTTTCCAGCGTTTGTGTGCGGCGCGAGCCTCAGTTGCCTACGCAGATAAAGCCAACTGTGTCGTTGTTTTTCCCGCCGCTGAGCGCGAATTCGGTTCCGCTTTTGTTAGCGAGAGTGATCGCCGCGCTTCCTTTCGACTCATTAGCGGTACAAACGTAGCTCGTGGCACTCGTGAAGCTGGCCGGCGACGTGAGCGTCACGGTCGCGGTCCCAGGTCCACTCAGCGTTGCCGTGCCGACAACGGTGTGCGGCGAGGTGATCGCTGTACCGGTCGTGGCGTCTACCGCCCCTCCGGCGCCTGTCGCACCTGTCGCGCCCGCCGATCCTGTCGGTCCCGCCGATCCGGTCGCACCGGCGGGGCCAGTCGCCCCTGCCGATCCGGTAGCTCCGGCAGGTCCAGTCGCTCCGGTCAAACCCGTCGTCCCTGCTGAACCCGTAGCACCGGCAGCACCGGTCGGCCCGGTTGCACCGGCGACACCTTTTTCACCAGTGGCGCCTTTTTCGCCGCCTGTACCTTTTTCACCGCCCGTGCCTTTTTCACCGGTGGCGCCCGTGGCGCCAGTCGCACCCGTGACACCGGCGGCTCCTGTTTCGCCTTTCGCGCCGGTGGCGCCAAGTTCCCCGGTCGCGCCGGTGGCGCCGACCGCGCCAGTCGAGCCGGTCACACCGGCAGCTCCGGTTTCGCCTGTTGCGCCAGCCGCGCCGGCTTCTCCGGTCGCCCCCGTAGCGCCAGCGTCTCCGCCAGCACCAGCAGCACCAGCCGCACCCGCGGCTCCCGCTGCGCCGTTTTCACCGGTCGCTCCGGTTTCGCCTTTTTCGCCGGTGGCGCCGGCTTCTCCGGTCGCCCCGGTCGCACCGGCTTCTCCGGTCACGCCCGCAGGCCCAGCTTCACCTGTGGCTCCAGCGACGCCGGTCGCTCCAGCTGCTCCAGCTTCGCCCGTGGCTCCAGTCGCTCCGGTCGGCCCGGCGTCGCCTGTCACGCCCGCGGGACCCGCTTCGCCGGTCGCTCCGGTTTCGCCTTTTTCGCCGGTGGCGCCAGCTTCGCCGGTCGCTCCGGTGGCTCCCGCTTCGCCGGTCGCGCCCTTTTCGGCTGCCGCTCCGGCTTCTCCAGTCGCTCCAGCTTCGCCGGTGGCTCCTGTCGCCCCGGCTTCTCCGGTCGCGCCGTTGGCTCCCGTCGGCCCGGCTTCGCCAGTCACACCCGCGGGACCCGCTTCTCCGGTCGCTCCGGTTTCGCCTTTTTCGCCTGTGGCGCCGACTTCGCCGGTCGCGCCTGCGGGACCAGTTTCGCCGGTCGCTCCCTTTTCGGCTGCGGCTCCGGCTTCTCCAGTCGCTCCAGCGTCTCCGGTGGCACCGGTCGCTCCGGCTTCCCCGGTCGCGCCCGCGGCTCCCGTCGGCCCAGCTTCACCTGTCACGCCCGCGGGACCCGCTTGACCGGTCGCTCCGGTTTCGCCTTTTTCGCCGGTGGCGCCGGCTTCTCCGGTCGCGCCTGTGGCTCCCGCTTCGCCGGTCGCGCCCTTTTCGGCTGCCGCTCCGGCTTCTCCAGTCGCTCCGGCTTCTCCGGTGGCACCGGTCGCTCCGGCTTCCCCGTTCGCGCCCGCGGCTCCCGTCGGCCCAGCTTCACCTGTCACGCCCGCGGGACCCGCTTGACCGGTCGCTCCGGTTTCGCCTTTTTCGCCGGTGGCGCCGGCTTCTCCGGTGGCGCCTTTTTCGGCCGCCGCCCCAGCTTCGCCCGTTGCCCCTGCTTCACCGGTTGCCCCCGCTTCACCGGTCGCGCCGGTTGCGCCAGCTTCTCCAGTCGCTCCCGTGGCGCCGACTTCGCCGGTCGCTCCGGCTCCGCCCGCTGCTCCGGTCGCGCCAGCTTCGCCGGTTGCTCCGGTCGCGCCAGCTTCGCCGGTTGCTCCGGTTTCACCGGTTGCTCCAGCTTCGCCAGTGGCGCCGGTCGGGCCAACTTCACCGGTCACGCCCGCTGCGCCCGTCGCGCCGGCGGCTCCAGCCTCGCCGGTCGCTCCGTTGGCGCCGGCCGAACCCGTCGCTCCGGTCGCGCCGTTGGCGCCGGCTGCGCCGGTCGCTCCAGCCGATCCGGTCGCCCCCGCTGCTCCGGTCGCCCCCGCTGCTCCGGTCGCGCCGGCAGCCCCGGTGGCCCCGGTCGCGCCGGTGCCTCCGCTGCCGGTGCCCGCACCGGTCGGCCCGGTCGCGCCTTTGGCTCCCGTCGCGCCAGCCGCTCCGGTCGCGCCCGTTGCGCCGGCCGGTCCGGTCGCGCCCGTCACGCCTTTGGCTCCCGCGGCTCCGGCTGCGCCCGTTGCTCCGGCTGCACCGGTCGCGCCTTTCGCCCCCGCGGCGCCGGCCGGGCCCGTGGCGCCCGTGACGCCTTTGGCTCCGGCGGCACCTGTCGCGCCCGTCGCGCCCGTGGCGCCTTTCGGTCCAGTCGGGCCGGTCACGCCCCTGACTTCGCAGATGATTCTGTTGTCGTGCACCGTGCAGACGGTCTGCGCGGCGGCCGGTGAGGCCGTGGCGAGCATCTGCGTGGCGAGCACCACAGCCGTTCCCGCGAATGCGAGCGCTGCGGTGCTGATGCGTCGCGTGAGCGATGCGGCCCGCGAGGGCGTGCTACGAAGGTGGGCTTCCTTGCCGGGGGTCATTGTCTCCCTATCAGTTGCATGTCCGTACGCTTTGCAGCTTCGGGCGAGTCTTCAGGTTTTGCCTGCATATCCCAAGGGGCCGCATGCCCTATTCGGTGTTCATTGACTGAACGCACCGACACGCGCAACGGCGGGGACCGCGCGCAATACAGTTGCCCGATGGCACCCAGCGACCCGCGCGCCACGCGGGAGCCGGCCCAGCCGGCGCCGGCCAGGTGCGACCTCGCGATCATCGGCGGCGGGATCATCGGGCTGGCCGTCGCGCGGGAGCTGATGCGGCGAAATCCCCGCGCGAAGCTGTGCCTGCTCGAGCGCGAGCGCGACGTCGGCGCTCACCAGACCGGCCACAGCTCGGGCGTGATCCACGCCGGCATCTACCACGCACCGGGCTCGCTGAAGGCTCGACTGTGCGTCGAGGGTTCGCGCGCGCTCTATGACTACTGCGAGCGCCACGCGATCGCGAGCTCACGGTCGGGCAAGCTGGTCATCGCCACACGCCAGTCAGAGCTCGCCCGCCTGGACGAGCTGCACCGGCGAGCCCGCGCGAACGGCGTCGCCGACGTGCGCCGTCTGCAGGGCGCCGGGGAGATCGCCGCGGTCGAGCCACACGCGCGCGGGCTGGCCGCGCTTCACTCGCCAAACACCGGCGTCGTCGACTTCGGCGACGTCGCTCGCGCGCTTGCGCGCGAGCTGCGCGAAGGCGGCGCCACGGTGCTCACGGAGTGCGAGGTCACGGCGATGCGCTCACGCGCGCGCTCGCTGGCGCTCGAGCACTCGCGCGGCTCGCTACAGGCCGGCCATGCGATCGCCTGCGCGGGCGCATGGTCGGATCGCCTGGCCACCGCGGCCGGCGCGCGCGCCGATCCGCGCATCGTGCCCTTCCGCGGCGCCTACCTGCGACTCGCGCCGCGCCATCGCGAGCTTGTCCGCTCGCTGATCTACCCCGTCCCCGACCCCGCGCTCCCGTTCCTCGGCGTGCACCTGACGAGGCAGCTGGGCGGCGAGCTGCTCATCGGGCCCACCGCGCTGATCGCGCTCACACGCGACGCCTACCGTCCCTCGCGCGGGCGCGCGCGCGATGCACTGGACACGCTCGCCTGGCCGGGCACCTGGCGGATGCTCTCGCGCTGGTGGCGCACGGGCGTCGCCGAGCTTCACCACGCGGTCGCGCCCGGCGCGCTCGTGCGCGCGGCGGCGCGCTTCGTGCCCGAGCTCGAGCACGCCGAGACCCAGCCCGCGTTCGCGGGCATCCGCGCGCAGGCGCTCGCGCGAAACGGTCAGCTCGTCGACGACTTCGCCTTCTCCGCCACCGAGCGCGCGCTGCATGTGCGAAACGCGCCGTCGCCCGGCGCCACGTCCTCGCTGGCCATCGCCCGCCACGTGGCGGACGAGGCGACTCGCGCATTCGGGCTGCGCACATGAGCGCCGGCCGTGCCTGCACGCTCGATGGCGGCTGGCGGCCTCAATAGGCTTTCACTGTGTCGGGCGATGCGGCGCAGCTGAGGCAACCGCCGCGCGTCGGCTCGGCGACGCGCGCGGGACTCTCGACGGCTCGGCGCGAGCCGCTGGAGACGGCGGGCAACGTCGCGCTCGTGCTGCTCGCGCCGGCGGCGCTCATCTACCTGTCGTTCAACGCGGGCGGCTACTTCCCCAGCGCATCGGCTCTCGTGGCGATCGTGCTCGCGCAGGCGCTCGTGCTGCGCACGACCCTGGCCGCCCGCCCGTTCGAGGGATTCTGCCCGGCGCTCGTCGTGCCGCTCGGCGCGCTCGCGCTGTACGCCGCCTGGCAGCTGACCTCCGTGCTGTGGTCACACGCGGTCGCACGCTCGCTGGACAGCTATGACCTGACGCTGCTCTACGTGCTCGCGCTCGCGCTGTTCGGATCGCTGCGCTACACACGCACGCGCACGGGCTGGCTGTTGCGCGCGGTCGCCGCCGGGCTCGTCGCCGTGTGCCTGATCGGTCTGATCTCGCGCGTGCTCCCGCACGCCTGGCCGACGGCGAGCAGCTTCTTCGCCGAACGGCTGAACTACCCGCTGACCTACTGGAACGCTGAGGGCATGCTCGCGGCGATCGCGCTCGTGCTCGCGCTGCACCTTTCCGCCGACCGCGCCGAGCACCCGGCGACGCGCGTGCTCGCGGCCACGGTCACGCCCGCCGTGGCGGCCGCGCTGCTGCTGACCTTCTCGCGCGGCGCGCTCGGCGTCGCGGTGATCGGCCTGCTCGCCTACTGCCTGCTCACGCGCGCGAGCACGCTGCCGACTGCGCTGCTCGCGCTCGCGCCGGCCAGCGCGATCGCGTTGCACGCGGCCTGGGACGCGACCCAGCTTGCCACCAGCCACCCGACGAGCCCCGCCGCGATCGCCCAGGGTCGCCATGTCGCGATCGTCGTCGGCGCGTGCATGCTCGCGGCGGGCGCGCTGCGCGCGCTGCTGCTGCCCCTGGACCCGCGCATCGCGCGCATGTCGATCGTTCGCGATCCGCCCGCGCGCTCGATCCGCATAGGCCTCGGCGCCGCGACGATCGCCGTGGCGCTCGCGCTCGTGCTCGCGCTGGGCGGCGGCGGCTTTGCCAAGCGCGAGTACGACCGCTTTGTCAAAGGCAACGGCCCCCCGAGCGTCAGCCACACGCGCGAACGCCTCACCGACCCCGGCAACGACGGGCGCCTGGCGCTGTGGCGCGCGGCTGTTCGCATCTACGACACGCACAAGCTGCGCGGCACCGGCGCCGGCACCTACCAGCCCTACTACTTCCGCTACCGCAGCGAACCGCTCTATGTCACAGACGCCCACTCGCTGTACCTGCAGAGCCTCGCCGAGCTCGGGATCGTCGGGCTGGCGCTCATCGCCCTCGCGCTGGCGGCGATGCTCACCGGGCTTGCGGCTCGCATCCGTGGTCGCGACCGCGCGCTCTATGCGGCGCTGTTCGCCGCGGCGCTGGCATGGGCGGTGCACCAGGCATTTGACTGGGACTGGCAGATGCCGGCGGTGACGCTGACGATCTTCATCCTCGCCGGCTCGGCGCTCGCGCGATCGCGCGACGGGCGCCCGGGGCTGTCGGGCCTGCCGCTGAACCGCACGCTCGTCGCGCTCGGCTGGCTGGCGCTCGCGATCGCGCCGCTTCTGATCGGCACCTCCTACTCGCGCCTGCAGCACAGCGCACAGGACCTCGACAGCGGGCGCTGCGCCGCCGCCAAGAGCCAGGCGCTGTCCTCGCTGTCGCTGTCGGCAAAGCGCCCGCAGACCTACACGATCATCGGCGTGTGCGACCTGCAGCAGGGGTTCGCGCGCTCAGCCGTAGAAGCGATGGAGCGCGCGCGGGCCCTGGAACCGGCCAGCTGGGAAGGCTCCTACTGGCTGGCGATCGCGCGCGCCGCGTCGGGCCTTGACCCGCGCCCGGCGATCGCCAGCTCGCTCTCGCTGAACCCCCTGTCGCAGCTCACGCGAACGGCCGCCGCGTCGCTGGCGGGCGACGACGCCCGCCACTGGGAAGCGGCAGCGCCGCGCCTGGCGCGTGAAGCGCTCGCCTCCGGTCAGCTCTCGATCGATCATCTCTAAAAAAAGATCGCTCGAACCTGTCGGAAAACGGGCCGCTCGTTCGTATAGACCAGCGCAGGCCCAATTCTTCACAGCGACAGGGAGACGCAGCCATGGAGCGCAGGGACGCACACGACGACGAGCTCGCACAGGTCTCAGAGCACCTGCGCTCACAGCGCCCGCAACTCGATCCGCTGCGCCTGGACGAGATCAAGACCGCCGCGATGTCGCGCGCGCGCCGCGGCGGCGGATCGGTCGCTCGCCGCCGCCTGGCGGTCGCCGGGCTCACCGTCGGCCTGATGGCCGCCGGCACCGGCGGCGTGATCGCAGCCGGCGGCGCCAGCCACACGACGGGCAACGCCGCGTCTGCGCAGTACGGCCAGCCAACCCAGGAAGTGAAGGGCTTTCAGGAACACCGCAGCTTCCGCTTTCGCGTAAAGCTCCCGCCCCACGCAACGCTCAAGCGCGTCACGATCAAGCTCAACGGCAAGACGATCCTCGTGCTCAAGGGCCGCAAGGCCTCGCCGCTGATCAAGCTCAACAACCTGCCCTGCACCAAGGGCAAGGTGAAGGTCATCGCGCTGACCACGAGCGGCAAGACGATCACCGAAACGCGCCTGCTGCTGGCCTGCCCGAAGTAGGCGGCGGCGCGCGCACGCCGGCGCGCGCTCTCGCGACGCCCGCCGGCGACGCCAGAATGTCGATCTGAATGCAGATCGACACGTTCGAGCGGCTGTTCGAGGAGCACGCCGAGCGTCTCTTCGCGTTCCTCGCCTACCGCACCGGCAACCGCGCGCTGGCCGAGGAACTGCTGTCTGAGACATTCGAGCGCGTGCTGCGCGCGCGCCAGCGCTTCGATCCCCGTCGCGGCAGCGAGCGCCGCTGGCTGTATGCGGTGGCGCTCAACATCCTGCGCGACCACGCGCGTCGCTCGCACACCGAGCAGCAGGCGCTGCAGACCGCCCACGCGGGCGCCACGTCCGCCGGCGGCGATCCCGCCCTCACCGCGGTCGAGGACCGCGACGAGCTGTCACGAGCCATGCGCACGCTGAGCGATCCCGAGCGCGAGGCGCTGGCGCTGCGCTTCGGCGCCGACCTCAAGCTTCGCGACGTCGCGCGCGTGCTCGGCGAGCCAGAGAGCGCGATCGAGGCGCGCATCCGCCGCGCGCTCTCACGGCTGCGCGAGCAGCTCGCGTGAGCCGCCGCCTCACGAGGCTCCCACGCAGCATCCTGAGACGCTGAGCGGCCGGCCCAGCGCACGGCCCAGCGGCTGACCGGAGCCGCGGATCGAGCGATCGGGCAGCACGGTCACCGTGTAGCGGACGGCCGGCGCACGCGGGTAGCGCACGATGCACGTCCACGGGCTGCCGAGCGCGCTCGCGCTCGAGGACACGCAGCTCGCCCCGCGCGCGCGGCCGCTGAAGCCCGGCCGCGGGTCGCTCGTCGTGGAGATCAGCTCCTGCAGCGCAGCGGCTCGCACCGGCGAGAGGTCTCGCTGCGCGGCCACGAACTGGCTGTCGGGCTGTCGCCCGGCAAGCGCGATCACCGTTCCCGCGACGCCCACCGCGAGCACGAGCGCCACGAAAGCAGCGGTCCACCTCATCGAAATGCGCCTCCCGTCTGGCTCGGCGTCGCCAGCGCGATCATATCCGCGCCGCGGACGCCCGCTGGCGCTCCGCGGGCCGCCGGACCGTCACGCCCCCCGGCGCGCCGCGTGCGCTACATCCCGCGCATCGCGAGCACGCACGGCAACGTCATCGCGAGCGTCTTCACGTCGCTCCAGAGCGACCAGGTCGCGACGTAGCGACAGTCGATCGCGACCATCTCGTCCAGCGGCACGCGCGCGGCGAGCACCTGCCAGGGCCCGGTCATGCCCGGCGCCGCGTTCAGGCGCGCGCGCTGCCAGCCGACGACCAGCCTGTCCTCCTCGGGGATCAGCGGACGCGGCCCGACGAGGCTCATCGAGCCCGCGAGCACGTTGAGCAGCTGGGGCAGCTCGTCGATGCACGTCCTGCGCACGTAGCGCCCGACGCGCGTGATCCGCGGGTCGTCGGCAAGCTTGAAGAGGCTGCCCGCCTCGTTGTGGTGGCGCAGCTGGGACTTGAGCTCCTCGGCCCCCACGCACATCGTCCGGAACTTGACTATCTGAAAGAGCCTGCCGTCGCGACCCACGCGCGTCTGGCGAAAGAGCGCCGGACCGCCGTCCTCGGCGCGGATCAGCAGCGAGACGAGCACGAGCAGCGGCGCGAACACCGCGAGCATGAGCACCGCGACCACGACGTCGAACGTCCGTTTGAGCGCGCGCGCCGGGCGGCGCAGTCGCCGTGACTGCGCGCGCTCGTCGAGCAGCATGTGGCGCAGCGCGAACGAGCCGTCCTGCACGCCGCCGAGCAGCGCGTCGCCGAGAACCGCCTGCCCGTCTGCGCCGCCGTACGCGGCCGCCGGCGGCGAGAGCACCGTCACATCGCTCATCGCGCCGTCACCCCGCGTCCCCGCGGTGTCCAAACGCACATCGAGCCATCCATGGCGAGCGTGCTTCGTGTCACCACAGTGAGGCTGGAGATCGCCACGCGCCCGGTCAATAGCTCGGCTGGCTGATCCTCCGTTCATTGACTGAACGTGAGAAAGGTCCGCCCGGTCGATTGACCGGCGGGATCGACGCGAGCACCCTGTACACGTTCAACTCTCTACATCCGGCCCCATATCTCGAGCGATCGCGGTCTGCGCCGGCAGCACATCGTGTCAATCACACCCGCGCCACATCGACTCCCGATCGAGCACGACCCCGAGTACCTGCGAAGCCAGGCGGAGTTGCTGATCGGCGCGCTGTCGGACGAGAGCATCTCGCTCGGCGATGGCACGACGAGGACGCTCGACCTGGTCGTCGACGGCTACGCACACGTGCTCGCGCTGGATGTCGATCGCGTGCGCCTGGAGCGCGAGATCGCGCGCCTGGCCGAGTCCGGCGATCCCAGCGTGGCGGCGGAGCTGCGCGAGCTGTCGGTGATGCTGCGCTGGATGACGCGCACGTGCAAGCAGCTGCGCGACGTGCTGAGCTCCGTGCGCACGCGCGCCGAGCTGAGCTCTTAGCGGCGACGCCTCAGACCAGCGAGTCGCGGACCGCGCGCACGGCGGCCTGCAGGCGGTTGTCGACCTGCAGCTTGAGCAGGATGTTCGAGATGTGGTTCTTGACGGTGTAGGGGCTGATGAACAACTCTTCGGCGATGTCGCTGTTGTCCTTGCCGTCGACGACCAGGCGCAGCACCTCGCGCTCGCGAGCCGACAGGCTCTCCACGTCGGGCGGCGTCTCCCCGCGGTCGCGCTGGCGCAGCTGGGCCAGCAGCGTCGTGGCCATGCGCGGCGAGACCATCGACTCGCCGGTGGCCGCCGCGCGCACTCCGGCCACGATGTCGCCGGCCGACGCGTCCTTGAGCAGGTATCCGCACGCACCGGCGAGCACGGCCTTGGTCACGTCGGCCTCGTCGACGGAGATCGTCAGCACGAGCACCTGCGTGCGCGGCGCGCTCGTCGCCATCTGGCGGATCGCGTCGTGGCCGCTCATGCGCGGCAGGTTCAGGTCCACGATCGCCACGTCGGGCGCCTTGGCCTGCACGACCTCCAGCCCCGCCTCCGCCGAGGACGCTTCGCCGACCACCCGGATCTCCTCCTGCTCGAGCAGCTCGCGCAGCCCTGTCCGAAACAGCACGTGGTCGTCGATGACGACAACTGAGATCGGGGCTGACATCGGCACGGAGTCTAGGCAGACCGCCTGGCGCCCGCGCACCGGCGTTCACACACTGAACACCACGATGAGTCAACGGGGCCATTGACCGCATTGCCCAAGTCGGCGTGTAATGCAAACCGGGCCAAAGGCGGGGCGGCGAGATTCAGCGCGCGATGCGCAGCGCAACCCGGCTGGCGAGATCCGATCGAACCCAAGGAAGGGAAAGCCAGCAAGTGTGCGGAATCATCGGATATGTCGGCCGTCGGCCGTGTCGCGAGATCCTCTTCGAAGGCCTGCAGCGCCTGGAGTACCGCGGCTATGACTCCGCCGGCGTGGCCACCCAGCAGGACGGGCGCATCGAGGCGGTGCGCGCGGTCGGCAACCTCGCCTCGCTGAACGAGACCCTCACGGCGCAGGCGCGCGCCCGCGCCAGCGCTCGCAACGGCTCGGTCGCGACGATGGCGCCGGAGCCCACGACGGGCATCGGGCACACGCGCTGGGCGACCCACGGGCGGGTCACCGTCGAGAACGCCCACCCGCACCGCGACACCGACGGGCGCATCCACATCGTGCTCAACGGCATCGTCGAGAACCACCTCGCGCTGCGCGAGCGCCTCGCCGCCGCCGGCGCCGAGTTCCGCTCAGAGACCGACGCCGAGGTCGTCGCGCATCTCGATCTCCGATCACTACGACGGCGACCTGGTCGCCGCGGTGCAGGCCTCGCTGCCCGAGCTCACCGGGCACTTCGCGTTCGCTGTGATGAGCGCCGAGCACCCCGACCTGCTCGTCGGCACCCGTCGCGAGTGCCCGCTGGTCGTCGGCATGGGCGACGGACGAGCAGTTCCTGGCCTCGGCGATCCCGGCGTTCCTGGAGCGCACCCGCCGCGTGCACGTGCTCGAGGAAGGCGAGATCGCCGTGCTCACGCCCGAGCACGCGCGCTTCATCAGCGCCGCCGGCGAGCCCGTCGCGGTGACGCCGGTGAGCGTCGACTGGGACGACGACGTCGTCGAGAAGGGCGGCTATGAGACGTTCATGCTCAAGGAGATCCACGAACAGCGCGCGGCGGTCTCCGACACGATCGCCGACTGGCTGGACCTCGACGCGCCGATGCCCGACATCGGGGTCGCGCAGGAGCAGCTGCGCGGCGTGCGGCGCATCGTGATCGTCGGCTGCGGCACCTCCTACCACGCCGCGCTCGCCGGGCGCATCGCGCTCGAGCGCTGGGCGCGCATACCGGTCGAGACCGACCTGGCCTCGGAGTTCCGCCACCGTGACCCGCTGCTGGCGAAGGACTCGCTGGTCATCGGCATCACGCAGTCGGGCGAGACCGCCGACACGCTCGCGGCGATGCGCCTGGCGCGCGCTCGCGGCGCCACCGTGCTCGCGCTGACCAACGTCCCCGGCAGCCAGGCCACGACCGACGCCGACGGCGTCCTGCTGACGCGCGCCGGCATAGAGATCGGCGTCGCGGCGACCAAGACGTTCGTCGCGCAGGTTGCCGCGCTGTACGCACTGGCGCTGCGCATGGCCCAGCTCAACGGCGCACTCTCAGAGCCCGAGCTGAAGGCGCTCGACGCGGAGCTCGCGCTGCTGCCGGCGAGGATCGACACGGTCATCGCGTCGGTCCAGCGGCCGGTCGCCGAGCTCGCCGAGCGACTTGCCAGCAGCGAGTTCTTCCTCTACCTCGGCCGGCTCTCCGGGCTGCCGGTCGCGCTCGAGGGCGCGCTGAAGCTCAAGGAGGTCTCCTACATCCCCACCGACGCCTACGCGGCCGGCGAGATGAAGCACGGCCCGATCGCGCTGCTCGGCGAGCAGGCCCCTGTCATCTGCGTGGCGACCGATCCGAGCGTGCTCGACAAGATGCTCTCGAACATCTCCGAGGTCCGCGCCCGCGGCGCCCGCGTCTTCGCGATCGCCAGCGAGGGCTCAAAGGAGGTCGCAGAGCATGCCGAGGAGGTCGTCTACATCCCCCAGACCGACGTCCTGCTGCAGACGATCCTCGCGGTCATCCCGCTTCAGCTTCTCGCCTACAACATCGCACGCGAGCGCGCGCTGAACGTCGATCAACCGCGCAACCTCGCCAAGACCGTCACGGTCGAGTAGCTGCAACCCTTGACAGCGCGCAAACGCGCGTGAGACGATCCTCTGCCCACCGCAGCAGGGACCGCCCGCCACCGACGGCGGCGTCTTCACATCGGCGCCACGCGCCGCGGGCCGTTTAGCGGGACAATGAAGCCAAGCAGGGCAATCATTCGATGGAAGGGACTCCGATGCCGGCACCCGTCACGCAGCGCACCCCAGAGACCGTACCGCCGCGCCGGCTGAGCGCGAGCGACCTCGCGCTGCTGGACGTCACGCTCGCACGCGGCGACCGCGCGATCCCGACCGACTGGGGCGCCGGCGCGCTCATGGCACCGCTCGAGCGCTCACAGACCGTGCGGCGCTTTCGCTTCCGCGCCCAGCCCCAGGCTGTCGGCGCGGCGCGGCGCGTGCTGCATGAGTGGGAGGCGCACTTCGACCCGGTGCTCTTCTACGACCTCTCGCTGTGTGTCTCTGAGCTCGTCACCCACAGCGTCCAGCACGGCGATCATGACACGACCGACTACCTGGAGCTCGCGGTGCGCCGGCGCGCCGGCGGCGTGCGCGCGGAGATCTCAGAGCCCCGTCTGGACGTCGAGCTGACCGCGGCGCCCTCCATGACCGCCAGCGACTGGGGCATGTTCATCGTGGACCGCGTCGCCGACCGATGGGGCGTCGACCACGACGCCGGCACGCTCGTGTGGTGCGAGATCGATCTCGCCGCCGACGGGCGCTCGCGCGCCACGCACGGCTCGCCGCTGCCGCCGCGCTGAGCGCTTGGCGCTAGCGCGGGGACTCGCCGGTCAGGCGCAGCGCCGCCGCGCGGTCTGACACGCGCAGCTTTTTGAGCACGTCTGACACGTGGCGGCGAACGGTCACCGGCGAGATGCCCAGACGGTGCGCGACCTGCTTGGTCGTCAGCTCGGCGCGCAGCAGCTCGAGCACTTCTGACTCTCGCTCAGAGAGCGTGACCACGTCGCCCTGGTCATCGCGCAGGCGCCGCTCGCGTCCGCGCCGGCGATACTCGCTGATCAGCCGCGCCGTGAGCACACGCGGCAGCGGCGCCTCGCCGTTGAGCACGGCGCTGAGCGCGTGCGGGAGACGCTGGGGATCGGTGTCCTTGAGCAGATAGCCCCACGCGCCCGCGCGCAGCGCCTCAAACAGGTCCTCGTCGGTGTCTGAGACGCTCAGCATCACGATCGGCATCTCGGGCAGCTGCTGGGAGAGCTCGGCGGCCGCGGCGATGCCCTCGCCGGGCATGTAGACGTCGAGCAGACACAGATCGGGCCTGTGCTGCAGCACGGCCTCGACCGCGCCGCGCGCGTCGGGCGCCTCGGCGACGACGTCAAAGCCGCCTTCCTCGAGTGCGAGGCGGACTCCGAGTCGGGTGGGAGCATGGTCGTCGGCCAGGACGATGCGCAGCCGCTTGGCTATGGGAGCCCGACCTCCACCACGGTCCCGGTGCCGGGACTGGAGAAGATGTTCAGCCCGCCGCCGAGCATCTCGGCGCGCTCCCCCATGCTCACGAGCCCGAGGCCCCGACCGGCGCGGTAGGCGCCCGGCACGTCAAAGCCCCGACCGTCGTCGACGATCCGCAGCAGCGGCCCCGCCTCGCCGGAGGTCAGGCGCACGTACACCCGCTCGGCGCTGCCGTGGCGCACGGCGTTGGTCAGCGCCTCGTGCAGGATGCGAAGCAGCGCGTTGCGCTGTTCGGCCTCGACGACCACTCCCGTCTGCAGGTCGAGATCGACCTCGATCGCGAACTTCGAGCGAAAGGATTCCGCGGTGCGCGCGATCAGCACGTCGAGCGGAGCATCGTCGACAGACGTCAGCACGGCGATCGTCGTGCGCGACTCGTGCAGCGCGCGCTCGGCGGCGGCCTTCAGGTTGGCCACGGTCGTCGCATCGTCACCCACCTGTCCGAGTCGCTGTGAGTGCGTCGCGATGAACGCGAGCTCCTGCGCGAGGCCGTCGTGCATGTCGCGCGCCATCCGCCGGCGCTCGTCGGCGGCCGCTCGCTGGATCAGCTTTCGGCGGTCGATCGCAAGCTCGGCAAAGCAGCCGGCGAGGATCAGCGCGTAGGCCAGCAGCTTGAGGATGTCCGCGACATACAGCCAGCCGCTGTGCCCCGCGGAAACGAGCAGGTAGTCAAAGCTCGCGACGGTGAGCACGACGACGCCGACGAGAAACGCTCGCGGCAGTCGCGGCTGGCGAGCGTCCACGCGCCAGCAGACCGCACACAGCAGCGCGACACTGCCGACCAGGCCGACCAGCAGCGCGGTCCACTGCCAGGCCGTCCGCGGGTCGGCCGAGACCGGCGTCGGTGAGGCGGCGAGCGCGATGCTCGTGACCGAGAGAATCGCCAGCGAGGCCACGATCGCCAGGTCGCGCGGCTGGCGGGACACCCGCAGGCGCGCGGCGAACACGATCGTGGCAAACAGGCCGACGAGGCCAGTCGCGGTGTTGACCATCGTCTGCCCGGAGTCCGTACGCACCATCACGGCCATCGCCTGCAGCGCGAGCGTGAGCGCCAGCGCGAGCAGCGCCGCGGTCAGCATCAGCAGCGGCGTCGCGACCTCATCGCGCCTGGGCAGCCGCGGTCCGCGGCTGCCCAGGGCTCGCCCGCGGCCCACGCTTCGCCGCGAGAGCCAGTGCGATACCGCCGGGGCGCTCTCTGCGGGATCAGACATGACCAAATTGCGCTCTTAACCGCGTGTGGATTGCGAGCATCCGTGTATGGTCCTGTGCTGAGATCCTTGGATATGGAGCGCAACCGGAAACGAGCCAGATGATCAAGCGCTCCAGGCCTCCGGCCACCGCTCTGAAGCTGGCGATCCTCCCCCTGAGGGCAGGCGGGCCGACGAGGGGCATCCTAACACCGCTAAGCGGCTTCTGCCGGGCGTTGCTTTGCATCTTCCTGGGCGCCGGCGGGCCCCGGGCGCAGCGCCCTCACGGCATGCGTTCACCATATGAACGCAAGATGGGGCGCTCGGACCATTGGGTCATAGAGCAGAACGTAAGACACTTCAGGAGCCGTGCGATGGGCCCACCGGGCCTGGAACGCACCGGCAGATTGCTGCGGGCGATTCGCACGCGGCGGTCACAGCCGGCTGGATGGTCGGCCACATTCAACGAACATAGGGACGAGCTCACGCGCATGGATGCCGCTCAAGACGATGAATCGCAGGTTCCATCACACGGCGACAGCAGCGCCCAGGCTCTCTCGGCCGACCCGATCAGCAGGCTCGAGGCGGAGATCGAGCAGACCGACCGCCTGCCGGGCGCCACGACGGCGGAGGAGAGCGAGCGACTGCTCGAGGAGACCTGGAGCCTGTTCACCGAGTGCCTGGTCATTCGCGACGGCCTGCTCGAGGCCTGCGATGAGATCGAGCGCACGATGGGCGGCCTGCAGCGAAAGCTCGGCGCGCTCCCCGTCGCGCTGCAGCCGGGCCAGCCACCTCACGCCGACGGCCCGCTCGACGAGCTCGGGCCCAAGCGCATCACAGCCAACGGCAACGGCCACGGGAACGGGAACGGCGCCCATGGCCACATCGACGCCACGGGCTCAAACGGCCACACGGCGCCCCCGAGCTCAAACGGCCACTCAAACGGCACAACCAGCGGCTGATGTCCGCTTCCCGGCCGTCGGACCGACCCGGCGCGGACCTCCAACGCACCGGGGCCGGTGAGGCGACCCCGATGGCAGACGTGACACCGATTCCACTGCCGGCACCGGCCGCGCCGCCGCCGGCACCGCAGGCGACGATGCCCATCGAGCCGCCGATCCCTCCGCTGCCTCCGCCGGGCACCGTGCGCAGCCTGTCGCGCAGACGCGCGCGCGCGCCGGCACCCGTCAAGCCGCGGCCGCGAATCCTGATGACGACCGAGGGCACCTACCCCTACGCGGTCGGCGGCGTGAGCTCCTGGTGTGACCTGCTGATCGACGGGCTCACCGAGTTCGACTGGCAGATCCTGCCGGTCATGGCCGGCGGGCAAGCGCAGTCGAAGATCTTCGAGCTGCCGCCCCACGCCAAGCTGGTCGGTCAGATCGAACTGTGGTCAGAGCAGCTGCCGCGCCGGCGCTTCTCGATGCACGCAGATCACGACACGCGCGAGAGCCTGCCCGCCAACCTCGTGCGCACGCTGATCGGCTGGGAGGGCAGCTATCGATCGCTGCTGGACACGCTCATCTGGTGCCGGCGCAGGCCCGACGCCGTGCGCGGCGCGTTCCGGGGCGGGCGCGCCTGGCGGGCGTTCCTGGCGGCGCTCGAGGAGGTGCTCGGCGAAGGCCACGCCGATGCCGGCCCGGCGCCGCACCTGGACGCCGTCGAGGCGGCGCGGCTCTATCAGACGCTTTACTGGATCGCGCGCGCCGCTGGGACCCCGACGCCCGAGACCGACCTGCTGCACGTCACCGCGGCGGGCTGGGCCGTGATTCCGGGGCTCGTGCACAAGGAGCTCTACGGCACCGACATGCTGCTGACCGAGCACGGCGTCTATGTGCGCGAGGCCTACCTGGCGGCCGCCCGCAGCCCGTCCTCCCAGGGCGAGCGCTTCCTCTCCAGCCGCATGGCCCGCGGGCTCAGCCGCGCCGCCTACGCGGCCGCGGACTTCGTCTCGCCGGTCACGGAGGCCAACGCCGCCTGGGAGCGCGGCCTGGGCGTGGACCCCGAGAAGATCCGCGTGATCCAGAACGGGATCGACGCGCCCGACGAGTACACCGGCCCGCCCGGCAACATGAAGGTCGTATCGGTCGGGCGCATCGACCCGCTCAAGGACGTCCAGACGATGCTGCGCGTCGCCGTCGAGGTCAGCCGGCGGGTGCCCGGTGTGAAGTTCGAGTACTGGGGCCCCCCGACCAAAGGCCAGGAGACATACGCACGCGCCTGCGAGGAGCTCAAGCGCCGCCTCGGCGCCGACGAGTGCTTTGAGTTCATGGGCACGACGAAAGATCCCCACGGCGTCGTGCGCGATGCGGACATCGTGCTCATGACGAGCATCTCCGAGGGACTGCCGATGTCGATCCTCGAGGCCATGTCCCAGGCGCGCCCGGTCGTCGCGACCGCCGTGGGCGGCGTGCCCGAGGTGCTGCGCGGCTGTGGCATCTCGCCGCCGCCCGGCGACGTGCACGCGATCGCCTCGGGCGTCTGCACCCTGCTTCGCAACCCGCAGCTGGCCGCCAAGCTCGGCGAGCGCGGCTTTGCTCGCGTGCACCGGCTGTACACACGCACGGCGTGCCTGGAGGGCTACCGTCAGCTGCTCGGCGAGCTCACGCAGGACAAGGTGGCGGCGTGAGCCCCTCGGACTCCCACCACCACCGCTACGCCGCGGGCGTGATCGAGGCGCGGCTGGGCCGCGGAGCACAGGACGTGCTCGAGGCCGCGGTCGTGCTCGAGGCCTGGGGCGGGATGCGCGCCAACAGCGCGCTGAACCTGGGCTCGCGCGTGGTGCCGCCGAAACCGCCACGCTGGACGCCGGGGCGCCTGACGACCGAGGAGTCCGGCAAGCGAGAGAGCATCATCACCGAGGCGATCGCGCTGATCATGGCGATCCTCGCGGTGGCCTCGTGGGCCGGCCCGCTGGGCAAGCAGGTCGGCACCTCGGTGCTCACCCAGGCGATCATCATCGCGCTTCCAACCACGCTCGCCCTGCAGTGGGCGATCCGCAGCCGCTACCTGAGCCGTCGCTCGGGCTTCACGTCCCTGACCAACGATCGGCTGGTGCTGCTCGGACTGCTGCTGGTCATGGTCGAGGCGCCGCTGATCCTGCTCGGCTCATACGGGTATCTGGCGGGCATGTTCATCGTCATCTGGGTCGGCGGCACGATCCTCGCGCGACGCGGCTGGGGCCTGTTCTACGGCGCGCTGCTCGTGGCGACGGTGTTCGCACTGCAGCGCGACGTCACGGCCTACCCGCTGCTGCTCGCGCTCACGGGCGTGATCGTCATCTCATGCGTCGTCGGCGTGCGCACGAGCCACGAAACCTCAAAGGAACCGGCCGGGCGGATCGGGCGCGCGCTGTGGGCCGGCGCGATGGGCGCGGCGCTCGGCGGCGTGCTCGTCGGCGACTCGAGCCTTGGCTGGGGCGTGCACGGCGCGTTTCCGGCGCTCGCGCTGCTGCCCTCGATCTTCGGCAGCTTCTGGGGTGGCTATCACCTGTGGCAGTTCTACGACGCCGTGCCGCGCGGGCTGCAGGGAGCCGGCCTGGAGGAGGCCAACAGGCGCAACCCGCGCGGGGCCGCGATGCGCGTCTTCCTCGGCTCTGTCGTGCGCCTCGTCGGCACCACCGTCGTGCTCTCCGCGCTTGTCATCGCCGTCTCCCAGTACACCTCGGGCACGAGCCGCCTCAGCCTGTTCATCGGCTTCGGCTGCGTCGCGCTGCTGACGATGCTGATCAACGTGCTCGAGTCACTGGCCTATGTGCAGTGGGCGCTGATCGCGGCGGTCACGAGCCTGAGCGCCGAGCTCGTCGTGGTGGACGGCCTGCACTACTCGCCGGTCCCCGGCACCGCGCTCATCGCCGGCACCGCGGCGGGCATCCTCGTCGCGCTGCCGCCGCTCGTCAGGCTGCTGCTGCGTCCCGGGCGGGTGCTCGCCACCAACCTGTGGATTCAATAGGCTTGCGCCGTTGCGCCAAGCACGCTCGCTCCTCACCCGATCCCCACCGGCCGCCTTGCAGATGATTCCTCGCCACAGGGCGCCATGCGCGATCGCGCTGGCCGCAATCACCGCACTGCTCGTGAGCGGATGCGGCAGCAGCGCCAGCTCGACGACCGTCACCTCGACTCAGACCTCGAGCGCCTCCGCCTCCTCGGGCGCCGCCTCCTCGCAGAAGACGAGCGCGGGCTCGCCCGCGTCCAGCGCGCCCGCCAAACAGGGCTCGATCGGAACCGACTCCACACCGTCCCAGGCGCCATCGGCGCCGGCCAAGGCGCCCGGCGAACAGCTCCTGCATCGCTACACGGGCTCCGGCGGGCGCTCGGTGGGCACGATCGTCCTGCACTCCCCCACCACGCTCGTGTGGAACGCCGCCAAGCCGATCCAGGTCTTCACGTCCAAGGGCTTCGTGCTCGTCAACGCACGCACGCCAAACGGCCGCGTGCTGCTCGCCAAGGGCAAATACCCGGGGGTGCGCGTGGCGTCGCACGGCAGCTGGTCGGTCGAACTGCGCGCCGCTCACTAGCCTCGCGCGCTTGGCGCGCCGCCCTACCCGCTGGACGCTGACAGCAAACTTGCACGCATCGTCCATGCGTCCAAAGGACGTCGGAGCGTCTGCCTCCCGTGCCACAGTGAGTCGTCCGCGAGGCCTGCACGTGCAGGCCTCGTTTTTGCAGGGATCTTTCAACGAGGCGCAGCGCAGGGCTCACTTGCGGATGCGCGTTACACGGAGGTCACTCTATGCTGACTCGCTCTCGTCGAACCCCCGCGCGTGCGATCACACTGCTCGCCGCGGTTGCAGGACTCGCAGTCGCCGCCCCGGCAGCCTCGGCGCAGGCCGCCAAGCTGTCGTTCTCTCCTCGCAGCGGCGCCGTCGGCACGCCGGTCAGAGTCAGCGGCTCTGGCTTTCGTCCCCGGATCAGGGGCATCGTGATGTTCGCGCGACGCCACGTCGCCTCGTTCACGACGACCGCGACCGGCGGCTTCTCTGCCGGCTTCACCGTGCCCGCCGCGGCCGGCGATCAGTCCCAGGTCACGGCGAGAGTGCTCGTTCAGGGCGCCTCCGCGCATACCGCGAGCTTCCATGTGGCGGCGCGCGGCTCGCAATCCAAAAGCTCCAAAGGCGGCCACGGCGGCTCGAGCGGTCCCACCGGACCGACCGGGCCGACCGGATCAAGCGGCGCCAGCGGCCCCACCGGACCGACCGGCTCCACGGGTCCCACAGCGCCCACAGGCCCGACCGGCCCCACCGGACCGACCGGGACCACCGGCCCGACCGGGACCACCGGCCAACCGGTCGTCCCGAGCGGCACACAGTGGATCCCGCCCCAGCACCTGACGTGGTACTGGCAGCTGCAGGGCACCGTCAACAACAACGAGCCCGTCGCTGCATATGACATAGACGGCTTTGAAAACAGCGCGGCCGAGGTGACCGCGCTGCACGCTCTGGGCAGGCACGTGATCTGCTACATCGACGTCGGCACGTCTGAGAACTTCCGGCCCGACTACGCCTCCTTCCCCGCATCGGTACAGGGAAAGAGCAACGGCTGGCCGGGTGAGAAGTGGCTGGACGTCCGTCAGCTCAGCGTGCTCGAGCCGATCATGATGGCGCGCTTCTCCATGTGCAAGAGCAAGGGCTTTGACGCCGTCGAGCCCGACAACATGGACGGCTATGAAAACAGCACGGGCTTCCCGATCACGGCGGCCCAGCAGCTGACCTACAACGAGTGGGTCGCCGGCGCGGTTCACTCGCTGGGCATGTCCGTGCTCCAGAAGAACGACGGCGAACAGACCGCCCAGCTGGAGCCCTACTTCGACGGGGCGCTGGACGAGCAGTGCAACCAGTACAAGGAATGCTCGAACTTCCAGGCCTACCTGTCAGCCGGCAAGCCCGTGCTGAACGCCGAGTACAGCCTGGCGACGAGCTCCTTCTGCCCGGCCGATAACGCCGACGGGATCATGGGCGCGCGCTTTGCGCTCGAACTCGACGGAAGCCGGTTCGAACCGTGCTGGTAGCGAGGGGCGAAAAACACCGCTCATAGCGGGCTTTCACGGGGGTGCGCCGCCCGGCGCGCCCCCGTGGCGCCCGATCGGTGTGACATCCTGCGCGCGATGCGCCGCCGCCACGGAAGGGCAACGGACCTGCTTGTCGCGTCCGCGCTGATGCTCGCCCTGCTGGCCCTCGCAGCTCCCGCCGGCGCCGCCGGTGGCGCCGGCACGCACCTGGCGCTGTCCAGCGCCTCGGCATCGGTGGGCGAGCGCGTGTCGATCAGCGGATCGGGGTTTCGCCCGCGCATGAAGGTCCTGCTGATCTTCGGCCGGCGGCAGATCGCCTCATCGAGGGCTGGACGGCGGGGCAGGTTCGTGATCCGCTTCACGGTGCCCGCCGTAGCAAGCGGGCAGGTGCGGCTGCTCGCCGAGCAGCTCGCGCGTGCCGCGAGCGGCAGGATACGCCGCCTTCGCTGGGCCAAGGTGTCGTTGCATGTTCTCCCCGGTGGACCGGCGGGCGCCCTGACGCCCAGCGCAAAATCCGCGCCCAAAGGCAGCTCGCCCGGCGGCCCGGGCGCCGGCGCCGCCGGGCGCTGGATCCCGCCCCAGCACCTGACCTGGTACTGGCAGCTGCAGGGCGCCGTGAACAACAACGAGCCCGTCGCGGCGTACGACATCGACGGCTTTGAAAACAGCGCCAGCGAGGTGGCTGCGTTGCACGCTCAGGGCAAGCACGTGATCTGCTACATCGACGTCGGCACGGCGGAGACTCGGGCCGCGACGATGGAACGTTCCCGGCATCGGTGCAGCGGCAGCACCTGAAGGCTGGCCGGGCGAGAGGTGGCTGGATATTCGCCAGCTCAGCGTGCTCGAGCCGATCATGGCCGCACGCTTCTCGATGTGCAAGAGCAAGGGCTTTGACGCGGTCGAGCCCGACAACATGGACGGCTACTCGAACAACACCGGCTTCCCGATCACCGCCGCCCAGCAGCTCGCCTATGACGAGTGGGTGGCCGGCGAGGTGCAGTCGCTCGGCATGTCCGTCTTTCAGAAGAACGACGCAGAACAGGCCGCGGAAATGCAGCCGCACTTCGATGGCGCGATCGACGAGGAATGCAACCAGTTCCACGAGTGCGAAAGCTTCAGGCCCTACCTGACAGCCGGCAAGCCCGTGCTCAACGCCGAGTACGGGCTGTCCACGAGCGTACTTCTGCTCGGCCGACAACGCCGCCGGAATCATGGGCGCGCGATTTGACCTCGAACTCGACGGGCACACGTTCGAACCCTGCTGGTAGCAGGGCTTTTTCCGACCGGCGGTGTCTGGGCGTTCACGCACTGAACGCAAGATGAGGCGCGCGACCCATTGGAACGGCGGGCTCCAGTAGCCACACTCCGGGGCGCAGGATCGGTGCTCGAGCTGGGGGCGCTCGAGCGCTGTCTTGCGCGCAAGGAAGCGAGCCCGCGTCTGATCGACCGGGATACGAACGTCAAGGAAGGCGGGCTGTTGTATGTCAAGAAGGCTGTTCATCGTGCTGGCGAGCATCGTGTCGGTCCTGTCTCTCAGCTGCATGTCGGCGGCATCCGCCTCGGGGTCGCAGCGGATCGACATGAAGGTGCTGCTGCTCGGTACCTCCACGAGCGAGCCCGACTACCAGTCCTGGCAGTCCGCGCTGCAGCGCGAGGGCGTGCCGTTTGAATCGATCATCACCTCGCCCGGCCACGCGCCGATCACCGCGGCGACGCTTTCGGACACTCTCTCCGGCGGGATCCAGGAGGCCAAATACCAGGCCGTGATCGTGTCGGTCGGCGCGCTTCCCGAATGCAACGAAAGCGGCTGCTTCTCGACGCTGACGTCAGAAGAATGGAGCGCGATCGAAACCTACGAGCAGACGTTCAACGTGCGCCAGATCACCGGCGACATCTTTCCGAGCTCGGCCTACGGGCTCAACGGTCCGACTGTCTCGGGCGCGCTCGATGGCGCGCAGGCGACGCTCACCGCCGACGGCAAGACGACCTTCCCCTATCTGAACGGACCGGTGACGATGGACACCGGGACCTTCGGCTATCAGGCCACCCCGCTTGCCACGCAGGCGCCCGGCGCCAGCTTCGACACGCTGCTGACCGGCCCCGGCGGATCCTCGCTGGCCGGCATCTACACGCACGCCAACGGCGTGCAGGAACTCGTCGAGACCTACAACCAGAACGCCTTCCAGCTGCAGGCCGACCTGCTGCGCCACGGCGCGCTGAACTGGGTCACGCGCGGCGTCTACTTCGGCGACCAGCGCAACTACGTCGAGATGGACATCGACGATACCTTCACGCCCGACGACTCGTGGAACACCGCGACTCACTCGATCGACTACAACGAGGCCGACGCGCTTCGCATGCGCCCCGCCGACGTCGACTTCGCAGCGAAATGGTCTGAAGAAAACCATTTCCGCATGGAACAGCTGTTCAACGGCGGAGGCAGCGTCGCCTACCAGGCCGAACATGGCGGCACCGACCCCGTGCTGGCGGAGTTCCAGAAGACCGACCCCGCGACAGGCAAGCCCTACTCGAGCTCCTTCGGCTGGCTCAGCCACACCTATGACACGCCGTATCTCGACGTGGGATGCGCGACGCAGAACTACATCGAGGCAGAGCTCAACGAGAACACCAACTGGGCGGCCGCCAAACCGGGCGCCGCGTCCGGCACAGGTGGCCTGGGACTCGGCGAGACGGCCGAACCCGCCAACGCACTGGGGACCGAGAACCCGCACGTGTTCGTGCCGGGCAACCACTCCGGATTCGCGGACCTCGTGCCGGGCAACCCGGCGACGGTCGACGAGCCATCGCTCGATCCCTCAACCGTCGACGAAAGCGGCGGAACGCTTCCTGGCGGCTCATACCAGTACGCCGTCAGCGATCAGTTCGAAGAATCATCCACCGCGGGTGAGTCCGCGGCGGACGTGACCGAACCGCTGAGCGTGCCTGCGGGCGGCTCTGTGAAGCTTGAATGGGAGGCGATCTGCCACGCGGCCGACTACATCGTCTACCGGGAGGTCGCGGGCAGCAACGAATGGACGCGGCTCGGGACCGTCAAAACTCCGTTCTCGGCCAACCTGCCCGACAACAGCGTCGGCGAAGCGGCGTCCCCGACGAACGTCACCGGCGGTGGCGAGTCCCAGCAGACGTTCGTCGACACAGGCGCCACGGGCACCGCGGAGCCGGCGGGCTGGACCCCGCCGAGCACCGAGAACGCGGTCGAGTCGCCGTGGGAGCAGAACCCGTACTTCATCCCCGCGCTGCAGACGGTCGGGATCACCGACGTCGGCGCCGACGCCTCGAAGGGCTACCCCAACCCGCCTGAAAGCCTGTTCGGCATCGGCGCGAGCTTCAGCGGGCTGGAATACCTACCGGGAGAAACGTTCGTCGACGGGACCGCGCAGGTGGTTCCGCGCCACCCGATCAACATCTACTACAACGTCTCGACCGAGGCGCAGGAGGTCGACGAGTACAACACTCTCTACGAGCCTCCGTCGCTCGGTGGCGAATGCGAGCCGAGCGCAACGACGACGTGCGAGACCGCGCCCGCGAACTTCTCGGAAATCGTCAACAGCGTCGTCTCGGGCATGTTCCAGAACCTGATGAACAACGACCCGCGGCCCAGCTACGTCCACCAGACCAACCTCCTGGGACAGCCGCCGGCCGGCCCGGCGACGACCGGCACGCCGCCAAACACGCCCGATACGACCGGCGACGGCCTGCTCTACTCCGTACTCAACCCGCTGCTGGCCGAGTACAAGCAGTACTTCACATCGTCGGCTCCGATCGAACAGCTCACGCTGGGCGCCATCGGCGACGTGGTCGGAGACCAGGCCGCGTGGAAGGCCGCAGTCGCCGCCGGCGAAGTAAGCGGCTATATCGAAGGCAACCAGATGACCATCGTCAACTCCGGCCCGAACGCGGTCAGCGTGCCGCTCACCGGTGTGGCGGGTGTTGGATCGGCGTACGGAGGGATCCAGTCCGGCTGGACGAGCGTGCCCGGGCAGACGACCAAAGTCACGACGACGACCGGCTGGCCGTCGGCGCCCACGGTCACCAGCAACCCCGTGAGCAGGACTGTCACCGCTGGCGAAAGCGCGACGTTCACCGCCGCGGCTTCGGGCGCACCGACGCCGACCGTGCAGTGGGAAGTATCGACCAACTCGGGTGCCTCGTTCGCCCCCGACACGACAGACGCCGGCAACACGAGCACGACGCTGACCGTCGCTGGCACCACCACCGCTCTCAGCGGGCGCGAGTACCGCGCGGTGTTCACCAACTCGCTGGGCAACGCCACGAGCGCCGCGGCCACGCTGACCGTGAGCGCCAAGCCCGAAGCGCCGAAGGTGACGACAAATCCCGTCAGCAAGGCGGTCACCGCCGGTGAAGGCGCGACGTTCACGGCGGCCGCGTCCGGAATCCCGACGCCGACGGTCCAGTGGCAGGTATCGACCAACGGCGGGCTGACGTTCGCAAGCGACACGACCGACGCGGGCAACACGACGACCACACTGACGGTGGCCGCCACGACCACCGCGCTGAACGGCCGTCAGTATCGCGCGGTGTTCAAAAACGCGAGCGGCTCCGCGACGACCACGGCGGCGACGCTCACGGTCAAAACGCCCGCCGAAGCGCCGAAGGTGACGACGAACCCAGCGAGCAGGACCGTGACGGCGGGCGAAAGCGCGACGTTCACGGCAGCTGCCTCGGGTCTGCCGGCGCCGACGGTCCAGTGGCAGGTGTCGACCAACGGCGGAGCGACGTTCGTCAACGACAACGGCGACTCGGGCAGCACGTCCGCGACGCTCACGGTGTCCAACACGACGACCGCGCTGAGCGCCCGCCAGTACCGCGCCGTGTTCAAAAACGCGAGCGGCTCCGCGACGACCACGGCGGCGACGCTCACGGTCAAACCGGCACCGGCGCCGACCGTGACCGCTCTGCTTCCGCCCAGCGGCAGGATCGGCACGCTCGTGGAGATCACCGGAAACAACTTCACGAACGTCCAGGCCGTCTACTTCGGCAACGCGCCGGCGAGCGGGATAGTCCGCTCGAACACGGAGATCTTCGTGCTCGCGCCGCTCGGCACGGGCACGGTTGACGTGACCGTGAAGACGTCCAGTGGGACGAGCTCGAAGTCCGCATCTGACCACTTCACCTACCTGCGCCTGTAGGGCGCGGCGCAGAGGGGCAGGAGGGAGGCCGGGGCGGCTCATTCGAGGTGGCGGATGAGCCGTCTCGGTGCTGTGCGCGCTGCGTCCGCGAGCCCCGTGAAATCGTGGCGTTCAGGACCTGAACGCAAGATGGGGCACCCGGCCCATTGGGTCGTGAGACCGAAACCAGGAGACTCGTAGGACATCTGGCGCCCGTGCGCGGGCGCCTGGCCAAGCTCCGCGATTGCCTGTGGAGACCAGCCGAGATCGTCAAAGACATGGGCCACCGACAGAGGACGAGCGAGATCAGCATGGACGCGAGCGCAACCAAGAGCAGGATCCGACGTCTTCTCAGGCTCGGCGTTTCCGACGGGACCGACCCGAGCGACGCCGGGATGGGAGAGCTCGAGATGGAGCTCTCGCTGCTGCGCGAGGAAAACGCTCGGCTGAAGATCGAGCACCACCGTGCACCCGACACAGGACGCGTGATCGAGCGCATGCGTCAGCTCGGCGAGGAGCGCGAGGACGAGATCGCGTCCGAGGACCAATCCCCCGCCAGCGAGACCGCGCAGGCGATCGTCGAATGCCTGGCGATCCGCGACGCGCTGCTGGAAGCGTGCAGCGACATTCAGCAGGCGATGCAGGGCATACGCGGCCGCCTGGGCGCGCTGTCCTCGGACGCTTTGGAGCCGAGCAGCAACCAGAAGGTCGCCGCTCAGATCGAACCCGCCCAGGCAGAGCTCGACCTCGAGCTTGCGCTGGGGGCGACCGCGACCGAACCAGGAGACCTGTCAGACCTGTCTGACCTGTCGCAGAGCGCGGCCTGAGTCGAGCGAGCCCCGTCACCGATGCCGGTGGTGTCTTCGGCTGCGCGCGCCCGCGCCACAGATAACGAGCAGCGCGATCGGGACGAGGAAGAGAAGGATCACGGGCGGCTCATTGCGCGAGGAGCCATTCGGCGGTATCACCGGCCTCGAGATCGTGCCCCCATGGGCGCGCACCAACACGACGACCGCGTCGATGGCCGAGCTGACAAGGCCATAGGAGCCGTGGCGCGCGTCTACGCTGAACCCCGCCAGGACATTTGGCGGGCCGGCCGCGACGACGCCGAAGCCCGCGGGCATGACGACCAGCAGTGGTGGCCTGTTGTTGAACGAGATCTCTCGGTCCAGGAACTCGGCGTACTGCTGTGGATGTCCAAAGAGGTTCGGTATAGCTCCGAGATCCTCGCGCGAGCCGATCACCGCGACCTTCAGTGGTAGGCCAGCGCGGCCAGCCGCGCTGAGAACCTTTTCCATCGCTGTTTCGAGCGGGCGAGTGACGGGCGGCTGGTATGGATAAAAGGCGTCTTGGCCGAGCAGGACGTCACTGGCGGGGTCAGCGTCGCCATGTGCTGAGGGCGCGCTCACGGCGAGCAGCAGGCCGATCGCCAGGGCAAGACGTATCATCTCACCGTCCCTCAACCGACGGGGGCGGCGGGAATGCGTAGCGGGTGTGCGGTGGGACAAATGGGCCGACCTCGACCGTGATCTGCGCATCGGGAGCGATCGCTAAGGATCGCGGGTTCCCTCGCCAGCGCACGCCGTCGAGAAAAACCGAGACGTGCTGGCTGTGAGTCGCGTGGAAGCCGGCCACTTCGCGCTCGCTCAGGCGCTGCCCCCATAGGTCGAAGATGTGGCCGAGCTCAGGCGTCGCGCCGGCTGCCAGCAGCACGAGCCCGGTGGGCTCGACGGTGCGCATCGGGTACGCGCACCGCCCGCTGCGGACATAGGCGCCGTGGCGACGCAGTGGTGGAGCGAAGCCGATTCCGGCGGGGATCACGACGACATGATTCACCGCGAACACTTCGATGTGCGCCACGGATACCGCTGGAGAGGCGGGCTTGCAGCTCATCGCGTCCACCTTTGCCGCCAGCGCGATGAGTGAGCTCGTGGGACCCGGACGGAAGCGCGGTCCGGGTCCGGCCGAACGCGCGCTCGCCACGTCAGCAGTTGGGAGCGGGCCATCGCTGGAGATGGACGGGGATCCGCGCGCGCAGCCGAAAACAAGCAGGCTGCACAACACAAGGGCCGCGGCGGGAGCCGCGGACCGACGGCGGCGCGCACCCGCGCAGCGAACCGGCCGCCGCGCCGGGGCGAGCCTGACCGGGATCAGCATCCTACTTGGCCTCGGCTGCTTTCTCGCCCTGGCGCCATGGCGCCATGGCGCGTGGCGCGAATCAACTCGCCACACCCCACCGATCGAGCTCACCGGACCTGCTGACGGGACTATCGCACGCGTGCTCCCCGAGCCCTCCAGGCGGGCCGTTCACGCACTGAACGCAAGATGAGGCGCGCGGACCATTGGATATCGACATCCAAGCGATGAGACTTGCTCATCAGCCGGACGAACTCGCAGGATCCGCCGTCGTCGGGTGGCGGACAGCGAGACTGGAGAGGTGCCGAACATCGTGCCGAGACATTGAGAAGGCCAATCCGTCTACTGGTGGTTCTCGCGGCCACAGTCGCGGTGCTTGTGCTGGCTGCGAGCTCAGCGTCGGCCGCCCAGCGGATCGACCTGAAGGTCCTACTGCTCGGCACCTCGACGACCGAGCCAGACTACATGGCTTGGCAGTCTGCGTTGCAGCGCGAGGGCGTCCCGTTCGAATCGATCATCACGTCCAAAGGGCACACGCCGATCACCGCGGCCACGCTCTCCTCCACGCTTTCGAACGGCACCCAGGAAGGCAAGTACCAGGCGATCATCGTTTCGGTCGCCGGACTACCCGAATGCACCACCACGTGTGTCGAAACGCTGTCTGCCGCAGAAAAGACGGCGATCGAAGAGTACGAGGTGGCCTTTCACGTGCGTCAGCTGACCGGGGATGTCTTCCCGAGCGCGACCTACGGCATGAACGCCCCCACGCTCGAGGGGCCGATTGTCAACGCCAAAAAAGAAGAAACCGAACAGGGTGCCCTCACGACCGAAGGCAAACCCATCTTCCCCTACCTCAACGGTCCTGTGAGCTTGAGCACTGGCACCTACGGCTACGAAGCCACCCCGCTCGCCACCCAGGCGACCGGCGCGACCTTCCAGACGCTCGTCTCGGGCCCGACGAGTGGCTCGGCGCTCGTGGGCCTCTACACGCGCCCGAATGGCATCCAGGAAATGGTCGAGACCTTCAACGAGAACTCGACCTACCTGCAGGCCGAGCTGCTGCGCCACGGGGAGCTGAACTGGGCCACACGGGGCGTCTACTTCGGCGACCAGCGCAACTACGTCGAGATGGACATCGACGACACGTTCACGCCCGATGACACGTGGAACACGACGACCCATGAGATCGACTACAAAAACGAAGACGCGTTGCGCATCCAGGCCGCCGATGTCGTGTACGCCGCCAAATGGGAGAAAGAACACGCCAACTTCCGGATGGAGCAGCTGTTCAACGGCGGCGGCAGCGTCGAATACCAGGAAAACCATTCGGGGCTTGACCCAGTACTGGCCCAGTTCCAGGCGAGCGACCCCGAAACAAAAAAGGCCTATTCAAGCTCGTTCGGCTGGCTCAGTCATACGTATGACACGCCGTACATGGACGTCGGATGCGCGACGAAGAACTACCTCGAGGCCCAGCTCAACGAGAACTCCGAATGGGCCGCGGCAAAACCGGGCGTGCCGCCGGGGACCGGCGGCCTCGGCCTGACCGAGAGCAGTGAACCGTCCGTCGCCCTGGGAGCCGAGAACCCGAAGGTCTTCGTCCCGGGCAACCACTCCGGCTTCGCAGACCTCGTTCCGGGGAACCCGGCGACGGTCGACGCGCCCGAATTCGACTCCGACGAACTGGTCGAAGAAGAAGGCAAAGGGACCTTGAAAGCCGGCTCCTATGAATACGCGATGACCGACCAGTTCACCGAAACCGGCGGGGAATCGGCGGCTGCCGTCACAAAACCCCTGACCGTCCCGGCAAACGGAGGTGTGACGCTGGAATGGGAGGACATCTGCCATGCGGCGGACTACAAGATCTACCGCTCGGTCGCCGGAAGCAAAAAATGGTTTCTGATCGGGACCTTCAAAACACCGTTCTCGGCCACGCTGCCCGATAACAGCGTCGGGGAAACCGAAGAAAACCCGCTGACCAAACTGCCGTCGAAAATCAACGTCAAAGGCGGCGGCGAGAAACAGCAGACCTTCACGGATAACGGCATCGCGGGCACGGAAGTGCCTGGCTGGACACCGCCCGTCACCGAGAACGCGATCGAGGCGCCGTGGGAGCAGAACCCCTATTTCGTCCCGGCACTCCAGGAAGTGGGCATCACGGACGTCGGGGATGACGCCTCCAAGGCCTACCCCAATCCTCCCACCGCCGAATTCGGCATCGGACAGCCCTACACGGGGCCCGAATACGCTGCGTCGGAAACGTTCGTCGACGGGACCGCACAGGTCGTGCCACGCCACCCGATCAACATCTACTACAACGCCTCGACCGAGGCGCAGGAGGTCGACGAGTGGAACACCCTTTTCCTGGAACCGTCGAAAGGTGGCCAGTGCGAAAACACCTCAACGACCACCTGTGAGACCAAAGCGGCGAATTTCGCCGAAATAATCAACAGCGTGGTCTCGGGCATGTTCCAGAACATGATGAACAACGACCCGCGGCCGAGCTATGTTCACCAAACGAACATCATGGGCAAACCGCCAGCGGGCCCGCCCACGACCGGCACACCGCCGAACACGCCCGAAAAAACGGGCGACGGATTGCTCTACTCGGTGCTGAACCCGCTGCTGGAAGAGTACGGCAAATACTTCGTCTCGACCGCGCCCTACGAACAGCTGACCCTCGAGGCGATCGGCAACCTCTTGGCCGAGCAGAAGGCGTGGAGCCAAGCTAGCGCCAGCCAGGTCAGCGGCTACATCGAAGGCAGCCAGGTGACGATCAACAACTCGGGCGCCGCGGTCAACGCCCCGCTGACCGGGGTGACCGGCATAGGAACGTCCTACGGCGGGATCACGTCGGGCTGGACGAGCGTGCCCGCGGGGGCCAGCACCCATACCGATCCGGTGACCTGGCCGGCCGCGCCCGAACCGGCCCAGAAGGAACCGCAGGGAAGCTGGTTTGGCAAATACGGCTCCTCGGGCTACCTGCTGGCCGACTGGGACGGCGTCCAGGACTCCTCTGATTTGCCCTCCGGCGTCACGGCGACGCTGCAGCAGGGCAGCCGCTATCAGTGGGCGGCGAACACGAGCGACGTGCGCGCGCTGCAGGGCCCCGAAGGCAGCGCCCGCAACGCGTCCGCCTACTACGACCCCAGCGAAGTCAAGCTGCAGCTCGGCTTCACGAGCGCCTACAGCGGCAACCTGCACCTCTACGCGGTCGACTGGGACTCGACGGCACGCAACGAGACGATCACCGTCAACGACGGCTCGGGACCACGCGAAGTGGTGCTAAGCGCCTTCCACGAAGGCGACTGGGTATCGGTCCCGATCAACGTCGCGGCGGCAGGGACTGTCTCGATCACCGTGCACTCCAATGTCAGCTCCAACGCAGTGCTGTCAGGGGTGTTTCTCGGCGAAGCCGGCGCACCACCGGTAAACGCTCCCGCGGAACTCTCAAAAGGCAGCTGGGTGAACGGCTTTGGCCACGAAGGCTATGACCTCGCGGGCTGGGACGGACCCACAGGAGACGTCTCCTACATGCCGCACGCGACGATCGCGCTGGTGCAGGGGAGCCGCTACGTCTGGGCAGCCCACTCCGAAGATGGCCGGGCGCTGCAGGAACCCGGAGAACTCACTAGAAACGCAGCGGCCTACTACGACCCCAATCAGATCGAGGTCACGCTCGGATTCAACGCCGAATTCACCGGCAACATCCATCTCTATGCCGTCGACTGGGACTCGACAACGCGCCGCGAGACCATCTCGGTCAATGGCCAGACAGCGGTCCTATCGAGTAGCTTCCACGAAGGCGCGTGGGTGACACTCCCGATCCACGTCGCGTCGGGCGAAAAAGTCACGATCACCGTCGACCGGACAGCCGGCGCCAACGCCGTGCTTTCCGGCATCATGCTCGGGGACGCTGGCGCGCCAGCAGCGCTTCCGGTGGAAACCGCACCGCAAGGCGGATGGACTGGCAACGTTGGCTCGAGCGGATATGACCTAGCGGCGTGGGGCTCGGCGTCAGAAGACCTCTCAGACATCCCCGCGACGGTCAGCTTGGTACAAGGTTCCCGGTTCCAATGGGCGGCCGGGACTAGCGATACACGAGCGCTTACCAACGCGGCGGGCTCATCTCGAACCGCGGGCACGTACTACGACCCCAACGAGATCCAGGTCAAGCTCACGTTCAAAGAAGCGTACGTTGGGAATCTGCATCTCTATGCGGTGGACTGGGACCACGGCACCCGTCGAGAGATCATCACGGTACGCGGCAGGTCCGCCGTGCTATCGAAGGACTTCAGTGAAGGAGCGTGGGCGACCTTCCCGATCAACGTGTCTGCGGGGGGGTCCGTGATGATTACCGTCGATCGGACGTTCGGCTCCAATGCGGTGCTGTCCGGGATCTTCCTGGGCGACTCCGGCACCCCGCCGGGTCCGTCGGTGTCGAGCGCACCCAAAGGCAACTGGGTCGGGACGCTCGGCACGGCCGGCTATGACCTGCTCGCCTTCGGCGGGGCGACGGACGTGACATCGCCGTCATCTCCCGCCACGATCTCCGTTGAACAGGGCACGCGCTATCAGTGGGCTTCATCGACGACCGACGAACGAGCGCTTCAGAACCCTGAAAAGACCGTCCGTATCCCGGCCGCGCTCTATGACCCGAGTCAGATCAAGCTGAAACTGACCTTTGCGGCGGCATACACCGGCAAGATCGAGCTCTATGCCGTCGACTGGGATTCGACCGAACGCAGGGAGACGATCTCTGTCAACGGCGAAACCGCAGCGCTGGCAAGCGAATTCAATGGCGGTGCCTGGGTGTCGGTGCCGGTCACCGTTGAAGCGGGCGCCAGCGTGTCGATCACAGTTAGCCGCGTGGCGGGCCCCAACGCAGTGTTGTCGGGAGTGTTTCTCCAGTAGGCAGTAGTCGCTACGTTCGACGACTAGGAGGGACGCGCTCGAGTGCAGATTCGTAGACCTCGATCATGGCGGCGACATGGCGCTCTGTCGCGAAACGACGGTGCACGACCTCGGCGCCGCGACGACTCATTTCGCGAGCCCAGTCGGGGCGATCCAGGATCGTTTCGATCGCCTTGCACCACGCGCCGGGGTCACCCGGCTCTACGAGGAGTCCGGTCAGTCCGTCGTCGATCACCTCGGCAGGCCCGCCAATGCTCGTCGCAACCACCGGGGTTTCGACGGCCATTGCCTCGACGACCGTTCGTCCGAACGGCTCCTCCGTCGAAGGCGCCAGAAGCACGTCGGCTCTGGCCATCAGCTCGGGCACGTCGTCCCGCTCGCCCGTGAAGTCGACAGCCTCTCCCAGACCAAATTTCTCGATCAGCCCGCGCAGCTCGGCGAGATAGCCGTGGTTGTCAAGCCGGGTGCCAGCGCCGCTGAACTTGATGTCCCCAACGATCTGCAGGCGGGCCCCGGGGTGGCGATCTCGGAGATCAGCGAGCGCGCGAATAGCGGTGTCGTGCCCCTTCCACGAGGAGATCTGCCCGACGATCAGGAGCAGGGGGCCGTTATTCCGCCCCGTCGCAGCAGCGTCGCCGAGGCCGGCCCTGAACCGCTGAAAATCGAATGGTTCGTCGACCACGCGAATTGACGGCGCCTTGACACGAAGCCCACTCTGAAAGCGGCGGGCCACGTAGTGGGAGACCGCCACCACCTCGTCTGCTGATCGAGCTATCTGATCGTGAGTGAGCCGCGTGGCGAACGATTCTGGGAGACAGTCCCGCACATGCGTCACGCATGCCCGCCGGCACACACGACTCGCCATGCCCGCGATCAGACCGGCCCGCAGGCTGTTTGCGTGCAGCACCGAGCTGCCCGTGCGCCTGGAGATGCGAGCGATCGTGACGCAACTGCTCACGATCTCAGCGACCGCGAGCGGCGTCCGCCATGGATGCAATCTCAGGCTCCCGCCGGTTCCGCGAATGCGGTGCACAGGGATTCCGCGGCTTTCGCTCAGGTCGGCGAGTGGTCCCGGGGGGCAGGCAAGCCCGGCGACAGCGTCGGAGGGCATCCCTCCCAGCAGGACAAGCAACGAATGCTCCGCGCCGCTGATGGTGCTCGTGTGATTCACGAACAGGACCTTCATCGCGAACCCGTGGCAATGCCCTCTATCAGGGCGTCGACCTCCTCGGCCATACGGCCCCAGCTGAGGCGCTTGGCGTACGCGCGGCCAGCCTCGCCTAGTCGCGATCGCAGCTCGTGGTCGAGCAACAACGTGACGATCGCGTCAGCGACCGCCGTATGACTGGTGGGATCGACCAGCAGACCGGTCTCGCCGTCGAGAACCGCGTCGGTGCTTCCCCCAACATTGGCCGCGACGCACGGCAAGCCGTGAGCGCCCGCCTCCAGATACACGATGCCAAAGCCCTCGCCTCCCAGGCTGCCTGGGACGAGTCGGCTGGGCATCACAAACACGTCGCTCTTATCGAGCCACGCGTCACGCGCCTCATCGGCCACAGATCCCGTGAACGTGACCCAGTCGGCTACTCCTTCAGCCCTGGCAAGAGCTTCCAGCTCAGAGCGCAGCGAGCCTTCGCCGACGACGACCCAGCGGGCGTCGGGCGACCGCTCACGGATCAGCGGCATAGCTCTCATCATCACGTCGAAGCCCTTATAGCGGTCCTCGAGCCGAGCAACGGTGACAATCGTTGGCGCGGTCCGGCTCGATGATCGTCGTGGCACTGGACCCGGCGGAAAGTCAACGCCTGGGAGCACGACGTGCACTCGCTCCGCAGCGCCACCAAGAACAATCGCCTGCCTGCGGGCGTGCGAACTGACGGCGATCGAGGCGTCAGCGCGTCGCGTGAGAACGCGAGTCAGACGCGGTCGGTCGGCCAGCTCGGCGCTGTACAGATATTGGACGAGGGGTGTCCCACGGATCCTTCTCACGGCCAGCCCCGCAGGGCCGGTCACGATATGGCCAGAGAGCACCACATCAGGCTGCCACCTCATCGCCCGGGCGAGCGTTGCGGCGTTGAGCAGCGCCACAGACACCCGATGGCCGGCTCGTCGTGAGACTCGCACCACGCCTTCTTCTGTGACACATGGAGCCGTGCCCGCCGCGGCGCCGAGGGTTACGACCTCATACCTGTGGCGGGAATGACTGACAAGGCGATCGAGCAGAATCTGAATGCCGCCGCTCATCGGGGGATAGTCTGGCGTGGGCAGCAGAACCCGCATCATGAACCCGGGAGACGTCTCTCGGTCAAAATGAATGGTCCCGCGTACGCAGGGCCAGCTTCGACGCGGAGCGGAAGTACTCGCTCGTCTCCTGCAGGGCGTCGACCGTGTCAAACGCCTCGAGCTGCCCGTCGACGATGACGATCACACGATCACAGATATCGAGCGTCGATATGCGGTGAGCTATGACGAACAGGGTCATCTCGCCCTGGAGCCCGATCAGCGATTCGTGAATCAGGGTCTCCGATCGCGGATCCAGCGCGCTTGTCGGCTCATCCAGCACAAGGATCTCGGGTCGCGCCGCGAGGCCGCGTGCCAGGCAGATCCTCTGCTGTTGCCCGCCAGACACGGCGTCTGCACGAGGCCCGACCACCGTGTCGTATCCGTCGGGCCATCCCACTACGTCGTCGTGTATGCGAGCGAGCTTCCCCGCGCGTTCGACATCCGGCATGTCGAGGCCGCGGAAGAATCGAATGTTGTCGGCCACGGATGCATGTACGAGGCGAGGTTCCTGTCCAACGTAAGCGACACGTCGATGCCAGTCGTCGCGCGCAAACTCATCAGCAGTCGAGTCGTTCAGCAAATAGCGGCCCCGGTCGGGGGTCCGGAGCTGCAGCAGCAGCTGCACGAGCGTCGACTTGCCCGCGCCTGAAGGGCCAATGATGCCGACTGTTTCCCCGCCCGCTACCTCGAAGCTGATATCCGACAGCACGGGTCTACCCGACACGTACTCGTAGAAGACGCTCTCGAACGAAAGTGTCCCAACCCGTGGCAGCACCGCAGAGCCTGTCAGCGGCTCGCTTTCCTTGTAGCGTTGTTCGGCCTCCTGCAGCCGGGCAACAAACGGCAGGGATTGCAGGACGAACTGATACGCACCCTGGATCTGCTGTCCATATGTCCCAGCTCGAACGAGCAGCAGCACGACGGCTCCAAGTGACGCCACGTGGCTGGTGCCCGCCGCGTAAAGCGTTGCCAAGCCGGCGACGATGATCAAGAAGATGAGGCTCTGGTAGAGGTTCGGCACGAGGCGCCCGAGCAACTGAGTGCGGCAAAAGAGCTCCTGAGCCGACGTGACGAGGTCATCGATCCGATCACGCTGTGCGTCTGCAACCCCGAATACGTGCGTCTCTTCGGCGACGCGAATCGTCTCGCCGATCCCGCTCGCGTAGTTCATCTGCGCCTGAGAGAGCGCATGAGAGCGCCGATGACCAAGCGCGTTCACCGGGCGGAGCAGCCCAAAAAGAAGAACCGCCGCAACGAGCACCACGGCGGCAGCGCCAACGTTGAGCGCCAGAGCCGACACGATCAGGACCACAAACGTGAACAACGAGCTGATCAGGATGGTCGCCTGAAGCGCGCCCTCGCTGGCCTGCACGACCTGGCTGGTCATCATCTCCTGCAGGTGGCCCTCGCGATCACGTGATTGGACCTCCCACGAGGCGTGGGTGAACGCATCGAACAGGTTCTCTCGAAGTTCGGCTTGTACGTCCGCGGCAATCCTGGCGGGAAGGAACGAGATAGGCGCCTGAAGCACCAATCGAAGTGCCGCGAGACCGGCGGCGACGCCCAGCAACGCGCCGACGGTCGCGTGGATCGCGAGCGGTCCGATCGTGACGTCAACGCTCGTAGCGCCATTGACGAGACTGGCCGCGACCTGGGCGACGACGGCCAGGACTCCGGCTTCGGCGAGCCCGGACAGGACAGACGCAGCCGCGAGTGCAGCGACTGATCGACGTCGGCCCCCTATCAGGGGGCCCAGTTGACCAAGCGCCAGCCGTCGCGGTGACCGGCCGTTTGCTCGACGACCAATCATGCCCGACGGCACCCGGGAACGCTGTTTTGATGCGTGGCGATCATGGCCTTAGTCAAGGCTCCGTAGGCGAAGCGGTGCAGATGCGTCTACGGTAGCCATCACATCGACCAGACATGCGGCTCGCTTTATCGTCGCAGTGCTGCACGGCGAGACTGCACGCGATCGTCACGCCACGAGCCCCGGGCCGTCTGCTCCGGATGCCCGGTCGACTCTCAGATGAGGGCTCGGAAACGTACCGCACTCCCTGATCATGGCGCGCAGGAAACATTGTGGTGCGACGGCATACCCGGCCCTGCCCGGCGGCCACTCCGTCGCGTCCGGTCACGACGTTTTGGCGCCTACTGTCCTCAGTATGCTGGATCGTCCTCATGCTAGGTGGTCTCCCTTCTCCGCTCGAGTCCCGCGCGCGCATTACGCTCGTGCACGACTATCTGCTGGTTATGCGCGGGGCCGAGCGAACCTTTGCCGCAATCGCCGATCTCTACGGCGAGGCCCCGATTTTCACCCTCCTATACGACGTGGACGGCACCGACGGGCGCTTTGCCGGTCGATCGGTCACCTCCTCCCCGCTGCAGCATCTAGGCGCTCGCCAGGCCGGTTTTCGGCGCCTGCTACCACTTTATCCATGGGCAGTCTCGCGACTCGCTATCCCACCATCGGACGTCGTCCTCACCAGCAGCAGCGCGTTCGGCCATGGCGTCGGCGTGCCCGACAGCGCGGTCCACATCTGTTACTGCTACACGCCCTTTCGCTACGCCTGGTACGAGGAACGACGTGCGATGAGCGAGACGCCGCGCGCACTGCATCCGTTGCTGCGACGCTATCTGCGCTGGCTACGAAACTGGGATCTCAACGCCAGCCGTGGCGTGGACAACTACATCGCGATTTCCGAGCTCAGCCGCGAGCGAATCAAGCGATACTACGGTCGGGACTCTGTCGTGATCCATCCGCCGGTCGAAACTAACCGCTTCGCACCGGGGATGCCCGAGGACGCGTTGCTCGTCGTATCAGAGCTCGTGCGTCACAAGCGACCGCACCTCGCCCTGGAGGCCGCACGTCGAGCGGGCGCGCCGATCCGCGTAGTGGGTTCCGGGCCCGATCGCATCGAGCTAGCAAGGGCCTATCCCGAGGCAGAATTCCTCGGCCGCCTGGGTGACGGGGATCTCGCAGAGCTCTACGCGAAGGCCCGCGCAGTCGTTGTCCCCAGTGTGGAGGAGTTTGGCATCACCGCGGTTGAGGCCCAGGCCGCCGGCCGGCCAGTGATCGCGGCGGGCGCCGGCGGGGCGCAGGAGACGGTTCTGGATGGAAGGACTGGTCGCCTGGTCACGCCGGATGACGTGGAGGCGCTGACGGAGGCGATCAGGGCGATTGACAGCCTTGACTTTGACCCGTCCTACGCGACGCAGAACGCTGCCCGCTTCTCGGTCGCAGCCTTTCAGGATCGGCTCTCAGCGGAGGTGGCTGCCATTCTGGAGGGAGCGCGCAGCGATCCTACGGTGATCCGGGCCGAGCGACCGGGTGTTCACCGTGATGATGGCGTGGGAGAGAACCCACCGGGCATTGATCGATGAACCAAAGCTGATGAACGTCAATCCGAACCCGCTTCCCAGGGTTCTCTTTGTGGGCGACGACTGGTATGGCAGCAACGCGACATCGCTTCGGAACGCTGTCATTCGCAACGGTCACGAATGCCTCACGTTCGACTCGACGCCGATGCAAGGGTCCGGGCTTCCGCGTCGGTTGGCGCGTCGCCTTTCGCCTTCGTTCCGAACCCGTGCCGAGTGGAACGCGGAGCTGGTGGCCCTTCTCACTACATGGCGCCCCGATGTCCTGCTTGTCTTCAGGGGCCTTGCAGTCACCGCTGAGACGTTGGCGGCGACCTCCGCGCTCCGCATCCACTATCACCCCGACGACTCGACGAATCCCGACAACCGTTCCCCGGTGTACGACATCGCCGAGACCGCGTACGACTTCCACGTGACGACGAAGTCCTTCAACGTCGCCGAGCTGATGGCGCGGGGCGTCGCAAACGCTGTCTACATGCCCTGTGCCTACGATCGTGATTGGCATCGGCCCGCATCGCAGACGGTCAGCGCCAGCTATCGCGTCGGGTTCATCGGCACCCGCCGCCCCGACCGTACTGCGCTCGTTTACGGCCTCGCGGACGAATGCGGCAAGTCGTTTCTGCTTTGCGGCGATCGCTGGCGTCGCGATCCACGAATCGTGCGTAAGGCGACGGTTCGCGGCCCTCAATACGGTTTCAACCTATCGACAACGGTGGCGCAGGCTCCAGTTCAACTTGGCCTTCTCAATTCCGCCAATCGCGACCAGCACACGTGTCGCTCCTATGAGATACCGGCTGCCGGCGGGCTGCTGATCGCCGAGCGGACAGACGAGCACATGACGATGCTCGCCGACCAGGAGGAGGCCCTATTCTTCTCCTCGCCGGAGGAGCTGAGGTCACATCTCCAACGCGCGGCGCGCGAACCGGCGAGGATGAGCGAGCTGGCTCAGGCGGCGAGCCGTCGGATCCGTCAGGGCCACAACACCTACGATGATCGCTGGACCACGATTCTTGATGCCATCGGCTGATCGTCGTGGCTAGATTTGTCATCTTTGCGCCGCGCCTATGGCACGGTCCTGAGCTCGCTCGCGGCCTGACGGAGTTGGGGCATCAGGTGCGCGTGGTCGGCTTGCCGTCAGACAGGCGGGCCCCGCAGACGCCGCTCCGTATCGCACTCCATCTTTCCGGGCGCTTCCCGTCGATCGCCGCTCCCATCACTGCAACGCTCGGAGTGACGGCCCGTCTGGCCACGAATGACTCCGTGGATGCGCTATTTGCCTGGTCGTCGTATGCGCTGGCTTCCGAGATAGCTAGGCGAACGCGCGTTGTCGTGGTCCGCGGCTCGACTCACATCCGTACCCAGCGCGCGCTCCTCGCCGACGCGCCGCGGTCAGGGCGCCCGTCGCGGCTCACGCAGCGCCTTGAGGAAGCTGAGTATCGGCTCGGCGACGCCGTTACCGTGCCAACCCAAGAGATCGCCGACGATCCACAATGGGCGCGCCAGCGAGTCACGCCGGCTGTTACGCCCTACGGTTTTCCAAGCACAGCGGACGCGAGCTCGACAGCGCGTACCGCGACCGCACGCGACGGTCTAAGGGTCGTCTTCGGCGGCGCCGCCGGCTACCGCAAGGGAGTGGACCGACTGGCCTCGGCCCTGCGGACACGCCCATCGTCGGTCGCGAGCTTCGAGCTGTTTGGAGACGCGACAGACGAGGATCCAAACAGCTTTCCCGCGTGGTGGACCATACGCGGCCATCAGCCACGCTCCACCTGGCTGGAGGCCCTCGGACAGGCGCACGTCCTTCTACTTCCGAGTCGTGAGGAGGGCATGGCGAGGGTCGGACAGGAGGCCATGGCGATGGGCGTGCCGGTCATCGCGACTCCCGAGTCCGGTCTGGGTATGTGGCTAGAGAAGGGCGGCGGTCTGGTCCTGCCTCATGAGAACTGGTCCTCCTCGCTTGATTCGCTTATCACGAACATGCGCGACTCTTGGCTTGGATTTCAGCACTCGCGCGATCGAAACCGCGAACGCGTGGACTTGGCGTGATCATGCCAAGCTGTTGCTAACCCAAATCGGTCTTCCTGATGGCGTGGTTTAGCCTCATCGACGTCGTTAGCTTTGGATTGTGGGTGCCCGGGGCTCTCGCTCGTGCTCCCGTCGGACGACCAGAGTGTTCTCGGTCTATTAGGAATTGCATTCAGCGGCCGGCCTTTTGCGATTGACGAGCGATTCCGACAGGTGCAAGCCACCGGCTCCGGCCATCAGCCGCATAGGTTCTAGCGCGAAATGTAACGGTAGGCAGTCGCGCACATCCCACTCCCTCGTCTCACCGCGACAATGTTCTCGTTGACAATTGTGCAGTCCACCTCGTACGGAAACGCTCGTAGCAGCCGCTGCAACCCCGCCGGGCTCTCGTGGTCGGCTACCTCCATGATCACCACGTCGACACGCTCAAGCCAGGACGTATTCCCCTCCGCGAGCAGCTCCTCCTCCGCCCCCTCAATGTCCAGCTTTACGATGCCCACGCGCTCAAAACCGTAGACCTCGCGAAGTTTCTCAAAGCTCGTAGTCTCGACATGTTCTCCGGCAACGTTGCCAGACGTTACTCGACTCGCCTCCGGATTGGCGCCGCGCACAAGGCGCAATCGCTCTCCGGCAACGGACCAAAGTGCCTTCGCCTCTACGTGCACTCCCGGAAGCTGAGTGACATTCTTCTTCAAGACGTCCGCGTTCGCTGCGTCCGCCTCAACCGCGATGATCTGCGCATGCGGATGGTACTGGCGAAACTTAACCGTCTCATCGCCGATATTAGCACCAGCATCGATGATCCACTCCACCCGCGCTTCGGGATCCTGCACACGATAGCTCCAATTGTAAAAATGGCTCATCACGCCGTAGTCCCGACGGCCGCGGAACCAGAAGTCGGCGTCCAGTGCACGCAAATGGACGCGTCGTAGCTGCACCGAGTGTCGACTGCTAACAAATATCTCGATGGCCGCCGCTGGTCCGCAGTTCAACGCATGCCACCGAAAAATTCGTAAGCCAGGTAAAACCGCGTACTACGAGTTCCATGCAATGCACCACATTCCAGAAGTCACCGAATACGTCACTAATGACCCCCGTATGTATACGGTACGTGAAGCTGAGGCTGTCTAGCCGAGTGTTCTTGTGGTGCACCCACGTGGGCGCCGCCTCCCATCGAACGCAGAAGTCCAAACGCCAGTGCGGCCGCCACCAACTGCAATAAAAGAGTCGAGCCGACCTCGGCTGTTGTCTGCTCGACAAGCAGCAGCGCCGCCATGGCCGCTACGTAAATCGCCACGCCCACGCTCCGCGAGTGACGCCACACCGAGTTAGACACGACCTTAGGATCACGCCGACCCAGAACATGCCCCCTAGGAGTCCCAGCCAGCCGAAGTTCCTGTAGAAGTCACCCGGCAACGTCGGCGCTACCGCCAAGCCGGCGCCGCCGTACTTCGACTCGCCTGCGTAAACTTCCGAAAATTCTTTCGCGTCTTCGTTCACTGGCTTGCCCGGCCAGAGATCGTGGGGGATCGGGCGGTGAATATTTCGGGCCAGTGTGCACCGTGGAGATAGCCCCGATGGGAGGGCGTGTAGAGATACGCTAGAGCGAGCGACTCGCTTCCTTGTGTACGGAGGTTAATGTCCCTATAGCCTCTCAATGCCGAAACCGGAAAATCACTTATGTATTGGCCGATTCGGCGCGGGATCTCCTCAGCACCGGTCTGCACGCGGGTTAGGTTGGACTGGCCGGAGAAGGCTTGAAGGGCTTCAGTCGTACGCGAGACTTGAACAATCGGGGTAAACACGAAGAGCGCAACTAAGAAGATCACTAGTGCCTGGCCAGGGCGCAAGCGAGAGTGCGTGTAGTTGCGGCTAGCGACCCAGGCGAAGATTGCAGCAAAGATGATCTGCTTCTGCCCCACCGCGAGGGAAAAGACGACCAGAATTGCGAGCATCAACCACATCGGCAGCCGGTAGCTTGACCTGATCTTCCGAGGCGTCTGGTAGTGCTGACAGGCGCAGACGACAAGCGCGATGATCGCGATGAACCCGAGCGTTTTGAATATGAGGATGTTGGCGTTCGACTGGCCGGCATGTGCGGTCGTGTGGTAACCGCCCGCCACGGCCGCGGCGAGATCGCCGGCCATGCCGATCGCGAACACGACGATCAAGGCACGCGCGGAGTACGACGATCGCGAGGCCATGTGAGCCCGCCCCGCCGTGCCGGGAAGTGAGAACCCGACAAGCAGCAGCAGATAGGCGGCTCCCAGCAGCGCCAGCGACGGTGTCAATCCAGCGACAAACGGAAATGCGATGGTTGCGTTCGTATATTCGGCGTTGGTCTCAGCGAAAGTGTATGAAAGCCAAAGTAGAAAATCAGCGCCGCGCTGAACAGAACGAGTGGATCTAGTAGATCACGATCCGCCTGCAGTAGCGAACGATCACGGCAGCCAACATGATGGCCGACATCACCGTCGCCGCGATGATGGCGTTGCTGTAGTCGACTGAAGCGGGTAACAGCCAGCCCGCAAGTAAGCAGCCCGCTGCGATCAGACAGGCCCACCCGAGATAACCGGTCCACCGTGTCCTAGCGGTCACCGTTTGCTGTGTAGTCGCCGTCTTCTGCATTGCCTCGCATTATCACAAGCGCTGCAGACCGCTTCGCCTCCGGTGACCCGATGTCCGCGCTATCGCCTGCGGACCGCAACCGCGCTCACGCCGCCTGCCAGCAACGACGGCAAGGCCGATGCGGCCGCACGCGACACGGGGCCGGACCTCCGGTTGAACGAGCGGAAAAAAGGGATTCTGCTCAGTAGCGGAACCGGCAGCCCAGCGACCTCGATATCCAGAAAGCCCGCACCCCGAAGCATTCGCCCCAAGCTCGCGGGGGTGAAGAAACGAATATGCGGAGATCTCCAGGGTTCCGCGCGCCCGCGGTCGTCGCCGCCTGGCTGCCAGACCCCGAAGAGAGCATCGACGCGATCTCGCCAATACGCCGAGTTCGGCACGGTCACAATGAAACGTCCATCGGGACGGAGCACTCTGAGCGCCTCGGCGACAGCAAGCTGAGGCGTGAGCAGATGCTCGAGCACCTCGGAGCAGACGACAACGTCGAAGGAAGAGTCCGGGAACGGGAGCGAGGATGCGTCATCGATCTCGATCGCCTCAAACCCTCGCTCCCGCGCGAGCTCCAGAGCCGTCCGCGAAACGTCGACCCCGACGTAGGACCTGGCGTTTTTCGCAAGATAGAGGCCCGCGGTCCCACCGTCTCCACACCCAAGGTCGAGGCAGTCGTCGTCTGGTTTGACGTACCTGTCAAACAGCGCCTGCAGCGGCTCTGGCGCTCGATCTCTGCGCGGACAGTAGCCCGGCTCAGTCCAGTAGTGGTCGTAGTAATCTCGTGCACCCATCCGCTGAGGTCGGATAGTAGCGTCGGGCGCTGTCTGTCGTTTGCCCTATGCTTGCCCGGACGGCTCGCGACGATCCGAGCTGCAGCCATGAAACACCTCTGATGGAGCCTCGAGAGACAGATCTAGCCCTTGAGCAGGTGTTGGGCGTCCTGCGCCGACGCCTCCGCTGGATCGTTCTGTTCTGCGTTCTAGGTGCCGCAGCGGCGTACGGTATCTCTCGCTACCAAACCAAGGAATACACAGCGACCGCGTCGCTCGTCTTTAACGACAGCAACCTCAACCAACAGGTCGCCGGCCTCCAGGCGACTAACAGCACGAGTTCTCAGGCCCAGGAGAACACGAACGTCCGACTTGTTCAGCTTGGTGATATGGCGAGCAAGACCGCCGCGCAATTGGGCGACGGTCTGACGAAGGAAGACATCACGGAAAGCCTGAGCATCAGTGCGCAGGGCGAATCCAACATCGTCAACGTGTCCGCCACGTCGACGTCTCCGACTCTCGCCTCCGAAATCGCGAACACCTACAGCAACCAGTTCGTGTCCGAGCAGCAGAACGCCAACCACAAGTACTACAGCGCTGCCCTCGCCCTGGTCAACAAGCAGCTCGCTGCCCTATCGGCACAACAGCGTGCGGGAGCACCGGGGCTCGCGCTTCAAGATCGTGCTCAATCATTGGGCGTGCTTGCTGAACTCCGGTCCGGGAGCGTTCAGGTCGCACAGGCCGCGTCGGTGCCGACAAGCCCCTCATCCCCTAAGACCGCGAGAAATACGGTGCTCGGTCTGGTGGTCGGCCTCCTGCTGGGACTAGCCTTTGCTTTCCTTCTCGAGCGTCTCGACCAACGCATCAAGGAGCCAAAGGATCTCGGGGCCGTCTACCGCTTACCGTTGCTCGGCGTCGTACCCGAGGCGAGGGCCCTCGCGCGGACAGCACGACGTAGAGGAGGTGCGAGGGAGCTTCTGCCAGCCAACGAGGCGGAGGCTTTTCACCTCATTCGCGCTCACCTTCGCTACTTCAACGTCAATCGCGAGCTACGGGCGCTACTGATTACGTCAGCTGCCGCAGGCGACGGCAAGACGACGGTGGCGCGGTGCCTGGCCGCCGCCGCCGCGGGAGCTGGCTCAGCCGTGCTCTTGCTCGAGGCCGATCTCCGGCGCCCCACCCTTGCGGAGCAGCTCGACATCCAGTCCGGTCCCGGTCTCTCGGATGTATTGATCGGGTCGCTGGCGCTAACAGATGCCGTCCAGTCGGTCGAGCTCGACCAGTCGGCCGGACAGGCGCGGGCGCTAGACGTGTTGGTCGCCGGCGCCTCTCCGCCCCCGAACCCGGCCGAGCTGATCGAGAGCCGGGCGATGGAAGCGGTGCTTACCCAACTGAGAACTGCCTACAACCTCATCATCATCGACACCCCGCCGGTTGCAGCCGTCTCCGACGCGTTCCCCCTGCTAGCCAAGGCAGACGGCGTCATTGTCGTCGGCCGAATGGGCCATGACCGACGCGACGCCGCGGAACGCTTTCGTGATGTGCTTGATAGCGTCGGGGCTCCGGTCCTGGGAGTCATCGCGAATCGGTTTCGGCTCAAGAGTGGCGGGGCGTACTCTTACGGCTATTCGTATGTTCCATACGAGTCCCGTGCTCCAGCCGCGGACCGAGTCGCCGATCGGTCATCCACCGAGCCAGCCGAGGCCCAACGGCTCCGACGGGCCAGCACGGCGAACGACCCGACATGACTGCCAGTCGGCAGACCCCGCCCTAGCCGAGAAAGATTCCCGACAGCACGGCGTTCGGCCCTGCGACCCGCGTCACGTCGATCGTCACGGTCCCACCCGCGGCAACATCGATCGGGTACGTGATCCAGGCGCCGTTGACAAATTCGCCCGACAGCAGCGCACTCTGGCCGTTGACGGTGATGGTCTCTCTGCGACCTCCCGCATCCCAGTCCACCGCATACAGCTCTAGGTTCCCGTTATACCCGGCCGGAAAGCTCAGCCGCAGGCGGATTTCGTTCGCGTCGTAGTAGGTCGCGGCCTCGCGGCTTCCTTTGGACGGGCTTTCGAGCGCGCGAACGTCGCTGGTCGAGCCGGCCCATACGTACCGACTCCCCTGTTCGACGGCGAGCGAGTCCGATCCCAGCGATTCGAGATCGCTCGAGCCATTCCAGGCGGCCAACGCGTAGCCGCCGCTACCGAACGTGCCAACCCAGTCGCCCTGTGGCGCAGTGGCGATCGTGGGGCCGGCTGGCGGCCCCGCATCGCCGAGGAAGATGCCCGACAGCACCGCGTTCGGCCCGGCCGTGCGATCCACAGTCACTTTGACCGTCCCTCCCGCCGCGACTTCCACAGGGAACGAGACCCAGGCGCCGTCGTTGAACGGGGCCGACAAGGCCGCACTCTGGCCATCGACGGTGATGATCTCCCGGCGCGCCGTCGAATCCCAGTCGAGCGCGTAGAGATGCAGATTGCCCTTGTAAGCAGCGGAGAACGTGAGCGTCAGCTTGATCTGATTTGGGTCGTAATAGGCCGCGGCGTTTCGTGTGGCGCCTGTGGGGTCTGAGAGCGCTCGGGCGTCTGCCGTTTCGGGCGCCCACTCATATCTGGCGCCCTGCACGAGATTCAGAGACGCGCCCGGCAGGTCCGAAAGGTCTTCGCTACCGCCGTTCCAACCCGCGAGGTCATACCCCGCGGAGCCCACGACGTTCGCCCACGAGCCCTGCGGCGCTGTGCTGACAGTGGGGGCCGGCGGAGCTCCGCTGTCCCCCAGGAAGATCCCCGACAGCACCGCGTTGGCCCCCGCCGTCCGATCGACCGTGATCGTGGCCGTCCCGCCCGCCGGAACGCTTACGGGCAGCGTGACCCACGCGCCTTCGTTGAACGCACTGGAGAGCACGGCGCTCTGACCGTTGATCGTTATCAGCTCGCGCCTGGCCGTCGAATCCCAGTCCACGGCGTAGAAGTGCACGTTGCCCGTGTAGCCGGCGGGGAAGCTCAGCTTCAACTCGATCTGATTGGGGTCGTAGTAGGCCCCGGCGTTTCGCGTGACCGCGCCCGGGTCCTGCAGGGCGCGCGGATCGCTCGTGCCCGCCGCCCACTGATAACGACTGCCCTGAACGAGGCTCAGCGAGCCATTGGGCAGATAGGAGACGTCACCGGTCGCGCCATCCCAGCCCGCAAGGTCATAGCCGCCTGCTCCGACCGTGCCTGCCCAGGACCCCTGGGGAGCCGACGACACGGTACCCGCCGTGCCGCCCGCCTCCCCGAGGAAGATCCCCGAAAGCACGGCGTTGGCGCCAGCGGTTCGCTGCACCGCGATCGTGACGGTCCCTCCCGCGGCCACGCTGATCGGGAACGTCACCCACGCCCCTTTGTTGAATTCGGACAGTTCGGCCGCCTGCCCGTTGACGGTGAGCGTCTCTCGGCGCGCGGTCGAGTCCCAGTCCACCGCATAGAGGTGAAGGTTGCCCGTGTAGGCCGTCGGGAAGCTCAGCGTCAGCTTGATTTCGTTGGGGTCGTAGTAGGCCGCCGCGGAGCGCGCCAGCCCGTCGGGGCTCTGCAGCGCACGGACATCGCTCGTGTTCGCGGCCCACTGGTAGCGGCTGCCCTGCTGCAGGCTGAGCGTCGCGCCCTGCAGGTCGCTCACGTCGTTGACGCCGTCCCAGTCGGCTAGGTCGTAGCCTGCGCCGCCGAAGGCGCCCACCCAGGTGCCTTCCGGCGCCGTCGAGATCGTCGGGGGCGTGACGGCAGGCGCCGCGTCACCCAGCATGATCGCCGACAGCACCGCGCTCGTTCCAGCCGCCCGTTTGACGTTGATCGGCAGCGTGGTGCCAGCCGCGACGTTGATCGGGAACTCGACCCACGACCCCTGGTGGAAACCGTGGTTTGCTTTTTCGTCTTCGGCGGCGGTCTGACCCGGGGCCCCGGCGAGCGTTGCGCTCTGAGTTCCGGCCGTGATCGTCTCGCGTCGCGCTTCTGAGTCCCAGTCGACCGCGTACAGGTGCAGATTTCCTTTGTATGCGTTTGTGAAGTGCAGCTGCACCTGGACTTCTGTCGGGTCGGAATAAGCGGCGGCGGTGCGCGAGCCCGGGCTCGAGGGGCTTTCCAGAGCCCGCGTGTCGGTGGTCGACGCGGCCCACGTCAGACGGCTGCCTTTCACGAGCGTCGCCGTCACGCCCGCGGGCATTTTGACGAGGTCGCTCGATCCGCTGAAGGCCGCCAGGTCGTAGCCTTCGGCGCCTTTTTTGCCGATCCAGTTGCCCTGGGGCCAGCAGGGCGCATTCCACGCGTCCAGTTCGACGTTCTTCTCGACCGCCATGAAGCCTTCTTTGTTGCCTTCTTCGCAGAGCTGGCTCTGCGTGAGCTTTTTTTTGTATTCGACCGACCACACGGCCTTGTGAGCTTCGGTGAAGGGTTTGACCAATGCGCATTCTTTGCGTCCGGCGCATTCCTCGGTCAGGTCCCAATCGAAGTAGGGCTCGAGTTCTTTGGTCTGCGTCACATCGTTCTTCAGCGCGATCGAGAGCCCGAGTGAGTGGGCCTCGCTGGCGAGCCACTCGTTGTAGGTGAGCTGCTCTTCGGCGGTGAGCGGGAAGCCCGCGTTGTTGTTGTCGAAGCCTTCGACGTTGTCGGCCTCGACGCCGTCGAATCCCTTGGCCTTGCACAGTTCCAGGCGCTTGGTCATGATCGGCTCGAGGATCGACAGCTGGCGGATGTCCAGCCAGCGCTCGTTTGGAAATCCCGCGTAGGTGTTGCCCAGCACCGAGGCCGGGAATTCGCCGGCGTCCGGACGCCATTCCTCCCACGAGCCTGCATCCATGTAGCAGACGACGTGGCGCCCCAGTGCGTGCAGGGCGGTCACGACCGACGCTTCGTTTTCGAACAGGTCGATGTCGTATATTTCTGCGTCGACGGTCGGTTCAATCGGCTCGGCCAGATTCCATTGCCACGTCGCGTTGGCCGGCGGCACCCAGTAGGCCGAGGCGCGCCCCGGCGCCGCGAGCGCGAGCATGAGGGCGCATGCCGCCAGCGCGACGAGCCATACGGCCCTGCGCCGCCACGCGGCAGCTGACTCAGCAGCCGCCATTTAGCGATTCCGTCGCGAGTTCGCCGAAGTAGGGCGACAGCAGCGAGTAGGACGTCGTCGCATACACGTAGCCGAGGTTCTCGTTTGCCAACGCGCCGCAAACCGATGCCGGCTGCGGCGTGAGCGCTTCGTTGGGCGCGCCGTGAATCAGCGCAGCAAAGTCTTCAGCGGGGTATTCGAGCTCCCAGGGAGCCTGCGTCCAGGAGGTGAACGGGTTTTCCCCGGGAGTGTCATAGGACCCCTCGAACGTCACCACGATGTCGGCGTTGCCGGCGTCTTCGCCGCTGAGCATCCAGTCAGAGCTCGGGTTCTGTCCGAAGTTGAGCACGACCTCGTCGTTGTCGCCCTCGTGCGTGTGAACGTAGGCCGCGAGCGTGCGATAGAAGCTTTCGTTGCTGGTCGTCGTCCCGGGGACGTCATCGGAGACGCCGTCGAAGAAGATGCCTGCGATCTCGCCCGGATAGTAGGAGTACCACTCGTCGATCTGGTGCTCGATTTCGGCGATGCTCGCTTCGCCGCCCTCGCCGAAGTCAGTCCAGACGTAGCCAATGACCGAGGCGCGACCTGGGTCATAGCAATGTTCGATCGCACTGGTGAACGCCGGAAGAGGTTCGCTCCCGGGCCCTCCGCCTTCGCTGGCGGCGTTGGCGACGATCCACGAGCCGCCGTTCGCGCCGTTTGCCTGCGAGCACGCCTGTTCCCATTCGCTCGCATTGGCGGCGTCGTACAGCGGGATCAGCTCGTCCTGTCCGCCCGCGCCCGACCCCTGTCCACCGTGTCCGCCGTGCCCAAACCCTCCGCCGTAGCCGCCGCCGTGCCCGGAAGCGTGCTGCCCACTGTGGCCGCGCGACGCGAGGCTCGTGCCGGGTGTCGCTCCGACTACGGCAAGCGCCGTCACAGCGCCGATCAGGCTGAGCTTGATTGGAAACCGTGGTCTCATCCGTGCACCCCCCGTCGTCTCTGAAAGCCCTCGCGTCGCGCCAAATCGGCATGCTCACACCGATCTTGCGCTACGCCCGACGCCTCGCCAGCTACACGCGCAGTCTTGCATCGGTTTGAGCAGAGTCAATGGTCCGGATGGCCCACGGCGCGTTCAGATCCTGAACGTTCTGCCTGCGCCATGGCCGTGACCGCGCGTAGCGCGCTCATGCCGGCTCGCTTCTCGGGCCCTCCAACACGGGTGAGAGCGGCGATACCCGGTCGGCGGTGTCGGTGATGTCGATCAGCCGGCGCACGTAGCGCGAGGCCGCCACGATCTTCAGCCGGTAGCGAGCGCGACGCGCGCGGCGCTCGGCCGCCATCAAGGTGCTCAGTCCCGAGCCGTCGATGAAGTCGACACGGGCGAGGTCTATCTCCACCAGATCGCGCGAACGCGCCGCGCGCCTGAGCGCTTCGTCGAAGGCGACGACTGCGGTCAGGTCGAACTGGCCCTGCACGGAGAGCCTGATCGCGCCCGGCTGAACGGTTGTAGCGATGTGAACCATCAACCCTGTCCCTTGGGTCGTCGACCACGTGCTCATTCGGCGCAGCAGATCGGCGCTTGGCGCTGGCAACTCGATCCACCCCGACCGACGGCGCCCTCCAAGCACCTGACCAACAACATACGTTCGCGACCGTGCGCCCAGCAAGGCATAGGCGACCTCAAAGCCGGAAATTGTGAGAAACGCTGCTCCCGCGCTCAGGTCGTGCGGATGATCAGCACCGAACAGGGCGCGTGATGTGAGACCTTGTTGGGCACCGAGCCCAGCAGAAAGCGCTTGGCGCCGGTCATGCCCTTGTTGCCGACGATGATCAGGTCGGCCTCCTGCTCTTCGGCGACGTCGAGGATCGCGTCGGCCGGGTCGCCCTGGCGCGGATAGAGGTCGACCTCCACGCCGTCTTCGCGCGCGATCTCAGCGGCGGCCTCGAGCGTCGCGTCGACGTCCTCGCGCGGGTTGATCGCCCACTGCAGATCCTCGGGTGCCTGACGCCGTTCCTCGCTCAGCCGCTGAGCCGAAACCGGCTCATAGGCGCTGACGAGCTCGATCTTCGCGCCGACAGAGCGAGCGAGGTCAACCGCCTGGCGCACCGCCTGGGTGGCCGTATCTGAACCGTCTGTCCCGACCACAATCGACTTGAACATGAGCTCTCTTCCTGAGGCTGGCTCTACGCTACTGCCTGCGAGGCGACATGTCCCGCTGCGAGGCGCGCGATGCGGTGCCCGAGTGTACCCATAACGTTCGAGCTGCCCGTGATCGACCTACACAGCCACGTGCTCTCAGGCATCGACGACGGTCCCGATTCGATCGAGGGTTCGGTCGCGCTTGCCCGCGCCGCGCGGCCGCTGGCACGAGCACGATGTCGCCACGCCCCACGTCAGCTGGCGCTACGACGAACGACTCCGCTCGATCGCCCGCCTGGTGGCGGAGCTGAACGCGCGCCTCGGCCAGGAGCGGATTGAGCTCGTCGTGCTCAACGGCGGCGAGATCGCGATGACCCGGCTGCTGGACATCGGGCCTGACGAGCTGTCGAGGCTGGGCTATGCGGTGGCGCTGGCTGCTCGTGGAGCCCCCTTCGTTCCCGCCGATCACCGGCCTGGAGTACGCTTGTGCTGGAAGTGCAGAGCGCGGCCACCGTGTGCTGCTCGCCCATCCAGAGCGCTGTCCTGCGTTTCACCACGATCGGCGCATGCTCGAAGGGCTCGTCCACGGCGGGGTCATCACGTCGCTCACCGCGGGCTCCCTCGTCGGACGCTTCGGAGAGAGCGTGCGTCGCTTCGCGCTGCAGCTGGTGCGAGACGGATGGCCCACAACGTCGCGTCTGACGCGCACGATCACGCCAGGCGCCCGCCGGGGATGGCGGCGGAGCTCGAGCACGCCGGTCTGACCCCGCTGGCCGACTGGCTGACCGCGGCGTGCCGGCGGCGATCCTCGAGGATCTGGAGATCCCCCCGTGCCCGCTCGAGCGACCAGACGTGGGGACGATCGACGATCGGGAGACAGGCGCGATCGATGGTGGCGGCGGCGCTGGTCGGCGGCCGAGACGTCCGCGCAGGCCGGTACGTTACGCCATGCGCAATCCTGGCGGCTGCGCTGCCATCCTGCGCGCGAGCGTGCCGCGCGCAGGTCTGTTCGCGGGTCCGCTGACGGCGACCGCGCACAGCGAAGAAGCCTGGACGACCTACCACCGAGACGCCGCCCGCTCCGGCGATGATCCCGAACGCGAGTGAACCGATCGCGCCCGTGCAGGCCTGGCAGACGCCGAGCCTCGGGGCGCCCATCTGGGGGCAGCCACTCGTGCTCGGCTGCGCGCGTGTACGTGGCGACCGTGGGCGATGAGATCTATGCGCTCGAACGCGAGCACCGGCGCGGTGGAATGGCAGACGAGCGCCGGCGTCCCGTGCCCTCCGACGAAAGCTGCCATGCGGAGACATCGAACCCACTGTCGGGATCGTCAGCACGCCGGTGATCGACGTCGAAAACCAGATGATCTACGCCGTCGCGGACACGTGGAACGCCGGCGACCGAGGCAGGCCCAGCACGTGCTCGAGGGCTTCGCGCTCGCGCATCGGCGAACTGGTCGTGAGCACTCCGGTCGATCCGCCGGGCGTCGATCCGGAGGACACTGCTGCAGCGCTCGGCGCTGAACCTCGACGAAGGCGAGCATCGTGTTCGGCTTCGGCGGAAACTTCGGCAGCTGCAGCGGCGACCTGGCGCCGATCGTGGCCGTGCCCGAGTCCGGCGGACAGGCGCGCTTCTGGCAGGCCACCACGACAGCTCGGCCCCGACGACCGCCGGGGGCATGTGGGCGACGAGCGGCGCCGCGGTCGACGGCTCGGGCGACATCTTCGCGGCGACCGCCAACCCGCTGCCGCACCCCCGACCCAAGCCACCGTCTATGACTACTCCGACAGCGTCGTCAAGCTCACGCTCGTCGACTTCTCCGCCAACCCGCTCAGCGAACCGCTGTCGCCGGCGGGCTGGTTTGCGCCGCCCGATTGGGAATTCCTGAGCAACCACGATCTCGACCTCGGCTCGGCGGGAACCGAGCTCGCTGCCCGGCGGGCTGTTTTTCCGGCCGGCAAGAACGGCAACGGCTATCCTGATCGAAGAGGCCACGATGGGCTCGGGCGCGCCGGCGGTCTTCAGCGGCGAAGTGTGTGCAGACCACGGCAGCTTCGGCGGCGATTCCTACGCCTGGGGGTCATCTACATCCCCTGCACAAGCGGCATGCAGGCCCTCGCCTACAACCACAGCCGAAAAGAAGTCACGCCGTCCTGTGGCAGGGACCCCCCGACGCCTTCGGGCTCGCCGATCGTCTCCGGCGGCCTGGTCTGGGACGTGGCCAGCGGCGGCTTTCACGGCGGCGGGCAGACGCTCTACGGCCTCGACCCGTCGACCGGCAAACCGGTGTACACCGAGACGCTGCCGAGCCCCGTCATCGACCACTTCGCGTCTCCCAGCGCGGCGGGCGGTCGGCTGTTCGTGGCCACCGGCTGCAGCGTGACCGCCTACCAGATCTCCCAGAATCCCGCGGGCGGCGAAGCGGCGCCCAGCGGCGCCGGGGACGTTGGGTGCCCGCCCAACATCCCGCCCGTCCAGAGCAACCCACCGGGCACCACGCCCCCGGTCGCCGCGCCCGGCGCCTCATCCGGCGCGAGCGCCTCTGCGCTCGTGGCGCCCACGCCCTCGCTCCTGCACACCGTGCTGAAGGCCACCGCCGGCGGCAGGGTGAAGCTCGCCCTGCGCTGTGCGGCGCGCGTCGGGCACTGTCGAGGGACGGTCGCGCTTGCGGCGAAGATCACCGTGACCACGCGGCGCCATGACAGGCAGGTGCGCCGCGTCGTCCTGGTCGCGCTCGCGAGGGCGCCGTTCAGCCACGCGCGGGGGGACTTCACGGTCACGATTCAGCTGAGCGCAAGCGCCAGGGCACATCTGCGCCGCCACGGCGGCCGTCTTGCGCTGGCGGTGACGATCTCCTCGCCGGCGAGCAGGACCCGCGTGGTCAGCGCGGTGCTCGATTGACAGGACCTGCCTCAGGCAAGCTTCGTGATCGCGATGATCATCCCGATCACGACGAAGATGACGATCGCGATCTGCATCCAGATCCAGGTTGGCGACATCGCTCCAACAGCGTACTTGTGCGGCATTCGCACAACTGACTCGTGGTCCGCCGTGTCTTATCTATCGTGTTAGGCATGCTCAAGCGCTTCGGCGCGCCCGCTGTGGCGCTTGCGGTTCTGCTCTGCGCGCTGGTCTTGGTCGCTCCGGCTGGCGCTCAGGCCGCCGGCGCGCCGCTGGGCGGCGTGAACATCAACGGCGGGCCCGGACGCGGCGCCACGCTCGGCCAGGCCGACAGCGAAATCGCCAAGGCGCACGCGCTGCACGCGAAATTGGTGCGCGTCGAGCTCCCCTGGGCGGTGTTCGAACCGCGCCAGCGAGGACAGATCAGCCCCTCGGCCGTCGCCTACACCGACCGCCTGATGGCCGATGCGTCGGCGGCGGGGATCGGCGTGCTCGTGTTCGTCGACGACACTCCCTGCTGGGCCTCTTCGGCCCCTTCGTCGCTGCTTCGCCGCTGCGCGCCGGAAGCGCCAGGCGGCGCCCATGCGTGGCCTCCGCGCGACCCGGGCGACTTCGCGGCCTTCGTCGCCTACCTGGCTCAGCGCTACGCCTCCAGCCTGGCCGCGATCGAAGTCTGGAACGAGCCCGACCAGGCCAACCAGCTCTACTTCGACGGGCCGAACAAGCCGCAGCGCTATGCGGCCCTCCTGCGGGCGGCATATCCGGCGATCAAGCAGGTCGACCCGAACCTGCCGGTGCTCGCCGGCTCGCTGGTGGGATCAAACGGCGTCTTCCTGCGCGCGCTCTACGCCGCCGGGATCAAGGGCTTCTACGACGGCCTGGCCGTGCACTTCTACACGCTCACGCTCGCCGCGCTGCGCGCGCTTCACGAAGTGCAGCTGGCAAACGGCGACACGAAGCCCATGTGGCTGGACGAGTTCGGCTGGAGCAGCTGCTACCCCAAGCACAGGGTCCAGGAGGAACAGGGCTGCGTGACCGCTCAGATCCAGGCCCGCAACCTGACCGACATCTTCCGCTCGCTCGCGCGCACCCCCTGGGTCGCCGCCCAGACGCAGCTACGAGCTGCAGGACACGCGTGAACAGCAGTTCGGCGTGCTCAGCGTCGCCGGCAAGCCCAAGCCGGCCTTCACCGCGCTCGCCAGCGTGCTGAGCTCGCCGCTGGGCAACCCCAGCCCCGTCACGCTGAGCCTGCGCCGCCACGGCTCGTCGGTGCTCGCGAGCGGCTCTGGACCCGTCGGCGACTACATGCAGATGGAAGTCTTCCAGGGCAGCCTGCTGCGCTACAGGGCGCTGTTCACGCTGGACCGCTTCGATCGGTACTCGATCACGCTGCCCGCCGTGCTCGGCACCAGGGGCCTGCGCGTGCGCGTCTATCAGTACTGGGCGGGCATCGGCCGCGCCGCCCAGAAGAGCATCTGAGTCATTCCGCGCTGCGGAACAGCGCGGTGAGGGTCAGCGCCAGGATCTTCACGTCCAGCCCCAGCGACCAGTGGGCGATGTAGTAGTTGTCCCACTCGACGCGCTCGGCCAGCGAGGTCTGCCCGCGCAGCCCGTGCACCTGCGCCCAGCCGGTGATCCCCGACTTGACCCGGTGACGGTCGCCGTAGCGACTGATGTCCTGCCTGAACAGCTCGACGAACTCCGGACGCTCGGGTCGTGGGCCGATCAGGCTCATCTCGCCGCGCAGCACGTTGAGCAGCTGAGGCAGCTCGTCGATGGATGTGCGCCGCAGCAGGCGCCCGGCCATCGTCCGGCGATCGTCGCCCTCGACGCCGCCGGGCGCGGTGTCGCCGCCAAGCAGGAAGTCAAACGCCGTCTCGTCATCGCCGCTGAGCTCGGGAGGACTGCGGGTCCACGCGCATCGAGCGGAACTTGTAGAGGTCGAACACCTTTCCGTCGCGCCCAACGCGACGCTGCCTGAAGAGCACCGGGCCGGGGGAGCTCAGAAGCACCGCCAGCGCCGCGCCGAGGATGATCGGCGAGAGCAGCACGAGGAGCAGGAGCGCGAGAACGCGATCGGCGCCGTGCTTGAGCGCGAACTGCAGGCCCTTGGGGTCGACCGTCGTGAAGGACATGAGCGGCAGGCCTCCGACGGTGTCGTAGCCGACGCGGTTGTTGATCGTGTCGAACATGCGCGGCACGACCGACACCTCGACGCCGAGCTCCTGACAGCGCTGGATCAGGCGACTGACACGCGCGTCGGCGACCGATGAGAAGGCCACGATGAGATGGCCCACGCCGGTGCGGAGGACCGCTTCATCGAGATCCTCGATCGTTCCGAGCACCGGCACGTCGCGTCCGCCCACCTCGGCCACCGAGCGCGGCTCCTCGTCCAGGAAACCGACCGGCACGAGCCCGTACTCGGGGTGATTTTCCAGCCTGCGGGCGACCTGCGCTCCGACCACGCCCGCGCCCATGATCAGCACCGGCTTGCCGACCAGCCGGCGCGCACGCGCGACGCGCTGGGCCAGCGAGAGCGCCACGCGCCCGGTGCCGACAGCGATTATCCCGAACAGCCACGCCCGCACCCAGGCCGACTGGCTCGGTACCTGGCCGACGGTGAACAGGCCGAGCATCGCGACCGCCATCGCGGCCACCGAGACCGCGCTGACGACCGGCACGACACCGTCCAGCAGCAGCGTGCGCAGGCGCGTGCGATAAAGGCCCCGCAGGCCGAACAGCAGGACGACCAGCGGCGGCAGCGCCAGCAGCGGAGCGGTGACGGCGGGGGTGCCGAGCGTGCCGCTCACGCCACCGAGCGCGATCACCACGGCGAGGCACATCAGCAGGAAGTCGGTGGTCGGGCGCAGGATCGCCCAGCCGGATCCCCTCCAGCGCCCACTGCAGCCGGCCGTCGAACGCCGCCGCCTGCAGCGACCGCGGCTCCGGAGCGGCGCGCACCGCGTTGCCGGAGATCGGCAGCGTGGTGGAGGTCTGCTGGGTGATGCTTGAACGATCCATGTCCCGGCGCCCGGCCTTTGCTGTTCAGCTCTGTCTATCGGTGGCTTGTCTGATTGTTCTCATCTACTCGGGCGTCTGGCGGCGGGCCTTTAGCCGCTGAGCCCTGCGTGGCGTCTATGTCCGCCCTTCGGAGGCCCCGATCCGCGTGTCAGGCGGCTCGTGAGCACCCCCATCGCGCCCAGCGCCAGCAGCACCAGGATCGCGACCGAGAGATCGCTGCGAGAAGCCCAGCGCCGGCTGACCCGGTGACGCTGTCCTCTCTGCGGCGGTATACGCGCCAGAGGGCAGTCCGGATGACCGCACCACGGCGCTTGGCGCGCCGTGGTGCGCCACGACGGGCGCCGCGCCCGCGCGGACCCCCCGCGCCGGGCGATGGAGCTCGGCGAGCCCGATCCCGACGACGGGCCTTTGCCCGAGGAGAACGGCGGCACGACCTGCGCTTCGGAGTTCGAGGATTCCGAGGAGGAGCTCTGGGATACGGCGCCGGAAGCGCTGCCCGAGCCCGCGCCGCCGCCGGAGCCACCGCCGGGCCCGTTGATGAGGGTGGAGCCGAGCACCGCCTGGCTGCCCTGTCCAGGACCGCCGTAGCCGCTCAGCAGCGAGCCCGCCTGCGCGCCGGCCGGCAGAGCAGCCGAAACCGCCACCGCCAGGATGGTCGTAACAAGCGCCGCCCCCCTTCTGCGGCTAATCATGCGTCCCTGCTGTGCCCTGGTCATGCTTCCCTGCCTTCAGCGTCTGCTGGCCCGAACGACACCTATCAACCCTGCGTGCGGCGCACTGTCGTCGTCGCGGGCTGAACTCGCCGATGCCTTCCTTGAGCTGGCGCGTGCCCACTGGACAGATCGACGAGGCTTCGCGGGTACACGCTAGCGAACGTTCCGGTCGGTGTCGAGGTGAAAGTCCGCACTTCGTGAGATAAAATCCACTTTGTCTAGGCGAGGTGCTGAGCTTTGAGCAGGATCGAGCGGTTCAGCTCCTGGACATCGACGCGCCCGCCGCGGCGTGCGACGACGAGCGCTTCGTGCGTCAGTTCGTCGCGCGGGTTCAGAAGCGCCGCGCGCGTCAGCAGCGTGAGCGCCTGCGTGCGCTCACCCGCGCTGGACGCGATCGCCCCCAGCTCGAGCGTCGCGTAGGCGTCCCCGGGCGTCCGTCCCAGGGCCCGCTGGAAGTAGCGGCGCGCGCGCGCCAGGTCATCGAAGCGCAGCGCGATGCTCCCCGCGATCACGTCGGCTTCGTCGCTGAGCGGGTCAAGCCCGGCCGCGTCTTCCAGGCGCGCGTATGCCGCCAGCGGCGCCTTCGGCCAGATCCGCGCGGCGTTCTCCACCTCCCTGGCGCTCAGATACGGAGCGATCAGCGACGCAGCCAGCACGAGCGCCACGACAACGATTCCCGCGAGGCCGAGCAACCCCCACGGGGGCGCGGTGGCCACGCGGCCTGAGGACGGCGCGCCCAGGTCGCCGGCCCGGCCGAGCGCAGACGTCGAATGACCATCGGCGCCCGCGACGGCCGCGGAGCCGTGGCGCGGCGCAAGCGAACACGCGAGACCGAGCAGCGCAAAGGCCGGCGCGCCGAGACCGGCGAACTCCCAGAACCAGTCAAAGGAGCCGTGGACCAGCCAGTAGGCGAAGCCCGCGAGCGCCGCCGCGGCGACGGAGCGGGCAAGCGGGTCGCTCTGGCGCAGCGCGCGCCAGCCGGCCAGCAGCGCCGCTGCGAGGCCGACGAGCGCGAGCAGGCCTCCCAGCAGACCCGTCTCGGTGAGCGTGCGCAGCTCGACGCTGTGGGGGTAGCGCGGGGTCTCGTCGCTGCGTCCGTGCTTCAGATACTGCTGCTGGAAGTTGTCCGCGCCGATCCCGACAAGCGGATGCGCGCTGAATTCATCGACCGCCACGCGGTAGAAGTCATAGCGGTTGCTGCCAAGCCCGCTCGTCAGGCGATTGCCGGTGCCATTGGCCGCATAGCCGCTGCCGCTTTTGAACGTATCCCAGGCGTGACGGGCGCGCGTCACCGGGTTGCCCGCCGCCGCCCAGCCGCCGATGAGCAGGATCGCGAGCATCAGCAGCGCGAACGCTCCGACGCCCCTGTGCACCCGTCCGGCGAGCTCCTGCGACAGCGGGCGACGGCTCTCCACGGCGGCGCCGAAGCCGACGAGCAGTCCCACGATCAGCGCAGCCACGAGCATCTGCGCGCTCGCGGCATGCAGCGCCCGCTTGGCGTCGCCCCCGTCCAGCAGGCGGTCGCTGACGCGCAGGACCGCGGGCACGGTGAGCGCGATCCCCGCCGCCACCGGCACAAGCGTCGCGAACGTGCGCACGCGCCCCGGGATGAGCCCGAAGATCAACACCAGCATCACCGGTGTCGCATACAGCGCGCCGCGACTCTGGCTGAGCAGGGCGAGGTCGGCCAGCAGGACCACCCCGGCGCACAGCACGCCGCGCAGCGACCAGTGCACCCGCTTGTTCGTCGCCAGCAGCAGTGCGGGCCACGTGACCATCGCCCACGTGGCCGCCGCCGCGTTTTCATACCCGGCCGGGTACTTGAGGCGCCCTTCGCCGAAGAGTCCGCCGATCTGAGAGGCGCTGTCGATGTGCACCACCACGAACAACGCCAGGCCGATCATCGCCAGCGTCCATGCGCCGAGCAGCAGCGCCGCGCTGTCGGGACGCTGTGGCCACAGCGCGAACAGCGCGAACACGAGCAGGTAGAGCAGCGTGCGATTCGCTCCTTCCCAGGCGTCCCCGGGGACCCCCGCCCAGGTGATCGAGAGGAAGCTGACGATCGTGTAGAGCGCCAGGCACCCGAGCGCAACCCAAACCGCCATCGGAACCTCGTCCATGCGCAGCGGGACGCTCGCGAGCGTTATCGCGAGCAACGCAAGCACGATCACCGCGCCCGGCGCCCAGTGAGTGACCGGATAGCCGGCCTGACTGCCTGCCCAAACCACGAACACGGCAACCGCTGCGAGCGCCGGAACAGTCGCGGGCGCGCCCCGCAGGGGGCGCGCCATCCTGGCGATCGACGCTGCCTGGGCGGACACTCGCGGCTGAGACTACAGTCGCCCCCAGCGGCCCACGCCACACCGCCGCCAGGGCGCCGCATCGGGTGCGACCCCTACGCTTGGACGCGATGCCCGACTACCGCTGGATGACCCTCGACGACCTGCAGAGCCGCCGCGCACAGTGGCGGCGGCTGGCCGCCGAGAGCGAGTTCCCGACCGTGTTCGTGGACCCCGGATGGCTCATCGCGTGGTGGCAGGACTACGGCGCGGGACACGAGCCATGGCTGTTGGCGCTCGAGGACCACGAGGGCGCCTTGCGTGGACTGGCGATGCTCGCGTTGCGGCGGTCACGCGTGGCGCGCACGCTCGAGTTCGCCGGCGGCAGGTGGAATGGCCTGGAGACGCTGCTCTGCGCCCCGGGCTGCGAAGCGCAGCTGACCGCATCGCTGATCGAGGCACTGAGCGAGCGGCGCGAGGAATGGGACGTCTGGCGCATCCAGCGTCTGCGCACCGGGTCGCTGCTCGAGCGCGAGCTGCTGGCGGGCGACGGTCCGCTGCGGGCCGCCGCGCACGACGTGCGCCTGCAGCCGTTCGTCCCGCTACCCGACGACGTGGCGAGCTTTGAAGCCAGCTTCAGCTCCAAGGAGCGCGGTGCCCAGCGACGAAAGTGGCGGCGGCTGGCCGAGCTGGGCGCGGTCCCGCGCCTGGTCACGGATCCCGGGGAGATCACGTCCGCCCTGCGGTCGCTGCTGGACCTGCGCCGTCAACGCGCGATCGCGCTCGGCCAGAGCCATGAGCACATGGACGCGCGCTACGAACGCTTCCTGGTCGACGTCGTGAGCGGCATGCTTCCCGACGGAGTGCGCCTGTGGACGCTGGAGCGCGAGGGAGATGTGCTCGCGAGCTCTCTGCACTTCGTTCAGGGCCCGCGCGAGCACACCTATACCCAGGGCATCGCCGATGAGCACGTAAACCTCAGCCCCGGCAACTCGCTCGAGCTGCACGCCATGCGCGAAGCCATCGGCCAGGGCAGGAGCGAGTTCGAGCTCGGCCCTGGCCGCGACGACTACAAGTACCGCCTGGGAGCGCGCGATCGAGAGGTCACTCGCCTCGTGCTCTCCAGCGGGACCCCGCGAGGGCGCGCGGTCACCGCTGTGCGAGCGACCGACCTGCGCCTGCGAAACACAGCGCCTGCGGACGCGCTGAGGCGCCGGCGTGGCCTGACGCCCGAACGCGGGAACGCGCGCGGACCCGGCGAGCACCCACCGCAGAGCGCGCGCCCGGCCGCCGCGTCGCCAACCGACTAGAGGCCTCGAGGTCGCCTGAGAACATGCGCACGCTCACCTACCACGACGTCGTCCCCGGCGCGCGACGTGAGGAGGTCGGGTTTCCGGGTGGGCTCGCGGCGCGCTACAAGCTCGAGCCCGACAGGTTCGAGGCCCATCTCGACGCGCTGCAGGCGACCGGGATCGAGGTTCGCACGGTCGACGGCGGGATGGCGCCCTCCGAGCTCACGCTCACCTTCGATGACGGTGGCAGCTCGGCGATGGACATCGCCGATGCGCTCGAGCGCCGCGACTGGCGCGGTCAGTTCTTCATCACGACCGGGCGCCTGGGCTCACCCGGATTCCTCGCCCCGGAGCAGGTGCGCGAGCTGGCCGATCGAGGCCATCTCATCGGCAACCATTCCCACACCCATCCGACCTACATGGGACGACTGCCCTACCAGCAGCTCGAGCTGCAGTGGAGTCGCAGCCGCGAGATGCTCGCGGAGATCCTCGGCGCGCCGCCGCGCACCGCCTCGGTGCCCGGCGGCTTCCTGTCGCGCGCGGTCATCTACGCGGCGGCCGACGCCGGACATCAGCTGCTGTTCACCTCCGAGCCCACGGCGCGCGCGCGCTACGGCAGGCTCGTCGTGCGCGGGCGCTACACGATCTGGGCCACGACGCCCGCATCGGTGGCGGCCTCCTATGCGCGCGGCAGCACGATGGCCTGTGGGCGCCTGTGGTTGGAGTGGAACGCGAAGAAGCTCGCCAAGCACGTGAGCCCGTCGCTCTATCAGGGGCTGCGTCACGTGCGGGCCAAACGCCCCTGACCGCTCAGGGGGCAGCCTCGAGGAAGGCGACGACACGCTCAGACGCCGCCTCCAGGGTGTCCTCGCGCGCCCGCGCGAGCCCGGCGGCGATCAGCTCCTCGCGCAGTCGCGCGTCGGCCACTATCCGCTCGAGCTCCCGGGCCGCGGCGGCGGCATCGTCGGGGGCAACCAGGAGCGCCGCGCCGGCGGCTGCGGCCGGCACCCCGCCAACAGCGGTGGCGACCGCCGGCAGGCCGGTGGCGAACGCCTCGTGGAGAGTCTGCGGAAATCCCTCCGTCCAGGAGACGTGCAGGAAAACGTGGCTGCTGCGATAGAAGTCGAGCAGGCCCTCGTCGATCGGCACATATCCGGCCAGCTCGACGCGATCCTCCAGCCCGAGCTCGACCAGACGCGCAGCCAGCGCCTGGGCTTCGGCCCCCTCCCCGACGACCACCATCCGCCAGCGGCGCTCGCCGGCCACCAGCCGGGCCATGATCTCCGCGAGCAGCAGCGGGTTCTTCTCGGCGTCCAGGCGACCAACGGTGAGCACGGTGAGCTCCCCGCCGTAGTCGCGTCCAGCCACCGCGCCGGCGGCGTCCGCGAGATCTCGCTCGCGCACGAGCGAGACGATCATCGCCAGCAGGCGACGCGACCGGCGGTACTTGCGCGCCAGCTCGGGGCCGACGACCACGACCGCGTGGCGACGCGCCAACAGCCTCCAGATCGCCTCCAGCACGTCAGCGCTCAGGTGCATCCAACGACGGTCGGGGCGTCGGCTGCGGACGTATGCGGGCATGTCCTGGCGCACTCCGAGCACGAGCTTTCGTCGTCGCAGGATCGTGACCAGCGCGAGCGCCACCGAGTGCGGATAGGGACCGAGCACCCAGACGGTGTCCACGTCGTCGAGCATCCGCCAGAAGAGCATCAGCGAGATGACGAGCGAGCGAGCCACCGACCACGGCGCGAGCAGGCTGTCGTAGTGGGGCAGGCCGACGAGCTCGGTGTCGTCGCCCAGGGGATAGTGCGAGCGTCCGGGCTGTGGATCGAGACGACCGACGAACACCAGGCGCTCGACGCGCGGGCGCAGCGCCTCCAGGAACACGACGAAGGCCCGCTGCCCGTAGCGACGCCCGCCCTCGGAGCGGTACTCGTAGTCGGTGTAGACGGCCAGGCGCATGTCAGCCGGCCTGCTCGTGCAGCGAGGGCGCGAACACCGGCTCGGCCTCCGCAGCGGCGACGGCCGGCTTATCCGGCCGCGCGAGATGCTCGAGCGCCGCGACGGGCGCGCCGAAGCGCACCGCCCCGGCGAGCGTCCCCAAACCCCACCCGAAGTGCATCGTGGGCAGCACCGCCAGCATCAGCAAGCCCTCGACGCGCTGGCCCCGGCGCAGCGAGAGCTCGCGCCGGTCGCCACGACGCAGGCCAGGTAGGCGGCAGGCCCATGCGGGCCCCACGGCGCAAAGGGGCGGGCGGGAGCGCGGCGGCGAACAGCGCGCAGGCGAGCGCGGGCGCGATCAGATGGGAGCGACGCATGCTCTGTGGATGACGACGAAAGGTCCGTGCGCGGTAGAAGCCGTAGCGAAAGTACTGGCGCGCGAGGCCGTTAGCGAGTCCCGCGGCACGTAGTAACCGGCCATCTCGGGCAGGCAGACCAGGCGTGCGCCCGCTCGCAGGAAGCGCGAGGCCATCTCGGAGTCCTGGTTGATCGGCCAGCGCTCGTCCCAGCCGCCGGCCTGCAGCAAGCGCTCGCGCCGCCACACCCCACCGAACACGCCGGTGTCGAGCTCGCGCTCCGAGTGGCGTCGCCGTCCTCGCTCCACTTGCGCGAGCCGCCGCGGCCGAGCCAGGACGCGAGCGCCGCGGCGACCGTCCGCGAGACCGCGCCCGACGGGACGGGGAATCGCCGGCCCGCTGACCCACTCGGTGTCGCCGCGTTGCAGCCGCTCGCACGCCGGCGGCCAGGTAGCGATCGGTATAGAAGGTGTGCGCGTCCATCCGCGCGACGAACTCGCCGCGCGCCTCGCGCAGGCAGACGTTCAGCCCGCTCGCCGTGTCGCGCCTCGGGTTGTCCAGCACCCTGATGCGTCGATCCTGGCTGGCGAGCTCGAGCAGGATCTCGCGCGTGCGATCCTCCGAGCGCCCGTCGGCGAACAGCAGCTCGATCGTGCCGTCGAAGCTCTGCGCCTGCATCGCGGCGACGGTCTGGCGGATGTGGCGCTCCTCGTTGAGCACCGGCACGAGCACGCTGATGTCCACATGGCCCGCGGAGCGGCGCGCCGGCGATGGGCCGGGTGCAGAATGGGCGTTCACGCGCGTCTATTATCCTTTGCCGCCCCGCGGCAGAATCTGTGACGCCGTCGAGGGCGTCCGACGGGGTGACAGGCATGAGCGAAGCGATCGTCCTCTGCTATCACGCCTTGAGCCCGACCTGGGGGGCGGATCTCTCGACCACCCCGGAGCGCTTCGAGCGCCAGATCGCCCGCTGATCGCCCGCGGCTACCGTCCGGTGACGTTCACCGAGGCGGCCAGCCTCGCCCACCCGGAGGTCGGAGCGTCGCGATCACCTTCGACGACGCCTACCACTCGGTCCTCGAGCTCGCCCGGCCGATCCTCGACAGCTCTGCGGATCCCGGCGACGGTGTTCGCGCCCACCGACTACATCGGCGCCGAGACGCCCGATGCGCTGGACCGGGGTCGATCGCTGGCAGGGCGGCGCCCACGAGCGCGAGTTGGTGCCGATGACGTGGGCGGAGCTGCGCGCGCTCGCCGACGAGCGGCTGGGAGATCGGCTCGCATACCTGCACGCATCCGCACCTCACAGCGGTCGACGATGCGACGCTCGAGATGAGCTCACTCGCTCCAGAGCGGCGTGCGAAGAGCAGCTCGGCATCGAGTGCACGTCGCTGGCCTATCCCTACGGCGACGTCGACGAGCGTGTCGTCGCGGCCACCGCGCGAGCCGGCTACCGCGCGGCCGCCGCGCTGCCGACCCGCCTTGACTCACGCGATCCACTCGCTGGCCGCGCATCGGCGTCTATCGGGTCGACGACGCGCTGCGCTTCCGCCTGAAGGTCTCGCCGGCCTTCCTGCGGCTGCGCCGGCTTGCGGCGTGGGAGCGACTGGCGCGGGCGCGACGGTGAGCGCGTCCTTGAGCGCGTCCCCGGGACGCGCGCGCGCGGCTCTTGTGTCTGAGCGAGCTTGCATGCACGACGAACGGGCCCGACTGCCCGTCCAGCTGCGCGGCGCAGGCCGAGCCGGGGACCGCGAGGCGTCCGCCACCCGCGGTGGTCATCAGTTCGCCGGATGACGCGGTGACGTTTTCCTGAGCCGCGAAGCCGCCGCCATCGGTTTCGACGCCGCGCGCGGAGACGCAGTTGTGCTGCGCGACGTTGCCCACGCCGAGCGGGTTCCCGGACGGGTACCAGGATTCGACGTCGTGGCGCACCAGCGAGTCGACGATCAGGTTGTGTTCGACGACGTTGTCGCTGGAGGCGACGCCGTCTTCGCCGGAGAAGATGATCCCCTCGCCGTTTTCTGAGATCACGTTGCCGGTGATCACGGCCCCGGTCGAGCTGGGGAACAGCTGGATGCCACGGTCGGCGTTGTGGTCGATCAGGTTGTTGACGATGCGCGTGTTCGTCGCGTCCGCGACGTAGATGCCGTGGTCCTGGTTGGTCGCCGGCAGCTCTCCGCAGTTGTGGATGTGGTCTTCGGAGATCACCGTCGAGTCCGCCGTGCCCCAGCTGGAGTTGCCGATGTCAAAGCAGATCGCGGTGTTGTCGTTGGTCACGTCATCGTCTTCGAAGGTCGCGTGGTTGGCGTTGATCGTCGGGCTCGGCAGCGGTTCGGCTTCGGTCTGGTAGTTCCCGTCGAGGCTGAGGTCTGCGACCGTCACGTAGTCAGAGCCCTGTTCGATGTACACCCGCCCGGTGACGAGGGCCTGTTCGCCGGGGTAGCCGCGCAGGACGATCGGATCCGCCGCGCTGCCGCCGTGACCGATGCTCAGGCCTCCGCCGTAGGTCCCCGCGCGCAGACATCCGACTTCTCCGGGCGACAGGGCGTCGACGAGCTGCTGCGCGGTGCGAAACGGCGAGCCGGGAGAGCCATCCCCCGTGTCCGAGCCCGACGGCGAGGCAAGCTTGTCGCAGGTGCTCGGCGCCGCACCGGCACGCGATGGCGCGGCGGCCATGCAGGCAAGCAGCGCGAGCGCCAGGACGAGGGGAGATGCGATGCGTGCGAGCCGGGGTCGGCGGGTGGGGTCGCACATGAGCTGCGGGCCTCCATGCGGTCGGGTCTCGGTGTCCATCGACCCGATCCCCGCGCCCATGACCAGGCCGATCGACCTCGAACAAACGTCCAGGCGCGCAACGAACGTCCAGCGCGCGCGAGCGGCCTCCAACGAACGTCCAGCGATCGGCGCTCGGACGCGCAATCGCGGCCCGCCCGCCGATGCCCGCGAGCGATGGACCCACACCAGCCAGCCGTGATAGCCGCTACCTTCTCAGTGATGGCCCATTGTCGGCGCACACGCAAACTCGCCAAGACCGGGAGACGGCGGCATGCCCAGGGTTAGCGACAGCACATCACCGCCCAGCTGGCTCACCCCGCAGGGGCCGCAGGAAGGGCTGAGCCACTACCTGGAGGTGGTGCGCGAGCACCTTCGCCTGATCATCGCGTGCGTGGTCGTGGCGACGGCGATCGCCGGCATCTACGCGAAGGTCGCACCGAAGTCCTGGACGGCCGAATCACATCTGCTGGTCACCCCGGTGAACAGCGAAACGAACTTCGTCGGGCTCGGCCTGATCACCAACTCCGGCTCGCCCACCGGCGACGTCGCGACGGCCGCCAGCCTCGTGACCACCTCCGAAGTGGCCGCGATCGTCGCCGGCAAGCTTCCCCACACGACAGCGCACTCGGTGCTGGGGCAGGTCAGCGCCGTGCCCGTCGCCGAGAGCAATGTCGTGGCGATCACCGCGACCGCGTCCAGCGCCGCCCGGGCGCAGCATCTCGCAAACGCCTTCGCGCTCGGCACCGTCGAAAACCGAACGTCGGTGCTGCACCGCCAGCTGGACGCGATCATCCCCGCCCTGCGCGAACAGGTCTCGGCGCTTCCCTTCGGGCAGCGGACCGGCCAGGGGTCGCTCGGCGAACGCCTCGCCGCGCTGGAGGCGCTGCGCGCCGGTCCCGACCCGACGATCACCGTCGCATCGCTGGCGCAGCTCCCGACGTCGCCATCCTGGCCGCGAACGAAGCTGAGCCTGATCGCGGGCCTGCTCGTCGGGCTGCTGATCGGCCTCGGCGCCGCGTTCGCCCTGGACGGACTGGATCCGCGGATCCGCCGCGAGGAGACGCTGCGGCGCATCTTCCGCCTGCCCGTTCTGGCTCGCATCCCCCGCGAGCGCCACGCCTCCGCACGCCACTCACCGCTGCGACCCGACGAACTGTCGGAAGTCGCGCTCGAGAGCTATCGGATGCTCCGGGTGGCGCTGGGCGTGCGTGGCTTTTCGAACTCGCGCTTCGCCCTGACCGAGTCTCGCTCGGTGATGATCACCGGCTCGTCGAGCTCGGAGGGCAAGTCGACCGTCGCGCTGAACTTCGCCTCGGCGCTCGCGACGGCCGGCAATCGCGTGATCCTGATCGAGACCGACCTGCGTCGACCCTCGCTGGGCGCCGCGCTGAGGATTCGCCCGGCGCATGGAATCACCGGCGTTCTGATGGGCGACATCGCGCTTGAAGATGCGCTCGTTCCGCTTGATGGCGCCGAGAGCAACCTGGCGGTGCTGCTGGTGGATCAGGCCGGGCCCTTCCTCGCCGATGGGCTGCTGGCCAACGGCAGCGAGCTCGTCGAGAAGGCCAAGACGCTCGCCGAGTACGTCATCGTGGACGCGCCGCCCGTCACCGAGGTCAGCGACGCTCTGCCGCTCAGCAAGCACGTCGACGATGTGCTCATAGTCGCGCGCCTGGGGCACAGCCGAGCCGACCGGCTGACGAACCTGGGAGAAATCCTTGCGCGTCAGAACGTCCGGCCGACGGGCCTGGTGATCGTCGGCGACGAGTTCTCACAGCGAGGCGGCTACTACCTCGAGTCGTCGGCCAAGTCGCGCGGGCTGCGCAAACGCTCGCGCGAGCAAGTGCCCGCCGTGAGCGCCTGACAGCGCCGGGCCCGGAGCCAGCACCAACCGTGCCGCCGCTCGTAAAGCAAGCTCCAAACGGAGTTCGGCTGCTGGCGCCCGCAGCCTGCGCGACCGCCGCGGCGCTCGGCGTCGTCGCCGCCGTGCAGCCGCTGATCGCGCTTGGCCTCGCCCTCGGGCTGATCTTCGCCTACTTCGTGTTCGCCGACCTCGCGGTGGGGTTCGCGGTACTGGCCTTCCTGAGCTTCCTGGACACGCTTCCGACCTCCGGGGCGCTGAGCCTGGCCAAGGCCGCCGGCCTTCTGCTCGCCGTGGCGTGGCTGGCCAAGTTCACCGCGGGCGGGACCGACAGGCGCGACTTCTTCGCCGACTACCCGCACCTGACGTGGGCGCTGATCGCCTTCTTCGGCTGGGGCGTGCTGAGCCTGCTCTGGGCGCCGCAGACCGGCACGGGCCTGACGGCGCTGTCCAGGTACGCGCCCAACATCCTGCTGCTGCCGATCGCCTACACCGCGTTGCGCACGCGTCGCGACCTCTCGCTGGTGCTGGGGGCGATCGTGCTCGGCGCGGTGCTCGCGGCGAGCTTTGGCATTCTCCAGCCGCCCGAATCGGGGCTGATCGAAGAAAGCTCGCGCGCAACCGGGACCGTCGGCGATCCAAATGAACTGGCGGCCTTCGTGCTGGTCGGCCTGGCGCTGGCGGCGGGCTTCGCGCTCGGGCGAGAACACTCGCCGCTCGTTCGACTGGGCGCGGCCCTGGCGGTTCCGCTCTGTGCCGCAGGGATCTTCCTCAGCCTGTCGCGCGGCGGGCTGGTCGCGTTCGGCTTCGTCCTGATCGCAGGCACCGTGCTCGCCGGTCGCTGGCGTCTGGCGGTCACGGCGATGCTGCTGGCCCTGGCGCTCGGCGGGGCCCTCTACTTCACCGCGCTGGCGCCGCTGCCCGCGCGCGAACGGATCAGCTCGGCCAACGGCGGGACCGGGCGCTCGGACCTGTGGAAAGTCGGGCTGAGAATGGTGCGCGCAAACCCCGTCGGGGGTGTCGGCGTGGGCAACTTCCAGGCCGTCTCGCCCGACTACACGCTGCAGCCCGGCACGATCACGCGCGCGGATCTGATCTTCTCGGCGGCTCCGAAGGTCACGCACAACACATACCTCGAGATCACCGCGGAGATGGGCATTCCCGGCCTGCTTCTGTTTCTCAGCGTGATCTGGTCCTCGCTGGCCTGCGCGCTGAAGGCCGCGCGGATCTGGTCGGCCCGCGGACAGCCGACGATGGAGGCTCTGGCCCGCGGCGTGGTCCTCGGGCTGCTCGGCATGCTCGTGGCCGACTTCTTCATCTCTGACATGTACACGAAGCTGCTCTGGGTGATGATCGCGATCGGACCCGCGATGCTCGGGATCGCGCGTTCTGAGGGCGCCGAGGCCGACCCTGTGGCGACTTAGCTCTGATAGCTTGGCCGTGTGAGGTTCTCGTCACCGGTGGCGGGGGATTCATCGGCTCACACCTCGCCCAGGCGCTGATCGGCGAGGGCCACGAGGTGCGCATCCTCGACAACTTCGCGACCGGGCGCCGGGAGAATCTGCTCGGCTCTCGACGGGGGAGTTCGAGCTCGTCGAGGGTGACATCCAGAGCTACGAGCGTGCGCACAAAGCCACGCTCGGGTGTGACGTGGTGCTTTCACCAGGCGGCGATGCCGTCGGTGCCGCGGTCGATCCAGGACCCGCTGACGAGCAACGCGTCGAACGTGGTCGGCACGCTCAACGTTCTGCTCGCCGCGCGCGATAACGATGTTCGCCGGGTGATGTTCGCATCCTCCTCATCGGTCTACGGCGCGAGCGACGGAGCTGCCGAAGGAGGAGTCCCAGATGCCGCTGCCGATCTCCCCCTACGCGGTGGCCAAGCTCGCCAGCGAGGGCTACTGCCGGTCGTTTCACGCGGTGTACGGTCTGGAGACGGTCGCGCTTCGCTATTTCAACGTCTTCGGCCCCCGCCAGGATCCGCATTCCCAGTATGCGGCGGTGATCCCCAACTTCCTCACCGCGGTGCTCGCGGGCGAGCGGCCGAGCGATTTCGGCGACGGCAGCCAGACGCGCGATTTCACCTATATCTCAAATGTGGTCGACGCCAACCTGCTGGCGATGGATGCCGCCGGGATGTCGCCGGGCAGGCGATCAACGTCGCCTGCGGATCGCGGATATCGCTGAACGAAGTGATCGGCGCATCTCGCCGAGCTCAGCGGACGGCGACATGGAACCCGTTTACCTGCCGCCGCGGGCCGGCGACGTGCCTCATTCGATGGCCGAACATCGACGCTCGCCCGTGAGGTGCTCGGGTTCGATCCGGTCGTGAGCTTCCGTGAAGGGACTTGCGCGAACGAAGGACGACTTCGAGCGGCTCGTCCGGAGCGCTATGACCGCGTAGTCCTAGAGACTACGGGCGTGAGGCGCCCGACGACAGGCCTGCTCCGTTGTTGAGCCATGCGCAGCGGATGAGCGAGGAACGCGTCTCGAGGAGCGCGAGCTTCGCGCTTGGTGTTCAGATGGTCGGCGCCGTCCTGACGGCCATCCTGACGATCTACCTGGGACGCGCGCTGTCGCCCGACCAGTACGGCGATCTGACGTTCGCGCTGAGCGTGCTCGTGATCGCGTCGCTGTTCGCCGATATCGGCATCACGTCCTCCACGGGGCGCTTCCTGCGCCGAGCGCCGCGACGACCCGACCGGTGCGGCCAGCGTGTTTGCCACCGCCGCGCGGCTGAAGCTGCGCGGTCAGCCTGGTCGCCTCGGTCGCGCTGTTCGCGCTCGCAGGTCCGATCTGCGATCTGTTCGGCAGCCCGGGCGCGGCCTGGCCGCTTCGCGCCCTGGCGATCACGCTGCTGGCCCAGGGGATGTTCCTGCTGTTCATGGGCACGTTCAACGCGCTCGGCCGGGTCAGGTACAACCTCATCCTCGCGCGGCCGAGAGCGTCGTGGAAGTGCTCTCGAGCATCGCCTCGTGCTGCTCGGCGCGCGGTGCGACTGGTGCGGCGCTTGGCAACGCGCTGGGCTACACCGTCGGCGCGCTGGCCGGCCTGGTGGTTGTCAAACGGGTGGTCGGCGGTCTGCGGGCCTCCGGGCAGCGAGCCGCCGGCGGTGTCGCGCCGCCAGATCCTCGGCTACGCCGGGCCGCTGCTGCTCGTCGACGCGGCGTTTCGGGTGTTCACGAGCATCGACATGCTGCTGATCGCCGCGCTCGTCGGTGGCGGTGCGCCGGTGGCCGCCTTCGGCCTGTCGATTCGCTTGGCGAGCTTCCTCGAGTACCCCGCCGCCGCGGTGGCCGTGGCGGTCGCGCCGCGCCTGGCCAGGTGGCGCGAAGGCGAGGCACGAGCTGCCCCTGTTCAGCGAAAGCCTGCGCTACCTGCTGGTCATGCAGATGATGTTCACCGCTCCGGCGATCATCTGGTCGCACGCGATCCTGCACCTGATCTTCGGCGACAAGTACCCCGAAGCGCCGGAAGTGCTGCAGGCGCTCGCGCCGTTCATCTACCTCTCGGGGATCGCGCAGCTGACGACCCTGGCCGTCAACTACATGGGCGAAGCGCGCCGGCGGGTCCCGATCGCGGTCGTCATGCTGACGCTCAACGCGGCTGTCGACATCGTGCTGCTGCCGCGCATCGGCATCGTGCGGGGGCGCAATCGGAACAAGCGTCGCCTACGTCGTGTGGGTGCCCGCGCACCTGTGGATCCTGCGCCAACGCGCGGGCCTGCAGCTGCGCCCGCTGGTCATCACCGCGCTGCGCACCTGCATCGCCGGTGGCGGTGATGATCGCCGTGCTGGCGGCGCTGGGCACGGGCACGTCGCACCGGCGTGATGGCGCCGGGCTGCTGCTGGGACCTGCCGCGTACGTGCTCGTGCTGTTCGCGGTGCGCGAGCTGACGTTGGCCGATGTCACGAACATCCGCGAGATCGTCGCGCGTCGCGTCGCGGGCTGACGGCCCTCACAGCAGCTGCTCGTAGACGTCGCAGATCCCCGTGCTCCAGCGCTCGGCGCCCGCATTGCGCTCTGCCCAGCGCCGATTCGCCCGGCCGCCCGCAAGCCGCGCGTCCGGCGACCCGTTGAGCAGCTCGCCCAGACGCGCGCGCAGCGCTGGCACGTCTTCGCTTGGAAACGTCCACGTCCCCGGGGCGGGGTTCCAGGCGGCGTGCCCGCCGATGTCTGACATGACCACCGGCAACCCGCTGGCGATCGCCTCCCCGACCGCGCCCGACTGACCCTCGTGGCGCGACGCGCTGACGAAGACGTCGGCCGCCGCATACAGCCACGCGGGGTCGGCCACGAAGCCCGAGCGGCGCAGCCACGGCGGGTCCTGGGGCTGTCGCTGCGCCAGGAACGAGCCCATCCGATCCTCGCCCACGAGCAGCGCCTGGACCCCCGGGCGCTCTTCGGCGATCGGCGTGACGGCGTCGAGCAACAGGTCCACGCCCTTGACCTCCGGCCACCACCCGAGACCGAGCACCACCTCGGCGTCGGGGTCCAGCCCGAAGCGCTCGCGCGCGGCGCGCCGCTGCGGCAGGTTGGTGAAGCGCTCCAGCAGGATCGCGTTGGGCACGACCTCGATCCGCTCGCCGGCGCGCCGCGGCGCCGTGCGAGCTCTCCCAGCCACGGCGACACCGCGACGATGCGCCCGACGTGCCGCCGGGCGACGATGCGCATCTTGTAGAGGTCCTTCACGCGCTGGGCGAGCGGATAGCCGTTGAAGCCCGTGCGGATGTGCCACACGCACGGGATCCGGGCGGCGGCGGCGGCGGCGGCGGACTGCAGGTCGGCGGCCGTGAAGTGGGCGTGCAGCAGCGCGGCGGAGCGCTCGCGGATGACCCGTCGAGATGACGCCGGCAGTCGGCGGGATCGGGCGAGAGCACCGACCAGCTCGCGCCGGCGGCCTCGAGATCTGAAAGCCATGGCTGCCCGGCGGCGTCCGCGCCCAGCACGAAGTGCGTCGACAGGCCAAAGCGCGCGCGCACATCCCCGGCGAGCATCAGCTCGCTGGCCATGAAGTTGCCCAGGTAGGGGCTGTCCCACAGCGTCACCTGCACGATCGAGCGCGTGCTCATGCGTGCATCCTCATGCTCGCCGCGCTCGTTTCGCCCGGATACGCGAGCGTCGGCGACGAAGGTCCACCGCCTCAAAGCACGAGTCACAGCTGTAGGTGTGCGTCGCACGGGCGTCACCGAGGTCCTTCGGCTCCAGGCGCGCGACCTCGTGCTCGGCGTAGTCGCTCGGGCTGAGCACGTCTATCTCGCGGAAGGAGACCGCCCCGCCGTAGCGGCGAGAGCCATCCTGACCCGGACGCACGCGCCGCGTGCCCCACCGAAGCACCGCGCCCGCCGGGCGCGCGCAGCGCACGTCGGACACCACCGGGTTGCGCGGATGTGCTCGCCAGGGCCCGCGCAGCCGCTCAGCGGAGAAGAGGTGCAGCTCGTCCAGCGAGCTCGCACCCGGCGCTGCGACCGAGGCGAACAGCCACAGGCGATCGTCCTCGACCAGCAGCGTCGCGTCGGTGGCGTCGATGTCTGACAGCAGAATCGCCTCACGCTGCCAGCGATGGGGAAACTCCACAGCTCGGTAGAGCTCGACACGGCGCGCCGAGGACGTCTCGGGGATCATGAACAGCTCGCCCTCATGGGCGAAGACGAAGGGATAGGACAGGTGGTAGGGCGCCCGCAGCACCGGCGCGGGCGCGGGCGCGGGCGCGCCGTCGAGGCGCAGCTCGGTATGCGAGATCACGCCGCGGCGCTCAGCCGGGCAGGACCTCCTCGCAGAAGAGGTGATGGCGTCCCTCGTGCTCGATCAGCAGCGGGTCCGCGTAGAGGTGCCCGGGCTGGAAGCGCACGAGGTCCTCGACGGTCGACCAGCCCTCCGTCGGCGCCGGCGCGCGCCGGCGCACGCGCACCGACCAGGGCCGCGAGAACAACAGGCGCGTGCGCAGCACGCGCGCCCAGGATGTGATCGCCTGGCCGAGCAGCGCCACGGTGGAGGGCGCCGCGACGGGCGGCGCGGTCGCGGCGGCGGGGAGGTTCAGGCCGGGCGCGCGCTCGGCGGCGCGCGGCAGGAGCGCCGCCAGCTTCCACAGCATGAGGTCGAGGCTCAGCGCAAGCGAGAACGGGCGCACACCGGAGACCGTGCGCTCGACGAGGACCGTCCCGGCGTGGCCCGCGAGCAGGACCTCGCTGTGCACGACGCCCGTATCGCGCAGCAGAGCGCGGCGAAACGCCTCTTCGGCGGGCTCGGCGAGCTGCTCGTGGCGCACGTAGAGAACGTCGGCGCTCTGCGCTGGCTGCACAGGACGCTCGGAGAGCCACACGACGAGCGACGGCGAGCCCGAGCCGCCGCCGGCGAGATCAGACCGCGTCAGCGATACGGGCGCCAGAGCATCGACGCCCAGCCCCAGCAGACGTCGCTCCACGGCGGCGTGCAGGCGCCGCAGGAGCCCGCGACGGGGGCCGCTGAGCGTCCGCACCTCGACCAGCTCGACAGCCGGCGAGTCGCGCAGCGCGCGCAGCGCGCGCGCCTGCCAGGCGGGCGTCGCGGGGCCGTCGAGAACGACTGCGACTGGCCGGGGCGAGCCGTCGCTCATCCCTGCGTCGGGCTCTGCCGACCGGACGACTGCACCCAACCTCGCGCCTGCAGCAGCTCGACGTACAGGTCCTCCAACCGCCTGACGATCACATCGATGTCGAACTCCGCGCGGCGACGCTCGCGTCCGCGCGCTCCCATGTCCCGGCCGCGCTGTGGATCCTCGAGCAGCTCGCTGAGCGCTCCGGCCAGGGCCGGAGGGTCCCCCGGCGCCACGAGCAGGCCGTGCACGCCGGGCTCGATCAGGTCCGGCAGCCCGCCGACAGACGTCGCCACGACCGGCAAGGCCGCGTCCATGTACTCGAGCACCGACAGCGGGCTGCCCTCGAAGTCCGAGCAGCAGACGGCGATGTCAAAGGCGCCCAGGATGTCGGGCACATCGTTGCGCAGGCCGAGGAAGCGCACGGCGTGCGCCACCCCCAGCGCAGCGGCCAGCTGCTCGAGCGCCGCTCGCTGGGGCCCGTCCCCGGCGATCACGACTTTCAGCGCCGGCCAGCGATCGATCAGCAGCGCCGTCGCGCGCAGCAGCACGTGGTAGGCCTTCTGCGGGCGCAGCAGTCCGACGGCACCGATCACCGGCACGTCGGGCGGTATCGAGAGCTCCGCGCGCGCGTCGCGTCCGCTGGCGACCTCCATCCCGACCACGCCGTTGGGGATGAACATCGTGCGGCTCGGGTCTATGCGCTCGACGTCGGTCATCCGCCGCCTGTCCTCGCGCGAGACGGCGATGAAGCGGTCGGCGTAGCGCGCGACGAGCTCGCGATCCAGGAAGCGCCGAAGGGGCTGGCCTTCGTAGGACCAGGTGTGCTCGTGAGCGAGCACGACCGGCACGCGCGCGAGGCGGCCCGCAAGCGTCCCCCAGACGTTTGACCCGAACTTGTGCGTGTGCAGGACGTGCACCCGTTCGCGACGCAGAAAACCCCCGAGCCGCGTCCAGGCCACGGCGTCGACCTTGCGCCGGCGAGCCAGGGGAAAGAAGCGCACCCCGGCCTCCCTGAGCATCTCGAGCGCCCCCTGCGCCGACGGATCGCTGACGTGCATCGGCGGGGGCGGGGGCCAGCGGCTGATGCACAGCGTCGACTCGAAGCGCTCGGGATCGAGGCGCGTCGCGATCGCCAGCGCGAGCTGCTCGGCCCCGCCGTCGCGGCTGAGCAGGTCGACGAGCGTCACCACGCGCACGCGATCGGTCCGCCGTGCGGCGGAGGCCGCTCGCCCTGTGCGAGCAACTGTGTTGAGCGCAAACGCCATCCCCCCGGTCCCAGGCCTCAGGGACCCGTTCCCTTTCGCGCGAGGGCGAACAGCCGCTGCCCGTCGTCGGCCATGCACCACAGCGGCTCGCGATCCTCGCCGGCCGCGAGGAACTCCTCAAATCCCCAGTTGAAGTCGACGTCGTCCACGACCACGACCCCGCCGGGGCGAAGCGCGCGCCAGGCGCTCGTCAGCTCCCAGCGCACGTTGCGCGTCGAATGAAGGCTGTCGTGGACGAACAGGTCCACCCTGGCGAGCCGGCGCAGCAGCCCGGGAAGCCGCCGCCGGCTCGAGCCCTCGAGGTACGTCCAGCGGTCGCGCAGGCCGTCGGGCACCGCGACCCCCACCTCCGCGCGGCGCTCGAGGATCGTCATCGCCGGCAGGTCGATGCTCGACAGCCTGCCGTCGCCGGTGCGCGCGAGCGCCTCGAGCATCATGCGGCTGCTGAGACCATGCGCCACGCCGGTCTCGACAACCTGCGCGGCCTGCAGGTGGCATACCAAACACCACAGCGTGCGCGCGAAGCCAGGGTCGGCGTCGTCGTCGTCGCCGTAGTTTTCTCGCCCCACCCGCAGGCCGTGCTGGGCCATCGTCTCGGTCGCCTGCTCCCACGCCGGCGCGAACGCCTCCGCGTCCGGGCACGGCCAGGGAGCGCCAACGAGCTCGTCGCGGCGCTCCCAGTCCTCGGCGGCCTGATTTTCCGGGCGCCTTCCATGGCGCCGGCGGTGCTCCAGGCGCCCGGCGCCGCGCTCGAGCATCTTCTCGGCGGCGTCGCGCGGCTGAGACGCGGCGGCTTTCACCGAACGAATCAGGTAGGCCCCCAGGGGCGGTGCCATCGGATCTCTGGGCATGAGGAGCGTCAGTCTAAAGGCGCGTGCCACCGCTTCGCGAGGGCAGGCGAGCCCGAGGGCGCGCCGAGCGCGCAGCGGGAGAGCGATCAGCCGCGCCGGGCGCGACCGCGCGAGCGCGCGCCGTCGCGCGCGGCCTTCAGCAGCGGCGCAGGCGCCCGCGATAGACGTACCCCGGTCGCGCGACTCCGCGGTAGGCGAAGACCTGCGCGCGCGGGCGGCGCTCGTCGGTCCAGCGCGTCTTGTAGGTGTCGGGGTCGCCCAGGAAGTCATATGAGCCGACACGCTCGCCGATCAACGAGTCCAGCACCCGTGCGAGCATCACCAGCCCCGGCGAGAGGTGGCCGTGCGCCTCGCTGAACGTCGTCTTCAGCAGGTAGGCGTTTCCCGCGAAGGCGCAGTCGTAGCTGGCCGCGATCAGCGTGCCATCGAGTTCCAGCAGGCCGAGGCGCAGCCAGCCCCGCTGCGCGGCGGCGCGCGCGAAGTCCCGATACAGCCGCTCGGTCGAGGGCGTGCTGAGGATCGCGGTCCCGGCCTCGCCCTTCCAGCCCGCCGCCTCGAGCTTCAGAAACGCGTCCAGGTCGTCCTCGAGCGTCGGGCCGTCGCGCACCGTGCGAAAGACCACCGTGCCCTCCCGCTCCAGCCCTCGCTCACGTTTCTTGACCTGCTGGCGAAGCCCGCCGCTGACCGACGCGATCAGCTCCTCCCAGCTGCCAGGAAGCGACATCCAGGGGCAGAACGGGCCCGGCACGCAGAGCACCCGGTAGCCGGCCTCGCGCAGCGAAGCGCACGCCGGGCCCACGCCCGAGCGGTGCTCGTCCATCGCCTGCAGGTGCACGCGCTGGGCCCCGAGCCCGGCGAGCGCCTCCCACAGCTCGCTGCGGGCTTCGTCGTCGCGAGCCAGCGCATCCCAATCGCCGCTGTGGACGTTCGCGCAGGCGGCCAGCCGCCCTCGCGCGCGGTGCACGAATGCGCCGGCGCGCAGCGAGCCGTCGTCATCTGACAGCGTCACCCACTGCGGGTCGCCGCTGCCGAACGCGCTCCACCAGCAGCTCAGCCAGGCATGGGTCAGGAACGGAGTTCCGGCATCGTGCGCAAGCCGGTCCCAGGCCTCGACGAGCGAACCGAGCTCTCGGTGTGTGCGCACGGTCTGTTTCGTCGGAGACCCGATTTCTAGCGCGAGATCCGCCGCGCGACCCGCCGCGCCATGAAATCGGTCCCGAACACGAACCGCATCACCGGACCGAAGCTCGAGCCCGGCCGGGTAGCCGACGAGGTAGAGCCCGGGCGACGCTGCTCTGAAAGGAGGAGTCGAGCACCGGCGTGGCGCCGCCGACGGTCGCGATGCTCCCGCGCAGCGCGGGCTCGAGGTACTCCAGACGGCTGACCTGGGGCTTGTAGCCGGTCCCTGCGATGATCTGGTCCACGTGCAGCTCCTCGGTCCCAGCGGGTCCGCGCAGCTGCAGGTCGATGCCCGACCCCTGAGCCGTCGCACTGACAACGGAGCGCCCGAGCAGAAGGTCGACGGGGCCTTCGAGGCGATCGCGCAGCCACCACCCGCCGGCCGGTCCGAGCGCGGTGTAGGCGTGCTTGACCCGCTTGCTTTCCGGTGAGAAGTGAAAGACGAGCGGGTAGTTGGAGTAGAACCACTGCGAGCGCCCCTCGCCGAGGCCGGATTCCGGGTACTTCCAGCGCTCGCGCAGCGGCCGGCCGGGACCGCCGGGCTTCGACAGCCAGGCGAGCCTGTCGGTGCGCGCGATCAGATGCACCTCGGCGCCGTGCTCGGCCATCAGGGCTGCCGACTCCATCGCCGACTGGCCGGCGCCGATCACCGCGACGGTGGCGCCTCTGGACAGCTCGGGCTCGCGATGTTCGAAGGTGTGCACGACCGCCTCGGGCGGCAGGTCCGCCAGCTCGGCGGGGATGTGCGCATAGCCGCTCATCCCGGTCGCAAGCACGACGCTGCGCGCGCGTAGCGTCTGCCCGGAGTCCAGCGTCAGCTGATAGCCGCCGGGGTCCCTGCTGACCTGCTTGACGAGCGTTTCGCGAAGCTGCGCGACGAGGCGCTCCTGAAACCAGCGCCCGTAGCGCTCGAAGGTGTCCAGCGCGATCGGGACCGCGAAGTCGCCGTACTCGATCCCCTGCTCGGCGCAGAAGCGCTTGAGCGTGTGCACCCCACGTGGATCGGCGAGGTTGGAGGCGAAACCCTCGGACTTCAGGTACATGCCGCGCGGCATGTGCTTGGCCCACAGCGACATCGTGTCGCCGAAGATCTCGTGACGCACGCCGCGCGCGCTCAGGTGCGCTGAGACCGACAGCCCGTAAGGCCCCGCGCCGATGACCGCGACGTCGGTGTCCACGCCGTTGGGCCGGTTGCCCAGATAGCCGCTCCCGGACCCGCGGTTTCGCCGAAGGCGCGAGGTCGTTCCCCTCACCGCTGTGAGCAATGGTCGTGGGTCATGCCGATCGACGTAGTCATATCCCATGGGCCGGGCGAAATCGGCCGCAAAGGCGGCCATGGCGCGCCCGCGCGAGGGAATGTCGGGCCCGCTCGGCTGGTTGAGCACGCTGCGCAGCCAGGAGAGATCGCCGCCGAGCCAGCGCATGCGCAGACCGGTGCGATAGCCGTCCGCCGCGTGCAGCTGACCTCCGCTCGCCCACTCGTGGACGAGACGCGGAAACGGGATGCCGGCGCGGACCGCGATCTCCACCGACGCCGAGAGACGAGGGTTGATCTCCATCAGCGCGGCGCGACCGTCGGCGTCGCGGCGAAACTCAACCTCCGAGTAGCCCTCCAGGCCGAGCTCGACGACGAGCCGCTCCGCGGCCGGTGCGACGTCCTCCGGCAGCGGGATGCTTTCGCGCAGCACCGAGTTGCCTCCGAGCGGTGGGAAGGTTCGGTCGGCGCGCTGCGCGAACCGCGCCCACACGCGCCCCTGCGCGTAGAGGAAGCTGAGCGCCTCGCGAGCGCCCGGCAGCCACTCCTGCAGCACGACCTCGACCCCTTCATCGAGGATCGCTCCCGCCGCGCTCTGCGCCTGGGCCCGGGTGCTCGCGACCACGGCGATCAGCCGCTGGCCGGAGCCGGCGCCCTGCGCCCAGGAGCGGGTCGGCTTGACCACCAGCGGTAGCCCGACCTCCTCGATCGCCGCGTCGGTCTGCTCGTGGCGCTCCACAAAGCATCCTCTCGGGGCGCGCAGCCCGAACTGCTCGGCGAACGCGAGCGTGCGGGTCTTGTCGACCGCCACGGCCAGCGCCTCCTCGCTGGCAAGGCCGAGCCCGACGACCCGCTGCACGTCGGCGCGTCGGCGGCGCAATGCCTCGATCGAGCCGTCGTGCGCGACTATCAGCGACCTCGCGCCGTGATCGGAGCACAGCGCCAGCACAGCGTCGACATAGGCGTCCTGATCGTGCGCAAAGGCGGGGACGACCTCTGCCACGGTGTTCCAGCGCGAGACGAGACCGGGAGCGCGCGGATCGCTGTCGACGGCGCCGACGCGCAGGCCCTGCCTGCCCAGCTCGCGCAGCGCCACGAGCGCCTGGCGCTGGGCCGCGTCGACAACCAGCGCATCGACCGGCGCGCCGCGAGTCCGAGAGCCGCCCATACTCCTAGTCTACGTTTGCCCTGGGCGCGATCTTGAGCCGCGCGACCGACCTTGCACAGCGAAAATGGACAGTTCACCGACCGGCGCCAGCCAGCCGGCGAGCGCGCGCTCGTAGCCTTCTACGAGGACAGCTACACCAGCGACCCCGAGCGTGGCGCGGTCTATGAGCGCTGGCGCGCGCTGGGCGCGCTGGGCAAGGCCGAGCACGTCATCGAGCTGTGCGCGCGGGCGGGCGTCTCGCCGCGGCGCACGCTCGACGTCGGCTGCGGGGACGGGGCGCTGCTCGCCGAGCTTCACCGCCGCGGCTTCGGCGGAACGCTCGCGGGCGTCGAGATCGCGCGGGCGGCGGTCGCGATCGCCGCCAGACGCCCTGAGATCGAGTCGGTGGCGCTCTATGACGGGGAGCACCTGGAGCTCGACGACGGCCAATACGACCTCGCCATCCTCTCCCACGTGCTCGAGCATGCGCTTGACCCGGTGGCGCTGCTGGCGGAGGTCGCGCGCTGTGCCGGCGTGGTCGTGCTCGAGGTCCCGCTGGAGGCCAACGTGTCCGCGAGCCGCGCATCGAAGCTCGCCGACGCCGCGGAGGTGGGGCATCTGCGACGCCTCGACCGCGATGGCGCGCGCGCGATCGTGGAGCGCGCGGGGCTGCGGGTCGCCGGCGAGCTGACCGACCCGCTGCCGCGCGAGGTGCAGCGCTTCTTCGCCGACTCGCCGCGGGCGCGCACCCGGGCGGACATCAAGTGGGCGCTGCGCGCGTCCGCGCACCGGCTGGCGCCGGCGCTGGCAAGGCGGCTGTTCACCGTGCACTACGCCTGCCTCGCAAGGTAGGGCACGAGCGCCAGGGTGCGCTAGATTTGAGAAACTGGCCACGCGGCCAAACAACGGCACAGGAGGTGGGGCGGATGGCGACAGTGACTTCGCGCTCGGAGCCGGCGGGCGGCGGGACGACGAGCCTGGCTTCGGACGCAATCTCCTACGAGGATCTCTACGCGCGCTGGGAGCGCTCGAACTGGAGCGCCACAGAGCTCGACTTCACCGAGGACGCGCGGCAGTGGCGCAGCGACTTCACCGAGTTCGAGCGCAAGGCGGCGATCTGGAACTACTGCCTGTTCTTCTGGGGCGAGGATGCCGTCGCCGACAACCTCTCGCCCTTCATCGACGCCGCGCCGCTGGAGGAGCAGAAGTACTTCCTGGCGACCCAGCAGGTCGACGAGGCGCGTCACGCGATCCTCTTCAAGCGCTTCATGCACGAGGTCTGCGAGATCGGCGACGGCACCGCGGGCGAGGGCCTGCAGGCGATCCGCCATCAGCTGACGCCCGGCTTTCGCAAGATCTTCGAACGCCTCGACGTGATGACCGACGAACTGCGCGCCGATCGCTCGCCGGCCAAGCTCGCGGCCTCGGTCACGCTCTACCACATGATCGTCGAGGCGACGCTCGCGCAGCCCGGACAGCACTTCATCAGCGGTTACCTGGAGGATCGCGACGTGCTCCCGGCCTTCCGCGAGGGCATGCGCAACGTGGCCTCCGACGAGCAGCGCCACATCGGCTTCGGCGTCAAGCTGCTGGCCGATCTGAACCGCATGGACCCGGTCGGCGTCCCGAAGGCCGTCGCGCAGATCCTGCGCCAGGTGGTGCCCTACATAGCGCAGGTGCTGATGCCGCCGGGCTGGGACGACTCCTACGTGACGGTCTTCGGCTCGAGCTATGACGACGTCGGCGTCGAGGGCATGGAGTCGCTGAAAACCAAGCTGCGCTCGGCGGGCCTCCCGATCGAGACGTTGCCCGGTCCGCCGATCATGGCCCAGGGAATGACGAGCCTTGAACTGACCCAGCGTGGACGCGCGCTCGCGAAGGCCGGCGTGGTCGGGGTGCGCGAGGGGGCCTCGCGCCGCGACTCAAAGACGCTGGCCATCCTGTTCGACAGCCTGAGCCGTCAGGTCGACCCCGAGCACGGGCTGAGCTCGCCGCTGTCGGTGCAGTGGGACTTCACCGACAGCGACGTTCCCGCCTGGCATCTCACGGTCAACAACGGCTCCAGCCACGCCGAGCAGGGCGAGCTCGCACGCCCCGACGTGCGGCTGCGCCTCGGCTATCAGGACTGGGTGGACATCGTCGGCGGGCGCCTCGACCCGCTGCGCGCGATCGCCACGGGCAGGCTTCGCCCGCGGGGCAACCCGCTCGCGATGGCGCGGCTTCGCAAGGTCTTCCCGCGCGACTGAGCGGCGCCCGCTCGCGCGCCGCGCGGGGCGCCCGCGAGCGCCTCGCGGTCACTAGCCGATCCCGAACTCGCGCTGGGCCGGCGTGAGCGTGCTCGAGGGCGCGCGCGGCGTGCCTGTCGCGCTTCGTTCAAGCGTCTCGGCGCGCGGCGCTTGCGCAGGGCTCGAGATGCCCGCCGCGCGATCGGCGTCGGCCGCCAGCGCGCGATCTGCCGCCGTGGCGCCCGACGGTGCGCGCGACCCCTGGCCCGGCTGCTCGGGGCCGAACTCGCGGCTGGCCCGCGCCTGGGGGCTGACCGCCGCCGAGCGCCGCGTCGAGGCGACCGCGGGGATGCGCGGAGCAGCTTCGGCATGATCGGCCAACACCCGGGGCGCGTCGCGCGTCGCGAGCACGGCGTGCGCCCCCTGTCGCGTGCCGCGATGGTGATCGGCGGCGTGCGAGGGCGCTGACGGCGCAAGGCTGAGCGCGACGCAGCCGGCGCCCAGACCGGCCGCCACCAGGCAGCCGAGAACAACCTTCGTGGCCGCGCCGCCACCGGCGACCAGCCACCCTCCGCCCGCCGCTCCGCCACCAGCGCCGGCGGCTGCGGCCGCCGGCGGGGCGGCGCCCGTGCCGCTCGCGGCGCCGCCGGCCCGCCCCGCGAGGCCGGCGTGCAGCGACGCGACCCCCTGCGCTCCCGCGCCGCCGGCCGCCCCGGCGCCCGACGCGCCCGTGCCGGCGAGCACGCTGCGAAGCAGGGCCGGGGCGGGCGGCAGCACGACGGCCAGGCCGCGCAGCGCGCGCACGTAGGCGCGACACGACGGGCACTCGTCGCGATGAGCGCGCGCAAGCCGGTAGCGCTCGCCCGCCGGATCGAGGATCCCGAGCGCCAGGCCGCGCATCAGCGAGCCCTGCTCGTGACACCAGCCGCCTTCGCCGATCGTCGCGACAAGCTCGCGGACCTTCGCGGCGACTCCCGGTCTACCGGGCCCGCGCCCCTCCATCAGCTTGCGCATGCCTGTCTCGCTGACGCCCAGGCGCTGTGCCGCCTGCGCGCGCGAGAGGCCGTGCAGATAGCAGAGCGTCGCCGCCTGCAGCTCGCGCGAGCTCAGGCGCGATCGCAGTCCCTCGAACAGCTCGCGCAGCCTCGCGCGATCGTCGAGCTCGGCGGCGAGGTCGCCGTCGTGGCGAGCGCCGCGCGCGAGCGCCGCGTCGGCGCCGCGCTCGCTGTCGTCGTCCTCGCCGAGGTCGCGCGCGAGGCCGAGATCGATGCGCATGCGCGCGCGGTGCTCGTCGATCGCGCGGCGGTATGTCACGACGGCCAGCCAGCCCGCAGGGTTGTCGATCTGCTCGTCGGCGAGCACCGCCGCGTAGAGACCGTGCCAGGCCGTCGCGTAGCAGGCCTGCAGGTCCACCTCGTCGAGGCTGACGCCCTGTGAGCGCAGGCGCCTGCCCACGGCCCTGATGACGCCGGTGTGCAGAGCCTGGAACTGCTGGCGCAGCAGGCGCTCGGCGCGATAGCGGCGCAGGGTCAGCGGGCTCACGGCGCGGATTATGTATACCGGCCGTCCAGCCGGCGCGCGATTGCTCGCAAATTGCGCGATCGCCGTGCGCCCGGACGGCGATTCGGTCGCCATTTGCGCACGTCCGCGCAGCCATCGCGCCCGGGATATGCTAACCCGCTCATTCGGGGAAATCACGCCAATCGATCCGGGAAGGCGAGATGCATCGCACGCAACGCTTGCGTCACTCCTTACTGCTGCTGACCGTCGTGGGCGCGGCCTGCTCCGCATTGCTCTGCGGCGCCGCGGCGGCCGCCGCGCAGACCCCGCCGCCGGTGTTCTCGCGGTCGTTCGGCAACAGCGGCCAGCTGCGCCTGCCGCGCGGCGTGGCGATCGCGCCCAATCACGACGTGTGGGTCTCCGACAGCAGAAAAGACTGCATCGAGGAGTTCTCTGAAGGCGGTGCGTTCATCCGCGAATTCGGCACGCCGGGCTCACAGCCGGGCGAGCTGTCCTCGCCGCAGGGCATCGCGGTCGACGCAAAGGGCGACGTGTGGGTCGCGGACTCCGGCAACTTCCGCGTCGAGGAGTTCTCAGAAACCGGCGCGCCGCTGCAGAGCTTCGGATCCCCGGGAGCCTCCGAAGGCCAGTTCGAGGACCCCGTCGCCGTGGCGCTGGGATCGCAGGGGCACGTCTTCGTGGTGGACTCCGCGCCGCTGCAGAACGTCGATCGCGTCGAGGAGTTCAGCGAACAAGGCGCGTTCGTCAGGGCGTTCAGCTCGGCCGGCTCAGAAGAAGCTGAACTGGAATTCAACGGGCCCAAGGGCATCGCGATCGCCGAAGGGAACGTCTGGATCGCCGACGAGTTCAGCTCGCGCATCGAGGAGTTCAGCGAAGCCACGGGCCGCCCGCTGCGGCGCTTTGGCGTCGCGGGCGCCGCGCCGGGCGCGCTCGATCTTCCGGCCGGCGTCGCGCTCGACTCCGAACACCACGTCTGGGTCGCCGACGCGGGCAGCGACCGCATCGACGAGTTCACGCAGGACGGCGGTCTCCTCGCGAGCTTCGGATCCACCGGGAGCGGCGAAGGCCAGTTCCTGGCGCCGAGCGCCCTGGCGGTGACGCCGGGCGGCAGCGTTTGGGTCGCCGACACCGGCAACGGCCGGGCGCAGGAGCTGACGTCGCAAGGCGCGGTCGTCACCCAGGCCGGGTCTTCAGCCGCCCCCGGCGAGCTCCGGTCCCCGAGCGGCGTGGCGGTCGACGACAGAGGCGACATCTGGGTCTCGGACAGCGCGAACAACCGCATCCAGGAGTTCGCCGAAAGCGGGCGGCTCATCCGCCAGTTCGGCGCGAGCGGCCCGGAACCGCTCGCATCGCCGCGCGGCATCGCGTTCGCCGGTGGAGACATCTGGGTCGCCGACAGCCGCAACAACCGCATCGTGGAGTTCGACGAAGCGGGCGACGTCGAGGGGCAGTTCGGGGAATTCGGTCTCGGACAGGGCCAGCTCGATCATCCCGTGGCGGTCGCCGTCGACTCCCAGGGCCACGTCTGGGTCGCCAACGACGCGGGCTTCGAGGGGAACGCCGACATCGAGGAGTTCGAACCGCGGGGGACAGACGGCGCAAGGCTGATCCTCGAGCTGGGGGGCGCGGCGCAAGGCGAGCTCGCCACGCCGGCCGCGCTCGCCTTCGCCCGCAACGGCGACCTGCTCGTGGCCGAGCGGTTCGGCGGCCGTGTCGAGGAGTACAGGCCCGAAGGAGCCGGCGCGACGCTCGTCGGGACGTTCGGCGTGCAGACCGGAGGACCCGGCCAGCCCGCGATGCCGATGGCAATCGCCGTGGACGACAGCGGAGACGTCTGGGTGGCGGACGCGCAGAGCGATCGCATCGAGGAGTTCAGCGAAGGCGGCGAAGGCGAGGAGCCGAGGCTGGTGAGCGAATTCGGCTCCGCGGGATCGGGCGAAGGCCAGTTCTCGGACCCGAGCGGCCTGGCCGTCACGACGACGGGCAACGTGTGGATCGCCGACCGGGCGAACGACTCGGTCCAGGAGTGGACACACCAGAGCAGCTGTGACCTCTTTGCCTCGACCGAAGGCGACGACGCCAACGACGGCGCCGGTCAGGGCGCCGGGGAAGCGTTCAGGACGGTTCACAAGCTCGTGAGCGAGCTCAAGCCGGGGATGACGGGGTGCCTGGTCTCGGGCCAGACCTTCGAAGAAGAGGAAGAAGTCGCCGGCGGACGGACGAAGATGAGCTGGGGCGCGTCGCTGCAGGCGCCAGCGGAAGGCGCCAGCGCAGAACAGAAAGCCGCAGAAGAAGCGAAGCTCAGGGCCCAGACCGAAGAACAGGAAGCGCGCGCGCCGCACGGCGAAGCGGGCAGGCCGATCACGCTGACCTCGACGCAGCCCGAAGCGCCCGCCACGGTCATCGGCAGGATCGTGACCGAGAAAGGCGTCAACTGGCTGACCGTCAGCCACCTGATCCTTCAGAGCGACTCGCCCCACCAGCTCGGCGAAGGCGTAAGCCCGACGATCGGCTCCGAACACACCTCGTGGATCTACGACGACATCTCCGGTGGCGACGAAAACATCTGCCTCAGCCCCACGCCGGCCGGCGACCGCTACGGGTCGGGCGCGTACACGCGCATCGAACACGACCGGATCCACGACTGCGGGCATCCCTACGACGTGGCCGAATACGAAAGCAACGAAGACGAGGTGAAAGTGGAAGGCCGCGAACGCCTCGACGGGACCCACGCCCAGGGCATCTACGACGTCGGGCAGTCCACGACGATCCGCGACAACTACATCTACGACAACTCGGGCAGCGGCGTGCTCCTGCGCGGCGGCAGCGGCGCGATCGTCGAACACAACGTGATCGACGGCAATGGCCACGGCGTGCTCTTCGGCAACGAGAACGACGTCAACGACACGGTCGCCTGGAATCTCGTCACCAACAGCACCACTCCCTGCCTGACCGAAGAACTCGCGCGCGTGCAATCAGAACAGGGGCGGGGCGCGCCGGCCAGCCCGTGCAACACCTACGGCGTGCTCTACGCGCGCACCCCGCGGGGCGGTTGCGTCGGCGAACGAGAAGGCGGCGGCGAACGCTCGGGCGAAGAACAGGAAGTGCCGTGCGTGCTGCCGACGGGCAACGTGCTGCGCGACAACGACGTCTTCGGCAACGGAGACACGGCGCTCGGAGGCCGCGACAACATCCCGGCGGCGCTGAGCCCCCCGGGGTTCCTCACGCTCGAAGGCAACCTCGAAGTCGATCCTCTCTACGTGAACGCGCAGGCGCACGAATACGCCCTGCAGGCCGGCCCGATCGCAGAACGCGGCTACGGGCCGACCACGCCGCCCGTGAGCTGGTAGGCGCGCTCGCGCAAGGCGCGCAGTGAGGGCTGGGGCGACGGGTATCGTCGGCGCTGATGGACGCCGCTGCGAACGCCCGAGCATCATCATCTGACAGCCCGCCGCCTCCCCGCACGGCCGAGGTCCTGGGGATCCCGCTGGCGGTCAGCGACTACGAGCACGTGCTCGACTGGATGCAGCAGACGATCGCGGCCGACGGCCGCGCCTACGTGACGGCGGCCGCGGTCAACCTCGTGATGTGCGCGCGCGAGGACGCGCAGGTGCGCGAGGCGGTGCTCGGGGCGACGCTCGCCGTGCCCGACGGCCAGCCGCTCGTGTGGGCGCTGCGCGCGCTCGGCCATGCGCGCGCGACGCGCGTCTACGGCCCCGACCTGATGGCCGGCTTCTGCGCGCGCGCGGCGAGCATGGGCGCCCCCGTATACCTGTACGGCGGGCGTTCGCCGCAGGCGCTGGCGCAGCTGACCGAGCGCCTGAGCGAGCGCTTCCCGGGCCTGCGGATCGTCGGCGGCTTCTCGCCGCCCTTCCGCGAGCTGACCGCCGAGGAGCGCGAGCGGGTGGTCGCCGAGATCGACGGCTCGGGGGCGCAGGTCGTGTGGGTCGGGACCGGACAGCCCAAGCAGGAGCGCTGGATGCACGAGATGCGCCCGCGGCTGTCGGCGCCGCTGCTCGTCGGCGTCGGCGCGGCCTTCGACTTCCACGCCGGGCTCGTCCCACAGGCGCCGGGCTGGATGCAGCGCAACGGCCTGGAGTGGGTGTATCGTCTGTGGCGCGAGCCGCGTCGGCTGTGGCGGCGCTACGCGCGCTACAACCCGCTGTTCATCGCCGGCTTCGCGCGCCAGTACGCGGCGCATCTGCGCAATCGTCGCGCCTGATTTCTTGATGATTCTCGCGCGTGCATGTGCGCGGCGCCCGCCCGGCGCGCGGATATCCTCTCTGGCTGGATGGCGAGCCAGCGGAGCACAGCCGACGTCTCGGTGATCGGCCTCGGGCGCGTCGGCCTGCCGCTCGCGCTGTCGTTCGCGGACCGCGGGCTGAGCGTCGTCGGGCATCGACAACGACCCCGACGCGCCTGCGCGCGGTGCGCGACGGGCGCATGCCCTTCGAGGAGACCGACGCCCAGGAGCTGCTCTCGCGCGTGCACGCCAGCGGGCGCCTGACGCTGTCAGACCGCGTGGCCGACGCCGCGCAGGCGCGTCAGATCGTGATCACGCTGGGAACGCCGTCCTTCTCGCACATCGAGATCGACATGCGCGACATCCGCTCGGCGCTCGACGACCTGCTCGGCGTGCTCGAGCCCGGGCACTCGCTGATCCTGCGCTCCACGGTGGCGCCGGGCACGACCGAGTTCGTCGCCGGCTACCTCGCCAAGCATCGCGACCTCCAGATCGGCGAGGACCTGTTCGTCGCGCACGCGCCCGAGCGCATCGCCGCCGGGCGCTTCCTGGCCGAGATCGACACGCTGCCGTGCATCATCGGCGGCGTCGGCGCTCGATCCGGGCGAGGTCGCCGGCGAGCTGTTCGGCGTGTTCGCCGCGCCGATCGTGCAGACCACGCCCGTGCAGGCCGAGCTCGCGAAGATCTGGACGAACATCCTGCGCTACGCGACGTTCGCGCTGCCCAACCTGCTGATGATGGACTGCGAGCGCTACGGCGCCAACGTGTTCGAGGTGATCGACCTGATCAACCGCGACTACCCGCGCGGGGGCATCGCGCAGCCGGGGTTCACCGCCGGGACGTGCCTGCGCAAGGACTTCGCCTTCTCCGAGGAGCGCTCCGCGGCGCCCGGCATGCTGCTCGCGGTCTCGCGCGTGAACGAGTCGGTGCCGCTGTTCCTGCTGGAGGGCGTCAAGCGGCGCATGGGCTCGCTGGTCAATCGCAAGGTCGCCGTGCTCGGGCTGGCCTTCAAGGCCGACACCGACGACGAGCGCGACTCGCTGTCGCACAAGCTGATCCGGCTGCTCGAGCGCGAGCTGGCCGACGTCGCCGCGCATGACCCGCACGTGTCCACGCCGACGATGTCGCTGCAGGAGGCCGTCGAGGGCGCAGACGTGGTCGTGGTCGCAACCAATCATCGCGAGTTCCGCGAGCCCGCCACGCTGGCCGCGATCGCCGAGCACGCGGGCGGCGAGTGCCTGATCGTCGATCCGTGGAACTGCTGGGGCGCCGCGCAGGTGTTCGCCTACGCCTCGGAGCTGGCCGCGCTGGGCAGCACGGCGTGAGCCGCGTGCTCGTGACAGGCGGCGCCGGCACGATCGGCGCCGCGGTCGTGCGGCGGCTGCTCGCCGATCCCGCCTATGAGGTGCGCGTCTCCGACCAGCGCCCGGCGCCGCACTGGATGCGCGAGGGCTGCGAGGTGCACACCGGCGATCTGCGCGTCCCCGAGCAGGCGCCGCGGCCATGAAGGGCTGCTCGCACGTGATCCACCTCGCCGCGATCGTCGGCGGGATCGCCAACTTCCACAAGCTGCCGCTGCACGCTCACCGAGGTCAACAACGCGCTCTACAACGGCGTGATCGGCGCCGCGCTCCAGCTCGACGTGGAGCGCTTCGTGTACGTGTCCTCCTCGATGGTCTTCGAGCAGGCGCAGGAGTTCCCGACGCCCGAGGACTACCTGCCGCGCTGTCCCACGCCGATCTCCGCGTACGGCTTCTCCAAGCTGACCGGCGAGGTCTACTGCCGCGCGGCGCACGCCGAGCACGGCTTCCCGTTCACGATCTGCCGGCCGTTCAACGCCTACGGGCCGGGCGAGGCTCCCGACCCAGAGCCGGGCATCGCCCACGCCGTGCCCGACCTGATCGCCAAGGTGCTCGCCGGCCAGCGGCCGCTGCAGATCTTCGGCTCCGGCGAGCAGACGAGGACGCTGACGCACGTCGACGACATCGCCGACGGCGTCGTCGTGCGCGATGAGCTCCGCCGCGGGGCTCGGACGAGGACTTCAACATCTCGGCCTCGCGCGAGCTCACGCGTCGCGGAGATCGCCACGCATCGTCTGGGAGGCCTGCGGAGAGGACCCGCGGGCGTTCGCGCTCGAGCACCTGCCGACGTTCCCCGTCGACGTGCAGCGCCGCTGGCCGTCGGTGGAGAAGGCCAGCGGCTGCTCGGCTGGGAGGCGCAGATCGAGCTCGAGGACGGGATCGCCGCAGACCGTGCGCTGGCTGCGCGAGCACAGGCCCCGGCGACCGAGCCCGCATCGGCCGCGTAGGCGACCTCGCGCCGAGCGCGCGGCACGCTCTCACGCCGCACACCCGGCCGCACACCGTGCGCCGATGGACAGCCGCATCGGGGGCGGGCGGTAGGCTCTCCCGCGCATGATCGACGATCACATAGAGCGGTCCGCGCATGAGCGACCGCCAGCGCGCGCTCATCACCGGCGTGACCGGCCAGGACGGCTCCTACCTGGCCGAGCTGCTGCTCGAGAAGGGCTACGAGGTCCACGGCATGGTGCGCCGCGCCTCGACGGAGAAGTTCGACCGCATCGAGCACATGCGCGACAGCATCACGCTGCACCAGGGCGACCTGCTCGACCAGCGCTCGCTCGTCGACGCGCTGCGCGCTTCGAAGCCGAGCGAGATCTACAACCTCGCGGCGATGTCCTTCGTCGCCGTCTCCTGGATCCAGCCGACGCTCACCGCCGAGTTCACCGGCGTGGGCGTGACGCGGATGCTCGAGGCGATGCGCGAAGTCTGCCCGGAGGCGCGCTTCTACCAGGCCTCCTCGAGCGAGATGTTCGGCAAGGTGCTCGAGGTGCCGCAGACCGAGACGACCCCGTTCTACCCGCGCTCGCCCTACGGCGTGGCGAAGGCGTACGGGCATTTCATCACGGTCAACTACCGCGAGTCCTATGACCTGCATGCGACGTCGGGGATACTTTTCAATCACGAGTGCGTGTGCGCCAACACGCCACTGCTCGTCCGCGACGACGGCGTCATCGCGGTGAAGACGCCGGCCGATCTCGTGCCGCTCCTGACGCAAGGGCGGGTCGGTCCAGAACTTCCTCCCCAAGTCGTTCCTGGAGGTCTGGGACGGGGAGAACTGGACGCCGGTCACGGCGATCACGGCAACGCGCAGGCGGCGAGCCGATCCCGATCACCGACTGCTGTCGATCCAGGCTCGCGCCGGCGTCGTCGAGGTGACGGCGCACCACAACATGCTGGACTCGCGAGCGCGAGAAGGTGCCGCGCCTGCGACGTCGAGGAGGGCGACGATCTGGCGATCGCGCGCCGAGATGCCCGAGCCGGCCGACTGGAGCGTCGCGACCGCGGAGATGGCCGAGTTCCTGGGGCTGATGGCCGCCGACGGCTACGTGCATCGAGAGGGACCGCAGATCTGCTTCACGAACAACGACGCACGCCTGCGAGCGCGCGTTGCCGCGCTGTGGGCTCGCCTGTTTCTCGGCAGCTCCAGCGAGCGGAGCGGCACGCTCGGGCTGGAACCCGGACGCGCCTCGTCGGGAAAATCGACCTCACGCGGCAGCCCCGACGCCGCGCGCGTGGCTGCGCGAGCAGCTCTACACCGCGGACCGGCCACAAGCAGGTCCCGCTCGATCGTCCTCAACGCCGGACCGGGAGCTCCAGCAGGCCTTCCTGCGCGGCTACTACGACGGCGACGGCCTCAAGCGGGGCAACGGCGCGTCGATCAAGACCAACAGCCCGGTGCTCGCGCAGGGACTCTGCTGGATGTACCACCTGAACGAGCAGCCGGCCTCGGTGTACGTCGAGCAGCGCGCCGGAAGGACCTACTACCAGCTCAATCTCGCGTCGGCGGTGCAGGGTAGGAGCCAAGGGCCAGCACCTGCGCAAGAACCCGGCCGAGGTCCGTCGGATCGCGCCGGCGAGCGTCCCCGACGACGAATGGACCTTCGACGTCGAGACCGAGAGCGGCGTGTTCTGCGCCGGCGTCGGGCGCGCTCGTCATCTCCAACTCCCCCCGCCGCGGCCTCGAGTTCGTCACCCGCAAGATCACCTGGCACGCCGCCGCGATCAAGCACGGCCTGGCCGAAGGAGCTGCGCCTCGGCAACCTCGACGCCGAACGCGACTGGGGCTACGCCAAGGACTACGTCGAAGCGATGTGGCTGATGCTCCAGCGGGACACGCCCGAGGACTACGTGATCGCGACGGGCAAGGCCCACTCGGTGCGCGAGTGCTGCGAGGTCGCCTTCGACGAGGCGGGCCTCGGCGACTTCGAGCAGTACGTGACGATCGACCCGGCGTTCGTGCGCCCGGCCGAGGTCGACCACCTGATCGGCAGATCCGGCGAAGGCCGAGCGCGACCTCGGCTGGAAGCCGCGAGACCTCCTTCGAGGAGCTGATCCGCCTGATGACCCGCGCCGACCTCGAGCTGCTCGCGCCGGCGCTGAGCGCCATGGGGGTGCCGCTGTTCGACACCTCGACGGCGCTTGCCCCGCTGCGCGGCGCAGCTGCGCGACGCCGTGGCGCGCGTGCTCGACTCGCGAGCGCTACATCCTCGGCCCGGAGGTGCAGGCCTTCGAGCAGGAGTTCGCGGACTACTGCGGCGCCGCGCACGGCGATCGGCGTCGCCAACGGGACCGACGCGATCACGATCGCGCTGCGCGCGATGGGCGTCGGGCCCGGCGACGAGGTGATCGTGCCCGTCGTTCACGTTCTACGCCTCCGCCGAGGCGATCCCGCCAACCGGCGCGACGCCGGTGTTCTGCGACATCGACCCCGAGACCTACTGCGTGACGGCCGAGACGGTGCGCGCCGCGCTGACCCCGCGCACGAAGGCGGTGCTCGCCGTGCACCTGTTCGGCAACGTGGCGCCCGTCGCCGAGATCGAGGCGCTCGGCGTGCCGGTGCTCGAGGACGCCGCGCAGGCCGCGGGCTCGACTCTCGACGGCCGGGCGGCCGGGCGCGCTCGGCGACGCGCCGCGACGTTCTCGTTCTACCCGTCCAAGAACCTCGGCGCGTTCGGCGACGGCGGCATGATCACCACGTCCGACGAGCAGATCGCCGAGCGGGCGCGCACGCTGCGCTTCCACGGCTCGCAGCGACAAGGTCAGCTACGAGCAGGTCGGCTACAACTCGCGCCTGGACGAGCTGCAGGCGGCGATCCTGCGCGTGCAGCTGCCGCACCTCGACGAGTGGGCAGACGGGCGCCGCGCACGCCGGCGCGCCACTACGAGAGGCCGGGCTCGGCGGAGCTCGTGTGCGCTGCCGGCGCCGGTCGCCGGCGCCGCGCCCGCCTGGCATCTCTACGTCGTCAGCCACGCGCGCGCCGAGCGGCTGCAGCGCGCGCTCGTCGGCGGCGCGATCGGCGACCGCGCCTACTACCGCACGCCCGTGCACCGCCAGCCGCCGATGCGCGGCGTGGGGCGCCGGCCTGCGGCTGCCGGGCACCGAGCAGGCGGCCGCGCACGCACCTGGCGATACCGATGAGCCCGGTGCTGACGGCCGAGCAGGCCCAGGAGGTCGTCGGCGCGGCGCGCGCCGACGCTCGCCGGTCCAGCCGGCCGAGCTCCTCGCGCGTCAGGCCCTCAGCGCCAGCGCTCGAGCAGATCCTGCCCGGGCACGTCGCGCACGACGCGCGCGGGCACGCCCATCACGACGCCGCGCGCCGGCACGTCGCGCGTGACGACGGCGCCCGCGGCGACGAACGCCTCCTCGCCGATCTCCACGCCCGGCAGTCAGGACCGCGCCGCCGCCGATCCGACAGGCGCGCCGCAGCGTCGCGCCGCGCAGCGCCACGCCCGGCCGATGGCGCGACATCGTGTCGTCGTTCGTCGTGACGACGCCCGGGGCCGACGAACACGTCGTCCTCGACGACCGTGAACGCCGTCAGGTAGACGTTCGTCTGCACGCGCACGCGCGCGCCCAGCGAGACGTCGTTGTCGACGACGCTGCCACGGCCGATCGACCGAGCCCGCGCCGACCGAGGAGCGCTCGCGCACGAACGACTGATCGCCGAGGATCGACTCCTCGCCGAGCGTCGCGCCGGCGAACACGACCGCGCCGCGCACACCGTCACGCGGTCGCCGAGCTCGCAGCGCGCCGACTCGCCCTGGCGCGTTCGAACGCTCCGCCAGCCGCGGGCGCTTGCCGAGCACGACATGGTCCTCGATCACGCAGCCGTCCCCGATCTCGACGTCCTCGTGCACGACGACGTAGGCGCCGAAGGACACGCTCTCGCCGATCTGCACGTCCCGCGCCGAGCAGCAGGCCCGGCGCGCGGTCGTCAGCGCTCAGCACGGCGTCCCCGACGTCGCCCGTGGTGCCAGCCGTCACAGGCGCACGACGTTCGGTCGCGCGCGACGGGCGCGTGACGCCGCGCAGATCGACGCACCAGCCGCGCGCGCCTGGCGACAGCGTCGTGGTCGATGCTCGGGTGGGCGGTGACGATCAGCGTCAGGTCGGCGTCGGCGAGCATCTCCTCCAGCGGCGCGCTGCGCAGGTCGAACTGGCCGCGAGCTCGGGCACGTGCGGGTCGTGGTAGCTGACGTCCGCGCCGAGTCGATGAGCAGCTCGATGATCTTCAGCGCGGGCGACTCGCGCGTGTCGCCGACGCCGGGCTTGTAGCTGACGCCGAGCACGAGCATGCGCGCGCCTTTGACCGACAGCCCCGCGTCGTTCAGCGCGCGCTGCGCCTTCTCCACGCAGTGGTAGGGCATCTGCTGGTTGACCTTGCCCGCCAGCTCGATGAACTCCGTCGCCATGTCGAACTCGCGCGCGCGCCAGCTCAGGTAGAACGGGTCGACCGGCAGGCAGTGCCCGCCCATGCCGGGCCCCGGCTCGAAGCGCATGAACCCGTAGGGCTTGGTCGCCGCGGCGTCGACGACCTCCCATATGTCGATGCCCATGCGATCGGTCAGCATCGCGAGCTCGTTCACGAGCGCGATGTTCACCGAGCGGAAGATGTTCTCCAGCAGCTTCGTCAGCTCGGCGGCCTCGGGGCTGGAGACGCGGATGAGGTTGTCGCAGACCAGCCCGTAGAGCGCTTCGGCGCGCTCGGCGCAGGCCTCGGTCAGCCCGCCGAGGACCTTCGGCGTGGTGCGCAGCGTGAAGTCGGTGCGCCCTGGATCGACGCGCTCGGGCGAGAACGCCAGCGTGGAAGTCGCGTCCGGCGGCCAGGCCCGACTCCTCCAGCAGCGGCACGACCCGTTCGCGCGTGGTGCCCGGGTAGGTCGTCGACTCGAGCACGACCAGCTGGTCGCTCTGCAGCACCTTCGCGATCGCCTGCGTCGAGTCGATCAGCGGGCCCAGGTCGGGCTCGCGGTTGCGCGTCAACGGCGTCGGCACGCACACGAGCATCGCCTCGGCCTTCGCCAGGCCGGCGTAGCGCGTGTCGGCATGGATGCGCCCGACCACCTCCGCGAGCTCCTGCGAGGAGACGTCCTCGATGTAGGACTCGCCGCGCTTTATCGCCTCGATCTTGCGCGGGTCGGCGTCGACCGCGACGACCTCGCAGCCCTCCTTTGCCAGCGCAACCGCCAGCGGCAGGCCGACGTAGCCGAGTCCGATCACACCGACGGTCGTCATCAGCCCGTCAGTCTAGGACCTCACTTTGACGCGCGGCCCCGCCCCGGGCGGGCCGCGCCGGGCGGCGGGCTCTCGCTCAGGAGGCCGTCGCGACGGCTTCCAGCGCGCGCAGGTCGGCCGCGACCATGCGCTGCACGAGCTGCTCGAAGGAGACCTGCGGGACCCAGCCCAGGCGCTCGCGCGCCTTCGCTGGGATCACCCACGCTCGGCGTGCGTCTCGGGCACGCGCACGAGCGCCTCGTCGACGCGCAGATAGCGCTCGGCGTCAAGCTGAACGCAGGCGAACGCGGCCTGCGCGAGCTCGGCCACGGTGTGGGCGACGCCGCTGGCCAGCACGTAGTCGTCGGGCTCCTCCTGCTGGAGCATCAGCCACGCGCCGCGCACTATGTCTCCCGCGAACGACCAGTCGCGCACCGCGCCGAGATCGCCGAGCGTCAGCTCCTGCTGGAGGCCGAGCGCGATCGCCGCGGCGCCGCGCGTGATCCGGCGGGTGACGAAATCGCTCCGGCCGGCGCTCAGACTCGTGGTTGTACGTGATTCCCGAGCTCGCGTGCAGCCCGTCGCGCTCGCGCAGCACGCCCAGCAGCTGATGCGCCGCCAGCCGCGCGACCGCATAGGGCGTCGTCGGGTGGCACGGCGTGTGCTCGTTCTGCGGGCACTGCGGCGCGTCGCCGAAGATCGAGCCCGAGGCCGGCATGAACACGCGCGTGCCTTCGTCGAGCTCGCGCACGGTTTCGAGCACGGTCGCCGCCGAGCCGGCGATCTCGGCGAGCGTCTGCGCCGGGCGCTCCCACGACGCCGGCACGAACGACGGGGCGGCCAGGTGGTAGATCTCGCGCGGGCGCACCTGCTCGATCGCCGTGCGCAGCGTGCTCGGCGCAAGCAGCTCGCCGCCGAGCACCCGCACCTGCCCGCGGAGGTGCTCGGAGGAGCCCAGCGGGCGCTGCGGCTCGCGGACAACGCCGGTCACCTCGTAGCCGTTCTCGAGCAGCAGCTCGGCAAGGAACGAGCCGTCCTGCCCGGACAGACCCGTGATCAGCGCGGTGCGCTCGCTGGACACGGGCAGAGCCTATTTGCTGGGCGCCGGCGCGTCGCGCCCGTCATAGACGGCCGCCAGCGCGCCCGCCACGACCTCGGGCGCAGCACACCGCCCGCACGCGCTGCAGGCCGCGCTCGGCGGCCGCGCGGTCCCCGGCGAGGCGTCCGATGACCTCCGCGAGCGCTCGCGCGTCACCCGGCGCCGCCAGCCCCTCCTCCGCGACGAGCTCCGGCAGCGCGCCCGCGCGGCTGGCGGCGACCGGCAGCCCGGCGGCCATCGCCTCGGCGGCCGCGAGCGCGAACGTCTCGCCGGAGCGCGAGGGCACGATCGCGATCGCGGCCCCCCGGCGCAGGCGCGCGAGCTCGGCGTCGTCCACGCGCCCGGCAAAGCGCACCGCGCCCGCGCCCGCGCCCGCGCCGGCGCGCTCGCGCAGCGCGCGCTCCTGCGGCCCGTCGCCGGCCACGACGAGCTCGATGCCCGCGATGCGACAGGCGTCGATCGCGACGTCGACTCCCTTCTCGGGCGCGAGGCGCGAGGCGACCAGCGCATAGCGCTCGCCGCCGGGCGCTAGCGGCGCCGGGGTGCTCATCGCCACCGGCGGCGCGAGCACCGTGACGCGCTCGAAGTCAAGCGGCGCACCGAGCGTGCGCAGGCGCTCGCGCGCGAAGGCGCTGGGCACGATCACGGCGTCGGCCTGCGCGACCAGGCGCCGCTGCCACAGCGCGAGCGCAGCCGCGTAGCTGATCGCCTCGGGCGCGCTTGCGCGGCAGTTGCGCACGACGCCCGGCAGCGTGTTGGCGCCGTGGCAGCGCGTGCACTCCGCTCCACGCGTGTAGCAGACGCCGACAGCGCACACGAGCCGGTACTGGTGCAGGTGAAGGACGACGCGCGCGCCCGCCCCGCGCGCCGCGGCCAGCGCGCGCCAGCCGAGCGCCGGCAGCAGGTTGTGGGCGTGCACGACGCGCGCGCCCGACGCGCGCACCGCCCGCGCGACGTCCTCCGAGCGCAGGCCGCCGCGCAGCAGCCCGAGCGTCGCCTGCGAGCGCGAGATCGCGGCCGAGTCGCGCTGCAGCAGCTGCGCCGGCTCGCCGAGCTGCTCGCGCACGAGGCGTGCCAGATCGGCCACCACCCGCTCCTCGCCGCCGGTGGTCCGATAGCGGTTGTGCAGGAACAGGACCACGCCGAGAGCCTATTGAGCGCGCGGCGCGCGGCCGCTGGCGCCCAGCGCGAACCTAGACTGTCAGCGCATGCCGCCCAGCCCGCCCGCGTCGATCGTGATCCCCACGCGCGACCGCCCCGCCTACCTCGAGGTCGCGCTCGCCTCGATCGCGCCGCAGGCCGCCGAGACGGGGTCGGAGGTCGTCGTGGTGGACGACGCCGGCGCAACGCTCGCCGCACGGGCGCTCGCGGCGCGCTACGGCGCGCGCTACGAGGCCCACCCGCGGCCGCTGGGGCTCAATGCGGCGCGGAACACGGGCGTGGATCGATCGGCCGGGGAGCTCGTCGTGTTCGTCGACGACGACGTGCGCGCGCACGGGGCTGGCTGTCGGCGCTGCTCGCCGCGACTCGCTCCAGGCCGGACGTGGACGTGTTCACCGGCCCGATCGTGGCCTCGCTGGAGGGCCCCGCGCCGCGCAGCTGCGGGCGCGAGCGCCCGCCGATCACGACGCTGGACCTCGGCCCGCGCGACACCGACGCGCGCTATGCGTGGGGAGCCAACATGGCGATCCGCCGCGACGCGCTGGCGCGCGTCGGGCCGTTTGACGAGTTGCTGCACGACGGCGGCGACGAGCAGGAGTGGCAGGATCGCCTGCGCGCGCAGCGCGCGGGCGCATCGCGTTCGCTATGTCGCCGCCGCGGGCCTCGATCACCGCCGCGCCGGCGCCGACGCGCGCCTGCGCGCGCTGGCCGCGACCGCCTACGCGCGCGGGCGAGCGGCTCGGCGCTTTGACGCGCGCCGCGGCGGCGCGCCGACGCTGCTCGGCGAGCTGACGACGTTCGCCGGCTGCCTGTGGCACGTGGCTCGCCGGCGCTGCCCGTCCGGGCTCACGATGGCCGCGCACAGCGCAGGGCGCCTGCGCGAAACCCCGCTGCACCGCTCCGCGCGGCCGGTCCGCCGCGCCGAGGAGCCGCCCGCGCGCGATGACTTCCTGTCGGGCGCAAGCGGCACGGTCGGCGGCCTGGACTCGCTGCGTCGCATCGCCATCGACAGCACGGTCGACGCGCTCCAGGTCGCCAGCGGCCGGCGCCTGCGCCTGCGTCTGGCCGCGCGCCACGCGCCGGCGTGCCAGCGCGTGCTCGTGCTCGGCGTCGAGCGCGAGGAGCACCGCGCCAACGCGCAGCGAATGCGCGCGCAGCTGCTGCGCTCGCGCCACGACGTGCGCGTGCACACGTGCCCGCCGCAGGGCCGCGGGAAGTTCCAGAACCTCAACAGCCTGCTGGCCGCCCACCCGCTGGAGGACATCGACTGGCTGCTGGTCGTCGACGACGACGTGCAGCTGCCCCGCGGCTTCCTCGACGAGCTGCTGTTCCTGTGCGATCGCTTCAGCCTGCAGCTCGCGCAGCCCGCGCACCGCCTGGACTCCCACGCCGCATGGCCGCAGACGCGCCGGCGCGCCGCGAGCGTCGTGCGCGAGAGCTGCTTCGTGGAGATCGGGCCCGTGACGGCGTTCGCGCGCGCCACGTTCTCCACGCTGCTGCCGTTCCCCGAGCTGGGCATGGGCTGGGGCCTGGACGTCCACTGGGCGGCGCTCGCCAGGGAACGCGGCTGGCGCTGCGGCGTGATCGACGCGACCGCGATCCGCCACCGCGACGCCCCGGCCGGCGACGGCTATTCGCGCGAGGCCGCCGTCGCCGAGGCCCGCGAGTTCCTCGCCGATCGCCCCTACCTGAGCGCGCGCGAGGCTCAGCGCACGCTCGCCGTCCATCGCCGCTGGTGAGCGCGCGGCGCCCCAACGTCGCTGTCGTCGCCGAGTTCTACCCGAGCCGTCGCGACCCCGTGATGGGGATCTGGGCCCATCGCCAGGCGCTCGCCGCGCGCGACGCCGGCGCCGACGTGCGGGTGCTCGTGCTCAACCGCATCGTGCCGCCGCGGGCCTCGCTGGCGCACGGCGCGAGCGGCGCGGCGGGAGAGCTCGCAAGGCGCGCGCGCGAGCCGCGCGCGCAGACGCGCGACGGCCTGCAGATCACCTACCTCCCCTACGTCTCGCCGCCGCGCGACGGCTCCTATGCCAGCTGGTCGGCGTGGGCGGCGCCCGGGCTTGCGCTGGCGCTGCGCAGGCTGCGCCGCGGCTTCGAGTTCGACCTCGTGCATGCGCACAACGCCGTTCCGGCCGGCGACGCCGTGCATCGTGCGCTCACCGCGCTACGACTGCGACGGCCGCTGGTCGTGTCGGTGCACGGCGGCGACGTGCTCTACACGGCCACGCGGGACGCCGCCGGCTATCGCGCCGTCGCACGCGGCCTGGGCGCCGCGCGCCTGACGCTTGCAAACAGCGAGGGCATCGCCGATCTCGCGCGTCGCCACGGCGCGCGCGAGACGCGCGTCGTGCACCTCGGCAGCGACCTGCCGCCGGCCGTGGCGCGCCCGGCGCGCGCCGACGCGCCGCCGACGCTCGTCACGGTCGCGCATCTCGTCGCGCGCAAGCGCCACGCTGACGTGCTTCGCGCGCTCGCGGTGCTCAGCCGCTCGCACCCGACGCTGCGCTACCTGATCATCGGCGACGGTCCCGAGCGCGAGCGGCTGGCGCAGCTTGCTCAGCGCCTCGGCGTGGCCGACCGCGTCGAGCTTGCGGGACAGCTCGAGCCCGCGCGCGCGATCGAGCGCGCGCGCGCCTGCACGCTGTTCGTGATGCCATCGACCGAGGAGGCGTTCGGCGTGGGCTACATCGAGGCGATGGCCGGCGGGGTCCCGGCGATCGGCTGCCGCGGCGAGCCAGGCCCCGAGGAGATCGCGGCGGCCGGCGGCGGCATGGTGCTCGTGCCGCCCGGCGACATCGAGCGTCTCACGCAGCGCATCGGCGAGCTGCTCTCGGACCCGCACGAGCTCAGCGAGGTCTCCCAGCGCGCGCGGGCGACGATCGCAGCGCACTTCACCTGGGAGCGCTGCGGCCGGCAGACGCTCGCCGCCTACGAGCAAGCGCTCGGCAGCTAGATGATTGAGTCGATCGTCTCAGCGACCTTTGACGATCTCCGGGGTTGTTAGCGACGTGACGGCCGCGCAGCGCTCAGCGAGCACGAGCCAGAGGCCCGTGCTCTTCGTGACCGGCCACGCGCCGCCCTATCGTGCGGGCGCGCTGGCGCGCCTGCACGAGCGCGAGAACATCGAGGTCGCGCTCTTCGGCGGGCGCCATCGCCACGGCGGGCCCGCGCGCGGCGACCTGGCGTTTCCCTCGCGGGACGTCGCCCAGCACGAGCTGCACGGGCTCGCCGCCAGCGGCCGCTATCGCGCCGTCGTCTGCTCGACCGGCGGGCGCGTCGCGCCGCTCGCGAGCTGGTCGGGCGCGCGGCGCGCGCGCGTGCCGCTCATCCTCTGGGCTTCTCTGTGGGCGCACCCGCGCAGCGCCGCGCACGCGCTGAGCTACCCGGTGCTCGCGCGCCTGTATCGCTCCGCCGACGCCGTCGTGACCTACGGGCCTCATGTCAGCGCCTACGTGACAGCGCGCGGCGCGCGCGACGTGCACGTCGCGGCGCAGTCGGTGGACAACGATTTCTGGTCCTCGCCCGATGTCCGCGCACCGGGCGATCCGCGCTGGCCGGCGGACGCGCAGCCGACGTTTATGTTTGCCGGCCGCGGCGCTCGGGAAAAGGGGATTGGGGTGTTGCTGGAGGCTTGGGGTGCATCGGGTCTCCAAGGCACCACTGCCGCGCTCGTCCTTGTCGGCGTGGGACCCAGGCCCCCTTGGGTCCCCGCCGGCGGCGCGGCATCCGAGCGCGATGGAGTCGCCTTCCTTGACCCGGTCTCGCCCGCTGAGCTGCGCGACATGTATGCCGCGTCGCAGGTGCTCGTCGTGCCGTCGATCCGCACGCGCACGTTTCGCGAGCCGTGGGGCCTGGCGGTCAACGAGGCGATGAACAGGCGGATGGCGGTGATCGCGAGCGACGAGGTCGGCGCCGCGGCCGGCGGTCTCGTGCGCGACGGCGACAGCGGCCTCGTCGTGGCCGCCGGCGACAGCGACGCGCTCGCCCGCGCGATGCGCCGGCTCGCCGACGACGTGCAGTTGCGCGAGCGCCTGGCCGCGCGCGGAGCAGAGCGCGTGCGCGCCTACGATCACGACGCCTGGGCGAGCGGCTTCTCGCGCGCCTTTGCCACGCTCGGCGTCTCCGCGAGCATTGGTAGCGTCCCCGCCGAGCAATGACCAGCCGGACCCCGCCAAACCGCACACGCCGCGCCAGCCCGCGCGCCAGCGCCAGCGTCAGCACACGCGCGCACGGGCGCTCGCGGCGGCGCATCCTCGCCGCGCTGCTCGCGGGCGCGCTCTCGCTCTCGCTCGCGCTCGCGCCGGTGTCGAGCGCCGACGTGGGCGCGACGATCATCGAACGCTGCACGCACGGACAGTCGCTGAGCGGCTTCACCGCGCAGCAGTACAGACAGGCGCTGCGCGAGCTGCCGACCGAAGTCGAAGAGTATTCGGACTGCGCCAACCTGATCCGCCATGCCGAGCTCGGCGGCGCCGGCGGCGCCGGCGGCGGCCCGAACGGCAGCGCCAGCGCGACGATCCCGCTCACGCCGGCCGAGCGCACGGCGCTGAAGAGCGCGCCCAAGCTCGGCTCGGTCCCGCTCGTCGTCGGCGACCAGACGGTCGCGCCCGGCGTCGTGCACGTCAACATCGCCTCGGCGCTCAGCTCGCTCCCGACGCCGCTGCTGGCAACGCTCGCGTTCATGCTCGTATGCCTGCTGGTCGTTCTGGGCGGGAACATCCGGAGCCGTGTCCGCGCACGCAGCGACCGCTGAGCGCCCGGCGCCGGAGAGCGCGCCCGCGCCGCTCGCGGGCCGCGCGGGCGACGACCTCCGCGAGGGCCGGCGCTGGCCGGCGTGGACGCGAGCGTTGTGGTGGCCGACGCTGCTCGTCGCGGGCGTCATCTGCGCGGTCACGTTCTATGCCAAAGGTGGGCTGAACCCCGAATCCTCGGCGATCGCGATCACCGAGATGACGCTCACGCTCGGCGCCGGGCTGATCGTCGCGGCCGCGGCGCTGTTCGCGCCCGACGAGCGCGTGAAGACCTCCTCGCGGCCGCTCTACGGCATCTGGCCCGTGGCGCTGCTGCTGGCCTTCACGGCGCTCTCGGCGCTCTCGATCGTGTGGTCGGTCCAGCCCGATGAAAGCTTCCGCGAAGCCGGGCGCCTGCTCGCCTACAGCGGCGTGTTCGCGGCGGCCGCGACGCTCGCGCGCGTCGCTCCCTCGCGCTGGCCCGCGGTGATCGGCGGCGTCGCGCTGGCGGCGGTGATCGTGTGCGGCTACGCGCTGGCGACGAAGGTGTTCCCCGACCAGCTGGACGTCAACGACATGTACGCGCGACTGCGCGCGCCCTACGGCTACTGGAACGCGACCGGCCTGACCGCCGCGATCGGCGCGATCTGCTGCATGTGGCTGGCGGCGCGCCGCAGCGGACACATGCTGCTCAGCGCGCTCGCCTATCCGGCGATGGGCCTGCTGCTCGTCACGCTGCTGCTCGCATACTCGCGCGGCGCGCTCGTCGCGCTCGTGCTCGGGCTCGTGCTGTGGTTCTGCATCGTGCCGCTTCGCCTGCGCGGCGCCGCGGTGCTGATCGCCGGCGGGCTCTGCGCGAGCGCGATCGTCGCGTGGGACTTCTCCACCCATGCGCTGAGCACCGAATCGGTCGCGCTCGCCCAGCGCACGACCGCCGGCCATGAGCTCGGCGCGCTGCTCGCGGCGATGATCGTGCTGCTGGCGATCGTCGGCGTGGGAATCGGGTTCGTGACCGCCAGGCAGGCGCCCTCGCGCCGTCTGCGCCAGCGTGCCGGCATCGCGCTCGTGGCGCTCATCGCGCTGACCGTGCTCGCCTTCGCCGGAGCGCTCGCCGTGAGCCACCGCGGCCTCACGGGCAGCGTGTCGCACGCCGTCAGCGCGCTGACGGACCCGAACGCCAAACCGCCGCCCAATACGCCCGGACGCCTGACGGCGGTGGCCAGCGTGCGCGCGCGCTACTGGCGCGAGGCGCTCGACGTGTTCGAAGCGCATCCGGCGCTCGGCGCGGGAGCCGGCGGCTACCAGACGGCGCGCCTGCGCTACCGCACGGCGCTGCTGGAAGTCAAGCACGCGCACGGCTTCGTCGTGCAGACGCTCGCCGACCTCGGCCTCGTCGGCCTCCTGCTCGCGCTGGCGCTGCTCGCGACCTGGATGGCAGCCGCCGGTCGCAGCACGCATCCGCTCAACCGCAGCTGGACGGCCTGGCGGGCATGGCGCTCGCCCGACTCGCCGCCGCGCCCGGGCTGGCGCAGCTCGACCGCAGCCCTATTCGCCCGAGCGGGTGGCGATGCTGAGCATGCTGTGCGTGGTCTTCGTGTTCGGCGCGCACTCGTTCGTGGACTGGACCTGGTACGTGCCCGGCGATGCGTGCGTCGCGCTTCTGTGCGCCGGCTGGCTGGCCGGCCGCGGGCCGCTGAGCGCGCCCGGAGAGACCTTCGACGCCGCCGCGCTCGCCCGCCCGGCCGGCGCGGCGCCTGTCGCCGAGCCGCTCGCCGCGGCGCCCGGCGACGAGACGCTCGCGGCGTCGCCGGGCGACGAGCCGCTCGCAGCCTCCGGCTCAGACCCCACTGCGCGGCGCTGGCGATTGCACACGGTGCGCGAACTCGGCCCCGCGCGCATCGGCGTGGCGCTGGCGGTCGTGATCGGCGCGCTGCTCGCCGCATGGTCGCAGTGGCAGCCGCAGAGCTCGGCCAACGCCTCCCAGCAGGCGCTCGCGCTGCTCTCGACGAATCCCGCGGCCGCCCATTCCGAAGCCGAGACGGCGGTCAGCCGCGATCCGCTGTCGGCGCAGGCGCTGTTCGTGCTGGCGCAGGTGGACCTGCAGGTCGGTGAACGCGCGGCCGCGCGCGCCGCGCTGCGCAAGGCGGTGAGCCTGCAGCCGTCCAATCCCGAAACGTGGCTGCACCTCGCCGAGTACGACGTGCACGTCGAACCGCACGAAGCCCTGCACGAGCTGGAGGCGGCGATCTTCCTGAACCCCGAGTCGATCTCCAACGAAGCGGCCGCCGACGGCGATCCCGAAACGACCGAGATCGAGAGCGACTACGCGCAGGACCTGACGCTCATCAACCAGACCGCCGCGCCCGCGCCCGCGCACGCTCCCGCGCCGCCGGTCCACCGGCGCCTGCCCTGAGCGCCAGCTTCGAGCGGCCGCGCCGGCGCCGCTAGCTAGTAGCGCGAGCGCCGCGCGCTTGCGAGCAGCACCCTGCGCGCCAGCGGCGGACCGCCCGCGCCGCGCACGGCGATCTCGTCGAAGCCGAAGTCCGCGAGCAGGCGCGCGAGCGTGCGCGCGCTGTAGAAGCGCAGGTGGTCTGAGCGCGGGTCGAAGTGCGCGTCGAGCGCGCGCGCCGAGAGCGCGAGCGCGAGCATCGACAGGCGCGTGTGCGCGGGCGTGCTGAGCAGCAGCTGTCCGCCGGAGCGAAGCACGCGGCGAAGCTCCGACAGCCATGCGGCGGTGTCGATCACGTGCTCGATCGTCTCGCCCGCCCAGACGACGTCGAAGCTCGCATCCTCGAGCTCCAGCGCAGCGCACGGCCGCGCGAGCCGCAGGTCCAGCTCGCGCGTGCTCGCGCGCATGCTCGCGCGGCGCAGCGCCTCGGCGGAGACCTCGACGCCGACGACGCGCGCGCCGGCCTGCGCGAGCTCTGCCGCGAACAGCCCGTCGCCGCAGCCGACGTCCAGCACGCGCTCGCCGTCGTGCACGCGCTCCAGCAGAAAGCGCCGGCGCAGCGCGAAATGCGCCGGCAGCGCCTGCTCGGGCAGCGCCGCCCACGCGGCGTCGTGGTACTCGCGCAGCGACATCGCGCACAAGGCTAGAGCCGCCGGCGAACGCGACACGGCTCGCCGGCGGCGGACCGCTCGCCGACCCGCCGTCTGCAGGTGGGCTCTCATTCCTGCACAAGCCTGCGCAAAGCGACTATGTTGCCTGCGTGCTGCGAGGCGGCTATCACACGCGATCGGAGAGCCGGCGGTGAGGGTGGCGTTCGACAGCCGCCCGGTGTCAGACCAGCACGGCCTCGGCCGCTACGCGCGCTGCCTGCTGCAGACCCTTCGCGACACCGCCGGCGCGCGCGACCAGCTCGTCGAAAGCCACCGCCCGCGCGGCGCAGACGTGTTCCACGCGCCGTGGATGGACGGCGCGATGCTGCACAACCCCTGCCCGATGGTCGTGACCGTGCACGACCTCACCGCGCTCAAGCGCCGCAGCGAGCAGCTGCGCATGAGCCTGCGGCTGCGACTGCGCCAGCTCGCCGTGCAGCGCGCCGCGCGCGTGATCGTGCCGACCGGCGCCGTCGCGCGCGACGCGGTCGAGCACCTGGGCATCGAGCGCGAGCGGATCTCGATCATCCCCGAGGCGGCCGACTCCTCGATGCGCCCGCGCCCGGCGGACGAGATCGCGCGTGCGCGCAAGCGCTTCGGCCTGCCCGAGCGCTACCTGCTGTGGGTCGGCTGCCTGGAGCACCCCGACCCGAGCAGACACGTCGCCGAGCTCGCCGCGACGCCGCGCGAGCTGCCGCTCGTGCTCGCCGGCAGCACGCGCCCGTGGGCGCACGAGCTGCCCGACGTGATCCTCACCGGCCATGTCTCAGACGAGCATCTCGCCGCGATCTACAGCGGCGCGCACGCGCTCCTCGTGCCGTCAGAGCACTGCGGCTTCGTGCTGCCCGCGGTCGAGGCGCTGGCCTGCGGCGCGCCGGTCGTCGCGCGCGAGGCGCCCGCGCTGCGCGAGATGCTCGGCGATCGCGCCACGTTCGTGGAGCCCGGCGACCTGGGCGCGCTGGTCGCCGCGGCCGAAAACGTTCAGCGACCCGCGCCGGCGCCGCCGGCGTGGCGCTGGGAGGACGCCGCGCGCGAGACCTGGCGCGTGTACGAGCAGGCGGCCGATCAGGCCGGCAGCCCGCGCGCCGCCCGGCGCACGCTGCCGCGCAGGCGCCCGCTCGGGCCCGAGCTTCGCTAGCGCGCCGCGCGCCGCGCGGTCAGAAGGCGCCGCGGCGCGTGAGCACGGCGGGAATCGTCTTCAGCAGGATCGTCAGGTCGAGCGCCAGCGACCAGCTCTCCAGGTAGAGGAAGTCGAGGTGCACGAGGTCGTCGAAGTCGAGCTCCGAGCGCCCTGAGACCTGCCACAGGCCGGTGATGCCCGGCAGCACGAGGTAGCGCTTGCGATGCCACTCCTCGAGCATCTCGTAGTCGCGCTCGGGCAGCGGGCGCGGGCCGACGAGCGACATGTCGCCGCGCAGCACGTTGACCAGCTGCGGCAGCTCGTCCAGCGAGAAGCGGCGCAGCAGCCGCCCGATCGGCGTCAGCCGCGGGTCTTCGCGGATCTTGAACAGCGCGCCCGATGCCTCGTTGAGGTCTTCCAGGTCGGCCTGGCGCTGCTCGGCGTCGGTGTGCATGGTGCGGAACTTCAGACAGCGAAACGGCCGCTGGCCGATGCCGCGGCGCACCGAGTGGAAGATGATCGGCCCGCGCGAGGACAGGCGCACGGCGAGCGCGATCGCGGCGAGCAGCGGGCTGAGCAGCACGAGCAGCAGCGTCGAGCCGACGATGTCGAATGTGCGCTTGAGCGCGAAGTCCACGCCCTCGAAGACCGGCGGTCCGAGCTCGAACAGCGGCACCGACTGCCCCGGCACGAACTCCGCGCGGTGGATCAGGATCTCCATCGTCGACGGCGCGAGCATCACCTGCACGCCGCGCTGGTGGCACTGGTCGACGAGCTCGAGCGCCTCGACCTGCGGGAATTCGGGGTCGGCGATGATCACCTCGTCCACGTGCTGGGCGCTGAGCGCCGGGCCGAGGTCGTCCAGCGTGCCCAGCGAGCGCAGCGTGCCCGGCGAGCGGAGCGAGCTCGGCGCGAGATAGCCGACCACCTCGACCGGCGAGTGCGGCGCGTCGGCGAGCGCGTGCGCGAGGTCGCGAATGTGCTTGCCGGTGCCGACGAGCAGCGCGCGACGGCGATAGCCGGCGGCGCGCAGCGCGGCGCCGCTCGCGCGCTCGAACGCGTAGCGAAACGAGGACACGTAGAGCAGCGCGAACGCGAGCGAGCCGTAGAAGAGGTAGTAGCTGGAGAAGTGTTCGCCGCTCACGACCGCGAAGATCAGCGCGACGAACGCGACCTGGAACAGCGAGGCGACGATGCGCGAGAGACCCGGGCGAAGCGAGCGCGCCGAGTACAGACCCGAGCGCCAGAACAGCAGCGCCGTGAGCAGGTAGGCGAACGGCAGGAACTGTTCGGTCCCGCGCCGCGCCGCGTCGGGCACGACGCTGCCGTGGAGCGCTTCCTTGAGCACGAGCGCGGTGAAGATCGCGAGCGCGACGCCGGCGAAGTCGAGCGCGAGCAGCAGCACGATGCGCGCGACCGTGCGCGCGGTCGCGATGCGCAGCAGGAACGAGAGCGCCGGCGGACGCTTGGCGCGCATGTCGCGCTCGCCCGGCTCGCGGCGCACGGTGCGCGCCGAGAGCACCTCGCGCGGCGTGATGCGCGACGGCGACCGCGTGTAGCCAGGCTGGCGGCGCGGGCTGCGCTCGCGCGGAGCCGGCGGGGCAGACGTTCCAGACGAACGTGGCGCCATCTCGCTGCTCACAACCCGTGAGCCTGCCATATGTAGCGGTCGGGCGCCCGCCGCCTGGATATTGCCCGGCGCGTCAGCGAGCCCCGCCGCCGATCAGCAGGTCGACGCCAGACTGCTCGATCGTGCGCTGCAGCCCGTCGCGCAGCGACACCTCCGGCGACCAGCCGAGCAGCTCCTGCGCGAGCGCGATGTTCGGCCGGCGCTGCTTGGGGTCGTCCACCGGCAGCGCCTCGAAGACGATCTCCGAGCTAGCGCCCGTCAGCTCGCGCACCGTTTCGGCGAGCTCGAGCAGCGTGAACTCGTCGGGGTTGCCGATGTTGACCGGGTCGTGGTAGCCGGACTCGGCCAGCGCGATGATCCCGCGGATGAGGTCGGTGACGAAGCAGAAGGAGCGCGTCTGGCTGCCGTCCCCGAACACCGTGACCGGGCGGCTGGCCAGCGCCTGGCGCAGGAACGTCGGGATCGCGCGCCCGTCGTGCGGGCGCATGCGCGCGCCGTAGGTGTTGAAGATGCGCACTATCGCCGTGTCTACCCCCTGCTGGCGGTGGTATGCCATCGTCAGCGCCTCGGCGTAGCGCTTGGCCTCGTCGTACACGCCGCGCGGGCCGATCGGGTTGACGTGGCCCCAGTAGCTCTCTGACTGCGGGTGCTCCTGCGGGTCGCCGTACACCTCGCTCGTCGACGCGAGCAGAAAGCGCGCGCGCTTGGCCTTGGCGAGGCCGAGCGTGTGGTGGGTTCCGTATGAGCCGACCTTCAGCGTGTGCAGCGGCAGGCGCAGGTAGTCGATCGGCGAGGCCGGCGAGGCGAGGTGGTAGACGAAGTCGACGGGCTCGTCGACGAAGTAGGGCTCGATGATGTCGACGCCCAGGCAGCAGAAGCGCTCGGGGTCGCGGATGTGCTCGATGTTGGCAAGCGAGCCGGTCTCGTAGTTGTCGACGCAGATCACGCGGTGCCCGCGTGCGAGCAGCTCGTCGCACAGGTGCGAGCCCAGAAAGCCGGCGCCGCCGGTGACCAGACAGGTCGACACGCACCGCAGGATAGCCGCGCGGCGGGTCGCCGGGCGGTCGCGCAGGCGGTCTTGCCAGGCGGCTGTCCTTATCATCTTGCACATGGCGACAACCGGCGACCGACCGACCGTCGCGCCGATCGTCGGCCCCGACGACCCGCGGCGCTTCACCGACTCGGGCATCGAGGTCTCAGAGCTCTACAGCGAGCGAGACCTGCCCGAGCAGCTGGACCTCGGCGAGCCGGGCGAGTTCCCCTACACGCGCGGCGTGCACCGCGAGATGTACAGGAAGCAGACCTGGACGATGCGCCAGTACGCCGGCTATGCGTCGGCGAAGGAGTCCAACGAGCGCTACCGCTACCTGCTGAGCAAGGGCTCGACCGGCCTGTCGATGGCCTTCGACCTGCCGACGCAGCTGGGCCTCGACTCCGACAACCCGCGCTGCCTGGGCGAGGTCGGGCGGACCGGCGTCGCGATCGACACGATCGACGACATGCGCACCGCCTTCGACGGGATCCCGCTCGACCAGGTGAGCACGTCGATGACGATCAACGCGCCCGCCGCGTGCCTGCTGGCGCTCTATGAGCTCGTCGGCGAGGAGCAGGGGGTGCCGAGCGAGCAGCTCCGCGGGACGACGCAGAACGACGTGCTCAAGGAGTACATAGCGCGCGGCAACTACATCTACCCGCCGGCGCCGACGATGCGCCTGACGACCGACATCTTCCAGTACTGCAGCGAGCGCGTGCCGAGATGGAACACGATCTCGATCTCCGGCTACCACTTTCGCGAGAAGGGCTGCTCGGCCGTGCAGGAGGTCGCGTTCACGCTCAGCTCGGGCATCGCCTACGTGCAGGCGGCCGTCGACGCAGGCCTGCCGGTCGACGACTTCGCGCCGCGCCTGGCCTTCTTCTTCAACGGGCACAACAACGTGTTCCAGGAGGTCGCCAAGTTCCGCGCTGCGCGGCGCATGTGGGCGCACATCATGCGCGAGCGTTTCGGCGCGACGAACCCCAAGGCGACGATGCTGCGCTTTCACACGCAGACCGGCGGCGTCACGCTGACGGCGCAGCAGCCGGAGAACAACATCGTGCGCGTCGCGCTGCAGGGCTTCGCCGCGGTGTGCGGCGGCACGCAGTCGCTTCACACCAACGGCTTCGACGAGGCGCTCGCGCTGCCGACCGAGCGCGCGGCGAAAATCGCGCTGCGCACCCAGCAGATCCTCGCGAGCGAGTCGGGCGCGACGGACACGGTCGACCCGTTCGCCGGCTCCTACTTCGTCGAGTCGCTCACCGACGAGATCGAGCTGCGCGCGAGCGAGCTGATCGCCAGGGTCGACGAGCTCGGCGGCTCGGTCAACGCGATCGAGTTCATCACCGGCGAGATCGACGAGAGCGCGTGGGGCTACCAGGAGCGCTACCGCATCGGCCAGGACATCGTCGTCGGCGTGAACAAGTACGAGGAGGAGGACCTCGAGGTCCCCGACCTGCTGCGCGTGGATCCCGAGTCAGAGCGCGAACAGCTCGCGCGCCTCGCCGAGTTCAAGCGCGCCCGCGACCAGCCGCTCGTCGAGCAGCGTCTGGACGAGCTTCGCGACGTCGCGCGCGGCACCGGCAACCTGCTGCCGGCGATCCGCCAGGCGCTCAAGGACCGCTGCTCGCTCGGCGAGACGTGCGGCGCGATGCAGGACGTCTTCGGCTCCTACCGGCCGACGTTCTAGGCCTCCCGGCCCGCCATGCCGCATGCGGCATGGCGTGGAGCGGGCCGCATGCGGCCCGCTCCAGCAGGAACGCCGCATGCGGCGTTCCACGGAGCGGCACATGTGCCGCTCCGCGCCGACGCATGCGTCGGGGGAACAGCCCAGCCCGCCGCCGCGAGCGTGAGCGGCGCCCGGCGCGGGCAATAGAATCAGGCCGTGCTCGTAGCAGTCGCCTTCTACGAAGTCGTCCTGGCGCTGCACATCATCGCGGTCGTGGTCGCCTTCGGCGCGACGTTCGCCTACCCGGTCATCCTCGGCACGGTCACGCGCGCAGACCCGCGCGCGCTGCCCGCCGTCTATCGCGCGATCCACGCGATCAGCCAGCGGATCATCAATCCCGGCCTGGCGGCGGTGCTCATCTTCGGCATCTACCTCGCGTCCAAGCTTCACCTGTGGAGCGCGTTCTTCGTGCAGTGGGGCCTCGGCGTCGTGATCGTGATCGGCGCCGTCGAGGGCGCCTACCTCGGGCCCAGGGAGAAGCGGCTCGTGGCCGTCGCGGAAGCCGACGTCGCGGCGGCGGGCGCCGACGGCGAGGTCGTGCAGAGCGCCGAGCACAAGGCGCTCGTGCGCAGCGTCGGCGCGCTCGGCGCGCTCATGGACCTGCTCGTGCTGCTCACCATCTACTTCATGGCGACGCGCACCGGCGCCTAGGCGCGCGTGCGCCGAACGGCGCGCGGAGGCGTCCTCGATCGCTCGCGTGCTGGCGCAGCGGCGCCCTCGGTCGCTCGCGTGCTGGCGAGGCGGCGTCCTCGGTCGGTCGCGCGCTGAGCACGCCACGCTTCCTGCGTCCTTGCCTCGCTTGCCCAGCCACGCCCGCAGCGCTCCCCTGGCGTGGCGAGGCGATCGTGCTTGCACGCGAGCAGCTTGTGTGTGTGTGTGTGTGCGCGCGCACCTAGAGGCGGCGCGCAGTGTGTGTGTCTTTTTGCGCTGCGATAGCAATGGTATTTACACCGGCCGGAGATCTCGGCCCGCCGCGCCCGCCGGGAGCGCGCGCGTATATACCATCGCTATCGCCGGGTTCAATTCAACTATCGTCGCGCGCCTTCACACGAGCCGAGCGAGCGCCGCCGCGCTACGCTGACCCGACTATGAGCGCGGGCTACCGAGTCGCCGTCGTCGGCGCCACCGGCCAGGTCGGCACGCTGATCCTCGCGATCCTGCGCGAACGCGAGTTTCCCGCGCGCGAGCTCGTCGCCTTCGCGTCCGAGCGTTCCGCCGGGCGCGAGCTGGATGGCGGGCTGGTCGTGCAGGAGCTCAGCGACGAGTCGATCCAGGGCTTTGACATCGCGATCTTCTCCGCCGGCGGCTCGACCTCGGGCGAGTGGGCCCCGCGCTTCGCCGACGCCGGCGCGGTCGTGATCGACAACTCCTCGCGCTGGCGCATGAGCGACGACGTGCCGCTCGTCGTCAGCGAGGTCAACCCGGATGCGCTCGCGGCGCACCGCGGGATCATCGCCAACCCCAACTGCTCGACCATGCAGATGGTCGTCGCGCTGAAGCCGCTCCACGACGAGGCCGGGATCGAGCGGCTGGTCATAAGCACCTACCAGGCCGTCTCGGGCACCGGTCGCGGCGCGGTGGACGAGCTGCTCGCACAGTCGCACGCGATCCTCCACGACAGCGACATCGCACCGCCGGACGCCTACGCGCACCAGATCGCCTTCAACGCGCTCCCGCACGCCGGCAGCTTCGCCGACGGCGACGACCACACCGACGAGGAGCGCAAGCTGATCAACGAGACGCGCAAGATCCTCGGCGACCAGTCGATCGCGGTGAGCGCCACCTGCGTGCGCGTGCCCGTCGTCAACGGCCACTCCGAGGCGGTCAACGTGCAGACGCGCGAGCCGCTCACCCCCGAGCGCGCGCGCGAGGTGCTCGCGGCCGCGCCCGGCGTCGCCGTGCTCGACGACCCGGCGAGCGCGCTCTACCCGCTGGCGATCGACGCCGACGGGCGCGACGAGGTGTTCGTCGGGCGCATCCGCCGCGACCCCGGCAACGATCGCGCGCTGGACATGTGGGTCGTGTCCGACAACCTCCGCAAGGGCGCCGCGCTGAACGCCGTGCAGATCGCCGAGGTGCTGCACGAGCGCGGTCTGGTCGCGGCGCAGCGCGCACATTCTCCTGCGTAGCGCCCGCCCGCGGGAGGAGTAGCGCGAGATCGCTCGAATTGTGGGGCGATGAGCGTCTCCACCGAGGTGCAGCGAACCCTCGTCAAGTCGCCGCCCGAGCTCTGGGCCGAGCTGAGCGATCCAGCGGCGCTGGCTCGCCACCTTGCAGACTTCGGCGAGGTTCGCATCACGCACGCCGAGCCCGAGCTGGCGGTCGACTGGGAGGCGACCGACGCGGACGGCACGAAAGCCGCGGGCCGGGTCGAGATCTCGCCGTCGGGCTGGGGCACGAAGGTCACCTTCAGCGCCACCCGCGCCGTCACGCTGCCCTCGCCGCCGACAACGCCGGCCGAGCCGGCTGCGCCCGCCGCCTCGGCCACGCCCGCCAGCTCGGCCACGCCCGCCGCCGCGGCCACCCCGGCCGCGCCGACCGACGAGCCGCGCAGCGCGGCCGACCCGCTTGACTCGATCGCCGCCGAGATCGACGCCGGCGATCCGGCCGCGGCGGATCCAGCCGCCCAGCCCGACAACTCGACAGCCAACCCCGACCCCTTCGCCAGCAGCGCGAGCACCGCAGACGCCGACCCCTTTGCCAGCAGCACGCCGACCGCAGACGCCGATCCCTTTGCCAGCAGCGCCAGCAGCGCAGACGCCGACCCCTTTGCCGGCACCGACGCAGTTGCCCAGACGACCCCCCCGCCGACCGACTCGACGGCCGCGGAGCGCGCGCCGACCTCCGCAGCTCCGCGTCGCGGCGAAGAGTCGCTGGCGGACGACGAGCGCTTCGAGGACGATGCGTTCGCCGAAGACGATGCGTTCGCCGACGACGAGCTGCTCGACGACGAGAGCGCGCCCGATGACGACGATCTGTTCGACGAGGACTCGTTCGGCGAGGAGCTCGACGACGGAGATGGCGCGCTCGCCGAGCACGAGCGCGCGACCGCGACCGCGCAGCCGCGCCGCGGCTTCTTTGCGCGCCTGTTCGGCTTTCGCCGCCGCGAGAGCGCGCCGGACGCGGTGAGCGGGCGCGAGCCGCCGAGAGAGCCCGCGCGCGAGCGCTACGAGGCGATGACGGACGCGCTGCCGCCGCCGGAGCTGCCGAGCGCTGTCGCGATCGCGGAGCTCGCCACGCAGTCATACGAGGCCGTCGGCGTCAGCCCGCCCTGCCCGAACGAATCGCCCAGAGACGCCGTGCAGCCGCCCAGCTCCGACGTCGCCGCACCGGCGGGCGCGTCCGCGGGAGAGCTCGACGAGAGCGGGCCCGAGCAGTCCGAGCAGGCGACGCCGCCTGCCGAGTCCGAGCAGGCGACGCGGCCAGCCGAGATCGCGCAGCCCGACGCGCCGCTGACGGGCCAGGCCGCCGGCGCCGTCGCGAGCGCCGTCGCGAGCGAGCAGCCCGCGCAGCCGCCCGGCGCCGGCGCGGACGAGGCCGAGCCGGACGGCTCGGCGGATTCGCCGGACATCGCGCGCGCGCTGCAGGCGGCGGAGGACATCGCCGCCGAGCACGTCACCGCGGTGCTCACCTCCGCGCTGGATCACCTCGGCGCCGCGCACCACCGCCCGTTCTCGCGCGGCTAGCTGCGGCGGGCCACGCACGCTGGCCGAGGCCGCGCGCGGATAGGATCCGGGTCCGATGCCCAGCAGCTCACACGATCGTCAGACCGACGCGGCGCTGCTCGCCGCGTCGCGCAGCGGCCACCGCAAGCCCGCACGCCAGAAGGCGCCGGAGACCTACGACGAGAAGCTCGAGCAGCTCAACGAGCTGCGCGAATCGGCGCTCCACTCCGCGCCCGCCGCCGAGGAGAAGCAGCATGCGCGCGGGAAGCTGACGGCGCGCGAGCGCGTGCAGAAGCTCCTGGACCCCGACTCGTTCCAGGAGCTCGACACGTTCGTGCGCCACCGCACGCACGACTTCGACATGCAGGCCAACCGGCCGTGGGGCGACGCCGTCGTGACCGGCCACGGCACGATCGACGGGCGCACCGTGTGCGTGTTCAGCCAGGACTTCACCGTTTTCGGCGGCTCGCTCGGCGAGGTGATGGGCGAAAAGATGTGCAAGCTGATGGACCTCGCGGCCAAGATCGGCTGCCCGGTGATCGGCATCAACGACTCCGGCGGCGCGCGCATCCAGGAGGGGGTCGTGTCGCTGGGCGCCTATGGCGACGTGTTCGTGCGCAACGTGCGCTCCTCAGGCGTGATCCCGCAGATCAGCCTGATCATGGGTCCGTGCGCGGGCGGCGCGGTCTACTCGCCGGCGATCACCGACTTCATCTTCATGGTCAAGGAGACCTCGCACATGTTCATCACGGGGCCCGACGTGATCAAGACCGTGACCGGTGAGGAAGTCGGCTTCGAGGAGCTCGGCGGCGCGATGTCGCACAACAGCAAGAGCGGCGTCGCGCAGTTCGCCTCCGAGGACGAGGAGGCGTGCCTGGAGGACTGCCGCTACCTGCTCAGCTTCCTGCCGCAGAACAACCTGCAGAGCACGCCGCGCGTCACGCCGACCGACGATCCGCAGCGGATGGACGCAGAGCTCGACGAGGTCGTGCCCGACAACCCGAACAAGCCGTACGACATGCGCAATGTGATCCGCCTGATCGTCGACGACGGCGAGTTCTTCGAGGTGCACGAGCACTACGCCAAGAACATCGTGTGCGGGTTCTCGCGCCTGGACGGCTATGCGGTCGGCATCGTCGGCAACCAGCCCAGCCAGCTGGCTGGCGTGCTCGATATCGACGCGTCGGCCAAGGCGGCGCGCTTCGTGCGGACCTGCGACGCGTTCAACATCCCGCTGATCACGTTCACCGACGTGCCCGGCTTCCTCCCCGGGACCGCGCAGGAGTGGGGCGGCATCATCCGCCACGGCGCCAAGCTGCTGTACGCGTTCGCCGAGGCGACGGTCCCGAAGATCACGGTGATCACGCGCAAGGCCTACGGCGGCGCCTATGACGTGATGGCCTCCAAGCACCTGCTCGCCGACTTCAACTTCGCCTGGCCGACCGCCGAGGTCGCCGTGATGGGCCCCGAGGGCGCGGTGAACATCATCTACCGGCGCGACATCGCCAAGAGCCCGACGCCCGACGAGCGGCGCAAGAAGCTCATGGACGACTACAAGGCGCGCTTCGCCAACCCCTACACGGCAGCCGAGCGCGGCTACATCGACGACGTGATCATCCCGCACGAGACGCGTCCGAAGCTGATCGGCGCGCTGCACACGCTGCTCAGCAAGCGCGAACCCGGCCCCAAGCGCAAGCACGGGAACATCCCGCTCTGAGCGCGCGCGCACGCCGATGCCCGACCGCCGTCCGCCGCTGGCGCTGATCACGCCCGAGACCTCGCCCGAGGAGGCCGCGGCGATCGTGGCGGCGATCGAGCAGTTCATGCGGGCCACCACGGCGCAGGGCACCGAGCGCGCGTCGCTGGAGCCAGAGCCGTGGCTTCGCGCGGCTATGCTCGAGGGCGTCTCGCGGGCGGATCTGCCGGACGCCAGAGAGCCCTGGATAAATACCTGAAAGCCGCTAGGCTTTAGAGTCAATACTCCAGCCCCAAGCGGTAAGGCACGATGGGTCCCGCACGGGGCCAGAGCACGGATCAGGAGGTTTCGTCGATGGAGCCAGTTTCCATACCCGCCCAGCGCGGCACGCTTGATGACCCCGAGATCCTGCAGAACGTGCCCGGGCACATAATCCCGATCCTCCAGCGCGAGTACGACGACTTCAAGACCGAGGCGACGAAATTCCTCGCTGGCGAGACCGAGGAAGGCGAGTTCATCAAGTTCCGCCTCAAGCAGGGCGTGTACGGCCAGCGCCAGCCCGACGTGCAGATGATCCGCGTGAAGCTTCCCTTCGGCGGCATCACGCCCGAGCAGATGGACGCGTTCGCCGACGTGGTCGAGAAGTACGTGCCGCTGCGCAAGGGCCACATCACGACGCGCCAGAACATCCAGATGCACCACATCCCGCTGCCCGACGCCGAGAAGGCGATCCGCGAGCTCGGCGAGTCAGGGCTGTCCAGTCGCGAGGGCTGCGGCAACACGATGCGCAACGTGACCGCCGACCCGTGGGCCGGCGTGGCCAAGGACGAGCTCTTCGACCTCACGCCCTACGCGGGCGCGTACGTGCGCTACTTCGTCCGCCACCCGACGACGCAGGCGATGCCGCGCAAGGTGAAGACCTCCTTCGACGCATCGCCCGCCGACCGCGCGATCTCCGAGATCCACGACGTGGCCTTCCGCGCGCGCATTCGCGAGATCGACGGCGAGCAGGTGCGCGGCGTGCAGATGCTCGTCGGCGGCGGCACCTCGATCATGCCGCGCAAAGCGCAGGTGCTCTACGACTTCGTGACGATCGACGACGGCGAGTACCTCAAGCGGACCGAGGCCGTGATGCGCATCTTCGATCGCCAGGAGTGGCTGCGCGCAAACCGCGCGCGCGCGCGGATCAAGGTGTTCGTCGACAAGTTCGGCATCGACGAGCTGCGCAGGCAGGCCGAGGAGGAGCTGCAGGGAGACTGGGTCGCAGAACGCGACTTCTCGATCGAGCACCGCCTGTATGAGTACGACGAGCGCGAGGACGCGCCCGCGCCGCCGGCGAGCTTCGGCAGCCCCAACGGCGACGTGAGCGAGTTCGAGCGCTTCCGCGCGGCCAACGTGGCGGAGCAGCGCCAGGATGGCTTCGTGACCGTCGAGGTCAAGATCACGCGCGGCGACCTCACGCCCGAGGACTTCCGCGGGCTTGCGCAGATCATGCGCGACTACGCCGGCGGCTACGCGCGCACGACCGTGCAGCAGAACCTCGTGCTGCGCTGGGTGCGCGAGGAGTGCGTCTATGACCTATGGCGCGCGCTCTCGGAGCTCGGCTTCGGCGAAGCCGGCTCGCGCGAGATCACCGACGTCGTCTCCTGCCCGGGGACCGACTCGTGCAAGCTCGGGATCACGAGCTCGATGGGCGTCAACCAGGCCGTGCAGGAGCGCATCGAGTCGATGCAGCTCAGCGACCCGCTGACGCGGCGGATCGACATCAAGATCAGCGGCTGCCCCAACGGCTGCGGCCAGCACCACGTCGGCAGCATCGGCTTCACGGGAGCCTCGATCAAAGTCGGCGAGCACACGATCCCCGCCTACATCCCGCACGTCGGCGGCGTGTTCGAAGGCGGCGACGTGAAATTCGGCGCGCGGCTGAAGCTGCGGCTGCCCTCCAAGCGCGTCCCGGAGGCCGTCGAGCGGTGGGTGCGTCACTACGAGGGCACGCGCCAGGATGACGAGCGCTGGGGCGATTTCGTGGAGCGTGTCGGCACCGGCGAGCTCGAGGGCCTCGTCAAGGATCTCTCGATGCCTGTCGACTTCTCCCTGGAGACGATGAACCAGTTCATCGACTGGAATCGCGACGTGCCCTTCGAAGTGATCCGCGGCGAGGGCGAGTGCGCGGTCTAGGTTCAATGCGATGTCATCACGGGGCGACATAGCGACGGCAACTGCGCGGCCAGATCCGGCCGACGGCCTGCAGCAGACGCTGCGCGAGGCACTCAGGCACGGCGAGCGCGCGGTGCTGCTGTGCAGCTTTCAGAAGGAGGAGTCGGTGCTCGTCGACGAGCTGCTCGCGATCGGCGGCACGGGCCCTGGCGGCGTGCGCCTGGTGACGATCGACACCGGCGTGCTCTTCGCAGAGACGCGCGAGACCTGGCGACAGTTCGAGGAGCGCTTCGGCGTGAGCATCGAGGTGCAGGACGCGAGCGATCCCGACGGCGCATGGACGGGCCCCGAGCACTGCTGCTCGGCCGCGAAGGTCGCCGCGCTGGAACGCTCGCTGGGCGGCGCCGAGGCATGGATCACGGGCATCCGCCGCGACCAGGGGCCCACGCGCGCCGACACCGAGCTCATCGAGCGCGACGACGCGCGCGGCCTGGTCAAGTACAACCCGCTGGCCGACTGGACCGAGAAGGACCTCTGGCGGCGCATCCACGAGCGCGGCCTGCCCTACAACCCGCTGCACGACCAGGGCTATGAGTCGATCGGCTGCGCGCCGTGCACGCAGCCGGGCAGCGGACGCGAGGGTCGCTGGGCCGGCACCGACAAGACCGAGTGCGGCCTGCATGTAGAGCCGGCGGTCGGCTGATGACCCTGTCACGCATGCCGGCGCTGGATCGGCGTCGTCGGTCGCTCGCGTACGAAGTACGCCACGCTTCCTGCGTCCTGGCCCAGCTTGCCCTGCGTGCCAGGATCGCGCGATCCACCCGTTTGGATGTGTGACCGATGAGCGTCGTGACCCACACCCAGCTGTCGCACCTGCGCGCGCTGGAGAGCGAGGCGATCCACGTGATGCGCGAGGTGGCGGCCGAACTGGAGCATCCCGTGCTGCTGTTCAGCGGCGGCAAGGACTCGATCGTGCTGCTGCGGCTGGCCGAGAAGGCCTTCCGCCCCGGGCCGTTCCCGTTCCCGCTGATGCACGTCGACACCGGCCACAACTTCGACGAGGTGATCGAGTACCGCGACCGGCGCGTCGGCGAGCTGGGCGAGCGCCTGATCGTCGCGAGCGTGCAGGACTCGATCGATGCCGGCAGGGTCGTCGAGGAGACCGGTCCGCGCGCGTCGCGCAACCGCCTGCAGACGGTCACGCTGCTCGACGCGCTCGCCGAGCACGGCTTCGACGCCGCCTTCGGCGGCGCGCGGCGCGACGAGGAGCGCGCGCGCGCCAAGGAGCGCGTGTTCTCCTTCCGCGACGACTTCGGCCAGTGGGACCCCAAGAGCCAGCGCCCGGAGCTGTGGAACCTCTACAACGGTCGCATCAACAAGGGCGAGAGCGTGCGCGTGTTCCCGCTGTCCAACTGGACCGAGCTCGACGTGTGGGAGTACATCGACTCCGAGCAGCTCGAGGTGCCCTCGATCTACTTCGCGCACGAGCGCGACGTGTTCGAGCGCGACGGCATGCTCTATGCCTGGCGCGACGGCGCCGAGCTGATCGACGGCGAGCAGGTCTTCTCGGAGACGGTCCGCTACCGGACCGTCGGCGACATGAGCTGCACCGGCGGCGTGCGCTCGCATGCGGCGACGCTGGCCGACGTCGTGGCCGAGATCTCAGCGACGCGCATCACCGAGCGCGGCGAGACGCGCGCCGACGACCGCGTGACCGAGGCCGCGATGGAGGATCGTAAGAAGGCTGGGTACTTCTGATGACCCTCGACCTGCTGCGCATCTCGACGGCCGGCTCGGTCGACGACGGCAAGAGCACGCTGATCGGCCGGCTGCTCTACGACAGCAAGTCGATCCTCCAGGACCAGCTCGACCACGTCGCACAGGCATCCGAGCGCCGCGGCGGCGAGGGAGCGCTGGACCTCGCGCTGCTCACCGACGGGCTGCGCGCCGAGCGCGAGCAGGGGATCACGATCGATGTGGCCTACCGCTACTTCGCGACGCCCAGCCGCCGGTTCATCATCGCCGACTGCCCCGGCCACCAGCAGTACACGCGCAACATGGTCACCGGAGCCTCGACCGCGGACCTGGCGGTCGTGCTGATCGACGCGCGCAACGGCGTGCTCGAGCAGTCCAAGCGCCACGCCTACATCAGCGCGCTGCTCGGCATCCCCAAGCTCGTCGTGGCGGTCAACAAGATGGACCTGGTCGGGCACTCGCAGGAGCGCTTCGACGAGATCTGCGCGGAGTTCGAGAGCTTCGCGCCGGCGCTGCGCGAAGGCGGGCGCAGGGCGGGCGACCAGTACGAGATCATCTACATCCCGATGTCCGCGCTCAACGGCGACAACGTCGTCGACCGCTCGCAGACGATGGACTGGTACGACGGACCGGCGCTGCTGGAGCTGCTCGAGCAGGTCGAGGTCGCCTATGACCACCCCCACGACACGCCGGCGCGCTTTCCCGTTCAGTGGGTGATCCGGCCCTCCGCAGCGGCGGGCGACGACTACCGGGCCTACGCCGGTCAGCTGGCCAGCGGAGCGCTGCGCCAGGGCGACGAGGTGACGGTGCTGCCGGGCGGACAGCGCACGCGGATCGCCGCGATCGACACCTTCGACGGCGAGCTGGACGAGGCGACGGCGCCGATGTCGGTCGCGCTTCGCCTCGCGGACGAGATCGACATATCGCGCGGCGAGCTGATCTGCCACGCCGAGCGCGAACCGATCGTCGGCCGCGAGCTGGCGGCCGACGTCTGCTGGATGGCCGACCGGCCGCTGCAGCCGGGCGGGCGCTACCTGATCAAGCAGACGACCCGCAGCGCGATGGCGGTCGTCGACGGCATCGACGACATGCTCGACGTGCACACGCTCGAACGCGACCCGCCGCCCGCGCAGCTGGGGCTGAACCACATCGGGCGCGTGCGCCTGCGCACCTCTCAGCCGCTCGTGTTCGACGCCTACAAGCACAACCGCCGCACCGGCAGCTTCATCCTGATCGACGAGTCCAGCAACGAGACCGTCGGCGCCGGGATGATCAGCGACGCGATCGCCTGACGGGCGCTCGCGCAGGCCGGCGCGCTGATCGACGCACTAAGCTCTGCGCCGAATGTTCGAGAAGGTGCTGGTCGCCAACCGCGGCGAGATCGCTGTGAGAATCGTGCGCGCGCTCGAGGAGCTCGGCGTCGCGTCGGTGGCCGTCTACTCAGAGCTCGACCGCGACACGCCGCACGTCGAGCGCGCCAGCGAGGCGTACAACCTCGGCGAGGGCCCGGCCGCGGACAACTACCTGAGCATCGAGAAGATCCTCGACGTCGCGCGGCGCGCCGGCGCGCAGGCGGTTCACCCCGGCTATGGCTTCCTGGCCGAGAACGCGCCTTTCGCGCAGGCCTGCGAAGAAGCCGGCGTCGTGTTCATCGGCCCGCCGGCGAGCGCGATCGAGGCGATGGGCTCAAAGACGCGCGCGCGCGAGCTGATGCAGAAGGCTGGCGTGCCGATCGTGCCGGGCACGACCGAGCCCGTCGAGACCGTGGCCGACGCGCTGCGGATCGCCAAGGCCGACATCGGCTTCCCGGTCGCCGTCAAGGCCGCCGGCGGCGGCGGCGGCAAGGGCTTTCGCGTGGCGCTCTCGGAGGACGAGCTCGAGGGAGCCTTCGAGGGCTCGAGCCGCGAAGGCGAGAAGTTCTTCTCCGACCCGACCGTCTACCTCGAGCGCTACCTGCACGACCCGCGCCACGTCGAGGTGCAGGTGCTCGCCGACCGCCTCGGCAACGTGATCCACCTCGGCGAGCGCGACTGCTCGATCCAGCGCCGCCATCAGAAGGTGATCGAGGAGTCGCCGGCGCCGGAATGGGTCGTCGATCCGCAGACGCGCGAGCGGATCGGCAAGATCGGCGTGGACGCCGCCAGGGCGGTCGACTACGTCGGCGCCGGGACGATCGAGGGGCTCTTCTCGGCCGGCGAGGGCGACGAGCCCGAGTACTTCTTCCTGGAGATGAACACGCGCGTGCAGGTCGAGCACTGCGTGACCGAGATGACGACCGGGATCGACATCGTCAAGGAGGGCATTCGCGCCGCGGCGGGCGAGGAACTGAGCTACGCGCAGGAGGACGTCGAGCTGCGCGGCCATGCGATCGAGTGCCGCATCAACGCCGAGGACGCCTCGCGCAACTTCGCGCCGGCGCCCGGGAGGATCGGCGCCTACCGCGAGCCGAGCGGCCCGGGCGTGCGCGTGGACTCCGGCGTGCAGGCTGGCGGCGAGGTGTCGCCGATGTACGACCCGATGGTCGCCAAGCTGATCGTGTGGGACGCCGATCGCGAGCAGGCCACGCAGCGCATGCTGCGCGCGCTGGGCGAATACGAGATCGAGGGCCTGAAGACGCTGATCCCCTTCCACCAGGCGCTGCTGGCGACCGGGCAGTGGGCCAGGGGCGAGACGTGCCGCGACCTGCTCGAGGACAAGGACTGGCTGAAGACGCTCGCGCAGGCGCCCGCGCAGCTCGCCGACGACGAGAGCGCGGCGGAGAAGCTCGAGCACACCTACGAGGTCGAGGTCTCGGGCAGGCGCTTTGACGTGCGTGTCGTCGGGCCGCCCGGCCTGGCCGGCGCGGGCTCGCTCAACGGCGGCGCGCCCGCGGGCGCGCGTGGCGCGCCCAAGCGCGCGCAGCGCGCGAGCTCGAGCGCCGGTGGGCCCGACACGCTGACCTCGCCGCTTCAGGGCAACATGTGGAAGGTGCTCGTCAAGGCCGGCGACACGGTCGCCGAGGGCCAGCTGCTATGCATCATCGAGGCGATGAAGATGGAGAACGAGATCACCGCGCACAAGGACGGCACGATCGCCGAGCTGCCGATCACTGAGGGCGCGCCGATCGCCGCCGGCGCGCCGATCGCGACGATCGTTTCCGACGCGCCCGCCTCGAGCTAGCCGCTCAGCGGGCGAGCCTCCGCGCCATCAGCGCCCAACCTCCGCGGCTGGCCGCCTTTAGGAGATCCCGAGCAGTTTCGCTGCCGCTTTGAGGTTCGTCACTTCGGCGGTCGGCTTTTTCTGCGAGGACTCGAGCGTCTCCTTGTTGCGGTTGACCCAGACAACGGGCACGCGCTGTTTGACGCACGGCACGACGTCGTGGTAGTGGCTGGCGGCCACGTGCACCCAGCCGCGCTTGCCGCCCATGCGCCGCGCGCACTCGGTGAAGTGCGCCGGTTCGGGCTTGTATGAGCGCACCTGCTGCGCGGTCACGACCAGGTCGAAGTCGATCGGGATGTGGCGCCGGGTCTGCCCGAGCAGCTTGTCGTCGATGTTCGAGAGCAGGCCGAGGCGATACTTCTTGGAGAGCTTCTGCAGCTGGGGCGCGGTCTCCTTGAACGGCATCCAGCGCTGGACCGAGTCGGGCAGGAAGCCCGAGCGCGACGGCTCGAGCGACCATTCCATGCGTTTGGCGATCTCGATCGCGGTGCGGCGCAGCACCTCGGCGTAGAGCTCGTAGGAGCCGCCCTCGATCTCGCGCGAGACCTCATGGAACAGCGGCATCAGCACGTTGCGGTCGATCTCGAAGCCGTCGCGCTTTGCCTCCTTGGCAAACGCTTCGTAGATCCCCGTCTCCCAGTCGATCAGCGTGCCGTAGACATCGAACGTGACGAACGTGATGTTCTTCGGCAATGCCATCGCGCGGAGATTATGCCTGCATGGCGCGCAGAGTGACCTGCCGGCCATGTGGCGCGCGCCCGGCGATGTCAGCTAGAGTGCCGCCTCGCAGATGGACCTGTTGGAGTACCAAGGCAAGCAGCTGTTCGCGCGGCACGGCCTCGAGGTGTCCCCCGGCAAGCCGGTGACTACCGTCGAGGACGCCGTCGAGGCGGCGAACGAGATCGGCTACCCGGTGGTCGTCAAGGCGCAGGTGCTGATCGGCGGACGCGGCAAGGCCGGCGGCGTGAAGCTCGCGGCCGACGAGGCGCAGGCGCGCGAGCATGCGCAGAACATCCTCGGGCTGGATATCAAGGGGCACATCGTGCACACGCTGTGGATCGAGCACGCGTCGGACATCGCCAGCGAGTACTACGCGTCGGTGCTGCTCGATCGCTCGGCGAAGCTGCCGCTCGTGCTCTTCAGCGTCGAGGGCGGCGTCGACATCGAAGAGGTGGCCGAGCGCACGCCGGAGAAGCTGATTCGCCACCACGTCGACGCGCTGGTCGGGCTGACGCGCGAGGACGCGGTCGACATCGCCACCAAAGGCGGCGCCGACGCCGACGTGATCGACGGCGTCGCGGACGCGCTCATGGCGCTGTACGAGGTCTGGCTGTCCGAGGACGCCACGCTGACCGAGATCAACCCGCTGATCGTCACGCCGCAGCGCGAGGTCAGGGCGCTCGACGCCAAGGTGTCGCTCGACGGCAACGCGCTCTACCGCCACCCCGACAACCAGGGGCTCTCAGACAGCGCCAACGAAGACCCGATCGAGCGTCGCGCCTCCGAACAGGGCGTGCAGTACGTCGCGCTCGACGGCGACATCGGGATTCTCGGAAACGGCGCCGGGCTGGTCATGTCGACGCTCGACGTCGTCGCACAGGCGGGCGGCTCGCCGGCCAACTTCCTGGACGCCGGCGGCGGCTCGGACGCCGAGAAGATCAAGCAGGCCGTCGAGCTGATCCTCTCAAACGACGCTGTCAAGGCCGTGCTGTTCAACATCTTCGGCGGGATCACGCGCTGCGACGAGGTCGCCAAGGGCCTGATCGCCGCCTTCGCCGAGATCAAACCGTCGGTCCCGTTCGTCGTGCGCCTCGACGGCACCAATGATGTGCAGGGTCGCGAGCTGCTCCAGCAGGCCGAGCTACCCAACGTGCATGCCGCGCGCACGATGAACGAGGCGGCCGAGAAGGTCGTCGCACTGGCGCGCGCAGCGGGAGCGAGCAACGGCTCGGCCGCGGCCGCGGAGGCGACCGCTTGATGTCGGTGCTCGTGGACAGCGAGACGCGCCTCGCCGTCGCCGGCATCACCGGCAAAGAGGGCGCGTTTCACACGCTCAACAACCGCCGCTACGGAACGAACGTAGTCGGCGGCGTCACTCCCGGCAAGGGCGGCCAGGACGTCGAGGGAATCCCCGTGTTCGACAGCTGGGAGCAGGCGGCCGCCGAGGTCAAGCCGAACACGGCGATGATCTTCGTGCCGCCGCGCTTCGCGGCGGATTCGATCCTCGAAGCGGCGGCGGCCGGCGTCGAGCTGGTGATCGCGATCACCGAGGGCATCCCCGCGCACGACGAGCTGCGTGTCTACAACACGCTGCTCCAGCAGCACCCTGGCACGCGCCTGGTGGGCCCCAACTGCCCTGGCATCCTCTCTCCTGGCAAGGCGAACGTCGGCATCATCCCGGCGTCGTTCTTCTCCGAGGGCAACGTCGGCGTGGTCTCGCGCTCGGGCACGCTGACCTACCAGATCGGCAACGAGATCGCCCAGGCCGGCTTCGGCTGCAGCTCGATCGTCGGCATCGGCGGCGATCCGGTCCCCGGCTCGTCGTTCGTGGACATCCTCGAGCTCTTCCAGCAGGACGAGCAGACCGAGCTGATCGTGCTGTCCGGCGAGATCGGCGGAAGCGCCGAGGAGGAGGCCGCGGAGTACATCGCCGAGCACGTGAGCAAGCCGGTGGTCGCCTACATCGCGGGCTTCACCGCACCGCCCGGCAAGCAGATGGGCCACGCTGGCGCGATCGTCTCGGGGTCGGCCGGCACAGCCGCCGCGAAGGCGCAGGCGCTCGAAGCCAAGGACGTGCGCGTCGGGCGCACGCCGACCGAGGTCGCGGCGATCGCCGTCGAGATCCTCGGCGGCGCCGTCCGCTCCTAGCGACCGCCCGCCGCGCAGCTCATTCAGGCCCCGCGCCGGCCGCCCGAGGGCGCCGCCGACCCGACGGCCGTCGCGGCCAGGCGCGCCCGCTACGCTTGCGTGACCGTGGACCAGGACGTCGCACAGACGCTCGGCGCGCTCGAGCGCAAGCTTGCCGAGCTGGAGCGCACGCTGGCCGCGATCGGCCGCGACGATGCGCCGCCCGCCGCGCCACCGCCCGCCGCGCCACCGCCCGCCGCGCCGCCGCCCGCCGCGCCGCCGCCGTCCCAGCCACCCCCGGCACCGCTGACCGGCCGTGTCGTGGACGAGACGGTCGAGCACCCCTGGCAGCTGCCGCCGCAGCCGAGCGCAGCGTCAGCGCCGCCCGCCGATCCGCCGCTCGCAGCCGCGTCGTCAGCGGGCGCCTTTGCGCTGCCCGACGCGCCGCTGGCGGCGAGCGCCGCGCAGACGAGCCAGGCCCGTCCGCCAAGCCACGCCGAGCTGCTCAGCTTTCGCGGACGGCTCGAGCAGGTGTCGCGCGAGCTCACCCATGACTACGACGAGCTGCTCGGACGCCTAAGCTACCCCGCGATGCCAGCCGCAGCCGGACCCACGATCTCCTTCGCACGCGGGGTGCCGTCGCTCGACATCATCGACGTCGAGGGGCTGCGCGACGCGGCAGGGCGCGCTTTCGACAGCGACCCCGCCGGCGTGACCGCGTATGGCACGTCGGTCGGCTATCCGCGGCTGCGCGCCTGGATCGCCGACCGCCACGGCGTCGAGCCTGAGCGCGTGTTCGTGACCAACGGCTCGCTGCAGGCCGACGCGTTCCTGTTCGACCAGCTCGTGCGCTCGGGCGACGAGGTGATCGTCGAGAGTCCGACGTATGACCGCACGCTGCTGTCGCTGCGACAGCGCGGCGCGCGCGTGCATCCCGTGGCGCTCGAGCCGGACGGCATCGACACCGACGCGCTGGGACGCCTGCTGAGCAGCGGCGTGCAGCCCAAGCTCGCGCACATCATCCCCAACTTCCAGAACCCCGCGGGCTACACGCTGTCGCTGGCCAAGCGCCAGGCGCTGCTCGCGCTCGCCGCGCAGCACGGCTTCATCGTGCTCGAGGACGACCCCTACGCCGAGCTGCGCTTCACCGGCGAGCCGGTGCCGACGATGCTCTCGCTCGACCCCGACCGGGTCGTGTACGCGTCGTCGTTCACCAAGACGGTCTGCCCGGGCGTGCGCGTCGGCTATCTGGTCGGCCCGCGCGACCTGATCGACGCGATCATCGCGCTGGCGACCAACACCTACATCTCGCCGAACATGGTCTCCGAGGCGATCGTCTACGAGTTCTGCGCCTCGGGCGCGATCGAGCGCTCGATCGAGACGGTGCGCACTGCGCTCGCACAGCGCGCCGCCGCGCTCGCGGACACGCTGCGACGCGAGCTGCCCGACGCGCAGTTCGTCGCGCCCCAGGGCGGCTACTTCATGTGGGTGACGCTCCCTCCTGGCACGGACGTGGGCCGGCTGTTCGAGGTCGCCGGCGAGCAGGGCGTGACGTTCGTCAAGGGGACCGACTTCCTGCTGGAAGGCGGCGAGAACGAGCTGCGCCTGGCCTACTCGGGCGTCAGCGTCGAGCAGATCGAAGAGGGCGTCGCGCGTCTCGCAGCCGCCTACCGCTCGCTCTGAGCGCTGTCGGGCATCGTCTGCGAGATCACCGCTGCTAGCGGCTGAGCGGACCTCCTGCATCGGCCTCTGCACAGCGTCTGAAGCTGCGCCCAGGATGCTGCGCGCAGTCGCCGAGCCCCATCTCTGGCCCCGTGCGCGCGGGCTACATGCGCGCGGCCGTCGGCGGCGCGCTATCGTCGCGACGACCGTGGGCGCAGCAGAGGACCTCAGCGAGGGCGCGCTGGATTGGACGGTGCCCTCGCCCCGGCTGCGCACGCTCAGACGCTACGAGGTGGCGGCGACGACGCTGGCGGTGCTCGCGCTCGCGCTCGTCATCACGCTCGCGCTCGGCTCACGCGACGCAGCCGAGCTCGCGGTCGTGGCCTCGCTGGTCTTTGCCGCGATCGCCGACGCGATCGCCGGCCGGCGCGTGCGGGCCTGGGGCTACGCGGAGCGGGCCGACGACCTGCTGGTCAGGCGGGGCGTGATGTTCCGGCGGATGTCGGTGATCCCCTACGGTCGGATGCAGTACGTCGAGGTGACCGCCGGGCCGTTCGAGCGGACGTTCGGGCTGGCGACCGTGCAGATGCATACCGCCGCGGCCGCGAGCGACGCGCGCATCCCTGGCCTCGAGGCCGGAGAGGCTGCTCGTCTGCGCGACCAGCTCACGTCGCTGGGCGAGACCCAGGCGATGGGGCTGTGAGCGAGCCGGGCGAGCCCCGGCCGCCGGAGGGCTCGCAGGCCGACGACCCGCGGGCGCTGGCCGGGCTGGACGGCAGCTGGCAGCGGCTTCATCCGCTCTCGCCGCTCGTGAGGGCCGGGCGCGGCGCTCTCGTCATCGTCCTCGTGCTGCTCATCCCGGCGCTCACCGGCACGCGCGGATCGATCGGCGACGACATCGGTCACGGCGCGCTGCTCGTGGTGGTGTTCGTGGTCGGGCTGGTTTCCTGGCTGGTCACCAGGTGGCGGGTCGAAGATGGAGTGCTTCGCGTCGACAGCGGACTGATCCGGCGAACCTCGGAGCGCTTTCCGCTCAGCCGAATCCAGGCGATCGACATCGTCCAGCCCGGCCTGGCACGCATCTTCGGGCTGGCCGAGCTGCGGATCCGTCTGGCCGGTGGCAGCGGCAAATCCGGCCGGCTGGCCTATCTGACGAGCCGGGAGGCGGACACGCTGCGCGCTCATCTGCTGAGCGCCAGCCACGACGTGCCGGACGGCGCCGCGACACCCGAGCAGCAGCCACTTCTGACCGTCGCGCCTGGGCGGCTCTTCGCCTCGATCCTGCTCACCGCTGCCGGCCTGGTGCTCGAGCTGATGATCGTGACGCTGGTGGTGCTCGCGATCGTCGCGCCAGCCGCCGCGACCGCCGTGATCAGCGTCGGCGCCTTCACTCTGTTCGGGCTGGCGGTCAGCTTTTTCCGACGCTTCAACGGCGACTACCGGCTCACGCTCACCCACACCCCCGACGGGCTGCACCTGCGCTCGGGACTGGTCGAAACCTCGGCGGAGACGATCCCGCTGGCACGGATCCAGGCCGTCCGGATGATCGAGCCGCTCGCCTGGCGGCCGTGGGGATGGTGCCGCCTGGAAGTAGATGTCGCGAGCCAGAAATCCAAGGGCCGCCAGGATCGTAATCAGGCTAAAGCCGCGCGCGCGCTGCTGCCCGTTGGCAGCAGCGCGCAGGCCGCTCGGCTGATGGCGACGGTCTTCCCCGGCCTGCCGACGGAGCGGCTGGCGCCGCCCGCCCGTGTGCACTGGAAGTCGCCGCTTCGCTTCGGGCGCCTGTCCTGGGGCGCCAACGAGCGCTACGCCGTCACGACCAGCGGGCGGCTGCAGCGCGTCACCGACTGGGTGCCGCTGGCGAAGGTGCAGAGCATCCGCCAGGTCGAGGGACCGATCCAGCATCGCCTGGCGCTCGCGAGCATCCATCTCGACACCGCCGGAAGGAAGGTCCACGCCGTGCTGCGCGACAGGGATCGCGACGAGGCGACGCGGGTGCTTGCGCAGCTGCCAGACCAGTGCCGCCGGGCGCGACGGATCGAGCACGACCCCGCGGCCGGCCGCTCGCTCTAACCTGCGCCGCCGCCTCGCGCCGGCGACGTTCTGAGCCCCGAGAGCCAGGCGGCACCGACGGCGGAGCCGTTGGTGAAGGACGCAGGGCGCGCGGCGTGCAGGCGCGCACGCGAGCGAGCGAGGACGCCGCCTCGCGCCGGCTACCGGGGCTCAGCGGCCGTAGCGCTGGCCGAGCACGAGCTGCTCGGGCAGCGCGGTGCGCGCGGGCGGCGAGGGGTCAGCCACGACCGAGACCGTCTCGGCGACGCTCGTCGTGACGACGCAGCGCCGGTCGTCGGCGATCTGCAGAACGACCTGTTCGTCGTCGCGCTCGGCGAGCGTGCCCTCCAAGCCGGGCTCGAGCCCCGTGCCCTTGAGGTAGTGCAGGAGGTCCTCGGCCTCGTTCTCAAAGCGCAGCACGCGCACAGCTGCACCCGGCTGCACATCGGCGAGCGGCACGCCGGCCAGACGCGCGCCGGCGACGATCGGATGTCCGTGCGGACAGGTCTTGGCGTCGCCGATGGCGGCAAGCATGCGTTCCTCGAGCACAGGCGACATCGCGTGCTCCAGTCGCTCGGCCTCCTCGTGCACCTCGTCCCAGGGCACGCCGAGCACGTCGGTCAGGAAGCGCTCGATCAGGCGGTGGCGGCGAACGATCTGCTCGGCGTGCTCGGCGCCGCTCTCGGTGAACGCGATGCTGCGGTCGCTCGCTCGCGTGATGTAGCCGTCGTGCTCCAGCCGCCCGACCATCTCGTGCACGGTCGGCGCCGACAGCTGCATCGCGCGCGCGATATTCGCGCCGGTCATCGGCAGGCCTGCCTCCTGCAGCCAGAAGAGGATCTGCAGGTACTCCTCCTCGGCGGCGGTCGCCTCTGCGGCGGTCATGGCGTGATGCTAGTCGACGACCCACGCCGCGGCCGACCGCGCCTCCGTCCCGCCCATCCCGGGCCCGGCCAAAGGGCCCGGCCGGCGCGCCCGCCCGAGCCGCTCTCATCCCGCGGGCTCAGGCGGCCGCCGTCAGCTGTACAGCTGATCGAGCGTGCACTCGACGGCGCGCTTGTCCTCGCGCCAGCGACGCAGCCGCGCGCCGTGGCGGATGCGACCCGCGGACACGTGATCGAAGTCGATCTCGACGACCAGCTCGGGGCGCAGCGCGACCCACTCGAGGTCGCGTCCGGCGCTCCAGCGGCTGGGATCGGCCGTCCCGCGCTCGCCGGTCTCGTAGTCGGCGAAGAAGCCCACGAGACGGCGCTTCTCGCTCGCGCGCAGCCCCGAGCAGTGCCCGACGACGCGCAGCTCACCGTCGTCGCCATAGAGGCCGAGGATGAGCGCGCCGACCGTTTCAGGCTCCTTGCCGGGCCGCCAGCCCGCCACGACCGCGTCGATCGTGCGCACGCGCTTGACCTTCACCATGCCCTTGCGTTCGCCCGGCCGGTAGGCCGCGTCGCGTTCCTTGGCGATCGCGCCCTCGGCCCCGACGAGCCACTCGCGGGCGCGCTCGATCTCGCCCGTGGACTCCATCAGCTCGACGGGCGCCTCGGTGAAATCGCCGCCTGCCAGCAGCTGCTCGAGCGCCGCACGGCGCTCGACGAAGGACCGCTCGAGCAGCCCCTCGTCGCCACGCGCGAGCAGATCGAAGGCGACGTACACGGCCGGCGTCTCGCCCGACAGGCGCTCGACGCGCGAAGCGGCGGGATGGATGCGCTGCCCGAGCGCGTCGAAGTCCTCGCGACCGTCGGCGTCGCGCACGACGATCTCGCCGTCGAGCACGTAGCTGCCGACCGGCAGCACGAGCTCGGGGAAATAGCGTCCCAGCGGCTTGCCGCTGCGCGACTGCAGGAACACGTCGCCGTCGTCGACGAACGCAAGGCAGCGAAAGCCGTCGAGCTTGACCTCGTAGACGTACTGCTCGCCCTCCGGCAGCTCCTTGCGCGAGAGCGCGAGCTGCGGCTTGATCGGCGGCGTGAGCGCGGCGCTCATGACGCCGCCTTGCGCGCGCGGCTGGGCTGCACGCGCGGCGGCTCGCCCTGCTGCTTGCGAAAGTGCGGCGGCCAGGGCGCGTCGCCGAGGCCTTCGCGCTCGTCGCGCGCGGCGAGCTCCAGCAGCGACTCCAGCCGGCCCGGCGAGTCGTCGATCGCCGCGGACGGATCGCCGCGCTCGCGCAGGCGCGCGGGCACGGTGTCCAGCCGCAGCTCGGCCGGCTCGACGTCGGGCACCTCCTCCCAGCTCAGCGGGCAGGAGACGCGCGCGTCGGGCACGGCACGCACAGAGTAGGCAGAGGCGATCGTGCGGTCGCGCGCGTTCTGGTTGTAGTCGATGAACACGCCCTCGCGTTCCTCCTTCCACCAGCGGCTGGTCGCGCGCCCCGGCATCCGCCGCTCGACGTCGCGGGCCAGCGCGAGCGCGGCGGTGCGCGTGTCCTGGAAGTCATAGCCCGCCCGCAGGCGCACGTATATGTGGATGCCGCGCGAGCCCGACGTCTTGGGGAAGCCCACGAGACCGTGCTCCTCGAGCACCTCGCGCGCGCCGAGCGCGACCTCGCGCACCTCAGAGAACGGCACGCCCGGGCACGGGTCGAGATCGATGCGCAGCTCGTCGGGATGATCGAGGTCTGACCTGCGCACCGGCCAGGGGTTCCAGTCGATCACGCCGAGGTTCACGCCCCAGATGAGGTGCGCGCTGTCGTTGGGCACGAGCTCGCGGGCGCTGCGCCCGCTCGGGAAGGTGACGGTTGCGGTCTGCAGCCACTCTGGCGCGCTGTCGGGCACGCGCTTCTGAAAGAACGGCTTCCCGGTGACGCCGTCGACCCAGCGCTTCATCACGGTCGGGCGCTCCCTGAGATGGCGCACGACAGCCTCGCCGCACTCCAGGTAGTAGTCGACGAGATCCATCTTCGTCACGCCGCTGCCCTGTGAGGAGCCGCTCGACCCGGCGCGCGGGGCATCGGGGAAGAACATCTTGGCGGGGTTGCTCACGCGCACCTCGCGCCCGCACACCTCGACGACAGCATGCTCGCTCTTGCCAGCCATCCTGGAAGGATGCCCGATCGTGATCTTCCACAGACGCGAGCCACGTGCGACGCGCGACCGCAGGCGCTGAGATGACGATCCCGACCACGCCGCTCGTGGCGGCCTGCGCCATCGGATCGACGCTCAGCGCCGCGAGCGTCGCCGAGGCGGTCGGACGTGGGCTTCGGTCGGGCGGATCGGCGGCGCCCGACCTCGTTGCGCTCGAGATCGAACGCGAGGACCGACGCGGAGCGCTCGCTCGCCATCTCGCCGACGCGCACTTCGACAGCCGCATGCTTCGCGCGCGCGCCGTGATCCTCGCATGCGCACGGCTGGAGCAGAGCACGCTCGCCGGCAGCGCGATGTTCGAGATCGCGACGCGCGCGCGCCAGGCCGGCGTGCCCGCCTACGCGATCGCAGCCGATAACCGCCTCAGCCTGTTCGACGCCCGCGTGCTCGACCTTCAGACGATCCTGCAGGCCGGTGGCGCTCGCGCGCTCGCCGCCGCCGGTCGCAGGCTCGCCGCCATCATCTAGCGCGCAGCGAGGCGGAAAGGGGCGCGCAGCGGGCTCGCACACGAGCGCGATCGCAGAGTCGCCTGCGCGCCTGGTCCCAACAGCGGGCAGACCGTTAGGCTCGCTGCGCAGATGGCAGAGCCCGAGCCCACGAAGCCCATCTCGCCGCCCAGCCCGCGAGCATCGACACACGGGCCTTCGCAACCGAGCGTTGCGGCGCCGCGCTCGCGCGCGCGATCGCTGCCCACACCGGGTGCGACGCGCGTCACCGTCGTGGGAGCCGGCTCGTTCGGCACGGCCCTGGCCGTGCTGATGACGCGCAGCGGGTCGCGCACGACCCTTCAGACGCGCACCGACCAGCAGGCTGCACTGCTCGAGCAGGAGCGCGAGAACCGGGCATACCTGCCGGGCGTGGAGCTGCCGTCGCAGCTGCGCGTCGAGCCGGCCAGCAACGGCGTCGCGCGCGCGGACTACGTCTTTCTCGCGGTTCCTTCGCGCGGCCTCGGCGAGGTGATCGCGGCGCTCGCCGACGCCGGGCTCGGTCGGCGAGCGGCCGTCGTGTCGCTCGCAAAGGGCCTCGTGCCGCCGCTCGGTCTGCCGCCGACCGCGATGCTGAGCGCGCGCTTCGGTCACGACCGCGTTGCGTGCGTCGGCGGTCCCGCCCATGCGCAGGAGATGGTCCATGCCGGCGCGGGCCTGGTCGCGGCGTGCGTCTCCGAGGACCTCGCGCAGGCGCTCGCGCAGCTGTTCACGCGGGCCGGCGTCGTCTGCGAGCAGTCAAACGATCCGCTCGGCGTGGAGCTCGCGGGCGCCGCGAAGAACGCCGCAGCGCTGGCCGCGGGCGCGACCGAGGCGCAGGGGCTGAACGCGGCGGGCGCAGCGGCCGGCCACATCTTCGCCGAGGTCTGGCGCTACGCGGACGGGCTGGGCGCGCGTCCGGAGTCGATGATCGGGCTGGCGGGCACAGGCGACCTCGTGGCGACGGCACTGGCGCGCGAGAGCCGCAACCGACGCGCGGGCGAGCTGCTCGCGGCGGGCGTCGCGGCGAAGGACATACCTGGACAGGTCGGCCAGGCCGTCGAGGCGCTCGAGTCGGTGCCTCTGCTCTGCGCCGCGCTGCAGCGCGCGGCGGTCCACGCTCCGGTCACCGACGCGCTCGGGCGCCTGATATCCGGCGAGCTGCCGCTCGACGACTGGGTGGCGCTCGTTCGCGCGACCGTCCCGCCACCAGCTCGCTGGCGAGATCGCAGCCGGCCGGGCCTCTGGCAGCGGATGCGCGCGCGGTTTCGCAAATGACGCACGCGGTCGGTCACAGCGCGGCCGCCCGCAACGATCGATCAGCCGACTATTCAGGCTGGACGGCAGTGGTGCTGAGCGTGTTCCATCGTGCGCGCCGTATAACAATGGTCTTCACCTAGTCGCGGTGCGCAGGGCGCAGTGTGTGTTCCATCGCAACCGCCGTATAACCATGGTCTTCACCGGGCCCGAGTGCCGGGCGTCAGTGTGTGTTCCATCGCAACCGCCGTATAACCATGGTCTTCACCCGGACCGAGTGCAGGGCGTCAGAGTGTGTTCCATCGCAACCGCCGTATAACAATGGTCTTCACCCGTAAATACCATCGTGATACAGGGAAAAAAATAGACATACACCCTGCAGCGCGCTGCCGGATAGGCCGCTGTATAGCGATGGTATATCCGTAAATGCGATCGCGATAAAGCAGTGAAAGGACGTGACATCCATGCAGCGCGACGAAGAAGTCAATCCTGCGATGGGCCTCTCGCTCGTGGCCGACGAGTTCTTCAGGGCAGAGGCCAGGCGGCAGAAGGTGCTGCGCATGCAGGCCCTCATCCGCCGCGGGCGCACGAAGCCGATCGCGATCCGCTTCGATCTGTTCACACTCAAACGCCTCAAGGCGCTCGCGGCCTCGCGCAACATCGGCTACCAGACGCTGCTCAAGGAGTTCGTCGTCGAGCGCCTCTACCAGGAGGAGGTGCGCGAGGGGACCATCAGCCCGCTGCCGGCCACGACGCCGCTGCGGGGTCCGACACGGCCGCCGGTCAGAACATCGCCGTCGCGCGGGACATCGCAGCCGGTCACGGCCAGGTCGCCGGTCACGTCATCGCCGCCGGCGCGGGTTTCGGCGCCGGCGCGGGTTTCGGCGCCGGAAGGGGTTCGGTGCCGATGACGACGCGGCCTCGTCACGACATGAGGGTCGTGACTACCGCCTCGTAGACGCCGGCGCCGTGGGCCGCGTCGGCGATGCGCGCGTTGTCGTGCGCGGCGAGCTCGGAGCCGATCGAGGAGTCGCGCTGGACGGCGTTGGCGACCAGCCAGAAGACGCCGACCTCGGCCGCGCATGCGAGGTCCTCGCGCGAGTCGCCGATCGCGAGTGTCTGCTCGCGCTCATAGCCGCGAGCACGGCGGTGGAGCGCCACGGCCGCGACCTTGGAGGCGCCCGCCGGCACGAGGTGGTAGCCGCGGACGTGGGGCAGCTCCGCCAGCGCCGCGGAGCGTCGGTTGACGACGCCGTTGTCGACCATGCGCAGGTTCTCGTGCCCGTGCTCGCGCAGCATCGTGTCGACCTCGCCGACATCCACGAGGCCCCTGAACAGGTGTGACACTTCGCGCCCGACATGCCAGGGCTCGTGGTGCTCGAGGCGCCCGGCGTAGCGTTCGAGCAGCAGATCGGGTGCTCCGGAGCGCTCGATCTGCTCGGCGATCGTGAGTTCGCCCGGCATCAGGTCGCCGGTCAGCCAGTGCTCCTCGGCCTCGGCCTGGCGCACGTCGGTCCAGCCCGTCGGCGCGCCCGCTCCGAGCACGACGCACGAGCCCGCCTCGAAGATGTATGAGCTCTGGCCGAGCAGGCGCGCGTCCTCATGCACCTGCGCGCGGCGGCGGCCGGACATCAGCACGATCTCCACGCCCGCACGCAGACACGCCTGGATCGCGCGCACGCCGTCGAGCGACACCTCGCCCTCGCCGTCGTGCAGCAGCGAGCCGCCGCGGCCGAGCAGCGTGCCGTCGAGGTCCAGGTACAGGCAGCGCGTCGTGGCGCTTGCGCTCACGCCTGCCCCTGCGGCGGCGAGGAGCCGGCGGCCGGCGCGCCGTCGGCCGGCGCGGCCAGCGGATCGATGCTTGCATGAGCCGGACGCTCGACGAGCGACTCCAGCCGCGCCGCCAGGTCGGGGTCCTCGAGACGCCCTTCGGCCGACACGCGGGCGACGATCGTCGCGAGCACCGTGAACGCCATCGGCGTGAGCGCGGACAGCGGCTGGCTTTTGTTGCGGTGCTCGTCGAGATCCACCTGCGCAATGCCGTCAATGCCCAGCTCATGGAGCGCGTCGATCAGCATCGCTATCTCGACGCCATAGCCGGTCGCGAACGGCAGGCGCCAGAGCAGGTCGCGCCGCGCCGCGATCTCGCCCGCCAGCGGCTGGTTGATGTGCGTCAGCTGCGGGTAGAACAGCGCCAGCGCGGGACGTGCGGCGAGATGGTTCACGCGCCCGCCGCCCTCTGGCACCGACAGCTCGCCATGGCGCAGCGGGCGGCGATAGAACGCCTTGACCAGCGACACGCCGGGCTCACACGCGAGCGGCCCGAGCAGCCCCGTGACGAAGTGCTCGGCGAAGGCCTCGGTGTCGGCATCGACGAAGCACACGAGCTCGCCGCTGAGCAGCGGCAGCGCGCGCCACATCGCATCGCCCTTGCCGAGCACCGGACCGCGCTCGGGCATGAGCTCGGCCTCCTGCAGGACAGTCGCGCCGGCGCCGGCGGCGACCTGCGCCGTGCCGTCGGCCGAGGCGGCGTCGATGACGACGATCTCGCTGACGACGCCGCGCGCGCGCAGCGCGGCGAGCTCGCCGACGATCTCGCCGACCGTCTCCGCGCATTCGCGCGCCGGAAGGCAGACCGACGCGCTCAGGCCGCTGCTCGCCAGGACGCGCGACAGCTGCTCGGCGGGATAGCGCGAATGGTGGAAGGTGCGCGGTTGCGCCGACGGCTTCTCGGAGGGACCGGCCATCGCCTCTACTATCGCAAGCCGTGGCCAAGCAGGACCGCAAGATCGAGCCCTGGACCGCGCTGCTGGACCAGGGCGCCCTCGATGGACGGCTCGTGCGCGAGGCTCGCGAAGGGCCTGGCCGCGCGCGGCTCGTGCCGGCGCCGGGCGAGCTTCACGGCGACGTGCTCGCGGCGCTGTCGCGCATGGGGATCGAGCGAGCTCTACGAGCACCAGGCCGCCGCGGTGCACGCGGCGTGGGCGGGCACGACGATCGTGACGACCGGGACGGCGTCCGGCAAGTCGATGTGCTTCAACCTCCCGACGCTCGACGTGCTCTGCCGCGATTCGCGTGCGCGCGCGCTGTACCTGTATCCGACCAAGGCGCTCGCGCAGGACCAGGCGCGCGCGCTTGCGGGCTTCGGGCTGAGCAAGCGCGTGCGCCCGGCGATCTACGACGGCGACACGCCGCGCGAGGCGCGCGCGCAGATCCGCCGCGGCGCCAACCTCGTGCTCACGAACCCCGACATGCTGCACGTGGGCATCCTGCCCAACCACGCCGCCTGGGCGGAGCTGTTCGCCAACCTCGCGATCGTCGTCATCGACGAGGCGCACGTCTACCGCGGCGTGTTCGGCTCGCACGTCGCCAACGTGCTGCGCCGGCTGCGTCGCATCGCAGCGGCCTACGGGACCGAGCCGCGCTTCCTGCTCACGTCGGCGACGATCGCCAACCCGCTGGAGCTCGCGCGAGCGGCTGACCGGCCTGGACACGGTGGCGCTGATCGACGACGACGCCTCGCCCGCGCCGGCGAAGCGCATCGCGATGTGGAACCCGCCGCTGACCGACGAGCTGAGCGGCGCACGACGCTCGGCGCTCGGCGAGGCGGCCGAGCTGCTCGCCAGCCTGGTCGGCGAGGGCGCGCGGGCGATCTGCTTCATGAAGTCGCGCAAGGGCGTCGAGCTGCTGAGCCGGCTGGTCGAGCGAGCGACCTGCGCGACGCACGACCCCGAGCTGGCCGACCTGGTCGTTCCCTACCGCGCCGGCTACACCGCCGCAGCAGCGCCGCGAGCTCGAGGCGCGGCTGATGCGGCGGAGAGCTGCGCGCGGTGATCACGACCGATGCGCTGGAGCTCGGCATCGACGTCGGGGAGCTCGACGCCGCGGTCGTCGTCACGTTCCCGGGAACCGTCGCGTCGCTGCGCCAGATGTGGGGCCGCGCCGGGCGGCGCGAGCGCGGGCTGGCGGTGTACGTCGCGGGCGAGGACGCGCTGGATCAGTTCTTCTGCCGCCATCCCGAGGAGTTCCTGCAGCGCCCCGTCGAGGCGGCGATTCTCGATCACGAGAGCCCGCTGATCTATCGCCCAGCACCTGCGGTGCGCCGCGCACGAGGGCCCGCTCGACATGCGCCGACGCCGAGTTCCTCGGCCCGCGCTGGGAGGCGTGCGCCGAGGTGCTCGTGAGCGCGGGCGAGCTGCGCGCGCGGGGCGGCTCGGACGGCAGCGAGCGTGCGGGCGGCGGCGGCGAGCTCGCGCCGCGCAGCTACGTGCCGCGCCGCGCCGACCGCTATCCCGCGGGCGAGGTCTCGCTGCGCTCGGCCTCGCCGGAGAGCTTTGCGATCGTCGACGTCTCTTCGGGGGAGCTGCTCGGCCAGACGGAGGCCGCGCGCGCTCACTCGACCGTGCACGACGGCGCGATCTACCTGCACCAGGGGCGCTCCTATGAGGTGCGCGAGCTCGACCTCGAGCACCGGCGCGCGCTCGTGGCGCCGTTCGACGGCGACTGGTACACGCAGCCCAAGCGCGAGACCGACACGGAGATCGAGCGGCTGCTCGACCGGCGCGAGGCGCTCGGCGTGACGCTGAGCTTCGGCGAGGTGAGCGTGACCGAGACCGTGCTCGCCTACCAGCGCAGGCTGCTCGCCGACCACAGCCAGGTCGACCTGATCGCGCTGGAGCTGCCGCCGACGAGCTTCGCCACGCAGGCGCTGTGGTTCGAGCTCGATGCCGCGGAGCTCGCGCAGACGGTCGGTACTGCTGGAGTCGCTGCTCGGCGCGCTGCACGCGACCGAGCACGCGCAGATCGCGGTGCTGCCGCTGATCGCGATGTGCGACCGCTGGGACATCGGCGGGCTGTCGACGAACATCCATGCGCAGACCGGCTGCCCGACGATCTTCATCTACGACGGTCATCCCGGCGGCGTCGGGCATCACGCGCACCGCCTACCTCGCCTTCGAGGAGCTGTGCGCCGACGCGCTGCGCCTGATCGCCGAGTGCGGCTGCTCGAGCGGCTGTCCTTCGTGCGTGCAGTCGCCCAAGTGCGGCAACCTCAACGAACCGCTCTCCAAGGCCGGCGCGCGACTGGTGCTCGAGCGGCTGCACGCCGGCGCGGCCGCGACCATCGACGCGCCGCTGCGCTCTGATCGCGTTCCCGCGCTGTTGAATGGGAAGGGCGGCATCGCGCCGCCGCGCCGACGGCACAATCCGCGGCTCAACAGCCGGCCGCCAAGCGACGATCAAGCAGACAGAGAGATGCTAAACGCCACAAGCTCAAGACTGAGTCGCCTGACGGGCGTGGTCGCGGCGATCGCGCTCCTGGGAGCCGGCGCGCTGATCCTGCTCGCGCCGGGCTCGGCTCGGCCGGACCCGCCCGGCGTGCAGGCGCTGCCGAGCAGCTCGAACATCGCCGAAGGCCCGGGCGGGCGCACGCCGCTGACGCACTGGACGCTGCGCAGGGATCCCGCCAATCGAGGCCTATCCAAGGGCTGGCAGCGCGGCGGTTTCGCCGGCACGGCCGTGAGCGTTCCCAACGTGGTCAACCCGACGCCGTTCACGGGCGCGGCCGGCGCGCGCAACTACGAAGGCTCGGTCGCGTGGTACCGGACGACGATCAGCGCCAGCGAAGCCGGCATCTACGCGCTGACGTTCCAGTCGGCCAACTACAGGGCGAGCGTGTGGGTCGACGGTCACGCGGCTGGGCACGCACGAGGGCTCCTACCTGCCCTTCGAAGCGCACGCGAAGCTCGCAGCAGGGCACGCACACGGTCGTCGTGCGCCTCGACTGGCGCGACCCCGGCGCGCAGTCGCGCGCAGGCTTTCACCGCACGTGGTTCAACTGGGGCGGCCTCGACGGCGAGGTCGAAGTCCGCCGCGATCGGCGAGAGCGAACTGTCCGAGCCGACAATCCAGACCACGCTGTCGCCGGACACGCCGAGCGCCGCGCAGGCGACCGTGACTGTGCAGCGTGCAGGTGCACAACAGCGGACCGGCCCGCGAGTCGCGCCCGAAGGCACGCTCGTGCACGGCTCGCAGACGATCGCGCTGCACTTCCCCGCGCAGATGCTCGCGTCACGGCCAGTCGGCGCTCGCGACGCACGACGGTCACCGTCACGCGAACCGGCGCTGTGGTCGCCGACCGCGCCCGAGCCTCTACCAGCTGACGCTCGCGATCGGCCAGGAGAGCAGCTACTCCGCGCGCGTCGGGCTGCGCGCAGCTGACGCTGGCACGGCGGGCTGATGTACCTCAACGGCACGCGCCTGCAGCTGCACGGCGCGACCGTCCAGGAGGACGCGCTCGGGCGCGGCGACGCGCTGACGCCCGACGACGAGAGCGAGATCGTTCGCGAGCTGAAGGCGATCGGCGCGAACGCCGCGCGCGCCCAGCACCCGCTGGACCCCGGCGCTGCTGGAACGCCTGGACGCCGCCGGGATCCTCGTGTGGCAGGGCGTCGGGCCGGTCGAAGGCGCGGGCAAGTGGTACTCGCACACGCCGGCGCTGCTCGCCGGCGCCGAGCAGCCAGGCGCGGACGGCCGTGCTCGCCGCCGAGCTGCACCCGTCGATCTTCGCCTGGAACCTCGTCGACGAGGTCGCGGGCAACGGCCGCGACAGCCACGAGGTCGCCTACGTGCGCACGATGGCCAGCTGGCTGCACGCAGCACGACCCGACGCGCCTGGTGGCGGTCGACGTGTGGGGCGACCATCCGCCCAAGCAGGCGGGCGCGCTGTACTGCGAAGTGGACGCCGTCGCCGAGACCGACTACACGGGCTGGTATGACCATCCCGACGCCTCGCCCGCCGCGCAGATCGCTGAAATGCGCTCGCGCCTGGCCGCGATGGCCCGCACGTTTGCCGGCAAAGTGCTCGTGATCAGCGAGTTCGGGGCCGAATCAAACGCGCTGAACCCGAGCGGCGCGCCCGGCAGCTACTGCCTTCCAGTCCCAGCTGCTCGCCCGGCACATCGCCGTCTACGAGCCGACGCGCAGCTCAGCGGCGATGCTCATCTGGCTGCTTCGCGACTACCCGCTGACGCCCACGTTCGAGGGCGGCTCGCTCACATCCTGCTGCCGCACCTGCGAGCTGATCGAGGGCCTGAACCAGAAGGGCCTGTTCACCTACGGCGGGATCGCCAAGCCGGCTGTGAGCGTCGTCGCGCCGTTGTTCAAAGCGCTGCCCGGGGTATAGGCCCTGCGCACGGCGCGCTGTCCGGGCGGCGGCGCGCCGTGCAGCAACCGCTCGCGCGCCGCCTCACGCCGGCGCAGCGCCATCGCGCTCGCTGCCCGGCGGCGCGTCCGCGCGCGGTGGTCCCGCACGCGCGCCGGCGGCCGGGCCGCGACCGCCGTCGCTCGCTCGCGCACGCCGCCCTCGCTCGCGCGCACGCCGCCGTCGCTCAGTCGCGCACGAGCAGGTAGATGCGCGCCGCGCCCTGCGGCCCGGTCGCCGCGAACGAGGACACCGTGTAGCTCGCGCCGCGGTAGCGCACGGTGCCGTCGGCGGGAAGGTGCGCCGGCCCGGGACTCGTGCTGCCGGCGAGCTGGCGAGAGCCCGCGCGCACGTAGCTGAGGTCGCCGGTATAGCTCTTCACGCTGTCCACGAACGCTTTCACCGGCGCGCCGTCGACGATCTCAAAGCGGTGCCAGGCCAGCTGCGTGATGCGCGTGAGCTCCGCGTCCTTGATCGCCGCGCAGCTCATCGACGACAGGCCGGCGGGGATCGGCATCAGGATCGAGACACGAAGCGTGCCGCTCGGAAAGGCCTTGCCGTTGAACGAGAACGCCTGGTAGCGGGCGCCCTGGTAGCTGAGCGAGCCGTGCTCGGGGATGTGCGCCGGGCCCGGCGCGAGCGTGCCTTCGACCGGCACGCGCGTCGAGCCGACATGCAGCGCGAGCGGCGCGCCGATGAAGCGCGTCTCGAGCTTCACGTAGCCGAGGTCGTCCTGCACGGATAGCACGTAGTGGCCCACCGCGCGGCCGTGAAAGCGAAGCGTGCCGCCGACCGGCGCGATGATGTACGGCCCGCCGACGTCTGCCAGCACGGTCGAGCCGCTCGTCACGCGCAGGCGCACGATGTGCGTGTGCGAGTACACGAGGCTCGTCACAGCCGCGTTGATCGCCGCGCGGTCGCCGCTCGCCATCGCGCTGAGCAGCGGCTGGAAGCCTTCGACCTGGCGCTGATCTGCGCGGACCTCGGAGCTCGAGAGCTCGCGGTCGTAGATCGCGGTCGCCACCTGGCCGGCGGTCTGCGCGAGCGTTTCGGCTGCCGCCGCGCCGCAGCTCTGCGCTCCCGCGGGCACGCTCACCGCCGTCGTGCCGCTCACCGCTGTCGCGCCGCTCGCCGCTGTCGGGCCGTTCGCCGCTGTCGGGCCGTTCGCGGCTGTCGTGCCGCTGACCGCTGTCGCGCCGTTGGCGGCTGCGGTGCCGTTCGCGGCAGCCGCGCTGCTCGCGGCGGTCGTGGCGGCGTTGGCGCTCGCGCTCACCGCCGCGCTGGCGCCGGCCGCGGCGCTCGTGCTCTGCGCCGACGCGCCGCAGGCCGCGAGCGAGAGCGAGAGCATCGCCGCGGCAAGGCCGCGCGCGGGCATGCTCACGACATAGCTCGCTCGCGCGGGGTTGCGGCGCCGGCGCTTCATCTGTGTCTCGCTCCTTCGGCCGCGCGCTACTTCGCCTGGTTTCCCCGGGCGATCCTGCGCAGGTCGATCGTCTCGTCATACAGCTTCGCGTCGACGCCCTCCTCGAGCGCGACCTCGCGCAGCGGGCGCCCGGAGGCGGTCGCCTTCTTGACGATCTCGGCGCCCTTGTCGTAGCCGATCGCGCCGTTGAGCGCGGTCGCGACGGCGAGCGTCGCGCCCGCCGAGGCGTCGGTGCCGGCCCTGTTGGCCTGGATGCCGTCGACGCACTTCTCGGCGAACACGCGCGAGGTCGACGACAGCAGGTGCAGCGACTGCAGCAGGTTGCGCGCGATCAGCGGGATGCGCACGTTGAGCTCGAACTGGCCCTGCATGCCGCCGACCGTGATCGCGGTGTCGTTGCCGATCACCTGCGCGCAGACCTGCAGCACGACCTCGGGGATCACGGGGTTGACCTTGCCGGGCATGATCGAGGAGCCCTTCTGCAGCTCGGGCAGGAAGAGCTCGCCGATGCCCGCGCGCGGGCCCGAGCCCATCAGCGCGAGGTCGCCGGCGATCTTCGTCAGCGAGACGGCCATCACCTTCAGCGCGCCGGAGAGCTCGACGAGCGCGTCGCGGTTGGCCTGCGCCTCGAACGGATCGAGCGGCGCGGCGATCTGGCTGCAGGCCCGATTCGCTGCTTCAGGCGCGCGCGCACCTTCTCGGCGAAGCGCGGGTGGGTGTTCAGCCCGGTGCCCGTCGCGGTGCCGCCGAGCGGGATCTGCCCGACGTGCACGAGCGCCGACTGCGACGCGCTCCTGCGCGAGCGCGATCTGCGCGGCGTAGCCGGCGAACTCCTGCCCGAGCGTGACCGGGACGGCGTCCATCAGGTGCGTGCGCCCGGACTTGACGACGTTCTGGAAGCTTTTCGCCTTGCTCGCGAACGAGCGCTCGAGCTGCTTGAGCGCCGGCAGCAGCTCGTTCTGGGCGACGTCCAGCGCGGCCAGGTGGACGGCCGAGGGGAACACGTCGTTGGAGGACTGGCCCATGTTGACGTGGTCGTTGGGGTGCACGCCGCTCGCCGGCGAGCGGCGCGATCACCTCGTTGGCGTTCATGTTCGTCGAGGTGCCCGAGCCGGTCTGAAAGACGTCGATCGGGAACTGCGCGTCGTGCTTGCCGGCGGCGATCTCGCGCGGCGGCTTTCGCTCGATGCGCGCGGCGCTGCGCTTGGGCAGCAGCCCGAGTTCGCCGTTGACGGCGGCGGCGGCGCCCTTGATGCGCGCCAGCCAGTGGATCACCGCGACCGGCACCGTCTCGCCGGAGATCGGGAAGTTCTCGACGGCCTTGGCGGTCTCGCCGCCCCACAGCTGCTTGTCGTGGCATCGCTTCTCCTTGTCGTGCGCGCGCATGTGCGTCGTCGCATCGTGGGCGACGCAGACCCTACCCGCAGAAGGCCGCCAGCTCGCGCGCCAGCCCGACCGGGTCGTCGTAGGCCATCAGGAAGCCCGTGCTCTGCGAGCACGCGCAGCTGCCCGTCGGGCAGCAGCGCGAGCGCCTCTTCGGCCGGCGCGAGCGGATGCAGGCGGTCGCGGTCGGCCCACAGCAGCAGCACCGGCATGTCCAGCCGCGGGTAGAGGTCGAGCAGCTCGCGCTGCGCGCCGCGCGGCCAGCGCCGCGCGCACTTCGCCCACGAGCGCGCGAGGCTCGAGTTGCCGGGCACGTCGGCGAAGGCGTGGCGCACGAGGTCGCCGGCGGCCGGGTTGCGCGCGCGCGGAGAGGCGCACGCCGCGCGCGCGGCGTGAACACGACGCGCGCGCCGCGTAGCGAGAGCAGCGCGATCGAGCCCGGGCACGCGCGCCCGCCGCGGCAGCCAGCTGCCAGCGCGGCGCGCGCGCGCCGCGCGCGGGCGGCGCGTGCAGGCGGTTGGGCATCAGCACGAGCCGCGCCGGGCGCACGCTGCCCGCTGCGCACCGCGCGCAGCAGGATCTCGGCGCCGGCGTCGTGGCCGGCGAGCAGCGGGCGCGGGCCGAGCACCTCGGCGCAGAAGCCCGCCGATCACCTCGGCGAACCAGTCGAGCGTGTAGGGGTGGCGACGGGCGGTGCTCGGAGTCGCCGTGCAGCGGCAGGTCGGGCAGCACGACGCGGAAGCGGTCGGCGAGCGCTCGACGGCCGGCTCCCACTCCTTGTGCGACAGCAGCCCCGAGTGCAGCAGCGCGAGCGGCGGTCCGGCGCCGAGCTCGCGGTAGGCGACGCGCGCGCCGTCGTGGTGGTGATAGAGGCGCAGCCGCACAGCCAATCGTAGGCTCGGACTCGTCGGGCGCGCCTGGTGGCCGGCGACGCGCGCCCGCGTGCGGGCAGGCGGCGCGCTTGCCTCCCCGAGCAGCAGCCGCAGGACGACGGCCGGGCGGCGAGCGACCTACAATGGGCCGCCCCGTGACGGCCGCGCAACGACACCCGCTGATCCCGCCCCGCGAGGTCGACCCTCGCCAGGAGCTGCCGGCGCTCGAGCTCGAGGTGCTGGAGCGCTGGCGCGAGCGCGACGTGTTCGCCGAGTCGCTGCGCAGCGCGCGAGGGCGCGCAGCGGTGGGTCTTCTACGAGGGGCCGCCGACCGCCAACGGCCCGCCCGGCTCCCACCACGTGCTCTCGCGCGTGTTCAAGGACATCTACCCGCGCTTTCAGACGATGCGCGGCTATCGCGTCGAGCGCAAGGGCGGCTGGGACTGCCACGGCCTGCCGGTCGAGATCGCCGTCGAACAGGAGCTCGGCATCACACCAAGGCGGAGATCGAGGAGTACGGGATCGCGCGATTCAACGCGCAGTGCCGCGAGTCGGTGTTCGCGTTCCTGGAGGAGTGGAACCGGCTGACCGAGCGGATCGGCTTCTGGCTCGATCTCGAGCACGCCTACCGCACGCTCGATGAGAGCTACATCGAGTCGGTCTGGTGGGCGCTCGTCGCAGATCGACGCGCGCGGCCTGCTCTACGAGGGCCACAAGGTCGTGCCCGTACTGCCCGCGCTGCGAGACGACGCTGTCCTCGCACGAGGTCGCGCTCGGCTACCGCGACATGGTCGACCCGAGCGTCTTCCTGCAAGCTGCCGGTGGCCGGCGGCGAGGAGCAGCTGCTGGTGTGGACGACGACGCCATGGACGCTGCCGGGCAACGTCGCGGTGGCGGTCTCGCCGACGCCGAGTATGCCACGCGTGCGGGCTGGCGACGGATGAGATATCGTGCTCGCCGCGGACCGCGTCGGCGCGGTGCTCGGCGAGCGACCGAGATCCTCGAGCGCTTCTCCGGCGAGCGAGCTGCGCGAGCGCTACGGCGGCTACGAGGGGCCGATCTTCGACACCGGCGAGCGCGGGCCGTTCCCGATCGCTCGCCGACGAGTTCGTGACGACCGAGGACGGCACCGGCATCGTCCACCTCGCGCCGGCCTTCGGCGAGGACGACTACCGCGTCGCGGCCGCCGCGCGACATCTTCGATCCCCAGCGAGCCGCGCACGCTGCTCAACCCCGTGCGCCCCGACGGCACCTACGACGCGCGCGTGCGCAGCTACGACGGCGCGCTCCTACGAGGGCCGCTTCGTCAAGGACCCCGAGCTGGCCGAGCGAGCTGATCGACGACCTGCGCGCGCGCGGCCTGCTGCTGGCAGAGCGAGCGACTACGAGCACTCCTACCCGCACTGCTGGCGCTGCGCGACGCCGCTGCATCTACTACGCCAAACCCTCGTGGTACATCGCGACCTCGCGCTGCGCGACGAGCTGCTGGCGGCGAACGAGACCGTCGACTGGCACCCGCCGCACGTCAAGCACGGGCGCTTCGGCGACTGGCTGTCGCAACAACGTCGACTGGGCGCTCTCGCGCGAGCGCTACTGGGGCACGCCGCTGCCGGTGTGGCGCTGCGCGCGCGGGCACATCGCACGTCGTCGGCTCCTTCGCCGAGCTCGAGCGAGCGCTCCGGCGCGGACGCTCTCCGACCACCACCGCCCGTACGTCGACGAGGTGCCGTTCGCCTGCCCGCACGAGCCATCGGCGGGGGCGAGCGCGAGGGTGCGAGCGCGGACGAGGGCGGGGACCGGGCGAGGCGAGCGCGTGCGGCAGCCGATGCGGCGCGTGCCGGAGGTGATCGACGTGTGGTTCGACTCGGGCGCGATGCCGTTCGCCCAGCACCACTTCCCGTTCGAGCACGAGCTCGAGCTTCAGGAGAGCTTTCCCGGCCGACTTCATCTGCGAGGCCCAGGATCAGACGCGCGGCTGGTTCTACTCGCTGCTCGCGGTCTCGACGCTGCTCGGGCGGCGCTGCGCCGTATCGCAACGTCGTCTGCCTCGGGCCTGATCCTCGACGAGCGACGGCCAGAAGATGTCGAAGTCCAAGGGCAACACGGTCGAGCCGTGGCAGGTGCTCGACACCTACGGCGCGGACGCCTTTCGCTGGTACTTCTTCACCTCCAAGCAGCCATGGGACGGCTACCGCTTCTCGGCCGAGACGATCGGCGAGGGCGTGCGGCTGTTCCTCAAGCAGCTGTGGTCGACCTACTACTTCTACGTGCTCTACGCGCACGCGTCGGCCGAGCAGCTGCGTGCCGGCGCCGGCACCGGCGCCGGTGCCGGCGCGGACCGCGACGGCCGCCGCGGATCAGCCGCCGGACGCGCTCGACCGCTGGGCGCTGTCGCGCACGGCCGCCACGGCGGAGCTCGTCGCCGAGCGCCTGGACGCCTACGACGCGACGACCGCCGGGCGCGCGATCGCGAGCTCGTCGACGAGCTCTCCAACTGGTACGTGCGCCGCTCGCGACGGCGCTTCTGGGACGGCGAGCCGGCGGCGTTCGACGACGCTGCGCAGCGTGCCTGCTGACGGTCGCCAAGCTGCTCGCGCCGCTGTGCCCGTTCATCGCCGACGAGATCTACGACAACCTCGACGGCGAGCTCGCGAGCGTGCACCTCTGCGACTTCCCGCGCCGGCGAGCAGTCGCGTCGCGCGACGAGCGAGCTCGAGCAGGCGATGGCGCTCGCGCGCGAGACGGTGCGCCTCGGGCTGGGCGCGCGCGGCAAGGCGAAGATCAAGGTGCGCCAGCCGCTCGGCGAGGCGGTCGTCGTCGCCGCACGGGCGCGAGCGCGAGGCGATCGAAGCGACTCGCGGAGATCGTGCGCGAGGAGCTGAACGTCAGGCGCGTGCGCTTCGTCGCCGCCGCCGAGGAGCTCGGCAGCTACGAGGTGAAGGCGAACTACCGCACGCTCGGCCCGCTGTTCGGCAAGGACATGCCGCTCGCGGCCGATGCGATCGCGGCGCTCGACCCGGCCCACGTCGCCGCCGCGGTGCGCGACGGCGGGAGCCCGATCGGCATCACGGTCGGCGAGCGCGAGCACACGCTCTCGCCCGACGACGTGATCCTCACGATGGGCCGCCCGAGGGCTACAGCGTCGAGCGCGAGGGCGCGCACGCCGTGGCGCTCGACCTCGCGATCGACGAGGACCTGCTGGCCGAGGGCCGCGCGCGCGAGATCGTGCACGCCGTGCAGAACGCGCGCAAGAACGCGGGCCTGGCAGGTCGAGGATCGGATCGCAGCTCGCGCTGGACGGCGACGCGCCGCTGCTCGCCGCGGCGCGCGCGCACCGCGACTACATCGCGGGCGAGACGCTCGCAGCCGAGCTCGTGCTCGTCGACGAGCGCGCCGTCGAGGACGCGATCAGCCTGGCCGTCGCAGACGACGTGGCGCTGGCCGTCGCCGACGAGCTCGCCGGCGGCAGCATCGAGCACACCTCCGTCGAAGACCTGCAGCTGACGATCGTTCTGCGCCGGTCCGAGCGCCGCTGAGGCGCCCGGACCGCGCGACGGACGGGAGGGTTGGGCGTCCGTGCTGCGTCAGCGCAGTTCCCCCGCGCTCAGAGTCCGCCGGAGCACACCCGGCCGAACGCGGCGAGGCTTGTCGGTGCGCTGGCCCGCGATTCGCGCTAGACGGCCGCCAGCGCAGGCTCGAGCTCTGCTCGAGCTTCTTCTTCGGGTAGGCGCCGATGATGGTCTTGATCGGCTCGCCGCCCTTGAACAGGATCATCGTCGGGATCGAGAGCACCTGAAAGCGCGCGGCTGTCTGCGGGTTCTCGTCGATGTCGAGCTTGACGATCGTGAGGTCGTCGCGCTCGGAGGCGATCTCCTCGAGAACCGGGGCGACGACGCGGCACGGACCGCACCACGGAGCCCAGAAGTCGACGAGCACAGGACCCTCGGCCTCGAGACCTCGGCGTCGAAGTTGCTGTCCGTGATCTGACTGAGAGTGCCTGCCATGCTGATCTCCTTGGTCGCTTGCATACCACTATACAAAATGAAGGGCGCGACGTGAAGGGCCGGAGGTCAGACGATTTTCGTAGCAGCCGACTTTTGTAGCGATCCGTGACCACAGCGGTGTAGGGTGACGCGACTGGGCCGGGCCGCACCCCGAGTAGGTTCTGGCCTGGCCTGGCCAGCGCGCAGGGACGACGCCGTTTGTCGTCCCTGCGTGTGAGCGATCGAGCCGCCTGATGCTGCGCGATGTGCGTGCAGGCGGCGAAGCGAGGCGTGTATACGGCCGCTGAGCGGGGCGTGAGCACCGGCGTACTGCGCCGCGGTCGCGTGCTCGACTACATGTGCGGTACGGCCGGCGCGCGGAGCGTGTTCACGGGGCCTGGTACGGGCGGTGTGTGTCGCCTCAAAAGTACTGTCTGACCATGGTAGATACAGCGTAAATACCATCGCTATACGGGATTCGACAGACGAGACACACAGCCCCAGCCGAGGCGCGCGCGGTGTGTGTCGTCTCAGAACTGCTGTCTGACCATGGTAGATACACCGTAAATACCATCGCTATACGAGGCTTGAGAACGCAACACACAGCTCCCGCCGAGGCGCGCCGCGAAGCGACTCGCCCGGCGGCCCCGCGATGCGACCAGCGTGCGATTCGCGCGCCGGTCTTCAAGCCGGAGCGCGCGGAGCTCGATGAGACCCTGCAGGCGGCTGGGCCCCCGTTTGTCGTGGAGGGCATGGATGCCGGGGGGACCGGCCGTCTGCGATCAGCTGTGAGGCGGCCCCGTCGATCGCCGCGCCGCGCCGCCCCGCGCGCGACGCGTCAGCGCACGACGACGATGAAGCCTCCGGATTCGCGCACGATCGGCGGGTGGATGCGTGTCAGCGCGGTGAACAGGTGGGGCGAGACGTAGACCTCGATGAGGCCGCGGCGACGAGCATCGGCACCGCGATCGCAACCGTCACGACCGTCGCCGCGAGCAGCTGGTCCCACTCCCCGCGGCGGCTCGCGATGATCCACGCCGCCAGCGGGAGGAACAGCGCCATCAGCTCGGGGATCGCGTGCGGGCAGCACGCCCAGCAGCAGGAGCCCGGGCGAGACGCGCAGGAAGTGCGAGACGCCCGCGAGCGAGTGGCCGATCACGTAGGCCTGCGCGCTCAGCGAGAAGGTCGTCGCGCAGCGCGACGAACGCGATCGCCATCCGTCCGCCGTGCTCGTGCACCCAGCGCGAGACGCCGGTCGGTGCTCGGCCTGCAGCGGCAGCGAGCTGCCGGCGATGAAGCCCGCCACGCAGGCCATCGCGTGCAGCGCGAGCACGAGCATGTTGTTCGCAGCAGGCCCAGGACGTCGGCGCCGTCGCCGACGGCGAAGGGCGGCGGAGCGCGAGCACCTGGTCATAGCCGTGGTCGAGCAGCGCGACGCCCCAGACCGCGAGCAGCAGGCCGACGGCGGCGACGAGCCGAGCCGGCGAACCAGCGAGCCGAGGACAGGCGTCGGGTCGCGCTGCCAGGCGGCGAGCGTCGTGCGCGTCTGGCGCATCCGTGGTCGAACGCGTAGGCCGAGGGCTCGGCGGGCATCGCCCCTGCATCGGCCCGCCAGCAGCCGCGCGTGAGCGCAAGCGCGGCAACCGGGACGGTTGACCTCCCGAGCGGGTCCGGGCGGCTGGCGCGACGTCGACCGCTCAGCGAAAGCGCAGCAGCGGCACGAGCCACATCGCCTCGGCCGCGATCCGCCAGGACATCTTGCTCTGACCGTGCTCGCGGTCGCGGAAGGTGATCGGCACCTCGACGACGCGAAAGCCCGCGCGCACGGCGCGGTAGGTGAGCTCGACCTGGAAGGCGTAGCCCTGCGAGCGCACGCCGTCGAAGTGGATCGCCTCGAGCACCTCGCGCCGGAAGCACTTGAAGCCGCCGGTCAGGTCGCGAACCTTCAGCCCGAGCACCCAGCGCGCGTACGTCGAGCCGCCCTCGCTGACGACGCGCCGCAGCCAGCCCCAGTCGGTGACGCCGCCGCCCGGCACGTAGCGCGAGCCGAGCGCGAGGTCGGCGCCACCGTCGGGCGCGCCGGATGTCGCGGCCAGCAGGCGCGCGAGGTCGGCGGGATCGTGGGAGAAGTCGGAGTCCATCTCCATCACGTAGCCCGCGCCGTGCGCCGAGCGCGTGGCTGAAGCCGGCGAGATAGGCCGGCCCGATGCCGTTCTTCTCGGCGCGGTGCAGCACCTGCACCCATTCGTGCTCGGCGGCGAGGCGATCGGCGATCTCGCCCGGTGCCGTCGGGCGAGCCGTCGTCGACGATCAGGATGCGAAAGCCCGCGCCGTCGGGCGCCTCGGCGGAGCCGAGCGGCCTGCCGACGGCGCGCGCGAGCACCTCGCCGGCGGCGACGACGATGGCCTCGATGTTCTCGGCCTCGTTGTAGGTCGGCAGGATCAGCCACGGCTCGCCGGACATCGGCCGCGTACCCTAGATGCGTCGACGCGTCGCGCGCGGCGTGTCGGCGCGCGCGGCGACCGCGCAGGCGTCCTAACCTGCCCGAGATGGCGCCGAAGCTCTCCAACGCCGCGATCGCCGACGCGCTCAAGAGCTCGGCGACCTCTACGAGCTCGACGGCGCGATCGTCCACCGCGTCGCTCGCCTACCGCACCGCCGCCAAGGCCGTGCGCGACGCCTCCGGCTCGGTCGCCGCGCTCGCGCTGCGAAGGCCGCGCGACCGAGCTCGCCGGCATCGGCGCGACGCTCCAGGAGAAGATCGTCGCGCTGGTCGAGACCGGCTCGATCCCCGCCGCCGAGAAGCTGCGCGCGAAGTTCCCGCCGGGCCTGGTCGCGATCACGCGGCTGCCCGGCCTCGGCCCCAAGCGCGCGCGGCTGCTCTACTCCGAGCTCGGCATCGACTCGCCCGCGGCGCTGCGCGAGGCGGCGCTCGCGCAGCGCCTGCGCACGGTGCGCGGGCTCGGGCCGAAGTTCGAGGAGAGCGTGCTCGCGGCGCTCGACGCGGGCGCCGCCGAGCAGCCCGCCGGCGCGCGATGCTGCTCGCCGCGCGCGCTCGAGCTCGGCGAGCGCTCGTCGCCGGGCTCGCGAGCGAGCCGGCGGCGAGGGCACGCAGCGTGCAGCTGGCCGGCTCGGCGCGGCGGAGGGCCGACAGCGTCAAGGACATCGACCTGATCGCCGTGACCAGCGGCCCGACGACGCTGGCCAAGAGCCTCGCAGAGGCTCGAGCGAGATCGAGAGGGTCGAGCTCCGCCGGCCCCGCCGGCGCGCGCGGCGCGCACGCACTCGGGCGTCGGCGTCGACCTGCGGATCGCCAAGCCCGGCGCAGCTCGGCAACCTGCTGCAGCACTTCACCGGCTCGGGCGCGCACAACGCGGCGCTGCGCGAGGCCGCCGTGCGCCGCGGCCTGCACGTCTCCGAGTACGGCGTGCTCGACGACGCCACCGGGCGCACGCACGAGCCTGCGCCGACCGAGCGCGAGGTCTACGAGCTGCTCGGCCTCGCCTACATCGAGCCCGAGCTGCGCGAGAACCGCGGCGAGCTCGAGGCGGCGCGCCTGGACGCGGGCGCGGGCTGCCCGAGCTGATCGAGCTCGAGCGACATCCGCGGCGACCTGCACAGCCACACCGTCGCCTCCGACGGGCACAACACGATCGAGGAGATGGCGCTGCGCCGCGCGCGAGCGCGGCTACGAGTACCTGGCGATCACCGACCACTCGGCCAGCCACGGCTTCGGCAACGACGTCTCGCCGGAGCAGCTGCGCCGGCAGATCGAGCTCGTGCGCGAGGCCGACGCGCGGATCGACGGGATCCGAGCTGCTGGCGGGCAGCGAGGTCAACATCCTGCCCGACGGCTCGCTCGACTACGACGACGAGCTGCTCGCGCGAGCTCGACTGGGTGATCGCGAGCGTGCACACCGCCTTCGCGATCGGCGAGCAGGCGATGACCGAGCGCATGATCGCCGCGATCGAGCACCCGCTCGTGCGACGCGATCGGCCACCCCACCGGGCGGCTGATCGAGCGCCGCGAGCCCTACGCGATCGACCTCGATGCGGTCTTCGCCGCGGCCGCGCGCACGCGGCACGATGCTCGAGATCAACGCCAACCCCGACCGCCGCGACCTCTCCGACGTCCACGCGCGCGCGGCCGCGGCGCGCCGGCGTGCTGCTCGTGATCGACTCCGACGCCCACCGCACCGCGACGCTCGCGAACATGCGCTGGGGCGTCGCGACCGCGCGCCGCGCCTGGCTGAGCGCGGCGAACGTCGCCAACACGCGCAGCTGGAGCGAGCTCCAGCAGCTACTGCAGCAGGCGCGGCAGTAGCTCCTCGGCGACGCGCCGGTCGACGGCCTCGCGGCTGAAACGGCGCGAGCGCCGCGCGCGCGCGCTGCGCGTAGCCGGGCAGCGGGTCGTCGAGCGCGGCGCGCAGCGCCGCGGCCAGGTCCTCGCGACGAGCCGCGCGTCGAGCGCGCGGGCGATCGGCAGCGCCGCGTAGGGCCCGGGCGCCGGCGTGGTGACGAGCAGGCAGCCGTCGGCGAGCGCCTCGAGCTGCGCGATGCCGTAGTCCTCGCGTCGCGGCGCGCACACGAACACGCGCGCGCGGCGCAGCAGCGCGCGGTAGTCGCGCCGGCGCGAGCAGCCCGCCGACGCGCACGCCGTCGCCGAGCGCGCGCAGGCCGAAGCGCCGCAGCTCTGAATCGCTCGCGACCGGCCGGCGACGAGCTGCTCGCCGTCGCCGGCGCGCGCGCGCGCCAGGCCGCGAGCACGCGGTCGAGGCCCTTCTTGAGCGGGTTGGCGGCATAGGTGATCGCGGCGATGTCGCGCGGCGCGCGGGCTCTGACGGCGCCGACGGCTCGACCGGGACCGGCACGATCAGCGAGCGCGACGCGCTGGCCGCTCGCGGCGGTGCCTCCGCGAGCGCGCCGTCGCTCTCGGCAGCAGCAGCGGCGCGCTCGCCAGGCGCCGGCGCTCCAGCGGGCGCTGCCAGAGGCCGTGGCGGCCGGGGCGGTTGCCGGCGGCGGGCGCGTCGAAGCGGATCGCGCCCGGCGCGCGGCCACAGCAGCGCCGCGGTCGTCGTCGAGTAGACGACCGCGCGCGGCGCGCAGCGCGCCAGCGCCGCCTGCGCGGCGCGCGCGCGCCGCCAGCGCCCACGCCAGGTCGGTGAGCGCGAGCGTGCGCACCGCGCGCGGACGCGCGGCCGATGGCCAGCACGACGCTCGCGCCCGCGCGGCGCAGCGACTGGGCGAGCTCCTCGTCGGCGGCGCGCAGGCCGGCGGTCGAGCCGAGCGAGACGAGCAGCACGTCGGCCGTGCGCGCGCGCGCGTCGGTCACGTCACGGCGCCGTTGACGTGCTCGGGGCGCACGGCCTTGAAGCCGGGCGTGCGCTCGAGCGCGATCGGCTCGCACCGGCGAGGTCCGTCGCACGTAGAAGCGCGCGCCGTCGCGCTCCTCGATCGCCGCGACCGCGGCAGTGCTGCCGGCGCCAGGCGAGCGCCCAGATGATCGCGAAGCCGGTCGCGATGCCCGGGATCTGCGGCGCCAGGAAGCCGAGGCCGCCGGCGACCAGCGTGAACAGCAGCAGCGGCCACAGGCGGTTGAGCAGGATCGCGCCCGGGCGGTGCTCGGGCAGCGTCGTGCGAGCCTTCGCGCGCGCGAGCAGCCGCGCGATCGGCGGCGTGGCCTCGGCCCGCCTGCCCAGGCGCAGGCCGACGACGGTCGCGAGCACCCACCAGCCGAGCGAGATCAGGAGCAGGCTCCCGCGTCCGCCGGAGCTCGCCGCGATCACGGTGATCGCCGCGAGCGCCGTCGCGGCGCCGGCGCTCAGCAGCACGGTCGTCTTGAGGAAGTCGACGAACCGCACGCGCTACAGCAGCGCCTCGAGCAGCCCGCGCACCTCGCCGGTGCCGTCGAGCGTCAGGTCGGCCTCGGCCGCGAGCTCCGCGGGCGCCTCGTCGGAGCTCACGGCGACGCAGAGCGCGCTCTGCAGCGCTCCGCTGTGGACCTGCTCGCGCAGCCCGCGAAAGGCGTCGAGGTCGGTGGTGTCGTCGCCCACGTACAGCGCCGCGCGGACCGGCGCCTCGCGCAGCAGCGCGGCCACGCCGAGCGCCCTTGTCGAGGGTGACCGGCGGGCGCACCTCGAGCACCTTGCGCCCCCAGTGCACCGCGAAGCCCTCCTCCTGGCGCGCGCTGCGCGATCTCTCGCGACCGCCGTCGGCCGCGGCCTCCTCGTCGGGCGCGCCGCGCCAGTGGAAGCGCGGCGATCGCGTCCTTGTCCTCGCTGCGTGATCGCGCAGGCGCTGGTGCTCGCTGGTGTAGGCGGCGCGCCGCGAACGCGCGCACGCGCTCGGACCAGGCCGCGAGCTCGGGGTCGACCTCCGCGCGCGTCGCGCCCGCGCGCAGCAGCTCGCCGCCGTGGTTGCCGACGTAGGCGATCGTGCCGATCGCGACGATCTGGCGCGCGGTCGCGGCGCGTCGGCCGCTGATGCAGCCGACGATGCGGTAGCGCTTGGCGATCTCGATCAGCAGCGTGCGCGTCGCCTCGGGCACATGCGCGTCGGCGGCGTGGCGCACGATCGGCGCGAGCGTGCCGTCGATGTCGAGCAGCACGGCGGCGCGAGAGGGGTCGGAGCGGATCGGCTCGAGCGCCTCCACGAGCGTAGCGGCGGGGGACACGACCTCTAGTATGGCGCGCATGCTCGCCGAGTCGTCTCTTCGCTCAGACTCTCGCTGAGCGCCGTGCAGGCGGACGTCCGCAGGCCGCTCGCTCGCACGCTCACGCTGATGGCGATCGGCACGCTCGCGGGCCTTTTCAGCGGCCTGTTCGGCGTCGGCGGCGGCAGCGTGATCGTGCCGCTGCTGGTGCTCTCGCTCGGCTACGGCGAGCGCGCGGCGACCGCCACGTCGCTGGCCGCGATCATCTTCATCGCCGCCTTCGCCGCCGCCACGCAGGGCCTCTACGGCAACGTGCGCGTGCTCGATGCGCTGCTGATCGGCGTGCCGGCCGTCGGCGGCGTGCTGTTCGGCACGTGGCTGCAGCAGCGCGTGGCCACGCGCTCGATCTCGCTGCTGTTCGCGTTCGTGCTCGTGGCAAGCGCCGTCGAGCTGGTGCTGCGGTGATCGGCGCGATCGCGATCGGCGTGTTCGCGGGCGTGCTCGCCGGCATGCTCGGCGTCGGCGGCGGCGTCGTGTTCGTGCCCGGCCTCGTCATTCTGCTCGGCCTCAACCAGCACCAGGCGGAGGCGACCTCGCTGCTGGCGATCATCCCCGTCGCGATCGTCGGCACGATCAGACAGGACCGCTATGGCAACGTGCGCCGCGGCGACGCGCTGACGCTCGGCCTGCTCTCGCTGGCCGGCGCGGCCGCCGGCGTCGCGCTGGCAAACGCGCTGTCGGGCAGCGTGCTGCGCGACGCGTTCGCCGTGTTCATGCTCGTGGTGGCGGCCCAGCTCGTCAGGCGGGTGTGGCGCGAGCCCGACGCCGGCGGCGCCCCCGAGCCCGAGAGCGGGTGAGCGGCAGGCGGCCTCCCGGATTTGCGCGGGGAGCGATCGTCTAGACTCAAGCGCAGCGGATGGGACTGGACAACCCACTTCACATCGTCTTCCTGGTCGTCATCCTGCTGCTGGTCTTCGGCGCGAAGCGGATCCCCGAGATCGGCCGCTCGCTCGGGACGGGCATGCGGGAGTTCAAGCAGTCGGTCACCGGCGAGCATCACCAGGCCCAGACCACGGCACGCTGGCGCCCGAAACGACGCAGCCCGCACCGCCGCCCGCCCAGGCCGCCGCCCCCGGACCGCCGCCCGCCGCGCCGGTAGCCGCGCCTGCGCAGCCTGTCGCCGCGCCGGCGGTCGCGCCTGTGCAGCCGGTCGCCGAGCCGCAGGCGGCGCCCGCGCAGCCCGAGCAGTAGCAGTAGCAGTCGCGTCACGGCACGCGCCCGGCGCGAGCGCAGACCGCGCGCCGAGCCACAGAGAGCGCCGCGTGCGCCGAGCTACCCGCGGTGGCGGATCGGCCCGGTCTGCACCGCTTCGAAGGCCGCGCCGGGCACCTGCTTGAGCTGTTCGAGGTCGGCGTCGTTCCAGCGCGGGTCGGGCGCGCCGGTGATGTACCACGACGAGCCGTTGTCGGCGACGATCAGCCCGTAGCGCTTGAGCGCGCGCAGGATGACCAGCGACTCGCCGTGAAACGCAGCGAGGCTGTAGCCGGCCTTCAGCCGCAGGCGCAGCCCCATCGGCGGCAGGTCGGGATCGGAGCTCGAGGACGCGAAGTGCGTCGCGGGGTGGATGTAGCCGCGCTGCGTGCGCTGCACGGTCACGCGCAGCGCGTGATCGATCTGACCGGCGCGCACCTCGGGATAGCGGGCCAGCAGCGGGAAGATCGGCAGCCCTGCGGCATCGGCCGAGGTGAAGCCTTCGGGACGCAGCGCGTCGCTTCTGAGGTTGAAGACGGCGCCCGAGCCGGCTTCCCAGCCGCGGGCGGTTCGCCGCGCGCCGTAGAGCTCGTACAGCTTGCACGTGCCGCGCTGGAGCACGAGCACGTGGCGGTCGCCTTCAGCGCCTGCGCCCTCGACGGGCGCGTCGAGCGGCACCGGATAGGGACCGGCGTTGGATTCTTCGCCGTATTCGCTGAAGGAGATCGGCACCTTCGGCTGGCGCGGGCCGACGACCGTGTAGGGAATGCCGTAGGCGGGGTTGGTGCCGAAGTCCGGGTGCAGGTGCCCGCCGAGTCCAATCGCGGCGATGTAGGCGGCCGAGCGCGGGTCGACCGGCGCATGGGAGATGTCCTCGTTGAGCGCGTTGTCGGCGGGGAAGATCGGACACGAGTACTCGCGCGGGCCGCCCGGCCTGCGCGCCGGCGTGACAGCGGCCTGAGGCGCGGCCTGACGCGCGGCTGTCGCGGCCCGCGAGCCCGCGCGCGCGCTCTGCGCGGCGATGCCCGAGCAGGCGATCGCGGCCAGCGTGAGCGCAGCCAGCGCGAGCGTCCACGTGGCGATGCGCGGGCGCGTCATCGCAGACACGCTAGGACAGCTCGCGGCGGGCTCGCCCGCTGGTGGACGACGGTTGCGCGCCGACAGGCGCGCCTAAAGCAGGCTGGTCGTCATGCGTTCGACCTCGGCGATCGACGTGAGGCCCTCGCGGACCTTCGCCATGCCGTCGTCGCGCATGCGCTGCATGCCTTCGGCGATCGCCACCTCGACGAGCGCGTCGACCGAGGCGTGTTCGAGGATCATCGCGCGGATGCGCTCGCTCACCGTCATCACCTCGTAGACGCCGACACGGCCGCGGTAGCCGCTGTTGCCGCAGCGCGAGCAGCCGACCGCGTCAAACGGCTGCGCCCCGACCAGCCCGTGCTCGGCGAGCACCGACTCAGCGACGTTCAGCGGTCGCTTGCAGTGTTTGCAGAGCACGCGCACGAGGCGCTGGGCGACGATGCAGTCGATCGCCGAGGAGACGAGGAAGGGCTCGATGTCCATGTCGGTCAGCCGCCCGAGCGCGCTCGGCGCGTCGCGCGTGTGCAGCGTGGAGAGCACGAGGTGGCCGGTGAGCGCGGCCTCGACCGCGATGTGCGCGGTCTCGCGGTCGCGGATCTCGCCGACCATCACGACGTCGGGGTCGGCGCGCAGCATCGAGCGCAGCCCCACGTCGAACGTCACGCCGGCCTTGGGCGCGATCTGCATCTGCTTGATGCCCTGCATGCGCTGCTCGACCGGGTCCTCGATAGTCAGGATGCTGCGCTCGCCGTCGTTGAGCTCGCCGAGCGCCGCGTAGAGCGTCGTCGACTTGCCCGAGCCGGTCGGCCCGGTCACGAGCACGGTGCCGTTGGGCTTGTGGATCGCCCGTTTGAAGTGCTCGAGCTCGGCCGGCTGCATGCCGAGCGAGTCCATGCTCGCCAGCGAGCTGCTTTTGTCGAGGATTCGCATGACCACGCCCTCGCCGTAGACGAGCGGCAGCGTGACGACGCGGATGTCCACGCGGCGCCCGTCGACCTGCAGCGCGAAGCGCCCGTCCTGGGGCACGCGCTTCTCGGAGATGTCGAGGTCGCCCATGATCTTGATGCGCGAGACGACGCCGATCGCCATCTTTTTCTTGACCGCCGCGGCCGGCACGAGCACGCCGTCCACGCGGAACAGCACGCGCGTGTCGCCCTCTTCGGGGTTGATGTGGATGTCGGAGGCGCCCTGCTGCACCGCCTGCGCGACGACCGAGTGCACGAGCTTGATGACCGGCGCGTCGCGGTCGGCCTCCTCGACGAGCAGGTCGGGCTGGGACTCGGCGTCCGCTTCGTCTTCGCCGATGTCCTCGATCGACTCGGCCATGCCTGAGACGCGCGTCAGCAGCAGGTTGAGGTCCTCGACCGACGCGGCCGCGGCGCGCACCCGACGTCCGGTCATCATCGCGATGTCGTCGATCGTGAGCACGTTCGTCGGGTCGGCCATCGCGAGCAGCAGCGTGTCGTCCTCGAGGAAGCCGACCGGCACCGCCTGGTAGCGCCTGGCGACGTCGGCGCTGAGCAGGTTCACGGCCATCATGTCCACGTCGTAGGAGCCCAGATCGACGTAGGGAAGCCCGAAGCGCTCGGCGACCACGCGCGCGAGCTGGTCGTGGCGCAGCACGCCCGACTCGACGAGCACCATGCCGGTCGGGCGGCCCTGCGTGCGCGCGCTCTCGACGGCCTCCTCGACGGTCTCGCGATCGGTGAATCCGAGCGAGACGACAACCTCGCCGATCATCCGCGTGGAGCGCCCCGAGTGGCTCGGCAGATAGAGGCCGTCGCTCGGCTTCTCGATCGCGGCGTCGTCGGCGTTATCGGCCGCGACGGGCGGCCGACCGGCGGCGGTGGGCGTGGCTACGTCAGACATCAACCGTATATCGGCATTCCGGCGGGCGGGCTTGACCTGAGAAACCCCCGCGCCCGCTGGCGTTTCCGAGGATCGACGCGGCTGCGCCCTGGACGGCGGGCCGGCGGCCGCGAGGACCGTCCAGGGCGGCGACCGCGCGGCTCGGCACAGCGCGCGCTCCAAGCACGTCGCCGCGCGTGAGCGAACCGGCGCGCGCGTGCGCGCCGCGGCGCGAATCGCGCCGGCCGCGCTCGCCCGCCGCCTCAGGTCGCGCGCGGGCCCACGCCGCGCTCGAAAGCTCCCTTTACCTGCGCATCGAGCGTGTTGATCCGATAGAGCGCGAGCGCCTCCGCGGAGGCGACGCGACGGCCGCTGGCGGCGTCGGGCCCGTGATGGGAGATCACGCAATGCTCGAGCGCGAGCCTGCGCTTGTCCGCCAGCTCGCGCGGTGCGTGCGCCGCGATCACGCGCAGCCCGAGCTCGATGTGCCCGAGCATCGTGCCCTCCTCGCTGCGCTGCATCTCCGCGCCGTAGGTGAACTCGCGCGTCTTGCCGATGTCGTGCACGAGCGCTGCGCTCACGCAGCAGATCGCGATCCAGGCGCGGGTGAAGCGTGCACAGCTCGATCGCCATCGTCGCGACAGCGACCGTGTGCTCGAGCAGGCCGCCGAGGTAGGCATGGTGCGCGAGGCCGGCGCGCCCGCCGGCGGGCTCCGCCGCGCCGCGCGAGCCGGGCAGCGAGCACGGCGCGCGGCGGAGCTCGGCGCAGCAGCTCGCGGTCGCCGAGCAGGCGATCGAGGAGACGCACGCAGGCCCGGGTCATAGACCTCGCGCGCGAGGTGCTCGAAGAAGCCCTCGAGCTCGTCGAGGTCGCGGTAGGCGGTCGGCAGGAAGCTGCGCCGGGTCGGCATCGGCGCCGTCGGCGCGCGAGATCGACGCGACCTCGATCTGCAGGTCGTCGCGAAAGCGCGCCGACGCGTCCTCGCACGCGGACGAGCTCGCCGCGCTCGAACCGTCCGGCGAGCACGTCGGCGTCGCGGAACGCGCGCCCGAGGATCGTGCCGGTCGCTGTCGCTCAGCTCGACGGTCAGGTACGGCGTGCCCGTTTTCGAGAGCTGGCGCTCCTTGCGCGTGCACGCGAAGACCCCGTCGACCTCGCCGTCGCTGCGCAGCGTCGCGACGGTCTGCGGGTGTTCGCTCGGTGGCGGCTCGCGGCGGAGGCCATCGGCTCATGATGTACGGTGCTTCGGATGCAGCCGCTCATCTGGGACCGCCGTCCGGATGGCCTCAGGGCCCCGGCGATGGTGTGCGCTTTCAAGGGCTGGAACGACGCCGGCGACGCCGCGTCGAGCGCCGTCTCGTTCCTCGCCTCCGCGCTGGACGCGCGGCGCTTTGCGCGGATCGACTCCGAGGAGTTCTACGACTTCCAGGCCAACCGCCCGTCGCATCAGCTTCAACGAGGACGGCGAGCGCGAGATCGTCTGGCCGACCGTCGAGGTGTTCGAGGCCTCCGCGCCGCGCGCGCCGCGCGATCTGGTGCTCGTGCAGGGAGTCGAGCCGTCGCTGCGCTGGCGGGCGTTCAGCGCGCACATCGTCGACCTCGCCGAGGCGCTCGGCGTGCAGCTCGTCGTCTCGCTCGGCGCGCTGCTCGGCGACCTGCCGCACACGCGCCCGGTGGCGATCACCGGGCACGCGTCCGACCCGGCGCTGGCTCGAGCGCGCCGGCATGCAGAGCCTCCAGCTACGAGGGCCCGACGGGGATCGTCGGCGTGCTGCACAGCGCCTGCGCGCAGGCGGGGCTGCCGTCGGCGAGCCTGTGGGCATGCGTGCCGCACTACGCGGCCGCCGCGACCAGCCCGAAGGCGGCGCTGGCGCTCGTGCGCCGCGTCGAAGGCGCTGGTCGGCGTCTCGGTCGACGTGTCAGAGCTCGAGTCCGCCGCGGCCGACTACGAGCGCCAGGTCGGACTCGCCGTGCAGAGCGACCCGGACATCCAGGAGTTCGTCGAACGCCTCGAGCAGGCCGCCGAGAGCGACGGCAGAGGGCTCGCCCGAGAACGTGCCCTCGGGCGACATGCTCGCGCGCGAATTCCAGCGCTTCCTGCGCCAGCGCGGGCAAGCGACCTAGCGTCGAGCTAGCCGCTCCGCGACCGGGCAGGCCAGCCGGTAGTCGCAGATCGAGCAGACCGCGTGGAGGGCGTGGGCTCGAAGCGCTGCGCGAGGATTCCCTCGCCGACCTGCAGCACGATGTCGCTTGACGGCCTGCAGGTCGCGCTCGCCGCGCGGGACGGGCACCTTGCGGTCGTCGAGCACGTAGTAGTAGGCCTGGCGCGAGGACTGCAGCTGCCAGGCTTCGCGCGCGGCGAGCGCATACAGCGACAGCTGGACGTCGTCCTGCAGCTGCTCGGCGTCCTTCGGGCGCGAGGTCTTGTAGTCGATCAGCTCGTATTCGCGCGTCGCGCTGCCCGGCGGGAGCCGGTCGACGCGGTCGACGCGCCCGCGCACGTGATGCGGGCCGAGGCGGAACGCGAACGAGCGCTCGAACCAGACCGGCTCGGACTGCTCGTCCGGCAGCCGCGCGTGGTAGCGCTCGAGCGCCGCGCTCGCCTTCTCGCGCAGCTCGCGCTCGGGCTCGCTGTCGCCGAAGCCGCCGCGCCGCCAGCAGTCGTCGAGCAGGTCGAGCATCTGCGCGAGCGTGCTCGCGCCGTCGGAGTGGTAGCGCTCGAGCACGCTGGTGCACGGCGATGCCGAAGCGCTGGTGGAGCGTCTGCCGGCATGGGCATCCGCAGCACGCGCGCGAACTTGTAGCGCAGCGGGCAGCTGCGGTAGGTCTCGACGTCCGACGCCGACAGCGCGACGCCGAGCGCCCTTGCGCGGCAGGAACGGGCCGAGCGAGGGCTCCTCGCGGTGCCCTATGCGCGAGCGCACGACCGCCTCGGTCCCGGCGTCGCCCTCGCGCTCGCCGGTGAGCAGCACCTCGTCGAGCGTCGAGGTCTGGAAGATCTCGCGCTGCAGCGGCGTCGCCGCGGCCAGCAGCCGCGCGTTGAGGTCGGCCAGCGCCTCCTCGACGCTCTCGCCCGGCGGGCGCTGCAGCAGCGCCGCGAGCTTCACCAGCTCCAGGTAGCGCACGACCCCGTGGGAGATGTCCAGATCGGTGTCCAGGCGCAGCTCGCCGAGGCGCCCGCCGATGCGCGCGACGCTCGCGAGCACCTCCTCGCGCATCATCTGCATCGTCCGGCGACAGCTCGCTGCAGCTGGGCGTCGTCGCGCTCGCGGCTCGCCGTGCGCCTTCGTCCTCGCCCATGCCGTCGAGCTCGCGCGCCTGCGGACTCGCGCTCGCTCGCTGCTCGCCGCCGAGCGCCATCGCGCGCGCAGCAGGTCCGGGCGCACGCCGTCGAGCGCCGCGGCCGGCCGCCTCGCGCAGGTCGAGGAAACGCTGGATCCGCTCGCGCGCCTCGGGCGGGACCTGCGGCAGCTCGATCGCGAGCGTCGAGCGCCGGAGACGATGTCGAGCTTGCGCCGCCGCGCGATCTGGATCACGCGCGCGAGATCCGCCTGGCGCAGCTCGATCGGCGGGCGCGCGAGCGCGCGCACGACCGCCGCGGCGTCGTGCGGATCGATCAGCAGGCGCATCCAGGCGAGCACGTCGCGCACCTCGGCGCGCTCGCAGGAACGCCGCCGCGTCGTGCTCGCCGCTCGACGGCTCGCCCGGCGGGGCGGGCGCGGTTCTCGGGGCTGGCACAGACCTAGGATACGAGCGCCCGCGCAGGTCGGCGCGCAGGCTCGCACAGGCCCGGCGCCGCGCGAGCGCCGCGCCGGCGCGAGCGCAGCGTCGCCCCGAGCCGCCCAGCCTCGCGGGCTACGCTCTGTGGGTGGACGCTGATCGACTGGGGCACCGCGCAGCAGATCGGCGAGCTGGTTGCCGGCTCGCCGCCGTTCGGCGGCGTGCGCAGCGGCTCGGTGCAGCCGCTCGCCGACGACTTCGCGCGGCGCGTAGCCGAGTACAGCGGGCTGCGAGCTCACCGGCCAGCTGCCGCCGCTGGAGATCGTCGACCGCGCGAGCTGGATCGCGGCCAACCTGCGCACATGCGCCCGCTGCTCGAGCCGCTGACCGAGCAGATGGGCGACAGCGCGCGGCACCGCTCGCCGGGACCGCTGCGCTCGGCCTCCGGCCTGCTGCTCGGCGTGCAGCTCGGCGCGCTGACCGGATGCTCTCCCAGCGCGTGCTCGGCCAGTACGACGTGTCGCTGCTCGACGCCGACGAGCCGCCGCGACTGCTGCTGCTCGGCGCCGAACCTCGCGATCGCCGCGCGCACGCTCGACGTCGACCGCGACGAGCTGGTCGCGTGGGTGACGATCCACGAGATCACCCACGCCGTGCAGTTCTCCGGCGCGCCGTGGCTGCGCGGGCACCTCGGGGGCATGCTGCGCGAGCTGCTCGACGGGCTCAGGTGACGATCCGACGAGAGGATCCTGCGCGGCCGAGCGCAGGGCGCGACTTCGGCTCTCCGACGCGCTCGGCGGGCTGCCCGACCCGCGCCGAGCTGCGCGAGCTCGTCGAGCGCGCGCGCGGCGGCGAGCTGCTGCGCCTGACGCTCGGCGAGGAGCGCTGGCAGCTGGTCGAGCGCATGCAGGCGGTCGATGTCGCTGATCGAGGGCCACGCCGAGCACACGATGGACGCGGTCGGCGCCGAGTTGCTGCCGTCGCTGCCGCGGCTGCGCGCGGCGATGACTCGCCGGCGCGAGACCCGCGGGCTGCCCGTGGCGCGTGCTCGAGCGGCTGATCGGGCCTGCGAGATGAAGATGCGCCAGTACGAGGTCGGGCGACGCTTCTGCGACGCGGTCGTCGCCGACGGCGGCCCCGGCGCGCTCGCGCGCGCCTGGAGCGGCCCGAGAGCTGCCGAGCACCGCACGAGCTGAGCGATCCGGCCGCATGGCTGGCGCGCACGAGCGCAGCGCGTGCCCGGCGGCGAGCGCTCGACCGCGTCTGAGCGCCCGCCCGCGCCGGCAGCGCAGCGCCTGCGGTCGCCGAACGCATGTTCCGCCTGTCACAAGCTGCAAGCGCGCCGCCCGTCGTCACTGGGCTTTCACGCCGCGCTAGGATGCCGCTGTAACAATCTCTGCAGTGCGGGTTACAAACAGGTGTTCGCTGCTAAATCGGCGTCGAGCGCCCGAACAGAGCAACTCGCAACCGTTCCTCGCAGCTACGAGGAAGAAGAGGAGACCCCTCCAGATGCCAACGCGCAACACCACTTCCGCCGAAAGCGGCGCCAAAACCGCGCGCAAAGCCGCCCGCAAAGCCGCGCCCGCAAACGCTCGCGCGACGCACGCAGCGCGCAGCGGCGACCGCCAAGGCGCGCGCACGCGCGCCATCCACCAGAGCGAGTCGACCGTCAACAGGCGCAGACGGCGACGCGCGAGACCGCCGGCGCGTCGGCGACTACGCCGAGCGCGCGGTGCTGATCCCGGTCGGCGCCGCGCTGATCGCCCGCGACCGAGTCGTCTCGGGCGTCAACGACACGGTCTCCAGCTACTCCTCGACGTCCAAGGCCCAAGCGCAGCTGCGCCGCTTCGAGCGTCGCGGCGCGACCGCCCGCAACCGGCTCGAGCGCGAGGTCCGCAAAGCCCGCGTGCGCGTCGAGCGCGAACTGCGCCAGCGCCGCCGCGAGATCGAGAAGACGGTCAGCGACATCGAAAAGCGCCGCGACACCGTCAGAAGGTCGACCAAGAACAGCACCGAGCTCGCCAACCGGGTCCAGGAGCGCATCCTCAACCTGGTCTAGCCAACCGACTTCCCCCGCCCGGTTCGGAGAGGCCGGGAGCGCCGCCGCGAGCGGCGGTCGGGAGAGTCTGCCGGCCTCATATCCCGCCGGCAGTAGTAGCACCCTCTCCTCCCTCGACCCGCGGGGCGGCCCCCACCGCCCCGCGGGTCATTTTTTGCACGTGCTCCGCGCGGCCGGTGCGCGCCGGCCGCGCGGTCGCAGCGCGAGGCCGGCGCTCGCGCGGCACCGTGCCGCGGGTTTGCCACAATGAGCGCCGTGACCAGACCAGCAGACGAGATCCGCAGGGCCGCTGCGAGGCCGTGATCGACCCCGAGCTGCACCGCTCGATCGTCGAGCTCGACATGGTGCGCTCGATCGACATCGGCGCCAACGGCGTGGTCGACGTGACCGTCTCGCTGACGACGCCCGGCTGTCCGATCAAGGGCCACTTCCAGACGGCCGTCGCCGAGGCGGTCGCGGCGCTGGACGGCGTCGACGCACGTGAACGTCTACTTCGACGTGCTCAACGACGAGCAGAAGGCGGCGCTGCAGCAGAAGCTCGGCCGCGGCAGCCTGCCCGCAGGGCGCGCTCGCGCAGGTCGCGAACGTGATCTGCATCGGCTCGGGCAAGGGCGGCGTGGGCAAGTCGACGCTGACCGCGAACCTCGCGGCCGGCGCTCGCCGGCCGAAGGCAAGCGCGTCGGCGTGCTCGACGCCGACGTGTGGGGCTACTCGATCCCGCGCATGTACGGGCTCGGCTCGACGCGCCCGCCGGTCTCGGCGCAGCGCAAGATCATGCCGCTGGAGCGCGCACGGCGTGAAGGTGATGTCGATCGGCTTCTTCGTCGAGGAGGACGCCGCCGTCGTGTGGCGCGGCCCGATGCTCCACAAGGCGCTCACGCAGTTCCTGCAGGACGTCGACTGGGGCGTGCTCGACTACCTGCTGATCGACCTGCCGCCGGGCACCGGCGACGTCTCGATGACGCTCGCCCAGCTGCTGCCCCAGGCGCAGTTCCTGATCGTCACGACGCCGCAGCCGACCGCGCAGAAGGTCGCGCGCCGCGCGGCCGAGATGGCGCACAAGGTGTCGCTGGAGATCGGCGGCGTGATCGAGAACATGTCCGGCTTCACGACGCCCTCCGGCGAGCGCTATGCGATCTTCGGCGAGGGCGGCGGCCAGGAGCTCGCCGACGAGCTCGACGTGCCGCTGCTCGGCAAGGTGCCGCTGACGATGCCGCTGCGCGAGCACGCCGACGGCGGCGTGCCGCTCGTCGTCGAGGACCCCGACGATCCCGCCGCCCAGGCGATCCGCCAGGCCGCGCGCGGGATCTGATCGCGATGGCGCCGATGGCGCTCCGGTGCTCGGCGCTGCCGCTCGTCGCGCCGGCCGGCGACGCGGCGCGCCGACGCGCCCGCCGAGCGAGCGCAAAACCGGCGGGCATGTCGCTGCCGATGGCCTGAGCGCGCGCGGCCCCGCGGGGCGCAGCGAGCCCGCCGGCGGCGCGGATCGCGGCCGCTGAGCGGCGACAACGTATCCCCTGGCGCGCGCTGCGAGCGCTTGACAAGGGGACTCGAGCTGAGAGGATCGACGCATGGCAGTACAGGATCAACAGGAGGAGGAGCGCGAGGAGGCGGTGCGCACGAGGGCGTCGTCGAGATCGACGCCCGCCGCGCGAAGATGGAGCGTCTGCGCGCGCGAAGGGATCGAGCCGTATCCGCCCGTCACGCTGTGGGGCACGGCGCACGCGCGATCGATCGAGGTGCTCGCCGCCCACGACGCCGGCCGAGCTCGAGCACGGCGCGCATGCGGAGATGAGCTACCACGATCGCGGCCGCCTGATCTCACGCCGCGGCCACGGCAAGACGGCGTTCCTGGACCTGCGCGACCTGTCCGGGTCGATCCAGGTCGTCCTGCGACTGGACGCGCTCGGCGCAGGAGGCCTACGACCGGATCCTCAGCCTCGACATCGGCGACATCGTCGCCGTCGAGGGCTGCGTCTACGTGACCCAGCGCGGGCAGCTCGCGCTCGAGGCGATCGAGTGCACGCTGCTGACCAAGGCGCTGCGCCCGCCCCCGGACAAGCACCACGGGCTCGGCGACACGGGCACCCGCTACCGCTACCGCGAGCTCGACCTGATCGCCAATCGAGGAGACGCGCGACCTGTTCATCACGCGCTACAAGATCGTGCTCGCGATCCGCGAATGGCTTGAAGGAGCGCAACTTCATCGAGGTCGAAACACCGGCGCTGCAGTCGCTCGCGGGCGGCGCCGGCTCGCGGCCGTTCGCGACCCACCACAACGCGCTCGACCGCGACCTGTACCTGCGGATCTCGGTCGAGCTGTTCCTGAACCGCTGCATCGTCGGCGGGATGGAGAACGTCTACGACATGGGCAAGGTGTTCCGCAACGAGGGCATCTCGCCGAAGCACTAGCCCGGAGTTCACGATCATCGAGTTCATGTGCGCCTACTCCGACTACAACGACGTCGCGACGGTGACCGAAGAGATGTTCCGCGACGTCGCCCAGAAGGCGCTCGGGCGCACCGTCGTGAAGCGCAACGGCGAGGAGATCGACCTCGCAAAGCCGTGGCGGCGGGTCACGATGCGCGAGCTGATCCTCGAGCGCTTCGGCGTGGACTTCATGGAGTCCACCCGCGAGCAGCTCGCCGAGGCTGCTCGACGAGCCGATGGATCCCGCGGCGACGTGGGCGGAGGTCGTCGCGGACATCTACTCGGAGAAAATCGAGAGCACGATCAACCAGCCGACGCACGTGTTCGACTTCCCGCTCGAGCCGTTCCCGATCACCAAGCGCCACGCCGACCACCCCGAGCTGGCCGAGCACTTCGACGCGGTGATCGGCGGCATCGAGCTGGTCTGCGGCGACACCGAGCTGAACGACCCGGTCGACCAGTGGCAGCGGTTCGTCGACCAGCGCAAGCGGCGGATGATCGACGACGAGGACGTGCCCCACCCCAACGACGAGGAGTACGCCCGCGCGATCGAGTACGGCTACTCGCCGACCGCCGGCGGCGGCATGGGCGTCGACCGGCTCGTGATGATCCTCACCGAACGAGACACGCTGCGCGAGGTGATCCCGTTCCCGATCGTGAGGGACATGAGATGAGCGCCGCGAGCGTCAACCGGCCCGGCCAGCCGCCGGCCGGCGGCCGCGGAGCCGACAGCGCAGCGAGGCGCGCATGACGGGCAAGCTCGACCTCGACCCGGGCGTGATCGACGGCTGCCAGCAGGCGGCGAGCAGATCGCCGGGCAGGTGAGCGAGCGGATCGCCGGCAAGACGACCGTCTCGGTCGAGCGCACGGTCGCGCGGCTGCTCGGCGTGGACGGCGCCAACGAGCTCGAGGCGCCGCTGCCGAACGTGCTCGTCGACCACGTGCGCGACCGCGGCGAGCTCGCGCGCGGGATCGCCTACTGGCTGGGCAACGCGATGCTCGCGACGACGAGCGCACGCGCGCAGCAGATCGCCGAGGCGGTCGACCGCGGCGAGCTCGACCTGTGCGCGCTGCCGCGCGCGGGCGAGGAGGAGATCGGCGAGCGGATCCTCGGCGAGTGCGAGCGCGCGGCTGCGCGAGATCACCGAGAGCATGGAGCGAGCGCCGCGCGCTGCGCGAGCGCCTCGGCGAGAGCCCGCCGCCGCTGCGCTACGTGCTGACGGCGACGGGCAACGTGTACGAGGACGTCGTCCACGGCCTGGCGGTGGCCGAGGCCGGCGGGGACATCGTCGCCGTGATCCGCTCGACCGCGCAGAGCCTGCTCGACTACGTGCCCTACGGGCCGACGACCGAGGGCTACGGCGGCACGTTCGCCACGCAGGCCAACTTTCGAGATCATGCGCGAGGCGCTCGACGAGTGGTCCCAGGCGCACGGGCGCTACGTGCGCCTGTCGAGCTTCTGCTCGGGGCTGTGCATGCCGGAGATCGCCGCGATGGGCGCGCTCGAGGGCTTCGACAACATGGTCAACGACGCGCTCTACGGGATCCTCTACCGCGACATCAACCCCGTGCGCGGGCTGATCGACCAGCGCGTCTCGCGCATGATCAACGGCTTCTTCGGCGTGGTCGATCAACACCGGCGAGGACAACTACCTGCGCACCGCCGACGGCGTCGAGGCGGCGCCGTCGGTGACCGCCTCGCAGTTCATCAACCGCCAGCTCGCGCGCGACTCCGGCGTGCCGGACTCGCAGATCGCGCTCGGCGACGCCTTCGAGATCGACCTGCCCGTCGTCAACGGCCTGCTGCTACGAGTGGGCGCAGGCGCAGCTCACGCGCGAGCTGTTCCCCGACTGCCCGGTCAAGTACATGCCGCCGACGCGCCACATGGACGGCAACCTCTACCGCACGCATGCCGACCGACGCGATGTTCAACCTCGTCACGATCGCCACCGGCCAGGGGATCCAGACGATCGGCGTGCCGACCGAGGGCATCTTCACGCCCCACGTCCACGACCGCGTGATCGGCCTGGAAAACGTCAACTACGTGTTCGACACCGCCCGCGACCTCGGCGAGGAGATCGAGTTCAAGCGCGGCGGCATCATCCAGACGCGCGCCCAGGAGGTGCTGCGCGGCGCGCACGAGATCCTCGAGCGGATCGTCGAGGACGGGCTCTTCGCGGCGCTCGGCGAGGGCGTCTTCGGCGACGTCCGCCGCCACGACGACGAGGGCCGCGGGATCGAGGGCATCGTCGAGATCGGCGAGGGCTACATCAACCCGGTGACCGAGCTGATGCAGGGAGCGCCGAGCGGTGCCTGACGCCCGCGCCGAGAGCGACGCCGCGACGGCGCGAACGGCGCGGCGCGCAGGCGGGTCGACCTCGCGCGCGTGAAGCCCTACGCCGACCACCTCGGCGACGGGCTCGTCCAGCTCAGCTTCACGCTGCCCGTCCCCTACGGCCTGGCCGCGCGCAAGGCCGCGCAGGAGCTGGCGCGGAAGATGGGCTTCGAGCAGCCGGAGGTCGTCCACTACCAGGGCCTGACCGACGGCTACACGTACTTCGTCATGTTCGGCGAGCTGCGCAGCACACGGTCGACTACGCGTCGCTGAGCGAGCGAGGGCTTCGACATCGAGTACATGAGCGAGGATGAGATCGAGGACTTCGCCGAGCGCGAGCTCGGCCGCAAGATCGTCGTCGTCGGCGCGAGCACGGGCACCGACACCCACAGCGTCGGCATCGACGCGATGCTCAACCTGAAGGGCTTCCACGGCCACCACGGCCTGGAGGGCTACCGCGCATTCGAGACCCACAACCTCGGCAGCCAGGTTCCCAACAGCGTGCTCGTCGCCCGGGCGATCGAGCTCGACGCCGACGCGATCCTCGTCTCGCAGACGGTCACCCAGCAGGACCTGCACATCAACAACCTGACCGAGCTGGTGGAGATCGTCGAAGCCGAGGGGCGGCGCAAGCAGCTGATCCTCGCCTGCGGCGGGCCGCGCGTGTCAAACGAACTCGCCAAGGAGCTCGGCTACGACGCGGGCTTCTCGAAGGGCACCTACCCGCACCACGTGGCGAGCTTCATCGTGCGCGAGCTGGCCGCCCGCGCCGCCGAGGGCGCGCCCGCCGCGGACGCCGTCGGCAGCGATGGCTGAGCGCCGCGCGCCCGGCGGCGCGCGGCACAGCGGCGCACGCTCGCGCACCACCGCGCCCGCGCGGCTCGCGGGCTGATCGGCCCGGCGCGCGGCTCGCGCTCGTCGGGCTGGCGAAGAACACCGGCAAGACGCAGACGCTCACGCGATGCTCGCAGAGCTCGCGCGCGCTCAACAGTCGCGTCGGCGTGACCTCGATCGGTCGCGACGGCGAGGAGCACGACGTGATCGACGGCCGCATCGCCAAGCCGCGCGTGCAGCTGCCGGCCGGCAGCCTCGTCGCGACGACCGACGCGCTGCTGCGCGCGAGCGAGATCCCGCACGAGCGCCTCGCTGGCGACCGGCATCCGAACGCCGCTCGGCGAGGTGCTGGTCGCCGAGCTGCTGAGCGCGGGCACGATCGAGATCGCCGGTCCGAGCGTCGGGCGAGGACGTGCGCGCGGTCAGCGAGCCGATGGCCGGCTTCGGCGCCGAGCAGGTGCTGATCGACGGCGCGATCGACCGCCGCGCGGCCTCCTCGCCGGCGGTCTCCGACGGCCTGGTGATGGCCACCGGCGCGGTGCTCGGCGAGGACATCGAGCAGGTCGTCGCGACGACCGCGGACGCGGTCGAGCTCGTGCGCCTGCCGCGCGCGGCGCGCCGCCGGGCTGCAGGACGGCGAGCGCGCACCTGGCGCTGGAGCGCGGCCTCGTGCTCCGCAGCGAGCCCGCATGAGATCGCCGCGCTGCTGCGCGAGCACCCGCAGGCGAGCGTGCTCGACGGTCGCCGGCGCGCTCGGCGAGCGCTTCCTCGAGGGCCTGCTCGCGGCCCGCCGCGAGCGCGCCGGGCGGGAGCTGCGGATCATCGCCGGCGACCCGACGAAGGTCTTCCTCTCGCGCCACGGCCCCGGCTGGTAGCCGCGCCAGGGCGTCACGATCGAGGTCGCGCGAGACGATCGAGCTGAAGGCGATCACGGTCAACCCGGTGGCGCCCGAGTCGCACCGCTTTGACTCGCGCGCAGCTGCGCGAGCTGATCGCCGAGGCCGTCGGCGACGTGCCCGTCCTCGACGTGCTCGACGCCTCCTACCTCGCCGGCGCCGCCGCCTGAGCGCCGCAGAGCTGGCCGGCTATTGGCTGTTGGCGAAGTACTCGGCGTTGATCTGCGAGTACTTCTGCCACTCGTCGGGCAGCTGGTCCTCGGCGAAGCAGGCATCGACCGGGCAGGCCTCGACGCAGGCGTCGCAGTCGATGCACTCCTCGGGGTCGATGTAGAGCATCTCGGCGGCGTCGTATCCGGGCTCGTCGGGCGTCGGGTGGATGCAGTCGACGGGGCAGACCTCGACACATGAGTTGTCCTTGGTGCCAATGCACGGCTCGGCGATTACGTAGGCCATCTGCTTCTTTCCTGTCGGTTTGCGGTTGCGGTGCGGAGTCGCTGCGGCCGGCTCCGGGAGACGCATATTGTACGAACGATGCTGCTGCTTACCGGCGCGACCGGCCTGGTGGGCTCCGCGGTGCTGCGCCGGCTGGTCGCCGAAGGCGCCGACGTGCGCTGCCTGGTGCGCGACCCGCGCCGGCTCGGCGCCCAGCGCGTGCGCGTGCAGATCGCGCTCGGCGACCTCGCCGACCCGCCCTCCTTTCGCAACGCGCTGCGCGGCGTCGACACCGTCGTGCATCTCGCCGCCGTCGATCCGCGACCAGCCGCGCGGCTCGATCGAGGAGCTCAACGGGATCGCCACCTGGCGGATGGTGCAGGCGGCGCAGAGCGCCGGCGCGGAGCGCTTCGTGTTCTTCTCCGCGCTCGGCGCCAGCACCCAGAGCCGCGCGCGGCTGCTGCGCGCGAAGGCGCTGGCCGAGCAGGCGGTGCGCGAGAGCCCGCTGCGCAGCGACCGTGTTCGCGCCCTCGATCGTCTACGCCCCGGGCGACCCCTGGCTGACGCTGCTCGCGCGCATGGCGCTGCTGCCGCTGATGCCCGTCTCCGGGCGCGGGCGCGCGCGTCTATCAGCCGATCTGGGCCGACGACGTCGCCGACTGCGTGATCGCCGCGCTGCGCGACCGCGACGGCGAGCGCGACGAGCGCTTCGAGCTCGCCGGGCCGCAGACGCTCAGCCACGACGACATCGTCCGCGGCGTGCTGCGCTCGCTGCGACCGCGAGCGCCCGCTGCTGCACGTGCCCACGCCGCTCGTCTCACGCGCGCTGCGCGCTGCTCGAGCGGCTGCTCGGCCACGCGCGCGTTCGCCACCTGGGACGAGGCCGAGCTGATGGAGGTGGCGATGATCTCGGCGCGCGGCACCGCCGACGCCGGCCTGCTCGGCGTGAATCCGCGCGCGATGTCCGCGGTGCTCGGCGACCGCGAGCGCGGCGCGGCCTAGACCGTGGGCGGCCCGTGGCGGGCCCGTGGCGGACCCGTCGGCGGGCCCCGCGAGCTCGCTACGCCGCGAGCTCGTTGGCGACCGGCGAGCGAAGCTGTGCCCACGGAACCGCCGCTTCCAGCTGCGCGGCGAGCGCGAGCAGCCCGGCCTCGCCGGCCGGGCGCCCGACGAGCTGCACGCCGCTCGGCAGCCCGTCCTCGCCCATGAACAGCGGCAGCGCGATCGCCGGCTGGCCGCATCGCGTTGACGATCGGCGTGAACGGCGTGAACAGGCCCGAGCGCGTGAACGTCGACATCGGGTCGGGCGCGGCGGTGTCGAGCGTGCCGAGCGGCAAGCGGGCGCTCGGCGAGCGCGGGCGTCAGCAGCGCGTCGTAGGGCGCCAGCGCCGTCACGAGCCGCGCGCGCGAACGCCTGCAGCTGAGATCGACGGCCTCGTGGGCTTCCACCGCGCCCATGCTCCTGACCATCGAGAGGATCGCCCAGCTCATCGGCTCCATGTCCTGCTGCGGTCGGGCTCGCGGCCGGCGATCGCCGCCGAGTAGGCGATCCAGAGGGCGATGTCGATCGCGAACGTCGCGCCGAACAGCTCGCTCAGACCTGGCAGCTGCCACGGCAGGTCGACCTCGACCAGCTCGTGCCCGAGCGAGCCCAGCAGCGCCACGGCGTCGTCCACCGCCGACGCGCAGAGCGGGTCGACGCGGCGCGTCGGCGATCGGGCGCGCTCGTGTCGTCGCAGCCGATGCGCAGCCCGCCGGCGGCTGGCGATCGACGGCCGACGCGAACGGCCGCAGCGGCGGCGGCGCCCAGGTCGCGTCGCCGGGCTCATAGCCCGCGAGCACGTCGAGGATCGCCGCCGTGTCGGCGACGGTGCGCGTGAGCACGCCGTCGATCCGAGAGGCTCGACTCGCCGAGGCGCGGCGCGTGGCGAGATCCTCCCGCGGCTGGGCTTCAGGCCGACCAGGCCGCAGCAGGCGGCCGGGATCCGGATCGAGCCGCCGCCGTCGTTGCCGTGCGCGACCGGCACCATGCCCGCCGCCACCGCAGCCGCGGCCCCGCCCGAGGAGCCGCCGGGCGTGCGCTGCAGGTCCCACGGGTTGCGCGTCGGCCCGAAGATCGTCGCCTCGCTGACCGGCAGCACGCCGTACTCCGGAAGCGTGGTCGTGCCGACGATCACGAAGCCCGCGTCGCGCAGGCGGCGAACGACGTTGTCGTCGTCGTCGGCGATGTTCTCGTTCATCAGCGGGCAGCCGTAGCGTGTAGCGCATGCCCTTCACCGCGCGGTTGTTCTTGATCGCGATCGGCACGCCCGCGAACGGGCGCGCGTCGCCGGCGCCGATCTGCTCGGCCGCGGCGAGCGCGCCCTCGTCGTCGACCTGCACGAACGCGTTGAGCTGTGGGTTGAGCTCCTCGATCCGCTCGAGCGAGCTCTGCACGAGCTCGCTGGCGGACAGCTCGCCGCTGCGGACCATCCCAGCAAGCTCTGTCGCGGGACGGAACATCAGATCGCTGTCTGGCACGGCTCCTCCTCAAGGACGCGGGCGCGGCGTTGCCGCGGAGCCGCCAGCCTATCGCCGCACGCGCGCGCACGGGTCACCGCGGCGCCATTGGTGGGACAATGTGCGCCTGCCCATAAGGCAGCCACCCCGTCAAGCATCAAGCCCAGAAAGCGAGTGCCATGAGCGAGGTAGACACGCCTACCGTTCAGCCACCTTCAGAGACCGCCGCCGCGCCGGCGGCGAGCCCCCCGCCCTTCGACGCCGGCGAAGTCCAGTCGGGCCTCGAGGGCGTCGTCGCCTTCGCGACCGAGATCGCCGAGCCAGACAAAGCCGGCGGCTCGCTGCGCTATCGCGGCGTCAACATCGAGGACCTCGTCGGCAAGGTCCCCTACGAGCACGTCTGGGGACTGCTCGTCGACGACCACTTCAAGCCCGGCCTGCCGCCGGCCGAACCGCACATGCTGACCGTCCGCTCCGGCGATCACCGCGTCGACGTGCAGTCCGCGCTCGCGATGCTCGCGCCGGAGTGGGGCTTCGGCCAGCTGATCGACATCACCGACGAGCAGGCGCGCGAGAACCTCGCGCGCGCCTCGGTAATGGCGCTGTCGTTCGTCGCGCAGTCAGCGCGCGGCGTCGGCCAGCCGCCGGTGCCCCAGGAGCAGGTCGACGAGGGCGCGTCGATCCCCGAGCGCTTCCTGATCCGCTGGCGCGGCGAGGCCGATCCCGAGCACGTCAAGGCGATCGACGCCTACTGGATCTCGGCCGCCGAGCACGGCATGAACGCCTCGACGTTCACCGCGCGCGTCGTCGCCTCGACGGGCGCCGACTGCGCCGCGGCGCTGTCCGCCGCCGTGGGCGCGCTGTCGGGGCCGCTGCACGGCGGCGCGCCCTCGCGCGTGCTGAAGATGCTCGAGGAAGTCGAACGCGCCGGCGACGCCGAGCGCTGGGTCAAGGACGCGCTCGACCGCGGCGAGCGCCTGATGGGCTTCGGCCACCGCGTCTACCGCGCCGAAGACCCGCGCGCGCGTGTGCTGCGCCGGACGTGTCGCGAACTCGAGTCGCCGCGCTTTCAGGCCGCCGAGGCGCTCGGAGCGCGCCGCGCTCGCGGAGCTGCACGCGCGCAAGCCCGACCGCGTGCTCGCGACGAACGTCGAGTTCTGGTCGGCGCGTCGTGCTCGACCTCGCGGAAGTCCCGCCGGACCTGTTCACGCCGATGTTCACGTGCGCGCGCGTCGCCGGCTGGTCGGCGCACATCCTCGAGCAGAAGCGCGAGGCCAAGCTGATCCGCCCGACGGCCAAGTACGTCGGCCACGGTCCGCGCTCGGTGGCCGACGTCGGCTAAGCGCGTGCGCGCGTGGCGGTACTTGAATTTCGCGCAGCGGTAGCGATGGTATATACAGGCGCGCTGTCGGCGGGCACAGCGGCCCGTGATCTCCGCGCAACGTAAATACCATTGCTATCGCTGCGCGAAAAGGCACACACACTGCGCGCCCGCTCTGGGCGCCACGAAACACCGCACGGACCGCTTCGCCGCCCGCCCAAGCCGCCCGCCGCCCGCCCAAGCCGCCCGCCGCCCGCGCAAGCAGCCCGCCGCCCGCGCAAGCAGCGCGGCGCGCGGCGCGCGGCGATCGTGCAGCGGCCGGGCCTCTCCCGGGGACCCGGCCGCTGCGCCTGCCGCCAGGCGGAAGGAACGCGGCTGAGGCGGAGTCCAGTACGGCGAGGGCCCGGCAGGATGCCGGGCCCTCTAAGAAGCTATGCAAGCGGGGCCGGCCTTCGCCGGCCCCGCCTGCTCAGCGCACTGTGCGACCTCGCGCGCAGCAGCGCGCAGGGCGCGTCGCTACATCATCCCGCCCATGTCGGGCATGCCGCCGCCGCCGCCCATGCCGGCGCCTTCCTTCTCGGGCACCTCGGCGACGATCGCCTCGGTCGTGAGGATGTTCTTCGCGATCGACGCCGCGTTCTGCAGCGCAGAGCGCGTGACCATCGCGGGGTCGATCACGCCTTCGGCGACGAGATCGACGATCTCGTTCGTCGCGGCGTTCAGGCCCTGGCCTTTCTTGGCCTTGCGCACGTCGTTGACGACAACCGAGCCCTCGAGGCCCGCGTTCTCGGCGATCTGGCGAAGCGGCTCCTCCAGCGCCCGCAGCACGATCCGCGCGCCGGTCTGCTCGTCCTCGTCACCGCCGCCGTTGGTCGAGATGGCCGACGAGGCCTGCAGCAGCGCAACGCCGCCGCCGGGCACGATGCCCTCCTCGAGCGCGGCCCGCGTGGCCTGCAGCGCGTCCTCGACACGGTGCTTCTTCTCCTTCATCTCCGTCTCGGTGGCCGCTCCGACCTTCACGACGGCGACTCCGCCGGAGAGCTTGGCCAGACGCTCCTGGAGCTTCTCGCGGTCGAAGTCCGAGTCGGTGTTCTCGATCTCGTTTTTGATCTGGTTGATACGGCCTTTGATCGCTGACGCGTCACCCGCGCCATCGACGATCGTCGTCGTGTCCTTGCCGACGACCACGCGACGAGCGCGGCCGAGCTGCGAGACCTGGGTGTTCTCGAGCTTCAGCCCCATCTCCTCGGTGATCACCTCGGCCTTCGTGAGGATCGCGATGTCCTCGAGCATGCGCTTGCGCCGGTCGCCGAACCCGGGCGCCTTGACGGCGACGCCGGTGAACGTTCCGCGCAGCTTGTTCACGACCAGCGTGGCAAGCGACTCGCCCTCGACGTCCTCGGCGATGATCAGCAGCGGCTTGCCGCTCTGGATCACCTGCTCGAGCACCGGCAGCACGTCGCGCACCGAGCCGATCTTCTGGTTGGCGATGAGGATGTAGGGGTCCTCGAGCACGGCCTCCATGCGGTCCTGGTCGGTGACCATGTAGGGCGAGATGTAGCCCTTGTCGAACTGCATGCCCTCGGTGAACTCGAGGTCCATGCCGAACGTCTGACCCTCCTCGACGTTGACCACGCCGTCCTTGCCGACCTTCTCGATCGCGTCGGCGATCACGTCGCCGATGTCCTCGTCGCCGGCGGAGATCGTCGCCACGCGCGCGATCTGGTCCTTGCCGGAAACCGCCTTCGACTGCGTGGCGATGTTGGCGACGACCTCGTCGACCGCCTTCTCGATGCCGCGCTTGAGCGCCAGCGGGTTGGCGCCCGCGGCGACGTTCTTCAGGCCCTGGCGAACGATCGCCTGGGCGAGCACCGTGGCCGTCGTCGTGCCGTCGCCGGCCACGTCGTTGGTCGCCGTGGCGACCTCGCGCACGAGCTGGGCGCCCTGGTTCTCGAAGACGTCCTCGACCTCGATCTCACGGGCGATCGTCACGCCGTCGTTGGTGATCGTCGGGGCGCCGAATTTCTTGTCGAGCACGACGTAGCGCCCCTTGGGGCCGAGCGTGACCTTGACCGCGTTGGCGACCGCGTCCACGCCAGCCTCGAGCGACTTGCGCGCCTCCGAGCTGTACTGCAGTTCCTTATGAGCCATATCTCTGTGTCTCCTCGCAGGACCCCTCAGGCCCCACGTTCTAAGTTGATTTGACTAGCCGTTGCCTGGCGGCTGGCTAGGCGACCTTTGCCAGCACGTCTGACTCGCGCAGCACGAGCAGCTCGTCGCCGTTATCGGGGTCTTTGACCTCGGTACCGCCGTACTTGCTGTAGAGGACCTCGTCGCCCTTCTTGACCTCCAGCGGGATCCGCTTTCCGTCCTCGTCGAGCTTGCCGTCGCCGACGGCGACGACCTTGCCCTTCTGGGGCTTCTCCTTGGCCGTGTCGGGCAGGACGATGCCGCTCGCGGTCTTCTCGTCCTCCTCGATCGCCTGCACGATCAACCGATCGCCGAGGGGCTTGAGCTTCATATTGAACATACCTCCGTATCGAGAGTGCAACGGGGCGCTGTCCCTCGCTGAAAGGACGCGCGGCCTCGTTTTGGCACTCTAGGAAGGCGAGTGCCAATTCGAGACCCACTATAGACGAGATTTCGCGCCGACGCGGTGCGAGCCGCTTGCAATCTGGCACTCCTGCAACGTGACTGCCAATCCGGCGGCGCGTGGGCGCCAACCGCGCCGAGCGCCGCCGCGAGCGCTAGTTCTGCGCTCCGCCGAAGCCCTTCATCGCCTCGGTCATGCCGGTCGGCTTGTCGAGGATCTGCGAGAAGCGCACGACCGTCACCGTGTCGTCCAGCGAGACCTCGCGGCCGTAGATCTGCTCGAGGAAGTGGATCAGTTCCTCGTGGCGGCGAAACTCGGGGTTGTCGTGCTTGATATCGCGCGGCGAGAGGTCTGCCACCTTCATCACCTCGACCTGGTCGATCACGGCTTCGAAGATCCGTTCGCGCGGCGAGTACTGGTAGCCGATCGTCACGAGCACCGCCTGGTTCTTGCGGTACTTGCCCGACTTGTCGCCGAGGCGGATCGTCGCCGTCTTGCGCCCGCGCTTGAGCTCGTCGGCGAAGATCGTCGAGTAGAAGTTCAGCACCTGCACGGACGGCAGGCTACCGGTCTTCGCCGGCGTTCTCCTTCAGGCGCGCGCGAGCCAGCGAGACCATCTCGCGCTCGCTGGCGTGCGTGAGCGCCCGCTCGGCCTCGACCAGGCTCATCCAGCGCGCCTCCTCGACCTCATGGTCGTGGCGCGAGGTGTCGCCGGCGACGTAGCGGAACAGGTAGAAGGAGACGAGCTTGGACACCGTGCGCCGTCCGCGGCGGTAGTAGTAGCGCGTCTCGCCGAGCTCGCACACCGGCTCGGCGTCCACGCCGGTCTCCTCGCGCACCTCGCGCCGCGCTGCCTGCAGCGCGGTCTCGCCGGGATCGATGTGGCCCTTCGGCAGCCCCAGCACGCGCTCTCCGTCGGGCCCGCGGCGCGTCGGCACGATCACGATCATCTCCTCGCCGCGCACGACCACGCCGCCGGCCGACACCTCTTCGGGCGCCCCGGCCCGCCGCCCTTTCGAGCCGGCGCCGGCCTTCGCGCTGCCGGCCGCGGCCTTCGCGCCGGCCTCTGCCCCGCCGCCCGCCTCGGCCTTCCTACCGCCGCCCGCCCTGGTCCTTCCGCCGCCCGCACCGGACTTCGCGCCGCCCGCACCCGACTTCGCGCCGCCCGCGCCGGCCTTCGCGCCGCCCGCGCCGGACTTGTTCCCGGCGCCCGCCGCGAGCTTCCCGCCGCCGGTGCCGGTCTTGCGTCCCGAGTCGCGCCTGCCGTCGCGGGACGGGCGCGGCTCAGAAGACATACTGCTTCAGCGCCTCCGGATCGTGAACCACCAGGCGGCCGCGGCCCTGGGAGATCACACCGGCGCGCTCGAGCACCGCGAGAAAGCGGCTCGCGGACTCGCGCGAGGACCCGGCGAGCTGCGCGAGGTCGGCCTGGGTCGTCGTCACGAGCACGTTCGTCACGAGCATGTCGTCGTCGCTGGAGGAGCGCGCTCGCGCGGGCTCGCGCGTGCCGCCGTCGCCGTCGTCCGGTCCCGGCGGTTCCTCGTGCGCCGCGGCGAGCTCCTGCGCGACGAGCTCTGAGAGCACGACCGCGACGCGGCTCTGCACCGTCTGAAAGGACTGGCGCGAGAGGCGCTCGTTCGTTTCGCGCAGTCGTTTTGCCAGCGCGATCACCAGGCGCGTCGCGATCTCCGGATGTTCTGCCATCAGCGAGCGCATGTCTGGTCCGAGCACGGCCACGACGTCTGTGTCTTCGACCGCTTCCACAGTCGCCGAGCGCCGCTCGTCCTCGAACATCGCGAGCTCGCCGAAGATGTCGCCCGGACCGAATCGCGCGAGCGTGATCGCGCGCCCATCGCCGTGGCGGCGGGTCGCGCGCGCCTGCCCGCGGCGCACGACGTAGCACGGTGTCGCTCGAGTCGCCCTCGCGAAACACCACGCGGCCGGCCTCGAAGCGCCGCGGCACCGCCAGCTGAGCGATCTGCTCGAGATCCTCCGCGACCAGCGTGGAGAACACGGGCACTCTCCCCAGCAGCTCTACGACCTCCTCAAGGCGCACCTGAGCCATCAGCGCAGAGATACCACACGCCGCACATTTCGTTCACAGCGCCTGCGCGCCCGTGTCGCCAACGTGCGCGAACCTACTCGCCCGCGCCCGTCGCGGCGCTATCTTCACATCTCGTGCTCTCTGCAAAGCTCATCTCGGCGACGCTCGCGCTGCCCTTTGCCATGCTCGCCCTCGCGCCCTCCGCGCCGGCGTCCAAGCTCAAGCCCAAGGCAGCCGTCAACGAAGCGATGCTCCGTCACTCCGAACAGCTGTGGGCGACGATCGACGTGTGCAACCCGACCGACCAGCCCAACACGATCGGGGTCCGCGGCTCGATGCCCTCCGACGGCGCGCCGCACGACACCATGTACATGCACTTTCGCCTGCAGTACATGAGCGCCACCGTCAAGAAATGGGTCGACCTCGCAAGCGGCGCCGAGGACGGCTTCGTCGCGGTCGGCTCGGCCAAGGTCGCCCGCCAGACCGGCTGGAGCTTCCGTCTGGCCTCCGGCCAGCCGACGTTCCAGCTACGCGGCGTGGTCACCTACCAGTGGCGCCGCGGCACCGTCGTGGTCGCCTCGATCTCGCGCCCGACGACAGCCGGTCACCGCAGCCTCGCCGGCGCCGACCCGCCGTCCTACAGCGCCGCCAGCTGCGCGCTGGATTAGCGCCGGCGCGCGCTCAGGCGCTGAGCGTGAGCCTGCGCGGGCCGGACTGAAAGCCGAGCTCGACGAGCGCCGCCGCGAGCTCGAGCCGATCGCCGGCCTGCCGTCGATTCGCTCCAGCGCGAGCCGCCCCACGCGCCCGGCGCGGACCGCGTCTGCGAGCGCGCGCAGGCCGATCGCCAGCGGATCCCCGTCGGCCCGCGCGCCGGGCGGCGCCGGCCGCTGGCCGGCGAGCGTCAGCAGGCCGCGCCCGCCGCGCTCGACGTACAGCGCGGGCTCGCTCGCCGACGAGCACGACGTGCGCGCCGGCGACGCGCGCCGGACGCGCGCTCGGCGCCTCGCGCTTGGGCCACGGCGAGCGCCGCGCCGTACGGCTGCGCGGGGTCGGCGGCGGCGAGCACGAGCGCGCCCGCGCCGTCGCTGTCGCCGCGCCCGCCGCCAGCCGGCGCCGCGACGCGCGCGCGCGCGCCCAGCCGCTCGACCGCGCCCGGCAGCGCGAACTGGGCGCCGCCCATGCCCTCGATGAAGTAGCCGCGCCGGCAGACGCCGAGCGTCTCGAGGTTGGCAGAACGTGTCGTACAGCGCCGCGAAGCCGCCGCTCGACGCCCTCGGCGAGCACCTGCTCGCGCGTGACGATGCCGTAGCGCTCGAGCAGCAGCTCGGCCAGCGCGCGCCGGCGCTCGCGCTCGGCGCCCGCTGCGCCGCCGCGCCGCGAACAGCCGGCTCGGTCGAGCGACCAGCGGCCCTGCACCTGCGACTGGCGCGCCGCCGCGCGCGCGCGGCGAAGCGCGAGCGCCCGGCGCGCCGGGCGCGCCGCGCCGGCGGCGCGCCGCGCCGCGCAGCTCGCCGCGCGCCAGCGCGAGGCGCGGCGCGCGCAGCGGCGCCCACGCGTCGTTGGTCACCTCGCCGGCCCAGACGAGGTCCCACAGCGCCTCGCGCAGCGCCTCGGCGCGGCGCGTCGAGCTCGGCGAGCAGGTCGCTGAAGAAGCACGGCGCCTGCGCCAGGCGCGCGCGCAGCAGCTCGTGCTCGGGCCGCTCGGCGGCCGCGCGCCGCGCGCCCGCGCGGCGGCGGCCGGCGGGCCGATCGCGGCGGCGTCCTCGCGGAAGTAGAGCGCCACGCGCCCCGAGCGCCCGAGCGCGCCCGCGCCGACCCAGACGATCTCGCCGCTCGCGCAGAGGCTGTCGAGCCAGGTCTGCGAGTAGGCGCCGGTGCGCCGCGGCAGCACGTCGCGCTCCCAGATCTCGGCCGGCAGCGCGAGCCCCTGCAGCGGCACGAGCACCTCGCGCAGCCGCTCGATCCCGGCGCCCGCGCCGCGCGTGGCGGTCGACGCCCTGCCAGGACGGGCAGGAAGGCGGCCAGCGCGCGCTGCTCGGCCGGCTCGATCTCCTTGCGCAGCGCCGCCAGCGAGGCGCGCCGCAGCCGCCGCAGCACCTCGACGTCGCACCACTCGCGCTCGCTCGCCGCCCGGGCGCGCAGCTCGCCGCGCACGAGCGTCGCCGGCGCGCTCGAGCTCGCGCAGCACCGCGCTCGCGTCGACGCCGTAGCGCGCGCGCAGCTCGGCGGTCGTGAACGGCCCGTGCGTGCGCGCGTAGCGCGCGACGAGCTCGCGCAGCGCGTCGGGCACGTCGGCGAGGAACGCCTCGGGCAGCCCGCCCGGCGGCACGCGCCGAGCGCGTCGCGGTAGAGGCCGGCCTCGTCGGCGGCGATGTAGCGCTGCTCGCCGCCGACGCGCACGCGCGATCGCGCGCCGCTCGCGCACGCAGCTCGGCGAGCAGCGCGTCGGCGTCGACGCCCGCGAGCACGCGCTCGCGCGACCTCCTCGCGCGGTCAGGTCGCCGAGCGTGCGCAGCACGTCGTGCAGCTCGTCGCGGCCGGTCGCGCGCAGTCATCTGCGAGCGGCGCTGCAGGTCGTCCTCGAGCGCGCTCGAGCGCGCCCGGGTCGATCAGCTCGCGCAGCTCCTCCTGGCCGAGCAGCTCGCGCAGCAGCTCGCGGTCGAGCGACAGCGCGGCGGCGCGGCGCTCGGCGTTCGGCGCGTCGCCCTCGTACATGTAGGTCGCGACGTAGTCGAACAGCAGCGAGGAGGCGAACGGCGAGGCGGTCTGCGTCTCGACCTCGACGAGCGAGATCTCGCGGCGTGTGCAGCGCGCGCAGCAGCTCCTGCAGGCCGGGCAGGTCGAGCACGTCGCGCAGGCACTCGCGGTAGGTCTCGAGCACGATCGGGAAGTCGGCGTAGCGGCGCGCGACCTCGAGCAGGTTCTGCGCCTTCAGCCGCTGCTGCCACAGCGGCGTGCGCCGGCCGGGGTAGGCGCGCGGGATCAGCAGCGCGCGCGCGGCGTTCTCGCGAAAGCGCGCGCCGAACAGCGCCGAGCCGCCGAGCTCGGCCGTCGACGGGCTGCTCGACCTCGTCGGGCTCGAGCAGCACCAGCTCGGCGGCCGACGGCAGCGCCTCCGCGTCGTCGGCGTCGAGGTCGGGCAGGTGCAGGATGATGCCGTCGTCGGACCAGATCGCGTCGGACTCGAGGCCGAAGCGCTCGCGGATGCGCGCCGACAGCGCCAGGCCCCAGGCGGCGTGCACGCGCCCGCCGTAGGGCGAGAGCACGCACAGCCGCCAGTCGCCGATCTCGTCGCGGAAGCGCTCGACGCACGATCGTGCGGTCGCTCGGCAGCACGCGCGTCGCCGCCTGCTGCTCGCGCAGGTAGTCGAGCAGGTTGCGCGCGGCGCGCGCGTCGAGGTCGTAGTCGCGCTGCGAGCGTCTCGGCGTCCTGCTCGACCGCCCAGCGCGAGAACGCGCCGATCGCCTCGCCGAGCTCCTTCGGGCGCCCGACCGAGTCGCCCTTCCAGAACGGCACCGCGCCGGGCGCGCCGGGCGCCGGCGTGACGATCACGCGGTCGCGGCCGATCTCCTCGATCCGCCAGGTCGACGCGCCGAGCAGGAACGTCTGGCCCGGGCCGCGCCTCGTAGACCATCTCCTCGTCGAGCTCGCCGACGCGCCGCCCGTCGGGCAGCGTGACCGCGTACAGCCCGCGGTCGGGGATCGTGCCGGCGTTGGCGATCGCGAGCTGGCGCGCGCCCTTGCGCGCGCGGATCGTGCCGGCGACGCGGTCCCAGCACGATGCGCGCGCGCAGCTCGCCGAACTCCTTCGACGGGTAGCGGCCGTCGAGCATGTCGAGCACGTTCTCGAGCAGCTCGCGCGAGAGCTCGGCGTAGGAGTGGGTGCGCGTGACGAGCGCGTGCAGCTCGTCGACGCGCCGACCGCCGTCCGGCTCGGCTGCGACGGCGATCGCGACGATCTGCTGGGCGAGCACGTCGAGCGCGTTGCGCGGCACGACCGTCGGCTCGATCGCGCCCTCGCGCATCCGCCGCGCGACGACCGCGCACTCGAGCAGGTCGCCGCGGAACTTCGGGAAGATCCGCCCCATGCTCGACCTCGCCGACGCCGTGGCCGGCGCGCCCGATGCGCTGCAGCCCGCGCGCGACCGACTTCGGCGACTCGATCTGCAGCACGAGATCGACGGCGCCCATGTCGATGCCGAGCTCCAGCGAGCTGGTCGCGACCAGGCACGGCAGCTCGCCGGCCTTCAGCAGCTCCTCGACCTTCGTGCGCTCCTCGCGCGCGAGCGAGCCGTGGTGGGCGCGCGCGATCTCGACCGGCGCCGCGCCAGCGCAGCCTCGCCGCCGAGCGGCGTCCATCTGCGCCGCTCGCTGCGCGGCGAGCTCGTTCAGCCGCAGCGCGAGGCGCTCGGCGGCGCGGCGGTTGTTGACGAAGACGATCGTCGAGCGGTGCTCGCGCACGAGCTCGAGCAGCTCCGGGTAGATCGCCGGCCAGATCGAGCGCGCGCGTCGACTCGCCGCCGGGCAGCCGGCTCGAGCGGATCGCGCGTCCTCGCCGCCGGCGCGCTGCCGGGTTCGGCCATCGACTCGACCGGCACCTCGATGCGCAGGTCGAGCGGCTTGCGCACGCCCGGCGTCGACGATCGTCACCTCGCGTCCGGCGCCGACGAGGAAGCGCCCGATCTCCTCGAGCGGGCGTCTGCGTCGCGCTCAGGCCGATCCGCTGCACGTCGCGCTCGCGCCCGCCGCGCCTGCGCCTGCGCTCCAGGCGCTCGAGCGTGAGCGCCAGGTGCGCGCCGCGCTTGGGTGCGGCGACCGCGTGGATCTCGTCGACGATCACCGCCTCGACGCCGCCGAGCATCTCGCGCGCGCCGCGAGGTCAGCATCAGGTACAGCGACTCGGGCGTCGTGATCAGGATGTCCGGCGGCGTTGCGCAGCATCGCCGCGCGCTCGCGCTGCGGGCGTGTCGCCGGTGCGGATCCCGACGCGCACGTCCTCGGCGCCGATGCCGCGCAGCGGCGCGCGCAGGTTGCGCTCGATGTCGTAGGCGAGCGCCTTCAGCGGGCTGACGTAGACGACGCGCGTGCCGTGCTCGCGCTCGCGCCGTCCTCGCGGCGCGCTGCGGCGCTGAGCCGGTCGAGCGCCCACAGGAACGCGGCGAGCGTCTTGCCCGAGCCGGTCGGCGCGCTGAAGCAGCACGTTCTCGCCGCTGGCGATCGCCGGCCAGGCCTGCGCCTGCGCGGGCGTCGGCGCGGCGAAGGCCTGCTCGAACCAGTCGCGGACGCGCGGGCTGAAGCTGGAGAGGGGCACCGCTCAGGCTATCGCGCGCCCGTCTCGCGCATACACTCACCAGCCAATGGCAAAGGGTGTGCTGCCGTCCCAGCGGCTGCGCGAGGCCGTCGCGAGCGAATGGCTCACGGCGGGCGCCTATCGGATCGCTCCGGAGTCCATCCAGCCGGCGAGCCTCGACCTGCGCCTCGGCGAGCACGCATGGGCGCTGCGCTGCAGCTTCCTGCCCGACAGCGGCTCGACGGTCGAGCAGAAGATCGAGGGCCTGGCGTTCGAACAGATCGACCTGCGCGACGGCGTCACGCTCGAGCGCGACCGCCCCTACCTCGTGCCGCTGATCGAGCAGCTCGCGCCTGCCCGACGACGTGCGCGCGAAGGCCAACCCGAAGAGCTCGACCGGGCGCCTCGACGTGTTCACGCGCGTGCTCACCGACCGCAGCCACCGCTTCGACGAGATCGCCGCCGGCTACCACGGCAAGCTCTACCTGGAGGTCGTCCCGCGCTCGTTCGCGATCCGCGTGCAGACGGGCCTCGCGCTCAACCAGGTGCGCCTGCTCGACGGCGACGCGCGCCTCGCGACGACGAGCTCGCGCAGCTGCACGCGTCGCACGCCGCTGCTCTACCACGACTCGGCCGCCGCTGCCGAGCTCGGAGCTGTCGCTCGGCGGCGGCCTGTTCGTCAGCCTCGACGTGTCGGGCGCGCCCGAGCGCATCGTCGGCTACCGCGCGAAGAAGAACAGCCTGCCGATCGACCTCTCGCAGGTCGGCGAGCTCGCGTGGCGGGACTTCTGGGAGCCCGTCCACCCCGAGGCGCACGCACGCATCGTGCTCGAGCCCGAGATCTTCTACCTGCTGCTGTCGGCCGAGGGCGTGAGCATCCCGCCCGCCTACGCCGCCGAGATGCTCGCCTACGACCCGACCGCCGGCGAGCTGCGCACGCACTACGCCGGCTTCTTCGACCCTGGCTTCGGCTACTCGCCGCGACGCGACGCAGGCCGGGCAGCCGCGCCGCGCTCGAGGTGCGCGCGCGCGACGTGCCGTTCATGGTCGAGCACCGCCAGCCCGTCTGCAAGCTCGCCTTCGAGCGCATGGCCGCCGAGCCCGACGTGCTCTACGGCGCAGACGTCGGCTCCAACTACCAGGGTCAGCAGACCATGCTCTCCAAGCACTTCAGTCGAGCAGGCTGGCCGACCCGCGCGCGTGCCGAGCAGCCGCGTCTGAGCGCCCGTCCGACCGCCGGCCGGAGCGCCGCGCGCCGCCCGCGCGCCGCGCCGGTCGCGTAGCCTCTGGCGCCTTCCCATGACCGCCCGCAAGCGCATGCTCGCCCTCATCTTCCTGTCGCTCACCGCCGCCGGTCCTCGGCCTGCGGGACCGGCACGTCCGCCATCGAACTTCAAGGGCCACGCGCACGCGGCGGCGCAGACGATCGCCAACCTCCAGTCGGCGGCAACCGCCGGCGAACGGCAGCAAGATCTGCACCAGGAAATCCTCGCCACCGCCGTCGTCGTGCGGCTCGGCCCCGCCCGGCGGCTGCGAAGCGGCCATGAAAAGCCAGCTCGCCGAGATCGACAACTTCGAACTGACCGTCGAGGCGATCCAAGTGCTCGAGGCCGGCGGCAGGTCGAACGGCGACCGCGACCGTCAAGAGCACCTACGCCGGCAAAAAGCGCAGCAGCACGGTCTCCCTGGTCAAGGAAGGCGGGAAATGGCGGATCTCGGGGCTCGGCTAGAGCACATCGCGGCCGCCCGCGGCGCACTCGCGCAGCGGGCTGACGCCCGCGCTCAGCTGAGCGCGCGCCCGTACTGGCGCTCGTAGTAGGCTCGCGGTAGTCGCCCGAGCGGATCGGCTCCCACCACCACGCGTTCTCGCGATACCAGGCGACGGTCTGCTGCGAGACCATCCTCGAAGCGCACCGCGGGCGCGCCAGCCCAGCGCGCGCACCTTCTCCGAGGACAGCGAGTAGCGGCGATCGTGACCGGGGCGGTCGGTGACGTGCTCGATCTGGGACTCCTGCGCGCCGGTCAGCTCGATGATGCGCTCGACGACGTCGATGTTCGCCTCCTCGTCGGGGCCGCCCGCGTTGTAGACCTCGCCCGGCCGCGCCGTGCTCGAGCACGTGCCCGATCGCGCGGGCGAAGTCGCGTCGAATGGATCCAGTTGCGCACCTGCATCCCGTCCCCGTACACCGGCAGCGAGTCGCCGTGCAGCGCGTTGAGCACCATCAGCGGGATCAGCTTCTCGGGATACTGGTAGCGGGCCGTAGTTGTTCGAGCCGCGGCAGATCACCGCCGGCAGCGCATAGGTGTGGAAGTAGCTCTGCACGAGCAGATCCGCGCCCGTCTTCGTGGCCGAGTAGGGCGAGGAGGGCCGCAGCGGCGACTCCTCGGTGAACGTGCCCACGTCGATCGACCCGTACACCTCGTCGGTGGACACCTGCACGTAGCGCAGCTCGCGCTCGCGCGCCGCCTCCAGCAGCACGTAGGTCCCCAGCGCGTGCGTGTCGCACGAACGCGTCCGGTTCGGCGATCGAGCGGTCGACGTGCGTCTCGGCGGCGAAGTTGACGATCGCCTCGGCTGCCGACCGCCTCGATCGCCCCGGCGACCGCCTCGGGGTCCTCGATCGCGCCGCGCACGAACCGGAAGCCGGGCATCGCTCGGCGACGTCGCTGCAGGTTCTCCTCGCGCCCGGCGTAGGTCAGCTTGTCGAGCACCGTCACCTCGTCGCCGTGCTCGAGCAGCCGCTGGCGCGCGAACGTCGAGCCGATGAACCCGGCCCCACCGCAGACCAGGAGTTTCATGCTCATGCGCGAATCATCCCAGCCGCGCGCCGCGAGGTACCCCGCCAGGCCGTCGCGCCAGTCGGGCATCGGCAGCACGTCATCGCGCTCGTGACTCCAGCGCCGACCACGCCGGGCGCGGCGCCGGCGCGGCCATCTGCTCGCTGGTGGCCGCCTGCACCTCGCAGCGCGACCTCGGCCTGGCGGAAGATCTCCTGCGCGAACCCGTTCCAGGAGACCTCGCCCGCGCCGGTCAGGTGCACCAGGCCGCTGCGACCTGGCGCTCGAGCAGGCCGAGCAGCGCCGGCGCGAGGTGCCCCGACCAGGTCGGCGAGCCGATCTGGTCGGTCACGACCTGCACCGCGTCGCGCTCGCCGGCCAGCCGCAGCATCGTCTCGACGAAGTTCGTGCCCGTCGACGCCATACAGCCACGCCGTGCGCACGATCGTGTGGCGCGGCGAGGCGGCGAGCACCTGGTGCTCGCCCTCGAGCTTGGTCGCGCCGTAGACCGACCGCGGCCCGGTCGGGTCGGACTCGACGTACGGGCGCGGCCGCCCGTCGCGCGTCGAGCGGCGCCACGCCGTCGAACACGTAGTCGGTGGACATGTGCACGCAGCGGGACCCGACCCGCGCCGCGGCGCGCGCGCGAGGTTGCCGGCACCGTCGCGCGTTGACGGCCTGCGCCTGCTCGCGCTTGCTCTCGGCGCCGTCGACGTCCGTCCACGCCGCGCAGTTGACGACCGCCGTCCAGCGACGCCGCTTCGCCCAGCAGCCCTCGAGCAGCCGTCCACCGCCGCGGCGTCGGTGATGTCGAGCTCGGGCAGGTCGACGCGCCACGAGCTCGTGCCCGCCGCGCTCGCCCGCGCGCAGCACGTCGTGTCCGAGCATCCCCTGCGGCGCCGGTCGACGAGCAGCCTCACCCGATCGGCGCCTCACAGGATCGAGATGTCGGAGTTGTCGCCGACCATGAACCGATATGCGCGCGGCTGGCGCGTCGCCGCGGCGCACGCGTCACGTTGCGCCCGAGCAGCGAGGACTCCATCCGCCCGTCGAGGTCGCACACCGAGGCGCCCTCCAGCAGGATCGAGTGCTCGACCTCCGAGCCGACGATCTCGCAGCCCTCGCCGATCGCCGTGTAGGGGCCGATGTAGCAGTCGCGCAGCACGCGCCCCAGCGCCGATGATCGCGGGCCCGCGTACGGTCGTGCGCTCCAGCCGCGCGCCCGCCTCGATCACCACGCGCCCGTCGACCTGCGAGTCGATCAGCTCGCCTTCGATGCGCGCGATCAGGTTGTCGAGGATCAGCCTGTTGGCCTCGAGCATGTCCTCCAGCCGCCCGGTGTCCTTCCACCAGCCGCGCACGATGTGCGGCTCCACGCGCATGCCCGCGTCGACGAGGTGCTGGATCGCGTCGGTGATCTCAAGCTCGCCGCGCGCCGACGGCTCGATCGCGCGCGCGGCGTCGTGGATCTGCGGCGGTGAACATGTACACGCCGACGAGCGCGAGATCGGTCTTCGGCTCGCTCGGCTTCTCGACGAGCGCGCACCACGCGCCCGGGCGATCGCCGGTCGCTCGCCCGGCGGCGAGCTCGGCGACGCCGAAGTTCTCGCGGGTCGGGCACCGGCGTCAGCAGGATCAGCGCGTCGGGCGCGTGCTCGCGGAAGGCCGCGACGAGCTCAGCGATGCCGCCCTGCAGCAGGTTGTCGCCGAGGTACATCACGAACGGGCTCTCGCCGAGGAACGGCTCGGCGGTGAGCACCGCGTGCGCGAGGCCGAGCGGCTCGTCCTGGAGGATGTAGGTGATCCGCACGCCGAAGCGCGAGCCGTCGCCGGCCGCGCGTTCGATCTCCGCGCCCGTCTCGGGCGCGATCACGATCCCGACCTCCTCGATCCCGGCCTGCGGCCATCGCCTCGATCCCGTAGAACAGGACCGGCTTGTTCGCCACCGGCACGAGCTGCTTGGCGCTCGTGTGGGTGATCGGGCGCAGGCGCGTGCCCTTGCCGCCCGAGAGGATCAGCCCCTTCATCGCCGTGCAGCGTAACCGACCGCGTCGTGGCGCCCGCGGCCTTCTGCTCCAGTCGGCCACTGGAGCAGGCGTCGCTCCTCGGCACCAGCACCACCCTCAGGATTGCGGTCGTCGTTCGGTTGACTAATCCAGATCGGGTTGACTAATCCAGATCGAGGCCGCGTGCTCGCGGACCGGCGCGGTGCCGGTCCGCGAGCGTTGGCTCTCTACCTCCGTTCTCGACGGGCGCCGTCAGCAGCCCGTCAAGCAGCTGCGTTCCGACGCTTCGGTGAGGAGCGCGTGTCCGGTAGACGATTGGGCGAGGTTTGACGTCGCGTCATCGAGCACGATGTCGTTCTTGCCCGCCGGCGAGGGCAGGCCCTCCTTGAGGTTGATCGCCGGCCCGACCACCGAGCTGCAGCAGCGCTCCGCCGCAACCGCTCGTCCCCGGGACCGCAAACGTTGCTGTCACCCTGGGTGGCGCCGGTGATCGTGAGGAAGGTCACCGCGTGCCCGTCGGGATCTTTCTGAATGGGTTTCAGTTCCCCGAGAGCAGTCGTTTCGGGGTGCAGCACGATGGGTTCGCCGGAAGTGCCGATGTAGCAGCTCGAGCCGAGCAGCGGGTTCTGCAAGTGGATCTTGATCGGCAGCGTGAAGATCGGTTCCCCGAGTCGCTGGGCGCCAAACGCATTGAAGTTGGAGGGCGTGCCGGCGAGTTCCGCGGTGGCCGTGACGCCGTTGAGGCCCTCGTTCACGGCAATGTTGCAGAGTTCGCTGACGAGCAGGATGTTGCTCGGGCACATCAGCCCGACCAGGCCGCCGGGAATCTGCGCCGGTGCGGCGACGAGCGTCTGGCCTTCGGTCGCCGGCACGAGCCCCGAGCCGGGAGCACCGAACTGGACGCTCTGGCTTCCGGTCTGAACGGTCGTATTGCCGATCGTCAAGCTGCCACTCGGCGAGGTCGCGGCTATGCAGCGCGCGAAGCTTTTCGTTTCCGGGGAGCTTGACGAACGCCGGTTCGTTGACCGGGCAGTTGGTGAACGGCGCCCAGGGACCGGACGGCGTGGCCGCCGAGCGCCTGACCCGCCAGGGCGAGCACGGCGAGCGTGACCAACCCGCCGAGCGCCGCAAGGCATACCTTCGAAGTTCTTCGCGCTCACAGGCCCTCTCTCGAAGCTCACAGCTCTCTCCCTTTCTCGCATCCCCGGCGGCCCCCCTGGGTCGTTGCAAAACGCACGCCAAACAGCGACTCGCCCTAGTTAGTTGGCCAGCCAGTACCCCGTGCGCCAGGTGGCTAAACATTGATTTCCCGGTGGCGGCCGAGGTTCACCGGGGCGGCTCCACCGCCATTCGTCCGCAGCCGAGTCTAACGTGAATGTCGTGCTGATAAACGAGCTCAAGACGGCGCGGAGATCGACCAGGTGCTGCTGGTTCGCGAGGTCGAGCGCAGACAGCGCCGCGACGGCGGCGCCTACCTGCGCCTGCAGCTCTCAGACAGAACCGGCGCCGTCGCCTGCATGATCTGGGAGGGGCTCGAGGAGGTCGAGGAGCTCGCCAACGCCGGCGCGCCGGTGAGGGTCAGCGGGCGCTACACCGTCCATCCCCGCTACGGCCCGCAGATCAACCTGCGCACGCTCGCGCCGGCGGCCACCGGGCAGCTTCTCTCTGGATGACCTGCTCGACGGACCGGTGCGCGATGTCACGCAGATGGAGGGCGAGATCCGCGAGCTGCTCGGCGACGATCCGCGAGCCGCACCTGCGCGAGCTGCTGGCGCGCGTGTTCGGTGAGGGCTCTGAGCTGTGGGCCGGCTACCGCACGGCGCCGGCGGCGAAGTACTACCACCAGGCCTACCAGCACGGGCTGCTGGAGCACTGCCTCGGGGTCGCGCAGGCGGTGAGCGCGATCAGCGCCACGTTCCCGGGCATCGACCGCGACGTGGCGGTCACCGGAGCGCTGCTGCACGACATCGGCAAGCTCGAGGCCTACACCGACGACCCGCACAACATCGACCTCACCGACGCGGGCAAGCTGCAAGGCGAGATACCGCTCGGCTACTACCGCGTGCGGCGCATGATCGAGGACATCGACGGCTTCCCGCCCGAGCTGTCGCAGGCCGTGTGTCACATCATCCTCTCCCACCACGGATCGCTGGAGCACGGAAGCCCTGTCGTGCCCTGCACGAGGGAGGCGACGCTCGTGCACATGATCGACAACCTGGGCGGGCGGCTGGGCAGCTTCGACCGCCTCGAGAAGGAGCTCGCGCCCGGGCGATCGTGGTCGGGCTTCGACCGCGCGATCGGCGGCGGTGCGTACTTCGGCGCGCGCTCGCCGAGCCCGTCAGCGAGCCCGCTGGCGAGCCGGCCGAGCACCAGCAGACGCGGCTGACCGAGATCGGCCAGCCGCCTTCACCAGCGCGCGAAGCCGCCTGAGCGACGAGGCGCGCCGAGCGCCGCGGGCGAGTGCGGCGGTGAAAGTCCGCAAATAGCGTGTCGGCCGGTGACCGGCGCGAGAGGCGTCTCCCCGGTGAGTTCTATGGTTTAGCGCCATGGCGAAGGACACCGAGAAGCTGATCCGCCAGCTTTCGCTGATCTCCTACCTGATGGCCGAGCGTCGGCCGGTCACGGCGATGGAGATCAGGCGAGACGTGGAGGGCTACAGCGGCATGAACGAGGACGCGTTCGCGCGGCGCTTCTACGCGGACCGCTCAGAGCTCGACTCGCTGGGCATCCAGCTGACCGTCGAGCGACCCGCGGACGGCGCCGCCGAGCAGGAGAACTACTCGCTTCGCCCTGAGAACTTCCATCTGCCGGCAATCGCGTTCACCGACAAGGAGCTCGCCGCGCTGCAGGCCGCGCTCAGCCTGCTCGACGGCGAATTCGCCTACGCCGAGCCGCTGCGCCTGGCGCTGCAGCAGATCACGTGGGGGCGCCCGAGCCCGCTGCGCGCGCCCGAGCAGCGCTCGGTCGCGCTCGGCATCACCGCTTCGGCGGGCGGCCATGAGCTCTCAGCGCGCCTGGCGAAGGTCGAGACCGCGATCTTCCGCAACAAGACGATCGTCTTCGACTACTACACGATGGAGCGCGACGAGGTGGGCTCGCGGCGGGTCGATCCCTACCACCTGCTCTTCCAGGGCGGCCAGTTCTACCTGCTCGGCTTCGCGCACGAGCGCAAGGCGATCAGGGTCTTCCGTCTCTCGCGCATCCGCGGCAAGGTGTCCTACGCGACCAAGGCCGAGCACGACTTCCGTCGCCCCGCCGACTTCGATCCGCGCGCCTACGCAAGCCGCGCCGACTGGCAGCTGGGCGATGAGCTCGCCGTCGCGGAGATCCGCGTCGCGGAGCGGATCGCCTGGCAGGTCGAGCGTCACTTCGGGCGCTACGGCGAGATCCGCGAGGAGGGGGCTGAGCGCGTCTTTCTCACCGGCTACTCCAGCCCGCGGGGAATCATCTCGTGGGTGCTCGGGCTGGGCGCCAACGCGCGCCTGCAGGGACCGGACGAGCTCGTAGAGGAGCTGGAACGACGCCTGGAGCTGCTGCACGAGCGCCACGAGGAGACGCTGCCCGAGCCAACCGAGCGCGACGGCGATGGGCCCGAGCTCGACCGCGCGCGCTACACCTACGGCGACGCGCCCGAGGCGACGACGCCGCGGGACAGCTCAAATCGACCCGACACCGCGATCCGCCCCGAGCGCTTTGCTCGGCTCGTCACGCTCGCGAGCATCCTGATCAAGGCGGGGCGCAGCGGCGGCGCCCAGGCCGGCCAGCTCGGCCGCGTGGCGATCGCCGAGGTCTGCGAGCAGCTGCAGGTCACAGAGCAGGAGCTGCGCGAGGACGTCGACGTGCTGAACGTCGTGAACTTCGGCGGCGGCTCCTACGTGCTCTATGCCGAGATCAAGGAGGACGAGGGCGAGATCGAGGTCGATCCCGAGCCCTACAGCGACAACTTCGATCGTCCCGCGCGCCTGCTGCCGGTCGAGGCCAAGGCGCTCGTGGCCGCCATCGACCTGATCGGCGAGCACATCCCGGAGGGCTCGCTCACCTCCGCGCGCGAGAAGATCGTGGCCGCCCTCGGGGGGGACCCGATGGAGCAGGGTCTGCAGGTCGCCGACTCCGGCGGCGACGACTCCGACGTGGCGCGCCAGATGTCCGAAGCGATCGTCAAGCGAAAGATCGTCGAGCTCGAGTACTACAAGGAGAACGAGGACGAGCTCTCGCTGCGCACGGTCGAGCCATATGCTCTGACCAACGGCCGCGAGGGCTGGTACGTGGCTTCGTTTGACCCCGAGCGCGACGGCATGCGCCACTTCCGCCTGGACAGGATCAAGCGCGCGAAGGTCACCAACAGGTCCTTCGAGCCGCGCCCGGAGGTCGACCCCGCGGCCGAGGTCGACGGCTGGCTGCGAACGGGCGAGGTGGAGGCGTCGCGCAGCGCGCGCGTGTGGATCTCGCCCGAGCGCGCACGCTGGGCGCGCGAGGCACGCCGGGTCGTGCGCGAGGACGACGACGGCTCGGTCGTCGTCGAGCTGAGCTACGCCGGCGTGCAGTGGCTCGTCCGCGAGATCCTCAAGGAAGCGGGCGACGCCGCCGTGCTCTCGCCGCCCGACGCGCGCGAGGCCGTGCGCGAGGCGGTCGCGCGCCTGCGCGACGTCTACGCGGCAGCAGCCCCCGCGGCCGCCTAGCGCGAGCGCCGCCGAAGCGAGCCCTGTGAGCCGGCGCGATCAGATCAAGCTGTCAGACGACGAGGCGCGTGCCTTCTTGGCCGAGGAGCGCACGCTGACCTGCGCCACGGTCGGGCCGCGCGGCTGGCCGCACGTGATGCCGCTCTGGTACGTCCTGCGCGACGCGCCATCCGGCGAGCCAGGGCCGCGGCTGTGGGCCTGGACGTACGCGGCGTCGCAGAAGATGCGAAACCTCCAGCGCGATCCGCGCGCGACGCTGCAGGTCGAGGCCGGCGAGACCTATGACCAGCTGCGCGGCGTGATGCTCGAGTGCGATGTCGCAGTCCACGAGGACGACGGCGTGGTCGCACAGCTCGGGCGAGCGCTCTTCACACGCTACGCCGCGCCACCGGGCGAGCCGCCTCCGCCCGAGCTGCCCGACGAGATCGCGGCGATGATCGACCACCAGGCGACCAAGCGCGTGGCGCTCGAGTTCATCGAGCGCCGACGCGCCACATGGGATCACCGCAAGCTCGCCGGCGTCTACTAGAGGCAGATCGCCGACATGCCGACATGGCTACCCGGGAGGAGCGCGGCGTGTGTATGCGCCCGGCAGGTTGGTGTGGTGTGCGTGCATGCCTGTGAACGGGGTGTGGCCGGCGTGGCGTTGCAAACGCTCCTGACTGTGTGACGCTTTCTGTTGTAAACGCTCCTGACGGTGTGACGCTTTCTGTTGTAAACGTTTTGTGTTGTGAAGAGGGAGTGTGTTATCGGTTTAATACCGCGTATAGCCATGGTATTTGCATGTAGATACCATGGTGGATCCACGTACATACCATGGTGGGACGGGGTTTAAAAGAGACACACCACCCCGCGCCTTCACACACCTCCGTCGCACCCCGCGGTCGACCCAGCTCGCACCGGCCGGCCGGCCGGCCGGCCGGGACGCGCATCGGCCAGCTGAACCGGCCGCGCACCCCATCGCACCGCACCGCACGTGCCCGCGGCGCCGTGCGAGCGCTGCTAGGGCTCGAGGCGGTGCGGCCCGCGGTAGAGGAACGTGACCTCGCGCACGTTGTCCTGACCGAGCAGCTGCATCAGAAGACGCGTCAGGCCGAAGCCGAAGCCGCCATGCGGAGGCGCGCCGAAGCGAAAGAAGTCCAGGTAGTACTGGATCGGCGGCGTGTCGACCGCCTTGTCGTGCGCCTGTGCCATGAGCTGCTCGTAGCGGTGCTCGCGCTGGGCGCCGGTCGTGAGCTCCAGCCCGCGCCAGAGCAGGTCAAAGCTCTTGGTCAGATCGGGCCGATCCGCGTGGCGCATGTGGTAGAAGGGCCGCACGGTCGTCGGGTAGTCGGTGACGAACGCGAACTCGTGACCGTGCTGCTCGGCGATCAGCGCCGAGAGCGCGCGCTCGCTGGGGGGATCGAGGTCGTGTCCGGCGCCCGGCGCCTCGTGGCCGTTCTGCGCGAGCAGCTCCTTGGCGTCCGCCAGCGTGATCCGCGGGAAGGGCACGGTCGGGACGACGACCTCGGCCCCGAAGGTCGATTCGATCTGCTCGCCGTGGCTGTCCTTGATGGCCCCCAGCGCGTGCGCGAGCCACGCCTCCTCAAACGCCATCACGTCCTCGTGTGACTCGATCCATGAGATCTCGACGTCCACGCTCGTGAACTCCGTGTCGTGGCGCGAGGTGAACGATGGATTGGCGCGGAAGACCGGACCGATCTCAAAGACGCGCCCGAAGCCGGCGGCCATCGCCATCTGCTTGTAGAACTGCGGCGACTGCGCGAGGTAGGCGGCGCGTTCGAAGTACTCGACCTTGAACAGCTCGGCCCCCGACTCGCTCGCCGAGCCCATGAACTTGGGCGTGTGCAGCTCGATGAAGCCGTCTTTGTGCCAGTAATCGCGCATCGCGTGCTCAACCGCCGTCTGCACCTCGAAGATCAGCTTGCGGTCGGGGCGGCGCAGGTCCAGGTATCGCCAGTCGATGCGCTTGTCCAGCGCGGAGTCGGCGGCGATCGGAAGCTCCGGCTCGGCGAGCGAGTCGATCTGCAGCTCCTCCAGCGCGAGCTCCAGGCCGCCGAGCTTGACCCGCTCGTCAGCCACGACGGTCCCCGTCATCGTCACCGCCGACTCGGGCGTGAGCGCCGAGATTCGCTCGTTGAGCTCGCTCGGCGGATCCTCCTTGCCCAGCACGACCTGCACGAGGCCCGTTTCGTCGCGCACGATCACGAACTGCACGCGCTTCTGATCGCGCACGGCCTGCGCCCAGCCGCGTACCGTCGCGCGCTCGCCTACCATCTGCGGCAGCTGCGCTATCAGCGCCCTCTTCACGGCACGGACCCTACCCGGCGTCCTCGGCGAACTGCACCTCGACCGAGAACGCCTCGCCCTCGATGAGCTCGAGCTGCTCGATCGTGCCGGCCTGAGCGACGTCGTCGCTGGCGAGCTGCAGCGCTCGAAGGCGCTGCTCGACGTCCGTGACCGCCGCCCTGGAAATAGGCGCGCGCATCGGCCGGCGGGTGTCCGACTTGGCCTTTCGCACCTCCCTGAGCACGTCCGCGGCGACCGTCAGCGCGAGCTCCTCGGTCGCCGAGTCGCGATCGGGCGCCTGCGCCTCGGCGGCGAGCTCCAGGGCGTCGGGCCACGGCGCGCGATGCACCGAGCCCTCCTGCCACCACGACCACACCTCCTCGGTCGCAAACGGCAGGAACGGCGCGAGCAGCCGCTGAAACACCGACAGCGAGAGGCACAGCGCGCGGCTCACCGATGCGGCGGCCTGCGGCGCGGGGTCATAGCGCCTGCCCTTCACGAGCTCGACGTAGTCGTCGCAGTACCACCAGAAGAACTCCTCGGCGCGCTCGAGCGCGCGCGTGTAGTCGTACTGATCGAAGCTGCTCGTCGCGTCCGCCACCACGCCGGCCAGGCGCGCGATCATCGCGCGGTCCAGCGGATGGGTCAGCGCATCGCCCTGCGGCGGCAGGTCTGCGAGCGCGAACTTCGAGGCATTCAGGAGCTTCACAGCCAGGCGCCGGCCAACCTTCATCTGCTGGGCGTCGAAAGCGGTGTCGGTGCCCGGACGTCCCCTTGCGGCCCAGTAGCGCGCGGCGTCTGCTCCGTGCTCTTCCAGCAGGTGCATCGGCGTGACGACGTTGCCCTTGGACTTGGACATCTTCTTGCGATCCGGGTCGAGCACCCATCCCGAGATCGCGGCGTCGTGCCACGGCAGCGTGTCGCAGTCCAGGTGTGAGCGCAGGACCGTCGTGAACAGCCAGGTCCTGATGATGTCGTGGGCCTGCGGACGCACGTCCATCGGGAACACGCGCGCGAACAGATCGCCGTCCTCGCCGGCGTGACCGGCGATCTGCGGCGTCAGAGAGGACGTCGCCCAGGTGTCCATCACGTCGGGGTCCCCGGCGAAGCCGCCCGGCTGCCCGCGCTGGGCAGCCTCATAACCCTCTGGCACGTCGGTCGAGGGGTCGACGGGCAGCTGGTCCTCGCGCGCGGGTATCGGCTGCTCGTAGCGGATCGCTCCGCTCTCGTCGACCGGGTACCAGACCGGGAACGGCACGCCGAAGAAGCGCTGGCGGCTGATGCACCAGTCGCCGGTCAGCCCGTTGACCCAGTCCTCGAAACGCGCGCGCATGTACGGCGGGTGCCACGTGAGCTCTCGGCCGCGCACGATCAGCGCGTCGCGGTGCTCCATCGTGCGGATGAACCACTGGCGGCTGGTCACGATCTCCACGGGCCGCTCGCCCTTCTCGAAGAACTTCACGGCGCGCGTCACCTCCTGCGGCTCGCCGACGAGGTCGCCGGACTGCTCGAGCATCTCGACCATCGCCCTGCGCGCCTGGTTGATCGTCCTGCCCTCCAGCCGCTCATAGCTGTCTCGCGCGCGCTGCACGTCATCGGACTCCCAGCCCGGCTCGCCCCAGGGGACGCCCATCAGCCGCCCGTCTGCGCCGAGCACCGAACGCACCGGTAGCGCCAGCTCACGCCACCAGGTGACATCGGTGAGATCGCCGAACGTGCACACCATGACCAGGCCGGTTCCCTTGTCGCGCTCGACGAGCGGGTGCGTGAGCACCGGCACGCGCGTGCCGAACAGCGGCGTGAGCACCTCGCCGCCGACGAGATCGCGCTGGCGCTCGTCGTCGGGATGCGCGAGCAGGGCCACGCACGCGGCGATCAGCTCGGGGCGCGTCGTCTCGATCAGCGCCTCCGAGCGCCCCGCGCCATCGATGGGCGAGAAGCGCACGCGGTGCATCGCGCCCGGACGCTCGCGGTCCTCGAGCTCGGCCTGCGCGACGGCTGTCTGGAAGTCGACGTCCCACAGCGTCGGCGCCTCGAGCTGGTAGGCGCCGCCGCGCTGCAGCAGCCCCAGAAACGAGCGCTGGGAGATGCGCTGCGCGAGCGGGCCGATCGTCGTGTAGGTCATCGACCAGTCGACCGACAGCCCGAGCGTGCGCCAGAGGTCTTCGAAGACCTGCTCGTCGCTTCTCGTCAGCTCCAGGCAGAGCGCGACGAAGTTCGGCCGCGACACGGCAACCGGCTCCTTCGCCGACGGCTCGGCGGGCGGCCGGAAGTCGGGGTCATAGGCGATCGACGGGTCGCAGCGCACGCCGAAGTGGTTCTGCACGCGACGCTCGGTCGGCAGCCCGTTGTCGTCCCAGCCCATCGGATAGAAGACCTCCATCCCGCGCATCCGCTGATAGCGCGCGATCAGATCGGTGTGCGTGTAGGAGAACACGTGGCCGACGTGCAGCGAGCCGCTCACCGTCGGCGGCGGCGTGTCGATCGAGAAGACCTGCTCGCGCGCGGCCGCGCGATCGAAGCGAAACGTGCCCTCGCGCTCCCAGGCCGCGCTCCAGCGCTCCTCCAGCCCATCGAGCGTCGGACGCTCGGGGACCGACGGGCTCACGTTCGCGGGGTCGGGGATCGCTGCTGCTCTTGACACTGGCGCAGATCGTAACCCGAGAACTGCGCCAGCCCGGTGCCCGCGCGAAACCTGCCCCACTCGGGGCGCCCGGTTGCTGGCCTGCAGCACAAAAAATGGATGTGGAGTCCGCCGCAAAAGCTTCAAGCACATCGCTGCGGCGCCGATCTGGTGCATATGCATCAAGACGCCCTCACGCCCGCCCCGGCGGGGGATTTGGAGCAGCAGGCGCCTGCGCCGGCGCAGGACGGCGTTCAGGAGATCTGCTGCGAGATGACGAAGGTGCTCCTGGGGCTCGTGCGCAGCTCGGGGGGCGACGACGCGGTCGCGGCGGTCATCGCGCAGGCCGACACCGAGCACGGCGAGGCCCACCTGCTCAACGGAGACCACTGGATCTCCCACGACGAGGCGTGCTCGCTGCTGGAGACGGCCACCGAGGTCACCGGCGATCCGATGTTCGCGCGCCACCTCGGAGAAGCGACGGTGCCGCAGAACGCCGGCAGCCCGGTCGCCACGGTGCTTCGCTCGCTGGGCTCTGTCGAGGCGATCATGCAGGCGATCGCACACAGCTCCACGAAGTTCAGCACGGTCACCGAAATGGAAACGACCGAGACCGCCCCTGGAAGCGCGGTCGTGACCGCGCGCGCCAAGACCGGGTTCACGCGACGCCGGCCGCTGTGCGACTGGGCCAAGGGCCTGATCGCGGGCTCGCCGATCCTCTTCGGCCTGCCGGCCGGCGACGTCGTCGAGACCGAATGCCAGGCCAGCGGAGACGCGCAGTGCAGGTACATCGTCACGTGGAACGCAGCAGACGCGGCCGTCGCGGCGGATCCCCAGGAGCGTGTCACGGCCCTGGAGCGCCAGCTGAAGGCGATGTCCGACCGCCTGCACAACGTCTACGCGATCGCCAGCGATCTCGTGTCGACCGACGATCTGGACACCGTGCTTCACCGCATCGTCGAACGCACCGCGAGCGCCGTGCGCGCGCCGGGCTACATCCTCGCGGTACGCACGACGCCGAATGCCGAGCTGCAGGTCTACAGCCGCGGCATCGACGAGCGCGAGGCGCGCGAGTTCGCCGAGGCGGCCGTCGCGCCCAACGCCCCGAGCTCTGACTCCGCGCTCGTCGCCGAAGTGAGCTCGAGCCGACGCGACTACGGTCGCCTGATCGCCCGCTACCCGGCGGCGACGAGCTTCCTGCCCCAGGAGCAGGAGCTGCTGGCCCTCTACGCCAAGCTCGCGGCGGCGGTGCTCGACATCGCCACATCGCTGCAGGAGTCCGCGCAGCGCAACGCCCAGGTGACCTCGCTGCTGTCGCTCGCCCAGGCCGCGGCGCAGGCCGGCACGAGCCACGAGGTCGGCGAGCGACTGGCCGCGGCGGTGCCCGAGGTGATCGACTGCGACCGCGTCGCGGTGTGGCAGTGGGACGACCGCGCGGCGTGTCTGAGGTTCCTCACCGGCTGGGGACAGACACCCGACCAGGAGGCCGCGGTGACGAACCTGACGATCTCGCCGGGCGATGCGCCGAACCTCGAATCGATGCTCACCGAACCGAAGCCGCGCTTCTATGACGAGAGCACCGACGACCCGTTCATGACCCAGCTGATGGCCGCCCTCGACATGGCCGCGCTGGTCGTCGTGCCGATCGTCGCGCACGAGGTCTTCCTGGGGGTGCTGATCGTCGTCGTCGAGGACGACCCGCAGCGCCTGCGCCCCGACGACAACGAGCTGCTGGACCAGCTGACGGGCGTGGCCGCCGTCGCGGCGCCCGCGATCCAGAACGGCCTGCTGGTCGATCAGCTCGCGTACAAAGCCAGCCACGACAGCCTCACCGGCCTGCTCAACAGGGTCGGCTTCCGCGAGCACATCGACCGCGTGCTCGGCGGCGTGGAAGGCAAGCGCGCGCAGGTCGGCCTGCTGTTCGTCGACCTCGACGAGTTCAAGCACGTAAACGACGCTCACGGTCACGACTTCGGCGACGAGCTGCTTCGCCAGGCGGCCGATCGGCTGACCGCGATCGCACGCGGCAGCGACGTGGTCGCTCGCCTGGGCGGCGACGAGTTCGCCGTCGTGCTCTCCGACGTGCACCGCGACGACCAGGTGCGCGCGGCGGAGGGACGCGTTCGCGAGGCGTTCGGCGAGCCGTTCCAGCTGGGCGAGCTGACGCTCTCGGTCAGCGCGAGCGTGGGCGGCGGGATCTGGCCCGAGGACGGCGAAACGGTCGCCGACCTCGTCCGCCACGCCGATGCCGCGATGTACCAGGACAAGGCGCAGGGTCGCCGCCGCCGCGCCGAGGCGATACCGGTCGGACGCCGGGTGCTCGCGGCGGCGCGCGCACCGCACTTCGGGCCGCTGTAGTCAGCCCTCGGCCGAGCTGAGCTGTCGCTCGTACGGGCCGCGGCCCACGAGGCATGCCGCCCCGCAGCGCGCGCCGAGCGACAGCGCATCCGCGAACGCGTCTCCCCTCGCGAGGCCGAACGTCAGCCCGGCGGCGAACGAATCGCCACAGCCATACGCGTCCACCGGCTCGCCGCGCACCGGCGCCGGCGCCCACCTCCCTGTCGCGCCATCGCGCTCGCGGTAGGCGCCACCGTCACCGCCCTCGGTCGACACGATCACCTCGGCGTCGGCGCGCGCACGCTCGGCGAGGCGCTGCTCGATCGCATCGTCTGCGCTCAGCACGAGCGCATCCAGCGCGACGCCGCGGCCGAGCGCGTCGACCGCGCGCGGCGTGGCGACGAGCACGCGCGCTGCGCGCGCGGCGCGCAGCGCCCCGGCGTCTCCGGCGGTGAAGTACACGGCGTCCATCTGCGACAGCTCCTCCCAGGCGAGCTCAGCGTCCTCGGCGACCGGGTCCAGGCGCGCGCCGAACGTGACGATCGTGCGCTGCGCCGCGCCGTCGACGAGCGACACCGCCCGTCGGGTCTCCTGCGAGCGCCACGACGGGCGCATGCGCACCCCGAGGTCGATCAACCGCTGCGCCGCGCGTCGCCCCCGGTCGTCGTCGCCGAGCGCCGTGTAGAGCGTGGCCTCTCCACCCAGACGCGCGAGCTGCACGGCTGCCACGGCCCCGCCGCCGGCCGGCTCCTCGAAGGCGTCCTCGCCATGCATCACCTCGCCCGCGCGCGGGACGTGCTGCACCCTGGCGAACTGCACCCACTCGACGTGACCGACAACGGCCACCCGCGGTCCCGCGCCGGGCATCGCGCCAGTGTCACACACCGGGGCGACTCACGCGAGCGCGCCGCGCGTCAGTAGCCGACGCTGAAGTGGCTGATGCGGTGACAGCCCTCCAGCTTGAACGAGCGTTCGCTGACCCTGCTCAGATACACGACGATCCCCGGCGACTGACAGTGGATGATGCCACCGGTCCCCGGGTTGTGCGCGTGCACGACGGTCTGCGGGTCGGTCCCCGTCCAGACGTAGTTGCGCGTGTCGTTGGCATAGATGAAGTTCCTGCCGTCGCCGGCGTGGATCACGGCGGTCTGATCGCTCGGCGCGCCCGTCGGGTGGTAGTCACCCCAGATCACGTCGCCGCGCTGACCGCCGATGATCGTGTCGTTGCCATAGCCGCCGAGCAGCCAGTTGTGCACGCCTTCATCGCCGACGAGCAGGTGCTGGCGCCCGGGGCCCTCCTTGTCCATCTTCAGACATTCATCCGGCGGCCATCCGGCGTGGCTGGTCGAGGCCGCGCGCGCCGTCATCTGCGCCGGCGCGCCAGACGCAGCCCGGCGCGCGGGGCAGTAGTGCACGTAGATCCCGCTCCGCGGCGGCCGAGCGCCCGAGGCCGACGCGAGCGCCGCGAGCACGCACACGAGCACGACCGACAGCGCCGGCGCTAACGCGCAGCGGGCGATCGTGCCGGTCGCGCGGGCCCTCGCCACAAGACGAGAGCCCGCGCGCCGGCGGGCTCCTCCGTGCTGTCCCGATCTGCTCACTGAACACATTGTTCCCGGTCGCGCGCGCGCGCACGCCGTTCTGGACGGACGATCGAAGACCGCGCGAGCTCGGCGCACGCGATCGGCGCACGCGCCGCCGGTGGAATGCGTGCCAGCATTGGCCGATGACAAGCGCCGAGATCGCGGTCCGGCTGCAGCCGCGCGCCCATCGCGACGAGCTGCTCGGCCTGCGCGACGGCGTGCTGATCGCGCGCGTCAGCGCCCCGCCGCTGGATGGGCGCGCGAACCGCGCGCTCTGCCGGCTGCTGGCCAGGCGCCTCGCGGTCGCGCCATCGCGCGTGGTGCTCGTTCGCGGCGAGCGCTCGCGCGAGAAGATGCTGCGCATCGACGGCCTCGACGACGTCGCGCTGCGCCGCGCGCTCGCCGACGAGCGCCCGGCCTGACAGGGCCTCGCCGCGCCCGCGCGCGTCGCTCAGGCGGCTACCGCGCGCAGCCCGTCGGCGTGCAGCTCCTGCGCGTGCACGTCAAGCAGCTCGCCGGCCCGCGCAGCGCCCGCGGGCAGATAACAGCGGGTGTAGTCGGCCGTGTAGCCCGAGCACTGGCTGTCGGCCACCTTGTCCACGAGCACCTGCAGCGTCTGCGAGAGCTTGGCCGTGCGATGGTGACGCGAGCTGACCTCCGAGAGCCCGCGCATCGCGCGCGAGCGGCGCTTCTTCTCCTGCGGATCGACGAGATCTCCGAGCGCCTCGGCGGCGGTGCCGGGACGCGGCGAGTAGGGAAACGTGTGCACGCGGCTGATGCCGGCCGTCGTCACGAGGTCGAGCGTGTTCTGAAAGGCCGCCTCGTCCTCGTTGGGGAACCCGACGATCACGTCGGCGGTCACGTTGACGCCGGGCACCGCGGCGCGCAGCGCGCGGATCGCATCCAGGTACTCGGCCGCCGTGTAGTGGCGCCCCATCGCGGCCAGCACGGCGTCGTCGCCGGACTGCAGCGGCACGTGCAGGTGCGGGCAGACCTTCGGCTCCTCGCGCAGCGCCTCGATCAGGCTGTCCTTGACGTGGATCACCTCGACCGAGGACAGCCGCACGCGCTGCACGCCGGGGACCTGCGCCGCGGCCGCGAGCAGCTCGCCGAGCTCCAGCCCGTGCTCGGGGTCGCAGTAGTCGCCGACGCTGATACCCGTCATCACGACCTCGGGCTGGTCGTGCTCCACGCGCCGCTGCACCTCCTTGAGCACGGCCGACGCCGGGCGCGAGCGCGCGCTTCCGCGCACGGTCGGGATGATGCAGTAGGCACAGCTGCAGTCACAGCCGTCCTGCACCTTCACGAACCCGCGCGTACGACCTCCGCCCCATGCGCGCGCCGACGACAGCGCCTCGCGCGCGAGCACGTCGTGCTCGAGATCGACGCACGCACCGCGCACCACCTCGCCCGCCGGCGTCGCCGCCCCGGCCATCGCGTCAGCCGCATCCTCGGCCGTTCCCGTGAACACGCTCACCGCGGAGTCGATCGCGGCGAACTCCTCGCCGTGGAGGTTGACCGCGCAGCCGCCGACGTAGACCTGCCCGGCCGTCTGCAGCGAGCGGCGCACGGACTGGCGCGACTTGGCCTCGGCCTCGCGCGTGATGCAGCAGGTGTTCACCACGTGCAGCTGCGCCTCGGCCTCGGCCACCTCCTCGTGCCCGGCCGCCAGCAGCTGGCGGCGGGCGAGCATGGCGTCCGCCTGAGAGACCTTGCAGCCCAGGAACTTGACCGCGAAGCGCATCGCCTGCGCAGCGTAGCTGGTGGCGCGAGGACCCCGGCCCCCGGCCATCTTCGGCGCGATGCGCGCCCGTATATTGGATCCATGGCTCCCATCGCCCCGCTGCAGATCACGTTGCTCGGCGGCGCGCAGCGGCTGCTGGCCGTGCACGCGCGCGAGCTCCCCCAGCGCGACGACCTGTGCGGCGCCTTCTGCGGCGCGCTCGCGCTGCGTGCCGCGGGGATCGACAGCCGCGACGGCGAGCCCATCGACCAGGACGCGCTCGCGCTCGCGGCCGGCACGGTCGTCTCGCGACTCAGCGACCCCGGCAACCTTCCGCGCGGCGAACAGGGCAGGCGCGACTACCGCCTGGCGATCCCGCACGTCGAGGACTCAGCCGTGTCGGGCACGACCGCCGGCGGGCTCGCGAGCGCGATCGAGCAGCTGTCCGCGGGCGAGCTCGTCGCGGTCCCCTACAGCGGGCCGTGGACCGCGGCGACGCTCGGCGCCCTGTTCGATCTCGCGGCGCGGCTCGCGGGCCCGGTCACGTTCATCGCGAACCTCGCCACGCGCCACCTGTGGGGCGCCAGCGCACGGCCCGACCAGATGCTCGCCTACCTGCTCGACGGCGAGGACGACGGTCCTGCCGCCGACTGGGACGTCGGGCACTTCGTGTGCGTCGTCGGGCGCGCGAGCGGCCCGCACGGCCAGCTCTACGCGGTCGCGGACACGTACCCGTCGCTCGGCGCCGCGGGGCTTCACATGCAGCCCGGCGAGCGGCTCGCGACGGCGCTCGCGCGACCGGACATGACCGCCGGCGGCCTGATCGTCGTGGCCGGCGCGCAGGACGCCGCGACCCTGCGCGCCGGGACCGCCGCGGTGGGGCTGCGCGAGGAGATATGGGATAACGGCACGGTCACCGAGGCAGCCCCGCGGTGAGCTCGCAGGAGCTGGTCGACCTCGTCTGCTGTGACCTCGGCGCGATCGTGCGCGGGCGCGCGCTGCTGAGCACAGAGCTCGCCAAGCACCTCGCAGACGGAGTCGGCTGGGTGCCGGCCAACCAGTCGCTGTCGCCGCTCGGCCCGCTCGCGGAGCCCAGCCCGTTCGGATCCACGGGCGACCTGCGCCTGCTACCCGATCCCGCGACGCGGGTGCACGTCTCGGCGACACCGCCGCAGACCCCGCTGGAGCTAGTCCTCTGCGACATCGTCGCGACCGACGGGCAGCCGTGGGAGTGCTGTCCGCGCCACTTCCTCAAGAGCGCGCTCGCCGACCTCGCGAGCGAGTTCGGCGTGCACGTGCGCGCTAGCTTCGAGCACGAGTTCCAGCTCGTGCTCGACGACGCCCCCGCGCTGCCCTTCTCGCTGGAGGCGCGCCGGCTCGCCGAGCCCTTCGCGACGCGGCTCATGCACGCGCTCGCGGAGGCGCGCACCGAGCCCGAGCGCTTCTTCGCCGAGTACGCATCGCACCAGTTCGAGGTGCCCGTCGAGTCGACCGGCGGGCTCGCGAGCGCAGACCGCAGCGTCGTGCTCAAGGAGGTCGTGCGCGAGATTGCGCGCCGGCACGACATGCGGGCGAGCTTCTCGCCGCTGCTGGACCCCGCGGAGGCGGGCAACGGCGTGCACATCCACTTCTCGCTGCAGGACCAGGCGGGCGCGCCGCTGCTGTATGACCGCAGGCGCCGCGCCAACCTGAGCCGCCTGGGCGCGAGCTTCGCCGCCGGGATCCTGCGCCACGCGCACGCGCTCACCGCGCTCACCGCGCCGAGCCCGATCTCCTCGGCGCGCCTGACACCCCACCGCTGGAGCGCGGGCGCGGTGTGCCTGGCGGAGCGCAACCGCGAAGCGCTGCTTCGCATCCCGCCCGTCGTCGCGCTGTCAGGCGCCGACCCCGCCAGCCAGCTTCACCTGGAGTACCGGGGCGCCGACGCCGCGGCCAACCCCTATCTGGCACTCGGCGCGATCCTGCGCGCGGGCCTCGCGGGCCTGCGCGACGAGCTGCCGGCACCGCCGATCCTCGACGTCGACCCGGCTCGCCTGGATCGGGCCGCTGCGCAGCGATTCGGCGTCGGCGCACTTCCCGCATCTCTGGAGGACTCACTGGCGGCGCTGCACTCAGACGCAACCGCACGGGCGTGGATGTCGCCGCTGCTCTACGACGCCTACGTCGGCATCAAGCGCAGCGAGCTGCAGACCGTCAACGAGATGGACATCGGCGAAACCTGCCGACGCTATGCACACGTCTACTGACCCATCGTCGCTCCTGCCGCGGCTGCTCGCCGGCATCGATCGCGAGCTCGAGCTCGCCGTGGCGCTGCGCCACCGTCTGCACGCGCTCCCCGAGCTCGCGCACGCCGAGCTCCAGACGGCCGCCGCCGTGTGCAACGAGCTGCCCGTCGCCTGCGCGCCGGCCGCCGGCACGGGCCAGATCGCGCGCGTGGGCGAGGGCGAGCACCCGATCGCCGTGCGCTGCGAGCTGGACGGGCTGCCCATGCGCGAGCACACGCACGCGCCGTTCAGCGCGACCGGCGACGTCATGCACGCCTGCGGACACGACGTGCACATGGCCGCGCTCGTCGCGCTCGCGCGCGCTGCGCACGCTCTGCGCGACGAGCTGCCAGCACCGCTGCTCGCGGTCTTTCAGCCCAGCGAGGAGGCCTACCCCTCGGGCGCCCAGCAGCTGGCCGAGCGCGACCTCGCGGCGATCGCGCCACGCGCGCTCGTCGCCGCGCATATTCATCCAGGTCTCCCGTGGGGCACCGTCGCACTCGACGCCGGCACCGTCAACGCGTCGTGCGACGCGATCGAGATATCCGTCGAGGGACAGCCGTCGCACGGCGCCTACCCGCACGAGGGCCGCGACCCGATCCTCGCGATCGCCCAGGTCGTCGTGGCGCTCCATGCGCTGGCCGCGCGACGGACCGATCCGCTCGGGCCGGCGTCGCTCACGGTCGGCGTGCTCGAGGGCGGCAGCGCCGAGAATGTGATTCCCGCGCGCGCGACCGCTCGCGGCGCCCTGCGCGCGTATCGCGCCGAGGACCGCGCCGCGCTGGCCGAGCTCGTCCAGGAGGTCGTCTCGGGCGTAGCCGCCGCCCACGGCTGCCGCGGTCACGTGCGACTCGTGCCCGGCGAGCCGGCGCTGGCCAACGATCCCGCGATCGTCACGCGCGCCCGCGAGCTGCTGGCGCGCGCCGAGCTCGCAGCCGGCGCGCCGTGGCGCTCGTGCGGCTCGGACGACTTCGCGTTCTTCGGCGCGCTCGCACCCATCGCGATGGCCTTCGTCGGCCTGGCGGGCGCCGCGGGATTCGACGTGCGCCCGCTGCACCATCCCGAGCTGCTGCCGCCGGACGACGCCGTGCGTGCGGTGGCGCGCACGCAGGCTGTCCTCTACGTCGCCGCCGCTCTCACGCTGCCCGGCCGCGGCGGCTGAGCGCGATCGCGCGCGCCGTCCACCGCCAGCTCAGCTGCGTCCCGCCGCGCGCGCCTGCGACACGGCCTCTGCCGGGCGTCCCCGGAAGGGCTCGCCGTGGCCCACGAGCACCGCCTGCGCGTCGAGCTGCTCGATCGCGTCCAGCGCCTGAAAGCACTGCTCGGTGCTCAGATTCATCGGCGACGGCATCACCTGCGGCCCGAGCCGGTCGCTGAGCACGTTCCACGTGCACAGGCCGTCGCCGACGAACAGCGCGCCGTGCTGCTCGAAGAGCAGCGCGCTGTGACCCGGCGTGTGGCCCGGCATGTGCACCACCCGCGGCCTGCCGGGCACATCGAGCACGTCGCCGTCTGAGAACGTCTCGGCGCCCTCCACCTTCGGCGGTCTGGCACCGCCTTCTTTGCCCACGAAGAGCAGCAGACGCCACGGTGCCGGTTTGAGCAGTCGCGCGAGCAGATGACGCGGGCTCGCGTCTCCCCCCTTCGGCCTCGGCCGGGCAAGCGTGTCCTCGTCGTCGGAGTGGATCAGCACGCGCGCACCGGCGGCTCGCAGCTGCGGCGCGAGACCGGTGTGATCGGCGTCTGAGTGCGTCAGCACGAGCGCCTTCACGTCACCCGGCGAGAAGCCGCCGGCTGCCAGGTCTGACTCCAGATGCTTGGCGAATCCCGGCAGCCCCGCATCGACCGCGGTCAGCTCGCCGCCTTCCTCGACGACATACCAGTTGACGCGCGGCGGCGCCCCCAACACGAACACGCGCGGCAGGATCTCGTTTGAACCATCAGCGGCCACGTCGGTCGTCCTTTCGTTTGAATGCTCCAGCGAGCGGCCACCCCGAGCGGCGCGGACTCGTGCTCCTGCGACGACTCGCTCACGATCATCGCCCGCAGACTATCCGCGTGCCGGGCAGGGCCGCTGACGGCCGGCGCCCGGGCGCAAGGACAGCGATAATCGCGCGCTCATGGCCGATGCACCCGCTGCCTCCGAAAGCAGCCGCACGGCGTGGGCGAGGAGCCTCGCCACGCCGGTCCGCGACTTCCTGAGCACCGAGACCGGCAGCGCCGCCTTCCTGCTCGCGGGCGCGATCGCAGCGCTTCTGTGGGCCAACTCGCCGTGGTCGCACAGCTATGAATCGCTGTGGACCACGCGGCTGTCGATCACGCTCGGCTCGCACGGCATCTCGACCGACCTGCGCCACTGGGTCAACCAGGGGCTGATGACGTTCTTCTTCCTCGTCGTCGGACTCGAGGCCAAGCGCGAGCTCGACATGGGCGAGCTGCGCGAGCGCCAGCGGCTGGCGATCCCCGTGCTCGCCGCGCTCGGCGGCATGGCGGTGCCGATCTCGATCTACCTCGCGATCAACGCCGGCGGCGCGGGCGCGCACGGCTGGGGCGCGGCGATGTCCACCGACACGGCGTTCGCGCTCGGCGCGCTCGCCCTGCTCACCCCGCGCGGCGCGACGCGCCTGCGCGTCTTCATGCTGTCGCTGGCGGTCGTCGACGACCTCGGCGCGCTGCTCGTGATCGCAACCGCCTACACGCGCCACGTCTCGCTGCCGGCGCTCGCCACGGCCGTCGGGCTGTTCGCGGTGCTGCTCGCGCTGCGCTACCTGCCCGCCTGGCGACGCCAGGTCTCGGTGATCGTCGGCGTCGCGCTGTGGATCGCGATGTTCAAGTCCGGCATCGACCCGGTCATCACCGGGCTGGCGATCGGCCTCGTGACGAGCGCCTATCCGCCCACCCGCGCCGACCTCGAGCGCGCGACCGCCCTCACCCGCTCCTTTCGCGAGCAGCCCACGCCGGAACTCGCGCGCAGCGCCCAGCAGGGCGTGCTCGCGGCGATCTCGCCCAACGAGCGCCTGCAGTACGGCCTGCATCCCTGGACCAGCTACGTGGTCGTGCCGCTGTTCGCGCTCGCGAACGCCGGCCTGCACGTCACCGGCGCCCTGCTCGCCGACGCGATCAGCTCGCCGATCACGCTCGGCATCTTCTTCGGCTATGTGCTCGGCAAGCCGATCGGCATCCTCGCAGCCTCGTGGCTTGCGACCCGGCCGTGGCTGCGCGGCGTGCGCCCGACGCTGAGCTGGCCGGCGCTGTCCGGCGGCGCAGCCGTCGCCGGCATCGGCTTCACGGTCGCGCTGCTGATCTCGAGCCTCGCCTTCCACGGCAGGCTTCTCGCCGAGGCGAAGATCGGCGTGCTCGCCTCGGCGATCGGCGCGCCGCTGGTCGCATGGGCGCTGTTCGCGATCTACAGGCGGCTCCCGGGCGCCGTTCGCGCGCGCCAGATCTCCGGGACCGTCGACGACATCCTCGACCTCGCCCAGGACGTCGACCCCGAGCGCGACCACATCCGCGGTCCGCGCGACGCGCTCGTCACGCTGCTGGAGTACGGCGATTTCGAGTGTCCCTTCTGCGGGCGCGCCGAGCCGATCGTGCGCGAGCTGCTGAGCAACTTCGGCGACGACCTGAGCTACGTGTGGCGCCACCTGCCGCTCAACGACGTGCACAGCAGCGCGCAGCTCGGCGCCGAAGCCGCCGAGGCCGCGGCGGCGCAGGGGAGCTTCTGGGAGATGTACGACCTGCTGCTCGCCCACCAGGACGCGATCACGTTGCAGGACGTGCGCGACTACGCCGCCCAGCTCGGCCTCGACGACGAGCGCTTCTGGCACGAGCTGCGCCATCGCGACTACGCTCCGCGCATCGCCGAGGACATCGCGAGCGCCGACGCGAGCGGCGTCTCGGGCACGCCCACCTTCTTCATCAACGGCCGCAGGCACCAGGGCGCCTACGACATCGACACGCTCACCGCGATCGTCCGATCGGCCCGCACGCGCGCGGCGCTGCTCGCGGCGTGAGCGACCCGCCAGACCGCTCGCCGCAGCTCACCGGTAGTCGGGGTTGGGGAAGTCGAAGCGACAGCCCGCGTCCCAGGCCGAGCGCTGGTTGCCGTGCGCGGGCACGCCGCCGGCATCCTTGATCATGCGGGCGAGGTGCAAGAGGTTCCACGTCATGAACGTCGTGTTGCGGTTGGTGAAGTCGTTGTCGGGTCCGCCCGAGCCCGGATCGAGGTAGCTCGGACCCGGGCCCACCCCGCCGAGCCAGGCCGAGTCGGCCTGCGGCGGAATCGTGAAGCCGAGATGCTGCAGCGAGTAGAGGATGTTCATCGCGCAGTGCTTGGCGCCGTCCTCGTTGCCGGTGATCAGGCACCCGCCGACGCGTCCGTAGTAGGCATACTGGCCTGCATCGTTGAGCAGGTGGCTGTTGCCATACAGGCGCTCGACCACCTGCGTGCAGACGGACGATTTCTCTCCCAGCCAGATCGGCGAGAGCAGCACGAGGATGTCCGCGGCCATCACCGCCTCGAAGATCTCCGGCCAGCCGTCGTGCTGGAAGCCGTACTCTGTCATGTCGGCCTGCACGCCCGTGGCGATGTCGCGGTCCATCGCGCGGATCACCTGCACCGACACGCCGTTGGCCTCCATGATCGCCACCGACAGGTCGGCCAGCGCGCGCGTGTTGGACACCTCCGGCGAGCGCTTGAGCGTGCAGTTGATGAACACCGCCTCGAGGTCTGAGAAATCCCAGCGCGACTCATCACGCAGCTGCTGCTGTCGGGCGTCAAGCTCCATGCATGCCTCCTGGACGTGGGGTTGGGCGAACGCCGGCGCGCGCTCCCGGCGCGCTCCGGGCGCGCTCATTTTGACTGCGAGCGCCAGCTGCGGTACAGCGCGGAGAACTCATCGCGCATCTGGGGCGTGAGGTCCTCGACCCGCAGGCGGCCCGTGAGCGCGATCGTCTCGCGCATCTGCTGCAGGTACTCGGTGCAGTGCTCGCAGCCGGCCAGATGCGCCTCAAAGCGCCGCCGCTGCGAGCGCGACAGGCCGCCCTGGAGGTAGTCGGTGACGAGCTCGACGACCTGCTGGCAGACCAGCTCCTTGCGTGACATGAACACGGTCACGATCCTCCCAGCTCGGTCTCTAGCCGCTGGCGCAGCCGGCTGCGCCCGCGGTGCAGCAGCACCCGCTGGTTGCCCTCGCTGATCGCAAGCACGTCGCACACCTCGACGCTGTCGAGTCCCTCGACGTCTCTGAGCAGCACGACCTCTCGCTGGCGCGCCGGGAGCTCTGCGAGCGCCATCTCGATCAGCTCCGACAATCCCTGCGCGAGCATGCGGTCATCGCTGTCCTCCACCCAGTGCTGCGGCGGGGACATCCAGGCGCCCGACGCATCGAAGCGCGCCGCGTCGACGACCGGCCCCGCATCGCCGACGGCCACGCTGCGTCCCTCGCGTGCGCCGGTGCTCTGCGCGCGATTGGCGAGAATCCGCAGCAGCCACGTGCGAAACGTCGATTCTCCGGCGAAGCGCTCGAGCCCGTTGAGCACCGCCAGCCACGTGTCCTGCACGACCTCCTCGGCGACAGCGCGGCTCGAGACGAACGACAGGGCGAGCCGGAGCATCGTCGCGTGATGGCGGGCGACGAGCGTGAGGAAGGCCTCCTCGTCGCCCTCGCGCAACCGCGCGAGCAGCAGCGCGTCGTCGTCCGGCGGTACAGCGCCACGGCGGCGCCATCCCCTGCTCGAGCTCACGGCGATCGCGCTCACCCGGGCCTTGGATGGGTGAGTTGCACATCTGGATAGAAGACCATTCGGCTTAAGCGTGCCTCAGCCGGGCCCGCCGGCCCGAGCATCCGGGCCGGCGGGCATCCCGGCGGCCGCTCAGTCGGTCACGATCCCCGCGGCGAACGCCCCTGCCGGCAAAGGCGTGGGCGAGCTCGCCAGTTCGGTGAGTTCACCGCCGTTGACAGCGAACGAGGCGATCACGTTGGCCTTGCTCCCGTCCACCAGCAGCGTCTTGCCGTCCGGGGACAGCCGCAGGTCGACCGCGCCTGCGCCAGCTGATTTCCCGAACTCGGTGCTGCCGAGCAGGACCAGCGACCCGTCGGGGTTGATCGAGTAACGCGAGATCTCTCCCGAGCCCGTGTTCACCGTGAACAGGAAGCGCCCGTCGTGGCTGATTTCAACCCAGCACGCCGCGGTCTGTTCGTCGGCGAACGGCACCGCGCTGATCGGTGCTAGCTGCCCGGACCCGGCCACGAGGAAGGCCGAGATCGAGCCCGCGCCGGCGCCACCGTGAGCGTTGCTGACGAACAGCTGCGACGGGTTCGTCGGACGGAACTCCGACCCGAAGGGCCCCGGCCCCTGCGCCGCGATCGGCGAGCCGGGCGCGGCCACGAGCAGTCCGTTGCCGCGGACGTGGAAGCTCGCGATCGTCGACGTGTTGTCCAGGTTGACGACGAGCTTGCGCCCGCGCGGGTCAAACAGGACGTCGTCGGGACCCGAGCCGGCGGGCAGCGCGACCGTCGAGCCCGGCAGCGGGAACAGGTGCCCGCTGCCGCTGAGCAGAAAGCCCGTCACGTTCGTCGCGCTCGCGCCCGCGTTTGCGACGTACACGAGGTTGCCCGACACGGCGATGCTGAGCGGTTCGATCCCGCCCGAGGAAACCGGGCTGCCGACAGGCTGCGGCACGCCGCCGGGGCCGAGTCGCAATACCGAGATCTGGTTGCTGCCCGCGTCGACGGCGAGCAGGAAGCGCCCGTCGCTCGACAGCTGGATGGCGCCCTGCGAGGCCAGGCCGGCCCCTTTTCCTTCTCCTCCGGTCGCAAACGGCGAGCCGACTATGGGAGTCAGCGAGCCGTCGGCGTGGCGGTCAAAACCGGCAACCGTGTTCGACGTGGCTGTGTTGTCGTCGACGTAGGCATGGCCGACGACGGCTGACGCACGTTTGGCCAGCGGCACGTTGTGTGCGCCCGCCGTGGCGGGCGTGAGGGTCGCGGCGGCCAGCGCAAGCGCGGGCAGGGCGACGAGGCGGTGAAGCTTCATGCTCGGTCCTCCTGGGGTTGGGTTGAGGGTGCTTCACCCGTTCAGTCCCAACTGCGGCGATCCCGTTACATGCCCCCGCGCGACGGACCGCCCCGGCGCATCTGACGCAGGCGGCGCAGCTCCTGCACAGCCTCGTCGACACCGCCCAGCGCCGGCTGGCGCTCGCCGCCCAGCAGCTCGGGCGTGAGGTGGTTGCGCACGAGCTCGCCGGCGACCGCATCCACGCGCTCGGCGCCGGCGCCGGGGCGCGAGCTGACCAGACGCACCGAACGCCGGCCGCGAAACAGCATGCCGACGCCGTCGTCAAGCGCCCAGCCGCCGGGCAGCGTGCCGTCGCGCACGCTCGCCAGCCACACGGGCAGGCGCTCCGGCTCGCCGTCGGCGTGCACGGTCAGCGAGCCCGGCAGCAGGCCGAGCCCCGGCATCGACTCGGGCTCGCGTCTGGAGCGCGTCGTGCCGCCTTCAAACCAGCACATAGCGCCCGCGCTCAGGCCGGCGAGCACGATCCCCTGACGCCATGCCTCGATGAGGATGCGGTCGAGGTCGTGCGCTTTCCAGATCGCCAGCAGGTTGCGCATCGAGCCGCCGCCCGCGTACACGATGTCCTGCGAGCGGATCGTCGTCTCCAGCGGCTCGCGCGCGTCCCTGAGGTTGAACAGCGAGAGGTGCTCGGGCACGCACACGCGATCGCCGAAGCGCGCGTAGAAGGCGTTGATCTGGCCCGTCGTGTCTCCCGAGGCCGTCGGCAGGAAGAGGATGCGCGGTTCCGCGGCGCGCGCAAGCGTCAGCACGAAGTCGTCGAGCAACGGGTTCGCCGGCTCCATCGTGAAGCCGCCGCCGCCCATCGCGAATATCAGCCGCTCATCCCTGCCGGCCGGCTGCAACGGCGTCATGCAGCGATGCTAGTTGCGCCGGCGAGCCCCTCCGGCGTGTGCGACTGAAGCGCGGCGCAGTCGGCAGCCACCGATCGCGGCCCCACGGCGTGCGTCGCGGCCGCTTCGTCATCGCCGAGGTAGATCGTCTCCAGGCGGTTCTCGACGACGCCATCGCTCGTCGGCTGCACGAGGAACGCCGCACCATCCGGACGCGACGTGACCACGCGCTCCAGGCGCGTGGCGCAAAAGTGAAGCGCGACACCGTCCTCGGCTGCATACCCCGGTCGCATGCCGTCGCCCACGAAGCGGTGGTACTCCTGGCGGCGGGCGGGCTCGGCGTCGTAGTGAACGCAGTTGGAGTAGGGGAGAAGACCGAGCCCGCGCACGCTTCGCGGCGCGCCGTGAAAGGCGCTGAGCGCCTCGCGAAACCAGCACAGCGAGCCCGCCGACGGTCCACACAGGACCACGCCTTCGCGCCAGGCCTTGCGCAGCACACCGTCCAGGCCATGCGCCCGCCACGCGCCAAGCATGCTGACCACGTTGCCGCCGCCAACATAGATCAGGTCCTGCGCGAGCAGGTGGCGCTCGAGATCGTCCTCCACGCCGCCCATGCCCTGGTCGCGCCGGAACAGCGACACGTGGCTGGCGGCGCACGTCGAAGCAAAGCGGCGGTAGAAGCGGACCACATAGTGGTCGGCATCGCCCGACGCAGTCGGCAGAAAGCACACCCGCGGCTTCGCCGCGCCCGTCAGCGACAGCACATAGTCGTCCAGCAGCGAGCTGTCTTTCTCCATCGAGAAGCCGCCACCTCCAAGGGCGACGATCTGGGGTGATCTCGATTGCATCGCTCACTCGCCTCGCTACCCGCTTCGCCTGTCTTTCGCTTGCCGTATGACCGACAGCGGTAGCACCGCCAGCCTGCGATCACTTTCGCCCACGCGACCCGCCGGGGATATGGACTGGCGTCCGACATTCCCCTGCTCACGATGGACATCAGCCCAGCCACGGCACAAGAGGAGGTCGAGCAAACGTCGTCAGCGCGTTGCTACATGTGGGCATCTGCAGCGGTGTGAGTTCCTCCACCCGTCGAAGGCGCGCGCGACAGCTGCGCGCGAGACTTCCGTGGTGAGCTCGCCCGCCGTGACGACCGACGCCGGCAACCGCTACCGGCCGGACGCGCCGTTCCTGGACGAGCTGTTCGAGCCCGACGGCAGCCCGAGGCCGGTCGCACGGCCGCTCGTCGAGGTGCTCGACGGCCTTGGGCCCGAGGGACTCATCGAGGCCGGGCGCCATCGCGACGCGATCTTCATGCAGCAGGGGATAACGTTCGAGACCAGCAGCGAGGGCGAGCCCTCCCATGAACGGCCCTTCCCGCTGGACCTCGTCCCGCGGGTGCTCAGCGGCGAGGAGTGGCGCGCGATCAAGCGTGGGCTGGCACAGCGCATCCGTGCGCTCAACCACTTCGTGGACGACGTCTACCACGCCCGCGAGATCGTGCGCGAGGGTCTCGTGCCGTGGCGCCTGGTGGCCTCCTGCTCGCATTTCGCGCGCGCAGTGCACGGCATCCGGCCGCCCGGCGGCGTCTACACGCACGTCGCCGGCTGCGACCTCGTACGCCACAGCGACGGCACCTGGAAGGTGATCGAGGACAACGTGCGGATTCCGTCGGGCATCTCATACGTGCTGGAGAACCGCGCGGCGATGGCTCGCCTGGTGCCCGAGCTGTTCGCCTCCTACCGCGTTCGCCCGGTCGACCACTACCCGCAGCTGCTGCTCGGCGCGCTGCGCTCGGTCGCGCCATCGGCCGAGAGCGAGGCGACCGTCGTCGTGTGGACGCCCGGGCCGGCCAACCCCGCCTACTTCGAGCACGCGTTCCTGGCCAGGCAGATGGGCGTGGAGCTTGTCGAAGCGTCTGATCTCGTCGTGCGCGACGACGTGCTCTACATGCGCACCACACGCGGCCTGGAGCGCGCCCACGCGGTCTACCGCCGCCTGGATGACGACTTCGTAGATCCGCTGGAGTTCCGCGCCGACTCGCTCCTGGGCGTGCCGGGCCTGGTGCGCGCCTACAGGGCCGGCAGCGTCGCGATCGCAAACGCCTTCGGTACAGGCGTCGCCGACGACAAGGCCGTCTACTGCTTCGTGCCCGAGATGATTCGCTTCTACCTCGGCGAGGAGCCGATCCTCGACAACGTCAACACCTACCTCCTGTCAGACCCCGAAATGCGCGAGCACGTGCTGGCGCGCCTCGATGAGCTCGTCATCAAGCCGACCGGCGAGTCGGGCGGGCGCGGCGTGATGATCGGCCCGCACGCGCAGGAGGAGGAGATCGAGCGCATGCGCGCCGTGCTCAGCGCTCATCCCGAGGGCTGGATCGCCCAGGACGTCGTGCGGCTCTCGACGGTGCCGACCGTCGGCTCCGATGGCATGCTGCGCCCGCGCCATGTCGACCTGCGCCCGTTCGCGGTGTTCGGCGAGCGCATCGACATCGTTCCCGGCGGCCTCACCAGGGTCGCGCTGGACGAGGGCTCGCTGATCGTCAACTCCTCGCGCGGCGGCGGCTCCAAGGACACATGGGTGCTGGAGGACGGCGACGGCGACGATCGCGCCGGCCCGCCGATCGCCGACACCCAGCCGCCCGCTCTCCCGGACCTGCGCTACGGGGCGTGGACGGGCCAGCAACAGCAACAGCAGCAGGAGGAGAGCTGATGCTCGCGCGCATCGCCTCAGAGCTCTACTGGCTGGGACGCAACCTGGCGCGCGCCGAGTTCACGGCGCGCGCGGTCGAGGCCGTCTTTCAGTCTGAGCTGCAGGGGTCCTCGGACGCGATGCCGAGCGTGAGCTTCGGCTCGGGCGGCCTGCTCGCGATACTCGGCGACGTCGATCGCGAGCGCGCGAGGCGCACGGAGGCGCTCGGGCAGCTGACGCTCGACCCAGGGCGTCCCGGCTCGATGCTCGCGAGCATCGAGCGAGCGCGCGAGGGCGCGCGCACGGTGCGCGACGTGATCAGCGCCGACATGTGGGAGGCCATCAACACGACGGCGCTCGGGCTGCGCGGCGGCGGCCAACCGGGCTGGGCTGCGCCCGCCGGGCCCTACCTGGCCTCGCAGTACGTCAAGGAACGCACCGCGCTGATCTGGGGCGTCGCGGCGCGCTCGATGCTGCGCGACGAAGCGAAGTGCTTCCTGGACGCCGGCGGGCTGATCGAGGTGTCGGACATGGTGCTGCGCATGCTGCGCGTCGCGCTGCCCGCCGGCGACAGCGCGCAGGCCGACGGCCACGCGCTGATCCTGCTGCAGGCCGTCGGCGGATTTCACGCCTATCTGCGCGCCGTCACGGCTCCGCCCAATGCCCATCCGGTGGCTCGCTTTCTGCTGTTCGAGCGCGCCTATCCCGACAGCGTCGCCGCCTGTGTCGACTCGCTGCACGAGGTGTTCACGACCGCCGACGCGGGCCCGCGCAACTCAAAGCCGGTGCTGCGCGTCAGCCGCCTGGCCGCCGACCTCGACTTCCAGCGTCGCGCGCTTCCCGACGGCGCGGAGCTCACGGGCATCTGTCAGCAGACCCAGCAGGAGCTCGCGCGCATCGATCAGGACGTTGCCGACAGGTACTTCGCCGGCGCGTCGCCGGCGGGCGAAGGAAGATGAGCCGCCGGTGCACTTCGCGATCCGCTATCTGACCGAGTACCGCTATCAGGCGCCCGTCACCGACAACCTGAACGCCCTGCGCGTCCGTCCTGCGACGACGTCCACGCAGCGCTGCGACGAGTTTCACACCCGCATCGATCCCGAAGCGCGCGTCAGCCGCCACCTCGACTACTTCGGCACCGAGGTACTCGAGTTCGGCATCCCGACCGGCCATGAGCAGTTGACGATCGACATGCGCGCTCGCGTGACGACATCAGACCCCGCAGACCCCCCGCGCGGGCTCTGGGAGAGCCTGCAGCGCCCGTCCTACCTCGACGCAGCGGGCGAGTTCGCGCTGCCCTGGCAGGACCAGCCGTCGCTCGCCGGCCTCGACGAGCTGCACCACGCGATGGTCGCCGACACGCCTCTGGCGACCCTGCAGCTGCTGTGCGAGCTCGTCCCGGATCGCTTCGAATACCGCCCCGGCGCGACGTACGTGGGGTCGAGCATCAGCGACCTGCTCGCCGTGGGCGCAGGCGTGTGCCAGGACTTCGTGCACCTATCGGTCGTGCTGCTACGCCGCCACGGGATCGCCGCGCGGTATGTGTCGGGCTATCTCTGGGCGGCCCCCGAGGACGGCGGGACGGACTCGCTGGAGGTCGACACGCATGCCTGGCTGGAGGCGCTGCTCCCGGGAACGAACGGACGCGGCGAACCGGTGTGGGTGGGCGCCGACCCAACGAACCGCCGCCTGGCCGATGAGACGCACGTGAAGATCGGCCACGGGCGCTTCTACGGTGACGTGCCGCCGGTCAAGGGCCTGTTTCGCGGTGAAACCACCTCCGAGCTCGCGGCCTCGGTGACGATGTCGCGACTGGACCCGCAGACCAGCGCCCGTCCGGAGTGAGCCCGGCCGAGCAGATCCTCGTGCTGCAGCACATCGGCTGCGAGCCGCCGGCCGCCTACGAGGACGAGCTCATCGCGCGCGGGCACACGCTGCATCGCGTCCAGCTGGACGAGGGCGAGCGGCCTCCCGACTGGCGGGAGTTCTCGGCGATCATCGCGATGGGCGGACCGATGGGCGCCTACGACGACGCCCGCCACCCCTGGCTCGCCACCGAGAAGCGACTGATCGCCGACGCCGTCACAGCAGGCACGCCCTACTGGGGCGTCTGTCTGGGCGCGCAGCTGCTCGCCGCGAGCCTCGGGGCGCGCGTCGGGCCCGGCCAGCTGCCGGAGGTCGGCGTGCTGCCGGTGACGCTCACCGCGCAGGCCGCTCACGACCCGGTGTTCGGTGGCGCCCCGCAGCGCTTTGACGCGCTGCACTGGCACGGCGACACCTACGAGCTGCCCCAGGGCGCCGTCAGGCTCGCGAGCTCCGAGCGCTACGAGCAGCAGGCGTTCGTCGTCGGGCGCGCCTACGGCCTGCAGTTTCACCTGGAGGTTCCCGCGAAGCTGGCCGCCGACTGGCTGGCGGTACCGGCCTATGCCGACAGCCTGGCCGCGCTGGAGGGTGGGGGCGCCGGCCCCCGGCTGCTGGCAGAGCTGGCCGCATGCGAGGCTGACGCGACCACGCTCGCGCGCGTGCTGCTCGCGCGCTGGCTGGAGCTCGTCGTGGCCCCTGCGCGCCGTCGTGGCGCGCTCTCAAGCGCCTGAGCGCGCGTTCGCCGCCGCACGCGCAGCGTCGTAGCATGAGCCGATGCCCGACGGCTCCCCCGAGCAACACGACCGCGGCGCCAGCAGGGCCGACGCACATCCGCGCATGCCGCGCGACAAGCGCGGCTGGCACGTCTCGCCCGCGCCCGACGGCCGCGGCATGCCCGAGCAGACGCCGACGAGTCCCCCGCCGCACCGCACTCCCCGGTTTCTGTGGTTCGTGGCGATCCTGCTCGCGCTGAACTGGCTGACGGTGCTCTTCTTCCAGCCCTCCACGGGCGAACCGCGCGTGACCGTTCCCTTCAACCCGTTTTTTCTGACCGAAGTACAGTCGGGACACGTCAAGTCGATCTCGACCAAGGGAGACACGGTCCAGGGGACGTTCACGGTCAAGCTGCGCTACCCCGCCAGCGACGAGAAGGCGACGCCGACCAAGCAGTTCGCGACCCAGATCCCCACGTTCTGGAACGACAGCCAGCTGTCCGCGCTGCTGAAGGAAAAGAACGTCGAGATCAACGCGAAGTCAACCACGACCAGCCAGTCGCTGCTCGCAGAGATCCTGCTCGGCTTCGGACCGACGCTGCTGATCGTGGGTCTGTTCCTGCTGTTCGCGCGACGCGCCGCACGCGGCGGCGGCGCGATGGGCGCGCTCGGCAACTTCGGGCGCTCGCAGGCGCGTCGCGTCGATCCCGAAAAGATCCGCGTGACGTTCGCCGACGTCGCCGGGATCGACGAGGCCAAGGCCGAGCTGACCGAGATCGTCGACTTCCTGCGAGATCCCGATCGCTACGGACGCCTCGGCGGGCGCATGCCCCACGGCGTCCTCCTGTCCGGCCAGCCGGGCACCGGCAAGACGCTGCTCGCGCGCGCCGTCGCCGGCGAGGCGCACGCGGCCTTCTTCTCGATCTCCGCCTCGGAGTTCATCGAGGCGATCGTCGGCGTCGGCGCCTCGCGCGTGCGCGATCTCTTCGCCAAGGCCAAGGAAGCCGCGCCGGCGATCATCTTCATCGACGAGCTCGACGCGATCGGCCGCTCCCGCCAGGGCTCGGTCGCGGTGACGGGCGCAAACGACGAGCGCGAGCAGACGCTCGACCAGATCCTCACCGAGCTCGACGGCTTTGAGCCGGCCGAGGCCGTAGTCGTGCTGGCCGCGACCAACCGCCCCGACGTGCTCGACTCGGCGCTGCTGCGCCCGGGTCGCTTCGACCGCCGCGTCGCCGTGCAGCCGCCCGATCGCGTCGGGCGGCGCAAGATCCTCGAAGTGCACACCCGCTCGATCCCGCTCGATGACGGCGTCGACCTCGACGCGCTGAGCGCGAGCACCCCCGGCATGGTCGGCGCCGACCTCGCCAACCTGGCCAACGAGGCGGCGCTGCTGGCCGCTCGCCGCGGGCACGAGAAGGTCGAGATGTCGGACTTCACGGACTCGCTGGAGAAGATCATGCTGGGGTCTCCGCGCGGGATCGTGCTGTCGCCGGCCGATCGCGAGCGCACCGCCTACCACGAGAGCGGACACGCGCTGGTCGGCATGCTCACCCCAGGCGCCGATCCGGTGCGCAAGGTCTCGATCATCCCGCGCGGGATGGCGCTCGGGGTCACGCTCTCGACGCCCGACTCAGACCGCGTGTCCTACTCGCGCGAGGACCTCGAGGCGAAGATCCGCGTCGCGCTCGGCGGCCGCGTCGCCGAGGAGGTCGTCTATTCGACGATCACCTCCGGAGCGGAGTCAGACATCCAGCAGCTGACCCAGATCGCACGCCAGATGGTCGGGCGCTGGGGCATGAGCGATGCGATCGGACCGATCGCGGTGCTCGGCAGCGAGAGCGATGGCATGCTGCTGCCCGGCGCCAGCGAGACCTCGGAGTCCACCCAGCGCCAGATCGACGAGGAGGTCCAGCGGCTCGTGCAGGACGCCCACGAGGAGGTCACGCGTCTGCTGATCGACCACCGCGACCAGCTCGAGGGCCTCGCGCAGGCGCTGCTCGCCGCCGAGACGCTCGACGCACCCGAGGCCTACGCCGCGGCGGGCGTGGCGGAGCACGTCGACGAGACAGCGATAGCGAGCTGACGGGCAGGCCGGGCCCGGCCGGGCCGGGCCGTGAGTCGTGAGCGCGGTGATCGTGTCTTTTTGCGCTGCGATAGCCATGGTATTTACGTTGGCAGGCATCTCGGTACGTTGGCAGGCATCTCGGGCTGATCTGGCGTGCCAGCGGCCAACGCGTATATACCATCGCTATCGCGCCACGAAATCGAGGACAACCTCCGCCTTCACACGCACGTGAGCTGACCGAGCGAGCCCCCGCCGGCCAGCGCCTAGCTGGTGGTGCTGGGTGCTACCGCTAACTGAGGTCGAGCACCGTCGTGGGCGCCTGTATCGAGCCGTCGTGGTCCTCGCTGGAGATGATCCCGGTGCCGACCGCGAAGAACTCGATCGTGTGGCTGCCCCAGCCGTGGCTCTTCTCCTGCAGGTCCACCCCGACGATCCCCTCCGCCGTGAGCTCCTGGGCCTCGTTCTGCATCCGCTCCATCGCGAGCTCGCGCGCGTCATAGAGCGCCTGGGTGAAGTTCGCGAGCTCCACGTTTCGCCCCGTCTGGGCCATCGACTTGAGCATGCCGCGGTGCGCGACGTGGTAGACGCAGCTGCCCATCACCATCCCGACCGGCCGATAGCCGGTGCGCAGCAGCGTCCAGAAGTCCTGGCCGGAGAGGTCGCTCGTGAACGGGCGGCCGTTCGGCGCGCGGTGCAGCACGCCTTCGCGGTGCTTGACGGCGGTGCCGATCGCGATGAACTCAGCCATGTCCTGACCCCATTCGTAGCGCCCGATGTCCAGGCGAACGCCGACCACGCCATCGGCGCCGAGCTGGTCGGCCTCCTCCTCCATGCGCGTCATCGCGAGCTGGCGCGCGCCGTACATCGCCTCGGAGAGCACCGTCATCTCCTGGCTTTTTTTCCATCCCGCCACCTGGATGCCGATGTGGTAGATCGAGCTTCCCACGACCAGGCCCAGCGGCTCGAAGCCCGCCTCCTTGATGAGCAGGAACTCATTGACGCTGAGATCTGAGGTGAACAGCCCGGCGCGGTTCTGCTTGAGGCGCTCGCGACCGGCCTCTGGCACCCCCTCCAGAGACTCCGGGTCATAGCTCTGCTCGCTCATGCGCTCCTCTTCTCTAGGTCGATAGATCAATGATTGTCTTTGGCGGCTGCACGCGAGCGTCCGGCGCTTCGCTGACCGCGGTTCCGATCGCGTCGAAGGTGATCACCGCGCCGCCGCGACTGCTGTTGGCGCCGCCAACCTGCTGGCGGCTGACGGAGTGACCGATTCGCACGCCGACGATGCCCGATGCGCCATGCTGCTGGGCCTGCTGGCCCAGCCGCTGCATCACCTGCTCGCGCGCGCTGTAGACGCCGGCGGTGAATTCGGTGAGCTCGTAGCTTTCAACCGGGCTCACCTGGCTGGATCCCATGATCCAGTTGTTGGCGTAGGCCGCGAAGAACACCGACGTCCAGCCGACGATGCCCAGCGGCTCGATGCCGGCGTCGATCAGCTTTGCGTAGTCGCTCACCGAGAGCTCGGTCAGCACAGGCTGATCGCCGCCGCGAGCTCCGCCACGCCGCACCGCGGTGCCGAGCGCCGCGTACTCGATAGCGCCCTGGCTCCACTCGTGACCTTCGGTGCGCAGCTGCACGCCGACAACCGCGTCGGCGCCCACGTGACGAGCCTCGAGCTCGAGGCGGTTCAGCGCCCTGCGGCGCACCTCGTTCCAGGCGTCGCTGAGCGTGCTCAGCTCTGACAGGAAGCCGCCGCCCATCATCGCCGGCCAAGTCGAGCCCTGGTAGCCCACCTGATAGATCGAACTGCCCATCACCTGCGAGAGCGGCGTCAGCCCGAGCTTGTGACACAACGCAAAGCCGCTGACCGACAGGTCGGATGTGAAGGAGCCGCCGTGCTCGCCCAGCTCTTTCAGGCGTCGCTGCGCCGACAGCGGGATGTCGCCCGCTTCGATGCGCTCCAGCGACAGCTCGTCCTCGCGCTCCTGCTCTGCGGACTCTGTTGGTTCGTCGGAGGCCATCTCAGTCCAGCAGGCTGGCGAGCGCGTCGCGCGCCTGGGCGCTGCGCTGGGCCTCACTGCGCAGCTCCTGCGTCAGCGCACCGACCCACTCCTCGGGGTCCAGCTGCTCGCGCTTGATCACCACGCCGCCGACCTCGCGCACGCGCTGGCTGTCGACCCGGTCGCCGTCGACGGTGAGCGCGTAGCTGCACTCGCCAAGATCAACGTGCAGCTCGCACACGCGCCGCTCGCCGCGCCCCAGCAGTCCGCCGCCGCGGCGCTTGACGGTCGTGCGCCCCGGAAGCGCCTGCGCGAGCTTTGCGGCCAGCGCCTCGATCGAGATGCGAAGGTCGCCGCCGTCCGCGCGCAGACCCGCGGCCACGAGGTCGAAGTCGGGCTCGTCGGCCATGGCGCAAGCCTACCCCCCGGCGAGCGGTCCCATGTCCAGCGGCTGAGTAGTAGGTTGCGCGCGAGCGGCCAACGAGCGAGGGTGCGCCGCGGGGCGCGTCAGAAAGAGAGGACGAGATGAGCGACCGCCCCCAATCCCCGGAGCTGGATGGAAGGCACCTGGCCGCGCTCGAGCGCGCCTTCGGGAACCGCTTTCGCCTGGAAGCGGCGCCCGACCACGAGCTCCCGAAGTGGGGCATGCCGGCCGACGACGCGATGAACCTGGTCGAGGAGGAGCTGCGCCTCGACGGCGACCCGGCGCGCAACCTGGCGACGTTCGTCACCACCTATATGGAGCCCAGGCGGAGACGATCATCGCGCAGAACCTTCATCGCAACTTCATCGACCACGCCGAGTACCCGCAGACGGCGGTCATCGAGCAGCGCTGCATCCACATGCTCGCCAGACCTCTTCCACGCGCCGGGGGAAACGACCGGAGCGCGCACGCAGGGATCGTCGGAGGCGATCATGCTGGGGGCGCTGTCGCTGAAGTGGCAGTGGCGCGAAAGGCGCGAGGCCGCCAGCAAGTCGACCGATCGCCCGAACCTCGTGTTCGGGGGTGACGTGCACGTCGTGTGGGAGAAGTTCTGTCGCTACTTCGACGTCGAGCCGCGGATCGTGCCGCTCAAGCGCGACAAGTACACGATCGACGCCGAGGACGTGGAGCCGCACATCGACGAGAACACGATCGGCGTCGCCGCCGTGCTGGGCACCACATTCACCGGCCACAGCGACGACATCGTGGGCATCAACGACCTGCTCATGTCACTTCACAGAATGAAAAGGGTCTCGACGTTCCGCTGCACGTCGACGCCGCCAGCGGCGGCTTCGTATGGCCGTTTCTCTACCCGCACTCAGAGTGGGACTTCCGCCTGGAGCGCGTGCGCTCGATCAACGTCTCCGGGCACAAGTTCGGCCTCGTCTACCCGGGGATCGGCTGGCTGGTGTTCAGGGAGAAGAGCGACCTGCCCGAGGACCTCGTGTTCTATGAGAACTACCTGGGAAAGCGCGATGCCACGTTCACGCTGAATTTCTCCACCGGCTCGGCGATGGTGCTCGCGCAGTACTACAACTTCGTCCGCCTGGGCCACGAAGGCTACCGCTACATCATGGAGACATGGACCAGAACGCCCGCCTGCTGTGCGAAGCACATCTCGGCGATCGGCGAGTTTGAAATCATCGGCGACTCAGAGCACGAGCAGCTGCCGCTCGTGGCCTTCAAACTCACCGGCGAGTCATGCCTACGACGAGTTCGACGTCGCCGCGCAGCTGGCGGCCGAGCGAGGCTGGATGGTTCCCGCCTACACGATGCCGCCCGACGCCGAACGACGTGAAGATCATGCGCGCGCTCGTCAAGGAGACGCTCGGTCACTCGCAGGTGCTCGCGCTCGCGGCCGACACCGCCGAGGCCTGCGCCACGCTCAAGGAGAAGGGCACGCTGCATCCCTCAGATCGCAAGCGCGCCAAGACCAACCCCAACATCTGACGGGCAGCGGAACGACCCCGGAGCCTTCGGCCCGCCGTCAGGCGCCGAGCGCGCTCGGGAGCGTCACCTGGCTGGGCGCGGCCGCGGTCGGCCGTTCTCCCCAGGTCACCGAGAACGAGCCGTCGGGTTCTCGCACCGGCGAAGGCCGGGCGGCTATCGGCGAGCGCCCGCCCGCAAAGCGCGGCCCCGAGCGCGGCCCGCGTGCGCCCGCGGCGCCCTGCTGAAGTTCGAGCTCAGTCCGCGCCCAGGCCGCGTCGTCGAGCGCCCCGACGCGGCGACCGGCGGCCGCCACCGCGCTCGTGAACCTCAAGGTCCCGAAGTCGGTGAGCGCGAGCGTAGAGCAGATGCTCTGACCCGTGCAGATCGACGGCGCCTCGACGATCCACTCCGCCGAGGAGGTGTCCGGCCGGGGAACGCGCCGGGTCGTGTCAAAGCTCGCTCTCGTAGTCATATCGCGCAGGTGCAGCGCGACGGCTCGCCCGCTCACCGTGACCGACGCCGAGATCTGATCGCCCGGGTGCACTGCCAGGGCGACGTCGATCGGCGCAGCCGGAACGAGCTCAAACCAGGCGGAGTAGGCGGGCGCGGGCGCGCGCGTGCAGTCGGCCTCCGTCCCGATCTGCTCCAGGCCGCGCGAGCGCGTGTTGAATCCGCCCAGGCCGACCCACACCGCCGAGAAGCTCGGGCGCCCCGACGTGCAGCTCGCGGCCGGCTGCACCCACGAGCCCGAGACACGCCGAAAACGCCGCGCGGACGCCCTCGGGGACGTTGCGCCGCCTATCGCATAGCCGGCCCAGTTGGAGCTGATCGCGATCGCCGGCAGTCCGGACGCGGCGTCCGCCGGCGTGAGCGCCAGCGCTCCCGAGCCGGCCGCCGCAAGCGCGACGAGGGCGAGGCGCGCGGCGGGAGCTGGAGGGAATCTCATCCAACGAGCATCGGCACGCGGTCCTAACGATCGATAACCGCAACATAACCGCAAGGTAAGAGACGACCGGGAATGGCGCCTCCGGCGGGCACAGCGGCAACAATACGCGCGTGCGGACCTCGTCGGCTGTGCATGCGCGCGCTCGCGGGGCCATCGCCGCCGCTGTGCTTGGCTGCCTTGGCGCACTCGGTCCGGGTGCTCTCGCTGCGGCTGGGGCGTCGGCGCCCTCCTGCCAGCCCTCGATCCTCGACCGCTCGGCGGCGCTCGCGCGGGGCGCGGTCACCGTGTCGCCCGCGCCGGACTCGCTGGACGCCTCCTACCAGACGCAGGTCAGCTTCCTGACCGCTCCCGGCGCGCAGGTGACGAACGTCGTTGTGACCGGACGCGAAGCGGTCCGCACAGCGGACGACTCGCGAGCCTACTCGCAGGGTGACGGCGCGAGCTTCCTCCCCAGCAGGCCTTTCAGCAGGGGGAGACGTGAGCGTCCGCGCGGTGCTTGTCCAGGGAGCGAGCGCCACGCCGCTGGCTTGGCAGTTCACGATCGCCGAGGTCGACACCGGTGAGCAGGTCGCTGGAGACGCCGCCGCCTCCGCCGCCTCCGCCGAGCCCGAGCGAAGTGCAGCACTTCGTCGTCGCGCCCCGACCTGCGTCCGCCAACGGTGAGCGTGACGGCGAACTCCGGCTCGCAGGCGCCCGGCGACCTGTTGCTGGCGCCCTACGCCGGACCTGGCCAGTACGGCCCGATGATCCTCGACGCCGACGGCGGGCTGCTCTGGTTCAAGCCGCTGCCCGCCGGCGCACGCGCGGCGGACCTGCGCGAGCAGGAATACGGCGGACGGCCGGTGCTGACCTGGTGGCAGGATCCGCTCGTCGCCCAGCGGACGGCGCGATGCGGGGATCGTGATCGCCGACAGCGCCTATGACACCGTCGCGACGGTGCGCGCAGGCAACGGCTACCAGCCCGACCTTCACGCGTTTCAGATCACCCCGCGCGAAACCGCCATGTTCACCGTCTACGACGCGATCCGCTGCAACCTCAGCGCCTACGGCGGCCCAGCCGATGGCGCGGTGGCCGACACCCTGTTTCAGGAAGTCGACCTGCGCACCGGGCTCGTGCGCTTCGAGTGGCACGCCCTCGACCACGTCGTCGCTCGGCGAGCTCCTACCAGCCGGTCGCGCCCGGCGGCAGCCCGATATCGCCGTGGGACTACTTCCACATCAACGCCGTCTCCTCACAGGGTGAAGACCTGCTCGTGGACTCGCGAAACACGTGGGCCGCCTACGAGATCCACGCGCGCACCGGCCAGATCGTGTGGCGCCTGGGCGGCAAGCAGTCGAGCTTCACGATGGGCCCGGGCGCGAGCCCGGCGTGGCAGCACGACGTGCGGGCCGACCCCGGCGGGACGATCTCGTTCTTCGACAACGGCGCCACACCCAAGGTGCATCCGCAGTCGCGCGTGATCGTGCTGTCGCTTGAACCCGCGCACAGGACCGCGACGCTCGTCGCCAGCTTCGTCCACCCCACGCCGCTCGTCGGCCGCCAGCCAGGGCGACTTCCAGCCTCTGCCCGGCGGCGACTGGCAGGTCGGTTGGGGGCAGGAGCCCTACTTCTCCGAGTTCGCGCCCGGCGGTCAGCTGCTGTTTGACGCGCACCTGCCGCCGAGCTATCAGTCATACACGGTGTTCAAGTTCCCCTGGACCGGGACCCCGTCGAGCGCCCCGCAGATTGCCGTCCACCGCCACGGCCGCAGCGGCCAGATCGTCTACGCGAGCTGGAACGGAGCGACCGCGGTTGCCCAGTGGCGTGTGCTGGCCGGTGCGAGCGCGAGCGCTCTCGCCCCGGTCGCCGCGGCCCCGCGCAGCGCCTTTGAGACCGCGATCGCGCTGGCCGGCGCCTCGCCGCTGGTCGCCGCTCAGGCGCTCGGCACCCAGGGTCAGGTGCTCGGGACCTCCGCCGTGACCAGGGCGCCGACGGCCGGCTAGGGTGCGATCGTCGGGCGCGCAGTGGTCGCCCGAGACGGGCTCTTAGCCCGCGCGGCTGACGAGCGCTCAGCGTCCTGCCCGCGCGCCATCCTCGCGCGCGCTGATAAGCGCCAGCGGGACGCTCAGCCCAGCGGACCTGCGAACGGTCGCAATGCGCCGGGCGCCCTGCACCGCGGGGCGGATCGTGCCGAGGCTCTCGCCCAGGGCCTCGGCGCTGCGATCGAGGTCCTCGACGAGCAGTGCCAGCCCCCAGAAGCGCGCGGGCTGGGCCTCGCGCTCATCGCCGGGCGCCTGCACCACCTCGAGGATCTCAGCGCCGAGACGAAAGAAGGCCTGCCGGGGCGCGCCCGTCGCGCTCGGCTGCTCGCGCATCCGGCGCAGGACAAGCCCCGCAGCCCGCAGCGCGTTCACCGTGCGGTCCAGGTCATCCGAAACCGCCACCACGTGGTCGATCGCGACAACCCCATTCGGGTGCGCCGGCGCGTCATCGGCGAGACGGCTCTCAGAGCGACTCGTGGCCAGCCCGTCGAGCTCGGTCACCGCGATCTCGCGCAACGACCAGCCCAGGATCCCGCGCCTGCCCGCCGGGGCGAGCAGTCGGATCGTGACCCTGCCCACGCGGCAGGCGCCATCCGTGACCCGAAAGCCCAGGCGCTCCCAGCGCTCGGGATCGTCGGCCACCAGCAGCTCGTCGATCGTCGTGGCGGCCGGTGCGGCGCGCGTGTCTGACTCAGACATCGCCTGCAGGCTAGATCGTGCGGCGACGGCGAGGTCGCCGGCGCCGTCAGCGATCGCTCGTGGCCGATGCCAGCGAGGACCTGCGACGCGAAGAGCCTGGCAGCGCTTCGATCCCCTCGTCGATCAACCGCTGCGCGAGGAACTCGGTCGTCTCCTCGGCGGGAATCGGATGGCACAGCAGATAGCCCTGCACCCGCTCGCAGCCCAGCTGGCGCAGATGCTGCAGCTGCGCCGAGGACTCGACGCCCTCCGCGATGACCGTCAGCCCGAGAGCGCGGCACATCTCGATGATCGCCCTCATGATCGCGGCGTCCTCGGGCTTGTCGCCCAGACCGTCGATGAAGGAGCGGTCGACCTTCACGGCGTCCAGCGGGAAGCGGCGCAGATAGCTCAACGACGAGTAGCCGGTGCCGAAGTCGTCCAGCGCCAGCCGCAGGCCGTTGGCGTGCAGCTCGTCGAGCACGGTCATCGACGAGCCGGCCTCCTCGATGAGCACGCTCTCGGTGACCTCGAGGCCGAGCGTGCCCGCCAGCATGCTGCTGCGCGCCGCGATCTCCGCGGCTTCGGCGGGGAACTGCGGATCGGCTATCTGACAACCGGACACGTTGACGAAGACCTGTAGCGGCGTCTGAAAGCGCCGCTGCCATGCGGCGCCCTGCTGGCAGGCGCTTTCGAGCACATGCCGCCCGAGCTCGTTGATCAGCCCTGTCTCCTCGGCGATCGGGATGAAGTCCAGGGGCGGTATCAGCCCGTGGTGGGGATGCTGCCAGCGCACGAGCGCCTCCGCCGCAACCGGCCGTCCGCTCTCGGCGTCGATGATCGGCTGGTAGTAGACGCGCAGCTGCTGCTGGTCGAGCGCCTGGCGAAGCTCGGTCTCGGTGCGCAGTCGCGCGATCACCTGGGCGCGAAGCGTCGCGTCGAACAGCTCGTAGCGGCCCGGGCCGCGTCGCTTGGCGCGATACATCGCCGCGTCGGCGTCGCGCAGCAGCGACGCGGACGTGTCGTCGGCTTGCTCGGCCACTGCGATCCCGGTGCTCGTCGTCAGGAAGTGTTCGCCCGTCGCAAGCGAGAACGGCCGACCGACCGCGTCGGCGATTCGCTGGGCAAGCTCGATGACACCGTGGGTGCCCGACCTGCTCTCGCACACGACGATGAACTCGTCGCCACCCAGACGCGCGACGGTGTCGCTGGGGCGCACCGTGTCGCGCAGACGCGAGGCGAGCTCGAGCAGCACCTCGTCGCCGGCCGCGTGACCGAGCGAGTCGTTGATGACCTTGAAGCGGTCCAGGTCGAGCAGCAGCATCGACACGTCTGTCCCGTCGCGCCGTCGCCTGGCGAGCGCGAGGTCGAGCCGGTCCAGCGCGAGCGTGCGATTGGGCAGACCGGTGAGCGGGTCGTGCAGCGCGGCGTGCCGTGAGGCCTCCTCCTTGCTGTGGCGCTCGACGGCCGCGGACACGACGTTTGCGACCGCGACGAGGAAATTGACGTCATCTGTGCCAAAACGCCGTCGTTCGCGGCTGTGCGCGGTCAGCACTCCGTAGGGACTGTCGGGTCCTTCGATCAGCGCGTTCATCCCGCTGACGACGCCCTGCTCGAGCAGCGGGCCGCTGTCGAAGCGCGTCTCGTCATAGAGGTTCTCGGCGACGACCGGTCTGCCGGTCCTCAGCGCATAGCCGGCCTGCGTGCCCGTCCCGCCGGGCAGCGGCTGGTCGGGCGGGCCGGTGTAGCCGACGCTCGCGACGATGTCGAGCAGCTCGGCGTCCTCGCGCAGCCTGAGCACGGCGCACAGCTGAACGTCGAGCGTGGCCGACACCGTCGAGACGACCTCGCTCACGAGCGTCTGCAGATCGTGGTCGCGGAGAGCGATCTGCCCGAGGCGCGCGACCGCGTCGTGCTGACGGGCGTGCAGGGCCAGGCGTCGCGCGATCTCCTGGCTTGACGGCTGCTCGCCGGGGGCTGACTGACTGTCGGGGGTTCGCTCGGCGGACATGCGGTGGAATGTGGAAACGGCGCGTATAGCGCCTTGGGGAGGATCGCTTTTGTTGCGATACCTATGCCCTTTGGTCATCGGCAGCAGAGCCTGTCTGCTGAATCGGGGCGGCGCGGCGCGGACGCCTGGCAACGCGCTCGCGGGCGCGATCTTCGGCCTGTGGACGTGGGCGTGCGCGCCTCGCGCCCACGCTCGAGCGGGGGCGGCCTCGCGCCGTCGGTGCGCGCGCGACATCCACCAGATGCCCGTGCACCAGCGCACCTAAACGGCCAGGCGCGGGTTATCAGCGCCAGGGCGCGGGAAAGAGGATGATCGACGCGCGAAACGCGAGAGGTTGGGAGCCGGCATGAAGGGACTCAGCGCAGCGATGGGCGACACGACATGGCGCAGGGCGCGACGGGCGATCGCGGGAGCCGCTGCGCTGACCTGTCTCACGGCCACGCCGATGATCGCCACGGCGCGGGCTGCCGTGTCTGCGCCGACGGTGCACACGGGGTCGGCTCGGCAGATCAGCTTCGCCTCGGCGACGCTCACCGGGCAGGTGCAGCCGCATGCCAGCACGACGAGCTACTACTTTCAGTACGGGCCGACCGCCGCATACGGACAGCAGACCGCGCTGGCGGACGTGCCGGCCAACGTGAGCGCGCAGAACGTCAGCGTGCAGATCGCGGGCCTGCAGCCGGTAACCGTCTACCACTACCGTCTGATCGCGGTCAACTCCGGTGGCGCCGCGACCGGCGGCGATCGCACGCTGAAGACCGCGAAGGTCCCGCTTTCGTTGCAGATCCTCGTCGCACCCAACCCGGTCACATACGGCGGCGCGGTCATCGTGCAGGGAACTCTTTCGGGGACTGAAAACGCCTCGCGCGCGGTCGTGCTGCAGTCCGACCCCTTTCCCTACACCGCCGGCTTTGCCAACCTCGGCAACCCGCAGCTGACGAGCGCCAGCGGCGGGTTCTCCTTCCCGGTGCTCGGACTCACCCAGGCGACGCAGTTTCGCGTCGTGACCACCACCAAGACTCCCGTCGTGAGCCCGATCGCGATCGAGGGTGTCGCGGTCGCGGTGAACGCGCACGTGGCGCATGCACGGGGACGCCACAGGGTGCGGATCTTTGGAACCGTCACCCCGGCGGTCAACGGTATGGAAGTGGGCATCATGCGCGTCAGCGCAGGGCGCAACGTGCTCGTCGCGGGCACGATCCTGCGCGCGCGCAACGCGACAAGCTCTCGCTTCAGTCGCGTCCTGCGGGTGCGACGCGGCCTGTATCGCGTGCTCGTGCGCGTCACCAACGGCGCGCTGACGTCCAGCTACAGCCAGCCGCTGCTGATCCGCTGACTCGTGTGCACGCGCGACGCGCGCTGCGTCGCCGTGTGGGGGACCAACCGCCAGGCGCCGCCGCGGGGGTGATCCGCGAGTGGCACGTGCTCGCCGCTCGCGCGGCGATAGGGTCTGCGCGTGAGCAACGGCGCTCCCGACCAGCAGACCGTCGCGGCGGCGAACTTCCAGTACGAGATCTACGCGCGCGGCCTCGCCGGCGAAACCCCCTCGCTGCCGGTCGCGGTGTCGGAGCTGCAGGAGCGCGCACGCGAGGTGCTCAGCGCGGAGGCGTTCGGATACGTCGCCGGCGGAGCCGGCGCCGAGCGCACGATGGCGGCGAACCTGCTGGCCTTCGATCACTGGCAGATCGTCCCGCGCATGCTGCGCGACATCTCCACGCGCGACCTGAGCACGACGGTGCTCGGCACGTCGATGCCGGCGCCGCTGCTGCTCGCGCCGGTGGGCGTGCAGTCGATCGTCCACCCTGAAGGGGAGCTGGCGGTGGGCCGCGCGGCCGCCGCACACGAGCTGCCCTTCATCCTCAGCACCGCGTCCTCGCATACGATGGAGGACGTGGCCGATGCCGTGGGTGCGGCGGCACGCTGGTACCAGCTGTACTGGCCGCGGGATCGTGAGCTTGCGGCGAGCTTCGTCGACGCGAGCGCAGCGCGCGGGCTACAGCGCGCTCGTGGTCACGCTCGATACCTGGCTGCTGGGCTGGCGCCCGCGCGACCTGCAGAACGCCTACCTGCCGTTCCTCAAAGGCGAGGGTGTCGCCAACTACTTCAGCGACCCGGTGTTCCGCTCCGCGCTGGAGCGCACGCCGGAGGACGACCCCGAGCCGGCGATCGGACACTGGGCCTATCAGTTCTCCAATCCGGGCGTGACCTGGGAGGACCTGCCCTGGCTGCGCGAGCAGACCGAGCTTCCGATCGTGCTCAAGGGCGTGCTCCATGCGGACGACGCCCGCCGCGCGGCCGACGCGGGCGTGCAGGGGCTGATCGTGTCAAACCACGGCGGGCGCCAGGTCGACGGTGCGATCGGCGCGCTGGACGCGCTGCCGCTCGTCTGCGAGGCGGTGGGCGATCGGATGGAGATCCTCTTCGACAGCGGCATCCGCACCGGCTCTGACATCTTCAAGGCGCTCGCGCTCGGCGCCAGCGCCGTGTGTCTGGGACGCCCCTACATGTGGGGGCTTGCACTCGACGGGCAGGCGGGGGTCCAACAGGTGCTGCGCTGCCTGCTCGCCGAGCTGGACCTCACGCTCGCGCTGAGCGGATGCACGACGATCGCCGAGATCGATCGCATGGCGCTCGCCACGCCAGTCAGCTGACGAACCGTCTGACGAACGCAAGCGCCGTGTCGGCCACCTCGCGCCAGCCGCTGTCGATCGTCAGCGCGTGCCCGCGGTCGGGGAGCTCGGCGAACTCCGTCACGCCCTTGTTGCGCTTCTGTTTCTTGTAGGACGCCTTGGCGATCGAAAGCGGGACCGTGTGGTCCTTCTCGCCGTTGATGATCAGCAGCGGCCCGCGCTCGGGGTTCTTCGTGTCCACCTTGACCTCGGTCCACGGGTTGAGGTTCGCCGTCGCGGCCTGAAAGAGCGGCAGCCCGGCCGCGGGCACCGCGTAGCTCGTGTACAGCTCCTTGGCCTGTTCCTCGTCGACCGCGTTGGCAAAGGCGTAGCGAAACTGCTCGTAGGTGAGCGGGACGGCGCGGTTGCGGTTGGCAGGGTTGCCGAGCACCGGGCTCGCGGACTTCAGCGCCGATATCGGCAGAGGAAGCACGCCGCGAAACGGCGCGGGGTCGATCGCGACAGAAACCTCGGCCCGCCCGCGCCCGGCGAGGATCTGCGTCATCAGCCCGCCGAAGGAATGCCCGATCACGACCGGCTTGCGGTCGAGCTTGCCGATCACCTCGTCGAAGTGGTCGGCGACCTGGCCGACGGTCTTGTGCGCGAAGACCTCGGGTTTGGCGTTCGCCTGCTCGACGGTCTGTGGATCGTCGGGCCATCCCGGAGTGAGCGCCGTGAAACCGGCCTCCTCGAACATCTCCGCCCACCGATCCCAGCTGCTTGGCAGAAGCCATAGCCCGTGTATGAACACGACGGGAGTGCGCGCTGTCGCGTTTGCCTTCTCGATCTGCGTGGACTCATACCGGGAGACAGCCATTCGCAGCCTTTCGCTCGTTGGGAGGTCGCGTGCTGTTGAAGCTAGCGCGTGTGCGACCCGCGCGGCCTCGGCGGCGCGAGCGCGTGCGAACCCCGCCAGCCATATGATTGCCGTCGCGGCTGGCACCTCATCAACGAACGGCGGGACGCCAGCCCGTTCGCCGCTCTCCGGGAGGTTGAGATGCGCGTCGAGGTCGACGGTGTCGGTATCGAGTACGAGGTGACCGGCGAGGGAGACCCCGTCGTGCTGCTGCACGGCTTCCCCGACTCGGGTCGACTGTGGCGCAACCAGGTTCCGGCACTCGTGCAGGCTGGCTTTGAGGTGATCGTGCCCGACATGCGCGGTTTTGGCCGGTCGGACAAGCCTGTCGATGTCGAGGCCTATGGCATGCAGGCGCTCGTCGGTGACGTTGTCGCCGTGATGAGCGACGCGGGGGCCGAGCGGGCCCACATCGTGGGGCACGACTGGGGAGCCGCCGTCGCCTGGGCGGTCGGCACGTTCGTGCCCGAGCGCGTCGATCATCTCGTTGCGATGTCGGTCGGGCACCCGGCGACGTTTCTGTCCACCGGGTTCGAGCAGCACGAAAAATCGTGGTACATGCTCCTCTTCCAGTTTCCGGGCCTGGCCGAGCAATGGCTCTCGGCCAACGACTGGGCGACGTTTCGCGCGTGGTCTCAGCACCCCGACGCCGACGCGACGATCTCCGAGCTCGACGCGAACGGCTCGCTGACGCCTGGACTGAACTACTACCGCGCGAACGCGCGACCGGAGAACTTCGTCGCCGGCGGGCTGGAGCTTCCGCCGGTGCAGGCGCCGTCGATGGGAGTGTGGAGCTCCGGGGACATCGCGCTCACCGAGGCACAGATGACCAACTCCGCCGCCAACGTCGCCGGCCCCTGGCGCTACGAGCGCCTCGATGGGCCGGGCCACTGGATGCAGCTCGAGGCGCCCGACGAGCTCAACCGGCTGCTCGTGGACTTCCTCGCGGCCTGAGCGGCCTCAGGCCGCGAGGATGTCGTGCTCGGGATCGTCGTCCACGACCGGCGCCGGGAGCGGTGTGACCGTCGTGACGGACCTTGCACGCAGCAGCAGCGCCGCAGCGAGCGCGCCGGCGAGCGTGAACAGCGCGCCGACGGCGAAGGCAACGTCAAAGCCGTCGGTTAGCGCGTGTGCACCGCTGCCGACAGCATGCGTGCGAGCCTGCGCAATCGTGCTCAGCACGGCCAGCCCGAGCGCGCCGCCTATCAGCCGCGAGGTGTTGAGCAGCCCCGAGGCGAGCCCGCTCTGTGACCGGTCGACGCCCTGCATCGCGACGATCGTGCAGGGCACGAGCGAGCAGCCCATGCCGATCGCCGACAGCAGCGCGCCGGGCAGGACAACGCTCGCGTAGGAGCCGCCAGGCGAGACCGTGGTGAGCAGCGCCATGCCGACGGTCGCACACAGCATCCCGGACGTGATCGTCGCGTGAGCGCCGAATCTCGCGACCAGGCGCGGGGCCAGGGAGGACGCGGCGAAGATCGAGAGCGTCATCGGCAGGAACGCCACACCGGCCTCGATCGGGTCATAGTGCAGCACCTGCTGCAGGTAGAGCGTGAGGAAGAACCACACGGGGAAGAACGCGCCATAGAGCAGCACGACCACCAGGTTCGCGGCTCGCAGGTGGCCCGTTCGAAAGACGGCGAGTGGCATCAGCGGTAGCCGCGCTACGCGTCCCTCTACCCACAGGAAGCCTCCGAACAGGCCCAGACCGCCGACGAGCGGCGCGAGCACGCCGGGCGACGTCCACCCCAGCGTGTCCGTGCGGACGATCCCGAACGTGATCGTCACGAGGCTCGCGGTCACCAGCACGGCGCCCGCTACGTCGAAGTGGCGCGCCGCGTCGGGCACGACCGAGCGTGGGATGACGCGCAGTCCGTAGGCGATCACGAGCGCGCCGAGCGGGACGTTCACGGCGAAGATCGCGGGCCAGCCGAGCGTTTCAGTGAGGATGCCGCCCAGGAGCGCTCCCGAGGAGGCACCCAGGGCGCCCATCGCGCCCCACATGCCGACCGCGCGGTTGCGTTCCGCGCCCTCGGTGAAGCTGCTCGTGATGATCGAGAGCGTGGCGGGCGAGAGAACGGCGCCGCCGAGTCCCTGGAGGGCGCGGGCGCCGAGCATCTCACCGCGCGAATCCGCAAGCGCGCACGCGAGCGAGGCCAGCGCGAAGAGCGCTGTGCCGACGAGGAACACGCGTCGGCGTCCAAGCAGGTCGGCGCAGCGTCCGCCGAGCAGCAGGAACCCCGCGAACGTGAGCGTGTAGGCGTTCACGACCCATTGCAGGCCGGTTGTCGAGAAGCCGAGCCCGTTGTGGATCGAGGGCAGCGCGACGTTGACGATCGAGACGTCGAGGATGACCATGAACTGCGCCAGGCAGACGACGACCAGGAGCGGGGTCTTGGATGTCGCGGTCTGGGTATCTGTGTTGTTGGCGGGGTTCATGCTCAACAGTGTGCAACAATGGTTCTACAGGTAGAAGAGAGGGATTTATCCTGGTATCAGTCACTACCCCCACTTCCCCGGACAGCATCCTCACCGAGACCCTCGAGGACGGCGCCGCGACATACAGGACAGGTGCCTCCGAGGCGCCAGCGCGCCGGCGTGATGAGCTCGCGCACTTCCTGCGCAAGAGGCGCGCGGCCCTGCAGCCCCACGACGTGGGCCTGCCCAACGGAGGACGCAGACGCACGCCCGGGCTACGTCGCGAGGAGGTCGCGCAGCTCGCCGGAGTCGGCACGACCTGGTACACGTGGCTGGAGCAGGGACGCGACGTGCGCGCCTCGCTGGACGTTCTCGAGGCGCTGTCACGGGCGCTGCGCCTCAATCAGGCCGAGCGCACGCACCTCGTGCTGCTTGGCCGCGGCGAAGAGCCGCCCCCCTGCAAGTCGCCCGCGGAGCGCGTCTCCCCGACACTCAAGCGGCTGATCGAGAACCTCGGTCCGAACCCGGCGTTCATTCTCGGGCGCCGCTGGGACTACCTGGCGTGGAACGACGCGGCGACCGCGCTGTTCGGCGACCTGGCTGCGATTCCCCGGGGGTCACGCAACCACGCGTGGCTGACGTTCACCGACCCCGCCCGCCGCGAGATGTTCACCGACTGGGCGCACAGCTCGCGAGTGCTGGTCGCCAAGTTCCGCGCCGACAGCGCTCGCAATCTCGGCGACCCCGAGTTCGAGGCGCTGATCCGCGCGCTGCTGAAGACCAGCTCTGAGTTCAGGGCGGCGTGGGAGCGCCACGAGGTCTCGCGAAGCGGCGAGGGCCGCAAGGAACTGCGCCACCCTGCGGCGGGGATGCTTGTGTTCTCACATGCTGTCTTTCACCCCGCCGAGGCGCTCGAACAGCGGCTGATCCTGTACACGCCGCTGCCCGAGCACGACACGCCGGCCAAGCTCGCCGAGCTGCTGGCGGCCTGAGGCCCAGCGAGGCGCGCCGACCCGATCGGCCTACTCGTCGGCCATCGCCAGCAGCGTGGTGACGGTCTTCCAGTTGCGCGCGGTCGCCCGCACGCCGAGCTTCCTGCCGGCGAGCTCGGCCCACAGCTTCGATCGCGCGACGCCCTGCGGATGCCACGCGTACAGCTCGCGCCCGGCCGCGACGAGGCGCTCGGGGCCAGCGGCGAGCGATCGCAGCCGCTCGATCACGGCACCGTCGGGCGGCGCCGAGCAGAAGCTCACCTGATAGCGCTTGGGCTCGGTCACGACATCGGCGAGCGGATTGCGGTCGACGACCTCGGCGAGGTCGTCCCGGGTGCGTGCCAGGACATCGATGCTCAGCCCGAAGCGATCCTCGATGAGGTCCCTGCACTGAACCGCGATGTCCTCCGGCGGCATCCCGCTGGAGAGGATGACGTTGCCGCTCTGGACGTACGTGCGCACTTCACCTAGTCCGGGAGACGACCCGAGCGCCTCGCGAAGATCAGCCATCGAGAGCCGGTTGCGCCCACCGACGTTGACGCCGCGCAGAAGCAGGACCTGACGCACGCTGAGACCATAGATCCTCCTGGCGCCCGGGCACCTCGTGGTGGCACCCGTGCCTGGCCCGCTGGCCAGCCGCCGGGCTGCCCTCTGATATTTGCGCTGTTTGCGACAGAACCGTACGGAAAGGCGGTCGTTGCGGTATTCGTCTGCTAGCGTCGCCTGCCAACGCCGAGTCTCTGGCCGGGCGCCGGAGAGCGGGGGACCCAGGTTGTTTTGGGGCAAATCCCACGGAGCAGTGGGAAGCGCAGGCTCTTTCAGCGCTAGCCCGTCAGCTAACCCCGCAGGCCTACGAAAGAGGTGGGTGGATGAGCGGGATGGTTCCCGGGCTCGCTGGAGTCGCACTTACTGGTCTGGCCGCGGTATGGACCCTCACGGTCGTGGGCGTGCTGGCGCTCTGTCGCTGCGCGGCGGCGGGCGACAGGGCGGAGGTCGCGAGGGACCTCGGCCGCTCACGACGACCGCCAACACGCGGAGCACCGCGCCGGTTGCGTGCCGGGGGCGACCGGGCATCGACAACGGCGCGCTCGCGGACAGATGCGCGAGCGCGCAAGTCGCGCCCTCGCCGCTCCACGCTCGAGTCAGAGGTTTACGCCTACAGGGCTAGACCGCGCTAGCCCAGCCGCGCAGCCGCGCGCCCGGGGGTAACGAGACTCGGGCTGGGTAACGTCGAAGGGTGCACGCGTCTCCGAAATCCGGGCCGCACGCCGCCTCTCCAGCGCGCCGGACTCACGTGGTCATCGTCGGCGGCGGCTTCGGCGGCCTGGAAGCGGCCAGGCGACTTGCCAAGGCGCAGGTCGACGTGACGCTGATCGACCAGCACAACTACCACCTCTTCCAGCCGCTGAGCTACCAGGTTGCGACGGGCTCACTGTCGCCGGGCGAGATCGCCGTGCCGCTGCGGCGGATCTTCCGACGCAGACGTAGCGTGCAGGTGCTCATCGGGAAGGTCACCGGGTTTGACCTGCAGCAAAGACGGGTCGCGGTCGATCCGGCCGTGGCGGGCACCGCCGCGCGCACGATCCCCTACGACGCGCTGATCGTCGCCGGAGGCTCGAGCTATGCCTACTTCGGTCACGACGAGTGGCGCTCGACCGTCCTCGAGGTCAAGTCGCTCGACAGCGCGCTGAAGACCCGCGGGCGGATCCTGCAGGCGTTCGAGGCCGCCGAGCTGCAGACCGACGCGGCAGAACAGGCCGGCTGGCTGACGTTCGTCGTCGTGGGCGCCGGGCCCACCGGCGTCGAGATGGCCGGGCAGATCGCAGAGCTGGCCCGCGACACGCTGCCGGCCGAGTTTCGCGACAGCGACCCGCGCACCGGGCGCGTATTGCTCGTCGAGATGGCCGACCGCGTCCTGACGGGGTTTCCCGAGTCCCTCTCGCACCGAGCCGAGCGCTCGCTGGAACGCCTCGGCGTCACTCCGCTGCTGCGCCACACGGTCGTCGACGTGCACGGCGACAGCGTCGAGGTGCGCGCACACGACGGGACCAGCGAACGCGTTTCCACGAGGACGGTCGTGTGGGCCGCCGGCGTGACCGCCTCACCGCTGGCCGGCGAGCTGGCCAACGCAAGTGGCGGCGAGCTCGATCGGGCTGGCCGGCTGACCGTGGAGGCCGATCTCACCCTGCCGGGGCATCCCGACGTGCTCGCGCTCGGCGATATGGTCCGCGTCCGCGATGCGCGCTCCGGCGAGTCCAAGGCCCTGCCCGGGCTCGCGCCTGTCGCGATGCAGCAGGGCCGCCACGCCGCGCGGTTGATCGTCGGCCGGTTGGCCGGCCGGCCGCCAGCGCCGTTTCACTACCGCGACAAGGGCACGCTCGCGACGATCGGCCGAGCGAGCGCGGTGGCGGACCTGCCGGGCGTTCGGCTGAGCGGCTTCCCCGCGTGGCTGGCCTGGCTGTTCGTGCATCTCTTCTACCTGATCGGCTTCGAAAACCGCATGCTGGTGATCATTCGCTGGGCCTACAGCTTCCTGACGCACGGCCGCGGCACTCGCCTGATCACCGACGTCTCGGGTGCGCCGTCCGCTGGGCCGCCGTCCCCGCCGCGCGCCGGCATCGCGCTCGGACCCGACGACGCCTGAAGAGCCGATCCGCGGCATCGGCCGCTGACGTGCTGTCAGGTGGCCATCGACGGCAGCATGCGCTCGAGCAGCGCCGGCACGTCCTTGATCGAGTCGACGATCGCCGTCGGGGTCACCCGCTCGCGCAGGGCGTCCTGGCGATACTTGCCAGTCCTCACGAGCACGCCCGGCAGGCCGGCGGCCATCGCGCCGCCCACATCGGCCTCGACGTCGTCTCCGATCATCACTCCCTGCTCGAGCCCCATGTCGGTCATCGCGGCGAGGAAGAACTCGCTCGCCGGCTTGCCCACGGTCACCGCGTCGCGCCCGCTCGCGTACTCGAGGGCGGCCGCGTAGGCGCCGACGTCCAGCGCGAGGCCGTCGGCGCGACGCCAGTAGCGGTTGTGCTGAAGCGCCACGAGCTCGGCGCCATCCATCAGCGCGCGAAAGACGCTGTTGAGCACTTCCGGGGTGAACCCGTCGCCGAGATCGCCGAGGACGACCGCATCGACCTGCGCACCCGGCGCGGCGGTCTCGAGCTCGGCGACGTCCTCGCGCAGGCCCTCGCTGACGAGCACGCTGACGGAGTCATATTCACGCTCTCGACAGTGGCGCTCGGCCATCGCCGCCGGCGTGAGCACCTCCTCCAGCGCGACGTCGAAGCCCATGCCCAGAAGGTGCTCGCGGACCGCCCGCCGTGAGCGCGAGGTGGTGTTCGTCAGCAGCCGCAGCCCAGCGCTCATCTCGCGCAGCGCCGTGAAAGCCTCGTGCGCCCCCGCGATCGGCTCGTTGCCCACATAGAGCACGCCGTCGATGTCGAGCAGAACGCCCAGCGAGTCATCGCTGCCGGAGGGCATCATGGAACTGTAAGAGATCGAGGCCGAGCGCGAGGTCGCTCAGCGCCGACGAGCGCGAGCTAGCGCGCCTTGGCGGCGGAAATCGCCACGGATGCCTCGGGCGTGAGCACGCGAAAGCTGTAGGACTCCTCCAAATAGAGCTTCACGGTGTCGCTGTCGTGAGACGCATAGCCGACGGAGATGTCCTGGCCGCACTCGAAGGCGAAGTCGCCGCCGCGCATGCTCAGGACCACCGCTCCCTTCACGCCCGGGGCCCAGACGATCGGTCCCTGCAGGATCTTGCGCAGGTGGTCCAGGAGCGGATATCCGCCATGCTCGGCGGTCTCCACGACACTCGTGTAGTCCTCGCGACCGAGCGCCAGCCCATATGGCCCGGAGATGCCGTTTCGCAGCAGGAGCTCCACCGCGCGCGCGACGCTCGCCGGATAGGTCTGAAAGGTTTTGGCACGCTCGATCGCGCCGTGCGGGGAGCGCTTGATGATCCCGTCGATCCCCGCCTTCGGCCAGCCGTGGAACACCGACACGTTCTCGGCTTCAACGAGCCGCTGCGCGGCGGCATCTAGGCCCTCGAAGTCGACGTCCTGCGCTCCACGATCCCCCGCGCGCAGCTCCTCACGCGAGACGGTGAACCCGGCGCGCAGCTCGACGAGCGGGAGAATCGCACGGCGGTTGGCCTCAATCCCTTTGACCGCGCTCACATCGGCGGCCTCGACGCGGCCGAGATCGGTCGCCGAATGCTCCCAGCCGTGGGGCCCCGAGAAGTCCACGAGCCGTCTGCCGGCGAGCCCCGGGAGCAGGCGCTCACGAGCCTCGTCGTCGATCATCCGCCAGCCCGCCTCGGTGATGGGCGCGTGCTCGCGCAGCAGATGGCTCACAGCTGCTGCCCCTGCAGGCTCCCGATCCCCAGAGAGCCGGCGCTCGCGGACGACTCAGGGGCGGCCTCCGGCGCGGAGTCCTCCCCTGCGGCCTGCGCCTCGGCCGCCTCGCCGTGCTCGGCGATGTCTCCCTCCTGAAACAGCACCCCCCTGGCGATCGCGCGCCACTTCGGCGTTTGCCGAAGCAGGAACTCCAGGTCCATGCTGAAGTGCTTGTACTCCTCACCGACGGCGTCGGCCATGATCGCGTGCGCTTCGGGATTACGCTCGACCGCCAGGCGCTGCTCGTACCACCCGATCGCTTCGGCCTCCTCGGTCAGCGACGCGCACAGGCGTGCAAACGTCCTCGTCTCCTCGGGGAGCTCCTCGGGCGGCTCGTGGTACTGGTCAAAACCCATCGTTTCTCCAGGGCGGATCTCGTTCGGGCACTCGATGAAGTGGTTGCCGCAGTGTGCCGTAAATCGGTACGCGATGACTCCGAGCGCAGAGTGCGCCGCTGCGTTCGGCGGGCACTTTACGCGCCCGTGGCGGACTACACTGGCGCCGTGACCGGTCGCGGCCTTCTCGGACGACTGACGCTGCGCGGCGCACTGCGAGTCCCTGAGATCACCGTCTACTTCTGGGTGATCAAGGCACTGTCGACGGCGATGGGCGAGTCCACCTCGGACTATCTCGTCCACACCCTGGACCCGGTCCCGGCGGTCCTGCTCGGATTCGTATCGTTCCTCGCCGCGCTCTCGCTCCAGTTCTCGATGCGCCGCTACGTCGCTTGGACCTACTGGCTGGCCGTCGTCATGGTCGGCGTGTTCGGGACGATGGGCGCCGACGTGCTCCATGTCGGCTTCGGGGTTCCCTATGCGGCGTCGAGCGTCATCTATGCGCTGGTGCTCGCAGCGGTCTTTGTCAGCTGGTACAGGACCGAGAAGACGTTGTCGATCCACACCGTGGACAGCACGCGCCGCGAGGCGTTCTACTGGGCCGCCGTCGTGGCGACGTTTGCGATGGGCACCGCGCTGGGAGACCTGACAGCGACGACGTTCGGCCTGGGATATCTCGCCTCAGGGCTTCTCTTCGCGGCGATCATCGCGGTTCCGGCCGTCGGCTACTGGCGCTTTAACTGGGACCCGATCCTCTCCTTCTGGTTTGCCTACGTCGCCACCCGCCCACTCGGAGCCTCGTTCGCCGACTGGATGGGCAAGCCCCAGAGCGTCGGAGGACTTGGCTGGGGAGACGGACCGGTGGCCCTGGGGCTGACGGTCCTGATCTTCCTGCTGGTCGCCTACGTGGCGGTCACTCGGGTCGACGTCCAGACCGCGGCGAACGTGCAGGGCAGCGCCGACGGGACCGACCTGCATGTCACCGAATCGGCTCCGAGCGGGCTGGACCTGCTCGGGTGACGGCTAGCCCGGGGGCGTGCAGCGCCGATGCGTCAGGCGGCGTCGACAGCGCTCAGCCGAGCGCGCCACATGCTGGCGTCGCGCTGCGCCGGATCGGTCTCGTCGAGGAACTTCTCGACAACCGCGACGAAGTGTCCGGGCGCCTCGAGCTGCGGTGAGTGGCCGATGCCGTCGAACACCTCGAGGCGGCTCTCGGGGATCAGCCGGTGGGCCTGCTCTCCATGGGCGACGGGGATGATCGAGTCATCCGCCCCCCAGACGATCAGGATCGGCACGCCCTCCGCGAGATACAGCCTGTCGCCCGCGTGGACCCGCTGGCCGCCGGTGTCGACGACCGAGCGCAGTGTCGCCAGGAACGCTGCGCGACGGCCGGGATCCGCAAGCGCTGCATAGCCGCGGGCGATCTCCGCGATGTCGGGGCTGGGCTGAAGCCCGACGAAGCTCAGCCAGCGCGCGACCGCAGAACCGGCGGCGCGGCCGGGCCCGGCGGTGACGGCTATGAAGCGGTTCGCGCCCGGCAGCGCGGCGGCGCGCAGCACCGGGCTGACGTCAGCCCCGAGACCGCCGCTGGAGACCAGCACGAGACGCTCTGTGAGCTCCGGGAACTGGTAGGCGAACTGCATCGCGATCCCGCCGCCGAGCGAGTGCCCGATGAGCGTCGCGCTGTCGTGACCGGTCGCGAGCAGAAGATCGCGCAGACCGGCCGCAAGCGCCCCGAGCGAGTAGTCGCCGGCACCGGCCGTAGACGTGCCATGGCCCGGTAGATCGGCCGCAATGACCGTGCGGTCGCGCCCCAGCAGCTCGATGACGTCGCCCCAGTCCTTCTCGAACGTGGCACCGATGCCGTGGATGAGGAGCAGCACCGGACCGCTGCCCGCTTCGGCATAGCTCACCTGGCGACCGTGGAGCGTCACGACCTTGATCTTCATCGCGCTCACGTGCGGAGCATACAGCGCCCCTCAAGGCCGACAGCCCCGACGAACCTAACAACTCCGGGTCGGCATTTTTAGCCGCTCGCCCATACGGAGCCCTGTCCCGATGGTCCACGATGTCCTCGGCGCGTGGATGGACGCCGGACGCGATTGACGTGACACCCCGAGCCGATCCCTCCTCCTGGCGGCTCGGGGTTGTCATTTAACGGGTGGGGGTTGGGGTTGGCGACTCGTCTGTCGCAGGACTCGAGATGGAGCGCGTGCGCAACCGATTCGCGCATATTGCGGATTCACGGTCACAGGCGTCCGCGCTGATCGGGAGTATCTTCGCTTCGTCCGCCGGAACGACCCAGCAACACGTCGCGTGGCGAGCTCCGCCGTCATGCGCGCCCGACTGCGATGACCAACGATCTAGCACGCTGGCAGTTCGCGACCACGAGCATCTACCACTTCCTGTTCGTCCCGGTGACGATCGGGCTGGCGTTTCTCGTCGCGCTCCTGCAGACCGCCTGGCACCGCAACGACAACCCGGAGTACAAGCGCCTGACGCGCTTCTTCGGCACGCTGCTGCTGATCAACGTCGCCGTCGGCGTCGTGACGGGCCTCGTGCAGGAGTTCGAGTTTGGCATGAACTGGTCGGCGTACTCGCGCTTCGTGGGCGACGTGTTCGGCGGCCCGCTCGCGATGGAGGGCCTGGCGGCGTTCTTTTTGGAGTCGACGTTCCTCGGGCTGTGGCTGTTCGGATGGGGCCGGCTGCCAAAGCGGGTGCACCTGGCGTGCATCTGGCTGGTCGCTTTCGGCTCGATGCTCTCGGCCATGTTCATCCTGGCCGCCAACTCCTGGATGCAGCACCCCGTTGGCTATGCGCTGAACAGCCACGGCCAGCCCGTGCTCAACAACGTGTGGGCGCTGTTCACAAACCCGACGTTCCTGTGGGGCTATGTGCACGTGATCCTGGCCTCGCTGGTGACCGGCTCGCTCGTGATGCTCGCCGTCTCGGCTTGGCACCTGCGCAAGGGCCTCGAGGTGGCGGCATTTCACCAGGCCGCGCAGCTCTCGGTGGTCGTGCTGCTGCCGGTGATCCTGCTGCAGATGTTCGTCGGCAACAAGCTCGGCGAGATCGAGGCCACCTACCAACCGGTCAAGATCGCCGCCGCGGAGGCCCAGTGGGAAAACTGCCAGCCCTGTTCGTTCTCGGCGTTTCAGGTCGGAGGTGGCAAGAACGACGAAACGCCGACGCAGCTGATCGCAATCCCGCATCTACTGTCGGTCCTCGCCACGGGGACGTTCAACGGGCCTGTCAAGGGGCTCAACCAGCTGCAGCGCGAAGACGAACGCAAATACGGCCCCGGGAACTACATCCCCAACGTCTTCATCCAGTACTGGTCCATGCGCGTGATGGCCTATCTCGGGTCGCTGGTCGCGCTCTTCGCCCTGTGGGGCGGCTGGCTGCTTCACCGCGGGACGCTCGATCGCTCGAAGCGGTTCCTGCGCCTGTCCCTGGCGGCTGTGGTGACACCGTTCATCATGAACACCGCGGGTTGGCTCTTGACCGAGAACGGCCGCCAACCGTGGATCGTGCAGGGCCTGATGAAGACGATAAACGCCAACTCGCCCTCGGTCACATCGACTGACATCTGGATCAGCCTGATTACGTTCGTGCTGATCTACATCGCGCTCGGCGCCGCCGACCTCATCCTGATGCTGCGCTACGCCCGCAAAGGGCTTCCCGACGAGCACGACGACGGTGAGCACTCCGGCGCGTCCAGCACGGGCGCGACCACGATCCCGGCGCTCACCTACTAGGACAGACGTGGCGCTTCACACCATCTGGTTCGTGATCATCGCGATCTTCTGGATCGGATTCTTCGTGCTCGAGGGCTTTGACTTCGGCGTCGGGGTGCTGCACACGATCGTCGGAAAGACAGACGTCGAGCGACGCGTGGCGCTGAACACGATCGGTCCGTGGTGGGACGGCAACGAGGTCTGGCTGATCGTCGCCGGCGCGGGCATGTTCGCTGCGTTCCCGGCCTGGTACGCGACGATTTCTCCGCGCTCTACCTAGCGCTGCTGATCGTGCTCGCGGCTTTGATGGCCCGCGGGGTGGCCTTTGAGTTCAAAGGCAAAGGCGATGGCGAGCGCTGGCGCACGACGTTCATGTGGTGCACGACGGTCGGCAGCCTGCTGATCCCATTGCTGCTGGGCGTGGGGCTCGGTGATCTCCTCGTCGGGCTGCCGATCGATTCAAGCCACGAGTTCACCGGCAACTTCTTCGATCTGCTCACCGGCTACGGACTCTGGACCGGCGTCACGCTGCTCGCACTGTGCCTGCTGCATGGCGCGACCTTCCTGAAGCTACGGACCACCGATGAGCTGCGCGAGCGCGCGCGCCGCGCCGCGCGTCCGCTGGGCTGGGCCGCGATCGCTCTGGTGATCGGCTTCGTGGTCTGGACGCGCAAAGTCGCCGGTGGCGCCGACGTGCCCCAGCCGGTCGAGGTTCTGGCCCTGATCGCGGTGATCTTCGCCGCGCGTCTGGCGAGCACCGACCACGACGGATGGGCGTTCGCTGCCTCGGCGGTCGCGATCGCCGCGACGGTCGGCTCGATCTTCATCGACCTCTACCCGAACGTCATGGTCTCGAGCACGAACGCGGCGAACAACCTGACGGTCAACAACGCCGCCTCAGGGCACTACGCCCTGACGGTCATGACGGTGGTTGCGGTCATCTTCTTTCCGCTTGTGCTGCTCTACCAGGGCTGGTCCTTTCACGTCTTCCGCGGCAGGATCAGGGCGCCCGCGCGCCCGACCGGCCGGCCACTGTCACAGCGGCCGCGCCCCAGCCTTAAATAGATGCCTCCCCAAGCGCTGGCGCTGGCGTTCGCCGCCTCGATATACCCACCTGCCGTTGCCGCCGTGATCGCGCTCGGCCGCGGCCCGCAGCTGCGCTCGCGCGTCTTCGCGTTCGTCTTCGCCGCCTACGCCACGACCTACGTCAGCGGCACGATCATGCTGCTGCTGCTCGAAGAACTGGGCGCCACGAGCACCAGCAGCCGCACGGCAAGCGCGGGGCTCGACCTCGCCCTCGGCGTGCTGCTCATCGGCCTGGCGGTCCGGCTGCAAATGAAGCGCCCCGACGGCACAAGCCATCCCAGCGACCCGAGCAAGCCGTCCAAGATCGACCGCTACCTTGAGAGCCGCCGGCTGGCGTTCGTGCTGGGGATCACGCTCTATGTCATCCCCTCCCCGATATACGTCGGGGCCGTCAAGGCGATCGCCGACGCGAAGCTCTCGACGACCAGCGAACTGCTGGATCTCGCCGTGACCGTCGGCGGTGATGCTGTGGCTGATCGAGCTGCCGATGCTCATGCTCCTGATCGTTCCCGGGCGTGCCGAGCGTGCTCTGGATCAGATCAACCGGTGGTTCGCGCGCAACGGACGGAGGGTCGCGGTCATTGCGTCCGCGGCGGCGGGCGCCTATCTCGCCGTCAGGGGCCTTGCCGACCTGCCCGGATAGCACGCCCTGTGGCGGCGCATCGGCCGATCATTCGACCAGCGCTTCGCTGGCCTCCCACAGGTCGATCGCCTTGCGGCGATCGTAGGATTCAGAGGATGACCCCGCTGGCCGATCGCCCGCGAAGTAGGCGCCCGTCACGCCGTCGAGCGCAGGATCCACCGCCAGCCGTGCCAGGTTGCGTCCCGAGCGGGCTGTCGTGTTCACGCCCGGGACGAGCGGCGTGAGCGCGGGCAACGCGTAGCGCCACACGAGCCGCTGGAGACGGCCGTACTCGCGCGCAAGCCCGGTGCCGGGCATCAGGCCGGGGTCGAACGCGATCGCGGTAGCCTCGCCGTCGAGTCGGCGTGCGAGCTCGTAGGCGCATAGCACGTTGCAGAGCTTCGCCGTCGTGTAACGCCGCCGGCCCTCGAGAGCCGCGCGGCCGCTCGGGTCGGGCGCGGGATGAGCCAGCGCCCGCGCGGATGTGTAGCGCGGAGCCGGCATGCCGGTCGGCCGATCCGGGTCGTGCGTGCCGGAGCTGACCAAGATCACGCGTGCCGATGGAGCGAGCGAGGCGCGCAGGAGTGAAACGAGCAGGAAGTGACCCAGGTGATTGACCTGAAAGGTCGTCTCGATTCCGTCCTCTGTGAACGTCTGTCCCGCGACGATCTGGATCCCCGCGTTGCACACGATCGCGCCGGTCGGCGCCCGCGTGCCGGCGAGGTGCTCCGCGGCGAAATGGCGCACCGACCGCAGCGACCCCAGGTCGAGCTCGGCGGCGCCGACGTTCGGATTGCCCGTCTCAGCCGCGATCTCTGCACTGGCGCGCTCAGCGCGCCGAAGGTCGCGTGCCGCGAGCACGACGTGCCAGCGAGCGCCGGAGGCGGCGATGCTTGTCGCGGCTTGGCGACCCAGGCCGCCGGTCGCTCCGGTGACGATCGCTGTGCGCTCGTCGTGCGCCACGTTCAGTCCCGCCACGGCGAGCGCCGCATCTTGTAATGTGAAGAGTCCTTCACAAACTGTGAATATGAAGGATTCCTCACATCTTGTCAAGAGCGCATCGCGAGCGGCCCCGATCTGCGGCGCGTTCCCGTGCAGGCGCGCGGGCGTCGAACGGTCGCCCGTGTCCTCGACGCGGCCGGCGAGCAGTTCGCATCGGTCGGCTACGAGGCGGCCACTACGACGCAGATCGCGGCACGGGCCAAGGTGTCCGTCGGGTCGCTCTACCAGTTCTTCGCTGACAAGGAGGCCCTGCTCGATGCGCTTGCCGAGCGCCACGCCGCCGGAATCGACGAGGTGCTCTCGAGCTCCCGGCAGCTCGGCCAGGGGGCCTCGCTGACCCACGTGGTCGACGCCATCGTCGACGGCGTCGTCGCTCACGCGCGCGAGCAGCCGTTCCTCGGCACCCTGCTGGCGGGGGCAAGCTCGCCCGCGATCGCACGTGTCTCCCAGCGTCTGCGCGGCGAGCTCGCCAGCCGCGTGGAGCTTGTCATCGCGCGCAAGCCGATCTCCCCTGTCCGCCGCCGCCGGGTTGCGGCCGTGTGCGTCGACCTTCTCGCCGCCCTGCTTCCGCGCGTGCTGGATGACTCCGGCCAGAGGCGACGAGGCATGGAACGCGAGCTCAAGCTCGCGTTGACCGCCTATCTCGAGGCCGTCGACAGCAGCTCGGGGCCCTAGTGTCCCGAGTCAGAAATTCGACGGCGTTTCCCGGCGCCTGCCCGCGCCTGACGCCCGCCGACGTCGCGCACGTACCACCGGTACGCACCGCGCCGCCGTCGACCGTCAGACTCGACCATCCACTCGGCAAACTCACCCCGAATTTCTGACTCGGGACACTAGCCGCCTGACCCACCGTCGTCATCGACAGCGCGATCCTCGTGCGCCGTGGGTCAGTCGCTGGCGGCGCCCTGACGCCCGCTTCGCTACTTTCCCAAGCGTGATGGCCGACCGACGCACGATCGTCGCGTGTCCCAACTGCGCAACGCGCAACCGGCTAGCTCCAACGCCAACCGGCGTTCCGCGTTGCAGCGTCTGCCGGACGCTGCTCCCGTGGCTCGTCGACGCAACTGCAGACACCTTCGATGAGGAGATCAGGTCCTCGGTCCCGGTGCTCGTCGACTTCTGGGCGCCGTGGTGTGGACCGTGCCGCATGGTCTCGCCGCTGGTCGAGCGCCTGGGCGCGGAGAACGCTGGCCGACTCGAAGGTCGTCAAGCTCAACGTCGAGACGCGCCCGCGATCGCTGCGCGCTATGACGTGCAAGGGATTCCTCTGCTGGTGCTGATCCGCGACGGATCCGAGGCGGACCGTCTCGTGGGAGCCGCGCCGCTGGCGCAGCTGAAGGCGTGGCTGGAGCCCCATCTCGAGCCAGCCGGCGAGCCACGCCCGGTTGGCGAGCGTCCCTAGGCAGCGCGCGCCGCGGGCGCGCTCGGGGCCCGACTGCCGCTCGTGCGAGCGTCGGCGGCGATCCTGCGGGCCGGGATACTCCGCACTGATGGCGCCCCGCTCCCCAGCCGGTCACGGGGGCGGAAGACCCCGCGGCTGAGCGCGGCCGCGACGACGAGGCGCCGCACGCCGCGGGCGCCGAACGAGCGCGCGGGAGGGCGGCCCCCAGGCGTCGGTCACTGCGACCGCGCAGCTCCCCGAGCTCGACGAGCACGCGCTCAGCGCGCTGTGCGAGGTGGGTCGGCGCTGGGAGCGAGCAATTCCCCCGAGAGAGGTCTGGGAGCGAGCGCTGCCCGTCGATCGCGGTCTTGGCTTCGGCGATCCCGAGCAGTCGCGCGCCGGGCGCTTCGTGCACATCGAAAGCGGACAGCCCGGGACGGGCGATGACACGCTGGAAGCCACGGCCCGCGCAGGCGCGGTCGACTCACGCTGGGGCCGCGCAGCCTACGCGGCGCGCCGTGTCCTGATCGGACCGCCGCTGCGCAGCACGGCGATCGCACAGGAGCGGATGGGGCGCTTGCTCGCGCTCGCCGTGCTTGCGCCGGACGCGCTCTCGTCGGTCGCCTACGGGCCCGAAGCGATGATGGCGATCCTCGTGCTCGCCGGGTCGGCGCAGCTGAAGCTGTCGCTGCCGATCGGAGCGGCGCTTGCGCTGCTGATGCTCGCCGTCGGCCTCGGCTACCGCCAGGTGATCCGCGCCTACCCGCACGGAGGAGGCTCCTACATCGTGGCGAGCGACAGCCTCGGGCCGCAGTGGGGCCTGCTGGCGGGAGCCGGGCTGATCGTCGACTACATCCTCACCGTGGCGGTCTCGGTCGCGTCGGGAGTGGAAGCGGTGACCTCGGCGATCCCTTCGCTCGCCGCTGCCAGGGTGGAGATCGGCCTGGTGGTGATCGCGCTGCTGGTCGCCGGGAACCTGCGCGGCGTGCGCGACGCCGGCGCCGCGTTCGCTGCCCCCACATACCTCTTCATCGCCGCAATCGGGCTCGTCGTCGTCAGCGGCCTGATCACGGCGGCATCGCACGGTTTTCAGCCGGCCCCCCCTGCCCCGCACCGGGCCATCGAGGCCGTCGGCGTGCTGCTGGTCCTGCGCGCCTTCGCCTCTGGCGCGACGGCCATGACCGGCATCGAGGTGATCTCCAACGCAGTCCCGGTATTCCGATCCCCACAGGCTCGCCACGCCCGCCAGACGCTGTCGGTGATGGTGGCATTGCTGATCTCGATGTTCGTCGGCGTCGTGCTGGTCGCTCACTTCGACGGCGCCTCGCCCAACACGAGCGAGACGGTGCTCTCGCAGATCGCACACAACAGCGTCGGCAGCGGCGTCCCGTACGCGTTCGTTCAGGCCGCGACAACGCTCGTGCTGCTGGTCGCCGCCAACTCCGCCTTCAACGGCCTTCCGCGGCTGTTGTACTTCATGGCCCGCGACAGCTATGTCCCTCGGGTGTTCCTGCGGATGGGCGATCGCCTCGCGTTCACCAACGGGATCCTCGTGCTCGCGATCCCCGCGAGCGCGATCTACGCGGCCTTCGGCGGCAGGACCGCCCCGCTGATCCCGCTGTTTGCGATCGGCGTGTTCCTGGCCTTCACGCTGGCACAGAGCGGGATGGTCGCCCACTGGTGGCGTCACCGCGAGCGGAGATGGCGCTCGGCGCTGGCCACTAACCTCCTCGGCGCGACGCTCTCGGCCGCGGTGGTGCTGATCGCGGCCGCGACCAAGATCGCGGAGGGCGCCTGGGTCGTGATCGTGCTGGTCCCGCTGATCGTCCTGGCATGCCGGCGCGTGCACGCGCACTATGAGCATGCGCGCGCGGCGCTCACACCGCGAGCCAACGCCGGCGAAGAAGGTCGAGCTCTCGCGGCGCCCCCCTCGATGCCCTCACACCAACCGGAACGGCTGGCCGAGGCACAGGACGATCCCGCCAAGGTCCACGGCTTTGCGGTCGTCCCCGTTGCGGTGCTCGACCTCGCCGCGCTGCACGCGCTGGCCTATGCGGCATCGCTCGCACAGCCGGTCCTCGCGCTGCACGTCAGCCCGACCGAGGACGAGGCCGAGCGCTTCCTTCGCTCCTGGCAGGCGTGGGGCGACCACCTGCCGCTGGAGCTCGTCGTGTCTCCCTATCGCGCGACGCTCGCGCCGCTGGCCAACTACATCGCCGCGCTGCACCGCCAGCGGCCGGACGCGATCCTCACGCTCGTCGTCCCGGAGATCATCGTCGCGAGACGCTGGCAGCAGCTCCTGCACAACCGCATCGCCGCACGTCTGCGCGCCGCTCTGATCGACGACGAGGGCATTGTGATCACCACGGTGCCGTTCCACCTGCCCGCGTAGCCGCGCCCGGTTTCTCGCACCCGAGCGCCCCGCCGGTGTCGCCAGCGCGCTAGTGACTTGGGGCAGCCGCGAGCGACAGCTGCTCGTGGACGAAGCGCACGACCGTCGCGCCCTCTCCGACAGCGATCGCGCAACGCTTCATCGACCCCGCACGCACGTCGCCGGCGGCGTAGATGCCGGGCAGGCTGGTTTCGAGCAACCCGTCCGCTCCGGCGTCGGGTCCGGTCAGGATGAACCCGTTGGCATCCCGCGCGACGACGTCGCCCAGCCAATCGGTGCACGGAGCGGCACCGAGGAAGAGGAAAAGAAACGAGAACGACAGCGCGCTGCCGTCGGTGAGCGTCACCGACTCGAGTCGCCCACCATCGCCGTGCAGAGCCTGGACTTCACTGCGGTCGCGGACCGCTACGCCATAGCGATCGAGCTCATCGATCAGGTACTGGGACATCGTCTCGCTCAGGTTGGCGCGACGGTGCATGAGGGTGACCAGCGCGCCGCCGCGCGCGAGCCAGACCGCAGCCTGCGCGGCCGAGTTGCCACCGCCGATCACCCCAACCCGCTGCCCGCCGCAAAGCTGCCCCTCGGGCGGGCCGGCCGCGTAGAAGACGCTCCTGCCCTCGTACTGATCGAGCTCGTCCACCGGCAGGCGCCGGTATTCAGCGCCGGTTGAGAGCAGCACGGCCCGGGCAATGATCTCATTACCCTCCTCCAGCCTGACGACGTGACAGTCGCCACCGGGCTCGAGCGAGCGGGCTCGGTAAGGGGTGGCCGTCCGCGCGCCGAACTTGCGCGCCTGGGTGATCGCGCGGCTTGCGAGTTCGGTGCCGCTGATGCCAGCGGGGAAGCCCAGGTAGTTCTCGATCCTGCGCGACGTGCCTGCCTGGCCGCCGAGAACCGAGCCCTCGATCACGAGCGTGTCCAGGCCCTCGGAGGCGCCGTAGACCGCGGCGCCCAGACCGGCCGGGCCGCCGCCGATGACGAGCAGGTCGACTTCCTCGCGCGGGCCGAGCTCCAGACCGATGCCGAGCGCCCGCGAAAGCTCCCCGTTGCTCGGCCGTCGCAGCTCGCCGCCGCCGGGAAGACGCACGAGCGGGAGATCGCGGGCGTCGACGTGCTCGACGATCGCCGCCACCTGTTGGCTGTCCTCGGGGACGAGCCAGGAGTGGGGAAGCCGCATGCGCCGGGCGAACTCCACGAGCCTGCGAGTCTCCTCGGACTCCCGCGGACCGACGATCTCGACGCCGATCCCTTCGCGCTGCTGGAGCATCTCGCGCCGCTCGACGAAGGCGGATAGGAGCAGATCGGAGAGCGAGCCGTCCTCGAAGAGCAGTTTCCTCAAAACCTCGCGGTCGACCGCGATGTAGCGCAGCGGCTCGGTCACTATTGCATTGAGAAAGACGGTCTGCCCGGACAGCAGGTTCATCTCTCCGAGAAAGCCCGAGGCGCCGTGCCGGACGATCTCCTGCCCTGCGGCGTCGGTCACCGCGACCTCGCCCTGGACGATCGCTATGAACGGGTAGGTCTCGTCGCCGACTTCAAACAGCGTCTCGCCGACCTGCGCCGTTCGCTCCTCGCCGTCCTCAGCGAGCATCGCGAGCTGGGAGCTCGAGAGCACCCGACTGACCGGACCGCTCACGGGCTCACCCCCAGCACTGGCTGCAGCCGGACCTGATGAGCATCGGTGACGGGGACCATGCCCACCAAGGCTAGATGGTCGGCGTCGCCGCCGACGGCATCCGGCCCGATGAGACGCCGGCACCCTTGCTCAGGTGTTGGCGGCGAGCCGCTCGTGCACCGAGCGCACGGCGCTCGATCCCTCGCCCACCGCGGCGGCGACGCGCTTCATCGAGCCGTGGCGGACGTCGCCGGCGGCGAACACGCCCGGCACGGAGGTCTCGAACGGCAGCGGTGCGCGAAGTGCCCGCGGTGAGCGACGGCTCGACAGCTGGCGATCGGTGAGCACGAACCCGTCCTGGTCGAGCAGCACGCCGTCGCCCAGCCAGGCCGTCGCGGGGTGCGCGCCGATGAAGCAGAACAGGCCCGAGCAGGGGATCGTCTGCCGCTCGCCCGGTTGCCGTGTGGGGGAGCGTCACCTGCTCGAGATGATCCTGACCGGCGAGCCCGCTGGACTTCGACGCCGGTGAGGAGGTTGATTTTCGGGTCGGCCTCGATCCGCTCGATCAGGTACTGCGACATGCTCTGGGTGAGGTCGTCGCGGCGGATCGCGATCGTGACGCTGCAGTTGTGCTGGCCGAGGTAGATCGCGGCCTGCCCCGCGGAGTTGCCGCCGCCGATCACGAGCACCGGCCTGCCGTCGCAGACTCGCGCCTCGAGGTCGGTCGCCGCGTAGTAGACGCCGGCGCCCTCGAAGCGCTCCGAGATCTTCGACGTCCAGCCGCCGATAGCGGCGCCGGAGGCGACGATCACCGCCCGCGTCGGGATCTCGCTGCCGTCTCTGAGGATGACCACGTGAAAGCCCGCCTCGGCGCGCAGGCCGACGACCTCGCAGGGGGCGTTCAGCCGCGCCCCGAGCCGCATCGCCTGGACCGCGGCTCGCGCGGTGAGGTCTCCGCCGGAGATGCCGTTGGGAAAGCCGGCGTAGTTCTCGATTCGCGAGCTCGAGCCGGCCTGCCCGCCGATCGCGACCGCGTCCAGCGAGACCGTGCGCAGGCCCTCCGATGCGCCGTAGACCGCGGCGGCAAGGCCGGCCGGGCCGCTGCCGACGACGACGAGGTCGAAGATGTAGCCCGGCGTCGGCTGGAAGGTCAGCCCGAGATGCTCGGCGAACGTCGCGGGCGACGGGCGGCGCAGGATCTCCGTGGGGGTGATCACCACGGGCATGTCCTGCGGGCGCAGGTCCATCGTGCGCAGCAGCGCGTCGATGTCCTCGGCGTCCTCGACGTCGATCCACGTGTGGGCCAGGCGCGAGTGCTCGGCGAACGCCCGCAGGCTCATCGCCTCGGGCGAGTAGCGCGAACCGATGATCCGGATCGCCTGGGCGCCCTCGCCGGAGCGCAGCATCTCGCGGCGCGCGAGCAGCGCGCTGAAGATCGTGTCGGCGAGCGCAGGGCGCAGGCTCATCAGCCGCCGGAACTCCGGCTGCTGGGATCACCAGCACCCGGCCCGCCTGGCTGACGCGGGCGGTCAGGAAGCGGCGCTGGCCGGTCAGCAGGTTCAGCTCGCCGACGAAGTTGCCGGGCCCGAATACGGCGATCGATCGGCCGTCGTCCTTCGGGCCGGCGGATCGCACGACCTCGACCTCGCCCTCGAGCACGACGAACAGGTCATAGGAGGCCTCGCCGGCCTCGAACAGCAGCTGCCCCGACCGCGACTGGCTGCTCGGCGCCAAACGGGGCCATTTCCGCGAGCTCGGAGGCGCTCAGCTGCGGCGAGGAGATCGCGTCATTGAAGTCAGGTGCGCTCGCCGGCACCGCGACGCCTGTTGGGGATGGCTGATCGGGCATCGATCGTCGGGATGACAGTAGCTTCTGGGAAGACGCGAGAGGTCCTGGGCTAGGGCACCCGCCCGATGATGTCCAGCAGCTCGGCCCGGTCGGCAAATCCCGCGCGCCGGCGGCTCAGCCCACCACGCGCGTGCCCTTGGAGGTCGTGACTTCGGTGGCCCTCCCCCCCTGCGCTCCCGGCCACCACGCGATGAACCATCCGTTCGCCAGACTGGCCTTCACGCCTGTGCCGTTGCGCAGCCGCAGGGTCACGCCGATAACGCCCGGGCCCGTGCGGCCCACGAGCTGGGAGAACTGCCGGGAGCCTTCGTCCGCAGCGCTCGTGTGGCTGCCGGAGGAGACGATGGAGACGTGTCCAGGCGACACCGGGGGCGGCGTACGGGTGCCAAAGCTCCCGCCGAGCGAGCCCTGCGTCGGCTGGCGTCCCGTAAAGCACGACAGCTCCGCGGCGCCGTGAGCCGCGACGAACAGGATCAGCGTGTACGGCCCGCGCGTGTCGACGACGAGCGTGCGCCAGTCGCCGGCCCTGATCGCCGGGATCGGCCAGGGCTTGTGCGGGCCGGACGCCGTTTCCTGGGCGTGCTCGATGCGAGCGGACGTGGGCAGGCGCGAACGGCACAGCCTTTCGGCCCGGCGCTCCTGAACGCCGCCGCGAGCCGTGGGCGTGGCCGACCATCCCGCGAACGCGCGCGGCGTGTCGGTCCCGAGACCGACCAGCCAGACGCCGACGACCGCACCCGCCACAGCCGCGGCTCCGCCGAGCGCGAGAGCCGGCCGGCCGAGCCCCGAGCGGGGGCGGTAGTCGGCGGCGAGCAGTCGGCGGCCTGCGTCGGATGGCAGCTCAGCGGCTCTCGCCGCGAGCGCGGCGCGCAGTTCGTGCTCTAGCTGGCTGTTCATGTGATCGTCCTCCTCACCTTGGTGATGTGTCATCGGCGGCCGATACGGGCGGCGCCGAGCCGAGTGCCTGACGCAGCCGCTCCAGACCGCGCGACGTGCTGCTCTTGACGGTGCCCGGCGAGCAATCGAGGATCATCGCCACCTCGCTCGCGGGCAGATCCGCGAAGTAGCGCAGCACGAGCACGGCCCTCTGGCGGGGCGACAGGCCGGCGAGTGCGTGCACGAGCTCAGCGTGCGTCTCGAGCGCGACGGTCGCCCGGGCGACGCTGGCAAGCGTGTCCGCTGTCGGGTCGGCGAGCAGCTCGCTGCGTCTGCGCGCGCGCTTGGCCCCACCGTCGAGGATCAGGTTGAACAGCACCCGCCGCGCGTAGGCGCCCGGGTGCTCCATGCAACGCACGCGCGGCCACCTCCGAGCGAGCCGCAGCAGACATTCCTGCACGAGGTCTTCGGCTTCGCCGCGATCTTTGGCCATGAGGTAGGCGCTGCGCAGAAGCGCATCGGCGTTGTCGGCCGCGAAGCGCTCGAACTCCCGCCGCGAGCGGCCCCTTTTCAGCAGGTCCATTCCCGGGCGCCCATGCTCATTGGCTTTCGCATCACCCCATAAACCCCGATCGGCCAGCAAACGGTTCCATCACCAAGCGCCGACGATCCTCGCGCACCGAGCGACAGCCCGCTCGACCTACGTCGTTCGTCGAAGATCCTGGACTTCGTCTGGCCAAAATGCATCCTGTCCCTCGCCGTCCATCTCGGCCGATCGCGCTCAGCGGAGCTCCTCGACGGGTGCCCGAGCTGGACGTGACTTCAAGGCCGACACCGAACTACAGAGAATGTCCAACCAGGGGGTTGTCACATGCAACTGCTTCAAAGCCGTCGAGGCTTGCGACGCCGCGATACCGCATCCAGCGTGCCGCGCTTTGCGATGATCGAACCGCCGGCCCACGCCGAGCCCAGCCGTCATGACGAGGGGATGCTCACAACGCGCATCGTCCCGCGCGACCCGTATGAGGTGTGGCTCGAGCAGCGCGAAGAGAGCCGGCGCTCGGTGAGCACGCGTCGATCCGCCGACCACGTCGGGGTGTGGATCTAAGCCAGCCCGGCGTGTATGGCCGCCGACGCCGCGACCCGCCGCCGCGAACAAAGGTATGTGACAAAAAGCGACCGTCGAGGTCTATCTACTGCAGATACCGCTCAACGGTGTCGGGGTCGCGCGCCTTGGCCTGATCGGGATTCGCGCCGGCGTCGCGCAGCGCTCGCCGCTGGCGCAGCACATCCCAGCAGACATCAAGCTCGAGCTCGATGGCCCGAAGACGCACCGCATCGGCCTCTAGCGCCTCCGGGCTGTCGCTCCCCTCGCGGCTGCGCAGCTCGTGCTCCTCCGTGACCAGGCGCTCGACCCGAGCCGCGATGCTCTCGTCACTCATGAGCCCATGCTACGCCTTTCCCGCGATCTCGATTGGCGGCGCGCTCGCTGGTGAGCGACGCGCGCTAGGATCGCCCGGTGTCCCGCTCGGCTGCACTCGTCGATGAGGTCGCCGGTGAGCTCGGAAGCTGGCCCGGTGTGCACGTCGAACGAGGCTCGGATGAGGTGATTCTCGTGCGCTACGAGAGCCTTGAGCTTGGCGTCCTCGATCGTGATCGCGGCGTCGCCGAGCTACGCTTCGCCCTACCTGAGCGCGACGAGCTCGTCGAGCGAGGGGCTGCTGAGCCGGCCGAGCCGCTGGCCGCTTCCGAGAATGTCCGCCATGACCTTCACGGTCCGTCTGACGTGACGGCCGTGCTCGAGCTTTTCGATCGCCGTTACCGCGACCTGCGTGGCGAGGGCGATCCATACCGCTCGAGCGATCCGGGCTGAGCTGGGCACGGCGGAACGCCGATGGCAAAGCGGGCACGCCGGGTTATCGCTCTGCTGACGACGATCCTCGCGGTCGCGGCGGCGGCGGCCTGGGCCCAGGGCTTCTCATCGCTCGGTCTTCCCCGCGGGCGTTCGGCGAGCGCCTCAGACTGCCACGCAGGTGTGCCGCCTGTTCTACACGACGGGTTTCCCGAGCCTCCCGAGCTGGTCAGCCGCGGCGGCAAGCTGGATGTTGATCTGCGGGCATCGATCGGCCCCGTGACGATCAACCATCAGCGGGTGCGGGCGATGAACTACGACGGCAGCGTCCCCGGCCCGACGCTCGTAATCTGCGCAGGCGACCACGTGGTGGTTCACCTCCAGAACGACCTCGCGGAAGCAACGAACCTCCACACCCACGGCTTTCACGTCTCACCGGAAGGCAACAGTGACAACATCTTCCTGCGCATCGAACCTCACACCGAGTTCACATATGAATATGCGATCCCACAGGACATGGCGCCCGGCTCCTACTGGTATCACCCGCACGTCCACCCAACGGTCGAGCGCCAGATCTTCGGCGGGCACGCTGGGGCGATCGTCGAGGAGGGGGGTCTCGATGATCTTCCCGCGCTGCGCCACGTGCCGCAGCGCTGGATCGTCCTCGACAACACCGAGATCCGCGGTGGGCGCGTGCTCTCGCCCGACGAAGCGACCGAATCGGGGCGAGGATATACGTCAACGGCAACCTGAACCCCACCGCGAAGATCCGCCCCGGCCAGCTACAGCGCTGGCGAATCTTCAACGCGAGCGCCGACCGCGTGATCGTTTTGCGCCTGCCGCGCGGAGAGCGCTTTGTGGTCCTCGCCCAGGATCGCCACACACTGCAAACATCGCACAGCGTGCGCGATCTGATGATCGCCCCCGGATCTCGACGCGACGTGCCTGCCCAGCCACCGCTGAGCGCATCGGACTGCCGGGCGAGCCTTCCCTATGAGCGGCGCGAGAGCACGACGACCGGGATCTCCCGGTCGGTCCTGGTCTGGTATTCGTCGTAGGCGGGCCAGACCTCTGTCATCAGAGACCACAGCCGCTCGCGCTCCCCGCCCTCGGCGGTCGTGGAACGCACCGGCACCTCCTCGCCCTTGACCTGGATCACAGCCTCGGGATTGGCGCTCAGGTTCTCAAACCAGCTGGGATTTTCCGGTGCTCCGCCCTTGGAGGCCACGACGACCCAGCGGTCGCCGTCGGTGCGGTGGATCAGCGGGGTCGTCCTCGGCTCGCCTGACACACGCCCCACCGTTGTGAGGAGGAGGATCGTCGTTCCGCGCCAGTGATAGCCGCGCTCGCCGGAGGTCTCGCGATAGACCCGAACGTGCTCGCTGCCAAAGAGATCATCGTCAGACTCGGGCATCGATTCGCCAGTCTATGCGCCTCAGCCGGACGTCGTGCGCTCAACGGCGCGATGGCGGGCGGGCCGCTGGGTGAGCCGCTCGAGGTAGGCCCTCAGATTCTCCGGAAGCTCATCGGCGATGCCGATTCGGTTCGTGAACGCAAGGGCGCTTCCGACAAGCACGTCGGCGACCGTGAAGCGCCCGCCGACGAGATAGTCGTTCCCCTCCAGCGCGCCCGACACGGCACCCGCAGCCCTGTCAAACCGCCGTCGCGCGGAGGCCGCGCGGTCGGGGTCGCGCTGAGCCTGCATGGCGAACTCGATCAACGGTGGCTCGATCTCGGCTGGGGCGAAGATCGTCCACTGGTAGAGCAGCGCTCGATCGTGGGTGCCCGGTGGCGGCGCCAGGCCAGCATCGGGATGCAGATCGGCGAGGTGCAGGCAGATCGCCGCGGATTCGAACACGAAGCCGTCCTCGTCCTCGAGCACGGGAACGCGGCTCAGGGGATGGCGGGCACGGTGCTCCTCACCCTTGCCCTCCTCCTGGGTCATCGTCGTGATCTCATACGGCTCGCCGAGCTCCTCGAGCATCCAGGCGACGCGCAACGGCCGCCCCGCATGCTCTCGGTGATAGAGGCGCATCATGCGCGCCACGATAGTGAACGGCGCAGGAGGCCGCAGCTGGCCGCACAGCACTCGAGCTCCATTCTCGTGATCGGGAAGGGGCTCGGACGGGTCATCTCGTGGCCCGGTGCGTGCGGCTCGAGCGAGAGCGACTGGAACCTGCTCTATGCCTATCAATCACACATGTCGGCCCGGCGTTTCGCGGAGTTGCCTACGCAAAGACCGGCGCGAGGACACCCAGGAGGAGGGGGTGCCCCCGCGCGCGCTCCAGCGCACGGTGAGGAAATGAGCCGCACCTGCGCGCTGCCGGGGACGGCTCCTCGCGGGAGGGACGACCGTCCACGCTCTTGAAGATGTTCTCCTCTCCCTCATCATCGGAAGCCGCCTGACACACCGCGATGACAAAAGTCACTGCGATCAGCCAGGCGCCGACTCAGAATGGCGAGCACGTGACCTAGGAGATCAGGCGCCTCGACTCTCGGTCGGAACAGCTTCGCGAGCCTCAGCTGTGAACACCATCTCATAACCCCCAAGGGAGTGAGCAAACGGATAAAAGACTGCGGCCACCGTGTGACCGGACACTCCATCCGCTTCTGAGGCGCAATCCGCGCACGACCAATGGCCGTACACCTGGGATCGCTGTGTAGCGCACGATAGTGCACCGACCCGATCGGTGCGAGCAGGACTTGCTGCTGGGTGCGACATTTCAAGTGTTGCCCGCGCAAAAAACCCGACCACGGGACTTCGTTTCGAACGCTGCACCTGGCCGGACTGCGCTCGTCTGCCTGACCGCTGAGGATCAGCTAGTTCGCCATCCGCTCGGTCTGCGAGGTGGTTATGCTGCAGTCCGGCACAGGAAACCCACGGAGGCGAGCGGGGGGCCCTCGCTTGGCTCCGCTTTCAGCAGGAGTAGCTCAGTGGACGTAAGACCTGCCCACGGTGAGAACCCGCTCGCCGGCGGACATCTGCTGGCGGCGATCTCGACCAGCATCGTCGGCATTTTGCGCGAGCACTACGGGCGGGGTCCGATGAAGGCCAAGACCTACGCCCTCGATGACATCATCGTGGTCGTCATGCGGGGCAGCGGGTTCACCCCGCTCGAGCAGACGATCATGGACAGCGGCGAGCCTGAGCGCGTCATCGCGATGCGCGAGGACTTCCAGCGCGTGATGGCAAAACGGTACCGCGAGACGATTGAGGAGCTCACCGGGCGCAAAGTCCTCGCGTTCCTCAGCCAAGCCCACGTGGAGCCTGACATCACAATGGAGATCTTCTTTGTCGACGGCCCGCTGGAAGGCTTCGGCGCAGTCGAGATCACCGAACCGGATCCGAGCGGGCGGGCGCGCGACGGCAACGAGTGACGCCACGTGTGACATTTGGAAACGCCGGTGCTGCCATTTCTCTCAGCTTACTGGCGCGCCGGCGTGACGGGAAAATGCCGCTTCTTGCGTACGCATCCGCGAGCGCGTCGTTGAACCGAGGCTTGCTCGGGCGTAACGTTCAAAGCCGCGTTTTTCATGACCGTTCGGGGCTCGCTCCAAAGACACCGTTGGGTGGGTGACGTACCGGGGACGGCTGCGATTCCATTCAGAAGATGATCGCGGCAGGCATGGCGATCGCAATTCGTCAAGACCAAAACCGGATGTTGCGCGTCGCGAGTACCTCGCACGCCAACGGGGAGGGTGCAACATGAACCCCACAGCGACGATCACACCTGACCGGCCACAGTGCATGCGTGCCCTGGAGCGCGCCAATCAGGTCCGCCTGGCCCGCGCCGCGCTCAAGCACCGAGTGGCATTTGGCGAGACGGCCGTCACGGAGGTGATCCTCTCCTGTCCGTGGGAGGCGAGCAGCATGGCGCTCGGCGAGCTGCTGATGAGTCAGCGCCACTGGGGTCTGATCCGATCCCGCAAGGTCCTCGCCCAGTTCCCTATGTCCGAGAAGAAGACGGTCGGGTCGCTGACCGAGCGACAGCGCCGCGCGCTCGCCACCACGCTCGACTCCGACGAGCACCGAACAGAGCGAGAGATCGAGAATTTCGGCGGCGGGGCTTGCCGGATGTCTTGACCGCTGTATCGGGGACTCGGTCGGCCCTGTGAGTGCTATAGCTGGACGACCTTGTCGCACCGGGTCCGCAGCCGCCGAATCGTTGCTCCAATCGCATGGGTGCTCGGCTGGCTGGCCGCGGCGGTACCGGCCATCGGCGGAGGTTGCGTGCCAGGATGAGCGAGGCCGCTGCCGAGATGCCCACGCTGGCTCGAGAGGGCCTGGACGTGCAGCCGGAAGTCGACGGCGCGCAGATCCGCAAGCGCGTCCTGCTTCTGGGGGCGGTGATCCTGACGGTCGTGGCGGTCATCGCGCTCGTGCCGGGGCTGGCGGGCCTGCGCTCGCGCTTCACACATGCCGATCCGGCGTGGCTGTGGGTCGGCGCCGCCCTGAAGGTGCTGTCGGGCGTCTCCTATGTCGTCGTATTTCGATCGGTCTTCTGCGAACGGATGCCCTGGAAACTGAGCGGCGAGATCGGCTTTTCCGAGCTCGGCGCGAACGCTGTGATCCCGACGGGCGGAGCCGGCGGTCTCGCGCTCGGGGCGTGGGCCCTTCACCGCAGCGGCATGGACGACGCGCGGATCGCGCGTCGGAGCGTTGCCTTCTTCCTGCTCACGAGCGTGCCCAACGTGATCGGAGTGATCGTACTGGGCTTCGGTCTCGCGGTTGGCGCGTTCTCCGGGCGCGCAGGGCTCGACCTCACCCTTGCACCAGCGCTCGTCGCAACCGGAGCGATCGTGCTGACAATCGCCGGCGGGCGTTGGGCGGGAGGCGCGCAGCAGCGCGTGCAGGTGCGACGCGGCGCGAACTCGCGCCTCGCGCAGGTGCTGGGCGCGCTGTCGTCGGGCGTCGACGAGTCCCTGGCGATCCTTCGCAGGCCTTCACCCATACTGATCGGCGGGCTCGTCGGCTATCTGGCCTTTGATCTCGCGGTTCTGTGGGCGACGTTCAAAGCCTTCGGGGGCTCGCCCGCCATACCGATCCTGTGCATCGCGTATCTCATCGGCGAGCTAGGGGGACTGATCCCGATACCCGGCGGTATCGGCGGGGTTGATCTCGGGCTCGTCGGAACGCTCGTCCTCTATCGCGTGCCCGTCGGTCTGGCGACCGCCGCGGTCCTCGCCTACAGGGCAATCGCGCTCATCGTGCCGGCGGCCTTCGGGTTGGTGGCGTTCGTGCTGCTGCGGCGCTCGCTGGCGCGGGAGTCTCTGGCGATCTCCAACTGCGAGCCCAACGGGAAGGTCGAGGTCATCGGGCGCGGGCTCGTCCGCCTGACCTAGCGACCGGCGCCCGACCGGCGTCCTGGTCTTATGGCTAAGCGGATTCTCTTGCGGTCGTATCGACGAGCAGTGCGAGCACCTCGCCGATCGTTCGCTCCCGACCGACCGCCTCTCTCAAAGGCAGGTGGTCCTGGATGCGGTAGCGGTTGCGACGACCCTCCTTCTGCTTCACGACGTAGCCGGCCTCGCTCAGGTCATTGACGATGGCGAAAGCGCGGCGCTCGGTCAGGTTCAGCGCCGCGGCGATGTCGCGTAGGCGTACCCCGGGGTCGTGCGCGATGCAGACGAGTGCTCGGGCGTGGTTGGTGAGGAAGCTCCACTCTGCGATGGGGACAATTATAGGCGCCGCTTTCTAGAAATAAGCTGCTATTTCGTGTAGCTTTCGCAGCGACATCTCCGAGGCTCGGCTGTCGCCGACCGCCAGGCTGCTCGAGGATCAGTGAGAGGAGTCAGCCATGCTGGTGAGCGAGCGCGGAGCGGAGCGCGACGTTACGAACCGGTTGCCGCCGCGGAGTGCCGCAGATGGAGCGCTGAGCGCCGCGAGCGCTACAGATTTGACCCCGGCGCAAGCATGGTCGCGACGCGTGAGGCGTGTCGGTGGCTTCATCCAGGCCGCCTTCGCCGCCTTCTGGCTCCTGCGTGGGAGCGTCGTGATCGGCGGCCGCGCGGCAGACGTGCTGATCGCGGTGTCCGGCGTCGCCGTGATAGGCGTGTTTTGCTACGCGATCCGAGCCACGGCCGGCACAGCGCCTCGGCCGAAGACTCCGGAGGGCAAGCGAATCGAGCGAGCCGTTACGCTTGCCACGATCATCGAGTTCGCCGCCGCGTTTGCGCTGCCGGTCATCGTCATCGCCGCCGGCCACTCAGACTGGGTCCTGCCGTCGATCGCGATCACGATCGGCCCGCTGCTCCTGTATCTCGACCGCCTCGTTGATATCCGCCGCTACCGCGCCGTGGGTTGGGCGCTGACGGTCGGACCGGTGATCCTGGTCGCAACGATGTCAGGTACGCCGCTGATCGCCACAACGGGCATCGCCGCCGGGGCACTTCTGCTCGGCACTGCACTCGCGGGCTTCCACGACCTCGCGGAGGTTCGGCGCCGAGCGGAGCGGGTCAACGCCGGGAACGTCGCCGTCTCTGCGAGCGCGGGAGCGCAGCTATGAGCGATGAGCGACTGCATGTCGTGTTCGGGGCCGGACAGGTGGGACGTGCCCTCGGAGCCCGTTTGGCCGGGCTCGGCCTGGCGGTGCGGATGGTGGCGCGACACCGGCCAGCAGGGCTCCCCGAGGACCTCGGCTGGATGGCGGCCGACGCGGCCGATCCAGACGCCACCGCGGACGCTGCCAAGGGCGCGTCGGTCATCTACCAGTGCCTGAACGCTCCGTACACGAGCTGGCCGGAACGCTTCCCCCCGCTGCAGCGGGGCGTCCTCAGCGCAGCGGAACGCAGCGGTGCGCTCCTGGTGAGCTTGGAGAACGTCTACGGCTACGGGCCCACCGGCGGCAAGCCGATGACCGAGGATCTCCCCCTTGCCGCGACGACCGTCAAGGGCCGAACCCGAGCGGCCATGACCCAGGAACTGTTCGGCGCCGCAGAGGCCGGTCGGGTTCGCATCGCGATCGGTCGGGCCTCGGACTTCTTCGGAGCCGGGGTGACCGAGACGGTGCTCGGCGAGCGCGTCTTTGCCAACGCTCTGGCCGGCAAGCGCGCTGACTTCCTCGGCAACCCCGACCTGCCCCACACCCACAGCTACGTCCCCGACGTCGCAGCGGGTCTGGCCATGCTCGGCACCGACGAGCGGGCTGTCGGCGCAGTGTGGCACCTGCCGGGCCCGGAAACCGTCACAACCCGCCAGGTTCTCGAGCTGATTGCCGGCGAGGTCGGACACCCGGTCGGAGTTCGCTCGGTGCCCAAGCTGCTTGTCCGCGCCCTCGGACTCTTCAACCCGATGTTGCGGGAGCTGGCCGAGATGGCCTACGAGTTCGAGGAACCCTTTGTGCTTGACACCTCCAAGTACGAGTCCACCTTCGGGGCCTCCGGCACGCCGCTTGCCACGGCGATAGCCGCGACCGTCTCCTGGTACCGGGCTCAGACCGCGTCCGACACGCCACAGGAAGGACCGACCTCATGGCCAGCACCGACACCGGCCTCGCCGCCGCCACCTCACCTTTCCGACCCCTCGCCAACCCCGCCACCGGCGAGTGGATCCAGTTCACAGCCGTCCCCAACGGCGACGACAACGACCTAGTCCGCTTCAACTGGCGCAGCATGCCCGGCGGCGCGATCCCCGAGCACGTTCATCCTCACCAACAGGAGCGCTTCACGATCATGGCCGGCGAGGCCCACTTGACCGTTGACGGTGAGGAGCACGTCGTCGGACCGGGTGAGACGATCGTCGTGCCCGCCGGCGTTCGCCACTCGGAGGAGAACCCGGGATCGGTCGAGATCGTGGGCGTGGTCGAGCTCCGTCCCGCACTGCGCACCAGGCAGATGCACGAGGCCTTCGCCGGGCTCGCGGCCGACGGCAGAACCACGCCCCGGGGCGCACCAAGGAATCCGCTGCGGCTCGGCGCCACCTTCTGGCACTTCCGCCACGAGATCCGGGCGGCCTCACCGCCCATCTGGACACAGAACCTCCTGCTCCCGCCGCTGTGGGCGCTCGCGAAGCTCGCCGGCGTGCGGCCCTACGAGGAGTCCTGGGACAGTCGAATCTCAGGCACCGAGTAGAGGAGACCGGGACCCGAACCGCCGCGCGGATGCTCACGACCCGCGGTGGCCCTCAAGATGCGCCCACCCGTGCCGATTCCCGCGGGTGATGAGCTATACCGACGCCGTCGCTCGCATCGCGCAAATCGAGCAGTCCCTTCTTCCGCCTGCGCCCAAGCCGACGGGCAGCGCGACGACGAGCTTTGCCGACGCCCTGAGCGAAGCTCAGGCGGGGGCGCCGTCTCAGCCGATGGCCTCGAGCGCATCGCTACAGCCGGGCATGTCGGGAACGTCCCTGGCGGCGGCCGGGCAGCTGACCTCCTCCCAGCAGCTGTTCGCCCAGCGACTCGCGGCCGACACCGGGCTCGACCCCAACGTGATCTCGGCATGGCTTCTCTCGGAGGAGTCGGGCGGAGCCGCCCAGACCCGCCAGGCGGCCGCCAACAACGACTGGCTGAACATCGGCTACACCGACAGCGGGACCTACGGCTCCAGCGACTCGACATGGAGTGAACCGATCGCAGCGGCGGACGCGACCGCGGGTTGGCTCAAAGGGCAGGACACGATCGCCGGCTACGGGACTGCCAGCCCCGGCATTCAGGCGATCCTGAACACGGCTGGTCAGCCCGCCCAGGCACAGATCGCCGCGATCCAGCAATCGGGCTGGGCGTCGAGCGGCTACCCCGATCTGCCCGCCGTATATCAGCAGCTCGTCAGCGCGTCCTGAGCACGAAGGTACCTCGAAATGGCGCGTCTGGTCGTCAGGCGCCCGAACGACCGAGGCCCTGCTCGCCGTGCTCGACCGAGAGGCCCAGCGTGTCGAGACGGCCGTCGGGCACAACGCTGATTGCTCATCCGCACAGCCCGACGGCTGTCGAAGGGCCGCCTCTCATGGCCGACCGGCCCCGGCAGTCTCGCCTGCTGGCGCCGACGACGCGAACACCGAGCTCACGTCATCGTCTGCGTGGCCGTCGGTGATCGCCTGCTGCCACCGTGGCGCAAGCGCGGCCGTGAGCGGAAGGCTGAGGCCCAGCTCCTGAGCTGCATCGAGCGCCAGGCCCGCATCCTTGAAGGCCAGGCGCAGTGCGAAGCCGGGGTTGAAATCACCGAGATCATCGCCCGCGCCTTTGCAACCGCATAGGGAGCCCCCAGCGGCGCGCCGTCGATCGCTTGCGGGAACAGCTGCGGGTCGAGCCCAAGCGCCTCGGTCAGGGCAACGGTCTCGGCGATCGCCTCAACCAGCGTGACGAGCCAGTTGTTGAGCACGAGCTTCATCCGCGTTCCCCGTCCGGTCTGACCGAGCCAGAGGGTCTCGCGGCCGATCGCATCAAATATCCCCTGCACCCGGGCCCGTGCCTCGTCGGGGCCGGAGGCGAGCACGATCAACTGGCCCTCCCGCGCAGGACCGTCGCTGCCAGAGACCGGCGCGTCGACGAGCTCCACGCCGTGCTCGGCCGCCAGACGCGAAAGCTGGCCGATCCAATCGACACCGACGGTGGCCATTTGGATCCATATCGAGCCCGGTCGCATCACCTCGATGGCCCCGCCCGAGCCACTCATCGCCCGCTCGACGGCGGCGCCATCCGTCAGCATCGTCAGCACGATGTCGACGTCCTTGGCAGCGTCCGCGGGCGAGGAGGAGAGGCGCGCACCGTCGTCCGCCAGCGGCGCGGCCCTGGCGGCCGTGCGGTTCCAGACCGACACCGGGAAACCGGCGCGGAGCAGGTTGCGGGCTATCGGGGCACCCATGCTGCCGGTTCCCAGCACCGCGACGTTGGGTTGATCAGGGATCTGCGGGGCGCTTGTCATCGGTTTCTTCCTTCCTCGGACGGGGTCAAGTTTCAGGTCTGCTATTCGGCGGACGGCATCGCCTCGGGGGAGGGTCCCCCGATCGCCACCGAATCGGCGATGATGCCCTCGATCTGCTCGAGCTCGGCGTCACCCAGGTGCAGCTGCGCCGCGGCGAGAGTGTCTTTGACGTGATTCGGATGCCGTGCGCCCACGATGGCGACGTCCACGGCCGGATTGGCAAGCGTCCAGGCCACGGCGAGCTGGGCAATCGAGCACCCCAGTTGCTCAGCGGCGAACCGCTTCAGCTGCTCAACGACCTCGAGGTTGCGGTGAAACGCGCTTCCGGTGAACGCGGGACTGGCGCTCCGCCAGTCGTCCTCGGCAAAAGCGGTATCCACGTTCATCGCACCGCTCAGCAGCCCGTGCGCGAGCGGCCCATAAACGAGCACCCCGATGTCATGTTCGCGCGCATAGGGGAGAACCTCGGCCTCGATATCCCGTCGGAAGAGGTGATAGGGCGGCTGCAGCGTCTCCACCGGGCGTGTCCGCGCGAACTCAGCCATCTGCGCCGCGTCGAAGTTCGAGACGCCGACGTGACGGATCTTGCCCTCGTCCACGAGTTCCTGGAGTGCCGTCGCAGTCTCGGAAAAGGGGACCTCTGGATCCGGCCAGTGCACCTGGTAGATGTCGATGTGGTCGATCTCCAGGGCACGCAGGCTGGCCTCCACACCGCCGCGTAGCCAGGCTGGGCTGGCATCGCGGACGAGACCCGTCTCGGTCATTCGAAGGCCGCCCTTGGTCGCGACAACGACCTCGTCACGGCGGTCGTCGAGGTCCCCACGCAGCGCGCGACCGAGGAGTCGCTCGGAAGCGCCGAAGCCGTAGCCCTGAGCGGTGTCGAAAAGGTTGACTCCGAGCTCGCGTGCATCGCGAATCGCGGCGATCCCCTCGTCCTCGTCGAAGGATCCCCATTCGCCCCCCAGCTGCCAGGTGCCGAAGGCAACCGGGGAGACGTTCAGGCCAGTCGTGCCGAGAGCGACGGGGTTCAGGGTGCTGGTAGTCATCGTGTTTCCTTTCTGTCGGTGACGTTGTCCGACTGACGTTGTCCGACGAGGGTCGTCCCAGGCCCTACTGCGCTCGCTGGACGGCACCGAGTCGGCGTGTGCGAGACCATTACCCACATGCGCGCAATGATCCTCGAACGCCAGGGGCAACGGCTGGAGGCTGCCTCCCTTCCCGACCCGCAGCCCGGGCCCGGGCAGCTGCTGCTCGAGGTTCACGCGTGCGGCGTGTGTCGCACCGACCTGCATCTGCGCGATGGGGAGATACCGGCAACCAGGCTGCCGGTCGTGCTCGGTCATCAGATCGTCGCGACCACGCCAGACGGCGTCAGGGTGGGCGTCCCCTGGCTCGGCTGGACGGACGGCACCTGCCAGTACTGCACGTCGGGGCGTGAGAATCTCTGCGTCAACGCCCGCTTCACCGGGCGCGACATCGACGGGGGATACGCGCAGCTCACCGTCGCCGACGAGCGTTACTGCCTGCCGCTGCCCGAGGAGCTCTCAGACCGGGAGGCGGCCCCGCTGCTCTGCGGCGGCCTGATCGGCTACCGCGCGCTGACGCTCACGGGCGACGCCCAGCGGCTGGGACTGTACGGATTCGGCTCGGCCGCGCACATGATCTGCCAGCTCGCGGTGTTCCAGGGGCGGGAGGTGTTCGCGTTCACGCGCTCCGGGGATGACGCCACCCAGTCGTTCGCGCGCAGCCTGGGCGCAGCCTGGGCTGGAGCAAGCGATGAGGCGCCGCCCGAGCCCCTCGACGCGGCGATCATCTTCGCGCCTGCCGGCCCGCTGGTTCCCAAGGCACTGGAAGCGCTTGCGCCCGACGGAGTGGTCGTGTGCGCGGGCATCTACATGAGCGACATCCCCTCGTTTCCATACGAGCTGCTCTATCACGAGCGCAAGCTGCGGTCGGTCGCGAACCTCACCCGCCGCGACGGCGAGGAGTTCCTGGCGATCGCCCCGAAGGTTCCGATCAGGACCACCGTCACGATCTACGAGCTGCAGCGCGCGGAGGAGGCGCTCGCCGACCTGCGGGCCGGGCGCTTCGAGGGCACCGCCGTGGTCGTGCCGTAGTCCCTGCGCTGCTCGGGCCTCGGCGCCGGTCGCCGTTGGGTCATCCGCCGGCTCGCTGCTGCAGCTCGTCAACGAAGGAGCTGAGGGTCTGGGCAGCGGCTGACAGCTCTTTGAGCTGTCGATCTGGCAGGTCCTGCAGGTCAGCTCGCAAAGCAGCGAGGAACTGCGAGCGAAACCTCTGTTGCGCGGCGCTTCCCGCCTTGGTGATGCTGATCATCACGACTCGCCCGTCGTCGGCGACGCCTTCGCGCGTGACCCAGCCCTTCCCCTGAAGGCGCTTGACGAGCAGCGTCATCGTGGGCTGCGCAACTCCCGCGAGCTCGGTGAGCTCTGTGATCCTCCGCGGCCCCTCTCGCAGGATGCTCAGGACCTCGAGTTCGGTTCGGGAGATCTCGCGGCTGTGCACCTGCCGCACGAGCAGTCGCACGAGCAGCCCGGCGCGCGAAAGCAGGTGCTCGGCGATGTAGTCGACCCGCTCGCCCCTCTGCGACGCCAATGCGGTGGTCGTCCTAGGCATATAGATAACTATATAGTCTGCTATAGATGTTCAGGCAGCAACACTTCGGCTCCACCTCAGGAAGGGAGCAGACCATGTTCCAGAACATCCTCGTGGCCATCGATGGCTCAGCCGATGCCGATGAGGCGCTCACACAGGCGATCGACCTGGCTGAGTCAGAGCACGCCCGTATGACCATCTTCAGCGCGGTCGTGACGCCCAGCGCCGCCGTCTACATCGGGGGCGGCGCGGGAGAGGCAGCAACGCTGGCTCTCGGCGCCGCGAGCGAAACTGAGAAGCTCCTACGGGAGGCCGTTGAGCGGGTCCCCGCCGGGGTCTCGGTGAGCACTGTGCAGAGCGGCGAGCCGGTGAGACCCGCGCTCATCAACCAGATCAAGATGGGGCAACACGATCTGGTTGTGATGGGTTCCCGTGGACGCGGTGCGGTGCGCTCGGTGCTGCTCGGCAGCGCGAGTCACTTCGTGCTCCACCACAGCCCCGTCCCCGTGCTCATCGTCCACGCCGAGGGACAGCGCGAGCTCCCGTTCTCCCCGACTCTCTCGGGTGAGGAGGGAACAGCAGATCGCTCGCCCGTAAACGCGCGCGCGTGACGTTGGGCCCACGTAGGACGGTCGCACCCGATAACGGCACCGAAGCCGGCTTCACTTGGCCGCACCCTGCTCGAGCCAGCGCTCGAACAACGAGACCTGCCCGCTGGGCCACGCACCGTCGCACGGCATGCTCCCATCCTTCAGTCGTCGCGAGATCGCCTGGCCGTGGGCCACGACGTCGTCGTAGGACCAGAGGTCAAAAGCTCGGCGCATGGCCGCTCGGTCACTTTCGCGAAACAGCGGCCTGATATCCGACTCAAATCCGACTGGTGAGCCCTGCGCTGGCGAGACCTCTGCATCTGACATCAATACGCCTCCTAGCCCGCAGCGCGAGCCGCGGAACGAGCACCACGTCCCTCGGTGAGAGTATCCAGCACCAGCCTGGCGACCGCTGCCGTGCCGGCCGCATTCAGGTGGTAGGGCGCTCCTCCGCGGAGCGAAAGCACCAACGACTTTGACCCCAGCGCCCTGGCCGGCGCAGCGCGGCTACTCCACGTAGTCGGGCCAGGGAAGCGGGAAGACGTCGCGATACTCGCGCGCCTCGGCGATGACGCGCGCGACGGAGCGTCGCGCAGTGAGCTTGTCGTAGTAGCGCGTGAGGTTGTCGAGGCCGTCCTCGTCCCAGCGGTGTACGACGCGCGCGTAGAAGAGCGCCGGCGCGGCGGCGCAGTCGGCCAGCGTGAACGTCGATGCCGCGGCCCAGCCAGCGCCCGCCAGGTGCACGTCAAGCAGCGCGTAGGCGCGATCGAGCGTGGCGCGCGCCTCGGCGACGCCCTCTGGATCCCCGCGTCCCTGCGGGCGCAGGCTGTCGGCGACGATCTTCTGCATCGGCGTCATGACGTGCCCGTCGAACACGCGGTCCCACAACCGCGCCTGCAGGGCAGCCGCCGGCTCGGAGGGAACCAGCACCGGCGCAGCGCCGTGACCATCGAGGTATTCGACGATCGTCGTGGACTCGGGCAGCGTGAGCCGCGCGGCGTCATCGACGAGCACCGGGATGCTGGCCATCGCCCACAGCTCGCCGAGCCGCACGCGGTCCGCCTCGCCGCCCACGAAGTGGCGCTCGAAGGGCACATCGCGCTCGAACAGGGCGACGAGCACCTTCCAGCAGTAAGCGGCGAAGGGATGTTCGTGCAGCGTCAGCGTCATCTGACCCGCTCCCCGGAAAGGAAGCGTGCGAGGGCGTCGAGCAGCTTTCCTGTGCCGTGCTCGCGTTCGGCCGGATCCTCGAGACCGTCGAAGAAGGCGCCCTGCTCGGTGAACACAAGCCGCGTACCGTCGCCCTCGGCGTCGAACTGGATTGTCGTCAGCGAGACCGAGATGAGCCGGTCGTCGAGCAGCAGGTCGTAGGCGAAGACGATCCGCCGGTCCTCGACGATGTCGTGGAAGCGGCTCCTGAAGGCGTGATGGGTGCCGCCCGGCGAGCCGCCGCTGTTGACCTCGCCGCCGCCGACCCGGAAATCGAGCTCCCACTCGGCGTCAGGCCAGTTGCCGGGGTTGGCGAACCACTGCCGCTTGAGCTCCGGGTCGGAGAACGCGCTGAAGGCCTGTCGCGGCGTGCAGCTGAAATGGCGCTCGATCGTGAACTCTGCGTGGGTGACGCTCATTCAGTCCCTCCGTAGGTGGCATTCAGGACATCGCCCAGCCGGTCCAGCCGGTCCTCCCAGACGGTGCGATGCTGCGCGATCCACTGCTCGACCGATCGCATCGGCGCCGGCTGCAGACGGCATGTGCGGACCCGGCCGACCTTCTCCGAGCGCACCAAGCCGCTCCGCTGCAGCACGTCGATGTGCTGCACCGCGGCCGGGAGCGACATGGCGAGCGGCTCGGCGAGCTCGCTCACCGATGCCGGGCCCCGGCTCAGGCGGACGACGATCGACCGGCGGCTCGGGTCAGCGAGGGCGCGAAAGGTCCGGTCGAGCGAGACGTCGGCGGCGACGGGCACGGCGGCTACGATAGCAACAGTTAGGTAATCGCTTAAGTATCGGCCCATGGTCGGGATCGCGGATGAGGCCCGCCTCATCGCAAACGGCGAGAAGCCAGATGAGCCCGCTCTGCGGGCGCTTATAGGATTCGCGCCGTCGTGAGCGATCCACCCGATCTTCGTGCCGCGCTGGCGATGGGCCTCGGGGGCGGGCTGCGCACGTTCGCGCCAGCCGTGGCGCTCGCGATCCACAGCCGCGGGCCGCTCGCCGGGCGCGCGCGTTTCATCGCCTTCGGTGCCGCCGCCGTCGAGCTCATCGTCGACAAGGATCCGCGCACGCCCAGCCGCTGGTCACCTCGCGGGATGTCCGGGCGCCTCGTCTTCTCGGCAGCGGGCGGACGCGCGCTTGCCGGTGGACCCGGCGCCGCGATCGCCGTGGCCGGCGCCGTGGGCGCCGCGTTCGCCGGCTCGCGTCTCCGAATGAAGGTGCACGGGCGCGCTCGGCAACTGGCGGCGGCGGTCGCTGAGGACGCGCTCAGTTACTCGCTGGCGCTGAGCGTCACGTCCTCATTGCGCTGACCTCGGCGAGGTCCCGCCGATAAGCCGCCTGGGCTTCGTCCGCTGCGCAAGTCAGCGCTCGTACTCCCAGTCACGACACGTTCCGCTGTGGTCGCAATAGGGCTGGTTCGACGACTGGCCACAGCGGCAGATGGCGGCACGGGTCTCCCGTCTCCCATCCAGTTCCAGGTCGCCCTCGAGCAGCAGCGGTCCACCCTCCGGTAGCCGGATTCGCGTCGGGACCGAGGGTCGCTCGGGCTCGCCGTCTCGCAGCGTGTAGTGCAGGGCCCCTGTGGGGCATCGCCGGACGATGGCCGCAATCGCCTCGGCATCGGCGGCGTCAGGAGCAATCCACGGACGCTTCGCCGTATCGAAGACGGCCGGCATGCCGCGTACGCACTCGGCAGCGTGAAGGCACCGAGCCGTGTCGTAGGTCACCTCGATGTGCTCGCCCTCGTAGCGCTTCACAGGCCGAACTGCTCCTTGTGGGCGTCTGGAACCAGCGCCTCGAACTCCCTATGACGTTCGATGAACGCTTTGACGAACGGACAGAACGGAAGCACCGCGAGGCCTCGCGTGCGCGCGTCTTCCAGAGCAAACCGGATCAGCCGATCAGCGAGCCCGCGACCCTGAAGGCGCTCATCGACCTCGGTGTGGACGAAGGCGATCAGCCCCGGACGTGCCTTGTAGGTGCTGAAGCCAACCACCTCGCCGCCAACAGACAGCTCGTAGCGCTCACGGTCGGGCGCGTCCGCCATCTCGATGCGCTCTGCGACCGCCACGCCCGGAACCTTAGAACGCAAGCGACCAGCGCGCCCAGAACCGTGGACAATGGCTCCCGGGGCGCGGTTCGGTGTGAGTCATCGGCAGGCCCCGCCACGTCCCTTTCGCCCGCAGCATGTAGACCGCTGCTTGATTGAATCGACTGTCGAAGGGGCTGAGGCCCGATTTGGGACCGGCGTCCAGCGCATATGCGCAATGTGTGCGCGAGCATGGTCGCTATGAGTCCACAGTCCGCCTCATGATCACATCGAACAGTTGTCTTCTTTTTGATATCGAGGGTTTGCCCGCGGGAATGCGCGGTATGTTCAGGCCCAGTGTCACAGCCGCGGACGGCGGCCGAGCAGGTGCGGGCCACGAGAAGGAGCGGACGGACGATAGCTAGGGCAGCTGAGCACCCCGGCCGGGTCAACGGGAGCGCGACTTCCCGGTCCACTGTGCCTTGGCAGGGCGGTGGCCCAGAGTCCGACGGGGTGTTGCTGACGGGTGCGACCGGCTTCGTCGGCATGGAGCTGCTGGCGCGATATCTGGAGCACACGGATCGTCGCGTGTACGCGCTCGTGCGTGGCGCCGATGACGGCGAGGCAGCGGCCCGGATGGAGCAGACGCTTCTCTGTCTGTTCGGGGCCGATCACCCCTACGCGGAGCGGGTCGTGGCGGTGCGGGGCGACATCACGCGCCCCGGGCTGGGTCTGCAAGGTCGAGTCGATGGGATCGCCGAGCGCGTGAGCGAGGTCGTCCACGGGGCGGCGTCAGTGTCGTTTGAGCTTGAGCTGAAGGATGCGCGCGCGATCAACGTGGGAGGCACTCGACGCGTGCTCGAGTTCGCCGAGCGCTGCGACGCGCGTGGCGGCCTACGGCGCTTTTCCTACATCTCAACGGCATATGTCGCGGGTGAGCACAGGGGGTGCTTCAGCGAGGACGACCTCGATCTGGGTCAGCAGTTTCGCAACACCTACGAGCAGACGAAGTTCGAGGCCGAGTGTCTGCTTGCCCGCTGGCGGGATCGGTTGCCGCTCACGGTGCTGCGCCCGAGCATCATCGTCGGCGAGCGCGACAGCGGCTGGACGGCATCCTTCAACGTGCTCTACTGGCCGCTGCGCGCATTTGCGCGCGGCGCCTACGTGGCGCTTCCCGCACGCCGCGACGCACCGGTCGACGTCGTGCCGGTCGACTACGTGGCCGACGCCATCTTTGCGCTCAGCCAAGCGCCCGAGGCCGAGGGCGCAACCTTCCACCTCACCGGCGGGGCGCACGCGAGCAATGTCGGTGAGCTCGTTGAGCTCGCGAGCGCATTCTTCGCACGCCCGGCGCCCCGTCTCATCGACCCCGCGGTGTATCGCGGCGTCGTGCACCCGCTGCTGGTTCGCACAGCGCGCGACGAGCGCCGTCGCCGAGCGCTCGCCCGCAGCGAGACCTTTTTCCCCTACTTCGCGATGCAGGTCTCCTTCGACGATCGTCGCTCCCGGGTGGCGCTTCGTGGCGCCGCGATCAGGCCCACGCCGCTGGGCGACTACTTTGACCGGCTTGTGGAGTTCGCGCTCGCCGCCGAGTGGGGACGACTGCAGGTGCCCCGCGCGAGCACCGCGACGCGCCACAAACCCCTTCTCCCGCGTGGCCGTGGTGCCCGCGCCGGACGTACGGCGCGAGCCCGGCGCGCGCGCCAGGGCCGGCCGACGGGGGAAGGCCGCCGGAGCGCGCGGCCCCGGGGGTCGGTGCAGGTCGGAGCGGGTCAAGCTCGCTCGACGGTGCGATGACCGCTACCTCTCGTCTCTCGGCGCTGGACGCATCCTTCCTCGCGGTCGAGACGCCGACCGCGCACATGCACGTCGGCTGGGCCGCCACGTTCAAGGCCCCTTCCGGAGGGCCGCTGCCCCCCTTCTGCCAGCTGCGCGATCACATCGGTGTGCGACTGGCGCGTGCGCCGCGCTACCGCCAGAAGCTCGCGGCTGTCCCTCTGGGGCTGCATACGCCTGAGTGGATCGATGACCCGGCGTTCTCGGTCGATCGTCACGTCTACCGGGCGCCTGGGCCGCTGCATGACCTCGCCGACGAGGTCATGTCGGTGCCGCTGCGCCGTGACCGGCCGTTGTGGGAGATCTGGATATGCGAGGAGCCCGAGAAGCGGCAGATCGGCGTTGTGGGCAAGTTCCATCACTGCATGGTCGACGGCATCGCCGCCGTGGAGCTCAGCTCGCTGCTGTTCGATCTCACCCCCGACCCGGTCGCCTGCGAACCGGACGACTGGCACGCGGCGCCCGAGCCGAACGCCGAGTGGCTGTTCGCGCGCGGGGCGCGCGATCTCCTGGGCCTGCAACTCGGCTTGCTGCGCGGGCCGCTATCGGCAGCGACCTCGCCCGCACGCGCCGCGCGGCACACCGCAGCGGCGGCACTGCGGGTGACGCGGGCCCTCGGTCACTCGCTGCGCAGCGCCCCGGCGAGCATGCTCAACCGACAGCTCTCCCCATTGCGTCACCTGGTGTGGACGCAACGCCCGCTCGAGGATCTGCAAGCGGTAAAGCGGACCTACGGAACGACGCTCAACGACGTCATGCTGGCCGCGGTCGCAGGTGCCGTGCGCGCCTATCTGATCCGCCGCGGCGAACAGCCAGTCGCCCTCAAGGCGATGATCCCGGTCAGCATTCGCAGCTCCGGTGAGCTGCCCGGCAACGCCATCTCCTTCGTATTCGCCGACCTGCCGTGCGACGAGCCCGACCCGCTCATCCGCCTGCAGCGAGTACACGACACGATGAGTCAGCGAAAGCGCGACGGCGAGCCCCAAGGAGCCGATCTTGCGTTGAAGGCGGCCGCCCACACCCCGGCACCCGTGCAGCACGCGTTGTCTCGCTTCATCGCGAGGCCGCGCACCTTCAACCTCGTGGTATCGAACATCCCAGGGCCCGCAGAGCCGCTGTACCTGATGGGCTGTCCGCTCGACGCGACCTATCCGGTCATTCCGCTGGCCGACAGCCACGCGCTGTCGGTCGGTATGACGACCGTACGCGATCTGGCCTGCTTTGGCGTATGCGCCGACCGCACCACACTTCCCGACGTCGACGGATTGGCCCGCGACATCGACGAGGCTATCGCGGAGCTGCTGGCTGGGCATGAGATGGACCTCGCGCGCTGAACGGTCCCCTTTGCGCGGCTCTCGAAGCAGCGCGCCGCGGCGGGGGCTCCGCCGACGACTCGCGAGGTGCAGGGTTCGTGAGCCGGCGGGTAGACTTTTCTGGGTGGGTCTCGACCTCGGGATCGTCCAGTTCGACGGTGAGGGAACCGCCGTTGAGGCGTACGCCGCTGCAAAAGAGCGCAGCGACGCCCAGTGGGCGCACGAGGTCGGCTTCGTCGAACATCACCACAACGGGCGCCTGGTGCTACGGGGGACCTTCGCGGGGCACTACCTGGACGTGGACGAGAGCGACCGCGTCTCGCAGACGGGGGCGGCCAAGGGGGCGGTCACCGGGGGGCTCATCGGAGTGCTCCTCGGGCCGCCAGGCATCGCCGTCGGGCTCGTGGCCGGCGGGCTCATCGGCTCCCAAGCAGGCACTCCAACCGATGCCGAGGACGAGCCGCCGCTGGTCGCCGACAAGCTGCGCGCGGCGGTGCCCCGGTCGTCATCCGCGGTCGTCCTGATCGCCGCAGCAGCCGATGTCCAGAAAATGCTTGCTGCGCTGGGCGAGGGCGCGCGGGACGTCACCCGGCGGGCGCTCTCCCCGGACGAGGTGGCCCAGCTGGAGGCTTCGCTCAGCACAGCCCCGCCGGCATCGCGCGAGCAGTGACAGACCGCGACGAGATCAGCTCCGATGATGTCACCGCTGCGGCACACCGGAAGGAGATGACATGAAGGCCGTGCAGTTCGATGAATACGGGGGCGTCGATGTGCTCGAGGTGCGCGAGGTCGCCGATCCCGTGGCCGGTCCGGGAGAAGTCTTGGTGGCGGTCAGGGCGGCCGGAATCAACCCCGGCGAGGTCGCTATCCGCGAGGGCCATCTTCAGTCGCGCTGGCCCGCGACGTTCCCTTCGGGAGAGGGGACCGATTTTGCCGGCGTGGTGCAGGCGCTCGGCGGAGGCATGAGCAAATTTGCCGTCGGGGACGAGGTGCTCGGCTGGACCGAGAAGCGCGCCAGCCAAGCCGAGCTTGTGGTTGTTCCGGGCGACCAGCTCACGGCCAAGCCGCCGACCGTCTCCTGGGAGGTGGCGGGGTCGTTGTTCGTCGTGGGCTTCGCCGCCTATGCGTCGGTTCAGGCGGTCGATCCGCGGGCCGGCGAGACCGTGGTGGTCTCGGCCGCGGCCGGCGGCGTGGGGTCGGTCGCGGTCCAGCTCGCACGCCGCACCGGAGCCACCGTGATCGGGCTGGCCAGCCAGGACAACCACGACTGGCTGCGCCGCCATGACATCGTGCCGGTGACCTACGGCGACGGGCAGGCCGAGCGGATCCGCGAAGCGGCCGGCGGCAGGATCGACGGCTTCATTGACACCTTCGGCGGTGGCTATGTCGATTTGGCGATCGAGCTGGGCGTCTCTGCGGAGCGGATAAACACGATCGCCGACTTCGAGGCCGTGCAGCGACTCGGCGTCCACGGGCAGGGCACCCACGCGGTTGCCACCGCGCCGATGCTCGCGGAGCTCGTGGCGATGGTGGCCGACGGAAACCTCGAAATCCCGATCGCGCGCACCTACCCGCTGGAGCAGGTTCGCGACGCCTTCCGCGAGCTCGAACAGCGCCACAGCCACGGCAAGATCGTGCTGCTGCCCTGAGCCGCGCGCGCTCCCAGGTGATTAGCTTGCGGCGTGCTTGGTGTGCCCACCGGTGTGACCGCGTGCCTATTCGACCTCGACGGAGTGCTGACGCAGACAGCCAAGGTGCATTCCGCGGCCTGGAAGCAGATGTTCGACGACTACCTGCGAGAGCACGCCCGTCGCTCCCACGAAGCATTCGTCCCCTTCGATCCGATCGTCGAGTACGACGAGTACGTCGACGGCAAGCCTCGCTATGACGGCGTGCGATCGTTTCTCGCCTCGCGCGGGGTGAAGCTGGCGGAGGGCGACCCGGATGACTCGCCGGAGGCGGAGACGATCCGAGGTCTTGGCAACCGCAAGAACGAGATCGTGCTCAGACTGATCCGCGAGCAGGGTGTAGAGCCGTATGAGGGCTCGGTCCGCTACGTCAAGGCGGCTCAGGCGGCCGGGTTAGGACGCGCCGTTGTCTCCTCCAGCACCAACTGCCGCGATGTGCTCGCTGCCGCTGGAATTCAGGATCTCTTCGATGCGATCATCGACGGCGTCGTCGCCGAGCGCGAGCACCTCCACGGCAAGCCCGCCCCGGACACGTTTCTCGCGGGCGCACGGGCCCTGGACGTCGAGCCAGCTCAGGCGGCTGTGTACGAGGATGCGCTGGCGGGGGTCCAGGCGGGCCGAGCCGGCGGCTTCGGCTTGGTCGTAGGCGTCGACCGGGTCGGCCAGGCCGAGGCGTTGCGGGCTCACGGCGCAAACCTCGTGGTGGACGATCTGGCCGAACTGCTGGACGCGCCATGATCCAGCATCCGGCCTTCTCTGTGGAGCCCTGGGCCGTCCACGAGACCGAGCTCGACCTGGACACGCTCGCGCAGACCGAGTCGGTGTTCGCGCTGGCCAACGGCCACATCGGCCTGCGCGGAAACCTCGACGAGGGTGAGCCTTTTGGCCTGCCGGGGACCTACCTGGCAGGCGTCTACGAGGCGCGACCACTTCCTTACGCCGAGGCCGGCTACGGCTATCCCGAGGCGGGCCAGACCATCATCAACGTGACCAACGGCAAGATCATCCGCCTGCTGGTCGAGGACGAGCCGCTCGACATCCGCTACGGCGAGCTGCGCCGCCACGAGCGGGTGCTCGATCTCAGGGCCGGAGTGCTGCGGCGCACGCTGCAGTGGACGTCTCCGACGGGCCGTTCGGTGCGGATCGCCTCCACGCGCCTGGTGTCGTTCACACAGCGGGCGGTCGCGGCGATCCTCTACGAGGTCGAGGCGGTCGACGGTAAGACACCGGTGGTCGTGCAGTCCGAGCTCATCGCCAATGAAAAGCCACCGGTGACAGACGGCGATCCCCGCGCCGCAGCAGCCCTCGCATCGCCGCTGCAATCGGAGTACTTTGGCGCGCGCGACACCCGCCTGATTCTCGAGCATTTCACCCGTGCCAGCGGCCTGACGCTGGCCGCGGCGACGGACCACGTGATCGAGGGACCGGCGCACACGACGGTCAGTTCGGAGAGCTTCGAGGACATGGGGCGCCTGCTCGTGACGACGGATCTGGTGCCCGAAAAGCCCCTTCGAATCGTCAAGTTCCTCACGTACGGGTGGTCGAGCCACCGCTCTTCGCAGGCGCTCGTCGACCAGGTGGCGGCGGCGCTGGCAGAGGCGCGAGACCACGGCTGGGAGCGGCTGGTCGCCGAGCAGCGCGCCTACCTGGACGACTTTTGGGATCGCGCCGACGTCGAAATCGAGGGTGACGCCGAGCTGCAGCTGGCGGTTCGCTTCGGTCTCTTCCACACGCTTCAGGCCGGCGCCAGGGCCGAGCGGCGGGCGATCGCAGCCAAGGGGCTGACCGGGCCGGGCTACGACGGACATGCATTCTGGGACACCGAGACATTCGTGTTGCCGGTCCTGACATACACGAGTCCGCGCGCCGCGCGCGATGCGCTGAGCTGGCGCCATCTCACGCTGCAGGCTGCACAGGAGCGTGCGGCCTCGTTGGGGCTCGAGGGCGCCGCGTTCCCGTGGAGGACGATCGGCGGACAGGAGTCTTCGAGCTACTGGCCCGCGGGCACCGCGGCCTTCCACGTCAACGCCGACATCGCCGATGCCGTCGTCCGTTACGTGGCGGCGAGCGACGACCAGCAGTTCGCGAGCGCCGAGGGTCTCGAGCTGCTCGTGGAGACGGCCCGGCTGTGGCGCTCGCTTGGCCACCACGACGCTGCCGGGCGCTTTCGGATCGACGGTGTGACCGGTCCCGACGAGTACAGCGCGATCGCCGACAACAACGTCTACACGAACCTGATGGCCGAGCGGAACCTGCGCGAGGCCTTCCTCGCGGTCAATCGCCACTCCCAGCCTGCCGGCGAGCTCGGAGTCGACGACGAGGAGGCGGCCACCTGGCGCGATGCCGCCAGAGCGATCATGGTCCCCCACGACCCGGCGCTACGGGTACATCCTCAGGCCGAGGGGTTCACCCAGCATGAGCCCTGGGACTTCGACGCCACCGACCCGGAGCAGTATCCGCTGATGCTGCACTTCCCCTACTTCGACCTCTATCGCAAGCAGGTCGTCAAGCAGGCCGATCTCGTGCTCGCGCTGCATCTGCGCGGCGACGTCTTCAGCGACGAGGAGAAGGCTCGCGACTTTGCCTACTACGAGGCGCTCACGGTCCGTGACTCCTCATTGTCGGCGTGCACGCAGGGGGTCATCGCCGCGGAGGTCGGCCATCTCGAGCTCGCTTACGACTATCACTGCGAGGCCGCCCTGATCGATCTCGACGACATCCAGCACAACACGCGAGATGGCCTGCACATCGCATCTCTCGCGGGTACGTGGATCGGTGCGGTGGCGGGATTTGGAGGGATGCGCGACCACGGGGGGATCCTGAGCTTCACGCCACGCCTGCCTCAGGCGCTCACCCGCCTGGCGTTTCGCCTGGGCTTCCGCGGGCGCCGGCTGCTGGTGGAGGTCGAGCACGAGCAGGCGTCCTACTCGCTGCTGCAGGGCTCGTCGCTGGAGATCGTGCATCACGGTGAGAAGGCGACCGTCGACCCCAAACGACCACTGATCCGCCCAATCCCTGCGCCTCCGGCGCGCGAGGCCCCGAGCCAGCCGGCCGGCCGGGCACCGCAGCGGCGAGGGCCGCCGTCGTGAGGGAACAAGCCTGGCTCTACGTTTTGGGACCGACCGGTTAAGATCGCGTCCGTTGAGCAAGTCGCCCATCGACCGGTTGCTTGGAGCCATCGACATGCTCGATGCCGAGGCGGCGATCGCGATGCTGGCACCCGATTGCCAGCTGCTGCTGGTGGATGGCCGCCGCGCCAACGGGACTGCGGCGGCGCGCGAGCTGCTTTCGGAGTACCTCGGGTCGCTACTTCATACCTCGCACCGAATCACCGCCCAGTGGCAGCAGGACGATGTCTGGATCGCGGAGATGGAGGCCACCTACGAGCTGAAGGACGGCCTGCGGACAAGCCGTCCACGCGCATTTGTGCTGCGTGACGGACCAGACGGCTTCGTCACCCTGCACGCCTACGGTGCGCACGAGCGCCCCCTTGCCGACCATCCGAGAGGCGATGAGGGAATGCGAATCGGTGGACAGTGGATACCGCCGCTCTGATTGACGGCGGCGTCGGCCGCGCTTCCGCCTTGCAGGCTTGGTCGGGTACCGTGCCCGCTGCGCGGGCATCGTGTGCTCGTGAGGACGACGATGAGGATCTGTGATGAATAGGCCCGTGTTGTTCTGCTACGACGGATCAGACGGATCTCGATCGGCGATGCGCGCGGCCGGCGAGCTGATAACCCATCCGGCGGATGGCGTGGTGCTGACGGTGTGGACGCCCGCAGTGGTCAGCCTGGTTCGAGCAGGCTCGTTTCTGACCGCCGTGCCCAACGAGGGCGAGATAGACGACCAGGAGACCGCGCTTGCCAAACGCATCGCCGAGGAGGGCGCCGCGGGCGCCCGCGAGCACGGCTACAAAGCATCTGCGCGAATCGCGCGAGCCGACATCTCAGTCGTCGGGACGATCGGCGAGATAGCTCAGGAGATCGACGCTGGCCTGATTGTCTGCGGCCAGCGTGGGCGCGGCGCAATTCGCAGCGCCCTGCTCGGCAGCGTCTCGCACGGACTCTCGCAGCACGCCAAACGTCCGGTGCTGATCGTCCCCCTCCGCCCGGATAGCTGCACATCGCGAGCCGCCGCGGCGCGGTGCGATCGCGCTCATCGGTAGGCTCGGCGAGACGGCGTGCCTGCCCGCTGACGTGCTCACGTGGGCGCTCACACCGAAATGACAACAGGGCCCGGTAACCAGCAGCGCGGTTGCCGGCGCCGGCGCTCTGGGCGCGATTGCCGGTCGGTGATCCACTGTCTGTTCTGGGGCCGGGGAGCGGCGCTTGCCCTTCGACGGAAGAATGAGCAGCGCCACCAGCAGCCCCAGGGCGAAGATCCCCGCGGCCCACGCGAACGCGGTCGTGTAGCCGTGGATTGCCGCGGCGTTTGCGAGTCCGGGCGTCCCGGCGTGGCTTGAGGCATAGGCCGAGGTCGCACTGGCGAAGATCGTGCTCAACAGCGCGGTGCCAACCGAGCCTCCCACCTGCTGGGAGGTGTTGACCATCGCAGAGCCCACGCCGGCCTCCGAGCTGTCGATTCCGAGCGTGGCGGTGCTGAACGCGGGCGCGAAGATGCAGCCCATTCCCAGGCCGGTGATGACCAGTGCGGGAAGGACGTGGCTCGCGTAGCCGGCGCCGGGGTGCAGGCGGGTCAGCAGCAGCATCGCGATCAGACCGAGCGTCATCCCGGCGGCGACCAGCGGCTTTGCGCCCGTGCGGTAGAGCAGCCTGGTCTGCACTGTCGTGGAGGTGACCACGAGCGCCACGGTCAAGGGCAGGAACGACAGGCCGGTCTTGATGGGAGAGAAGCCGAGATTCTCCTGCATGTAGTAGGTCAGGAACAGGAACACCGCGAAGACCCCCGCGCCCGCGAGCAGGATCGAAAGGTAGGCACCGCCACGGGCGCGGTCCCTGACGATGTGCAGCGGGAGGAGGGGATCAGTCCTGCGGGCCTCGACCGCCACGAACGCCGCGAGCAGCACCACGCTGGCGGCGAGCGAGATGATCGTCAGCGGGGCCGTCCACGAGTGCGTCTCGGCGTTGGAGAACCCGTAGACGAGCGCGAACAGGCCTCCACAGGCCAGCAGGACTCCGGGGATGTCGATACGCGGGCGGCTATCAGGGGGATGGTTCTGCAGGAGCCTCAGGGCCACGAGCACGGTCGGCAGCGCGATCAGCAGGTTGACGTACAGACACCATCGCCAGGACAGCGTCTGCGTGAGCACCCCGCCGAGGATCAGCCCGATCGACGCGCCGCCCCCGGCGATCGCGCCGAAGATGCCAAACGCCTTCGCCCGATCGGGCGAGCCGGCGAAGGTGACCGTGAGCAGCGACAGCGCTGAGGGCGCGAGCAGCGCACCGAAGGCTCCCTGCAGCGCTCGCGCGACGACGAGCGTCCCGAAAGATTGCGCAAAGCCGCCGATCGCCGAAGCCCCCGCGAAGCCGATGAGGCCCGCGATGAACGTCCACTTGCGCCCAAACAGATCACCGAGCTTGCCGCCGAGCAGCAAGAGGCTGCCGAACGCAAGCGCGTATGCGGTCACGACCCATTGCCGGCTATCGGTGGAGAAGCCCAAGGAGCGCTGCGCTGAGGGCAGCGCGATGTTCACGATCGTCGCATCGAGTACGACCATCAGCTGCGCGACACCGAGCAGGGCGAGGATCGCCCAACGACGATCCCCGGACGCAGCGCTCGCCGAGGACGCCACCGGTGAGACCCCGATACGCTCGCTACTCGCCATCGACGCCATTCACGGTACGCCACCCTCGCCCGCCACGTCGCGCCGAGTGTTGCCCGCGATCAGCGCCCGGGCCAGCGTGAACGGGACTCGCCAACCGGGGGCGATGCAACGGAGCCCAAACCCTTGCGTGAGCGCTATGCTGCGACGCGAGATGGCCGATACCGACGAGCTGCCGCGCGATCGCTGGCGCGTCTACTTCGACGACCTGAGCCGCGGGCTGACGACGACGCAGGCAACGGTCGAGATCGACGGACCGGACCTCGGCGCCCAGGTGCAGGCTGAGGGCCTCTTGCTCAGCGGCATCTCCTACGACGACCGCGACGACGTCCTGGTGGTTGGGCTCTCTCCGGGAGGGGCGGCCGAGTCGCTGGAGCATCTCGTCTCGAATCCGCAGCGGATCCGCGTTGAGTCCTCGGATGGCCTCCTGCCCTCGGCGATCGAGGTCGAGGACGCCGAGGGCGAGCGAACGCTCGTGCGCCTTCAGGCCGCGCCGGCGCTGCCGGCCGAGTAGAAACAGCGCCAGTCCCAAGACCTGCCGGTCCTGGGAGTTGACGACGGCCTGTAGCGGCACTCGGGCGGGTCAGCTAGGCAGCCGGCAGGACTACGTCTGGTTCAGAGCCCGGTCACTCAGGTCGCGCGAACTCGCCCGTTCTCGCCGAGCTGGAACCCAGGCAGACCGAACTGCTCGAGCTTGCCCGGGATCGTGCTCCGGGGCTGCTCGGAGGACTCGACGCCGTCGGGGGTTATGGCCATCACCTGCAGGGGTCCACTCCAATCCGAGATGGCCTCGCGCCGCCCGTTGTCGTGATTGATCGAAGCGATCAGCCCGAACACGAACGGGGAGCGCGGGTTGGTGCAGACCCACCAGTTGCTCACCTCGATGTCGATCCGCGGGACCCGACGCGGCGCAAACCCGTAGCGGTCTGACCAGCCATCGGGACCGCGCGTTTGCAGCACGAGCTCGGCAGCGTCCTGGACGACTCGGTAGTCCCAGCCCGACTGCTCGTGCACCGTGTCCGGGTCGGGGCCGAACGGGATCGGATCGAGCAGCGTCCCGAGGCCGAAGCCGACATCCGCCTGCCATTTGTTGCCATCGTCGTCGGTGACCCGCAGCACGAGGTGGCTGTTGGGGCGTGCCTCAGGGGGCGCGCCGCCGACGCGAACACGCGCGAGCATCGGCTCGACCTCTAGACCGACGTGCTCGAGTGCGGAGGCGAGCAGCAGATTGTGCTCAAAGCAGTACCCGCCGCGCCGCTCAGCCACCATCTTGCGCTCGAGGTCCTGCTGCTCGAGCGAGACCGGCATGCCCTGGTGGGAATCGAGATTCTCGAACGGGATCGAAGTGGCATGCGCGCGGTGGATCGCCTGCCAGTTCGACGAATCGGCCCCGGCAAGCCCGATCCGCTCCAGATAAGCGTCGAAGTCGAACATCGGCGCCTGCACCCTAACCCTGCCGACAATGGCTCCGCAAGGGTCGTGTGGGGCGTCTGGCCGATCTCGGCCTCACAGGTCCTCCGGCGACACGCCCTACACGAGTTCCCGCGCGAGGCGCTCAGCGGCAGCACGAGCCTCGTCGAGCCGGTCCTGCAGTTCCAGCAGGTCGGGGGCCGTGAACTCCTCAGGCATGCCAGAGAGTATCTCCCAGGACCGTGACCGCGGCTTTGGGAAGCCGAGCGAGCGTGTCGAGGGGCTTCCCCGCCACTATCGAGATGGACGAGGAGGAGTCGTGGCGTCGGGCAAGGATCTGCTGCTCGCGCGTGAGCAGCGCCGGGCTGGCGGTGATCACGCGCGGCCGCTCAGGCTGTGCCCTCGCTAACGCATATGGGGGTCCAGGAAAACATCGTCGATCTGCGAGGAACCGACGAGGGAGGTGAAACGGAGTGCCACCTCTCCGGTGCCGCCCGAGAGAACCCCGCCGACAATCGAGCCTGTGAGCATTGGTAGCGTCGGCTCCCAACTGCTGCTCAACGCGACGGTGCCGACCGGGACGGTGACGGGTCCGAGCGCGGTTTTGTAGACAACCTGGACGAGCACGTCGGACACGAGCCCGTTGTTGCGGGCGAAGAAGCGGAAGCTCGGGTAGCTGGCGTTGACACAGACGAACGGCGACTGCGCTGTAGCACCGGCCGGAAGGGCAAGTGAATTCGCGCCTGGCGACCCGGTAACCGCATACGGCTCGCTGCCGGCGACCCGCTGTGCGCCACCGCCCAGGCTCCACCCCGAGAGCGAGCCCTCGAAGTCTCCGCCTGGGACCAGCTCGTAGGAGTTGAGGTCGCCCCATCGGAGGAAGGGCTGAGACAGCGCTGCTTCATTGCAGGCGCCGGTGCTTACGAGGGCCGCCTGGGCGGGGGTCGAGGAGAACGTGCTCGCGACCAGGACGGTGAGAGCGCATGCCAGGCCGAGTGAAGAGCCCCGCACGCACGCCAGTCGCAGACGAGTGGGCTTGAAGCGATACGAGTACGAGAACACAAGAGCCTCCATGCGCTTGTGCTGGCGGCCGAGCTATCTCAGTGTGAGATCTCTGGCTTTGCGTCCTCGCCTCACGGCAAGTTTGCCTTTATCAGCTTGATTTCGGTTGCAGGACCTATCGGGAGCAGGCCGCCGAGCCTCAAGTCCTCTGGACAAATGTTCGAGCAAGGGGAGCTGTTCAGCCGCAGGTTGAACAGGTTTGAGCTTTGCGGCAAACGCGCTGGTCGAGACGAGCCGAGCCCAGGACGATGGCGCACCGAGGCGGACATCTGGTCCGCATTCTGGAGAGGCGTTCGTCCGCCTTTGCCGGGGGCCTTTAACCTCCAGCCCCATAGGTGGCGATGGGTCTAGAGAGTACGCCATGTCAACCGATGCGATCAGAGAGGTCGACCGTGCGCCGGCGTCGTTTCGGCTGCGCGATCAGCGAATGCCGTTTAGCGAGCTTCGAACGGAGCTGCTTGTCGGCGGAAGCTTTATCGTCGCGGCGATCGCCCTCGCGCTGATCGGGGGCGAGAGCGGTTTTTCGCTCTCGATCGCCGTGCTTTACGTGCTTGGGATCGCCGTGGCCGGTCATGTGCGGTTTGATTTCGTCGCCGGCTTCACTGCGCCCACGCAACTGCTGTTCGTGCCGATGCTATTTGCCGTCCCCGTGTCGATCGTGCCACTACTGGTCGCGCTCGCGCTCGCGCTCAGCATGGCACCGAGCATCCTCAGTGGACAGCGGTCGGCGAGCCGGGTCCTGACGGTGCCCGGCAACAGCTGGTTCGCGTGGGGCCCAGCTGTCGTTCTGCTCGTTGCCCACGACCACAGCCCGGATGGGCGCTGGGGGGTTCTGGTGCTGGCGCTGGCAGCACAGTTCATCTGTGACTTTGTCTCGAGCGCCGCGCGCGAGCGTTTGCGTCACGGTGTCACGATCAGCGAGCTCGTGACTGAGGTTCGGGGGGTCTACGCGATCGATCTGGCGCTATCGCCGCTTGGTCTCGTATTGGCCTTTGCAACTCTTGCAACTCATGAGCAATGGCCTGTGCTCATGGTCGCGCCACTGTTCATGGTGCTCCGAGTGTTCTCCAAGGAGCGCCAGGCTCGTCTTGACCAGTTGGTCGAGCTCAACGAGGCATACCAGGGGACCGCGTTGCTGCTCGGGGACGTGATCGAGGCGGATGACACCTACACGGGCGAGCACTGCAGAAGCGTAGTTCGCCTTGCCGTCGATGTCGCTCGAGAGCTCGGACTCGATGCCAGCAGGCAGAGGAACGTCGAATTCGGGGCGCTGCTTCACGATGTGGGGAAGATCGCGGTGCCGAAAGAGATCATCAACAAGGCCGGCAAGCTTGACGATCGTGAGTGGGCGATCATCAAGACCCACACCGTTGAAGGTCAGAGGATGCTGGAGAAGGTTGGCGGGTTCATGCGCAAGATTGGCCTCATAGTCCGCTCATCCCACGAGCGCTGGGACGGCGAGGGTTACCCCGACGGTCTTAGTGGAAACGCCATCCCGTTGGAGTCGCGCATCGTCTCGGCGTGCGATGCGTTCAACGCCATGACAACCACGCGCGCTTATCGCAAGGCCATGCCGCAATCGGCTGCCATCGTAGAGGTCAACGACAATGCCGGAACTCAGTTCGACCCACATGTGGTTGGCGCCCTGCTGAGAGTCGTCGCTCCGCCTGTACGCACCGCGAAGGCTCAGCGCGACCCGCACGGGGACCGAGCGCCTCAGTACGCCGATGCACACCCGCTTGCGGCGGGCAAGCCCTAGCGCGTTCCTGTGCTCAGCGTCTCACCGCAGGCGGCAAGCCCCACCGGCTGCTGACCCGCTGGCGACCTGACAGGCCAGGCCATGCCGCTCAACGGTTTGCGGCGTTGACCCGGCCGCGTGTGCCGCGGTATGGTCGCACCGCGAGGACCGGAGGCAGGGCGGCCCGGAATGCAGGTGGGCAACCTTCGAGGCCGACGTCCGACCCAGATATCTCGTCCGAGCTGCGCTGAGGGGAGCGCGATTACGACAAGGGAGAGAGAGCATGAGCATCGACGTCAGCGGGTTCAAGCAGGGGCAGAAGGCGATGTGGACGGCAGGGGACTACCCGGACGTCGCGCGGAGGATCGCGACTGTCGGCGAGTACCTCGCCGAGCGCGCGGGTGCGGCTCCCGGTATCGAACTGCTGGACGTGGCGACGGGCAGCGGCAACGTCTCGATCCCCGCCGCGCGGCTGGGCGCAGGGGTCACCGGGCTCGACCTCACGCCGAAGCTGCTCGAGGCGCAGCGCGCTCGGGCGGCGGCCGAGGGCGTGGAGATCGAGCTGATCGAGGGCGATGCAGAGGAGCTGCCGTTCGACGCCGATTCGTTTGATCTGGTCACCTCGTGCTTCGGCGTGATGTTCGCCCCGCGCCAGAAGCTGGCGGCGCAGGAGCTCGTGCGTGTCGCGCGTCCCGGCGGCTCGGTCGCCGTGGCGGCGTGGACTCCGGACGGCTTCATCGGGCGCAACTTCAGCACCACGGCACCGTACATGCCGGTGCCCCCTCCCGAGCTCAGGCCGCCAGCGATGTGGGGCGATGAGCAACACGTGCGCGGACTGTTCGAGGGCACGGGCGTCGAGTTGAACTTCGAGCGCCGGGCGGTGACGTTCGCGGCCGACTCGCCCGAGGCCTGGCTGGCCGAGGACGAACAGAAGCTGGGGCCGGCGGTGATGGCGAAAGCGGCGCTCGAGCCGCAGGGCCGCTGGGAGGAACTTCAGCGGGACATGCTCGCTATGTATGAAGAGTTCAATCAGGCCGGCGACGGGGGCTTCCGGGTCGAGGCCGATTACCTGGTGACGGTCGCGGAGCTGCCGGCCGGCTAGCGACCAGGCGGGCCACGACTGCCTGGAGGGCAAGTGACGGTTCAGTCGGCGATCGCGCTGAGGTCAGCCACGGCGTCCTCGGGCAGTGCGAGCCCTGCCCCGACGACGTTGTCGCGCAGATGGGCGACCGACGAGGTGCCGGGAATGAGCAGCACGTTGGCGGAGCGCTGCAACAGCCACGCAAGCGCGACGGCCATCGGGGTCGCTTCGAGCCGCGCGGCCACCGACGCGAGCGCATCGGATTGCAGGGGGCTGAAACCGCCCAATGGGAAGTAGGGCACATAGGCGATGCCTTGCTCAGCGAGCGAGTCGATGAGGGCATCGTCGACGCGGTGGGCGATGTTGTAGAAGTTCTGGACGCACACGATCGAGGCGATCGAACTGGCTTCGGCGATCTGTGCCGGTTCGACGGTGCTGAGGCCCAGGTGCTTGATCAGACCCTCCTGTTGCATCTCGGCCAGCGCCATGAACGGCTCGGCGATCGATCCGGGCGTCGGGGAGTCAAAGCCGCCGACGCGGAGGTTCACGACATCAAGCGCATCGACACCGAGGTTCTCGAGGTTGTCGTGCACGGCTTGGCGCAGCTCCTCCGGCGCCAACGCGCTGGGCCATCCGCCATCGGCGTCGCGGCGGGCGCCGACCTTGGTCACGATGCGCAGGTCATCCGGATATGGATAGAGCGCCTGCCTGATGATCTGGTTGGTGACGTGCGGGCCGTAGTAGTCGCTGGTGTCGATGTGCGTGATGCCGAGCTCGACGACATCGCGTAGCACTGCGACCGCCGCGCCGCGGTCGGCGGGCGGGCCGAACACGTGCGGTCCGGCGAGCTGCATCGCGCCGTAGCCGAAGCGAGTGACGGTCAGGTCATCGGCGAGGGTGAAGGTACCTCCAGGGAGCTGCGTGAGAGCCATAACGATCCTTTCGGGAACGGGCGGCTGGCCCGTAGCTGCGGTCGCCCGCCGACGGCGCTACAAGCCTCCTCAGGTAGGCGGCGGTGCCAGGGTACCGCTCGCGCATATGAGCGCTCATCGAGAATGGTCTATGGCTTGGTCCGTCCCGCCGGGCAGAATGGGCCCCGTGAGCGATTACGGGGCGCCACTGCTCGAGAGCGACATTGACAGCGACCCCCTGCGCCAGTTCGCATCCTGGTTCGACGAGGCCGCGCAGGCGGGCGTGCGCGAACCGCAGGCGGCCGCCCTTGCCACCGCGTCCGCCGACGGGGTGCCGTCGGTGCGCATGGTGCTCGTCAAGGCCTTCGACGAGCGAGGCTTCGTATTCTTCTCCCATTACGCCAGTCGCAAGGGCCGCGAGCTTGCGGTCAACCCGTGCGCCGCTTTGCTCTTTCACTGGGATGCGCTTGGCCGGCAGGTGAGGATCGAGGGTCCTGTCGAGCGCACGAGCGCCGAGGAGTCGGCTGCGTACATTCGCACCCGCCCGCGAAGCAGCCAGGTCAGCGCACTGGCCTCACCCCAGAGCCAGACAATCGCAAGCCGCGAGGAGCTCGAGCGCCGCGTAGCGGACCTGGAGCGCCGGTATGCGGGTAGTGAGTTACCGATGCCAGCCAGCTGGGGCGGCTTTCGCGTTGTCCCCGAAGCGCTCGAGTTCTGGCAGCAGCGCCACGACCGCCTGCACGACCGGCTGAGTTTCCGTCGCGGGGGCGAGGGCTGGCGGGTCGAGCGCCTGGCGCCCTAGATCGTCAGCGCCGCCAGCCGTCGCCTTCCGCAATCACCTATCAAGCGAGCGCGACCCGACCCCCTCAGCGGGGTCATTCCAGTTGGACGCTGCTTGCGGCTTCATGCAGGGACCGCGTCGAGCTCGCCACGACGCGCGGCCTTCGCCTGCTCGCGGCTATCGCGCGAGGAAATCAAGACAGCCGCGAGGATCGCGCCGACGATCGCAAACCCGGCACCGACGAGAAAGGCGCGGTCGAACCCTTTCGTGAGCGCGACCGAGGGGTGCGCGCCGGCGCTCAGCAGGCTTTGCGTGCGGCTGTTGGCGACGGTCGCGAGAATCGCCAAGCCCAGCGCGCCGCCGACCTGCTGTGAGGTGTTGATCAGTCCCGAGGCAAGGCCGGCCTCATGCGGCTTGACTCCGCTCACAGCGCCGATCGTCACCGAGACAAACGAGAACCCGAGGCCGAAGGCGGCCAGCAACGAGGGCCCGAGCACGTCGGCACCGAACCCACCCGGCGCGGGCACCTGCGAGAACCAGAGCAGAGCGCCCGCGATCAGCAACAGACCGGTGATCAGGACCGGCTTGAAGCCGATGCGCGTCACGAGCTGCGAGCCGGCGCCGGCCGAGACGATGATGCCCACGGCGAGCGGCAGGTAGGAGATCCCTGTCTTGATCGGTGAGAAGTGCAGGACGTCCTGTAGGTACAGCGAGATGAAGAAGAACATCGAGAACAGCGACATGCCGATCAGCAACCCCACGATGTCGCTCCCTCGCAGCGTGCGCAGACGGAAGATCGAAAACGGCAGCAGCGGATGGCGCTGGCGTCGCTCGATCGCCACGAACGCCACGAGCAGGAGGGCCGATCCGGCGAGCCGCAGGAGCGTGCCCGTCGAGCCCCACCCGATGTTGACGGCGTCGACGACCGTGTAGACGAGCAGCGCGAGCCCCGCCGTGACCGTCACAGCTCCGGGGATGTCAAAGCCTTCGGTGCCGTCTTCGGACTTGCTCTCGAGCAACAACCGAGGCGCCAGCGTGGCCGCGGCGATGCCGATCGGGACGTTCACGAACAGCACCCACCGCCAGCTCAGGCCGCTCGTGAGGATGCCGCCCAGCAATACCCCGGCAGCACCCCCGGCGCCGGCCACAGCACCCCAGATGCCCAATGCGCGGTTGCGTTCCGCGCCTTCGGCGAACGTAGTCGTGATGATCGAGAGCGCCGCCGGCGAGACGATCGCCGCGCCGAGGCCCTGAACCGCACGCGCGGCGATCAGCCATGCCTCAGACTGGGCCAGGCCGCCGGCCAGCGAGGCGAGCGAGAAGACGACCAGGCCGATCATGAACATCCGCCGGCGCCCGAGCAGGTCGGCAAGGCGTCCGCCGAGCAGCAGGAACCCGCCGAAGGTCAGTGTGTAGGCGTTCACGACCCACGAGAGGTCATCGCGGGAGAAGTGAAGGTGGGCGCCGATCGACGGGAGCGCGACGTTTACGATCGACGCATCGATGACGACGACGAACTGCGTCATCGCCAAGAGCATCAGAGCGAGGTTCTTGCCTCGCTGTGAGCTCAGATCGGCGGCAGCCCTACGCGTGCGAGAGCCGGTCCTCGTTGCCTCGCCAGATTGGGTCTCGGTGGTGCTCATGCGGGTCCTCTCGGGAGTAGAACGGAGAATGAGGCGGAAGCGGAATTACGGTTCCTCTTGCTTATAGCAGCATACGGAGCTAAGATTCCGTTTGTCAAGGTCATGTCCACCGATCAGCGCACGCTCAGAGCCGACGCCCGACGCAACCGCGAGCGGATCTTGTCCGCGGGCCGCGAGCTGTTCGCGCGCGACGGCCCCGACGCGCAGATGGACGAGATCGCCGCGCACGCCGGCGTCGGAATCGGCACCGTCTACCGCCACTTCCCGACCAAGGAGGCGCTGTTAACCGAGATGGTGCGCGTCCGCTTCCAGGAGTTCGCAGCGATCGCGACGCTCGCCGAGGACACAGTGGACCCGCGGGACGCGCTCGAGACCGTCATGCGCCGCTCCGCCGAAGCGGTCGAGGGAGACACAGGCTTTCAGCTGGCGATGATGGGCTCCGACCAGCTCGAGTGGGAGGGCATCGAGGAGGAGAAGGCCGTTCTGGCGGCGGTCCTAACCCGGATCATCGGGCGCGCAGTCAGTGCCGGCGTCGTCCGCGACGACTTCACCTTCGAGGATTTCGGGATGGTGATGTGTGGCATCACCTCGACGATGTACTACAAGCCCGGCAGTGCCGACTGGCGTCGCCACCTGGCGATCATTCTCCACGGCGTACGCGCTCCGGTCGGGGACGTTGCGCCGTCAGACAGCCCGCGCTAAAGCCATCCTGGCGGCTGGGCGATTATCGAGTGCTCGCCATCTCGCGCGCCGGGGTGTCGAGAAACGCGACATTGTCCTGGCGCAGCACAACCTCGGGAGGCCCGTCGCCGAGGCGCAACTCGATCAGGACCTTGCCGGTTCGCTCCGCGGCGGCGCGGGCAGCGCGCATGACCTCGGCGGCCTCCGTGGAGTCGACGCCGTACGCAAGCAGGAACCTCTCCGCCCGATCGCCCGAAGCCTCGTGTCGATCCAGCTCGAGCTCCTCAACCTTCACGCTGGGCGCGGCCTCCGCCCCATCGATCCGCAGCAGGCACGCGGCCATGTCGTCGGGGCGCCGGTCGGATTCCTCGACCACGCGATCCAAGAGCGCTGATGCCGTGGCGTTGGGCTCCAGCTCGGTGAGCGCGCGTCCGAGCCGCGCCTGGCCGAACAGCTCTCGGCCGACTCTCGACTCGATGACGCCGTCGGTGTAGAAACACACCAGCGATCGACCTGGCACTGACACGGCCGTCTGGCGCATGCCCGTTGGCCGGCCCGTTCCCATCGGCGGGGACGAGCAGACGGTGATCGGCTGGATCGGCGGCGGGCCGGTCACGACTGGCGGCGGATGTCCTGCGCATGCATAGACGAGGACTCGTTCGCGCGGCTGATAGGTGGCCGCTACCGCTGTCGCAAACGAGTTTCCGAGCTGACGCTCGAGTACAGCCGCGGCCCTTTGCAGCGCGCTGCGCGGCGACATGCCCGCCTCGAGGTAGGCGCGCAGCGTGAAACGCACCAGGGCAGTGTGGGGAAGCGCCTCGCGTCCGTGCCCGGAGACGTCACCGACGATCACGGCGATCTGACCATCCTCGAGCGCGAACACGTCGTAGAAGTCGCCCCCCGCGCCTGGACCGGCCGCCGGCCGGTAAGCGGCGGAGGTGGCCACCGGGCCGAGCCGGGCAGGCAGCATCGGGAGCAGCGCTCCCTGGAGCAGGCCCACGTCGTCGAGCAGCTCCAGGCGTTGGCGCTCCAATCGCCGCGCCCGCAGCGCGGCAACGCGCGAGCCAACCGCGAGCGCTAGGCCGACGGCAATGAGGGCGCCGATCAGGATGCGAACCGCCGCCGGTACGACGTCAACGATTCTCGTGACCGTCCTCTCCAGCGGCGACTGGCGCACCGAGTGACCGTGCAACGACGCGGGCGCGCGTTTCGGAGCAGTTGTGGGCACCGGCGCCGCAGCGATCGTGCCTGAGAGTGGGCGTTGCCTCGTCACGAGGGCCGCGGGCAGAATGCGGCTCGCACCTTGCTCGCGCGTGCGCCGCCGCGCAGCGCGGCCCAGCCCGACGGGCGTTCCAGGCTCCGGGGCGCTCCCGATGACCAGCGGCGGCGTGGTCGCGCCCGGCGTCACGGATGCCGCGGTCGCCTGGGCGAGCGCCGAGCTGTTCGCGGTAGCTCCTGCGCCCGCAACGGGCGCGGGAGCTACCGGCGTCTGTCTGGATTCGCCCGGCGAACGTTGGGCTCCCCCGCCATTGCCTTTCTGGCGTTCCGCTCCCTTGCCTTCGTTTGCCCCGCCATTGCCTTTCTGGCGTTCGTTTGACCTGCCGTGCCTGCCCTTGGTGGCCGATCGGCGTGAGGCGGGGGCCGCCGTGTCTTGTTGAGGTTCATGTGCGGTGCCCTGCAGTTCATGTCCGTCCTGCCCACGGGCCGCGTTTTGGGATTCCCGTAAGCCAGCGCCTTCCGGTGAGCGATCGGGCTGGGCTCGGCTGCTCGGCGCACCGTTCGGCTGCCCGACCGCGGCTTCCGGTCCGCGCTGCTGGCCCCTGCCCCTGGATACTTCTGCGCCCGTCGAGCCTTCGCGCCTGCCGCCTCCTTTGGCCGAGGGTGAAGAACCTGCTTCGCTTGGCACAGGCGTGCCCGGCGTCGGCGGGGCATGGCTCGGCCTCGCGATCGCGCCAGACGTCGGTATGGACAGGAGCGCGCAGCTGCTGAGGACGACGGCCACGCCCGGTCGTCGGCGTCGACGAGTGCGCGGTCTCTCAGCGCCTGCGTCGCCAAGCATCAGCCTGCCGGGGCTGCATTCCCCCGAACGTGCGCGAGCGCCTCGTCGAAAGTCGAGAAGATCGCAAAGGCTCCGTCCAGTCCGGACAACTCGAAGATCCTGAGCACGTTGGCGTCGGTGCATACGATCGCCAGTCGCGAACCGGCGTCCAGGCTCCTGTTGGCGCCGACGAGCACCCCGAGGGAGGTCGAGTCCATGAAGGTGACCCGCGCGAGATCGACGACGAGCTGTCCAAAGCCCGCGCGCAGCATCTCGCCCAGAGCCCTCTTCAGACGCGGAGCCGTAGCGAGATCGAGCTCTCCCTCGACGCAAACCACGCAGCTCTGGCTGTCGATGGCATGCTGGCTAATCAAGAAGAACGCATTCGGACTCGGCTGTGGACTGGGTGCGCCAGTCAGGCTAGGCATCGTGCTCCCATCTCCGGATTCGCGCGCATGCTGGGTGCCCAGCAAGCGCAGAGGGTGCCCTGCGTGGACACCTCAACAAGGTTCGATCGGCGCCTTCAGCGTCCAGCTTTATCGCCTATGACCGCGTATCGAACAAGCGTCCGGGAGCCGTACGGCGCGACCGGTTGCTGCGTGTAGACCGTTGTTGGGGCAGAAAGCGAGCCTGACTCGGAGTCCCGCTCGGGCTGCTGTGAGCGGATCACACAGCGGGCGCGCGAGCTAGCCGAGCACCTTCGCCTTCGCCCGCTCGAACTCCCCCTCGGTGAGCACCCCGCGGTCCTTCAGTTCCACGAGCTTCTCGATGTCGCTTGCTGGACCGAGGCCCGCTCCCCCGCGCGTGAACTGCTGGAAGGCTTCGGCATGCGCCCGTTCGCGTTCGTGGTGTTCGTGCATCTTGTGGCCGCGCACCAGCAGGTAGGCGAGCACTCCGATCCAGGGGAGGACGAAGATGAACAGCACCCACAGCGCCTTGGCCCAGTTGGACAGGTCGGAGCTGCGGAAGATATCGAAGACGACGCCCACCGCGATCCAGATCCACAGGAACAGCAACGCGAACTCCAGCACCGTGAGCAGGACGTCTCCGAAGGTATACGTCGTCGCCAGCGGCATAGTCTTGCCCCTTCCTTCGCCCGGACTGGATTGATGAGTTCCCAGACCTTACAAGGGGACGTACAACGGTTCTCGACCGCGCCGTCGAGAACGGGGCTCGGTTATCGTCCACGGCGATGCCGAGCAGTGGGATGCGCCTGGATGTCTCCACGGCGGATGGTTCGATGCTCCGCGCGGAGCTCTTTCCAGCTGCCGGCGAGGGTCCCCACCCTGCCGTCGTCGTGCTGCATGAGTCATTCGGCCTCAATGACGACATACGCCGCATCGCTCGTCGCTTCGCCGATGCCGGATACACGGCACTTACCCCCGACCTGTATTCGCAGGGGTCGCGCATCGTGTGTCTCAGCCGAGTGATGGTCGACATGGTGCGGGGCAGCGTGGCACGAGAGATCTCCGACATTCGCGCCGCGAGAGATGCGCTCGCCGTCCGGCCTGAGGTCGACTCGGAGCGGATCGCCGTGGCCGGGTTCTGTCAGGGCGGCGGCTTTGCGCTCATCGCCGGTACGCAGCCGGGCTTCTCCGCCGCCGCCGTCAACTACGGCGATGTGCCCGCGGACAGCTCGCGGCTGGACGGCGTGTGTCCGGTGGTCGCAAGCTTCGGGGGTAGGGATCGCGTGTTCGGGCGCAGGATGGCCGCGCGCCTGGAGCGCCACCTGGTTGCCCTCGGTGTGCCCCACGACGTGAAAACGTACGACCAGGCTGGACACTCCTTCTTCTCTCAGGTAGACGGCTGGCAGGGCTGGCTCGCGCGGGTGCCCACACCGATGGCTGTCGGCTACGACGAGGCGGCCGCCCGTGACGGCTGGGCACGCATGCTCAGCTTCTTCGATGAGCACGTGCGCTGAGATCTGGCTGAGTCTTGTGTCGCGGCGCCGGCTCCCGCCGAGCTCACCGTGGAACGACATTGCGACCGAGCAGGCTCATCGCTAATGCGCGACCGATTGTGAACGGATGGCTGAGTAGTGTCGAGACCCTGCCGGCCAGCGAGCTGGGATCATGCGCGACTCCGAGTTGGCGCAAGATGCTCGTTTGGTCGAAGTAGACCCGCTCGCAACAGATGCGATCATCTTCGAACAGGAAGAACGCCGTCATACGACAGCGGAACGTGCGGCCGGTAGCGGGCAGAGAGCGCAGCGGGCCGAGGTGGGTGCCAAGCAGATCGAACTCGGCGATCAACGCGTCGTCCGCGTGGTGAAGGGCGATGAGCTCGTTGCGCTGGTCAGGAAACGCGGTCCGGGTCTCAGCGAAGTAGCGACGGACCTCGGCCTCACCATCGAAGACGTCCCCCGTTGCAACGATCTCGTAGCGGGGGTGCGCAAAGGTCGCGATCGTCGTATCGAAGTCGTGGTGGTTCTCGGACTCCATGTGCTCGCGCACCACGGCCTCTCGGCGCTCACGCAGAGTGCTCGCTGAGCTCGGGTCCCGCTCGGACACCCAGCACTTGTAGCAGGCCGGAACAATTTCCGGCCGCGGCCGCGGGCAGAGCACGCGTGCGCTCGGCACCGGCTCGGACTCCCCTCGTCGTCCACCTCGCCAGCCGGGGCGGTATGCGTCGGGACGCTCGCATCCGTGCGGAGGCACTCGTGTCGGGTGCTCGCCGACCTCGCCGACCTCGGCCACCGCGAGCTCACGACTCGGGTCGGTCGTGGGCAGTAGGCTGAGTGCACCACCCGACCGACCGGAACGATGCACTCTCCGCACAAACTCGACGTCAGCGTCGTGAGCCCCGAGGAGGCCGAGTTCGGCACCGCCGAGTTCTGGGCGGGTGACAGGCTCTTTGGTTTCACACGGCTCGAGGACAGCGAGCTGGTCCTCAGGATCGAGCCGGCGAGCGATGGCGGCGCGGTCGTTGTCAGCGCGCACAGCTTGGCCGAGGCGCTGGCGCGGGCGAAGCAGCTCCTCGAATCCTCGTGATCGCCACCACCCCCGACTTTGCTGGGTGAGTCGCTGCTCAGACCAGATCTCGACCAGTGCCCAAGCCTCCCTGGCCTTGGGAGGCGTGACGTGGACAGCCCAAGCCCCTGAGATATAAGGCACCGCTATGGAATCAATTCACAAGGGAGGTCAGCATGAGCACCCCCGACCAGGAGCTGGTCTTGACCCACTTTATCGTCTCCGATGATGTGGAGCGTTCCCGCCGCTTCTACACCGAAGTACTCGGCGGCAGGGTGGCTTTCCCTGGGCCACCAACCTACGTCGCGCTATCCAACAGCTGGATCATCATCAATGTCGGCGGAGGCCCGACCGACGACAAGCCCGCGGTCACTCTGGAGACGCCACGCGACCCCGACCGGGTCAGCAGCTTCCTCAATATCCGGGTCAAGGACATCGCGGCCGTGTACGCGGAATGGAGCGCCCGTGGTGCTCAATTCCTGACGCCGCCGAAGCAGCACCAGTACGAGATCCGCTGCTACATCCGTGATCCCGACGGTCATCTGATCGAGGTGGGGCAGACGACCGACCCAGAGGGGGACTGGGCACCCGCTCACTGGCCATCGAGCACGCCCGCCGAGGACTCCGACTGAAATGCAGCGATCGGTCTGCACGCGGAGGTTTCGGTCGTGACCAGCGCGATAATCGGCACTGGAGAGATTGGATCGGCTATTGCGCGCCTGCTGGCCTCAGGTGGCGAGACCCTGCGGCTCTCGAGCGCCAACAATGAGTCGGCACGAACGCTGGCTGCAGAGATCGGTCGATCTGCGCTCGTCGCCGGCGACAACCGCGACGCGTCGCAGGGGGCCGATGCCGTCGTCCTGGCGCTACGGTTTACCGCGCTGAAGGGCGTCATAGACGAGATCGCCGACCGGCTGACCGACAAGCTCGTGGTCGTTCCGAGCAACCCGCTCGGGACCGACGCTGAAGGCAACCTCTCACGTCTCCTGCCGGAAGGGCAAGCCTCTGGCGAGACTGTAGCCGGGTGGTTGCCGGCGGGGGCGCGCTTGGCCATGGCGTTCGGAACACTGTCGGCCAATATCTTCGAGTCCTCCAGCAAGCGGTCACCGGAGCGGGTGATCCTCTTCTACGTGACCGACGACGACCGGGCTGGCGAGGAAGTCGAGCGGTTGATCCGAACGGCCGGCTTCGAGCCGATGAAGGCCGGCGGGCTCCAACAGTCCGGTCGACTCGAGGTGGGCGGCGACCTTCACGACCTCGTGGTCGGCCCTGCAGAGGCACGGTCGCTCACCAACGGGACCTGATCGCTTCGCGGCCCTGGCCGGGGCCCACCTCTTCGGTCGGGCCCTTGGTCGGATGGGCTTGACGATGCTCACCATCGCTCATCGCTTCACTCCGACCTCAGTTCCCTCTGTGTAGCGAATCGCCTCTCCTTCGACTGGACTCACCAGGAACTGCTCGCGCTCACCGCGATCCCAGGCCTCGCGCAACCCGGGTGCGCCCAGATCGAAGTCGGGGCGCAGGTTGCGCATGACCTCGCGCAGGTCGCGGTGCAGCTCTTCGACCGTCGGGCGCCCCCAATACCAGTAGCCGTTGTAGATCGTGGAGATCTCGAGCCCAGGGGCGAGCACAAACGTGTGCGGGACCATCGGGTCGTGGACGGGATCCGTGTACTCGACGATGTCGAGAGCGTTCCGCACCGTTCGCTGCGGGTCAGAGAGGAACGGGAACTGTGCGCCGACGCTATCGCGGAACTCATTGATCTCGAGCTGGTTGTCGGTCGAGATCACGGCCACGCGCGTGTACCCGACCCGGAAGTCGAGGTATGCATCGACCAGACGGCGAAGGAAACGGTGCTCCTTCGGGTCAAACCCACCGCGTGAGAGGTGAAGCACCATCGGGTTCGAGCCCTGCAGGTCCGACAGACGGCGCACGACGCCGTCCTGGTCGGGCAGTTCATAGTCGGGAAGGCGTGCCCCGACCTCAATGTCGCCGCGCATAGTGGGCCTCCAATCGAATTCAGCTGAACGTCGTCGCGGGCTCCCGCAGGATATGACCACCGAGCGCCCGCTGGCCATCAGCCCCCAAGTACCGCCGCGGGGCTGACGAAGGCCTCAAGAGGGGCGCCTCATCCGGCCCAATGCGGCGGCGTTTGCCATTTGCGCTGTATGGGTAAGCCAGGGCGGGGCAGGAAGGATGAGCGACTCATCCGCAAGCGTCGAAAGGGAGCACAGATGACTCTGGGAGGCCCGGTGGGATTGGCGATGTCCGCGTCGAGAGGGCAGCAGCTCCGCTCGGGCCCGCGAATGTTTGGCGTTCTTGTGCTGGTCGCCTGGGCCGCGCTCGCCGCGCCCGCCGCCCGAGCAGCGGTGACGCCCGAACAGGATCCGTTCTACAAGTACGAAGGCTCGACGCCGCTAAAGCGCATCGCGCCCGGAACCGTCTTGAAGACCCGGACGGTTCCCTTCCACATCGCCGAGATCCCGCTTCCGATCACGGCGGTACAGCTCCTGTACCGCTCGACCTCAGAGCTCGGCAGCCCCGCCGTCAACGTGACCTCGGTGCTGCTGCCGCCCGTACGGCTCGTCACTCCGACGGTCCTGTCTTATCAGTCGTTCTACGACAGCCTCAACACCGAAGACGACCCGTCGTACGCGATCTCGGGTGGCTTCTCGACGGGGGGCGTAATCCCGCAGGCCGAGTCTGTGCTGATCGCGCCGGCGCTGCTCGCGGGCGAGACCGTCGTCGTCCCCGACACCGAGGGCGAGGAAGCGGACTTCAGCGCCGGGCCCGTGTACGGCTACAACACGCTGGATTCGCTGCGGGCGGCGCTTAGCTCACCTGCCACAGGGCTGACGGCCAACACCAAGATCGGTCTGGCGGGCTACTCCGGTGGCGCGATCGCGACGGAGTGGGCCGCGCAGCTGGCACCCACCTACGCCCCCGAAATCAACTCGGACATCGTCGGCGCAGCGATGGGCGGGGTGCTTGTCGATCCCGCGCACAACCTCAAATACGTCGAAGGCAGCAGCAAATGGGCATCGATCATTCCGATGTCGCTGGACGGCCTATCCCGAGCCTTCCATGTCGACTTCACGCCCTATCTCAGCGAATACGGGCAGGAACTCCTCAGGGAGGATCAGCACGACTCGATCACCAACGAGCAGGAAGTCCCTGGCCTCACCTGGTCTCAGGTGGCCAAGCCTGAGTACCCGACGCCCGAAGCGATCCCGGTCTTCGTGCGCATCGCCAACACGCTCATCGTGGGCCACGAAGGGACTCCGACGGTCCCGTTTCTCATCGGGCAGGGCAACGGCGGCGAAGAATTCGAAGGTACGCCAGGCGACAAGCCGGGGATTGGACCGGGCGACGGCGTCATGATCGCCGGGGACGTGCGCAGCCTCGCGCGCGAATGGTGCGGTCGGGGCGTCGCCGTGCAGTACACCGAATACCAGCATCTCGGGCACATCGAGGGCGCCGGTCCGTGGTTGCCCGAAGCCGCGGCCTGGCTCGCGGGGCGATTCGTGGGCCTCGCCGCGCCGCAGGACTGCGCGGAAATCGCACCAGGTAACTCGCTGGCACCGGTCATGGAAGCCAAGTAGCGATCTCCTCTCGGCCCGCGCTCAAAGGGCGAGAGGCTCGCTGCTTGAGATCCTCCTGACATCACAGTCGGACAGCTCGCCCACTGCGCGCTCACCACCGTTCGACGCAGTGGTCGAATTTCTGTCGGAGATGAGGTAGCTCGTTGTTCGCATAACTGCGGGTTTGCGAACCTTGCAGCTACACCCGGTCACAATGCACGAGCACCCCGACGATCGGAGCGAGCGATGTGCGACGAGCGGCCGATGTCAGCAGTCTGACCCGGTAGTCATCGGAGGCTTGACGATTCACCTCCATCCTGGCAGGCTGCTTGGGTCTCGTCGATGCGATACAGCGAGGCAATGAATCGACTGGCTTCTATCACGCAGGAGCGTGGGCGCCGGTCGGTAGCAGAGCGCCGGGAGGAGAGCGGTGAGACCACCGGTCTGGCACGGAGGATCGGTGGTCTCACTTCTTTATGCTGAGTGACCCAAGCCGACTGGCCGCTCCGCGCTGGCAGGCTGACCGTGAGACGCGTTAGCCTGGTGAGGGGCAAGGGACTGAACGACACGCTCGGCGGTCAGCTCGTGCACGGTGAGCCCTGTGATCGCGAGACCGAATATGCCCAAGGCCTCCGCGAACGTGAGGTTTTGCACCACGGCGAGCGAAATACTGGCTGGCGACGATCATCCATGCGCTGACAAGCGCGATCGCGGTTGCTGTGATCACCGATGGCCGCTTGCGTCGCTAACGAAACACGACGCCGGTATCAAGCTCATGGGTCCGGATGCTGACAGGACGATGCCTGGGGCTCGGTGAGACTCGCAGACAAGGCCGGGAGTGCCACCAGCCGTGACGCGACTTCGCGTCATAGTCCGCCCCGGATCACAATGCCTGTCGTGGGGCATCGTCTGGATTCCGGTGAGCACGATAGATCGAAAGCAGCGGTGGCTGAGCTCCAAGCCAGCGCAGCAACACGCACTCTGCGTGAGCTACCCGCCGGCCGACGAGACCGATGGCGTCGTCGCGACGGACCCGGGTGCCGCAAACCGGACAGCGCCGTGCCCGCCGCTCGCCGGCCAGCGCGACGTCTCGGTACGTAGAGCGCAGCACCCTGCGGGGTGATGAGCGTCGCGCGCGTACACGAGAGCGGGACATCGATCCCCGAACACGCGATGAGGCGCATGTGCGCGGCGTATCGGCGGGCGCGGTCAGAAGGCGGACGGTCCGGGTCTCATCTGCGCCGGGAAGCCGACCCGAGAGTCACCGTCATGACAGCGCCTCTTGAGGGCGCCCGGATTTCCCGGTATCAGCCCGAGGGACGTCAAATAGAGGAGTAGCGATGACAGGAAGCCCACGATGACAGCCGCCCACCAGATCGACGCCAGCATCGGTTCAGGCGCCTGGCGAGGGCTCGATCCGCGCGCCGACCGCGTCTATCAGTCGGTGCTCAGCGCCGAGGCCCGTCGGCTGGTGCGCGAGATGCGGATCGGTGCGCCGCCTCGGCACACGACGCTCGCCTCAGATGTCTGTCAGGAGGCGCAGCGCGGGATCGATCGGTCTCCCGGGCATGAATGTCTGGATTCTTACCCCCCGTGGGGCGCCTGCGCGTCGCGGGCGTACTGTGCTCTGGGTGGAAAGCTGCGGTCAGACAGGTGCTCTCGGTGGCTTGGCCGGATTCCGTGGGTTGGGGCGGGGTTCGGTGCGTGGAGTGGTGGTCTTATCGGCAGCGATAGCGATAGCCGCGTTTCAATCGGCGAGCGCCTCTGCTGCTCCCCAGCCCGTCCGTTGCGGCGAGCATCCGGCGTGGATCGCCAACGCCGTCTTGCCTCCGGGCAATCAAGGCCCGATTTCCGCTTGCTTTGCCAGCGGATCAAACCAGGCCGAGGCGCTGCTGAGAATCAGTAACCGCCAGGACTACGCGCAGTTGATCACGATCAGCGGAATCAGGCCGGTGTACTTCGAGTCCTCTTTCTCGAATGGGCTCGACGCGAGGATCTCCCTGCGTCTCCTGGGACGCAGCGCAGGTCGGACGACTGAGGTGCTCATGCTCGGGCCAGGTCAGCACGCGCTGCTCGCGCTCGGCCGCCCAGCGCCGCTGCGGCAGCGACGCTCGGTGTCGATACAAAAGGCGCCACGCGGCCCGTCCGCGGTAGCGCAGCTTGCGTGGGACTTCTTCACCGATGCCCGCGAGACCTACGTCTCACCCAGCATCAAACGCTGCATCGTGGCCAGTGTCTACACCACGGTCCCCCTGCAGAGCACGCCCGTGGGCGCACTAGGTCAGGTCCACCGCTGTGTGGATCACGGCAACGATCGCTCCCATCCGGCCAGCAAGCGACACCTGCGCGTTCTTGCTCGGCGCGTGTTCAGCGAAGCTCGTCTCGACATCGCCTTAGGCTCCATCGCTCGCGTCGATCAAATCGCGCCGAAGATCACCTTTGTCGTACCCGGCTCGACTCCAGCTCCGGTCAATCCGAAAATTCACCTCGGCAACACCAACTTTGGCGACGTCCTCGACGGTCAAAGAACCGTGGAGCACCTCAGCGCAACTGGTGGGAAGCCCCCATACCGCTTCTACATCCACAATGAAGCGAACAGCACGGCGCCTGCCTGGCTACAGCTCGCCCCTGACGGGACGCTGATAATCGAACCGCCCGCCAGCATCGTCACGACCGTTCGGCTCCGGGTTTACATCGTGGACTCGACCGGCGACTACTCCCTGGATTTCGCGGAATAGGCCTGACCAGCCGCCGGGCGACGCGTCGGGTCCCGGAATCAAGCTCGACCGTCGGCTGCTGACGGTCAAGATGCTCGAGCGCCCGCGAGGCTCGGAGATACCTCCACCAGCTCCAACAGCTCGCCCGGCGGCTGGCCGAGAAGCAGCCAGCCGTCGCCGCCTGCCTGCACAAGGTTCTGTCTGGCAAGCTCAGAGAGCGCGCTCGTGACCGTCGGGCGGCGTGCGGCGGCGAGATCGGCCAGTACGTTGTGCGTCAGACGCAACGGCAGGCTCACGCCGTCGTTGCGGACCTTGCCCCAGCGAGCAGCGAGGTGCCAGAAGAGCATGTGCAAGCGAACATCCACGCGCGCCTGATGGACGATGGCCATGTTCACCGCGAGGTTTCGTGAGCGCGCCAGAGCGCGCCCGACCAAGCAGCCGATTACCGGCGGGTAGCGACCGACCCGATGGGCGAAGCGCGCGTCAAGAACGGCCATCCGCGTGGGCTCGACGATCCGCCAGCCGGTCGTCACCGGTAGCGTCGGCGGTTCGTCCTCTCGCTGCCATGGCCTGAGAAGGTCGCCGACCCCCAGGAGCTCGGCGCCGAAGCGCCCGTCTACACCCACCCGCCTGATCAGCAGCCCGCGCAGGACGAGCAAACCTATGCCCTCGCCCGCCAGCGCAGTCTGGGGGGGTCGCCAGCGTCCGGCCGCAACCGCGAGCGTCCTGGCGAGGCACTCTCTGGCGGCTTGATCGCGTTGCTCCGGGGCCACGGCATCGCCGAGCTCTGGGTCCTCATACAGGACCCGGCACACCTGGACGTGCTGTTGGATGCGGGTCTCCATCCTCATAATCTTGCAGATTCGCGCTCTCGCGCCGAACGGCGTCTCAACGCGGACAACGTTCGCCAGCGGAGGGAGCGGGACGCGTTCAAGTGAGGGCGAGACATCGACCGATCCAACACGCACCGAGGTGCAGGCGCTCGCCCTTTCGCCGCGGTAGGTCAGAAGACGGACACCCGAAAGGGTGCATCTACGATGGCACGTCCCGGCTACCAGGTTCCAGATGTGCCTTTGACGTGTTCGCAGCCGCCATCGTGACTCGCGCCTTTTGGGACCTTGCAGGTGCGCGTGGCGATCCCGACAGCGCTGCGAGTGATCGTGAACTTGTCCCCGCTCGCTACGGCCGTCACAGTCACTTGGAACGTGCTCGAGGTCCCGCTGGCTGAGCTCAAATAGGCCTGGGCGTGGGCGGCGGTCGTGGGGATGGCGGGTTCATAAACGCGAAGCTCGGCCTTGGTCACGGTCGCGTAGCCGCCTCCGTTGTCCAGCCCGATCAGCTCAGCGGTCGTCTGGGCCGTTCGCGCCAGCGCCTTGGCCGGCGAATCGTCCGCCTCGGCCGCCGTACTTAGAAACGACGGAATCGCGACGGCGGCGAGGATCGCCACGATCAAGATCACGACGAGCAGTTCGACGAGCGTGAAGCCCTCGATGCGACTCTGCCGAGGCCCAACGCCGCGCATGTGAACGAATTCGACGCCAGGTGGCTCAAGAACAGACTCGCGGTCAGATCTCTGACATCCCCGGCCGGGGCCGCGATCGGTCGCAGACGAAGGCAGACTCGCACAAATAGACCTAAGCAACACGGGCGACAGTCGTGAAGCGCGAGCACCTGCGGGTGGCCGGCCAGCAACAGGCTCCGCCGCCCAACCCGAGCCGGGGTCGGGCGGCGGAGAGCTATCGCGTGTCAGCCCACCTGAATGGTCCGTGGGGGCGCTTCCATGCGCTGCAGGAAGCGGTTGCCCGCGAACAGGACATATACAGTCACCCGACCGCCCATGAGCCGCCGGCGATTGTGGAACACAACGGGCAGGCTGAACGTGCAGTCCTTCTGAATGCCCGCGCGCAGCGACTGCACCGTGATCAGGCGCACCCGGTAGGTGATGTCGAAGTAGCCGCGGCAGCCGATGAAGTCGCTCATGCCCGCCGGCGGGACCATCTTTCCGGAGACTGTCACGCGGTCGGGAATCGCGCGCTGGAAGGCGGGCGAGACGGACATCGTGACGGACGCCGGGTGCAGCCGTTCCCGGGGGAGCGTGATGAAGGTGCTGTCGGGACCCACCGCCACACGGTTGCCTTCGGTGACGATCACCAGCCGGTAGTGGAACAGCTGCGCGCTCGCCAGTCCGCTCGCGAGCGCCTTCACCGCGACGGGGGCGCCCCCGGCCTTGACGGTCTGAGGGGCGGTCTGCAGCGCGTACGGCAAGGACGGGCCGAGCTGGAAGTAGTACGTCACGGTTTCCCCCGCCGGGAGCCCTGTCGTGCCGACGGTTCCGTTGAGGGTCGCGCTTTCGGTGCCGATGCCGATCGCGGCGCCGGTCGCAGGTGGCGGCGGTGTTGGTTCGGGCGGGGCGATGCCGGTGGTCTTGAAGGTGGCGTCGCTCCCTGCCGTGGTGCCGCCCGCGTTGGTCGCGAGAACCCGGTAGTGGTAGGTGGTGCCGGGTCGCAGCCCGCTGAGCACGATGCTCACGGTCGTGGGGCTGGTGCCCGCACCAGCGCTCTGTACGGCCGTCTGGACCGAGTAGTGTTCGCTCGTTCCGTATTCGAACGCATAGGTTGTTGCTTGCCCGGCCGGGTTCACCGCGGCGGAGAGGGTTGCCCCGGTCTCGCTGGCAGCGCTCGCGGACTCGCCGGACACGGTTGGGCCAGACAAGGCGAGAGCGCCCGCGGCGACGACCAGGCTTACGGTCACTGCCGTAGCGCCTAGCGCTGCGACCATCCTTCTCTTCGACATGAAGCCTCCTCGTGTTCCGATTGGAGTGCTCTGCAACCCCGCGTCCTCAGATGAGTTGCGGGTGGGGTGGGCGCGACGTCAGCACCCTGACAACCGCTTGGGTACGGGCGGGTACCACAGGGCACACGGTCGCCAGCCTCGCTGCTCGTGGGTGCGCAGCCACAAAAAGCAACGCGCCCCTGGACGCCGCAATCTCCGTGTGGCGGTGCTTGTCCGCTGCTCGGGTCGATCATGCAGAGGCGACCGCTCGCGTTGCCAAGCATCAGCTTGAAGTGTCCACCCTGCCCGTAACCCTCAACCTTCCGATTAGCAAACAGTCGACTAGTACTTTACGTGTGCTTCAGCTTCCGTGTAGGCGGTGCCCGCTTCCACTTTAAGCGTCAGGACGGCTTCGCTTGTGCCAGATGCCGGGCTTGTGTATTCAAACATCGTTGCGGATTCGGCGCGGCCTGACGTAGGGATGGTAAGAGCGGTTGCATTGGCGAGCGTGCCTGCGCCGCTTGCTTTTTCGACCTTCGCCTTGTGACTGCCGCTGAGGTTGCTTACGACGTTCCCGTATTGATCTGTGACGCTGGCGTAGGCCGTGAACGTCTGACTATGGCCAATGCTGGTTGTCAAACAGGCGAATGGACAGGTACCTGCTTTGATCGTGCCAGAGGTTACTTCGGCGCGTGACCAGGCAAAGCGTTCCGCGCTCGTCGCCGTGACGGTAAAGGAGCCCGAGACGCCTTCGGTGGTGCTCTGCTTGGCCTTGAGCGTAGTGCTCTGGGCGTCAAAGAGCTTGACCGCGGAGGCGGTGCCCACGCCTTCGGTGAACGTGACCGTTGTCGCCGAGGTCGGGTATTCGGCCGTCGCGCCGGCGGGCGAGCTGGCTGGCCCACTCCAGGTGAGCGTCTTACTGCCCGTGTAGCTCTTGGCGGTGTTGCCCCATTCGTCGGTGGCGGTGAGCGTGACGTTGAAGGCCACGCCGGCTTCCTGTTCGCTGGGCGTTGGCACACTGAATTTTTTCGCTGTGGCCGCCTTGACCGTAAATGAGCCCGAGGTAGCTTCGATGGTGCCGTCCGTGGCGGCGAGGGTGGTGCTCTGGGCGTCAAAGAGCTTGATCGAGGAGGCTGTCCCTACACCTGCGGTGAACGTCACGGCTGTCGCCGACATGGGGTATTCCGGGGCTGCGCCGTTGGGCGCGCTTGACGGGCCACCCCAGGTGAGCGTCTTGCTGCCCATGTAGCTCGTGGCGGTGTTGCCCCATTCGTCGGTGGCGGTGAGTTTCACGTTGAAGGCGGTCCCCGCTGTCTGTTCACTCGGCGTTGACACGCTGAAGCCGTCGGCGCTCGCTGCGTTGACGACGAGGGCGCCCGACGTGCCTTCGATGGTGCCGTCCGTGGCCTTGAGCGCGGTGCTCTGGGCGTCATAGAGCGTGATCGAGGAGGCCGTGCCTTCGCCCGCGGTGAAGGTGACCGTCGTCGCCGCGCCCGGGTAGCTGGGCGCCTGTCCGTTGGGCGAGCTGCTCGGTCCGCTCCAGCCGAGCGTCTTGCCGCCGGCATAGCCGGCGGTCTTGTTGCCCCATTCGTCGGTGGCCGTGAGCGTTACGTTAAAGGCGACGCCCGCTTCCGGTTCGCTCGGCGTTTGCACGATGAATTTCTTCGTGGTCGCGGCCGCATTGACCGTGAAGACGCCGGAGGTGCCTTCGATCGCGCCTTCGCTCGCCGTTAGCGTGGTGCTCTGGGCGCCGTAGAGCTTGATCGAGGCGGCGGTGCCCACACCGGCCGTGAAGGTCACCGTCGCCGGGTAGCTCGGCGCCTTGCCGGTCGGCGAGCTGCTTGGGCCGCTCCACACGAGTTTCTGTTTGCCGGCATAGCTAGTGGCCGTGTTGCCCCATTCGTCGGTGGCGGTGAGTTTCACGTTGAAGGCGGTCCCCGCTGTCTGTTCACTCGGCGTTGGCACGCCGAAGCCGTCGGCGCTCGCTGCTTTGACGACGAGGGTGCCCGACGTGCCTTCGATGGTGCCTTCCGTGGCCTTGAGCGCGGTGCCCTGGGCGTCATAGAGCTTCAGCACTCCGTTTGTGGAGCCGGAAACGCTGGCCTTGCCTTCCGTGAAGCTGATTGCCGTTGGTTCGGTGAGCTTCTTTTCAGCCCCCGCGCTGTCAATTACAACGGGCGTGGCACCGTTCGGTGCTTCCGAGGGGCCTGCGAAGACGAGGCTGTGCGCCCCCGAGTAGGTGCCAACCGTGTTGTTGCTCGCGTCCTTGGCGGTGATCGTGAGGTTGTCGGCTTCGCCAGCCGTGGGCGTGGTGTTAGCGACTTCAAGCTGGAAGTGGGTGGCCGGACCGAAGGCGACCGTCGCTGATCGAGCTGTACTCGTAGCGGTCCAGCTGCGCCACACGGCTGTGACCGTGTATTCGTGCGTGCCGATCGAAACGCCGGTGTCGGTGCAGCTCGTGGCGCTCGAGTGGGAGCTTGAGCTCGGGCAGCCGCTACTGGGAGCGCCATCGTCGCGACTCACGTAGTATTCGACCGTCCCCGTGCCGGGTGGAGTGACGGTCGACCACGTCAGTGTGACCGCTTCTGCCCCCGACGTGGCGCTTGAGATCGTGGGCGCCGAGAGCGTCGCGAGGCCGGCGGGCGCGCTCGCTTGGCCGGTGCTTGACCAGTACGCGAAGGCACCCGGTGTCAGCCACCCCAGGGCAACCGCGGTAGTGGCCGCGATCAAAGGGAGCCTTCTGAGAAGACCGTTCGATTGCGTGGTTCGGCGAGGGCGCATGTCGGCTCACGCGAGGCTGCGGCAGGGTCCACCGCGCGTGGCGCGCGCGACCGCGACGCCAGCGTCTCGGGGCGAGCGGTGGCGGACGATGGCCATTATCATCGCCCTTGCCTAGCGCAGCCGCCGCTTGTCCGATGCTCTCGGCGCCTAGGACGCTTTGTAGTGCACCGTGACCGACGCGCCCTTGCAGGCGTTCTGGTTGACGGCAGCTTCTTCTTTCATCTTGAGGTTCACGGCGTATTCCTTGGTTTCACCGTGTGTCACCAGAACTTTCGGTTCCTGCGAGGTGGGCGTGACTTCGAACCATTCCTTTTTGCATTCCGCCACCGAGGTTTCCGTGACTTCCGCTTCGAGCTTGGTCAGATACTCGTTCTGGCTCGCTTCGGTGTTCTTGACCTTCACGGTCACCGAAGAGCTGCCGCCGGGGTAGAGGCCTTCAACCAGGCCGCTGCTGACTTCGAACGCGGTGCTCCCGGAGCTCGCCTTGACGGTACCCGAGCCTTCACCCGTAGTGGTCCAGTAGGCGATCGCGGTTACCGCCATCGTCGCAAGGACTGCGACGGCACCCATCCCAACGCGTGACTTCCTTTTGCGGAGAATGCGGGACATAACGACAAAGGCTCCTTGTCTAGCTTTCAGTCGGTTGCCGGGCGGCTGGGCGATCTGCGAGAGACCCCTGGCTTTGCGAGCCCACCTCGCGGTGGGGGTGCCCTGTATCCAGATGCGGCCCGGCTCTCCGTGAAAGGTGAAGCTAGCCGCGCCACTCCCATCGGGAGGACGGCGGAGAGCTTGAGACTTGGGGGATGCAACCCGCACATTCGTCCAGCGGAGGCCGCTGGGTCCGCTCTTCATCCCTGGGCTGCCCAAGCCGGGTCGAAGCTGACGCCCCCAGGATGCCCTACTCCATTGGCCCAGGCATTCTTAGAAATGGCGAGACCCAGACTCGAACTGGGGACACCACGATTTTCAGTCGTGTGCTCTACCAACTGAGCTATCTCGCCTAGGCCGCGCGCAGCGCGCGACGGCTCAACCTTACCCGGTCGCCCCGGGCGCTTGGCGGCCGGCGGAGCGTCTGCCGGGCGCGTGCGTAGGGTCAGCGGATGCAGCGCGACGACCGAATCATCCTGGGCGACAACCTCGACGTGCTGCCGGCCCTTCGCGACGGCTCGTTTGCGCTCATCTACATCGACCCGCCCTTCAACACCGGCGCGCGGCAGACCAGGCGAACGCTGCGGACGAGCGCCGACGAGAGCGGCGAGCGGGTGGGCTTTCAGGGCAGGCGCTTTCGCACGCAGCTGCTCGCGGAATCCTCCTACGCGGACGCCTTCGACGACTACCTCGCGTTCCTGGAGCCGCGGCTGCGCCACGCCCGCAGGCTGCTCGCCGACAGCGGCACGCTGTACTTCCACATCGACTACCGCGAGGCCCACTACTGCAAGCTTGCGCTCGATGAGATCTTCGGACGGGAGTGCTTTCTCAACGAGATCATCTGGGCCTATGACTACGGCGCGCGCACGCGCAGGCGCTGGCCGGCCAAGCACGACACGATCCTCGTGTACGTCAGGGACCGCGAGCGCTATCTCTTCGACAGCGAGGCTGTCGACCGCGAGCCCTACATGGCGCCAGGTCTCGTGACCGCCGAGAAGGCGGCGCGCGGCAAGCTGCCGACCGACGTCTGGTGGCACACGATCGTGCCCACGAACGGGCGCGAGAAGACCGGCTACCCGACGCAGAAGCCCGAGGGGATCCTCAGGCGCATGGTGCAGGCCTCGACGCGCCCCGGCGACTGGTGCCTTGACTTCTTCGCGGGCTCCGGAACGCTCGGCGCCGTTGCGTCAGCGCTCGGGCGCAGGTACGTGCTGATCGACTCCAGCGCCGAGGCGATCCGTGTCTGCCGCGAGCGCCTGGGGCATGGCGATCTGGCCGACAGACCGCGCAGCGACGAGGTGCCCGGCGAGTCGCTCGTGCGCTAGCCGCTAGCGCGCGGCGGCGTGCGCTGCGTTGGTCAGGCGGTGTTCGGAAGACGCGTCGACCGGCAGCGCGGTCAGCAGGTCCTCGACGGCCTCGACGGACTCCTCGATGTTCTCGAGCACCCTCGTTCGATCGCGCGAGAGCTCACCGTGAACGGCGGCTCCGCCCAGCACGATCGGCAGGTCGGGATGGCTCGCGCGCAGATCGCGAACGGCGGACTCGACCGCCTGCGCGGCGGCCACGACGGTGGCGCCGAGCACGACGACGTCCGGTGACTGGCGCTCGACGGCGTCGCGCAGCCCCTCGGCCGTTAGGTCCGTGTCCAGCGTGGTCTGATAGCCGGCGGCTGCCAGCTGGTCGCGCACCATCTCGAGCTCGAGCGTGTGCTCGTCGCCCTCCACGCCGGCCAGCAGCACGCGCTCGCGCGTGGACTCGGTCGAGCCGAGGATATAGCGGTAGACGCTCGCGAGCACCCGGCGGGTGATCGTCGTGGCGAGCTGCTCGTGGCTGACGTCCAGTTCGCCGTCCTGCCAGAGCTCGCCGATGCGGCGCAGCGATGGGACGATCACGTCGGTGTGCAGGGTGCGCGGGGGAAGTCCTTCTTCCAGCGCGCGCGCGATCGCTTCCTCGGCCATCTCGGCATCTCCGCGCTGCAGCGCCGTCGAGTATTTCTCGCGCGTGCTCTGCACGAGCTCGATCGGCTCTGCTTTCTTGGGCGCGCGCACATCGTGCTCGGACTTGCCGATGATCTCCATGAAGGCGTCGAGCAGGCGCGGATCGAAGTGGCGCCCGCGCTCGGACTGCATCATCCGCACCGCCTCGTCGATCGTGAAGGCCTTGCGGTAGACGCGGTCGCTTGTGAGCGCGTCGAAGACATCTGCCACGGCGACGATGCGTCCCTCTATCGGGATCTCCTCGCCGATCAGCCCGCGCGGGTAGCCGCTGCCATCCCACTTCTCCTGGTGGCTCAGCGCGATTGTCGCAGCGAGGTCGAGGATCGATGAGGAGGAGCCGCCGACCAGGCGGTGACCCTCCTCGGCGTGGGTCTCGACGATCGCGCGCTCCTCGGGCGTGAGCGGACCGGGCTTCAGCAGGATCGCGTCGGGGATCGCCACCTTGCCGACGTCGTGCAGCGGAGCCGCGTAGCGCAGCTTCATGCAGAAGTCCTCGTCCATGCCGATGTGTTCTGCCAGCAGCGCGGAGAGACGCCCGATGCGTTCGATGTGCGCCCCGGTGTCCTCGTCGCGGAACTCGACGGCCATTGCCAGACGGCGCACGGTCTCGGCCTGTGCGCTCTCGAGCTCTGACAGCGCGCGCTCGAGCTCGCTGGAGCGCCCTTCGATCTCGCGCCGCAGAGCTTCGCGGGTGTCCTCGCCGAGCCTCCAGCCCAGAGCCGTTGCTGCCGCGACGAGCAGCGCGATGCAGGCCGCCGCGACCGGCGAGGCGCCGATCAGCAGCGCTGCCGCGAACGTCGCGGTCACGCACAGCCCAGCCCACACGGCCCAGCGGCGGGCCTCGCCGTGGCCGGAAGGCAACCTGACGCCGGCTTGCGTCACTCCGTTCAGGGCTCTCACGTCCTTTCCGTCTCCGAAATTGCGGCTTCCCGGCTCTGCAAACCGTCTTGAAGGTGCGGTCGGCTTTCCGCCACGGCCTCTTGAGTCGAGTCAATACGCACTAGACGCATGACGGACCGACACGCGGCCCTGGACACATCAACGACGTGGGCGTGGCCGGAGTCCAGAATTGGGCGCGTTTTTGCCGGACGGATGGTGCCGGAGAACGCCGTCCAGGCCTTGATCTCAGGTCACTGGTGGCCGGTGCCCAGGCTCGACAGCGGGATCGCGTTCGGCGGGGCGTTCACCGACACCGGGCCGTTCCAGTCATCGAACGTGATCCGCCCCGAGCTCTGCTTTGCATTGGTCACGGCGAGCGGATAGGGAAGACCCGTCGTCGCAACGTAGATCGTGCCGCCGTTGGAGCGGTCGGTGACCGGCACAACGGTGTTGCCGGCGAGCGTCGTGACCGAGCCCTTGCTCAGCCTGCCCTGCCCGGAGAACGTCGCGCCGATCAGCCCCTGCAGGTCGGTCAGCGACGCCAGCGAGGCGAAGCTGCGGCTGGTGGCCGGCGCCTTCAGCCACCGTCCGCCGAGCAGCCGCGCGGCGGAGGGGCCGGCGAGATGGCGATAGAAGGCTGCGTCGCCCCTGATGTAGATCGTGGCGCCCGAGCGCACGAGTTCAAAGCCCGAACCGCTCTGCGTGAAGCTCCCGACGGCTCCCTTGCCCGCGAGCAGGCTGAGGTCGATCGTGATCGGCGAGCCGCCGTTGACGATCGACCCCGACACGTGCACCGAGCCGGCGGCGTCGGCGGCCGTCTGAGACGCGGCCACGATCTGCGCCGGCGTCTTGCTCGCGATGTCCTCGCCGCCGCTCGAGCCGGCGCAGCCCGCGAGCGCCACCGCGCCGAGCACAAGCGCAAGCCAGCGCCGCGAGCCAGCTGTCAGATCGCCTGCCGTGCGGCCTCGGCCGAGCAGCGCGGCTGGGGCAGGTGACGGTCGCGAGCCCATCGCCGCGCGCACTCTATTCACAGCCCCAGTCGATCCGCGGGCGCCACGAGGGCTAGGGTACGGCGGGCATGACCGCCGACGACCGCTCGCCCAGCGCCTCGCCAGCGGGCGATCTGCGCTCGCTGTATCGAAAGCACTTCAGCGATAGACGCAAGGAGCGCCAGCTGATCAGCACCGGCTCGTTCTTCGTCACGTTCGCCACCGTGCGCGCGATCACGCACGCGATCCGCGCCGAACGCGGGCCGTTTCGCAACATCACGCCGGGCGGGCGACACATCCACCACATGACGTTCGGCATCGCCGGCCTGCTCAGCGTCGGCTACCTGTGGATGCTCGAGATCGGCGTCAACGAGCAGCGGATGTCCTCGCAGGCGACCGCCGCCGTGTTCGGCAGCGGCGCCGCGCTCACGCTCGACGAGTTCGCGCTGTGGCTGAACCTCGAAGACGACTACTGGAGCAAGCAGGGCCGCGAGAGCATCGATGCGATCGCCATCTTCGGCTCGCTGCTGGCGTTCAGCGCGCTCGGGAAGGGCTTCTTCGCCGAGCTGCTGCACGCCCGGCGCTCCGTCGGCGACAGCCCTCCTCGCTGAGGCGCCCGCGCCCGCTTCGCCCAGGCCGTGCCGCTCTACAGCCCGATCGCCACGTACTTCGTCTCCAGGTACTCCGAGATCCCCTCGAAGCCGCCCTCGCGCCCGAATCCCGACTGCTTGACGCCGCCGAACGGCGCCGCTGCGTTTGAGACGACGCCGCGGTTGAGCCCGATCATGCCCGACTCGATGCCCTCGCTGACGCGCAGCGCGCGCGAGAGGTCGCGCGTGTAGAGGTATGCGACGAGGCCGTACTCGGTGCGGTTGGCCGCCTCGAGCGCCTGCTCCTCTGTGGAGAACGTGGTGATCGGCGCGACCGGGCCGAAGATCTCCTCGCCCAGGGCCGCGGCCTCGGGCGGGACGTCGGAGAGCACGGTCGGCTCGAAGAAGTAGCCGCGGCCGTCGATCTGCGAGCCGCCGGTCAGCACGTGCGCGCCGCGCGCCACGGCGTCGTCGACGAGCTCTGTCACCTTCGCGCGCTGGCGCTCGTCGATCAGCGGGCCCACGTCGACATCGGGCTCGGTGCCGCGCCCGACCTTCAGCGCGCCCATTCGCACCGCCAGCCCGCGGGCGAAGTCCTGCGCGATCGACTCGTGCACGTGGAAGCGATTGGCCGCGGTGCACGCCTCGCCGACGTTCCGCATCTTCGCGAGCATCGCGCCCGCGATCGCCGCGTCCAGGTCGGCGTCCTCGAAGACCACGAACGGCGCGTTGCCGCCCAGCTCCATCGACACGCGCAGCACCTGCTGGGCGGACTGTTCGATCAGCGTGCGGCCGACCTCGGTCGAGCCGGTGAAGGAGAGCTTGCGCGTGCGCGCGTCGCGCAGCAGCGGCTCGATCACCTCGCCGGAGTGCGCGGCGGTGATCACGTTGAGCACCCCGCCGGGCAGCCCGGCCTGCTCGAGTATCTGCGCCAGCGCGAGCATCGACAGCGGCGTCTGCTGGGCGGGCTTGACGACGATCGTGCAGCCCGCGGCCAGCGCCGGCGCGATCTTGCGCGTGCCCATCGCGGCGGGGAAGTTCCACGGCGTGACGAACACGCACGGCCCGACGGGCTGGCGCATCGTGAGGATGCGCCCGTCGCCGTTGGTGTTGACCATGTAGCGGCCGTGCACGCGCACGGCCTCCTCGGAGAACCACCTGTAGAACTCGGCCGAGTAGGCGATCTCGGCGCGGCTCTCCGCCAGCGCCTTGCCCATCTCCAGCGTCATCAGCAGCGAGAGCTCCTCGCTGCGCGCCACGAGCGCCTCGTAGGCGCGGCGCAGGATCTCGCCGCGCTCGCGCGGCGCGGTCGCGGCCCACTCGGCCTGGCTGTCGGCCGCGGCGCCCAGCGCGGCCAGCGCGTCGTCCAGCTGGCCGTCGGCCACCTCGGTCAGCGTCTCGCCGGTCGCCGGGTCCTCGACTGCAAGCGTTCTGCCACCGCTGGCAGCACGCCATTGCCCGCCGATGAACAGGCCCGACGGAAGAGCATCAAGCGCCGCTTGCTCCTCAGCGCGGCTGCTCATGCGACGGAGCCGCGTAGGCGGCCAGCCGAACGGTTGGCCGTCCCTGGCGCGTTGCGCTCATGGTCGGCGCACGGCGCTCCGATCCGGCTCGTGCGCAGCAGGCACGATCCACCTCTCGGCCGCACGGAGCGGCCGCCTGGGCGCCTTTGAGCACGGATGCTCGCCACAAGCTCAACCTACCACCGACCACACGCATTCCTCACAGCCCTGACCGCGATGCTCGCGGCCGCGCTGGCGATCGGCGCCGCCAGCGCGCAGGCCACGAGCCTCGTGATCGACGGGGCCGGCGACGGGCACGGCGTCGGGATGAGCCAGGAGGGCGCCTACGGCCTCGCCCAGCACGGCGCCAGCTACCAGGCGATCCTCGCCCACTACTACACGGGGACCGCGCTTTCCAGCGCGCCGGCGGGCGCCGTCGTGCGGGTGCTCGTGGGCGCCAAGGTGCAGGCCGTCCCGCTCGAAAGCTACGTGCGCGGGGTGGTCTCGGCCGAGGTCCCGGCCAGCTGGCCGCTGGCGGCGCTGGAGGCCCAGGCCGTCGGCGAGCCGCACCTACGCGCTGACGGCTCACGCCGGCGGTTCGCGCTTTGACGTCTACTCCGACACGCGCTCGCAGGTCTACCGCGGCGTGGCCGCGGAGACCGCCGCAGACCGACGCGGCGGTCGCCGCGACGGCCGGGCAGATCGTCACCTACGAAGGCCGCCCGGCGATCACCTACTTCTTCGCGAGCTCGGGCGGGCGAACCGAAAACGTCGAAGACGTCTGGCCGGGCGGTACGGCCGAGCCGTGGCTGCGCGGCGTGGCGGACCCCTATGACCAGGGCCCGCTGCACCGCTGGAAGATGACGCTCGGCTTCACGACCGTTGCCGCCCGCCTGCGCGGGGTGCTCAAGGGCTCCTTCCAGCGGGATCGAGGTGCTCAAGCGCGGCTTCTCCCCGCGCATCATCTCCGCCTGCGTGCTCGGCTCGCAAGGGCCGCACGCTCGATCAGCGGCGCGCAGCTCGAGGAATCGCTCGGCCTGTATGCGACGTGGGCCTACTTCGGCGTGCAGAACGGCCACGTCGTGCGCCCCGAGCCCGACCTCAGCGGCTCGGCCACGCCGGCTCCCGCTCCCGCGGAAACCCCGCCGGCGAGCCCGCAGGGAGGCCTGCCGGCGCCGGGCTCGCCCGCCCCAGAAGCGGGCGGCGCCGGCGCCTAGCGCTCGCCCTGCGCGGGTAGGACATCTGTCCGCGCGCGTCAAGCTCGACCGCGCGAGCGGCGAGACTTCCCGCATGAGCTCACGCGCCCTGCTCGCCGCGCTTGCCTGCACGGCGGCGCTCGCCGCACCCGCGGGCCTGCCCGCGAGCGTATCGGCGACGTCCTCCAGCCAGGTCGCCTGGGTGCGCAGCGCCGCCTCGAACTTCGTGCGCGCCGAGCTCAGCGCCAACGGCGCGAGCGCCTGCGCGATCCTCTACGCGCCGCTTCGCGCGAGCTACCACCACCGCACCTGCGCGCAGCGCTGGGACGCGAAGCTGGCCACGATGCTCGGCCAGCCCGCCACGCGAGCGGCGCTGCATGCCGACATGGGCGCGATCCCCTCCGCACGCGTCGCCGTGAACGGTACGACGCCACGATCGAGCTCCCGCATCCGCTGATCGCGGGCGCCAGCCGCTTCGTGTGGAGCGAAAGCTGCTGGATGCTCAGAGGCTGAGCGCCGGCGCGCTCGCGGGCGTACGCTGCGCAGATCCCCGCGCCGCTGCTGATCGCCGACATCCCCTGGCTGCTGTACCGCTCCTACTTCGCGCTGCCGAAATCGATCGTCGACGGCAAGGGCAGCCGGTCAACGCGCTGCTGGGCACGATCAACGCGCTTCTCTCGCTCATCGACGCGCCCGCTCGGGCGCTCACGGTGCGAGGCGTGGCGGCGTGCCTGGGCGCCGAGGAGGCGACCTATCGCGTCGCGCTGTACGCCGCCTACCACGCCCAGCGTGAGCCGATGCCCCCGGCGCTGGCGGGCCAGTGGGAGAAGGCGCCCGCGCTGCTGGCCGCGATGGGCTGGACGGTGAGCGCCAGCGAGGCGCTCGAGGCCGACGACGTGATGTTCTCCCACGCGCTGCTCGAGCAGGAGGCGGGCGGGCGGGCGCTGCTGCTGACCGGCGATCGCGACCTCTACGCGGCGGTCGGCGAGCACGTGGCTGTCGTCGAGCTGGCAAGGGCGGCGCCCACAGCGAGATCGGTCCCGAGCAGGTGCGCGAGCGCTACGGCATCGAGCCCTCGCAGGTCGCGACTTCATCGCGCTGCGCGGCGATCCCTCGGACGGGCTGCCCGGTGCGCCGGGCATCGGGGCCAAGACGGCGGCCGAGCTGCTGCGCCGCCACGGCACGCTCGAGGCAGGTGCTCGCCGCCGCGGCCAGCGGCGCCGATGCGCAGATGCGCCCGCGCACGCGTCGCCGCGCTGTGCGAGAACGACTCGCTGCTGCGCACGTTCAAGGAGGTCGCGACGCTTCAGCGCATCGACCTGCCGCGCCCGCCGATCGCGACACGGACTTCGCGGGCGGCGCGCTGGCGGCCGCGCGAGCTCGGCATGCGCCGCCTCTGCCGAGCGCCTGTCGAAGCTGGCCGCCGAGCGGCGGGCGGACTACGGGCGTGAACTTGACCGTGATCACGTCGCCGTCGGCCATCTCGTAGTCGCGTCCCTCCAGGCGCAGCGTGCCGCGCTCGCGCGCACCCGCGTAGCCGCCGGCGTCGACGAGCTCGCGCCAGTCGATCACCTCCGCGCGCACGAAGCCCTGCTGGATGTCGGTGTGGATCTCGCCCGCCGCATGCCAGGCGGTCAGGCCGCGGCGCAGGTGCCAGGACTGGGCTGGCTTGGCATCGCCGGCGGTGAAGAAGGCGATGCAGCGCGAGCAGCTCGAAGGCCTCGCGCACGACGCGCGCAAGGCCGCGACTCGCTCGACGCCGAGCTCCGCGCGCATCGCCGCCGCGTCCTCGTCGTCGAGCTCAGCGAGCTCGGCCTCGATGCGCGAGGACACCGCGACCGCGCCGCGCGCCCTGCTGCGGCGGCGTGCTCTGCGATCGACCGCCGGCACCTCGTCTGAGCCCTCGTCGACGTTGGCGACGAACAGCACGGGCTTGGCGGTCAGCGATCCCAGGTCGCGCGCGGCGTTGGGCGCCTCCTCGGGCGCCGGCACCCCGCGCGCGGCGTGACCGCCTGCAGCGTCGCGACCACCTCGCTTCAGCCACGCCTCCTCGACGATCGCCGCGCGGTCGCCGCCTTCGGCCTGTTTGGCGACGCGCTCGATGCGCCGCTCGGCCTGCTCGAGATCGGCCAGCACGAGCTCGGTCTCGATCGTCTCGATGTCGCGCAGCGGATCGACGCTGCCGTCGGGGTGGACGACGCTGTCATCGGCGTGCGCGCGCACGACGTGCACGATCGCGTTGGTCTCGCGGATGTTGGCCAGGAAGCGGTTGCCCAGGCCCTCGCCCTCGTGCGCGCCGGCAACCAGGCCGGCGATGTCGTGGAAGTCGATCGTGTCCCACACGATCTCCGAGGCGCCGACGGTCGCGGCGACCTCCTCCAGGCGCTCGTCGCGCACGGGCACGACCGCGACGTTCGGCTCGATCGTCGTGAACGGGTAGTTGGCCGCCTCGGCGCCGGCTTTGGTCAGCGCGTTGAACAGCGAGGACTTGCCGGCGTTGGGCATCCCGACGATGCCGATCTGCGTGCTCACCGGATCGCCGCCCGCGAGCCGGCGCGGTCCACGCGCGGGCCGCGCGTCAGCGGCGCGGCGACAGCGCCGCCCAGCAGCGCTCCGGCCAGCACGTCTGAGGGGTAGTGGACTCCGAGGTACAGCCGCGACAGCGCAAGCGCGGTGGCCAGCGCGTAGAGCGCCGCGCGCGGCAGGCCCAGGCGCGAGTAGGCCAGCGCGCCGGCGAACGATGTCGCGGCGTGCGCGCTGGGGAAGCTCAGCTGCGTCGGCGTGCCGGTCAGCGCGGGCAGGCCGGCGAGCACCGGGCGCCGGCGGCGGACCAGCAGCTTGATGGCGGTGTTCAGCGCGTAGACCCCCGCCACCGTCGTCCACGCCCGCCGCCACCGCGCCGCGCGTGGACGGTCGGCGAGCTCACCCAGCACACCGATCACAAGCCAGGCGCCACCGTGCTCGCCCGCGCGCGAGAAGCCGCGACGGCGCGCTCGGCGCGCGGCGTGTGCGCGTGCGTGCGCAGCGCGATCAGCAGCCGCTCGTCGAGCTCTGAGAGCGCGCCCACGCTCAAGGCGCCCGCGGCCGAGCGCCTCAGGCGCCGAAGCCCACGCGCGCGTCGTCGTCCTCGGCGCGCACGTAGACCACCTTGCCCAGGAACAGGTGCACCGGACCCTCGTCGGATGTGACCTCGTGCCAGCCGCCGCCCGCCAGCGCGTCGAGCAGCGAGGAGAGCTGCTCGTCGCTGAGACGCAGCGCGAGCACCTGCCCGCCGCGGAAGCCCACGCTCACGCGACGCCCGACGCCCGCCATCAGTGGGCATCCCCGGCCGGCTGCACGATCTCCGAGTAGCACGCCGCCGGTGGAGCGCGGATGCACGAACGCCACGCGCGAGCCGCGAATCCCGACGCGAGGCCGAGAGTCGATCAGCTCGAGGCCCGCGTCGCTGAGCTGCGCGAGCGTCTGGTCGATGTCGGTGACCTGGTAGGCGATGTGGTGGAGCCCGGGGCCGCGCTTTGCGAGGAACTTGCCCACGGGGGTGTCGGGGCCGAGCGGCGCGAGCAGCTCGACGTGGTTCTCGCCGACGTCCAGCAGCGCCGCCTCGACGCCCTGCTCCTCGATCACCTCGCGGTGGGCGAGCTGCATCTCCATGCTCTCTGCGATAGAGAGCCAGCGCCGGCTCGATCTGCTCGACTGCCACGCCCACGTGGTCGATGCGGCTGAACACGCGCCGCAGTCTATAGCCGCCCGCCGTCCTCCTCGCCCGCCGGCGGCGGCGCGTCGATCGGCGCCGGCCCGCTGGGGAGCTCGCCTGCGGGTCCGGCGGCGGCCACGACGCGCAGGCCGATTCCCGGCGCGCGCTCCAGTCGCGGGACCCCGTCCATCACGCGGTCGATCGCGGGGCGGTCGAGCACCTCGTTCTCCAGCAGCTCTGCGGCCAGCGCGTCGAGCTGCGCGCGGTGGGAGACGATCATCCGCTGGGCCGCGCGGCGTGCTTCCTCGATCAGGTCGTGGCGCTCCTCGTCGCGGATGCGCAGCGTCGTCTCGGACAGGCGCACATCGCCGTCGGGCGGGCGCCCGACACCGGCGGTCCCCATCGCGTAGTCGTGGACCATCGCGTGCGCGATCTCGGCGACGCGTTTGAGGTCATCGGAGGCGCCGGTCGTGATCGCGCCGAACACGACCTGCTCGGCGACGCGCCCGCCGAGCAGCACGGTCATGTAGTCGAGCAGCTCCTCGCGCGTCTTCAGGTAGCGATCCTCGGCGGGAAGGTTGAGCGTGTAGCCGAGCGCGCGACCGCGCGGGACGATCGAGATGCGGTGCACGCGGTCGACCGACGGCAGCAGCTCGCCGCACAGCGCATGGCCCGCCTCGTGGAAGGCGACGACGCGCTTCTCGTGCGCGTTGAGCACGCGCCGCGACTGCACCCCGGCGATCACGCGCTCCAGCGCGGAGTCGAAGTCGGCGTTGGTGATCGAGCGCGCGCCGCGGCGCGCGGCGAAGATGGCCGCCTCGTTGCAGATGTTCGCGAGGTCGGCGCCGGTCAGCCCGCTCGTCTGCTGGGCGACGAGGTCGAGGTCGACGTCCTCGCAGCGGCTTGCCGCGCGTGTGCACGGCGAGAATGCCCTGACGGCCCTTGATGTCGGGCGGCACGACGAACACCTGGCGGTCAAAGCGCCCGGGGCGCAGCAGCGCCGGGTCGAGCTTCTCGAGCAGGTTCGACGCCGCGATGACCACGACGCGCCCGCTGGACTCGAAGCCGTCCATCTCGACGAGCAGCTGGTTGAGCGTCTGGTCCTTCTCGCCTGAGATGTCGTTGCCGCGACGACCGCCCACGGCGTCGAGCTCGTCGATGAAGATGATCGCCGGTTCGTTCTTGCGCGCGGTCGCGAACAGCCGCCTGATCCGCGCGGCGCCCAGGCCGGCGAACATCTCGACGAACGACGCCGCCGACTGCGCGAAGAACTGCGCACCGGACTCGTAGGCGACCGCCTTGGCCAGCAGCGTCTTGCCGGTGCCCGGCGGCCCGTGCAGGAGGATCCCCTTGGGCACCTAGGCGCCGAGCTGCTCGAAGCGCTTGGGGTCGCGCAGGAACTCGACGATCTCCTGCAGCTCGCGCCTTGGCGTCTTCGACGCCGGCGATGTCGCTGAAGGAGACCGACTGGCGCGAGGACGGGCGGATCTGCTGCGGCTTTATGCGCGGCATCACCTTGAGCGTCCGCCACAGGATGAAGATGATCGCGACGAAGAAGAGGATCCCCACGACCGGCTCCCACTCGGTCGCGAAGTTCTGGATGTCCTGCGTGATCGACGTGTGGACCGCCGGCGACTGCGCAGCCGCGGCAGCGACGAGGCGCCGGTGCGCCGTGGCCGCCGGTTCACCCACCGCCGCGTGCGCGGCCAGCCATCGTTGCACCGCCCCGCCGACGGCTTCGATGCTGCGTTCGAGTTCGCTCACCGTCCGTGGCATGGCACTTCCATCATCGACACCATCCTTGGCATCGTCCGATTATGCGCCCTGCCTGAGCCCTGGGCGAAAAATCCGCCTCAGCCCAGCGCGGCGCTCAGCCGAGCAGGCGCAGCGCGAGATCGCCGTAGAGCTCGGTGGCAAGCGCCAGGTCGCGGACGTCGATGCGCTCGTCGGCGCTGTGCACGAGCGGCGTCGTCGCGACCATCGGCTGGTGGCGCTGGGGAAAGAAGCCGTAGGCGACGCAATCGGGGAAGGCCTGGCGGAAGTGGCGCGAGTCGGTGAAGCCGGGAAGGATCACGGGCACGACGCCGGCCTGCGGATCGTGCTCGCCAACCCACGCGGCGATCGCATCGCGCAGCGGCGAGGCAGACGGCGAGCCGTTGCCCGCCATGCGCTCGGTGAAGTCGATCTGCGAAACCCTCGCCGCGCTCGGCGCCGAGCACCTCGGCGATCGCAGCGCGCACCTGTGGCTCGCCGAGTCCCGGCGGGACGCGGCAGTCCACGCGCAGCTCGGCGCGGCTCGGGATCACGTTGATCTTCTCCGACGCCGAGATCTTCGTCGGCGTGAACGTGACGCCGAACATCGGCTCGAACATGCGCGCGACGGCGGGATCCTCGGAGCGCATGCGCGCGATCGCGCCCGGCACGTCGGCGGGGTCCTCGCCGATGCCGCGCAGGAATTCCTCGGGCACGCTCGTCAGCTCATACGACGGCTGGCGATCGGCCAGCCGAGCCAGCACGGGCGCCATCTTCAGCAGCGCGTTGTCGCCCATACCCGGCATCGACGCGTGCGCCGCCACACCGTCGGTGCTCACGGTGAACCGGAAGACGCCCTTCTCGGCGCAGCACAGCCCGTAGTGGCGCCGCCCGGCGTGCTGAAAGCTCCCGCCGCCGCCCTCGTTGATGAGCATGTCGCAGCGCACCTTCTCCGGATGGTGCTCGCAGAGCCACTGCGCTCCGAGCTCGCCGCCAGTCTCCTCGTCGACGACCGCCACGATCAGCAGATCTCCACCGCCGGGGCGCCAGCCCGAGCGCGCCAGCGACGCGGCGGCCGCGACCTCGGCCGCGACCTGGGACTTCATGTCCAGCGACCCGCGACCCCACAGAAAGCCGTCGGCGACGTCGCCCGACCACGGATCGTGTGACCACTCGCTCCGATCAGCGAGCACCGTGTCGACGTGGCCCAGGAGGCAGAGCACCGGGCCCGCCCGCTCGCCGCGCAGCCGCGCGACGAGGTTGGGGCGCTGCTCGGTCGCGCCCAACAGCTCGCACTCGAAGCCAGCGACGCTCAGCAGCGCCGCCAGATGCTCCTGGGCAGCGCGCTCGTCGCCCGGCGGGTTGACCGTGTTGAAGCGCACGAGCTCGCCCAGCAGCTGCAGAGCCTGCGCCGAGGCGTCGCCGTTGCTCACCCCGGAATCCTATGCCGATCGCGCCGGGCGCCCGGCACCGCTTCCAGCAGCGCGCGTGTGTAGGGGTGCTCGGGCGCGGCGTAGAGGCGCTCGTTGGCGGCCAGCTCGACGATCTTGCCGGCGCGCATGACCGCAACGCGATCGCACATGTGGCGCACGACCGACAGGTCGTGGGAGATCAGCAGCACCGTCAGTCCCAGGCGCTGCTGCATGTCTGAGAGCAGGTTGAGCACCTGCGCCTGGATCGAGACGTCCAGCGCAGACACCGGCTCGTCGGCGATCAGCAGCCGCGGTGACAGCGCCAGCGAGCGCGCGATCCCCACGCGCTGTCGCTGACCGCCGGAGAACTCGTGCGGGTAGCGGTCCAGGCGTTCAGGATTCAGCCCCACGAGCTCGAGCAGCTCCTGCACACGGCGTCTGCGCGCCGTGCGTCCGCCGGCGAGCCCGTGGATCACCAGTGGCTCGGCGACGATCGATCCGATCGTCTTGCGCGGGTTCAGCGAGGAGTAGGGGTCCTGGAAGACCATCTGCATCTCGCGCCTCACCGCCTTGCGCGCCGCTCCGCGCAGGCGCGTCACGTCCTGGCCGTCGAAGCGGATCTCTCCCGAGCTTGCCACCAGCAGGCCGGCCAGCAGCCGCGCCGTCGTCGTCTTGCCACAGCCGGACTCCCCGACGATGCCGAGCGTCTCCCCGCGCTGCACGTCGAAGCTCACGCCGTCCACGGCGCACACGGCCCCGATCTCCTTCTGAAAGACGATCCCGCGCGTTATCGGGAAGCGCTTGTGCAGCTCGCGCACGGCCAGCAGCGGCTGCGCAGCCGGCGTGCTCATCGGCGCGCCCCGCGCACGGCCGGGCGCCCGACCGCTTCTGAGCCTGAGTCGGCATCGGCGGCGGCGGCGGCGGGCTGCCCGGAGAGCCGCCGGCGGGTCGGCGGCGCGAGCAGGCAGGCGACCTGGTGCTCGGGGTGCTCCTGCAGGGCCTGGAGCTGGGGGTCGATCTCGGCGTGAAGGGGCTGGGCGTAGGGGCAGCGCGGGTGAAAGTGACAGCCGCTCGGGCGGTGCACGAGGCTCGGCGGCGTGCCGCCGATCGACGCGAGCTGTCGCTCGCGCGGGCCGCTCAGCGTGGGCATCGAGCGCAGCAGCCCCCACGTGTAGGGATGTTCGGGCGCAGAGAACAGCTCCTGGGCCGGCGCGATCTCGACGATCCGCCCCGCATACATGACGGCGATGTCGTCTGCCATCTCGGCGACGACCCCGAGGTCGTGCGTGACGAGCACGATCGCCATCGACAGGTCGTCGCGCAGGCGCGCGAGCAGCGCGAGGATCTGCGCCTGCACGGTCACGTCCAGCGCGGTCGTCGGCTCGTCGGCGATCAGCAGCTTGGGCTCGTTGGCGAGCGCCATCGCGATCATCGACCGCTGGCGCATCCCGCCGGAGAGCTCGTGCGGGTAGGCGCCGACCCGCTCGCGCGCGCGCTCGATACCGACGAGATCCAGCAGCTCGACGGCGCGCTCGCGCGCGGCGCGCCTGGAGATGTCTTTGTGCGCGCGAAGCGCCTCTGTGATCTGCGCGCCGACCGTGAACAGCGGGTGCATGCTCGACAGCGGGTCCTGGAAGATCATCGCGATGTCGTCGCCGCGGATCGCGCGCATCTCGCGCTCGCCGAGCGTCAGCAGATCGCGACCCTCGAACAGCACGCGCCCCGACAGGCTCGCGCCGGCGTGGCGGGTGAGGCCGATCGTGGTCATCGCGCAGGCGGTCTTGCCGCAGCCGGACTCGCCGACGATCCCCAGCGTGCGTCCGCGCGCGACCTGGAAGCTCACGCCGTCGACCGCGTGCACGACGCCCTCCTCTGACGGGAACTGCACGCGCAGATCCTCCACGCAGAGCAGCGGCTGCGCAGCGGCGCTCACGAGAAGCGCACCCGCGGGTCGGCGAAGGCGTAGGCGATGTCGACGAGGATGTTCGCGACGACGACGAAGAGCGCGACGAGCAGCACGGTCCCCTCGATGATCGGGAAGTCGGCGTGCGTGATCGCCTGATAGCTGAGCCGCCCGATTCCGGGGATGTCGAACACGGTCTCGATCAGGATTGCGCCGCCCAGCAGCGTCCCGAAGTCCAGCGCGAAGATCGTCATGATCGGGTTGATCGCCGCGCGCACGCCGTGGTGCAGCACGACGCGCCGCTCCGAGAGGCCCTTGGCGCGCGCGGTGCGGATGTAGTCCTCCTCCATCGTCTCGATCAGGCTCGCGCGCATCAGCCGCGCATAGACCGCGGCGAAGCCGGCCGCGAGCACGAGCCAGGGCAGGATCAGCGACGTGAACCATTTCCACGGATCGGTCGTCAGCGGCACGTAGCTGCCGGCGCCCGGGAACACCTTGATCTGGCCGATGTCCGCGGCGAACAGGTAGAGCACGATCAGCCCCAGCCAGTATTCGGGCGCCGAGACCATCACGAGCGCCGTGCCCATGCTCGCGCGGTCCAGACGCGACCGCCGGCGCAGCGCCGAGACGATCCCGACCGACAGGCCGCACGTCAGCCAGATGACGGCCGCGCCGATCGTCAGCGACGCGGTGGCTCCGAGACGATCGAAGATCAGCGAGCGCACCGACGCCTGGCTGTAGTAGCTGTAGCCGAGGTTGAAGTGCAGGAACAGCGCCTTCATGTAGAGCCAGAACTGCGTGCTCAGCGGCCTGTCCAGGCCGAGGTTGTGGCTGATCTCGGCGACGACCTTGGGGCTCGGGTCGTGCCCGGCCCGCAGTCGCGCCGGGTTGGCGGTCGGGAAGATCCGGAAGAGCACGAAGGTCGCCGCGCCGACGAGCACGAGCAGCAGCAACCCCCAGAGGATCCGCCGGACGATGTAGCGAGTCATCTCGCCGCGCCTTCTAAGAGCTCACTTCAGCGAAGTGAAGGAGTAATCCCAGGTGCCGCCGTTCCACAGGTCGCCCACGCCGGCGACGTCCTTGGACTCGATATTCGGCGCCTTTTCCCAGTCGTAGGGAATCGCGGCGGCCTGGGCGACGAGTTCGCGGTCGATGTTCGCCCACGCCTGCGCCCGCGCGCTCGTGCCGACGAGCGATTCGGCGGCCGCCATCGCGCGGTTGATCTGCGGGTTGTCGACCTGGCCCCAGTTCTGGGTGCCCGACGGTTCGATGCTCTTGCCGTTGAACGGCACGTCGAGCACGGCCTGGCCGTCGGCGAAGTCGGCCACCCAGCCGACGCTCGGGCAGACGTCGATCTCTTCTGAGGGCACGCCGCAGAACTTTTCGTACATGACCGATTTTTCGACGAGGTTCAGCTTCGTCTTGAAGCCGAGGTTGCGCAGCGTCTGATCGACGATTTCGGCGTCTTCGGCTTCCGGGCTGCCGGTCGCGCCGACGATCAGCAGCGTGTGCTGGCCGGTGTACTTGCCGCTCGGGTAGCCGGCGAGGCGCATGTACTTCTCCGCCACCTGCATGTTGCCCGTGGGAAATTCGTTGTAGTCGACCTTCGGCCCCGCCACGCCGCCGGCCTGTTCGAAGCCGGGGATCTCGGGATAGATGAAGTGGGTCATCACCGTGGAGACCAGTTCGCCTCCGCGCGCCTTGTTCATCGCGGTGCGGTCGAGCGCCGCCCAGAAGGCCTTGCGCACGTTGACGTTGGAGAACGGCGCGCGCTTGTTGTTGACGGCGATGTAGCGGCTGCCGGCGCCGGGCGAGATCGACAGCTGGCTGCGGGAAGTGTTCGTAGGCGAGCTTGACCGTCGGCTGCGCGGGCGTGTCGTTCTGCACCATCGTCGAGCCTTCGAGCACCTGGCGGCCGATCACCGTCGCGTCGCCGCCGATGTTGATGTTGATCTGGTTGAGGTAGGCGGGCCTGAAGTCGGTCTTGGGGTTCCAGTTGGGGTTGCGCACGAGCGTCGCGGACTTGCCCGGCTGATAGCCGACGCCCAGCACCTTGCCCTGCGCGTCGGCCTTGAGCATGTAGGGGCCGGTGGCGACCTGGTAGTTGCCGTATTCGCTCGGTTTCCTGGCGTCGAAGCGCTTGGCGTATTCCTCGGGCACCGGCGCGCTCAGCGGCAGCGTGAGCGCGTCGATGACGACCTGCGCCATGGGCTTTGCGAGGTGGAAGACGATCGTGCTCGGGTTCGGCGTGCTGATGCCCGCGAACGGTCCTCCGTCGGCCTTTTCAGCGCCCACGAGCGAGCCGAAGTAGGAGCTGAAGTACGCGTTGGCGACGTTCGGGTTGGCGCCCCGCTCGATCCCGTAGGCGACATCGGCGGAGGTCACTTCGCGGTTCACGGGCGGGCTGAAGTGCACGCCGCTGCGGATGTGGATCGTGATCGTCTTGCCATCGGAGGAGATCTGCGGAGGACCGGAGGCCATGTCGGGGACCGGTTCGGAGAACGTGTTGGGCCTGTCGGAGTACAGCGCGCGCTGCGTGCTGTCGACGACCTCGTAGTCCAGCGTGAAGTAGGCGATGCCCGGATCGAGGCTTTCGAAGTCCTCGTGATCGAGCACGGTGAGCGTGCCGCCGTGCTTCCCGCCGCTCTGCGGCTGGGTGAGCGGCGTCTGGATGCCCTTGGGCACACCGACGGCGCCGCCCGCTCCCACCGAGCTCGTGCTCGAGCCGCACGCGGCCAGCGCCGGGGCGAGGAGCAGGGCCAGCGCGGCGAGCGCCGTGCGTGCGCGCGGGAGGCGAACGCCGCCCATCAGCGTGCGCCCCTCGGGGTCAGCGCGTCCTGCAGCCCGTCGCCGAGCAGGTTGAACGCGAGCACGGTGAGCAGCAGCGCGATGCCGGGGAAGGCCATGTACCACCACGCGGTCTGGAAGATCGGCGTCGCGGCGGAGATCATCTGGCCCCAGCTCGCGGTCGGCGGGCGGACGCCGATCCCGAGAAAGGACAGCGCCGCCTCGAAGAGGATGTTCTGGGGGATCATCAGCGTGGCGTAGACGGCGATCGGCGCGACGAGGTTGGGCAGGATCTCTGACAGCATGATGCGTGCATCCGACGCACCCAGCGAGCGCGAGGCCTGCACGAACTCGCGCTCGCGCAGCGACAGCACGCGCCCGCGCACGATCCGTGCCATGTAGGGCCAGTTGGCGAGCGCGATGATGAAGACGATCACGCCCAGCCCCGGCTGGATCAGCCCCGCGGCGCAGCCGCGCACCGAGCACGCCGCGCCTATCCCGAGGCCGAGCAGCAGGATGGGGATCGCGAGCATGACGTCGATGAAGCGCGACAGCAGCGTGTCAAGCCAGCCGCGGTAGAAGCCGGCGAGCATGCCCACGATCACGCCTGTGACCGTCGCCAGCGCGGTGCCGAGCAGCCCGACCTCGAGCGACACGCGCGCGCCGTAGATCACGCGCGACATCACATCGCGCCCGAGCTGGTCCACGCCGAAGGGGTGCGCGAGGCTGGGGCCGAGCGGGCTGCCGAAGGCGTCGGTCAGGTTCGGGTTCTGCACGTAGGGACCGGGCAGGCCGAGCAGGCCGACGACCAGCGGCGCCGCGACCGCGACGACGATCAGCACGACAACGAAGGCCAGCGAGACCATCGCCACGCGATCACGGCGAAAGCGCGCCCAGAAGATGCCGAGCGGCGAGCGCGCCGCGACGCGCTCACGGCCTTCCAGGAGGCCGAGCGGCCCCACGGAGCCCGGCAGGATCTCGGCGGCGCCGACGCTCATCCGGCGGCGACCTCGGAGACGAGGATTGCTCGCATTTGACCAACATCGACAGATCGCGCGAGATACTCAAACGGTGGAAACGCTTTTTGCGCAGGACCCGCCCGAGCAGCCGGGCTCGCGACCGCTGGCTGCGCGCATGCGCCCGGCCGAGCTGCGCGACGTCGTCGGGCAGGCTCATCTGCTCGGCGAGGGCTCGGCGCTGCGCGCCGCGATCGAGCAGGGCCGGGCGCATTCGATGGTCCTCTACGGCCCGCCGGGCTCGGGCAAGACGACGCTCGCGCGGATCGTCGCCGCGCGCTCCGGGGCGGCGTTCGAGGAGCTCAGCGCGGTCGCCGCGGGACGCGCGGAGGTCCGCGCCGTGATCGAGCGCGCGCGGCTGCGGCGCACGGGCGGTGACGGCTCGACGCCGGGCACCGAGACCGTCTTCTTCCTCGACGAGATCCATCGCTTCAACAAGGCCCAGCAGGATGCGCTGCTGCCGGCCGTCGAGGACGGCGTGATCACGCTGATCGGCGCGACGACCGAGAACCCGGCGTTTGAGATCAACGGCGCGCTGCTCTCCCGCCTGCGCGTCTATGCGCTGGCGGCGCTCGACGCACAGGACATCGCCGCGCTGCTGAGGCGCGCCGTCGCGGGCGAGCTGGCAGACATCGCGGTCGAGGAGGAGGCGATCGAGTTCCTCGCGGCGCGCAGCGAAGGCGACGCGCGGACCGCGCTCAACGCGCTGCAGCTCGCCGCCGACACCGCGCGGGAGCTGGGCGAGGAGCGCGTGACGCTCGCGCGCGCCGAGGATGCGCTGCAGCGCCGCGCGGTGCTGTTCGACAAAAAGGGCGACCGCCACTACGACTACATCTCGGCCTGGATAAAGGCCACGCGCGGATCCGATCCAGACGCCTCGCTTTACTACCTGGCGGTGATGCTCGAGGGCGGCGAGGATCCACGGTTCATCGTCAGGCGGATGGTCATCCTGGCCTCCGAGGACATCGGCAACGCCGATCCCGCCGCGCTCTCGGTGGCGACCGCGGCGGCGGCGGCCGTCGAGCACGTCGGCCTTCCCGAGGCCCGCTACGCGCTCGCCCAGGCCGCCATCTACCTCTCGCTCGCGCCCAAGTCAGACGCGGCGGGGCGCGCGCTGTCGGCCGCCGAGCGCCACGTGCGCGAGCACGGCGCCGGGGCCGTGCCGGGGGGGCTGCGGTCAGGGCCGCGGCCCGGACAGGAGACCGGCGGCTATGACAACCCGCATCATCACGCCGGTCATGTGGCATCCCAGCAGCTCGCACCCGACGGCGTGGACGGCGCGCGCTTCTATGAGCCCGACGAGGCCGAGGCGGCGCTCGCGCAGCGTCTGGCGCAGATCAGGCGCGCGAGGGGCGCGGATGGCTGAGCGCCAGAGCACCGGGCCGCGCACCGGCGACGGCGCCCGCGCCGAGCGGCGCGCGAGCGAGCGCCAGATCGTCTCACCGCGCGATCCGGCCACCGGCGAGGCCCTCGGCAGCGTCACGCTGACGGCGCCCGAGGACGTCGAGCAGGTCGTGCTCGAGGTCGCGCGCGTGCAGCCGCTGTGGGCGCTGCTGCGCGTGCGCGATCGCGCACGCTACATGCGCCGGATGGCACAGGCGGTGATCGACGACTTCGACGAGCTGCAGCGCGTGATCGCGCGCGAGCAGGGGCGCCCGCGCGCCGAGGTCGCCACGCTCGAGCTGCTGGCGGCGATCGACGCGCTGAGCTGGATCGCCGAGGACGGCGAGAGCGTGCTCGGCTCACGCCGGGTCGCCGTGAGCCGCTCGATGTCGCTGGCCACGCGCGCGCGAATCGCGTATGAGCCCTACGGCGTGCTCGCGGTCATCGGCGCGGGCAGCGCTCCCTTTGCGCAGCCGCTCGGCCAGATCGCCGGCGCGCTGCTCGCCGGCAACGGCGTCGTCTTCAAGCCGGCGTCGCGCGCGGCGCTCGCGGGCGAGCGCATCATGCGCGTGCTCGGCCGCGCCGGCCTGCCGGAGGGGCTCGTGCGCATCGTGCACGGCAGCGCGCAGGCGGGCGTGGCGCTCGCGCGCGCGCCGGTCGACAAGGTCCTCTTCACCGGCTCGCCGGCGGTCGGACGCGCGGTGGCGCGCGCCTGCGTCTCGCACGAGAAAGAGGTCACGGTGGAGCTCGGCGGCAAGGACGCGATGATCGTGCTGTCCGACGCGCACGTGCCGCGTGCCGTGGCCGGCGCGCTGTGGGCGGGGTGCGCCGGCGCCGGGCAGGCGCGCGGCTCGGTCGAGCGCGTGTACGTCGCGCGCGACGTGCACGAGCACTTCGTCGGCGCGCTCGTCGACGCCGCGCGCGCGATCACCGTCGGAGATCCCGCAGACCCCGCCACGCAGCTGGGGCCGCTGGGCTCCAGGCGGCGCCTGGAGCACATCCAGGAGCTCGTGGCCGACGCTGTCGCGCATGGCGCGCAGCTTCGCTGCGGCGGCGTCGTGCGCCCGGCGGGCTGCGAGCACGGGTCGTTCTACGCCCCCGCGGTGCTCACGGGCGCGACGCACGAGATGCGCCTGATGCGCGAGCCGGTCGACGGGCCGGTGCTCGCGATCATGGCGGTCGACTCGGTGGACGAGGCGATCGCGCTGGCCAACGACGGCGACTACGGCCTCGGCGCGTCGGTGTGGACGTCAGACCGCTACCGCGCGATGCGCATCGCCCGCGAGCTGCGCGCCGGGATGGTCTGGCTCAACGACCACCTTCCCGGCCCGACGATGTCGCGCGGCCCGTGGGGCGCGGCCGCCGGAGGCGGGCTCGGGCGCACGCTCGGCGAGGCCGGTCTGCGGGCCTGCGCACAGGAGAAGCTGATCACCTGGAGCCCGCCGCAGGTGCGCGGCCTGTGGTGGAGCCCGTATGACGAGGCGCTCGCCCGCGCCGCGCGCACGGTCGCTCGGCTGCGCTCTGCGCGCGCGTCGGACCGTCGCCGCGCCCGCCGCCACGAAGCGGCCTCGCTGGCGCGCGCTGGCGCGCGTGCACTCGGTCAGGGCCTGCCGCGGTAGCGCGCCCGGCTACCCTTTTCACATGCCCGCCCAGGCCTATGCAGGCAAGGAGTGCGTTTGCCAGCTGCACAGGGGGATCTGCGACCAGAGCTGCGTGCAGGGGATGCTCGACACGCCGTTCTACATCGCCTGCCTGAAACTGAGCGGGCGCCGGTGCGTGGTCGTGGGCGGCGGTGAGGTGGGCCTGGAGAAGATCGAGGGCCTGCTCGCCTGCGACGCAGACGTCACGCTGATCGCGCCGGACGCCGTTGAAGCACTGGAGCGCCTGGCGCAGGAGGGCTCGATCCGCTGGGAGCGGCGCGAGTACGCCGGCGCCGGCGACCTCGAGGGCGTCTTCATGGCGATCGCCGCGACCGACGACACCGACATCAACATCGCCGTCTACGAGGACGCCGAGCGGCGCGCGATGCTCGTCAACGTCGTCGACGTGCCGCCGCTGTGCAACTTCATCCTTCCGGCGATCACGCGCTCGGGGCCGCTGGCGATCGCGATCTCCACCGCGGGCGCGTCGCCGGCACTGGCCAAGCGCATGAAGCGCGAGATCGCCGAACACTACGGCGAGCCCTACGCCCGCCTCGCGGTGCTGCTCAACGAGGCCCGCGCCTGGGCCAAGTCCACGCTGCCCACCTATCAGGACCGCAAGGAGTTCTTCGAGTCGATCGTCAACGGCGACCCCGACCCGATCGCGCTGCTGCGCGACGGCGAGCGCACGGAGGGCGAGGCAGCCGTGCGCGAGCTGATCTCCAGCGCCCAGGCCGCCAGCGCACCGGCCGCGCTCAGCGCCTGAGAGCCGGCGCGGGCGCGATGGCCGGCGACGGCGCCAGACGATGACGGGCAACGGCGCGGGCGCCTCGCACGGCGACGGTGAGCCGCCGGCGGTGCTGGAGATCGACGGGCTGGCCCGCTACTACGGCGAACGCGAGGCGCTGGGCGGCGTCTCGCTCGCGCTGGCCCCGGGCCAGACGCTCGCCGTGCTCGGGCCCAACGGCGCGGGCAAGACGACGCTGCTGCGCGTGCTCGCCACCCTGCTTCGCCCGCACGCCGGGGTCGTGCGCATCTTCGGCGAGTCGCTGCCCGACGACGCCTGGCGCGCGCGAGCGCGCATCGGCCTCCTCGGGCACGAGCCGCTGCTCTACAACGAGCTGACCGCGCGCGAGAACCTGCGCTTTCACGCGCGCCTGCACGGCGTGCCGCAGGAGCGCATCGATTCCCTGACCGATCGCCTGGCGCTCTCGGCGCGCATGGACGAGCCGATGAAGACGCTCTCGCGCGGGCTGGCTCAGCGCGTGGCGGTCGCGCGCGCGATCCTGCACGACCCTCAGCTTCTGCTGCTCGATGAGCCCTACGCCAACCTCGATCCCGCGGCGATCGCGCTGGTGGCGCCGCTGATCGGGCCCGCCAGCGGGCGCACGCGCGTGATCTGCAGCCATGACCCCGGCGGCGCGCTGGCCGAGGCCGACCTCGTGCTCGGCCTGCGCGCCGGGCGCCCGGCGCTGCTGGGCGCGCCGCCGGAGCTCGACCGCGAGCGCATCGGGGAGCTGTACGCGTGAGCGCCGCGGCGCCCGGCACACAGCCCGCGAGCGCGCCCGCCAGGCAGGCGACGGGCCCGGGCGCGCCGTCGCCGGCCCATGACGGCGCACGGGATGACGTGACCGGCGCCTACCACCCGCCCGGGACGCTCGCGACGATCGCCGCCGTGCTGCGCAAGGAGCTGCTCGTCGAGCTGCGCACGCTGGAGTCGGTGCCGGGGATGTCGCTGTTCGCGGTCACCACGTTCGTCGTCTTTCACTTCGCGCTGAACCGCAGCAGCGTCGAGGGTGATCTGGCCTCGGGCATCCTGTGGGTCACGCTGCTGTTCGCCGCGATGCTCGGGATCAACCGGCTGTTCGTCGCCGACGCCGACCAGGGCGGCCTGGACGCGTTTCTGCTCGCGCCCGTGGACCGCAGCGCGCTGGCCGTCGCCAAGGCGCTTGCGCTCCTCGCCTACCTCGCGGTGCTCGAGCTGGTCGCGGTGCCGGCCTTTGCGCTGCTGCTGCTCGGTCCCTCGCCGTGGCACGCGCTGCCGGGCCTCATCGCCGTGCTCGCGCTCGCGGACATCGGCATCGCGGCGATCGGCACGCTGGTTGCCGCGCTCGCGGTTCGCACGCGTGCGCGCGACCTGCTCGGCCCCCTGCTTGCGCTGCCGCTGCTCGTGCCCGTCGTGATCGGCGCCGCCCGAGCCACGTCGCCGCTGCTCTCCGCGGGCCACGGCGACAGCCCCGGGGCGCGCTGGCTGTTGATCCTGGGGCTCTATGATCTGGTGTTCGGGCTGATCGCCTACGCGGTTTTTGACTTCCTGCTCGAGGACTAGATGGTGAAGATGTCGCTCGCAAAAACCAGCGCGACCCGCACGGCCGGCCGGCGGCGCGGGGGCGGCGCGAGACCCTGAGATGTATCGCCGGGGCCTGCGCACGCTCAGCATCGCAACCGTCACCGTGATGGCGACGGCGCTCGTGCTCGTCTTCTTCTACGCGCCGCTGGAAGCCGAAGAAGGCTTCCTGCAGAAGATCTTCTACCTGCACGTGCCGCTCGCGATCGTGTCGCTGTGCGGCTTTGTCGCCGGCGGCGTGCTCGCGATCATGCACCTCACGACGCGCGATCCCCGCTGGGACATGCGCTCCTACGTCGCGATCCACATGAGCCTGATCTTCGGCCTCGGCACGCTCATCACCGGCTCGATCTGGGCACGCGGATCGTGGGGGCACTGGTGGGTGTGGAGCGAGCCGACGCTCGTCTCGTTCCTCATCGTGTTCCTGCTGTACGCGACCTACCAGCCGCTTCGCTTTGCGATCGAGGACCCCGAGCGCCAGGCGCGCTACGCCTCGGTGTTCGCGATCACCGCGGGCGCGTTCGTGCCGCTGAACTTCCTCGCGGTGCGCCTGTCGACCGCCTACCTGCACCCGCGCGTGCTCGGCAGCTCCTCCAACCTGCCCGCGCCGATGGCGCTGACGTTCCTGGTCTCGCTGCTGGGCATCTCGCTGCTGTACGTCACGCTGTGCAAGTTCGAGCTGACCGCCAAGCACGCGCGCTCGCAGCTGCGCGCGCTACGCCGCCAGCTGAACGGCGATCCCGTTCGCGCGCCACAGCAGCGCAGCGCGGCGCCGAGCACGCTGCCGGCCGCACCGGTCTCCGCGCGCGCGACGACGATGAGCTCCCACCGGCCTGCGCCCACGCCGCTGCCGATCCAGGGAGGGCGCGGCTGATGCTCGCCACGGCGCTCGCACAGCTGCCCGCGCTGCCGCTGCACACGGCCGGCAAGTACGTCGCTGCGGCCTACATCGTGGTCTTCGTGATCGTGCTGATCTACGTCGCGATCATGGCCACGCGCCTGTCGCGCGTCGAGGGCGAGCTGGAAGAGCTGCTGGCGCGCGCGAGGGACGGCTCGCCGCCGGCGGGCGGCGCGAGCGCCGAAGCATCCACCGATATCTCACGGGAGCCCCCACGCTCATGAGCGAGCTGCTCGCGCTCGGCATCTCGCACAAGACCGCGCCTGTCGCTCTGCGCGAGCGTCTTGCGTTCAGCGAGAGCCAGGCGACGCAGTTCGCCGCCGAGGCGATCGACACGGCAGACGTGCGCGAGGCGGTCGTGCTGTCGACGTGCAACCGCACGGAGATCTACATGGTCGTCGGCGACCCGGTGCGCGCCGAGTCAGACGTGCTCGGCCTGCTCGCGCGGCGCGCGGGCATCGGGCCGACCGAGCTCGCCGAGGCGATCTACGCGCCGCGCAACTGCGACGCGGCGCGTCAGCTCTACCGCGTGACTGCGGGGCTGGAGTCGATGATCGTCGGCGAGGCCGAGATCCAGGGCCAGGTCAGGCGCGCCCACGAGGCCGCGCTGGGGGCTGCGAGCACTGGGCCGCTGTCCAACCGCCTGTTCGCGGCGGCGCTGACGACCGGCAAGCGCGTGCGCTCTGAGACGGGCATCGGCGCAAACCGCGTGAGCGTGCCGTCGGTCGCCGTCGAGCACGCGCTGAGCGTGCTCGGCTCGCTGGAGGACCGTCACGTGCTGATCATCGGCGCCGGCGAGACGAGCGAGCTGACCGCGCGCGCGCTTGCCGACCGCGGCGCGGCGACGGTGTTCGTCGCCAACCGCCACGCCGATCGGGCGCTCAGCCTGGCCGAGCGCTTCGGCGGCTCGGTCGTCGGCTTGGACGAGCTCCCCGACCAGCTGCTCGACGCCGACATCGTGCTCTCCTCGACCTCCTCGCCGCACCCGATCGTCGGACGCGAGGAGCTCGCGCTCGTGATGAGCCAGCGTCCCGCGCGCACGCTGCTGCTGATCGACATCGCGGTCCCGCGCGACATCGAGGCCGGCTGCGGCGAGCTCGAGGGCGTGAGCCTGTATGACATCGACGACCTGCAGGCCGTGATCGCGCGCAACCTCGACACGCGCGCCGGCGAGGTGCCGCGCGCGCAGGAGATCGTCGAGGAGGAGATCCACCGCTTCGCGCGCTGGATGGGCCAGCTGGATTCGCTGCCCACGGTGGGCGCGCTGCGCGAGCACGCCAACGAGATCGTCGACCGCGTGCTCGCCGAGAACGACGGCCGCTGGGAGTCGGCCTCCCCGCGCGACCTGGCCCGCGTGGACGCGCTCGCGCGCACGATCGTCAGCCGCCTGCTGCACGAGCCGACGCTGAGGCTGCGCAGCCTGTCCGAGGCCCGCGGTCACGCGAGCATCGAGCTGGTGCGCGAGCTGTTCGGGCTGCGCGAGTACGCCGAGCAGGCGGGGCGCGAGCAGCCCGGCGACGACGCGCCCGACAACGTGCGCGAGCTGCCGCGCCGCACGAGCGCCGGCGGCTCGAGCCCGCCCTGAGCCAACCGGCGCCGCCTATGCAGAGCCTGCGCATCGGAAGCCGCGGCAGCGCGCTCGCGCGCGCGCAGACCCGTCAGGTGGCACAGCTGCTGCGAGCAAGCGATCCGGCGTGCGAGGCGACGCTCGTCACGATCCGCGTGAGCGGCGACGAGGATGCCGCCGGGAGCCCGGCTCCCGAGGACAAGACGCGCTGGGTCGACGCGATCGAGGACGCGCTGCTGGCCGGCGATATCGACCTCGCGGTGCATTCGGCCAAGGACGTGCCCGGTGAGCTCGCGAACGGCCTGGAGCTGATCGGCTGCCCCGCCCGCGCGCCGGTCGAGGACGTGCTGTGCGGCGCAAGCGCGCTGGAGGACCTGGCGGCGGGGGCGCGCGTGGGAACGAGCAGCATCCGCCGGACCGCCCAGCTGCACGCGGTGCGCGAGGATCTGCAGATCGTGGCGATGCGCGGCAACGTCGACACGCGTCTTGCGCGCCGCGGCGAGCTGGCCGCGATCGTGCTCGCGCGCGCGGGCCTGTCGCGGCTGGGGCGCGAAGCGGAGATCGGCGCGCTGCTGGACCCGGTCGCGTTCGTGCCGGCGCCCGGCCAGGGCATCCTCGCGCTGGAGGCGCGGGCGGGCGACGAGCGGGTGCGCGACGCGGTCGCGGCGATCGGCGAGCACGAGGTGTTCGCCTGCCTACTGGCCGAGCGAGCCCTCGCCCGCGGGCTGAACGCCGGCTGTGACACGCCGCTCGGCGCGCTCGCTCGGCCGGCCGGCGGCGGCCTGGGTTTGCGTGCGTGGGTTGGCCTGCCCGACGGCTCGGCGTGGGTTGTCGACGAGCTGGCCGGCGAGCTCTCAGAGCCCGAGCGGCTGGGGCGCGACGTCGCGCGGCGCATGGATAGCGCCGGAGCCGGGGAGCTGCTCGCGCGTGCCGGCTAGCCCCAGCGGCGGCCGCGTCTATCTCGTCGGCGCGGGGCCCGGCGATCCGGGGCTGCTCACCGCGCGCGCGCTGGAGCTGATCGCGCTCGCCGACGTCGTGCTCCACGACCGGTTGATCCCGGCCGGCGCGCTGGACGGGACGCGCGCGGACGCCGAGCTGCTGTTCGTCGGTAAGGAGGGCGGCGGGGACTCGGTGCCCCAGGAGCGACGCTTGCGCTGATGATCGAGCGCGCGCAGGCCGGCCGGACGGTCGTGCGCCTGAAGGGCGGCGACCCGTTCGTGTTCGGACGCGGCGGCGAGGAGGCGCTCGCGCTGCGCGCCGCGGGGATCGCATATCGAGGTCGTCCCCGGCGTGAGCGCCGGCGTGGCCGCCCCGGCCTATGCCGGCATCCCGGTCACCCACCGCGGCGTCGCGAGCGCGGTGGCGCTCGTCACCGGCCACGAGGATCCCGGCAAGCAGGACACGGCGATCGACTGGCGCGCGCTCGCCGCCTTCCCGGGAACGCTCGTCTTCTACATGGGCGTCGCGCACCTGGCGGACATCGCCTCCTCGCTGCAGGACGCCGGCCGCGCCCCGTCAGAGCCCGCTGCCGTCGTGGAAGCGGGCACGCTCGCCAGCCAGCGCACGGTCCGCGCGACGCTCTCGACGATCGCTCAGCGCGCAAGCGAGCAGGACATGCGCGCGCCGGCGATCACGGTCATCGGCCCGGTCGCCGCGCTCGCCGACGAGCTGGCATGGCTTCCGCCGCGGGCGCTGAGCGGCCTCACGGTCGCGGTCACACGCGCGCGCCCGCAGGCCAGCGAGCTCGCGCGGCGGCTGACAGAGCTCGGCGCGCGGGCGGTGCAGGCGCCCGTGATCGAAACGCGCGCGCTGCCGGCGCGGTGGGAGAGCTGGGCGAGTATGACCTCGTCTGTCTGACGAGCCCCGACGCGGTGAGCGAGCTCTTCGAGCGCCTGGCTGCCAGCGGGCGAGACGCGCGCGCACTGGCCGGCACGCGCGTCGCGGCGATCGGGCCGGGCACGGGCGATGCGCTGCGCGAGCACGGCGTGCTCGCCGACGTCGTGCCACGGCGCGCGGTCGCCGAGGGCCTCGTCGAGGCCCTGGCCGAGCTCCGGCCGCCCGTCTCGCGTGCGCTGATCGCGCGCGCCAGCGCTGGGCGCGACGTGCTCCCGCAGGCTCTGCGCGAGCGCGGCGCCGAGGTCGACGTGCTCGCGCTCTATGAGACCGTCGCGCGAGCCGCTGCGCGAGCGGACTTTGGCCGCGGCGCGCGCGGCCGACTACATCACGTTCACGTCGTCCTCGACGGTGCGCTTCTTCCTTCAGGCGGCCGGCGGCGACGCCGGGCTCTCGCGGTCCACGCGCATCGTGTCGATCGGGCCGGCCACCAGCGAGACGCTGCGCGAGCACGGCCTCGATCCGCACGTGCAGGCCCAGACTCACGACGTCGACGGCGTGCTCGCGGCGCTGCTCGGCGACGCGAGCACACGGAGCGCTGCCGGGACGCCGCGAGCTGATAGCACTGGCCGATGGACGCGCCGGTCATCAGGTTCCTGTCCGACTACGGTCACGCCGACGAGTTCGTCGGCGTCTGTCACGGCGTGATCGCGCCGCGCTGCCCGCGCGCGCGCGTGATCGACATCACCCACGAGATCCCCCGCCACGACGTGCGCACGGGCGCGCTCGTGCTGCGCGACGCGGTCGCCTACATGCCCGCCGGCGGTCCACCTCGCCGTCGTCGATCCCGAGGTGGGCGCGGTCGGGGCGCAGCCAGGCGCGGCGGTGGCCGTCGCGACGGCGGACGGGCGACAGCTGCTGGTCGGCCCCGACAACGGGCTGCTGATGCCGCGGCCGAGCGCCTCGGCGGCGACTGTCGAGGCGGTCGATCTGATCGGTCGCTCGCCCCGAGCGCCTGGAGCCGGTCTCCGGCACCTTCCACGGCAGCGACATCTTCGCTCCCGTTGCCGCGGCGCTCGCGGCCGGCAGGCCGCTCGCTGCGGTCGGCGAGCCGCTGGCGCTGGAGGAGCTGAGCCGCCTCGAGCTCCCGCAGCGCACGTCGCGGGCGGCGCGCTGGGGGCGCACGTGCTGCGCGCCGACCACTTCGGCAACCTGATCCTCGACGCCTCCCACGAGCAGCTCGCGAGCGCCGGCCTGTCGCGCGGCGACGCTGTGTCGGTGAAGGCCGGCGGCGCAGACTCACCGCGCCCGCTACGCCTCGACCTTCGCCGACGTGCCCGCCGGCGAGCTGCTGCTCTACGAGGACGCCCAGCGCGACGCTCGCGCTTGCGGTCAACCTCGGCTCGGCCGCTGAGCTGCTCGGCGGCGGGCGCGGACGATGAGCTCGTGGTGCGGCAGCGTGAGCCCGCGCCGATCGCCGGCCGCGGCGCACGCGCTCGGGCGCCCGCGGCTCCACCTGCGGGCGACCGACTCGACCAACGATCGCGCTCGCGCGCTCGCGATCGCCGGCGCGCCGCACGGGACGCTCGTCACCGCCTCCTTTCAGACCGCCGGCCGCGGGCGCCAGGGCCGGCGCTGGTCTGCGCCGCCGGGCAGCTCGGTGCTGGCGTCGCTGGTGCTGCGCTCGCCGCCGCCGCTGCTGCCGCTGCTCGCCGCGCGTGGCCGTCTGCGACGTCGCGCCGGCGCGAGCGCGCTGATCAAGTGGCCCAACGACGTCGTGCTGGCGACGCGGCGGAGCCGGGCGGCGCTGGCCAAGCTCGCGGGAATCCTCATCGAGGGGCGGCCCAGGAGGGCTGGGCGGTGCTCGGGATCGGCCTGAACGCGGCTCTGCGACCTCGAGGAGCTGCCCGTCGAGCTGCGCGGCACGGCGGCGACGCTCGGGCTGGCCGCGCGGCGAGCTCGAGCCGACGCTCGCGCGGCTGCTCGCGGCACTTGCGCAGCGCCTGGCGGACGCCGGCGATCCGACGCTCGAGGCGTGGCGTGCGCGCGACGCGCTGACGGCGCGAGATCGCTGGGAGCGCGCGGCGGCGAGGCGCCAGCGGCGGACGCGCCGCGGGGATCGACGGCGACGGCCGGCTGGTCGTCGAGCTGGCCGGCGAGGGCCGCGACGCTCGACGCCGGCGAGGTGCACCTGCTCCACGAGGGCTGAGCGGCAGCGAGCAGCTCGAGGTCGCGCCGCGCGATCGGGCGACCGCGCGGCTCGCTCGATCCTCGGCGTGGTCGAGCGCCTCCTGGACCCTCGGTTGAGTCGCTCGCTGCGCCCGGCGCCTTCCCCGCCTCGCTCGGGAGCCGTGCCGCGCCGTTGCCGCGCCTCGATTACGACCGCGTCGCTCGCGACTGGCTCGCCTGAGCCGTTGCCCCTCCCTCTCCTGTTGGCGGCCGGGCCCGCTCCGTTCGACCGCCCTCGCGCCTTTGCGCCGGCGCGCGAGTTGCGGCGCGCGGCGCTTGGGGAAGTTGCGCAGCAGCTCGCGCGCCAGCGCCGGCGGCTTGCGCGCCATCCGCGTGCGTGCGCCGCGCAGCGCCTCCTCGGCCTCGGGCGTGTGCGCGAGCGCGGCCGCGAGCAGCGCCGCGGCGAGCCGGCGGTCCTGCTTTCGCGCCGCGTGGATCAGGCGCCGCGCGTTGCGCGCGTGCGCACCGCCGGCGGAGTTGACGAGCAGGCCCAGCAGGCGCTTGGTCTCGGGCCAGCGCTGGACCGCGTACTCCTCGTGGACCTCCCGCGTGTACTCGGCCAGGCGCCAGATCCAGGCGTTGGCCTGGTCGCGGCGGCCGATGCGCCGCTCGGCCAGCGCGCGCAGCATGATCTTCGCGGCCTCGCGGCGCTCCTCGCGCGACCAGCCGCCGATGATGTCGATCGCGGTGTCGAAGGCGTCGGGGTCGCGCAGCGCGGCGATGTCGGCGAGCGCGCGCAGGCGCAGCTGCGAGTTCTTGTTGCGCTGGACGGCGGTGATCAGGAAGCGGCTCTTGAGCTCGCCGGTGCGGTCGAAGTGGAGCATCGCCCGCGCCCGCCGCCAGCCGGTCGGCGCGACGCGCGCCCCGGCCAGCGCCGCCCACACGTGCTGCTCGCCGTAGTCGAGGTTCTCGACCGCGATCCGCCACAGCTCGCGCTCGAAGACCGCGAACCGCCGCTCCTCCTCCGCGCACACCGGCAGCACGCGGCGCTCCACGCGCACCCGCCGCCCGCGCCCGCGGCGCACCGGCCCGACGACGATCGCGCCGCCGCGGTAGACGTCGCGGTCGAGCAGCGAGTGCAGCGTCACGACGGGATCGTCGTGCTTGGTCGCGGGGTGGACGAAGTCGACGACCAGCCCCGCCTCCTTGCCGGGATGGCGGCGGGTGACGCGCCCGACGCGCTGCTGGTAGATGCGCTTGGAGGCGGTCGGCGCGAGGTGCAGGCAGACCGTCGCGCGCGGGCTGTTCCAGCCCTCGGCCAGCAGCTGCGCGTTGATCAGCACGTCGATGTCGCCGCGCTCGTAGCGCGCGAGGATCTCCGCCAGCTCGCGCTTGGGGGTCTCGCCCGAGACCGCCTGGGCCTTGAGCCCTTCGGCGCGGAACGCCTCGGCGAGGTTGTAGGCGTGCTGCACGCCCGCCGCGTAGACGACCCCGGGCACGCCGTTGAAGCGGGTCTTGTAGAGGTTCGCGGCGGCGAGGTTGAACGGCTGCTGGTCGAGCAGTTTCGCGAGCTCGTCCTGGTCGAACTCGGTGTCCACCTCGCCGCGGCGCAGCGGCACCTTGGCGATCGTGCGCACGCCCACGCCCGGTGAGATGCGCACGCAGCGCAGCGGCGCGATCACCCCGCGCCGGGCCGCCTGGGCGAGATCGAAGCGCGAGGTCTGGGTGGGGAACAGGTCGGTGACGTGGCGGGCGATCAGCGCGCCGGTGGCGGTCATGCCGATGAAGATCGGCCCCGTCCACTTGCGGATCGCGGCGCTGGTCTTCTCGCCGAGCGCGGTGTGCGCCTCGTCGCAGATGACGATCGTGTAGGCGCTCGAGATCTTGCCCGCGTTGCGCACGAACCACTGGTAGGTCTCGACCGTGACCGGGCCCTTGGCCGAGTCCTCGCCCGTCAGCAGCGGCCGGCTGATGCGCTTGGAGTAGCCGCGGTCGCGCAGCTCGCCGTGGAACTGGTCGACGAGGTTGCGCCGGTGGGTGAGGATCAGGATCCCGCCGGTCTGCGAGGCCTCCACGAAGCCGAGCGCCGCGACCGTCTTGCCGGCGCCTGTCGCGTGCTCGAACCAGAAGCGCTTGGCGGCGTTGGGGTCCTCGGGCTGCTCGGCGAGCCGCCTCCTCCTCGCCCTCCTCGACCCAGTCGCGCGGCTCCTCCTCGGACTCGATCTGCGAGCTCGGGCTCGTCGTCCTCCTCGTCTCGTCGGCGAGCGCTCTCCTCGTCGTCGAGCTCCTCCTCCTCGTCGTCCTCTCTCGTCGGGCGCGGCGCGCTCGACCGGGCCGAGATCCTCGTCGTCGTCCTCGTCCTCGTCGTCCTCGTCGTCCTCCTCGTCGAGTCCTCGTCCTCCTCGTCGTCGGCGGCGGTCGGGCGCCTGCGCGGCAGCCGCGCTGGCGCCGTTCGCCGTTGCGGCGCGTCCTCGGGGCCGAGGATCTCGGCCGAGGCGAGCAGCTCCGGCGAGGCCGGCGGCGCCGCGCGTCCGTTGCCGTTGGCGGTCCGCTGCGCCTCGGCCAGCAGCGCCGTCAGCGTGCCCGAGAGCGCGTCGACCTGGTGGGCGGAGAGGACCGTGCCGTCGGCGAGCTTCGGCTCGTCGTCGGACAGCAGCCGCTCGAGCCCGAGCAGCAGCGAGAACTCGCGACGCCACGCGGTGGAGGGGTGCTTTGCGCTCGGGTCCGCCTCCAGCTCGGCGAGCGCCTGGTCGAGCGCCCGCCTGCGCGGCGAGCCCGGGCGCGAGCGCGAGGGCCGGATCCTCGCCCTCGTGCACGAAACGCTCGCGCACAAACTTCTCCGCGCGCGTGATCTCGGCGGAGCTTGGAATGGGCGCGGCCGCGAGGGCCACTGAAGTGGACTCGGCCATCTAGGCTCTGGACTTCGAGACGGAGCCGCCGCGGATCTGCTGCCGCGCGACTCAGGAGTGCCGGCGTCTGGCCGGCTGCGTTGCCGGATGCTCGGAGCGATCCAGCCCTGACTGTCCTCCAGCATATAGCACATCGCGGCGCGGATTGAAGGAGACCGCGCATCTGGCACTCTTCGCGCGATGACCGCCAAAGCGCTCGCTCGTCGCTCGCGGGCGCGCTCGCCCTCGCTGGCGCTGCTCGTCGTCGGCCTGGTCCAGCTCGCCGGCGCTCCCGACAGCCAGCCCCCGCTCGGCGCACGCTCACGCGCGCGCAGATGCAGCGCGCGCCTGGCGGGCTCGCCCGCGCCGCTGGCCGCGCTGCACGCGCAGGCCGAGACGATCGCTGCCCGGCGGCGCGCCCGCGCTGCGCGCCCGCCTGGCGGCGCTGCGCGGCTATCCGCTGGTGATCAACAAGTGGGCCTCGTGGTGTGTCCCGTGCCAGGGCGAGCGCGGCGCCTTCCAGCACGCCTCGGCGACGCTGGGCCGCAGGGTAGCCTTCCTCGGCATCGACTCCGCGCGACACGAGCCTCGCCGACGCGCGGGCGTTCCTGCGCGCGGTCCCGGTCGGCTACCCGAGCTACTACGACCAGAGCGGACACCTCGGGCGAAGCGATCACCGACTCGAGCTTTACGCCCGTGACGGTGTTCTACGACCGCGCGGGCCACGAGTACATCCACCAGGGCCCTTACCCGAGCGTCGCCAAGCTCGAACGCGACATCCGCCGCTACGCGCTGGAGCTGCCTGAGCGCGATGCCCGAGATCCGCATCGACCCGCTGAGCGGGCACCGGACGATCGTCGCCGGCGAGCGCTCCGCTGCGTCCCGGCGGCGCGCCGGGCTGCGAGCCGCCCGAGCCGATCGACGTCGAGCAGCGATCCGTTCGCCGAGGGCCACGAGGAGCGGACGCCGCCGGAGCTGTACGCCGTGCGCCCGGGCGGCGGCGCGCCGACTCTCCCGGCTGGACGGTGCGCGTCGTGCCGAACCTGTACCCGGCGCTGGCGCCGCCGCGGGCGAGGAGCAGGCGGCGCGCGCGGGACAGCGGGGCCGGCGCACGAGCCACGCGCTCCGCGCGCGGCCTACTCGCGACGACCTGTTCATCGCGCTGCCCGCGAGCGGCGCGCACGAGGTGATCATCAACGGCCCCCAGCCGGTGCTCTCGCTGGCCGAGCTGCCCGCGCGAGCAGGTGGAGGCGGCGGTGGAGGTGTGGCGCGAGCGCATGCGCGCGCACGCGCGAGAGCGCCGTACGTGCAGCTGATCGTCAACGAGCGCCGCGAGGCCGGCGCCTCGCTGCCGCACACCCACGCGCAGCTGTACGCGCTGGACTTCGTCCCCGCCGAGGTCGCGCGCGAGCGCGAGCGCTCGGCCGCCTACACGACGCGCACGATGGGCCAGAACCTGCTCGGCGACCTCGTCGCCGAGGAGGTGCGCCTGCGGCGAGCGGATCGTGGCGATCGACGACGAGGCGGTGCTGATGGCGCCGTACGCCTCGCGGCTGCCCTTCCAGCTGATGCTCGCGCCGCGCCGCCCCGCGCGCGCTTCGAGGACGACGGCCCGATCGGCGCGGCGCTGCTGCACGACGGGCTGTGCCGGCTCGCGCGCCACCTCGGCTCGAGCCCGCCGCTGAACCTGTGGGTGCGCACCGCGCCGCGCGGCGCCGAGCAGTTCTGCTGGCGCATCGACATGCTGCCGCGCCTGACCCATCTCGCGGGACTCGAGCTGTCCACCGACGTGAACCTGAACATCGTCTCGCCCGAGCACGCCGCGGCCCTGCTGCGCGAGGCGTAGGCCGAAGCTACCGCTCCCGCCGCTGTGCCGCCCGAGGAACGCTTCCTGCCCCGCTTCGCCGCCGAGCCCCCGCAGGAGGAGCTGCCCTACGGTCGCTGGGCGAAGCGGCTGGGCGAGGAGTTCCTCGCGGCGTCGCCTGAGACTCGACCTCGACGCCGAGGACCTCGGCGAGCCCGGCGAGATCCTGTGGTATCCGGACCGCAGCTGGCACGGACGCACCTACGTGCCGGCCACCACGCGCACCTCGAGCGGGTATGAGCTGTTCGGCTACGTGCGCTTCATCCCGGCACGCGAGGACGGCGAAGCGCGACGACTTCTCCGCCCACGTCGACTTCACCGAGGAGACCGCAGAGCGCAACCCCGACTGGCCGATCGACCTCTGCGAGGAGGTGATCGGCGCCTGGCGCGGACACTCCGGCGAGGTGGCCTCGATGACGCTCGTCTGGGGTCACCCGCTGCTCTCCGGCGGGCGGATCGTGACGGCCGAGCTGGCCGATCTGGCGGTCGACCAGTGCGAGCTGATCGAGGAGCGCTTCACCCTGATCGCGCCCGACGACTACCGCCACGACCTGCTCGAGATCAAGCTGTTCGACGGCAAGGGCCGCGAGCTGGCGCGCGAGTCGCTGTATGCGGGGGACGAGGAGGAGGACGAGCAGGCCGGCGGCGAAGAGGAGCCGGCCGGTTAGGCGGCTCTCCCCCCTCGCTGCTCGCTCGCGGCGGCGCTGCTAGCCGGTCGTGCCCGCGGGCGTGCTGCAGATCGCAAGCGCGCGCGCCCTGGACACGCCCGCCGGCAGCGGGGTGGCGGTCACGATCGTCACGCACTCTTCGTGTGCGACTTTCTCCAGTTCGGCCGTGCTGCCGCCGGCCGCCTTGTTGCAGATGTTCTCGAGCTTGGTCTTGACCGCGGCGGGGAGCGCCGCCTGGGTGGCGATCGCGTGCTTGCAGGAGGCCACCGCCTTCGCTCCGCCAGGGCTCTTGGGCACCTCGGCAGGTGGGTTGCTCGCCGATGGCGCGGAGGATCCTGAGCTCGTCGTGCTCGGCTTGGCGGTGGTTGTCGTCGAGGCGCCCGTCGTGGTCGTCTGAGCAGCGGTCGAGCTCGGGGCTGTCGCCGGCGTCGTCTCCGTCGAGGTGTTCGTCGTGGACGAGCCACTGCTCCCGCAGCCCGCTACCAGCACCGTGCCGGCAACAGCGACGATGAGCCATGTGGTGATCCTTCGCATCTTCGATCCTCTCGTTGTTAGAAGCGGCGCTCACTCCCACGCCTGCCGCACGTTTGCAACAGCCCGACCAGCAACGCTACACACGCCGCGATGCACGTGCAACGTGACTGCCTGCACCGCGCGCGCGCGGGCGCCGAGACGCCAGCATAGACGGGCTTCTTAAGCGCCAGGACAGGTCCGCGCATGCCCCCGCCAGGAGTCGAACCTGGATTTGCCGCTTAGGAGGCGGCCGTCTTATCCATTGGACTACGAGGGCCGGATGAGAAGGCGGGTCGCCGGAAAGGCTAGCGGCGGCGGTCGGGGCGATCGGGGTAGACGTCATCGATCGTGCGTCAGCGCGGTATATGTCGCGCCGTCTGAGAGCTCGGCCGATCGCATCGGCGCCGCCGGCAAGGCGGTCGAGGACGCTCACGACGCCGGCAACGACCAGGCCCTCCTCGCGCACACGGTGCACCGCCTCGATCGTCGAGCCGCCGCTGGTCACGACGTCCTCGGCGATCATGCAGCGCGCGCCCGGCGCCAGCAGCGGTCCCTCGATCCACCGCTGCAGCCCGTGCTCCTTGCGCTCTTTGCGCACCACGAACATGCTCGCGGCGGGCCTGCGGGCCGCAAACGCGGCGCACGCCACAGGGATCGCGCTCACGGGCACGCCGCCGACCGCGACCGCGTCACAGGCGTGCGCCTGCTCGGCGACAGCACGCCGAGGGCGATGAAAACGTCGGGCAGCAGGATCGCGCGCTTGGCGTCGACGTAGTACTGCGCCTTTGCCCCGCTGGTCAGCGTCACCTCGCCGAGCACGAGCGCGTGCTCACGCAGCGCGGCACGAGCAGCTCCCGTGAACGGTCCAGCTCGCTCCTATATTCGGCTACGGCCTGCACGAAGCGCCTAATCTAGCGCCCCGATCGCGTCGATTAGCCTGCGTGGCCAAGCGGATCGCCAAACTGATGACCTGGGTCTCGGTCGCGGCCTGCCTCATCGTCGCTCGTCTCGTTCTTTATCTTCGCGCTGAACCAGACCCGCCAGGCCTCCGCGCACCAGCAGGAAGAAGTCGCAGCGCGAAGCCACGACGACCGCGACGGACGCCGCGTTGGGGAGCTCCGAGAACCTCGCCAAGGAGGGCGGCGTGCGCAAGAAGATCGACGAAGTGGCCAACAAGCTGACCTCGCCCTTCTCGGGCATCACCGCGGGCTCGAGCAGCGAATGGGTCGATCGCGCGGCGTCGGCGTGCTCGGCGCGCTGATCCTGTACGGCTTCGGGCTGGGCTATATCGCGCGCGTCATCCGCATGCGCGTCTGATCGCGCGCTCCGGGCCGGCTGGCGTCCGGCCCTCAGGGACCGGCGTTCGAGCGCACGTGGCTGCTGCCGCCGCCGCCTTCGTTGTAGACGTCCACCGGCATGCCCGTCTGCACCCACGCGAAGATCGCGGGCGCGTCGGGATCGGCACGCGCAGGCAGCCGTGGCTGGCGGCATAGGTGGGCACTTCGGCGTAGCCGTGGATCGCGTAGCCGCGAATGAAGTAGTTGGAGTCGACCATGCCCTCGGAGTTGGTTCCCGGCGTCTTCAGATACACGTTGAAATGCCCGATCACGGTCGGCGTCGATGGCTTGCCTGAGCTCATCATGTAGATCGAGCGCACGCGGCCGCCCGGTTCGATCTCCGCGAGCACCTGCTTCGTCAGGTCGGCCTCGACGTGACTTCCGTCCTGGGGGTAGCGCACGTGGAAGCGGCCGGCGCCGTGTTGCAGGCGCTCGAAGACCTGGCTGCCGGCGTAGGCGATCCGCGCCAGGCCGGTCATCTTGCGGTAGGCGATCAGCGCACGTCCGGTGCCTTCGTCGAACACGCCGACAGCGGCACCGCGTAGTGCAGCCACGTCGAGCTCTGACTGCAGCAGGCGCACCGACGACCCGCTCGCGCCGGGACCGAGGTTCGCGGCGACGAACTGCACCTCGGCGAGCGCGCGCTGAAGGCGGCCTGCTGTTCGGTCGCGTAGTGGGCGCCGCGCACCTGCGAGACGCCCGTCGCGCTCTCATAGCCGACGTGAAACTGCCCGGCGCCATTGCCGATCGCGACGACGCTCACGGTCTTCACCGCGACCTTGCGCCCGCCGAGGTAGAAGCTCAGCTTGACCATCTGACCGCCGACGTAGGGCTGACGATCCCGCGCACGACGATGCGCCTGCCGGCCAGCGCGAACGTCGGCTGGCCGCCGACGTCCTGGAGCACGAGCTTCATGCTCCCGCTCGCCACGGGCGCGGCGGGCGGCGGCGTGCTCGTCGGCGCAGGCGCCGGCGGCGGGGCTTCGGCGGCGATGGCGTCCTGCGCACCGACCGCCAGCACGGCGAGCGCCAAGAGGACCGCGCACACGGGCGCCAGCGGGCGCGCCACAGCGGCGCCAATGTCGATTCCCGGCCGTTTCATGCGCAACGATCCTATGCGCTGCGCCTGATGGCAGAGGTCTCGGCGGAGAGCACGCCGATGCGCGTCAACGTCAGCCAGACCAGCCAGATGACCGCCAGCGAGCCGAGCATCAGCAACAGCACCTCGCCGGCTGACCAGTTCTCCAGCGAGCCGAACGCCAGGCTGTTGTTGAGCGAGTGCGCGACGATGCACGGGTACAGCGACCCCGTGTAGCGGTAGAGCAGGCACAGGCCAAAGCCCAGCGCGGCCAGCGGCACGACGTCCGCCAGCGGAGCCGATCCGACGTGCACGCCGCCGAACACCAGCCCCGTGATCACGGCCGCCGGCCACACCCCGCGCCAGTTGCGCAGCGCGGTGAAGAAGTAGCCGCGGAACAGGAACTCCTCGCAGATCGGCGCGACCACGCAGGTCAGCGCCGCGCTCAGCGCGAGCAGCGAGCGCCTTCGTTGGTCCCGAGCTTTTCCAGCAGCTTGTCTCACCGGGGTGGAAGAACGTGTCCCACAGCTCGGCGAAGGCCAGCACGGCGGCGAACAGCAGCACGATGCACCCGATCACGCGCCACCAGCTCATTCGCGGCGCACCAGGCCGAACATCCACGCTTCCACGGCCCGCTCACCCAGCCGCGCGCAGAGCAGCGCGGCGGCGACGAACCCGGGGTCCTGCACCACCGTGTCGGCGATCACCAGACCGCCGGGGAGCTGCTTGCCGGTCACTTGACCCCGAGCAGCGCGGCGGGAATGTCGATCAGCGCGCCGGCGACGATCGCGATGCCCAACCCGGCGATCAGCGCGCCGGGCGCGCTCCACGGCGACCATTCCGGCAGCGGCCTCGCCTCGCGGCGCACTCGGGCTCGCCCGGCAGCCCCTCGCTCGCCGGCTCGGTCGTCAGCTCGCTCACTGAGCCTAGGCTACCCAGTGCCAGGTGGCGAACTCGGCAACAAAGAAGGCCAGCAGCAGTCCTGAGCCGACAAGCGCCGGACGCTGCAGACGCGGCCTGCGGGCGAGCACGGTGGCCAGCCAGATGCTCAGCGGGAAGAGCACGACCAGAAAGCGCGGCAGCGACATCAGCGGCTGCGTGGCGACCGGGCTCGACAGCGGCAGCAGCAGCGCCGCGAGCACGTACACGCCGTAGGCGATCGGCAGCAGCCGGAAGACCCCGATCACCGCCGGGACGGCCGCGAGCAGGAACGCGAGCAGCATCAGGTTGTGCCCGGCGTTGACGAACGGGCTGCCGCCGGCCGCGGTGAAGTAGACGTGAGAGCGCTGGCCGGAGAGCAGCTGGCGCACGCCCGCCCACGCCGCGCGCGCTCCATCCCAGACGCCCGTGTACGGGCCGACGAAATGCCGGCCCCAGACATCCTGGGCGTGAAACGGCGTGAGCAGGCTGGCGCCCGCGAGGCCCATATAGGCCATGTACGCAGCGAGCCCCACGGGGATCAGCAACAGCCACAGCGCATCGGCGCGCGGGCGATAGCGCGGCGCGAGCGCCCGCGCGCGCCTGCGCGCCCCCTCCACGACCCGCGGCGCCAGATCCTCGCGCGGGCCATAGAGGTAGAGGATCAGCGCCGGCGCCAGCAGCAGGATCCCGGTGCTGCGCGCGGCGCTCGCGAGCGCGCCGAGCACGCCGACCGCCCACCAGCGGCCTTCCCTGGCGCAGCAGAACAGGCCCACCGACAGCGCGAGGTACAGCGACTCCGAGTAGACCGCCGAGAAGTAGAAGGCCATCGGCGCGAACGCGGTGATCATCACGGCCAGGCGCGCCAGCTCGCGCGGGCTGGCGGCCAGCGACGGGCGCGGCGAGCGCGCGAGCTCGAGCACGGTCAGCCGGTGTATCCCGTACAGCGCGAGCGCGAGCGACGCCAGCGAGATGCCAGACGCCGGCGAGCACCGGCGGCAGCGCGAGCGCCGACAGCAGGTGAACGCCGAGCGGATACAGCGGGAAGAAGGCGGCTCGCGAGGCGGTCAGCGAACCGAGCTCCGGGCGGTAGCCGTAGTGCGCGATCACCAGGTACCAGGATGCGTCCCAACGGGCCGCCGGCGCGGCCAGCAGGTCGCCGAGCCTCCCGAAGCCGCGCGTCACGCCCGGCGGATCGAAGGCGTTGCGCACCGGGCCGAAGCCGAACGCCAGCAGCGTCCCGACGCCAGCCGTCCAGACGAGCAGGCGCGAGCTCCACAGCGCGCGCCAGCTGTCCGCCAGCGCGGCCATCCTGGCGGGGTCGGCGCGCAGCCGCGCCCACCAGCGCGCGAGCGCCTCGGCGCGGCGCGCTCGCTGCACCGATCGCGCGCGCAACGGCTGGGCATGCAACGGCGCGGACAGCTCTCCGACCGCGTCGGCGACCGCGCTATCACCGACCGCCAGCTCGCTGCTCTGCAGGCTCATCGCGCCGGGCCGGATCTCAGCTGGCGTTGCAGTGGCAGGGAATCACAGACGTGCACGGTAATGTCGAATGCCGCCAGATGTCACGACAGGCACGACAACGCCGGCGCAGGCACAACCGGTCAGGGCCCGTGAGGATCCTGTTCGTCGCATCGATCGCGCTCGCGACGATGCTGATCGTCGGCGTCGTGACGGCGTTCGCGGTCGTGCTGCACATCGTCCAGGACGCCCCCACGATCGACTCGTTCCACCAGAGCCTGGTCACCGGCTCCTCGCAGGTGTTCGCCGCCAACGGCACGCGCCTCGGGTTCATCCAGTCAGATGTGCTCAGCACGCCGGCCTCCTGGAACGAAATCCCAGCGAAGCTCAAGAACGCGACGGTCGCGATCGAGGACCAGCGCTTCTACCACAACGACGGCATCGACCTCACCGGCATCTTTCGCGCCGCGGTCAAGGACGTGACGCAGGGCGCCGCGCTGCAGGGCGGCTCGACGATCACGATGCAGCTGATGCGCAACCTGTACCTGGGCAACGATCAGCACACGTTCCGTCAGAAGATCACCGAGGCCAAGCTGGCCGTGGAATACACAAAGCGCCACAGCAAGCGCTCGATCCTCACGAGCTACCTGAACAGCATCCCCTATGGGACGATCGGCGGACAGACGGCGATCGGCGTGCAGGCCGCCGCGCGCGTGTTCTTCGACGAGCCGGTCTCGCGACTGAACCTCCAGCAGGCCGCGCTGCTGGCCGGGCTGCCGCAGGCCCCCTCGCAGTACAACCCCTTCCGCTCCCCAGCCTGGCCAGGCAGCGGCGAAACGTCGTGCTCGCGAAGATGGCCGAACTGCACTACATCACCCCGGCGCAGGCGGCCGCCGCCCAGCATGCGGGCCTGGAAGTGCACCTCGGCAACTTCTACTCACAGCGGCGCGAGGACTTCTTCTTCGAATACGTGCGCGAACAGCTCGAACACCGCTACGGCAAGACGATGGTGGGCCAGGGTGGGCTGAAGGTCTACACGACGATCGACCTGAACATGCAGCGCCAGGCTCGCCAGGCGATCGCCAACGTGCTCGACGAGCCCGAAGACCCCGCGTCGGCGATCGTCACGATCGACCCGCACAACGGCGACATCGAGGCGATGGCCGAGTCAGAGAGCTATGAGAAGTCCCAGTACAACCTCGCCGCCGACGGCCATCGCCAGCCCGGCTCGACGTTCAAGGCGATCGACCTCGCCGACGCGCTCTCGCGCGGCGTCGACCCGAACAGCACCTACTACCTGTCGCACACGCTGGAGCCGGGCTGGCTGGCCTCAGAACCGAACTACAAAGTCGAAGACCTTCGAGGGCACGTCGCTGGACAGGTCGATCAACCTCGTGCAGGCGACGCTGGCCTCCGACAACACCGTCTACGCTCAGCTGGCCGCCGACCTGGGCGAGCCGACGGTCACCCAGATGGCCTACAAGATGGGCGTCAAAACCCACCTCTCCAGCTATCCCGCGGAGGCGCTCGGCGGGCTCACGCTCGGCGTCACGCCGCTTGAAATGGCCGACGTCTATGCGACGCTCGCCGACGGCGGCTGGCGCGACTCGCCGATCGCGATCACGAAGGTCGTGTTCCCCGACGGCCACGTCGACGCCAACTGGGGAACGCCGCATCGCGTGAAGGTGCTGAGCGAAGGCGTGACCGCCGAGGAGACGAACATCCTCCACCAGAACGTGCAGAGCGGCACCGCGACACGCTCCGCGATCGACTGCCCGACGGCGGCCAAGACGGGTACGACCAGCGAACTGATCGACGCCTGGCTGGACGGCTACACGCCCAACTACTCGACCGTCGTCTGGATGGGCTACCCCAACCGGCGGGTGCCGATGACAGACGTCCACGGCGAGCCCCAGCAGGGTGGCTACCTGCCCGCCGAAATCTGGCACGACTACATGTCGGCGGTCACCGAAGGCCAGCCCTGCACGCAGTTCCCCGAAGCGAAGGAATCGCTCAGCTATCAGCCGTTCTTCGGGAAATTCGCGACGACCGGGCACCTCGAAACCAACCAGTTCGCGCCGGTGCCCAGCGAAGAACGCCCGAGCAGGACCAAAGCGGGCAACGGCGCACGCCACCGGAACCTCGCACCGCGCGATCACGGCGGCGGCCTCGGGCAGACCGGCGAACCGGAATCCACCGGCGCCCCTGAACATCACGCGCAGGCGCCCGGGCAGGGCACCGGCGCGGGCCCCGGCGAGAGTCATTCGGGGCCGGGCGCCGGCGGCGCTTCGCCCGGCTGACGCGCCAGGACCCCCGTCGCGCATCGCGCGCTGGTAGTTTCAGTGGCTGTATCTGAAACGCAATGGGCCCTCGCGCTGACGCGCGGGGCCCGGATGGGATCGCAGCGTGGCCAAGGAGGACAAGGTCGAATTCGAGGGCGAGGTCGTCGAGGCCCTGCCCAACGCGATGTTCCGCGTCAAGCTCGACAACGACCATGTCGTGCTCGGGCACGTCGCCGGAAAGATGCGGCGCTTCAGGATCCGCATCCTCCCGGGAGACCGCGTTCGCTGCGAGCTCTCGCCGTACGACCTGGATCGCGCGCGGATCGTCTACCGGCATCGCTGAGCGCTCCCTGATCGACTCGATATCGGCCGAGCTGGCCAGAGGGTCGGGGCCGCGGCGCGGCGGCGCGGCGGCCGGGGAGCTACGGGGGTGCTGCGCGGCCCCGGCGACGACGCGGCCGTCGTGGCCGGGGCGCCGGTGTGCGTGACATCGGTGGACGCGATGGTCGACGGAGTGCATTTCCGCATGCGCGAGGGCTGGATGAGCCCGGCCGACGTCGGCTGGAAGGCGCTGGCCGGAGCGCTGTCGGACCTTGCCGCGATGGGCGCGCAGCCCGGCGAGGCCTACCTCGCGCTCGGCCTGCCGCCCGGTATGAGTGAGCGCGGCGCGCTGGCGCTCGTGCGCGGTGCGCAGGAGCTCGCGCGCGAGACGGCCACGACGATCGCCGGCGGCGACATCGTGGGCGCGCCGGCGCTGTTCGTGTCGTTCACGGTCGTCGGCTGGGCGCAGCGCGCGCGGGAGCTCGTCGGGCGCGACGGCGCGCAGCCGGGCGACGTCGTGGGCGTCACAGGCGCGCTCGGCGGCGCGAGCGCGGGGCTGGCCATCCTCGAAGCACGCGCACGCGCCGACACGCCGGGCGCGAGCGGCCTGCTGGCGCGCGCGCGTCGCCCGCAGGCGCGCCTGGCGGCCGGGCGCGAGCTCGCGCGAGCGGGCGCGCACGCGATGATCGACCTGTCCGATGGTCTGGCGAGCGACGCGGCGCACGTCGGGCGTGCGAGCGGCGTGCGTCTTCGCGTGTCGCTGGACGCGCTTCCCGTGCAGCGCGGCGTCGCGGAGGTGTGCGAGCAGCTCGAGCTGCCGCTCGCAGCGCTCGCCGCGGGCGGCGGCGAGGATTATGAGCTGTGCGCGTGCGTCGCGCCGCGCGACCGCGCACGCTGCGAGCAGGCGCTGTCCGACGCCGGCCAGGCGCCGATCACGTGGGTCGGCGAGGTAGTGGCGGGCGCGCCCGGCGCGCAGCTACTGGACGTCGCTGGAGCAGGAGGTTCGCGTGGCCGGCTTCGAACACAGCTGGTGAGCTGCGCCGCGCGCGCTTGCGCGCGACGATCACGATCGGCTGCGCCGCGCCGCCGCCCGGCACCACGCGCGCGGCGCCCACCGGCACGATGCGCGTGAGCGAGGCGAACACGAGCAGGCGTTTGGCGGCGCTGAAGAGCGGCGTGCAGGCGGACAGCACGAGGCGCGGGTAGTCGAGTCGCCCGACCGCGGCGCCGACGTCCGTCGGCGAGACGACCCTGTGGCCGACCACCGTGTAGGTGAAGTGCGCATAGGGCATGAACAGCAGGATGCGGTCGCCGCGGCGAAGCGAGTCGATATGGCGGAACGGCGCCAGGTAGGTCGTGCGGTGCCCGGCGATCGCCGTCGTCGCGCCGCTGCCGGGGAATGGCGTGTCGGAGTAGATGCCCGGGCCGCTCTTGAGGTCTTCGGTGTCGGTGCCCTTGACCATCACGAAGCTCGCGCCGATGTGCGGGATCGTGATGCGCCCGACCGCGCCGCCGTCGCCCGTGCGCCGTTCGAGCTCGCCCGCCAGGAAGGCGATCCGCCGCCGCTCGGTCGGCAGCGACGCGAGCACGCGGCGCTCGACGGGGGTCGGCGCGGCGTGTTCGACCTTGCGCAGCGCGCCGCTGAGGTGATCCTGCTGCAGCTTGGCGTAGAGCGCGGAGAACGGCTCCTGCCAGACGAGCGTCACGCCGGCGTCCACGAGCGCCAGCCCGCCGATCGCAAGCAGCGCGATCGCCAGCGCGCGCCACAGCCGCGGCGCGCCGCTCGGCGAGAGCCGCGCTATGCCCAATCCGTGGGTCGATCTCGATGTGGACGCTGTCTCGGACACGACTACCGTCGCAGGGCCGACTCGGTGCCGCCGAGCGATCCCGGACCTGCGTAGGAACGCGGACCGCGGATCGTGACCCTTGGTCGACCGCTCTTCCCGGGTCCTTCCTGGGCCGCGGGCGGTGCGAGGGCAAGCATAGCCGCGGCCACGGCGCATCCAAAGGCGATGCACCACAGCGCCGCCGCCGCGAGCGACACGTGGCCGCCGGCCAGCAGGCGCACGATCGTCCATGCGACGCCCCCCGGGCCGAGCCCGAGCTGGTGGGCGTAGAAGACGACGAGCAGCGCAAACGGAGCCAGCGCCAGCGCGATCAGCGCCAGCGCGGCGGCCGGACGCGGGCGCAGCTGCGGCGAGGCGACCACGAGCGACAGGTGCAGCCCGAGGATCACGAGCAGCGCGGTGTACGGGTTGATCGCCCACACGACGACGCTCAGGCAGCACATGACCGCCGCCAGCGCCAGGCCGCCGGCTTCCGGGTCCGGGCGCTCGGCGAGGTCCAGCCGGCGCATCGTCGCCGGCCACAGCACCCAGGCGAGCGCGAGCACGAGCAGCGTGGCCGCGACCGAGCGAGCCGCCACGCCGTCGAAGGGCAGCGCGCCCGACATCGCCGGCGCGGCGGGCGCGGCGGGCAGTGTGCCCAGCAGGCCGAGCAGCCGCGCGCAGATCGCGGCGGCGAAGAACGGCAGCGCGCACGCCAGCGTGCGCAGCGCGGCTCGCAGCAGCGGCTCGCCGCGCCGGCGCAGGCGCGCCAGCCAGTCGGCGACGACCGCCAGCGGGCTGAGCAGGAGCGTGCCGACGAGCAGCCGCCACGCCCACGCCGGGATCGTCTGGCGCTGCACGACCACGCCGGTCTGCATCTTCGGCGACACGCCGGGCGCTGCGTCCAGCGCGTTGACCGCGCTCAGCACGCCGCGGCCGTAGGCTTCCAGGCGCTGCGCGCTCACGCTCTCGCGCGGGGCCGGCCCGCGTTCGCCGGACACCTGCACGAGCACGGCCGGTATGCCGGCCGCGTCGAGCGGTCCCTGCTCGCCCGGCGTAAGCGGAAAGGCCAGGTGGCTGAGCTGGCCGAGCACGCTCGGGGCCCCGGGCCGCGAGGCGGCTTCGCTCATGATCGCCGCGGCGACGGTGTGCTGCAGCTGCAGCGGCGCCGAGCCGAAGCCGTCGGAGTAGGGCACGACGGTCGGCTTGCTCGCGCGCGTGCCGGCGAGATCGCCGAGCACGATCGCGGCATCCAGCGGGCCGCTGTGCGACGCGGCAAAGCCCGCGGCTCCCGCGTCGCCGCCGCTGCCGCCGCTGGTCGAGACGAGGATGATCGTGCGCCGCGTCTCGCTCGCGGCGAACACGCGTGCCAGCTGCAGCAGCGCGGCCGTGCCCGACAGCTCGGCCGCCGAGCCGCTTGCCGCAGCGTCACGGTGGGCCATGATCACGATCGGCGACTCGCCGGTCGAGCCGGCGCGCTGCGCGATCACGGTCGTCAGCTCGCGCTCGCCTTCGATCGTCTCGCCTTCGGCGCGCGCGACGTGCACGCTGAAGCCGCCGCCCGCCGTGCCGCCCAGGCCCTTGATCGTTTCGACGACGCGCGCGGCCAGCGCCTCGTCACCAGCCGAGCCGGGGCGCCGCTGGGGAAATTCCGCGCTGAGGCGCTGCATTTCGGCGAACGCGCTCCCGCCGTCGAAGGCATCGGGCGCCAGCGTCGAGGTGAGCGCGGGAGGGCTCGGGCTCAGCGAGAAGGCGGCGATCGCGAGCGCCAGCCCGAACGGAACAAAGGCCGCACGGTAGAGGCGTGCGTTGAGCATCGCGCTAGACCATAGTCAGGACGCGGGCCCGCGCGTGGCGCTGCCATGCGCACCCAGCAGGCGCAAGCGCGGCCGCCCGTGCACATGGCTCTCGGCTCCGCGCACGCGTCCTATATGTTGCGCGCGTGCTCCAGCCCGTGGCAGTGGCCAGCAAGACGCTCTCGGACTACACGCATATCTGCGGGCGCGAGCTGGTCGCCGAGATCCGCGAGCTGGCCGAGCCGCTGGAGGGCCAGCGCGTCGTGCACATCTCCGCGACGGCCTTCGGCGGGGGCGTGTCGGAGATCCTCTACACGCTCGTGCCGCTGATGCGCGACGTCGGGCTGGACTGCGAGTGGCAGGTGATCTACGGGCGCGAGGAGTTCTTCAACGCGACCAAGCTGATGCACAACGCGCTGCAGGGCGCGCCGCAGGACCTCGACTCCGAGCAGTGGGCGACGTGGCGGCGCTACAACGAGATGAACGCGCGCGAGCTGTCGGGCGAGTGGGACGCATGCATCATCCACGACCCCCAGCCTGCGGCGCTGCGCGGGCTCGTCCCCGAGAAGGCGAAGAAGTGGATCTGGCGCTGTCACATCGACCTATCGACGCCCAACCCCGACACGATCGCCCAGCTGCTGCCCTACATCGCCGACTACCCCGACACGCTCTTTCACATGAGCGGCTACGTGCCGGACGGGATGAACGGGACCGCGCACATCGTCGCACCGGCGATCGACCCGCTGACACCCAAGAACATGGCGCTCTCGCCCGAGGACGCGTCGTTCGTGTGCGAGCAGTTCGGCATCGACGTGGATCGGCCGCTGATGTGCCAGGTGTCGCGCTTTGACCCCTGGAAGGACCCGCTCGGCGTGATCGACGCCTACCGCATCGTGCAGGCGCGGCTGCCCGAGGTGCAGCTCGCGCTCGTCGGCTCGATGGCCTCAGACGACCCCGAGGGCTGGGACTTCTTCAACGCGACGATCGCGCACGCCGACGGCGACCCGGACATCCACATCCTCAACAACTTCAACAACGTCGGCGCGATCGAGGTCAACGCGTTCCAGTCGCACTCCGACGTGCTGATCCAGAAGTCCACGCGCGAGGGCTTCGGCCTGACCGTCTCAGAGGCCGTGTGGAAGGCCCGCCCGTTCATCGGCGGAGACGTCGGCGGGATCCCGCTGCAGCTCGAGGACGGCGTGACCGGCTTCCTCGTGTCGAGCGTCGAGCAGTGCGCGCTGCGGTCGCTGGAGGTGCTGAGCGACCCCGAGCTCGGCAGGGCGCTCGGCAAGCGCGGCAAGGAGCACGTGCGCAAGCACTTCCTCACGCCGCGCTACCTGCGCGATTACCTGCGCATACTCAACGGGCTGCCGTGAGCGTCGCCCTTCATCGACTGAGCCGCGGCTGATGGACGAGATGCCGGCCGAGCGATCCCCGCTGGTGCTGGTGTCAAACCGCGGACCTGTCACGTTCCACGCAGGCGGCGAGGTGCAGCGCGGCTCCGGCGGCCTGGTGACCGCGCTCACGGGCCTGGCATCCCACCGCGACGCCGTGTGGATCGCCTCGGCGATGAACGAGCACGACGCGGCGGCCGCGCGCGCGCACGAGGGCACGACGTTCCCCGTGCGCTCGCCGACGGGCGGCGAGTTCAAAGTGCGTCTCGTCGTCTCCGACGACCAGGCCTACGACCGTTTCTACAACGTCTTCGCCAACCCGATGCTGTGGTTCATACAGCACTACCTGTGGGACCTCTCCAACGCACCGGACATCCGCCGCGAGGAGATCGAGGCCTTCGAGTTCGGCTACAACGCGGTCAACGAGGATCTCGCGCGCGCGGTCGTCGAGGAGCTCGAGGGCGTGGCCGAGCCGGTCGTGATGGTGCACGACTACCACCTCTACACGCTCCCGGACCTCGTGCGCAGGGCGCGCCCGGACGTCTTCCTGCACCACTTCATCCACATCCCCTGGACGCAGTCAGACGCCTGGCGCGTGCTGCCGACGAGGATCCGCGAAGAGATCTTCACGGGCATCCTCGCCAACGACATCGTCGGCTTTCACACGCGCTCCTACCGGACCAACTTCCTGCAGTGCTGTCGCGACCTCATGGACCTCGAGGTCGACTTCGAGCGCGGCGTCGTGCCGTTCGGCGAGCGCGAGGTGTGGGTCCGGGCCTACCCGCTGCCGATCGACCACAAGGCGACGCGGCTGATCGCGCAGGGGGAGCGCGTGAGCGCGTTCGAGCGCGAGCTGCTCAACAGGCGCCGGGACTTCCTCATCCTGCGCGTCGACCGGGCCGACCTGAGCAAGAACGTCCTGCGCGGCTTCTCGGCGTTCGACCTGTTCCTCGAGCAGCATCCCGAGTTCATCGAGCAGGTGACGTTCATCGCGCAGATGATGCCCTCGCGGACCGACGTGCCTCAGTACGCCGAGTACCTGGAGCGCATCGAGGCGCTGGTCGCGGTCGTCAACCACCGCCACGGCACGCCCGACTGGATGCCGATCCAGCTCAAGCTGCGCGACGACGTCGAGGAGGCGATGGCCGCCTACAAGCACTACGACGTGCTGCTCGTCAACGCGATGTTCGACGGCATGAACCTCGTCGCCAAGGAGGGGCCGATCGTCAACGAGCGCGAGGGCGTGTCGATCCTGTCCGAGAACACCGGCGCGCACGAGGAGCTTGCGCAGTACGCGCTGTCGGTCAACCCGTTCGACATCCAGGAGCTCGCCAACAGCATCTACGCGGCGCTCACGATGGAGCCGGCCGAGCGCCGCCGGCGCGCCGAGGGACTCGTGGAGATCGTCACCTCGCGCGACCCGGGCGACTGGATCGACGAGCAGCTCGCGGACATCCGCGCGAAGGGCCGCAGCCGCTAGGAGGGCCTGGCGGAAACGACTGGCGAAACTCGCCACGTCTAGTCCTCCAGGCCGACAGCTTTGCGGGCCTCTCGCTGCGTTCCGAACCATTCCACGCGAACGATGGATCCATTTCGCACGGTCCAGACGCATGCCGCTCGCCGCTCGAACGTCGCGCCGCTACCCCTGCCTCGACCAAAAGTCCGGCTGTAGGTAATGACCTGGTCACCGTGATCGAAGATCTCATCGACGAGGACTCGGAAGTCGTCAAAGCCTCCAGCGAACTGCTCCACGGCCTCTAGGAAGCCCTCGCGGCCGTGGTGCACACCCGCATCCGGCTGCTCAGGCATGTCGTGCCATTCGATCTCCGAATCCATGAACGCTGTCGCGGTCTCCGGTCCATCACGGTTGAACACCTCGATAGCGCGACGCACGGCCTCCACGTTCTGCTTAGAAATAAGCGCTCATCCTGCCTCCGCTGTCGTGGGCTCGAGCGTAACGGTTTGGCCGAGTCGTTCTAACTGGCGGACGAGCCTTTGCGTGATGCGCTTGCGGTCTTCTCGGGTGAGGAAGTAGTCGCCGCCGAGCTCCTGGTAGGAGACCCCGTCCTGGAGTACGTGGTAGGCGCTGACAAGGATCGAGTGAGCGACCGCGACGATCGCCTTCTTGTGTCCGCGGCGGCGACGTATGCGCAGGTATTGAGCGCGCAGGTATGTGTCTTTGGTGCGACCCGCCGCGCTGTTGGCGGCCTCGATCAGGGCGACCCGCAGCCAGCTGTCGCCCTTGCGCGTCTTGCCCGAGCGGCGCTTGCCCGCGGACTCATCGTGGCCGGGACAGACGGCGGCCCAGCTCGCGGCGTGCCGGTGGGAAGGAAAGCGCTCGACGTCGGGGCCGAGCTCGGCGATGATTACCTCCGCGGTGCGCTCACCCACCCCGGGGATCGTGCACAGCAGCTCGACCTGACGTTCGAAAGGGCGCACGCGCTCCTCGATCTCCGCCGAGAGCGAGTTGATCGTCTCGTCGAGATACTCGATATGGGCGAGCAGATGCGAGACGAGCAGCGCGTGATGCCCTCTGAAGCGGCCCTCCAGCGCGGCCCGCAGCGCCGGCAGCTTCGCGCGCAGCTTGCCCTTGGCGAGATCGGCTAGCGCCTGAGGGTCTGACTCGCCGTCGCAGAGAGCCTTGAGCATCGCCTTGCCCGAGACGCCGAGCGGTCGGCTGGCCACCGAGGCGAGCTTGATGTTGGCGTCCTCGAGCACCTTCTGCAGCCGGTTGGCCTCACGGCCACGCTCCCACACAAGCGACTTGCGATAGCGCGTCAGATCGCGCAGCTCGCGGATCGGATGGGGTGGCACGAAGCTCGATTTCAACAAGCCGTGCTCGAGCAGCTGGCACAACCACTGCGCATCCTGCACATCGGTCTTGCGGCCAGGCACGTTCTTGACATGCTGGGCGTTGACGAGCAACAGCTCGAAGTCGTCCTCGAGCAAGTAGTAGACCGGCTTCCAATACACGCCCGTCGCCTCCATCGCCACGTGCGTCACGCCGAGACCCTTCAGCCAGTCGCGCAGGCCGAGCAAGTCACCGGTCATCGTGCCGAACTCTGCCCGCAGCTCCGAGCGAACACCCGACTGGTCAGGAACATGCACGCAGACAGTGACTCGCGCTTTATGCACATCGAGCCCAGCACAGCGCTCATAGACGCGTTCCATCTCACACCTCCACCAGATCGACAGCAGCGTGTCGCCCGTGGGAGCCCTCGAGCTCAAAGATTCTGCTTGACGTGCGCATGGCAACAGTTCGGGGTTCCGTGGGCTCCCCGGCCTTCTCCTGGCGGACTCGTGGTGCCAGAACGTGGACGGCCTCTGTTGGACGACGCCACAAAGTCTCGCCCATTTCATCCGTCGAGGGTGACGCCAACGGCGTCATGAGCTCTCCTGCGACATGGCCTCCTGCGACATGGCCTCGCAGTATCGCGCAGTGCCTATGTCGCGAGCGGCATGGCTCGCGCTCTGGCGAGCGCGCAGGATTGGCGCATGCGCCAGGACCGACGGGGCCGCATGCGGCCCCGTCCCGGCGGCGCACATGTGCGCCGCCGCCGGACAGTGCATGCACTGTCCGGGCTCAGCCCGCAACCCGCTACTCTTTGCCGGCACTTCACATGACCCTGCCCGCACCGACATACGACCTCACGCTGATGCTCGACCCCGAAGCGGAGGACGCGACGCGCGCGAAGATCGTCGCCGACGCTCGCGCGGAGATCGAGGCGCGCGGCGACGTGTCGCGCTACGACGACTGGGGCATGCGCGCGCTGACGTATCCGATCGACAAAAAGAGCTCGGCCGAGTACCACCTGCTCCAGTTCCACGCGCAGAGCACCGAGCTGCTCGCGGACCTCGGTCGAACGCTTCGCATCACCGACGGCATCCTGCGCTTTCGCATCATCAAGCTCGCACCCGGGGTGCCCGACGCGCCGGACATGCGCGCGACGTCCGCGCCGCCGACGCGTGCCGAGAGCCCGCCGGCAGCGGCGCCGATCGAGGTGGCGGTCGAGGTCGAGGTCGTCGAGGTGCAGGAGCTCGGCGAGACGCCGGCGCAGGCGCCCGCACAGGCCGAGGCGCCCGCCGCACCCGAGACTCCGGCGCCCGTAGGCGAGCCCGTCCCGGTGCCCGCGGCCGACAGCGCTGCGAGCCCAGACGAGCCAGCCGCGGCTAGCGACGAGGCAGCTGCGAGCGGCATTCCGGCAAGCACGCCGCCGCCCGAGCCCTCCCAGTGACCTGAAGCGCGCTGCGGCGTAATAAGATTCCGGCGATGCGCGCGGAGGACCTCGGCGACCCGACGATGAGCAGGAGCGACGTCCTGCGAGCATCGCCGCCGATGTTCGAATCCAGGACGCTGGATGCCCTGTCGCGCGTTCACCCGGCGGTGCCGGTCGTCATCTTCGTCCCGGTCATCGCGCTCGTGATCGCCTGGAGCCTGTCCCAGATCAGCCTGCTCGCCACGCTCGCGCTGTTCGCAGGCGGCTACGCGCTGTGGACGCTGTTCGAGTACTGGCTGCACCGGATCGTGTTCCACTTCGAGCCCGAGCACGGGATCGGCGCGCGGCTGCACTGGATCATCCACGGCGTGCACCACGACCACCCCAACGACCCGCTGCGCCTGGTCATGCCGCCGGCCGTGAGCGTGCCGCTCGGCGCGATCGTGTTCGGCCTGCTCTACCTGATCTTCGGCGCCCGCTACGCGCCGGCGCTGGGCGCCGGGTTCTTCGCCGGCTACCTCGTGTACGACATGACGCACTACTACCTGCACCACTTCCAGCCGCGCGGCCGAATGAGCCGGATGCTGCGCGAGCGCCACATGCGCCACCACTTCCAGGACGACACGAAGGGCTTCGGGATCAGCGCGCCCTACTGGGACGAGGTGTTCCGGACCTCCTCGCGCGCTCGTCGATCGTCGCAATAAGCGAGCTGCGGGGCCCGCCGGCACGGCGCCGCCCGCGAGCGCCTCTAGACTCGTTCACCGGCCTGCTGCAGCGTGCGGGACCGCCAAGACTCAGAGCTAGAGCGAAAGGAAGCAATCGTGGCCGCCACCAACATCAACCGGGTCGTGATGACCGGAAACCTGACCGCCGACCCCGAGCTGCGCTCGCTTCCGAGCGGCATGTCGGTGTGCAGCCTGCGCATCGCCTGCAACACGCGGCGCAAGAACGGGAGCACCGGCGAATGGGAGGACAAGCCCAACTATTTCAACGTGACCGTGTGGGGCGCGCAGGGCGAGAACGCGGCCCGCTACCTGAGCAAGGGCCGCCCTGTCGCGATCGACGGGCGCCTCGAGTGGCGCGAGTGGGAGGCCCAGGACGGCACCAAGAGGCAGGCAACCGATATCATTGCCGACTCGGTGCAGTTCCTCGGCTCGCGTGACGAGGCCGCCGGCGGCGGCGCGTTCACTGCGAGCGCGGCCTCGCAGGGCAGCGACGTCCCGGCGCACGAGGGAGACTTTCAGCCCGCACCTGTCGCCGGTGGCACCGGCGAGGACGACATTCCCTTTTAGCAACACAGAGCACAGCGAGGAAGACTTCAGTGGCAAAGCGCGGTCGCGGAAAGCCGGTTCGCCGGCGAGACAAGAAGGGCGGTCCCGGCAGCGGGAGGCGCAAGCCTTGCCAGTACTGCCGCGACAAGATCGAGCAGGTCGACTACAAGGACGTGACGACGCTCAAACGCTTCGTCTCCGACAAGGGCAAGATCCGCTCGCGGCGCATCACCGGCACCTGCCGCCGCCACCAGGTCCAGATCGCGCGCGCGGTCAAGCGCGCGCGCGAGCTCGCGCTGCTGCCCTACGTCAACGAGGGCGGTCGCGAGGACAGCCCGCGCCGCGAACGCGGCGACCGCGACAGGGAACGCTGAGCAGCGCGCCAGCGCACCTGACGATCATGCCCGAAGCGATACTTCTCCAGGACGTCGAGCAGCTCGGCGAGCAGGGCACCGTGATCGATGTCTCCAAGGGCTACCTGCGCAACTACCTCGTGCCGCGCAAGCTCGCCCAGCCGGCGACCAGAGGCGCGATCGAAACGATCCGCCAGCGACAGGCCGCCGAAGAGCGCGCGGCGCGCGAGCTGGTCGAGAAAGCCGCGGAGAACGTCGGGCTGCTCAACCGCACGGTGCTCACGATCCCCCAGCAGGCGGGGCCAGACGGCCGGCTGTTCGGCTCGGTCACCGCGCAGGACATCGCGACGGCGATCCGCGAAGCGCGCGGGATCACGCTCGACAAAAAGAACGTGCACCTCCCCGAGCCGCTCAAGAACATCGGCACCTACATGGTCGTCGTCGACCTCGTCGAGGGCAGCAGCGCGACCGTCAAGACGATGGTCGTCGCCAAGAGCTAGGGTCCCGAGCCAGAAATTCGACGGCGTTTCCCGGCGCCTGCCCGCGCCTGACGCCCGCCGACGTCGCTCACGTACCACCGGTACGCACCGCGCCGCCGTCGACCGTCAGACTCGGCCATCCACTCGGCAAACGCACCCCGAATTTCTGGCTCGGGACCCAGGTGGCCGCTGGCCGGCGCATCTCTGCGTCCTCGGTCGCTCGCGTGCGAAGTACGCCACGCTCCCTGCGTCCTTGACCTGCTTGACCATCGACCACCTGTCGCGCGCCCCACTGGCTAGGGATGTCGGCGTCCTCGATCGCTCGCGTACGAAGTACGCCATGCTGTCTGCGTCCTTGACCCGCTTGACCAGCGACCACCTCTCGCGCATTCCCGACCACCTGTCGCGCATTCCGGCTGACCCGTCGGGGGCGCGCGTAACGCCGCTCGCGGTGCGAACATGTGTTCGTGGGCGGCAAATTAACCCGAGATAGCGGAGAGCCCTCGCGGGCTGTGCGCGCGAGCGATCTAGACTCGCCGGACCGATGAGCGCGGTGGCCACGAGAACCAACGGCGCGGGCGGCGCGGGCGGCGCGATGACGCCGCCGCACAACCTCGACGCCGAGCAGTCGGTGCTCGGTGCGATCCTGCTGTCGGATCGCTCGCTGTATGCGCTTGTGATCGAAGAGGGCCTGCGCCCGGAGGACTTCTATCGCGAGCATCACGGTGCGATCTACGCGGCGATGCTCGCGCTGTACAACGAGAGCGAGCCGGTGGACGTGCTCACCGTGACCGACCGTCTGCGCCAGGACGGGCGCCTGCAGGACATCGGCGGGGCGGGAGCGGTGGACGAGCTCACCGGTCTCGTGCCGGCCGCCGGGCACGCGCGGCGCTACGCGCAGATCGTGCGCGAGAACGCGCTGCTTCGCAGGCTGCTCACGGCCTCCTACGAGATCCAGGAGAGCGTGCTCGGTCATCGCGCCGCTCCGCGCGAGCTGGTCGAGCAGGCGGAGAAGTCGATGCTCGAGGTCGCGCGCGACGACCGCCAGCAGGACTTCCGCGCGATCGAGGAGGTGCTGCACGAGGAGCTCGACAAGCTGCACAGGCTCTCGATCGAGGGCACCTCGCTGACCGGCACGCCATCGGGCTTCAAGGACCTCGACGAGATCACCGGCGGCTTTCAGCCGGGCAACCTGATCATCGTCGCGGCGCGTCCCGCGATGGGCAAGAGCGCGCTCGTGTGCAACATCGCCGAGAACGCCGCGATCGATCATGGCAAGCCCGTCGCGCTGTTCTCGCTGGAGATGGCAGAGGCCGAGCTCGCGCAGCGGTTCGTCGCGTCGCAGGCGAAAATCAAGGGCGAGGAGCTGCGCAAGGGCCGCGTCGCCGAGAAGCGCTGGCCGAAGATCCTCGGCGCCTCCCAGCGCCTGGCCGCGTCCCCGCTGTGGGTCGACGACTCGAGCGACGTCGGCATGCTCGAGATCCGCGCCAAGGCACGCCGGCTGCACAGCCAGTGCGAGGGCGGTCTCGGGCTGATCATCATCGACTACCTGCAGCTGATGCGCACCGACAGCCGCTACGACAGCCGCGTGACGGCCGTCGGCGAGCTCAGCCGCGGTCTGAAGATCCTCGCGCGCGAGCTCGGCGTGCCGGTCGTGGCGCTCTCGCAGCTCAGCCGCGCCGTCGAGCAGCGCCCGGACAAGAAGCCCCAGCTTTCGGACCTGCGCGAGAGCGGGAACCTCGAGCAGGACTCCGACCTCGTGATGTTCATCTACCGCGACGACTACTACAACGAAGACTCAGACCGGCCCGGCGAGGCCGACCTGATCATCGCCAAGCACCGAAACGGCGCGGTCGGCAGGGTCACGCTCACCTTCCAGAAGGAGTACCCGAAGTTCATGAACTACGCCGGCCAGCGATTCGATCAGTGAGCGGCGAGGAGCGCCAGCCCGATGGCGCGGCGATCGATGTCGCGCAGCTAGCCGTGGCGGAGCCCGGCGACAGCGCGCGCTGCCCCTATGACATGTGCGACGGCGGCGGCTTCGTCGTGGACGACGCGACGAACACCGCCTCTGACTGCCCCTGTCGCTCCAACCGGATCGCGCGCCGGCGCGCGGCGGGCCTGGAGGGACGCGTGCCCAAGCGCTATCGCGGCGTCGGCTTCGATCGCCCGCCCGTGCTCGGGATGCCCGACACGATCGTCTCCGAGGTGCGCCGCTACGTGCGCAGCGTCGACGAGCGTCTGGACGAAGGGCGCGGCCTGTGGCTGATGGGCGACGTCGGCACCGGCAAGACGACGCTCGCGATGATCGTCTCCAAAGCGGCGCTCGACGCGGGTCGGTCGGTCGCGATCTACTCGCTGCCCAGGCTGCTCGGTCTGATACGCGCGGCGATCGAGACCGAATCGGGCATGATCGGGTTCCTCGAGCGGCTCACGGCCGTCGACCTGCTGCACATCGACGACCTCGGCGTCGAGAACACGACCGAGTGGGTGCTCGAGCAGCTCTACTCGATCGTCAACACGCGCTACGAGGACGAACGCGCGATGATCGTCACGACCAACCTGCGCTACGAGGAGCTCGTGGAGCAGCTCGGCGAGCGCACGATCTCCAGGCTGATCGCCATCTGCGGCAACGGCCTGCCGCTCTACGGCGCCGACGAGCGCCGCTCGCTCAAGGACGAGCGCCAGCAGATAACGGGCCCTGCGCAGCTTCGCTGACCTGCCAGACTCATCTCGCCATGCCATCAATCGTGATAGTCGGCGCCCAGTGGGGCGACGAGGGAAAGGGCAAGATCACCGACCTGCTCGCCGAGCGCTGCGACGCGGTCGTGCGATTTCAGGGCGGCAACAACGCCGGGCACACGATCGTGCGCGACGGCGTGGAGTGGAAGCTGCACCTGATTCCCTCGGGGATCCTCTACCCGGGGAAGCGCTGCGTGATCGGCAACGGCGTCGTAATCGACCCGAAGGTGCTGATCGACGAGCTCGACGCGCTGCGGGCGCGGCGCGTCGATGTGAGCGGGCTGCGCATCTCGGCCAGCGCGCACCTGATCATGCCCTACCACCTGCTGCTGGACTCCGCCGGCGAGGCGAAACTCGGGAGCCTGCAGATCGGCACCACGCGCCGCGGCATCGGCCCCTGCTACGCCGACAAGGCCGCGCGGCTGGGCATCCGCGTGCAGGACCTGCTCGACGAGAAGATCCTCAAGAAGAAGATCGTCGCCGCGATGGAGCCCAAGCGCCTCTCGCTGCGGCCCTTCGAGAAGGACCCGACGCTCGACCTGCACACGATGACCGAGGAGTACCTGACCTACGGTCACCGCCTCGAGCAGCACATCGCCGACACCGCGAAGCTGATGTGGGACATGCTCGACGCAGACCAGCGCGTGATCCTCGAGGGCGCGCAGGGCGCGATGCTCGACATCGACCACGGCACCTATCCGTTCGTCACCTCGTCGAACCCGCTGTCGGGCGCGGCGTGCGTGGGCACGGGCGTCGGCCCGAAGGACATCAACGAGGTGTGGGGCGTGGCCAAGGCCTACACCACGCGCGTCGGCGCCGGCCCCTTCCCCAGCGAGCTGCACGACGAGATGGGCGAGCACATCCGCGAGCGCGGCGGCGAGGTCGGCACGACGACCGGCCGCCCGCGGCGCACGGGCTGGCTTGACCTCGTCGCGCTGCGCTACGCGGCGCGGCTGAACACGCTCACGTCGCTCGTCGTGACCAAGCTCGACGTGCTCTCGGGCCTGGATCGTGTGAGCGTGTGCACGAGCTACCGCGGCGCCGACGGCGCCACGTTCGACGACTTCCCCTACCACCAGACGGTGCTCCACCACGCCACCGCCGAGCTCACCGAGCTGCGCGGCTGGAAGGAGGACCTCGGCGAGTGCCGCAACTACTCCGACCTTCCCGAGGCCGCGCGCGAGTACCTGCAGTTCATCGCCGAGCACATCGGCGCGCCCGTCACGCTGCTCGGCGTCGGCCCCGGCCGCGAGCAGGTCGTGTGGACCGAGGCCGGCATGCAGACGCTCCTCGCGCGCAACGGCTCCGGGCCGGGCTGAGCGCGGGCACAGAGACTCTGAAACGGGCGCGGACGGAGATCCGCCCGCGCCCGACGATTCACGGCGCCTTGACGGCGATCGAGTAGGCGGCGGGCCCGGAGAGCGAGCCCGTCAGCAGCGGCCCCAGGAAGGCGCCGAGGAAGCTGCCTTTGCACTTGATGGCAGGTACCACGGTCATGCCTTTGAACGCAAGGCCTGACCGCAGCTCTTCACGCGTGAGCGTGTCGGCGAGCGTGAGCGACAGCGGCTGGGCCGTCGTGCACGCGGTCTTGATCTTCAGCCCGAAGATCCCCACCGACGTCACCCCAAGTTCGAGCTTTGCAGGGATCGTCAGCGTCTCCTCGCCCGCGACGCCCATGGCGGGTGCCAGGGTGCCGGCAAGCGGCGCGACCTCAGACAGCGTCAACCCGACCGGCTTGAACGTGATCCCGAGTCGCTTCACCGTAGAGGTGAACGGCGGGATGGCGAGGCTGCCCGAGACACCGCCTTCACCGGTCATCGGGTTCAGTTCCCCGCTGCCATCGAACGTCGCGCCGGAGGGCAGCGCGATCGGCGGCTGGCCGAAGTGCATCGGCGAGATGCTCCCCGACACCGTCCAGCCCGAGAACGACAGCTGTTCGATTTCCTGCGGCGTCGTAAAGCGCACCTGTCCCCCGTGAGAGGTCCCCGTCACGTTGGAAGCGACGAGCTCGGCACAGTATTCGCTGGCAGGTGTCAGTTCCGCCAGCGGCACCCCGATTTCGCTGATCATCACGTTCCCCGAGCCGAGACTCTGCGGCGCGGTTTCCAGCGGTGTACCTTCGGCGCCCCCGCTGGTGCACCACGGTTCGCTCGCCAGCGCGTAGTCGGCGTGGAGCATCGTTTCCTGGCCTTCCGGGTCCGCGTTACCCTCGATCCGGGCGGTTCTCGGACCGGTCGCCGTGGCTCCATCGGTCGCCACGATCGGCGGGGCGAGCGTGCGGAAAACCTGCACGGGCCCCACGACGAGTGGGGGCACCGGGCGGAACACGTCCACGGTCGGGGCGACGGCCTCGGTGATTACTCGATATTCGTAGGTTGTACCGGGCATGAGCGTCAGCTTCGCGCTCCCGAACCTCCCGCCGCTGTTCACATCGTCCGACACCAGCTGGCCCGCCATTTCCCCTTCCACGCCGGCGATTCCCAAGGCACCGGGGTGCACGCCCACCCCAAGGCAGAGCGACGAGTTGAGTTGGCTACACGCCAGTTCGTCGAAGAATTCAGATGGGCTGCTCACGACCTGGAACTCATCGAGGGCACCGTTTGGCAAGCCTTCGGTGTTGATGACCGCTTCCACTCTCGCGTCCGTCCCGGTGACGTGCGACACCGACTCGCTCACGACTGATAGCGCCTGTGCAGAGCTCGCGGCGAGCATCGTTAGCAGTCCAGCCCCGATGACCGCGAGCAGTGTCCTTCTTACCGCGTGCATGAAATCCCTCCCCTAAAGAGATGACGGCTATCGGACCGAAGGTACTCTTCCGACGCAAGGCGCGCCCCCTGGCGGTGCCCTACATCGAGGCGGCGCCCCTCATCTTCGTCCATTGCGCCTTGTGCGCCTTCTTGGCGGCCTGGTAGTCGGCCAGCGCCTGCGCAGAGTCGACGTCGCCGAGCGTGGGGTGCGGTGGCACGAGCCCGGCGGCGACCTTCAGCTTGTAGCGCTTGGCGAGGACCGAGCCGAGCGCCTTGACCTTCATCTCGCCGAAACCGGGCAGGGCGGCGATGTTCGCGCGAAGCTGCGCTGAGTCCTTGGGGTTCTTCCACACGCGCTCGGCGTGCCCGCCATAGTCGTCGCGCACGTGCGCCGCCAGGTCCTGCACCCGTTCTGCCATTTTCCCGGGGAAGCGATGGATCGCCGGTTTCTCGCGAAACACGGGCTCGAGATCCGTGGCGGCCAGACGCCCGGCATCGAGCGTGCCGAGCCTCTCGTGCAGGCGCAGCGGCCCGAGAAAGGCCTGCTGCACTGTCACCTGTTGGTCCAGCGCGAAGCCGATCAGCAGCGCCATCGGGTCCGACGCGATCAGCGCGTTGGCCTCGTCGGAGTCGGTGAAGTAGAGGTACTTCGGCACGGCGCGATCCTAGACGAGACCGGCTGACCGAGCGCGCGCGCGCGTTCGCGGCGCCGGCGTGTCCAGCAGTGGGCCGCCCGGGGATCGAACCCGGAACCTTGGGCTTAAGAGGCCCCTGCTCTACCGATTGAGCTAACGGCCCTGAGGGGCGCCGGCTTGCGCCTGCGGCTCGGGAGGGGCGATTCTAGCCAAGCCCGTGCCGGGCGCGCAGCTAGAAGACGACCGTGCGCCGGCCGTCGACGATCACGCGGTCGGCGAGGTGCAGCGACACCGCGCGCGCTAGCACCAGCCGCTCGACGTCGCGCCCCAGGCGCTCCAGGTCGCGGGCGTTCTGCTGGTGGTCGACGCGCACCACGTCCTGGTCGATGATCGGCCCGTCGTCGAGCTCGGCCGTGACGTAGTGCGCGGTCGCGCCGATCAGCTTGACGCCGCGGTCGTGCGCGCGCCGATAGGGGTCCGCGCCCGGGAACGCGGGCAGGAACGAGTGGTGGATGTTGATCGCCGGCATGCCCACGCGCTGCAGGAAGTCGCCGCTGACGATCTGCATGTAGCGCGCGAGCACGAGCAGGTCGGCCTCGCCCGTGAGCAGCTCGAGCATCTCCGCCTCCGCCAGCTCTTTGGCACCCTGCTGGACCGGAACGTGATGGAAGGGCACGCCCGCGCCGATCGCCTCGTCCTCGAGGTCTGGGTGGTTGGAGATCACGCCGACGATCTCGCCGCCGAGCTCGCCTCGGCGCGAGCGCCAGAGCAGGTCGAACAGGCAGTGGTCATAGCGCGACACGAGCACCGCCACGCGCCGGCGCTCGCCCCACCAGCGGATCTCCCAATCCATCGCGAACTGCTCGGCGACCTCGCGCTCGAACTCCGCCACGAAGCGCTCTCGCCCCGCCGCTGCGCCCGACAGCCCCTCCAGATAGAGCTCGGTGCGCAAAAAGAAGCGACCGCCCGTCGCGTCGGAGGAGTACTGGTGGGAGGAGACGATGTTCGCTCCGCGCTCGAACAGGAAGCTCGACACCGCCGCCACGATGCCCGGGCGATCGGGGCAGCCGATCAGCAGCCGCGCGGTGTATGGCGCGATGTCCCGCTCGCCGGCCGCGCCTGAATCGCGTCGCTCCGCCATGCCGGCGCCTTGGCTATTTCGAGCGGCTCGGCGTAGCGCCGGTCGTCGGGGTCGCTCCGCTGGGCCCGGTCGACGGGGTGGCTGTGATCTGCCCGCTCGGCGTGGTTCTCACTTGAGGCTCTGTTCCGGCGAGGAGCTCGCCGCTTCTTCGCTTGCCCCGTTGGGGTGTTCCTTGATTTTCGCCAGCTGGCGCTTCAGCGCCGACCGCCGGGCGGGCGGCACCAGCGCGACCGCCTTGGCGGCGGCGAGATCGCCGACCCGGGTGTTCTTCGCCCTGTAGGCGTACTGCGCCAGCGCCCCGAACAGCGATGCCGATTCGTGTTCTGCCACGATGAGCTGCAGCACCTGCACCTCGGCAGCCGGTTCGTTGAGCCCTTCTTCGCCGAAGATCCGCTCCATCTGCGCGGCGAGTTTCGGGCTCGGCTTTGGCGGGTTGAGCGCGAGGTAGGCGCGCCAGGAGGTCGCCGCCGCGGCGAACAGTTCTTGGCCCTTGGACGTCAGGTGGCCGTTCTGGACGAGCGCTTCTCCGCCGGCTTCGTGCAGGTGCGCGAGCGTCAGCTTTTCCCACGCCGCGACGTTGCTGGGTTGCTGTTTGGTGAGCTTTTCGTACTTCTTGATTTCGGCCGCGAAGCTCGACTTGCTCCCGCCTTCGTTGCTGGTCGCGGCATTCAGGAAGCCGCCGCCGCCGAAGCCGCCGCCGATGCCGAAGCCGATCAGCCCGACGCCCATGAGCAGCGCCAGGCCGATATAGATGACCTGGACCGTGCGTCGCCGTCCGCGTCCCCTCAGGTCGAACAGCATCAGCCGTGAAGCTCTCTGTCTACATGGTCGATCATGTCGTCTACGCTTGGCTTTCCCGGGTTGTCTGTTGACGGCGGCGCCACTGGCGCCGAAGACCCGCCTCCTGGCGTCGATCCCCCTCCCTCGACGTTCCCGCCGGCAGCTGTCGCCGCAGCGACCCTCGACCGATCGAGGAACGAAGCCAGGAGGATACTCACCTCGTAGAGCAGGTACAGCGGCAGCGTCTCGAGCAGCATCGTGATCGCGTCGCCCGGGAGCATCGCCGCGACCACCGCGCACACGACGATCGCGTAGCGACGGTTCTTGCGCAGCTGCCTGGGCGTCACGAGCCCGGCACGCGTCGCTGTCAGGATCGCGACCGGAACCTGGAAGACGAGACCCATCGCGAGCAGCACCGTGGCCGCGAACTTGTAATAGGGGCCGGCCTGCACGAGCACGTTGAACTCGTCGCTGTTGAAGTTCTGAAAGAAGCGCACGGCGGCGGGCAGCACGACGAAGTAGCCGAACACGACGCCGATCGCAAACAGCACGGGGATCGCGGCCAGCAGCGGCAGGACCGCGCGGCGCTCGCTCGGCGCAAGCGCCGGCAGGATGAAGCCGCCCAGCTCGAACAGGATCACCGGCAGCGAGATCACGAGCGCAAACAGCAGGCTGATCGTCAGCGTCACGGTGAACGGCTCGCCGATTCCCAGCGTCACCGTTTTGTTGCCTTCGGGCACGCGCGGGATCTTCGACACGTCGGCCCTCACCCCGGCGATCTGTGCTGCCAGCGCGGCGCGCGTCCTGGCCGGGAGACCGCTCGAGGGCGCGGCGAGCGTGGCCGCGAGACCCTCGGTGCTGTGCGCCAATGCCAGCACGCCCTGCTGGGCCAGGGCGGTCTGGCCGAGCGGCCCGTGCCCCTCTCGCACCTGCTTCTCGGTCTGCTCTTCCAGCGGCTTGTTGAGCACGTGCAGCAGCGCGTGGTTCTGCCACATGCACACCGCGAAGGCGACGGCGAGCACCGCCGCGCTCACGATCAGCCGCGTCCGCAGCTCGTCGAGGTGGTCCACCAGGGACAGCTCATCCTGGTGGCCGATCGGGCGAATGGCGGTGGCCATGGCCCATATGAAGCTAGCAGCGCACCCTTTCAGCGGCGACCGGCGGGCTGCATGCGTGGGCGATCAGTGGACCGCGAGCGAAGGCGCTAAAGGCACCCGGTGCGGGCGTCGATTACGTGGCAGAACAAGCCATGCCTTCCGATAGCGACCCCAACATCCGCCCTCGCGTGCAGCTGCCCGACAAACGGGAGAGCGCAGGCCACGCCCGCCGCCGCCAGGCGCCGGACACGCCCGCCGCGCCCGATCAGCTGCACATCTGCTTCCACTGCGCGGGCGAGCTCGTCTACCCGCTGGACTGGGCCGAGGAGGGACCCCGCCGCTGGCGGATCGTGCTGCGCTGCCCGGAGTGCGAGTCACGGCGCGAGGGCGTGTTCGAGCAGTCGACCGTGGAGCGCCTGGACGATGAGCTGGACCGCGCCACCGGCGAGCTGCTCAGCGATCTGCGTCGCATGACCCACGCGAACATGTCCGATGAAATCGAGACGTTCATTCGCGCGCTCGACGCCGACCTGATCGAGCCGTCCGATTTCTAGACGCGGCTAGCTGTAGCGCTCGACAACCGCGTCGGCAACGAGGTCCAGCAGCGCGGAGTGCTTGCTCGGGAGGATCGCCGGAAGCGCCGCCTTGGCATCGGCCACGACACGCAGCGCACGCTCGCGCGCCTCGTCCAGCGCGCCGCTGGCCGCGATCCGCTCACACAGCGCCTCGGCGTCGTCGGGGCCCTGCAGCGATGCGAGATCCAGCTCGGCGAGCTCGCGCTCACGCTCACGCGCAAGAATCAGCGGGAGTGTGACCGTGCCGTCCAGCAGATCGGTGCCGCGCGACTTGCCGGTTCGCTCCACCGGACCCGACACGTCGAGCACGTCGTCGAGCATCTGGAACGCCAGCCCGATGCGTCGCGCAAACGCACCGAGCGCGTCAGCCAGCGCTCGCGTGCCCCGGTCGGCCGTAAGCGCGCCGAGACGGCACGCCGCCTCGAACAGCGCCGCGGTCTTCAGCTCGCAGCGGCGCAGGTAGCGCTCCACCGGCACGCGCGTCGCGTAGGCGTCCTCGCGCTGCAGCAGCTCACCGATGGCCAGCGCGGAGCTCGCGTCTGACAGCGCGCGCAGCTGAGCGAGGTCGCCGTTCAGCGCCAGCTCGGCGAAGGCCCGCGCGAACAGCAGATCGCCTGTCGCGACAGCGACCTCGCGCCCGGCGATCGAGACGACCGTGGGATGACCGCGCCGCAGCTGCGCGCCATCGATCACGTCGTCGTGCACGAGCGTCGCGGAGTGCACGAGCTCGACGGCCACGGCCGCGCGCACGAGGCTCTCCTCGCCCATCTCGCCGCGCGGCGGCCCCCCCGCAGACTCGGCTGCGACCATCACGAGCAGCGGGCGCAGACGCTTGCCGCCAGCCATGATCGTGGCGCTCGCCGGCGATGCGAGCGGTGTGCCGGCCTGCGCGGTCACGCGCGCAAGGTGCAGCTCCGTGGCGGCCATCCGCCCGCGCAGCCCGACGCCGCCACGGCGCATGATCGCCTGGACTGCCTCGATGTCGCCGCTCGTGCTGTCGGCGATCACGCCGCTGGCCATGCCCGTCGCCCCCCTTTCTCGTCGACCGCCTCGGCGCCCACGGGCGTCCGCTTGCGACCTACCGTACCGACATGGATCGCGACGATGCCGCCTGCAGTGAGCACGTAGCGAATGTCGCCAAGCCCGGCTCGCTGCATCTCGGCGGCGAGCTGCGCCGGGCCCGGGAAGCGCTTGACCGAGCTCGGCAGGTAGGCGTAGGCGTCGGCGATGCCGCCGGCCGCGTCCGATCGCCGCAGAAGCCGCAGTCCGGCGCTCAGCGAGCTCGCCAGGTGTCCCAGCGCCGGGACCAGCCGATCGAACCACAGCGCGTAGAACTGCGCCAGCGGCGGACGCGCGGGCGTCGTGATCTCGAGCACCACGACACGACCGCCGGGGCGCACGACGCGCGCCATCTCGGCGAGCCCGAGTCCCAGGTCGGCGAAGTTGCGCGCACCGAAGCCGACGGTCGCCGCGTCGAAGCTGTCGTCCTCGTAGGAGAGCGCGAGCGCATCGCCGAGCTCAAAGCGCAGCTCGCCGGCCGGCGACGGGCGCTGTGCTCTGGCCTTCTCGCTCGCGCGCGCGAGCATCAGCTGCGAGAAGTCGCTCCCCACGACCTCTCCGCCGGGGGCCACGCGGCGCGCGAGCTCGAGCGCGAGGTCGCCCGTCCCCGTGGCGACGTCCAGCGCGCGGTCTCCGGGGCCGACCCGCGCGAGCTCGGCGGCGCGCGCGCGCCAGCGATGGTGAAGACCGGCGGTCATCACCGTGTTCATGAGGTCATAGACCCCGGCGATGCGATCGAACATCGCCTGCACCTGCGGCGCGTCCAGGCGCCCGGGAGTGGGCGCGCCGGCGTCCGCGGCGCCTACTTCGAAGTGTCCGGTGCTCGCCTCGGCGGGCATGACCCAGACGCTATTTCAGCTGCGAAAGGAATTCGACGACCGCCTGGAACTTCTTCGGCGGGAGGTTCCTGAACGATGGCATCGGCGCGGTCGGGTTCACGAGCGTGCGCGCGATGCCCTGGCGCGGAAGGCGCGAGCCTATGTGCGTGAGCACCGGCCCCGGACCGTTGTTGCCGTTGTCGCCGAGCTTGTGGCACGCAAGACAGCCCGACGAGCCGACGACATCTCGCCCTTTTTCAAATTCGGCAAGGGTGGTGCCTCCCGCCTGCTTGACAGCGCTGGGCGTGGCTATTTCCACGGCAAACGGCGAGCCCGTGTTGGCGCCGGAGTAGGTGAGGAACGCCATCGCGCCGATCACGAACGCGCTCGTCACCATCGCGATCGGGCGGCGCTCGGGCCTGCGCTCGGGACCGCGGTCATAGAAGGGCAGCAGGAACAGCAGGACCATGCAGAGCGTCGGGATGCCGATCGTCGCGAGCGGCACGATGCTCGGCGGCTTGATCACGCGCAGGAGCTCGAAGAGAAAGAAGAAGTACCACTCCGGGCGCGGCACGTAGGTCGTGGTCGTCGGGTTGGCCTTGGAGCCGAGCTCGGCGCCGAGCACGAGCGACATCGTGATGATCACGGCCATCACGACGCACGCCATCAGCGCGTCCTTCATCACCGCGTAGGGGAAGAAGGGCTTGCCTTGGGACTTCAGGAGCGCGTACTCGCGAAGGTACTGCTCCTTCTCGCGCTTGTTCACGTTTCGGCCTCGCGCAGCTCGGGCGCTTTCTCGGCTTTCAGCCACGGCGGCGCGGTCGTGCCGAGCTTCGTCACGAGGTACAGGTGCGCGCCGATCAGCGCCGCGATCGCGCCGGGCACGAGGAGCATGTGGATCGCATAGAAACGCGACAGCGTCGTCGCCCCGAATTCCGGCCCGCCGCGCAGGAAGTCCGAGAGATAGGGCCCGAGCAGCGGACCCGTGCCGTTGATGTTCACGCCGACGACCGTGGCCCAGTAGGCGCGCTGATCGAACGGCAACAGGTAGCCGGTGAAGGACATGACCATCGTGAGGATCAGCAGCACCACGCCGATCACCCAGTTCAGCTCGCGCGGGTACTTGTAGGCGCCGAAGAAGAACGTGCGCGCCATGTGCACGAACACGAGCACGACCATCACGCTCGAGCCCCACTTGTGCATCCCGCGCACGAACTGACCCAGGAACACGTCGTTGGTGACGTAGCGGATCGATTCATACGCCCCGCCGGAGGCATCCGGTCGGTAGTACATCGCGAGAAACACCCCCGTCACCGCCTGCGACAGGAACGCGAACATCGTCGCCGAGCCGAGCGTGTAGAACCAGTTGGTGCCCTTCGGCACCTTGCGGAACATCAGCCAGCGTGCACCACCGGTCAGCGACGTGCGCTCGTCGACCCAGTCGACGACCGAGCTACCTGCCTCGGCCGCATGGCCGAGCGGCGTGCGGCCGTTGCTCTCCTCCGGGCGCGGCGGCGGCGCGCGCAGCGGCGCGGGGATCGGCGGAGCGGGTGGCTTGGGAAGCTTGGGCACGTTCGCTACGGTTTCTGCGCGCCGGGCCTGGAGGGATAGGCGTACTGCCCGATGCCGTCCAGCGGCTCGGCGGGATCGCGCGGCGAGAAGCGTTTGAGCTCGCTGTTGACGCTGAAGCGCGGGCCGAGCTGCACTTCGCCGTTGCGCACGCGCGTGTAGAAGCGATCGAGCGGGCGCACCGGCGGCCCGCCCACGCGGCGCCCGAGCAGGTCGTAGACGCCCCCGTGGCAGGGACAGATAAAGCGCTCGGCCGCGTCGACCCAGCGCACCGGGCAGCCCAGGTGCGCGCAGCGGCTGCTCAGCGCGATGTACCGCGCGTGGCGGTCATAGGGATCGGTGTCGATCGCCGGGTTGCGCTTGCGCACGTAGGCCAGCCCCTTCCCGGCCTCGCCGATCGTCGCGTTCAGCGTGAGCACGACCGGGATGTAGTTGTTGTCCGGGAACATGTCCACCGGGCCGACCGATTCCCAGCGGTGAGGAGTCGACTTGAAGATCGGCCCGATCGCGAAGCCGAGCGCCGGGAGCAGGAAGGCGCCGGCCGCGACCGCGCCCGCGCTCTGCGAGCCGACGGTCATGAACCTGCGCCGCGTGATCGTCTCTCCCTCGAAGGCTCCGGGGATCTTGCGGTCGAGCGTGTATTTGGACTTGTTCGCTGCGTGCTTGTCGGACACCGGAGCCGAACAATATCGAGGCCCGTTTCAACGCGGCGTCGGGCGCTCCTCGGCGCTTGTGCGCATCGCCTCGACCGCCTCGGGCGCGCCCGCGAACACGAGATCCTTGGCGCGCCGGTGCGCATCGGTCGCGCCCCAGCCAACGGCGCGCGCGCCCGCCTCCCAGACCGCGTCGGCGAGCGCGGGCAGACCGGCGCTCTGGGCGAGCGCCGACAGCGTGATCGTGTCGGCCAGCTCGGCGACCGCCGCCGTGTCGCCGAGCGTCACCAAGCGCGCCAGACCGATCGCGTACAGCTGGTCACCGGCGAGCAGGCGCAGATCGGCCTCGGGCGAGCGGACGACGCGCGGCGAGCCGTAGTGGAGCAGGTAGCCCTCGTAGATCGCCTCAACGAGCAGCTCGTACTCCTCGCTGCGCCCCGCCGTGCGCGGCCCGCTCGCGACGATCCGCCCGACGCGCCCGGGCGTGTCGGGCGACGGCCCGTCGGACTCGCCCGCGCCGTTGGGCACGCCGCTGCGAACGACGAGCGTCGCCAGCAGCCCGCCTTCGTCGCGCAGCAGCGTCGCGAGGCGCTGCAGCGCGTCGGTGCTCATGCGCTCACCCCCCGCAGCTCGCCGACGCGCTCAAACGCCGCCTTCGCGGCCTGCGCCGTCTGATCGAGCTGCGCCGACGTGTGAGCCAGCGACACGAACCACGCCTCGAACTGGGAGGGCGGCGGATAGACACCATCGCCCAGCAGCTCCCTGCACCACAACGCGTGCGCCTGCAGATCACAGGCCGCCGCGTCCTGAAAGCTCGCCACAGGTCGCTCGCTGAAGAAGACTGTCATCAGGCCGGGTGCGCTCACGACCTGCACGGGCTGGTCGGCGGCGGCCTCGCGCATCCCCTGCGCCAGGCGCTCGGTGAGCTCGCCCAGGCGGGCATAGGCGTCGTCGTCGAGCAGCTCGAGCGTCGCCAGGCCGGCTGCGACCGCGAGCGGGTTGCCCGACAGCGTGCCCGCCTGGTAGACGTCGCCGGCCGGCGCGAGCAGCTCCATCAGCGCGCGCGAGCCGCCCAGCGCCGCCGCCGGCAGCCCGCCGCCGATGACCTTGCCCATGATCGTCAGGTCGGCGCGCACGCCGGTCAGCTCCTGGGCGCCGCCGCGCGCGACGCGAAAGCCGCTGATCACCTCGTCGAGCACGAGCAGCGCCCCGTTGCGCGTCGGCCCGCTCGCGCAGCAGCTCCAGAAAGCCCTCCGCCGGCGGCACGAGGCCCATGTTCGCCGGCATCGGCTCGGCGATGAGCGCCGCGAGCTCGTGCGAGCCGGTCGCCGCGATCAGCGCGTCGGGATCGTTCCAGGGCACGACGATCGTCTGCGCCGCGGTCGCCGGCGTGACGCCGGGCTGGAGGGCAGCGCCTGGGTCGCAAGCCCCGAGCCCGCGCTGGCGAGCAGGCCGTCGACGTGGCCGTGGTAGGCGCCGGCGAACTTGAGCACCTTCTCCCGCCCGGTGGCGGCGCGCGCAAGGCGGAGCGCGGTCATCGCCGCCTCGGTCCCCGAGGAGGTCATGCGCAGCATCTCGACCGCGGCCACGCGCGCGGCGACCTCCTCGGCGAGCGCGACCTCGCCGGCCGTCGGCGCGCCGAAGCTCGTGCCCCTGCGCCGCCGCCTCGACGACGGCCGCGAGCACTGCCGGGTGGGCATGCCCGTGGATCAGCGGCCCCCACGAGCAGACGTAGTCGACGTAGCGGTTGCCGTCGACGTCGATCATCTCGGCGCCCTCGCCGCGCGCGATGAACAACGGATCGCGCCCGATCGCGCCCATCGCCCGCACGGCGAGTTGACGCCGCCCGGGATCAGCTCGAGGGCGCGCCGGTAAGCGCCGCCGAGCGGCGTAGGTGGACATCGTCTGATCGCTGCGCGCTCGCCTGCAGACGCCACGCGTGCTCGCGCTCCCAGTCCTTGAACTCGTCGGTGAAGTAGAGCAGCCGGATCTTCTTGAACTCGGTCGAGCAGTAGAGCGTCGCGCGCTCGCTGATCCCGGTCTGCTCGGCGATCGAGTCGAGCACCGCGTCGCACTCCTCCTTGGAGCGGCCGTGGGCCATCGTGAACACCGAGTAGGGCCAGTCGGCGTAGGTCGGGCGCTGGTAGCAGTGCGAGATGCCGCGCACCGCCGCCATCCGCCGGCCGATGTCGAGGATCTGCTCGTCGGGCACCTTCCACACGCCCATGCCGTTGGCCGAGAAGCCGGCGCGGCGGTGATAGAGGATCGCGGCGACCCGGCGCAGCAGGCCGCGCTCCTGCATGCCGCGCAGGTGGTCGAGGAAGCGCTCCTGGGACATGCCCGAGCTCGCGCGGCCGCCGGCGCGTAGGGCTCCGCGACGACCGGCATGTCGCCCTGCAGCGCGCGGATCACGGCGATGTCGAGCTCGTCGTAGGGCTGGGGCTCGAGCTCGACCGGCTCGGTCGCCTGCGGCGGCCTTGGCGAGCGCCTCGGTGTCGCCCTCCATCTCGAGGTCCATGCGGATCTTGAACAGCTTGAGCGTCGGCAGCTGGCGCACCGACTCGGCGCCGGCCTCGCGCGCGAGCACCTCCAGCGTGCCCTCGCAGCCCGAGCTGCGAGTCGGGCTCGGTGGCGATCGTGAACCACAGGTTGAATTCGTGGTTGCGCAGGTAGTTGTGCGAGACGCCCGGGTGCGCGTTGATGACCTGCGCGGCCCGATGCGGGTGCTCGGGGTCGACCTTCGCGGCGACCAGCATCGAGGAGTAGCCGAGCGCGCGCGTGTCGAAGATCGGCGTGACCTGGCGGATGATCCGCTTGTCGAGCAGGTGCTGCACGCGGGCCATCACCTCCTCCTCGGTGAGCTCGCGCCAGCTCGGCGACGTGCGCGTAGGGCCGCGGTGCGATCGGGAAGCAGCCCTGCATCAGGTTCAGCAGGCGCCGGTCGGTGTCGTCGAGCGCGATCGCCGCGCCGTCGCTTGCGGCTGCGCAGCTTCGGGTGTCGCCACCGGCTCGGCGCTCATCGCCGCGTCCCGGGCGCGCGCTGCGCCAGCCAGCGCGCGGCGTCCAGCGCGTGGTAGGTGATGATCATGTCGGCGCCCGCGCGGCGCAGCGAGGTGAGGATCTCGAGCACCGCCGCGCGCTCGTCGAGGTGCCCGGCCGCGGCCGCGGCCTTGACCATCGCGTACTCGCCGCTGACGTTGTAGGCGGCGACCGGCAGCCGCGTCGCGCGCTTGACCGCCGCGATCAGGTCGCCGTAGGCGAGCGCGGGCTTGACCATCACCATGTCCGCGCCCTCCTCCACGTCGAGCAGCGCCTCGCGCAGCGCCTCGCGCGCCGTTGGCCGGGTCCAGCTGGTAGGAGCGGCGGTCGCCGAACGCCGGCGCCGAGCCGGCCGCGTCGCGGAACGGGCCCGTAGAAGGCCGAGGCGAACTTCGCCGAGTAGGCGAGGATCGGCGTGTCGGCGAAGCCCTCGGCGTCGAGCTCCGCGCGAATCGCGCCGACGCGCCCGTCCATCATGTCCGAGGGCGCGACGATGTCGGCGCCGGCGCGCGCGTGGCTGACGGCGGTGCGCGCGAGCAGCTCGAGCGTCGCGTCGTTGTCGACCGAGCCGTCCTCGCGCAGCACGCCCGCAGTGGCCGTGCTCGGTGTACTCGCACAGGCACACGTCGGTGATCACGAGCAGCTCGCGGCAGCGCCTGCTTGATCGCGCGCGACGGCGAGCTGCACGACGCCCTCCTCGTCCCAGGCGCCCGAGCCCTCCTCGTCCTTGTGCGGCGGGGATGCCGAACAGCATCACCGCCGCGACGCCGAGCTGCGCCGCCTCGCCGGCGCGCTCGCAGCGCGCCGGCGATCGTCAGGCGCGCGACGACCGGGCAGCGCCGCGATCGGACTCGCGCGCGACCGGCTCGTCCTCGGCGACGAACAGCGGCAGCACCAGGCGGCTCGGCGCGCAGGTCCGTCTCGCGCACCAGCCCGCGCAGCCGGCGCTCGCGCGCAGCCTGCGCATGCGCGTCTGTGGAAAGGCCATCGCCTTCAGGTTAGAGGTTAGCCGTCCGACGCCGCGGCGCAAGCCCGAGGCGCGCGAGCGCGCCGAACGCGGCGCGTCAGCCCGAGCAGGTGCGCGAGCGAGACGCCCGAGCGACGGCGACGCGCCGTTGACGGCCGCGTCGAGCGCCTGCAGCGCCGCCTTGAACGGGAACACGAACGAGATCACCGCCGATCACGTCGTAGAGGCCGTGCGCCGACCGCGCCGGCGGGCACGAGCGCGAGGAAGGCCAGCGGCAGCGACAGCAGGAACGCCAGCAGCGAGGCCGCGCGCACCTCGCGCGCGAGCGCGCCGATCGCGACGCCGAGCGCCGCGAAGGCGAGCGCGCCGAAGGCGAGCGCGACCAGCCACAGGCCGAAGCGCCCCCAGTCGAGGCTGACGAACGCGCCGATGCCGGCGAGCATCGCCAGCGCCGAGCACGAGCGCGCAGCCGCCGGCGAGCAGGAGCTTCTCGCCGAGCAGCGCCTCGCGCGACTGACCAGGCCGCGCGCCAGCCGCGCGAGCACGTGCTCCTCGCGCTCCAGCGCGATGCCCGCCGGCGGCGAGCAGCACGCAGACGAACATCAGCGACACGCTCACCGCGACGACGACCGCGAACGTGTCTCAGCGGCGTGCGCCGGCCCTGCAGAAGCGTGCTCTGCACCTGGATCGGCTGGCCGATCGTCGACAGCACGTTTCGCGGACAGCCCGAGGTTTTGCGCCGCGAAGCTCGCGAACCGCTCGATCCGTTCCAGCGAGCTGCGCTCGGGCCCGGGCGGCTGGCGCGCGATGATCGCCGCGCAGCTTCGGCCGGGATCTGCTCGAGGCCGATCAGGTTCGAAGGCGCGCCGAGCACGCCCAGGTTGCCGCCGCTGAGCAGCACGCCGATCGCCTGCGCCGGCGGCCCGCTGGATCTGCTTCGGAGAAGCCGAGGTTCGCCTGCGCGAGCGCGCGAGTTCGAGCTGCGAGCGCACGAGCGACTGCTCGCAGCGCGTCGCCGTTGTAGAGCACTTCGAGGCTGCCCTGGCGACAGCCCGATGGCGATCCGCGCGGCGATGTCGCGCGGGATCACGACGGCCGCGAGCACCTTGCCCGGACTTGACCTGCTGGATCGCCTCGTCGCGCGAGCGCGACGTGCACCGGCGTTCACCTGGCTGAACAGCTGGTCGGCGTAGCGGTCGACCGGCACGCGCTGCCCGCCAACTGCGATCGTCTGCCCCGGCGGCGTTTCGTCGACGACCGCCACCGTCGGCTTGCCCGGCGCGCGCGAGATCGCGAGGCCGATCAGCAGCGCGATCGCGATCGGGTAGATGACCAGCATCGCGACCAGCAGGCGCGAGCGGCGCAGGATCAGCGAGGTCCTTGCCGCAGCAGCCGTCCTCACGACGGCCGCGACCCGCGCTCGGCGGCTCACGAGTGACCCCGTCGCTCCAGGAACGCGACGAACGCAGCGTCCAGCCCTCGCTCGGCGCCCTCGCCCGCCGATCAGCTCCGCGGGCGCGCCGTCGAACAGCAGCTCGCCGTCGGCGAGCACGATCGCGCGCGTCGGCATAGCGCTGCACCTCGCCGAGATGGTGGGTGGAGAAGAGCACGCTCGTCGCCGCGCTCCGGCGAGCCGCGCCGACGAACTCCCACAGCCGCTCGCGCTGGGCCGGGTCCAGCGCCGCCGAGGGCTCGTCGAGCGCCAGCACGCGGCGGGTCGCGCGAGCAGCGCCGAGCGCGACGTTCACGCGCTGGCGGTTGCCGCCCGAGAGCCGCTCGACGCCGCTCGTCGGCGCGCTCGCGCAGGCCCGTCTGCTCGAGCATCGGCGCGACCGCGCCGTCCGGCGTCGGCGACGCCTGCTCCAGGCGCGCGAACAGCCGCAGGTTCTCGCGCCACCGACAGCTTCGAGTAGAGCGCGGGCTGCTGCGGCGCCCAGCCGATCCCGCCGCGACCGGCGCACTGGACCGCCGACGCCGCGCCCCGAGCTCGGCGCGCTGCACGCCGGCGAGGATCGACAGCAGCGTCGTCTTGCCCGCGCCGTTCGGGCCCGACGACCGCGACCAGCTCGCCCGCGCGCAGCTCGAAGCTGACGTCGCGCAGCGCCACGCGCTCGCCGTAGCGCTTGCCAGCCTCTGCACGCTGAGCACCGGCTCGGCGTCCGAGCGGCCGCTGGGCGACCCGCCAGCGGCCGTGGCACGCTCACAGCAGCGCCGCTCGCGCTCGCGCGCTGCGCCCAGGGCTCGAACGTCGAGGTGGCGACTGCAGGTAGACGACCGTCTCGCGCAGCACCGCGAGGATCGGCAGCGCGATCAGCGCGCCGATCGATCCCGTGCACGCTGCAGCCCGAGCAGCAGCGCGAAGATCACGAGCAGCGGGTTGATGCGCAGCGTGTGGCCGAAGATCTGCGGCGCCACGACGTGCCCCTCGAGCTGCTGCAGGCCGATGAACAGCAGCACGACCCAGACGCGCGCTGATCGGGTCGGTGAACAGCGCCACGAGGACCGGCGGGATCGCGCCGAGGATCGGGCCGATGTAGGGGATCAGCTCCATCACCCCGAAGAAGACGCCGAACGCGAGCGCGTAGGTTGCGCCCGTCGGGGAAGATCCCGAGCACGCCGAAGATGTACAGCGACACGCCGGCGGTGGTGCCCATGATCACGCTGAACAGCAGCTGCCCGCCGACGTAGCGCGAGACCGCGCGCTGGACGAGCGTCGGGTAGTCGTCGGCGTCGTGCCGTCGCCGGCGGGCATCAGGTCGGCGCACGAGCGCGCCGATCTGCTGCGCCGTAGAGCAGCATGTAGACCGACAGCACGAAGACAGCACGAGGTCGAAGCCCGCGCTGGCCGCTTCGGTCAGCAGGCCGCCGCCGAAGGACGCGAGTTTGCCGGCGCTCTTGGCGACTTTGTCCTGGAGCGTCTGCAGCGCGGTTTTGCCCTGCTTGATGAGCTGCACGTGCACGCCGTCGTTGTTGAGGTTCGCCTGCAGCGTGGCGAGCTGTTTGTTGGCTTCCGTTGACGAGATGCGGCAGGTTGTCGCGTGAACGCGCTGCACCTGATTGGAGATCGGGTTGGCGAGCAGGAAGCCGATCCCGACGAGCGTCAGGAAGAATGCGAGATACACGGCCAGCACCGCCAGCCCGCGCGGGATGCGCGGCCGCTGCAGGAAGCGCGACCGCGGGGTTGAGGATCAGCGCGATGAGCCCGGCGACGATGAACAGCAGCAGAACTTTGCCGGCCGCTTTCGCGAGCGCCCACGAGCGACAGCAGCGCGAGCGGCAGCAGCGACGAGCTGGATCCAGCGCGGAACGACGGCGCGCGGCGGCTCGCGCGCGGCTGCTCGGCCCGCGGCGCTCGGCCAGCCGCTCGCTCCTCGCGCGCTCGGCGGGGCCGACTCGCGGGCGCGTCCTCCGGAGCCGTCTCGCTCACCTGCCTCCCACCATCGCCAGAGTATGGCTGAGGGCCCGAGGCGGTCCGACTGCGTCCAGCCCGGCGGCGGCGCGAGCATCCTGTTCGTCGGCGACCTCGTCGGCGGGCTCGGGCGGCGCACGCTGCTCGACTGCCTGCCGGTGCTGCGCGAGCGCTACGACCCGACGTTCGTCGTCGTCAACGGCGAGAACGTCGCCGGCGGGCTCGGGCATCACGCCGAAGATCGCCGACGAGCTGTTCGCCGCCGGCGTCGACGTGATCACGCTCGGCAACCACACCTACCACCGCCGCGAGATCTACCCCTACCTGGACTCCGAGCCGCGGATCCTGCGCCCGGCGAACTTCCTGCGCAGCCAGCCCGGCCACGGCACCTGCGTGGTCGAGCGCGACGGCGTGCGCCTCGGGCGTCGTCAACATCAGCGGCAACCTCTACCTGCGCGCCGGGCGCTCGGCCTTCACCGAGATCGAGGTCGCGCTCGGCGAGCTCGGCGAGGTCGACCACGTGCTCGTCGACATGCACGCCGAGGCGACCTCCGAGAAGGTCGCGATGGGCTGGCACCTCGACGGGCGCGTGACGGCCGTCGTCGGGCACCCACACGCACGTGCCGACGGCCGACGCGCGCGTGCTGCCCGGGCGGGACCGCCTACATCACCGACGTCGGCATGACCGGCCCGCGCGGCGGCGTGATCGGCGTCAAGCGCGAGCAGGCGATCGAGTCGCTGCGTCACGCAGATGCCCGTGCGCTTCGAGACCTCCGAGGAGGACCCGTGGCTGATGGGCGTGCTCATCCGCTGCTCGCACGCGCTTCGGGCCGACGCGATCGAGCAGATCCTGATGCCGCGCCCGCCGGCGCACGCGCCTCGACCAGGCGCAGCTCGTAGCGCCCGAGCAGGGCGAGCATCACGAGCGGGAAGAACCAGGGGATGTAGAGGTAGAACCAGTGTTCGATCGCCGAGCTGGACGGCGATCAGGATCGCGGCGCAGGCGGCCGCCAGGCCGACGAGGTCGTCGCGGCGCGGGACGACGGCGAGCGCCAGCGCGAGCGCGACGGCGCGCGATCTCGCACCGCCGTCTGCGGCGCCGTGCCACGCCGTACAGCCCCCAGACCGAGAAGGGCGAGCCGCGGTTGGCCTGGTAGGCGATCGTGCGCTCGTAGATCGTGTGCAGCGAGTCGTGCGCGAGCGCCGGAGATCGCGACGATCGCGACGCGACGCGCGAAGGCAGCCGCGAACAGCGCCGAGCACGGCGCGCCGCGCGCCGCCGGCGGCGCGCCGCGCAGCGCCGTAGGTGGCCAGCAGCGGCGCGAGCGCGAGCGGCGCGAACTTGGTCAGCCCGGCGAGCGCCGCGAACGCGCCGCGCGCGCCGGCGCGCGAGCGTCGCGACGCCAGCAGCGCCGCGAGCACGAGCACGGCGACCAGCGTGTCGTTGGAGTTGCTCTCCAGCGCGAACAGCGTGAACGGGTAGGAGACCCACGCGTAGGCGAGCGCGATCGCCGAGCGTCGGCCCGCGCACGCGCCGCCCGAGCAGGAACAGCAGCCCGATCGCGAGCAGGTCGAAGACGATCGCGGCGGCGTGCGCGGCGGGCAGGTCGTCCCAGGTGCCGCTCCAGCCGAAGATCTGCTCGAACGGGACGTAGGCCTCGTAGTTGACCGGGCCGTAGGTGTCGCCGTGTTCGTTGTCGGACGGCCAGCCGCCGTACAGCGGCTTGCCGTCGACGAGTCCGCTGCGCGCCGATCACGCCCGCGTAGCCGACGTCGATCACGTTCGAGTCGGTCACGTTCAGCGCGATGCGAAAGCCGATCAGGAAGACGAGCCCGAGCGCCAGCCACGGCACCGGGACGAGCAGGCGCAGCGGTCCCGGCGCCCGGCGCCGCGCCGCGGCGCGGCCGGCCGCAGCAGCGCGAGCATCCGCGCGAGCAGGTAGAGCAGCGGCGGGTAGGCGAGCGGCACCGAGGCGTAGATGTGCGCGTGGTTGAAGAACGCGAGCGAGACCGAGAACGACAGCAGCACGAGCAGGTCGAGGTGCAGCAGCGAGAACGGCCGGCGGGGGTCGAAGAACGGGAGCGAGGAACAGCAGGCACAGCGGCAGCCAGACGTACAGCGCGTTGACGTGCCCGCCGAACGCGCCCGGGTAGCCGCGCGCCATCGTCCAGGCGACCTGGAAGCCGGTCCACTGTTCGAGCACCTGGCCGGAGGAGTCGGCGATCGATGACCTGGCCGATCTCCTTCTTGCCGTTCGTCGAGAAGAAGCTGACCTGCCAGCGCAGCGGGCCCTTCAGATAGGCGCCGCCGTAGGAGCCCGGGTATTTCGCGCGCGACCGCGCTGCATCTTCGGCAGCGCGTTCGGCGATCGCGAGCACCTGGTCGGCCGACAGCCGGCGCCCGGCGCGGAGGGATGTTCGACGGCGGACCGGGACCGGCGCTTCGGGGCTCGTGGCCTGAGCGCGCGCGGAGCTCGAGGCGTGCGTCGCCGTGCTCGGCGCTCGCGGCCGTGCCGCGGGCGAGCCGCGTGAGCCGGCGTCGCAGTCGCCTGCGGCGCGGCGCCGCGCGGAGGTCGCGTGACGCCGCGAGCGGACACGCGCCGGCGCAGGCAGCGATGCAGGCACGCAGAGTGCGCGCGCATCAGCGGCGAGGGTAACGGCTGCGCCGGCGCCCGCGCCGAGGCGCGATCGGCTCGAGCGGCTCGGCCGAGGCCGAAATGGCGCGCGCACGAGCGCGCGCGACGTCGCGGATCGCCCACTGCGCGGGCTCGTGCTCGCGGCAGCTCGCAGACCGCAGATCACGAGCGCACCGAGCGAGTCGCAGGCGTGCAGCGAGCCGTGGCTGCCGCCGCCGACGTGCGCCTGGCGCGCCCCAGTCGAGGAACTCATAGCCCGGCGCCGCCGAGAGCAGCACCTCACCGGAGGTCGGGCAGGTGAGCGCCGCCCACACGCGCGCGAGCGCGTCGGGGTAGGCGGGCTCGAGCAGCCGGCCGTCGCGCACCTGCGCCTCGAGCACCGCGAGCGCGCCCTCGACGCTCCAGGCGCCGCCGCGCGCATCGCGTCAGCGCCCCGCCGGGCGCGAAGCGCAGCTCGCCGTGCTCGGGGCTGCAGATGACCGCCTCGCGCGGCGCGCTCGTGCGCGTCGCGCTCGAGCCACATGACCAGCTCGACGCCGTCGAGCGCGAGCGCGCGGCGCGACCACCGAGCGCGCGCATCGCGTCGCGCTCGGCCGTCGTGCAGCGCGTAGACCATCGCCGCGCGCTGGGACGGGCAGACGGCGATCGCGTCGGCTGCCTCGCCGCGCGCTGACCGCGCGCGCGGCGACCCGGGCTGCAGCACACCGAGCTCCGCGAGCTCGTCCTGCAGCGCGATCGTCGTCCGTGATCGGCGCCTGCGAGTGGTCGGCCATCGCGATCACGGCGTGCTCGGCGAGGAACTCGTCGAGGCCGCCGGCCGCCTCCACGACGCGCGCGAGCTGCAGGTCGGCCTGGGCGATCGAGCTGCACCTGGGCGTCGGGCCCGTGCTTGTGCGAGTGCCAGTCGTTGTCGGGCAGCGAGAGCAGCAGGAAGTCGAACAGGTCGTGCTCGACCATGTAGCTCGACACGCAGCCGGAGTGGCGGTCGCGCACGCCCGGCATGCCGAGCGTCGAGCGGCAGCCGGTGCGCCGCGAGGAGAAGATGTCGGCGTAGAAGAGCTCGCGCGGGCCCATCACCGGGTGGCGCATCAGCGCCGACGGCCACCCGCGTCAGCGCGGTGTCGCGCTGGGGCTCGTGGCGGTGGCGGCCGCGGTAGATCAGGTAGGTCGTGCCCGCGGTCCGCACGCCGGCGTCGTCGAGCGACTCGAATACCGTCGGCGTCTCCGCGGCGAGGTGCGCGCGGTTCATGTTGTAGACGGTGTCGGTGAGCTGGCGGGCGATGCCGAAGCGCTGGGCCGCGCGGAAGCTCGAGCCGTACTCGACGTAGCGGCTGCTCCTCGCGCGAGTACCAGTTCATGCCGGGGATCAGGTGCTCGTCCTGGCGCAGCGCCGGTCGTGATCGAGGCGGCGCAGACGGGCGTGACCGACGGGAAGGCGGCGACGCAGTCGGGCACGTAGCGCCCGCGCTCGATCAGCGCGCGCCAGGATCGGCGCCGCGCCCTCGGCGACCGCGCGCTCGAGCATCGCCGGCGCCATCGCGTCGATCACGCACAGCACCAGCTTCGGCGGCGACATCGGCCGCTAACCGCGCAGGATGCGCAGGCCGGCGTGCTTGTCGTCCCCGCGTGCGCGCTGGCGCCAGACGAACCAGGCGAACAGCACGATCGCCACGTAGCCGAGCGGGTGCACGAGCGCGACGAGCGCGGCCAGCAGCAGCGACGCGCGCGTCGAGGTAGACGGTCAGCGCTTCGCGCGCGGCGCGGTCGGTCAGGCGCCGCGCGCGCGCCGACATGACCGGGCCGGACGCGCGCGCTGTGCGAGCGCCGACGGCCGCAAGGCCGCCGAGCAGACCCGGCCAGGAGGCGATCGCCGTGCGCCGCGAGCGTGCCGGCGAACAGCAGCGCGCCGGCGCCGAACGCCAGACCGGTGAGCGACGCGGCGAGCGGATCGCGCGCCGCGACGCCCGGCCGGCGGTCGATCGCCGGCGGAGAGGCCAAGCAGCAGCTGCACGGCGTAGGAGCGCGACCAGCGCCACGACGACCGCGAAAAGCCACCAGCTCGGCCGCCAGGAAGTGGAAGCTGCCCCTGCCCGAAGCCGACGCCCAGCGCGTTGTGCCGAGGCGAGCGCGCCGGCGAGCAGCACCGGCAGGAAGGGACGCACCCGCAGGCGAGCGCGAGGCCGGCGCCGAGACCGATGTAGAAGAAGATGCCGTTCATGCAGATGGGCCGTGCCGGGGTGCGCTACCGTGCGAGGATGCGCGGGCAGGACGATAGACGACGCGCTCCAGCGGCGACGGCGCCATTCAGATGGCAGCCGGGGCGATCGATGGAGCAGTCGGCGAGCGATCGGCGGTCCGGGCGGGCGCGGGCCGGCCCACCGCGCACGAGCTGGCGCGCTACGAGGCGCTGTTCGCGGCCCGCACGCGAGGGCATGAAGAGCTCGGCGATGCGCGAGATGATGGCGCTGACCGAGCGGCCCGAGGTGATCTCGCTCGCCGGCGGTCTGCCGGACACGAGCACCTTCGAGCCGGAGCTGTACGCCAAGCTGATGGCGCAGGTCGCGGCCGAGTCGACCGCGCGGGCGCTGCAGTACGGGCCGACCGAGGGCATGGCCGTCGCCGGCGACTGCATCGTCGAGGTGATGGCGCAGGAGGGGACGCTCGTCGAGGCCGCGACGTGATCGTGACGACCGGCGGCCAGCAGGTGATCGACCTGGTCTGCAAGACGCTGATCGACCCGGGCGACGTGATCGTCGCCGAGGCGCCCACCTACCCCGGAGCGATGCCCACCTTCAGCGCCTATGAGGCCGACGTCGTGCAGATCGAGATGGACGGGGAGGGAATGCCGATCGACGAGCTCGAGAACACGCTCGAGCGGCTCGCTGCGGAGGGACGGCAGCCCGAAGTTCATCTACACGATCCCGAACTTCCACAACCCCGGCCGGCGTGACGATGTCGCTTGCGCGCCGCCAGCGGCTGGTCGAGGTGGCGCGCGAGCGCGAGCTGCTCGTGCTCGAGGACAACCCCTACGGGCTGCTGCGCTACGAGGGCGAGCCGCTGCCCACGCTGTACTCGCTGGACGCCTCCAACGGCCGCGACGGCGCATCGGACCTCGTGATCTACCTCGGGACGTTCTCGAAGATCCTCGCCCCGGGCCTGCGCCTCGGCTGGGCGGTCGCGCCGCGGCCGGTGCTCGAGAAGCTGAACCTCGGCAAACAGGGCGCAGACCTCTGCAGCTCTCCGGTCACCCAGCTGTTCGTCGCCGCCTACTTCGCCGAGCGCGACTGGCGGCTGTACCTCGAGCGCTCAAGACGCTCTACACGCGCCGGCGCGACGTGATGCTCGCCGCGCTCGCAGGAGCACTTCGGCGACGCAGGCAGCTGGACGCGGCCACAGGGCGGGCTGTTCATCTGGGCGACGCTTCCGGACGTACATCGACACGACCGACCTGCTCGCGCGGGCGCTGGACAGCGAGGGCGTCGCGTTCGTGCCCGGCCGCGCCGCCTACATGGACGGAAGCGGCGGCTCCTCGATGCGCCTGAACTTCGCCGGCGTCCCGGACGAGCAGATACGCGAGGGCGATCAGGCGGATCGGCAAGGTCGTCGGCGAGCAGGTCGGGCTGTTCGGGACGCTCACCGGGTCCGCTGCGGGACCGCCCGCGGCGGGCCGACGGGCGCCCGAGGCCGCCGACGAGGCCGCGGAGGACGGCGTGGAGATGGCGGATGTGCTGCCGCTGCCACGCCGCGACGACGAGAGCCGGCCGCGACGGCGCCGGGGTCGATGAGCGAGGCGCCCGCCGGGGCGGCGAGGGTCGCGGTGCTCAAGGGTGGGCGTTCGCTTGAGCGCGGCGTCTCGCTGCGCTCCGGCGCCCAGGTCAGGACGCGCTGCAGCGACTCGGACACACGGCGGTTGGCACCGACGTTGGCGCCGAGCTCGTCGAGCAGCTGCGTGCCGCCGCGCCGGACGCCGCGTTCATCGCCATGCACGGCGGCGACGGCGAGGACGGCACCGTGCAGGAGCTGCTGCAGGCGCTCGGCGTTCCCTACACCGGCTCAGGGCCCGCGGCCTGCGTTCGCTGCGCCGACAAGGTGCTCGCGAAGTACCTGCTGCGCCGAGGCCGGGATACCGACGCCTGACTTTCAGCGCGTTCCGCGAGGCGTCGTTCAAGGAGCTCGGCGCCGGCGGCGCGCTCGCCGACATCGAGCGCGGCATCGGGCTTGCCGATGGTGGTCAAGCCCGCCTGTCAGGGCTCGGCGCTCGGGGTCAAGTTCGCGCGCAGCGCAGCCGAGCTGCCTGGCGCGCTGGTGTCGGCCTTCTCCTATGACCGCAAGGTCCTGCTGGAGCGCTACGTGCGCGGCCGCGATCTCGCGGTCTCGATCGCTCGACTCGAACGCCGGCGGCGGCGAGCCCGTCGCGCTGCCGATCGTCGAGGCGGTACCGCGCAAAGAGGACTTCTACGACTTCGAGTCGCGCTATGAGATCGGCCAGACGACGTTCGTCTGTCCCGGCAGAGCTGGGAGCTGAGACGACCGAGCCGAGCACAGCAGCTGGCCCTCGAGGCCTACGCGCTGCTCGGCTGTCACGGCTTCGCGCGCATCGACCTGATGCTGGGCGAGCCGGACGGCGAGCTGACGGTGCTCGAGTGCAACGTCGTGCCGGGCCTGACCGAAACCAGCCTGCTGCCCCAGGCCGCGGACGCCGCCGGGATCGGCTTCGACGAACTGGTGGCGCGGATGCTCGCGAGCGCGTGGTCGCGCCGCGAAAGCTAGGAGTCGCCGGCGGCGAAGTCCTCGGGCGAGACCTGGTCGAGGAACTCCTTGAACTTCTCGACCACGTCCTCTGACTCCTCGACGTCGTGCTCGAACTCGATCGCCGACTCCGAGATGACCTCCTCGGCGGCATAGATCGGCGCGCCCGAGCGCACCGCGAGCGCGATCGCGTCGCTTGGGCGGGAATCGATCTCGAGCTCGCGGCCGTTCACCGTGAGCGTGATCGAGGCGAAGAACGTGTTCTCGCGCAGCTCGGTGACCGAGACCTGCGTGCATTTGACATCGAGCTCGCCGAGGATGTCGCACAGCAGGTCGTGGGTCATCGGGCGTGGCGTGCCGGCGCCCTGGAGCTTCATCAGGATCGAGGCGGCCTCCGGGTGGCCGATCCAGATCGGCAGGAACTTGTTGCCGTCGACCGTCTTCAGGAGCACGATCGGTTGCTTGCCAACCATGTCGAAGCTGACGCCGTAGATGACCATCTCCTGCACAGAGATCCTCCGAGAGGGGGAAAGGCCAGAGTATAGGTACCGCCGAACGTCGGCCAGCACGCAACGGGCATGCGCACGGGCATCGGCGGGACCGCCCACTCAGCCGCGCGTGCGAAAGCTCCAGAGCTTGTTGCCGAGGAAGTTCAGCGGCGTCACCGCCGCAACCGCGATGACCTGCGCCGGGACCTTCTCGAGTGCCGCACCCTCGACCAGGAGCCTGAGGATCAGCAGGCTGAAGACCTCGGCGACAGGCTGACGAGCAGGAAGCGCGCCGCCTGGAAGTGGGCCTGGCCACCCGCGCGTCGAACGTCCAGTGGCGATTCAGCACGAAGTTGTTCGCGACCGCCACGAGCCACGCGATCACCGACGCGACCAGGTACTGGATGCCCAGCGGAGTGCACGCAGATCGTGTAGACGGCCAGGTTGACGGCGAAACCGAGCCCTCCGACCAAGCCGAAGCGCACAAGCTGGAGCCAGTTGGCGGGACGGCGCATGCCGTGCAGCAGACGAACGTGCGGGCGTAGATCCACGGACGTCGACACGCTGCTTCGGTGGACATCCACGACGGAGGCATCGTCGTGCATGCGCTCAGCCTAGCCGAGCATCGGACGACGCGCAGCGCCGCGGCGCATGCCTGCAATCCAGCGACCGCCGCGCGCGCCTGCCGCGTGGCGCACGCGGCTACCGCTAGCCTTGTCCCGATGCGACGATGCTGGCGATCGACGATCGGCCCCGGCGTCCTGCTTGCCGTGGCCTGCGCGCTCGCCGGCTGTGGGGAAAGCGGGCATGACGCTGCCTCAGCGCAGCACACCCTCACCGTCCTCGCCAAGACCTCGGGCACAGCGGCCGCCACGACGCCCGACCCTCCGGCGGGCGGCCCCTCGCCCTCCGACGCGCCCGCGTCAGACGCCCTCGTCGAGCACTCGCGAGATCGCAGATCCAGAGGAAGCAAGCAGCTTCCCCGCCCAGGGCGCGGTGCATCACAGGTCCGCCAGCACGCCGGCGCGCGCCGGCGAATTCGTCCCCGCCTCAGGCGCCGCATCCAACGCCGAAGTGCAGTGCCGAGCTCGGCCAGATGCATGCCGCGCAGCGCAGCGCCGAGCAGACCGAACAGAAGGTGCGCACTCCCGTCGCGGGCGGCGAGTCGATCGGCGGAAGCGGCCAGCTGCCGATCCCCACCGGCGTCCCGGAAGTCGTGCAGAAGGTCGTCGCGGGCGCGAATGCCATCGCCGACTTCCCCTACGTGTTCGGAGGCGGCCACGCGTCGTTCGTCGACAACGCCTATGACTGCTCGGGCTCCGTCAGCTACGCGCTGGCCGCCGGCGGACTGCTCAGCGCGCCGGAGACCTCCGGGACGCTCGAGAGCTGGGGCGTGCCCGGGCCCTGGGCGCTACATCACCGTGTTCGCCAACGCCGGGCACACGTACATGTACGTCGACGGAGTGCTGTTTGACACGGCCGGGCGCAGCGGCCCCTACGCATCGCGCTGGCAGGTCGGCGCGGTTGACAACTCCGGCTTCGTAGAGCGCCACTACCCCGGGCTGTAGCGGGTGATCGTCGCGTCGGCTGTGCTCTGGATCGGCTCGCTGGTGCTGGCGCTCGACGGTGAAGCGGCCGCGGAAGCGGGCGGCGAACGCAACGACCATGGCTGCCCTCTCAGCGGTCTCGATCGTCGATCGGCTACGCCGTGCTGTTCGCGCTGTGGCGCTACGTCTTCAGCCCAAAGGCGAGGGCCAAACGCGGTGAAGATCGCGACTGAGCGTACGCCGGGTCCGGCGGGAAGCGACCAGAGCGCGCCTGGCGCGCTCTCTAGGGCCCGAGGCGTGCGCTGGTGACCGCCGTGGCGGTCTGCGCCTTGGCGTTGCGCACGATGAGCCTGAGCGTCAGCGTGACCTTGCCAAGGCGCTTCAGGCGCTGCGCGGTCACCTTGCCGAGCTTGATCTTGATCGTGCCCTTGCCGCCCTGCGTGGTGTTGAGCATCGCTTTGCCGATCATGATCTGCGGGGGCGTTCCCTTCGCCAGCCCGGTCGCGAGCGGGCCGTGGAGGCCGATACGCCGCGCCACAGACGCAGCGAGCAGCACATCGAAGTGACCGGCGATCTGCTGGTTGACGCTGTAGCGGACGACGAGGCCGCTGCGCGCGACGAGCGGCAGCGTCTTTGAAGTGATCACCGCACTGGCGACGGGAGCGCCGTTGCTGGCGGCCGTCGAATTCGTCGTGCCGCTCGTCGTTGCAGCGACGCTCGGGCCGCTGGCGGTCGGAGGCTCCGCCTCCGCCGCCCGGCGAGAGACGCCGCCCGGTTCGGGCAACGGTTCACCTTCCACCGTGACGAGCCGCGAAACCGTGCTCCTGTTGCCGCGCGACGTCGGTCACGTGAGGGTAGACTTCGTAGGTGCCTGTGTATTTGTAGTTGTGAAACTCGCTTGCGCGCACCACGTGCTCAGCCACGGTTCTTCACAGGCGGGCGAGCCGGGTGCAAAGCCGCTCACTTCCGGAGTCGCGTCGCCGCGGTTGCCGTCGCCAAAGTTCCACGTGTACATGGCGTAGTTGGGGCGTTGCGCGCCGCCCACGAAGTGTCCGCCGAGCCGAGTGTGACGTTCAGACTCCATGCCGTTGAAGCCGACCGATTCTTCTCCCTTGACCACGTTGGGCGCGGTGAAGAGCGGCACGAGGCGATGCCACCTGGCACGGGCACGCCCGGAAACGGCAGCCCCGGAAATTCTTTGCCCGGATGTGAAGCCTGGCTGCTGCCCAGGTTGTAGGGCTCGTTGAGGTAGTACTTGCGCCGCTCCGAGTTCCTGGTTGAAGAGCGTGCCCGCCTTTGTGTTCGGCGTTTGCGCCTGCGGAGCCGCCGCTGGTCGGCAGGAAGAAGTTACGACACTCGTCGGTGACCTCGTTGCCTTCGGAGTCCTGCCAGCCGTTGAGCAGCGGGTCGGTGACGATGTCCTGCTGCTCGACGGCGATCTGGCTGACGATCAGGTCTGCGAGGCCGTGGTCGTAGATGCCGTCGGGACCGACCGCTTTGAGCTGGTTGGGCTCCTGCTCGTGGGTTTTTGCGAGCCTGCTTCCCGAGCTTCGGTCGCTTCGCGTTTTTCCTTGGTGTTCTTCTTGTCGAATTCTTCTTTTTCAAGCAGCGATTCGGGTTTTTCGCGCTCCTTTTCCTGGACTTCCCCCCCGCTTTTCGTGGCGGGTTCAAAGCCGCCGTCCTGACATGCGAAGGCGGGTTCCTGGTCGTCGCCTGAAAGGTGGCCGTCGCCGTCGCCGCCCGCCGTCCACGGGATCATGCCGTAGAGGATCGTGCTGGCGCCACTGCCGATGACGACCGTGGTAGCTGCAGAAGCTCTTCCTGTAGTCTGCGAGACCGGTCGGTTCGGGCGGTTTGACCGGTTCTTTGGGTTCCACGGGCGGCGGTTCAGGGTCCACTTCGTCTTTTGCTTCGAAGTTCGCCTTTTCTTTTTCGTATTTCATTGGCGGCTTCATACGTTTCCTGGCGGCTTCGTAATTTTCGAGTTCTTCGGGGAAGACGTTCGTGCCTTCTTCGTATTGCGCGATTTCGCCGGCTGTGCCGTTGAAGTCCGAGCAGTGTCCGCTCGGCCCGCCTTCGTCCAGGCAGACGGTCACGCCGGGGGGCGTCATGAGGTAGAAGATCGTCCCCGTGCCGGTGGGAATCGTGAAGTGTTCGGCCGCGCGCTGTTTGAGGAACCGTTCGAGCTCGGCTTTGATCTCGGCGTCGGTCAGGCAGACCTTTTCGGCGAGCTTTCAAGCAGCGGCACGCCGAATTTCCACGGGTGAGGATCGGTGCAGTTGCCCGATGTAGGGTAGGGGTGGGTGTCGGTGTAGGCGCCACGGAAGGAGGAGTGCGTCGTGGCGGGCTTGTTCGCTCGTGTCGGTGTACTGCCCGTCGACCGCGAACACGTGTTCAGCGCGCCGCCGGCGGTTACCGAGGTTCGCGAGGAAGCCGTCGATCAGGCCCTGCCAGTCGCCGTGGTAGTAGTCCGACGGATCCCAGTAGATCGCGTACGTGTCGACGCTGCCGAAGTGGACCACTTCGTGACCCGCGGGTTGCCGAACGAGGCGACCGCGGCGTTTCCGCTTGCGGGCGTCCTGAGACCCGTGGCCTTGCCGTTGCGTACCAGTAACGAGGCTTCGCGGGGCTGCAGCCCGACCGTGACTTCGGGGCCGCCGCCTTTCGTGAGCACTTTCTCCACGCGCGCCTGGGCAGCCGGCGCCGCACAGGCGACGACCAGCGAGGCGACGATCGACGTCCGCAGAGCCAGCGGCCATACACGGGCCGCGCGCAGCCAGACGAGCGTGCGAGAGAGGGGAGCCACGACCCCACTATCGGCAGGCTGCGCCTTGGAGCCTTAGCCCTGCTGGACGGGCAGCGCCGAGGCGCGCTCGCGGCTGCGAGGAGACCTAGCGGGCTAGGACGCGATCGACCTCGACCGCTTCGCCGGTGTGAGTGTCGGGGTAGACGACGATAACCGTCGGCGAACCCCCGAACCACGCGTTGAGCTCGCCCTCGCCCACGTACTCGGCGGCACGCTGTGAGCCGTCGCCCTGCATCACCCAGACTGGTTGGCCCTTGTGAAAGAGGCTGTCGCCGATCTCGGTCATCGCCCTGGGAGGATAGTGGCTGTCCCCACGCGCAGCCTCGGCGGGGCCTAAGATCGGGCCGATGGCCGCCGCCTCTCAAACGCTCTCCCCGGAGCGCGGGCACGTGCGCTCGAGGAGGCTGCTGATCCTCGCGCTCGTGATCGTCATGATCGGAGCCGCGGCGACGCTGTTCGGCTGGGACATCAGCGGGTGGATCAAGCACGTCTGGGACACGATCACCGCGATCTCGATCGGGTACCTGCTCGCCGCGATCGTGCTGATCACGCTGCAGACGGTCACGACGGCGATCGCCTGGTACTCGATCCTGCGCTTCGCCTATCGACACGTGCCAACGCTGGATGCAGGTCCTCGCCTCGTACGCAACGGCGGTGGCGCTCAACACGATTCTTCCCGCGAACCTGGGGACGCTGGTGATGCTGCATCATGTTCACACGCTGATCGCCGGCGCGGGCTTCGCCGGCATCCTCGCCGGCCTACATCGTGCAGAAAGTCTTCTACACGGTGATCGGGATGGCCTGCTACCTCTATCTCTTCCTGAGCGTCGGCGGGTCCTTCAGCCTGCAGCTCGGGTTCCTGAGCGCGCCACCCGTGGGCGGCGGTGATCCTGCTCGCCGCGGGAGGAGTGCTGATCGTCCTCGTTGCCCGGATCCTGGGAGCGCGCATCGAGCAGTGGTGGGAGCAGGCGAAGGTCGGCGGCCAGATCCTCGTCCATCCGCGCGCCTATATGGGCCGCGTGCTCTTTCCCGAGGTGCTCAGCTGGATCGCGATGCTCGGGATCATCGCCGTCTTCCTGGCGGCGTATGCGATCCCCGTCAGCTTTCACACGGTCATGCGCGTCGTCGCGGGCAATTCGATGGCCAACATGACCTCCGTGACCCCGGGCGGGGCGGGGGTCACGCAGGGCTTCAACGTGCTGTCGCTCAAGGGCATCACGAGCACCGCGAACGCGACCGCCTACTCCGTCGCCCAGCAGCTGGTGACGACGGCCTGGAGCATCTTCTTCGCGATCATCATGGTCGTGCGGACGTTCGGCTGGTCGGGCGGCAGAACGCTCGTCGAGCAGTCCTACAGCGAGGCCAAGGAAAAGAGCGCCGAGCAGTCTGCCGCGCGCAAAGCAAAGCGTCAGGCCAGCAAAGAGGAGCGCCAAGCAAAGAGACAGGCGCGCCGCAGGGGCCAACGCCCAGGACCGCTAGCGCGCCGTTCAGCTGACGAGCGCGACGAAGCCTCTGAGCGACGAGATAGACGCCCGCGCCGGCGCACAGCAGCGACGGCGAGCGTGCGGCTGTTCTGCCCGAACCAGCGGTTGACCCGTTCGAGGAGCGTCTCCGCCCGCTCGGGGACCACGAGCAGCATCAGCATCGGCAGCTCGATCAGCCACAGCATCACCCCACCGTCGCGGCGAGGGAGACCAGCTCGGGGCCGTCGAGGGATAGGCGTCCGCGACGGACTTCACGGCCGCGACATAGATCGGCGAGGGAACGAGGTAGAGGGTTAGCCCGAGCACGAACGCCAGGCGGCGACTCTGCAGGTAGCGCTCGATCTTCGAGGAGGACTGAGCGGCTTTGGCGATTTTCGCGCCAGACGGATCGCAAAGGCGACCAGCGACCACGCCCAGCGCCAGCTCGAGCGAGGCGCTCGGCGTGTAGTGCAGCGGGCCGGTCGCGCCCAGCCCCGAGAGCGCAAAGAGCATCAGCGCGCCCGCGACGTATGTGATCGCGATGGCCGCCACAACGAAGCGACAACGCGCGAGCGGACCTGCGTACCTCGGCCGAGCGCGATGATCGCGGCGACCGCCGGCGGGTAGATCGAGGCTGCCAGCGCGAGCGCTACCGCCTGGGACGGCATGTCAGCAGAGCCCGCGCAGGAGCATGCGCGAAGGCTACTGAGCGCCCTGGCGGCCGGCGAACGGGCCGCGGCGCCGGTTGTGGCTGGCGCGAACTCCCAGGTCGGTTAGGCTGGACAGACAGCCAGGGCCGTGGCCGGAGGAAGCCCGGCCTGGGAACGGATTCAATTGAGGAGGGATCATGTCTTTGAGGGACAGTCTCCGCGCGTGCTCACTTGCATGCTGCGCGGTCGCAATCGCCGCGCTCGGGGCGCTCGCACTCGCCTCTGGCGCAGGTGCTTTCAGCCTGGGCGGCACGTACCTCGCCCTGGGTGACTCGCTCACCTACGGCTACCACCAGGCCCAGTTCGGGGAAGAGCTCAAAAAAGGCGAAGTCAACCCGGCGACGTTCGACGAAGGCTACGTCAACGACTTCAGCCGGGTTCCTGAAACTCGTCAACCCGAAACTGCAGCTCATCAACGACGGGTGCCCGGGAGAGACGAGCGAAACGTTCATCAACGGCTCGGGCGGATTTCCGGCTTCTGTGCGGGCGGACCGACCGGGACTCCGTTCCCGTACTCGCTTCCTGCACCACCCCTACACCGCCGGCTCGCAGCTTGGAGACGCGCTGGCGATCCTCGAAAGCAACCACAACGTCAGCCCGATCTCCCTGGACATCGGGGCGAACGACGTGCTGCAGTTCCTGGAGCACACGTGCGGCTTCCCGGCGACCGACACCTGCAGCACCGACACAGGTGACGGCCGAGTACGAACACATCGCTGGGAACGTAGGGTCGATCCTCAAACAGCTGCACGCGGCCGCCCCGCGCGCGCAGATCGTCGTGATCGGCAACTACAACCCGTTCCCGGCGGTGCCGTGCCGGAAGGCGACGCGTCGCTGGCGCGGATTCAACACCATCCTCGCCAAAACCGCCGCGAAAACGCTCAACACGAGCTTCATCAGCGTCGAGCCCGCGTTCAACCCGTCAGGGTTCTTCGGCGGGATCGGAAACCGGCGACATCCCGTCGATCTGCAAACTGACCGGGATGTGTCCTGGCGGTACGTACAACCCGGCCTCGCCGGAAGCTGACATCCACCCAACGAAGCTCGGCTACCAGGTGATGGGCGCGTTCGAGCTCGCCGACTTCCTCACGCACTGATAGGTCGATCGGACTAGAGAACACCAGGCCCGCGCTCCGTCGCCACTCGCGGCGGAGCGCGGGACCTACTGCTCGCGCCCGCTCGGGGCAGCGACATTGCCGCGCCTGGCCGGCTGTGACGGGCCGAGCGCGGTTGCCCTGGCGGGACGCGGCGGGCACGGGCCCCGCGAGACTCCGAATCCAGCGCACCGGCCGGTTGACACCAGCGGGCATCGGTGCTAGAGATCGAGGCGGAAACGCGTTTGGGAGGCACGGGGCCGTGGATCGCCCGCGTGGCGGCGAGGGCCCGTATGGGGGAGGGGCTTGGTGGTCTTCTCGAGGAGGTGCTTCACATCACGGCCTCACCGCCTGAGGGGGATGGTGCTCGGGGTCGCGATGGCCGTCGCTTGCAGCGTGGCGTTGGCCGGTCCCGCGTCAGCGGCGCCATCCGGCGGGCCGCTTGCGGCGGCTCTGGACCCGGCGGCTACCGGGCTAGCTGAACCCTCGTCCTCCGCGGTCTCGGCCTGGGGGCAGGGGACGTCTGGGCAGCTCGGCGACGGCGCCGAAGCTAACAGCAGCGTGCCGGTGGCGGTGAGCGGCCTGAGCGGAGCGACCGCCGTCAGGGGCGGAGGCTTCGACAGCATGGCGCTCTTGGAAAGCGGCGCGGTCATGGCATGGGGCGCAAACGGCCTCGGTCAGCTCGGCGACGGCACGACCACAAACAGCGACGTGCCGGTGGCCGTGAGCGGGCTGAGCGGGGCCAGGGCTATCGCAGCGGGTTTCGCCGACAACCTGGCGCTGCTGAGCAACGGGACGGTGATGGCTTGGGGGTATGGTGAAAGGGGCCAGCTTGGCAACGGCACCACTGAAAACAGCAAGGTTCCTGTGACCGTCTGTGCGGTGGGCGAAAAAGCCCCTTGCAGTCAACATCTGAGCGAAGTGGTGGCGATCGCCGCGGGCGGGAACAACGCTCTCGCCCTGCTGAGCAACGGCACCGTGGTGGCGTGGGGCGAACGCCACGACGTGCCGGTGGCGGTGAGCGGGCTCAGTGAAGTCTCCGCCATTGCGGCCGGCGAATTCTACGGACTGGCCCTGCTGAAAAACGGCACCGTCATGGCGTGGGGGGATGATGAAAGCGGGCAACTTGGCAATGGCACCCACGCTGAAGACGTCCACATTCCGGGGGCTGTATGTGCGGTGGGCGAAAAAGCCCCGTGCAGTCAGGATCTCAGCGAAGTGACGGCCGTCGCCGCCGGCGAGAAACACGCGCTCGCCCTCCTGGGCAACGGTACCGTGGTGGCGTGGGGCTTCAACGGCTCTGGCCAGCTCGGCAACGGGACGACGACCGAAAGCGACGTGCCGGTCGAAGTCAGTGGACTGACCGGCGCCACGGCGATCTCGGGCGGCGATTTCTACAGCCTTGCGCTGCTGAACAATGGCACGGTCATGGCATGGGGTGACAACACCGAATCGCAATTGGGCAACGGCACGAAAACGAGCAGCGACGTGCCCGTCGCAGTGAGCGGGCTCAGCTCGGCGACCGCTATTGCGGCCGGCTACCAACACGGCCTTGCCGCCAGCGCCGCTCCACTGATCACAAAGGTTGAGCCCCCTTTCGGGGCCGGTGCCGGCGGCACCTCGGTGACGATCACGGGCGTGGGCTTCACCGGGGCAAGCGAAGTCAAGTTCGGTTCGACCGGTGCCGCCAGCTTCAACGTCGAATCGGAAACATCGATCACAGCCGTCTCGCCACCCGGGAAAGGCACGGTGGACGTGACCGTGACCACTCCCGGGGGCACGAGCGCTCTCAGCCCGACCGACAAGTTCGTGTACGGCGCTAGCGTTACGAAGGTTGAACCCGATGAGGGCGCCATGGCGGGCGGAACCCCGGTGACGATCACGGGCGTGGGCTTCACCGAGGCAAGCGAGGTCAAGTTCGGTTCGACCGGTGCCGCCAGCTTCAAAGTCGAATCGGAAACATCGATCGCAGCCGTCTCGCCACCCGGGAAAGGCACGGTGGACGTGACCGTGACCACTCCGGATGGAACCAGTCCAACGAGTGCAGCCGACCAGTTCAGCTACGCCCCTACCGTGACCGAGGTCACGCCCGGCTCCGGCGAAGAATCGGGTGGCACCTCGGTACAGATAACAGGAACCAACTTCACCGGAGCGACGGCGGTCAAGTTCGGTTCGACCAATGCCGCGAGCTTCAACGTCGAATCGGAAACATCGATCAAGGCCGTTTCCCCGAGCGGCAAGGGCACGGTGGATGTAACTGTCACCGGCGCCGGCGTCACCAGTCCCACGAGCTCAGCCGACCGCTTTAGGTACGACGGACGGTCCAGCTGCACACCGAGGGAAAGTGAAGGGCCCGAAATCACCAAGGTCCAGCCCAACGGCGGGCCAGCGGCGGGGGACAATTCGGTGACAATCACGGGAAACCGCTTCCGTAGGGCGGTCTTCTGCGAAGCTCCGCTCGAAACGCTCGGCATCGATTATGAAGTGATGAGGGTCCTGTTCGGCTCGACGGAATCCCCGAGCTTCACCGATAACGCTGAATACGAAGGCAACCCGGAAGGGTCGATCGTCGCGGTCGCGCCGCCGGGAACCGGCACCGTCGACATAACGGTCGAAGCTTACACAAAAAGTCCCATTAGCCCGGCGGATCGATACACGTACGAAAGACTGTCGGCGAGTCCCGGAATTGACACCAGGCCGGCGACGTCGATCACCGAGACGTCGGCGATCCTGAACGCGACGGTGAACCCGAACGGCTCAGAAGTGAGCAGCTGCGTCTTCGAATACGGCCCCACGACCTCCTACGGGGAAAGCAAGCCCTGCACCCACTCGCCCGGGTCGGGCGAAAGTCCGGTCGCGGTCGCGGCCACGCTGGGCGGACTGAGCTCTAACGCCACCTACCACTTCCGCGTCGTCGCCACGAACGCTCACGGCGAAAGCAGAGGCGCAGACGAAACGTTTACAACCCTCGTTGCCGCATCCGGCTCCCCGGCGGTCGTCACTACCGGGGAAGCGACTGAAATCACCCCGAGCACGGCGACCCTGACCGCGACAGTCAACCCAAACGGCTCAGAAGTGAGCGGCTGCGTCTTCGAATACGGCCCGACCGCCTCCTACGGGCAGAGCAAGCCCTGCGTGCCCTCGCCGGGCTCGGGCGAAAGGCCGGTAGCGGTCGCGGCGACGCTGACCGAACTGAGCCCCGACGCGACCATTCACTACCGGGTCGTCGCGACGAACGCTCACGGGGAAACCAGTGGAGCAGACGAATCGTTCACAACACCCGTGTCGCCAGGCGCCCCAACCGTCACCACCGGGAAAGCAGCCGGAATCGGCTCGGAAGGGGCGACGCTGAAGGCGAAGGTTAACCCCAACGGGAGTCAAGTCACGAGATGTGACTTCGACTACGGCATCAACAACGCTTTCGAAAACAGCGTGGCCTGCGAACCCTCGCCGGGTGCGGGCGACAGCCCGGTCGCGGTCACGAGCTCGGTAAACCTGAAACCCAGCACCACCTACCACTTCCTGGTCGTCGCCAGAAACGTTCACGGGGAAACCTTCGGCGCACAGGAAGCGTTCACGACTCCGTCCGGCTTGGCAAGCGTCACAACCAATAGAGCGACTGAAATCACCCCGACATCGGCGACGCTGAACGCGACGGTGAACCCCAACAACGTCGAAGTTCGGGAATGCAAGCTCGAATATGGCCCAACCACCGCCTACGGGCAAAGCAAGCCCTGCGCCCCTCGGCCGGACTTCGAACCGGTCGCGGTGTCGGCAGCGGTCAGCGGGTTGGACCCGAACACCACCTATCACTACCGAGTTCTCGCAAGAAACGGTCACGGTGAAAGCAGAGGGGAAGACGAAACGTTCACGACCTCTCCCGACCCGCCGACCGTCACGACCGGGCAAGCGTCGGAAATCGCCCAGACCGCAGCGACGCTGAACGCGACCGTGAGCCCCAACAGCGGTGACGTCAGCGAATGCAGGCTCGAATACGGCACAACCGGCTCCTACGGGCAAAGCGAGCCCTGCACACCCTCGCCGGGCGCCGGCGAAAGCTCCGTCACGGTGTCGGCTGCGCTCAGTGGGCTGAGCCCCGACACCGTCTACCACTTCCGGGTGGTCGCCAAGAACCCCGGCGGTGAAAGCAGGGGCGCTGACGAAACGCTGAGGACGCTGCCAGAAGGCGTTCAAAGCAGCCTCGCTCATTTCCAGGGCGAAGCGAGCTTTTCAGAACCAGATGCCGTGGCCGTTGACCCGAGCGGAGACGTCTTCGTCGCAGACTCGGCGAAAGGCCAGGTCCTTGAGTTCAACGCAGAACGCAAACCACTGCGTCAGTTCGGCTCTGAAGGATTTGGCGAAGGCCAGTTCAAGGGCATCAGCGCGATAGCCGCGAACTCCGCCGGCGATGTCTACGTGGCCGATCAGGGCAACGACCGCATCCAGGAGTTCGGCCCGGCAGGCGAACACCTGCGCAGCTTCGGCACCTCGGCGCTCAAAGGCGGCCAGCTGCTCGCACCGAGCGCTATCGCGATCGACTCCTCGGGCGACGTCTGGGTGCTGAACCCAGCCGGCGCATCGGGCGATCGCATCGTCGAGTTCTCCTCTGAAGGAGCAGAACTGACCAAGTTCGGGACAAACGGCTCCGGCGAAGGTCAGCTCGGCCAGGCCTATGGCCTGGCGATCTCTGGCGGGAACCTGTATGTCGCTGAAGAGTCCAACTCCAGGGTCCAGGAGCTCACCACCAGCGGGGCGCTCGTCAGGGCCTTTGACCTCAAAGGCTCGGGCAACGGCAAATCAAATGAGCCGTATGCGATCGCCACAGAAGCCAGCACGGGCAACCTCTACGTGACCGAAGTAGGCTCAGAGCGCGTGCAGGTCTTCAACCCCGAAGGCACCTTCATCACGACCTTCGGCTCGCCGGGCTCGGGCTCGGGGCAGTTCTCTGACCCCAAGGGCATAGCGCTCACCTCCGCCGGCAAGGTCTTCGTGGCGGACACTGCCAACAAGCGAGTGCAGGAATGGGCAGCGGGCTCGCCGCCCACCTTCACGACGAGCATCGTCCACTACGAATCAACCGAAGCGAGCTTCTCAGAACCAGACGCCGTGGCCGTTGACCCGAGCGGAGACATCTTCGTCGCAGACTCGGCCAAGGACCAGGTGCTGGAGTTCAGCTCAGCACGCAAACTGCTGCGCCAGTTCGGCTCTGAAGGAAGCGGCGAAGGCCAGTTCAAAGGCATCAGCGGCGTAGCCTCAAACTCCGCCGGCGATGTCTACGTGGCCGACCAGGGCAACGACCGCGTGCAGGAGTTCGGCCCGGCAGGCGAACACCTGCGCAGCTTCGGCACCTCGGCCCTGAAAGGCGGCCAGCTGCTCGCACCGAGCGCGATCGCGATCGACTCCTCGGGCGACGTCTGGGTCCTGAACCCAGCCGGCGCATCGGGCGATCGCATCGTCGAGTTCTCCTCTGAAGGAGCAGAACTGACCAAGTTCGGCGCAAACGGCTCCGGCGAAGGCCAGCTCGGCCAGGCCTACGGCCTGGCGATCTCAGGCGGGAACCTGTATGTCGCAGAAGAGGCGAACTCCAGGGTCCAGGAGCTCTCCATGAGCGGCGATTTCATCAGGGCCTTCGACGAACGTGGCACTGGCTCAGGCAAATCGAACCTGCCCTACGCCATCGCCACAGAAGCCGCGAGCGGCGAGCTCTTCGTCACAGAAGTCGGTAACGAGCGCGTGCAGGTGTTCAGCGCGGAAGGGGCCCTCATCACAACCTTCGGATCGCCGGGCTCGGGCGGCGGAGAGTTCTCGGACCCCAAGGGCATAGCCGCCGGCTCCGCCGGCAGGGTGTTCGTGGCAGACACGGGCAACAGGCGTCTGCAGGAATGGACGGTGGGGGGCGGCAACTGACCTGGTCACCAGCCTTCTGGGCTCGCCAGCCTTCTGGGCCCTTAGAGCACCTAACAGAATGACTTCTGGAGGTGTTGGTGGCAGATGAGCGCGGCGGCGATGGTGAGGAAGGCTTCGTGGATGTCGTCTCGGCGGTCGTAGCGGCGGTCGAGCCGTCGGTTTGCGTGCAGCCAGGCGATCGTGCGCTCTACGACCCAGCGTTCTTTGCCCAGGCCGGAGCCGTGGCCGGTGCCGCGTTTGGCGATCCTGGGTGTGATGCCGCGCTCCCGCAGCGCCTTGCGGTGTTTGCGGCTGTCATACGCGCGGTCGGCGAGCAGGGCCTTCGGGCGGAACTTGCCATAGCGGCCGGTCGGCGGGACGCGATCGACGAGCGGGACGAGCTCGGTGATGTCGTTGCGGTTGGCGGCGGTCAGCGTCACGACCAGGGGGATGCCCTGGCCCTCGCAGATCACGTGGTGCTTGGAGCCCGCCCGACGGCGGTCGACCGGCGAGGGGCGAGGGTGTCCGAGTTTCTGTGTGCGTGGTCGGGCTCATAGTTAGTTGAGTCGGTCTCCGAAGTGGATCTTGAAGGCGATCAGGGCTGCGCTCCAGTTGTAGGCCTTTCTCCAGCTGCGTTGGGCGTTGATGATCGATAGGTAGATGAGCTTGCGGGCGGCGTCCTCGGTTGGGAAGTGTCCGCGGGTCTTGATCGTTTTGCGCACTTGGCGGTGCAGCGCCTCGATCGAGTTGGTGGTGTAGACGATTCGTCTGACGTCGGCGGGGAACGCGAGGAACGGGATCACGTGCTCCCAGCTCTCGCGCCAGGCGCGGGTGATCATCGGGTATTGCTGTCCCCAATCTCGGTCGAAGGCGGCGAGTTGCTCGGCGGCGTCTTCAGCGTCGAGCGCGGTGTAGATCGGGCGCAGAGAAGCCGCGACCTTTTTGCGGTTCTTCTCGGGCACGAACCGTAGGCTCGAGCGGATCAGGTGCACGATGCAGGTCTGCACCCAGGTCTGAGGGAAGACGGCCTCGATCGCTTCGGGGAACCCTTTCAGGCCGTCGACGCAGGCGATCAGGACGTCTTGGACGCCGCGTTGCTTTAGCTCGTTCAGGACGCTCATCCAGAACTTCGCTCCCTCTGAGGCCTGAAACCACAGACCGAGCACGTCGCGTTCGCCGTCGAGATTGACGCCCATCGCGACGTAGCAGGCCTTTCTGCGCACGGCGCCGCCGTCGCGGATCTTGACCACGAGCGCGTCGAGATAGAGCACCGGGTAGAGATCCTCAAGCGGCCGGGTCTGCCACGCCTTGACGTCCTCGAGCACCGCGTCGGTGACACGGCTGATTAGGTCGTGGCCGACCTGCACGCCATAGATCTCCGCGAGGTGCGCCTGGATATCGCGGACGGTCATCCCGCGCGAATACATCGCGATGATCTTCTCGTCGAACCCGTCGAAACGCCGCTGGTGCTTGGGCACGATCTGCGGCTCGAACTCGCCGTTTCGGTCGCGTGGCTGCTCGATCCTCACCGACCCATGCTCGGTGTGCAGCGTCTTAGCGCTTGTGCCGTTGCGGCTATTCCCAGCACCGCCGGGCGGCGCGCCGCCGCGCTCATAGCCGAGATGATCGCTCAGCTCGGCATCCATCGCCCGCTCAATCAAACGCTTCGTCAGCGTCTGCAGCAACCCGCCCTCGCCCGTGATCTCAGCCGGCGAGCCAGCGCCCGCGAGCAGCTGGTCGACGAGCTCATTAGACAGCTCTGCAGCTCCCTCCTGGCTCTCCTGCGAATCATGCTCGGTGTGGTCTTCGATGCCTGGGATCTTCTCGTCTTCGATGCTCATCAGGCTCCCTTCCGCGAACCGCCCGATGCCGCCGGCCCCTCCGGGGCCGCCAGCATCGGCACGACCGCTAGTTCAGAAGCCCGACCTCACACAAAGAATCGGACAGACCCCGAGGGGCCGGTCTTGGCGCCCCCCCTTTGGCCCGAACATGCGAGCTATCCACCACCGCTCTTGACCAGTCGAGCTGGTCGGCGTCCTGTAGCTCATCCAAGAGAACATGGTGTAGCCGTTCCCACACGCCCGCTTCGTTCCAGTCGTGCAGCCGCCGCCAACAAGTCATGCCCGACCCGCACCCCATCTCCTGCGGCAGATGCTCCCACGGGATGCCCGTTTTCAAGACGAACAGGATGCCCGTCAGCGCCGCCCGGTCGGGCACCCGCTTGCGACCCGGATACCGATACCGCCGCTGCACCACAGGCAAAAGCGGCTCGATCCGCTCCCACAGCCCATCACTGACCAAAGGTTTCGCCATAGACACCGTCTACGACAACAGCATCCCAAACCCTCTTTTTGTTAGGCGCTCTTAGGTGGCTCGCCTCCCAGTGGCGGCGCGGCGCCCCGCCTCCCCCGAGGAAGATCCCCGACCAGCCCACTGCATAGAGGTACAGGTTGCCGCATGGGCGATCCAGGATTCGAACCTGGGACCTCTTCCTTATCAGGCGAGCCGCCACCGAGCGTCGAAGCCCGGATCGTCAGCGCTTACCGAGCCTACCGACTCGCGGGACGCCACGTGGATAGGCCGGATCAGTCGCGATCCGGTGGGGTTTGGGCAGCGGAATGGGGCTGCTGCCCAAACGGCAAGCCAGATGACGAGACGTCGCGGATACTTACGTCGTGACAAGGCACCCGTAAGAAATCGAGCGGCCCGTCGCTCGCGCTAGCTTTCGGCGGGGGGATCAGCATCGGTACCGCGTGCCACTGCCCCACCCGCACGATCTCTGGCTCGTTCGGGTATAGTGGCGCGCGAGGAGCCGGTGCAGGGCGACGGGACGGACAGATGCCAGGGCCTCTCCGTGAGAGGACAGCGCCCCGGGAGCGTGCCGATGAGGAGAAGCCCCTAGCATGGGCGCGGGGATAAGACCAGCGCAGAGATTACATCGAAGGGTTTGGCGAATCGGCCCAGCCCGAGCCATGCGTTGACGTACATGAGGGCGCAGCGAAGTTGGAGGCCGGTGCATGGCGGTTGGTTGAAAAGGCCTTTCACCCCGAGCGTCCCCCGGCTTGCGCTCGCGCTGTGCTGCGCCCTTGCCGGAGTACTGGCGCTCGCGGCCCCGGCGCTCGCCTCGGTGCGGCCGCCTGGCCCGGAGGCACTCGTCTCCGCACCGCGTCCCCCGCGCCAGGAAGCTCTCGCCCCTCGGTTCTCACCGGCCGGCGCGGCCTCCGCGGCGGCGCCGGCGTCGAGCCCGCGGGGGATCGCACCGTACTCCAAGCATCCCGCCAAGACCGGTCCCTATGCCGTCTGTCCAGCCCCGGTCGGGAGGCGGGAGAGTTGCATGGCAATCGCGGTCCCCACCAAGAGCGGCAGACCGGTAGTGGGGCCGCGCCTGGAAGGCAGCGGGGTGAACGGCGGCTTCTCCCCGGCGGACCTTCGTTCAGCGTATGACCTGCCCGCGCAAGGCGGCGAAACGAGCGAGACGGTCGCGATCACAGACGCCTACGGCGATCCCAACGCGAACTCGGATCTGAACACCTACCGTAAACAGTACGGGCTGGGGGAATGCAGCGAAGCAAACGGCTGTTTTGCGAAGGTCAACCAGAAAGGCAAGCCGGCAGAATACCCCGAAACCCAATGGGAATGGACCGTGGAGACCTCGATCGACCTCGACATGGTCTCGGCGGTCTGTCCGAAATGCCACATCCTGCTCGTCGAGGCCGACAACGCACAAACCGAAAACCTGCTCGCGGCCGTCGCAGAGGCCGCGCAGCTCGGGGCGACCGCGATCAGTGACAGCTACGGTGGCGAAGAGTTACCCGAAGAGAGCACGCTGGACCCGGCTTTGGATCATCCCGGCGTCCCGGTTCTGTTCGCTTCGGGCGACTCTGCTTACGGAGTCGAGTACCCCGCCGCCTCGCCGGATGTGATCGCGGTGGGCGGGACCAGCCTGCACAGAGAAGATAAAAGCGCTCGCGGTTGGCGAGAGACGGCTTGGGTAGACGCCGGCAGCGGCTGCAGCGCGTATGAGGATAAGCCCGTCTGGCAGACCGACCCGGGCTGCTCCAAACGCACGGTCGCCGACGTGTCGGCCGTCGCCGATCCTGATACGCCCGTATCGACCTATGACTCCAACCCCGGTCCCGAAAAAGGCTGGCTGCTGTATGGCGGCACAAGCGTGGCGACCCCGATTCTCGCCGGGGTGGAGGCCCTGTCCAGCGCTGCCGATCGAGCGCAGGCGGCGAGGCTGTTCTGGGAAGAGGGCCCCGCGGGCAAGCTGTTCGACGTCACCGAAGGCCGCAACGGCTTCTGCCCGGGCGGAGCCTCCTACCTCTGCACCGCCGGGATGGGCTACGACGGCCCGACCGGCTGGGGCACGCCCGGCGCGTCGCGTCCTGGGCCGCCTGTGCTCGCGACCGAACCCGCGGTGGGCGTAAGCGAAGACACGGCCACGCTTCAGGGGGCGGTCAACCCCAACGGCGCCGACACGACCTACCGCTTCGAATATGGTCCCACGACCGCCTACGGCACGAGCATTCCCGCCCTGGCTGGGGCCGCCGGCTCGGGCACGGAAGTCGCCGAGATAAAACAGCAGTTGACCGGGCTGCCCGCAGACGCGACCTACCACTATCGCCTGGTGGCCAGCAACGACCTGGGGAGCACCTACGGCGGCGATCAAACATTTGAAACCTCGCCTTGGTCAGTGCAGTCCACGGGGGGCGTGCCGTGGGACGGCCGAGACGGGGCCGCGGTATCGTGCGGCTCGGCCACGTTCTGCATGTCGGTCGGTGCCCTGGAAGACTATTTCAACGGACCGGGGTCCAATGCTTACAACGACGAGCCGCGGGCGGAGAGCTGGAACGGCGGCGAATGGGCTGCCGACTCGGTGCCGGCGGAGCATCAGGCCGCCGATGGGTACGCCAGCTGGCTGTCCGGCGTCTCCTGCATTTCAACCGGCGCATGCATGGCAATTGGGCGAAATTACGAAATCGAAAAGGGGTATCAGCCACTCGCGGAGTGGTGGGATGGATCGGTATGGTCGATCGTGCCCACGCCGATGCCCAGCGAAGCGGGAGTGAACCCCTCAACGGGTCAGCGTGAAAGTGGCATGAACGGCATCTCGTGTGTGTCGGCGTCCTTTTGCGTCGCGGTCGGCTATTTCGTCAAGACCTGGTATCCAGAAGAAGAGGACGCGCTGATCATGACCTGGGACGGGAATGGGTGGACTGTGCAGCCCTCCCCCGACCCAGCCAAGCCCGCGGGTGTGGTAAGCATCGACAGTCGTCTGCGGGGGGTATCATGCCTGTCGAGCACGTCCTGCGTCGCGGTCGGGGAACAAACGGACGTTATGGAAAAGGGTAGTGGCGAACAGCCGATCGTGGAGCGATGGGACGGGTCGGGATGGTCGCTTCAAGCCAGCCCCAGCGTCTCAGGCGGCCTCCGGGGCGTGTCCTGCAACTCGGCGCAAGCGTGCATGGCGGTCGGTGAGACCGGGGGGACCGGCCTCACCGAGACATGGAACGGGACCACCTGGAGCAGATCGCAGGCGCCGCGACACGTGCTGCGAGGGGTCTCGTGCCTGGCTGCGGACTGGTGTGTGGGCGTGGGCGAAGCCGGCCAAAATGAGTCCGCTGAAGCGGTGGCCGAACAGTGGAACGGGACCGGCTGGATCGCACAGCGGCTGGGCCACCCGGCGGACCGCTCGGACAAACCGTGGGGATTGAACGGCGTCTCCTGCCTACCGAGCGGCTGCACCGCGGTGGGCTGGTACTGGTCCTACGGATACAAGCTGCTCGCCGAGCACAGCCTACCGACAGCAATCACCTACACCCAAAGCCTCACCCACTACGGAAACCCCAACGCAAGCTTCTCAGAACCAAACGCCGTGGCGGTCGACCCCAGCGGCAACATCTGGGTGACAGAATCCGGCCAAGACAGGGTGCTCGAGTTCACCGAAAGCGGTGAACCACCCACGCAGCTGGGCTCAGAAGGCTCGGGCCTAGTCCAGTTCAAGGGCATCGGGGGCATAGCCGCCAACTCAAAAGGCGACGTCTACGTCACAGACTCTGGCAACGCCCGCGTGCAGGAGCTCGGCCCGTCCGGGGAATACATAAGAAGCTTTGGCTCAAACGCCCTGCACGGCGGGCAGCTGCTTGACCCGACCGCGATCGCGATCGACGGCTCGGGCAACGTCTGGGTGCTGAACGCCGTCGGCTCGTCGGGCGACCGCATCGTCGAGTTCTCAGGCACTGGCGCTGAACTGACGAAGTTCGGCGAAAACGGCTCCGGGGAAGGACAGCTCGGCGTAGCCTACGGCCTGGCGATCTCGGGCGGCAACCTGTATGTCGCAGAAGGTGCGAACTCCAGGGTCCAGGAGTTCTCGAGCACTGGCGAATACATCAGGGCATTCGATCCAAAGGGCTCTGGCAACGGCGAATCAAACGTGCCCTCCGCCATCGCCACAGAACCCATCAGCGGCGACCTGTACGTCTCAGAAGCGGGCTCTGACATTGTGCAGGTGTTCAGCGCAGAAGGCACCTACATCACCTCGTTTGGCTCCCCCGGCTCAGGCGCTGGGCAGCTCTCAGATCCGCGGGGGCTCGCCATGAACTCCTCGGGTACCGTGTATGTCGCAGACAGCGGCAACAGGCGAATCGAGGAATGGGCACCAGGCTTACCCCCCACCTACACCCAAAGCCTCACCCACTACGAAAGCCCCAAAGCGAGCTTCTCAGAACCGGACGCCGAGGCAGTCGACCCCAGCGGCAACATCTGGGTGACAGAATCCGGCCAAGACAGGGTGCTCGAGTTCAACGCAAGCAGTACATTGATCGGGCAGCTGGGCTCAGAAGGCTCGGGCCAAGTCCAGTTCAAGGGCATCGGGGGCATAGCCGCCAACTCAAACGGCGACGTCTACGTCACAGACTCTGGCAACGCCCGCGTGCAGGAGCTCGGCCCGTCCGGGGAATACATAAGAAGCTTTGGCTCAAACGCCCTGCACGGCGGGCAGCTGCTTGACCCGACCGCGATCGCGATCGACGGCTCGGGCAACGTCTGGGTGCTGAACGCCGTCGGCTCGTCGGGCGACCGCATCGTCGAGTTCTCAGGCACTGGCGCTGAACTGACGAAGTTCGGCGAAAACGGCTCCGGGGAAGGACAGCTCGGCGTAGCCTACGGCCTGGCGATCTCGGGCGGCAACCTGTATGTCGCAGAAGGTGCGAACTCCAGGGTCCAGGAGTTCTCGAGCACTGGCGAATACATCAGGGCATTCGATCCAAAGGGCTCTGGCAACGGCGAATCAAACGTGCCCTCCGCCATCGCCACAGAACCCATCAGCGGCGACCTGTACGTCTCAGAAGCGGGCTCTGACACCGTGCAGGTGTTCAGCGCAGAAGGCACCTACATCACCTCGTTGGCTCCCCCGGCTCAGGCGCTGGGCAGCTCTCAGATCCGCGGGGGCTCGCCATGAACTCCTCGGGTACCGTGTATGTCGCAGACAGCGGCAACAGGCGAATCGATGAATGGGCTCACCTGCCCGGATAGCACGCCCTTCGGCCCGACGCGCGCTCCGTAGACCGCGACCCAAGGCGGGAACGTTAGCGGCGCGCGCTGGGCTCGACGTGGTGGAACCATCAGCAATGGTTGTCCCTGCCGCGATCAGGAAAGCCCCGCTTAGGTCGTCGATGTTGACGGTGTTCGCACGTCGCCACGGCATGGAGAGCCAGGTCTCGACGATGGAGGGCACGCTCGCGGATCTATGCGAAGCCGCAGCCTAAGGCGGTCGCTCAGTCGGGTCGGGCCTCCGCGAGACCTGCGGCGTAGGTGTCCTGAAGCGTCGAGTACTCGTCGAACTGCTCGTCGGGCCAGATCAAGTCACCGAAAAATGGCTCAACAAAGCCAGACTTAGCCGATGGGCGATCCAGGATTCGAACCTGGGACCTCTTCCTTATCAGAGAAGCGCTCTAACCGACTGAGCTAATCGCCCCTTCGCCGCCCGATGTTATCGCTGCGGCGGGGCCGTGAGGCGCCCCGATCGCCCGTCGTCGCACGGGCTCGGCGCGCGGTCAGTCCTCTAACGTGATCGGTCGCATGCCCGCGCCGGATGATCGCTCCCGAGGGCCCGCGCCCTTCGACGGTTCCGTGGGGGCGCTCTCGCACGGCCGGCGACGGCTCGTGCTGCTGATCTGCTGCATGAGCCTGCTGATCGTCGGTCTGGACAACACGATCGTGAACGTCGCGCTGCCCTCGATCCAGCGCGATCTGCACACGACCGTCTCGGGCCTTCAGTGGACGGTCGACGCCTACACGCTGGTCCTTGCCAGCCTGCTCATGCTGTCGGGCTCGATGGGCGACCGTCTCGGGCGCAAGAAGGTCTTCGCCGCAGGGCTCGTGCCTGTTCACGCTCGGCTCGCTGCTGTGCAGCCTCGCGCCGACGCTCGGCTTCCTGATCGCGTTTCGCATGCTCCAGGCGGTGGGCGGCTCGATGCTCAACCCGGTCGCGATGTCGATCATCCGCAACGTGTTCACCGACCCGCGCGAGCGCGCGCAGGCGATCGGCGTCTGGGGAGCGACGATCGGGATCAGCCTTGCGCTCGGGCCGGTCATCGGCGGCGCGCTCGTCGACACGGCCGGCTGGCCGGCCATCTTCTGGATCAATATCCCCGTGGGCATCGTGGCTCTTGCGCTGACGCTGCGCTTCGTTCCCGAGTCGCGCGCACCGCGTCCCCGGCGCGTCGATCCCGTCGGCGAGCTGCTGGTGATCGCGCTGCTGGCATCGCTGACCTACGCGATCATCGAGGCGCCGGGCGCCGGCTGGCTGTCGGCCCAGACGCTCGGGCTGTTCGCGGTGTCGGTGGCCGCCTTGACAGGGCTGCTCCTCTATGAGCCAAGGCGAGCCGATCCGCTGCTGGAACTGCGCTTCTTCGGCAGCGTGCCGTTCTCGAGCGCCAGCGCGATCGCTGTCTGCGCGTTCGCCGGGCTGGGCGGGTTCCTGTTTCTCAACACCCTCTACCTTCAGGACGCCCGCCACCTGTCGGCGCTTGACGCCGGCCTCTACACGCTGCCGATCGCCGCGATGACGCTCATCTGCGCGCCGCTCTCGGGGCGCCTCGTCGGCCGCCGGCGATCGCGCACCGCGCTGCTCGTGGGAGGCCTCGGGCTGATGATCGGCGGGGCACTGCTCACCGACCTCAGCGCGACGACAGCGCTCGCGTCGCTGCTGCCCGCCTACTTCGTCTTCGGTGTCGGCTTCGGGATGGTCAACCCACCGATCACCGACACGGCGATCGCCGGCATGCCGCCCGCTCAGGCAGGTGTGGCGGCGGCCGTCGCGTCGACCTCGCGCCAGGTGGGGCAGACGCTCGGCGTGGCCGTCGTGGGCGCGATCGCGGCCGCCGGTACGGGCGCGGTGGGCCCAGGCTTCATCGCGGCCAGCCACGTCGGATTCTGGATCGTCGCCGGCTGTGGCCTCGCGGTGATCGTGCTGGGTCTCGCGAGCACGACCGCATGGGCCGGCGCGACGGCACGGCGTGTGGCCGCCCAGCTCGGCGGTCAGGAGCTCGCCGCAACCGCGAAATGAGCGCGGTGGCCTAGGCCACCGCGCGTGGGCGCAACCGCCGAGCCATCTCCAGCGCCTCATCGGCGTTCTGGAATGACAGCTGTGCGGTGTAGCTGCCACCGCGTGTCGGGCGCACCTGGACCTCGGCGCCGAGCGCGGAGCTGAGGGTCTCGGCGATCTCGCCGGCGGCCTGCCGCTGGTCTGGATGCACGGCGATTCGCCCGGCCCGAGCCGGCCTGCCCGCCGGCGCGTGAGCCTCGGAGTTGCTCTCTCTCGCGCGCGCCTCCAGCGTGCGCACCGACCAGCCCTCGGCTGCGGCCGAGCTTGCGAGCGCTCGCCTGTCGCCATGGTCCTCGGCAAGCAGCAGCGCGCGGCCGTGACCTTCGCTGAGCGCGCCGTCCTGCACGAGCTCGATCGCCTCCTCGGGGAGATCGAGCAGCCGGATCAGATTGCTCACCGCGACGCGGCCTCGTCCCACCCGGAGCCCGACGTCCTCGCGCGTCAGGCCAAGCTCCTCGATGAGCGCGGCGCATGCCCGCGCCTCCTCGATCGGGTTGAGGTCCTCACGCGCCATGTTCTCGATCAGCGCGAGTTCCAGCGCTTCGCCGTCCTCGCGAGCGCGAACGAGCGCGGGCACCGTTGCCAGGCCGGCCAGCTGTGCCGCCCGCCAGCGCCGCTCCCCCGCGACGAGCTCGTAGCGCCCGCCCGCGCGCGGGCGCACGAGGACCGGCTGGAGCATCCCGCGCTCTCCCAGCGACGCCGCAAGCGACGTGAGCGCCTCCTCGTCAAAGCGCCTGCGCGGCTGCTTGGGGTTCGGCGAGATCAGCTCGACGGGGAGCTCGCGCAGCTCCTCCTCGCGCGCCTGCGCTCCCTCGGCGGATACAGCGAGGATCGCCTCCAGGCCACGGCCGATGCCGCGCTTTGGCGGGCTCATCGCGCGGCCAGCTCCCTGGCCAGCTCGAAGTAGGCCTCAGCGCCGGCGCTGTGGGGGTCGTGATGGGTCACCGGAAGTCCGTGGCTCGGCGCCTCGCCGATGCGCACGTTGCGCGGTATGACGGTGTCGAACACGAGCTCGGGGAAGTGCTCTCGCACCTCGCGCTCGACATCCTGCGCCAGCCGCGTGCGGCCGTCGTGCATGGTCAGCAGCATACCCGCGACCGTCAAGCGCGGGTTGAGCTCGCGCTGCACAAGCGCGAGCGTCTCGAGCAGGCCGGCGAGCCCCTCCAGCGCGAAGTACTCAGCCTGCACGGGGACGATCACCCCCTCTGCGCCAACAAGCGCGCTGACGGTCAGCGGCCCCAGTGACGGCGGGCAGTCCAGGAGTATGTACTCGATAGCGCTCTCGCAGCGGCGCGAGCGACACGCGTATGCATTGCTCAAAGCCCTCGACGCGTGGCAGCTCGATATTGGCAGCCGCCAATCCCGCGCCCGCCGGAAGCACGTGAAGGCCCGAGACGCCGGTCTCGCGCACAGCCTGCTCCGCGCTGGCCTCGCCGGTGAGAACCTCGTAGAGACCGGGCGTCGCGCTTCGCGGGATACCGAGGCCCACCGTGGCGTTGGCCTGCGGATCGGCGTCGACGAGCAGCGTGTCGTAGCCTGCCTCCGCGATGCACGCGCCGACGTTCACCGCGGTCGTCGTCTTGCCGACCCCGCCCTTCTGATTTGCGATCGCGTACGCCTTGCCCACGGTTGCACGCTAGCGGCGCACACGGTCAGATCTGGTGAGCTTCATCGCGCCGCGACAGATCTAAGGCTCAGGTCGAGCTTTATCACCTGCACCGAGCGGGCGCTTGGCCGCGACCCCGACCCTTCGGGGGAAGCGATCAGGTGTCTCGCTGACCTTCGAGTAGACATGCAGGTGCCGATTTCTGCTTGCGGCGAACGGCTGCACGCCGAGCACCTGCTCGCGGCGCAGACCGAGCTCCTCGGCGGCGCTCACGGCCCTTTGCTCCTCCTCGAGATCGCGCGAGCCGCGCCAGTCGACGACCGCTCCGCCTGGCCGCAGCAGCGGGGCCGCGTACTCGAGCACGACCGGCTGGGAGGCAAGCGCCCGGACGACCACCAGATCGTGGTTCGCGCGACCAGCCGCCCACTCCTCAACGCGCGCGCACACGACCGAGGTGTTTGCCAGCCCGAGCTCGGCGGATGTGCGTCGCATGAAATCGCACTTGCGCCGCTGGCTCTCCACGAGCGAAACGCGTGCGCGCGGGAGCGCGATCGCCAGCGCGATCCCCGGGAAACCGGCTCCCGCGCCGATGTCGGCGATCTCAGTCGCGTCGCGTACCATCTCGAGCGCCAGCGCGGCAAGCGAGTCGGCGAGGTGCACGTCGACGGCTGTGGCGGGCGACCGCACCGCGGTCGGGGCGTGGCGATCGTTGTCGAGCGTCTTGAGCAACAAGGCGAGCTGGGCCCGTTGGCCGCTGCTCAGCGCGACTCCCCGCGGAACGCTCAGGCTCTCGCCGAGGACCTCATCGTTCATGACGAGCGAAGAACTCCGCGTATCGATCTCGCATCTCTCGCACCCGTCCGGCGACATGGGCGTCCACGTCGTCGGTCAGCACCGACTCGACGACGGGCAGCACGTCCTCCACGAGGGCCGCGCCGCGGGCCATCCACTGGTAGTAGCGACGGCCCCCGTGGTCGTAGGGGCCGTACAGGCGCGCGCGGGGAAAGAGCGCCTCCAACCATCGAAAGAGCGTCTCGTGACGAACGTGCATGCGCAGCGTTATCTGCGGCGCCTTGCCGTCGCCTCCGAAGTGGCCCTCCCCGATGAGCACCCCCGCGACCAGGCCGCGCTGCACGTCGGAGAGCATCGGTTGATCGTGTCCCATCGCCAAAGTGTTTCACCGTCAAGAAAAACGTGAAACGCCCCGTACGGCGTGCCGGCTCTTCTAGGCCGGCGTGACCACGAGGTAGCGCCCGGGCTCGTCGCCCTCGCTGTGCGTCTCGATGCCGGGCCGGTCGCGCAGGTGTTCGTGCACGATCCGCCGCTCGGCGGGCGGCATCGGATCGAGCTCCACCGGCTCGCCTGAGCTCAGAGCCTCCTCGGCCGCGTTGTCGGCCTCGGCCTGCAGCGCCTCGGCACGGCGCTGGCGGTAGCCGTCGGCGTCGATCGAGACGCGCACCGGAGATGGGCCGTCTGGAAACACAATCCGCTGAGCGAGGTGCTGAACGGCATCGATCGTCTGCCCGCGCCTGCCGATGAACAGCCCGACGTCCTCACCGGCCACGCGCCCAGTCAGCACACCGTCTGCTTCATCCACCTCGATCTCCACCTCGAGCCCGAGCCCGTCGACCACCTCCTCGAGAAGCTCTTCGAGCATCTCCGCCGGCTCCAGCTCATCCTCCGCTCCCGCCACGTCGTCCCCCTTGTCGTCGCTCACCGCCGTCGCCCCGATCGCTTCTTCTTCTTACGCGGCGGGCGCGGCGGCGTCGAGGTCGCGGGGGCCTTGGAGGCACCGCTCGTGGACCCGGCGGCCACGGCTGCAAGCGCAGGCTGCGCCGCCGGGCTCCCCGGCGGCGCACTCGGCTTGCCGTTGGGCGAACCACCGCCTCCCCCGTCCCCCGAAGCCGTCTCTTTTGCTCCCATGTGTCGTTTGATCAAGAACTGCTGACCGATCGTCCACGTGTTCGAGGTGATCCAGTACACGAGCAGACCGGCCGGATACCGGTAGAGGATCGCGACGAAGACGAGCGGAAGCAGAAGCACGAGGCGCCGCTGGGTGGGGTCGGCCGTCGCGGTGGCGATGAGCGTCGAGCCGACCTGCGAGCCGACGTACATCAAGATGAGGACGATCAGCACAATCCCCGTCGCCTTCGCGGTGATATCCGGGATGAAGAGGAATTTCGCCGAGCCGGGCGCGACCTGGTTGCAGCCGGTCGCGGCCAGCTCCTTGGCCGGGATCGGCTGCCCGGGCGGGATGTGGAAGTGCTTGTGGAGCGCCGGCCCGCAGATGTCGAGCTTCAGGTCCGTGCGCAGCATGTAGAACAGCGACACGAAGACCGGGAGCTGAAGCAGCAGCGGGAGGCAGGAGGCGAGCGGGTTGATGCCGTGCTCGGAGTAGAGCTTCATCATCTCCTGCTGCTGGCGCTGTTTGTCGTCCTTGTACTTCTCTTTGAGCGCCTGCAGCTGGGGTGCGACTTTCTGCATCTCCTGCATCGACTTCAGCTGGCGGTAGGTCAGCGGGACCATCACCGCGCGCACGAGCACCGTGAGCCCCACGATCGCAAGCCCCCAGCTGTCGACCACGTGGCCATGGATGAACACCATGATCCCTTCGAACAGGCTGATCAGCGGGGAGAACGCCTGCTCGATGATGTTGGCGGGAATTAGCATGCGCTGCGCTGTGTCTTGGCGTTCTCGATGGGAGGCGGTTGCTGGCTTTGGGTGTGCTGCGGCCGTCCGGTTGCTGGCTTGCCGGCAGGACCCGGCTCAGACGCCCGCGCGCGGCTCGCGAGGCTCGACCGCGAAAACCCGCTGCGCCTGCACCGGATCGTATCCGCCATTGCTGAACGGGTTGCACCTCAGCAGGCGCCATCCCGCCAGCACCAAGCCTCTAAGTATGCCGAACTCCCGGATCGCCTCCACCGCATAGCGCGAGCAGGTGGGCTCGTACCTGCAGCGCCGCGGAATCGCTGGAGAGATCAGCCGCTGGTAGACGACGATCGGCGCAAGGACGATGGCGCGCGCGGCGCGCGCGAAGAGACCCGCGGATCGGCGCTCTGAGCGGGGCTCGTCGCCTGTCACGAGCCCTCTCCGTCGACATTCTGCGAGAGCCCCGCCTTTGCGATCAGCTCGCGCAGCGCAGCTCCCAGGCCCTCCAGGCCCTCGCGCTCGGCCAGCTCGCGGGCGGCGGGACGCGCGACGACCACCACGTCCTGACCGGCGTTCAGCTCGGGCTCGGCCCGGGCGAAGGCCTCTCGCAGCAGGCGCTTGACGCGGTTTCGCTCAACCGCGCCGCCGACCTTGCGCGAGACCGACAGGCCAAGCCGCGGACGCTGTGCCGAGGGGTTGGGAAACGTGTAGAGGACCAGGTGACGGTTGGCGGTGGAGCGGCCCTGACGGTAAACGCGCTCGAACTCCGCGCTGCGCGACAGACGCCCGCGACCGGCCGGCCGTGGCTTCATCGCCGGTCCGTCACGTCGAGAGACGCTTGCGCCCCTTGTCGCGCCGGCGCTTGATCGTCAACCGCCCCGCCCGCGACCGCATCCTGGAGCGGAAACCGTGGGCGCGTGCGCGCTTGCGCTTCTTTGGCTGGTAGGTGCGCTTCATGGCGTTCTTCGACGTCGGTCGTCTGACTCCTGCATGCCCATCCGGAGGGTCACGCGGGCATCGCAGTATAGGGCCCGCGAACCCTGCGCGAGATTTTTCCGCCAAATGCGACCAGGCCGCGCGAGCGTCTCAGGGCGTTGGTTATATTCGCCAGACCGGGCTCGTAGAGGGCCCCTCGACGAGAAGTGCTGTGTGTTTCTCTCCACAAGAGAAGGGGGATGGACGCTGCCGTGACGGCGGAGCTCGAGCAGACATGGGCAAACGTGCAGGACGAGCTCCAGCTCGCTCTGGACGGGCCCACCTACCGCATCTGGCTTGCGCCGCTGCGCGCGATCGAGCTCGCCGAGGGGCGTCTTGTCGTCGAGGCGCCGCCGCGCGCCTGCGGGTGGATCCGCGATCGCTTCGGGCGCGTGCTGCAGATGAGCGTCTCGCGCGTGCTCGGTGCCGGGATCACCGTGCAGCTGATCGCCGCCGGATCGTCACCCGCTGCACCGGCCCGAGCCGGCTCGGGGGACGCTCGGGCGGTGGGGACGGCGGGGGATCCGGCGCACGCTGACGCGCGCCGCCCACTCGGCAACCCCAAGCTGACGTTCGATCAGTTCGTGATCGGCGACTGCAACCGACTCGCCCACGCGGCTGCGCTCGCCGTCGCCGAGCTGCCCGCGCAGGCCTACAACCCGCTGTTCATATGCGGACCGCCCGGCGTCGGCAAGACCCACCTGCTCAGCGCGATCGCGAACCTGCTGCTGACCCACAGCCCCGAGCTGACCGTGCGCACGACCACCGGTGAGGCCTTCACGAACGAGTTTCTTGGCGCGCTGAGCGCCAGGCACACCGATCACTTCAAGGCCTACTTCCGTCACACCGACGTTCTGCTGGTCGACGACGTCCAGTTTCTCGAGCGCAAGGCCAAGACCGAGGAGGAGTTCTTCCACACCTTCAACGCCCTCCAGGACGGCGGCCGACAGATCGTCCTGACGTCCGACCGGCCTCCAAACGACCTCCAGGCGCTCGAGGACAGGCTCCGGGAGCGCTTCCAGGCTGGGCTCGTGGCCGAGGTCAAGCCACCTGACCGGGCCACTCGGCTCGCGGTCCTCGGCAAGCGCGTCCAGCACGATCACATCCAGCTCGACGACGACGAGGCGCTTCCCCTCATCGCCGACCGCGTAACCGACGACATCCGCTCGCTGGAGGGAGCGCTCATCCGCGTCGTGGCCTTCGGCTCGCTCACCGGACGACCGCTCACCGCCGACCTCGCGCGAGAGGTGCTCGACGGCCTCTATCCGCCAAGCAGCCGAAGCTCAGAGCGCCCCTCCATAGCCGACATTCAGGCCGCCACATGCAAGTGCTTCGGTCTCTCCCCCGATGAGCTGCTGTCCTCAAGCCGCACCCGGCGGCTTGCTGGGCCGCGTCAGCTCGCGATGTACCTCTCGCGCGAGCTCACAGGCCAGTCTTTGCCCGAGATCGGCCGGCGGTTTGGTGGGCGTGACCACAGCACGGTGCTCCACGCATGTAAGCGAGCTGGCTCGCGGATGTCCACAGACCAGGCATTTCGCGACCTCGCCGAGGAGCTCCGACGCACTATCCAACCTGGCGCCTAACCGTTTGCCAACACCTTTCCGGCGAGCCTGAGACACTCTTGGCTTCCATTAGGCCCGTGGTGCCGGCGTACGTGGCGCCAACTCCACATATCAACACCCACTACTACCTCTCTACCTACTCCAAGAAGACGTGAACCTCTCGCTTCCATCCTCACAGCTCTTGACCCAACTGCAAACCGCCAGTCACGTCGCCGCGACGCGCAGCGTCACGCCAGCGCTGTCCGGAGTGATGCTCTGCGTGGCAGAGGACTCCTCCGCCGAGCTGCTCGCCACAGACATGGAGATCGGTCTGCGGGTTCCACTGCAGGATGTCACCGAGGCCCAACCCGGCAAGGTCGTCCTCCCGGCCCGGCTGCTGCTCGACGTGGCGCGCTCGCTGCCCGCGGGTCAGCTGAGCATGCGACTGCGCAACGCCGAGCAGGATGTCGAGCTCGTCTGCGCCGGCGCGACCTTTCATCTGCGCACGTTGCACGCCGAGGACTTCCCGTCGCTTCCAGAGCCCACGGCTGAGACGCGCGTCGCGCTGCCGGCCCAGGCGTTTGTCGAGACGATCACGCGGGTCGCCCGCTCGGCATCCAAAGACGAGACGCGGCCTGTGCTGACCGGGATCCTCATGTCGGCTTCTGAGCATCAGCTGCGGATGGTCGCGACGGACTCCTATCGCCTGAGCGTCAAGGAGACGGCGCTCCAGGCCCCGCTGAGCGGCAGCCTGGAGGCCAATGTCCCGGCACGCGCGCTGTCCGAGCTTGCGCGGATCGCCCAACAGACCGACGCCGAGGAGCTCGCTGTGAGCGTGGGCCAGAACCAGGCCGTGTTCGAGCTGGGCGACACGATTCTCTCATCGCGGCTGATCGACGGCCAGTTCCCCAACTACCGCCAGCTGCTGCCGGAGTCCGTCGAGCACGAGCTGCATCTGTCCACGGCCGAGCTGACCGACGTGGTGCGCCGAATCAGCCTGCTCGCGCAGAAGAACGCGCCGTTGCGGCTGGGCTTCAGCGAGGGCACGCTCGCCATCTCAGCGCGGACCCCCGACGTCGGCGAGGCGACCGAGTCTGTGCCGGTGCCGTTCCACGGCGATCCATTCGACATCGGATTCAACCCAGAGTTCCTGCGCGACGGGCTGGAAAGCGTCGAGGCCGAGGAGCTGGTGCTGAAGCTGATCAGCCCGCTGCGCCCAGGCCTGATCGAATCCCCCGGCTCAGGCGACTTCGTCTACCTGATCATGCCGATCAGGCTGAACGTGTGACGTGCGTGATCGCCAGCGCAGGCTCGGCGGAGACCCGGTGACATGCGCGTGCTCGACGTGCAGATGCGTGAGTTTCGCACCTACGAGCGCGCAGAGGCGTGCCTCGGGGCTGGGCTGACCGTCGTCCACGGCGCCAACGGCGCCGGCAAGTCCAACCTTCTGGAGGCCCTCTACTTCGGCTGCACGGCCCGCTCGCCGCGCACGCGCAACGAGCGCGAGCTCGTGCGGTTCGGCGCGTCGACCACACGTGTGTCGGTGCACCTGCGCGACGGCTCTGAAGAGCATGAGCTGACCGTCGGCTATGAGGCGGCGAGGGGGGGCGAGCGAGCGGTCAAGCGGATGACCTGCGATGGCGCGCCCGTGCAGCGACTGCTGGACCTCGAGCAGCGACCGCTGCTGAGCGTGTTCGAACCGGACCGTCTCGAGCTGATCAAGGGACCGCCGTCGGTGCGCAGGGCGCACATCGACCAGGTCGTTGCCGCGATCTGGCCGCTGCGCGCCAGCGAGCGCCTCCAGTATGGCCGCGTGCTGGCCCAGCGCAACGCGCTGCTCGCGCGCATTCGCTCGGGCGGAGCCTCGCTGGCGACGCTCGCCGCGTGGGACCAGGAGCTCGCCCAGCGCGCGCTGGTTGTCCGTGGCCACCGCGAGGAGGTGGTGGCGCTCCTGCGCGAGCCGTTCTCCCAGCGCGCCGACCAGCTCGGTTGCAGCGGGGCCGCGACGCTTCACTACCGGCCACGCTCGCAGGCCGACGACCCGGAGCAGCTCGTCGTCGAGCTGCAGGCGCGCGTCGAGCTGGACGTGCGCCGCGGCTACACCAGCCTCGGACCGCACCGCGACGAGCTTGCGATCCTTCGCGACGGGCGCGAGCTGCGCGTATACGGCTCCCAGGGCGAGCAGCGCCTGGCGCTGCTCGCGCTCCTGCTCGCAGAGCGCAGCGTGATCGCTGCCCAGCGCCAGCGAACCCCGCTGATGCTGCTGGACGACGTGATGAGCGAGCTTGATGCCCAGCGCCGCGAGCTGCTCGCAGGCGAGCTGTTCTCCGGCGGCCAGAGTGTGATCGCGACGACCGACCTCGGCCACGTGCCGGGCGCGGACGACGGCGCCGTCGCGCGGTTGCTCGTCACTCCGGGCGCGATCCTCCAGGAGGCGCTCGCCGCATGAGGAGGGCCACCCCTCGACCGGTCTCGCTGGCCGTGGAGAGCTTGACCGCGACCCTGGTGCCCGCAACCACCCTGGCACGGGTGCAGGAGATCTGGGAGCGCGCGGCGGGCACGGCCGTCGCGTCCGCCGCCCGCCCGAGCGCTGAGCACCACGGCGTCCTCACGGTCAGCTGTCAGGCCGCTGTCTGGGCGCAGGAGCTGGACCTGATGGCGGATGAGCTGATCGCGCGGATCAACACGGCGCTCGGCTCCGATCAGATCCGCGAGCTGCGCTGTCGTAGCGTTTGACGCGGCCCGCCGCTCGGCGGCGTTCGCCCGCCCATGGGCCGAGGGCCTGGGAGGGTCCGATTCCCGCCATTTTGCAGGGATTTCGGGGCCTGTCGGCGCTCTGACGGGGGGGTCGGCATGCTATGCTTGTTGACACAGTTTCCCGACGTCCCGCCGTGGTCATAGCGCCCCGGATTCCGGGGCGTTCCTATGTCACCGGAGGACCATGGCAACAGGCAGCACAAGCCCAGAGGAGGGGCACGTGAGCAACGGCGCGAGCGACCCTTCAGCAACAGCGGGCTCAGCCACGTATGACGCGCAGGACATCACCGTTCTGGAGGGACTGGAGGCCGTCCGCAAGCGTCCCGGCATGTATATCGGCTCGACCGGGATCATGGGCCTTCATCACCTCGTCTACGAGCTCGTGGACAACTCGGTCGACGAGGCGATCGCGGGCTTCTGCAAAGAGGTCGTGGTCACGATCCACCCCGACAACTCGGTCACGGAGTCAGACGACGGCCGCGGCATCCCCGTCGCGACGATGGAGAAGGAGGGCAAACCGGCGGTCGAAGTCGTGCTCACGGTGCTGCACTCGGGCGGCAAGTTCGGGGACGGTGGCGGCTACAAGGTCTCGGGTGGCCTTCACGGCGTCGGCGTGTCGGTGGTCAACGCGCTGTCGGAGCGTCTGTTTGTCGAGATCCGCCGCGACGGACACCTCTTCTCTCAGGAGTACTCGCGCGGAGCGCCCCAGGGCGAGCTGACGCAGGGACGCAAGCTCGGCGCCGGCGAGTCGACCGGCACGACCGTGACGTTCTTGCCCGATGCTGACATCTTCGAGTCGCTCGACTTCGATTTTCACACATTGGAGGAGCGCCTGCGTGAGACGGCGTTTCTGACGCGCGGACTGAAGATCTCGATCGTTGATGAGCGCGGCGGCGGTCACTCCGCCACGTTTCAGTACGAGGGTGGGATCGAGGACTTCGTGGCCTACCTCAACGAGAACAAGGACACCGTTCACCGCAAGGTCGTGTTCTTCGAGGGTGAGTCCGACGAGGGTGCCGCCGAGGTTGCCATGCAGTGGAACTCCTCCTACCAGGAGTCCATTCACTCCTTTGCCAACAACATCAACACGCGCGAGGGCGGTTCACACCTGAGCGGATTTCGCTCGGCGCTGACGCGCACCATGAACAAGTACGCGCGCGATCACGGCCTGCTCAAGGAGAAAGAGGACAACCTCTCGGGAGAGGACGTGCGAGAGGGGCTCACGGCCGTCGTCTCGGTCAAGCTGCGCGACCCGCAGTTCGAGGGTCAGACGAAGACCAAGCTTGGCAACCCGGGGATGGCCGGCTTCGTGGAGTCGATCGTCAATACCGGGCTCGGGGAGTTCCTGGAGGAGAATCCGAGCGAGGCGCGCGCGGTGATCATGAAGGCGGTCCAGGCGCAGCGAGCGCGAGAGGCCGCGCGCAAGGCCCGCGATCTAACGCGACGCAAGTCGGCGCTGGAGAACTCCACGCTGCCGGGCAAGCTCGCCGACTGCTCGGTCAAGGACCCGTCGCTGGCGGAGCTGTTCGTCGTCGAGGGTGACTCCGCGGGCGGCTCAGCCAAGCAGGGGCGCGACCGCAACACCCAGGCGGTGCTGCCGCTGCGAGGAAAGATCCTCAACGTCGAGCGCTCGCGAATCGACAAGGTTCTCCAGAACACCGAGGTCCAGGCGCTGATCACCGCGATCGGCACCGGCGTGCGTGACGAGTTCAACCTGGAGAACGCCCGCTACCACAAGGTGATCCTGATGACCGACGCCGATGTCGACGGCGCGCATATCCGCACCCTTGCGCTGACGCTGCTGTTCAGGGAGATGCAGGAGCTCATCGAGGCGGGCTATGTGTACATCGCAAAGCCGCCGCTGTACAAGCTCAAGCAGGGCTCGCGCGAGCGCTACATCGAGAAGGACTCAGAGCTGGAAGAAATCCTGCTGTCAGACAAGTGGGACAAGCTCGAGGTCTTCGATCGCCACGCCACGCCGTTCAAGCTCACCGACGCGCGCTGGCAGCGGTTCACCAGGCTGCTCAAGCAGTACGAGGGCTGGGCGTCCTCGCTGCGCGCCGCGCACGGACACGAGATGGTGCAGTTCCTCGAGGAGTCCTCGCTGCTGGGCGAACAGGCGCTGGACGCCGACGCGGCGATCGCGCTGCTCACCCGCGAGGGCCTCGAGGGCGAGACGCACGCGACCGAGCTCGTGGGCTCCGACGAAAAGGAGCTGAGGGTCAAGGCGACCGAGACGACCACCGGCTTCGCCCGCGTGCACCGGATCGCCCGCACGCTGTTCGACTCCCAGGAGTACCGTCAGCTCGCGCGCGTGCACGCGCAGCTGGTCGAGCTCGCCGGAACACCCGCGTTCGACGTGTCGCTCGGCGATGCCAGCGAGCGCGCCCCTTCATTTGAGGCGCTGCGCGAGGCCGTGCTGACGGTCGCCCAGAAGGGCATCAAACTGCAGCGCTTCAAGGGCTTGGGCGAGATGAACGCCGACCAGCTCGCCGACACGACGATGAACCCGGCGTCGCGCACGCTCGCGCAGGTGACGCTCGAGGACGCCGCCTCGGCCGACAGGACCTTCTCGATGCTGATGGGCGACCAGGTAGAGCCCCGGCGTGCCTTCATCGAGGACAACGCGCGGACGGTGGCAAATCTCGATGTCTGACCTCTTGGCGGTGAGCAATGGCCTCGGCTGAGGTTCTCGACGGCGGCAACGTCGAGCCACGCGCGCTCGAGGAGGAGATGCGCACCGCGTATCTGGACTACGCGATGTCGGTCATCGTCGGGCGTGCGCTGCCCGATGTGCGCGATGGCCTGAAGCCCGTGCACCGTCGCGTGCTCTACGCGATGAACGAGCTGGGGCTCGGGCCCACCCGTCCCTATTCCAAGTGCGCGACGATCGTCGGCGAGGTGATGGGCAAGTATCACCCGCACGGCGACTCGGCCATCTACGACACGCTCGTGCGCATGGCCCAGGACTTCTCGATGCGCAACGAGCTGGTCGACGGGCAGGGGAACTTCGGGTCGGTCGACGACGACCCGGCAGCCGCCATGAGGTACTGCGTGACGGGCGACACGCGGGTGAGGACCAGCGACGGCACCGCGCGGATCGACTCGCTGGTCCCGAGCGCTCCCGTCAACTCCGACACCCCCGTGGACATCGAGGTGCTCGACCGCCTCGGGCGGCCCGTCCACGCGTCGATCCTCTTTCACTCCGGTGAGCACCCCACCTTGCGACTGCTTACCAGGGAGGGTTATGAGCTGACCGGCACGGTCAACCATCCCGTTCTGTGCATTGTCGACATGGCCGGAGTGCCGCTGTTGATGTGGAAGTTACTCGAGGAGATCGGGCCCGGCGAGCGAGTCCTGCTCCATCGCAAGGTCAGCGCGGTCAGCACGCCCTTGAGGGACCGTGACCACATGCTCGCGGTACTCGCGGGCGCGTTTGTCTCCGAGGGCTGGTTCGGGAGCACGCGCGCCGGCTTTAACAACGTCGACGAGGACTTCTTCGAGGCCGTGATCGACGCCTATGACGAGATAGTCGGAGGGCCGCGGTACATCTACTCGCGCACGATCAGGTCGGGAAGCGTCTGCCACGAGCTGGACGTTCAGAACCTGGCGGCCCTCCGCGAGAGCCCGCTCGCCGAGATGGAGGGCCTCACGAGCGCCACCAAGAAGGTGCCTGAGTTCGTCTGGTTGGGATCCGCCTCGCTGAAGCGCGTCTTTCTACGGGCGCTGTTCGAGGGGGACGGCTCGTGCTCGCTTCTCCCGCGCAGCACGATTCAGATCTCCTACTCGACCCGGAGCCCGGAGCTCGCGCGCGGCGTTCAGCAGCTCCTGCTGGAGCTCGGCGTGGTTTCACGTCTGAGTCGCTCCTCGCGCGATGAGGTCAAGGTCGTGATCACCAACCGTCGTGACGCGCGCCTGTTCGCGGGCGGCGTGGGCTTTCTGGGGGCCAAGCAGGCAAAGCTCGAGCGACTGCTTGCGCAGATACCGGTCAGCAGTCGCGCGCTCAGTCACGACCACGTTCCCCACGTGGCCGACTACATAAGGTCCGAAGGCGGCGCCACGTTCACAGAGCGCGAGTGGCTGCGCCGGCACAACGTTGACCGAATCGAGCGCTGGGAGAGCGGATCCACCGCGATCCTCGAGAGGATCTCCTCGCTCGAGGTCCGCGAGGTCATCGCTCCGCTGGTGAGCGGCGAGTACTACTACGCCGAGGTCTCATCGGTGCAGCCAGCGGGCGTGCAGCCCGTCTACTCGCTGAGGGTCGATACCGACGATCACTCGTTCCTCACCAACGGGTTCGTGAGTCACAACACCGAGGCCCGTCTGGCCAGGATCGCCACGGAGATGCTGCGCGACCTGGACATGGACACGGTTGACTTCGCGCCCAACTACGACGGGTCGCGCCAGGAACCGCTGGTGCTGCCGGCCCGCTTCCCGAACCTGCTGGTCAACGGCTCGTCGGGCATCGCGGTTGGCATGGCGACGAACATCCCACCGCACAACCTGCGCGAGGTCATCGCGGCGACGATCGCCTACATCGACGACCCGGACATCGACACCGCCGGCCTGCTCAAGCACATCAAAGGCCCCGACTTTCCGACAGGCGGGATCATCCTTGGGCGCGCAGGCATCAGGGACGCATACGAGACCGGACGCGGACGCGTGCGAGTCCAGGCCAAGGCGCACATCGAGCCGCTGCGTCAGGGCAAAGAGGCGATCGTCGTCACCGAGCTGCCGTTCATGGTCAAGAAGGGCGGCGACGGCGGGCTGATCCAGAAGATCGCCGAGCTGGCCAACGAAAAGAAGATCCCCGAGATCGCCGACCTGCAGGACGAGTCAGACAAGCGGGGGATGCGCCTGGTGATCGAGCTCAAGCGCGACGCGATCCCCAAGGTCGTGTTGAACAAGCTCTACAAGCACACCTCCATGCAGACGACTTTCGGCGTCAACATGGTCGCGCTCGTGGACAACATCCCGCGCACGCTCAACCTGCGCGCGGTCATCCACAACTACGTCGCCCATCAGCGCGAAGTGATCGTGCGGCGCGCGAAGTACGAGCTGGCCGAGAAGGAGGCGCGCGCGCACATCCTGCTGGGACTGCTGATCGCGCTGGACAACCTCGACGCGATCATCGAGCTGATCCGAGGCTCGCGTGATCGCGACGCCGCGCGCGAGCAGCTCGTCGAGCGCTTTGAGCTCAGCACGATCCAGGCCAGCGCGATCCTCGACCTGCGCCTCTCGCAGCTGACCGCGCTGGAGGCCGACTCGATCAAACAGGAGCACGACGACGTGACCGAGCGGATCGCCGAGCTGCGCGCGATCCTCGGCGACGAAGACCGCGTGATGGGGATGATCAAGGAGGAGCTCACCGAGGTCTCCGAGCGCTTTGGCGACGAGCGGCGTACCGAGATCACGCACTCCGAGGACGAGATCGACATCGAGGACCTGATCGCCGACCAGCAGATGGTGATCACGATCACCAACACCGGCTACATCAAGTCGCTGCCGCTGGCCACCTATCGCCAGCAGCAGCGCGGGGGGCGCGGCGTCACGGGGATGGACATGAAGGACGGCGACTTCATCGAGCACCTCTTCGTGTGCTCATCGCATGACTACCTGCTGTTCTTCTCCAACCGCGGCAAGGTCTATCGATCCAAGGTCTATGAGCTGCCCGAGGCATCGCGCACAGCGAAGGGCCGCGCGCTCGTCAACGTGCTGCCGCTGCGTGAGGGCGAGCGGATCCAGGCCGTGGTCTCCACGCGCGACTTCGGCGAGACCAAGTACCTCGTGTTCGCCACGCGCAGCGGAACGGTCAAGAAGACCGAGCTGCTGGCCTACAACACCCCGATCAAGGCCGACGGGATCATCGCGATCAACATCCGCGACGACGACGAGCTCTTGGCCGTGCGGGCCGTCGATCCCGAAGACGAGGTGATCATGGTCTCCCGTGCGGGTCTGACGGTGCGCTTCGCCGAGTCTGATGCGCGATCGATGGGCCGCGACACGACCGGCGTGCGCGGGATGGACGTCGCGAAGGACGGACGCGTCATCGCGATGGATGTCGCGCGTGACGACATGGATCTGCTCGTCGTGACCGAGAACGGCTACGGCAAGCGGACGCAGATAGGCCAGTACCGCAAGACCAACCGTGGCGCCAAAGGCGTCAAGACGATCGGGCTGACCGAGAAAAAGGGCGGGCTGGCGGGGGCGCTTGTCGTGCGCGACCACCAGGAGCTCGTGTTCATCAGCGTCGGCGGGATGGTCCAGCGGACGGCCGCGGCCGGAATCTCCCGCCAGGGACGCTCTGCGACAGGGGTGCGCGTGATGAACCTCAAGGATGACGACCTCGTGAGCGCCGTGGCGCTTGTCGTCGACACCGACGACGAGGCGCCCGACGACGCGCAGGAGCTGCCGGCGCCCGCCAGCCCGGCCGCGCAGTCCGACCAGGAGCCGCTCGCGCCCGACGATACGACCGCTCAGTCCGACGAGTAGCCCGGCGGCGCGACAGCCGTCTTTCACGTGTCCAGATCGCTCGCTCGGCGCTCAGTTGGCGACTTCATCGCGTCGACACCTAGCGGGTGCAGCAGCCCACCTTCCGCCTCGCGGCGATCGGGGCGACGGCTTCGTGCGTCGTACTACTCGGTCTCTGCGGTCTGATCGCAACCCGGCCACCGGCCGCGGCGGCTTCGCCGAGCGCGCCCGAGGCCGCCGCGGCGCAGGTCACGCATCACGCGCCGACTGCGCGCAGGCCCAGCGGGCGCTGCCCGGGCACGCGCTCGTCGCACGCGCATACGTCCTCACGATCCGAGCGCACCGCGCGCGTTGCGCACTGCCCGCGAGTTCGCGCGCGCCACGGCCGGCTCGTGGACCCGCGCGCGAGCATGCGCGGCCCCTCGCATGCGCTCATCTTCGCGCGCGCCCGCCAGTCGGCGATCGCGCACGCGCTGTCCACCCCGTGCCAGAACACCGAACTTACCCCGAGCCTTGAAAACGTAGCGCTCATCCGCGCCGCCGTTCTGTGCCTGATCAACAGACAGCGCGCCGATCATGGCGAGATGCCCCTGCACGTCAACGGAGATCTCGAAGGCGCCGCCGAAGGCCACAGCGCTGAAATGGTCGCCGAGGACTACTTCCAGCATGTCTCGCCAGCGGGGCTCACGCCGGTGGACCGGATCGAGGCCACGGGCTACATCCCCAGCGCGCTCGACGGCTATGTGATCGGCGAGAACATCGCCTGGGGCACGCTCACGCTGTCCACGCCGGAAGCGATCGTTGCGGCCTGGATGGCCTCGCCGCCGCACCGGGCGAACATCCTCGAAGCGCAGTACAGCGACACCGGGATCGGCGTGAGCGCGCAGGCGCCGGCCGCGTTCGCCGAAGGCGCGCAGGGCGCGACGTACACCGAGGAGTTCGGGGTCATCATCGCCTGAGGCGCTCGCCGGTCTCCGCGGATTGTCGTCCAGGTTCGCTAGGCTGCGAGGACCAGAGAAAGGAGGTGGTCCGTACGTTAGGTGACAGTTTTTGCGGGACCCTGGAGGTGACCGGCCGCTAGGTCGGACAGGCTGGACCGCTTAGCGGAATCCAACCCGGGACACCCCGAGACGGCCGCCGGTTCTGGTCCCTCCGGCCGCAGCATCGCCGCCTCGGTCATCCAGTCAGAGCAGTGACGCAAAGGGCGCCCTGGTAGGCGCCCTTTGTGCTGTGCGGCGGCGATTGCTCAGGCTGCCTGGGGCAGATAGGCCAGCCATGCGGTGGGAATCGTGGGGCTGGCGACGTGGATGAAGATCTCCGCGCGCGGCGTGCGCGGCTTGCTGCGCGGATGCATGCCGGCCTGGCGCGGCAGCCGGTCGCCCTTGCGGCGATTGCACGGAGCGCAAGAGGCGACGATGTTCTCCCAATCAGACGATCCGCCCTTGGAGCGGGGGATCACGTGGTCGACGGTGAGGTTCGAGCGCGACCCGCAGTATTGGCACGTCCAGCTGTCGCGCGCAAAGACCGCCCGGCGCGTGATCTTGCGCCGGTGGGCGTCGCGCGGGACGTGGACATAGCTCACCAGCCGGATGACGACGGGCCGCGCAAGCGTGGTGCTCTCGGAATGGAGCTCCCAGCGGGCGCGCTCCAGAAGCTCGGCCTTCTCCTTGAGCAAAAGCACGACCGCACGGCGCACCGTGCACACGTTGATCGGCTCGAACGTCGCGTTCAGAACGAGCACCCGACCGCCCATCGCCGCGGAGGGCGATGTCTCAGGTCCGTGCCGCTGGTGCTCGGTTGGCGGCACGGACCCCACCTCCTCTGGTGGGACTGTGCTCGACATGTTCGCGGCGCAGTCTAGCGGGGCGCGCGAATATCGCGCAGCGGCTGGGCTCTAGCGCGAGCGCTGCGACGCGGGCGCAGCGACGCGATAGACCCCGAGAACGCGCGCCTCCTGACAGAGCTCGCCAAGGCCGTCGAGCGCGTCTGCGACGGGCGCCTCGTCGGCCCGCCCGAGCAGGTCGGCGAAGAACATGTAGCTGCCCAGGCGCTCACGCCGTGGGCGCGACTCGATCTTCGTGAGGTTGATCTCGCGTCGCGCGAACTCGTCCAGGCAGCGCACCAGCCAGCCGGGGTGATCAGCGCCAGCGCCCCAGAAGACGATCGACGTCTTCCACGCGCCGACCTCGTCGTCGCGCAGCGGGGGGTGCTGCGCCGCGCGCCGCGCGCGAGCCAGCCACACGAACCGCGTTTCGTTGTCGTCGCGATCCTCGACCCCTTCGCGGATGATCGTCGCTCCGTATATCCGCGCGGACAGCGCGGTGCCGAGCGCCGCCTGGCCGGGCGCGGACTCGCGCGCGACCGTGCGCACCGCCTCCGCCGTCGAGCTGGCGGGCAGGATCGCGGCGTGCGCGAGCTCAGAGCGCAGAAAGCGCTCGCACTGTCCCGGCACCTGGGGGTGAGAGAGGACGGTCTGAATCTCCGCCAGCGACGTCGGCCGTGGCGCGATCAGCGAGTGATGGATGCCTAGCAGCCACTCGCCGACGATCTCCACCTCGCCGGCCTGTTCGGCGAGGAGGTCGAGCGTCACGCTGACCGATCCGTCGAGCGAGTTCTCGATTGGCACGATCGCCCACTCGACGTCGCCGTCGCGCAACGCGATCACGGTCTCGTAGATCGTCGCGAGCGCCACCGGCGCCACCGAGTCGGGATCGGCGCTGGCCAGCAGCGCCTCCTCGGTGAACGTGCCCTGCGGCCCGAGATAGCCGACGCGCGGGAGCGCGCGTGTCACCTCAGGCGACGTCCTCGGCGGCCCGCACGCTGCCGCCGGGTGACAGCGCAATGCGCACGGCTTCAGCCTCCTCCGGCGAGAGCTGCAGTTCACCCTCCCCACGGTGCAGCTGCTTGGCGTACACGCGAGCCTGGTCACGGTGGTGGATGCAAGACAGCACGATCCCCGACTGCTCGTCGTCGAGCAGCGCAATCGACGTGGACTGCTGGCCGGAGAGCTCGTTGTAGGCGTCGTAGCGCACGAGCGCGCGATGAGCGATCGTGCCGCGCAGGACCTCCTCGAGTGCCGTGAGCCTCCCGTCTACGCGATGGCCGGCGTCCTCGACGTAGGCGCGAAGCGACTCGAACGCGTCCTGCATCGTTGCCGCGTGCGCCACGAGATCGGTGCTCTCATCGCCGTCGAGCAGCACGCGCTGGGCGCGGCGAAGCCGACGCACGCTCAGCGCGAGATACAGGCAGGCGAGCACCGCGAGCACCGCGACAGCCGCGCCCGCGACCGCGACGATTCCCTGCGTGTCGGTGATCGAGGCGGCCACCTGGCACAAGTTAGCCGCTCGCGCGGGCGGCGGGCGCGGAGCGAGCGCTATTCGAAGATCGCCAGGTAGGTGCCCTTGTTGTTTTCGAGGTCGTTCTCGCCGGGCACGCCGGCGATGTTCGCTTCGATCTTGGCCGCGCCGGCCGGGACCCCGGTCACCGGCACCGCGACGCTGACGGTCTTGCCCGGTTCGGTCTTTTCGATCGTATGCGACGCCTTCAGCTGTTTGCCCGAGGCCGTCACCGTGACTTCCACCTTCACGTTGGTCTCGGGGAATTCGCCGGAGTCTTCGACCTCCACGGTGAACGTCGGGTTGCCGGCGCCTTTGATGTGGTTGAGCGTCGGTTCCACTTCAAGCGCCGTGCCCCCGACGCTCACGCCGCGCAGCGCGCTGCCGTGATTGCCGGGCGTGACGGCCCCGCTCGCGCTCGCGCTCTGGCCGGTCATGCGCGCCGTCACCGTCGTCGGTTCCAGCCAGCCGATGTTGGGCAGCGAGTGCGTCGGCGTGGTCGCCAGGCCGTGGATGTTGTTGGAGGCGAGCGTCTGCTGGATCAGCGGCGCCACGCGCTGTGAGTAGATCACGTCTGAGGTCAGGAAGATCTCCATGTCGCCCGCGATCGTCGTGAAGGCCTGCTTGTCCTTGCCGCCGAGCGCCGCGGGCACGAGGTTCGCGAGCTTGCTGAGCGCTTCAACGCGGAAGTCGAACGTCTGCAGCAGGTAGCGTTGGGCGCCCGACATGTCGCCCGGCGTGCTGAGGCCTTTCACGCGGTTCGCGAGGTCCTGGGCCTCGATGCGCAGCTGATCGACCTGCTCCTCGACGTTCAGGGCAGACTTGCTGGATGCGTCGTTGAGCGCCGCGAAGAGCGGGCGGGTCACCTGTTCGTCAGATTCCTGCGCGAGGAGGCTGACTTCGTGGTTGTAGGTGCGAAGCGCCTGCTGCTGTTCGCTCTTGAGGCACCCGTTGACGACCAGCACGATCACGATCAGCGCGACGATGCCGACGCCGAACAGGATGCGCCTGCGGACCATGAGCGTGTGCTGGTCAAGCGGATGCGAGCGCGAGGGGCCCTGAGGGCGGCGTGGCCGCGGCCGCCGCGGGGGCGTCGCTGCAGCACGTGGTTTGGATGATCGCCGTGGCTGCTGAGACGCTGTCTCCTCGCCATCGTCGAAGAACGACAAGAACTAGCTCCTTCAGGGATTGCGCGACTCACGCAGTATGACTGCCCCCCGGTCTGACTAACCGGCCCGCCTGCAACTTCTCGCTCAGCGGCTGTTTTCCTGCGCAGGCGAGCAGGTGGCAGGCTCGCCCGCGGCGAACGCGGAGGCGGTGCAGTCGCCCGACACCCTGCTACAGCCACGGAGGACTCCGAGTCCGCGTCCGGCGAGCACGATGCTCCAGCCGCCGGTGCTCGGGCGCTACCGCCTGCTCGAGCGTCTCGGGAGCGGCGGTTTCGGGGTCGTCTGGCGTGCCCGCGACGAGTTGCTGCATCGAGAGGTCGCGGTCAAGCGGATCCCGCTGGAGCCCGGGACCGATGACGCGCGACCCAGCCGCGAGGCGCTCGCCGGGGCGCGCCTGGCCCACCCGGCGATCGTCGCGCTGTACGAGGCGTGCGCCGAGGATGACGCCTTCTATCTGATCTCAGAGCTCGTCGACGGGCGCACGCTCGCGCAGCTGATCGCGGCGGGCTCGCTGACCGATGAGCATGTGCTCGAGATAGGTGTCGCGCTGAGCGAAGCGCTTGCCCATGCGCATGCCCGCGGGGTCATCCATCGCGATGTGAAGCCCCAGAACGTGCTCGTGCCCGACCGGCCGGCTGCAGCCCGCCCGACTCCCGATCATCTGATCGGCGCCGCGAAGCTGACCGACTTCGGCGGAGCCCGGATGGCCGGCGAGGACGTGCTCACGCGCACCGGCGACGTGCTCGGCACGCTCGCCTACATGGCGCCGGAGCAGAGCGAGGGGCGCGAGGCGACCGAGGCGGCCGATCTGTACTCGCTCGCGCTCGTCCTCTATGAGGCCCTCAGCGGCGCCAACCCGGTGAGGGGCGCCACCCCGGCGGAGACCGCGCGGCGCATCGGGCAGCCCGTCGCGCCGCTGCGCGGTATGCGCGGCGAGGTGCCCGCCGAGCTCGCCGACGCCATCGATCGCGCGCTCTCACCTTCGCCTGACGATCGCGGGACCGTGGGGGAGCTGGGCGGGGCGCTCGAGCGCGCGAAGGCGCACGATGGCGCCTCCGCGCGGGCGACGCACAGACTGCGCGCCGCAGCGCGTCGGCCGTGCCGGCCCACCTCGATCCCCCCGCCTGGGACGCGGCACCCGGACCGGCGGCCGTCGAGGCGCCGGCCGTCGCGCCGCAGCGCGAGTCCGCCCGACGATCGGCCCCCGACGAGGCCACATCGGAGCATCCAGAGGATGGCGCGCGCCGGCGCGCGCCGCTGGTCCCGCGAGTCGCCTGGCTGGGGTGCGGCCTTGCCGTGTGCGTCTGGCAGGCCGCGAGCGGCCGCGCGGGAGTCGCGCTGCTCGTGCTCGCTGCCGCCGCACCGCTTGCGCTTCTGCCTCGACGGGCAGGCGTGGGATGGCTCACGTGTGCGCTTGCGCCGCTGCTCGGCGTGGCGGGTCTGGCCGGCGCCTTTCCCGCGGTTGCCGGCCAGGCGACGCGGTGGACCAGGCGCGCGGCGCTAGCGGCGCTGGGCTACTGGTGGCTGCTGCTCGCAGAGCCGCTGACCGGCCAGCGCCTGTGGCTCGCCCGGGGTGCCGAGGTCCCCGCGCGGACAATCTGGGAGCACTCGCTGGCGAGCTCGGCAACTCACGTGGTCGGCCCGCTGCTGGGTCTCGCGGCGCTCCTTGGCGCTGCGCTGTGGGCGGTGGGCGCGGTTGTGCTCCCGTGGATCGTGCGCGGCCGGCGAGCCGGCCTGGACGTCGTCGCCGCGACGGTCTGGTCATGCGCACTGGTCACGCTTGCGCCCGCGCTGGACGGCGGCCTGTCCGCGCATCCGAGCCCTCGCGGTCTCGTCCTCGGCGCGATCCTCGGCGGCGCGATCGCGGTCGGCGCCCGTGCTCTGCGCGGTCCCGTCTGACGTAGCATGGCGGACGGCCGCGCGGCGTCCCGCGTGCGGTCGGCGAGGACTCCCGAACATGAACCTGCTGAAGAGCGTCGAGACCACGATCGCAAACCTCGTAGAGGGGGCCTTCGGGCGTGTATTTCGCTCGGAGGTCCGTCCATGGAACTTGCGCGCAAGCTCGCGCGCGAGATGGACGCCCACCGAACGGTGTCGCTGTCGCGCGTCTATGCGCCCAACGAGTACACGGTGTGGCTCTCGCCGCACGATCGCGCTCGCTACGAGGGCCTGGAACACGAGGTGATCGACGAGCTCTGCGCGTATCTGCTCGAGCACGCGCGGCGCGAGAACCTGATACTTCGCTCCCAGCCGCAGATCACGTTCCACACCGACGAGCGGCTGGCGCTCGGGGAATTCGGCATCAAGGCCCAGCAGGTGGCGGTCGGCGATGGCGAGGAGGCCAAGCGGCCTCCACAGCCCGACCTCCGGGAGGGCGAGCAGGGCACAGACGATGATCTACAGCACGGCGGCGCGCGCTGGGCGGCGATGCGCAGCGCGCCGGCGCCGAGGCTCCGCCGGCGCGCGCGGTCCTCGTGGCGGCGGGGCGCGACCGCGCGCTGCCGGCGCAGGGTGCGACGGTCGGGCGCAGCCGCGAGTGCGACCTGGTGTTCGACGATGTCGGGATCTCGCGCCTGCATGCCGAGCTGCGTCCCTCGGCAGCCGGCTGGACGATCGAGGATCTAGGATCGACCAACGGGGTGCTCGTCAACGGCCAGCGGGTTCGCGGCGCGCACGTTCTACACGCGGGAGATCGCGTCGAGCTCGGCAGCACGGAGGTCGTGTTCGAGCTGCGATGATCACGCTCGCAACCTCGTACTCGGTGGCGCTGAAGTTCGGCTTTCTCGCGGTGCTCTACCTGTTCCTGCTCTGGGTCGCGCGCAGCGCCCGTGCGCGATCTGCGCGGCGGCGGCTGCGCCGATGTCCCGGCGCGAGCAGCGCGCGGTGCCGCCCGACGCGACCGGCATGTACTCGGCGTCGACGTCGGCACGCGCCGATCTCGCCAGCGCTCGCCGCGGCTCGTGGTCGAGCGCGCGCCCGGGCACGAGCCGGGGATGATCTACGACCTCGACGGCGACATCGTGCTCGGCCGCGGCGACCGGGCGGAGATCCGCCTCGAGGATCCGTTCGCCTCGTCGCGCCACGCGCGCATCTACGAGCAGGGCAACCTCGTGGTGGTCGAGGACCTCGGCTCGACCAACGGCACCTACCTCAACGAGGAGCTGCTGCAGACGCCCCGGCCGCTGCATCCCGGCGACCGCGTGCGCATCGGCGACAGCGAATTCACGTTCGAGGTCGACTGACGCTGCTGCGCGTCGCCGAGCAGTACGCCGCACCGACACCGGCCGCCAGCGCCGCGCCAACGAGGACTCGCTGCTCGCGCGCGCGCCGCTGTTCGTCGTCGCCGACGGGATGGGCGGCGCGCAGGCCGGCGAGGTCGCCTCGCAGATCGCCGTCGAAGTCTTCGAGGAGGGCTCGGCGACACCGCCGAGCCCGAGGCGGCGCTCGCCGAGCGCGCCCGAGCGGCGAACGCGCGCATCCACGAGCTCTCGCACAGCAACGCCGAGCAGGCGGGCATGGGCACGACGCTCACGGCCGTCTACGTCGGCGAGGAGGAGGTCGCGATCGCGCACGTCGGCGACAGCCGCGCCTACCGCCTGCGCGACGGCGAGCTGGTGCGGCTGACCGACGACCACTCGCTCGTCGACGAGCTGATCCGCCAGGGCCGGCTGACGCCGAGGAGGCGGTCGAGCATCCGCAGCGCTCGGTGATCACGCGCGCGCTCGGGCCCGAGGGCAGCGTCGAGGTCGACACGCGCTCCTACCGCGGCGCGCGCCGGCGACGTGTACCTGCTGTGCAGCGACGGCCTGACGACGATGCTCGCCGAGGAGCGCGTCGCGGAGATGCTGCTGCGCGCAGCCGACGCCTGCGCGAGGCGGGCGAGGCGCTGATCGCGGCGGCGAACGAGGCCGGCGGGCGCGACAACATCACGGTCGTGCTGCTGCGCCTGGAGGAGGTTCGAGCGCCGGCGAGCGTCGCGCCGCCGAGGCGCGAGCGAGAGCAGCCGGCGGCGCGACCGGCGACCGGCGTCCGCCGCCGGGCGCCGACGCATGCACCGAGCGCGCGCGCGCCGGCCGCGGTGCTGCGACGGCTCACGAGCGCCGCCGCGCCGGCAGCCGCGCCGGCCGCGCCGCCGGCGACCGCCCGGCCGCCGAGCCGCCGCGCCGCCGGGCGCCGCGCCACGCGCGGCGGCACGCCGGCGCTGGCGCGTGGTGGTCGCCGTGCTCGGCGCTTGTCGCGGCGGGCGCCTACCTGGCGCTGCAGTCGGTCTACTTCGTCGGCACCAACGACCGCGGCCTGGTGACGGTCTTCCGCGGCTGCCCCTACGAGCTGCCCGGGCGGGTCGCGCTGTACAGCAGCGACTACGTCTCCGGCGTCGGCGCCGTCGACGTCCGCCGGCCCGGCGCAAGACGCTGCTCGACCACTCGCTGCGCTCCGAAGGCAACGCGGCCGCGCTGATGCGCAGCCTCGAACTGGGGCAGCTGCGAATGAGGCGCGCGACGTGAACCGGCCGATCGTCCGCCTCTACGGCCTCGTCGTGGTGCTGTTCGCGCTGCTGCATCGCGTTCACCTCGCGCTGGACCATCTTCGAAGCGTCCTCGCTGCGCGACAACCCGCTGAACGCGCGCGGCGCTGCTCGAGCAGGAGCGGATCGAGCGCGGCACGATCGTCGCTGCCGAACGGCGCGGTGCTCGCGCGCAGCGTGCGCGAGCTCCGAAGGCGACCTACCAGCGCACCTATCCCGACGGGCGAAGCTGTTCGCGCACGCGATCGGCTACGCGTACACCGACCTCGGCCAGTCCGGCGTCGAGCGCTACCGCAACGCGCGCGCTGAGCGGCGAAACCAGCGGGACGAACCTGCAGGCGATGCTCGACCAGCTGCAGGGCAAGGCGGCAGGGCGACGAAGTCTACACCACGCTCGACCCGGCCGCACAGCAGCGTGCGATAGCACGGCGCTCGGCGGGCACAAGGGCGCGGTCGTCGCGCTCGAACCGCGCAGCGGCGCGGTGGAGGTGATGGCCTCGACGCCCGGCTTCGACCCGAACGGGCTGCAGCTCGACGCGGCGGCTACGAACGCTGGCGCACGACGGCTCGGGCGACGCCGCTGGTCAATCGCGCGACGCAGTTCGGCTACGCGCCCGGCTCGACATTCAAGGTGGTCACGGCGACCGCCGCGATCGACAGCGGCAAGTTCACGCCGCGAGTCGACTGGTCAGCGGCCGCGACGGCGTGGTCGATCTCGGGCGTGCCGCTCGCCGAACGACGACGACGAGAGCTTCGGCGAGATCACGCTGACCGAAGCGCTCGCGAAATCCGTCAACACCGTCTAGGCGCAGGTGGCCGAACGCGTCGGCAAGCCGACGCTCGCGCGCTACATGAGCCGCTTCGGCTTCGACCGCAAGCCGCAGCTCGACTATCCCGCCGACGAGATGTCGGCCAGCGGCGAGTACAGCGGCGGCCGTCTGATCACGCCCGTCGAGCCCGCAGGTCGACGTCGGGCGGATGGGCATCGGCCAGGACAAACTCGAGGTGGCGCCGCTGCAGATGGCGCGAGGTCGCGGCCGCGGTCGCCAACCGACGGCGCGCCTGATGGCGCCCGCACCTCGATGCGAGCGGATCGTCGAACCCGAAGGGCGCGACGGACACAGGTGACACCCGCGCGTGCAGTCGGTCGTGATGAAACCGTCGACCGCCGCCGCGGCTGACGACGATGATGGAAGCGGTCGTCCATGAAGGCACGGGCACCGCCGCGCAGATCCCGGGCGTGCAGGTGGCGGGCAAGACCGGCACCGCCGAGACGCAGATCGGCACGGCGATCAACAACGTCTGGTTCATCGCTTTCGCGCCGGCGTCGGAACCCGCGGGTCGCGGTCGCGGTGACGCTACAGGACGTGCCCGGACAGGGCGCGGCGTTCGCCGCGCCGGTCGCGCGCCAGGTGATGGAAAGCGCTGCTCAGGCAGGGCTCGTCATGATCGAGCCAGAGACGGTCATCGACGGGCGCTACCGGGTCGCTCTCGCGCATCGGCTCCGGCGGGATGGCGGACGTCTACCTCGCCGAGGACCAGCTGCTCGGCCGCCAGGTCGCGGTGAAGGTGCTGCACCACCACTTCGCCGAAGACCAGGAGTTCGTCGAGCGCTTCCGGCGCGAGGCCTCGAGCGCGGCACGCGCTGTCGCACCAGAACATCGTCGGCATCTTCGACCGCGGCGAGTGGAACGGCACGTACTACATCGCGATGGAGTACGTCGCCGGGCGCTCGCTGAAGACGCTCGTGCGCGAACACGGCGCGCTGGAGCCGGCGACCGCGATCGACATCGTCGTGCAGATCCTGCGCGCCGCGCGCTTCGCCCACCAGCGCGGCGTGATCCACCGCGACCTCAAGCCTCACAACGTGATCCTCGACGAGGAGGGCCGCGCGCGCGTCACGGACTTCGGGATCGCGCGCGCGGGCGCCTCGGACATGACGCTGACCGGCTCGATCATGGGCACCGCCCAGTACCTGTCGCCCGAGCAGGCGCAGGGGCATGTCGTCAGCGCCGCGTCGGACCTGTACTCGATCGGCGTGATCCTCTACGAGCTGCTCACGGGCGGCGTCCCGTTCGACGGCGAGACGGCGGTCGCGATCGCCTTCAAGCAGGTCTCCGCCGTGCCGCAGCCCGCCGAGCGCGCTGAACCCGGCGATACCGCCGTCGCTCGACGCCGTCGTGCTGCGCGCGCTGGCCAAGGAGCCCTCGCAGCGCTATGCCGACGCCGACGAGTTCATCCCGGCCCTGGAGCACGAGCGCCAGACGCTGCCCGCGCCGACCGGCGCGACCGTGGTCGCAGCGCCGGCCTATGCCGCCGGCGCGCAGCCGCTGCCGCCGGCGCCCGTCGCCGGAGGGCTGTTCATGCAGCCCGACCGGCGCGCGCCGCTGCGAGGCAGACGCATCGCCAGCGCCGCGAGCGATGACGGGCGGAGACAAAATGGATCGCTGTGGTCGGCCATCGCGGCGGCGATCGTGGCCGCGGTCGTGCGCCGCGGTGATCTTCGTACCGCCGCGGCGACGCGTCGCGGTGCCCACCGTCGACGGGACAGACCGAACAGGCCGCCGTGACCCAGCTGCGCCACGCCGGCCTGCATCCCGTCGCCACCCAGGCTGCGAGCACGGCGGTCGCGAGCGGCATGGTCGATCTGCCAGAGCCCGTCGCCGGGCAAGCCGTCGTGCACAGCGGCACGCGCGTCGACGTCGTCGTCTCAAGCGGTCCACCGAGCAAGGCGCTGATCCGACGTCCAGGGGCTGAGCGCCAGCGAGGCCGTGAGCAAGCTGAGGGCCGCCGGCTTCCAGCCAACGACGACCCAGCAGCCAAGCTCGACCGTCGCTCAGGGGCACGTGATCGCGACGGATCCGTCAGCGGGCACCGAGGTCGCCGTGGGCAGCCCCGTGGCGTCGTCGTCTCCGGGGGCCCGGCGCAGGTGCACGTGCCAGATCTCACCGGCCAGCCGCAGGCGGCGGCCGAATCGGCGCTGACGAACGCCGGCCTCGCGGTCGGCACCGTGACCGACGCAGAGCTCCACCAAGCGAGCCGACCGGCAGCGTGCTCGTCGCAGTCGCCGAGCGGCGGTTCGTCGGTGCGCAGCGGTCAGGCAGGTCAACCTCGTGATCGCGCAGGCGCCGCAAGCGAAGTGCACCGTGCCGAACGTCGTCGGTCAGAACGAGACGCAGGCGGCGGCGGCGCTCGGCGCGCCGGCCTGCACCCCAGCGCCGCGACCGTCGCCGACGACGCTCCGAAGTCGCAGGTCGGGCGTCGTGCTGAGCGCAGAGCCCGTCAGCCGGTCACGCAGGCCCGCAAGGGCGCGACGGTGACGATCGCGGTCGGCGTGAAGACAGCGAAGTGACCGCCGACGACGCCGACCACGACCGACGACGCCGACCACGACGGCACGACGACCGCGCCGACGACGCCACCGGCGGCGCGCCGGCTGACGGCGGCCGAGCGCCGCCGACCGCAGGCCGGATGCAGCGCGCGGCGCGCTCACGGTCGCGGTGCTCGCCGGCGGGCGCTCCTCCGAGCACGACGTCTCGCTGGCCTCTGGCACGGCCGTGCGCGACGGGCCTGCTCGCCGGCCGGGCACGAGGTCGTGTGGGTCGAGATCGGACGCGACGGCGAGCTGGCGCCGACGACGGGCGAGCCGCTCGCGCTCGCGCCCGGCCGCGGCCTGCTCGGCGCCGACGTCGTATTCCCGGTGCTGCACGGCCGCTTCGGCGAGGACGGCACCGTGCAGGGGCTGCTCGAGATGCTCGACGTCGCCTACGTCGGCGCCGGCGTCGCGGCGTCGGCGGTGTGCATCGACAAGGTGCTGTTCAAGGAGCTGATGGCGGCGTCGGCGTCGCCGCAGGTCGACTACGTCGGCGTCCGCGAGGAGCGCGCTCGGCGGCGCCGACGCCGAGGAGCTGTCGAGCGCTGCGCGAGCTCGGGCTGCCGGTGTTCGTCAAGCCGGCGCATCTCGGCTCCTCGGTCGGGCATCGTCAAGGTGACCGCGCGCGAGCAGCTGCTCGGGGCGCTCGAGCCGGCGTTCGCGCACGACACGCTCGCGATCGTCGAGGCGGTGGCGCGGGGCATCGAGGTCGAGTGCGCGGTGCTCGGCGCGCCGGGCGCCCGACGCGGGCGCAGGCGCTCGGCGCTCGCCTCGATGCCCGGCGAGATCCGCTTCGACGGCGACTGGTACGACTTCGACGGCCAAGTACAGCCGCGGCGGCGATGGAGCTGCATCGTGCCCGCGCCGCATCTCCGCCGCGGCCGCCGCGCGCGTGCGGGAGCTCGCGCGTGGACGGCCTTCGCGCGCGCCGGCTGCGAGGGGCTGGCGCGCGTCGACTTCTTCGTCGACGGCGAGCAGGTGCTCTCAACGAGCTCAACACGATGCCCGGCTTCACGCCCACGAGCGTCTACGCGAAGCTGATGGCGGCCTCCGGCATCGACTACGCCGAGCTCGTCGACCGTCTCTGCCGGCTTGCGCTCGAGCGCCACGAGCAGCGGCCACAGCTACAGCGCACTGAACGCGAGCGCGGTCGCGAGCTACCTGAACAGCGTCACTTCCGGAGATCGAGGCCGACTGCTGGCTGGCGGGCAGGTCGTGAGCCAGACCAGGTAGTAGCGGAGCGTCCGCCGTCGCGCTGCAGCGTGATGCGCTCGGCGGTTGCGCACGTCGTCAGCTCGCGCCGAGCGGGCCCTGTCCAGCCCGCGCGCGCGATCAGCGGCGTCGGCGTCGCCGTAGGGTAGGCGAGGTCTGATGTGTCGGCGGCGTAGATCTGCACGGCGAAGCCCGGCGTGGGCGTCTGGATCTCGATCGCGCTTCGCGGCACGCCCGGGGCGGCGTCGAGGTACAGGCCCGACGCCGACGCCGCCGGCCTTCTGCAGGGTGCCTTCGTAGTAGTGCTCGGTGCTCCAGGTCGTGTTCGGGTCGCCGTCGATCGACGTTCTGCACCTGGTCGCGGTTTTCGGGCCCGGTGCCGAACGGGTTGTAGTCGTGCGCGGCGGTCTGGCTGAGGCGACCGGCTGCAGGCCGGCGCTGCCGCGGCACGTCCGGCGCGACGCCGGTGCCGCTGTGCGCGTGCCGGCGGCGAGCGACCAGCACGATCGCGACGATCGCCGCGAGCAGCGCCAGCGAGCGCGAGCCAGCGCGCCGGGTGGCGCATCCGCCACGGCAGGCGCCGCGCGCGCGCGCCGGGCAGCGTGCGCAGCACGCTCGTCACCTCGCCGGTCGCCTGCCCGGAGCGCGAGGCCTCGATCGCGAGCGCCTCCTCGAGGTCGGCGACCATGCTCTCGGCGTCGGGGTAGCGCTCGGCGAGGTCCTTGGCGGTCGCGCGTTCGACCACCGCGGCGGTCGCGGCGGAGACGTCCGGGGCGCAGCTGCTGCACGTCGGGCAGCTGCTCGCGCACGTGGCGCATCGCGACGGCGACGGGCGTCTCGCCGGTGAACGGGACCTCGCCGGTGAGCATCTCGTAGAGGACGACGCCGAGCGAGTAGAGGTCGGACTGGCCGGTGACCGGCTGGCCGAGCGCCTGCTCGGGCGAGACGTAGTCGGTCGTGCCGAGCACGCGCCCGTCCATCGTCAGGCCTTCCTCGGTGAGCGTGCGCGCGATGCCGAAGTCGGTGATCTTGGCGCCGCCTTCGCTGGCCGATCAGCACGTTCTGCGGCTTGACGTCGCGGTGCACGATCAGCCGCTCGTGCGCGGCGCCGAGCGCGCGCGCGATCTCGATCGCGTAGGCGATCGCCTCGGGCATCTCGCAGCGGCCCGTCGCGGCGGATCAGCTCGCTTGAGCGTCTCGCCGTCGACGTACTCGAGCACGATGTAGGGGGCCCCGCCTGCGCTCCTCGCCGCCGTCGTCTCGGCAGGCTCCTCGCCGGCGTCGATCACCGTGACGATGTGCGGGTGGTTGAGCTGCGCGACCGCGCGCGCCTCGCGCCGGAAGCGCTCGAGCTGGTCGGAGTCCGATCGCGATCTCGCGGTGCATCAGCTTGATCGCGACCGGTCGCTCGAGCACCGTGTCGAACGCGCGGTAGACCGTGGACATGCCGCCGCGCCCGATCTGGGCATCGAGCCGGTAGCGCCCGCCGAGCAGGGTGCCGAGGACGGTCATCGGGCTCTATTGTGCGCAGCCGGGCAGGCGTGCGCGCATCTTGCTCGACGGCCTTGGACGACTGGCTTCCGTTTATCCGACCATCGCATCGCCGCGTTCTGGCGCGTCCTGCGCAGGCGAGCGAGAACGATCGCGGCGAGCGCGCAGCGGTAGAGCGCGCACGCGGCGAGCAGCGATCCCGAGCGCGCGTGCGGGCCAGCGCAGCAGGCCGCGCGCTGAGCGAGCGTCGAGACGAACGCGCTGCGGCCGCGCCGGACGCGAGCGGCGCGGGCCCACGGCGCCGTCTTCGCGGCGCCCGCGCCGGCGCGCACGCCGCACGCCCTTGAGCGCGCTCGCGCCGAGGATGACCGGCAGCGCCGCGTGCCAGGACAGCGTACTGTGCGTCCGCGCGACGAAGCCGCGCGCGCGCGCGGCGGTGAGCGTCGCGCCGTTGCGCGAGACACCGGGGGCCAGCGCGAGCGCCTGCGCGAGCCCGAGCGCGAGCCCGTCGCGCGCGCCGCGCGTCGCGTCCTGCGAGTCGTCCGGCGTGCCCGGCGCGCGATGCTCGGCGACGCGCCATCGCCGCGCCGCGCCGGCGCAGGCCCGCGGCGATCGCGCGCGGCCCGCCGAGGCGGCGCTCGATCGGTCCTGCAGCGCTAGGCCGGCGAGCGCCGGCGGCAGCAGCGAGAGCGCGATCACGCCGACGCGCCGCCGGTCGAGTCGCCGTGCCGCGTCGAGCAGCTCGCGCGCGCAGTGTCGAGCGCGAGCGCGAGCGCCCGCGCCGGCGTGCAGCGCGACCTCGAAGGACTTGCGCAGCTCGGGCGTCGAGCTCGGCGTACGGCCAGCCGGCGAGCCACGGGATCAGCGTCGTGTGCGCCGAGGAGGAGACGGGCAGCAGCTCGGTCGGCCCCTGCAGCAGCCCGAGCGCGACCGCCTCGCGCAGCGACGGTGCGCGCGGCGCCTCGCAGCACGATCGCGTCGCGTCAGCCGGCGTCGTCGACAGACGCGGCGCCGGCGCAGCTCGGCGTGCTCGGCCGGCGTCGCGGGCTCGACGGTCGCCGTGCCCGGCCGCGCCGGCGCACGACGAGATAGACGATCCCGATCACGATCAGCGCGAGCGATCGCGTAGTCGACGTACTCGAAGCCCTTGCGCACGCTCGTCCAGTCGCTGCCGAGCGCGTGACCGGCGAACGCCAGCGCCGAGCACCCACGGGAGCGAGCCGATCAGCGTCAGCACCGTGAAGCGCCCGAACGGCATCCGCGCGATGCCGGCCGGCAGCGACACGAACGCGCTCACGCAGCGGGATCATGCGCCCGAACAGCACCATCGGCTCGCCGTAGCGCTGAGAACCAGCGGTCGGCGCGCTGCGATCTGGGCGGGTCCCATGTGGACCTTGCGCCGTGGCGTTCGAGCAGCTCCAGGCGCCCGCCGCGCCCGACGGCGTAGGCGACCCACGAGCCGACCAGCGTCCCGAGCAGGCCGGCGAGCACGACGCCGATCATCGTCAGATGGTGGTGCGCGCCGCTCTCGACCCGGTCGGCGACCGCGAAGCCGGCGAACAGCATCACGACCTCGGAGGGGATCGGGATGCAGGCCGAGCCGAGCGCCATCAGCGCGAAGATCCCCGGCAGACCCGCCGTCGCGCACGAAGTGCGCCGTTTCGTTGACCACCGTTTCGGAGATCGAGGCGAGCACGAGCATCGGTCAGGCAACGATACAGTGGCCGCGCCCGGTCCCGGATGATCGATTCCACGCTCCCCCGCCGCGCGATGCGCATCTGGGTAGATCTCACGAACAGCCCGCACGTGCTCGTCATGCGCCCGGTGATCGAGCGGCTGCGCGCCGACGGGCACGACGTGCGCGTGACCGCGCGGGACTTCGCCCAGACGATCGAGCTGTGCGAGCGATTCGAGCATCGAGCACACGTCGAGATCGGGCGCCACCGCGGCGAGCGCGTGGCGGCCAAGGCGGCTGGCCTGGCGTCACGCTCGACGGCGCTCGTGCGCTGGGCGCGGCTCGTTCGCGCGCCGGCGGCGCGCTTCGACATCGCGCTCGGGCACGGCTCCAACGACGTGACGGTCGCCGCAGCGCTGCTGCGCGTACCCAGCGCGACGATGTTCGACTACGAGTGGGCCACGGTCCAGCACAACGTCAACTGCCGCCTGGCGCGCGCGGTCGTCGTGCCCGACGGCGATCCCCGAGCAGCGCCTGGCACGCTACGGCGCGCGCGGCAAGATCCGCGCCTATGCGGGACTCAAGGAGGAGTACTACCTCGCCGACTTCGAGCCCGACCCGGCGGTGCTCGGCGGAGCTCGGCGCTCGATCCCGCAGCGCCCGATCGTCGTGGTGCGCACGCCGCCCGAGGTCTCGCTGTATCACCGCTTCGAGAACGACCTGTTCGCGTCGGTGCTCGACGCGCCTGCGCGCCGCAGCCGTGCAGGACGGCGTGCAGCCGGTCGTGCTGCCGCGCGTCGACAGCCAGCGCGCCGCAGCTGGCGCGGCTCCCCGGTCTTCGTCGTGCCCGAGCACGCGATCGACGCGCAGTCGCTGATCGCCTACGCCGATCTGGTGATCTCGGCCGGCGGCACGATGAACCGCGAGGCGGTCGCGCTGGGAACGCCCGTATACACGACGTTCGAGGGCCGGCTGGGCGCGGTGGACGAGCGTCTGATCGCCGAAGGACGCCTGCGCCGGCTGGTCGACGCCGAGCATGAGCTCGAGCTGCGACAAGCGCGACCTCGGCCGCGGACTCCGCGGCCGCGTGCGCCGCGATCCGCGCGATGCTCGTCGAGCTGCTCCTGTCGCCGCTGAGCGAATAGCGCAGACGCTCGCACGGCGCACGGGGCGCCCCCATCGCCCCGTGACCGTACAATCTCGGTCAATGCGCCGAAGGCTCAGATCGGCGGCCCTCCCCCTGCATCGCCACTCGATGCCTCAGCTCGCGGTGGACGGGGTCGCTGGTCGCGCTCGCCTACTACCTCGCGTTCCAGCTGCGTTTCAACAACGGTCCCGCGGGCTACTACGCGGAGCTGCGCGAACGCACGATCTGGTGGGTGCTCGCCGGGCAGCCTGCTGGTGCTCGTGCTATCGCGGGTCTACCAGCGGCGCTGGCGCTACTCCGGCCAGCGCGACTACGAGGCGGTCGCGCGCGCGGTCGTCGTGATCGTGCTGTTGACGGCGTCGGCATCGAGGTCGCTGCGCCCCGTCGAGCGCGAGACCATCCACGGCAACGTACGACCATCGGCCTGCCCAACGGCGTGATCGTGCTGTTCGGGCTGCTGTGCGCTGGTGTTCCTGATCGGCGTGCGGGCGACTCGCGCGGGCGATCTACGAGCGCCGGCCGCTGGCGGCGCTTTCGCGGCGGGCGCCAGGACCAGCGCAGCGTGCTGATCGCCGGCGCCGGCGACGGCGGACGACTGGTGCTGCGCGAGATCATGCGCAACCGCGGGCTCGGTCTGTCGCCGGTCGGCTTCGTCGACGACGACCCGCGCAAGCGCGGTCTGCGGATCGACGGCGTGCGCGTGCGCGGGAACACGCAGGATGATCTGCCGCGCATCCTCGACGATGCCGACCCCGACGAAGTTGTGATCGCGATCCCCTCGGCGCCAGGCTCCACGCGCGCGCGCATAGTGCGAGCGTGCCGCGACCGCGGGATCCCGGTACGCACGCTGCCGACCGTCTTCGAGCTGCTCCAGGGTCAGGGCGCGCGTTGCACGCCAGATGCGCGAGGTGCGCGTCGAGGACGTGCTCGGGCGCGAGCCGGTGCACATGGAGCTCGACGAGGTGGGCGCCTATCTGGCCGCGCAGACCGTGCTCGTGACCGGCGCCGGCGGCTCGATCGGCTCGGAGCTATGCCGGCAGATCGCGCGGGTCGAGCCCGCATCGGATCGTGCTGCTCGATCACGCCGAGGACAACCTCTTCGCGATCCAGCGCGAGCTGCTCCGAGGAGCGCCACGTCCCGCCGCCGATGCTCGCCGCCGTGCTGGCCGACTGCAAGGAAGAGGAGCGCATGCGCGAGGTCTTCGCCGAGCACCGCCCGACGGTCGTCTTCCATGCCGCCGCCTACAAGCACGTCGGGCTGATGGAGGCGAACCCGGTCGAGGCGGTGCGCAACAACGCGATCGCGACGCGCGTCGTCGCGCACGTCGCCGGCGAGCTCGGCGCGCGGCGGTTCGTGCTCGTCTCGACCGACAAGGCGGTCGCGCCGGCCACCGTGATGGGCGCCTCCAAGGCGCTCGCCGAGTTCGCACTCGAGGCCGCCGCGGCGCGCTTTCCCGACACGCGCTACGCGGCCGTGCGCTTCGGCAACGTGCTCGGCTCCTCCGGCAGCGTGGTCCCGATCTTCCGCAGCCAGATCGAGCGCGGCGGCCCGGTGACCGTGACCGACGAGCGGATGACCCGCTACTTCATGACGATCCCCGAGGCGGTGCAGCTGATCATCCGCACGGGCTCGTTGGAGCGCGCCCGTCCCACCGCCGCCGTCGACACGCAGCGCCTCGTCACCGGCCGTCCGGCCGGCGGCGCCGAGGTGTTCGTGCTCGACATGGGCGAGCCCGTGCGCATCCTCGACCTCGCACGGGCGATGATCGAGCTGTCCGGCCTCGACCCCGACCGCGACATCGACGTCGAGATCGTCGGGCGCCGCGCCGGGCGAGAAGCTGCACGAGGAGCTGTTCAACGACTACGAGCGCGCGCGCGCCACCAGCGCCGAGAAGATCCTGCTGGCCGAGCGCCAGCCGCTGGGCGCCGAGGCCGTCGAGTCGATGTTCGCCGAGATCGGACTGCTGGTGCTCGAGGGCGACGCGGCCGGGCTCGCCGCGAAGGTGTCTGAGCTGTCCGCCGCGCGGCTGGCGGGCGGGGGGGGCGGCGCCCGGGCCGCCGAGGTTCTGGGCGAGCCGGAGCCTGACGGTGTCGGAGCGTACGCGAGCCGACGCGATGCGCCTACGCCCCTCGTACACTCCCCGGATTCATGACGCCGCATCCTGCTCGCGCTCTCGATCTCGAGCTCGTTCGACCAAGATCGGGGCGATCGCCGCGTTCGCCGCGCTCGCAGGGATCGCGCGTGCTCTCGCTGCTCGTCTTCGCGCAGGCGCGCGAGCTCAAGCGCCTGCGCGAGTGGGCCGGACGCGCGCCCGAGCGCGCCGCCGAACCTGGAGCAGCGGGTGAGCGCCGAGGCGGCCGCTGCGCGCGTCCAGCGTTCGCTGCCGCCGGTCCGCGCGCACGACCCCGATCGTCGCGCGCCCGATCGGCGCGACGGGGCAGCCGGCGACAGCGGCCAATTCGCCAGCCCGGCGCGCAGCCCGGCTCGGCGCCGCCCACGACCGCGTTGCCGCTCCGGCGTGGCGCCAGCCGCCGCCGTCCCCGTGCCCGCTGCCGCTGCCGCTGCCAGCCGGGCCGCCGCCCATCCCGGAGCAGGCCGCGGCCCCCGCTGGCTCGCCGGCGGTGCCCGCGGCCGCTGCGACTGTTGCCGCGGGCGTCGCTGCGGCGACGGCGGCCGGCGTCGGCTACGCCCGGCGCATCGCCTGGCGACTCCCCGCCCGCGGGTGCACCCGCTGTACTCGCCAGCGAGTCCTCGAAACCCGCGACCGCCGCCGGCTCGTCCGCGGTTTCGGGCACTCCCCCGGACGCAGCGCGCCACGGCGGCTGCCAGCAGCGCCGACACCAAGGCGTCTCCGACCCAAGCTCGCCCGCGCCGGCCACCGCGGCCGGTGCCGCCGGGCAGCCCTTCGCGCGCTCTGGGGCGGCACCCGACCAGCGCGCCCGGAATCCAGCGAGCTGGCCGACGCTCGGCGCCGCGGCGCCAGCGCCGGTGGGCGCGGCCGCTCGCGAGCGCGGGCGTACGAGCACGGCAGCGCCTTCAGCGCCCGCGGCACGTGCCGCCGCGCCGCCGGCTCCGGCGGCTCCGCGTCGCGCCGCGCCCGCCGCGGCGATCGCCACCGCGACGGCGACCGTGGACGACGAGCTGGATGATCCGCCGGCGGGCCGGCGCTCGACATCGGCCGATGGCCGGCGCGACAGCCGCATGCCGCCCGATGCGACGCGCGGCGTCGCGCGGCGGGCGCTCGCCGGCGCGGGCCGCGATGATCGGTGGTCTCGCCGCCGTGATCGTCGGCGCGATCCTCGTCGTGGCTGGCGGTCACGCGCGCTCGAAGGCGGCGGATCGCGGACAAGCACCGCGAGCACGTCGGCCGCGAGCCGTGCAATCGACGTCATCCGAGCGCGCAGGCGACACACCACAGCGAATCCCGCGCCGGCGTAGCCCGAGCGGACACGCGTCGCCGTGCTCAACGGCACGACGACACGGGACTGGCGCATCGCCTGTCGGCCGAGTCTGCAGCAGAGCGGCTACTCGCAGGCGACCGGCCGCTGGACGGAACGCCCGCCGGGCAGCCATCAGACGACGGTCGTCGAGTACTCCCCGGGCATCACGCGATGCCGCGCAGGTGGCACGGCGCTCGGCGTGTCGCAGCGTCGTGCCGATGGAAGGCGCGGTCGCAGCGCTGGCCGGCGGCGCCCCGGTTGTCGTGATCGCCGGGCTGGACAGGGCGACCGACGCTGAAAGCTCGTCCGGTGGCGCAACCTCGCAATCGGGCGAAACGTCCTCATCCGGCGAATCGGCCGGCGGCGGGTCGGCTCCGTGAGCGACCGGCGGGCGGGCGGCGCACGCGGCGTCGCGCTTGCCCTCGCCACCGGCGATCGCAGCTGAGCCCGCCGGGAGCGCACCGATGAACGGCTTCCTGGATCATTCCCGAGCGCTCGGCCAAGCCGCGCGAGCACGGCATCACGCACGTGATCGATCGCGGGCTGTCGGTCGCGGAGGTCGAGGGGCTGCTCGAGGTCGCCGGCGGCGATCGTCGACATCGTCAAGCTCGGCTGGGGAACGGCGCTCGTGAGCGCCAACCTAAAGCCCAAGCTGGAGCGCTACGCCGCGCACGGGATCCCGGTCGTGCTCGGCGGCACGCTCACCGAGCTCGCGATCCGGCAGGGCCGCGTGGACGGGCTCGTCGCGACTGGCTGCGCGAGCTCGGCCTGCGCCACGTCGAGGTCTCCGACGGCACGATCGCGCTCGAGCCCGAGGTCAAGACGCCATCTGATCCGGACGCTTGTCGAGAGCGAGTTTCACGGTCCTCGCCGAGGTCGGCAGCAAGGACGCGGACTTCATCATGGCCCCCTACGTCTGGGTCGAGCAGATCGAACGCGATCTGCAGGCGGGCGCGTGGAAGGTGATCGCCGAGGCGCGCGAGTCGGGGACGGCGGGCATCTACCGTGCCGACGGCGAGGTGCGCACCGGCCTGATCGACGAGATCGTCGCACGCGATCGACCCCGAGCAGCCTGATCTTCGAGGCGCCGCGACGCGAGCAGCAGGTGTGGCTGCTGCACCGCTTCGGCACCGAGTGCAACCTCGGCAACATCGCGCCCGACGACGTGCTCTCGCTGGAGACGCTGCGGCTCGGGCTGCGTTCTGACACGGTCGAGCGCTTCGCGCCGGGCGGCGGCGATTGAACGCGGCGGCGTCGCGAGTCGACTGGGCCGCGGCGAGCGCCGCACGGGTCCGGCCGCCGACAGGACCTCTGCAAGCGGCTGACCGCCTGGCGCAGGTCGTGTTCGCGCCTGCTGGTGCTCGCCTGCTTTGCCGCTTTCTTCGTAACCCAGCGACTCAAGCACACGCCCGACCGCCGTGCAGAGCTTCAAGCTGACGCCGTCGCTTCTCGCCGACGCCCGCGGGGCACATCAAGCAGGAGCAGCATCTCGTTCAAGCTCGTCGCACGCCGAACGCGGTGACGGTGACGGTTCTCGATGCCAGCGGCGAACACCGTCGCGACGCTCGTACGCGACTTGGCCCGTGCCCCGCTACAAAACAGTTCTCGCTGCGCTGGAACGGGCGCCGGGGCACCGCCCGCAGCCAGACGCGTCTCCCACAGTCCCGACGGCACGACGATCGTCAGCCCGCTCAACACCGGCGCGCCGCGCGCGCGCAGGCGAATACCGCGTCCGCGTGCACCTGGCGCGACCAGAACCGCACGGTGCTGTCGCCGCGCAGCTTCACCCTGGTCAGAGACCGGCTCGGCGTGAGCGGCGCGACGGCGCTCGCCACGAGCCTGCCGAGCGCGGGTGTGATCGTCGCCGCGCTGGCGGGCGCCGCGGTGGTGATCGGGCTGCTGACGCTCGTGCTCATGGCGCCGGCCGGATGCGTTTGCGCTCATGGCGGTCGCGGCGCTGCCGTTTCGCCTGCCGATCTCGGCCGACGGCCGGACCGGTCAACCTGCTGATACCGCTCTATCTGGTCGTCGCGGCCGGCGTGCTCGCCTTCCTGGCGCGCCGACTCGGCTGCGCGCGCGACGTCGACGACGATGGATCGCCGCGACCGGGCTCCGACGCCGAGCAGCACGGCGTCGCGCTCACGCACTGGCGCGGCTGGCTGTCGGTTCGCGGCCTGCGCTGGCTGCTGTCGGGGCCGTCGCGCTGTACGCGCTGCAGGTCAGCTACTCGGGCGACCGCGCGAAGGCGGCCGAGAACATCGTGTTCTTCTACGTGCCCTTCGCGCTGCTGTTCGGGCTGCTGCGCGAGGTGCGCTGGACGCGCCGGCTCGCTGCTCCGGTGCCTGGCCGTCGCCGTCGGCCTGGCGGTCGTGTTCGCCGGGCGTCGGGTTCGTCGAGTACTACCGCAAGGCGCTGTTCCTGAACCCGAAGGTCGTCGCGGCCAACCAGTACGACAACTATTTCCGGGTCAACTCGCTCTTCTTCGACCCGAACATCTACGGGCGCTTCCTGGCGCTCGTGATGATCGCGGTGACGACCGCCGTGCTGTGGAGCGCGCGCCGGCGCGACGTGGCGATCGGCGCCGGCGTCGCTCGCCTGGCTGCTGGCGGGGCTCGTGACGAGCTTCTCGCAGTCGAGCATCGCGGCGCTGCTGCTCGGCCTGGCCGTGCTCGCCGCCTATCGCTGGGACGTGCGCGCGACCGCGTACGTGACCGGCGCGCTGGTCGCGATCGCGGCGGTCGTCGTGCTCGCGGCTCCGCCGAGCTGGCATTTCGGCTGAAAGGCTCGGGCGGGTCGCGAACAACGCGACGAGCGGGCGCACGAGCCTGATCTCGGGCGGCCTGGAACTGTTCGCCGAGCGTCCGCTGCAGGGCTACGGCTCGGGCTCGTTCGAAACCGAGTACAAGCGCCACCGCAACGACAAGCAGCCGAGAACGCGACCTCGGCCTCGCACACGATTCCCGTCACGGTCGCCGCCGAGCAGGGCATCGTCGGCCTGGCCGCTCTATGTCGCATTGCTGGTCGTCGCGCTCGCGGTCCTGTTCCGGGGCGCCGGCGCGCTCGCCTCCGCGCATCGCGATCGCCGCGTGCTTCGCCGCGCTGGTGCTGCACACCTGGACCTACGCGGACTTCCTCGAGGACCCGATCACCTGGACGCTGCTCGGCGCTCGGCGTCGCGTTTGCGCGATGGGATCCGGGTCGCGGGCAGGCTGCGCCCGTCGGGGCCGGCAGTAGCGTCTGAGCGGTGCTCGCCTACCTGAAGCGCCTGGTGACGACGGGCGCTGCCTACCAGTTCGGCGACATCCTCGCCAAGGGCATCGCGCTCGTCACGATCCCGCTGTACACGCGCCACGTCTCCCAGGCCGGCTACGGAGCAGCCAACTCGCTGCTGACCGCCGTGATCCTCGCGAGCATCCTGCTGCGGCTCGGTGTCGGCGAGGCGTTCATCCGCTTCTACTTCGACGACGACGACGACGCGCGCAGGACACGGATCGCGCGCACGGCCACGGCCACGGTCGCCTGGACGACGACGCTCGCCGTCGCTCATCGCGATCGCGCTCTCGGCGCAGCTGTCGAGGCTGATCCTCGGCTTCGACGACCCGCTGCTGATGGACTGCGCGATCCTCGGTCTGTGGGCGTTCACGAACCTGGAGATGGCCTACGCGCAGCTGCGCGTGGACGAGCGCACGCGCGCCTACATGTTCGCGTCCGGCGCGAACGTGGCGATGACGGTCACGTTCACCGTCGCGCTCGTGCTGTTCGCAGATCAGGGCGCGCGCGGGCTGCTGCTCGGCAACTTCGGCGCATCCGCGCTCGTCGTGCTCGGGCCTGTGGTGGGTGCTGCGCCGGCGGGTCTCGCTGCGGGTGCGCTTCGGCGACCTGCGCGCGATGCTTCGCTTCGGCCTGCCGACGGTGCCCGCCGACGCCAGCGTGTACGCGCTGCAGGTGGTCGATCGCTTCTACCTGTTTCGCGGCTACTCGCACGCGGCCGCCGGCGACTACGCGGTCGCGCTGCAGCTCGCCACCGTCGTGTTCGTCGCCGTGCGCGGGTTTCAGTACGCGTGGCCGCCGCTGGCCTACTCGATCGACTGCGACGCGGAGGCCTCGCGGCTGTACGCGCTCGTCACGACCTACTACGTGCTCGCGACCGGCGCCGTCGTCGTGGCGGTCGCGCTGCTGGCGCGCTGGATCGTGCGCCTGCTCGCCGCGCCGCAGTACTTCGACGCGCACACGCGCGCTGCCGTGGCTGGCGCTCGGCTGGACGCTCTAGGGCTCTATCTGGTGATCATCGTGATCACCGGTCGCGCGCGCGCGACCGGGCGCAACCTGCCCGCTGCGGCGCGCGGGGCTCGCGGTGAACATCGCGCTGCTGCTGTTGCTCGTCCCCGCGAGCGGCCTGCACCTGGGGATCGCCGGCGCGGGCATCGCGCTGTGCGGCGCCTATGTCGTGATGCTCGCCGTCATGCACCTGCTCACGCGCGGCCTGTTCGCGCGTCGCGTTCGAGTGGCGCCGGCTGGCCCAGCTGACGGTGATCTTCGCCGGCGTGGCCGTCGCCGGCGAGCTGCTGCTGCCGACCGACGGCTTCGTCGGCCTCGTCCTGCGTGCGCTGTGGCTGGTGCTCGTCCCGCCTGCTGCTGCTGGTCACCCGCTTCTTCACGCCGCACGAGCGCGAGCAGGCGCGCGCGCTCGTGATCGATGCCCGCCGCCGCGTCGCCGTCTTTCGCGCCGGCCACGGCGATGTCGACGCCTACGCGGAGGATCCGCTGCGTGATCTGTGAGCGGCGTGCATGGCGATGCGTGGGAACGCCGCGAGGCTCTGCCAGGGGAGCCCGACCCGCCGGGTGCCGTTGAGCTGCCCGGTGGCCTCGCCGCCGCCACACGAACCGCGACGCGTCTCCCAGAGCATCAGGATGCGCGACTGCCGGCGACGGTCGCGTTAAAGGCCTCGGCGGCCTCGCGCAGGCCTTCGCCGCGCTGAGGGGAAAGCGTGGCCGTCACGTGACGCCAGTAGCGCCTCGGCGAATGGCCCGGCAGCACGAGCGCCGCCAGCGCCCGCAGCGCGTAGCTCCACGCCGTCAGCCAGCGCACGGCCCGCGCGGCGCGCGCGGAGTGGTGCTTTCGCATGTAGAGGTCGCGATTGCGCGACAGCTCGACGATGCGCCGCTCGGGGACGGCCGGTGGACAGCTGCTCGTGGTGCACGGCGCGCGCGCCCGGCACGTACAGGCTGCGCCAGCCGGCGTCGCGCAGGCGTCGCGCGAAGTCGACCTCGTCGGAATAGACGAAGAAGTCGCCGTCCAGGTAGTCGACCTGCGCGGCGGCCTCGCGACGCACGAGCAGCGCCGAGGACTGGCACCAGTCGACCGCGCGCGTGCGCGCGCCCTTGCTCTGCACCGTGAACAGCGCGGTGCAGGAAGAGCGCTCCCGCGAGCGCGGTCAGCGGAGTCGGAAAGCGCCACGCACACGGCTGCGCGGCGCCGTCGGGTGCCAGCAGCTGCGCCCCGGCGCACGCGGCCCGCGGGTCGTCCTGCAGGGCCTGCCAGAGCGCGCGCGTGGCGCCCGGCTGGAGCTCTGAGTCCTCGTTGAGCAGCAGCGCGTAGCGCCCGTGCGCATGGCGCAGCAGCTGCGAGTCGTTGAGCGCCTTGCCGCGCCGCTGCTCCAGCGCGATCAGCTCGTCGACCTCGCCATGCGCGCGCGCCGCCTGCGCCGAGCCGTCGCGCGAGCCGTTGTCGAGCACGAGCACCTCGCTCGCGAACGGGCAGCGCGTCGCGCTCGCGCGCGATCGCGTCGAGGCCGCGCAGCAGCAGATCGCGCTGGGAGGTGTTGACCACGCAGAAGCTCACCTCGAGCCCACGGCCTCGCTCACGCGCCTATTGTCTGGGCCGTGCGCGTCCACGTCGTCGACCCCTCCGCCTACACGCCGCCCTACGATCATGCGCTGTGCACGCGCGCTCGGGCGCAGCCGGGGCGCAGGTCGAGCTCTACACGAGCCGTTCGCGTACGGGAGGTCGCGCCGGCAGCGGGCTACGAGCGGCGCGAGAGCTTCTACCGCGCCGCCACGCGCGCGCCCGCGGGTCGCCCGCGGCGTGCGCTGAAGCTCGCCGAGCACGTGCCCGAGATGCTGCGCTACCGCCGCGCGGCGCGCGCGGCCGACGTCGTGCACTTCCAGTGGCTTGCGGTGCAGCAGCTCGACGGCCACCTGCTGCCGCGCGGGCGGCCGCTCGTGCTCACCGCGCACGATGTGCTGCCGCGCGAGCCGGCGCGCGGGCAGCTCGCCGCCCAGCGCCGGCTGTATCGCCGCATGGACGCCGTGGTCGCACACTCACGAGCACGGCCGCCGGCGCCTGACGGTCGAGCTCGGCGTCGAGCCCGGCGCGCGTGCACGTGATACCCCACGGCGTCCTTCGCCCATCTGGCCGGGCGCCCGGCCCAGCCGCTGCCGCCGAGCTGCGCGACGACAGAGGCTCCCGTCGTCATGTGCTTCGGCCTGCTGCGCCCCTACAAGGGTCTGGACGTCCTGCTCGAGGCCTGGCGCGGAGTCGACGGCGCCGAGCTGTGGATCGTCGGGCAGCCGCGCATGGACATCGCGGCGCTGCGCCGCCGGCGCCCCGCGCGGCGTGCGCTGGCTGACGCGCTTTGTCTCGACGGCGAGCTGCGCGCCCTGACTTGCGTCGCGCCGAGCCTCGTCGTGCTGCCCTATCGCGAGATCGAGCAGTCGGGCGTCGCCTTCGCCGCGCTCGGCGCTCGGAGCGCCGCTGCTGCTCAGCGACGTCGGCGGCTTCCCGGAGCTCGCGGCCACCGGCGCCGCGCGCACGTTTGCCGCGGGCGACCCGCTGGCGCTGCGCGAGGCCGCTCAGGAGCTGCTGTCGAGTCCCGCTGCGCTCGTCGAGCTGGCCGCGCGCGCGCGGGATCGCCGCAGGGCGCGACTACTCGTGGGCGCGCATCGCCGAGCAGACGCTCGCGCTCTACCGCACGCTGATGTAGCCGATCGACAGCCGCTAGTCGGTCCAGAAGTCGCTCAGCACCTCGCCGTCCTTGGCATGGTGGGGGCCGAACACGAGCAACGACATGCCCTCCGGGCCCGCCTCGAACGCGCGCGGGGTGGTCGGTGCGAGGCGGATCGCGTCGAGCTCTGAGATCTCGAGTATTTCTTCTTCCAGGCGCACCCGTCCGCCGCCGGCGAGCACGACAGCCACCTCCTCCGCCAGCTCATGACGATGGCCGAAGGCCTGTCGCATGCCCGGGTTGAGCACGAGGAAGGCCAACCCGGTCCGACTCGGCGCCCAGCTCCTCGCGCGGGAAGTGCGCCTCACCGACCTCCGACAGCCCGAAGCCGGGCGCCCTGTCCTCGGTGTCGCGGAGGTTCTTGATCGTGTAGCTCACGCCGCGAGACTACATACCCGCGAGCGTCCCGCCGCACACGTCCGCCAGAATCTGTCCACGTGCTCGCGGTCGCGATCATCTTCTGGCTGTGCGCCGCGCTGATCGTGTGGACGCAGCTCGGCTACGCGCTCGCGCTGGCGCTCATCGCTCGGTTGCCGCGCCATGCCGCTGGCTCGCCACGGCAACGCCCGCGGCGCAGCCCCGGCAGGGGCGTAGCCGATACAGATCCTCCCGCAAGCGAACGGCCGCCCAGCGTCTCGCTGATCGTCGCCGCCCACGACGAGCGCGAGGTGATCGGCGAGAAGGTCGCCAACGCGCTCACGCTGGACTATCCGCGCGAGCGCCTAGAGGTGATCGTCGCGTGCGACGGCTGCAGCGACGACACCGCGCAGCGCGCTCGCGACGCCGGCGCTGACGTGGTGCTCGAGCTGCCACGCGGCGGCAAGATCCGCGCGCAGGACGCGGCGGTGCAGGCCGCGCGGGGTGAGATCGTCGCCTTCTCGGATGCGAACTCCAGCTGGGAGCCGGACGCCCTGTCCGCGCTCGTCGGCGCCTTCGAGGATCCCGCGGTCGGCTACGCGTGCGGCCAGGTGCGCTTCGTGCAGGCCGCCGCGGGCGCGCACGCCGACAACCAGGAGGGCATCTACTGGCGCTACGAGATGGCGGTGCGCTCGCTGGAGTCGCGCCTATCCTCGGTCACGGCAGGCAACGGCGCGATCTACGCGACGCGACGCGAGGACTACATCGTCGTCGACCCGATCATGGGCCACGACCTGTCCTTCCCCTTCAACATGGTCAAGCGGGGTCGGCGCGCGGTCTACGTGCCCGCGGCGCGCGCGCGCGAGAAGATGGTGCCCTCGCTGCTCGGCGAGTTCGCGCGCAAGCGGCGCATGATGAGCCACACCTGGCCGATCCTGCTGCGCGGCGGCATGCTGCGCCCGCACGGCTATACGCCAGGCTACGCGGCGATGATCGTCTCCCATCGGCTGCTTCGCTACTGCACCCCGGCGCTCCACGCAGTTCGCGCTTGCGTGCAACATCGCGCTCGTTGCCGCCGGCTGGGGCCCGGTGTACGTGGTCACGCTCGCGCTGCAGCTGGCACTGCTCGCCGGCGCGCTGCTCGCCGGCGTGCTGCCCGCGGGACCGTTGCTGATCGCGCGCTACTACGTGCTCACGACCGCCTCGCCGGCTGCGGGCCTGTGGGACTGGCTGCGTCACGGCACGGGCGCCTCCTGGGAGGCGGCGCAGGGCACGCGATGATCCGCCGGCTACTCGACATCGCCGTCTCCTCAGCGCTGCTCGCGCTGAGCTCGCCGATCATCGTGCTGGCGATGATCGCGATCCGCCTCGAGTCGCCCGGGCCGGCGATCTACCGCCAGCGGCGCGTCGGGCGCCATGGCGAGCCCTTCGACGTGCTGAAGCTGCGCACGATGGTCGACGGCGCCGAGCACATCGGCGCGGGGCTCGCGGTCAACGAGAACGACTCGCGCATCACCCGCGTCGGCGAGCTGCTGCGGCGCAGCTCGCTGGACGAGCTGCCCAACCTGCTCAACGTGCTGCGCGGCGACATGTCGCTGATCGGCCCGCGCCCGACGATCCCCGTACAGGCCAGCAGCTACTCCGAGCGCCAGCGCGGGCGCCTGGCGATCAGACCCGGCATCACCGGCTGGGCGCAGGTCAACGGGCGCGCGTCGCTGCCCTGGTCGGAGCGCATCGAGCTCGACCTGTACTACATAGAGCATCGCTCGCTGTCGCTGGATCTCGAGATCCTGCGCCGCACGCCGGCTTTGGTGCTCGGCGGCTCGGGCCTCTACAAGGGTGCCTCCGGCGGCTGGGAGGGCAAGCTTTGAGCCCCCCGGCGATCCTGCTCACGGGCGCAGGCAAGCGCTATGACATCGTCTCCTGCTTTGCCCGTCTGACGAAGACGATCGTCGCCGACCCGGCGCCGCTGGCGCCGGCGCAGTACGCCGCCGACGTGCGCGTCTCGGTGCCGCTGATCGACGATCCGGCGTATGTGCCCGCGCTGCAGGCTCTCTGCGAGGAGCACGCGGTCGGCGCCGTGCTGCCGCTCACCGATCTCGACATCGAGGTGCTCGCGCGTGCCAGGGAGGCGGGCCTGCTGCCGTCGCTCGTTCCCTCCTCGGAGGTCGCGCGGGCCACCTATGACAAGTACGAGGCGCACCTCCTGCTGGCGCGCCTCGGGCTTCCGTCACCGCCGACCGTGCTCCCAGACGACGACCTCGACGCGATCGACTATCCGGTGATGGTCAAGCCGAGGCGCGGCTCGGGCGCACGCTCGATCCACCTCGCGCGCGACGCGTCGCAGGCGCGCTTCTTCATCGCCTACGTGCCCGAGTCGACGATGGTGCAGCGCGCGATGGGCGGGCCGGAGCTGTCGATCGACTGCCTGGGCGACCTCGACGGTCGCTGTCTGAACGCGATCCCGCGCACGATGCTCGAGTCGCGCGGCGGCGAGTCGATCAAGGGCTCGGTCATCGCCGACGAGGAGCTCATCGAGCTCGGTCGGCGCACGATGGAGGCACTGGCCGTGCGCGGGCCGGCCACGATCCAGGTCTTTCGCGACCCCGACATCGGGGTCGCGATCACCGATGTGAACACGCGCTTTGGCGGCGCCTTTCCCGCGCCGGTGCTCGGCGCGCTGCCCGGGCGCAGCTACCCGGAGCTGATCGTCGCGCTGGCCGCCGGCGAGCCGGTTCAGGCGCACGTCGGCCAGTTCAACGCCGGCGTGACGTTCACTCGCTACTACTGGCAGCTCGAGCTGGGCCCGGACATGCAGCCGACCGGGCGCGACATCGTTCCTGGCGGACCGCCGCCGCCTCGCTGAGCGGCTGCTCTGCGCGCATCTCGCCCCAGCTAGAATTGGCTGTCATGGCAACCGCCGTCGCCGATCGCCCCGCGCCAGACGCCGAGAAGCCGTCGGAGTCAGCTGGCGCTGAGGGGCCCGCCCCGGAGTCCTCGCCCGAGGCGCCTGAGCGCGCCTGCGCGAGCTGCGGCAAGCCGCTGGAGAGCGACCAGGAGTGGTGTCTGAACTGCGGCGCTGCCGTCCCCGGCGCGCTCAGCACGCCCGGCCCGACTTGGCGCGCGGCGGCGCTCATCCTCGGCGCAACGGCGATCCTCGTGCTGGCCGCGGCGGCGGCGGCCTACGCGGCGCTGACCGAACCGAACAAGCCGGGCACGGTCACCCAGATGGTCATCAAAGAGCCTGCGGCCGCCAGCGCGCCGCCCGCGGCGGCCACCGTGCCGAGCACGACGACGGCCACGCCGACTCCCACCACGCCGGCGGCGGTCGCGCCGGTCAGCGGCGGCCAAACCGCCGAAAATCCCGCTCACCCCCGTGACGATCAAACCGTCGAAAACCGCTCTGCCTGTCAAAACGCCCAGCGCGAGCAACAAAACCAGCCCGACGAAATCCTCAAACGGCGGCGCCACGAACACGACGCCCAGCCAGCCGGCGATCCTGCTCGACACCGACGCCGCGTCCACCTACAACCCCGACGGGCTCCCCGAAACGAGCTTCGGCGACCCGAGCCTCGCGATCGACGGTGACAACACGACGGGCTGGACGGCGCAGGTCGAACCGTCGACGGCTCCCAACATGGCGGCCGGGCTGCTGATCGATCTCAAGGACAACGAGCGACTGGGCTCCGTAGAGCTGATCACGCCCACGCCGGGGCTCACCGTGCAGGTGTACGCTGCCGCCGGCAGCACTGTGCCGAACACGATCACCAACCCTGAATGGGTCGCGCTGAGCAAGGCCGAGGTCATCAAGACCAAACACGCGCTGATCAAGCTGAGCCACTCCAACGCGGCCTTCCGCTTCGTGACGGTCTGGATCAGCAAGGCGCCCGCGTCCGACGTGGGGACGCCCCAGGCGCCCGGGCGCGTGGCGATCAACGAACTCGAACTTTTCGCCGCCAAGTAGCGTCGGCGCGCGCGAGCACGCGGTTCGCGGGCCTCATCGGCTAGGCTCGCCAGCCCATGCATGCTGCAGCGCTTCACCTGGTCCCCGTACTGGCGGCTGAGAAGAGCAAAACGGTCTTCTACATCATCGCCGCGGCGCTCGTTCTCTGGGCGCTCGTGATCGCGATGGCGGTCGGCATGCGCAACATGAACTTCCCAGGCGACCTGGGCGGCCAGCGCGTGATCATCGCGATCACCGCGGTCCTCGTCATCGCAACGGCCACCAGCGACGTGCTGACGTCGGGCGGCAGCACCACACCGACCGCCTCGGCAGCCACCCCGAGCGCGACGCACCGCGAACAATCGCCGGCGCACGTCTCACCGGGCCCCACGGCCACTGTGCCCAAGGCGACCACGGGAACCCCGGCGCCCCCCTCCTCACCCGCCGCCGGCGCGGTGAGCTCGCTAGAGCTTGCCGCCAACCCCGCCGGGCAGCTGAGCTATGACACAAAGCAGCTGACCGCCAAGGCGGGCAAGGTGACGATCACGATGGCGAACATGTCGCCGCTCGAACACAACGTCACGGTCGCCAAGGGCGCCACGGTGCTCGGCGCGACCCCGACGTTCGTCGGCGGCACCAAGACGCTCACGCTGAACCTCAAGCCCGGCACCTACACCTTCTACTGCTCGGTGCCCGGCCATCGCCAGGCGGGAATGGAAGGAACGCTGACCGTCTCATGAGCGCCACGCGCGCCGCCATCCACACCGCGACAGCCCATCGAAAGGGGATCTGCAGATGAACGTCCTTAGCCGGCTCGACGAGATCCGCGCCGCGATCAACGTGCTGGAGCATCCCTTCTACGAGCGCTGGGTGGCCGGCGAGCTCAGCGACGACGAGCTCAGCGGCTACGCGGGCGAGTATCGCCACGCGGTCGTCGCGCTTGCCGACGCCTCCGAGCAGGCGGCGGCGCTGGCGGCGGCCGAGCAGCGCCCGCAGCTGCAGGAACACGCCGAGGAGGAGCGCGCGCACGTGCAGCTGTGGGATCGCTTCGCGCGGGCTACGGGCGAGCGCGCTGCGCTCGCCGCGGGCGAGTCGCCGGCGCAGCCCCAGACTCGTGAGTGCGTGCGCGCCTGGACGGCCGGCGGGGACCTACTCGAGAAGCTCGCCGTCCTCTACGCGATCGAGGCCGGCCAGCCGGCCATCTCACAGACCAAGCTGCAGGGACTGGCCGCGCACTACGGCTATAGCGAGGAAGGCCCGGCCGTCGAGTACTTCGCGCTGCACGCCGAGCGAGACGTCGAGCATGCGCGCGAGGCGCGCGAGCTGATCGAGCGCCTGATGGCAGACGTCGAGGACCGGCAGGGACAGGCCGATCGCATGGTCGCTCGCGCCGCCGCGGCGCTGCGCGGGAACTGGCTGCTGCTCGACGGCGTGCACAGCGAGGCCGGCGCGCCCGCCGCACAACGGTAGAGCGCGCCGCGGCTCGGGCGCACGCTGCGGCTCAGCCGGCGGGCGGCCGTGCGAGTCGCGGCTGGCCTTGCGAGTCGTGGCTGGCCGGCGGCTCGCGGCTGGCCGGCGGCTCGCGGCTGGCCGGCGGCTGTGTGTTGTCTTTTAAACCCTGTATAGCGATGGTATTCACGGTGTATCTACCATGGTCAAACGGCGTTCCACGGCGTATCTACCATGGTCAGACGGCGTTCTTGGGACGACACACACTGTGCCCGATCCGTCGACGCGGCCGGAGCGCTTGGATGCGTGACCGGGGCGGTTTTCGCCGCCAGGCCGCCGGCCTCAGGCCATCGGTGGCTGCTGGGCCTGCGACAGGCGCCACGAGAACAGCACAGCGGCCACCGACGTGGCGAGGTTCAGGCTCGACACGCCCGCGCGCATCGGAATGCTCACGCGCGCGTGAGCGCTGGCCGTGAGCTCGTCGCTGAGGCCACTGCGCTCGGTGCCGAACGCGAGCACGGCGCGCTCGGGCAGCTCCGCCGCTCGCAGCGGCTCTCCATCGGGATCGAGCGCGAGCAGCGGCCGATCGGCCGATCGCACGGCATCGAGCGTCCCAACGCGGGAGACGGGCACGGCGTAGTGGAGGCCGGCGGCGCCGCGCAGCGCGTCCGGGCTCCAGGGGTCGTGGCTGCCGGTGCTGAGAACTCCCGCTATGTCGGCGGCGGCGGCGACGCGCACGCAGGCGCCCAGGTTGCCGAGGTCGCGCGGGTCCTCGAGGAGCACGACCGGCAGTCGGCGCTGGTCGGCCAGCACGACGCCGGGATCGCCGGCGCGCCGCCGCGCGAGCGCGATCACGCCCGTCGTGGGCGCCAGCGGCGCGAGCTGATCGAAGACGGCCGGCTCGACCTCGCGCGCCGTGTCGGTCATCCGCCCGGCGAGGTCGGGCGCGAGCGTCGCGCAAAGGCGGGCGAGCTGCTCGCGATCGCGGCAGGCGATCTCGAGCACATCCGCCTGAAATCGCAGGGCGTGCTTGAGCGGATGAAAGCCCTCGAGCACAGCGAGCGCGGGATCGCGCCGCGCTCGTCCGAAGCGAGGGATCAGCGCACCGTCCTGCACGCGGCGATGATCGCAGCTACCTCGTAGAGTGAGGGCCGGCATGCAGCTGGAGGGCATCCACCACATCACCGCGATCACCGGCGACGCGCCGCAGAACGTCGACTTCTATGTGGGCGTGCTGGGGCTGAGGATGGTCAAGAAGACCGTCAACCAGGACGACCCGACGGTCTATCACCTCTTCTACGGCGACGACGACGGATCGCCCGGCATGGACCTCACCTTCTTCGAGTATCCGGGAGCCGTGCGCGGCAGCGCTGGCGCGGGCATGGTGCACCTGATCGTCTGGCGCGTCGCCTCGGTGCAGGCGCTGGACTTCTGGGAGCAGCGCCTCTCCGAGCGCGGCGTGGACGTCGAGCGCGGCGACGGCAGCCTGTCGTTCGCCGATCCCGAGGGCCTGCGCCACGAGCTGCGCGTCAGCACCGACGACCAGCCGCTGCGCGCGAGCGCCCCCGGCATTGCGCCCGAGCACGCGCTGAGCGGTTTCGACGGCGTGCGCGCGTACTCGGCCAGCCCCGGCGACAGCGATCGCCTGCTGGGCGAGGTGCTGGGCTTCCAGAAGCAGGAGGAAGGCTGGGAGGTGCGTGGATCAGAGCGCGGCGGGCACTACATCTACGACGAGCCCCCGGCCGGCGTCACGCCGGTTCAGGGCGCCGGCAGCGTCCACCACGTGGCCTTCGCCTCGCAGCCCGACGAGCAGGACGCCTGGGAGAGCCGCGTCGCGGAGTCCGCAGCAGCGCGTCCGACGCCGATCATCGACCGCTTCTACTTTCGCTCCATCTACTTCCGCGAGCCCAGCGGCGTGCTCTTTGAGATCGCGACGATCGGGCCGGGCTTCGCGGTCGACGAGGACGCGGCGCATCTCGGCGAGCGTCTGTCGCTGCCGCCCAAGTTCGAGCAGCTGCGCGAGCGCCTGGAGGGCACGCTCACGCCCCTTCCGGCGCGCTAGCCGTGATCGACGCACCGGCGACCTCCGGGGAACATCTCGAGGGCTCCGACCTGCCGAGCGCCGGGTGAGGCTCGCGGGATGACCGGCGTGGCGAACGTGAATCTCGACGACGACGGTCGATCGCGCGAGGTCCACGCCGGACACATCAAGGGCGTGTGGCGGGATCTCGGGCGCGAGCTGGGGACGCGCGCGGTCGGCCTGCGCCGGATCCAGATCGCCGCGGAGCACTTCTCGACCCCGGCGCACGAGCACGGCGCGGAGGAGGAGATCTTCTTCGTGCTCGATGGCGAGGGCCTGCTGTGGTCGGACGGCAGCACCTGCGCGGTGGCGGCGCGCGATGCCATCGTGCACCTGCCCAAACGCGGGCCGCACACGCTGCGCGGCGGTCCGGGCGGGCTCGACGTTCTGGCGTTCGGTCAGCGACGAGACGGATCGCTGACGGCGCTCCCGCGGGCCGGCGTCGCCTGGTCCTTCCCGCGCTGGGTCGGGCTTGCAGACGGCGATCACCCGTTCGCCCGCGAGGCTGCCGCCGGCCCTCCGGAGTGTCCGCCTCCAAGCGAGCGCCCCGCCAACGTGGTCGCGCTTGACGATGTGGAGGCGATCCTCGACGGCCGCGCACGCCGCCTGGGCGCTGCCGCCGGAGCGGTCGCCAGCGGGCTCAACCACGTCGTGCTCGCCCCGGGCGCACACGGCGCCCCGGCGCACTGCCACTCACAGGAGGAGGAGATCTTCGTCGTGCTCGACGGCACCGGCACGCTGCAGCTGTGGGCGCCTGGCGCGCCCACAGCCGAGGAGCATCCGCTGCGCGCGGGCGACGTCGTCTCGCGTCCGCCCGGCAGCGGCGTCGCGCACGCGCTCACACCCGGCGCCGACGGGATCACATATCTGGCCTACGGCACGCGCGAGCCGGGCGACATGTGCTTCTACCCGCACTCCGGGCGCGTGTCGCTGCGCGGTCTGGGCATCGCGCTTCGCTCTCCGGAGATCGAGCACCTGCCGGGTCTCTAGCATCTCGCCGGGGTGTGCGATCGCGTAGACGCAAGCGCACGCCCGGTGCTAGCGTGGCGCGATGGCGCGCGCCTGGCCGGAGCTCTCCTATGAACGGTGGAGCGAGACGTGCGACACGCTGCACGCACACACTCAGGTGCTCGGCAAGCTGGCGGTCGCGCTGGCGGCGCCCGAGCCTGAGCTGCAGCACACGGCGCTGCGCCTGAGCGCGCGCGGCTGGGAGACGTCTGCGCTTCCGGCACCCGACGGCTCGGGGGCGCTCGTCGCGGCGCTTGACCTGCACGCGCACGAGGTGGTCGCCGAGCACAGCGACGGGCGCTCGCGGCGGATCGCGCTGGGTCCCGACCGCCCGGTCGGCGAGGTCACGCGCGAGCTGCTCGGGGCGGTGTCGAGCCTCGTCGGCGAGGTGCGCATCGATCCGACCCCACAGGAGGTGTCCTGGACCGTCCCGCTGGACGCCGACGAGGAGCACACCCGCTATGACCGCGCGCAGGTCGAGCAGTACTTCGCCGCTGCGACACAGGTCGCGCTCGTGCTCGCGGCGTTCCGCGCGCCGTATCGAGGCCGCTCGACGCCCGTGAACGCCTGGTGGGGCTCCTTCGACCTCGCGGTCAGCCTGTTCTCCGGCCAGCCGGCCGAGCCGCCATCGAGAGACTTCATCATGCGCAACGCGATGGATGCCCAGGAGGTGGCCATCGGGTGGTGGCCGGGCGATCCGAACTACGGGCGCGCCGCCTTCTACGCGTACGCCCACCCCGCGCCGGACGGCTTCTCCGAGGCGACACTCTCGCCGGCGCCGGCGCGCTGGGAGGAGGCACTCGGCGAGTACGTGCTCGACTGGGACGACGTGCGCGCCGCATCCGATCCGCATGCGCTCGCGCTCGAGTTCGCGCGCTCGGCCTTCGATCACGCCTGCCGTGTCTGCGAATGGGATCCGGCGCTGGCGGCGAGCGCTCAGGGAATCCCGCCGCCGGTCTCCTAGCCGCTCGGGGCGGGGGCGCGGGCGGACGGCTGCGCCAGCAGGCGGTTCACGCCGCGCAGCAGCACCGCAAACACGCCGCGCAGGGTCTGCTTGGCGTAGGCATGGCTCGGGCTGTCTGTTATGAGCACCGCGACCGCCACGCGCACGTCGCCGTGGCGCAGCAGCGCGACCTGGTGCTCGACGGCCCCGGTCCCCGAGCCCCAGCCGCCCTTGAAGTACAGCTGCCAGCGGTGCAGCGGGAGCTCTCCGATGCCCCAGCGCTGGCTGGGAGTGATCGTGGCGAGCAGATGCATGGCCGCAGCGCGGTGGCGCGCGACGACGTAGCTGTCGATGTGCAGAAAGAAGCGCGTCTGATCGGCCGCGTCGATGCGGCTGAGCCCCCAGATCGTCGGATCCAGCGAGAAGCGCCGCATGTGCGCGCGCTGGGCCACGCCGTACACGCCCGCCGGGCCGACGAACGCGAGCACCTCGGTGGCGGCGAGGTTGTCGGAGTGCTGGATCATCGGGTCGATGAGCCGATGATCGCCAGCGCTGAGCGGGCGGTCGCGCACACGTGGGTCGTCGAGGTACGCAACGAGCAGCATCGCCTTGAGCACGCTGGCGGACGGCACGGTGCGCGACGGCCGCCAGCCCCACACGCGGTGCAGCGTGCGCACCGCGAAGCTGATGTCTCCCGCACGCGTGTGCGCGTAGGCGATCGCGGCTGCCACGTGCGGCTGCCAGAGTGCGGGCGCGCTCGGTGGGCCGGACGGCGGGGGGCCGATTTGACCCGGCCGCGCCCGCCGCGGGCACCCCGGCGGCCAGGCAGACGAGCAGCACAGCCGCGCCCGCGGTGAGCGCCCGTGCGAGCCGCGCGCGGTCAGCGCCGGATGGAGACGATGCGGGCCTCATCTCGGTCAGACGGTATCTCGGTGACGTACGCGGCCCCGGCGCTCAGCGCTGTCGCGCCGAGCCTCGTCGAGGAGCCCCGACCGGCCCGCCGGTTTGGACAGAGGCTCGCGCTGTTGTAGGCGTGTTCGTAGCCGGGCTCATAGCCGGGATCGCGCTGGACCGTCGAGGGCAGGCTCAGCAGCACGCGGTCGCGGCGCGCGCTCCCGGGTGAGCCGATGCGCAGTTCCTGCGCGCAGCGGTTGATGCGCTCATACAGCAGCCGCCCGCTCAGCAGCGACGGGTTCACGAGCGCTGCTCCGCGGGTTGCGGCCCTCAGCGTGGCGCGCACCCCGCTGGCGAGGTTCATGGCCTCGATCGCGTTGCGCCGCGGCGTATTCACGGTGAACACCACGGTGGAGCCGTCGAGCGCGGGCCGGCCGAGCTGTCCAGGCGGCCCGGGGCCCGCGATGTGCAGCGTCGTGGACGGGGCGAGCAGCGAGACTCCCACGAGGCTCTCGCTGCCGCTCGGCTCAAGCGCCCTGTACACGAGCCAGCTCGCCGACAGGGCCAGCGCGCTGATGGGCCCGGCGTCGATCGTTGCGCGCACGGCCAGCGAGGCGCTGTCGGCGATCGCAATCTGGCCCTGGCTCTGCCACGCGATCGAGGCCGGGCCGAGCGCCGGAAGGCTGCCCGGCAGCACGCTCGTCCTGCCCGAGGAGAAGCGCAGCATGCCGGGGCCCTGGACCTGCTGCCACGCGAGCGCCCCCGATGCGACGGAGGGGTCGGTCGCGCGCGGGAGGCCGGCCGCCGCGGCTGCCGAGCCGCTGAGAAAGAACGCACACAGCCCGAGCCCCAGCGCGTCCAGGCGCCGCAGACCCAGCCACAGGCGGGGCTCGGCTGCCATACCGTGGATCCGTCGCGCTCCCGCGTCGTCGTGCATCGCCGGCGCCATCCAGAGAACGGGCAGCGCACGCCCCACGCCGAAGGCAAGCCCGATCAGCAGCCCCACCAGTGGGTCGCCGGCCGCAAAGCTGATGCCCGCGAGCGCCCACACCGCGAACGCGAGCACGAACGTGGTGAACCCCAGCCCCAGCAGCACACCGTAGAGCCCGCAAGCCAGCGAGAGCGGCATCGTCCAGCGCCATCGCTCGGGGACCTGACGGCGAATCTGCGGCGCGATTCGCAGGCCGCGCCAGTCGGCGATCGCGGCGCCCAGCGCGAGAGCCGCGCCCAGCCCCGCTCGCAGGCCAGCGTCGTGTTGACCGATCAGCTGGCCCGCAAGCGCGAGCCCCCCGAAGGTCAGCGCGCCTCCGAGCGTGGCTCCCACGGTGAACGTGGCGCACGCTACCGATGTCGTCAGGCGCCGCGTGGCGCCCAGCGCGCCGCCGATCGTGTCGACCATCGAGAAGCCGCACGGTGACCAGGCACCGGCGATCCCGGCCACGAGCGCGGTGAGCGCCGCCGACACGGCCAGTCCGCTCAGCACGGCATCATCGTTTCGTAGTACTGCACGCAGAACACGTTGCGCCCGCCGTAGCAGTAGCCGGTGAGCGCGGCATCGCCGTTGATCCGCACGCTCGTGAAGCCGCAGCAGTCCATCATACGTCGCACCCGGCCTCCACAGCAGCGATACCAGGAGCCCTCGGTTTCGAGCTTGAGGTGATGTTCGAGCCCGGCTTTCGGGCAGATCTTCGACCGTGGCGCGGGCGCCACGGGCTCGCCGTCGGGTTCGAGCAGGACCTTTCCGTGCGCGTCGACCGGATAGCCGCTGGCGTTGATCGGACGCCCGAGGTCGTCGACCGGGTGGCCGTCGGAGGCGCGCAGCGGATAGCCCTGAAGGTCAACTCGCGGCAGACCTGTCGGGTGCGGGCAGTTGCCGGTCGTGAACGTATGCCCGCAGAAGTTCGTAAAGGCCTCGGCGTCGTCGGGGAGGACCAACCGGGCGACCGACCGCCCTCCCGCCAGCGCGATGAGCGCTGCCCCGGCGACCTCGAGGAAGCCGCGCCTGCTGCTGCGCGCCAGCACCCTGTCGCTCAGGTGCTCGCCAGCTTCCTCAGGCGGCAAGCGAAAGTCCCCCTTCGCGCGCGCGCGCCGTGGCGAGGATGCTCTCCAGCTGTCCGAGGCTGTTGAACGTGCCCTTTGCAAGCGCCACGGCGTCCGTGCTCAGCGCCACGGCGTAGGGACTTCCTGGCGCCGCCGCCTGCCTCCAGACGGCCGCGTGCGCAGCCTCGTCGAAGACCTGAACCGCGACCCGGGGGTCAGCGCTCACGTGGGCGATCGCCGGCGTAAGCTGATGGCACAGCGGACAGCCCTCAGACGTGAAGATCGCCAGGAGGACCAGCGCGGAGGCCGGCGCCGGAATGCTCGCCCACGTCTGTGTAGCTCCGAGCTGCGGTCCCTCACCGTCCAGCTCGAGTGCCGCCTGGGCGTTCATCCCGATCCGCAGCACGCCGACCTCGCGTGCGAGCGCCAGCAGCGCTACGGCGAGCAGCACGACGGCTGCGAGGCTGACCGAAAGCCCGGCGGTCATCCAGCGCGCGTAGCCGCTGGGCGCGTCGGGGAGCAGTCCGCTCGCGAGCAGACCCGCCAGCGCAGCCAGCGCGCATGCGCGCAGCGGGGTTCGGGCATCGAGCGTCGAGGACGTGCCGAAGCAGGCGCACGGCCGCCCCGCGCGACCGGCGAGCAGGGCGGCCGTGCTGGCGAGCGCGAACGCGGCGAACAGGGCGGCGGTGGCGGTGGCGGCGCCAGGGGCTCGCAGGATGAGCGCCGCTGCGAGGCAGAGCTCCAGTGTGACGAGTGCCCAGACGCCGGCGAGCTGGGCGCGCGGCGAAACGATGCCGTACGTCGCAAGCGCTCGCGCGGTCTCCTGCGAGCGCCAGGCCTTCAGGCCAGCGACGACCGCCAGGCCCAGCGCCAGCCACGTGCAAAGAGCCGTCGTCATCGGCAGACGCCGGGCGTGCAGGCTCGTGGACGCGGTCGATCGTCGATCATCGGCAGACAGGACAGGCGACGACGACGATAGGGGTGGGCTCGGATCGCTCGCTCGCGCTACCGCTCCTGCCGAGCAGCTGCTGTGTTCAGTCCATCGTGAGAGACGGCTACGCTTGGAGGCGTCGCGGTCGCCAGTCCCGGCGGCGGCGCAATGATCCGATCGCGGGACGCGCGTGCCTTTGAAGGCCCACCAGATCATTCCCCGTGGCACAGCGACGCGAGTGGCTGTGTTGCTTGCCGTCTGCGTCGCGGCGCCGATGGCCTGGCCGCTCGTCAGCTCGGAGGCGGCGCTGGCGCGCATGCCTGCCAGCGCACGCGGCCGCCTGGCGTGCGTTGGGCAGAATAGCGCCAAGGTGCCGTGTCACTTCTCGACGCCGAGCGGCAACGTGCGCTGCGTGTGGACGCCGCACCCCAACAACGTCGCATGCGTCGTCGTGGCGACCGGCCGCGCCTTCAGGCTCCGTCCCACCGGCCGGGCCAAATCGATCCATCTGCATCTGCAGCGCCGCGGCGAAACGCTGCCCACCGATCAGCAGCTGCTGTTCCCCAACAGCCTCTCCTGCCACGACACGCGCACGACGATGACCTGCAGCCAGGACTTCGGGCTCGGTGAGTTCACGCTACCGGTGAGGGCGCGCACGGCGCACTAGCCGCTGGAGACCGACCCGACCGCCCGCCGGTGGCCTCCTGGTTCATAATCACTGCGATGGACGAACGACACGCACGGGAGCTCCTGGAGGCGGAGCGTGCGCGGGTGGAAAGCGCTCTGGCTGACCTCGTCCGCACGGATGTCGATGACGACTCGGACTCGACGGACCCGGGGGGCGCCGCTCCGGAGCTGCTCGAAGCCGAGATCGACGAGGGGCTGGCGGACCGCCTCAAGGACGAGCTGGAGGCGATCGAGCGCGCTGAGCGACGGCTTGCCGAAGGGACGTACGGCCTGTCGGTGCAGAGCGGGCAGCCAATCCCCGACGCGCGGCTGGAGGCGATCCCCTGGGCAGAGCGGACCGCCGAGGAGCAGGCGCGCTAGCTCAAGCGGTGTCGACGAGCGCGCAGTGCTCGAGTGCCAGGAAGGCGACGACGATGCTCGGGTCGAACTGCGCTCCGCCGCAGCGTTGGATCTCGGCGATGGCGCGATCGACCGGGAAGGCATCCTTGTAGGGGCGGGCGTGGGTCATCGCATCGAACGCGTCGGCGACCGACACGATGCGTCCGGTGATCGGGATCTCCTCGCCCTGTAGGCCTTGGGGATAGCCGGTTCCGTCCCAGCGCTCATGGTGGGTGAGCGCGATCTCGGTGGCCATCTGCAGGATTCGGTAATCGCTTTCGCCGAGGATTCGCCCGCCGATCGAGGTGTGGGCCTTCATCGCCTCGAACTCCTCCGAGGTGAGCTTGCCGGGCTTGAGCAGGATCGTGTCCGAGATGCCTATCTTTCCAACGTCGTGCAGGGGGGCCGCGCGGCGAAGGGTCCAGATCAGCTCTTCGTCGAGGCCGAGCTCGCGCGCCAGCAGCGCCGCGGTATGCGCGACTCGCTCGGTATGACGGTTGGTGTCGTCGTCGCGATACTCGCCAACGAGCGCCAGGCGCTTGAGATCCTCCAGGCGCGCCGCGTGAAGCTCGGCCAGCGTGTTGCGGTAGGCGGTGATGTCCGAGAAGGAGCCCACGGCCGCGTAGGGCGTCGTGTCGCCCGGGTGAAACAGCGCGCGGCTGTTGATCGAGATCCAGCGCGTCTGACCGTCGCGATGCTGTATGCCCATGATCACGCCGTTCTGGGGTTCCCCGGTGCGCAGGCTCACCATCGACGGGTGCTCGTGGCCCAGGAAGGGCGAGCCGTCCTCGTGGATGAGCGGTATCAACGGGCGGTAGGAGGAGCCCTCCTCGAGCTGCTCGGCGGCGATCCCGAGAATCGTCAGAGCGCTCTTGTTGAACGCTATTACGCGGCCGTCGAGATCCTGAACCATCACACCCTCGTCGAGCGTTTCGACGATCGAGCGGTGCAGTTGCTCGCTGGCGCGCAACGCCTGATCGCTAGGGCGTTCCTCGCCGAGATCCCCGATCATGACGGGACCGGCGGTGGAGGCATCTACGGTTGCGGTTTCGGACGCACTCGGATGTTCCACCGGGCGCGCTCGACCGGCGCTTTGACGTGACACAGCTCCCGACATCGAACTCTAAACCGCCCATCGCCCCGGCGGCGGCGTCACTTGAGCCGTGCGCGCGCGCCCCCACAAAAAGGTCTACCTGTAATTAGACGTTTTTCATGGGCTGGCAGCGGTGCACGCCGCTCCGGCCGGCCACCACCTAGCGGGGGTCGGCGCGGTCGAGGTTCCAGTGGCGCGCGGTGGCGCAGGTCCACAGCCAGGGTTCATCGTCGCTGGCGTGCGACCGCGGGCCGAGGAAGAAGCGGGTGATCGTTCGCTGGCCGCCCTCGTGATCGCCGTAGAGGATCTCGATGCTCATGCCGCTGCGCGACTCGATCGACTGGCGCAGCGGCTCATAGAGCGGGTCCTCGCGATCGCGCACGGCCGCCTGCCAGAAGCTGATGTCTCCGGCCGGGACGTAGAGGTCGCGCATCAGCGGGCGGAATTCGTCAAGCGCGGGAGGCGGCGTGTCGCCCGTCACGCGCCCCATCCAGATGTGCCAACCGTGCAGCACCGCCAGCCCCGAGGCAACGTTGCGCAGGGGGATCGCCAGGTACAGCTTGTCGTCGGACAGCTGCGCAGCGCCGAGCCCGTCGCGCAATCGCAGCCAGTGCTCGTCAACGAAGCCGACCTTCTGCGGCGGGTCCTGTGGTCGCGCGTTGAAGAGGACAGGCCGCAGGCCCACCATGAGGGCGCGTTCAGAGAGGCTGACGGCACGGTTGGCGGAGCGCGTCGAGGAGAACGTCGCGATCGCGAGGATCAGCGTGCCGCCCGCCGTGGCCAGGGATGCGATCGTGCTGACGTCGGCCACGCCGCGAGGCTACTAGGCGCGCGCGCCGGCACCGCCTGACTGCGGGCAGACGTTGCACGCGCGCTTGGTTGGCGACCCGCTAGGGTGGACGGGTCAGATGGGGTCCTGACGCGGGATCTGGCCGTGGGTCCATGGTCGGCTCCCCGAACCGCCCGGCGATCAAGGGCTGATGACTCCTTTCGCGAAACTCCGTGTGATCTCAACGCGAAGGGAGTAGGACACCGCCGTGCCGACGTTCGTCAAGCGCGTCCGGAGCGACCAGTCGCCACGAGTCGCTGCCGCCGTCTCCGAGCGGGCGGCAACGCGCGCGGACCTGCGTGAGCTCACGGCGATCTTCGCCGGCGGGATGGCCGGCGCGGCGCTTCGGGTATGGCTCGGCCGGCATTTCGCGGGGGGTGCCCCGAGCTGGCCGTGGGTCACGTTCACGATCAACGTGAGCGGCTCGTTCGCGCTTGCGGTCATTGCGACACGCCTTCAAGAGCGACTGCCGCCGTCCACATACCGGCGACCGCTGCTCGGCACCGGCTTCTGCGGCGCGTACACGACGTTCTCGACCATGCAGGTTGAGCTACTGAAGATTGTGGAAGCCGATCGCTACGGCCTCGCGGCGGGCTATGCCCTCGCGAGCATCGCAGCGGGCTACCTGGCAATCTCGATCGGGACCGCGCTTGTGCGAAGGACGCGGGCGATCTGAGTGGATCCATGGGTCTGGATAGGAGTTGGGTTACTCGGTGGTCTGGGTGCCGTCGGCCGGTTTCTGCTGGACAGCGCGATCGCCGCTCGCAGCGGAGGCGACTTTCCGCTCGGGACGCTCGCGGTCAACGCCAGCGGCGCGATGGCCCTCGGGTTGCTGAGCGGCCTGGCGGTCGGAGGCAACCTGCTGGTGCTCGCCGGGACAGCGACGCTCGGGTCCTACACGACGTTCTCGACGTGGATGCTCGAGAGCCACCGTCTCGGCGAGGACGGAAAGGCGCGCGCGGCATGGCTGAACATGTTCGGCAGCCTCGCGATTGGCTTCGGCGCCGCCGTCCTGGGGCACGCGATCGGGGCGCGGTTGTGAACGAGGACTGCCTGAAGCTCACGGTCTACTTCGGCGAGCGCGACCGCACCGCGCGTGGTCTGCTGGCGGATGAGCTGCTCGAGCTGTTCGGCGAGCGTCGCGTCGAGGCGAGCGTCTTGCTGCGCGGAGCAGAGGGCTTCGGGCGTCGTCAGCACGTGCGCACCGACAGGCTGCTCTCGCTGTCCGAGGATCTGCCGGCGGTCGCGGTAGCGGTCGATCGACGCGCGCACGTCGAGTCTCTGCTCGACGAGGTTCTCGCGATGCGGCGGCGGGGCCTGATCACGCTGGAGCGCGCACAGCTTCTCACGGGCCACTCCGCCGACCTTCGGCTGCCCGAGAAGCTGCGCCAAGACGCCAAGCTGACCGTCTATTTGGGACGCCGCCAGCGCGCGCTGGGCTCGCCGCCGTTCGCCGCCGTTTGTGATCTTCTTCACCGCAACGGCATCGCGGGCGCGACCGCGCTGCTCGGCGTGGACGGGACGAGACATGGAACGCGCGCGCGCGCAAGATTCCTGGGCCGCAACCTCAGGGTGCCGATGATGATTGTCGCGGTGGGCGCGGGCGAGCGGATCGAGCGGGTCATCCCGCAGCTCGGCGAGCAGCTCGACGAACCGGTGATGACTGTCGAGCGCGTCCGTGTGTGCAAGCGCGATGGCGAGCTGCTCGCCGCTGCGCATGAGCTGCCGAGCACCGACGAGCACGGTCTTCCCGTGTGGCAGAAGCTGACGGTGTACTGCTCGCAGGCCGCGACCCATGCGGGACGCCCGCTGAGCGCAGAGATCGTCCGCAGGCTACGCGCCGCCGATGCTGCCGGCGCGACCAGCCTGCGCGCCGTGTGGGGCTTTCACGGCGATCATCCACCACATGGCGACAGGCTCCTGCAGCTTCGTCGCCGCGTGCCCGTGTGCACGATCGCAGTCGACAGTCCGGAGCGTTCCGTGCATGCCTTCGCGATCATCGATGAGCTGACCTCCGAACACGGTCTGGTGACGAGCGAGATGGTTCCGGCGCTGAGCACGGCGAGCGACGACGAGCGAGGGGGCGGATTTCGGCTGGCCAGCCACGACTACTGACCGCCATAGCCGGTCGCACGGCTCGCGCGGGATGCCAGAGTCGTTGCTGGTCGCACGTATGATCGGCCGATGGGCGCCGCCGATCCGGGGTTCTTCGCGCTCAAGAACGCACTTCGCGCGGCGATCGTCGTCCCGCTCGCGTTCGCGCTGGCGCTCGAAGTGGCGCACGACCAGCAGATGGCGCTGTTCGCGTCGTTCGGGTCCGTGGCGCTGCTCGTGTTCGTGGATTTCGGCGGCGACCGCCGAGCTCGGCTGCGGGCCTATCTGCTGCTGGCGCTCGCCGGCTGTCTGCTGATCTCGCTCGGCACGGTCTGCTCGCACATCGCCTGGCTCGCGACCCTGGCGATGGCTCTCGTCGGCTTTGCGATCCTGTTCGCGGGCGTGCTCAACGGCTACGTCGCGGCGGCATACTCGGGCGCGCTGCTCACGTTCGTGCTGGCCGTGATGGTGCCGGCGGACGCCGCCGCGATCCCCGCGCGGTTGGAGGGCTGGGTGCTCGCGGGAGCGCTCTCGATAAGCGCTGTGCTGTTGCTCTGGCCAGAGCGCGCGCGCAGTGCGCTGCGCCGCGAGGCGGCCGACGCCGCGCGCGCCATCGCGGCATCGATACCCGCCGCCGCGAGGCCGGAGGCCGAGCCGAGCGGTCGTGCGGCCGACGCCTCCGCGCAGGTGCGCACGCTGCGGGGGAGGTTTGCCTCTATGCAGCATCGGCCGAGCGGAAACGGGAGCCGCACGGCGGCGCTCACGCGCCTCGTGGAGGATCTCGGCTGGCTGTGTGCGGTGAACGCGCGCCAGCCCGCGCTTGGGTTATGCGACACGCCGTTTGGCCAAGAGCGAGCCGAGATCGAAGCGGCCGTGTGCTCGGTGCTCGAGTCGGCCGCAACGCGCCTGGCGCTCTCCGAGGAGCGCGGATCGGGCAAGGAGATCGCGGCGACTCAGGCTTCGCTGCAGCGCCTTGGCCGCGCGCACGAGGCGCTTGGCCGCGCGGTTGCGCGGCGCTTTGACCGCGACGCGGCGTCGTTGGACGAGGCCCGGGCGTCACTCGAGCTCTACGACGCCTACAGGCTTCGCCAGCTTGCCTTTGCGACCATGCAGACCGGACGAGATGCGCTGCTCTCGTGCGGTGATCTCGCTGAAGGTGACCCGCTGCGGTCGTGGCGCGCTCGCGCTGACGCACTGCGCAGCCTCGCGCTGGCGCAGGCGAGCATGCGCTCTGTATGGCTTCACAACAGCATTCGCGGGGCGCTCGGGCTCGCGCTGGCCGTGTTTGTCGGTCAGGTCAGCGACCTTCAGCATGCCTTCTGGATCGTGCTCGGGACCCTCTCGGTGCTGCGCTCGAGCGCGCTGGCGACGAGCACCACAGTGCTGCTGGCCCTGCTCGGGACGCTCGCCGGGATCGTCGCCGGCGGGCTGCTCGTGGTGGCGGTCGGTAGCCACGACGCCGTGCTTTGGGCGGTACTTCCGTTAGGTGTGCTGCTGGCGGGCTACGCGCCGCGCGCGATCTCCTTCGCGGCCGGGCAGGCGGCCTTCTCTTTCGTCGTGCTCGTGCTGTTCAACCTGATCCACCCGGTCGGCTGGAAGGTCGGGCTCGTGCGCATCGAGGACGTGGCGATCGGAGCCGGTGTGAGCCTGCTCGCGGGTGCGCTGGTCTGGCCGCGCGGCGCTGGCGCGGTGCTCCGGGATGCGCTCGGTACGGCGTACTCGGGCGCCGCTGGATACCTCGACGCCACGGTCGGCGGGTTGCTCGAGGGCGCCGAGGAGCGATCGGTTCAGCGCGCGGCCCGCGACGCGACGGCCAGCGCGCAGCGGCTGGAGACGACCGTCCGCGAGTTTCTGGCCGAGCGAAGCTCCGCGCGCGCCAATCTCGACGATCTGTCGGTGCTGCTCGCCGGTGCGGGCAGGGCGCGGCGGGTCGCGCGCCTGCTGCACGACGCGCATGGGTTCGCGCGGCTCGCCCCCGGCGACGACGAGCTCCCCGCGCTCGCGCTCGCTCGAGGTGCCTTCGACGAGCAGCGGCGGGCCTGCTCTGACTGGTACCGGGCGTTGGGTGAGGCGATCCGGATCTCCGGCGAGCCGCCGCAGATGCGCACGCGCGACGGCCGCTCAGGTGCGCGCGGCGTGGTGCTCGAACGCGCGCCGGGCTCAGACGGGGTTCCGCCCGGCGTGGCGATCGCCTGGGCTCGGCTTCATCTCGACGCGCTGATCGAACTGGAGCCGGCGCTGGCGCGGGCGGCTGGACGCATCGGCCGACCGGCGCCAGACGACGGCGCGCCAGCCTGAGCACAATCAAGCGTCAATCGCCTGTCACCCAGGTTTGACTCGTAGCGAACCTGACCTGCCACAACTTATTGCGGGTGTGGCCCGTGCTCGGCGATCTGACAGTGCAACAAATGTCCAATTAACGTGTAAAGCCGGTCGGTTGGATGTACCGTGCCCACCTCAGCATCGATCGGGATGGCGCAGTGAAAAATGTCTTGCGGCCAGCGGTGCCACGGCCGGTAGGGCGTGAGAAGTGCAGTGATACCTGTGGCGGATCAATCGACCGCGCACGGGCCCAGCTCTGAGTGAACTTCTAGGAGGCAAGGGTGGCAGGCGACAGAGAGCCGGGAGGGATCGTCGGGATCGTGCCGTTGGCGGCGCATCTGGACCTCACGGCGGACACGAATTTTGCGCACGTTCGCCTCGATCCACGTGCACGCGTCCAGCACGAGGCGGAGTTCAATCAGATGAAGTCCCACATCGTCGACCTCTACGCCGGCGTGGAATCCGTGCACAGCTTCGAGGACATTGGCGGAACGGTGTTCGACTGCATTCCCGTCGAACAGCAGCCCTCGCTGCGCGATCAGCCCGGTCCGCCCGCCACGCCGCCGGATTTGACCGCGGTGCTGGCCGGAGGGGAGCCCGAGGTGCACGCGGTGGCCCAGCAGCCTCAGCCGGAGTCGGTTGAGCGAGACCGCCACGGGAACGCCGCCTGGGCTCCCGAGGGAACGATCCCGTTTCCGCGCGTGACCCTGAGCGACCTGTCGCGGTTCGAGAGCCTGGATGCGTTCTTTCGCAAGCACGCGGGTGTCGCAGCGACGGCGCCGAGGAAACCCGGAATCCTCATCGAGCCCGAGCCCGAAGCGACACCCGCCGAACATCGCTACGCGCGCGTGGACCAGCAGGTCGCGAACATCGGCGGCCACAGCGCCTTCACGCTCTACTCGCCGGCCATCAGCACCAACCAGGTGTTCTCGCTCTCCCAGCACTGGTACTACGGCGGAAGCGGGAAAGAACTGCAGACCGTGGAGGTCGGGTGGCAGGTATTTCCACAGATGTACTCACACTCGATGCCGGTGCTCTTCATCTACTGGACGGCGAACGCCTACGAAGACGGATCGGGGAACTACAACCTCACCAAGAAAGGCTTCGTCACGACGAAAAACGGCAAAGCGATCGTCGGCGCTGCGTTGAGCCCGGTGAGCGTCGTCGGAGGACAGCAGACCGAGCTCGACATCGCCGTCTACCTTTATGAAGGCAACTGGTGGCTCTTCTGCGGCGGGGTGGAAGCGCAGAACGCGCTCGGTTACTACCCGACGTCGCTCTTTGCCGCAGGTCAGATGGCGACGAGCGCGACGGCGGTTCAGTTCGGCGGTGAGACGTGCAGTGAAACAGAATCATGGCCGCCGATGGGCAGCGGAGAATTCGCCGAAGAAGGCTGGGACAAGGCCGCCTATCACCGCGCGGCCTATTACTTCCCGCCCAGTGGCGGGTCTGAATGGTGTGAATCGCTGTCGGTCGTCGAAACGCCCGGCTGTTACAACCTCGGTCCCCAGCCGTGGGCAGAAAGGAAGAAGGCGCCCGCGCCATGGGGTGCGTACTTCTACTACGGCGGCCCGGGCGGGCAGAGCTGCTGATGGGGCCTCCAGGGGCCGATCTCCGACACGCCTAAAGCGAGAACTCCCATTCCCACCTCCAAGAAAAACGGCAGGGCTCCGTCGGCGGCGCGTCGCAAATCCCCCGCCAAGGGGCGCGTGCCGGCGGCGAGCCTCGCGGACGCTGGCGCGGGCACGACACTCGCGCTGGGTACGGGCCTCGCGGGCGCCGCGGGAGCCGCGGGAGCCGCCGCGGGCGGCTCGGCTGCCGCGGGCGCTGCTGGGACGGGGGCGTCCGCCGGTGCGGCGGGGGCCGCTGGCAGCGGGCCGGGGAGCACGCTCGGCAACGGGACGGTCGCTGTCGAGGCGCTCGTGAGCCGTCAGCGCATTCCGCTCACGGTCGACCCGTTCGGTCAGGCCGGCGCCGCGATCAGCTCACTGATCGTCAACGATCGCGTCGAAGCGGTCGGAAACCTCTTTACGGGGATGCAGGAGCTGCACGGGAGCCTCGCCGGGCTGCTGGGGGCGCTGAGCGCGCCCGCCGCGCCGCCCCAGCTGATCGGTGTGCTGCTGCAGCCCGACTCGACCGCGGCCGGGCTCGTCCAGGTGCAGTTCGATCCGTCGACCCTCGGAAGCAACAGCCCGATGATCACCGTGCGCACCGACGATTCTGGCTCGTTTCACCTTCCGCTGCCGTCGAACCTGACGTTCCCGAGCGGAAGCGAAGTCGAGCTGCGGGTGCACGGGGCCAGCTCGGGCACGATCGTCAAGATCCCGACCGCGCAGATCGCCTCCAACGGCCTGCTGGGCTCGCTTGTGCTGCCGAGCTTCGTCGCGCCGCTGCCGGTGAGCATCGTCGCGGCGCTTGAAGCCCTGATGCCGCCATCGCCGGCTACCAGCCCTCCTCCCAAGCCGACGAACCCCGCGCAGCTGCCGGTCGTCAAGATGGGCGACTGCGACGACTGTCTGCTGTCCTACGGGGCCAACGGCTCGCTCGACGCGTTCCCCTATGGGGTCTTCTTTCGCCTCGTGGAGCCACGCGCGAGCATCGTCGCCCAGGTCCAGGAACGCCCCGCGGGGAACGGCTTCAGGACGTTCCTGCCCGACTACGGCACGACGTTCACGAGCAACGGCAAGGGCACGGTCCCCGAAGCGGCCGCGGGCGAAGGCCAGGTCGCCTACGTCGATCGCATCCCCGTCGAGCAGCCGATCAGCGTCGATGGCTTTCGCGATCAGCTCGCCGGACTGCAACCCGACGGGTTCTTCACCGGCGACGAGACGCGGCCGATGGCGGGAACGCTCGGCCTCGGATACGTGCTGTGGATGTCACAGCGCTGGACACTGCAGGGGCTCGCGCTCGGTGATCTCGTCTACTCGCTGCCGCTCGCCCCCGGCGAGCAGCAGGAGGTTGCGATCTTCGAGCGGGTCGACACGGCGTCGGTGACCGAAAGCGAGTTCTTCACCGAGGAACAGGCTCAGCAGCAGAGCGCGCTCGCCGACACCTCCACGCAGGCCACGTTCAACTCGGCCTTTCACGAAGCGACAAAAGGCTCGAGCGAATTTCAGTCAGAAGCAAGCTCCTCGAGCGTGGGTGCGAGCTTCTTCGGTCTGGTCAGCGGCGGCAGCGGGAGCTCCTCCTCGTCGGGAACGTCGGCGGAGTCGCTTGAAGGCCAGCGCAACACCGCCCAGCAGGCGGCGGAGACGACCCAGTCGGCGGCCGAGAACCAGGCCTCCGCACGACGCAGCGCCGCACAGACGGGCATGCGACTGGCGACGGCGAGCGAGTCGGAGTCGGTAACGACGAAGGTCGTGACCAACCACAACCATGCGCATGCGCTGACGATGCAGTACTGGAAGGTGCACCGCCTCTACGACGTCACCACGGCGATAGACGGCCTCAGCCTCACGGTCCTCGTCCCGCTGCAGGTCGTGCGCTTCATGTCGCCCGAACAGCCTGCGACGCTCTCAGAACCGGCGCTCGTCAACAGCCGCGAAAAGGTGATCGCGCGTTACGGCCAGATCGCCAAGCACGCCAACGTTCTCAAACTGGCTCTTCCTCGGCAGTATCAGCGGGGGTTGTCGATGCTGGCGCAGTTCGTCGCTGACCCGACGGCCGAAGTGGAGCCGTTCGGAGGCGCCGCGGAGGACGTGATTCACTTCGTGCTGGAAGGCAGCTTCCTGGCGTGCGAGGAAGTCGCGGTCACCGCGGTCACCGAAAGCGGCACGCGTGTCGGGCCCGTGAAACTGACAAACGGCGCACCGGCGCTTCCAGAAGAAGCATTCGCCAGCGAAGACCAGCTCGTGGCGTGGCTGATGCTCCAGCGCCAGACCGGCTCCTACCGCTGCGAAGGCGCGCTCGCCCTTCCGACGTCGATGAACCGGGCGAGCATCGTCGGCTTTGAAATCAGCCGCAGCTTCCGCCATCTGACCTACACGCTGATGTCGCCCGCGCAGGCAGAGCTGCAGGCGCTCGACAAACTCTTCAACGCCGACAACACCTGGGTCAACCAGGCGCTCGAGTCCACGCTCGTACCCGGCTCGACCGCCCCGCCGACCGTCTCGCTTACCCCAGCCAAGCTCGAGGAAACCCTCGGCGGGCCACAGCTCAACGAGTTCCAGGCGGCGATCGAGGAACTGGACTCCGAAGGAGCGGCTGTATCCGGCGCCGAGCAGTACGCGAGCGGCTCGCTGGTCGGCGTCGAACTACCGCCCCAGCCCTATCCGGTGCCGGCGCGCGAGCTGTCGCCGCAGCTGCGCTTCAACGAGATCCTCGAGATCGAGCAGATGGCCCAGCACGTGGTGCACGACACGCTCAGCTACTCGCGCGCGATCTGGTCCTCGATGTCCGCCGAGGAACGCGCGATCCTGCTGGAGGCCTACACGATCGGCGTGCCGCCCGGAGGCGTCGAAGACGCGACGCAGATGATCCCGCTGCTCAACTGTGTTGAGAACAAGGTGCTCGGTTTCTTCGGCAACTCGATGATCATGCCGTTCTTCTTGCCGCAGGCGCTGGCCGAGCAGACAGGGGCCGATGGTGAAGCGCTTGAAACGGGAAAAATCACCGAAGCCCTGCTCTCCTACCAGACCGCCGCGTTCACCTCGCCGCAGTCGATCGTCGCGCTTCCGACCGAGGGTGTGCTCGGCGAGGCGGTGCTGGGACAGTGCTCCTCGGCGGAGAAGATCGACATCACACGCTTCTGGAACTGGCAGGACTCGCCCTCGGACACCGCTCCGCAGATCGCGCCCACGACGCTGCCGACGACGACGCCGTCGCTGGCCACCGGCGAGGTGGGGCCGAACAACCTGACCGAGCTACCGTCCTTGATCAACAACGTGCTCACCGCGCCAAACCCGGAAACCTCGCTGCTGCAGGCGCTCGGGACAGACGCCGCCAACCAGAAACCGTTCAGCACGAGCCTCACCGGCGCCGAACAGCTCGCTGGTCTGCTCAACAACGCACAGACGACCGCCAACTCGGCGCGCTCGGACGCGCTGAAAACGACCAAGGAACTTCAGGCCCAGGCGATGGCGACCGTCGGCAACATCGTCGGCGGCATCTACGGCGGCAACCCGAACGCGGGCTCCAGCGCGCTGGCGGCCCAGAGCGGCAAAGGTGGCGAAAAAACAGAAGCGACGAAAGGCAAAGCCGCTGAAAAAGGCAAAGAAGCGGGTAAAGAAAAAGGCAAGGAAAAAGGCAGTGAAGCCACCAAAGGCGAAGAAGCCAAAGGCGCCGAAAAAGCCAAAGGCGGCGAAGAAGGAGTCGCGGCCGGCGGAGAAGCGCTCGGGGGCGGGGCCGTCAGCGGCGCCCCGGGTCCGCCGCCCGCGATCCGCCCGAGCAACGGCAACGGGAGGGCGCGCTGATCATGGCCCAAGGCCCTCAGACACCTGTGGCGGCGCCCGCCGAGGGACCGCGCACGCCCGCCGCTACGGGGCTGGGCTCTGCGCCGGCTGCCGGGCAGCCCTGCGAGCCATGCGCAAAGAGCGCGAGCGCCGTGCCGAGAGTCGTGCTGCCCGAAACTGTCGCTGTCGCGCCGCCAACACCCGGCCCACCGGAAGGAGGAACGGAAACGAGCGGGAGCGCAGGCGTCAGCGGCGGCCCCACGACCGGTCCGTCGGGAACCTCCACGACCACGGGCACCGGCGGCGGCGTGGTGGAAGGCCCGAGCGGCGGACCGCCCGGAGCTCCGAGCAACGGTGCGGGCGCCTCCAGCGGCGATCCGTTCCCCGGCGAAGCCTTCGCAGGGAACTTCGCCGACAGCTTCCTGACGCTGATCGAGAACGCGAGCTGGGCGATGCGCTTGAAGCGCAGGACATCATCCTGCGGCGTATCGCGCTGGAGGGCGACGTCGTGCCCTCGCGCGTGCCCGCGCCGTTGAACATCACAGAGATCGGCGGCTATCTGAACCTGCTGAGCACGCTCAACCAGACCGACATGCAGTCGCAGGTCCTCGCCGGGATCCTCGGCGTCGCCGGGCCCAACCCGCCGCTGGGCTGGCTGAACACGACGACGCAGCTGTCGTTTCAGTCGATGGCCAACGATCGCCCCGAAGGCGCCGCACAGCCGACGATTCCGCTCAGCGTGCCGGTGAGGAGTGACTTCATCGAAGGCATCCGGGCCGCGTTGGCCTCGGTGCACGAACAGGGATGCCTCGTTCCCTTCATGGCCGGCCCGTCGACGCTGCCGACGGCTCAGGCCAACGTGACGGCGCCCAGCGATCCGCTGCCCTACATCGGGCGCGTGCTCACGCTTGCGAGCGCGGCGGCGCTCAGCGAACCGAGCACCGACGCCCTTGCTCTCGTCAGGCCTGAAGGCGGCAGCGGGCAGTTCCAGATCGCCGCGCTCGCGCATGGGGAACACGCCGCGAGCATCACGCCGGCCAACTACGAAGCGGTTGTCTGCACCTCGACAGCCTGTGCGCCCGCGGCGCTCACCGGTGCGGCGCTCGTGTATCTCGCCCCTGTGCTCGCGAGCGCAGGCTTCTACCCGCCCTCGCCGCTCGCACAGCCCAGCTCATCTCAGGACGCGACATGGGCGCGGCTGACGAACGTGACCGGCCTGATCGCCGGGACGACGAAGCTCGGCGACGAGCTCGCGCTGCTCTATCCCGCCAGCACGATTGGCGAAAGCGTCTTCGCCGGAACGCTTGGCTGGGTGTGGAACGGGACTGCATTCGCCGCGCCTGAATGACGAGCGACGGCGGCTGCTGAGCAGTTCTATCGTTCGACGATCTCAACCGAGCCACCCGAGATAGCGGGCACCTGCGACGCGCGTTTTGGCGCTGTGCGCGCGGCCCTTTCGGAGAACGTCGCGCAGAGGGGCGAGCTGGGCGCGGCGGTGGCGGTGATAGTGGACGGCCGGCCCGTCGTTGACCTGTGGTGCGGCTGGGCTGACCAGGCTCGCTCGCGCGCCTGGCGGAAGGACACCGTGGTCAACGTGTTCTCGGTCGGCAAGGCGCTCGCGGGGCTGTGCGTGTTGATGCTGGCGTCGCGCGGGCTGCTGGACCTCGACGGGGCAGTTTCTGAGTGCTGGCCGCAGTTTGCCGCCGCCGGCAAGGAGGACGTGACCGTGCGCCAGGTGCTCAGCCACCGGGCTGGCCTGGCCGCGATCGAGAGGCAGCTCGCGGAGGGCGCGCTCTATGAATGGGCGACTGTGGCCGATGCGCTTGCCGCGCAACGCCCGTGGTGGACGCCCGGAGCGGGCCACGGCTACCACGTACACACCTTCGGCTTCCTGGCGGGTGAGATCGTCCGGCGGGTGAGCGGCGAATCGATCGGCTCGTTCCTCTCGCGCGAGGTGGCAGAGGCGCTCGGAGTATCTCTGAGCTTCGGCCTCGCGCGAGGCCAGCGCGCGCGTCGGGCCGAGTATGTCTTCGACGCTGGGCTCGCCTCGCGCTTTGAGGGCGCGCTACGCGCGAGCGCCGATCTGCGCCTGCGCGAGCGCGCCTACCTCAACCCGCCCGGGGCGACCGGGATCGAGACCGTCAACACGGTCGCCTGGCTGCAAGCGGAGCTGCCGTCGGCAAACATGCACGCGGGCGCGGCGGCGATCGCCCGTGTCTATGACGCGCTCCTGCGCGCTTCCCCGTCGCTTGTCGATCGCGACGTGCTCGAGCAGGCCACGACGGAGGCCGCTGCGGGCGAGGATCTCGTGCTCGGGCGCCCCTCGCGCTTCGGGCTCGGCTTTCAGCTCACCCAGCCCGAGCGCCCGCTCGGGCCCAATCCGGGAGGGTTCGGACACTTCGGCAGCGGCGGCTCGGTCGGTTTCGCCGATCCGTATGCGCAGGTCGCCTTCGGCTATGTCACTAACCGCGGCGGGCCGCAGTGGCAGGACCCTCGCAACCGAGCGCTCATCGAAGCGGTCTACGAGGTTTTGTAGCGCCGGGGCTACCCAGCCGCACGATCGACAGAGGAGTACGATCGATCGCGGCCGATCTCGGCTGCGGCCGATCGAAATCTCTTGCGCAGGCCGTGGGCGGACAGGACCCGCCTTATACCGACCTCACGGGTTGATCGACGTCGCGTCGCCGGTCGTAGTAGGCCGCAATTTGCGCCCGGCTCGCGACGGCTGCGTCGCAGGTCGCTGAGGCGAGCTGAGCGTCCGCCAAGTTCAGGAGGGACACGAGATGTCAGAGGTTTGTCGATTCGGATTTCGGCCGCGCCGCAGGTTCACGGTCGCGCGCAGCCTGCTCGCCGGTCTGCTGATGGCCCTTGCGTTTGGCGCCTATGGGAGCGTCGCCGATGCAGGCCAGGGCGCGACCGGTCACGTGAACATCGTCCGTCAGGGTCCGGCACCGATCCAGGTTCCGCCCAACACCCACTACTACACGACGATCCAAGCTGCCGTGAACGCCTCGAAAGCCGGGGACTGGGTGCTGATCGAACCCGGCGTGTACTACGAACAGGTCAAGGTCACGAGTGCCCAGTCGGGGATCTGGATCCGGGGAATGAACCGCAACAAGGTCATCCTCGACGGCCAGCACCAGGTCGCCAACGGGATCGAAATCGACAAGGCCAACAATGTCTGGGTGCAGAACCTGACGGTTCGCAACTTCGACTTCGGTCCGTCGTGCCCCGATGAAGAGTGCGGCAACGAGATCTGGTGGAACGGCGGTGCGGACTCGGGCAAAATCGGTGCGCATGGTTGGTTCGGGAGCTATCTGACGGCCTATGACACCGGCCTGTTCGGCGGCTATGGCATCTTCACCGGCAACGAGACCGAAGGCTCGTGGGAAGACATCTACGCCTCGGGCTTCGCGGATTCGGGCATCTACATCGGCGCCTGTCAGGACTGCAACGCGCGCGTGTCCGCAGCGACGATGGAAGACAACGCGCTCGGCTACTCGGGCTCGAACGCCGGCGGCAGGCTCGTGCTGCAGAACTCGACCTACCGCCACAACCTCGTCGGCATCGCACCCAACTCCGAAAACCCGGGCGACGGACCGCCACCGCAGGATGGTGAATGCGGTCGTCCGAACATCGAACACCCAAACCCGACGCCGATCATCACCAGGACGGACATCGCTCGCTGCACGATCATCCGCAACAACCTGATCACCGAAAACAACAACCTCAGTGTGCCGGTCAACGGATCGACCGGGATTGCGCCCTGGGGTGCGGGCGTCGAGCTCCCGGGCGACTACGCCGATCTGGTGGAAGGCAACGTGATCACCAAGAACCCGAACAACGGGGTGCTGGGATTCGAGTACCCGAATCCGTTCACGCCGGAAAACGGGTTTGAAGGCACGATCTTCTTCCAGCTCGCCGGCAACCGGATCAGCGGCAACTCATTTGCCCACAACGGCGCGCCGGGCAAGGCCTTTACGGGTGACGTCACGCTCGCGGGCGGCTTCAGCGAAATCTTCAACTATCCGGAATCGCACTCGGTCAACAACTGCGTGAGCGCCAACCTGCTCAGCGACGCGACGTTCCCGGCGAAGATTCAGGGAACCTGGGGCTGTCAGAACAAGACGACGCCAAGCCCGGGCGGCGGTCTGCCCGCCGTCGAATACCTCGTCGGGCTCCAGCTCGAAGCCGACGCAATAAGGGAAGCGACGCCTCCGGTCGGTCAGCCGGTCCCGCCGGCACAGCCGACCATGCCCAACCCGTGCAGCGGGGCGCCGCAGAACCCGCTGTGCCCGTGACCGTCTGAGCACCCGTCGTCGAGCAAGCTCAGTGACGAACGCCGCCGCTCCGCCTGTGCGGGGCGGCGGCTCGTCATTCGACGGTCAGCGTCGCTTTCATCCCTTTCTGCTCGTGTTCGGGTAGCGAGCAGAAGAGCGTGTAGGAGCCGCGTTTGAGGTCGACCTCGATGTTGCCCAGTCCGTCTGACACCGTATTGCCCACCAGACGCCGGTCTTCTTCCGTTGAGGAGAGCGAGTTGAGGTTGTGTTCGTCCTGGCCGTGGTTGACGAACTGGAGGACGACCTCGCCAGCGGGAACGCTCGCGCGTGAGAGCGTGAAGTGGTACTCGACGGCCGTTACCTGCACGTGCGGGACCGACGGCGGGGGCGAGTTCGGGCGATTCCGGACTGGATACCGTGACCGGACCCGACGGCGGCGGTTTAGAGGCTTCCACCGCCGGGCCGCCGCCCGGGGTTGTGGGGCCGCCTGGCTCGCTCGGAGAGCCCGCCGAGGCCCCCACGTGATGCGCGGCGGACGGCTTCTTCGCGCGACAGCGCGCCTCACGCCTGGCGATGCGTCGGGCGCGCGGTGCCCGGCGGCGCTTCGCGACGCAGCTGTGAGAGCGCGCGCCGTGGCGGGTGTGCCCGGATCCCTTGGCAGGCCTGGCCAGCGCAATCGTGTTCAGCGCGCCCAGCAGGCACACGCCGCATGTGACGGCCACGAGGCGCATAGCGATTCGCGCGCGCGGCTCACGCGATCAGCTGCGGGACGGTGCCGTATGGGCTGGAGCCGGGCAGTCCGGTGCCGGCTTCCGGGATCACGAGGCCAGCTTCGGTCTGGAGCCACTGCGCCGAGCAGCCCGGCGTAGATCGCGCGGAAGTCAGACGTGTTGATCAGGTTTTCGTTTTCGTCGAGTTTCGTCAGGCCGGGGAATTCGCCGACCATTTCGCCCGTTCACGCGCGAGCCGATCAGGAACGAGAGGCCGGCCGCGCCGTGATCGGTGCCCGAGCCGTTTTCCTGCGGGCGGCGGCCGAACTCCGACCACAGCTGGACGAGCACGCGGTCATCGAGTCCGCGCGCTTCCAGGTCGCGCTGGAAGGCGACGACCGATTCGACCGTCTGGCCGAGGTTCGTGCTCAGCGTGTCGACTCTCGTCGGAGTGCGTGTCGTAGGAGCCGACGGCGTTCAGCGAGACGCATTTGATCGGCAGCGCTTCGTCGTCGAGCATCGCCGCGAGGACGGCCAGCCGCTGCGGGAAGTCGCCGCCGCTCGTCGGGTAGGTGACCGGCGAGGTGAAGCCGGGTTTTCCTTCGCTGTTCGGCGAACGGCGCGATCTGGTTGCGGATGATGCTCGTGTTCAGCGACGGCGGTGCGCGCCTGCGCGAACGCGGGCGAGGGCGCTGCCAGCGCGCCGAGCGCGCCGAACATGTTCGAGCGTCGGGCTGGTCAGCGGTTCGCTCGAGGCCGTAGGCCCAGAAGTCGTAGTCGGAGGGCGAGGAGACGGCTGCGACCGGAACGCGCGCGGTCGCCAGCGCCGGCGCGAGCGAGTAGTCGAGCGAGAGTCCCTGCAGCGGGTTGCCGGGCTCGCCGGCGACGTCGAGGTAGCGGCCCATCCAGCCGGAGCGCGTCTGCGTGTTCAGTTCGCCGACCTCCCAGTAGTGGCGGCTCGTGAAGTGGCTCTCGTCGGGCGGGTCGTAGCCGATCGCCGGGAAGACGGTGACCTTGCCTTCGCCGTGCAGCTCGCGCAAGGCCGCCGGCCTGCGGGTGCCACATCAGCGTTTCGTCCTCGGTGAAGGCGACGCCTTCGCCCTTCGGCAGCCCGAGCGTCGGGCGCAGTTCGTGGTAGCTTGGCTTCCCGCGACAGGCGCCAGCACCGACAGCGCGTCCCAGCCGCCTTCCATGAAGATCGAGACGAGCACCGGCTGGTTCGGCGCGGCGCCGACGCGGCCGCTTGAGCGATGCCCTCCTCGAAGTGGCGCGGCGACAGCGCGGCGGCGCCGTAGACGGACAGGACAGCGCCGGCGGAGCGCAGCAGGAACGTGCGCCGGTCCATGCCGGTGCCGGCCGGGATCGGCTGGCCAGGCTCGATCGTCGGCAGCCCGCGACCGGCCTGCGCGACCCCGGCGCGCAGCAGCTGGGAGCGCGTGAAGTCGTTGCAGGAGCAGCTCTCGCGCCATCTCAGCTGACCTGCATGTCGGGGGACGTCGCGATCAGCATGCGCAGGGCGTTCTGGCGCATCGCCCGGTAGGGGCTGCGCTGCCACTTGGCGGTCGACGCGCCCTTGCAGACAGGTCTGCGCGAAGGCGGCGATGACTGTCCTGCGATTGCGCCGAGAGCGGCGGGTTGGCCCAGTAGCCGAGCGCGCTGGCGAGCGCTGCCGCCGGTTCCTCGGTTTCGCTGTACTTGCGCTTCGCCTTCGCCGGGCCACGGGTTCGGGTAGGTCTTCGCGGTCACGTAGCTGGCGATTTCCCAGCGCGCCTTCGCGGTCGAGGTGTCCAGCCAGCGCGTGAAGTCCCAGCCGGAGACGTTCGGCGGGTAGAACAGCTGCTGGCCGGCGGCGGCGCGACAGCCAGGCCCAGGCGGTCGTGTCGATCGGCCGGCCGATCGCGCGCAGCAGGCCGGCGTTGTAGACGACCGGCGGCGTGACGAGCTCGGGCCCGTTGAGGAAGTCGGGGTGCTGCGAGAATCGCCTCGACGACGGCCGGATGCTGTATTCCGGAGCCGATGTAGAGGCCCTGCAGCGAGGCGAGCGTGGCTTCTCGAGGGCGGCGTGGGGACGAAGTAGCTCCACAGCTTCGCGACGAAGAACGAGGCGTGCAGCGGGTGGGTCACGCACAGCCGCACGGCGTCTTCCCAGTTCCATTTGCCCGTCTGCCCGAACACGGTCTTGTTGCGTCGCGTCGTGGCGCGATGGCTTCGAAGCGGAAGTTCTGCAGGCCCGAGCTTTCGGTCCATTCGGCGCGTCCAGCCGGTCAGCGCGCGCGCCATTTCGCGGACGTCGTCCTCGCTGTAGGCGCCGCGGTCGGCGCCCAGCGAGAACAGCTCCATCATCTCGCGCGCGTAGTTCTCGTTCGGTTCCGACTTGTCGTTGTAGATGCCGTCGAGGAACACGAGCATCGCCGGGTTCGGCCGTCACCGCGAGGAACAGGTCCTGGAAGTTGCCGAGCGCGTTTTCGCGAAACAGCTCGTTCTGGTCGAGCATCCGCTGCTGGTCGTTGACCTTTTCGTTGGAGTTCGCGAACCAGTCGTGCCAGATGAACGTCATCCGCTCGATCAGCTGCTGGTCGGAGCGGACCATGCGATCGAGCCACCAGCAGTGGTCCTCGCCCCAGGCGTCGGCGGGCGCGAGCGCGTTGCCTTCGTCGTCGGTCGGCGCCGGGCCGTGCAGCACCGCCGGCCCGCTCGGGCGTGTCAGGCTCTGGACGACCGGTTCGAGCGGCTGGCCGGCGAGCGCCTCCGCCTGCCCCGGCGTCGGGCCGAAGCCGGCGCGCCACAGCAGGCGCTGGGCCTGCGCGAGCGTGATCGGCGCGCTCAGCGCCGGCGCCGGCGTGCTCGACGGCGGGGGCGCCTGCAGCGGGATCGCCGGAGGCGCCGGAGCGCCGGGCAGGCCCGAGGCGGCCGAGTGGTGGGCCGTGTGCTTGGCGTGGCGGGTCTGCTTGTGATGCTTGCGGCGCCTGCGCCGAGGGTGCTTGGGGTGCTCGGGGCGCTTGAGGTGCTCGTGGCGCTGCTTGCCGCGCGCCGCGCCATCGCGGCTGTGCGTGGCGCTGCGGGCGTCTGACGCGATCGCGTCCGGCATCGCTCAGCTCTCCCCTGCGAGATCCCTCGCCGCAGTCCCTCCATCCATCTCGCTCTGCTCGGCAGCGCGAGATGACGACATGAGCCTGCGCGCGGATGTTGGACGCTTGGCCGAGCGCGTGCCCGCGATCGTCGCATGGAGATCTGGCGCCCGTCGAGACCGCTGCCGACACGCCGCGGATCGACAGCGGCGCGCGATCCTGCTGCACTTAGGAGGTGAGCAGAGCGACCACGGGCACTCATATGAACGGGACGGCCGAGTCCTTTGGAGCCGTCGAACCGGGCGCGCCGCGCCAGCTCGCAGTCGCGCGGGCAACGGGTGCCGCGCCCGAGACCACGATCGCGCGCGAAGCGCGCGCGGCGGTCGCGATCGCTGCAGCGCTGTATATCGCCGGTGCGGCGCTGTGCGCGACGGCGGTGCTGCTGCCGCATGTGGAAGCGCCGCTCGGTGTCTTCGCCGTGGCCGGAACCGCCGTGCTCACGGCGGGATGCCTGGTCCTTGCGGTCCTTCGCGGGCGCGGCGGCCTGCGTCTCGCGTTCCTCGCCGATCTGTGGGGAATCGTGCTGATCGCGGTGCTGTGCGCGTCAAGCGGCGGTGAGAGCAGCCCGTTCGGGTTGATCTACTTCTTCGCGCTCGGCCACGCGGCCGCCTTTCAGCCACGACGCAGGCTGGCGATCGTCTCGGCCGCAGTGCTCGTGGCCTTCCTTGCGCCGCTGGCCTACAAGGGCGCTCCCGAGACCTTCGGGGCGGTCGCGTGCGTCGCGGTGGTTCTCGGGCTGCTCGCCGCGACCGTGATCCACGTCGGCTTTGAGCGCATGCGCGCGCAACGTCGCAGCCTCGAGTTCCTGATCGAGGCCAGTGCCGAGCTCGATACCTCGCTGGATCCGCAGCAGACGCTGCGCAAGATCGCTGCTACGGCGGTCCCCGAGCTGGCCGAGCTGTGCGTGATCGACCTCCTCGACGGACGCGAGCTGATCAGCGACAGCGTCGCAGCGGCGGTCGATCCGGCGGTCGCGCGCGGCGTCGAGCAGATGCGCAGGGACCGTCCACTGGACCTGCGCTCCAGCCACCCGGTCGCTCAGGTGCTCAGCCACGGTGTGCCGTACGTGTTCGCAGACCTCACCGATCCTCTCGCGCTGGATCAGATGGCTCAGAGCGACGAGCATCGGCGCTTCATTGTCGAGGCCGGATACAGAGCTGCCGCGGTCTTTCCGATGGTGGCCCGCGGGCGCACACACGGCGTTGTGTCGTTCCTGCACCTGGGCTCCAAGGCGGGCTATGAGCGTGAGGAGCTCGCGGTCCTCGCGGATCTTGCGACGCGCGCGGCGATGGCGCTTGACAATGCGCGGCTGTATGCGGAACGCGCGCATGTCGCACGCACGCTGCAGCGAAGCCTGATCCCGCCTGCGCTGCCAATCGTGAACGGTCTTGAATTCGCGAGCTGCTTTCGGCCGATGGGCGCTGGCAACGAGGTCGGCGGGGATTTCTACGATGCGTTCGGGGATCGCGACAGCTGCTGGCTGGTCGTCGGGGATGTCTGCGGGAAGGGCGCCGAGGCCGCCGCGCTCACGGGGTTCCTGCGGCACACGACAGTCGCCTATGCACGCGAGGGTGCGAGCCCGGGGGAGGTCCTCACGCGGGTCAACCGCGCGATGCTCGATCAGGACTTCGAAGGACGCTTTGCGACCGCGATCCTCGCCCACCTGCAATTCGCGGGCTCTGAGGTGCGGCTGACGATCGCAAGCGCCGGTCACCCGGCTGCGCTGATCGCACGCGCCGGCGGACAGGTTGAGGAGCATGCCGGGCGCGGGGCGCTGCTCGGCGTGTTCGCGGATCCGGAAATCGAGGATGCCGTGACGACGCTCGCACGCAACGACACGCTCGCGCTCTACACCGACGGGCTGCTCGAGGCCCACGCGCCGCGCAGGATCCTCACGTCCGAGCAGGTGATCGAGCACCTCCGGGGACTCTCGCCTGAGCGCGCTGCCGACACCGTCCAGGCACTGTTTGAGCTCGTCGGTCGCGACGATGACGTGCGCGACGACGTCGCGCTCCTGGCGGTTCGTGTGCGGGCCTGAACCACAACGTCAGGAGGCGTGACCCGCAGGCCGGCGACGGGGAGGTCGGCCGGCCTGCGGAGCACTCGGGGAATTACGACCGCCGGATCACGGGATCATGACGGGCGGTTGCTGCAGTGGACCGAAGCCGGCGTCCGCGCTGGCGATCGCCGCCGCGGCGTCTTCGGGCGTCATGAACCCGGCCGCCTGCTCGGTTTTCGCCGCCGTCGTGAACTTCGAGGCATAGCTTTCCGTCGTGGGATACAGCGATTTCAGGTTGGAGCTGCTCAGGTTCGTGAAGTACCCGGAGAGCAGGCACAGACCCTCATCGCGTAGCGCTTCGTTGGTGATGCCGCCGGTCTCGAGGGATTCGAATGCACCCTCCAGCTCGCTGAGCAGGGCCGTCGGGCTGAGGCTCTCTTCGCTGGCATTTGCGAAGTTGAGCGCCGAGTAGTCCTCCGTGGGGACCTGTGCGTCGGGCATCCGGATGCCGCCTTCACCGACGCCGTACTTGTTCTTGTTCACGAGGTCGTAGGCGCCGAACAGCAAGGGGATCGTGGAGATCGGGGTGCCTTTGGCCGGTAGGACGCCTTTGGTTACCCAGTTCTGCAGGGCAGCCAGGGCGGCATCCTCGACCTCGAACAGCGGCATGTTGTCGGGCTGGTTGTGACCGTCCAGCGGCGTCCCGGTGCCCTCGATCGGCGTGCCCAGTGCACACGAGGGCGCTTCCAGGGTCGGCTGCTCGAGAGCGAGCGTCTCGGTCTCGTACGCGGCCTCGTGAGCGTCGATGTGCGCAGCGCCCGGGACCTCCCAGGTGCGCAGGTAGTTGTTGTCAGGCTGGCGCGCGGCCGCGGCATCGAGCTCTTCGATGTCGCCCTGGGTGTTGAGCTGTATGAACGGCGCCGTGTTGTCGGTACGAATGAGCGCCGGGAACGGCGATGTTGCGATGAGCCCTTCGCCGATCGGCGCCGCGGTGACAGCACGGCCGACCCCGAGGAACCCGTTGAAGGCGTGCGTCAGCGGCTGGATCGCGTTGACGTAGGTGTCGACACGGAAGGCCGACTGCGAGTCGCCGGTACCGATCAGCTCCTTGGGCGTCAAGCCACCCAGCAGCGTCGAGCTGTCGGCCTTGATGACGTTCGCGGCCTGCGTGAAGATTTCATAGGACTGTCCGTCATTGCTGTCGCCGAGTTTGCCGTAGCGCGGAGGATCCCAGGTGGCGAGATCTTTCATGCCGGGCCTCTGGGCGGTCACGCCGACGTACGCATAGCCCTTGTTGATCAGCTGGTTGTAGAGCTGCGCCCACACCGGGTCCTGATCCCCGCCGGTCGTGTCGTTCAGCCACTCGAAGACCACGGTTCCGTTGAACTTCGCCGGGTTGGTCGGGTAGCGCACCAGCAGGCGGGTGGTGTATGGGACGTTCGTCTTCGAGGCGGACACGGCCCATTTCCCGTTTGACGACCACGGACCGCTTGCCCTGTAGATCGTGTCGCTGCCGGACATGCTGAACTCGCGTTCCGCATAGCCGACTTCGCTCAGGTTGATGTACGGGGCCCCCGGAACAGTTGGCGTTTGCGGGACGGCGTCATAAGGAAAGCCGTGCGCTCCGCTACCCGCAGGAATTTCCGCCACGGTCGGCAGGGTGGCCGCACTCGAAGCGGCCACCGCGACCGCAAAGAACATCGTTGATGCCACGGTCGAAGCGACCACGGCCCTCTTCATCCGTTTCAAAGCCTGATTGCTCACAGCTCTCCTCCTTGAAGCGACTTTGTGGGTGTCCAGCCCACGGGCGTCCTCGATGACGCCTCGCACGGAGCCCTGGGGCGCAACTGTAGCGCTGGAGCACCTCTTTTGCCGCGCAACTGTAGCACCGGCGCATCTCTTTGTCCAGAACGCGCGCCTGCGCTCCCGAAGGTCTGAACCGATGAAATCGCGGCCGCCTCGTGATGGAGCCGGATCGGCCTGGCGCCACGGGCCAGGGGGTCACCTTCGCGCTAGTCGCGCGGATGCTCAGCGGCCGTTGCGGGTTCCACGGCGGCGTACGTCACGGCCGTGAACAGCCGCGTGAAATGCTCGACGATCTCATCCGCGGTCGCATCGAGATCCCCGTTGATCCAGTCGACCAGGATCTCGACCACGCCGCCGATCAGCGAGCGTGTGGTCAGCACCGGGTCGAGGCGAAACCGCATACCGCCACCGGCGAGCGATCGGGCGTTGCGGGCGGTTAGATCGGCGAGCGCATGCCTTGTGTCTCGGCGCAGCCGTTCCAGGCGATCGCTCACGCCGACGACCTCCAGCGCGATCACGCGCGCCTTGCGCCGGTCCTCGGTGAGGATCATCCAGCCGGCCCGAATGCCGGCACGTGCCTGCTTCTCGATCGTGTCCTGCTTTGACGACGCCTCCGTCGTTGATGCGACGATCTCCTCGACGATGCGTCCGTAGACGCTGTAAAGCAGATCCTCTCTGCTGCTGAAGGACTCGTAGAAGTAGCGGGAGTTCATCGACGCCGTCAGGCATACCGCCCGGATCGAGGTGTTGGCATACCCCTGAGTGCCGAACAGCTCGAGACCCGCCTCGAGCAGTCGCTCGCGCCGCTGGGCGCGACGCTCTGACGCTGTGATACCCCGGTAGCGTCGAGGTGTTTGGGCGGACGACGCCATGAGGGCATTCTCGCATGGGGTCCGCGGCCAGACGGCGCCCCAGGCGCTTCCCATGGAGCTGGGGGACTCCTACGGCGACCTATCGGGTGCGATCTACCGACTCTTCTGGCAGATTTCGCGCTCGAAGATGGCCGCTGGATCAAAATCCAGTCAGGCGATCTCGGGTTGGTCCTGCCAAGACGCGATTCCGGGCTCGGCGGTCCGTTGGGTGTGGCCGATCTGCGGCGCGGCTGCGGGAGGGCTGCGCCAGTACGGGATCGCGACCGTGATCAGCCTCAGCTGCTTCTCGGCCAGGACGACGATTTCCTCCTCGGTCAGCGGATCCTCGGCCGATGCCTCGAGCAGCTCCTGCACCGCCGTGACCATCGTGTCGACCATCAGCTTCGCGACCATCTGGACGTCATCCGAACTCCATCTCTGCAGCTCGGGCAGGCGCGCCAGGTAGAGCGCCAGCTCGTTGCTGAACAGCCGGATCTCACCGCTGATCGCGCGGCGCAGGGCGGGCACGCCGCCGTTGCGCTCGCGCGCGAGGAAGCGAAAATGCAGGCGGTGATCGTGAATGTTTCCCGCCAGGACCACGACCGAGCTGTGGATCACGCCCTGGTAGTCCGAACGCCCCTCGCGTGCGGCACGCAGCAGCTGGCGCAGTCGCCGGACCGACTCGTCCACGAGCGCGAAGCCGAGCTCGTCCATGTCCTGGAAATGGCGGTAGAAGCCCGCCGGGACGATGCCCGCATCGCGCGCGACCTCCCGCAGGCTGAGGCTCCCAAAGGAGCGATCGTCGAGCAGCCTGAGCGCCGCGTCGAGCAGCGCGTCGCGCGTGCGCTGCTTGCGCTCCGCGCGACTCTCCTTGCTCGGCGGCCTACGGGGACGTGCGCGCTTCTCGTGAGGTCTCATGGCCATCGCCCGATCGAGTAAACGGACGTTTACGCAACATTGACGCCATCATAGAAGCCTAGACGGATTTGCAACACCCCTGGCGCAATGTAGCTATGTATTTGGTTGACGCCCTAACCAGATTCCGCTAGGGTTCGGTAAACGACTGTTCACCCGAAGGCCCGACAGGCGCTGCTGATGTGGCGATTGACGGACGAGATGGACCCCGCCGATCGAAACCGGGGTCGCGTTCGTGTTCCTGTCCAGCTTCGTGTTTTCCGTCTAAAAAAGGATATCGATTCTCGTTGGTTGCATCGTCGTCACGGCGCTGCAGACAATCAGGAGGAGGGATGAGATGTATTACTCGGTTCAAGCACGTAAGCGCCGCGGACTCAAGGCGTCGCGTCACGCAGGTCTGCTGCGAGCAGCGCTCGCACTTTGTGCTTTAGGCGCCTTCCTGGTGATGGCGTCCGCGGCATCGGCGGCGCCGGTGGAAGGCCCGGCGGGCGAAGAATTCTACAACGCCCCGGAAGAACTGCTCACCACCAAAAACGGTGAACTGGTCCAGTATCGCCCGACGACGCTCAATCTCAACGTAACGCTTCCGGCTTACAAAGCCTGGAAAGTGATGTACCAGTCCGAGACACAGAAGGAACAGCCCATCGCGGTCACCGGCACGGTCATAACGCCGACAGCCAAATGGACCGGAAAAGGGTCGCGCCCAGTCGTGACGATCGGTATCGGAACCCAGGGGCTGGGCCAGCAGTGTGCGCCTTCGAAGCAGATGGAAGCGGGTACCGAGTATGACGGTACGGCGGTCATCGGCGCACTGAAAGCGGGCTACGCGGTGGCGGTCACGGACTACCAGGGCTACACGACAGGATCCGTCCCCGCATACAGCGCCGGTCGAGCCGAGGCAGAGGACGTGCTGGACATCGTCCGCGCGGCGAGGGAAGTGCCGGAATCGGCCATCACCGAAAGCAACCCGGTGGTCGCGTGGGGCTACTCGATCGGTGGCCAGGCGGTCAGCTGGGCGGGTGAGATCCAGCCGACCTACGCACCTGACGTCAAACTGATCGGCGTCGCCACGGGCGGCACCCCCGCAAATCTGCAGGCTCTCTCTGAATTCAGCAACGGGGCGGTCGGCGCAGGCTTCGCGGTCGATGGTCTGCTCGGGCTGCAGACCGCGTACGCTCAAGGAGGACCGCCGCATTTGAATGCGTTTGGCTTCATTTCCCTAAAAGGGACGACTGAATCGATGAAGGCCAACAAAGAGTGCGCGATCCAGACACTCGCCGAATTCCACGACCACAAGTTCGAAGAAATCTCCAAGGAAAACAAGACCCTCGCACAGGTCGAGGCAGAACACCCAGAAGTCTCACAGATATTCGAAGAACAGGCGCTGGGTACGAAACCGATCAACGTTCCCGTCTACCACTACCACGGTCTCAAGGATGAGTTCGTGCCGGTGGCTCCGGACGCGGAACTGCACTACAAGTGGTGCGAACTCGGCGTGAAGGACGACTTTCAGCTGTACCCGGGCGATCACCTGTTGACCGACCCGACAGCCGTCCCGTCCGTCGTGAAATGGATCGAAGAACGAGTCGCGGGTAAGACGGCGCCGAGCACGTGCGGTCAGCACAAAGCTGGTGCCAAACTGCCAGAATCCGCGCGTCTGACACCGGAGACGGGTGATCTGATCATCCCGCTGCCGGCGTGGAACCTGACCGGCAGTGTGACGGAGAAGAAAAGCGGCATTTCGCTCGAAGTCCCCAAAGGCTCGACGCTCAGCGCCGAAGGCGACATCACGAGCGGAAAGCTGACCTCGAGTCTGAGCATCCCGCCGATCAAACAGACGATCACGGTTCTCGGGCTCCCGGTCGAAGTGAGGGGTTCGCTGACACCGACAGGGACGATCGAAGGCACGGTGGGCCTTTCGAACGAAGGCGTGCTGAGCGAGAGCGCGGTAGGACACGCGTTCATGACGGTCGGCTCGATCGGCGTGGGTATCCTGAAACTGCCGATCGGCTGCACGACAGCGGAACCGCTCGCACTTCCGCTGAACATCGCCGAGCCGGTGAACGAGCTCGCAAGCGGCGGCTTCTCATTCAAAGATGAAGTCACCGTTCCGCCCTTCAGCGGATGCGGCCTCTTCGGTCCGGTCTTGACATCACTGATGTCCGGTCCCGGAAATACGGTCAGCATCACAGCAGCACCGCCGCCGCCCATCAGCTTCTAGGGCGAGGCACAAGAGCCGTTTGCGCAAGACCGGAGGGTGGTCCTTGGACCACCCTCCGGTCTGTTTTGTTCGCTCCTTTTGGTGGGCTGCAACCGCTCCGCTGCAACCCGCAAGGGCCGTGGCCGCTCTCTTCGGCGGGAGCGTCGCCCGTCCAGTCTGGTGCCAGCCTTCAGGAGTGCTTCATCAGTGAAGCAGGCTGCGACCCGCTCGCATCACTTCGGTACAGGGGTCGTCGTCGGCACATGGAGATCGGCTGACACTGCGGCTTTCGACGTCGGACCGTCGTCGCCCAGCGCACCCCCTCGGATCACTTCGTACTGAACGTCGGCAGCGGAGACGGGCTCGCCGCAACGCTCGCAGACGACGACCGGCGTCAGCCTGGCGCCGCAGGCGTGATGGTGAACGTCGAGCGTGTGGCAATCGGGCTCGAGCATGTAGTCATCCGACCATCTCTTGAGCGCAAGAATCACGGGAAAGAGGTCGAAACCAGCCTTCGTGAGGCGGTACTCGTACCAATCGGGGTCGGTGCGGTAGCGCACCCGCTTGAGAAGACCGTGCTCGACAAGTGCTGACAGACGAGCGGCAAGGACGTTGCGGCCGATCCCAAGGTTTCGTTGGAAGACGCCGTAACGTCGAACGCCAAAGAACGCCTCGCGCAGAACCAGGAATGTCCAGCGGTCGCCGAGCGCTGCGAGCGCGCGACCGACCGCGTCTGGTTCCGGGCGTTCAGTCGGCTGGTTCATCCGTGAAAACTAGTTCGTGTGGACTCGACGAATTACTTGCTTCCTAGAGCCGCGAGCGTACCATCTTCGCGGCGGGGGACATCGAGCGCGGCTCTCGGGCGGCGCCGTCTGATCCGGCGAGCTTTAGCGAGAGGGCAGCTGACCAGGGGAGGTGGCTCGATGGGCGAGGGCCCGGGCGGACGAAGCTGGATGAGGAGACGCGGTCTCGCGATCGGGGACCAGTAGGCGCGGGGCGGGATTGCACGGTTCATCTCGCGGGCGGTGTTCAGGTTCGCCCGCACACACACGAATGGAGGAAGCACGATGAGGACCTTCACGCCCCTGCGGGGGAGTAGGCGACGGAACGCAGCATCCACCGGACGCACTGTTGTGACAGTGGGCAGGATCAGGACACTCGGGTTGGCGCTCCTGGTCGTACTCGCGTTCGCGCTGGTCGCGGGAGCAGGAAGCGCGGCCGCGTTCGAAAAAGAGAACTTCGCGTGCTCGGAAGTAGATTCTTTCGAACACCTTACGTTCGAAGCCGAGTTCGACACGGCGTGTGGCGACTTCGCGCTCAACGCGAACACCAGCGGTTACGCGAACACCGCGAATGGCTACCTGGCACTCGAGGAAAACACAAAGGGCAGCTCGAACACCGCGGACGGCGTCGAGACGCTCTTCCACAACACCACCGGCAACGACAACCTCGCGAGCGGTGAGTTCGCGCTCGCCGACAACACCACCGGCGAAGGGAACACCGCAGTCGGCAACAGCGCGCTTGTCCGCAACACGACCGGCTTGTTGAACGTGGCACTCGGGTACGGCGCTGGTGAATCACTGACGACCGGGTTCTACAACGTCGACATCTCAAACACGGGCGTCGCCGGCGAGCAAGGCACGATCCGCATCGGTACCGAAGGCAACCAGACAAGCGCATACATGGCCGGGATATGGCCCACGCCGCTTTCGGGCTCGGTGTGTGATGTGAAAGTCAACTCGAGCGGCCAGCTCGGCTGCAACCCCGGCGAATCCGGCGAGAGTGGCCCGACCGGTCCAGCCGGACCTGAAGGCAAAGAAGGCAAAACGGGCGCTACGGGCCCGGCCGGACCGGAAGGCAAAGCAGGACAGACGGGTGCTACCGGCCCGGCTGGCAGCGGAGTCGTCGGTGGCGGAATCGGCGGCGGGATCGGGGCCAGCAGCTTCAACATGTCCCTCTATGCCCAGGCAACCGCGACACCGATGATCCAGGCGGGCACGCTGCGAAACTTCACGGTTCACTTCACGGCCAACGTGAGCGCGAACACAGTGCTCACGGTGCAGAAGAACGGTGCCAGTACGGCAATCACTTGCACCGTCCTGAAAAGCACAAACACCTGCACTGACGCCACACACAGTGTCGCCTTTGCAGCAAGCGACACGATCCTGGTCCACGCGACCTACTCCGGCGCCAACAGCGGGACGAACCCGTCGTGGAGCGCGACCTACCCGTGAGTCTGACCGCGGGGCGAGTGAGCGCTCCGTGATCACGATGAGCAGCGCAGCGAGGGCCCCGTCGGGGCCCCTCGCTCCTCATCGCCCATGTTTTCGGCTGAGACGAACCAAGGAGAGCCCCGTTCTGGGGCTCTCCTTGTGTGTGGATGTGCGGATGGGTTACGCGGGGACGTTGTCGCAGCCGTATTCGAAGGCTTCCTGTTCTGCGCGCAGAACGGCGGCTTCGTTGCTTTCGAGGTCTTTGGTTGCGTTCTGGGTGCCTGCCGCGCCGATGCCTTTGAGCTCAAGCCAGTCGTGGTCATCGCCGACGAGGTTCTGAGCGGACCCGAGCTGTCCGCTGATGCGGGTGCAAGGGCTGACACCGCCTTCGGTGAAGTTGGCGTGCGTGATGACCTGGCCTCCGACCACGATGGTGTGCCATTGGGCCTGTGAAACGGCGGGTGCAATGGCTGAGCCGGTGAGCCCGGCGGTGGCGATCAGGGCGATGATGCTGGTGCGGATCTTGGTGGTGCTCATTTGTGGCCTCCTGAAAAGGACGGGTTGGTTTGTGAGACCATCCTCGCCCCGTGCCTGCGATCCGGAAAGACACCCTAGGGGGAGATTTCCCTTACCGGCGGCGAAGAGCAAGGGCCGTGCCGCGAGCACCGTCGCTGGGCGTTTCGGCGAACGTGTCGTCGATCTGATCGGCTCGGGAACGCCAGAGGACCCGGTCGCCGGCAGCGTGCTCGAGAGCGGCGAGCGGATTGGCGCCAAGTGGGTGTTCGGCGCCGACGGGCGCGCCTCGATGCTCGCAGGGCGGCTCGGGATCGAGAAGACGCGTCCTCTGAAGGGCGAGGTGACGTTCCTGTCCGCCTACTGGCGTGGCATCCCCAACGACGGGTGGGCGAGCTCCGATCTCCGGATGGACGAGGTGGTCAACCGGTGGGCGGCCGAGGACGACGTATGCCTGCTGACCGCTTGGGGCGATGCGGACTTCACGCGCGGCTCAAAGAAGGAGCGCCTCAGCCGGTATCTGGAGCGGCTGCATCACTTCCCTGGGACGATCCAGCCGGATGTCCTGGAGAGGGCCGAGATGGTCAGCGACCTCATCGTCGCGCCCGAGTCGCTGATGCGCGGCTTTTTTCGCACTCCGACCGGCCCGGGGTGGGCCCTGGTCGGTGACGCCTGCCACTTCAAGCACCCGGCGACCGCCCAGGGGATCGGCGACGCTGTCGAGCAGGCGATCTACGTGGCTGAGACGCTATCGGGCGCCAGTCCGAGCCTCGAGTCCTACGCAGGCTGGCGCGACACGCGGGCCTCCGAGCACTACGAGTGGTCGTTCACATGGGGACGATTCCCGGGGCCAGAGTCCGAGAACATATTCAGAGGGTGCGCGAGCGAGGCCGACGCCGCCCAGGACCTTCGAGACTCCTTCAGTCGCCGCGTGGAGCCGTCTCGAGTGATGAGCAGCGAGCGCCTATCGAGATGGTTTGGGCCGTGACTTGGTGTTGGCGGAGTCCGGCGCTGGGCCGTCCGTCCGCAGTAGAGTGCGATCCTGATGCCGCTCTACATGGATCGCCACGACCTTCATGGTGCGACGAGCGCCGATCTCGCAGCGGCTCACCTGCGCGATCTAGAGGTGCAGGACATGTTCGGTGTGCGCTTCATCACCTACTGGTTTGAAGAAGAGGCCGGAAGCGGATTCTGCCTCATCGAGGGCCCCGACAAGGAGTCCGTGGTGGCGGCCCACAGGGCCTCGCACGGGATGCTTCCGGCGAACGTGGTGGAGATCGATCAGGCGAACGTGCGAGCGTTCTTTGGACGGCTGAATACCCATCCTCCCGGCGAGCCATACGTGGAAAGCGCCTTTCGGGCTATCTTCTTCACCGACATCGTCGACTCCACCCGTATCACTCAGCAACTGGGTGATCGTGGAGCGATGCAGCTGCTTCGCCAACACGACTCGATTGTGCGCTCGGCCCTGGCGCAGTTCGGCGGTAGCGAGGTCAAGCACACTGGTGATGGGATCATGGCGGCGTTTGTCTCGGCCGCCCAGGCGGTCGGCGGTGCGATCCAAGTCCAGCGGGCGCTGCAGGAGCACGAGGCTGCTGAGCAGTCGGGACTGCACGTGCGCATCGGGGTGGCGGCGGGAGAGCCTGTGACCGAGCGAGACGATCTCTTTGGCGCGGCTGTGCAGCAGGCTGCGCGGCTGTGCTCATGTGCTCAGCCAGACTGCATCGTGGTTTCATCCGGGGTGCACGACCTCTGTCGCGGCAAGGGCATCCGGTTCTCTGACTCTGGCGCCATCGCCGTGAAGGGCTTTGACGAGCCGATTGGACACTTTGAGGTCGTTTGGCGCGATTGAAGCTGTCACACACGGTCCTTCGACCGCGACCGCGTCGAAGACCGGCTCTTGACAGTCGCCTCGCTCACGGTCAGCCGCTCGGCGATCTCGGCGTTCGAAAGACCCTCGGCGATGAGCGAGAGCACGTCCGCCTCGCGCGGAGTCAGATCATCGGGCAGACGCGACCGCCGGTCTGGCCGGCCTTCGCGCCTATCGCTGCCCCGCGTGTCGAGCCGCGGCAACGTGAGGCGTACTCCTGGTCAGACAGCCCCACCGCCCGCAACGCCTCGTCTATCGCTCAAGCCCCACGGCCTCGAGGGCTTCGCCGCGGCGCAGGTAGCCTCCGGACCGGGTGGCCTTGCCGCCTTCGTACCAGGTGACCGCCACCCAGCGGAGCTCGACAGGCGCTCCAGAGCGGGCGCCGTGGCCGACAAGCCGGACCCTGGCCACCACGAAGTCCTCACCGTCGGCAATGATCTCCTCGGTCTCATAGCGTGCATCGTCGTCCAACCCCTCGAACATGTCTCTGACCCATTCGCGTAGTCCCTCGACGCCGCAGTAGGTCTTGTCGGTGACCGCCGTCGCCGCGTTCTCGACACGAAAGCCCGGCGCCAGCGTCTCCGCGGCCAGCTCATCTGAGAGCTCGCGGGCGTTTAGAGCGGCCACCCCTCGTTCGTGGAGTTCGATGATCTCCTGTGACATCGCCTACCCCCGTTCGTGTGCGAGGCGTTCAGCGGCAGCACGGGACTCGTCGATGTCGTTCGCCGAGTAGGTGGTGTGGCTGGCGATCAGGCCGTCAACCAATACCCAGACCCACCCCTCGCGCTGCCGCGCGTAGCTGATAGGGCCGACCGGACGACCTTTCTGGCGAACGACTGCGAACACCACGCCGCTGCCAGGATCGAGAAGCTCCTCACGCACCCACTCCAGCTCCTCGTAGGCACCAATCCAGTCTTCGAGGAGACCTCGGTTCGCCGCCCGCCCGCGAGGCGCGACGCCCACCGTGCGGGTCGTGTCCGGCAGGGCGTCGGGAGCGTAGAAAGTTGACTTCATTCCAGATCAGCCCGAGCAGCTCGGAGATCCGCAGGCCGCATCGTTACGGCGCGCTTTCATGCGCTTGGCGAAACAGCGCCAGCGTCGCGCTGAGCCGTGTCCGCGCGCTGGGGCACAGTGGTTCCAGCCTCCAAGCGGCGGCGCAGCTCAGCCCCGCGGCCGGCACTGACCGCGCGCGTCGCGCGCTCCTCGGTCAGCTCGACGCCTTGGGCGCGGGCGAAGTCCAGCAGGTCTTGGCGTTCCTCGCCCTCCTTGGCGGCGCGCAGGAACAGCCAGCAGAGCAGTCCGATCGTCAGGAAGCTCTCCTCGACCATCATCACGGCGCCGGCGATGTTCTGATCGGCGATCGGCGAGATGTGCCAGACCGAGTCGCCGTGCATGTAGTACGGATAGAAGACGGTGCCCGACCACAGGAAGATGTTGCCGAGGATCGTGCCGGTGAGACGCACGGCGACGATGTAGCCGAGCTTGGCGAAGTTGCCGAACCACTGGGGCATCGGCAGCGGGCCGAAGAGGCACATCCACATGTTGACGCCCAGGCTCAGGAACATCACGTGCTGCAGCGCATGGACGCCCGCGTGGCGCAGAGCCGCTTCGTAGAAGACGGGCAGATGCCAGACGTACAGATCGATCGCCCACAGCGGGAACGCGATCAGCGGATGGGCGAGGACGCGCAGCCGGTTGAAGAAGGAGATGCGAAGGATCGGGGCGATCAGGGGACCGGTCAGTCCCAGCACGATCAGCAGCGCCGCGACGTCGCCCAGCAGCAGGTGCTCGACCATATGGACGAAGAGCAGTTCCTGGCTGAAGGAGCCCAGCGAGGTGAGCGCGACCGCGATCGTGACGAAGCCGCCGTAGAAGCAGGCCTGGCGCCAGCCGGGAACCGGGTGGCCCTGCAGGGCGCACTTGCGTACCCGCTGTGCGTAGAGCAGGCCGAGGATCGCGAGCGGGCCAAGCTGCAGCAGCGCCTCCAGCGTTGTCGACGCGGCTAGCGGCATCGGGCTCATCGATCCAAAGCGTACGCGCCGAGAGCGCGAGCGAGCTGCGCCCCAACGGGATCACCTCGCCTAGACTTCGCGGCACATGAGCCTCCGACGTCGGTTGCTGGCGCCCGTGCTCGGCGGTCTTGGCATCACGGCGTTGCTGTATCCCGCCAGCGCTCAGGCGCACGGGATCGTGGGCAGGGCCGACCTGCCGATCCCGGTGTGGCTGTTCAGCTGGACGGCGGCGATCGTGCTGGTCGTTTCCTTCGTGGCGCTCTCGACGCTGTGGCGGACGCCTCAGCTGCAGGAGCACACAGCCGGCGACTGCTGTAAGATGCCGGCGGCGATTGCCCACCTTGCGAGCCTCGTCGGCGTCCTGGTCTTCGCGCTGGTCCTGTACAGCGGCTTCGCCGGCACGCAGGTCTGGAGCGCCAACTTCTCGGTCACGTTCATCTATGTCGTCTTCTGGGTCGGCCTGCCGGTGGCGAGCGTCCTGTTCGGCGACGTGTTCGCGGCGCTGAGCCCGTGGCGCTCATGTGCGCGGGCGATCCGCTGGGTCGGGCGACGGGTGGCCCCGCGGGCGTTTGCCAAATCGCCGCTGCGCTATCCGCGAGCGGCTTGGGATGTGGCCGGCGGTCGCGGGCATCGTCGGGTTCGCCTGGCTTGAGCTCGTGTATGTGCGAACGCGACCGACCCTCGCACGCTCGCGGCGCTGTCGCTCGGCTACTTCGTCGGTGATGATGGCCGGGATGGCGCTGTTCGGGGTCGAGGAGTGGTGTGAGCGCGCAGACGGGTTCGGCGCCTACTTCAACCTGCTCTCGCGTCTGTCGGCGCTGTTCCGGGACGAGCGACGGCTATCTCTGCACGCGGCGCCTGCTGAGCGGGATCACCGACCTGGAGATCCGGCCGGGGACGGTCGGGCTGATCTGCACGATCATCGGCACCACGACCTTCGACGGCTTCAGCAACGGCGGGGTCTGGCGCAGAACGAGCCGAGCCTGCAGAGCCTCGTTCAGCGACCTCGGCTTCAACCAGACGCCGGCGATCGAGCTGGCCTACTCGCTCGGGCTGCTGTTCTGCATCGTGCCTGATCGCGGCGGTCTATCAGCTCGGGATCATCGGGGTGCGCAGCGTGAGCACGCGCTATCGACGCCGAGCAGCTGACCCGCACGTTCGCCCACACGCTCGTGCCGATCGCGCTTCGCCTACGTGCTCGCCCACTACTTCTCGCTGCTCATCTGGCAGGGCCAGGCGATCGGCTATCTGGCCTCCGATCCGCTGGGCAACGGCGCCAACATCTTCGGCACGAGCAGCTACCAGATCGACTACCAGATCATCTCCTACGCCGCCATCTGGTACGTGCAGGTCGCTGCGCTCGTCGCCGGCCACGTCGGCGGCCTCGCGCTCGCTCACGATCGCGCGCTCGCCCTCTATCCCGACCCGAGGAGGCGGTGCGCTCGCAGTACTGGATGCTCGCCGTGATGGTCGCGTTCACGAGCTTCGGCCTGTGGCTGCTCTCGGCGGTGGGGACCTGATTGCGTCGCCTCGCGCGCGGCGGGCGAGGAGTAGGGTTTCTGCGGTCGTGTTCGCTGGAGTGAGACCGAGCGGCTTTGTGCGACCGCGCGCCGGGCATCCGGCCCTTTGCGCCGCGGTGCTGTTCGGCGCTGCCGGCGCCGCGCTGGCGCTGACCGCGCTCGACCCCAACGCGTGTGCCTGCTGCCGGCGCTCGCACTCGCCGCGCCATTGCTCCTGCGCCGCTATCCGGGCGAGCGGACGCTCGTCGCGCTCTCGCAGCGACCTCGCCGTGCGCTGGCACGCGGCCGCGCTCGAGCTCGGCGCGCGCGGCGCGCGCGGTCGTCTTGACGCCGCGCGGCGGCCTGCTGCTCGCCCGCTCACTGGCGGTGCGCCCGCCGCCCGCCGTGCGCTGCGCGGCCAGCTGAGCATTCACCCCGCCACAGGGTCGCGCTGGCTGGCGCCAGCGCTGGGCGCTGCGTCGCAGCGATGCGCGCCGCTCGCCATCCGCTGGTCACATCGAGCTTCACGCAAGGAGCTGTCATGTCACGCGTTTGCATGCTCGCCCTGCGTGGGTACTCGCTGCTGGCGCCTGTCGGCGCCGCAAGGCTGCCAGCACAGCGCCACGCCAGAGCCAGTTCTCAGCCTCCGTACAGGAGAGCGGGAGCCCGATCGCCGACCAGGGCAGCAACTTCAACTACCGCTCGTACATCACCGGCGTCACGCCGAGCGTGCCCGGGCTCAGCGTCGAAGTGCTCGAGTTCGCCGACCGGCTCCTGCTCAGAAACCACACGGGCAAGACGGTCACCGTCTACGGCTACTCGGGCGAGCCTTACGCGCGCGTGCAGGCCAACGGCACGACCGAACAGAACATGCGCTCGCCGGCGGTCTACCTGAACACGAACTTCTACGGCGACGTGACCGTGCCCGCCCTCTGCCAACGCGAGCGCGCCGCCCAAGTGGGTGGTGGTCGATCGCACCGGGCAGCTTCGAATGGCACGACCACCGCATCCACTGGATGAGCCCGGTGACGCCGCCCGCAGGTCAAGGACAAGAGCAGGCGCACGAAGATCTTCGACTGGAGCGTGCCGATCTCGGTCGGGCACGCAGAAGGGCGCGGTGACGGCCAGCTGTTCTGGGTGCCCGAGAGCTCGAAGACGCCCGTCGCGGCGATCGTGGCGCTCGGTCGTGATCGTGCTGGCTGGCGATCGCGTTCGTGCTGTTCGTGCGCAGGCGCCGCGCGCGCGCCGCCGCACGGCGCGGCCCGGGCTAGCCCCGAGGGCGAGGCGGGCGAGCGGCGCCGGGCACGAGAGGCCTGGTGATGGCGTGCGCCGCTCGCGACTGCTCGGTGCGCTCGTCGTGGCGATCGTGAGCGTCGCCGCGCTCGCGGTGCCCGCAGGCCTCTGCCCACGCGCAGCTGCTCGGCACCTCGCCGCAATCGGGCTCGACCGTGGCCGCTCAGCCCGCCGAGGTGATCTTCAAGTTCAACCAGGCCGTCGGCGGGACGCTCGGCGCGGTGCGCGTCTACAACGCCCAGGGCAACGAGGTCGACAACCTCGACGTCTCCCATCCCGAAGGCCAGGAGCACTGGATGGGCGTCGGCCTGAAGGCCGCACCTGCCCGACGGCACCTACACGGCCACCTACCGGGTCATCTCGGCCGACACCCACATCGTCTACGGCGGCCTCGTGTTCAACATCGGCCACGCCGGCGCGCCGCCGAAGTTCACGGTCGCCGGGCTGATCGGGCGCAACAAGAGCGGCGAGGTCACCGAGGTCGCCTTCGGCGTGGTGCGCGCGCTCGACTACCTCTCGATCGCGCTGATGCTCGGCGGGCTGGCGTTCCTGCTGCGTCGGCCTGGCTGCCCGCGCTGTCGCGCGCTCGCAGACGGCGCCGAGCCGCGGCTGGCGGGCGGCCTCGCGGGCGTTCGCGCGGCGCCTGCGGCGGCTGCTCGTCGTCGCGGTCGTGCTCGGCATCGCTGGTCGAGCGTGCTCGGCATCCTGCTGCAGGGCGCCAGCGCCGCCGGGCGTCTCGCTGTGGGCCTCGCTGAAGAGCATCGATCCTCGACAACACCCTGCAAAGCCGCTTCGGCGAGGTGTGGGGCGGCGCGGGCGATCGACTGGCTCGTGATCGGCGCTCTGGTCGGGTCGCGCGAGGCGCTCGGCCGTGAGGTCGTGCCGACGCTCACGCGCGGACGGCGATCGCCGGTGCTCGCGACCCGCGCCCGCCGCGGCTGATCGTGCGCTGGTCGGCCTCGGCTGCCGCCTATCTTGCGATCACGCCCGGCGCTGGGCGGGCACGCGAGCATCGAGGGCCCGGTCTGGGTCTTCTTCCCCTCCGACGTGCTGCACGTGCTCGCGGCGAGCGTGTGGGTGGGCGGGATCGCGTGCCTGCTGCTGGCGCTGCCGGCGGCCACCCGCGAGCTGCAGGGCCCGACGCGCAGCCGGCTGCTGCTGGCGACGCTGGCGCGATTCTCGCCGCTGGCGCTCGGGCTCGGTGATCGCGATCGCCGTCGACGGGCGTGGTGCAGGCCTACATCGACGTGCGCACGCTTCGACGGGCTGCTGCACACGACCTACGGCGTGCTGATCATCGTCAAGGTCGCGCTGCTGCTCGTCGCTGATCGGCTCGGCTGGATCAACCGCGAACGGGTGATCCCGGCGCTGCGGCGCATCGCCGGCGGCGGTCAGCTCGCCGGGCGCGACGGGCATGCTGGCGCGCCGCACGATGCGCGGCGAGCTCGCGCTGATGCTGTGCGTGTTCGGCGTGACGGCGGCGCTGATCAGCTATGCGCCGCCGATCGACGCGGCGCAGGGGCCGTTCTCGACCAACACGACGCTCGGTCCGGCCGAGCTGGAGATGACGGTCGAACCGGCGAGGGTCGGGCTGAACACGGTCGCACCTCTACCTGATCAACGCCAAGAGCGGCACCCAGTTCACCGCCACCAAGGAACTGACGGTGACCGCGCGAGCTGCCCGCCAAGGGGATCGGTCCGCTGCCGCTGAAGGCGAACCTGGCGGGCCCCGGCCACTACGTCCTGAACTCCGCCGTGCTCAGCCCCGGCGGCACCTGGGAGATCGAAATCACCGACCGGGTCTCCGAATTCGAACAGTATCAGCCGCACCGTGAAGGTCCCGATCCGATGAGTCGAGGCCCGGCGCCCGGCGCACTCAGACCGCGCGATCGCCGCCGGCGGTCGCACCTCGACCACTACCACAGGAGGACACGACAGCCATGAAAGCCAGGAAGATCGCCTCGCTGATGGCCGCCGCTGCGCTCGTCGCGCCGGCGAGCGCGCAGGCGCACATCAGCCTGCACCCCAACACGATCCCGGCGGGAGCGTTCGTGACGCTTGACGTGCGCGTTCCCGGCGAGCAGGAAGGCGCCTACGTCACGAGGTCGACGTGCTGTTCCCGCCGGCTTCACGGGCGTCGACTACGAAAACGTGCCCGGCTGGAGCACGAAGATCATCGAAACCAAGCTCGCGACGCCGATCACAGAAGACGGAGAAACGATCGACACCGAGGTCTCACAGATCGTGTGGACGTGGGATCGGCCCGCTCGGGAAGGTCAACAACGGCCAGTTCATCAACTTCCCTCTGTCGCTCGCGATCCCCGCGACGCCGCCGGGAAGTCGCTTGGAATTCAGGACGGTCCAGACCTACAGCAACGGCCAGGTGGTGCACTGGATCGGCCCGTCGCTGACCGCCGAACACCCCGCCCCGAGGATCAACGTGACGGCCAAGGGCGGCGTGATCGAGGAAGTCGCCGGCGACGAGGCCGGCCCTGCGGCCGGTGAGCGACGGCGAGCGGCTCGGCGAGCGCTCCGCCCGTGGCGCGTACGAAGTCCATCGGCGGTGCATCGAAGGGCCTCGGCGACGCGGCGCTCATCGTCGGCGCGCTGGGGCTGATCGCCGGGCTCATCGCGCTGCGTCGTGGCGCGGGCGAAGCACGGTAAGCGAGTCGCTGATGCAGACGGCCATGGCGAGCGTGGTAGTTTGCGAGCCGTGACCACGCTCGCCTGTGCATGATGCACTGGTATGCATCGATGATGTACGTGGTGCCGGTGCTCGCCGTCGGCGGCTGGAGCTGGTGGAGCTCGCGCCGCCGAGCGAGCGAACGCAAGGGCGAGTCAGGGGCCGAGCGCGCGAGCGCGCTAGCGACCGGCGAGCCCGTAAGGGCTCGCTCAATCGACGCGCACCGAACGGGCGCCTGTGCGAAACTGGCGGCATGAGCGTGCAGTCGCCGAGCACGATCGCGCCCGACCCGCCAGACGGCCGCCGCCGACGCCACCGCAGCGTCGAGGGGGCTGCCTCCGCCTGCTTCTTCCGGGCGTCGTCATGCTGGTGGTTCTCGGCGGCGTGACGGTGCTGCTCGTCGGTGGCTCGAGCAAACAGCCGCTGCCGGGCAGGCGCGAGCAGCGCGAAGTCGCCAGCTTCGACGGGGCCACGCTCAGTCCGATCGACCGCGCCGCCGCTCGCCATCGACACTGCGCAACTACCAGGGCCAGCCCGTCAACCTCGCCAGCTATCGCGGGAAGGCGGTCTTCGTGACGTTCCTCTACACGCACTGCCCGGATGTCTGCCCGCTGATCGCGGCAGCCTGCACACCACGATCGCCGAGATGGGCGCGAGCGCCAGCCAGGTGCAGCTGATCGCGGTGTCGGTCGACCCGCGTGGCGACACGCCGGCGACGGTCGCGAAGTTCCTCAGCGAGCACAGCTGACCGGCAAGATGCAGTACCTGATCGGCTCGGCGGCCAGAACTGGCGCCGGTCTGGAAGGCGTGGCACGTTGGCTCAGAACAGGATGTCGGCAACCCGCAGCTCGTCAACCACTCCGCGCTCATCTACGGGTATAAGCGCAGCGGGAAGCTCACAACGATCTACCCGGCAAACTTCTCGCCAAGTCAGATCATCCACGACATCCCGGGTCTCCTCGGCAGCTAGAGCCTTCTCGATCGCCAGCTCGGATGTCGAGCGGGAATGCACCTTGGGAACTCGGCAGTTGTCCTTGGTATGCAGGGTTGAGCCAGCCGACATTCACAGAGGTCGCGGCGCCCGTGATCGGCGAGCGCGATGCGACGTGGCAAACCGACCGAATCGATGCTCTTCTCGGCCCGAGCGTCCGGAGCGGCTCGATCTCGACATCACGCCCCGGCACGGTCCGTTCTCCTGGCGCTAGACATGAGTTCGATTCCTCGAGGCGGCAGGTGCGTTGAGTCAAGCTGGTTGTAGGCAGAGCTTTAGGCGAGGGCCTTCAGGCCGTCCGTAGCGCTTCGGTGGGTGAGAGCCGCGCGGCGCGCAGCGCGGGAAGCAGGCCGGCGACCGCGCCGATCAGGAGCGCCGCGCCGAACCCGCCCGCCCAGGCGAGGGTGGGGATGACGATCGCCCAGCCCTTTGTGGAGGCGTAGATCGCGGTCGCAAGCGCCCCGGCGGCGACGCCGACGGCGCCGCCGCCGAGCGCGAGCAGGATCGCCTCGGAGAGGAACTGGGTGCGGATCTGCCCGCGGGTCGCGCCGAGCGCGCGGCGAAGCCCGATCTCTGAGCGGCGTTCCAGCACCGAGATGACCATGATGTTCGCCACGCCGACGGCGCCTACCAGCAAGGCCACGGCGCCGAGTCCGAGGAACAGACCATTGAAGGCGCCCTGGGCGTCGGCGCGTGCTGTGAGCGCGGCAGAGGGTTGGCTGACGTTGACTTCGTTGGGCGCTTCTGGATCCGCAGTGGCCGCGAGCACTGACTGGACGGCTGCGACCTGGCTGTTCTGGGCGCGCAGATAGACGGTGTTGGGGTGCCCGTTGAACTGCAGGTAGCGTTCGGCGGCCTTGAAGCCGACGAGCACCGCGCTTTCGATTTCGGGGACGAGCACCGATGGGCCGAGGATCCCGACGAGGTAGAGCCACATCCCGCCGGCCCAGATTCGCTCACCGGGGTAGAGATGGTCGATCCCGAGTCGCTGAGCGGCCGCGGAGCCGAGCACCGCTGCGGGCTCCTGAGCGGTGGCGGCGTTCAGGTAGCGACCCTGCACGACGTCGATGCCCAGCGTATGCAGCAAGCCGAGGCTCGCCGCTTGGACATTGATGGCATTGGTTTCGACGGTGGGGATCAGCGGAGAGCGGTAGACATTGCCTTTGACGTTCCCCGTCTCGGCCACGTTTTCCACGGGGTCGACGCGGGCGATCATCGCGGGCGCGACGAGGGGTAGCTCGGCGGTCTTGCCGGCGAAGCTCTGGCCGTTGTTGACGGTCAGGAGGTTCGTCCCGAGGTGTTCGATCTCTGACAGCAGCCCGGCTTGGCTCGAGGAGGACAGGCCGAGCACGGCCACGATCGCGGCGACGCCGATCGCGATCCCGAGCGCGGAGAGCCCGGCACGCATGCGCCTGGTACGAAGTCCGACGCTAGCGACGCGCGCGAGATCAGACGGGCGCAGCTTCTGTGGGGTTAGGTGTACAGGGTTGGGAGCGAGGCTCCCGGCCGCGCTCATGGGGACTGGCCGGGTGCAACGTTTGTGAGCGCGAACGCTGCCGCTCTTGCGTGCTTGACGGTCGCCTTGACTATGTAGCCGCCCCGCGTCCCGTTGGCGGTGAAGGCCGGCGCAACGGCGATCCCGCAGGCGTTGGACTTGACCTTGACCGTGTTGGGGTGAGAGACGCGGGTGCGATGATGGAGGCCGCGAGAGTGGACTGTGAAGCGTCCGCTCGCGCCGGCGAGCGGAGCTGAGAACGTGATGAGCGCGCCCGGGACGAGGTTCTTCTGGGCGTCGGTGGCGGTGACGGCGATCCGGATCGGGAAAGGGGTTCCCGCGGGGGTGGATTGCGTGGAGCCGACCCCGGGGGTGAGCTTGGCGGGTTTGCCGGCGAGGTTTGAAAGGGAGAAGCTCACCGGCGTCGCCGCGTCACTACCAGATGCCCCAGAGCCTTCCTTACCCGACCCTCCGGTGAGTTCTCTGCCCGAGACGGCCGCCGTCGCGGCGAACGATCCGGCCGTGCCATTCGCGGTTAGGAGCGGAGAGCTGGCGACGCCGGTGGCACCAGTCGTCGCGCTCGCCTGGGTGGCTGCGCCAGTGAAGGTCGCGCTGGGGCTCGAGGAGGTGGTCATGCCGCAAGCGGAGCTTGCCCGAGCCGAGTGTGAACGTGACCGTGATGCCCGCAACTGGGTCGCCGTTCGCGTCCAGCACCTTGACCTGCAGCGGACGGGGGTAACGGTTCATGACGCTCGCTGATCTGTTCTTCAGCGGGAGCGCGACGATCCTCGCCGGGACGCCAGCGGCGGTGTTGGTCAGCGAGAACGAGACCGATCCGTACTGCGAGCTGGCTGTGACGGTGTAGCTGCCCGCGGCGGTGTTGGCCGTAAACGGCGGTGCGGTGACCGAACCCGAGGCGTCGGCACCGACGATAACCGTGTCAGACCCGCTGTTGGAGAACAGCCCACTCGCACCATTCGAGGGTGCGCTGAACGCGACGGGGATCCCCGCGGCGGCGTTCGTGACGGGGCAGCCGTCGCTGTTGCTCAGCGCCACCTGTAAGCCGGTCGCAAAAGCCGTCCCAAGTATCGCCGTCTGTGGTGTGCCCGCGACGAGAGTCATCTGGTTCGGCGGATTGGACGCCGGACAGCCCGGTGCCCCGGACCCTTCCGAGGCGAGTGCTGGAGCCCCGACCAGCGTGCCACCGAGAGCGGCGCCCAAGCCGGCAGCCATGATCAGCCCGAGCCCCACCCGGCGAACACGGCGCAGCAACCGCGACATCAGTGTCATCAGCGTTCTGCTCCCGCTTCGGTGGTGTCGTTCACGATGCGCCCGTCGAGCACCTGCACCTGTCGAGGCAGGCGGCCGGCGAGGTCGTGGTCGTGGGTGATCAAGAGGATCGTCGCGCCATCGGCATTCAGCTCTTCCAGCAGCTCCAGCAGTGCGGCGCCGGCAGCGCTGTCGAGGTTTCCCGTGGGCTCGTCGGCCAGCACGATCGCAGGGCGGCCAACCAGCGCGCGTGCGATCGCGACGCGCTGGCGCTCGCCACCGGAGAGCTTGCTCGGACGGAAGTGGGCACGATCGGCGAGCCCCACCCGGGCGAGCGTCTGGGCGGCCCGCTCGCGGCGCTCAGATACAGCGACGCCGGCGTACAGCAGTCCTTCGGCGACATTCTCGAGGGCCGTGGAGTGCTCCGCCAGAAAGAACTGCTGAAAGACGAACCCGATACGCGTGGCACGCAACGTGGCGAGTTCACGATCAGCGAGCCCTGCCGCGTCGAGTCCCGTGATCCAAACCACCCCCGAGCTGGGGCGCTCGAGCGTGCCCATGATGTGCAGCAACGTCGTCTTCCCCGAACCCGAGGGACCCACGATCGCCACGAGCTCGCCCGCGGACACCGCGAAACTCACTTCCCGCAGCGCGTACACAGGCGGCTCGGCGCCGTAGACCTTGCTCACCTCGTCGAGCTCGAGCACCAGCTGCTCACTCATGTCACTGGCACCACCACGCGCTGGCCGGCAGACACACCCTGACCGCTCACCTGCACGAGGCCGTCGGCATCGTCGAACAGGCCGAGGCTGACCGCCTCCAGACGGTGCACGTGGCCTTCGGCGACCTCCAGCGCGTAGCCGCCACCGGCGAGCGCAAGCAGCGCGTCGATCGGCACCGCGAGCGCTTCCTGGACGCTTTCGGTGGTGATCGACACGTTCACGGGCGCCTGGTCCAGGTGCCCCGTCGCCGCAGGATCGGTCGGTGTTGCATCGACTTCGATCGTTGGCGGGCCTTCTTCCTGACCAGATTTGCCCGTTTCACCAGATTTGCTCGACGGCGACGTCGCGACGCTTGATATATAGGTGATCCGCCCGGGCGTGGTCTGGTTGTCCGGCAGGGTGATCGTGACCGCGTCGCCGACCTTAACACTCGCCTGCTGGGCAGCGTCGAGTGCGATCGTGACCTGGCGAGCGGTCGAGGTGATACCGAGTACCGGACCGGGCGTGACCGCCTGGCCGACCGTCGGTGTGACGCTTGTCACGCGCACCGGCCCGGGCTCGAACACCACCGAGCCGAGCAGCATCCCGCCGGTCACGCTCAGCCCGTGCGCTGCTTGAAATGCGCGTATCGCCGCGGCGGTCGCGGCGCTGAACCTTTCGCCCGTGAGTCCCTGCCCGTAGCCGAGCGCCTCGAGGTTGGCATTCAGCTCGGCGACGTCCGATCCCGCTGACATCCGCGCGATGAACGCGCGCGTCGGGAGCACCGAGCCATACAACAGCACGACCGACTGACCATTGATCTCGAAGAGGCTCTCCCCGCGCGTGAGGATCTGACCGACCGACGGCAGCTCCGTGAACGTCGAGCCTTGGCCGTAGAGCGCGGCTGACGAGCGCGCCGTCGTCAGGCTCGCCTCGGCGGTCGCGAGCGACTTTTCGGCCGAGGAGACCTGTGCTCGATCGCCTTTGACCTTCATTGCGGCACCTGATGAGCCCTGCTCAGCGCTCGAGACCGCCTGCACGTCGCTCGCGCACAGGCCCGAGCCCGCATCGCCCGAAGGAGAGCCGCTGGACGCGCTTTCGGCGGCGCCTTCACCGGCACAGTCGACCGCCTCCTTTCCGCGGGCTGCCGAGACGGTCGACTGCTGAGCTACGAGCGCGTCGCTGTCAGCCGCCAGCGACCCTCTCGCAGTGCTCAGCATCCCTTCGGCGTTCGAGACCGACTGCTGCGCCTGTGACACCATGGACGGCGTCGTCCCTGACGGCAGACGAATGCTCGACGAGCCCGCAAAGCCGAGCGTCCCGCTCACCTGCGTCTGTGATGACAACGACCGGAGGGTGACCGTCGCAAGCGACGTCGCAGTCCCGTTATCGGCAACACCACCGCCGGACTTGGCCGAGGCACCAAAGGGATTGGCGACGATCAAAACCACGACAGCCACGACGAGCGCCAGCCCCACCCCGGCAACCACCCGCTGGCGATTCCGATCTCGCTGCGGGTCAATTGCTGAGCGCTCACCTGAGGATCCGCCCGCGCTGCCGGACTGGGGGGGGACGGACGCCGTCTCACCGGACATGGGATCGCTCACCGGTGACGTTGATATGAAGTCGACGGATCCGGCTCGTATGGATGCTGGAGGGCACCGGTTTCCTTCAGGTTCTGCTTCGGGGGTATGCGTCGCCGTCCCGGACCAGTTCTACGGGGTGGGTTGTTTCGTCCTTGTTTCGCCCTATCGCGCTCATGGGCCCCCCGGCCCGATCTGCTGGACCGCGACTGAATGCGGCTGCACGGCCTTGCAAGCCCGTTCCGCGGCTTGGAACTGGGGCGATTCCGTGTTTAGCTGCGAGCCGAGAACGAACATGCCGCGGGCGTTCGGATCGGGGAAGCTCGGCTCTCCGTGGGAGCGCATGCACGCCGCGTAGCTCACCGCCCGCGCCAGTTCCTGCGCACTCGGAGCGCGTTGTGGAGCACCGCCATTTGGCTCGAGACTGCGGCACGCCCGCCGCGCTGCCGCGAACCGGGGATTTCCATTGACGATGCCGGCCGGGACCGCCAACCTCACGCCGACGCTGTTGCCGGAACCAGAGATCTGTGGACTGGGGAAATCGGGGACCCCGTGCGAGCGCATGCACCGCGAATAGGCGATCGCTTGAGCGCCCGGTTGACCGCGCTCGGCCGTGCCACCGGGGCCGCTCGGGGAGGCACCGCCGCATCCGCCGACTAGCAGCGCGAGCGCTCCGAACGTTGCCGCGACGCTGGCTCGGTACACGCGGGGGCGCCCGCGGCGGGCGAAGGCGGCCGTGCTCATCCCCCACCCCGGGCGGATGCGGGGATCAGCGATTCGCAGGCGTGCACGGCCGCCTTGAACACAGGCGAGCTCTCGGTCAGCCCCTGATGATTTATGTGCACGCCGCCGCCCGAGAACGTCGGGTCGGGGAAGTTCGGGAGGCCGTGCGAGCGGATGCATGCCGCCGCCTTGAGGTACTGCGCCTGTTCGGAGGGGGTTATCTGGTGGTTCGAGCCTTGTCCGGGACCACCGCCCGGCAGCAGCTTGCTGCAGGCCTGTTGCGCCGACTTGAAATGGGGATTGCCCGTGATGGCCGGCGTGACCCCGATCGCCACCTTCACTTCATCGCCGTTGGTCGAGATTTTTGGATCGGGGAAGTTGGGCACCCCGTGTGCGCGCACGCACGCCGAGTACGCCACAGCCTGGCTCCCGGGCGACGCCAAGCTGCCCGACCCACCGCCCGCCCCGGCCGCCGTGGCGCTGGTTGCGGACGTTTTGGACGCGTGCGAGCCAATGTGAGCGACGTTCCCGCTTGGGGAGCCGCCTCCGCACCCGGCTGCCAGCGCGAGCGCAACGAGCCCGCTCGCGGCAAGGGCCGCGCGGGGCGCCCGTCGCTGCTCGCCCCGCACCCCGTCGGCTCCAGCGCTCCGCCGCACCGCGGAGTTTCCGGGCCGCCGTCGGAGCGAGATCAACCGCATCGTCCTCATGTCATGACCCTCCCTGCTCGGGGTGTGCGTCATGTGTTTGTACGCGCCCGCCTGTAACACCGCCGTAACGCTGTTATGCGGCTGTTATGGGGCATGAGGCATCCTGGGCGTATGAGGGTGCTCGTGGTCGAGGATCATGCGCGGCTCGCCACGACCGTGGTCACGGTCCTGCGCCGCGAGGGGATGGCGGTCGACGTCGCATTCGACGGACGCGAGGCGCTGGCGCGCACCGCGCTCAGCACCTATGACGTGATCGTTCTCGATCGCGACCTACCGGTTGTCCATGGCGACGAGGTCTGTCGCTCGCTTGTTGCAAACGGCTGCCCGAGCGCGGTGCTGATGCTGACCGCGGCGGGCACCATCGAGGAGCGCGTGGAGGGCCTTGGCCTTGGCGCCGACGACTACCTGTCAAAGCCGTTCGCGCTCGCGGAGCTCGTCGCACGCGTCCGGGCGCTTGCGCGGCGCGGGCGCCACTCGCTACCGCCAACGCTTGTCCACGGAGACCTTGAGCTCGACTCCTCGCACCGGCTCGTGAAGAGGGCCGGCGAGACGATCGCGCTCAGCCCGAAGGAGTTTGGCGTTCTGCAGCTCCTGCTGAGCGCCGAGGGCGCGGTGGTCTCGACCGAGCAGATACTCGAGCGGGTCTGGGATGAGGCCACCGACCCCTTCACCAACACCGTCAGGATGACCGTGAGCAGGCTGCGCTCCAAGCTCGGTGACCCACCCGTGATAGAGACGATCGCCTCGGCCGGCTACCGGATCGGAGAGCTGCGATGAGGTGGCTTCGCGCCGAACTCGGGGGGCTGGCGGCGACGCTTCGTCACCCCCGCAGCACGGTGCGGGGACGGCTGATGTTGCTGATCAGCGCCGTGCTCTTCGTGTCGGGCGCCCTGCTGCTCGCGATCACATATGCGCAGGTGGCGCATAGGGGCTCCGTGAGGGTGGTCGAAGCGAGCCCCGTGCAGACGCCTGAATCGGGCCCGGTTCCTGGCGGGGGTGCCCCGGGGGCGGGGGCGGCGGTCGTCGAACGACAGCACATAGTGGATCTCCACGCGCAGTTGGGCGCCTCGGGCGTCGCACTTGCGCTCATGGCGGTCTTCGCACTCGTGCTCGGGTGGCTCGTCGCGGGGCGCGTCCTGCGCCCGCTGCGAACCGTGACCGCGGCGGCGCAGCAGATCTCTGCCGAGCACCTCGACCGCCGGCTCGCCGTGGAAGGCCCGCACGATGAGCTCAAGGAGCTCGCCGACACGATCGACGGTCTGCTCGGGCGCCTCCAGGATTCTTTCGAATCCCAGCGACGCTTCGTGGCGAACGCCTCCCACGAGCTGCGCACGCCCTTGACGGTGTCCCGCGCGCTGCTGGAAATGATCATCGCGGACCCGCACGCGACGGTCGAGTCATTCCGGGCGACGTGCGGGCAGGTGTTGGAGGAGGGTGAGCAGCAAGCGCAGCTCATCGACTCGCTGCTTCTCCTCGCCCGCAGCCAACGCGGCCTCGAGCGGCGCGAGTCTCTCGACTTGGCGCTGGTGACAGGGGGCGTGCTCCAGGCGCAGGAGGCGGACGCAGCCGCTCGCGGCCTGCGCTTCGAGCACTCGTTGCAACCCGCTTGGCTCTCCGGTGATCAGCGCCTGATCGAACGGCTGGTCTCGAACCTCGTGGAGAACGCGTTTCGCCACAACGTCGCGCAGGGGCGGGTACGCGTGGTGGTGGGAACCGAAGACGGTCATGCGACCCTGGCGGTCACCAACACCGGACCGTTCGTGCCGCCCGAGGAGGTCGAGCGTCTGCTCCAGCCCTTCCAGCGAATGAGCCAGGAGCGAACCGGAGGGCACGACGGCCTTGGTCTCGGCCTCTCGATCGTCCAGGCCATCGCCCATGCCCACGACGCTACCCTCGCCGTCCGGGCGCAATTCGGCGGAGGCCTCGAGGTCGAGGTGAGCTTCCCGCTCCCTGTTTGACCTCTCAGGCCGACGCCGGCATTCGGAACCTACCCTCGGTCTTCATCGCCCCGGCCCGAGGTTGCACACGGCCGCGGCATGCTCGAACACCGACGAGCTCGTGTCGATCGAGCTCGGGATCGCGAGGTAGTACCAGCCGTTGCCGATGATCCCGCTGTCGCCGGCTGAACTCGATGGAGGCGAGGTGCTCGGATCGGGGAAGCCCGAGATCCCCTGTTTTCGCATACATGCGGACACCGCGAGCATCCGCGCCTGCGCCTGCGAGGATGGCGGTCCGGAGCTCGGTGGACCCTTCGGCAGCAGGCGCTGGCACGCGTGCACGGCGGACTGGAACGCGGGCGACTCTATGGTTCTTTGCGAGCCCATTCGGACCGTTTGGCCACTGACTTTCGGGTCGGGGAAGTTCGGCGCCCCGTGCGAGCGGATGCACCTGGAGAACGCGACCCCCGATTCGACGGCGCTCGCGGGGGACGCCGAGGTGCTCGCGCCGCCCGTCGGGCCCGTTGAGCTTCCCCCGCATCCTGCCACCAGGACTCCGCTCAGGAGTGCTGCGGCGATGAGCCGCGAGGCCCGCTGCGGGGTGGGCCTCTTCTTACGGATGGCGTCGGGTATGAGGTTCTCCTTCATGCCTCCGTCAGTGGTTGTGCAGCGGGAACGCGCACGTCGCGGCCGCTTGCGTGAACACCGGCGACTGCTGGTTGATCGTGCTGGGGAATAGGAGAATCACCCCTTCGATGTCGCTCAACTCCGCGATGCCGGATCCAAGCGGATGCGGAGGCGCCGTGGTCCGAGGGTCAGGGAAGTCCGAGACGCCGTGCTGGCGCATGCAGCGCGCAATTTTCAGAAACTTCGCCAACGTCTGCCTCGGGGGCGGGGACCCCGAGCCGGGGCCGGGGGGCAGTAGCTGCTGGCATTTCGCGCGCGCCGCGTTGACCGCCGGCGATTGGGGATCGAATCCACCACGCACCGGGAACCCACCGCTCCCGTTCGGGTCCGGGAAGTTGGGCACACCGTTGGACCGCATGCACTTGGCGAAGGCGATCATCGCCTGCTGGAGGCTCGACGGACTTTCGGGCAAAGCACCGCCGCCTTCGGGCCTCGCCTGCGAGGCGTTCTCTGTGGAGGAGAGGTGTGCGACGCCGGGGCTTGACGAGCCCCCGCAGCCCGCTAGCGCCACGGTAACACCAAGGATGGCTGTGGCGGCCAGTAGGAGCGTTCGACGCGAGGTGAATGTTCTGGTGTGGATGCTGTGCGGCATCTCGTCTTCTTCAGGGTCTGTTTCGGGGTTCCGCGGTATCCCGAAACAGGTTCTACGCGGTGGGTTGTTTCGGCGCTGTTTCGCTGTTCGACGCCGAAAGCGGTTTTTGTTTGACGGAGACGGCGAAACAGCCCTGAAACACTGCGGCGCTACCTTGACCAGAAGGAGCTATGGATGCGGGTGCTTGTGATCGAGGACGATGAGGAGCTGGCCGGAACGGTCGCGGCCGGTCTGCGCCACGCGCGGATGGCGGTCGATGTCGCGCTCGACGGAGAAGCTGGTTTGACGCGCGCCCTGGTCAATGATTACGACGTGATCGTGCTCGACCGCGACCTCCCCGCGCTTCACGGCGATGAGGTGTGCGCGAAGCTGGTCGCCGCCGGCGGGCGCAGCCGGGTGCTTATGCTGACCGGCGCGGCGGCGAACGACGATCTGGTCGACGGGCTTGGGCTCGGCGCGGACGACTACCTGGGAAAGCCCTTCGACTTCGCCGTGTTGGTGGCACGCATCGGCGCCCTTGCTCGCCGGGCGCAGCCGAGCATCCCGCCGCTGCTAGAGCACGCCGACGTCGTGCTCGATACGGCCAAGCGCCGCGCGCAGCGCTCTGGCCGTGATCTGGAGCTGACGCCAAAGGAGTTCGGGGTGCTGGAGCTGCTGCTCGCCGCCCAGGGCCGGGTCGTCTCGGCGGAGGAGCTGCTCGCCCGCGTGTGGGACGAGAACGCCGACCCGTTCACGGGCGCCGTGAGGATCACCATGAGCCGGCTGCGCGCCAAGCTCGGTGATCCCCCAGTGATCGAGACCGTTGCGAAGTCCGGCTACCGCATCGCTGGCTTGTGATGGGCGCCGCGCTCCCGCGGCTCGCACCACCCTCTTGGCTGCGATTGCCACGCCGCACCGCACGGCTGCGGCTCACGGCTCTCTACGGCGGCCTGTTCCTCCTTTCCGGGGTCGCGTTGGTCGCCACCACCTACGTCCTCTTCGAGCGCGCGACCGAATACCGAGCGCCACATCTACCGGCGATTCCTCACACGCCCGCCATCCAGCATCTCCAGCTTCCGCTTAAGCCTGCTGGGACCCCCACACCTGTGGGCCAATCCGTCGTCATCGAGCACGGGCATCCGCTCGCGCAGGCTCAGCAGGAATTGGCGCACGCTCTGTACGAGCTCGGGCAGGCGGGGCCTCGGTTGATCGTGGGTGTGCCCACCCAGCTGGCACGGGTACAGCATCAGGTCACACAGGCCCAGCATCAGCTGGAACAGGACCAGCGTCAGCTGGCAGACGCTGTGCGTCAGCTGGCGCAGGTGGGACCCGTCCAAGCCAAGCAGCGCGCCGCCGACTCGCACGAGCTCCTGGTCAACTCGGGGATCGCCCTGGCCGTCGTGGCCGTACTTGCCCTCCTCGCCGGCTGGTTCGTCGCCGGCAGGATGCTTCAACCGATCCGGACCATCACCCGCACGGCCCGAAGGATCTCCTCCACCAACCTGCACGAGCGCCTGGCGCTCGACGGCCCGCAGGACGAGCTCAAGGAACTGGGGGACACCCTCGATGACCTGTTTGGGCGGCTCGAAGCTGCGTTCGAGGCGCAGCGTCAGTTTGTCGCGAACGCGTCGCACGAGCTGCGCGCGCCGCTGACCCGCCAGCGAGCGCTGATCCAGGTCGCGCTCGCCGACCCGGACGCGAACCTCGCCTCGTTGCGCACAGCCCACGAGCGAGTGCTTGCCTCGGAGAAACATCTTGAGCAGGTGATCGACGCGCTGCTCAACCTCACCCGCAGCCAAGCGGGACTGGACCGCTGCGAGCACGTCGACCTTGCGACCCTCACCGCCCAGGTCCTACAGACGCGGGACTCGGAGACGACAAACCTCGGCCTCGACGTCCGCGCGGCGCTTGCCCCGGCGCCAGCGGCTGGCGACCCGCGGCTAGTGGAGCGCCTGATCGCCAATCTGATCGACAACGCCATCCGCCACAACGTCGCGCAGGGACACGTTGAGATCACCACCGGCGTCCGCCACCGACACACCTTTTTGACAATCGCCAACAGCGGTCCCAACGTCCCCCTCGAGGAGGTGCCGCGCCTGCTGCAACCGTTCCAGCGTCTCCACGGAACCCGCACAAACCACGCCAGCGGGAACGGGCTCGGCCTCGCGATCGTCGACGCGATCGCCGCCGCCCATAACGCCGCGCTGACCGCGCAGCCACGCCAGGGCGGCGGGCTGACTGTCGAAGTCACGTTCCCCTCGACGTCTCTCGACGCGAAGCAGGTAGTGCCTGAACTGGGATCGCGCCTCGTGTAACGGCCGGGACCTCGACGGCGCTCATGCCTGCGTGAGAAACCTCAAACCGAACGCCGCGAACACCAGCACGATTCCGACGTTGACCATCAGGCGCCTGCTTTCCCATCGTCTCCACATCACTGCTCGAGGACCGCATCGCGGGCACGAATGACGCCCCCGACCACGCGGCGCGCTTGAAGTGCGCAACCCAGCAGAAAGAGGAGCGACGGAACCAAGATGCGCGCGCAGCCAGGCGGAAGGGATTCAGCGCACGAGCACCGGTGGTCCTGCAGCTGTCGTCGGCCGTTCGATGTCTATTCCCCGGCGCAATAGCTTGGTCGTGTAGATCGAGCCGTGGCTCAGGTGCTTGGAGAGTGCCGCCGCGATTCCGGCGGCGAGCATCACCGACAGCGCGATCCCGAAGTTGCCGGTCATCTCGAGAACGCTCGCGATCGCGGTCAGGGGCGCCTGTGAGGCTGCGGCGAACACGCCGCCCATGGCCACGACGCCATACAACGCGGGCGGCCCGATCGCCGGCCCGAAGATGTGCTCCGCGAGCGTGCCGAACGCCATCCCGCCGGCTGCGCCGGTGAAGAGCGACGGCGCGAAGATGCCTCCCGAGCCGCCGATCGAGAGCGTGACGCTGCAGGCGAGGATCTTGCCGAGCATGAGCACGACCAGAAACCAGAGCGCTTCGTGGCCCGCGAGCACGTTGTCCATCACCGGGTAGCCGACCCCGTACATCTGTGGGAGCACGAGCAGCACGAGCCCCAGCGCCACGCCGCCAACCGCCGGTCGCGCCCACTCCGGGCGCCCTCGCCATAGACGGTCGGTGAAGTCCTCGAGCCCGTAGAGCACGGTCTTGAACGTGAAACCGATCATTCCGGCGCAGAGGCCCAGCAGTGCGATCAGCAGGTAGGCGGAATCGTGCGGGGCGACGAGGTTGTGCGGCACCTGCGAGAAGAAGGGTCCCGACCCGAAGAAGGCACGGCCGACCACGTCCGCGCTGACCGCAGCGAGGATCGTGGCAAAGAGGGCCTCGACCGAGAGCTCGCGCAGCACGAGCTCGACGCCGAAGAAGACGCCGGTGATGGGAGCGTTGAACGTCGCGGCGATGCCGCCGGCCGCACCACAGGCGACGAGGATCCGAAGCCTCGCCTCGGACATCCGCACGAGCTGGCCCAACGTGGAGGCAAGCGCCGAGCCGATCTGGGCAATCGGGCCCTCCCGGCCGACCGAGCCTCCCGTGCCGATGCAGACCGCGGAGGCCAGCGCCTTGACGAAGGTCACCGGCGGGCGGATTCGCCCGCCGTTCTCCGCCACGGCCAGCATGACCTCCGGGACCCCGTGCCCTCGCGCCTCGCGCGCAAAGCGGTCGATCAGCGGCCCGTAGAGCAGTCCGCCGAGCATCGGGATCACGAGCAGGAACCAGATGCCGAGCGCGGGCAGATGCAGGCTGCCCACGCGCCCCTGCTGGCCGAACTGCTCGTGGCCGGTGGCCAGCCACGTGGCGGCGTAGATCAGGTACCGGAACGCCACCGCGCCGAGACCCGCGAGGCCCCCGACGACCAGCGCCATCGCGCCCAGGCCGAGTCGCCCGCCGCCGAGCCAACTGCGCATCGGGGCAAGCGCCGCCGCGAGCGAGCGCCAACGAGTCTCAGGGAGCGACGGCGTCCGAGGTCTCCTCACGTGTGTACGCGCCATCCCAGTGACCAGGCTTGCTCGGGCACCTCGCCGGCGGCGTCGGCAAACGCCCGCAGAGCGACTCGGACGGGGCCTCGGTCGGCCACCGGCATGCGCCGCAGAATCCTTGTGATCTCGGATCGGCGCCGTCGGGTGACCTCGTGCACCAGGTCGCGCCCAGCTTTGGTCAGCGAGATCCGCACCGCGCGGCGATCCGCGCTCTCGCGACGGCGCTGCACGAGGCCCTTGCGCACCAGGCGATCGCACATTCTGCCCGCTGTGGAGCGCTCTACACCCAGAGTCTCCGCGATCTCGGCTGACCGTTGAGGACCGCGCGATGCGAGCTCGACAAGGACTCTGTATTGCGCCAACGTGACGTCGTCCGCGAGATCCGCCAGCGAGCGGGCGGCGACGGCAACGAGCGCGCGGCTCGCCCCGAGCACGGCATCGACGAGCTGCTCGGGCTCGGCGAACTCCGGTGTACCGGTCTCTGCTGCAGCCTGTACTTGCATATAGCTATTATCGCATTATGCAACTGAGCTGCGCAAGGTCGGGCGCATCGAGTGGAGCATCGTGCCCGCTATGGGCCCTTCCGGCCATGGATGAAGGTGCCGCGGCCGTGGCCCGGATGGCTTCCCCATCGGGGACCGAGGCGTCAAGCAGCCACGCGAAGGCGCTCGCGGTCATCAGCGCCCGCATCTCAGCACGGTGACGAGCGTCGTCGAAGAGATGCGTGTAGACGTCGAGAGTGATCGTGAGGCTGGCGTGACCGAGGATCCGGCTTACCTGCGCTACATCGAGCCTGAGATCGAGTATGAGGTGACCGTCGAACGTGTGCCGCAAGTCGTGGAAGCGCAATGGTGGCCATTCGCCGGTGTTCAGCTCGGCACGTTCGGCCGCACGTCCAAGTCCTCGCCTGGCGATGTTTCGGTGTCCGTGTGGCGTGCCCGCGGGCGATGGTGAAGACTCAGTCGGTGTCCAGAGCGAACGGTGTTGCGAGCTTGTGCTCGGCGAGGATGCGCGCGAGCGAGCACGCGCTGGCGCCGAGGCGCTGGCCGTGATCGCTCGTCGCGCTCGAGCTCGTCGATTGGGGTCGTGCGCGACCCAGCCGTGCCGCCGTGCGTAGCGAACGATGCTATGGAGCGTCGCGAGCGTGTTCGCGCAGGTCTTCGGCGAGCACGCCTCGCGGCTCAGGTCCTCGAGCATCGCGGCTACGTCATCGACGTTGAGTGCTCACATCCGCCTCGCTTGGCGTGAACGCTTGGCGTGAACGTGGGGCCCGCGTAAGGTCGGTGCCGACGGTCCGGGACCGCAGTCGGCCCGCACGCCGTGCAGAGACCGCGTACTGACGGCTCGGGAGAAGGTGGATTCCGCGCTCTACGCGCACCCGCTTCCAGCTGATCTAAGAGCCCATCGTCCTGCCTCCTTCTCGGGGAGGCGAACAATCTACGGCCGGCACGCAAAGTTGCCGAAAAGCTGCCGATGCGCGCAGCTGGACCCGCGCTCGCAGTCGGCGGCACGCGGAACCCACCGATTTTGCAGGTCTTCCTATGGAGCTAGCCGGACTCGAACCGGCGACCTCCTGGGTGCGATCCAGGGGCTCTCCTGCCAGATTCCGAGCGAGAAGATGCCGATTAGCAGGGGGTTTGCGGAGCGGTACAGCTCAGTCCCAATCCGCGGATGCGCGCGGATTATCGGCGATTACCCTGGATTCAGGCACTTCTCGCGATAAGTGCCTGAAACGAAATCTCGTCAGTCGTGGGTGGGCCGGACCCCGGGCCAGCGGCTGCGAATGGGAGCTTGGCTTACCAATGCCTGCCCTATGGCGGCCGTCCGCGCTAACGGCGGGCGAGGCGACGCCCGCTCTCGATGGCCGGCGGGGTGCAGTTGAGCTCGTAGTGGTGGTAGAGGGCGGACTCGTCAGCCTGGGAGAGCTCCTCGCCCTTGAGTTCGATATTGGGTGCCTCCTGGACCTGGTCCCTCGTCACCACCACGCGCAGCCCGTCCGGGCCAACGGTTATCCCGCCCAACGGCACGAACGTGAGATACGGCCGATAAACCCTTCCTTGACCGTCGCGAACTGAGGCACATCGGTCTCCACATCCACATACACGTCCTCGAGCTTGCCGATCTTCTCGCCGTTGATGTCGAACAGCACCTCCCCCTGCCAATCAGCAACATTGAATGCTAAGTCATCCTGACTGGCCATCTCGCGTCTCCTAAACGCGGCCGCGGCGGCCGCGGTACGGTCCGAGGAACAACACTAGCCCAACGATCAAAAGGAGCAGCACGAGGGGGTTCACAAACGCCCCGCCGGCGATACTCACAACGACCAACACGATGATCAGCAGCAACAGCAGGTCCACAAGAATCCTCATTTCGATAGACGGTCTCGGTTGAGTTGGTTCGCATGGGTCTAGGTCTTCGCATCTCGCTTGTGACCGGCGAGCGTGTCGGCGACCTTGTCCACCATTTTCTTTGCTGAGCCCTTGGCCTCCTCGACGCGCCCTTCGTTCTTCAGGTCCTTGTCTCCGCTCAGCACACCTGCAGCCTGCTTCACGCGACCCTTGGCCTTGTTGATGTTCTTGTCGGTCATAAACCCTCCTGATTGCGGATGGATGAGTGCCGGCGTGGGTAGCGGTACGCGCCGCCGAGCAGCCGCACGATCGCTGCACTCACGAACACGTAGACGAACGCTGCTCCCCAGAGAGGCTCCAGCCGGGCGGCGTGTCGTGCACTAGGTTTCGGTCCCTGCCTGCATTTGCAGCAGCGCAAGCGCGCGCCGCAACAGACGCGAGACCTGCATCTGAGAGACGCCGAGCTCTGCAGCGATCTCGCTCTGGGTCATCTCCTTGACGAACCGCATGCCCAGCAGTCGCCGCTCGCCTTCAGGCAATGAGCGCAAGGCCGCTGCGACCGCCACTCTGGCATCGACCAGCTCGTAGCCGTCATCCTCGGCCCCCAGCCTTTCAGTGACGGTCAGATCACCGTCCTCGTCCGCGCCCTGCTGCAAGGGGTCGAGTGAGGTCGTGGCATATCCCCGCGCTGCTTGCAGCCCGTCGAGAACGTCCTCCTCACTTAGCTCGAGATAAACCGCGATCTCCTGTACGGTCGGCGAGCGGCCGTGACGATTGAGTAGGTGCTCGTTGGCCTCTCGGACCGCCAGCGCGCGCTCCTGCGTCCCGCGCGGCACGTGAACTGCCCAACCCGAGTCGCGAAAGTAGCGTCTCAGCTCGCCGAGGATCGTGGGGACCGCGAACGACTGAAAGGACGCACCGCGCCCGGGGTCGAAGCGGTCGATCGCCTTGACGAGCGCGAGGCTCGCGACCTGCACGAGATCCTCATAGGGCTCTGATGAATGCCAGAAGCGCCGGGCGAGCTTGCGCGCGAGCGGCAGGAAGCGCTCGACAAGCTCCTCGCGTGCCGCGGGGTCGCCGTCGTGCTGATAGCGACGAAACAGCGACTCAGACGAACGCCCGCCGCAGCTGGGCGGGCGGGACGCGATGGGGTGCATCAATGTCGATGTTGTGGGCATATCAACGCTCCTCTCGTGGATCCTTTCTGGGGCGGACCGCCCGGGAGCGGCCAGCTAGACAGAAGGGTCTTTATATCACAAGACAGACTTGTATGTCTGCGCTAGACTTCGGGAGATGACCGAGACCATTCGGCTTGAGCCCGACGCCCGCGATCGGATCCTCGACACCGCCTATGAGCTCTTCTCCCAGCGCGGTATCCGCGGAGTCGGCGTCGACGAGGTGATCGAGCGGGCCGGCGTCGCAAAGGCGACCCTCTACCGGCACTTCCCTTCCAAGGACCACCTTGTGCTCGCGTTCCTCGACCTCCGCGAACAGCGCTGGACCAAAGACCTCATTGAAGCCGGGGCCATCCGTCGCGGCTCGAACCCCGAGGAGCGACTACTCGCCATCTTCGATGTACTGGACGAGTGGTTCCATCGCGATGACTTCGAGGCGGGCTCGTTCAGCAGGGTACTGCTCGAACTCGGGCCGAACCATCCCGCAGGCGGCGCCAGCGTTCGGCATCTCGAGCAGATCCGCGCGATCGTACGCCGCTTAGCCGAGGAAGCGGGCCTACGCGACACCGCCTCGTTCGCACGCTCGTGGCACATCCTCCTACAGGGGTCAATCGTCGTAGCTGCCGAGGGCGATGCGCAAGCCGCGCGGCGAAGCAAGTCGATGGCACGCCAGCTCATCGATCAGTACCGATAGCGCTATCCCCGCTCGAGTGGAATGATCCCCGGAGTGGATGATCCGCGCAAGCGCCGTATGGCGCAGAACGAGGCCTTGGCACGGCGCATAAACGACCGGATCGAGTATCAGCGTCCCCGCAACGGAGAGTCGGCGGACAGCTTCATGTGCGAGTGCGTCCGTGTGGATTGCGGCGGGGTGCTGGACCTCTCGATCGAGCAGTACGCAAGCGTGCGATCCGATCCGCGCCGATTCGTCGTGCTCCCAGGGCATGAGGAAGCGGCCGTCGAGTCGACCGTCGAGGTCCACCCTGGTTATGTCGTGGTCGAAAAGCGCGGCGAGGCTGGACGGATCGCCGAAGCCGAGGCGGGCGGCTAGGCCGGCGGAACCGGGTCTGGCTGGGGCGGCGGCGCGGGGTCGGGAGTCGGCGTCGGAGGTCTGGGATCGGGTGCCGGCGGCGACGATGGACCGGGGCTCGGCCCCGGCGCGGGCGGAGCCGGCACCTCCCCGCGCACGTGCGACTCGCCGCCGGGTCCGCCTACCCCGGCGGCGCCTTCCCGCACGATGTAGGTAAGCCCGGAGGTCACCGTGCTCATCCCGCGTACGCCGGCTCGCGGGCGCCGCTCTTCTCGGCGCCTTCCCGCGCGGCCTCTGCCTGCGCCAGCTGGCGGTTGACGTGGTCCCAGTCGAGGTTCCTGAAGAATGCCTCGACGTACTGCTTGCGCCCGTCGGGCGTGGCGCCGAAGTCACGCGCGTAGGCGTGCTCGTATACGTCGAGCGCTAGCACCGGGACCATGTTGTAGACGGCCCACAGGTTCTGGGTGTCGAGCAGGTAGTTGAACAGCGAGCCGTCGTTGAGGTCGTAGCCCACCATCACCCAGCCGCGGGCGGCCGACGCGGCCTTGCGCACCGCGTGCTCCCATTCCTCCACGCCGCCGTGGAACTCCTGCTCGACGAGCTCTGCGAAGCGTCCCTTTGGGTCGCCGCCGTCACCTCCGAGGTGACCGAAGTAGAGGTCGTGGTTCTTGAAGCCGAGCAGCGCGAACGTGTAGTCGATCGATACCGAGCGCAGTTGGGAGTAGACCTGGCTGCCCTCGGTCTCTGTGTAGTCGAGCCCGCTCAGCAGCTTGCGACACTCGTTGGTCTTCTTCACGTAGCCCTCGTAGAGCTTGTAGTGGTCGTCCATCGTCTGCTTGGAGATCCCGTCGAGCTCCTTGTCGAAGGCGGGGAATTCGCGTGCCTTGATCTCGTCCCACGGCATGACCGGCTCCTTTCTCTAGAGCGCGCTCTGCTCCCGTCGCCCTCACGGGGCCTGCGCGTTGCCTGGTTGCGATCGGGCTACCCGAGCGCGGTCCGCCTAAACAACCGTGACGCGCGCGGCTCGGCCTGACTCGGCTCGGTGTGACAGCGATCGCGCATGCGCGGGCGAATGCGGGGTACATGCGCAGCGTGAAGCTGCTCGTGCTCGTCAGCGAGCCAATATCGGCCGAGGAGCTGCGTACGGCGCTCGGACCGCACGCGTCAGACGACGCCGAGGTGATGGCGATCGCCCCGGCGCTGCACAACTCGGCGCTTCGTTTCTGGATGTCCGACGCCGACGAGGCGATCGCAAAGGCCGAGGAGGTCGAGCGCAGCAGCGCCGCGCAGCAGCGCCGAGCAGCTTCAACGCGGAGGCGTCTCGGTCGATGTGAATGACACCGCCGAGGGCGATCCGGGCGAGGCGATCCGCGAGGCGCTCGTGACGTTCCCAGTCGAACGGGTTCTCCTGTTCACGCACCCGTCGCAAACGGGCGCTACCGCGAGCAGATCGATGACCGGCAGCGCGCCGAGCTCACCAAGGAGCTCGAGGTGCCCGTCGAGCGCTTCGAGGTCGGGGCCCCCGCGCGCTAGCGCGCGAAGCGACGCCGTCTACGCTGGCAGACCGAGCGAAGCTCAGCAGCGGGTCAGTAGGCCGCAGGCGGTTCGTCGTAAGGGTCGCGCTCGACCACGCGCTCGCGCGTGACGCGACCGCGGCGCGAGCTTGCGCTCAGCATGAGCCAGAGCGAGAGCACGAGGCCTACCACGCCGATGATCATCAGGATCAGCCCCACCGTCATCAGCGAGACGCCCGAGACCGTCGCGGTCACGGCATAGCGAAGGATCGCTCCCACCGCGATAAAGAAAAGAGATGTTCCGATGGTCATACATGTCCGCTACCCGCCGGCAGCCTGGTCAAACTGCCAGCAGCCGGCTGTGGGAGCCGCGAGCGGGGCCGTCAGGAGGCTCGTCGGCGCCCGTGTGCGCGGTCGCGCTCGGCGCGCCTGCGCAGCAGGGGCATCGCGAACCAGAGCGTCGTGAACGGGATCGCTGCCAGAGCAACGGTGACGACTCCGGCGGCGACGCCGAACAGCTTGGTCGCGACGAGCAGCAGGGCGCCGCACATGGCCAGTCCGAGGAAGGCCAGCCCAACGATCGTGATGCGATTCGACAGGAACACGAGGTGGGCCTTGTCATCGTGGCGAAACAGGAAACGGTGTTGCGCCGAGGGGGCGATCGTGCATGCCGCCGAGAGCGCCGCGAGGATGAGCGTGACGAAGTAGACCGCGCGCTCGTAGCCGCCGATGCCGGCGAAGCCAGAGTCGAACGGGACGACCAGCAGGAACGCGAACAGGACCTGCACCCCGGTGACGACGACGCGCAGCTCGCCGGTGAGTTCCTCGAGGTTTCGGTCCAGGCGCTCGTGCCCGGTCTCGTCGCGCGGATCGTCCTCGTCGAGCGGCCCAGTGCGCTCGCGGCCAGCCGTAAGCCGCTCGGCCGCAGGTCGCGCAGCGCGCGCCGCAGACCGCACCTCGTCGACCTGGACGCGGGTTGAGTCCGCTTTACGCTCCGACCTTGGTCGTCCCTGCATGAGCGACTTCATGTTGCCCCTCGGCGAACTCCTCAACGATCTTTGCGCAGAAGGCCGACAGGTCATCTGGCTTGCGGCTCGAGACCAGGCCTTGGTCGACGACGACTTCCTCGTCGATCCATTTCCCGCCGGCGTTGCGGATGTCGGTTTTCAGGGAGGGCCAGGAGGTGAGCTTGCGGCCGCGCACGAGGTCTGCCTCCACGAGCGTCCAGGGACCGTGGCAGATCACGCCGACGGGCTTGCCGGCGAAGAAGATTGCCTGCACGAACTCGATCGCGCGCTCGTCTGTGCGTAGCTGGTCGGGGTTTGCGACCCCACCTGGGAGCACGAGCGCGTCGTAGCTGTCAGCGTCGGCGCCGTCGAGGGTCTTGTCGACCGGGTAGGTAGAGCTCTTGTCGAGGTGGTTGAACGCTTGAATCTCATCCGCTTCGGGCGCGATCAGTTCCGGCGTGCCGCCTGCGTCCTTGATGGCCTGCCACGGCCTGGTCAGCTCGACCTCCTCTACGCCCTCCTGCGCCACGAGGAAAGCAACCGTCTTGCCTTCTAGCTGTGCGGATGCCATGTGCTCAACCTCCCTCTTGTCGATGTTTCAACCCGTCCTGGAAGTCTGGGATCGGGGCCCAGATGCTCCACGCCCTGCTACCAGCGATACCAGCGCCGGCGGCCAAGCCCAGCGTCGACTCCTCCAACGAGGAAGCCGAGCAGCCACAGCACTACCGCGACGAGCAGCACGAACCAGAGAACGTGGGCAGCAAACCCGAACCCTCCGAAGATCGCCAATAGCAACAGCAGAACTATTAGTGCAACCACTTTGAGCCTCCTTACGATTCGCTCACTTAAGCGCCTACCCCCGGGCCTTAGCCGGCAAACCGGCAGCGAGCGGCGAGCGGCGACTCGTTTGGTTGGCGCCGCTCTCGTCTCTCAAAGCTCATCCTCGGCGGCACGGTAGGCCACCTGCAGGAAGTCTGAGACCGTGTGCGCCACAAAGATCGTGCTGAGCAGCCGCGTAAGGCGCGGGGCGCCGACGAGGCCGAGGGTCAGGCCGGTAGCGACCCACTGAGCGAGACAGTACGGGCACACCAGCAGCTCGCCGACGGCGAGGCGCAGCCCGTGGCCGCATGGTTCCTCCTCGACCTCGCCGTGGCCGCTTGACTCCTGAAATCTGGTGAACGGCGCGCGCAGGAAGCTCGTCACCTTGTCCTTGGCGATCAGGCGACTGAGCTTGTGACCGGCGATGCCGATGAGCAGCACGTCGGCGGCGCTGAAGCGCTCGGGCAGCTCGTGACCGCGGGCACGCAGGATCGCCAACGAGCCCGCCAGCGCGCTGGTGTAAGTGGCCGTGAGCATCGCGTAGGAGCTCACCGGGCGCTCCTGTCCGGGGGCGTAGTGGGAGGCGAGCGACGTGGGCCGGGTCGTGGCGTCGCCTGCGGCGTGTGGGTCTGTCGCGCTCTCGGGCATTGCGTCTCGGCTAGTTGCTCTTTTTGGCGCCCTTGCGTCCCGCGGCGGCCTTCTGCGCTTTGGTGCCGCCCTGGGTCGTTGCACGGCGTTTGGTGCCGGAGCCTGAGCTTTTCCCGCCGCGCTTGGAGGCGCCGGGGCTGTTTGCGATCTTCGCTGCGCGTTCCTTGCTCATCCCCTTTTCGCGAAGACCTTCGTACTGTTTGTCGTGCTTGATGCTCGGCCCGTGATCTTTGGCCATCGTCGATCCTCCTCGTGTCGTGGAACGTGCGCTGCGGTCGCTCGCTCAGTCGTCTGCGAACGCCCTGAACGCCGCGGTCATCTGCCGATCGGCCGTGGCTGCCTCATCGACTTGTGGTTCCTGCTCGGCATCTTGCTCTGGCTCCTCGGGCTGGGGTAGCTCGGAGTTGACCTGCAGCACGATGCTCTCGAGGAAGTGACGCAGCTCGGTTTCCGTCCCGGGCTGCAGGTTGACGACCTGGATTGCCTTCCTGTTGAGGTGCACCTCACCCCAGCGGCTGTGTGTGGTGTCGAGCAGCGTAAGGACGCTCTCAAAGCGCTGCTTCCACGCCTTGGAGCTTGCGCCGATGAGCGCGACGGTGAGCGTGGCGTCCTCGATCTCTGCGCTGCCCCAGTCGATGTTTCGCTGCGCGGGAGTGGCCATGAGCTAGCCCTACCCGAGGAGCGCCACTTCAACACCGGGATCTCTGGGTCGCGCGAGTGAAGATGCGCAGCCCGCCAGGCTCTGAGGGCGGGCTTTGTTTTAGCCGAGTAGGTCTAGGACGGCGGCCTCGATGTGTTTGCGCGTGCCGAGCTTTGATAGGTCGGGGCCACCGGCGGGAAGACCGTCGAGTGTCGCGGCGATCGTCACACCGGCGTGGTAGCGATCGATGACCCGTGGGTCGACGTAGGAGGCGCGGCACACTGCAGGGGTGTTGCCGAGATAAGAGGCGACGGTCTCGATCGCGCCGCGGACCTTCCGTTCGCGCTGCGCACGGCTCGCCGGGCGGTCGCGACCGGCGAGTGCCACGGCAGCCAGGACCGTGGCGTTCCAGGTGCGGAAGTCCTTGGCGGTGAACTCGCCGCCGGCGTGTCGCTTGATGTAGTGGTTGACCTCCTCGGCGTTCACCTCGACCCACCGCTCGCCGGCGTCGTGGTAGGCCAGCAGCTGGGTTCCGCTGCGTCTGCGCTTGAGCGCGGCCAGGACCTGCATCACTTCATCGTCGGCGATCGCCTGGATGCGCCGCTGCCCGGACTTCGCGGGGAAGTCGAAGACGACCTCGCGGTCGGCGATCGTGACGTGTCGCCGCAGCATCGTGGTCAGTCCATAGGACTCGTTGCGCTCGGCGTAATCCTCTGAGCCGATGCGAAAGAACCCGAGGTCAAGCAGCCGCACCGAGCCGGCGAGCACGACGGAAGCGGTCAGGGCGCGTGTGGTGAGCTGTGCCGACCGGCTCTCGGCGGCTGGCTTCAGGTCGCGTGCTACGCGGCGGCGCAGTCGCGCCAGGGCGTGGCCGAAATCGAGCATCGAGTCGAACTTCTGGCGGTCGCGGTGGCTGCGCCAGCGCTCGTGATAGAGGTATTGCTTGCGTTTGGCGGCGTCGAGGCCGGTGGCCTGCAGGTGCCCGAGAGGGTCCATGCAGATCCACACCTGCCGCCAGGCGGGCGGGATCGCCAGCGCGGCGATCCGTTCGAGCACCTCGGGGTCGTCGATGTGCTGCCCGTCAGGGTCGAGGTACTCAAACCCACGGCCACGCCGGCGGCGGGTGATACCGGGGGCGGAGCAGTCGGATTGTCTGAGTCGCGGCATTGCCGCGTTCAGCTTGCCTGGTCAAGCTCCCAGGCGACGGCGCGTGTCCAAGCCCCGCCGCAGCCGTGAAGCAGGACGGCCCAGGCGGGCCCATCGTGGCAGACGGGCTGGCTCAGGTCCCACAGCCGGTCGGTGCGGATGCTCGTCATGTGGCGACGTGCTCGAGTTCCTGGCCGGCCTTGATATTCGCCAGCAACAATGACCTCGCGAGCCGCAGCGCCGCCGAGCCGCCGCCTAGGATCAGCAACGCGCCTCGTCTGGATGGGACCGTGACGCTCATGCGCGGGTCGTCGCGCGCCGGCTGGCGGGGTCGATGCGCTTCTGCCCCAGCCGCTCGGCGAGCCGCGAGGCGAGCGCCATGATCGTGAGCGCGGGGTTGGCGGAGCCCTGGGTCGGCATCACGCTGCCGTCGCAGATGAACAGGTTGGGCACGCTCCAGGCGCGGTGGTCTGAGTCGACGACGCCGGTCTCGGGTGTGGCGGACATGGCGCAGCCGCCGACGAGGTGGGCGTAGCGGTCGATCGTGAGGACGTCCTGCGCTTCGGCGGCGTCGAGGATCTCGTGCAGCTTGTTCTTGGCGTAGGCGATGTTGGCGCGGTCGTTGTCGCACTGGGTGTAGTCAAGCCGCGCGACGGGCATGCCGTGGCGGTCTGTCTCCTCGGCGAGCGTGACGCGGTTCTCGGCGCTGGGGCAGCAGCTCGCACAGGACGCCGATCGTGTACCAGTGGTTGTAGTCGCGCATGTACTCCCGCAGCGCCTGGCCCCAGTGCCCGTCGGCGAGAACGTGCTCGGCCCAGCCGATCGGCAGCGGCCCGACGGTCTGGATCGAGAAGCCGCGCGCGAACCCGCGTCCGGGGTCGGTCTCGTAGAACTGCTCGGAGTTGATCTCCGGCGGCGGCGCCTTGTACATGCGCATCTCTTCGGGAAGCGCCCGGCGACCTGGGGGGCGCCCTGCACCATGACTCCGCGGCCGACGAGATCGTTGTCGTTGCCCAGGCCGTTCGGGAAGCGCTTGCTGGTGGAGTGCAGCAGCAGCCTCGGCGTCTCGATCGAGTAGCCCGCGACCGCCACCGCCTCGGCGGCCTGGAAGTGCTCGCTGGCCGTCGTGGAGGTAGGTGACGCCCGTGCACCTGCCGCTCTGCGTCGGTCTCGACCCGCGTGACCATGCAGTCGGCGCGGATCTCGACGCCGTGCTCGAGCGCGTCGGGGATGTGGGTGACGAGCGGCGACGCCTTGGCGTTCACCTTGCAGCCCTGCAGGCAGAAGCCGCGGTAGATGCAGTGCGGACGATGTCCGAAGCTGCCGTTGGCGATCCCGACAGGGCCGACGCGCATCTGGATGCCGAGGCGGCGCGCGCCTTCCCACGCGCGCAGCGCGCCCGCGCCGACCGGGTGCGGGCCGTGCGGATAGCCGTGCGGGTCGCCCCAGGGCCAGAACTCGCCGGCGACAGGCAGCTCGCGCTCCAGGCGCTCGTAGTGGGGCTTCAGGTCCTGGTAGGAGATCGGCCAGTCGGCGGCCACGCCGTCGCGGGTGTCGACCTCGAAGTCAGAGGGGTGAAAGCGTGGCGTGTAGCCGGCGTAGTGGATCATCGAGCCGCCGACGCCGCGGCCGCAGTTGTTCTTGCCGAGCTCCACGGGATCCTCGCCGCCGATGACCCGCGGCTCGGTCCAGTACAGCTCGTGCGCGCCGGCCTCGTCGGAGACCCAGTCCTCGTCGGGGTCCCAGAACGGCCCGGCCTCCAGCACGAGCACGCGCCAGCCCTTGCGCGCGAGGCGCTGCGCGAGCGTGGCGCCGCCGGCGCCCGCACCGACGATCAGCATGTCGACCGCCTCCTCGGGCCTGTAGCGGCGCATCCGCTCGCGCCCTGGGAGGCCCCTGCGGTGCGGGTCGAGCAGAAACGCCGAGTCGTTCTCCGGCGGACGAACTGCGCCCTTCAGCGCGACGCGCAGCCGCTCTTTCACTCCAGTCCCCGCTCGCGCACGTCGGCTACGGGATCGACGGCGAACTCGGGCGGCGACTCCCAATGCTCGCGCTGTCCTGCTCCCAGACGCGCGAACCCGCGAGGGTAGGCGGGGCCGCCGAAGCCGATCTCATTCCACGCCCAGGGATGCGAGTAGAAGGCGCCGAGCACGCCGCGCATGACCACGCCCCAGGCCTTCTTGACCGGAAGCTCCCAGTCGAGCTCGCCCCTCGAGAAGCGCTCGACGATCTCGTGCTGAAGCTCTGAGGGCGCGGCGGCGAACCCGTCCTCGCAGCCCTGCTCGCGGGCGCTGGCGTCCAGGTTCGCGGCGACCTGCCGCCACGTCTCGGGGTCGGGTGGCATGTCGTGGTGGCGGAAGCCGTCGAGCCGACCGGCGTGCAGCTTCGCGTCGACCATCTCGAGCACGGGGATGCGCGGCTCTGAGTCCTGTCCCGTGACGACATCGCAGAACGCGCGCAGCGTGCGTGCCTGCTGCTCGTCGAAGAAGCGGATCGGCGGGACGTTCGCGACACGGTCGAGCACGACTGCTCGCGTGAGTGGGTCCCAGTGACTGGCGCTGGCGAGCACGTCGTAGTCGGGGTAGCGCCCGCGCATCTGCGGCGTCGTTCCGCGTCGCTGGCGCGGCAGCCCTGGGGGCGGCCCTGGTTCGTGTCGGCGCCCTGCTTGGGCAGGTGGCCGACTTCGCTAGAGGCCCGCGGGCTCTCAGTGCTCGCCACCCTGCTCAGCGCTCCCGGTCGGCGAGCGCCGCGGTCAGGCCCATCCCGCCGACCAGCGCGAGCGAGCCGGGCGCGAGCAGCGGTGGGCCCATCACGATGTTGTAGAGCGGCTCTGAGAAGCCGCCGGGGCGCTTGCGGACGCCCTGCACGTGGGTGTAGACGCCGATCAGTCCGTCGAGGCAGTAGAGCGCCGAGACGGCGGGCAGGACGGTGCTGGCGGCGCGCTCGGAGCGCACGCCGGCGAGGCCGGCGGCGGTGAGCAGCGGGGACAGCGCGACCGGGGTCCACATCCACTTGTCGCCGAAGGAGCCGCGGAAGTGCTCGAAGTAGATCTCCAGGCCAAGCGGCAGCGCGCTGAGCGCGGTGGCGGCGGACAGCGCGCGCTGCACCCGGCCGCGGCGGAGGTTTCCCAGCAGCCGTCGACGGCTCATCGGCCGGGTAGGAACTCCGGCAGCTTCTGGCGGATCGACTGTGCGATGATCCGTCGGCTAGCGGGGTCGCCGTGCAGGATCGCCGAGGCGAACGAGCGCGCCTGCTCGACGGTGATGTGGGGTGGCAGCGGCGGCACCTCCGGGTCACAGCAGACCTCCAGCACCGTGGGCCGATCGCTTGCGAGCGCGCGCTCCCAGCACTCGCCGACCGCGTCGGGGTCGTCGGTGCGGATGCCGTTCAGGCCGATCATCTCCGCCCACCGCGCGTAGGGCACGTCGGGCAGTTCCTGGGACTCGACGAACTTGGGGTCGCCGGACATCGCGCGCTGCTCCCAGGTGACCTGGTTCAGGTCGCGGTTGTTGAGCACGAGCACGATCAGGCGCTGGTCTGGCCAGCGCTCGCGGTACTTGGCGATCGTGATCAGCTCGGCGAGGCCGTTCATCTGCATCGCCCCGTCGCCGACCAGCGCGATCACGGGCCGGTCGGGGTGCGCGAACTTCGCGGCGATCGCATACGGCACGCCCGGCCCCATCGTGGCGAGCGTTCCCGACAGCGAGGCCATCATCCCGGCGCGCAGCCGCACGTCGCGCGCGTACCAGTTCGCTGCCGAGCCGGAGTCGGAGGTGAAGATCGCACCGTCGGGCAGGCGCTTTGAGAGCTCGTGGAAGATCAGCTGCGGGTTGATCGGCTCTGCCGGTGCGTGGGCGCGCGCCTCGATCACCTGCCACCACTCGCCCACGTTCTTCTCGATCTTCTCGCGCCAGGAACGATCCTGCTTTCGCTCGAGCAGCGGCAGGAGCGCCTTGAGGGTGAGCGCGCTGTCGCCGACGAGGTTGACCTCCATCGGGTAGCGGATGCCGAGCATCCGCCCGTCGAGGTCGATCTGCACCCCGCGCGCTGAGCCCTCCTCGGGCAGGAACTCCGAGTAAGGGAAGCTCGAGCCGACCATCAGCAGCGTGTCGCAGTCCTGCATCAGCTCCCAGCTCGGGCGCGTCCCGAGCAGGCCGATCGAGCCGGTCACGAACGGCAGGTCGTCGGGCACCGCGGCCTTGCCGAGCAGCGCCTTGGCGACCCCCGCGCCGAGCGTATCGGCGACCTCGATCACCTCCTGGGTGGCGTGCAGCGCGCCCGCGCCGACGAGCATCGCCACCTTCTCCCCGCCGTTCAGCACCTCGGCGGCGTGCTGCAGCTGCTCGTCGTCGGGGGTCACGCGCGGAGGGGTATAGCCCGCGCCAGAGTGCACGGTGCCGTGGGCGTGCGGCGGCGTCGGCACGGCTTCTTCCATCTGCAGGTCGTTGGGCACGATCACACAGGTGACGGTGCGCTCCGAGCGCGCGATTCGCATCGCCCGGTCGATCAGGTGGCGAATCTGGCCTGCCTCGGTGGCCATCTGCACGTACTCGTGCGCGACGTCCTTGAACAGCGTGGTGAGGTCGACCTCCTGCTGGTAGTTGCCGCCGAGTCCAAGCCGCGCCTGCTGGCCGACGATCGCCACGACCGGCTGGTGGTCGAGCTTGGCGTCATACAGCCCGTTGAGCAGGTGGATCGCGCCGGGACCGGAGGTCGCCAGGCACACACCTGCTTCGCCGGTGAACTTGGCGTGCGCGCACGCCATGAACGCGGCCATCTCCTCGTGGCGGACCTGGATGAATTCGGGCACCCGATCGCCGCCCCTGCCGAAGGCGCCGATGATGCCGTTGATCCCGTCGCCGGGATAGCCGTAAATGCGCTTCACTCCCCACTCGCCCGCGAGGCGTTGCAGTAGGTGGTCGGCGACGGTCTCGCTCATTGTGCTCCCCTCCGATAGTGATGATGTCCGCCTTCACCGACCAGCAGAAACACCAGCGCGACGAACGCGACGCCGGCAGTTCCGAGCAGGCCCACTCCGATGGTCGATGCGATGATGCCGCGGCCGAAGATCAGCACGACGACGCCCGCCGCCGACGCGATTAACCCAGCGGGTATTGCGATCCGGTCCGCGGAGGTCAAGCGCCTCATCTCGTAGGCTTGGCCGCCCATGTGTGGCTGCTACCCCCGCGGCCACAGCCCAAAACGGACGCCTGACAAGACGATCATCGCCGCCAGGAACACCCCGAGCGCTGGGCCGGTAGCGCCGGGGCACAGCCGAGCAGCAGCGCCCAGGACGCCAGCCACGCGCCGGCAGAGATGCCGAGTCCGCTGTCGCCGCGGGTGTCCGTGCGAGGAAGCACACCACGCAGGCGAGGAGCTCGAGCGGCGCGGCGGGGCATTGCTCTGCGGTAGGGCGGCGGATTGCCACACGGGGCATTCGGGTAGGTGGCGGTCGTCGGGTCGCTTGGCGAACCGGCGCTGCTGTTGAGCTAGAGCGAGGCGATTGTCATGAGTGAGAGCGTTGAGACAGGCACGATCAAGACGGCGATTCCTGCGCGTCTTGACCGGCTGCCGTGGGCGCGTTTTCACTGGATCGTGATCGTCGGCCTCGGCACCGCATGGATTCTCGACGGGCTGGAGGTCAACGTCGTCGGCTCGATCTCCAGTCGCATCTCAGAACATGGCGCCGGAACGGGGCTGAGCCCGGGCGACGTTTCCGGCTGGGCGGCGTCGCTCTACATCGCGGGTGCGTGCCTGGGCGCGATCGTGTTCGGACAGCTGACCGATCGTTTCGGGCGCAAGCGGCTGTTCATGGTCACGCTCGGCATCTACCTGACAGGTACGGTGTTGACGGCGCTATCGTTCTCGCCGGCCTGGTTCTTCGCGTGCCGGTTTCTGACCGGGATGGGGATTGGCGGCGAGTACAGCGCGATCAACTCGGCGATCGACGAGCTGATCCCCGCGCGCCGGCGCGGCAGAGTGGACATATCGATCAACGGCAGCTACTGGCTGGGCGGCATCGGTGGCTCGCTGCTGGCGGTCTTCCTGCTGAACACCGCCATCTTTCCCGTCAACCTCGGGTGGCGTTTGTCGTTCGTGCTCGGTGCTGTGATCGGTCTGGCGGTGCTGCTGGTGCGCCGCAACGTGCCCGAGAGCCCGCGGTGGCTGTTCATCCACGGCCGCGAGAAGGAGGCGGAGAAGATCACCACCGAGATCGAGGAGCAGGTCAGTAAGGAGGCCGGCGAGCAGCTCCCCGCGCCGGAGGGTGAGCCGCTGACGGTTCGCCAGCGCAGGACGATCCCGCTGCCGTTGATCCTCCGCTCGGTGGTGAGCCTGTATCCGCGGCGCACGATCCTCGGGCTGTCGCTGTTCATCGGCCAGGCGTTTCTCTACAATTCGATCCTGTTCGGCTTCGGGAACCTGCTGAGCCTGTACTTCCACACGCCGTCGGGGAGCGTTCCCTACTACCTGGCAGTGTTCGCCGCAGGCAACTTCGCCGGCGCATTGATCCTAAGCCCGCTGTTTGACACGTTGGGCCGCAAGCCGATGATCGCCAGCACCTACATGCTCTCGGGAGCCCTGTTGATCGTCACCGGCTGGCTGTTCAAGGCGCATGACCTCGACGATGTCAGCTTCACGGCGTGCTGCTGCGTGGTGTTCTTCTTTGCCTCCGCCGGCGCAAGCGCGGCCTATCTGACGGTGTCTGAGGTGTTTCCGCTGGAGACCCGGGCGTTGTGCATCGCGGTGTTCTACGCGATCGGAACCGGGATCGGCGGGGTAATCGGTCCGCAGGTGTTCAGCCGCATGATCAACACTGAAAGCTACGAGCAGGTGTTCCTCGCGCTCGGCCTCGGCGCGATGATGATGATCCTCGGCGGCGTGGCCGAGCTCCTGTTTGGAGTGAAGGCCGAGCGCGAAAGTCTTGAGAACATCGCCAAGCCGCTCACAGTCGATGACTCCCCGAAGGCGACGGCCGTCCCGGCGCTGGCAGGCTAGGCGAGGACAAAGCGGTGGAGTCTGTCGTGGTGGCCGTCACCGGTGCGAGCTCAGGAGTCGGGCGCGCAACCGCGCAGGCCTTCGCGCGTGAGGGCGCGACGGTCGGGCTGATCGCCCGGGGTCGCGAAGCACTCGCGGCCACCGCAAAGGAGGTCCAGTCGCTCGGCGGGGAGCCGGTGGTGCTGGAGTGCGATGTGGCCGACCCGGGGGCCCTCGAGGCGGCGGCCACCAGGCTCGAACGGCACGGCGAGATCGAGGTTTGGGTGAACAACGCGATGGTCAGCGTCTTCGCGCCCGTCCGTGAGATCAGCGCGGAGGAGTACCGCCGGGTGACGGAGGTCACGTATCTGGGCGTGGTGTACGGCACGCTGTGCGCGCTGCGCCGGATGCGCGCCCGCGACCGCGGGGTGATCGTGCAGGTCGGCTCGGCCTTGGCCTACCGTGGCATCCCCTTGCAGAGCGCCTACTGCGCGTCCAAGCACGCGATCCAGGGGTTCACCGAGTCGCTGCGCTGCGAGCTGCATGCACGAAAGAAGCCAAGTGCGGGTGACGATGGTGCAGATGCCGGCGCTGAACACGCCGCAGTTCGACGTGGTGCGCAGCCGGCTGCCGCGCCATCCGCGAGCCGGTGCCGCCGATCTATCAGCCGGAGGTCGCGGCGAGAGCGATCGTGGCAGCCGCACAGCACCCCGCCCGCCGTGAGTGGTGGGTGGGCGCCTCGACGGCGATCACGATACTCGGCAACGCGCTCGCGCCTGGGATCGGCGATCGCTACTTGGCAAGCAGCGGATATGACTCCCAGCAGACCGACAGCCCCCTCGAGCCCGACCGGCCGGACAACCTGTTCGAGCCGCTGCCCGGCGAGCGTGGTGCACACGGTGACTTCGACGGGCAAGCCGAGGCGCGCAGCGTGCAGTGGGAGCTGACTCGTCACCGGCGTGTGCTCGGCGCTGTGGGGCTCGGTGGGGGTCTTTTGGCTTGGGGCGCCGCGCGCCTGAGGCGATGAACCGCGACGGCCAAGCACCCGCGATTGGCGAGTACGGGCTGATCGGGGACTGTCACAGCGCGGCGCTCGTCTCACGCGAGGGCTCGATCGACTGGTGCTGTCTGCCGCGGTTCGACAGCGGCAGCTGCTTCGGGCGGCTGCTGGACTGCGAGCGCGGCGGGTTCTGTGCCGTCTCGCTGAAGGAGACAGCTGCGCCGGGGTCAAGCGGCTACGTGGAGGACACGCTGGTGCTCGAGACCGTGCTGCACGGCGCGCAGGCGACGGTGCGGGTGCTGGATTTCTTTGCGATGCGCGAGCACGGGGCGCCGCGAGCCGCGCCGCGAGCTCATCCGCATCGTGGAGTGCGAGCGCGGCGGCGCCGCGCTTGAGATCGAGGTGGCGCCGCGGTTTGACTACGGGGCCGTGCGGCCGTGGCTGCGCCGCGCAGGCAGTGATCTGTTCACGGCGATCGGCGGCGACGACGGGCTGTTGATGTGGAGCGACGGCGAGCTCGCCGGCGACGGGAAGCGTTGGTCGCGCGCCGCGAGATACACGCCGGCGAGCGACTGCGGCTGCTGATCCGCTTCGTGCGCCCGCACCTGCTCGAGGACGAGCCGGGTGACGTGGATGGCGGGGAGATCGATGCTCGGCTGCAGGAGACGGTCGAGTGGTGGCGGCGCTGGCGTGAGCGCCTGCGCCGCGACGGTCCCGACATGGAGGCGATGGTGCGCTCGGCGCTGACGTTGAAGGCGCTCACGTACGCGCCGACCGGCGCGATCGTCGCCGCGCCCACGACCTCGCTGCCGGAGACGCTCGGCGGGGAGCGCAACTGGGACTACCGCTTCAGCTGGGTCAGGGACTCGACGCTTGCCGCGCACGCCCTGGCGGAGCTCGGCTGTGAGCCAGAGGCGCAACGGTTTCGCCACTTCATCGTGCGCAGCTCCGCCGGGCACGCGGAGGATCTGCAGATCCTGTTCGGGATCGGCGGGGAGCGACGGATCGGCGAGCAAGAGCTCGACCTCGAGGGCTACCGCGGCTCGCGGCCGGTGCGAGTCGGCAACGCCGCGGCCCGTCAGCTGCAGCTGGACGCGCTCGGGGAGATCCTCAATCTCGCGTGGCGCTGGCATCTGCGCGGACATCCGCCCGACGATGACGAATGGCGGTTTTTCAGCGAGCTGGTGGAGACCGCCGCGGAGCGCTGGTCTGAGCCCGACCGAGGGATATGGGAGTGGCGCGGCGAGCCGCGGCATTTCGTTCACTCCAAGGCCTGCTGCTGGGCGGCGGTGGACCGCGGGCTGCGGCTCGCCGAGGAGTGTGCGCGCAGCGCGCCGACGCGCCGCTGGAGCAGTGCGCGTGAGGAGATCCGCGAGGCGATCGAAGCGCACGGCTATGAGCGCGAGCGCGGTGTGTTCGTGCAGTGCTTCGACGAGCGCGCGCTGGACAGCGCGCTGCTGTTGCTTCCGGTCGTCGGGTTCGTGGCGTTCGATGACGAGCGGATGCTGCGCACCACCGACGCGGTGCGCGAGGAGCTGGACGCAAACGGGTTTCTCTACCGCTACCGGGAGAATGATCGAGCTGCCGGGACGAGAGGGCGCGTTCCTTGCGTGTTCGTTCTGGCTGGCGGAGTGCTACGCGCGCCAGGGCCGCCTCGTGGAGGCGCGGGAGGTGTTCGACCGGGCGATGGGCGCCGCGAGCCCTCTCGGCCTTTTCTCAGAGCAGATCGACCCCGACAGCGGCGAGCTGCTCGGCAACTACCCGCAGACGCTCACGCACCTTTCCCACGTCGCGGCGGCCATCGCGCTGGCCGAAACTGGCGGTCAGCGGGGCGGCTGAGCCAGTTTGAGCAACGAGCGTTCGGGTAGCGGATCGAGCATGGAAATCGGCGCCGTATTCATCCTGATGATCGTGCTGATCGTGGCAGCGGTTCTTGGCGGAGGGCTGTACGCCTTGACGATGTGGCTGCGCGGCAAACAGCTTGATCGCGAGGAAGACGAGGTCGAGAGCGAGGGGGAAACCCGTCGCAAGCCTGAGCACGTCGAGGTCGAGAACGAGCAGCGGGCTCGTTTCGTCGGCATCCGCTAAAGCGAGCCCGACTCGAAGGGGGCCTGTGGACAGCGCGGACATCGAGAACCCCGCCGGCCCCTCCGCGCGCGGGGATCGCCGGTCGTCGAGAAGCTCGCTGCGAGGGCCTTCACCATCCCCACCGACGCGCCGGAGGCCGACGGCACCTTCAGCTGGGACTCGACCACGGTCGTTCTCGTCGAGGCGCGCGCCGGGGGACACACTGGCCTCGGCTACAGCTATGGCGCTCGCGCCGCCGCGGCGTTGGTGTCAGAGGTGCTCGCCGACGCGGTAGTGGGAACGGATGCACTCTCGCCGCCCGCGGCGTGGCAGCGGATGCGCCGCGCCGTGCGCAACGTCGGCTATCCGGGAGTCGCCTCGAGCGCGATCTCGGCGGTCGACATCGCGCTGTGGGACTTGAAGGCGCGGCTGCTCGGCGTCGCGCTTTCCACGCTGCTTGGGCGGGTGCGCGAGCGCGTGCCGGTGTATGGCAGCGGCGGCTTCACCTCCTACACGCCGCAGCAGATGGAGCGCCAGCTCGCCGGCTGGGTCGAGCAGGGCATCTCGAGCGTGAAGATGAAGGTCGGCTCCGAGCCGGACCAGGATCCGCAGCGAGTCCGTCATGCGCGCGAGGTGATCGGCGAGGACGCCGGGCTGTTCGTCGACGCCAACGGCGCCTACAGCCGCAAGCAGGCCCTGGCGCTGGCCGAGATGTTCGCCGGCGAGGCTGGCGTGGCTGGTTTGAGGAGCCCGTCTCCTCCGATGATCTGGAGGGTTACGGTTGCTGCGCGACCGGCGCCCGGCGGGCATGAGACATCGCCGCCGGCGAGTACGGGTATGACCTCTTCTACTTCCGGCGGATGCTGCAGGCGGGCGCCGTGGACGTGCTGCAGGCGGACGTGACGCGCTGCGGCGGCATCACGCAGATGCTGCAGGTCGGCGCGCTGTGCGCCGCTCGGGGTGTGCGGCTGTCGGCGCACACCAGCCCGGCGGTCCACGCGCACGTGTGCGCGGCGATCGAGCCGCTGGAGCACGTGGAGTATTTCCACGATCACGCGCGGATCGAGCAGCTGCTGTTCGATGGGGCGCCGGCGCTGCTGGAGGGCGCGCTGTGCCCGGATCCCGCCACGCCTGGGTTGGGGTTGTCGCTGCGCGAGCACGAGGCGGAGCACTATGAGCGCTGATGCCCAACACGCTTCACGCCTACGAGCACGTGCGGGGCATCTACCTCCCGATCGCGGTCGGCGTGTTCGTGGCGGTCGTCGGTGCGCTGCTGGTGCTGCTGGTGCGCGGCGCGCGGCGCACAACACCGGGGGAACGCTCGCAGGCGCTGCTGGTCGAGGTCGTATATGCGTGCGCGCTGGCGTGCGTGGCGGCGTTCCTGGTGTGGGTGACGTTCCGCGCGGAGACCCCGATCGACCGCATGGTCGCCGATCCGGGGCTGCGCATGAAGGTCATCGCCGCGCAGTGGAGCTGGCGCTTCGTCTACCCGGACGGCGTGAGCGTCGCCGACATCGACACCTGGCACCCCACGCCGGCGTATGTGCCGAGCGGGGTCGAGATCGAAATCGCCGGCACCTCTGAGGATGTGATCCACGGCTTCTGGATACCCGAACTGCACTACCAGCGTCAGATCGTGCCGGGCTACACGACGCACTTCGATCTGTTTTTCCAGCGCCCCGGCTACTACGGCGGTGAGTGCTCGGTGTTGTGCGGTGACAACCACAGCGAGATGCACTTCGCGGTCCAGGCTGTCACCCCACAGCGCTTTCGCGAATGGCTCGCTGAACAAGGGGCCCGGGGAGGGAGCAGTCGTGAGCACCGTGGCGCTACCTGCCCGTGTCGCCTCGAGCACGCTCGCCTCCACCGATCACAAGCGGATTGCCGGCACGGCGTGCGCGATCGCGTTCCTGTTCTTCCTCGCCGGCGGCCTGTTGGCGCTTTTGATGCGAAGCCAGCTCGCCGCCGACGGCGGCATGGTCTCGCAGCAGACCTACAACGAACTGTTCACGATGCACGGCTCGACGATGGTCTACCTCGTGATCGTCCCGGTGGCGCTCGCGGTGGGCATCTACTTCGTGCCGCTGCAGGTCGGAGCGGCGGAGGTGGCGGGACCGAGAGTCGCGCTCGCCGGCTTGTGGATGTACGTGTGCGGCGGCGCCCTGATGTGGTCGGGGTTTCTCACCAGCGGCGGCGCCGCGAGCGCGTCGTGGTGGGGGTTTGACCCCCTCTCAGAATCGATCCATTCGCCCGGCAGCGGCATGGAACTGTGGATCTTCGGGGTGATGCTGGTGACGCTTGGGCAGATTTTGTGGGCCGGATGCATCCTGTTGACTGCTCTGCGAGCCCGCGCGCCCGGCATGACGCTGATGCGGATGCCCGTGTTCACCTGGACGATGGTGGTGACGTGCTTGATGGTGGTGTTCGGATTCCCGGCGCTGCTGCTCGCGCTGGGGTTGCTGTGGGGGCAGAGGCACTTCGGCGGCGTGCTGGTAGGCGGCGCCGGCGCGGTGGACTACCAGGCGCTGTTCTGGTTCTACGGGCACCCGGTCGTGTACGTGATGTTCTTCCCGTTCGTGGGGATGGTCGGAGAGGTGCTCGCCACCTTCTCCTCAAGACGCTTCTTTGGCTACTCGGCGTTCGTAGTGGCGCTGCTCGCGTTCGCGGGTCTCTCGATGACGGTCTGGGCACACCACATGTTCACCTTCGGAGTACTCTCGAACAAGTATTTCGCGCTGACCTCCACCGCTCTGATCGTCCCTGCGGGCGTTGAGTATTTCGACTTCATGGCGACGATCTGGAGCGGCAGCCTACGTTTCACCACCGCGTTCCTGTTTGCGCTCGGGTTCCTCGTGCAGTTCCTGGTCGGTGGTTTGACGGGGATAATCCTCGCCTCCCCGCCGTTGGACTATGGGCTGAACATGTCCTATTTCGTGGTCGCGCATTTTCACTATACGATCTTCGCGGGCAGCGCGTTCGGGCTGTTCGGCGGCATCTACTATTGGTTTCCGAAGATCACGGGCGTGATGCTGCGCGAGCGGCTGGGCAAGTTGCACTTCGTGCTGATGGTGATCGGCACGAACCTCACCTTCTTTCCGATGTTCATCCTCGGCGCGGAGGGCATGACGCGCAGGATCGCGCGCTACCCGGCCGCGACTGGCTGGCAGGGACTGAACATTCTCGAGACCGCGGGGTCGGCGGTGATCGCGCTGTCGGTGATCGTGTTCACGCTCAACGTGCTCCTCTCGCTGCGCCGGCGCGACGCAGCCGGAGATGACCCATGGGGAGCGCACACGCTGGAGTGGGCCACGAGCTCCCCGCCGCCGCGCCACAACTTCGATGCGCTGCCGCCGATCCGCTCTTATGCGCCACTGTTGGACCTGCGCACAACGGGCGAGGTGACCGGTTGAGACGCGCTGCGGTCCTGCTCATCGGGTGGGGCCTGTGGCTGGGCGCGCTGACCGCCCCGCAGGCCGCCTTCGCGCCGAAATTGATCCAGTTCTCGATCCCGGCCGTGGCGTGTGCGGCATGTGTGACCGCCGGTCTGGCGCTGTGGGCGCTCGATGCACGCCGAGCGCAAGATGAGCGTCCGAGGCTGGTCACCGACGGCTCGCTGGCGACGGTCACGCTGATCGTCGGGTTGGCGGCGGCGCTGCTCGGCGCGGGGTTCGGGCTGTGGCTGATCCTGATCGGTGCCGGCATCACCGCGCTCGGCCTCGGCGGCGTCGTGCGCGAGCAGCGCGCACGGACGCGCACGCTGCGCAGGGAGGAATCGCGCTGAGCACCCAGCCACCGACCCTCGCACGCCTGCTCGGCACCTGGAGTGTGGACCCGGTGCTGCTCGGCGTCTGCGCTGGCGCAGCGGCACTGTACGTGTGGGGCATGGTCCGCTCACGCAGACGCTGGCCGGTGTGGCGGCTCGCATCGTTCATCTGCGGGCTGGCGGTGCTGTCGCTCGCGTTGCTGTCGGGCATCGACCAGTACGCCGACGAGCTGCTTTCGATCCACGTCGTTGAGCATCTGCTGTTGATTCTCGCCGCGCCTGCCCTGATCCTGTGGGGGGCGCCGCTGAGGCTGACGTTGAACGCGTGCCCGCCCAGCGGCCGGCACGCGATCGGAAGCCTGCTGCGCGAGCGGTGGGTGCGAATGTTGACGCGGCCGGCGTACGGGTTCGCGCTGTTCACGCTCGTCGTGCTGGGCACGCACTTGACGGGCGTATACGAAGCGGCGCTGCGCAACCAGACGATTCACGCCTGCGAGCACGCCGCCTACTTCTGGTCGGGAATGCTGTTCCTGCTGCCGTTGCTCGCCGCCGATCCGATCCCGCACCCACCGAGCGCGATCGCAAGATTCTGCTGGCTGATGGCCGCGATGGTCGTCATGTCGGTGCCCGCCGGCGTGTTCCTGTTCGACGCCCACGTTCGTTACCCGTTCTATCTGGCGCCCGCGCGGGCGCTTCACACCTCGGCGCTCTCAGACCAGCGGGCCGCGGGGATGATCATGCTCGTCATCGGCGGCCTCGTGATGGGTGCCCTGGCGATCGTCGTTGCGATGGGAGCGATGATCGCCGAGGAGCGACGCCAGCAACGCCGCGACGGCTACCTGCCCGCTGATGTACAAGCGGTGTCAACAAGCGAGCTGGGCATATGAGACGCCGGCTGATGGCAGCTGCGGCGGTGGGGTGCGGAGCGCTCGTGCTCGTCGAGGCCGCGTCGCGCTGGGACGCAAACGCCACCACACCTGCGATACCCGCAGGCCTGTCTTCATTGCTGGTGGCGCAGGGGCACTCATTGTTTCAGTCCTCGTGCGCGGCCTGCCATGGCATTGCCGCGCAGGGCATCCGCGGCCGCGCCCCCAGCCTGCGCGGCGTCGGCGCACTGGCAGCAGACTTCTATCTGGAGACCGGGCGGATGCCGCTGCCCTCCAGTCGCGCCCAGCCGCTGCGCAGCACGCCGGCGTTCCCGCAGAGCAAGATCACGGCGCTGATTGCCTACGTCGCGTCCTTGGGCGGCCCGGAAATCCCCGTCGTGCAGCCCAGGCTAGGGTCGCTGGCGGAAGGCCAGCGGCTTTTCGGCCTGAGCTGCGCAGGCTGCCATACGATCCAAGGCCAGGGCGGGATCGTGACCGGCGCGATCGTCCCATCGCTCAACGAGGCGACACCGACGCAGATCGGCGAGGCGGTGAGGATCGGCCCGTATGTGATGCCGCGCTTCAGCGAAGGCGAGCTCTCCACAGCGCAGGTGAACTCGCTCGCCCGCTACATCCAGAGCATCCAGCACCCCGACAATCTGGGCGGCTGGGGCATCGGGCGGATCGGCCCGATCCCCGAGGGGATGGTCGCCTGGCTTTTGGCCGCCGCGGTGCTGCTCTTGATCGCGCGGCTGCTCGGCGCGCGCACGAGCGATGACCCTGAGCCGCCACGACACGTGGGCGACGGCACATGAGCCGCATCTACAAGGCGATCGTGATGTTCGTCGTGTGGCGCACAGCCCGCCTGCGTGCCCGCCGGCGACCCGAAGCGAACCCCCCAGAGCGCCCAACCGGTGCCCCCGCGTGGGCCGAGCGGCTGGTGGCGCTGCTGCTGTTGCTCATCGCGGTGGCGGCGTTGGCGTTCGTCGCGCTGTTCACCCTTCACCCCAACACGCAGCTGCTCGGCCTCACGTTGGGGGCCACGCTCGCGGTGGCGGCGGTGGCGCTTGTGCTCGCCGGCCGCTGGCTCGTGGCGCAGGAGACGAAGGTCGAGCAACGCCCCCGGCTCGCCGACCCCGCGACGGCGCGGCAGGTACGCGAGCGGGCAGCGGCTGGCGTGCAGGGAATCACGCGCCGGCGACTGCTCGCCGGCGCCGCGGGGGCTGCAGGAGCAGCGTTGACGGCCGCGGTCGTGATCCCGGTCGTCGCGCTCGGCCCCGGCCTAGAGGAGCAGCTGCGGCGCACGCCGTGGTATGCCGGGCGCGCGCTCGTGGACGAGCGGGGCAGGCCGATCCTCGCCGCGGACGTCATCGAACGCAGCTTCGTGACCGCGTTCCCCCAGAGCGCCGACCAAGAGGATCTCGGCTCCCCGGTCGCGGTCGTGCGCGTTGACCCCACGAGCTTGAAGCTCCCACCCGGGAGGGGCGGCTGGGCGCCGGAGGGCATTCTCGCCTACTCGAAGATATGCACGCATGCCGCCTGCGCGATCTCGCTGTTCCGTGACCCGCTCAGCCCGTCCACCGAGTCCAAGGGGCCGGCGCTCGTGTGTCCCTGCCACTACTCGACCTTCGACGTGCTCGACGGCGGCAGCGTGGAGTTCGGTCCCGCCGGGCGCCCGCTGCCGCAGCTGCCTTTGACGATCGACGCCGCCGGCATGCTGCGCGCGGCCGGCCCGATGTCAGGGCCGGTCGGCCCTTCCTGGTGGGGAGACCCATCGTGAGCCGCGTAGATCGGCGCGTCGAGGACCCGGTGGCGTTCGTGGATGAGCGCCTGGGCGCGGCGCGTGGCCTGCGTTTCCTGATGGACTACGTGTTCCCTGATCATTGGAGCTTTCTGCTCGGCGAGGTCGCTCTTTACTCGTTCGTCGTGCTGGTCCTCACTGGCACGTTCCTGGCGCTGTTCTTTAACCCCGACACCGCCCAGGTTGTCTACCACGGCAGCTACCAGGCACTGCAGGGACAGAGTGTCTCCGACGCCTACGCCTCCACGCTGCATATCTCCTTCGACGTGTCCGGCGGGCTGCTCGCCCGCCAGATCCACCATTGGGCGGCGCTCGTATTCGTCGCCGCAATCACCCTCCATCTACTGCGGATCGTGTTCACCGGCGCGTTTCGCAAGCCAAGGGACATCAACTACTTCATCGGCGTGACGCTGCTGGTGCTGGCGATCCTCGAGGGGTTCGCCGGCTACTCGCTGCCCGACGACCTGCTCTCGGGTATGGGCCTTGCGATCGCGTGGGCGGTGGCCATGTCGCTGCCGTTGATCGGCGGCGCGTTTGCCACCGCGCTGTGGGGCGGCAGGTTTCCCGGGTCGACCGCGTTTGAGTCGCGGCTGTTCATCGCGCACGTCTTCCTGCTGCCGGCGATCATCGGCGGCCTGATTGCTGTGCACCTGGCGATCATCATGCGCCAACGCCACTCGCAGTTCCCGGGACCCGGCCGACGCGAGGACAACGTGGTCGGCACCCCGATGTGGCCCAGCTACGCGCTGCGTTCGCTCGGCCTGTTCGCCGCGGTCGGGGCGGTGCTGGTGTTGATGGGCGGCCTGGTTCAGATCAACCCTGTGTGGTTGTGGGGTCCCTACCACCCCTACGTCGGCACCAACGGCGCGCAGCCGGACTGGTATCTGGGCTGGCTGATCGGCGCGCTACGGTTGATGCCGAACCTGGAGATCCACGCCTTCGGGCACACGCTCGTGCCCAACCCGTTCTTCGGCGGGATACTGTTCCCGGGCGTCGTCTTCGGTCTTTTGTATGCGCTGCCGTGGCTCGATCGGCGCTTCATCAGTAGGGACTACCGTCGCCACGACCTGCTCGAGCGCCCGCGCGAGAACCCGCGGCGCAGCGCGCTCGCTGCGGCCGTGCTGAGCGCGGTGGCGCTCGTGTTCGCCGCGGGCTCGGCAGATCGTCTGTTTTTCCAGTTCGGCTTTGGCTATGAAGGCGCCGTCTGGTTCTTTCGCGGCGCGTTTTTGATCGTCCCGGTGGTCGTGTTCGTGCTCACCAAACGAGTCTGCCAGCAGCTCGCACGGGAGCGCTCGCACCCGCTGCGCAACTGGAGCGGCGAGGTGGTCCTGCGCAATCGGCGGGGCGGCTTCGACAGGATGCGGCGGTGAGTCGGCGGCTGCCGTCGGTAGGTTTCGGGCGGCCCGCTCGAGGCCGCCCAAGGCATCGAGTCAAAGTCGCGCGGCCCTTTCTTAAGTGCCCGAATCTGCAGGCATCCAACTGTGACCCCGGTGGTCGGAGACCAGATAGAAAGCAGCGATCTGCAGGAAGTTTCTCGGCGGGGGACACGCGGTGACCGCCTGGAAACTACACGGGCGATCTTCACGAACACAAAAGCCCTGCAAATCTCCCACTTCTGATTAACGGTTGGAGACGATCCGCCGGGCTCGTCTGAGTCTCGGATAGAGACAAATACCTGCAAACCACGCAAAAATGCAAAAATGGAGCTAGCCGGACTCGAACCGGCGACCTCCTGGGTGCGATCCAGGCGCTCTCCCAACTGAGCTATAGCCCCGTGTCGGCGTGCAACGGCGCGTGCGCCAGCACGAAGTGTAGACGCACCTGCGTTCGGAGGGTCGCGAGCGATATGGTTCGCTCGCGATGGGATTGCTGGACGACGCCATCCGCGATCACCTTGAGCTCAAGCGCCGCCGCGGAGCCGATCCGACCGAGGTTGCGCGCGAGCAGCGCGACGCGCTTTCCGCGCGCGTGCGCGTGACCCGACTAGAACCGGGCGCCCACGAGACGGCTGATGGACTGGAGCCGGAAGGCGCAGCCGCTGCGCCGAAGCCCGGTCCTCCGACCAGCAATGGCAGCGACCAACTGGGCCTCGGCGAGACCAGGGCGCAGCTCGACCAGGACACCGCCGAGTTCGACATGACAGCCGTGCTCAGCGAGGGCGGCGAAGCTCCACAGGACGAGATCCCGGCGCGTAACAGGATCGCGGGCGCAGCCACCGATGGCTCACAGCCCGCAGAGCTCACCGATGACTCGCTCGATTGGGATTTTCCTCCTGCGGAAGGAGCCGACGATGCCGTCCATGCCGTTGGGCAGGACAGCCAGTCCGACGGGAACGACGACCGTTTGCTCTGAAGCACGGTCCGCGCAGCCTTTGATTGCGCGCCCGTTCTCTAAACTCCGACCCCTGGGGCCATAGCTCAGCTGGGAGAGCGCCTGCTTTGCAAGCAGGAGGTCACCGGTTCGATCCCGGTTGGCTCCACTGAAGAAAGGGCCTGCAAAGGCGGTTGGTTTTGGGCGGTGGCCGGTGCTCGATAGGTATTCGGTTTTGACGGAGAGTACCGCAGGTGAGTACCACATCGGACCTGATTCTGTAGGGGGATCGACGTAGCGACGGTTTGCATGCAGGAGGTCGAGGTTCGAGTGCTCGCAGGGCTTCCGCCCTTCACGGGGCCTGCCAAGGTTCCAATCAGGGTCGTCGCCGTCGGCGGCAGTGCGTAGGGCGGAGCGGCGTCCGCTCCTGAGGCGCAAGCAGTTCCAGCTCGGGCGTCTCGGTGGCCGCTCGGGGCGGCCTCCTTTCCGCGCGGAGGGGGTCGCTCGTTCGGTCGAGCGAGGGTCGCGTCGCCGCGCAAGAGCAGGTGTCCATCGGCGACCCGAGGCGGTCTTTGTCAAGGCCGGTTGAAAAGTGGGCCACTTTCGCCGGTTGAAAAGTGGGCCACCTGCGCAGGCGCGCGGGCTGGCTCCGCCGGTTGAAAACTGACCCCCCTCGCCGGTTGAAAAGGCACCCCCCTTGCTCGATTCCTCTCCCTCTCGTCGGCTCGCTCGGAGGCGCTCGAGCCCTGGATTCCAGCCGTTCTGGCGAGCTGAGCGCCGAGAACAGGCGTTGTGGGCCCGTCTGCCGCCCTCGGCGAGGAGCCTGAAGGTGATCGGTCAGGCGATTTCGCTGGCCTTGGCGCTCGCTCGGGCGCCGAGGTCCTTGTCGCGCAGGCGATAGGAGTCGCCCTTCAGCGAGAGGATCTCCGAGTGGTGGACGAGCCGGTCGATCATCGCCACGGCGACGACCTCATCGCCGAAGATCTCCCCCCAGGCGGAGAACGGCTTGTTCGAGGTGACGATCATCGAGGCGCGCTCATAGCGGGCGGAGACGAGGCTGAACATCAGGTTGGCGGCTTCGGGATCAAACGGGATGTAGCCCACCTCGTCGACGACGAGCACCGGGATGAAGGACAGGCGGCGCAGCTCGGCGTCAAGCGTGTTCTGGCGCTTGGCCTCGGCGAGCCTCGCCACCCATTCGGTCGCGGTGGCAAAGGCGACGCGCTGGCCGGCCAGGCAGGCCCTGATCGAGACGGCGATCGCCAGATGGGTCTTGCCGGTGCCCGGCGGGCCCAGCAGCACGACGTTCTCCTTGCCGTGCAGGAAGTCGAGCTGGCCGAGGTGCTCGATCACCTGCTTCTTGACCGAGCGCTGGAAGGTGAAGTCGAACTCCTCGAGCGTCTTTCTGGCCGGGAAGCGGGCCGCCTTGATGCGCGACTCCCCGCCGTGTGACTCGCGCGAGGAGACCTCGGCCGAGAGCACGGCCTCGAGGAAGCGCTCGTGTGACCAGTCCTCCTCGCGCGCACGCTGCGGCGAGCGCCGAAAGCGCCCGTGCTGCCGAGGGCGCCTTCAGCGCGCGGAACAGGTGCGAGAGCTCTGAGGTCTTGCTCATGCCGGGATCAGGGCGTCATAGCGGGACAGGGGGCGCAGCTGCACCTCGGGTTCGCGCCGGCGGTGACGCTCGCCGCGCAGCTTCTCGAGCGCCGCCTGGTGGGCGGGATCGGTGAATGTCAGCGCCGCCGGCGAAGACGCGGGCGTGGCGGGCGGCGAGCTCGCCTGTGTCCAGGGCGAGCGCTGTGATCTCAGCCTGGGAGACGCGGACCTCGACGCGGCGGCCGACGAGCCGCGGGTCAAGCGAGTAGTCGTTGCGGTCAACGCGCAGGTAGGGCTGCGCTTGAACGCGCGTCACGAAGCGACGATCGGTGTCGGGCATGCGCTCCGGCAGCGCTCGCATCCGCGCGTGCTCCTCTGAAAGGCGCTCTGAGACGACCGCGCGCGTCGTGCGGTGCACGCGCGCGTTGATGCGCTCACACCAGCGGTCGAGCTGGTCCTGGAAGTCCAGGGCGTTGGCGAAGCGCCGGCCGGCCTCGAAGTTGCCGTGCAGGAAGCGGTGGCTGCGCTCCAGCGCCCCTTTGGCCGGAGCGTCGCCCGGGTCGAGGATCACCCAGCCGAGTGAGAGCTCGCCGCAGAAGGCGAGGAACTCCTGCGTCGGGCGCCCGCGCGGGGCGATCGCGCCCTCGCGGTCCCAGACGAGCTTGCCCGGCAGGGCGCCGAGTGAGAGCAGGCAGCGCCTCATCCCCCACGCGATGTCTTGGAACTCCTTGGAGAAGACGAGCGCGCCGGCGAAGGCGCGCGAATAGGGCAGCTCGCAGGTGACGACGTAGCCGCGGCGGCTCTGGCCATAGCCGACCGGGATCGGGCAGCGCGGCTCACACAGGTCGAACTGGCACAGCTCGCCGGGGCGGTAGCGGGTGCGCTGGAAGCTGCGCGGCGGCGGTGAGAAGCGCGGGCGCAGCTCGCGCAGCAGATCGTCGAGGATCGTCTTTGATCCCTCATAGCCATCCTTCTCGATCTCCTCGCGGATGCGCACGCCCGAGAGCCTGGGCTCGTCGTCGAGCAGCTCCTCGATGCTTGCCATGAACGGGTCGAGCTTTGAGGGCCGCTTCGCCCGCGGGCCGTAGCTCGGCGGCCTTGGCTGAGCCAGCGCTCGGCGGATCGTGTCGCGGTGGGCTCCGGTGCGGCGGTGGATCTCGCGCTGCGAGAGGCCCTCGACGTGCTTCATGCGCCTGATCTCTGCCCACTGCTCCACGTCAAGCAACGCCTTCCTCCGGTCTCGATTCCTAGATCGAGCCAGATTCAAGGGTCCGGTCGGATGTCTCCGGCCCCGCGCCGCGGTGGACCACTTTTAGACCGGCGCAGGTGGACCAGTATTCAGGCGGCGCCTACAGTCGTTGTGCACCCACCCGTCGATGGAGGCGTTCGCCGACGACCAAGCCGTGGATCGTGCAACGTGTCCGGAGCGCGATCGAGCCGGCCCGCGACCGAGAGTGCTCTTAGCACGCGGGAGCTGTCGCGTGGTCGGGAGTGCGTGTGGCTGCTGCTTTCGCCTGGCGACGTGACAGGGGCGCTTGAGACCGTCGCCGGGCTGGGAGGAGAGGCCCGCTGTTCGACGGTTCGCTGTCTGCTTGGCAGGTTGGCCGCTGGTTCAGCGGTCGAGCAGCGTGTTCAGGTATTCGGCGCGGGCGGCGAACACATTGTCGGCAGCAGTGTTGTGCGCTGTGGCGATCTCGGTGAGCTGTTCGCGCAGGGGCTCCCAGGCGCCGCGGGTTTCAAGTGCGGCGCGGGCGCGCGCCATTGGGCCGTAGGCGTCGGCCATGAAGTCGACCCATGCGACGGGGGACGCGGCTGGCATCTCGACGTGCGCGCGGTGAAAGACGGCGCCTCGCGCCTGGTCGCCGAACAGCTCTTTGACGCCGTCCTCGCGACCCCACCGCAGCGGCGACGGACGCGATGGGTCAGCCCTGGTCGCCGTGGCGATGGCGGCGAGGATTTCTCCGATGAATCCTTCGGGTGTCCACGCGGTCAGCGCGATGCGGCCGCCGGGACGGCAGACACGGACCAGCTCGGCTGCGGCGGCCTGCTGGTCGCCGCAGAACTGCACGCCCACGCACGAGAGCACCCGGTCAAAGGTGGCGTCGGCGAAGGGCAACGCATGGGCGTCACCGTGAACCCACGCGACCTCCAGTCCGGCCGTCCTCGCGCGCTTGGCGCCCACCTCCAGCAACGCGGGTGTGATGTCCAGCGCCGTGACTAGCGCGCCGCTGGCCGCCGCCGGGAGGGCTGCGTTGCCCGTGCCGGCCGCCACGTCGAGGACGTCTTGTCCGGCTCCTATGCCTGCGAGCTCGACGAGTCGCGCGCCGAGCTGAGGGATCATCCGGTCGCATACCTCCGCGTAGTCACCGGTCGACCACAACTCCGCGGGGCCCGCTGCTGTCTGCGCTGCTTGAGTGCTCATGGAGCAGATCCTCACGCCAGTCGACGACGCGCGCAAGTAGCAAAACGCAACCATGTCGAGCGGCGGTAGGCTCCGCGTAATGGACAGCTATGGGCAGTTCTGTCCGGTCTCGCTGGCGGCCGAGATCGTCGCGCGGCGCTGGACGCCACTGATCGTACGAGAGCTGCTGTGCGGCAGCACGCGCTTCAACGACCTGCGCCGCGGCATCCCGAACATCTCGGCCAGCGTCCTCTCGCGCCGCCTCGATGAACTCGCGATCGCCGGAATCATCGAGCGCCACCAGGACGAGAGCGGGATGCGCTACCTGCTCACCACCGCTGGGGAAGAGCTTCGTCCGGTGGTCGAGCAACTCGGGGTCTGGGGGCGGCGCTGGCTGCCCACCGAATACCGCGAGCAAGACCTCGACCCCCGCCTGCTCGTCTGGGACATCCACCGCAACATCCACCTCGACGAGATCCCCCGGCGCACTCTCATCCAACTGCGCTTCCCCGACGCCCCCAGCGACCGCCGCGCCTACTGGCTCATCATCACCCCCGACGAGGCCGACGTCTGCCTCACCCACCCCGGCGGTGACGTCGACCTGCACCTGACCAGCGACGTACGCACCCTCACCAACATCTGGATGGGCGACATCACCTGGGCCTCGGCAATACGCGCTGGAACCCTCACGCTCACCGGCCCAACCGATCTGCGTCGCGCCCTCCCGCGCTGGCTGAAGCTCAACCCCTTCGCGCCCGTCCAACCCGCCGCAACGAACTGACCCGACGGTACCGAAGCATCCGGCGCGCGGCCGACGCGGGCGCACAGGCCGAGCCTCCGGTCCGTTCGCCACGACGCTTGGGACCACGCGCAGCAGGCCGGCAGGCCCTCTTGCCACTCCCAACAAAAGCAACAGCCACCACGAAACGTGCGCGTCGCTGCACGGCGCGAGCAGGACCACTCTCGCACGGGCCGCTCACCACGCTTATTCAGAGACGAGGACGAAGCGCCCCGGTCCTGCAGTCGGCTCGATGCTGCTTGCCGCGCGAGCACAAGCGCCGACGTGCGTGTCGCGCCGGCAAAGCAGGTCAGAGTCCCGCACCCGGCCGCTACCCGCATCTCGCCAGCGAGAGGTGGGGCCGGTTAGGCGGCTCGCAGGTAGCGGCGAAGCGCTTCGCGGATCAGCTCAGAAGTGGTGGTTCCATCGGCCTCGGCCCGCTCAAGCAGCTGACGCCGTAGCTCAGGGTCTAGCCGGACTGACTCGACGCTGGCTGGGGCGTTGCCGAGCGCGGGCCGCCCGCGCTTGTTGCGCCTAGCAATCAGCGCATCTGCGTCGTAGCCGGCCTCTGCTTCGGCGGCCAGGGCTTCGACGTCCTGGTCGGTGATCGGGCGTCCGGATTTCGTGTGGCCGCGGATGGGTGGTTGGGTCATGGGTCGAGCAGCCTTGTGTACTTGTCGCTGTCGCGCATCGGCATGGCGTGGATCACGATCTGTGTGCCCTCGGCCGTGATCAGGACTACCACCTCGAGAAGGTTCCCTGCGGGATCCGGCCCGATGAGCAACCATCGATCGGGTTCTTCTCCGGCGTCTTCGATTGCGAGCGCATGGTCGATTGCGTGGTGGATGTCCTTGTCGGCGACGCCGTGCTTGCGCGCCGAGTCGTGAATCTCCACGCAGTTATTGTAGTACGAAAAGAAGCGTTCAAGTCCTCTTTACGGCAGCACCAGCGCGAGGATCGGCAGGTCCGATCAACAACCCAAGGAGGAGAGGACATGGAATCTGTGTTGCTGGATGCTGCTGGTCATCGCCGCTCGCCAGCCACGATGCCCGGCTACCACCAAGGGCGAACTCCCAGGAACAAGGGCCTCCGCTACCCGGCTGATCCGCCGACGATCGAGGAGGTCGTCGCAGTCATGCGCGCGGCAGGCGATGGACCAGACGGTGCGCGCCTCCGGGCACTCATGGTGATGATGTGGCGTGCCGGTCTGCGGATCAGCGAGGCACTCGACCTCGCCGAGACTGACCTCGACCGCTCCCGAGGCGCTGTGCTCGTGCGCCGCGGCAAGGGCGGCAGGCGCCGCGAGGTCGGGATGGATCACTGGGCCTGGGATCAATTGCAGCCGTGGCTCGAGATCCGCTCGAGCCTTCCCGTCGGGGCTCTGCTTTGCGTAATCCGGGGAGCGACAGCCGGAAGGCATTGGGAGCCGTCAGCCGCTCGCAAGCAACTCCGACGAACCGCAACGCTCGCCGGTGTCCGTCGCCGCTTCGCCCCGCACCAGCTCCGCCACGCTCATGCAGTCGAGATGGCGCACGAGGGCGTCCCCTTGGTCGTGATCCAGCGCCAGCTCGGGCACGCGAACCTTGGCGTCACCTCCATCTACCTGCAAGGGATCGATAGCTCGGAGATCATCGACACTGTCCACGCCCGGCCAGCTCCGGTGATCTCAGCGACGGCTGGTCTCATCGGCAGATAGACCCGTACTGGGCAGCAGCGGGCCGCTTCCGCTAGCGCGGCCCGGCCCGCTGCCCTCCAGTCCGCGCTGGGCAGGACCAGAGGGTCGGGTGGGTCGGACTGCCTGTCGCACACGTGATGCGGGCCTCGGTCGGTGCTCGCGTAAGGTTGAGGGCGTGGCTGTGGAACGGAACAAGCGACTATTGGAGAACGTCTTCGCCGCCTTGGCGAACGGGGATGGACGTCCGTTTCTGGATGCCTTGTCGGATGAAGCTCGCTGGACCGTGATCGGTAGCTCGCCGTGGTCACGCACCTACGAAGGCAAGCAGGCGATCGTCGACGAGCTGATGCGTCCGCTTTTTCGTCAGTTCGCCGACCGCTACACGGCCCACGCTGAGCGTATCGTCGCCGAGGACGACGTCGTGGTCGTCGAGGCTCGTGGCCAGGCGACGACGAAGGCGGGCATGCCCTACCACCAGACCTACTGCTATGTCTTCCGGCTAGCCGACGGAAAGGTGTCCGAGCTCACGGAGTACAACGACACCGACCTCGTCAAGCAAGTGCTCGAGACGCCAGGCTCCCATTAGCGACTGCGCTCTGCTTGCCGCGCATTGCAGGACTCCGTACCATTCCCGCCGAGATGCGCCTGCGTCGAATAATGCGGGGCTGGCCTGTTACCTCAGTTGTGATCGGGCATGATCATTACGAGCGCGATTGGCCTGCTGGTCTGTGATTGGTAGTGGTCGTAGCGGCGGTGGTTGGTGCTGTTCATGAGGGTCCAGAGCCGGGCGTAGTCGGGGTTCGCGGCGTCGATGGCCGCAGCGTGGCCGCGGAGTCGACGCCGACCGATCTGGACCTCGACGTCTGGGTGGGCGCGGACGTTGTACAGCCAGGCTGGGGGTCGGTTGCTGCCCTCGTTGGATGCCACCAGGACGATGTTCTTGCCGTCTCGTGCGTACACGAGGGCGCTCGTTCGCGGCTTGCCCGAGCGGCGCCCGGTTGTCTTGAGCAGGAGTGTGGGCGTCCCGATCAAGCCGTGCCCGATACGGCCGTCGCTCCGCTCGTAGAGCCAGCGGTGAGCGTTGAGTATCGGCCGTGGCGCGCTGCCGGGCGAGGTAATGCGGTTGAGGGCCCGCGCCACGCGGTTGATCGGCGGCGGGTCGTCCACCGTGGCGGCCGGGACGGTCAGCGAGCTGCTCATGCCGGTGTCACTCCGTAGGAGGCCATCAGCGATGTTGCCAGCTCCTGAGTCGGTGCGGCGCCGCGGTGCAGCGCGGCCGCAGCGGCTTGGAAGTAGCACTCGAAGCCGGCCGGCGTGAGCAGCTCCAGGAAGCGCGCGCCGCTATCTCCGCGTACGCGGAACGTGTGCGGTATGCCGCGCGGCTTCAGGACCGACTCTCCGGCACCCAGCACCCGGGTCTCGTCTCCGAGCTGCACCTCGAGCGTCCCCTCGAGCACGTAGGTCAGCTCGTCCTCGCGCTCGTGCACATGCGGCGGCGGTACCGGGTAGCCCGATGTGACGGCGAACTCGAGCAACGCCACCGCACCGTTCGTCTCGGCACCCCCGAGGTGTTCGATCACCCTCGAGCCTGCGACTTCAAGCAGCGTCCTCGCAGCGGTCATAGTGGTAGTCACGCGATCTCCTTTCGCCCCTTCTTTGGTGGTCGTAGGCGCTCCTGTCGGAGGCCTGGGATGAGGACGTCGAGCAGCTGCTCGGTCCGTGTGCGGATGTCGAAGCCGCGCGAAAGCATCAGTGCCGCCTGGTCGATCCCGAGGATGCCCGCGAAGATCGTCTGCGCGGTGGCGCGCGCGTCGAGCTCCTCGCGCACCTCCCGGGCCTGTTGCCCCTCGCGGACGATCGCCTCAAGCGCGGCCAGCGGTAGCTCGGAGAACGTGCCGTACTCGGAGTCCGGGCCGTAGCGCAGCGTCAACTCGATTCCTAGGCGGACAACCACGAGCAGGCTCTGATCCTCCTCGAGTAGCCGCGCGCGTTCGCGCAACAGCGCCGCCAACCGCTCGAGCGCCGGCAGGCCATCGTCCACTCGCGCGGCGATCAGCTCGACGAGCTGCTCCTGCTTGTGTCTGAAGGTCGCGAGCGCCAGCGCCTCGCGCGAGGGAAAGTGGAAGTAAACCGCGCCCTTCGTCAGGCCGCTCTCGCGAATCACCTGGTTGAGTGATATGCCGTCGTGTCCGTGCCTCGCGAACGCCGTCGCCGCGGTCTCCAGAATCTGCCGCCGCGTCTGAACCGCTCGCTGTTGCCTCGCACGGGTGGGGGCTGGGACGCTGGAGGCCATAGGGGGAGACTAAAACCGACCGGTTGGTTTGTCAAGAGCCGATGCTCGCGCGGGCGTGAAAGCAGGCCTGCGCGGCTTCAAGCACCCCTACGCGCTCCTCGCCAATTGCAGGGCTGCGGCGCAGGCTCTCGCGCGGCAGGCGGTAGCCAGCGCCCGTGCCGATCGCGTCGCTGCTTGCGACGAGGCGCGAGCGTCCCGCGCGAGCACCTATTGGTGGAGGCGGCGTCGACAACGCCTCTCAGATTGATGCTCCCTCCGGGCGCTGCCATTATTGGGTCATCGTCCACGATGAGCGTCGCGGTCTGGTGTGCGATCAGGGTTCCGCGCGGGAGGCATAAGCCAACGCGTCAGACTTGGTGGTCGAATGCGGGCGAGGTCGAACCGCGGCCCCCAGCGTGGGTCGGGCAGCTCGGGATGCGCGAGCGATGGGGTCTTGGTGCGACTGTTGCACATCTTCTGGGCCAGGCGCGTGACGCGCGCGGCGTCCTGTCCTTCGATGCCGAGGTCCTCACGTGCGATGAACCAGGTAGTGCCATGGCGTGCCCTGGTCGCCTCGACGTAGGCGGTCTCCTTGCTGGTCTGCCAGCCGCCGGTAAGGACGACGGATCGCTCGACGGTCGCGCCCTGCTGGCGGTAGACATGTTGTGCGTAGGCAAGTCTCAGCGAGTCGAGGTCCTCGCTGGTGAGCTGGATTTTGCGCTGCGATCCGTCGATGCGTGACGGTCACGCTCCGCTCGTGGATGGCGCTGACTTGGCCGCGGGTGCCGTTCTCGACCCGCGGCTGCCCTCGGGGGCGGTGCTGCGCGGTGAAGGCGATGAGGTCGCCTTCGCGGAGGCCGTAGTGGACGCCGGGTAGCGGGGTCTCGTGGGGTCCGAGTTCGCCGCGCTCTGCGCGTAGGTGTTGTGCGCGGGCGTTGAGCCGGTCAATCTCTTGGTTGGAGGCGTCGGCGATCAATGCGACCTCGCGGATATCGCGGCCCTCTGTGAGCGTGGCCCATGTTTGTACGGCTTGCTCTGCTGCTTGGTCGCGGGTGTCTGAGAGGTGTAGCTGGCCGCGTGAGGCGTAGTGCGCCATCGCGCGCTCTGGTTCCCCTGCGCGTAGTGCTTGCCATGCGCGCTGGTCGGCGGGGTCCTTGGTGCGGTGGATGTCGGCGAGCTCGGCGGTGGGGGCGTGGCGGGCGAGCCGGTCGAACATCCCGCCGGGGCCGATCGAGGGGAGCTGCTTGCCGTCGCCGACAGCGATCAGCTTCGCTTCGGAGCGCTCCACCAGCTCGGTCAGGGCGTCGAGGCGCTTGTGGTCGACCATCCCCGCCTCGTCCAGGATTACTGTCGTATCCCTGCCCACGTGGATGGCCCCCGTGTTCGCGCGGGCGACCAGCGAGTCCAGGGTGAGTGTCTGTCCGGCCAGCGTGGGGCTGTCGGCGCCGAGCCGCTCTGCGGTGGACCCGGATACGGCGACCCCGATCGTCTCTCGCCCGGCGGCCTGCTCCGCACGGGCGGCGGCGTCGATCACCACGACCCTTGCCGGTCCCGGCGGGGCCGACGAGCACCGCGGCGCGCTCAGGGCCGGTGAGGACTGCGAGCGCGTGGTGTTGCTCGGGGCTGAGCGGTCCGCCGATGCGCTCGGCTGACCTCACGGGCAGCGTTATCGCGTGCGACGTCGCCGACGTCTCGGCCTGCGGGTTGGGCGAGCTGTGTGGCGCGGCGCTCGATCGCCTGCTCCTGCGCGCGAACCGCCAGGGTCGTCATCCGTCCGCCCTCCAGGGTCAGCACGCGCCGGTCGCGGACCATCTCCCGCGCGACGGCAAGCGCCTCGATCCGGTGCCATCTCTCCGGCGGCCTGCTCCAGCACGATCGCGCGTAGGTCGCGCTCCTCGAAGACGGCTTGCTGCTCGGTCAGCTTCGCCTCGACGCGATCCTCGATCGCGCGCTCGGCCGCCGGCCGCTCAGATGCGCCGATCAATCGCACCGCCTCATCCGGGCCGAATCCATGATCGCGACCGGTCTGTGTCCACACTCGTTGTAGGTCTGAGCGTGTGGTCAGCTCCTTGGACCGGCGGTTCTCGAGCGCGAGGTTGCGAAGCTCGCCACGTTCGGGTGCGCGGCCGTAGCGGGCACGGAAGCGCTCCGCGGCCGTGGCGACCTCACGGGAGCGACCGGAGAACGCCTCGGCACAAGCTCGTTGGGGACACCGGCGATCTCGAAGTACCGGCCATCCTTGCCGGTGCCCTGCTCGATCGTGTATCCCTCCCGCACGAGCTCGTCGGCGAGCGCGGAGCGGTAGAACGCGCCCAGCTCCCGAGCGGAGCGGAAGATCGGCCGCGACGCGACGGCCACGATCCGGTCGTCCTCGCGGACGGCGCCGGTGATGACGACATGGCTGTGCAGCTGCGGGTCTGGGGCCTGGGCGCCCTGAGACTCCGCGGGCGGTGGTGTGTCGGTACTCGGTTGCGATCACGTCCTTGGCGTGCTCTTCCACGACCTGGCCGCTGTAGCGGCGCCGCACGACGGGCACCTGCTCTCGCAGGTGGTGGATCGTCTGCTCGACCGCCCTGGCGTGGGCCTGCTCGATCTGCTCGCGCTGCCACGGGTCGCCGAGCGCCCACACCGTCGAGACGGACTTCGGGGCGCTGAACGTCACGTCGATCCCGCCGCCCCGGCCGCCGCCGGCGCCCTCGGGTCGAAGCCAACGGCCGGTGCCAGGATGATGGCCCTCCATCAGCGCGATGAAGTCCGCGCCATCCACCGGCCCGCCCGCCTGCACCCCGAGCCTCTCCAGGGTCTCCGCGTCGGCCAACCACCGGCCGGGGGCCTGCGCCATCTCCCCGTCCGGGGTCAGGTAGTAGTCCCCGCGCTCGGGCTCCACGGTCTTGCTCTCCAGGTAGCGCGCGTACCCGCCGCCTCGGGACGCACCTATGCTTGCCGCCGTCATCACATGGGTGATGACCCTCAGCACGGCGAACCGGCCACGCAATTCGCATAGCGCTCGCTGTGCCACGGCACAGCCGTGCATCTCGTCTGTACTGCTTTGGGAGCGAAGCGACGTGAGGAGGCGCGGGAGGACCGTCAGCTCGCTGTAGCGAGTGAGGTGGCGACGGCTGGTTCGTTGTCGAAGGCTCGGTTGGGGAACCGCTCGCGTAGAGCTGGGCGAATGGGCTCGGGCTGGGCCGCGAACTCGTTGGCCGGTCCGGGCGGGTTGGGGTCACTAACCCACAGCACCAATTCCTATGCCCAGACGTCGATGAGCACCATTCCCAAATCCGTAGCCGCTCATCCGCCGCTCACCCGCGACGACGTGCTCGACGGCCGCGATGTCGCCGAGCTGCTGCACCTGCCGATCTCAACGGTCCTTGAATACGCGCGGCGCGGACTGCTACCTGGACGCAAGCTCGGACGGCGATGGATCTTCCTGCGTGACGAGGTCGAGGCGGCGGTGAGAGGCCGGTCGGTGGACAGGTCGGCGGCGTGAGGCGCTCAGAAGGACCGCTTCAGTCGTCGAGCTCGGTCAGGAGGTGGATGCGGGGGCAGTCAGTGAAGACCGCGTCGTGAGCGACGAGCGCGATGGACCAGCGAATCGCGGTGGCCGCGATCCAGAGGTCAGCGTTGTGGTTGCTCTGGTGGAGCGGGTGACCGATCATCCGACACTGATTGCGAAGCTCGGCGACGGTCTCGATGGTGTCGATGTCGATCGGGAGGATGCGCGCTCGCCCGACGAGCCGTGCGAGTTGCTCCGTGCGAGCAGAACCCCACATTGCCTTCAGCGCCCCATACCGCGCCTCGGCGACGGTCTGCGGGGCGAGGGCGATCCGCTGTCCGAAGAGGTGCTTCGCGTACCGGGTGGCGAGCGGCGAGCGCTCCCGCAAACGGGCGGTGAAGACGTTCGTGTCGACCAGGACCGTCCCGGTCACTGCTCCAGCGCCGCGGCGAACGTCTCCCATTCCTCTTCTGTCAGATCGGGGATGTCGAAGTGCTCGCCGGGGTCAAGCGGCGCGACGTCAGCCATCAACTCCTCAAGCGGCAGCGGATGCCAAAACAGCGAGTTCGCTTGCTCGATCAGGTCGTGGTTGGCGGCAGGCTCTGGCATCGTGTTCATCTCCAGTCACACAGTGTACGACGACGTCGGAGATGCCCGACTGTGCGGAGCGATGTCATGGGCTCATCGCGGATTGGACTGCGATGACTCTTGATTGTCGGTCGGCCTGGCCGCGAACGCCAGGTTGACCCGTTCGAGATCCTCGGGCCGCGCCTTGGCATGCATGTAGCGCTCGGTGGTCGTGATCCGTGAGTGCCCGAGGAACTCCTGCACGAAGCGCGCGTCGGCGTGCCGGGCGATGAGGCTGCCGGCGGCGTGGCGCAGCGCGTGGAAGCGCAGGGGCCGCAGGCCGGCGGCGTCACGAGCTGCCTTGAAGCGGCGCCGCACGGCTGAGGGATCGAGGCGCCGGCCGAGGCGCGAGCAGAAGATGTAGTCCTCGCGTGAGGTGTAGTCGCCGCGGGCCTGCAGGCGTTCGAGGGCTTCGGCGGCGGGGTCGGCGAGCGGCAGGAAGCGCGCCTGCCAGCTCTTGGTCGGCCCCTCGACGCCGGCGGACACGGCGCGGTGGACGACCATCCGCCGCGTGTCGAAGTCGACGTCCTCCCAGCGCAGCGCGATCAGCTCGCCGAGGCGCAGGCCGGTGTAGGCGGCGAGGCGGAACAGCTCGCCGTCCTGTGCGTCCTCGCGTGCGCGCCAGGCGATCTCGTCGGCGCTCAGGTTGGCTCGGCTGTGCTCCGCGGTGTGACCCGTCGGCGGCTGCGGAGGCGATCATCTCGACCTCCTCCGGCTCGTAGAAGTCGAGCACGGCTGCCGGTGGTTCGCGGCGCTTGGTCGTGCCGGCCACTGGATTCGACGGCAGGCCGTGGGTGTCCACGCGGCAGGCGAAGCCGAAGATCGCCGAGAGCACCTGGCGGTTCTTGTTGACCGAACGGGGCGACACGCCCTCGCTGTCCAGCTTGCGCAGAAACGTCGAGACCTCCCGTGTGGTGATCTTCGCCGCGGGCCGGTCGCCGAACGCGGCCATGAGGACGCCGGGGCTCTTGCCCTTGCCGCGGCGGTGCGGCGCTCCGGGCTCGGCGAGCATGTAGCGGTAGTCGCTCAGGGTGGACGGCTTGGCGCCGCGCTCGTGCTGCAGGTGCTCCAGCCACTCCGCCGCCAGCTCGCGGAAGGTGACGCCGCGCTCGCGGCGCTCACGCTCGCCCGCTTCGATCGCGCGCTCCTCTCGGTCGTGCTCGGCGATCAGCTCGGCCATGCGCACCGTCGCGCGCTTCTCATCGAAGTAGCCCTCCGGTACTCGCCCGCGCGCGTATGACCCACCCGCTGTCGTCGGCCGCTCGCTCAAGCCACGCAGGTCCGATGCGGCGCTTCACCTGTCGCCCTGCGCGTCGCCACTTGGCCTCGTAGACCGGCCTGTCCGCGCGGCCCGCGACTACGAGGGCGCCGGTTGGATCACTGCCGCTTTGTTTACCGTCAACAGCCATTATTCATCACAGAGTACCACGTGAGTACCACATGGCCGCGAGTACCGCTTTGAGTACCGCACTGGGCCAGTTTCGCCAGTAATAACGCCACTTTCGGCCGACGCAAAACCCCCGTATCTATTGGCTCCAGCATGACCGCCCCTGCTTTGCAAGCAGGAGGTCACCGGTTCGATCCCGGTTGGCTCCACTGATTTGTCGGATTTACAGGGCAATTGCTCGCGACCCAGCTTCGCGGTGATCCCGACCGAAATACAAATGTGGTCAGTAGTTTCGCGAGGCGCCTCTAGTGCCCGGAAGCGCGCGCAAGCGACGCCTTCTGACGGTCGATCGCGCCGCGCGACATTTTGTGGCTGACGCGACGCAATGTCGCTATTGGTCGCCGCGCAAAAGCAGAACTCCGGATCGCACCAAAGCTCGCAGTCGGTCCTCGTCCCCCCAGCGACAGCGCGGGCGAGTGCCGTGCACGCGCCTGCTTTGCCGACCAACGCGAAAGCTACTACGAGTCCGAGGAGCCACCCTCCGGTGCGAGGCCGAGGTCGGCGAGGGCGCGGTGGCGATCCGGGTACACCGTGAGCTGCGCCACCTTTCCGCCGCGCAAGAGGAATATGTGCGCTCCGAGCTGGTCGACGATGAGCCCGCTGGACTTGCCGCGCGCGCTGTAGCGAGTCAAGACCAGCACTTGCTGGTCATCGAGCTCCCGCATCTCGTCGGCAACGATGCTCCACCCGTCCCACGCGCTGACGAACTCGCGCGCCGCACCTGCCATCGCAGCCAGGCCCTTGAAACGCCCCGGCGCGAGGCCTGCGTGCGCGAGCCCTCCATGCTCAACGTACTCGATGTTGGGATGAGCCCACTGGGTCGAACGCAGATCGCCGCGTTCCCAGTCCGCGTAGATCGAGCCCACCAGGTCGAGGTTCTCCGACACCGCCTAACTCCGTTCCTCGGCGAGCTGCACGGCGGCTCGACGTGCTGCATCGGCGCTCAGGTAGACCCAGACCTCATGGATCAGCCCATCAACCCAGACCGTAACTGTCGCAAAGCGGAACTCGATCGATGCGGCGCTCCCACGCGGGCTGGCGCGCTGCACGAGGTGAGCAAGGACAACGCCGCGACCGACATCGCGAATTTCCTCTGCCTCCACCTGCACGTCCTCGATCGTGCCGAACCATTCTTCGAAGAAGCTCCGAATCGCCGCGCGCCCCTCAAACCTCTCTCCTGGCAGATCGGGGTCAGCCGAGTCCCACACCGCGTCGGGCGAGTAGAGGCCAAGCAACGCATCAAGGTCGCCTGCATTAGCGGCATCAACAGTGCGCTCCGCGAGCTCCACCAGGTCGGGGGTCGTGGGCTCCTCGGACATCGTGCGGCGAAGTATCGTGGACGACTCCCTTTGGGGCCAAAGCGAGCGCCCCACCGACGGCCGGGCAGACGAGTGAAATGGACGAAACCCAGGCGTCTGCTCCGCGACGCGCGAGACGCTCGCTCCGCTGGCAAAGGAGGCGTCCGCTCCGCCCCAGGCTAGACGCCTCGCTGCGCCTGAGCGTCCAGCGTCAAGCCAGAATGGTCGATGTCGTCGTCCCCTGCGATGCAGTGGAAGCCGATTCGTCCGCGGCCGCTCGGTCGTCCGACGGTATGGCGGGCAGCAGAGCCGCCGGGCACCAAAGGGCAACGGATACGACTCGCCGGTCCGCCGAGGCCGCGACTCGGCGACGAGATCTAGAGACCCCCTACGCAGAGCGGTGTCTCGAGCGCCCCGGGGATGTCCTTTACGATGTTCAGGCGCATCTCGTCGGCACTTGAACCTAAAGGGGGAGTCCAAATGCAACGTCCCATCTCGCGGTGCAGCGTATTCGTTCTCGCGCTTGTGCCCACCTTAGCGTTCCTTAGCGGCAGCGCCGCAGGGGCGACGAGGCCCTCGCTCACCGTGAAGGCGCCAGCATCGGTGGTCAACGAAGCCAGATGGAGCGTCACGGTGAGCGGGTTCTCGGGGCCATACAAGAACGTCATGGTCGCGAAAGAAAAAGGGGAAGCAACCTGTCCCAAGCCCGAAGCCGCCTTCAACAAGCGGTCGGAGGCGATTGCGAAGCAGCATAAGTTCAAAGTCACCTTTCCTGAGGAACAGATCACCGAAAACCCGCCGCAGACATTCACGCTGTGCGCGTATCTCTACACCGGCGGCAGCAAATACATCGTGAAGGTTTCGCACTACCAGATCGTCCCCAACAAATCTGAAAGCGGACCCTGAAGGCCGATGCCAGCGAGTTAGGCACATCGTCAGCGCCCTCGCTCTACAGCTTTACTACCCGGTCCTCGGTGGCATCATGTTCCGTCTGGTAGAGGTCGCTGTCAAGCGGGATCGGAGCCCGAGATTCGCCAAATGCAGGGCCCGAGCGCCTGCTTCTCGGCGCGAGCGGTTGCGCCCACCTAGGGAATCTCACAGCTGCTGCGGACGAGGAGGAGGCGCAGGATCAACCAAACGACCACGCTTCTGCTTCCGTGTGATCCCAAAGCCGCTGGTGCATGGTTGGCTCGCCGCTCTCGACGGGAGCACTGCGCGCCGGTATTCGGGACCCTCTGTCCTTGAGCGGCCATTGGGCACAAGTCCATATTTGTGCCCGTAAGCCCCGATATCGGAGTGCATCAGCGTCCATATCGCCGCTGTAGCACGTCCGCTACGATCGAGAACTCCCTGCTCAGGACCACAATATTGATCGATCGAGATTCGCGCACGACTCAATTTGCAAGCAGGAGGTCACCGGTTCGATCCCGGTTGGCTCCACTAATAAAGGGCCCGCAACCGCTGGTCGCCCGCAAGGCCCGTAGGGCCTGATGCGGGCCGGCGCGGGGCCACCCGGACGAAAGCCGGGTAGCCCGCACACCGTGTCGACGCCTCAGAAGTTGAGGCTGTCGAAGTCGTTCCAGAAGATCTGGACCTGGTTGGTTGTGCCTTCCCAGTTGGGCACGTTCAGCGTCCGGGTTCCCCCGCCGCCGCGTGACTTCAGCTGGTAGGAAACCGTCGCGTTCGGCGGTTCGCTGCTGGGGATGTACACCTGCGCGGCCTGGATGAACGGCAGGGAGCTGAGAATCGGTTCCTGGTTGAGGGTGCTTTCTTTCGTGCCTTCCCAGTTGAACGCGAAGTACGCGTTTATCTCCTTTTCCCAGGGGCAAAGCGTCGGGGTGCACAGCTCGAGGCCGTTGATGAGCAGTTGGTCGTTTTCACCCGGCTGGTTGCCCCAGAACTCCTTGTAGCGGATCATCGACGCTCCCGAACTGCCAGGGAACCTGCCGGTCAGGGCCTCGATCGGAGTCGAGCCGAGCAGGCGGACGTCGTAGTCGCTGCGTACGAACGGCTCGAGGTAGGTGTGGAGCGTGTGTCCCGGCTGGGTCAGCGCGAATTCGTAGCGCTGGAATGACCAGGCCGTGACAGGCCCCCATTCACCGCCGCCCGTGGCACCGTTGGTTATCGGAAAGACGGCCAACGGCTTCTTGCCCTCCCTGTGCCCGTTGAAGTCCAGCGGCCATATTTCGAGGGTGTCGCCGGCCAGGCCTTTGTTTTCAGGAAATTCGAGCGCCTTGCCCGCAAGCGTGATCAGGCCGGGCTGGGGAAGGATGTCGACGAACGGCATCCTGCCGGTGAAGAAGTCGAAGATGTGCTGGAACGATTCTGCCGAGGTCGACGTCTGGACGTGCGTGGCGTTCGGGATCGTCACGTTTTCGGCGCCTTCGATGCTCCTTTCCGGTTTGGTGCACGTCAGATCACCGCAGCGCCCGGCCCAGAGAGCGAGGGTCGGCACACCCGGGTTTTTTTCCTGGCCGTCGATGTTTGCGTATGCGGCGACGCTCGCCCTGCGTTCTGCCGCCTGGGGACCCTGTGTCAGGTAGTCGTAGACGACCGAGGTCCCCTCGGAGTGGGCGACGATGTCGACCTGCGACCTGCCGCTCTGCTGCTTGAGCATCGCGATCGCTTCTTCGATCTGTTTGTCGACTTCAGCCGGGCTTGCGATCGCTGCCGGCGAGTTGTAGTCGATCGCGTCGAGCCATGTGTGCGGGTAGCCGTTGCTTTCAAAGCGCATCTCCTGTGAGGCGAAGTTCGAGCCTGCGGCCTCGAACCCGTGGACGAACAGGACGGGCAACGGTTGCTTGGGCGGCTTGTTGGCCCCTGCGCCCGGCGCCAGGGACAACGAGATCCCGCAGGCGGCGATGACCGCCAACAGGCCAAGTGACCACCGGCGGAGATGTCTCCGAGGACTTGTTGTGCTGTTGCTGCTCACGACTTCTCCTTCCGACGTGATTTGCGACGGACGGTGGCGGCATTCTGGGCCAGCGAATAAGGCGGAGATGTGCATCACAGCGCACGGCGCCCAGACGTGGCCTCAGTGAGCCCACGTCGCGATCGGCGTCCCCTCCCGTTTCGTCCGTCGCCGTTCTCCTTCCATCAGTGCTCGCGGCCGAGAGCCGCGAAACCTGTCGGAAACGGTCCTACCCGCTCATCTCCGACGGCAACCGCGATCATAGGCCAGATCGACGGACGCTGGGAGGTCGGCGGTCCCGTTAGCACCGGCGCCGCGGGGTGATCGTTCTCACTATTCTGGCCCCTCGTTGGCGATGGGCACAAGTCCGGATTTGTCCCCAAAGCCCAGATATCCCCGCATCAGGCCTATGTAGCCGCCACCGTCCCTGTCGCGCAGCCAAGAAGTCCCTGCTCAGATACATCTATTGCGTTGAGCGAGCTTCCCCTACGCCCCAATTTGCAGGCAGGATGTCACCGGTTCGATCCCGGTGGGCTCCACTAATTGGTCTGATTTACAGGGCAATTGCTCGTGACCCTGCTTCGCGGTGATCCCGACCGAAATACAAATGTGGTCAGTAGTTCGCGAGCTGCCTCTAGTGCCGGAAGCGCGCGCAAGCGGCGCCTTCTGACGATTGATCGCGGCGCTATTGGTCGCCGCGAACAAGCAGCACTCCGGATCGCACCAAAGCTCGCAGTCGGTCTTCGTCCAGCGTGGTCACGTGACGCGAACGCGATCAAGCGCTCGCGACGCGACGCGAGCAGACATGAGCCATGAGCAACCCCTAGCGAGCCATACTTGCCCTCGCATGGTACCCCGAGGCTTGACGCTCACTGGCGCTCCGAAGCGTGTAACCCGATCTGCCCGTGGAGCGCGCATCGCGTTGTTGGGCGTCCTCGCGCTCACGGGCTGCGGTGCCAGCAAGAGCAGTTCCTCTCTCATAGAGTTCTCAAACTGCGCGCCGCCCCGCTACACCGTCCACGCAGGCGTGAAGACCTTCAACCTCGGTTCGTGCGCCGGAACGCTGAATCTGAACCCGGCACAGATCACAGTTCGAGAGGGTCAGACGTTCTCGGTGGCTATGCGCGAAGAACTACAGGGTAGGCCCCTGGGACCAGCACCGACCCCCACCGGGTCAGCGGTTCACATCGTTGGTCGCCATGACGCAACCATCCTCTATGCCGCGAAGTCGGTCGGAGCATCGGTCCTGATCGCAAGACGTGCGGGATGTGAATCGACTTATCCTGAGAGCCGACCGCATGTCGGTTCATGTACGGCGGTGCTGAGGGTGCGCGTCACGCCGTGAGGCCCCACATCCCTGGGCAGGACGCTCGCGTTCGCGCCGCCCGACGCTGCTCGGGCTGCTGGGCGGGACGAGTACGAGCGGTCTCCGGACGGTTCGCCCGAGACGCCTCCTTACCCATGGAGAAGCGGAAGTCTGCCGAGCGGACGCTGAGACGACCGCAGTTCGTCCCATGTGGTCGTCTTCTCTGGTCCGGGATGGACGCTCGCTTAGCTTCGCAACGCGGCGGTCAACGGGCACGCGGGATACTGTCGATCATGGCTGAGGAGTCCACGGCCCCCGACCTGGTGGAGCTTGTGAGGCGGAGCGTCGAGGCGGCGGACAGGCGCGACCTGGATGCGCATATGGCCTTCTACGCACCGGATGCCGTCTGGGACGCGTCGCCTATGGGCATTGGCACGTTTGAGGGCCAGGCGGCAATGCGCGGGTTCTGGGAGGACTGGCTCTCGTCCTACGAGGGTTGGGAACTTCAGACGGTGGAAGTTCAGGACCTCGGCACCGGAGTCACCTTCGCTGTGCTCGACCAGAGGGGCCGCCTCGTCGGCAGCAGCGGTGAGATTGAGCTGCGCTACGCAGCCGTCACCGAATGGAAGGACGGCAAGATTGCGCGAATCACGAACTACACCGACATCGACATGGCCCGTGCTGACGCCGAACGCCTCGCGCAGGAACGGGGGTAGGCGATGTCTGAGGAGAACGTGCAGACAGTGCGCGAGGCGATGGCTCTCGTCAGGCGCGCCGGAACTGGCGAACCAGCGCCAAGGCTATTCGAGCTGCTGGCTCCTGAGATGAAGCTCGACATGTCACGACGCACCTTCAACCCCGACGTTTACGAAGGGCATGACGGTCTGCGTCGCTTCAAGCGGGAGAGGGACGAAGTGTGGGAGGAGTGGTTGGTAACGACCGAGCGAATGGTCGGTGCCGGTGAGAGCGTGGTGGTGATCGAATCGTTTCGTGCTCAAGGCAGGGGCAGCGGTGTCGAGATAAGCGGCCGATCAGCGACTGTCTGGACCGTGCGCGACGGCCACGTCGTCCACATGGTGATGTACCGCGACCCAAGCGAAGCCCTCAAAGCAGTGGGGCTGGGGGAGTAACGGATAGGAGCAGCTGCCCCGCGAGAGGACGATGTCGACGAGGGCCCGACACGAGTGCTTCGTCATGGATGCGAGCGTATCGGTGAGGACCGCCGAGCCTGTTGAGATGGACGAGGAGGAGGCGCGCGATCAACCGCCGACCACTCTTCTGCTTCCGTGTGATCCCGAAGCCGCTGGCGCGCAGTCGGCTCGCCTCTCTCGATGGGGGCACTGCGCGCGCCGCTGTTTAGGACCCTCTGTCCTCGAGGCTCATTGGGCACAAGTCCATACTTGTGCCCAATGGCCCCCTATATCGGAGTGCATCAGCGTTCATATCGCCGCCGTAGCGTGTCAGCCACGACCAACAACTCCCTGCTCAGGGTCACAATATTGATCGATCGAGATTCGCACACGGCTCGATTTGCAAGCAGGAGGTCACCGGTTCGATCCCGGTTGGCTCCATTCGAAGCCCCTGCAAATCGGCGTCTTTGGGAGCGGCGGGGAAAGATGGGACCAAGTAGGGACTAAGAAGGTCTTTCAAAATGAGTTGAGGCGTCGCCAGCAGAGGATTGAGCAGGCGAGTGTGAGGAAGGCTGTGTGCATGTCGGGGTCGCGCTCGTACCGGATTCGCAGGCGCCGGAAGTTGTGCAGGTGAGCAAAGCCCCGCTCGACGACCCATCGCTGACGGCCGAGACCCGAGCCGTGCGTCTTGGTACGACGCGCGATTACCGGCGTGATGCCAAGAGCTCGCAGTAGTCGTCGGTGCTTGTCGTGGTCATAGCCACGGTCGGCGAGAAGGCGATCGGGTTTCTGGCGTGGCCGGCCGACCTTCCCGGTGACGGGCCGTCGGTGGAGGGCTTCGATCAGCGGGATCAGCTGAGTGACATCGTTGCGGTTCCCGCCGGTCAGGCTGATTGCGAGGGGGACGCCGCTCGCGTCGACCAGCAAATGGTGCTTTGAGCCCCTACGGGCACGGTCTACCGGGGATGGCCCCGTCAGGAGCCCTCCAAAAGGGCGCGGATATGGCTGGCGTCAACCGAGGCGCGTGACCAGTCGATCTTCCCCGCAGCGTTCAACTTCACCGGCAGCTTCTGGTGAAGCGCGCTCCCAGACGGGCAGCCACCTGCCAGGGCCGCAGCCGCCGCCAGCTCGTCACTCTCGAGCCGGAGCGGTACTCGCGAGGGAGGTCCTCCCAGGCGAGCCCGGCGTGAGCACGTGCCGGATCCCGGTGCTCGCCAGCGGATCATAGCTCGGCTGACGCGAGGAGTTGCGACGACGACGCTCGAGCACGCGGGCTCAGTGGCTGGATCTCCCGCAGCAGCTCCTCACTGGTCTCGAGTCGAGAGGGCGCCTCACGACGGTCCACTCTTCGGGTTCACGCGGCAAGGATTAAGACTGGCCGACATACCGCTTCATTTTGAAAGACTTCTAAGCAGAACGCGCCCCCCGGCGGGACCGGACGGCTCAAAAAGTATGTTTCGTTCGGTGCCTCGAGCGCCGGTTACGGTCGTGAAACTCAGTGATCACTACGCGCGGTGGGAGCTGTTGCGCGTAAGCGAGCGGCGCGCCACCATGAGCGCGAGATAGGATGCCCGCGAAGCACATGACGTTCGCTCGATCGAGCTAGGTGCGTGGGTTGAGCAGCACCTCGACGGTAACGCCGCCGCGATCGTCAACTCGTGCTCGTGCGTGTCCAGTGCGATCTGCGCCGCGAAGGCGCAAGCGGACGGTTGCACCATCGCGGAGGTTGCGCCACCAGAGCTTGCGCTGGGGCCACATGACGGGGATCGTGAGAGCTACGTTGGTCTCTTGGTAGCCGACGGGGAACGTGTGCTCGGTGCCGGTGCGGCGGCCGGTGACGCTGATGAGCGCGAGGTGTCGGCTGACGAGCGGATGCAGTTTGGAGCGCAGCAACACGGCAACGAGGCGGTTGCCGCTGCGGTTCCATAGCGCGAACGGGCATGGCCGGCCGGCGCGTCAGCCACCAGGGACTCCGAGCGTCTCGGATGCTGTTGCACCGAGAGGGTTGCCGCCATCCCACTTGCCGGTGGCAGCGTAGGGTCGGAACCGCACAAACGCCGACTCACGGTGGAACGGTCGGTCGGCGTGCGCCTGGATAGCGGCGAGGTGTCCTGTTCCGGAGTCGCCGTGAGCGTAGGCACGCATAGCGGACGTGCTCCGCCACAACGAGAAGGTCGCGACCAATCCGGGTGGCCGGGCCAGCCCGGTGGAGGCCAACAAGGCAGGGTCGCGGACTGCGAGACCCTCGGCAGCGGCGCTGGCCCGAAGGAAGCGCAGGGTCTGAGAGAGTCTTAGGCGGCCGAGCGTGAGAACGGCCGCGGGCTCCGTGTCGTCCATGGGCTCCTCGGTCGCCGGGAGGCCAGGCAGCTGCGGCCATCTCCCAAAGACCCGCGTGGGCTGAAGGCGCACATGCCACCCGTGCGCCAACTGCTCGGCGAGTGGGTGGCCGGCGAGAAAGGCCTCGACAGCGGTCTCGTCATCCCAGCCGGCGATAAGCGCAACCCGACCGAGCTTGGGCCTCGGCAGTAGACGGCCGCTCAAGGGGGCCGCTGTCGTCACCTCCGCATAGCGCAGGCCAAACACGCTCGAGGGATCGAGCCTCGTCCGCATGAGGCGCAGTGCTGAGCGCCCGCTCACGTCGGCGAGATGCAGGGAGACAATCACAGGGCCTGTTGGATTCGACCTTGAAGCAAGTTACTTTATAGTATACCAGATGGTAACGTCATCCGACCGGCACATCGTCAGCGGCTCCGCTGAGCCGCGAGCCAGGCTCTCGGCAGCACAGCGGCGGGGGCTTATCGAGGACGCTGCGGCGCGCCTGTTCGCCCAACGCGGCTACGCCGCAACCACCGTCGAGGAAATCGTCGCCGAGGCAGGCGTCAGCAAGCCGATGCTCTACCGCCACTTCGAGTCCAAGAAGGAACTCCACATGAAGCTGCTCGAACACCGCCGCGACGAGCTGGCTGCGGCCCCGCTGGACAGCTTCCTGCAAGCCGAGGGGAAACCCGAGGACCGCCTGCCCGCGATGATCGATGCCTGGTTCGCCCACGTCGAACAGCACCCCGACACATCACGACTCCTGTTCCAGGACGCGACCGGGGACCCCGACATACAGGCGCTTCAACGCGAGCTGCGGGGCCGCCAGCGCGCAGCCGACGTGGCGCTTCTGGCGGGAGTTCGCCCCACAGCTACCCGAGGACGAGCTCGAGCCGCTTGGCGAGATCATCCGCAGCTCTCTCACCGGACTGGCGCTCTGGTGGCTTGACACTCCTGACGTCCCCCGCGCCACGGTGGCAGCAGCAATGCTACGCATGACAACTGGGGTGCTCTCGACAGTGGGCTGAGTCGCGGCCCCGGCAGCAAAGTGTCGCACGGGGGACGTGCTGGAATGGACCAGGATCGGGCGGCAGACTTCGTCAGGCGCTTCGCGGAGTTCTGGCAGGCGCCGGCGGTCGAGCGCCTCGACACAGTGCTCCCACCTCGACGCCCGCCTCGCCGCACCGATGGTTTCGACCACGTACGGGCTGGAGGCGGGCGCGAAGCTCGAGCCCGCAGAACTCCGGCAAACTGACGCGCACGCCACCACAGCGAAAGACAAGCGACTCCCGAGACCCGCATTGATCCATGCGCGGGCACCAAAGCACGCACCAGGCTCGACCTGCAACGCGCGGGATCCATAACTTCCACGCGATTGCGACTCGTCCGGCTGGAATCTCCCCTCGCCGATCTATGTGTGAATCGCAGGGGCGTTTGCGCCCGGACGACCGTTCGCAACAATAAACGCGCCTAGCCGGCGCGCCCGCGCGCGCCCTGCTCATCGTCTCGTGTGCTCGCCGCGCGGCGCTCCCGGGCCGGGGAGGAGTTCGATCTGCCCGGGCCCCGCTTGCTTGCCACAGCGATCGCAGCGGAGGTCTCGGCCGATGCTGCCCCCGCAGCCGGCGTGGAGCGTGAGTCGAGGCGGGCCGTTCGGTGTCGGGTAGTGGCGGTCGCCCCACTTCATCAGCACGATCAGTGCGGGAGCGAGCTCGCGTCCCTTGTCGGTGAGTACATACTTGGGCCGGCCGGGCCGCTGCGGGTCCGGAACGCGCTCGAGCAACTGCTCGTCGCACAGCAGCTTCAGCCGGTTGGTGAGCACGTTGGAAGCGATCCCGAGCTTCCCCTGGAAGTCCTCGAAGCGAGTTAGGCCGAGAACGGCGTCGCGCAGGATCAGCAGGGTCCAGCGCTCGCCGACGATCTCGAGCGACCGGGCGATGGAGCAGACCTGATCCGGATAGTCGCGCTGGAGCACAACCAAAGAGTAGCTGACTTGCTTGACAAAAGCTAGACCCCTCGCTAGTCTGCCTTGCATGACGCAAGCTAGCTACACCGAGGAGGAGCAATGAAACGCAAGCCCCTGAGTCCTGATCTCGCTGCTGCTGGCGGCGTTTGTGATCAATCTCGACACGACGATCGTCAACGTCGCCTTGCCGTCGCTCGTTCGCCAGCTGCACGCCTCCGACTCGCAGCTGCAGTGGGTCGTGGACGCTTTCAACTTGCTGTTCGCCGGCTCGGTGCTCTCCGCTGGCAGCCTGTCTGACCGCTTCGGGCGCAAGGGGATGCTGCTCGCCGGCCTAACGGTCTTCGGCCTCGCGAGCCTGGCCGGCGGGCTGACCGACAGCGCCGGCGCGCTGATCGCGGCGCGCTCGGTGATGGGCGTCGGTGCGGCGATGGTGTTCCCGTCGACGCTGTCGCTGCTCACCAACGTGTTCACCGAGCGGGACGAGCGCGCCCGGGCGATCGGCTTGTGGGGCGCGATCACGGGCGTGGCGATCGCGCTCGGACCGATCGTCGGCGGCTGGCTGCTCGAGCTCTCCGATTGGCGCAGCACCTTTTTCGCGATGGTGCCGATCGCCGCCGGCGCCTGTGTCCTGGCCGCCCGCTATGTCCCGACCTCGCGTGACCCGCACGCACCCCGCACCGACCGGGCCGGGTTCGCGCTCTCGACCGCGACAATCGCCCTGCTCGTTTATACGATCATCGAGGCACCGGACCACGGTTGGGGAAGCCCGCGGACGCTCGGCAGCCTCGCGCTGACCGCGCTGCTGGCGGGTGCGTTCGTGGCCTGGGAGCGGCGCACCGAGCACCCGATGCTCGACATGAGCTTGTTCCGTAACCCGCGGTTCACGGCCGCGAGCGCCTCGGTCGCTATCTCGTTCTTCGCGCTGTCCGGGTTCATCTTCCTGACCACCCAGCTGTTCCAGTTCGTCAAGGGGTACGGCCCGCTGTCGACCGGCGTGCGCCTGCTGCCGGTGGCCTCATTCGTCGCGATTTCCTCGATCCTCGGCACCAAGCTGGCCGTCCGGCTCGGCACGAAGCTCGTCGTCGCGTCCGGGCTGTTCTCGATGGCCGCGTTCTACCTATGGGTTTCGACTTCATCGGTCACGACCGGCTACGGGACGATCGCCGCCCAGATGGTCGTTCTCGGGACAGGGATGGGCCTCACCAGCGCGCCCGCCACCGAGGCGATCATGGGCGTGGTGCCGAAAGCGAAGGCCGGCGTCGGGTCGGCGGTCAACGACGCCACACGGCTTTTGGGCGGCACCCTCGGCGTCGCCGTGATCGGCAGCGTGTACGCCTCGCTTTACGCCAGCCGGCTCACGAGCGCACTCCCCGTCGGATTGCGGACCACCGTCGGCGGGACCGCGCACGCATCAGTCGGTGCCGCGCTCACAGTCGCAGGGAACCTGACCCACGCCGGCCATCCTGTGTTCGCGGCGGCCATCCACGGCGCCGCGAACTCGGCCTTCTTCCAGGGCTTCCACGCGGCCAACTACGTCGCCGCGGGCATCGCCGCCGCAGGCGCCGTGATGGCGCTGGCGCTGCTTCCCGCCCACCCGACGACCAGCCGCGACGACACGCCGGAGGTGCCGGCACTAGGTACGCCCGCCACAGCCGCAGCGCACAGCTGACCCCACCCCCAAGCGACAGGAGACAGGACACCATGAGCACCCAGCAATTCACACCCCTCGAGACCGGTGCCACCTCCGAGATCGGCCGGGCGACCGGATTTGAGCTGGCCCGCCCTGGCCAGCCGGGCGCCGCCAACGTCGAGGCCGCGCTGGAGCGCAACCGCGCCTTCGCGTCCGCCCGCGGGCATGAAGGCGCTGTCGTCTTCCCCAACCTGCGCCTGTTCGTGATCACCTGCCTCGACCCGCGCACCGACCCCGCGCACTTCCTCGGCCTCGGCCTCAGCGACGCCATGGTCGTCCGCAACGCCGGCGGGCGCGTTACCCCGGAGGTCATCAACGATGTCGTCTTCATCGGCCAGCTAGCCGAGAACGCACTGCCCGACGGCCCGCTGTTTGAGGTTGCCGTGATCCACCACACCCAGTGCGGAACCGGCGCGCTCGCCGACGACACCTTCCGTCGCCGCTATGCCGAGCGCATCGGCGCCGACGAGACAGCCCTGCGCGACCAGGCGGTGCTCGACCCCGCCGCGACCGTCACACATGACGTCCAGCACCTCCGCGCCGCACCCGCAATCTCGCCGCGCATCACCGTGTCCGGGCACGTCTACGACGTCGTTACCGGCCTGGTCCGAACGATTCTGCCAGCCGCCCATTGAGCGTCTCGGCTCCAACGCAAACAGTCAATTCACACTCAAGAGAGGACAACGTGAACCATCTACCTACATATCTTTGGGCCCTCACGTACGCAGAGGTCATAGGCATCGCCGCGGCGACCGCATACGCGCTATATCGCGGTGCTCGCGCCGCCGGTCTCGGCAATCGAGTCTCGACGAGGATGGGGTTGGGCGCCGCCCTCCTGTTCGGCGGCTGGCTTGCCATGAGTAGTCTGGTCGCCGGCGGGGGCAGCTACCGCTCACGCATCGGGCACGGCGCCCCTTGGCTGCCGCTGGCAGTGCTCGGCTTCTTCGGGTTGCTGCTCGCGCTGACCCGTGTGCCGTTGATTAGGCGAGCCCTGACCGCCCCAGGTGCTCAACAGCGGCTGCTGTTGCCGCACTCCTTCCGCGCAGCAGGGATCGTCTTCGTGATAGCGATGCTGCTCGGGAAACTCCCTGCGCTCTTCGCTGTGCCCGCTGGGTTTGGTGACATTGCCGTTGGCATAGCAACGCTATGGGTCGCGCGCAAGGTGCGCGAGGGATCGCGGCCGAAACCGCTTATCTGGTTCACCCTACTCGGGATCGCAGACCTCGTCTCGGCACTGACACTGGGAGCGCTCACGGGCTTCCTCCAGATCGTCCACGTGCACCCGACCGCGACGCTGAACGCTGACCTGCCGCTCGCAATCATCCCCACCGTCGGTGTGCCGTTGCTACTGGCGATGCACCTCACCTCGGTGCGCGTCCTCTTGCGGGACCGCGAGGCCGACCGAGTCGCGGATGAGTTCGTCGTCACTCCGCTGACTGCGTAGGACCGAGACGAACCATGACGGCATCGGGCGCAATGTTCCCCGGTCCTTCATTCGTGTCGCGACGAGCATCTCTTCGCCACCCGCGAGCGCCCTGCCTTGCGCGGAAAGGAGGCACCTCGCGGCTTGTAGGCAGCGGGCTTCGACGGGGACTAAGCAGGAACGCAAAACTACCGCCGGCAGCGAGTGTCGCAGCCAGCTTCATTCCGATAAGTGCGGCCATTGACGCCCAATGGCGACCACCCGCTACCATCTCCGCCCAATTTGCAAGCAGGAGGTCACCGGTTCGATCCCGGTTGGCTCCACTCGAAGCCCCTGCAAATCGGCGTCTTTGGGAGCGGCGGGGAAAGATGGGACCAAGTAGGGACTAAGCAGAACGCGCCCCCCGGCGGGACCGGACGGCTAAAAAGTATGTTTCGTTCGGTGCCTCGAGCGCCGGTTACGATCGTGAAACTCACTGATCACTACGCGCGGCGGGAGCTGTTGCGCGTCAGCGAGCGGCGCGCCACCATGAGCGCGAGATAGGATGCCCGCGAAGCACATGACGTTCGCCGCCAGGCGACTCTCGGTTTGCTGTGCGATGCAGAAGCCATTTCGCGTCGACTCCGACGCACGGACGTCGTCCGAGCAGCGACGCCGTCAGCGCTGACGCTGGTTGCCGCTCGCCGAGCTAGAGCAGGCGTCGCGGCCCTGCAATTGGCAAATTGCGCGTCTCTTGCCGACGAGCGTTGCTAGACACGCGAAGGGGGGCCTCCAACCGGGGGCCCCCCTTCACACTTATTGTCGCTGGCGGCTAGCCCACCTTCACCTTCTTCTCCTTGCTGCCGACGCGACGAGCCGCGCCGAGAGTTTCGCCTTCGGGCGCACGTTCATCGCCATGAGGATCGACTTGCTCGGCCTGACCTTCACGGTCTTCTTCCTGCCAGCCGCAAGCGTCACCGGGACCTTCATGCCTGCCTTGCCGTCGCCGATCTCGAGGATCGCGCGGCAGGTCTTGCGGGAACCATCGCAGCGGACGGTCGCCGACAGCTCGCCGCGGCTGAACTTGACGCCGCCGACCAAGTGGCCTGTGGCCGTGACGCCGTCGTCGACATACTTCAGCGCCGGGGCGTACCTCGTCTCCTGCTGACCGTGGGCCACCCTCTCGAACGCGTACGCCATCCCCAGCAGTTCCGGATCGGAGTAATCCGGTCCCTCTAGTTGGAGGTTGTCCGGCTGCCCGACCGGATTGACGCCGGCCGGGAAGATCGCCGTCGGGACGCCCGCGTTCGATGACTGCGGGTCCAGCCGCAGTCCTTCGCTCGTTTCGCGCGCGAAACTCGGTTCGTTCGAGTCGTTCAGATGAATCGTCGATTGCTCGCCCGCGAACACCACCGCATTCACACCTTCTTCCGCCATCCATTCGGCCAGCTTCTTCTGATAGGCCTGGCGGTAGTTGACGAATTCGTCGATCGACGCTTCACTCATCGCGCCCGCTCCGGTGTACGTCGTGGAGGCGGAGCGCAGCTGTGGGATCCGCAGCTGGCTGAGGGTGATTTCCGGTGGCGTTTTGTAAGGGCTGTTGGGGTGATTTTCGATCCACTTCAGCCAGCCCTCGAAGCCCGTGTCGCCGGTGATGGCGAAGCCGGCTCTGCTGAATTCGGGAGCGGGCTTGATCAACTTCACCTTGGCTCCGGCCTGTTCGAAGAATTTGAACTGTTCTTTCATGGCGTTCATGGTGCCTTCGTCGCCCCAGGGGCTGGTGAACTCGAGGGTGTAGTAGCCGATCGTCTTACCCTTGAGCGCGTCGGGCTTGAGGTAGGAGCGCCAGTCGGTCGGGCGTCGGCCTTCCCACCCCGCTCCCTCGAGTCCCTGGGTGAATTCCCCGGGGTCGCGGGCGGCGATCGTGTTGAGCACCATGGCCTGGTCTTCCGGGGTGCGGGTGATCACACCGCAGTAGTCCTGTATGTAGGTGAGCGGCATAACGCCCTGACAGGTGGTCAGGCCGTCGGTCCCACGCAGTGACACCAGGCTGGCGGCGCTGGAGGGGCCCCAGAGCGAGTCGCCGGTCTGGGTGCCGAGGGCGGCCGCGGCCATGCTGGTGGCCACCGCGACGGCCGAGCCACCGCTCGATCCAATCGAGGACTTCGAGGGATCAAACGCGTTCCAGACCTGCCCGTAGGCGCTTGCGCTGTAGAAGCCGGAGTTCGCGAATTCGGAAAGGTTGGCCTTGCCGATGATGATCGCCCCGGCTTCCCTCAGCCGCTGGACGATGAACGCGTTCTTTTCCGGAACGTAGTTTTCGAACACGAGGCTGCCGCCAGTAGTCGGCATTTCGGTGGTGTCGTAGATGTCCTTGGCCGCGATCGGGATCCCCAGCAGGGGAGCCCTGTCGCCCTCGGCCCGGAGCCGGTCGTCACTCCGTGCCTCGGCCATCGCGCGCGGGTTGACGTCGATGATCGCGTGGAATCCGAGCGGCCCGCCGTTGTAGGCCGCGATCCGGTCGAGGTAGGCCTTGGTGATCTGTGCCGAGGTGGTTTCGCCGTCTTTCATCGCGGCGAGCTCTTCGGTGATCGACTTGCCGACGACGTTGTACGGCGAGTTTGTCGTCGGTTCCGGCTGTTCGACCACCGGAGCCGGTGCGTTGACGACGTGGGCGGTGCATTCGGCGGAGTTGTAAGCGGGTTTGAACGCCTTGATCGACGCTTCGGTCCAGTTCACGATCGAGCAGAGCTGGCCGGTGGTGAGGCCGCTCAGGTCCGGCGTCGTCGCCAGTTCGGTCGCCAAGGTTGTGATCGCCGTGGTCTGGGTTCCGAGAGCGGGGACGCCCTTTTTCGCCGGCGATTCGGTCTTTTCCGAGAGGCCGATCACGACGAAGTGGACAAGCGATCGGGTCTGACCGGGCTGAAGCGTGAAGTGGTTGATGTAGCCGTACTCGTTGGCTTCGTCACCGGTGGTTTGCAGCGGTTTGCTGAACGGGTCGGTGAGGAAGTCGCTGGTCTGCGTGAAGGCCGAGCCGGCAGTGCCGAGCACCACCGCCGACGGCCCGTACTGCGACGCCGAGGCGAGGTTGCCCACTTCGGAGGGCGTGTCGACCGCAACCCAGGAGTCGGCAGGGGTCGCCGTGGTGTCACCACTGGAGGTCGCGAAGATCGTGCTCTGGTGGTTGGTCGGGGTGGTCAAGTCGTACCCCAACTGGCCGCCGAAGTCGATGTCGACGCTCAGCGGCGATCTCGATTCGTTAGTGAAGGTGTCGAAGAACCGGGCGTAGTTCTTTTCCTGGTTGACGATCAGCGAGCGGGTCACGGCGACGCCACCGAGTGAGACTGCGTGGTGGGAGCCGAAGCTGTTGCTGCCGTCGAACGTGAGCCCGAAGCCGCGCAACATGACCCCGTTCAGCAACGGGGTCTTCGGCGCGCCTTCGACCTCCATGCGGATGCCGCCGTAGCCCTGTAGAGAGTGGGTCGCGGTGCTCTGGATGCTTCCGGTGTCGAGGCCGGGGATCGCCGCGTCATTGACGCCCCAGTAGTCTTGGTTCGAGTCGTAGACGTAGTTGAGGGCGGAGGCCCGACCGGCGAAGCCGAGCATCGCCATCAATGAGACGAGACAGGCCAGGCCGATCGCATATCGCCTCTCGAGCGCGAACAGAGATCGGAGCCGGCGTTGAGTGCTGGCTGTGTAGCTGGCCATATCGGTCCTTTCGGTGGGGGGAATATTCCGTTGGACCCCTCTGCGGAGTCATTCCGAGTCAGAGCGCTGCAAAATCTTGTCTTTATCAAGTGGCCATCTCCCCCATCGATGGCGCTGCCACTCTGGACACCCGTACCGAATGGACGCTTACGACATGGACAGCCGGCCAGTCACGCAAGGCGATCCGCGTCGACAGCGGCACTTGTCCTTTGCTCCTCCGGGACTTCGGCGGTCTGAATGGAGCGGAAGCGACTGCGAGTGGGGGGAGCTTGGTGCCTGGATCAAGCAGGTAGAACGGAGGTGATCATGAACGTGCCAGGCGATCGGGACCGGCATCGCTCGCGAGTCGAGCGCGGGATCTACCGTCAGCCCAACGGCAACAACACCTCGTCCGGGTGTTTGCTCCCGACCGTTCGCTGAAGTCCACCTCTATTGCGTCGGCGAGGCTCACGCGATCGCGTTCGACTTCTCGACCGGAGGCTTCCAAGGACCGGTCCTACGACTGCCAAGGCTCCACGGCCAAGCAATCGTACTGCTCGACTAGAAGCACCTCGTTTCGCGCAGCGGCACGAACCTCGCCCGACTCAATCAGCGATCCGCTTTGCGCGGAAAGGAGGCACCTCGCGGCTTGTAGGCAGCGGGCTTCGACTAAGCCTGGATCCACCGCGTAGTCGCCGGCATGGAGCGATTGACAGATTCGGCGGCGTCGGTCGACAGTGCGCAACGTGTCTGCGGCCGCGTCAGGCGGCGACCCTGGTGGGAGACCGTTCGGCGGGGTGTTCTTGACGTCGCCAGATCGCCGCGTGTGGAGCGGCGGACCTGCATGGTGGTTGTCGGCAGTGAGGCTCAGCTCGCTGCGGGCAGCGCGCGTATGCGCGCGAGCGCTCGGGTGAAGTCGCCCTGCCAGGGCCAGCGGGCGGGAAGGTGAAGCGTCCATTGGCGGGCGCTGCGCGTCAATCGGCCAGGTATTTGAAGCAGCCGGCGACGGAAGGTGCGGGCAGCGCGAACGGTCTCTCCGGGCATGCCGATCAGGGCGCTCCAGCGCAGCAGGTTGTGCGCCAAGCACGCGATCACCGTCCAGGCGCTATTGGCATTGAAGCGGCCGGAGGGGAAGTGTGCGAGCGCCTGGTCTTTGAGATCACGGATCGTGAGCTCCACGACGGCGTGTTGGCGGTGCTCTGACTCGACCGTCGCCAATGCCTCGATGCGGTTGGTGATGAACGGGAAGTAGCGCCAGTCCGGCCACAGCTCAGCCTGCGCTCCGACCAGTCGTGTGCGACGGACGATCAGGCGTTTGTCCTTGATCGTCGTCTCGGCGATCTGCGCCTCGCCGTCGGCAGGGTAGTCCTGCAAGGGCGTCCAGGCTGACTCGGGGATCTCGGCGAGCGCGTCCTTGACCGGCAACTGCAGGCGCACGCTGATCGAATAACGCCAGCCCGCATTCTCAAGGCGCGCGATCAGCTTGTTGTTCCAGAACGCAGAATCGGCTCGCAGCAGCTTCTCACCGACGGCCCCGGCGCGCCGAACGCGCGCGATCAGCTCATCGACGAATCTGACGACCCCACGCGGGCTGGCCGCCTGCCCCTTGCGCAGCCGCACGTGCAGCACCTCGCCGGTGTCCGCCCGCGAGGCGAGCATCGGGTGATACCCGCGCTGCTTGGTGTACCCGAAACCGACACCCTCCTTCCGATAGCCGTGAACCTCGCCGACGAAGCTGTCGACGTCGATTACCAGCCGCTCATCCCCCGGGCCGGCACCCGCCCGCCATGCACGTCTCAGCGTCTGGTCGAGCACGCGGTCGAGCTGGCGCACGTGCCCGAAGGTGAAGGCCCGTAGGAACGTCCCCAGCGTCGAGGGCGCCGGCAGCCAGCCACCCAGGAGCCGGCGTGTGCGCCCGACACGCAGCAGCGCGCAGTCATCGATGCAGTCGGCGCCCAGCACCATCGCGTAGATAAGCGCCATCACCTTCCGACCCGCGTTGTGAGCGCCCGGGCGATCGCAGCGCAGGCGAACGAAACGACCGGCCAGATGCTCGACTCCCAACCGTCCGGCGAGCGTCGCGACCAACGCGATCCCGGCATCGCAGACCACGCGATCGTCGTCAAAGACGACCCCCACAACGTCCAGTCCGAGCGGCTCGTCATCCTGCACCATCAGAGTGACCTCCTGACGCGGGGCCCCGGCTGCCGTCACAGCCTGAAAAAGCCCTGCTCAGGAGGTCACTTAAGAGACGCCGCCGGACGGAACGGCACACCTCAGCGCGGTGGATCCAGGCTAAGTAGGGACTAAGCGGGGACTAAGCAGGAACGCAAAACTACCGCCGGCAGCGAGTGTCGCAGCCAGCTTCATTCCGATAAGTGCGGCCATTGACGGCCAATGGCGACCACCCGCTACCATCTCCGCCCAATTTGCAAGCAGGAGGTCACCGGTTCGATCCCGGTTGGCTCCACTGATAAAGGGCCCGCAATCGAGCCCTTTTCGCCAGAGATTTTAATAGCATGAGGGCCTCTCGCCGGACCCGAAACCGCGATTTGTGCTCAGTCGAGGAGGAGTCGCACACAGCTTGCTATTGAGCGATCGCTACGCTCCGGGCAGCTTAATAAGCGTTACGCCCTCATCGTTTAGTAAGCTGGCTTCGTGGTAAGCGATCGCAAATCATCTGCTCCCGTGGAGCCAAGCTCGAGTCCCCGGAGCGGCGAGTTCCGGCTGGCCGAAGCTCGCCCGGAGACCGCCGAGAGTGTACTGCTCGTCCAGCTCGCGCCAGCGTCTCCATCCGACCACCGTGGGGGGGTCGAGCAGGGCGATGCGCTACACCGTCAGGTCGAGCGCCAAACAGAGCCAGGCCCGCGAGCCCATGCCGAAGCGAGCGTCGCGACCTAGAGGCTCAGGTGCTCGACGACCGTTGTTAGAAGCGAGCTCATCTTCACGACGGATCCGAGCCGGACCGCTTCGACCGTGAGCCTCGCGCCGCTCGCGAAGGCCATAGCGAAGATTTCGGTCCCCTTGGTGTTTCCATAGACGTAGGCTTTGTCGCTCGCGAGCGCTTTGACGGCAGTAAAACTCTGGGCGTGCTGTTCGCGAGCCGCCTGTTCAACGCGGACGTATTGTTCTTCCTGAAAGGGGCTGATCACGCTCACCGTGACGTGGTCTCGCGCCCGTCCCCGTCCTTTGTGGGGAGGTTCATAGAGGCATTGGTACTGGGTGGCTTCGATGAACCCCGTCTTGGTCCTCTCGCGTTCGCCCCTGAATGTGGTCACGCCCTTGCTCGCGAGTCGGACGTGGAGGACCTTTTCGAGGACTGACGGCTTGACGTTGCAGGTTGGGGCAGCTTGAGCCGCAGCTGCACCTAGCAGCAGACCCACGACCGAGGCTCCGATCGTGGCCGGCAATCGTTTCGCTTGCAACATCGAGCGCAACGGTAGCTCCTCGCGATCGGGAGGTCAAGCGCCTCAAGGCTTGCGCGCGCGGGTCGACGATCACGCCTTGTAGGGAGCCCAGCTTGGGATACGTCCCCGACCGCATCAGCAGCGAAGAGACTGAGCCAGCCGTCGCAATCGCGGCGACCCACAGCATCGAAGACCTGCCGCGGAGGCTCCACCAGGTCGGGGGGTCGTGGACTCGTCGGGCATTCACGGGGCAAGACAGAAATCGTCTCGCGGCGCTGGCTAGCGCTTTGAGAGGTGGCTATTGCGCAAACCCGTTCGTGAGCGAGGGTGCCGAAAGGCGACCTCACCTACGGACGCCTAACGGCCGCCGACAACTTCCGAGAGCGATCTGATGTCCTGAAACGCAGCGCGCTTCAATCAGATTGGTTTGTGCAACAGCCATAGAGCCGAGCGAGCGTCAGCGCCACCGCCGAGCAGATCCGCGGCACGGACGAAGATCGGATCGGGTCCGGGCCGGGGTCGTGCTCCGGCATAGGGGTGGCGTTGGCGCCCGTGCTTCGGTCGGCTGGCCGCGCGTGACCGGGTGGCGATCCACCCTTCGAACTTGACCACATCGCGCAGTTGCCATACGGTCGGCGGAGCAACTGCCCCAGTCAGTCAAGGAGCTGTGGTCCCATGTCCGAGGAAAAACCCGCTCACGCTCATCTCAGCCGGCAGATAAGCTGGCGCGGGCGGATCCGGCGACTCGTGCTGGCTGGACTCCTACTCGGCGCGGTGGCGCCGTGCGCGGGGATGCTCTCACCCGCCGTGGCGGCAGCGCATGCTCGCGTGACGGGTCACATCGCCACGAGTCTTCAATTTGTGAACTTCACCTACCTCGGCGTCAGCCGCAAACAACACGGACTGCTCATGGAGCTCAGGACCCAGTCGGGGACGGCCGTCGAAACGAGTGTCCGACTGAACTCCGGGACGTCGAAGAAGCTTCTCGCCAAGTTCAACGTTGGAACCATCTCCCACAACTGGCATCGATTCGTGCTGCGCGTGCACGGGAAGGCACCCAGTCGAGGGGAATATGAGGTGGAAGTGTTCCAGGGGTCCACATACAGCGCGACGTTCTACTTCACGGTCCATTAGTCAGGGCCACAGAGGTCCGCCGCTCGCTCTAGGATCCCCGTGGCCATCGGTCGGCGACCGGCACCGGCGTGTCGGCTGCCCGTTCCTACTGGGAGAGTGCCCAGGCCGCGGCTCACGCAGCGGGACATGCTCCCCCGCGTGTCTCGCTCCCGGTCGGCTACACCACCTTCCCCGGCGCGATCTTCCGGGCCCCACGCAGCTGGGTCGAAAAAGCCTACCCCGATCAAGGCGGGAGCTGCGCGACCTACTGGCCTCCCACAAGGCGGGAGTTCGCCACTCCAGGCCGAGCGACTATGTGCTCGCGACGGCGACCGGCAAGGTCAATGCCCGCTCCGACACCGCCAGGTACATCGACTGTGCCGTAGCCGAGGAGACCACTCAGCCGCGGTCGATGACCAAAGTCCGTTAGTCGATCTCGACGTCGAAGTCCCACGAGGCGATCGGCCGTCCTCCTTCAGGGGTCCAGGTCAGCCCGCCATCCCCCGTCGGAATGACGTCGTAGACCTTCAACGACACCGGCCGCCCAGGCGAGACGTCCCGAGGCAGCGCGCCGCCGTGCACCGTTGTGACTCGGGGATGGCGAACGTGCCCGTGCTCGTCGATAAGCGTGAAGGCCCTGGCACTTAGGGGAATCACACCGGACGCCGAGGCGAACGTGACGATGAACGTGCACGGGCTGGTCGCGGGAACCGGGAACTTGCCGTCCTCGGGAACACTCGGACCGACGGCCGTGGCGAGCACCCGTCCATGCGCGAGATCGACGGCGACGGTATCGCCCTGGATGGCCAGCGCAGGGTGCGCGCCGTCGGCCCGAACGGTCCGCCCGACGGGAACGGTCGTCTTGGGCAGCCAGCTAGGCAGCCCCCCGTACCTAGCTGGCGGGTGCGCTATCGCCGAGCCGTGACGACTTGCCAGCACGCCCACAAGCGTCCCGGCTAGGACGAGGGCGACGACAGCCGCGCCGAATCGTGCTGCGATGCGGGGGCCGAGCTGAAGGGTTCGGCCCCCGCCGTCGGAAGTTGACGCGGTGCGAGGAGGCTCGGGGTTCGACGCTGCGATCAGCGCCCTCTCCCCGCCGCCCGTTTGATCTGCCTGCGAGGGTCGGATCAGGAGTGCCGCGGTCGGTATGGATGCGGCGGACTACTCCCGTAGGAGCCCAGGCCGTGCCCGAGCGGACCACCCGGATTGTTGAACACGTCTGGGCCGAACGGAGCCAGCCCCGGCTGAGCGGCGTAGCCGATGTGGCCGGCGCCGTCCAGGCCGTGCGAGTAGCGGCCCACGTTGAACAGATCCTCGATCGTTCGCAGCCAGCTGTAGTGGTTGTAGTCCACGGTGCTCACGCTGCCGGGGCGGACATACGGGCTGATCAGCACGCTGCCTGTGTCGCCCCCGCCCGTGGTCGGATCAGTTGCGTCGAACAGCGGGTCTGTCGAGGGCGTGCGCGCCGCGAGCACGATACCGCTGACCGGACCCGTTGTCGCCAGCGGATGGCCCATCGAGTCCACCAGCGTGAAGGACCCAGTGTCCACGAACCCGCCGCTCTGGCTCGGCGCGGTCGCCGTGACCGGTGTGTCGCTGACTTCCCCGACGAAGGCGCCCGAGGGGATGCCGGCCCCAGTCACTTCACGCCCGGCGTCAGTAGCCACGATCGCGTTGTCGGCAATCGTCGAGCCCCCGACAGCAGCTGACGCGCCCGCGTCAGTGCGCGGCCCCGGGACACCTGAGCCGCCGCCTACCAGGCATGTGCCGGCCGGCTGGGACGGGACCGTCTGAGCTACGCACGTGCTGGGGCGGTCCAGGAACGCGTTGTCGCCAGGTCCGGGGTAGAGCTCTTCGCCCTTGGAGTTCTTTGCCAGGGGCGTGTTCGGGCCAGTTGGCTCGAACGGCACACCGTGACCGAACAGCGTCTCAGCGGCAGAGTCCGACGCGACGGACGTGGCCGCGTCCGGTCGAACGATCGTCGAGTTTGCGAAGCTGTTGCCGGTGTAGGTGAACGGGGGAAATCCCTCGTCGAAGGTGACATCGATCAGCCCGCCTTCCTTGAAGGCCGGCGATTCCTCGATCTCTGGAATCACGTGCTCGAGGAACAGGTCGGCTGCATACAGCCCACCTGTGAAGTTCACCGGTTCCTTCGCAGTGTTCGGGTCAGAGAACCCACCGGAGAGATTGTTCCCGTGACAAACCGCGTCATGACCATCGCTGCAGTTGTTCGGCGAGATCCAGCTGAACGCTGGCGTCGTCGCTGCGCTCTGCAGGTCGTGGTAGAGACCATTGGATGAGTCGAACAGGTTGACGATGTGCTGCGAGTTGCAATCGCCGGACTGCAGGATCGATTCAAACCATGGGAACGGAAAGTGCTTGGGGACATACTGGTCGGTCGCGTTGGCGCTGCCCGGGTTTGCGTCCGCGGTGCTTCCGGTTGGGCCGGGCGTCGGGTAGGGCGCTCCGCAGAATTGCGTTCCGGCATCGTGCACGGGGCCGCTCGCGTCTGCATTGCCAAGATCCTGGGCATAGCCCTTCCAGCTGACATGAGCCGCGTCGAGCTGATTGAACAGCGTCGGGACGCTCGTCGGATATACGCATCCGTTGGAGCCCGCCGCCGCGTTGGGCCCCGCCGCCGATGCGATCTGGCCGTAGTTCGGGTTTGTGAACAGAGAGCCCTTGGTGTCGATGCTACCCGCGAATTTGTCGTAGTCGGGACAGTCGGCTTGCGTATCGGGCTGGGTTGCCTGCCCGCTGACCATCGAGACGTAGTTGTCCAGGCTGAAGTGCCCGGTGCCGAAGTAGTTCTTCAGCAAGACGCCCTGGGACGGCAGCGTCTGCCACAGGTAGGTGTTTTTGTTCAAGCCCGTGAACGTCGCATCGAAGGACTTGTTCTCGAGGATGATCAGCCAGACATGCTTGATCTTGCCAGGCTTGACTCCGAGACCGTCCTCGCTTGCCGCGCTGCTCGCCCGAGGCGCGGAGGCACTTGCAGAGACGATCGGCACGGCCGCGGCGATCAGGGTTGCCGCGATCGCCAGCGACACGAGCGCCCGGCGGTTGCGGCTGAACCTCAGCTTGCGGGCGAGACGTGCAGTGTGGCTGGGCTTGCGCTTCATTGGACTCATCTCCGTTCGCGCGGGTCGACAGGACATCGCGAGTCTCTCCGGCCGTAGGGTGCCGGAAGTGACTATTTGGTAACGGAGTTGTGAAGCGCTGAAAACGCAGTCGCACGGATGCGCGCGGGGGAGCGCGAGTAGATCGATAGTCATCTATTTCGAGGCAGTCCTCGCACGCCCGCTCCAGCACCACGGCTCGTACCAATGCATAGAGACGGACATCTATCTCGATGTGAATTGGTCCCGGATTTCGCTCCAGATAGACGGCCATCTATTTACCGTGTCAAGAGCAATTGCGGTCATCGATGTAATACGATCGGTGGATGGCCGGTGCAGAGCCTCGCACTGATCGGGAGCGCCGCGAGCGGCCTAGCCGCTACGTGCTGTTCGTGTGCAATCAGAACGCGGGCCGCTCGCAGATGGCCCAAGCGTTCTTTGAGCACTATGGCCCTGAGGACGTGCGCGCCGAGTCGGCGGGTACCGAACCTGCATCAGAGATCTGGCCGGTTGTGATCGACGCGATGCGCGAGGTCGGCCTCGATCTGGCGGGGCGCAAACCCAAGAAGCTCACGGTTGAGATGCAGCTGCATGCCGACTGGGCGATCACGATGGGCTGCGGCGATGCCTGCCCCTACGTGCCGACCATGGTGGAGGCGTGGGATATACCCGACCCGGCCGGCGAGCCGATCGAGACTGTGCGAGCGATCCGCGACGGCATCGAGGAACGCATCCGCGAGCTGATCGATCAGCGCCTGGAGGCGATCCGCACGGATCGCACGGCCCATGAGCTGCGGCTCGCGCGCCTGCTGCCGATGCTCGCCAGCGAGTTCGCGGAGACCAAGCCGGCTGAGGAGATCCGCGCGTGCGCCGACGCGGTTCTAACCAGTTTCGAGGGGGCCCGTGTGCGCACCCACATCATGACCCTCGCGCACCGCCAGACGCGCGACTGTCTGCGCAAGGATACCTGCGACGTCCTCGCCAGAACGTGACCCGAAGCCGGTCTCGATGAGCACACGCGTCGGCATCAACGGCTTCGGGCGCATGGGGCGCCTTGCGCTGCGTGCCGCCTGGGGCTGGCCGGAGCTTTCGTTCATGCACGTCAACGAGCTGCATGGCGATGCCAGCACCGCCGCCCACCTGCTGACGTTCGATTCGATCCATGGTCGCTGGTCTGAGGATGTCCGCGGCGACGGCGATGCGCTCGCAGTCAACGGGACGTCCCTTGGCTACACCAACGCTGCCGAGCCGGGCGACGTGCCTTGGGGCGAGCTCGGCGTGGAGGTTATGCTTGAGTGCTCAGGCAGCTTCCGCACGCCGGCCCTGCTGGACGCGTACTTTCGCCAGGGTGTGCAGAAGGTCATCGTCGCCGCACCGGTCAAGGAAAACGCGCTCAACGTAGTGGTCGGCGTCAACGACCACCTCTACGAGCCGCAACGTCACGATCTACTGACGGCTGCCTCGTGCACGACGAACTGCCTCGCCCCCGTGGTGAAGGTCATCCATGAGGGGATCGGGATTCGCCATGGGCTGATCACGACCCTGCACGACATGACCAACACGCAGACGCTGATTGACTCTCCCCACAAGGACCTGCGCAGAGCGCGCGCGGCGAACGTCTCGCTGATCCCAACGACGACCGGCTCGGCAACGGCAATCGGGCTCATATTCCCCGAGCTTGAGGGCAAGCTCAACGGCCTCGCCGTCCGCGTGCCGCTGCTCAACGCGTCGCTGACGGACTGCGTGTTCGAGGTCGCTCGGCCCACGAGCGTCGAGGAGGTCAACGGGCTGCTCGAGACCGCGGCGGACGGACCGCTGGCCGGGATCCTCGGATATGAGCGACGCCCCCTCGTTTCGGTCGACTTCAAGGATGATCCGCGCTCTGGCATCGTCGACGCTCTGTCCACGATGGTGATCGATGAGACTCAGGTTAAGCTCCTCGCGTGGTATGACAACGAGTGGGGCTATGCCAACCGGTTGGTTGAGCTGACGCGAACAGTCGCGCAGAGTCTTCCGGTAGATAGGCACACAGTAGGCTCCACCAGCACCGCGGATGGCTAGCAGCGCCGCAGCCTCCACCCAAGGCGCCACGCCACAGAAGCGCGGAGACATGCGCAATTACGTGCTCGTGACCGGCGCGTACTGGACGGACACGCTCGTCGACGGGGCGATCCGGACGCTCGTCCTCTTCTACTTCGACCAGCTCGGCTACACGCCGCTTCAGGTCGCCTCGCTGTTTGTCTTCTACGAGATCGCGGGCATCGTCACGAACCTCGTCGGGGGCTGGCTCGCGGCCCGTTTGGGGCTGAAGGTCACGCTCTTCATGGGTCTGGCCATCCAGGTCACGGCGCTGTGCATGCTCGGCTTCGCGCCGCCGTCATTGCTCGTAGTCCCTTATGTGATGGCCTCCCAGGCGCTCTCGGGCGTCGCGAAGGACCTGAGCAAGATGAGCTCCAAGAGCGCAGTCAAGGTCGTTGTGCCAGAGGGCGATCAGTCCTCGCTGTATCGCTGGGTCGCGATCCTGACCGGGTCAAAGAACGCGCTGAAGGGAGTCGGCTTCTTCCTCGGCGGCGCGCTGCTCACGCTGTTCGGATTCCAGACCGCCGTCTTGATGCTCGCCGGCCTCGTGCTGACCGCTCTGATCGTGACCTCCACCTCGATACGTGGGCACCTCGGCCGCCCCGACAAGACCGCGAAGTTCAAGCAGATGTTCTCCAACAATCGCGCGGTCAACATCCTCGCGGCTGCGCGCATTCTCCTGTTCGCTGCGCGCGACGTGTGGTTCGTCGTGGGCCTGCCGTTCTTCCTCTACTCCGAACTTGGGTGGAGCTTCTGGGCGGTGGGGATCCTCCTCGCCGTGTGGGTGATCGGCTATGGCGGCGTCCAAGCCGTCGCACCACGCTTTGTCCGTCGTCGAGGCCGCGGTCCCGATGGCGAGCCCGACGGGAGAACTGCCGTCTGGCTGGCGTTTGGCGTCGCGCTGTGTCCTGCCGCGATGGCGCTTGCGCTGGGCGCGGGCATAAACCCGACGGTCGCGATCGTCGGCGGACTGATTCCCTTCGCGATCGCATTTGCGATGAACTCGGCTGTCCACTCCTACCTCATCCTCGCCTATGCCGACAACGACAAGGTCGCTATGAACGTTGGCTTCTACTACATGGCCAACGCCATGGGACGTCTCGCTGGGACGATCCTGTCAGGGCTGCTCTACCAATGGCACGGGCTCACCGCGTGCCTGTGGACATCGGCCGTGTTCCTGGTCGTGGCCGGTCTGGTGTCACTCTTCTTGCCGACACAGGCCGCGAAAGTGACTCGACCTGCTCAGCTGTCGCCCGCGGCCTAGGCGCGCGCTAACTACGTCAGCGTGAGCTGGGTTGATTTTGGACGTCGATCGTCATGGCGGCCCTAGAGGTTGAATCGGGCTCTGGGCGTCCGTCGTCGTGCGGGAGCATGACCTCTGCGGCCTCCTGCGGCGTCACGTCTGGGTAGAGGGTTCGGAGCAGCCCGATCGCGACCACGCCACCGATGATCTGGGCGGCCACGAAGCCCGGTACCGATGATGGTGCGATGCCGGCGAAGGTGTCTGAGAACATACGGCCGATGCTGATCGCGGGGTTCGCGAAGCTTGTTGAGCTCGTGAAGAAATACGCTGCAGCGATGTAGGCGCCGACTGCCGCTGGCGTCGCCGCGCCACGCTTGGTGCGTGTCAGCGAGAAGATCACGAGCATCAGTCCGAGCGTCGCGACCACCTCCGAGAACAGGTGCGGGCCCGAGGCACGATGCTTGGCAGAGATCGACACGAGGGCCAGCGCGAACATCGCATTGGCGACGACGGCGCCGGTGATGCAGCCGGCGACCTGAGCGGGCGCGTATGCGGCCGCATCGCGCCAGCGCATGCCCCCAAAGCTCGCGTCGACGAACGAGACGACGGGATTGAAATGCCCGCCGGAGACGGCTCCGAACATGAGGATGATCGCGAACAACCCCGCTCCGGTGGCCACGGCGTTCTCCAACAGCTGAAGGCCCACGTCGCCGGGAGAGAGGTTTTGAGCGGCGATGCCCGAGCCGACCACGAGCGCGGCGAGGAATGCCGAGCCGACGTACTCCGCGAGCAGGCGTCGCGCCAGCGGTTGGCTCATGACGTCAGCGCCCCGCCAGCGGAGAACGCTCTGTCCCTCATGCGCCCATCACGAGCTCGTCGGCGAACTGGTGGGGTAGCCCAGCGTCGTGGATCTGCGCAGCGACGGCATCGGCGTCGTAGTCCACACGCTCGATGCTTACGTCAACGCTGTCGGCGGTTGCCGTGAGCACGACGAAGGCGCCGCGTCGGTCTCCATCCTTGGGCTTGCCGACCGAGCCACAGTTGACGAACAACACCCCGCCATACTCGTGAGCCCACGGTTTGTGGGTATGGCCGAATACGAGGACGTGATCGCGCTCAGCGGTGGCCAGACGTTCAAACAGACGCGCCGGCTTGTCCTCGAACAGGTACTCGTTGACTTTCCTGGGAGAGCCGTGGACTAGGTGCACGTCGCGGTCGCCCACACGGAAGCGTAGGTCGAAAGGCAGACCGAACATAAACCCCTTGGATGCCTGGCTTGTGTGCGCGAGCGTCCAGGCGACCGAGAGCTGGCCAAGCTCACGGTCGTGCGGAGTGACATACGCGCAGCCGCAGTCCTCTTCATCGCGCGCGATGGCGTAGTCGTAGTTGCCGTAGATCGTCGGGATGTCGCGCTCTGCGATGAGCGCGCAGATCTCGTTGGGATGTGGGCCATAGCCGACTAGGTCCCCGCCGCAAAAGACGCTCTCGACCCCGAGTCCCTCGATCCTTGAAAGGGCCGCCTGCAGCGCGGGCAGGTTGCCGTGGATGTCGGTGATGACCGCGACCCTGTCGGGATCGTTGCTCACGATTCCTCCGCTCGACGAGCACGTCGCGGATGTCCTGCGGGCGGTGAACTGTCGGTGCTCACGCACCGATCGTAATACATCGACAGACGTGATTGTTAGTGATATAACTGGATAGATGGCTGTCGATCTGGAGCTGGCGCCCAAGCGGAAGCGAGCGGCCGGTGAGCGCTGTTGTGATCCCGTCGTCTACCCCGATGTGGCGCGCGATCACGCACTGCGGATGGCCGAGGTCGCTAAGGCTCTCGGCGACCCGATCCGCCTACAGCTGGTGGACGTTCTGCGCAAGCACGCCGGCAAGGTCTGCGTCTGTGAGCTGGTTCCGCTGTTCGACGTCTCCCAGCCCACGCTCTCCCATCATCTGAAGAAGCTACGCGAGGCCGGGATCGTGGCGTCAGAGCGCCCGGGGCTGTGGGCTTACTACTACGTCATCCCCGACGCGCTCAAGGAGCTGTCCGTATGGTTGAGTTGACCGGGGATGCAAGCGCCTGTTGTGCTGCGGAGCTGCAGAGGACCTGCTGCGAGCCCAGCGAGAAGGCGGGCTGCTGCGGTCATGGCGAGGACTGCGCCTGCGATGCCGGCGCCACCGCGGCTGAAGCCGAGGTGCGTGAGCAGGCCATGTGGCTCGACGTCGACCTAACTCGTTCAACGATCCACAGGCGTGACTGAGCCAAAGCCCGATCCATCTGCCGGCGTGCACCTGCACGACCCGCAGACGCTCTACCGCCACTGGGAGGAGAGCCAGTGGGAGGATGTCCGGATCGTCGTGGAACTTCGGCGGCGATCCCCACGGGTTGATGGTCAGACGGTAACGGGCTCGCGGGCCTCTTGTCGCTCGGGGTTGGTCGGATGGAGCGGTGAGGGTGTGACGTTCTTCTTTATTCGGTCGTTGCCCGTCGGCCCATCGGGCGAACATTTGAACAGCTTCGGCGCGCCGTCGATCTCCGGAGGACAGCTGCTTGATCCGATCGCGATCGCGATCGACTCCTCGGGCGACGTCTGGATTGCGAACTACCTCGGTGGAGAAGGCGATCGCATAGTCGAGTTCTCGGCTGAAGGCATTGAATTAGCCAAGTTCGGCTCAAACGGTTCCGGCGGCAAAGGAGAGATCGGCAACCCCGCCGGCCTGACAGTCTCGGGCGAAAACCTGTACGTCACCGAAGAGGAAAACTCCAGGGTCCAGGAGTTCTCGATCTCGAGCGCGCACATGGGCAAATTCGAACGTCAGTTCGATGAAAACGGGTCGGGCACGGGCCAATCCAACAAACCCTATGGCATCACAACTGAAGCCAGCACAGGCGACCTCTACGTGAGCGAAGTTGGCAGCGACCGCGTGCAGGTGTTCAGCTCAGAAGGAGCGTTCGTCACCGTCTTTGGCTCCCCGGGCAACGGCTCGGCGCAGCTCTCGGGTCCAAAGGGAATCGCGATCGGCTCCTCCGGGAGTATCTACGTGGCCGACATGGGCAACAATCGGCTGGAGGAATGGGTAAATGGACCCATCAACGTGGTGTCACCGGAAATCAAAGGAGTACCCGGAGAAGGCATGACCCTGACCGCTAGCGCCGGGACCTGGGAAGGAACTCCAGCTATCGCGTACCAATGGCAACGCTGCAACGGGACAGGTTGCGAAAACATCAGCGGCGCCGAAGGAGAAAGCTATGTGACGAAACCTATCGACGTTGGCGACGACTTGCGCGTGGTGGTAACGGCGAAAAGCTCGCCAGGAACGACCCAGGCGGCATCAGCACCCACCGCCGTGATCGTAACGCCAATTCCGTTCACCTTCGCATACTCATCCGACCTCACCGAATGCGAAGGGCACGGCGCCTTCAGCGAACCCCTGGCTGTAGCGGCCGACGGGCACGACCATCTTTGGATCGCGAACTATCAAACCAACAGCATCGACGAGTTGAGCGAAGGCGGCAAATGCATCCGGCAGTTCGGATCGAAAGGGAGCGAACTTGGGCAACTAGATGAACCCGAAGGGCTCACTGTCGACTTCGAAGGCAACCTCTGGGTGGCGGACACCGGCAATCACCGCTTGGAGGAGTTCAACACGGAAGGGGAAGCGACGACTTCCGAGAAGCTGGAATATCCGTGCAAAGGCGGCAAAACCTGCCGAGCAGAACCAGTGGCGGTCGCGGCGGATGGGAATGATTTTTGGATTCGCGATTTCTGCGACGGCCTCCTCGAGAAGTGGGATCGAGAAGGGCACCTTCTAGCAGTGGCAGAAACGCTTGAAGAAGAAATTCCAGACGGCCGACTCGCAATCGCGCCGAACGGTGACGTATGGACCGTGAGTGAATTCGGGACACTTGAAGAGTACGACGGAACGACTGGCGAATTTCTAGAAGAATACGGCGGATTCGGCCGATCGCCCGGACATCTCCGGGAACCCGAAGGCGCGGCGTTTGACTCCGCCGACATTCTTGTAGGGGACGACGGCAACTTCCGCGTCGACGAGTTTACGACCGAAGGTATATTCGTCACGAGCTTTGGCGAATTCGGCTCGGGACCGGGACAGTTTGGCTCAAGTTTTTTGAATCTCACGGTGGGCAAAGCCGGTGAGGTATGGGTAACCGACTCTGCGCACAACAGAGTGGAGAAGTGGGTTCCCGCGGTTCCCACCCCGACGATCGAAGGTGTCGCTGAAGAAGGTCAGACGTTGACCGCTAACGTCGGCAGTTGGCCCGGGGGAACGAACCCGACCTTCACCTATCAGTGGCAGCACTGCGGGCTCCCCGATGAAGAAGGAGAAGTGCCAGAACCGCTGGAAGAAGAAACTGAAGAATGCACTAACATCGAAGGTGCCACCAGCGCACACTACTCTCTTGGCTCTGAAGATGACGGCTATCGAATGCGCTTGGTTCTAACCGGGAAAAACGCCCTCGGGTCCGCGACGCGGGTCTCCAGCCAAACAAGCCGTGTTTTTCCGTCGGAACCGTTCGACGAAGAAGAAGCGGGGGGCGAAGAAAGCGCTGAAGGCAGCGCTGAAGCGGGGTCCGGCTCTCCGGACGATGTTCTAGAACCCCCACCGTGCTCTCCGACTCACCACGTTTGTGGAAACTGGAGCTTCCTCGACACCCACCGAGCGGCAGAATACGCTGAAGCGTATGGTGAATCGGTCAGCCCGGAATATGGCGAACATCCCGGAACAGATTGCGCAAACTACGTCAGCCAGCTGCTGCACGAAGGGGGGATGCCGATGCTGGCTGCATACAAACACGTACGTTTGGACTGGTGGTCGCGCGGTCCCTCAATTGTCGCAGGAGGTAAACTCATTGCGGGAGAACAGACGAACTCGTGGGATGGGTCCGAAAATCTTTACTATCATCTGCTCCAGGCGGGGCTCGCCCGGCCCCTCAAGCGCTCTGAAACACCCGAAGCGGGCGACGTCGTGTTTTTCCATTGGAGTCCGGACCACAAGGTAAAAGTGGGTGAACCGATCAAGATCAACCATGTGGGGATGATCGTGGCAGGGAACAATCACAACCAAGCTACAGAGATATATACGTCGCACACCGAAGACAGGCGGTGGTCAATGTCAAAGCAGTTCAAAGCGATTGGCGCGTACCTGCACTCGTTGAACTCCCATATCGCGCCGTCTGAAGACGCACGTGGAGAGTGGTGGCAGTGGTACGTGCTGCGTCCAATACACCTGGGAGCGTATGTTCCGTGAATCACGGCACTTGGCGGGGTACCCCGTCGGGCGGGCGTTGATCATAGTCATGCTTTCAACCGGCGTGTTGAGCGGTTGCGGCGGCGGAGAGAGACCGACCAATCCGCCTCGGACGACGCAGGCCACCGAGGTGCCGGCCGAAAAGGCCGGCACAAGACTCAAAGACGCGCACGGCGTCGGTACGACCGGAGCTGCGCCAAAGCTTAGCCCGGGGCAGATCGTAAATCCAACGAGGGTACCCGCAGTCATCTTGCATAGTGGCTACGAGATTGTGTTCCGGCGAGCGCCAACGCCAGCGCCATTCGCGCGCGCGATCTTCGGGACTGCACGCAATTCTCGCGGGACGACTATCGAGTTTGGATTTCTGTTGACCGGCGGTAGTCCTGCGGGGGAGTACTACAGGCCTGCCCTTCGGAAGCTCGTTCCGCATGCGACGGCCGAAGGTTCGACCGCGGGTGAGACCTACATCTCAATCACGAGCGCGGGGGCTGGGGGCGCGGCGGGTCGTCGGTCAGAAGAAGAATTTGAAATGGCCGACGCGCTGCAGACGTCGGTGGCGAGCTTGGCGCCGAAGGCTCATCTAGAGGAATGACCAGGCGGTATCGCGTGTGGATGGTGCGGTCAGCGGGCCGCGTCGGATATTGATCGCAGTGCGATCCATGTCTATGGCGTCGAGAGCTACGCGCCGACGGCACGTTCGCCGGCGCTTGGCTGCGGCAGCCACGCTTGTCGTGGCCGCCGGAGCTTTATGGGCGCTCGTGTGGGGCGATGGGGTTGACACGCGAGGAGCACGGCTTGAGCGCTACACGATTGATAGCGCGCGCGTGCATCAAACACTTGACCAGTTGGCCGTCATTCCCGCCGGCTCAGGTGGTTCGCCCCGTCCGCTTGTGGTGTTTTTGCACGGTAAGGACGAGAACCAGGAATCGCAGCTCAGCACGCAGTTGTTCGCTGCGCTACGGGCACTCGGACCAGTGGCGCCGGACATCGTGTTTCCCGATGGTGGTGAAGACTCCTACTGGCACGATCGCGCGAGTGGTGCATGGGGGCAATATGTGCTACAGGAAGTGATTCCTCAGGCAGTCAAGCGGCTACATGCCGACCCAAGTCGCATTGCGATCGGCGGGCTTTCGATGGGTGGTTTCGGCGCCTACGATCTTGCGCGTCTGGACCCCGGCCGCTTTTGTGCGGTCGCTGGCGACTCGCCTGCGCTGTGGCTGACCGGCGCGGAAAGCGCCGAGGGAGCGTTCGACAACGCCGAAGACTTCGAACGACACAACGTGATCGGAGCCGCCGTGGCCGCGAACGATCCGTACCCTGGGGCGAGGCTGTGGGTAGATGTCGGTACCGAAGACCCATTCAGGGGCGCCGACACAACCCTCGTGCAGGATCTCCGAGCAAAAGGACAAACGGTCCAGTTCCACGTTTGGCCAGGCCAGCACGACGAGACCTACTGGCGTAGCCACTGGGGCAACTACCTCCGGTTCTATGCCTCGGCGCTAGCGAGCTGTCACTGACGCGGGGCACAGCCGAACGCTGGGCGACCGGCCCCCGCGGGGCGAAGGGCAGGGTAGCGCCGTCCCCAGGCAAGCCTGAGCACGCATCCAACTGACGCAACGCGCACGCGCTCCATGGAATTTTCGACCCCCGGAGGGCCAATTGCGCAAATTAGGGGGGGTCTCACCCGAGGATGTCCGGATCGTCGTGGAACTTCGGCGGCGATCCCCACGGGTTGATGGTCAGACGGTAACGGGCTCGCGGGCCTCTTGTCGCTCGGGGTTGGTCGGTGGAGCGGTGAGGGTGTGACGTTCGATCGCGATCACGAGCTGGGCGAGGTCGCGGTAGCCGATGATCCGCCGAAACTGCTGCTCGGCTGCGAGCATCCCGGCGGCGGTCCAGCGCTTGCGCATGTCCCCATCGCGCCAGCGCTTGACGTTGCGCTGGGTGTGGCGGACGATCTCGATCATCGACTCGCAGGGGTTCGTGGAGGCGAGCGTCTTTGCGAGCTGCCCTGTGATCCCGAGCCGCATCAGGGTGAGCGTGTCCAGCATCCCCTCGCGCAGCGAGCTGGCGGCATCGGGCCATGAGCGATCGAGCTCTGAGGCGAGCAGCTCCAGGCGCTGCTCGGCGAGCTCGGCGTCGGTGAGCGCCCACGCCGCGCGCATCCGGCCCCGGACCTGATCGCGGTCGCGTTCGGGCAGTAGGTCTGTGACGTTGCGCTCCTTGTGGCGATGGCAGCGATGCACGAGCGCGTTTGCCCCGAAGACGCTCTTGATCGCCTTGCGCAGTGCCTTGGAGCCGTCGATCACGAACAGGATCGCCTGCTCGGGATCAAGCCCGCGGTCGACCAGGTCGGCGAGCAGCGTGCTGGCGAGCGTGGCGTTCTCGGTCGAGCCCTCCCACAGCCCGAGCGGGATCTTCACGCCCTCGGTTGAGATCCCGAGCGCGACGACGTGGGTGCGCTCGGCGATCTCGAGCCCGTCGAGCATCAGCACCGCCAAGCGCACATCCTCAAGCGAACGTGACATCAGCTCCCCGAGCGCGGTGCGGGTGCGTTCGATGAACATCTCCGAGACGACGGTCTTGCCCGTCGAGCTGGACTGCTCCTCGACCTCCTCGCCGACGGGCTCACCGACACCCGCGAAGCCGCGCGTCGAGACGCCGGCGAGCATCCGGTCCATCACCGCCCGCGTGAGCGGGTCGCGGTCTGCGAAGTGCTCGTAGGTCTGAACCGTCAGCTCGCGCTCCTCATCGGCAGAGCGCATCCGCGGCCGCGAGATTTCACGCGGCGGCCGCCGAGCGTCATCGAGCCATCCTCGTGTCCGTGACGCACCGCGGCGCGCTCGGCGTTGTGCTGGCCCTTCGGACCCACGACCTCGGTGACCTCTTGCTCCATCAGCTCGTGCACGACGCCGAGGCCGACGCCGACGCTCAGCGCGAGCAATCCCTCTCTCGCGGCACCGACGAGCTCGCCAAGCGCCTGCTGGATCTGTGGCGGGAGCGGGCTCTCGCTCACTCCCGAGGTCGTGACGACCTTCGCGCCGGATACCTTCTTTATGGCGGTCTCTCCTGTCTCGGATGGACTTCAAGCGCCCAGAACGCTGCCGATGGCAGCGGACGAGGCGGGAGAACCGCCACTCAAACTTCTACGAGATCCCGGACAACCTCGCCAGTGGAGTCCGTGGGAGTTTGACCTGTCCACCGACCGCGAGCAGTGGCAGGTGATGAATGACCGCTCGCTCGTGTCGTTCGTACTCGGTTCGCTGATGGTGGCCGAGGAGCGAATCACGACGAAGTTCTCGGGGTTGGTGGGAGCCGAGGCCAGCGAGGAGGAGGTGACGTTCCTTGCCGCCCAGCAGGTGGACGAGGCGAGGCATATGCAGTTCTACGCCCGGTTCCAAGACGAGGTCGTTTCAGAGCCTGCGGTCATCGCCGCGCACGTCGAGAAGGGCCGCGAGCAGATATCCCCTGCGTTCCGGACGATTTTCGATGACAAGCTCGTCAAGGCCCACGAGCGACTGGTGGCAAATCCCGGGGACGAGGCGGCGAAGGTTGCGTTCGTGACGATCTACCACCTCGTCCTAGAGGCGACCCTCGGCCTGGCGACATTTGAGTTCTCGACCCGCTTCCTGGACGGCGCGGGTCTGTTGCCGGGATTCGTCGCCGGGTACACCAAGATCCACCATGACGAGCACCGCCACATCGGCTACGGCGTCTGGTTTCTGCGCCGTGCGGTCGGCCGAGACCCCGCGATGGGCGACGTCGTGCGAGCGACGCTGCGCGACCTTCTCCCCGCTGTCGCCGAGTCCCTGACGCCCCCCGCAGGTGCCGACGCAACTGTCCTGGGGGCTTCGGCTGATGAGCTACGTGAGTTCGCGCTCGGGGGCCTCACGCGCAGGTTGAACATCGTCGGCGTGCCGCTCGACACACTTTGAGCGGCTGCCACACGGTGAGACCTTCGCTGCATCGAGCTCATGATCGATCGGCGCGTGGAGCACATGGCCGAACGCCCTGAGGTGTGAGCGCCAACCGCCGAAGGACTCGCATCCCACGCAAATGCGGGAGTCAGCAAGCGCGTGGGCGCGGCGGCAAAACGTGAGCAGCCCAGATGGCAACGGCGGGCGTGCCAAAGCGCTAGATTCTCGGCGTCATCGACTAGGGGGATCAGAGCATGACGAGATTGAGCCGTGCAGTGCCGCTCGTCGCCGTGATGTTGGTGGCTGGCTGCGGCAGCAGTAGCAAAACCGCTTCCTCGAGCTCCTCGGCCCCGCCTGCTGAGCCGGCAGCCTCCGCTTCCCTGGCCCCTTACCTCGTGCAGGCCGGAGAGGAGACCGGGTTCTCGCCGGAAGGCGCACCGACGCTCGCGAGCAGCCCGGCCGCGTGGGACAAGGGCGAAGCTGGTGAAGCGGCCGAAACTCGGCGCCTAACCGAAGAGGGCTTTCACGCCGCGCTTACAGTGCACACCACCGGCTCCAACAGGGGCGGGGTGGCGTTCGTGCTCGAGCTCGGCACGCCGTCCGCCGCCCAGCATGAGGTCGCGGCGCGCTTCAAGCAGCTTGTCGCTGAACAACACCCGAGTTCACAGTTCACGATCGCGACAATCTCAGATTCTCACGGAGGGGAGGCTTCGGGGGGCAACGGCAAGGTTGTCGCGAACGTCTTGTTCAGCGAGGGGTCGTGCGTCCTGCTTGTCGGCGACGAGGTCCCAAGTGGCACGGACCCCAAGCCGCCGGTGATCGCAGGAGCACTCAAGGTCTACGGCAGGACCGCGCACAGCAACGGCGTCTGCGCGCGAGCCGCTGCGTAAGGTAACGCCCACGAGCGCGCGTCATGCGAGAAGCAGGCGTCCACCGCGTGCCGCACGAGACGCTTGCGTTTTCAGCGCCCGTGCGCCTTCCTTGACGTTGAGCCGGCGCCTGGGGACCGATCCGTCGCCTTTCGGGCAGCTCGGCGGCGGCGCAGGAGCGCCTCGCCCAGGATGGCGGTGCCCAGCAGCCCCCCGAGCACGCCCAGCTGGCCGGGGATGTGGGTGGCGGCGTACGTGACCAGGGCGCCGAGGCAGCAGACGCACGTGACCGCGCCGGTGATCTCGGCGGTCGCGGCAAGCCTCGCATTGGCGAGCAGGCGCCAAGCGGCGACGTTCACCGCGGCGAAGATGATCAGGAAGCCCGCCGAGCCCATCAGGCTGATCCCTTCGATGTTCACGGTGTTGACGACCACGAGCGTCCCGAGCGTGGTGGCGAGCAGCCCGCCGATCGGCCGATCCCAGATTGGCTCGCCGAGCCGCTCGGGCAGCTCGCCGTCGCGGGCCATCAGGTACGTGAACTTCGCGGCGCCGTAGAGCGTCGCGTTGATCGCGCTCGCGGTCGAGACGACGGCCGCGATGGCGATCAGCTTGAAACCCGCGGAGCCCAGGAACGGCTGGGCGGCGGCCGCCAGCGCGTAATCCCGGTCGGCGGCGATCTTCGCCGGGGCGAGGTTTCCCACGGCGACGAACGCGACGAGCACGTAGAGGCAGATCACGCTGCCGATCGCGATCAGGTACGCGCGCGGCAGCGAGCGGTCGGGGTCGCGTGCATCCTCGGAGGCGTTGGCGATCAGCTCGAACCCCTCGTACGCGAGGAAGATCAGCGTTCCGGCGTAGACGATCGACGCCACCGACGGGTATTTCGCCGGTGAGATCCGCGCGGAGCTCACGAATGCCAGACCACCGACGCAGAAGACGACGAGCACCGCGAGCTTGAAGTACACGAGAACGGACTCGGCACGACCGACGAGCCGCGCGCCCGCGAGGTTCAGCACGGCAAACGCGATCACCACAGCGCTCGCGAACACGCGCCGCCAGCCGCCGTTGGGATCCAGGCCGAGCAAAGCGGCGAGGTAGGCGCCAAAGGCCACCGCATACAGCCCGAGCATCACGAAGTAGCTCAGCCACAGCAGCAGGTTGAGCGGCCCCGCGACGCCGATGCCGAACGCGCGGTCCAAGAACGTCGCAGTACCGCCAAGACTGCGCACGGCCACCGACAGACGCGCGTAGGAGAAGCCCGTGAGCGCGACCACCACCGCTCCCACGAGGAATGAGAGGTAGGCGCCCGCGCCGGCCACCTGCACCGTCAGCCCGAGCACCGAGAAGATGCCGCCACCGACCATCCCGCCGATGCCGATCGCCACGAGCGGGCCGACACCGAGGCTCGCGGGGGCGGGCTTCTGGGCGCTCACACCGGTATTTTCACGCTCGGCAGGTCGCCACGCGCGATGGCCCCTCGTCTCGCCGGCCTGCGCGCGTGTGACTGGTCCTCGTCCCGTGCGGGCGTCTCCGGCCAGCGAGCCCAGACACTCGCTCTCCCCCGGTATGCCCAGGGCTACAGGGACTCAGCCGACCGCGGGCTCCCCCGCTTGTGGCAGCGGAGGCATGCCCAATATTGCACGCGTTTCGTTAGTGCTGTTGGTGGCGGGGAATGCCTCGTTCGGGACAGCCACGCCCAGCCGCTCACAGATCGGCTCCCAGCCATCTGAGGGAGTCCACTCGAGCAGTCGGGCGGCGGGGACGCCCGCCCGGACCTCCGCGTTGTGACGCTCGAAGGCCTCGATCATCGCCGCGGGGTTCAACAGGTCATCTGAAAAGCGGTCCCTGAACATCTTCGGGACGGTCGTCGTGAACCACTGCTCCAGGCCCGGTGGCGGTCTGTCGAAGCTGTTGAAGATCGTGTTCGAGGCGCTGCGATACCACGCTTCGGGGTCGCGCGTGGAGAGCAGCACGAGCGCGTCGGGGTTCGCATCGGAGATCTCGCGCCAGAAGGAGGCGCCGGGCCAGTCGACCAGGGCCACGTAGCCGTCGAGCATCCGCTGCCAATCAACTTCGCGGCCATCGATCGCGTCCGTCCACGCTGGAACCTGAGCGGGGTCGCTGATGATCTCGAGCATGTGGTGGCAGCGCCCTCCGAGCAGCTGCTCGAGCGCCTGCTTCAGCGAGGCTGTGCCTGTCCGTCCCACCCCAGCTCCGACGATCTTCAGCGCCATCGCGGCTCTCCTTGTGCCTGCCCGACCCGGACTCCTACTAGAGCCGGAATCCTACCGAGACGCGAACTCTCGCGGGACCAGCTCGCCGGCCTGATGCCGCCGGTGACGGAGACCCTATAGGTCTGGATGCAGGCAGACCCGGCACCCACGACGGGATATCAAGCCGCGGGGTCATGCCCGGGGAGGCAGCCCGAACGACTTCACCATCGACGGCGTGCGGAAGTGGATGATCTCGTCGATTCGCTCAGCCTCGAGGGTTAGGACCGTCACGCCATGTGGGGCGTAGACACCGGAGCTATTGAGCTCGTAGGCGCCGACCGCCAGCTGACCGTTGGCTGCGGTGGGCACCATGCGCCAACTCCGCGCGCCGTCGAACACCGCGCTGCGCAGCACCCTCTCGATCGCTTCGCGCCCGTGATACCAGCTTGGGATCGGCGGCATCGCGAGCGTCGCGGTGTCGGTGAGCATCCCGACGATCGTGTCCACGTCGTTGCGCGCCCACGCGTCGACATAGCGCGCGACGATCTCTTCTAGCTGCTCATCGCCTAGCGAGCGGAGTGTCGCCTGCTGGCTGCGCTCCGGCCGTCGCTCTTCGAGCATCGCGTGCGCGCGCTGCAGGGCGCTGTAGACCGAGGCCGGCGTCGTCTCGAGCGCCCCGGCGACCTCCGCGCCAGAGAAGCCGAGAACGTCGCGGAGGATGAGCACCGCCCGCTGCCGGGGCGGTAGAAGCTGGAGCGCGGCGACAAACGCGAGCTCGATGCTCTCTCGCTGCTCGTAGCGAGCCTCCGGTCCGGCGAGGCCGTCGTCGAGGCCGAGCTGCTCGTCGGGATATGGCTCCATCCACACGGACTCGAGCAGCGGCGCATGGATCGGCTCGTGTGGATCCGCGGCTGGGCCGTAATCGATGGGGAGCACGCGCGAAGGCCTGCGCTCGATCGCGCGCAGGCAAACGTTCGTGGCGATCGAATACAGCCAGCTTCGCAGCGAGCTTCGGCCCTGAAACGACGACAGGCTCCGCCACGCGCGCAGGAGCGTCTCCTGCACTGCATCCTCGGCATCCTGCAGGGAGCCGAGCATCCGATAGCAGTGCGCGTGGAGAGGTCGCCGGTGCGCTCGCACCAGCTCGGCGAACGCTGCCTGATCCCCGCCGATAGCTGCCTCGAGTAGCTGAGAGTCGGTCATCTGGTCGCTCGCTCGAGCGTACCCTTCGGCTGCCAGAGCGCGATCTCGCCACCATCGCCGCTGGCCAGCACGCTGCGCCATCCCGCCGGCCCCTCGCGTGGCGCGAGCAACACCGCCGCTCCAAGCGCCCGGCCGCGCTCGGTTATCGCCTCGATCTCCTGCACCTCCACGTACGGAAGCCAGATCGGTCGCCGCGCAGCGCACTCGACGATTCCGCCATCGAGCGCGCCGCCAACGGCGAGCCCGTGGTAGGTGCCCGACCGACAATGCAGGCGATCTGTCCGCCAACCGAGCAGCTCGCGGTAGAACGTGCTTGCGCCTGCCAGATCGTGCGTGTGCAACTCGAGATGAACGAGCTCACGCGCTTGATGATCGCGTCTGTCTTTCATTGGTCTTCTATTGAGTACTGATACACAGTGGAGCGGGAATCCATCGGTCGACCGACCGAGCTCGTCGGAACGCTGAAACCGTCCGACGCCCGCTAGGCCCTACCGGACGAGCTGGTGGGTGAGGGAGGCCACGCCGTCGTCGACGGTCTGGCTCTCGAGCAGGCGCATGGGCTTCGTGTTGTTGGTCTCGCCGAACAGGCGCTCGCCGGCTCCGAGCACGACCGGGAAGATCTTCAGCCGCAGCTCGTCGACGAGGTCGCGCTGTATGAGCGCGCGCATGAGCTGGAAGCTGGCCAAGACGAGGATCTCGCCGTCAAGCTCGCGCTTGAGCTTCGAGACCTCGTCCACGGCGGCGCCCTTTAGCACCGTCGAGTTATTCCAGCCAGGATCCTCGAGAGTCGAGGACACGACGTACTTGGGCAGACTGTTCAACCTGTCCGCCAACTCGCCATTCCGCGACGGCCACCGCGCGCCGAAAAACTCGTAGCTGCGCCGACCCAGCAGTAGGGCCTCCGCGTGAAGCGCGTCGTCGAGTGCGAGCTTGGCCACACCTGGGCGGTCCTGGATCTGGCCGAACCAGCCGCCACGCGCGAAGCCCTCCTCACCGGTCGGGTCCTGGACGACTCCGTCGAGCGTTACGTTCTCGCTGATCACGATCGTTCCCATCTTGGTTCTCCTTTGCTGCCCACTCGGACTGTTTTCAGCTAGATACGAGTGGGCGGCGAAATCCATCGCTCGGGGGGGTGGGGTGCGATGGATTTGCGCGTGCGCTCGTATCTCTGTTCTCAAAAGGGCGATCCAGATCGTCGAGAACCCAAGATCTAAGGAGCAAGAGATGACAATCACCGACAAGGCAATTCTGGTGACCGGCGCCAACCGTGGTCTTGGCCAGGCGCTCGTCGAGGAGGCGCTGAGACGGGGTGCCCAGCGCGTGTATGCCGCATCGCGGCAGCCGTTCGTCCACCCGGATGATCGGGTCGTGCCGCTGATCATGGACGTGACCGACTGGGCGCAGATCCAGCGGGGTGTCGAGAGCGTCGAATCGCTCGACGTCCTGATCAACAACGCCGGCGTGTCGCTGCCCGATGACCTGAACAGCCGGGCCGCGTTTGAGCAGCACTTCGACGTCAACGTCTACGGCCCCGTGATGGTGACCCAGGCGCTGATGCCGTCGCTGACCGAGAGCAGGGGACAGATCGTCAACGTCGTCTCGATCGGTGCCTTCGCCGCTGTGCCCGTCCTTCCGGCCTATTCGGCCTCGAAGGCAGCAGCGTTCTCGGTGACGCAGTCGCTGCGCGCGCTCCTGGCCAGCCAGGGTGTGAAGGTTCATGCCGTCCTGCCCGGCCCGATCGACACCGACATGATCCGAGACCTACCGATCCCGAAGTCCTCGCCGGAGTCGGTCGCCCAAGCCATCTTCGACGGCGTGGAAAACGGGGATGAGGAGATCTTCCCCGACCCGTTCTCGGAGATGCAGGCAGAGAGCTGGCGCGAGGGCGCGGCCAAGGAGCTCGAGCGCCAGAACGCCGCGCTCGTACCCGCCGAGCCGATCGCTGCCTGATCGCCCGCCACAGTGCTGGCCCGGGCCGCTCCGGCGGTCACGGGCCGGCACGACCGTCGCGCTGGTGACATCCAGGTTGCGGACGCAGCAAACACGCCCACCCACCCATCAAACGAGAAGAAGCCCCATGTCCGAGACACCCACTCAGTACAACGCGAAGATCATCGGCGAGTTCCGCGCGAACCAAGGACGCGTCGGCGGCACGTGGGATGAGATCCCTCTGCTCTTGCTCCATCACACCGGCGCAAAGTCCGGCGTGAGCCGAGTCAACCCGGTCGCCTACTTGCCCAGCGGTCCGGGCTACCTGATCTGGGCCGCAAACGGCGGAGCGCCAAACAACCCCGACTGGTACCGCAACCTCAACGCGCAGCCCAACACGCGAATCGAGGTGGGCACGGAGACGATCGACGTCGTGGCCGAGGAGGCGACAGGCGAGGAGCGCGAGCGCCTCTTCACAAGTGCAACGGGACACTACCCGCAGCTTGCCGAAGCCGCCCACAAGACCGACCGGGTCATCCCCATGATCGTCCTCACACGTCGGCGGAGAGCATGAATCAGTCGCCGGTGGCCACGCTCGGACCCGCGCCCGCGCCCGCCGCGGGGCTCGAGCAGTTGGGGCACCTCGGCGGGCCGAGGGCACCGAGCCGCTTCACGCGGTCCACGCCCAGCTGCTCAGCGACGACGACGACGGTACGGTGGGCGCGTACCCGTGCCCGATCGCGCCCTACTCGAACGCGTCGGCGTTGGGGGCGCTGCGCCGAGCGGCTCCCAACCCATGTGCAAATCACCCTCCGTGATGCGATGTCTTGCCCAGGCCCCAATCAAAGCCCCAGGCCAACCGACCACCCAACCTCTCACGGACCATCAACGAGCGAATCGAGGTAGCAATGAACCACGAACGAAACAAGCTCAGGCCGACAGAAGCCGATGTCACCGACCCAATGGAGGGCCCAGTCGTGGTCGATCGGGAGACGTTTCAAGCCGAACTCGATGCCCTACGAGTCCGCGAGAAGGCGCACACTCGCGAAGGCGACGCGATCGCTGCGGCACGTCGTCGACTCCCGATGGTCGAGATGGACCCGAGCCTCCCGCTGATCGGTCCACGCGGCCCGGTGACGTTGCTGGACGCGTTCGAGGGGCGCCGGCAGCTCATCGCCTACTACTTCATGTGGTACACCGGGGGGACCGCGGCCGAGCAATGCGAGGGGTGCACGCACTACACGACGCAGGTCGGCGAGCTCTCCTACCTGCGTTCGCGCGGCGTCACCTACGCCACGTTCTGCCAAGGGCCGTACGAGGAGAGCATCCGCTACCGTGACTTCATGGGCTGGGAGATGCCCTGGTATTCCGCCGAAGACTCCCGCGACGCTCTGCTGACCGGGCGCCGCGTGGGCAAAATGCACGTGGTGTGCTATCTGCGCAACGGCGACAGGGTATTCGAGACCTACTGGACCACTCTGCGCGGCGTCGAGGCGATGGACTACAGCTACGGACTGCTCGACCTTACGGTCTACGGGCGGCAGGAGACCTGGGAGGACTCGCCCGCCGGCTGGCCACAGTCCCCCGTGATGTCCCATCTACGCACCAACGGACGTCCGACCGCCCAGTGGTCCCGCCTGGAGGCCGGACGAAAGGACGACCTTGGCACCACCGTCGCCTGAACCGAATCCGCAGCGTAGGTCACGCCGGATCCACCGTAACTTGATGACGTCGTTCAGACCACCGAGCGCGCACGTACGTCAGCAGAGCATGTGGCGGCAACCAGCACACCGCCACATGCTCTGCGCGAACGGACTCCGGGGGTCAGTGTTCGACCGCTGGAATGGCGATGGGCGCTGGCTCGGCCGCGGCGTCGGCTCGCTGTCGACACCGGTGGCGATGGGCGGAACGGTCTCCGGCCGCTCGCCGATTCGTGCGACGTCGAGGGCGATCAGGCCGAGGTTCGCACCGGCAGCTGCTCCGATGATCGTGGTGATGACCGCCATGAGCCCGGCTGTTGCGTTGAACCCCAGCAGCGCGCCGACGAGGGCGCCCGTCAGCGCGACCCCGAACCCGATCCTCGTGGCCCTGGCCGGCCGGTCGCGGTTGACCCAGGCCCAGTAGGTGCCGAGGCCGATCGGCGTGCCGATGGAGAGAACAGCCATGAGCTCGCTGTCGAGGGGCACTGTCGGCAAAGCCACCAGCACGATGATCAGGCCGATGAACCATCCGCCGAGGCCGAGCACCAGCAGGTAGACGGAGCGCAGGATCGCGCTCGCCTTGCGCCCGAAGCCGCCGCGCTTGTGCGCCCGGCGCCACATCAGTAGCAGTGACAGGATCGTGAGGAGTCCGAAGCCGATCATCGCGCCGGCGATGGCCTTGGCGGGTCCGGTCTGTGTGGAGTCGGGCGTGAGTTTAACCTTTTGAGGTTTGTACAGCGAGTCGTCGACCTTGCCTGTGTCGAAGTAGGTGTTAATCAGGTGCGTGCTCGCCTTGGTCTGTTCGGTCCAGAAGGAGGTTGTGTGGCCGAAGTTGGCGAGGATGACCTGGTGGCCGTTGGGCAGGTAGGGGAGGAGCTCCTTGGTCGCGTTCTGGGGCGGGGTGGCGAAGTCGAGACTGCCGCCGATCAGGAGCGTCTGCACGTTCGATGTCTGGACATGGGTGTATTCGTTGTCGGCCGGGGTGGCCGGCCATGCGTGCAGGAGGCCTCCGCCGCCGAAGAGGAATTCCGTTCCGGGGTTGCCGATAATCGAGGGGCCGTCGTGTTCGCTTGACGAGTAGTAACGCTCGGCAGCTTGGTTGTCAGCCATTCCGACAGCTGCGACGTCGCCCCAGACAAACACTTCCGGGAAAGCGATCTGGGCGAGGAGCGACTCGAACCAGAGCCCGCTCGAGTCACCGTGGGCGGCCGAGAGCCAGGCGTCCAGGGTCATCGGTCCGGAGAGCGGCGAGGCATTTTCCGTCGTCTCCATGAGTCCGAAGAAGCTGGCGATCCGTGCGTTGCCCTTCTTGATCGGAAAGAACAACCAGTGGTTCGGCATGTGCGCGACGGTCTGCTTCAGCGTCGCGGCGAGATCGCTGGTGCGCTTGTGGCACGTCGCGTCTTGCGCACAGAGGCGGGCGTAGCGGCCGATCTGTTCGTCCGTCGTCTTCGGGTGCCAGATGAAGTTGCCGGGTGGGTTGACGCCGATCATCACCGAACGGTGGATGGCGGTCGGGTAGCGCCAGGAGTAGATCATCGCGGTGCGGGTGCCCGCGCTTTCGCTCAACAGGTCGATCTGGTGGTAGCCGAGGGCTTTCCGTGCCGCCTCGAGGTCGTCGACCCGTTCGGGGAGTGTGTAGCCGGCGAGATCGACGCCGTTTGCCTGGAGCCGCTTCGCGCACGAGCGCAACGCGTTCGAGTAGGCATCGAGGGACTTCTGGCCGAGGAAGTCGGCGGAGTGCTCGAGGGCCGACTCGACCTCCGGGCACTGGAGCCGGACGGAGCCGTCGACGCCGCGGTAGCCGACGAGGACGACGTCGTGGTTGGCGGTGAACCGACTGGCGTCTGCGAACTTCATGTTCGTGACGCCGGGGCCGCCTTCCAGGCGGAAGATCGGGGCGCCCGGGTGTGCCGAATGCGCACGGATCCGGATGACCGGCAGCGCGATCAGCCGCGAGTGCGGGTCGGCGCGGTTCTCGGGCACCACGAGCGTTCCGCAGTCGGCGGCGTAGGCGCCCTTCTCGGTGTTGTAGGTACAGTTCTTGAGCGTCAGCTGGCCTGCATGCGCGCCGGCAGGCACGGAGACGGCCGTAGAACCGCCGGCGAAGGCTAGGTAGCCGAGCCCGAGCGTGAGGACGGCGATCAGGGTCAGGCCGGTGATCCGGCCGCGACTGAAGCGTCTGGTCGAGGGAGCGTGCTCCGTTCGGTGTGCGGCGCTTGTGGGCTCGTGCGCGGTGCTCGTGGTGCTAGCGGTCGTGGCGGTCATGCTGCATCCTCCTTTGGGCTGGACTTCGGGCATGACGACAGGCTCTCCGTTCAGCGAGGAAGAAACCAGGGTGCTGGCAGGCGTCTGTGACGTCGGGTAGCGGCCCGGGATACGTCGGTTTGCCGCCAGCTCGGGGCGGCCAGCCGTATGGAACCAAGCGCGGCGCTGCGCGACAATCAGCCCTCATGAGAGAGACTGTCCTGATCGTGGATGATCACCCCAGCTTCCGCGCCAGCGCGAGGCGCATGCTCGAAGCCAACGGCTACGACGTCGTTGGGGAGCTCGACAACGGTGACGGCGTGGTGGCTGCCGTGGAGAAGCTGAACCCAGAGGTTGTGCTACTCGACGTGCACCTACCCGACATCGACGGCTTCGAGGTTACGCGGCGACTACTCGATGCGAACGGCGCTAGCCCGCAGATAGTGCTTATCTCGAGCCATGACTTCACCGACCTTGACGAGGCGGTAGGCGCCAGTGGCGCGCGCGGGTTCGTCGCCAAGAGCGAGCTGAGCGCGGAGGCGATCTCTTTACTCATCCGCTGACCGCACCGCGACGCACCCTGATCGGTCTCGCCGGCTTGGCGTTCCTGATGGGCATCGCCGCGTTCGTGGTCATGCTCAACGGCGAGCACAACGTTCACCGGGGCGCGTATGCCGGCTTGTTCCTGGCCACCGGCTGGGGGTTCGTGGGAGTCGGGCTATGGGTTTGGAAGCAGCGGTCGGCCGGCAACATCGGTCCGCTGATGGTCGCGGTCGGCCTCAGCGCCTTGCTGAAGGGGTTGGCCTTTTCCAACGACAGCGTCGTGTTCGCGATCGCCTCGGTCGGGGAGGTGCTGATCTACGCGGTGCTCATCCAGCTGCTGCTGTCGTTTCCCTCGGGGAGGCTCGAAACCCGGCTGGATCGTCTCCTGGTCACCATCGCCTACGTCAACACGACGGTGGTGCAGCTTGGAGTGTTCCTGTTCACCGACTCAAAGGCGGGCTGCGCCCGCTGTCCCAGTAACCCGCTGCTGATCGAACACTCCGAGGCTGCCAAGGTACTCGAAGCGGCGCAACTGGACATCTCGATCGCGTTGCTGGGTGCCGTGGTCGCGGTCCTCTATCGACGCTGGCGAAGCGGCACCCCAGGGCGAGCGAGGGTGTTCGCCCCGATCGTCGCCGTCGGCGGGCTCACGTTTCTGCTGCTGATGGCCGCCCTCATCGTCGAACAGGCCGGCCTGTCGAGCGACATTTCTGACGCGCAGACGTTGGCTTTGTTCACGTCCATCGCCTGCCTACCGTTTGCCTTCTTGGTGGGCCTCCTGCGATCCCGGTTCAGCGAAGCCGACGCGATCAGCGAGCTCTTGGCCCAGCTCGGTGAGGGTGGTGGCCGCGGAGCGTTGCGCAACGCGCTCGCGGACGCGCTTGGAGACCCGACCTTGGAGCTCGCCTATTGGGTACCGGACCAGGACGCCTACGTGGACGCCGCCGGTCAGCCGGTTCGGGTCGATCCCGCGCCGGCGGGCAAGGTCTCCACCATCATCGAGCACGAGGGCGAACGAATCGCTGCGATCGTGCACAGCCCGGGCCTCGCGGAGGAACGCGAACTGGTGCAGACAGCGGGCGCCGCCGCCGGGCTGACGCTCAGAAACGAACGATTGGACGCCGAACTACGGGCGAAGGTTGCCGAGCTTCAGGCCTCACGCTCACGCATCGTGCAGGCCGGCTATGAGCAAAGGCGCCGACTCGAGCGGGACCTCCACGACGGCGCCCAGCAGCGACTCATGGCCCTCGGCATCGACCTACGAATGGTAAGAGAACGCATCGAGCACGACCCACAAGGGGCGGCGGAGCTCCTCGACGAATCACTCCACGAGTTGAACGAGGCGACCGCCGAGCTGCGCGAGCTCGCACGAGGGATCCACCCGGCCGTGCTCACAAATCGCGGCCTGCACGCAGCGCTCAAAGGCCTCGCCAGCCGCTCCCCGGTTCCTGTGGAACTGCTCCAGACGCCGGCCGACAGGCTCCCGCCGTCGGTCGAGTCGGCGGTCTACTTCGTCGTCGCCGAGGCCCTTACGAACGCGGCCCGCTACTCGCGCGCGCAAACGGTAACGGTGGGGGTCGTCCGCGACAACGGCCACGTCGACGTCGAGGTGAGGGACGACGGCGTCGGGGGCGCCGACGCCGATCAGGGCTCGGGGCTGCGAGGGCTTCAAGATCGGGTCGCGGCGCTCGACGGCCGCCTCGAGCTGACGAGTCCGCAGGGGTTGGGCACCATCCTCAGGGCGACGATCCCGTGCGCGTGATCGTCGCAGAGGATTCCTTGCTGCTGCGGGAAGGCATGGTGCGGCTGCTCGAGGAGGCCAAGTTCGAGGTAGTCGGTCAGGCCGGGGATGCCGAGGAGCTGCTGCGAAAGGCCAGGGCGCACAAGCCCGACATCGCAATCATCGACATCCGCATGCCGCCCACCCACACAGACGAGGGGCTGCGTGCGGCGCGCGTGATCCGGGAAGAGATGCCGGACACTGGTGTGCTGGTGCTCTCGCAGTACGTCGAGGAGGCCTACGCGCTGGAGCTACTGGGAGACGACGCCGCCGGCGTCGGCTACTTGCTCAAGGACCGCGTCTCGGACCTAGAGCGCTTCGCCGATGCGATCAGAAGAGTCGCCGAGGGAGGCTCCGCGCTCGATCCCGAGGTCGTCTCAGAGATGCTGGGTCGCAAACGCACAGACGATCCACTGAACGTGCTGACCGCGCGGGAGCGCGAGGTGCTTGGCCTGATGGCAGAGGGTCGCAGCAATCAGGCAATCGCCGAGATACTCGTGATCACTGAGCGCGCCGTCGAGAGGCACGTCACGAGTATCTTCGCGAAGCTCAACCTTGCCCCGGCGGCCGAGGACCATCGCCGCGTACGGGCCGTCCTCGTGTTCCTCGGTACGTAACCCAGTTGCGGCGCGGCAATTCGTGACGCGTCGCATGACTGGTGTACATGGACCTTAGTGGTCACCACTCCAACCCTCCAAAACCCCTGGAGTCTTTGCTCGAGCCTGCACGCGCGGACGACAGCTCATGAGTTCTCGGGCGGGCCGGGGGCACACGGGGAGATTTGAGCATGTCGGGCAGGCGTCTGTGACGTCGGGTAGCGGCCCGGGATACGTCGGTTTGCCGCCGGCTCGGGGCGGCCAGCCGTATGGAAGCAATCGCGGCCCTGCGCGATAATCAGCCCTCATGAGAGAGACTGTCCTGATCGTGGATGATCACCCCAGCTTCCGCGCCAGCGCGAGGCGCATGCTCGAAGCCAACGGCTACGACGTCGTCGGGGAGCTCGACAACGGTGACGGCGTGGTGGCTGCCGTGGAGAAGCTGAACCCAGAGGTTGTGCTACTCGACGTGCACCTACCCGACATCGACGGCTTCGAGGTTACGCGGCGACTACTCGATGCGAACGGCGCTACCCCGCAGATAGTGCTTGTCTCGAGCCATGACTTCACCGACCTTGACGAGGCGGTGGGCGCCAGCGGCGCGCGCGGGTTCGTCGCCAAGAGCGAGCTGAGCGCGGAGGCGATCTCTTTACTCATCCGCTGACCGCACCGCGACGCACCCTGATCGGTCTCGCCGGCTTGGCGTTCCTGATGGGCATCGCCGCGTTCGTGGTCATGCTCAACGGCGAGCACAACGTTCACCGGGGCGCGTATGCCGGCTTGTTCCTGGCCACCGGCTGGGGGTTCGTGGGAGTCGGGCTATGGGTTTGGAAGCAGCGGTCGGCCGGCAACATCGGTCCGCTCATGGTCGCGGTCGGCCTCAGCGCCTTGCTGAAGGGGTTGGCCTTTTCCAACGACAGCGTCGTGTTCGCGATCGCCTCGGTCGGGGAGGTGCTGATCTACGCGGTGCTCATCCAGCTGCTGCTGTCGTTTCCCTCGGGGAGGCTCGAAACCCGGCTGGATCGTCTCCTGGTCACCATCGCCTACGTCAACACGACGGTGGTGCAGCTTGGAGTGTTCCTGTTCACCGACTCAAAGGCGGGCTGCGCCCGCTGTCCCAGTAACCCGCTGCTGATCGAACACTCCGAGGCTGCCAAGGTACTCGAAGCGGCGCAACTAGACATCTCGATCGCGTTGCTGGGTGCCGTGGTCGCGGTCCTCTATCGACGCTGGCGAAGCGGCACCCCAGGGCGAGCGAGGGTGTTCGCCCCGATCGTCGCCGTCGGCGGGCTCACGTTTCTGCTGCTGATGGCCGCCCTCATCGTCGAACAGGCCGGCCTGTCGAGCGACATTTCTGACGCGCAGACGTTGGCTTTGTTCACGTCCATCGCCTGCCTACCGTTTGCCTTCTTGGTGGGCCTCCTGCGATCCCGGTTCAGCGAAGCCGACGCGATCAGCGAGCTCTTGGCCCAGCTCGGTGAGGGTGGTGGCCGCGGAGCGTTGCGCGACGCGCTCGCGGACGCGCTTGGAGACCCGACCTTGGAGCTCGCCTATTGGGTACCGGACCAGGACGCCTACGTGGACGCCGCCGGTCAGCCGGTTCGGGTCGATCCCGCGCCGGCGGGCAAGGTCTCCACCATCATCGAGCACGAGGGCGAACGAATCGCTGCGATCGTGCACAGCCCGGGCCTCGCGGAGGAACGCGAACTGGTGCAGACAGCGGGCGCCGCCGCCGGGCTGACGCTCAGAAACGAACGATTGGCCGCCGAACTACGGGCGAAGGTTGCCGAGCTTCAGGCCTCACGCTCACGCATCGTGCAGGCCGGCTATGAGCAAAGGCGCCGACTCGAGCGGGACCTCCACGACGGCGCCCAGCAGCGACTCATGGCCCTCGGCATCGACCTACGAATGGTAAGAGAACGCATCGAGCACGACCCACAAGGGGCGGCGGAGCTCCTCGACGAATCACTCCACGAGTTGAACGAGGCGACCGCCGAGCTGCGCGAGCTCGCACGAGGGATCCACCCGGCCGTGCTCACAAATCGCGGCCTGCACGCAGCACTCAAAGGCCTCGCCAGCCGCTCCCCGGTTCCTGTGGAACTGCTCCAGACGCCGGCCGACAGGCTCCCGCCGTCGGTCGAGTCGGCGGTCTACTTCGTCGTCGCCGAGGCCCTTACGAACGCGGCCCGCTACTCGCGCGCGCAAACGGTAACGGTGGGGGTCGTCCGCGACAACGGCCACGTCGACGTCGAGGTGAGGGACGACGGCGTCGGGGGCGCCGACGCCGATCAGGGCTCGGGGCTGCGAGGGCTTCAAGATCGGGTCGCGGCGCTCGACGGCCGCCTCGAGCTGACGAGTCCGCAGGGGTTGGGCACCATCCTCAGGGCAACGATCCCATGCGCGTGATCGTCGCAGAGGATTCCTTGCTGCTGCGGGAAGGCATGGTGCGGCTGCTCGAGGAGGCCAAGTTCGAGGTAGTCGGTCAGGCCGGGGATGCCGAGGAGCTGCTGCGAAAGGCCAGGGCGCACAAGCCCGACATCGCAATCATCGACATCCGCATGCCGCCCACCCACACAGACGAGGGGCTGCGTGCGGCGCGCGTGATCCGGGAAGAGATGCCGGACACTGGTGTGCTGGTGCTCTCGCAGTACGTCGAGGAGGACTACGCGCTGGAGCTACTGGGAGACGACGCCGCCGGCGTCGGCTACTTGCTCAAGGACCGCGTCTCGGACCTAGAGCGCTTCGCCGATGCGATCAGAAGAGTCGCCGAGGGAGGCTCCGCGCTCGATCCCGAGGTCGTCTCAGAGATGCTGGGTCGCAAACGCACAGACGATCCACTGAACGTGCTGACCGCGCGGGAGCGCGAGGTGCTTGGCCTGATGGCAGAGGGTCGCAGCAATCAGGCAATCGCCGAGATACTCGTGATCACTGAGCGCGCCGTCGAGAGGCACGTCACGAGTATCTTCGCGAAGCTCAACCTTGCCCCGGCGGCCGAGGACCATCGCCGCGTACGGGCCGTCCTCGTGTTCCTCGGTACGTAACCCAGTTGCGGCGCGGCAATTCGTGACGCGTCGCATGACTGGTGTACATGGACCTTAGTGGTCACCACTCCAACCCTCCAAAACCCCTGGAGTCTTTGCTCGAGCCTGCACGCGCGGACGACAGCTCATGAGTTCTCGGGCGGGCCGGGGCCACACGGGGAGATTTGAGCATGTCGGGCAAGCCACGCACGCCGGGATGAAGCAGGCCTATCAAGGTCGATCATCCGGGCGCGTCAGGGACTTCGCACTCCATGGCGAAACGACGGGCGAGACGGACGAGTTCGGACTCCCGGTCCGAGGGGCCCGCGCAGCCGCGATCGCGCCCCAGCGCGCTGTTGGCAGTCAGCGGTACTCCGGGTTGGGGTGCTCGCTCTGCTCGAGGATCCAGTCGTACGTCGAGTTACCGTAAGCGGGGATCCCGCCGGCATCCTTGAGCATGCGCGCGAGGTGCAGCATGTTCCAGGTCATGAAGACGGTGTTGCGCGTCGTCCAGGCATTGTGCTGCCCGCCGCCCACCGCGTCGAGGTAGGAGGGCCCGGGACCCGCCTCACCGACCCAGTAGGTGTCGGACTGCGGCGGGATCGTGAGACCGATGTGCTGCAGCGCGTAGAGAACCTGGGCGCTGACGTGCTTGCCGCCGTCCTCGTTGCCGGTTGTCAACACGCCGCCGACCTTGCCGTAGTAGGCCCATTGGCCGCGGTCGTTGACCTCACTGGAGTACGCGTAGAGGCGCTCGATGATCGTGCGAGTCTGTGAGCTCTGATCGCCCAACCAGATCGGGCCCGCCAGCAGGATAATGTCGGCGGGCTCCACGAGCGAGCGGTAGATGTCGGGGAACTCGTCTTGCTCGTACCCGTGCTCGCGCATGTCGGGCCACAGGCCGGGCGGGATCGTCCGATCGACGGTGCGTACCTCCTCACAGCGTACGTTGAGCGCGGCGAATATGCGCTGCGGGATCGTGAGCAGCCCGTCGGTGTGGCTCGGCTCGGGCGAGCGCTTGGTCGTGCCGTTGAAGACGACCACCCGCAGATCGTCGTATGCGCTGGTTGCGCGGCCGGCCTGCGCGTCGATGAAGGTAAGGATCGAGTCGGGGATGGGCATCGCTCGTGGAGGTCCTCTCGGTAGGTGTTAGATGAGCTCGGGGTCGGCGATGACCTCGACGAGCGCTGGGCCATCATGGGCGATCGCCGTGGCGATCGCATCGTCGACCTCCTCGCGACTGCCGCAGCGCGTCAGCGCAGTCGTGCACCGGCCTGCCGTGACGGACTTGACGCGCCCCTCCAGCGGCCCGCCCGAGCCGGCCACCCAGTGGCAAATCGCGGCGACGGACTCAGCTTGTGGTTCGGCAGGGGCGTGCATTGCGATTCAGTCACCTCGGATGTGGCCGGCGTTACAGTCGGGGCTCAAATGTGCGTCTCCTCGCGACGCCGCGCTCTGGTGTGTCCCATGGGCATCGGGCGGGGATCGCCTGGGCAGCAAACTCGCCCGTCGCCGTCTCGGAAGGCTCGGCGAGCGCAGATACTTGCGTTCGTGAACGAATGTATTTGTGATAGCGTCCGCCGCGGCGTGACAGCCCGCACGCATCCAGCAGAGGAGGAGTTCGATGTACGGATTCACGCTCAGCGATGAGCAGCACGCATTTGTCGATGCGATCCGCGACCTCGCACAGCGCGAGTGCGGAACGCGCGAGCAGCGCGACGCCCTCACGGACAACAACACCGAGCCGCACAACCCAGCCATGTACAAGAAGGTCGCCGATCTGGGCTGGCTGGGTGTCGCGATCCCCACCGCGTTCGGCGGCTCCGGCGGCGGCATGGTTGATCTGTGCCTGTTCCTCGAGGAGGTCTCCTACGGACTCGTGCCGATCGGCGGCTTTCCTGTCAGCGCGATCTGCGCCGGCCCGTACGAACGCTTCGGTACCGACGAGCAGAGGCACGAGATCCTCACGGGCATCGCCGCCGGCGCCGTCGAGGCGATCGCGATGTCCGAGCCGGAGGCCGGCTCAGACGTCGGCAACCTGCGCTGCAAGGCCGAGCGTCGCAACGGTGGCTACGTCGTCAGCGGCCAGAAGACGTGGATCTCCGAGGCACAGCACGCCGAGCACATCCTGCTCGTCTGCCGCACGCAGGCCGGCCCCGACAAGCACAAGGGGCTGACGATGCTCTCGATTCCCGCCACCGCCGAGGGCATCGAGATCCGCGGCATCGAGACGATGGGCGGCAGGGTGGTCAACGACGTCTTCTTCAACGACTGCCACGTGGACGCCGACCGCCTGCTCGGCGTCGAAGGGCAGGCCTGGATGCAGCTGATGACCGGCCTGAACACCGAGCGGCTGATCATCGCCGCGCAGTCGGTCGGGCTTGCCCGGAGGGCGCTCGACGACGCGCTCGGTTACGTCAAGGAGCGCGAGCAGTTCGGGCGGCCGATCGGAACCTTCCAGGCGATCAGCCACCGGATCGCCGACCTGGCGACCGAGGTCGCGTGCGCGCGCCTGCTCACCTACGCGGTGGCCCGCCAGTGCGACGAGAATCCCGGCGTGCTGTTTCCCAAAGAGGCGTCGATGGCGAAGCTGAAGGCCACCGAGACGGGCAAGAAAGTCGCACTGGAGGGGATGCAGATGATGGGTGGATACGGCTACGCCACCGAGTACGACATGCAGAACCACGTGCGCATCAACCTGGTTTCGACTATCTACGGCGGCACCTCGGAGATCCAACGGGAGATCATCGCCAAGACGCACGGCCTGTAGCGGGCCTCGAGCGGGCAGTCGGCGCGATCAATGTGGACACGGTGGGCCATCCGTCGGGCCTCGCGCGCGCCCCGTCATCGCACGATCAGAGTCCAGGCGTGCCGCCCGCTCGATCAGAGCTTGCGGTAGCGTGCCGGCTATGCACAGCTGCGTCGCTCGTCCCGCTCGACGGCGCTCGGCGGGGTATTGAGCCGATGCCGGGGATGCTTGTCCTTCACGCCCTGCCTCCTTCGCATCCCTGCATGACGGTGGAGGCCGCGGTACGTCTCAAGGGCCTCCCCTACGAGCGGATCGATCTCCCGATGACCGGCGAGCACCCCGCGCGCATGCAGGAGATCTACGGCGAGGGCAACTCGACCGTGCCCGGGATGCTGATCGACGGCGAGCCCGTGCACGGCTCGCGGGCGATCCTCGCGCGCCTGGAGGGGATCGAACCGGAGCCCCCGCTGTATCCCTCGGAGGAGGTCCGCGAGGCGGAGCGGTGGGGCGACGAGGAGCTGCAGGACCTTGGTCGGCGCCTGCCCTGGGGAGCGCTCCACTTCCGCCCCGAGCTGCTGGCAGCGATCGGCGGCGGCGAGCCGCTCGACGGGCCGGGCACCGACTACGCGATTCGCTTCATCCGTGGCGCGTGGGGCTATCACCGCATCACGGCCGAGCGCCTCGCGCAGGATCTCGCCGGCCTGCCCGCCAAGTTGGAGCACATCGAGGCGCTGGCGCGTTCGGGTGTGATCGACAACGATTCGCCGAACGCCGCCGACCTGCAGATTGGCGCGACGATCCGGGTGCTGCTGCCGATCGCCGACCTGCGCCCGCTGCTCGAAGGCACCGTCGGCGAGCGGATTGCGCTGCGAAACTTCCCCGACCACGCGGGTGGTCTTCCCGCCGGCGCCTACCCGGCGGGGTGGGTCCCGGCGCGCGGCTGAGTACGGGTGTCGCCCCGCGTCCGGCGGCCCCGAACAAAACGCCGCTTCGGGGGCCTGCCGGTCACGAGACGGAGCGATGCTGCCCTCGACTGGGCGATGAAGTCGGTAATGCGCGTAACCCGGCCGGGGCCGTCCTGGCCGCCGGCCGGGTCACGATGCCCGTTAGCTGATGTGCACGCTGGCGGTTGCCGTGTTGCCGGCTCCGTCCGTGATCGTCACGAGCCCTTCCATGTGCTTGTGCGCTGTGATCGTCGTGCCGTACACGGGCTTCCCATGCGAGAACGTCCACCGAGCCTCGAGAACGTTCCCCTCGCCGCCCTCGCCCACGGCGGTGAGAACGACGTTCCCACCCGGCCCGGCCGTCTGAACTACAGCCGCACTGAGCGGGGTGTCGATCCGTACCGGCTGGGTCCAGCTGTACGTGTTGCCGAGGTTGTCCGTGACACTGGCCGTCACCGAGTAGAGCCCCGGGCCCGGGAACGTGTGGCTGAAGCGGGCCGTGATCGGCCGGAGTTCGCTTGTGCCGTCGCCGAAGTTCCAGCTGATCATGCCGTCGCCCTGCGTGCTCGCGCTCGAGCCGATGGTGGTCGACGCGGAGTGGGACGCCGGGGCGGCCGCCTTGGCCGAGGCATAGAAGCTCACCGTCGGTTCCTCCGTCTCAACTCGGTCGGAGTAGAACTGGATTCCGGGCTCGGAGAACGCCTGTGGGTTGGTGATATCGGCGGTCACCTGCTCGGAGGCAGGGTCGAGGCCGAGGTTCTCGCCGTCCTGCGCGATCGCGTTGACGGCGTCGTCCCCAACGTTCGGGCCGACGTTGTTCGACTGCAGGTCGCCCTGCATGTGCCCTGCCGGGTACGCGCCATAGTCCCCGAAGTAGCCCAGCGTGTCGCTGCCCTCGTCGATGACATGCGTGGCTTCGATTCCAGGCGACGCGGCGAAGGTGCGCTGGATTGCTTCAGTGACCTCCGCGAATCCCTCACCAGGGACCGTGGCGTACACCTGACTGCCGATCCGGGCGACGGTCGCCGAGGAGCCCACGGCGAGGTCTTCGGCGTTGAAGTACGGCGTTTCCAGCGAGCGGTTGATCGTGAAGATGCCGCCGACTTCTTCCCAGTTCCAGGTGCCACGGCCATGGTTGCTCTTGGGCTCGGTGAGCGGGCCAGGGCAGCCGAGCGGCCCATCGGGCTGGTTGCAGGACATCGCCGCGAGCAGACCCGTGTTCGTGGCTTCGGTTGAGAACTGCGTGTTGTCGGCCGCGAGCGTCGTATCCGTGATCGGACGAGCGTGGGTCAATGCGCTGGTGATCGCGTTCGTGACGAAATTGCCCTGCTTTTCGACCTCGTTGTAGTTGAGGTTCGTTGCCGATCGTCTCCTGTCTGCCCAGCGTGGCGACCGCCACGACGTTGGTGCCGCCGAGCAGCTGGCCGAGACGAGCCCTGACAAACCCGGGGTAGTCGGCGCTCCACTGGTTGTTGCCGGCCACGGTCGGGTCGTATTCGTCGGCGTGGACCGGTACGGCGGAGTAGCTGGCGATTGTCGCGCCGGTGCCGGGCTGGCGCGCCCACAGGATCGGCAGCTGAGTGTCGACGGAGTACCCCGTCGTCTGATCGGTCCCCTGGAGCTGGGAGACCAGGCCCCGGATCGTGCCCGTGGCCGACCAGAGTTCCGCTTCGTGTGTGTTGGACGCAGCCTTGATGACGGCCCGCACGGCTGCTTCCTTGACGCGGTGCAGGTATCCCGGGTCGGTGTGGCCCCAGAGGCCCATGAGCGTCGGGGCGGCGTGGGTGTGCGTGCTGGAGAGAACGATGTTGGAGGCGGTGACTTCGTAGCCTTTGCCAGCAAGGGCAGCGGCCGCGTCCGCACGCGCGTCGTCGCCGCCGTCGCCTATGTTCGGCGCCTGGTATTCGGCAAACCAGCCCTGAGAGTCGACCGTCACGAAGACGACGGCCTGCTTGCCATGGCCGATGAAGAACGCGCGCACCTGCAGTGGATCGTGTACTCCGCCCGTGACGATGTAGTCCGAGCCGTAGCCGCCATCGGCCATCGGTTTGTTGGGTGAGATGTTGACGACCGAGGTGCCGATCTGGAAGATGGCGCCATCAGACTGAGACGTCTGAACCTGCGGAGCGGTGGTGCCGGGGGTCGAGGTGCGCGGAGCGGCGGATGCGAATGACGCGCCGGCTGTCGCCACGAACAGCGCTGCGGAGGCGAATGCGACCGCGGGGATTCTGGTTGTACGGAACAATGGTTTCTCCCTCCTGAGGTGAAACGGTGAAACGCACGCATGAGCGCGCGCGTAGAGATGTCTGCGCTTCCGTGCGGGTCAGCGCAGGAGAACTGTGGGCACGTCGCACAAACGCCGCGCGTCAATGTGCGCGACGGCCGGCAACGGATGCCGCAAGCGCGTCGTGCAAGGTGTCGGTGCGGGTCTGTAGAAACTACAATTGAGCGTCTGATTCACGCTCGCGACCATACCCTTCGGCCGACGCCGGACTGTCAGTAGGCGGCGATTCCGGAGCAAAGATCACCCGTTTGTACGAGGTGGCAAGACGACGGGCGCCGGTTCTCGCTCTGAGCCGTCCTGCGCGTTCGAGCAGCGCGCGTGCCGCGACGGGCTCTACGAATGAGGTGCGGGTGACGGTGTCGGGGGCAGCGCCTGTATGTGCCGGTCTGCCAGCGCGATTGCGACCAGATGCGCCCGGGTCCTGGCACCCAGCTTCGCCATGCTGTTCCTGACGTGGGTGCGCGTGGTCGCGGTCGAGATGCATAGCTTCTCGGCGATCTCGGGGCTTGTCAGCCCGAGCGCGACCAGGGAGACAACTTCGCGCTCGCGCCGAGTCAACTCGCCGGCCTGCCCGGCAGGTGCGAGCCCGTGCGCTCGCACCTGCCTGATGATCACGACGACGGCGACTCGTCGCCCGTCCACGACGGCGGTTCGGGCGGCATACTGCAGCCGGACGTGCGAGCCGTCTGCGCGCGTGAACACGCGCACGCCCGATAGGTCGCGCTTGGCCCAGAGCTCGCGCCACTCGTCACCCAGCGTCGAGCGCTCCGCCGGGGTCAACAGATGGCCGAGGTGTGACTGGTCGAACTCGTCGCGCGACACGCCGAAGAATTCGCACGCCGCCGCATTCACCGCGAGGCGGGAGCCCCGCTTGTCGAACACCGCGATCGGGTTGCGCGAGCGCTCCACGACTCCCCAGAAAAGCCGCTCCCAGCCAGCCGGCTTTGAATCCGATCCCGACACCGGCGGAGCATCCCACAGATATGGCCGTCCGCCGCTGCACGAGCGCTCGCGGCAGGTGGGAAGGCACCGAGTCCGAGCGGCTCGTTCTCGCCATCCGCGAGCTGTCGACGCGCCCGCCGTTGACTCGGCCGCGACCGACGTCGATCGCCGACGCAGCGGTCCGCGACGAATCCGGCGAACGACAGCTATCGCAGCCGCCTACGAGTGCTCGCGGGTCCGCCGTATCCGGATTCGATCTGCACGTTCACGGACACGTTGCGATGCTCGCGCAGCCACCGCACGGCCCTGGCGCCGAGAGGTGTGGTCAGCGTGGTCCTCTGCCCCGGAAACAAGTCGTCCGCTCCGCCTCTGCTCGACACGGCTCTGCCGCGTATCCGCAGCTCGACGCGGACGGTGCTCTGCAGGCAGCCGAGCGCGGGCGAGGTGGGACACGCGATCGCCGCGGTCAGCCCGCGGCGCCCGAGCGATATACGGGCGAGCCGGGGTGGGGGACAAACCCCGCCCGGTGCCTTCGTCGGCTGAGGCTGCGCGGCGCCCCACGTGGTCATGAAGCTTTCGACGCACGGCGTCTTCACTGCGACCAGCTCGGAGCCGTTGAAATCGAACCCCACCTCTTCATTTTCGCCCAGTTCGACACCGCCGAGCCTCTGGCCCGCAAGGCTCGCGAGCTCGAGCCTTTGGAGTGGCTCTGGGGGGTCGTCTCGGTTGGGGAGGCGTTCTTCCACCGCGAGCAGGTCGCTCGCGAGCAGCAGTCGCTGATCGGGGATGAACGGCTGGCCGTGGGATCCGGAGACGCGCGCGGACAGGATCGGCCGCGGGCGTGGTTCGGCGGGAGAGGCCGTGAAGACCGACTCTGGGGCAGGGCCATAGGCAGTTTCCTTCGGTATGACGTAGGCGATGCGTCCGTCTTCCTGGACGCTCGCGAGCGCCGGATACCGGCTCTCCGTCGCGAACTCGGCGCCCGTTTCGGGCAGTTCGATGTGCAGCGGTTCGGCGCCGGTTTCGAGGTTGCGCTCAACCAGCGCCGGCGCCGGGCGCGCCACTCCAGAAGGTTCGTTCCAGCTCGGCGAGAGTCCGATCAGCCAGGGACCTGAGATCGACTCCGGTAGGGCGATTTGGGGCACGACGGACCGCGTCGGGGGCGTGGTCGAATAGTCGACGACGACTGTCTGCCCTGTGTCGCCGCTGCCGCATTCTTGATAGGCGATGCGGCTCAGCGAGACAAGCAGACCGGCGACGCCCCAGCACGGTGCGAGCCGGGCGCACGATGTGACGCCGGAGCCTGCCAGGCATTGAGGTGCCGCTCCGGGAGGCCCGGCGAGCAGTTCCTCGCCTTCCAGCAGCCAGTTCTGGTACTTGCACCCAGTTTCGTTGCACTCGAAATCGGCCTGCTGTACACCGATCAGCGAGGCGGAACCAGCCAGTTGTGCAGTATCGAGGCCGTGCGGGATGTTCGCCACGACCGTTCCCTCACCGCGCGGCGGATTCACTGCGCGCACCTGAAATCCTCGCCCGGCGGCGACCAGGACGAGGACGCTCCGCCGGACCACACCGGCGCACCTTCCACCGTGGCGTGCAGACGCACCCACGAACTTCCCGAGGCGGTCGCGGCTGACAGGCAGATGACAGCCAGCGCGGGAGCCATGGCGGCGAGCCGGCGAAGGCAGCGGATGCTCATCCGAGGCAGCCTCGGCCGGGGAGTGGCAGTCGCTCGGGGGACGCAAGGCAGTGCACACTCTCCGAATCGGCGCCGGCAGTCGAGCGCTTGACCACAAAGCGCCGGCGCGCCGGGCCCGCTCGCGCAGCAGAGAGCGGCCGCGGCACCGAGTGGCCGACCTCAGGCCTTCTCGGTGCGCTCCGGTGCGATCAGCACGGGGCGCCCGCCGTGGGCGAGGACCATGTGCGAGACGCTGCCGAGCAGCGCCGAGGCGACCGCGCCGAGTCCGCGCCGGCCGCACACGATCAGGCGCGCGTCGAGCTGATCGGCGATCTCGATGATCTTGCGCCCCGCGCCCTCGGTCGCCTCCTCGACACGAGCGCTGGCCTCATGGCCGTGCTCGCGCGCGCGCGCCACCCCCTCCTCGGCTGCGTCACGGGCCAGCTGCGCCTGCTCGCCGTCGACCTTGTCCTCGTCGCTGAGATAGCTGCCGCCAAAGCCGCCGGCCCGCGCCAACAGCACCACGGCGGGCTGCCAGACCGTCAGCACGACCGCGGGCGCGGGATGGGCAACGAGCCGGCGGCCGCGGCCATCGCCGCTCGCGACCCCTCCGACCCGTCGTAGCAGAACAGCACCGGTCCAGGCATACGGTCTCCTCAGAAGCAGTCGTCTTGCACGGGCATGGACCTGGCATCCTAGTCAGCAGATCGCGATCGCTGGAAGCCGGCGGTGTCGTCGCGTAGCAGTCACGACACGGCCAGCGCGTCACCTGTCACCGAGCAGCTGCTGATCAGGCCTTTGCTGTCGGAGACCTCCAGGTCGAATTGCTCGATATTCGGTTCGTCGATGAGGAAGCCGTGCAGGTCCATCTGCTCGTTGTCGCCGATACCGGCGACGGTCCCGCCTTCGATCAGCCCGCTGTTGATTTCGCTTTCCGCGGGTGCGGCTTTGAGGCCGCGCGTCGCCGTGTCGAAATAGCTTCCCGGGCCGGTGATCCTGATGCGCGCGAGGCCGGGTTCGCATTCCATCGCGACCGTCCACGGGCCCAGCGTCGCGATCGTGGCGAACGGGACGACGCCGCGTTGATCGGCGACGATCCGCTGCGCGTCCGGGCCCTGCGGCCCCGTCTGGCCGACCCCGCCCTGCAGGCCGGGGGCACCGGCCGGGCCCGGGGCGCCGTTCTTGCCGGCGGGCCCCTGGCTGCTCCACGAGATCTTCGTCTCGCCCTTCCTGCACTTGGCTGACTTCTTCACGAAGCGCGCGCTTCCGCTCTTCTTCTTGACGCAGGCGTAGATCGTCGAGGCTTCCGCTTGGGGGCTCGCGGCGAGCAACGCGACAACGAGCGCCCCGCTGCGGCCAGCCCGCTGATGGCGGGTCGGTGGATTCTCGTGGGCATCGGTCGGTCCCCCGGGATGGTGGGTGGCTGCGGCCCGAGCGAGACGACCCTATTGCACGTCGCTGCGAGGTATCCATCGGCGCCTCGGGTGCAGCTCCGAGCAATCCGGAAAGGCGCTCGCGCGCTTCCCTCCGGTCGACTTCGGGAATTCCCGCTGTTTGCATGTTTTTCTTTCGCACACGGGCGTTTGCGGTCGGGCCCGGCCGGGGACCTGTGCTTAACCGGCCGAGTCTCCTGCGGCCCTCCACGGCCGAGCATCGACGTGTGGAGCCGTCAAGGCGGGGGAGCGGCGCGGTGCGCCACCGGCCGGGATCACCCCAATACCTGAGCGGGGTCCGTGATGAAGCAGCTCATTATCTATGCGAGACCGTCGAGGAGGTGATCCGCGCGGACGCGATCGCGGCTGATCGCGCGGCCGGCACCGGGCGTGCCGCTTCGTCGAGCGGCGGCGTACTGCTGACGGGGGCGACGGGGTTTCTCGGCGGGCAGCTGATGGGCCGCTATCTACGGCGCACGGACCGGCGCATCTACGCGCTCGTCAGGGCCGGCAGTGAGAGACAGGCGAGCGCGCGCCTGCGGCAGACGCTGCTCGGCCTGTTCGGGAGCCGCCACCCGTATGAGGAGCGTGTGGTCGCCGTGCGCGGGGACATAACGCGCGCGGGCCTCGGGCTTGGACGGCGCCGCCTGGAGATGCTCGCGGGGCAGGTCAGCGAGGTGGTGCACGGTGCGGCGTCGGTGTCGTTCGAGCTCGGGCTCGAGGCCACATGGGCGATCAACGTCGCGGGAACCCGGCGGGTGATCGAGTTCGCGGAGCGATGCCAGCGGGCGACCGGCGGGCTGCGGCGCTTCACGTACATCTCGACGGCCTACGTCGCCGGCGAGCACGCGGGCGGCTTCAGCGAGGACGAGCTCGATGTCGGGCAGCGCTTTCGCAATCCCTATGAGCAGTCGAAGTTCGAAGCTGAGCGGGTGCTCGCGCTGCGGCGTGGCGACCTGCCGATCACGGTCGTTCGCCCGAGCATCATCGTCGGCGAGCGCCAGAGCGGCTGGACGAGCTCGTTCAACGTGCTCTACTGGCCCTTGCGAGCGTTCTCGCGCGGGGTCTATGCGGCGCTGCCCGCGCACGCGCGACTCTCCGGTCGACGTCGTGCCCGTCGACTATGTCGCGGATGCGATCTTCGCGCTCGGCCACGCGCCCGAGGCGGTGGGTGGGACCTTCCATGTCACCGCGGGCGGCACGCGAGCAGCGTCGCGGAGCTGGCGGAGCTGGCGAGCGTCTTCTTCGAACGGCCCGCCCCGCGCGATCCACCCTGCGATCTACGGCCGCGTGCTGCATCCGCTCGTCGTGCGCGGCTGTCGAGATCAGCGCCGTCGCAGCGCGCTGCGACGCAGCGAGGTGTTCTTCCCGTACTTCGCCGCGCGCGTCCGCTATGACGACCGGCGCACGCGTGCGGCGTTGCATGACACGGGCATCGAACCGACGCCGTTGCCGGCGTACTTCGACCGCCTCGCCGAGTTCGCGCTCGCCGCCGACTGGGGCCGGCGCGAGATCTCCCAGGCCGGCGTCGTGGTTCCGCTGTCAAGCGCCCGGCCGCTGCGCGAGACGCGGCGCACGCGCCGGCTCGCGTCGACGGCGGCATGACTCGCGCCCGGCTCTCGGGGCTGGACGCGTCGTGTCTCGCGGTCGAGACCCCCGACCGCGCACATGCATGTCGGCTGGGTTGCGGTCTTCTCCTCGCCCGCGGACGGCCGGCTGCCTGACTTCCCAACGCTGCGCGCGCACATCGAGCGTCGTCTCGTGCGGGCGCCGCGCTACCGGAAAGCTCGCCCCGGTCCCGCTCGGATGAACGCGCCGGAGTGGGTCGACGATGAGGATTCGGCATCGACCGGCACCTGTTCTGGGCGCCTGGCCCGCTGCCGGGACTCGTCGATGAGGCGATGTCGACGCCGCTGCGACGCGACCGGCCGCTGTGGGAGCTGTGGATCTGCCACGACGCGGCCCGCCACGAGCTCGCGGTGGTCGGCAAGGCCCATCACTGCATGGTCGACGGCGTCGCCGCGGTCGAGCTCGCCTCGCTGCTGCTCGACACGGCGCGGCGGGGCGAGCCGTACGAGCCGGATGGGTGGCATCCGCAGCCGCGACCGCCGACGAGCAGCGCTGATCCGCGGCGCGCTCGACCTGGGCGTCTTCCAGCTCGGTCTCCTGCGCGGCCGCTGCGCGCCGTCGTCTCGCCGGCACGGGCGGCGCGCGAGCTCACCGCCGGCGCCGTCGGCGTCAGCCGCGCGTTGAGCCACGCCCTGTTGAAGCGCGCGCCGGCCGGCGGGCTGCTCGACCAGCAGCTCTCGCCGTTGCGCCGCCTCGCGTGGGCCGAGCGCCCGCTCGATGATCTGCGGGTCGTCAAACGCAGCCAGGGCACGACCGTCAACGACGTCGTCCTCGCCGTCGTCGCTGGCGGCATGCGCCGCTACCTCGCACGCCATGGCGAGCACCCGCGGACGCTCAAGGCGATGGTCCCCGTCAATGTGCGCAGTCCCGGTGACGTCCTCGGCAACCATCTGTCGTTCGTGTTCGCCGAGCTGCCCTGCGACGAGCCCGATCCGCTCACCCGCCTGCGGCGCGTGCACGCCGCGATGGACGCCCGCAAGCGGGATCGCGAGCCGCAGGGGGCCGAC
>CAVVMI010000007.1:0-1112866 GCA_963749385.1 uncultured Solirubrobacterales bacterium
TTGTACGCAGCTATCTCAGTTGGGAAGCAAACGATCCCGAAGCTCGCGATCGCGCGCTCGCGCCGTTCGTCGGGCAGGGAATGGAACAGGACGCTGGCCTGCTCCCGCCGCCGAGCGGCGAACAGCAGGTGCAGTGGACTGAGGTCGTACAGGAACGAAGCGCGACGTCGTCGGAGCGCGTCTACACAGTCGCCGCGCAGACCAACACGGTCGGACTGCAATACGTCGCAGTCAGCGTCAGCCGCGCTCCCGGCGGCGCGCTGGAGATTGCGAGCTACCCGGCCTTCGTCGGTCCCCCGGCAACGGCGCCCGCAGTTCTGCCAACAATCGAGCGGGAAGTCCACGAACCGGATCTTCAACGAGTCGTCGAAAGAGCCCTGCGCAACTACATGGGCGCCTCGGGTGCCGAGCTCGCGGCGGACTTGACCGATGGAGCCGAGATATCGCTGCCGACGCGGGCGATGCTCCTTGACAGCATCGATCACCTCACCTGGTCACCCGAAGGAGGCGGCGCGATCGATGTCTCGGCTCAAGCGCAGGACGGTGAGGGGGCACGGTACACGCTCGACTACACGCTGGACGTAGTTCGTGCTGGCGGGCGCTGGGAGATCTCGGCGATCGAGATGGACCCTGACACATGACAACCGAGCTCGCCGACCGGTGGGCTGAGAGACGAAGGAGCGGATATGTCTTGTCTACGGCGAACGGGGGAGCGGCGCCGCGTCGGGGCGCGGCTGTATCTAAATGGCGCTCATCGCTGGGTGTTGCCGCGGCGTAGGAGCACGCGTTGCGTGCTGGCCGTCTGCTGTGCCGCGACGTGCATCGCGGCGTCGACCTCGTGCGTGCAGGCCGCGATCATCGCGCCAGTCGGGCCAACGGCCCAGCAGTCGGGCGCGTCATCGGTCACGGGCAGCTCGCTGGAATCGGCAGCCGCCAAAGCCGGCAGCACGGGCCGTGCTGTCGCGATGAGCCTCATCGGTCTCGCCTTTGCGGTGGCTGGGACTGTTCTGGCGTTTCGCCGCGACTTCAAGGAGGCGACGGGGGTATTCGCGGTGGGCATCGTCTCCGTCCTGCTCGCCACGCCGACCGGGCTCAACCTGCTCCAGGCCACGGTCAACTCGCTCTTCGGTGCGAGCTGATGGAGGCGATCCACGGCGACCACGCGAGCGCAGGCGAGCGAGCTCGCCGGTGACATCGTGACCACAGAGATTCGCTCCTACCGATCGGTGTTCGACCTCGAGCGGCGCATCTACCGGATCGACCGGCTGCGACTGAATCCCGGTGGTGTGCCGGTGCGCGGTGTCGTCTATTTCCTCGGGCTGGTCGTCGCGACGCTTGCCGCCGGCAGTGCGCCGGTGCTCGGATTGGCGATGAGGGCGCTTCCGTGGTACGCGGTGGATGTTGTCCTACCCGGGCTCTGCGCGACCGTACTGACCGTCATCAGTATTGAGGGCAGGCCCTTTCATGTCGCGTTGGGGGCACTCGGGCATCACTGGCTTGCCTCCCAACGGCCCGTCTTCGGACAAGGGTCGCGGTGGTATGAGATCGCCTCGCTCCGCGCAGGATCGACAAACGCGCGCTGGCGGCCGCCGGAGATCGTGCTGCTTCCCGACGGTTCGGACCCGACGATCAGGCGGCTTCGCTATCGCGGTCCAGGTGCGGTGCTCGTCTCGATCGAGCACACCCGCGAAGGAGCGCCGGTTACGAGGTCGCACGGTCTGAGAAGCGCGTTTGGTCGGCCGCAGGTGCGACTGCGGCCCTCGCCGCAAAGACGCCGCGCGGCGGATTTCGGTGGCTGGCAGGGCGAGGCGCCTTCGCTTGAGATCGGCGTCGACCCTGAGCCCCGGGGAAGGGCGCGGTCAGGAATCGTGATCGCTCTGGCGTCCAGAGCGCGGCTGGAGACCGGCGGGCCGTGATCAGGCCCCCGATCTCATACGTCTATGGCAACTGTGTCTTCGCAAGAGGCCTGGATGACTGTTGGGCCGCGTTTCGGATTGAAACGTCGTCCTATCAATGGCTCTCGGAGGACGGAAAGCACAACCGCTTTCTCGGTCTGATCGGTGCTGTCGAGGCGATCGAAGCCGACCTGCAGATACTTCGTGTGACGAGGCGCTGGGAGCTGGACCGCTACGTCGAGGAGATCGTCGGCGGCGTCGAGCGCACTCATGATGATCGGCGAGCGACCCCCGAGATCACCGACGCTCAGCTCTCAGCATCGGACGCCCTCAGTCGCGCGAACGACGTCTACGCGCGGGAACAGGCGTCGCATGTCACCGATGTGGGCGAGGCGCAGGCGGCCGTGTATCTCTTGGTCAGCCTCAGGCAGCCCGAGCGCGATGTCGCCACGTACGTATCCCGGATGGCCGAGGGCTCGCCTCGAGAGTGGCTCAAGGGCCTGGTGCGGTCACTCTCGCCGCGCGACGGTCGCGTGCTCTCGGTGCGCGAGCTCGAGCGGATGCGCGTGAAGGCGGACCAGGCGCACGCCCGGCTTGCGGACTTTCTGCCGGTAGCGCCCGCGCGCGGGGTGGAGTTGCAGTGGCTGATCAGGCGGGCGTTCTGCCGCGGACTGGGCGAGCCTGAGATCGACCGCTTTCACGAGCCTCGCGCGCTGGTGTTTGAGAGCAACGGCGAAGCGCTGCTCGCGCCGCTTGAGGCCGATGTCGTGCGTTGGATGGACGGCTACGTCGAACAGGAGCGCCGGCGTCTGCGGATCGAGTCTGAGCTCGGGACCAGCTTGCAGGCGCATCTCGTGTTGGGGGCCCTTCCCGAGCAGGCGAGCTTCCCGGGGCCCCGGGTGGAGCTGATGTCGGCGCCCGTCGAAGGCCTGTCGTTCGGCGTCGATCTCTCACTGAACGCTCGGTTTCTTCCCAACGCCCTGGCGCTGCGACTCGCGAGACGCAGGATTCAGGACGCTGACCAGATAGTTCGGGCCGAGTCCGACGGCGACCAGGGCGTGTCGGACCTCGGGTACCAGCGGACGCACGAGGCCCGGGATCTCCTTTCTTACCTGCAGGCCTCCAGCAGGCCTCCGCTGCTTCGCGCAACGCTGACAATCGCCGTTGGCGCGAGCGACCCGATTGAGCTCGAGGAGCGCGTGGAGCTCGTGCGACGCGCCTATGGCGAGGTCCGGCTGCATCGGCCTTTGGGAGATCAGCTTCGCCTGTTCGTTCAGCACCTTCCGGGCCAGTACACACAGGTCGCAGGGTATGATGACACCCTCACGGCAGAGCAGGTCGCGGCGATGATGCCGACCGCCACGCACACTGTCGGATCGCGTCGCGGCTACTACCTGGGATACACGCTGTCCGGGTCGCGCCAGCCCGTCCGCTTCAACCTCAGGGAGGGGTCAGACAGCGACACGAACACGACGATTCTCAGCGTCGGCGCGCTTGGGTCCGGCAAGACGACGCTTGACCAGAAGCTCAAGTACGAGGGTTTCCTTCAGGGCGCGCGAGTGATCGATTGCGACCCAAAGGGCGACCATCGGTTTCACCTTCTCGACGACGTGGCGCCGCACGCCGAATGCGTGACGCTAAGGCCCGACCCGGCGCTGCGTGGAGTGTTGGATCCCCTGAGGGTCGCTCCCGAGCACCTCCGTCAGGACGCGGCGGTCTCCTGGCTGCGCGATCTGCTGCCTGCGAGGGCCGATCCAACTTGGGAGACAGCGTTGGTGGCTGCGGTCGATCGCGTGCTGAGGCGCGCCGCCGCCCCGAGCTGTCACGAGGTCGTGCGGGCCCTCTGCGAGGGCGATGAGACCGATTTGAAGGTCGGTACCACGCTGGACGTCTACGCACGATCGGGATTGACGCAGCTTGGTTTCGCCGATCCCAGTGTGCAACTGGCGCCGGTTGGTCACAGCCAGGTTGTCTACCTCCCGATCCGCGATCTTCCTGCTCCGGAGCCGGGCATGCGCCGATCGGAGTACTCCCAGGCTGAGCGCGTCGGCGCCCAGGTAGTGCGCCTCATCGCGATGTTCGCGATGAAGCTGCTGGGCGCAGAGCGCGAGCGCTTGAAGCTGTTCTCATTCGATGAGGGGTGGCGGCTGCTCGGTGACCCGGTAGGTCGTGCCTTGTTGACCTCGCTACAGCGGATGGGTCGTTCTGAGTTGGCCGTGCCGATCATCAGCACCCAGCTGGTGACCGATGCGCTCGTCGGCGAGCGCGAGTCGCTGGAGAACCTGATCGGGGCCACGTTCGTGTTCGGGATGCGGTCGGACGCCGAAGCGGCGCGCGCCCTCACCCTGCTGGGGCTTGACCCCGAAGACCAGCGAATGCGCCAAAGCCTGATGGAAATGGAGGCAGGACGCTGTCTCTTGCGGGACCACCGGGGCCGGGTGGAGGCGATACAGGTCGACGTTGCCGTGCCCGAGCTGATCAGGGCGTTTTCGACGACACCGGTCGGCGTGTGATCGTTGCCAGGCGCGCCTGGCCCGCCGTTGCGCTCGCGACGGCGTTCACGCTGCTGGGGCCGGTGTGTGTCGCGCGAGCGGATCGCGCGGTCACGAACCCGCCGCGCGCAGCGGATTCACCGGCGACTGCCGGGCGCTCGCACCACGTTCCCGTCCCGGGATCACGGCCCAGCGGCCATCGGGTCGAACCCGCGCAGCTTCACAAGGCGTCTGGTGGTCAGCCTCTTGTCGCGAGCACCGGCGGGACGTTCCCTGCAACCGGCGACGCGGGCGGGACAGGTGAAGCCGAGGGTGAACCTGATCCGCTCGTCTCCAACGGGTTGGGAAGTCCACTGTGCGCCGGCGCCGCTCAGGCGGGGCTCTCGGTAGCCAGCAGACGGGATTGCCAGACGTCGGGCTTTGTGGCCGCTGCGGCGCCGACGGACAACTACGGAATCGACGTCCATATCGACACGGGCGCGTTCGGGCTGAGCTCGGGCGGTCTGCTGAGCACCGTGCAGGACCTGTTTGTAACACCGATCTGGATGGCCCTCGTTTGGACGGTGCACGCGGTGCTCGTGATGCTCGAGTGGTCCTTTCAGATCGACCTGCTCGACGGTTCGGCCGGGACGATCGGCAGTGCGCTGCGTGAGATGCAGTCCGCGCTGACGCTGCCATGGCTGTTCACAGTGCTCCCGATCGCAGCCGTGCTCACCGCATACAAGGGCCTCGTGCGGCGTCGCGTCTCGGACGCGATCGGTGATGTCCTGCTGATGGCGGCGATGATCGTTGGCGGGATGGGGGTCATGCTCGATCCCGTCGGAACGGTCGGCGCGATCGGCAGTTGGGCCAATCAGGCGAGCCTTGGAACCCTTGCCGTTGCTGCATCGGGAGTGCCCTCCAAGTCCACCAGCGCACTGGGTGACGATATGGGGACCGTCTTCGATGCGGTCGTCGAAGCCCCCTGGTGCTACCTGGAGTTCGGTGATGTGAGCTGGTGTCGGGAACCGGCCCAGCTTGACCCCGCGCTGCGGACGGCCGCGCTGAGGATTTCAGGGCAGGAGCAGGCGCTGATCGGGTGCCGAGAAGCCTCGAGTCAGCTGTCGGGGTGCGTCGGCCGAGGCAGCGCGCAAGCGAGTGCGCTTCGGCGCAGCGCCGAGCTGCTGAACCGTGCGCGCAGCAATGGCGCGATCTTCCTCTCGCTGCCGGCGAACGGCCCGGCACGCAACTCGATCAACGAAACAAATTCCTTGCTGCGCACTCTGTGCGGCAACGGCGAAGCGACCAAGTGTCACGGGCCGACCGCTGGGCAGGCAGAGTTCCGAACCAACAGTGGCACGTGGCCTCGCGTCGGGGGGCTGCTATTGATCGTCGCAGGAGCGCTCGGGATGTTGTTGCTCCTGGGTTTCATCGTGCTGCGCCTGCTCGGCTCGGCGCTGCTCGCGCTCCTCTATCTCTTGATGGCTCCGGCCGCTGTCCTCGCACCGGCCCTCGGGGATGTCGGACGCGCGGTGTTTCGACGATGGGCGGTCCGCCTGCTCGGCGCCGTGCTGTCAAAGCTGATGTATTCGTTTGTGCTGGGTGTCGTGCTTGCGATCGCGGGGATCGTGGTCGAGCTGAGGGCGCTGGGCTGGTGGACGCAGTGGCTGTTGCTGTCGGCTTTCTGGTGGGGGGTCTTCGCACGGCGCCACCAGGCGCTCGGTTTCTTCAAGGATACGGCGACGCCGGGTGGACGAGCTCGAGGGCCTTCCGGAATCCGGCGGGTCAGGGAGGTGCTGGCTTCGCCGCGCAGCGCGCTCGGGCTTGGACGGCCCAGCCAGTCGCGCGGGTCCAAGCCGGCCCCTGACCCCGGAGGACGTTCGCGAATCACGCGTGCTGTCGAAGGCGCGGCCCTAGCGACGATCGACGTACAGGTCGAGGAGAGCTTGCGTGGCGACCGCGAACGTGCACGCTCGCGCGTGGCCGGGGCCGATCGAGAGCGCGCACGCATTGCCGATCTTCGTGCGAAGGCAACCCGTCTCGGTAGTCAGCGCGAGCAGGCTGCGAACGCTGGAGATACCCGTCGAGCCGCAAACCTCGGTCTGCGCGCCGCGCGCGCGGAGCGTGAGCTCGCGCAGCGGAAGGGCGACCTCTTACACGCAGAGAAGATTGCCTTTCGGCCGTCGGCCCTGCGGCGGGCCGTCGCTGGCGAGTTCACGAACGAGGCGCGCACGCGGCGGGGTGCCTGGCTCGACGCCCAGGCCGCGCTCCTGCGGGGTGGGCGCGTTGACTCCGCGGGCGCTCGCCGGGACTATCCCGCGCTGGCGACCCTCATCGGATCTGACCGTGAGGCCTACGAGCGGCTCGACCCCGGGGCTCGTCGCGCTGCGCGACTGCACATTGATCGTGAGCTGGCAGCGCGCAGTCCGCTCGCCACTTCGCCGGGTGACCGCGCCGACCGGGAGGGACGTCCCACGGGGTTGCGACCAGAACCGCGGTCCGTGTCGGGCGTCGCGCCTGGTGCGACGGCGGGGGCGGGGGCGGGGGCCAAGCGCCCGCGAGCTCTCCCCGTTCACCCAGACCAGCTGCAATCCGGGCCTCGTCGTCCCCCGGGCGCGGGGTCGTCACCCGTGATGGATGATGCACGCGAGGTTGCAGCACGCCGCAAACGTCAGCTCGGATGGAACCGGCGTTGAGCGCCGCGACATTCCCGGAGCGCCGGCGACTCGCCTCGACTGGCGCAGCGGCGGCGGTCACTGCGGCGGCGGTCGGGATCTGGTTCATGCTGGTGGCGGGGCTCGCTGGCCTTGGCGGCACCTCGACGGGCGCGCTCGCCCCCGGGGCCGCCGGCTTGGCGGATGGGCCGTCGTCGTTGGCTCAGAGAGAAATTCCCCTCGCCTATCTGCGCCTCTATGAGCAGGCCGCTCGACGATACGGACTGGACTGGGCGATTCTCGCCGGCATCGGCAAGGTGGAGTGCGACCACGGGCGGGATCCAGATCCATCGTGCACACGGGAGGGCGCGGAGAACTCCGCCGGCGCTGCGGGTCCAATGCAGTTCCTGGCGGGAACCTGGGCCAGATACGGGGTCGACGGGGACCTGGATGGCAGAGCGGACCGGTGGGATCCTGCCGACGCGATCTTCTCCGCGGCCAACTACCTTCATGCGTCGGGCGCCCCGCTGGACTACGAGGCCGCGATCTATGCCTACAACCATGCGTCGTGGTACGTCCGAGAGGTTGAGAGCTGGGCCGCGAGGTACCGTGGCCCGGCTGTCGCGAGCGGGTCTCTCGACGACAGCGAAGGTGCTGATCTCGGTCTGCAGGAAGGGACCGCGACGCCCGTCGCCTTCGTCCCGGGTGATCGCGCTGTCCTCTCGCCGGCAAATCGTCGCGTGGCGCTTGTCCCCGCGAACGCTCCAGCGGCCGTCCAGGCGATGGTTGTCGCCGGCAACGAGCTGCAGTACCTGGCATACGGCCCAAATGGACACCCGGACCCGCGAGACTCGTCCGAGGAGGACTGCTCGAGCACTCTTAACTACATCCTCTACCGCTCCGGAGTTCGGCCGATCGGTGAAATTGTCCGGGACAACCCACTCGCTCAGGACTATGTGCACTGGGGACTCCCAGGGCCCGGTCGATGGGTGACGATCTACGCCACCACCGTGCCGACGAACCACGTATTTGTCGTGATCGCGGGACTCCGGCTCGATACGAGCCACAACGGCACCGATGTCGGTCCCAACCGCTTCGAAGACGGGCCGCGCTGGAGAATCCTCGATCACATCCCGACCTGGGCGAGATGGTCGGTCCGTCATCCGGCCGGTCTCTAGCGTGCTGCGCGCCGCTACTCAGTCCCCCGCCAAGTGAGCCACGCGAACAACCCCTGCAACGGAAGCCGAGCCCACAGCAGCGCCCGCGGGATCTTCTCGAACTTCTCAGGCCGCACCGCCATGTAGACGTTCGCGGGAAACACCGCCGCGAGCGTCGCCAGCAGCCACCACCGCCCGCCACGACGGGTGGCGCGCGGCAGAATCGCGGCTGCCCCCGCAAGCTCGGCGATCCCGCTGACGACGACCACCTCGCGCTTGTAGCGATCAAGCGGCGGCGGCACGATCGCTTCATAGAAGCGCGGTTGCAGGAAATGCATCGCGCCCGCCTGCGTCCAGCACAGCGCCGTCGTGTATCGCCGGCCCCTGGAGGTCATCGCGCGTGCACGGTGGCGCGTAGGAGGGCGGGCGAGTCTCCGGCAGGTTCGGTCATGAGGGCCGTCACGCTATCGGGCGAGCGATCGCGCGATCTCGCGCGCGCAGGTCAGCCGGGATACTTCAGCGGCCATGTCCACGCAAGCCAGCGAGTGGCCCCTAGCGGCAACAACGCGCGTCGTCGTGCTCGGCGGCGGCTTCGGCGGCGTCTACACGGCGCTGGAGCTCGAGCGCCTGGCGGCCAAGGGCGCGCCGCGTCGAGGTCTCGCTCGTCAACCGCGAGAACTACCTCGTCTTCCAGCCGATGCTCGCCGAGGTGGTCGCCGGCGATGTGGGCATCCTCGACACGGTCAGCCCGCTGCGCCAGCTGCTCGCCCGCGACCGACGCTGTTCGTGCGCGAGGTCGAGGGCGTCGATCTCGATCGCCGGGTCGTGCACGCTCGGCGCCGGGCTGATGCCGCGCGCGCAGGAGCTGCCCTTCGACCACCTCGTCGTCGCGCTCGGCGGCGTGACCGACTTCCGCGGCATCCCGGGACTGCCCGAGCACGCGCTGCCGTTCAAGACGCTCGCCGACGCCGTGCGCATCCGAAACCACGTCATCCACGTGCTCGAGCAGGCGTCGGTGGTGCGCGACGCCGACGCTGCGGCGCACGATGCTCACGTTCGTCGTCGCCGGCGGCGGCTTCTCGGGCACCGAGGTCGCGGCGGCGCTGAACGACTTCGTGCGCAGGGCCGTCGGCGCACTACCGCTCGATCCCCGCGGCGAGGTGCGCATCGTGCTGGTGCACAGCGGCACGCGAGCTGCTCGAGCGCGAGCTCACGCCGCGCCTGGCCGCGCTACGCGACGAAGGCGCTGCGCCGAGCAGGGGATCGAGCTCGATGCTGGGCGAGCGGCTGGTCGGCCGCGAGCCCGCAGGCCGCCGTGCTGTCGGACGGGCGGCGCATCGCGACGCGCGACGCTGATCTCGACGGTCCCCTCCTCGCCCAACCCGGTCGTCGAGCAGCTCGGGCTGCCGCTCGTGCGGCGGGCGGCTCGAGTGCGACGCGGACGCTGGCGGTGAAGGGGGTTGACGGGCGTGTGGGCGCTCGGCGACTGCGCGCAGATCCCGATGCCCAGCGGCGAGCCGTGCCCGCCGACCGCGCAGCACGCGATCCGCCAGGCGAAGGTGCTCGCCGCGCAACATCGTCGCCGACACGACCGGCGCGCGGCGGCGCTCGTTCGCCTTCAACGGGCTCGGCAAGCTGGGCGCGCTCGGCCACCACCGCGCGGTCGCCGAGCTGCCGGGCGGCGTGCGCATCGCGGGCGCTGCCCGCGTGGCTGATGTGGCGCGGCATCTACTGGTCGAAGCTCCCCGGCGCCAGCCCGCAAGACGCGCGTGGCGATCTCGTGGGTGAGCGATCTCGTGCTGCCGCCGCATCCCGTCCAGCTGAACCTCGGCGGCGGCCGCGGCGCCGCCCAGGCCCACTACGAGCCCGGCGAGGTCGGTGTTCAGCGAAGGCGACACGGGCGACAGCCTGTTCATGATCCTCGCCGGCGAGGTCGAGGTGCTCAAGCGCTTCGGCGCAGAGCCCGAGGTCGTCGGGCGGCTCGGGCCGGGCGAGTACTTCGGCGAGATGGCGCTGCTCGGGCGCCATCCGCGCAGCGCCACGCACGCGCGCGCTCACGTGCGCTTGACCTGCTCGTGCTGCCCGGCTCTGACTTCTCGGCGCTCGCGGAGACGTTGACCGAGTTTCGCGGCGGCTTTGAGGAGATCGCGCGGGCGCGGGCGGCCTCAGACCAGGCGCGCAGCGACGCGCTGCGGCCGCCGTCCTGAGCGCCGGTAGGCTGGCGCCATGCGCCCCGCCGCGCTCGCCGCGCTAGCAGCCTTCGCGGTGGCCGGCTGTGCGACGGTCCACACGAGCGCGGGCCTGACGAGAGCGCAGTTCATCGCGCGCGCCGACGCGATCTGTCAGGCCGAGCAGCGCAAGATCCAGCGGGTCGCCGCGGCCGAGGGCACGTCGGTCGCGAGCACGCCGCGGATGATCCGCCACGCGGTCGCGATCCACGAAGGCGTGAGCTCTGAGCTGCAATCGCTCGTGCAGCCCGCCGGCGAGCAGGCGCCGATCGCGAGCTGGCTGAATGCGCGCGCCGTCGCGACGACGATCGAGGGCGACACCGCGCAGGCGCTGGCGAAACAGCTGCCCACCGCGCCCGGCGTGCAGCGTGAGCGAGAACGCGCCAGCGAGAACGTGAGCCGCCTGGCGCGCGCCTACGGCCTGGGCGCCTGCGCCGTGCTCGAATGAGCGCCGGGCGCTAGGCGCGCACGGCGCGCGCGACGGCGTAGCGGCTGGTGATGCGAAACCCGTCGGCGCTCTCGTTTGCTTCCTCGAAGATCGCGCCCGCGCGCTCGCGCAGCGCGTCCCATTCCCCGCGCGGCTGCAGCAGATCGCGCGCCGTGCGCCACATCGGGTGGTCGCGCTGCTCGCGCTGGGCGAACTCGCTCGCCGAGGCTGCGGTGAAGGAGATCGTGTGCTCCTGCAGCGTGACGCTGAAGCCGTGGGGCTCCAGCAGCTCGGCCAGCGCGTCGCTGTCATGCCAGGCATAGGGCGCCGGGCCCGTCTGCTCGCCGGCGCCAACCAGCGCTTCGCGCCGGACGCGCATCACGTTCCAGAGGGCGCCGTCGGGGATCCAGGCGCTCAGCGCGACGCGTCCGCGGGCGGAGGCGACGCGCGCGATCTCGCCCGCGGCCGCGTGCGCGTCGGGCGCGAAGATCACGCCGAAGACCGAGATCACGACATCGGCGTCTGCGTCGGGGAGCGGGAGCGCGGCGCCCTCGCCGATCTGGAATTCGACCTCCAGGCCCTGCTCCTGCGCGCGCGTGCGGGCGATCGCCAGAAGCTGCTCGGAGGGGTCCACGCCGGTCACGACGGCGCCGCGCGCCGCCGCCAGCAGGGCGCCGTTGCCCGTTCCGCAGCCGACGTCCACGACGCGCTCGCCGGGCTTCACCTCAGCCGCGTCCACGACCGCCTCGGCGCCCGGGAGAAGGCCGACGGCGATCCGCTCGTAGCTGGCGCTGCCCCAGTCCACGGCGCTGAGGCTAGCGGGCGCCGCCGAGCGGTCCGCGGGCGCAGTCCCTCGTCTGCCTGCGCACGCGGACCGGATCGGCGTGTCTTGCCTACTGCGTTTGCGGGCTCGAGCTTTCCGGGCTCTTTGCGAGCTCGTAGAGGATGATCAGCGAGAGCGCGAACACCGCCAGCGACCAGAACGGGTAGGCCGGGATGTCCAGCAGCGAGGCGATCGCGACGAGCGCCGCGGTGAAGATCCCGAACCAGCGCCCGAAGCTGCCGCCTGAGAACAGCGAGAAGCCGGCGAACAGCTCGAGCACGCCGAGGATCAGCGTCACCCAGCCCCACGTTTTGAGGCTCGAGACGATGAAGTGCGTTTCTCCGATGAAGAAGTGCGATTCGGAGATCGCGGCTATGCCGTAGATGATGTTCAGGATCCCGCTTATCGTCAGCAGGATCCCGGCGAAGAGCCACCAGCCGGTGACTCGATCGATGTCGTTCATGCTGCCTCCTTTTTCATGCCCATGTGCAGAGGCGCCGCATGGCCCCAGAACGGCTCTCACCTGCAGGCGCCTGGTGTGGGGTTCGCCGCGTTTGCCACAAACCCCCCTGAGCCATTGTTGCGCTCAAACCCATCCGCCGGCAGCCCAGCAGGCGCGTGTCGGTAGATTCCTTGCAATGGCCAGGCGCGAGGTCGACTACCTGCTGATCGGCGGCGGCCTCGCCTCGGCCAACTGCGCGCGCTGGCTGCGCGAGGAAGGCGCCGAGGGGCAGGTGCTGCTCGTGGGCCGCGAGGCCGATCCGCCCTACAACCGCCCCGAGTGCTCAAAGGGCGTGCTGCAGGGCAGAGAGGCGCGCGAGGACGCCTACTTCCGCCCCGACGACTTCTGGTCTGAGCAGGACATCGAGCTGCTCACGCGCACGAGCGTTACCGCGCTGGACGCCGGCGCTCGCACGGCCACGCTCTCAAGCGGCGACGAGATCCGCTTCGACAAGGCGCTGCTGGCGACGGGCGCCAACGTGCGCCGGCTGAACGTGCCCGGCTGCGAGCTCGAGCAGATCCACTACCTGCGCACGCTCGCGAACTCCGAGGCGATCCGCGAGGGCACCCGCGACGCGCAGGACGTGGTCATGATCGGCGGCTCCTACATCGGCTGTGAGGCGTCGGCCTCGCTGACGCTCGTCGGCAAGCGCGCCACGATCGTCATGCAGGAGCGCCACACGCTGGAGCGCGGCTTCGGCGAGCGCGTCGGGCGCCACATCGAAGAGCTGCTGCGCTCTCACGGCGTGACGATCCACGCCAGCGACGGGCTGGCGCGCTTTGAGGGCGACGGACGGGTGGCGCGCGTGGTCACCGACAACGGCCTGGAGCTCGACGCGCAGGGGGTCGTGATCGGCGCGGGCGTCGTCCCAGACGTCGGCCTCGCGCAGAAGGCTGGTCTTCAGATGGGGGAGAGGGGCGGCGTTCGCTGTTCCTCTCGCCTGGAGAGCTCGGTCCCGGGCATCTTCTGCGCCGGGGACATCTGCGAGTACGAGTCGGTCATCCACGGCGGAGCGCCGATCCGCATCGAGCACTGGGACGTGGCCTTCAACCACGGCAAGACGGCGGCGCTGAACATGCTCGGGCGCGACATCGCCCACGACGTGGTGCCCTACTTCTACTCGGTGCTGGCCGACTGGGGCGAGCTCGAATACGTCGGGCCCGCGTATGAGTGGGACGAGGAGATCCTGCGTGGCTCGATGGACGAGGGGAGCTTCACCAACTGGTACCTGAAGGACGGCGCTGTGAAGGCCGCGGTCACGTTCGGGCGCCCTGACGACCTGGACACCGCGCGGGCGCTGATCGTCGACGGCGGCGCGCTGGACGAGCGCGCCCGGGCCGGGCTGGCCGACCTCGACGTCGACCTGGCCGCGATCACGTCCTAGCTGGCCGCCGGCCCGGGTCGCCGAGCCTTCGCGACGGCGTGGCCGAGGAGCGGGCTAGGGGTAGTAGCCGGTCGGGCAGCCGGTGTTCCGCAGCGACCCTTCGATCGTCGCTTCGCAGAACTTCGCGCCGGTGAAGTTCGCCCCGGTGAAGTCGTCGTTGAGGAACTTGCCCGTGAGCGTCGCGCCGCTCAGGTTCGCCCCCCTGAAGCTGGTGCCGCCCGGGGCGTTGCCATACAGCTGCTGGCCGGACAGGTTGGCGTACTTGAAGTTCGTGTCGGTGAGCGTCGCCTGGGTCAGCTCGGCGCTGCTGAGGTCGTCGCCTTCGAGGTCCGTGCCGGTCAGGTTGGCCTGTACGAGTTCGGTCTTGGTGAGCGTCGCGCCCTTGAGGTTTGCGCCCTGCAGATAGGCCTGCGTGAGCGACGCGTGAGAGAGGTTCGCGCTTGAGAGGTTCGCTTTTTCCAGGTGTGCCTGTCCGAAGTCGGCGCCCATCGCGTCGGCGCCCTGCAGGTCGCTGCCCTGCGCTTCGGCCTGGATGAAGCTCGTGCCGATCAGGCTCGCGCCCTGCAGGTCGGCTTTCTTGATCCGCGCCTGAACCAGTTTCTTGTGGCTGCAGTTGGCATGCGGCTTGAGCTTGCAGCCATCGACCGTCTTGGTCCTCGCCAACGCCGAGCCGGGACTCGCGAGCGATGCGAGCATCGTGGCGCCGACGAGCAGCACGGTCAGCGGGGCGCGCGCGCTGCCGCCGAGCCTCTTGGATGGGTCGAGGCATGCATCAGGCGCGGCACCTTATCAGCGCTCGAGCCACCGGCGAAAGCCGTCGCTCGGCCGGTGAAGTAGGATCCGGACGCAAATAAACGGTCGGTGGCGATGGGAAGCCGGTGAGAATCCGGCGCGGACCCGCCACTGTGACCGGGGATGCCCGCCGCAGCGCGCGCGCAGCCACTGATCCGCATCGGCGGGTTGGGAAGGCGCGGAGGGTAGGCCCGGGAGCCAGGAGACCAGCCTCCGGCCAAAGCCCACGAAGCCCTCGAGGAAAGGGGTTTGGCTCATGCGTGTATCTCGTCGCTTCTCTTTTGGTGCTGGTCGCTGCTGGCATCTGTTGCCTGTTATGCACCACCGCTGCCCTTGCGGCGTCTCCGTCAACGGTTACCGTCCGAGTGGAGGGCTTGACCGAAACCAAGTTGCTGCCGACCCAGGTCACCACGACCGCTGAACCCGTGGTCAAGGACGGCGTGGCGGAAGACTCTTGCTCCGGGACCAGCACCCTTGGCGCATTGCAGCTGGCCACCGACGGCAACTGGAGTGGTCCCTGGGAACCGGGTTTCCATCAGTACGAGATCGACTCGATCGAGGGCGAGAGTCATCCGTTCTTCAGTGGCGAGTACTGGAACCTCTGGATCAACCACGTCTCCTCGGAAAAGGGCGCGTGTGAAGCCGAACTGCAAAGTGGCGAGGAAGTGCTCTTCGCGCCGTGCTCGGAAACGAGCGAATGTCCCGGCACCCTTGGAATCGAAGCGCCGGCAAGCGCCGGCCTCGGTGAATCGGTTCAGGTGACGGTCGAGAAGTACGATTCGACCGGACACCCGTTGCCGATGATCGGCGCCACCGTCACCGGCGCAGAACTGCCCACCAACTCGAGCGGGCAGACGACGGTGAGGTTCTCCAGCAGGGGAGAGGTCCCCGTCAGGGCAGAAGCGGCGGAATCCATCCGCGCGGAGACGACCGTCTGCGTTCACCAGGGCAACGACGGCACGTGCGGCGCGTCGGCGCCCGCTGGAGTGAGCTCGAGCGGAACGTCAGCCGGGTCGGGCGTCGCCGGCGCCCGCAACACGGCTCCGTTTGCGATCGTGGCCAGCGCGATTGGGCTTCACGAAGGTGGTGTCTACCGGCGCTCGGCTGCTCCGCGCCTGCTCCAGGGCAGGGTCAACCTCACGTCGGGCCTGAAGGACGTGAAGCTGCGCCTGACGCGCACCCAGCGGCACACCGAGGACGCCGCGCCTGCTCCTACTACGACGGGTCGACCCAGCGGTTTCACCCGATGCGCTGCGGTGCCGCGAACGGCAAGTACTTCGGTGTCGGCAGCGACGCCGCGTTTTCCTACCTGCTCCCGTCTGCATTGGCGCCCGGACGCTACGTGCTCGACATCCAGGCAACCGATGCGGCTGGTGATACGACGACGCTGGCGAGGGGCACGTCGAGGATCGTCTTCTATGTCCGCTGAGAGCAGTGGCGACTGACGCCGGGCGTCATGTGGTGCGGCTGGCCTATCGCGCGATGCGCTGGGCCAGCCCGCCGCTGGGCCCACGTAGTTTCCGATCCGCTCGGTGATCGTGGGCGCCGCGATCGGCGCTCTCGTCGCGACGACGCTCGCCGGCTGTGGCCTCGGCGCCGGACCGGCGCCGACCGCCGTGCAGCTCGTCGTGACGCGCGACTTCGGCGCCCAGCAGGTGCGCTCCTGGAGCGCGCCCGATGTGCACGGGGAAGAGACCGTGATGAGCCTGCTGATGCGAAACGCGACCGTCACGACGCGCTACGGCGGCGGCTTCGTGCAGAGCATCGATGGGGTCGCCGGCGGCCATGAAGCGGGTCAGCCGGTCGACTGGTTCTACTACGTCAACGGCGTTCAGGCGCCAAAGGGCGCCGCCGCGACGAACGTCAATCCGGGCGACCGCGATCTGGTGGGATCTGCCACGACTGGAGCCAGACCGAGGACGTGCCGGCGGTTGTGGGGTCGTTTCCCGAGCCGTTTCAGAACGGCATCGGCGGCAAGCGCCTGCCGGTGCGCATCGAATGCGCAACGGTGTCGAGCGGCGCCTGCACGCCGGTGACCGCGCGCCTGGAGGCGCTCGGCGTGCCCGCTGCCCTCGCGGCGATCGCGCCCAGCCGACGAGCCGGAGACGCTGCGCGTCGTGGTCGGGCCGTGGACGGCGGTCGAGCGGCGCGCCGGAGGCCGAACGATTGCGCAGGGGCCGAGCGCGAGCGGTGTCTATGCGCGCTTCTCGCGCGACGGCGCCTCGCTGTCGCTGCTCGAACGAGAGCGGTGCCGTCACTCGCACGCTGTCGGCTGGCGCGGGGCTGATCGCTGCCACCCGCTATGCCGAAAACGCCCCCGTGTGGGTGGTGACGCGGAACCGACGAAGCCGGCGTGGAAGCGGCCGCGCATGCCTTCGACGCAAGTGACCTGCGCAATCGCTTCGCGCTCGCTCTCGCGCCGGCGGCGCACAGAAGCTCCCTGTTCCGAGGCCGGGTGAGCATGCTCGCGAGCTCGAGCCCGCTCTCTTCTATCGCCGGCTGCCCAGTCCGCTGCACGCCGCGCGCGCGGGCGTCGCGGCGTTCTGGGCGATCGCCCTGATGGCCGCGGTGCTCGTGCTGTTTCACCCGCTGGTCCTGCTCGTGTTGCTGCTCGCCGTGTTCGGCGCCGGGGCTGCGGCCGGGGTGCGCGCGCCGCTCGCGCGGGCGCTGCGCACGGCGGCGATCGTGTCGATACCGATCGTCGTCATCAACGTGCTGGTCTCCCGCGACGGGCTGACGGTGTTCGCGCGATTGGGCGACCTCGGGCCCTTCGGTCAGGGCGATCTGACGGTCGAGGCGCTCGTGTACGGCGCGGTGATCGCGTTGAAGGTGACGCTGCTGATCCTCGTCACGACGCTCGCGAGCCTCACGGTCGATCCCGACGAGCTGCTGCGCGGGGTGCGTCGTCTGTCCTTCCGCTCCGCCCTGACCGCCTCGCTGGCGGTGCGCATGATCCCGCTGCTCGCGGCCGACTCCCAGCGCATCTCAGAGGCGCAGCGCACCCGCCCGGGCGGCACGCCCAGCGGCGCTCGCGCGCGCGTCGCGCTGCTCGGCGCGGTGGTCGGCGGCTCGCTGGACCGCGCGATGGATGTGGCAGCGACGCTCGAGCTGCGCGGCTTCGCCGCGGCGGGGCGCGCACCCGGCGCGACGGACGGCTCGTCTTTGCGCAGGCGTCGTCGGCGTCCGTTCACGAGGCACGCGCGCGGGCGAGCGCGCGCGGTGCGCCCTGGTCGCGCCACGACATCGCCTTCACGTGCTCTGGCGTCGCGGTGCTCGCGCTCGCCGCGGCGGGGCAGGTCGGCGAGGTCGCGGCGTTCGCGGCCTATCCGCTCGTCCGCGCGCCGGTGAGCGCCGGCACGCTCGTGCTCTGCGCGGCGCTCATCGCGGCCGTGCTGCTTCCGTTCTGCGATCGCCGCGGGATCGATCTGTGACGCCGATTCTCTCCTTCGACCAAGTGACGTATCGCTACCCCGGCGTGCAGGACGCGGCGCTGCGCGACGTCACGCTCGAATCCACCCGGGCGAGCTGTGCCTGCTGGCGGGACTCTCCGGGCACGGCAAGTCGACGCTGCTGCGCGCCGCCTGTGGGCTTGTCCCGCATTTTCACGGCGGGCGCTTCGCCGGGCGCGTGCGGCTCGCGGGGCTCGACACGCGCGAGCACGCGCCCGCTCGCCTGGGCGCGGTCGCGGGGGCGCTCTTCCAGGACCCCGAGACCCAGCTGGTGACGAGCTCGGTGCGCTCTGAGCTTGCGCTCTCGCTGGAAAGTCGCGGACACGGCGCGATGGCGGTCGCGCGCGGGGTGGAGGAGGTGGCGCTCGCGCTGGGCATCGACTCGCTGCTGGAACGCTCGATCCACGATCTGTCCGGGGGCGAGCAGCAGCGGGTGGCGCTTGGCGCCGCGCTCGCCGGCAGGCCCGCGGTCGTGCTGCTCGACGAGCCGACGTCACAGCTTGACCCGGTCGCGGGCGACGAGCTGATCGGGCTGCTGCGCCGGCTCAACCAGGAGTGGGAGACGACGATCCTGCTGGCAGAGCACCGCCTCGAGCGCTGCCTTTCGGCCGCCGACCGGGTGATCGCGCTGGAGCGCGGAGCAATCGCGCATGACGGAGACCCCGCGTCATTTCTCGCCTGGGCGGCCGATGCTGCTCCGGCGCTGCAGACGCCCGGCGCGAAGCTGTTCGCGCTGGGCGGGCTCGCCCCGGCGCCTGTCGGCGTCAGGCAGGCACGAAGGACGCTGCGCTCGCGCGGGGTGCTGCCCGAGGAGCAGCCTGCGCCGACGCGTCGAGCGGGCGCCGCGCCGGACGCCGTCGCCGGCGCGGTGAGGTGCCTGCGCTTCAGATGCGCGGCGTGTGGCACGAGCTGCGCGACGGTCCCGCGATCCTGCGCGGGGTGGACCTCACGCTGCGCCCCGGCGAGAGCGTCGCGCTGATGGGCCGAAACGGCGCCGGCAAGTCGACGCTCCTGCGCCACGCGGCCGGCCTGCTGGCGGCGACGAGGGGCCGGGTGCAGAGCAGCGGGCGCGTTGCGCTGCTGCTGCAGAACCCGGGCGACTACTTCGTGCACGAGCGCGTCGCAGATGAGGCCGAGCGCAGCTGCGCTCGCGGCCGCCGGCCTGCAGGAGCTGGCGGAGCGAAACCCTCGCGACCTCTCCGGCGGCGAGCGCCAGCGCCTGGCTCTGGCGATCGTCGAGGGCGAGCGCGCCGAGGAGTCCTCGCAGCCCTCGCGGGCGGCCGTGCTGGCGCTCGACGAGCCGACGCGCGGCATGGACCGCGAGGCCAAGGCCGAGCTGGCGCGCGACCTGCACCGCCGCGCCGCCGACGGCCAGGCGGTGATCGTCGCAACACACGACCCCGAGTTCGCGGCTGCCTGCGCCCGGCGCGCGGTGCTGCTCGCCGATGGGCGCGTGATCGCCGATGGCCCCGCCGCAGAGCTGCTGGCGGGCGGCTGGTACTTCGCCACCGAGACAGCTCGCATCCTCGGCGGCGCCGGCGGGGTGTTGCTGGCGGAGCAGGGCGCGGCGCTGCTGGCCTGATCCCTTCCCTCCCCGGCCGCGTCACGGCTGGCGGTCCTCCCCCCCGCCGCACGCTGCCGGCGCCCAGCGGCGCAGTATCCGCAGGCACGACGATCGCTCCGGGATGAGCTGGCCGCTGGCGTCATTTACGATCGTGTTCGTCGTGCTCGCCGGCGGCTGGCTGGCCTATGAGCGCAGACGCCCCTCGGCGCGGATGGTCGCGGTCGTCGCCACGATGGCCGCGGTGGCGGCGCTCGGGCGCGACGCGTTCGTGGCGCTTCCCGACGTCAAGCCGATCACCGCTATCGCGTTCGTCGTCGGCTATTCGCTCGGGCCGCTGCCGGGCTTCACCGTCGGGGCGATCGGGATGCTCGCCTCGAACGTGATGCTCGGCCAGGGCCCCTACACGCCGTGGCAGATGGCCGCATGGGGTCTCGTCGGCCTTGCCGGGGCCGGGCTGGGGAGGCTCAGCAAGCGCGAGCTCGGCCGCGTCCCACTGGCCATCGCCTGTGCCCTCGCGGCGCTGTGCGCGAAGGAGATCATGAACCTCTACACGTGGACGCTCGGCGCGGTCCACACGCCGGCCGCGTTTGTCGTGGTCGCGGGCGGTGGGCTCCCCTTCGATGTCACCGACACGATCGCGACGCTGCTGTTCGCGCTGGCCTTCGGGCCCGAGCTCGCGCGGCTGCTCGGACGCACGCGCGAGCGCATGAGCGTCAGCTGGGAGAGCGCGAGCCCCGGGGGCGGCCGCGCTGGGCGCTGGCTGCGGTCGCGCTGCGCCGCGGGGGCGATCCTCGCCGCGCCGCGGGCGCAGGCCGCGTCGTTGTCGCCGGAGATCTCCTTCCTGACGTCTGCCCAGAACTCAGACGGGGGGTTCGGCGCGGCGCCCGGGCAGCACTCCGGCGAGCTGTACACGGCGTGGGCGGCGATGGGCCTCGCCGCGGCCGGGCGCGATCCCGCGGGCCTGGTCAAGCGCGGCCACTCGGTCCTGACGGCGCTTGCCGGCGAAGCCTCGACGCTGAGCGGCCTCGGCGACGCCGAGCGCACGATTCTCGCGCTGCGCGCGTGCGGCGCCTCTGCCTACTCCTTCGCCGGGCGAAACCTCGTCGGCGAAGTGCAGCGCGCGCGTGCGGCCAGCGGCTCCTACGGTGGCGAGGTCATCCTGACGGCGTTCGCGATCTTCGTGCTGCGCGCCGTCGGGCACTCGCCGAGCTTCGCGCCGATTCGACAGGCCGCCGGCTGGATCGAGCGCCAGCAGAACGGCGACGGCGGATTCAGCTTCGCCACGCGCGGGTCCTCCAGCGACGTCGACGACACCGGCGCGGCGCTTCAGGCGCTGGTTGACGCCGATGCGCACGAGCGCCGCGCGATCTCCGCCGCGAGCGGCTATCTGTCCGGGCCCAGAATCCCGACGGCGGCTATCCGCAGCAGCCCGGCGGAGAATCAAACGCGCAATCGACCGCCTGGGCGGTCCAGGGCCTGATAGCGATCGGGCGCAACCCCGACGCGGTCAGGCGCAACGGCAGCCGCTCGCCGATCGGCTATCTGCAGAGCCTCGAGATCGGCGGCAGCATCCGCTACTCGCGCACGAGCGCCCAGACGCCGGTCTGGGTGACCGCGCAGGCGCTGATCGCGCTGTCGGGCAAGACGTTCCCGGTCGGGCTCTGACCCAGCCGGGCGCAAGGTGCGCTCGCGCCGGTGCTTCAGCGCACCTTTACAGACCGTCATAACCTTCTGGACATGTCAGAGCACGCATACACCGCGCGCGCGATCTCGCGTGGCGCCGGCGTCTCCTACCGCCGCGCCGGCCCCGGGCGCCGGCCGCCGATTGGCCTCGGGGGCTCGCTGGGCGTCGCGGCGCTGTGCCTGGTCGGGCTCGCCGCGACCTGGAGCGTGAGCGCGCTCGTGCCGCGCGCGCGCCTCAAGGACGCCGTCGCGCTTCGTGACTTCACGCTGCTCAGTCGCCCGCATGTCGACGCCGTGGCCCACACGCTGTTGTCCATGCTCGAACCGCTGCCCTTCACGCTGCTCGCGATCGCGCTCGTCGTCATCGCCGTGCGTCGCGGTCAGGCACGGCTGGCGGTTGCGGTCGCGATGGTGATGGCGCTTGCGCCGCTCAGCGCCGAGCTGCTCAAGCCATTGCTGGCGCACACGCACGATCATCTCGCCGGCACCTACATCTCGGCGGCCTCGTGGCCGAGCGGTCACGCCACCGCCGCGACGGTGCTCGCGCTGTGCGCGGTGCTCGTGTCACCGCGTCACCTGCGCGCGGCCATCGCGGCGATCGGCGTCGTGTTCGTCCTGGCGGTCGGCTGCTCGCTCTTGATACTCGCCTGGCACATGCCAAGCGACGTGATCGGCGGCTACCTGCTCGGCACGCTGTGGGTCGCGCTCGCGCTGGCGGCGCTGCGGGCCGGCGAGGCGCGGGCGCTCTCGCCAGGTCCGGCCGGCGAGCGTCGACGCTCGCTAGGAATCACCGCCGGCGCCGTGGGCGCCGGGGTCCCACAGCGGCTCGGCCGAGCTCTCGTTGGCCGCGCGCGCGAGGATGAACAGCAGGTCCGAGAGCCGGTTGAGGTAGCGGAGCACCTCCGGGTTACCGTCTTCGACGGCCAGCGCGCGTCGCTCGGCGCGGCGGCACACGGTGCGGCAGAGGTGCAGGTGGGCGGACGCCGGTGTGCCGCCGGGGATCACGAAGGAGCGAAGCGGCTGCAGCTGGGCGTTGATCTCGTCGCAGGCCTGCTCGAGCCACTCGGTGTACTCCGGCGTGACCCGCAGGCGCTGGCGCGTCTGCTCGGAGGACTCGCCGTCCTCAGGGGGCGGCGCCGGGACCGACAGATCGGCGCCGAGATCCAGCAGGTCGTTCTGCACGCGGTGCAGCCAGGTGGCGAACGCGTCGGGCAGCCCGGGCGCGAGCAGGGCGACGCCGAGCGTCGCGTTCAGCTCGTCGAGCGTTCCGTAGGCCTCGACGCGCGGATGCTGCTTCGAGACGCGGCTCATGTCCCCCAGATGAGTGTCGCCGGAGTCGCCGAGCTTGGTGTAGATGCGCGTGAGGTTGACGGTCACCGCGTGTCGAGTTTCGCACACCCGGACCGCCGCTCACGCGTCGGATGGGATACGTTCTCGCACCTCGCATGCGGATTGGCGTTCCGAAGGAGACCGCGGCAGGCGAGCGTCGTGTGGCGCTCGTGCCGGAGGTCGTGGGCAAGCTGAAGGCCAAAGGCCTCGACGTCGTCGTACAGGATGGCGCGGGCGCTGACGCCCTGCTGCCGGACTCCGAGTTCGCCGACGCCGGCGCGCAGATGACCGCCGACGCGCCGACGGTGTGGGGCTGTGATGTGGTCGTCAAGATCGCGCCGCCCGACCCCCAGGAAGTGCGCGGCCTCGGCTCGGGATCGGTGCTCGTCGGCTTTCTGGCCCCGCTGACCAGCCCGCAGACCACGCGCGCGCTCGCCGAGGCGGGCGCGACCGCCTTCGCGATGGAGGCGATCCCGCGCATCTCGCGAGCGCAGTCGATGGATGCGCTCTCCTCGCAGAGCAACGTCGCCGGCTACGAGGCGGCGCTGCTGGGCGCCGAGAAGATGGGACGCTTCTACCCGATGCTGATGACCGCCGCGGGAACGATCCCCCCGGCCAAGGTGCTCGTGCTGGGCGTCGGCGTCGCGGGCCTGCAGGCGCTCGCGACCGCCAAGCGCCTGGGCGCGCGCACGACGGGCTATGACGTGCGTCCGGAGGTCGCCGAGCAGGTCCAGTCGCTCGGCGCCCAGTGGCTTGACCTTGGCCTGGAGGCAAGCGGCGAGGGCGGCTACGCCCGCGAGCTGACCGAGCAGGAGCGCGCGACCCAGCAGCAGGCGCTGACGGACGCGATCAAGGGCTTTGACGTCGTGATCACGACAGCGCTCGTGCCCGGCCGCCCGGCGCCCAAGCTCGTCACCGAGGAGGCCGTCAAGGGGATGCGACCGGGCTCTGTGATCATCGATCTCGCGGGCGAGGCGGGCGGTAACTGCGAGCTGACCGTGCCCGGCGAGACCGTCGTGCGCCACGATGTGAAGATCGTCTCGGAGCTGAACCTTCCGGCCCGCATGCCCGAGCACGCCTCGCAGATGTTCGCGCGCAACGTGCTCGCGCTGCTGGAGCTGCTCGTCGATGAGAACGGCGCGCTCGCGCTCGACTTCGACGACGAGGTCGTCGCCGGAGCCTGCATCGTGCGCGACGGCGAGATCGTGCACGCCGGCGCCAAGGCCGCCGTGGAGGCCGCCGCATGATCGTCGCGAGCGTGCTCACGACCAACCTCGCGATCCTCGTGCTCGCCGGCTTCATCGGCTTCGTCGTGATCTCCAAGGTGCCCAACACGCTGCACACGCCGCTCATGTCGGGCACGAACGCGATTCACGGGATCGTGCTGCTCGGCGGGCTGCTGCTGTTCGGGCTCGCCGGCCTGGACTGGCTCAGCAAGGCGCTGCTCGTGATCGCCGTCGCCTTCGGAACGATCAACGTGATCGGCGGCTTTCTCGTGACCGACCGCATGCTCGAGATGTTCAAGTCGCGCCCCAAGCCGGCCAAGGCGCAGGAGGCCGATGGCGCCAAGGCCGTTGAGGCCAAGACCGAGACAGAGGAGCGAGAGGGCAAGTGAGCGCGGTCGTTCCGGCGGTGAGCTTCCTGCAGCGGGAAAGCTTCATCTACGTCCTCTACATAGTCGCCTTCGCGCTGTTCATCCAGGGGCTGCGCGGGCTGGCGGGGCCGACGACCGCCGTGCGCGGCAACCGCATCGCCGCGGTCGGCATGGCGATCGCCGTAATCGCGACGCTGCTGTACCCCGGGGAGGGCAACTGGGGGCTGATCGCGCTCGGCGTCGCGCTCGGCGTCGCCGTCGGCGTGCCCGCGGCGCGCCAGGTGAAGATGACCGCGATGCCGCAGATGGTCGCGCTGTTCAACGGCGTGGGCGGTGGCGCGGTGGCGCTGATCTCCTGGGTCGAGTTCCGTCACCTCGGCTCGACGTATGGCCAGCACACGATCCACGCGGGCACGGTGCTCGCGGGTGGCATCGTGCTGCACGGCTCTGTCCAGGTGGGCGGCGTGGCGACATACGTGGCGATCTTCTCGGTCTTCGCCGCGATCGTCGGCTCGATCTCCTTCTGGGGATCGAACATCGCCTTCGGCAAGCTCCAGGAAATCATTCCCGGGCGCCCGATCTCCCTCGGCGGCGCCCAGCAGATCGTCAACCTGATCCTGCTCATACTCGCGGTTGCCGCCGGCATCGATCTGATCGCGGGTGCGCAGTCAGAACTGCTGTTCATCGGCATGCTCGTCGTCGCGGCGCTGCTCGGCAACGCGGTCGTGCTGCCGATCGGCGGGGCCGACATGCCCGTCGTGATCTCGCTGCTGAACGCATTCACCGGCCTTTCGGCCGCCGCCACGGGGATGGCGCTCAACAACCCGGCGCTGATCGTGGCCGGGATGATTGTCGGCGCCTCGGGCACGATCCTCACGAACCTCATGGCGACCGCCATGAACCGCTCGATCCCGGCGATCGTCGCGGGCGGGTTCGGCGGCGGAGGCGCGGTCGAGGGAGCCGAAGGCGCGGGCGAGCACGCGGGCACCGTGCGCTCGACGAGCGCGGCCGACGCCGCGATCCAGCTTGCCTACGCCAGCCGCGTGGTCGTCGTCCCGGGCTACGGGATGGCCGTGGCCCAGGCCCAGCACGCCGTGCGCGAGCTCGCCAAGGAGCTCGAAGACCGCGGCGTGGAAGTCAACTACGCGATCCACCCGGTCGCCGGGCGCATGCCGGGACACATGAACGTGCTGCTCGCAGAGGCGGACGTGCCGTATGACCAGCTCAAGGAGATGGACGACGCCAACGCCGAGTTCGGGCGCACCGACGTGTCGCTCGTGATCGGCGCCAACGACGTGACCAACCCGGCCGCCAAGAACACGCCGTCCTCGCCGATCTACGGCATGCCGATCCTCGAAGTCGCGGACAGCAAATCGGTGATCGTGATCAAGCGCTCGATGAACCCGGGCTTCGCGGGGATCGAAAACGAGCTCTACTACGACCCCAAGACCGCGATGCTGTTTGGCGACGCGAAGTCCGCGGTGGCCGAGATCACCTCGGAGCTGGCGCACGTCTGACTAGCTTCAGGCAGTATTTTGTCGCTCTATGCGTCGTTCGCCGGGTCATTCCAGCTCCTTGCGCGCCCTGGGGCTCGCGCTGACGCTCGTAGCAGCGTGCCTGCTCGCCGCGCTGCCCGCGCCCGCTCTCTCTGAGGGCGCATCGCCGGCGATCGTCGGCGGCGGGGAAATCCCGATCACGAGCGCACCCTGGCAGGTCGCCCTCTATGACCCGCAGATCGACCCCGATCCGGCCGACAGCCAGTTCTGCGGCGGGGTGATCCTTGATGCGACGCACGTCCTCACAGCGGCTCACTGCGTGTTCGATGAAGCCACCGGGCAGGCGAGCGCGCCCGCGGAAGTCGAGGTGCTCGCGGGCACCGCGGACCTCGAGACCAAGGATCCGACGAACACCGAACTCGAAGAGGACCCCGTCGCTGCGACGTCGTTCGATCCCGAATGGAGCCGCACGACCGGCGCGCACGATCTCGGTGTGCTGACGCTGAAGAACGCACTGAAGATCGCCACGAACATCGCGCCGATCCAGCCGCTCTCTGAAGCCGAAGCAGCCACGACACATGTCGCGGAGGCCGGCAAGCCCGCGATCGTCAGCGGCTGGGGCGACGAACGCGCCGGGCCGCCGACGACCGTCAGGTCGGACTACCCGACGATCCTGCAGGCCACGCCCGTGCCGATCGTCGGCGATGAAGCGTGCGCGAGCGACTACACGGCGGCAGGATCGCAACCGCCGCCTTTCCCGGAGTTCGTCTGCGCGGGCCAGCCGGGCGGCGGCGCCTGCTACGGGGACAGCGGTGGTCCGCTCTCCGTGGAACCGACAGGGGGGCCGCGTCTGCTGGGGATTGTCGATCTCGGCGTCGGCTGCGGCGGCGCGGTCCCCGGCGCCTACCAGAGCGTGCTGGACGCCGAAAACGCGAGCTTCGTCAAATCCGACCCGCCGGCAGGGCCGCGGTGGAGCAGCGGCTCGGCGCCCGGCGTGTCGGGCACGCCGCAGGCCGGACAGACGCTCACCTGCGAACAGGGCCAATGGGCCGTCGAGCCGGAAAAGGTGCGCTATCAGTTCTTCGCCGACGAAAGCACGGTCTCCGGGCCTCACCTGAAGGAACTGTCTGTGCGATCGACGACGAGCACGTTTGACCTGCCGTCGACGCTCGCGGTGGGCTCACGCATCGTCTGCGCGGTGTTGGCGGAAGGTCCTGGCGGCTTCGCCGAAGCCTTCAGCCCGGACGTCACGGTGACCGCCGTGGCCCCGAAGACAGAACCAGAACCCAACCCGCTGCCTGCGCCGCCGCCGATATCCCCGCCGCCGACCGTGGAAGCGAGCACCCCGCAGCCGACGACCCAGAGCCCGGCGCCGTCGGTGACGCCGCGTGCGGGGTCGAGCTCGGTGGGGCCTACCGTGCTCGCGCCGCCGTCGTTGCGCGTTGTCTCGCGACGCTGCCAGCGCTCCGCGTGCACGGTCGAGGTGCTGGCATCTGAAGGTGTCGGCGTCGCGGCCGTCGCAAAGGTCGAAGCGCTGCTGAGCTTCATGCAGAGCTATCCATGCCACGAAGGCCACCTGCAGTTCACGTGCACGCGCAAGGTCACGCGCGGGCTCTCGGCCCGTGCCACGCCGGCCGGGCGCTTCGTGATTCTCGCGTCGGGCCTGAAACCGGCCGCCTACACGCTCGAGCTCGTGGCGATCGACAGGGCCGGGCTCTATCAGCTGCGCCCCGTGCGGGTCGGTCTGCGCGTCGTGCGCAGCGGGCGCTCGCGGCGCTGAGCGCTCGTCAACCGCCCTAGGGCCAGGCGGCGCTGCGCGGGTCCTTGAGGCGCGCGCGGGCTCTGCGAGACTGAGCGGGTGATCGAGCGCAGCCAGGCCCTCGCGGCGCTTTCGCAGGAGGAGTTCGACGTCGTGGTCGTCGGCGGAGGCATCACGGGAGCGGGCGTCGCGCTGGACGCGGCCGCGCGCGGCTACAGCGTCGCGCTGCTCGAGCGTGCCGACTACGCCGCCGGCACCTCCAGCCGCTCGAGCAAGCTCGTCCACGGCGGGCTTCGCTACCTGCAGAACTTCGACCTCGGACTCGTTCGCGAGGCCCTGCTCGAGCGCCAGCTGCTCGTGAAGCTCGCGCCGCATCTCGTGCGCCCGCTTCCGCTCGTCGTGCCGGCCTTCGACGGCGCTCGCCCGGATCGACTCGTCGGCGTCGCGCTGAACCTCTACGACGTGATGTCGGTCGGGCGCGAGCGGCTGCGCCCGCTGCGCTCGCGTCGCTCGCGCTCAGAGCGCGCCCGGCGCGAGAACGCCGCGGAGCACGCCGAGACGGCCGACGGCGGCGAGTCCTGGAGCCCCGAGCGCCACCGTGTGATCTCCAGCGAGGAGGTGATCGAGCTGCTCCCCGCCCTGGCCGCGCGCGAGCCGACGAGCGGCTACCTGTTCTATGACTGTCAGACCGACGACGTGCGCCTCGTGCTCACGGTGCTCGGCGAGGCCGAGCGCTTCGGCGCGGTGTGCGCCAATCGCGTCGACGTGACGGCGCTGCTCGAGCGCGACGGCCGGGCCTGCGGCGTCATGGCCGCCGACCTCGAGAGCGGCGAGTCGCTGGAGGTGCGCGCGGCGAACGTCGTCAACGCGACGGGCGTGTGGGCCGACCAGCTGCGCCCTGAGGAGCTCCACGGCGAGGCCGAGCTGCCGCGCATCAGGCCCAGTCGCGGAACCCATGTGACGTTCTCGAGCGACGACCTGCCGCTCGTCAGCGGAGCGATCGTGCCCGCCGGGGCGGGCAGGACGATCTTCGCGCTGCCCTGGCTCGGGCGCACGCTCGTCGGCACGACCGACAACGACTACGAGGGCTCGCTGCAGCACGTCGCACCTGGGAGCGACGAAGTGCAGTACCTGCTTGACGCGGTCAACTCGTTCTTTGCGACGAGCCTCGGCCCCGACGACGTGACCGGGGCGTTCGCGGGCGTGCGACCGCTGATCTCCACGGGCGATCCCAAGAAGTCGGTGGACATCTCGCGCAAGGCCGAGCTCTATGAGACGTCCTCGGGAATGATCACGATCACCGGCGGCAAGCTGACGACCTGGCGGCGGATGGCGAAGATGACCGTCGATCGGCTCGTGGAGCGCGAAGCGCGCGAGGCGCCGTGTCGCACGCAGGAGATCCCACTCGGGCAGGCCGTCGGCGTCGAGGAGCTTCCGCGGGCGGCGGGCGTCCCCGAGGACGCCTACGCCGCGCTGGCCGCGCGCTACGGACACGGCGCTCATCAGGTGCTCGCGCTCGCGTCACAGCGCGCCGAGCTGGCTGCGCCGATCGTCGCCGGCCTGCCCGATCTGCTCGCCGAGGTCGCGCTCGCGGCGCGCAGCGAGCAGGCGCGCAGCATCGGCGACGTGCTGCTGCGGCGCACGCGCCTGGGGCTGCTGGCCGCGCGCGAGCTGACCGGGGCGGGTACCGCGGGCGCCTCGGACGCGGTGCGGCGCACGGCCGACGTGATGGCGGGTGAGCTCGGCTGGAGCGAGCAGCGCAGCCTGCAGGAGATCGAGAGTTTCTCGCTGGAGGCGCTCGCGGAGGGGATCGTCGTGTCCACAGCGCAGGCGCCGGCGGGCACGCCCCCGGCGTCTGCGGCGGCGCTGGGCGCACCGTGAGCGCGCCCGTCCTGAGCCTGCGCGCCGGCGACCTGGAGCTCGAGCTGGGGCGGCGCCCGTGGCTGATGGGGGTGGTCAACGCATCGCCTGACTCCTTCAGCGATGGCGGGCGCCACGCGACGCTCGACGATCAGCTCGCGCTCGCACGCGAGCTGATCGCGGCTGGCGCGGACATCATCGATGTCGGCGGCGAGTCTGCGACGACAGGTCGTGCGCCGGTGCAGCCAGAGCACGAGATGAGCGCTCGTGCAGCCGCTCGTGGCGCGCGTCGCCGGCGAGCTCGGCGCGATCGTCTCGGTCGACACCTACAAGCCGGCGGTCGCGCGCGCGGCGATCGCGGCCGGCGCGAGCATCGTCAACGACGTCAGCGGTCTACGCGATCCAGAGCTTGCCGAGGCCTGCGCGCAGACGGGCGCGGCGCTCGTCGTGATGCACACGCGCGCGGCGCCCAGGGAACGCCTGCAGGATCCCGGCCTGTATGGCGACGTGATGGCCGAGGTGCTCGAGTTCCTCGCACAGCGGATGGCGCAGGCGATCGCCGCCGGCGTCAGCCCCGAGCAGCTGATCGTCGATCCCGGTCCGGACTTCTCAAAGACGCCCGCGCAGACGGTTGAGCTGCTTGGCGAGCTCGCGCGACTGCACGAGCTCGGACGCCCGGTGCTGCTCGCGATCTCGCGCAAGGACTTCATCGGCGCGCTGACGGGCCGCGCGCCGCTCGATCGCCAGGCGGGCACGCTCGCGGCGCTCGCGCACGGGGTGGCGGCCGGCGCGCACATCCTGCGCGTGCACGACGTCGCCGCCGCCGCGGACTTCCTGACGGTCTCCGCGGCGCTCGACGGCGAGCTTGCGCCGAGCAGGGATCTGGCCCTCGCCGAGGAAATCCGCCATGAGCGGATTGCCGCCGAATAGTCGCGCACAGCTGAAACCTTTGCCGAGCTTTTCGGGGAGGGCGTCTGTCGAGCGTTAGGCTAGAGCAGCAATCAGGGTGCCGGCGCTGTGCAACGCGACCGGAGCCAACCGCCCCAACCTACAGCCGAGGAGAAGGACTGATATGACGGTACTCGAGCGAAGCGAGCTTCAGGCGAGCACACTCTCAGACCTGCACGCGATCGCAGACCAGCTTGGCCTCGACGGCTTCAGGCGTCTGCGAAAGGAAGAGCTGATCGACGCGATCCTCGGAGATCGCAGCGAGGCCGCAAAGGACGATGACGATCGCCCCGCGGCCGACGGAGAGGGCGCGTCGGGCGACGAAGGGCAGCGCGCGTCGCGCCCGCGCCGGCGGCGCCTGGTGCGCTCGCGGCGAAGCTCGGCCAAGGCCGACGCGGAGAGCGTCGAGGCGGAGAGCGTCGAGGCGGAGAGCGTCGAGGCGGACAGCGTGGACGCGGACAGCGTGGACGCGGACAGCGCGGACGCGGACAGCGCGGACGAGGTCCCGTCGGATGTCGTCGAGGAGGCGCCCCGGGAAAGGACCTCGCGAGGGCGTTCCCGGTCGGGCGGCGGCCGCGAGTCCAACGGCGCGCGCTCAGGCGCAGGACGTGAGTCCAAAGGTTCGGCCCCTGGTGGGGAGCGTGATTCGGAGAGCTCGCGCTCGGGCGCTGGGCGCGAGGCCGAGGGCGTCGTCGAGCTGCTCGGCAACGGCTCGGCGTTCCTGCGTGTCTCGCCGCCGGAGGCCTCTGATGAGGACGTGTACATCTCCGCGGCGCAGGTTCGCCGCTGTGAGCTCGTCTCCGGAGATCGCGTGACCGGGCCGGTTCGCACGCCGCGGCGCTCGGAGCGCTACCCGTCGCTCGTTCGCATAGACACGATCAACGGCGCGCCCGCGGACGCGGTCTCGGGCGGCGCGCGCTACGACGACCTCCCGGCGAACTTCCCGACCGAGCGCCTTGCGCTCGGCTCCGAGGACCCGACGCTGCAGGCGATCGAGTGGCTGACCCCGCTCGGCCAGGGCTCGCGCGTGGTCGTGGCGGGTCCCGCGCGCTCGGGCAAGACCGAGACGCTGCGCGGTCTGGCGGCCGCGCTGGGCGCGCGCGAGGACCTTCAGCTGACCGTCGTGCTGACCGGCTGTCGCCCGGAGGAGATCCCCGACTGGGAGCAGGCGGCCGTGCAGCCGGCTGTGGCGCTGAGCCTCGCGGCGTCCGCCGATGCGCAGGCCCAGGCGCTCGAGCGCGCGATCGAGGAGGCCAAGCGACAGGCCTCGCGTGGCGCCAACGCGGTCGTGCTGATCGATGGCCTCGACGGGGTCGCGCCGCACGTCGCGCGCAAGGCGCTGGCAGCCGCGCGCAACCTGCGCGAGGGCGGCTCGCTGACCGTGATCGCCGCCGCCGCCAGGCCGTTCGGTGGCGAGACGACGGTCATCGCGCTGGACGCGGCGCTCGCCGCGACCGGACAGCAGCCGATTCTCGATCTGGCCAACAGCGGCACGCTCAAGGCCCAGCTGCTCGTCGGCGAAGACGGCGCGCGCGCGATCGTTCGCGCGCACGCCGCCGCTGTCGGCACGACCGCCTGAGCGCCGCGCTCAGGCCGCGAGCGCGGGGGGCTGGCTCAGCTCCTTTGACGCGCTCACGAAGGCATCCACGACCCTGGCGTCAAACTGCGCCGGGGCGCAGCGTTCGAGCTTCACGGCAGGCCGACGCGTGGTCGCGCGTCGGGCGGTAGGTGCGCACGCCGGTCATCGCCATGTATGCGTCGACAACTGCGAGGATGCTCGCCTCGTGGGGGATCTCGGCAGCGGTCAGGCCGCGCGGGTAACCGGCGCCGTTGGGCCGCTCGCGGTAGCTCAGGACCCACTCGCGGATGTCCTCCAGGCCGGCGGCTGGTCCCAGGGCGGCGGCCGCGAGCTCGGGCTGGCGGTGAATCTCAGACCAATCGGCCTCGCTCAGCGGGCCGCGCCTGTCGAGGATCTCGACGGGCGTCTGCTCGCGGCCCATCGCGCAGACCAGCGCGGCGAAGCGTATCCGCCCGACACGGTCCTCGCCGAGGCCGAGCCGCCGAGCGGTGACCTCGGCCAGGTGCCCGACGAGCAGCCGCGGGCTTGGCAGGTAGTCGATCGCGCCCAGTCGCGCGCGCTCTGAGCCGCACTCGTCGCAGACGAGCAGCATCTGAAGCTGTCCTGTGGAGGGCAGATAGCGCGTCCTGCCACTGTGAAATGAGGAGTGATCGCAGCGCATGGCCCTGTAATCGGCCGCGCGGGCGCTGGGATTAGCCGGCTAGGCCATGTTCACGTAGCCCGTCGCTTCGCTGGGGCTGCGCGTGTTCTGGGCGACCTTGTTTTCGTAGTTGCCCTCGATCGTCTGGATCTGGCCGTTGGGCAGAACGTCTTTGACGATGCCGACGTGCTGATCGCCGAATACGATCAGATCACCCGGCTGAGGAACGACGCCCGGGCCGTTGGGGATCGCGCGCCCGCTGCTCTGTGCCCAGGACCAGATCTCGCCGACCGATCCGAGCCCTTCGCCGTTGGCACCCAGCGGCGCGCCGGCCTGACGGGCGGCCCAGGATGCGAAGTAGGCACACCAGGGGGCACCCGGGATCGCGCCCGCCGTCGCGCTGCGGTATTCGGCTATCGCCGGTGATTCGTTTGAGCCCGGCGGCTGCTCGGTCTGGCCTATCTGGCTTTCGGCGATCGCGACGATGCGCCCGCCGGTGCCCTGTGAGCCGACGCCCAGCCCGGGTGGCAGGCCGGTCGCCTGCAGGCCGGGGACGCCGGCGGCGTTGACCGCAAGCGCAGTGGACGGCGAGGCGAGCGAGGTCTGGGGCGCCGCCTGTCCTTCGGTTGCGTTCGCCAGCACGTCGGCAAACGTGCCACCCGTGGCGTCCGCCGGTTCGGCGGCGGGCTGGACAGGCGCGGCGGGGGCGGGCGCGCTGGAGCTCGCAGTGGCCAGCAGCATGGCGGGGTTCGCGCGCGCCTGCTCGAGCGCCGCGACCCGTTGCAGGACCGCTTCGACTGACATCAGCCCGGTAGTCGGCCGCAAAGGCACTGGCTTGAGCGCTGCCGCGCCCGGTCGCAGGGTGGAGCGCGTGGCGCAAAAAGAAGAGATGGGCGGCCGAAGCCGCCCATCTCAAATCACCGTTCCCGCGATGATCTCATGTGGCCCCAGACGGCGCTCCATATGCGTCTGAGGCATCGCGACCCACCGCCGGGACGCGCGAGCGGCGCGGCCAGGCGATGGATCCTCGCCATGCGGTGACGCGCGCTAGGCGCCCGTCACCGCCGGCGAAGCTCTACCTCAGCCGCCCAGAAGCTTCAGGACGACCTGGGGGAGCGAGTTGGCCTGCGTGAGGACTGACACGCCTGCCTGCTCGAGGACCTGGTCCTTGGTGAAGTTCGTCACTTCGGACGCCATGTCGACGTCGACGATTGAACTCTGTGCCGCGGTCAGGTTCTGAGTGTAGGTGGCCAGGTTGGCCTGCGTGTACTGCAGACGGTCCTGGACGGAGCCGAATTCGCCGGCTGCCTTCGCAACTTCTGCGATGTAGCCTTCGACCTGTTTGATGGCCGAGACGTGAACTTTTACTTTTTCTTTTTCTTTTTTCGCGTTTTCGACTTCTTCTTCTTTTTCTTCACCTGCGAGTTTTACTTCTTTGACCGATTCGCTCAGCTTGATCGTTTTGACTTTGATCTGTTCTTCTTTACCTTCGTTGGCGCCCACCTGGAAGGTGATTTCGCCCGTTTTCGAGAGCAGCGAAATGCCGTTGAACGAGGTGGTTTCGCCCACTCGCTTGATCTCGGCGTTCAGCTGCGTGGTCTCGCTTTCCAGCGCTTCCTTGTCGGAGGTGCTGTTCGTGCCGTTTTCGTACTGCACGGCGAGCTCGCGCACACGCTGAAGCATCTGCTCGACCTCGTTGAGGGCGCCCTGGCCCGTCTGTGACAGCGCGACGGCGTCCTGGCTGTTCTGCTGGGCCTGTTCAAGGCCGGTGATCTGGCTCTGCAGCCGCTCGTTGATGGCGTAACCAGCAACGTCGTCGGCGGCCGAGTTGATCTTCAGACCCGAGGACAGCCGTTCCATGGACATGGCCAGCGAGCTCTCGGTGCTGCTGAGGTTCCGCTGTGCGTCCAGCGCCTCGATGTTGGTGTTGATCGTAAGGGACATGCGTTCATCTCCTTGATGACGTGGTTTTTAGTCCCGGGCCAACTCCCTGTTGACCCTTCACGGCGGGTTATCGGCCCCATCGCGCGCAACTTGAACCGCTGCGCCGAAAATTGGCCGCCCTGTCGGCGGCTCAGGCGCGTACGTCGATGTGGCGCCCGTCTGAGCCCTTGGGCGGGCGCGGTGGATCGGGCGCCTTGGGCTGCGGGGTCTTGCGCTTGCGCTGCTCCTCCTCAGAGGGCTTGCGTCGCTTGAGCGCCTCGGGGCCGAGCGGCGCTTCCAGGCGAGAGCGGCGGGAAATTGGGGCGATCCGGTCCATCGCGTGACGCTGGCGAGCCTAGGCGGTCAGCTCCCGTTCGCGCGCTCTCCTGCGGGCAGCGCGCGAGGTTCCGCGGGCAGCTTTGCAGCCACCCGCACGGCGAAGAGATCCTGTTCGGCCTGGCGCAGCTCGGCGACGACGATCCGCCGCCACGCGAACACCGCGGCGGCCCACACGGCCATGTAGCAGAAGACACCAGCGGCCAGCGCGCGCAGCCCGGCTTCCACGGGCGTGTAGGTCGACAGCGATAGGTAGCCGCCGACAAGGAAGCCGGCCAGCCCGCCCCAGGCCTTCGCCTCGGCGACGCGCTGCGCTGCACGCGGGTGCGCGGCGAGCGTCATTCCTGCGGCGTCATCGGTGGATTCCTCGCCGGATGACTTGCCCTTCTTGCCCTTCTTCTCCTTCTTGTCCTTGCCTGCGGACTTGGACTTGGCGCCCGTCGCCGACTTGCCGCCAGACTTGGACTGTCCGCCGGTCTCAGACGTGACCGCGACGTCGGGGCTTGCGCCGGCCTCGGAAGTCACCGCCTGCTCGGCGGCGGCTCCCGCAGCCGTGCTGCTCGACGCCTCGGCCTCGGCCTCGGCCGGCGCCGGAGGCGCCTCTGTCTCAGCTGCCATTCTGATCACTCCTTTGCAGGCCACGCTGGCGCTCGGTGCGCTGGCACTCGAAGATGAAGCGCACGAGCCGGCGTCGATCGCCCTCGCTTATCTGGTCAAACTGGATTGCCTTGCGGCTGCGGGTGTCGGCTCGCACGACCACGCCGATGCCGGAGATCGGCGGCCGCCCGGGCTCGGTGCTCAGCTCGAATGGGATTCGCTCGCCGACCTTCAGCGTGCTCGGCCCGGCGAGCAGGATCCCGCCTCCGCTGAGGTCAACCGAGTAGGTCTGCACGTCGCCCGCGCCGTTGGTGCTGTGGATCGTCACGGGCCGTGATGACGCGACGCGCACGTATTCGCGCTCCTGCACCACCTCGGTGGGGCGCAGATCGTCGAATCGCAGGAGATCCCGACCCTCCATCTGGGCGTCGCCCTCCAGGCGGATCCGGCCTCGCGGAATCGTGAACTCCAGCACGAGGTGCTCGGCCTGCCCGGGCGCGACCGGCTGGGCGTCGCGCGCGACCGGCGCGACCAGGACGCAATCGCCATCGCTCTCGGCGACGCGGGCGGGGATGCGCTCACCGCGCGAGTTGACGATCATCACGTTCTCCGAACGCCCCGGCAGTGCCACGCCTGCCTTTGGCTGAGCCTTCTGCTTCTTGCTGTTCAGGGGTCTTAGCTTCATCTTCGTGGTGGTGGACGGGTGGCGGCTGATCTGGGATTGTCGGGCTGGCGCGGGCCGGCGGTCAGATCAGGATCTCGTCGGCGTCGAGCGCGTCGATCGGCTCGGTGGCGGGCAGCAGGCGCTCGGCAAGATAGCTCGGGCCGATTTGCAGCAGCCCAGCAGCGCCGCGCCTGTAATCCAACAGATATTCGGGCGCCAACCCGAAGGCGCACGCCGCCTGCACGGCGACGCCGAGCTGGTCGGTCTCGTCGGCGTGGGTGATCGCCAGGGCGCTCGCGCCCAGCGGGCGCAGCCCCTGCAGCAGCTGGGCCGCCGGCGTGGCGCCGAGTGTGGCCGGCAGCGTGAGGATCACGCGATCGGCCTCGAGCACGTCCAGCAGGGCCGCGAGCGTGTAGATCGAGCCGCGGTCGCCGGGCGACACCGGCGGCATGTCGAACAGCAGCAGCGCCCCTTCCTCGCGTGTGCGGCGCAGCGCATCGGCGACGCGAGCGTCGGCGATCGGCACGGGCTCGCTCAGCTGGGGCTCGAGCACCATCGCGTGCTCGTTGTCCTGCGTGAGGATCGTGGCGCAGGCGGTGGGCCGGGGGTCGCGCTCACGCAGATGCTGTGCCAGTGCGGTGGCGCACGCCGTCTTGCCGCTTCCGCCGGGTCCGACGAACGCAATCGCCCCACCGGCGCCCGGAAGCGCGCTGGCGGCGGGTATGCGCACCCGCAGCAGCAGACGCACGGCGTCGGCGATGTTCGCTCCGCCGGCAAGCAGCGGCAGCACGTCGCGAGCGGCGGTCGTGAGCAGCTCGCCGACGAGCTCCGGGCCGACGCCGAGGCCAAGCAGGCGGCTTTCGACGCTCGCGCGCGGCATCGCGGTCTCGGCGTCGGCCAGCGCTGCCGCGAAGGAGTCGCTGTCGTGCAGCGAGACCGGCGCTGTGTCGTCGATCGCCCGCGGCTGCCTGAGCAGGCTCTCCGGGGTGAGCTCGCGGAAGCCGTCGAGGTCGGCGTCCCGGGGTGATACGGGAGTTGCCGCGCTCGATGCGGGCGCGTTGCCGTTCTGCGACGAGGGACTGGGGGCCGGCGCGTCGCCGTCCATCAGTCGGCTTTCGCCCGGTGTGACGGCCAGCGGCTCGGGTTGCGGCGCGTGGGCAGGCCCAGCCTGTGACGGGCGAGCCTGCGCCTGGGGCCCAGTCGTGAACTGTGGCTGTGCCGGCTCTGGCTGTGTTGCCTCGGGCGGGGTGGGCTCGGGCCGTCGCGGCGGCGCCGGAGGCTGTGATGCCTGCGGCGGCGCGGCGTCGTTTGCCGATGCCGCCTGAGCCGCCTGCATGCGCACGTGCTCGTAGTGGGTCAGCGCGGGCGGCGCATCGGGGAGCGCCAGGCCGCGATTGGCGCCGTAGGCGCTGTTGGCTCTGGACGTCTCCCAGCTTGGAACCGCCGGGGGCAGAGGAGGAGCGACGGGAGTCTGGGCAACGGGCACGGCTGGCGGCGGCACCGGCACCGTCCCGGTGGCGGGTGCCTGACGGGCCAGGGGCGGCTGCTGGGACTGCGGGGGCTGGGCGGGAGCCGTCGTCGCAGGCGCCGCCGCGACCTGCTCGTCCAGCATGTCCACCCGAGCGGTCCCGGCTCGTGCCTCGATCTCGACGAAGCGCCGCTGGAAGAAGCCGGCGAACCCGCCGCTCAGTCCGCTGCGCCGGCGCATGATGATCGCGTCGGGACCGAGCTCGACCTGGATCTTGGGAATCAGCTCCTCGATCGAGCGTCCGCGAAAGACACGCGATTCCACGCCAGCGGTGCTGGTGAGGGGTGCGACGTCCTCGCGCGGCGCGGCGTTGCTGTGCGCCGTGGAGTCGAAGTGGCCGGGGGGGAGGGTGTCGTAAGCGGTTGCGCTCATGCGTGGATGACTCCAATCGTCTCGACGTTCACGCCAGGGGCGATCTCGTTGTAGGAACAGACGGGCAGATGGGGTTGGGCCTGGGCCACCATGCGGCGCAGATGCCTGCGCACCCTCGCCGAGCAGAGCAGGACCGGTTCCCTGCCACCGCGCGCGCCGGCGTGCTCGACCTGGGCGCGGAGCGCCGTGACGATTGCCTGTGCACGCGGGGGATCGATCGCGAGGAACTCCCCGTCGGTGGTCTGGGTGATAGAGGTCGCGACCTCCTGCTCGATCGCCGGGTCAAGGGTGATGGCCCGCAGGCAGAGTCGCTCGTCGAGGTGGGGGGCCGTGATCGCACGGCCCAGGGCTTGACGCGCATACTCGGTCAACAGGCCCGTATCTCTTGTTATTCGGGCCTTGTCGCCGATCCCCTCCATGATCGTGCCGAGGTCGCGGACCGCGACGCCTTCAGACAGCAGGCCCTGGAGCACACGCTGGATCTCGCCCAGCGAGAGCACGTCCGGGACGATCTCCTCGACGACCGCCGCGTTGCTCTCCTTGAGCTGATCGAGCAGCGTGCGCACGTCCTGGCGGCTGAGCAGCTCGGCGGCATGGCTGCGGATCGTCTCGGTCAGGTGCGTGACGATCATCGACTGCACGTCGACGACCGTGTAACCGAGCGCCTCGGCCTCGGCGCGCGAGGACTCGGCGACCCACACGGCGGGCAGGCCGAACGCCGGCTCGGCCGTGGGGATCCCCTGCAGGCCCGGGGCCGCGTCGCCGGGGTCGAGCGCCAGCAGGTGCCCGGGCATGATCCGCCCGCGCGCCACCTCTGAGCCGCGCACCTTGATGCGATATTCGTGGGAGTCCAGGCCGAGCTCGTCGTGGATGCGCACCGGCGGGATCACGATCCCCAGCTCGCCGGCGATCTGGCGGCGGATCATGCTCACGCGGCGAAGCAGCGCGCCGTTTGAGTTCCCGTCGACGAGCGGCACGAGGCCGAAGCCGATCGGCAGCTCCAGCGGATCGACCGACAGCTTGCCGACGGCCTCCTCGTTGGGGGACGGGAGGGCCGCCTGGGCGTCCCCTGCCGTCAACACTCCGGCCACCTCCTCCTTCTCCTCGTCCGGCAGCCCATCGCGCACGGCCCAGGCGATCGCGCCGAAGAGGCCGCCGATCACAAGGAAGGGGATCTTCGGCAGTCCGGGGATCAGCGCGAACATCGCGATCACGCTGGCGGCCACGAGCGGCGCCTTGCGCTGGCTGAGGATCTGGCGCGCTATGTCGCTTCCCAGATCGCGGTCTGAGACCGAGCGCGTGACGATGATGCCCGTCGCGACGGAGATCAGCAGCGCGGGGATCTGTGCGGCGAGGCCGTCTCCGACAGTCAGCAGCGAGAACTGGTGGGTCGCTTCGGAGAAGGACAGGTGGTGCTGAACCATCCCCACCACGATCCCCCCGATGAGGTTGATCGCGGTGATGATCACCGCGGCCATGGCATCGCCCTTGACGAACTTCGACGCGCCGTCCATCGAGCCGTAGAAGTCGGCTTCACGAGCGATGTCCAGGCGGCGCTCGCGCGCCTGGTCGTCGGTGATCAGCCCGGCGTTCAGGTCGGCGTCGATCGCCATCTGCTTGCCCGGCATGGCGTCGAGCGTGAAGCGCGCGCCCACCTCGGCGACGCGCCCGGATCCGTTCGTTACGACGACGAACTGGATGACGACGAGGATCATGAAAATCACGAGGCCGACGACCACGTTTCCGCCGATCACGAACTGGCCGAAGGACTTCACGACGCTGCCGGCGTCGCCGGTCGTGAGGATCAGCCGGGTGACCGAGACGTTGATCGCCAGGCGGAACATCGTCGTCAGCAGCAACAGGCTCGGGAACGCAGCGAATTCCAGCGCCCGGTTGAAGTACATGCTCGCGATCACGATCGTCAGCGCCACGCTGATGTTCAGCGTGATCAGCAGGTCGATCAGCATCGGCGGCAGCGGGACGACGAGCATCGTCACGACGACCACGACCGCCAGGGCGGCGAGCAGGTCGCTGTGGCGCAGCAGGCCCTTCAGGCGGTCGCTGCTCATGACGCATACCTCCTACGGCGCGCGGTGCGGTAGACGAACGCAAGCACGCGCGCGACGGCGGCGTAGAGCGTCTCGGGGATCATCTGGCCGATCTCCGCGGAGTCGTGCAGCGCGCGCGCCAGCGGCGGGTCGGGAACGACCGGCACATCGTGCTCTTCGGCGATGCGCCTGATCTGCAGCGCGATCAGGTCCTGGCCCTTGGCCACGACCTCCGGTGCCGTGCGCGTGCCGTCATAGCGCAGCGCGACGGCGAAGTGCGTCGGGTTGGTCAGGACGACATCGGCGAGCGGAACGGCCGCCATCATGCGTTTGCGCGCCAGCTGCATGCGCCGGCGGCGCTGGGCGGCTTCGACCTCGGCCGGGAGCCCGTGCTGGCGCAGCTCGTCTTTGATCTGCTGCTTGGTCATGCGCAGGCCCTTCTCGTGGCGGCGGCGCTGCCAGGCGTAGTCGGCGACGGCGATGAGCAGATAGGCGAAGGTCGCGTGCTCGGCGACTTCGAAGGACTTGTGGCCGAGGATCACGCCGAGCGCAAGCGGCGTGATGCCGACGAGCGAGGCCAGCGCCGCCATGCCCGGTAGCAGCGCGAGCGCCGCGATCGATCCGACGATCGCGATCTTGCTCGTCGCCTTGACCGTCTCGAAGATCGCGTTGGGGCCGACCAGGTTCTTCATGCCCTTCAGCGGGCTGATGCGATGGAAGTCAACCGAGAGCGCTTCGGTGCTGGGGTGAAAGCCGGCCTGCATCGTCCCCGCGATCACGCCGCCGGCCAGGCAGGCCGCTGCGATCGGCCCGACCGTCAGCAGCAGCGTCATCGAGACCGTGTTCATCAGGTCGCGCAGGCCGGCGGCGCTCGTCGCCTTGGCGGGGTGCGCGGCCTCGGCGATGATCGTTTGAAACGTGAGGCCCACCGAGTTGACGATGCGCGGGCCGAGCAGGCTCAGCGCGAACAGGCCGGCCGCCAGCACGACCGATCCGCCGACGTCGGCCGAGCGGGCGATCTGGCCCTTCTTGCGGGCCTTCTCGCGATGCTTGGGTGTCGCCTTCTCTGTGCGTTCCTCTTGGGCCATGGTCAGAACGTCACAGCGCGCTCAGCGCGGCGCCGACGGTCGTTGACATTTGATCTGAGAGCCAGCCTCCGACGAACGGGATCGACGCGCCGACGATCAGCAGCGCGACGGCCACCTTCGCCGGGAAGCCGACAGCGAACACGTTCAGCTGGGGCACGACGCGGGAGACGACCCCGAAGGCCACGTCTGTGATCAGCAGCGCGATCACGACGGGTGCGGCGATCTCCAGCGCCGAGGCGAAGATCGTGGAGAACACCCGCACGGTGCCGCCGATGAGCGTCGATATCTGGGGCATCGCGGTCAGCGGGACCAGCTGGAAGCTGCGATCGAGGCCGGTGATGACCCAGGCTTCGCCGTCGATCGCAAAGAACACCGCGATGCCCATCAGCGAGTACAGCGAGGAGAAGGCGCCGGCGGCGTTGCCGCTGAAGGGGTCGATCTCGTTGCCGTAGGAGAAGCCCGCGCCGAGGTCCGCGAAGGCTCCGGCGGCTTCGACTGCGGCGAACAGCACCGCCAGGGAGAAGGCAAAGGCCAGTCCGACGAGGCCCCCGGAGATCACATATCCGGCCAGCGTGAGTACGTCCGAGGGGACGTGCTGACCGTGCAGCGCGATCGGCGTCAGGCCGATCGAGATGCCAACCGCGATGATCCCGCGAACGCGCGCCGGGAATCATAGGCGATGAGAACGGCGGCGCGATCATGAACAGCGGCGTGACGCGGGCGAGCACGAGGATGAAGCCCGCGAGCTCGTTGCCGGCGAGTTTGCGAGCAGCTGGCTAAGCGCGCCGAAGGTCGATGCAGGCGGCGATCATCGATGGCCTCTAGGTGCCGACCAGCGTCGGGATCGAGGTGTACAGGTTGACCGTGTAGGAGACGAGCTGGTCGAGCATCCACGGTCCGAGGACGACGGAGACGACCGCGATCGCGCCGATCTTCGGGATCAGCGTGAGGCTCTGCTCCTGGATCTGGGTGACAGCCTGGAAGATGCTCACGGCCAGTCCGACGAGCATCGCGACGAGCAAGCAGCGGCCCGGCGACCTTGAACGCGAGGTCATCGCCTGTGAGCCGAGGTGTATGACCGTGTCTTGGCTCATCGCGCCACGCTCCTAGTGAAAGCTCTGTACGAGCGCTCGGATTACGAGGTCCCAGCCATCGACCAGGACGAACAGCAGGACCTTGAACGGCAGCGATATGAACGTCGGCGGGAGCATGATCATCCCCATGCTCATCAGCGTCGAGGAGACGATCAGGTCGATGATCAGGAACGGCAGGAAGATGAGGAACCCGATCTCAAAGGCGGTCTTGAGCTCCGACACGATGAACGCGGGGATGAGCACCTCGGTCGGCACTTCGGAGCGGGTGTGGGGCGGCTTGTCGTGCGCCAGGTGGACGAACAGTGCGATGTCCTCTGTGCGCGTCTGGGCAAACATGAATTCGCGCAGCGGCACCTCGGCTCGCTCGATCGCCGTGCTCGTGCTGATCTGATGAGCGTTCAGCGGCTGGATGGCTTCCTTCTTGATCGCGCTGATCGTGGGCGACATCACGAAGATCGTCAGGAACAGCGCGATGCCGATCAGGACCTGGTTCGGCGGGGCGTTGTTGGTCCCCATCCCGGTGCGGATGAAGCCGAGCACGATCACGATCCGGCTGAAGCCCGTGACAGTGAACAGCGCCGCGGGGACGAGCGTCAGCCCACCGAGCAGCAGCAGGACCTGGACGGCGTTCGAGGAGGAGACGTTCACCTGCGGACCGTCCATCCGCGCAGCTTGTCCACCACGTTGCCAACCGGATTCTGGACGCCCGGCTGGCCGGGGATCTGCATGTCGCGCGGACGCGTCGGCTCAGCTTCGCCGGGACCCGTCGAGGTGGGGCCGTCATCGGCGTCCTCCCATTCGGTTGCCGTGACGGGCTCGAATAGCCCGGCCTCCAGGGCTTCCTCCTCGGTGTAGTGGCGGATCGTGGCGATGTGGTGCTCTGAGGAGCCGACAAGCACGTAGTCGCGCCCGGCCCGCACGACGTGCAGCGAGCGCCCGGGGGACAGCGGAAGCGTTGCAACGCTCGTCAGCCCTGTGCCGGCGGCGCGGGTCTCGCGGCCGGACTTCACCTTGCGCAGGACCCACGACAGCCCCCAGATGATCGCGATCACGATCAGCAGACCGATGATCGTCCGCAGGATGCTCGGGCCGCCGCCCGTCGAGTGAGAGCTCGAGGGGGTGGACGAAATGTTTAGCGGCGTCGATTCGCTGCCCCCCTTGCGCGTGGGGGTGAATGCCAGCGCCGGTGCGGCGCACGCCAACGTCGTGTACGCCAGCGTCGCCAGGCCAAGCGCGACTGCTGCGACCGACGAACTGGCTCGGGTGAGCTTCTTCGACTTGGTCATCGAGGGAACGCCGCAGGTAATCGGCCTCTCCCCCGTTGTGGCTTTAGCAACTACCCACAGTTGTGGGATCTGTGCGAGGGCGGTCGTGGATCGGTGTGAGGACAGTTGTGGGGTCTGTGTAAGGACGGGTTTAGGTCTGAGAAAGATCTTCCGATAGGGGCACGGTCCGCTTCCTCCGCCACCACTTCGGGTGGTATCGGGGAGCAGGCAGAAATCGTTCCCAGCGACACTCGGAGCAGGCCCAATGCGCCAAACACCAGAGCAGCAGACCGGCAGGATCTCGGCGGATGACGTAACGGCAATCTGGCGCAGCTACCGCCAGAGCGGCGACCAGCAGCTGAGAGATCAGCTGATCTTCACGTTCATGCCGATGGTCCGCCACATCGTCTATCGCAAGGTCCGCGAGGTCCCCTCGCATTGCGACGTCGACGACTTTCTCTCATGCGGCCTCGAGGCGCTGATCCGCTCGATCGAGCGCTATGACCCGGACAAGGGCGCAACGCTCGAGCAGTTCGCCTGGACGCGTATCCACGGCGCCGTGCTCGACGAGCTGCGCCGCCAGGACTGGGCGCCGCGCTCGCTGCGGCGCACAGAGCGAGCGATCGGCCAGGCCAAGGAGCGCTTCGTGGCAGAGAACGAGCGCGAGCCCACCCACGCAGAGCTGGCCGCCGCTGCGCGGATGTCCGAGTCAGAGCTGTCAGCTCGCGGATGCACGACCTGGTGCTCGTGGACGTCGGATCGCTGAACAAGACGATCCACACCGATGACTCGAGCACGATCGAGCGGATCGACACCCTGGAGAGCGCAGACGGCCAGTCAGACCCCGTCCAGAGCGCCGAACGAACAGCCGCCAAGGCGCGCTTTCGCGAAGCCTTCGCGGCGCTGCCCCCGCGTGAGCGCCTGGTGGCCGTGCTGCTGTATGTCGAGGGCTCGACGCTCAGCAGACATCGGCGAGCGCCTGGGCGTCTCAGAGAGCCGCGTCTCCCAGATCCACACAGAGCTTCGCCGCAGACTGCGCCAGACGCTGGCTGATGACGAGGCGCTGTTCCTGCGCGACCGGATAGCCAGGTCGTCTACCAGCGCTAAAGGATCCACCGGCGATGGCGATCACCCCGGGATGAGATGGACGTCGGACTTTTCATCGCGGCCTCGGGCATGGTCGCCGAGCAGGCCCGCCAGGACCAGCTCTCAAACGATCTCGCCAACGCCTCGACCCCCGGCTACAAGCCGGACTCCACGTCCAGCCACAGCTTCGGCGAACTGTTGCTCGACAACGAAGCGGGCCAGCCGGTCGGCTCGCTGAGCACGGGGGTGGCGGTCGGCAAGAGCTTCACCGACATGGCGCCCGCGAACATGCAGACGACCAACGAACCGCTCGACTTCGGGATCGTCGGCAAGGGCTTCTTCTCGGTCAAGACCCCCGAAGGCGTCCGCTACTCCCGCGACGGGCAGTTCACCTCCTCCGCGCAGGGCCTGCTCGTCGACAGCGCGGGCCAGGAAGTGCTCAGCCAGGCCGGCGCGCCGATCAAGGTCGGCGCCGACGGTACCGTGCCCTCGACTGCCGTGGGCGTGTTCGAAGTCCCCGGCGCCGTCAAGCAGGGCGAAAACCTCTTTCAGGGCACGGCGTCGGGAACCGCCAGCGGGACCGTGCGCTCGGGCGTGCTCGAGGAATCCGGCGTCGACCCGGCCAAGGTGATGGTGGAAATGGTCGGCTCGATGCGGACCTACCAGTCCGGCCAGCAGGCCATACAGGCGATCGACCAGACCCTCCAGGCGGCATCAAGCCAGGTCGGGTCGTTGAGCGGGACCTAGCGGAAAGGAAGCCTCGGAGATGCTCGAAGGCATGTACGCCGCCGCATCCGGCATGGACGCACAGCAGCAGCAGCTTGCAGCGATCGGCAACGACCTCGCCAACGCCTCGACCAGCGGATACAAGGCCGAGCGCGTCGGCTTCCGTGACCTGCTCTACAGCCAGGTCAACCAGGCGGGCACCGCCACGACGGCCGGTGCCGGCGCCGCAGCGGAAGTGATCGGGCGAAACCAGTCCCAGGGGGCGATTCAGCAGACCGGCGACCCGCTGGACGTCGCGATCGAAGGCGAAGGCTACTTCACGGTCAAGCGTTCGGATGGAAGCACGGCGCTCACACGCAACGGCGCATTTCAGCTCGACGCCTCGCGCCAGCTGATGACCTCCGAAGGCGATTTCGTCCAGCCGCCGATCAAACTTCCCGACGGCACGTCGCTGAGCGAAGTGTCGATCGACCCTGAAGGCACGGTGCGAGTGGGCAGCAAAACGATCGGGAAGCTTGCGCTCGTGACGGTCGCCTCTCCAGACCACCTGCTCGCCGACGGCAGCGGGCTTTACTCCGAAACCGCCGGCAGCGGCGCGGGGACAGCGGCCACCGGCGTCAAAGTCCACCAGGGCGCGCTGGAGGGCTCGAACGTCGACGTCGCCAGCGAGATGGTCCAGATGGTCAACACCCAGCGCAGCTATCAGCTGGAGAGCTCGGCGATCCAAACCGAAAACCAGATGGCGTCGATCGCCAACCAGCTTCGTTCATGAGCTCACCCGCTCGTAACAGGGCTCTCGCCCACGACCGTCTCACCTTCGGCGCTTCCGGCGATCGACGAGGCTCGCCTGCCGGCCGGCGTGCGAGAAGGCTCGCCGAAGGCAAAGCAGGCATACGAAACCGCGCGGGGCTTTGAAGAGGTGCTGCTCAACGAGCTCACGCAGGAAATGGCCAAGACCAGCGGCCTGGGCGGCGAAGGTGAAGGTGAAAGTGAAGGTGAAGGCGGGATCTGCTCTGAAGAAGGCTCCTCTCAGCAGCGGCGGCGGCATGCTCTCCTCGCTGTTGCCGCAGACGCTCGCCGAAAGCGTGACGCGCCAGGGCTCGCTCGGTCTCTCCGGAGCAGCTCACGACCGAGCTCGACCCCGCCGCCGGGAAGCCCAGCGCCGCGCCATCCGGAGGTACTTCGGCGTGAGCCAGCGTCCCCTCAATGCCCCGGTCGCGCTGGCCCTCGCGCCACAGGAGCCGCTCGCCGACGCCGTGCTCGTTCACCTCGATGCGCAGATCGCATCTGTGCAGGGGCTCCTGGAGATCGTCCTGCAGCAGGGCGCCGCCATCCGTTCACGCGATGTGCACGCGGTCGTACGGCTCGCCGGCATGCTCTACGCGGAGCTCACACGCCGCGAGGAAATCGAGTGCGAGCGCGCCGTGCTGCTCGAGCGCGCCGGCGCGCGGCTGGGCATCGAGGCCGGCCAGGTCACGGTAACCAGGCTGCTCACGCTCATGGACGCCGCCAGCGGGCGGCTCGTCGCAGCGCGCAGCGCGCAGCTGCGCGGGCTGCTCGAGGAGCTGCGTCGCGAGCACGGCCAGAACCGCGCGATCATGCAGATCGAACTCTCCTTCCTGGATCACCTGATGCAGTCACTGGCGCTCGACAACGGCGTCCACGGCTACGACCCTCGGGGATCCGTGGGCCAGGGCGCCAACCCGACCCAGCACGGCACCCTGCACGTACTCGACCTGCAGGCCTGACCTGAGGCGCTTACAGCGATGTCGATACCCACGCTACAAGGAATGCAGACGGCGCTCTCGGGTCTGCTGGCAGACCAGCAGGCGATCGACGTCACCGGGCACAACATCACCAACGTCGACACTCCCGGCTACTCCCGTCAGGTCGCGGTGCTGCAGACCAACGAACCGATGCACATACCCGCCCTCTCGCCCGAGAACGGCGAAGGCGGGCAGCTCGGCACAGGCGTCAGCGTTGCAACCTACCAGCGCATCCGCAACACCTACCTGGACGCCCAGTACCGCACCCAGAACGCGACGCTCGGCGCGGCGACTACCCAGGCAGACGAGCTCCAGCAGGCCCAGAGCAGCTTTGACGAACCCTCAACCGCCGGGTCTGGCCACGCAGATGTCGGCCTTCTGGAGCGCATGGGGCGAACTGGCCAACCTGCCCTCCAGCGAAGCTGCGAAGGTTGCGGTGGTGAGCTCCGGGTCACAGCTCGCGGGGACCCTGAATCAGCTCAGCTCGCAGCTGCAGACGATCGAAACGCAGACTGCCCAGCAGTACACCGCAATCACGGGCCCGAGCGGTGAAGTCCAGAGCGACGCGACGCAGATCGCCCAGCTCAACGAACAGATCAAGGATGCGAAGCTGGCTCGCCAACAGCCCAACGACCTCGAAGATCGTCGCGACCTGTTGATCGACAAGCTTTCCGAACTGGCGAACGTCACGGTGACAACCGAAAGCGATGGCACCGACACGGTCTCCTTCGGCAACGCGGCCAAACCGCTCGTGCAGGGCGCCCAGGTCAACTGGCCCCAGGAACTGACGAGCGCCGCCGGCGGCAAGCTGGGAGCGCTGCTCGAACTCTCCGGCGCCGCGGGCCCGATCGCCGGATTTCGCAAAGAACTGGACACCGTTGCCAGCCAGCTGGCCGAAAGCGTCAACGCATTGCACACCTCCAAACCGTTCTTCAGCGGTAAAACCGCGACGACGATCGCCGTCGCCGTCAAACCTTCCGAAGTGCAGACGGCCGAAGGGAAAAACCGCGGGCGGCAACGAAGTGGCCCGTGCGATCGCGGCGCTGCGCGGGTGGCAGCGCGGAACAGAGCTACGCGTCGCTGATCGCGCGGGTTGGGCGCAGACGTGCAGAGCGCCGAGAGCGACGAGACCAACTCCCAGGCGGTCGTGACCGCGATCAGCGGCCAGCGCCAGAGCGTCTCGGGCGTGTCGCTGGATGAAGAAATGACCAACCTCGTGACCTACCAGCGCGGCTATCAGGCCTCCGCGCGCGCGCTCACATCGCTCGACGAAATGCTCGACACGCTGATCAACCACACCGGGGCGGTCGGGCTGTGAGCACGCGAATCGCGACCGACATGGTGATGGGCTCGACGCTCTCGGACATCAACAACGCCCAGGCGGCGCTGAATCGCAGCCAGCGCGAGCTCGCCTCGGGCAAATCGATCCTCGAACCCTCCGATAACCCGACCGGCGCAAGCCAGGTCGTGCTCCTGCAGAGCACGCTCGACGGTCTGTCGACCTACGAAAAGAGCGCCCACGACGGGACCGCCTGGCTGACCACCGCCGGTGATGCGCTCGCCAACGTCAACGAACTCAGCCAGCGCGCCCGCGAGCTGATCGTGGAGGCGGCCAACGGTGTCAACAGCCAGAGCGACCTTGAAGACATCGCCGAGGAGATCGAACAGCTCACCGAAATGAGCAAGCAGGCGGCCAATACGCAGTACGCCGGCCAGTACGTGTTCTCGGGCACGGAAACGGGCGTCGCTCCATACAGCCAGGGCAAAGGCGACGAATATCACGGCAACGAAGGCTCGATCGTTCGCTCCGTGGCGCCCGGCGCGACGGTCAACGTCACGGTCGGGATCAATTCGCTGCTGGGAGAAGGCGAAGGGGCCAACGACGGCAAGCTGCTGGACACGCTGCGCACGATCGCCAAGAACCTGCGCGAAGGCACGCCGGCGTCGCTTGAAGCGCTCTCCTCCAAAGACCTCGAAGGACTCGACGCGAACCTGAACACGCTCAGTAACCTGCAGGCGCAGGTCGGCGCGGCAACCGATCAGGTGAGCAGCGCACTGGGCCGGATGGAAGACATGAAGATCACTACAACCGCGCAGCTTTCCAACGTCCAGGACGCGAACTTCGCCCAGGTCGCGATGGAATTCTCCAGCCAGCAGGCTTCTCTGGAAGCGGCGCTTCGAGCGGGTGCCACGATCGTGCAGGAGTCCCTGCTCGAATTCCTGCACTGAGCCGATGTCCGCGCTGACCGCAATAGAGAGCACCCGCTTTGGGCCGCTGCAGGTCGAGCCCGAGAACGTCCTCGAGTTCCCGCACGGGTTGATCGGGCTCGGCGGCCGCCACTACACGCTCCTGGACAGAAACCCCGGCAGCGGATTTCTCTGGCTGCACTCGCTCGATGACCCGGCGCTTGCCCTCCCCGTCGTCGATCCGCGCGACTTCTTCGATCCCTTCCCGCTCGGGATTCAGCGACTCAGATCGCGAGCTCGTCGCCGTCGGGGACCTGACAGGACGCTCAGCTGTACGTGACGGTCCGGGCGGCGCCTGACCCGGCGGACATCGTCGTCAACCAGCGCGCGCCGATCGTGATCGTCGAGCGTCAGGCCTACCAGCTGCTGAACAACGCCCCCGGGGCCGAGCTACAGGCGCGGCTCTTTCAGTCGGTCGGCAAGAGCTGAACGCGTCGCCGTCGGGCCTGGCCGTCTGAGGTGCGCGGGGCGCGTCCTGCGATCGGCCGGGATCGCTGCTCGCGCGAGGCCCCGCCGGGAGCCGCTTGGGGATGCGGCATAATCGGCTGATGCTGATGCTGATGCGCCGTCCCGGGGAGCGGGTCGTGATCGGTGACGACGTGATCATCGACGTCGTCGAGATCAGCGGGCAGAACGTGCGCCTTGGGATCGCCGCGCCTCACGGGCTCCCGGTCTATCGCGAGGAGATCTGGCTGTCGATCAAGGAGCAGAACCGCGCTGCTGCCGACGCCGAGCGCAGACGCGCTGCCGGGCGCACCCGCCGATGGCCACGCTCCCGCGGGGGCCAAGGGAGTGGGCGGCGAGACTCAAAGCCCTCCTAGCGGCGGGACGTCCCGCGCCGGGCGCTCAGGCGAGCGACTCGATCTGCACGGCCCAGCGGCCCTCGCGGCTGACCTGCAGCGAGGCGAGGGCAAACGACTTGCCGTTGGCGAACAGCTCGAGCGGGGATTCCGCGCTCTGCTCCAGCTCGAGCACGGTCCCGAGGGGTAGGTCGAGTGCGCTGCCGAGCGGAAGCCTCGTGCGCCCGAGCTCGGCCCAGACGCGTACGGGAACACGCAGCATGCGCGCGGCGCCCGCGCCCAGCGGGAGGGCCAGCTCGACGCTGTGACGCGGCTCGTCAGTCCGCGATCGGAGTCGAGCGTCTCGCCGGCGCCGATCAGCGCAGAGCGGCCAAGCTGGGTGGAGGGGGTGCTCGGCATCGCCGACACGCGGCCGGGTTCCAGCGGCGTGATCAGCTTGATCGCGCGGCGCGTGCCGCGCAACCCGGGGTGCGCGCGGCCGAGTGGGACGCGCTCGGCGAACACCTGCACGCCGGTGTCGGCGCGGTCCTCGAGCTCGAGCAGCGAGCCGGGCGCGAGCGCGAGCATCTCCTCGACGGGAATCCGCGTCGAGCCGACCTCGGCGCGAAGCAGCACGTGAGCCACCGCCAGACCGCGATGTACGGCCAGGCCGTCGGTCGGGTCGGCGTCCTCCAGCAGCGATCCGCGACCGAGGATCTCCTCGGCGACCGGCGCGATCGCCGACCACGGGTACGAACAGCATCATCGTCGAGGTGAGGCCGTCGATCTGGACCTCGATCGGCACGGCGAAGGGTCGGTTCGCCGAGCGGCGCCGACACACCTGCGTCGCCCTCGGTGTCGATCTCGCCGAGCGACAGCTGGAGTCCGCCCAGATCGCGCCATGCGGTGGCCAGCTGGGCGGTCATGCCCTCCAAGCAGCGGTCGCATGAGCGCCCAGTCGACTTCGCTGAGGCGCCGCTCCGTCGCTGCCTGGGAGGCCGAGCCGCCGAGCAGGCACTCCAGCGCGCGCAGCACGATCGGCAGCTCGATGTTGAGCAGCATCTTGCGTTCGATCGGCGAGACGCCGATCTCGGCCGCGATCGAGTCCGCGGGCAGCTGGGCCTTGGCGGCCGACCACGTGAGCTGATGTGGGTCTGCGATCGTCAGGTCCACCGACGTGCGAAGCTCGGCGGACAGGCGGATCGCGAAGCTTTCGCAAAATGGCCCGAGCGCGCGCACGATCCGCCTGCGAAGCTCGGCGTTGAACTTGGTCGGCTGGGAGAAGTCCAGCGCGCGCACGCGTCGCTCGCGCTGGCGTCGATCGCCGCTGCGGCGGTCTTCCGGCGGCCCGGCGCTCTCCGCCTCGGCAGCCGTCTGCCCTGGCGGCGTCCTGTCGGGGTCTTCGCGTCGCTCGGCTGACGCCTCGCCCGCCGCGCGCCGGCGGTCGGGTCCTCCGCGTCCGCGCGTGTCGGCCGGGGCTCGCTCATCGCCTGTGCGCCCGCCGTGGACTGTCGGCCTGCTCGCTCGATGCGTCGCCCTGCTCGGGCGCCTCGTCGCCGGGGTGACGTCCTGATCTGCGGAGGCGTCCTGCTCTGGCCCGCCGGGCTCGCGCGCCGGGTTCCCGCCGGTCTGGCCGCTGTCCTGCGCGGCCGCGGTCGGCTCTGGCTCCCGCGCCTCTGCGGCCTCGTCCTGATCGCCGTCGCTCACTGATCCCCGCTTACGTCGCCTGCCTGCTGTGAGTCGGGCGCAGCGCCCGCGCCGTCGCCGAGCGGGTTCGGCGTCGGCGATGATCTCTGCGTCTAGCGGCGCAGCGTTGCCGTTGCTGGACACGCCGTCGCCCGCGAGCTCCGCCGCGGCGCCCGGGTCGCCCTCGACGATCTCTGACACGCGCAGGCCGAACTGTTCGTCGATCACGACGACCTCGCCGCGCGCGATCAGCGTTCCGTTGACCATCAGGTCCACGGGCTCGCCCGCGAGCCGATCGAGCACGACGATCGCACCGGGGTGCAGTTCGAGCGTCTCACCGACGGTCATCGCGGTGCGCCCGATCTCGACGCTGGCCTCCATCGGCACATCGCTGAGGCGTCTCAGGTCGGCGTCTGACTGAGTCAGCGCGGCCGCCTGGCCGACCTCATCGAACTGCTCGTAGGTGACTGCGTCGCTCATGGGTCCTCCTATTGCACGGTGACTTCCGGAAGTAGAACGGATTCCACCTTCAGGTCGGTTCGAGCTGCGGATCGTCGCGAGAATCTGATGCTTGATCGCGTTGCGCCCGGTCGTGCTGACGAGCGTGCTCCCGCTCTGTCCGGTGATCGTGTCGGTGACGATTTCGCGCACGAGCGGTTCCTCGGGCAGCGTGCCGGCGCTTTCGCCCGCGCTCGCGGTGTTCGCGCCCGCGGTCGAGCCGCCGTCGGTCTGGGTGGGCGCGAGGTCGAGCGCGATCGTGAGCTTCGCGTAGTGGCCTTCGCTGAGGTTCAGCAGGAAGGACTCGGGCAGCACGTAGATCGTGCCCGGGACCTTCATCTTCACGACCTTCTTGGGCTTGGCCATCGAGTAGGCGGCAAACAGGCCGAGCACGAGCACCGCGATGACTGGGATGAGCTTCTTTTTGGACATGGTCGCCTGGGAGGTCAGTGAATTCGTTGAAGGACTATTTGAACTCGTCGGTTCAGCGCGCGCCCCTGTGGAGTCACGTTGCTCGCCACTGGACGCAGGTCGGCGTATCCGGCCGCGGCCAGGCGCAGCGGGTTGACACTGCGTTCGATCAGGTAGCGCACGACGGCGCTTGCGCGGGCGGTCGAGAGCTCCCAGTTGCTTGGAAACATCGAGCTATGTATCGGCACGTCGTCGGTGTTGCCTTCAACCTCGATCGGATTGACCCGATCGACGTTCAAGCAGTTCGCCGATCTCACCAGGAACGGACGGGCGGTCGGTTCGAGCGTCGCGCTGCCCGAGGAGAAGAGGAGTTTGTCCGTGAGCACGCGGATGACCAGCCCGCGGTTTTCGATCGTCGTGTGGACGTCGGCGCTGAAGCCGTGCTGGGCGGCGTACTTTTCGAGCTGGTGCTGGATCTGCTTGAACTGTTCCTGCTCGCGCTGTGCGGCGGCCACGGCGCTCGCGCTCATCGCGTGCGCACCGGCGCCGGAGCCCTGCGATCCGGTGCCTTCGCCGCCGGGGGAGTTTTCGAGATCGCTGGAGGTGATCGTGGTCAGCGGCACGATCGACTGGATGTCCACGGCGCTCGGCGCGCGGCTGGAGTTCGCGGTGGCGCCGGGCTGGGCGATCGCCTTTCCGCCGGGGAGGATGTTGCCCGAGAAGGCCGCGCGCAGCGCCTGCTGCAGCGTGCGGAACTTCGAGATGTTCACCGAGGAGATGCGGAACAGGACCATGAACAGCGCCATCAGCAGCGTGATCATGTCCGCGTAGGTGAGCAGCCAGCGCTCGCCTCCCTCGTCCTGCCTCGCTGCCGCGCGCTGCGGCGCATGCGGTCTGAGCGGGCCATCGCTACGCGGCCTCCTGCAGATGAAGGCCCGTGTCGGCGGAGCCCGGCCGCTCGTCGTCCTCGCGTTCGGCGGGCGGCGAGGTAGGACATCAGCTTTTCGGAGACCAGGCGGGGGTTGTCGCCGGCCTGCAGGGAGAGGATCCCCTCGAGGGTCATCATGCGCAGCTCGACCTCTTCCTCGGAGATCGCCTTCAGGCGATTGGCGATCGGCAGGTAGACGACGTTGGCCGAGCCGACGCCCATCAGCGTCGCGAGGAAGGCGGTGGAGATCGAGGGCCCGAGCGTCGCCGGGGAGGAGAGGTTCTGCAGCACGTGCACGAGCCCCAGCACCGTGCCGATGATGCCCATCGTGGGGGCGAAGCCGCCGGCCGTCTGGAAGGGGGCGGCGCCGAGCGAGTGACGCGCGACCATGCCGTCGACCTCGGCCTCCATGATCGCGTGCACCATCTGCGGGTCGGTCCCGTCGACGACCAGCTGCAGCGCGTTGTGCGTGAAGGGATCGTCGATCTCCGACAGCGTCGAGTCGAGCGCCAGCAGGCCCTCGCGGCGCGCGTGATCGGCGAGCGAGACCAGCAGGTCCAGACGCGCGCGCATATCCAGCGGTTCGGCCTTGAAGACGAGCTTGTAGAGGCCGGGGATGCGCTTCATCGACGCCATCCCGACAGCTCGCGAGCGTCGCGCCGGCGGTGCCGCCCAGGACGATCAGCAGTGCCTCGATGTTCAGGAACGCGGCCGGGTTGGTCCCGTCCATCATCGAGCTGAGTCCAAGGCATACGAACGCGACGCCGATGCCAATGGCGGTTGCTGCCTTCATCGCCCTTGTTCATCGGCCGTTTGGCCCGAATTCTTCAACTCGCGTGCGCATGCACGGCAAGCCGTCGAGGCGAGGCGATCGCCTGTTCGGGCGTGCGCTCGCGCAGTGCTTCGGCCAGCACCTCGGCACGCCACTCGCGCGTGCACGCGGTGACCTCCTCCGGAGTCTCTGCGACGAGGACCTTGGCGGTCGTCGCCAGCGTGACCACCGTGTCGGGGGTCGCTTCGACCGTGACGATCAGGTCGGGGTTCAGCTGGAACGGGTCTTCGGCGCGTCCCAGCCGGTGGAGGGTGATCATCGGATTTCCTCTCAATCGAATGGGTTGGGTTGACCAACACCAGAGGCGCCAGTGACCGGACCGGCGCACGGGGCGGCGGTCCGGTCATGGCTGCCGCGGCTAGCCGGCCATGGATACCGCTGTCTGGAGCATTTCCGAGGCGGTCGGTGATCACGCGCGAGTTGGCCTGGTAGCCACGCTCGGCTGTGATCATTTCCGTCATCGCGCCCGCGAGGTCGACGTTCGACATCTCGAGCTCGCCGCCGATCACCGAGCCAAAGCCTTCGGTGTCGGGCGTTCCGATGATCGGCGCGCCTGAGTTGGACGTCTGGGCCCACATCGAGTCACCGATTCGCTGCAGGCCTCCCTGGTTGGGGAACTGGGCGAGCGTGATGTAGCCCGCCGTGACCTGCTTTTGGTAGTTTTCGGATTTCGGTTCCTCGTCGGTGTAGCTGACCGAGCCGTCCTGGCCGATCGAGATGTTCGCCGAGCCGGGCGGGATCTTGATGAAGCCCGCGGTGGCCGTCGGCTTGTAGGTGCCTTCGGCGGTTTTTTCCGCGGTCACACCCATCACATACAGACCCGACTGAGTGGTCAGGTAGCCGTTGGTGTTCGTTGTCAGGTTCCCGGCGCGCGTGTAGTCGACGTTCGCGGGCAGCCCGGCCGGCGGGTGATCCCGTGCCGACGCGCAGGAAGCCTTCACCCTCGATCGCGATGTCCAGCGGGTTGTTCGTCGTCTGGAACGAACCCTCGGTCATTTCGCTTTCGGTCGCTGCCACCTGGACTCCGAGGCCGACCTGCAGCGGGTTGGAGCCACCGTTGCTGGCGGTGACGCCCGAGGCGCCGCGCAGCACCTGCGAGAGCGAGTCCGAGAACGAGATGTGGGCGGACTTGAAGCCGACCGTGTTCACGTTCGCGAGGTCGCTCGCGGTGTTGTTGAGCATCGTCTGATTTGCGTCGAGACCGCTGATCGCGGCATACATTCCACCGATCATGAGTGGGTCACTTCCTTTCGCGGCCTCCTGCAAGAGGTCCGGCCGTCGTTGTGGTGTCTCTCGTTCATCGCCGTCTGCCGTCCTAGGCGATCGCGGCGCTGTCGATGTTTGTGAACACGTGCTCGCGCATGTGTTCCGGTCCCACCGCCGTGATGACGGTGTGGTTTGGGACGGAGACCACGAACGCGGTGCCGTCCACAAGTACGAGTGAGTCCTTGGCGCCCTTGCCCTTGATGCGCCCGATGCCCTCCTGCAGGCGCCCGAGCGTGGCGCTGTCCACCGAGATGCCGCGGCGCTGCATGCGCTGGAGCGCGTGCTTTGAGAAGCGCAGCGCGGTGCTGTCGCCGCCCGACGCTTCCTTGAGCGCGTCGGCGAACGATGCGCCGGTAGGCTTCCGTGGAGCCGGCGCTCGGCGCCTGCGGTGGCGGCGCGGCAGCGGCCCGGCCTGCGGTGCCGGTCTGCAGCAGCGCGGGGTTTACCTCTACGCTCACGAGACCTCCGAGACGCTCGCCGGGTTCACGCCGCCAACACCTTCGACGGTCAGGGTCGGGCCCGTGGAGGTGATCTCGACGCTTTCGACCTTGCCTTTCACGCTGGTGGCTCCCGGTTCTTCCAGGTAGCTGACCGTGTGGCCGATCAGCGCGACCGCCTGAGCGACCTTCTGAGAGCTGGAGAGTTCTCCGCTGGAGGCCGCGAGGTTCGTCGTCTGCTCGAGCTGGGAGAACTGCGCGAGCTCGCCGACGTACTCGGTGTCGCTTGTCGGTTCGAGCGGGTTCTGCGCCTGCAGCTGGGCGACCATCAGCTTGAGGAAGTCATCCTTGCCAAGTTCATTGCCGGGGTTTTCCGGCTGCTTGGCGGTTTCGGCCGCGCCCGGGGTCGTGGCCGAGGGGGCGGCAATCGCCGGGGTCAGTGGTGCTGAGCTCATCGCTGTGGTTCCTTTCGCGCGGTGCAGGTGATCGTGGGCAGTACGTTGTGCGGCCGTCGGGGCGTTGTTCGGTGGTGACGTGGTGTGGGTCAGAGCTGTGCGAGCCGCGCGCTGGAAGGGAGAGTTAGGCGAGTACATCGACCAGCGCCCCCTCCTCTTGAGGCAGCGCGGCTGCCGGCAGATCGCTTGCAACCTCGCCGCCCTGATCCCCGTCCCATTCGCCGCCGGAGGCGCCCGAGCCCGAGGCTCGCCGGCCTCCGGGACCCGAGGCGCTGTCGCGCCCGGCGGCCTGACTGCCGCTGCCGCGGTGATCCTGGGGGTTTGCGCCGCTCTGCTCAGAGCGGCCGATGTGCAGCCGCGACAGCGGCAGGTCCAGCGAGCTCAGGGACTGGCGCAGCTCGGCGTGACCCGCGGCGAGCGCCTGAGCGCCAGCGTCGCTGTCGGCCGTCACGCGAACCAGCAGGCCGTCGGAGGTCTGCGTGAGATGGATGCGGATGTCCCCGAGCTCTTCGGGCTGCAGCGCGATCCTGGCCTGGGAGATGCCCTGGCGCGAGGCGAGCTCGATCGTCTCGCGAACGGTCTGGATCGCCTCCCCGAGATGCGCGCTGTAGCTGAGCACGGGCGCTCCGCCGCCGGTGGGTGGTGACTGCGCGGTGGCTGCCGAGCCTGTGAGCGCAGCCGGCGAGCCGACCGTGGCATCGACCTGCGCCGCGTTCGTGGAGTTGCCCGGCTGGGCGAGCGGTGACGCCGATTCGCCGGCGGTCGTCTCCTGACGCGCCATCGGTGCGCGCTGCCGCCGGTGCCGTCGCCGGTCTGCGAGGGATCGTTCGCCGAGCCTCCGCCGGTCGTGCCGGTGCCCTGTCCGGAACCTTGCGGGCTGCCCTGGTCGGTCGCCGGCCCGTTGTGGACGCCCTGCGCAGTTGCCGAGGGTCGTGCGCCGCCCCCGTGGGCGTCGTCGTGGCCGCTGGCGGGGTCGTCGTGGCGACGGGCTGGCTCGCGCCTGGCGTGCTCGCCGTCTGGCCGGCTTGCCGCGCGGAGGTGCGCGCCCTGCACGACGCCACCCTGTTCGGCGCCGGCTGTCGTCTGCGAGCCGCCGGGCGAGCCCGCCGCGGTGCTCGTGCTCGCGGGCGTCGCGGGACCGCGCGGCGATTGACGGGCTCGTCGTGCCCTGCCCGGCCGCCTGGGTCGGCGTGGCGGCCTGCGCAAGCTGGGAGGCGCCGGCGCAGCCGCGCCGTCCGGTGCCGGCGTGGACAGCGCCGGGGGGGCCTGCGCGTCGCCGGCGGCATCGGCGCTGGACGCAGCGCCCGCTGGCGTGGCTGGGTCTGAGGGGCGTGAAGCGGGCTGCGCTGGGGCGTTCTTGCCGGCTTCGGGGCTCAGCGGCGCCGGGCCTTTGCCAGGGAGCTGCAGGGCCGGGCCGGCGGTCTGGGTCTGGGCGCCGGCGTGCACATCGACCGCGCCGTCGGGCGCCGCGGTCGGCTCTGGGGGGTCGGCGCTGTCCTGCGCGACGCCCGCACCCGCGGTGGGCGACGCTGTCGCGAGGGCGGTGGGGCTCGCCGCGCTAAGGCTCGCTGCTCGGAGCTGCACCGTGCCCGTGTCGGACGGCGAGCCTTCAGCCGTCTGTTCGCTGCCTGATTCGCTCGAGCCTTCAGGGGCTGGTCGATGGGCGGGGCCGCTGGACGGGTCCGGCGCGGCGATGGCCGCCGGGGGCGCGGCGGAGGGAGCGCCGCACTGCGGTGTGTGGCTCGCCGAGCTCTGGCTCGCTCTCTGCTGGTGGCCTTCCGCAAGGGCGGTCCGGGCCTGGTGGCTGTCGAGCGCGCTCTGGAACGGTTCTGCTCCAGGCGGCGCTGCGGGGGGCCCTCCGGGCGGCGCGCCGGAGGTCGCGGGCGGGCTCGCTGAGAGCCGCCGCGGTGGGCTGGGCGGGCAGCGCGTTCATGTCGTGGTCACCTCCATCGCCGGGGCGTGCTGCGCCGCCCTGCCGGTACTCGTTGGCGTTTTCAAGGACCTTGCTGACGTACTGCTGGGTTTCGGCGTAGGGCGGCACGCCTGCGTACTGCGTCACGGCGCCCGGGCCGGCGTTGTAGGCGGCCAGCGCGTCGGTCATGTTTCCGCCGAATTGCTTTGCGAGCTGGCCCAGGTAGCGGGCGCCGCCCTGGATCGATTGGGCGGGGTTCAGCGGTTCGGCTGACGCCCAGCGAGGAGGCCGTCCCGGGCATCAGCTGTGTCAGGCCCATCCGCGCCGGCGCTGCTGGTCGCGTTGGGATCGAAGCCGGACTCCTGCTTGATCAGTCCCGCGAGCATTGCCGGTTCGATGCCGTTCGCCGTCGCTGCTTCGTTGATCAGAGCGCTGTAGGCGCCGGCCGAGCCGGAGCCGATCGGCGAAGGAGCTGCGGCCGGCGACCCGAAGGAGGCAAGCGTTGCTGGGTACGGGGAGGCGCCTGCCGGCATCGTCGCCGCCTGGGTCGCTCGCGCTGCTCGCGCTTCCGCGCCGCTGATGGCCGATTCGAGCGCCGCGACGAAGCTCGCCGGTCCGCTCTTGACCTCTTCGATGAGGCTCTGCAGTCGCTGCACGCGTTCGCTGGCGGCGGCTGCCCCGGTGGCGACTTCGCCGCTGGCGGCGGGATTGATGGCCGGTGATCGTGCTCACGCGACGCTCCGGCGAAAGCGGTCGATGGCGATGTCGTCGAGAACGCTCGCTTCCTGGCGGGCCTGCTCGTGGGTGTGCTCGCTCTTGCGACGCTCCTTCAAACGCTCGAGCATCTGGTGGTCGCGCGCGGCCTTGCCGAGTTCGTGCGTGCGGCTCGTGACGTCCTGCTCGCGGCAGGTCACATCCTTCTCATGGTCGTCGCGCTGGGCTTCGACGCGCTCCACGAAGGCCTGGCGGTCGCGCAGCTCGGCGGCGCTGACGCTTCGCGGCGTGGCTTGTCGCCTCGCGCTGGGCCGAGCGCGTGCGCTCGAGGTGCTCGTCGAGGGTGCGCATGCGCTCCTGGCTGTCGTTCAGGCGCGCGTTCGCCTTCGCGAGCTCTTGGCGCGCGATGTCCTCACGGCGCTCGCGCAGGGCGCGGATGCGCTCGAGGCGGAAGCGGAACGGTGATCCGGAGGACTCACGTCCCGGTGATCGGACCGGGTGCGCATTTCTTGAGCGCTCAGATGCTCGCGCCGAGCACCGGGATCGCCGACGGCCCCTCGTGCGCGTCCGCGCCGGCCGGGGTCGCCGTCGGCGAGGATCTCTTCGGCGTCGACGACCTCGCCGTCGTGCAGCGTCAGCGACTCCTCGAGCAGGGCCACGAGCTCGAGCAGTTCGGCGTCTGAGCGCTCGGGATCGCTGGCCTCAGAGACGCCCTGGCGCAGGAAGCCGTCGATTCGCGCACGATGGGCGAGCGCAGCGTCCAGCAGCGGATCGCTGCCGGGGTTATACGCGCCGATCGAGATCAGGTCCTGCTTCTCGTGCAGAGTCGCCAGCGCCGCGCGCAGGCGCTTGCCGGCGTCCGCGATCTCTCGCGAGACGATCTCGTCGACCAGGCGCGAGACGCTCTGCAGCAGGTCGATCGCCGGATAATGCCCGGCGTGTGCGAGCGAGCGCGTGAGCACGACGTGGCCGTCGAGAATCGAGCGCGCGGCGTCGGCGATCGGCTCGTTCATGTCGTCGCCGTCGACGAGCACCGTGTAGAGGCCGGTGATCGAGCCCGCCGGGCTCGTGCCGGCTCGCTCGAGCAGTCGCGGCAGCAGTGCGAACACGCTCGGCGTGTAGCCGCGCGTGGCGGGCGGCTCGCCGATCGCCAGACCGATCTCGCGCTGGGCCATCGCAAAGCGCGTCAGCGAGTCCATCATCAGCATCACGTCGTGTCCCTGGTCGCGAAAGTACTCGGCGATCGTCGTGGCGGTGAACGCCGCCTTGACGCGCACCAGGGCCGGCTGGTCGGACGTTGCGACCACGACGATCGAGCGCTCCAGCCCGTCGCCGAGATCGCGCTCGATGAACTCGCGCACCTCGCGGCCGCGCTCGCCGACGAGCGCGATCACGTTCACCTCGGCGCTCGTGGAGCGCGCGATCATGCCCAGCAGCGAGGACTTGCCGACGCCCGATCCGGCGAAGATGCCGAGGCGCTGGCCGCGGCCGCAGGGCACGAGGCTGTCGAGCGCGCGCACGCCGAGCGCGACGCGCTCCTGGATGCGCGGGCGCTCCATGGCGCCCGGTGGCGGGGCGATCGACGACCGGGCGCCCGCGCGCGTCGGTGCGCTGCGCCCATCCAGCGGAGTTGCCGAGCCCGTCGATCACGCGGCCGAGGAGGTCTGGCCCCACTGGGATGCGAAACGGGGCGCCGGTCGGCAGCACCTTGGTGCCCGGGCCGATGCCGTGCAGCTCGCCTAGCGGCATCAGCAGCGTGCGTCCCTCGCGAAAGCCGACGACCTCGGCCGAGACCGGCGCGCGGTCGCGCGCGGCGCTCACCAGGCAGACCTCGCCGATCTCGGCCTGCAGCCCGGTCGCCTCGATGATCAGCCCGATCAGGTTGCTGACGCGGCCATGACAGAGGGCGAGGTCGGCGTTGCGGACCGTGCGTGCGGCGCGCGCCAGCAGCTCACTGCTCATCGCTGTGCGTCTCGCCGTCGAGCTCGGATGCGATCACCTCGCGCGCGTGGTCGAGCTGTGCCTGCACGCTGACGTCGACCTCGCGCTCGCGGGTGCGAACAATCGCCCCGCCGCGACCCACGCGCCGGTCGGCCTGCACGTCGCAGAGCTCGACTCCGCCCGCCTGTGTGCTCAGCTCGCCGATCGCGGAGCTGACGAGCTCGAGGTCGTCGGCGTCGACGAGCACGGTGAGGCGGCGGCGGTCGCTGAAGCGACGCAGCGCCCCGGAGACGACCTCGAGGATGCGCTCTGGCTGAACCTCTAGCGTGCCGGAGACGATCTTCGCCGCGAGCGCGAGCGCGAGCTCGACGGCGTCGCGTTCGACGGTGTCGGCGATATCGGCGCGCTCGCACTCGAGATCCGCTGAGCGCTGCGCGCAGGGCGTCGGCCGCGGCGCGAGCGTCGGCCCAACCGTCTTCGCGTCCACGCGCGAGACCCTCGGCGTGGCCTTCCAGGCGAGCGCGCTCGCGGATCTCATCGGCCTGCGCGACGGCTTCGGCGCGCAGGCGCTCAGGGCTGCCGGGCGGCGCGGGCGGCGCGGAGGGCTCGAGCTGCTCCAGCGGATATCCGGATAGGACAGGAGGCGACATCAGACGACCGCTTCCTCCTCCTCGTCGCCATCGCCGCGCGCGATCACGATCGTGCCCGCCTCCTCCAGACGTCGCACGACGGCGACGATGCGTCCCTGGGCGGCCTCGACGTCGCGCTTGCGCTGAGGCTGCTGGACGTCCATTTCCTCCTTGAGCATCTCGGCGCCGCGCTCTGACATGTTCTCGAGAAGCTTGCCTTTGACGGAGTCCGCGACACCGCGCAGTGCGAGCACGAGGTCCTTCTGGTCGGCCTCGCGCAGGACCTGCTGGATCGCGCGGTCTTCGAGCTCGGCGATGTCCTCGAAGACGAACAGGATTCGCCGCACTTCCTCGGCCAGCTCTGCGTCGATGCTGCCCAGGTAGTCGAGCACCGCCCGCTCGGTGTAGCGGTCGGCATGGTTGAGGATGTCGGCGAGCGACTTGACGCCGCCAGCGGCGGAGTACTCCTGTCCGACGACGGCGTTCAGCTTGCGGCGAACGATCTCCTCCACCTGCTGGATCACGCTCGGGCTCGTTTCGCCCATGCGCGCGATGCGCAGCGCGATGTCGGGCTGCAGGTGTTCGGGCAGGCGCGGCAGGACCTGTGCGGCAAGTGCCGTGGGCAGGTTCGCGAGCACCATCGCGATCGTCTGCGGCGACTCGGTGGAAAGGAACGTGGCGATCTGCTCGGGCGGTGTGCGGCGCAGGAACTCGAACGGGTCGCGTCTCGACGCTGGAGAGTCGCCCGAGGAGCTGCTCGGCTCGCTCGCCGCCGAGCGCGCGCTCGAGCACCTCGCGCGCGAACTCGACGCCGCCGGAGACGCCGCCCAGTCCCGTCGGGGCGCGCCGATGCGGCCACTTCGCCGAGGATCGCCGCAGTCATCTGCTCTTCGATCGATCCCATCTTCGCCATCTCCCACGACAGGCTCTCGATCTCGTCCTCGTCGAGGTGCTGCAGCACGTCGGCTGCCCTGTCGGGGCCCAGCGCAGCCATCAAGCACCGCGGCCTTGCGCCGCCCGCTGGCCGCTGCGCTGGCTCGTTGGCTGCCCGCGACCACTTCCTGGTCGGAGGCCGGCGGCAGCTCGCTGGCCATCGCCTAGTCCTCCTGCATCCAGCTGCGCATCTGCTGGGCCACGCGTTCCGGGCTGCTCTCGGCGAGCTGCTCGACCTGCTGGCGTACGGGCGTGGAGCCGTTTGAGGCAAGGACAGGCATCGACTCCGTCGGGTGCGTCGGGATCCTGCGTTCAAGCTCGGCGAGCGGTGCGGGCAGCTCGATTTCCCTCAGCCAAGGCGGCTGGTGGTCGATCGGCGCCTTTTCGCGGCGGCGCAGCGCGCGGGTGCTGAAGAACAGGAACAGGGCCGAGGCGATCGCGATCAGCGCGTACTTGGCGTAGCCGATCGGGCCGCCGGCGGTCCCGGGTGGCGCTGGCGGCTTGGCGAAGGCCATCTGGCCGATGGAGATCGTGTCGCCGCGCTTGGTCTGGATGCCCGCTGCGTTGGTGATCGCTTCCTTGATCGCCGGGATCGACGCCGCCGGCACGCTCTTGTCGAGCAGCACCGAGACGTGCTGGCTTTCGAGCGCGCCGGGCGCGATCGTCGAGTGCGTGACCGTGCGGTCGGCGCGCAGCGTCGAGGAGGTGACTTCGTGCTTGTAGTTGGACTTGCCGCCGCCCGCGGTCGCGGCCGCGGGCACGTTCGCGGTGCCGGCCGCCGTCCCGCTCGCGCCGTTGCCGGCGAGCGTTTCGAGGTTCTTGGTCTGCGTCAGCGGGGTCGATTTGCCGTATTCGGTCGATTCCTGGGTCGTCTGGTTGGTGTTCAGCGCGGCGTCGACCTGCACCGTGGCCTTGCCGGCGCCGAGCGTCTCGGCGAGCACGGTGTCGAGCTTTGCCTCGGTGGCGGCGTCGTAGCGTTCTTCGGCCGCCTGTTTGCCCGTCGCGCTGGTCCCGTCTTCGGCGCCCTGCGCCGGCCACAGGAGCTGTCCGGTGCCGTCGGTGATCGTGACTTTTTTCAGTTCCAGGCCCGGGACCGACGAGGCCACGAGCTGTGCGATGCCCCGCACCGCGCCCGGATCGATCGTCGAGGTGCCGCTCAGCAGGACGGCCGCGGAGGCGGCCGTCTGGTTTTCTCCGAACACCTGGTTCTGGGAGTTGGGGATCACGAGCTCGACCTGCGCGCCCGAGACGCCCTGCACGTTGTCGATGTTCTGCGCCAGCTGGCCCTGGAGCGCTCGCTGATAGGTCACCTGCTGCTGGAAGTTGCTTTCACCGAGGCTCGATTTTTCAAACAGCGAGAAGCCCGGCTGGGTGTTGCCCAGCAGCCCGGAGCCGGCGAGCGCGACGCGAGCCTCGGCGGTCTCGTTGGACTGGACGGCGAGCGCGGTGCCGTTGTTCTGCAGTTCGTAGTGAATCCCGCGCTGGTCGAGGATGCCGGTCATCTTGCCCGTCTGCCCGGGTTCCAGCCCGGTGGCCAGCGTGGCGTAGCTGGGCTTGGAGACCATGTGCACGAACGTGTAGGCGGCGATGATCGCAACCGCCATCGAGCCAGCGAGGACTAGCCATCCTCGCGGGCTGAGGCGCGACGCGAACTGCTTGAGCTGAAATGTCTGGGTTGTGGGCATGGTGTCTGGGGAGGGGGAGTGGGCTGGCGGGGATCTCTTCGTTGGCGGAGCGTGTGCGCTTTAGACCTGGGTCTGGAAGACCCCCTGAAGGGCTTCGGTGGCCTTCGTGCGAATCTGTGAGGCCAGCTGCATCGCAAGCTGGGCTTCCTCGACGGTCGTGACCGCGCCCTCGGGGTCGCTCGTCCCGCCCGTGGCAAGCTGCTGCGCGGCGCCGGTGGCCTTCTGCTGGGTGGCCTCCAATGAGGAGATTGCGCCCGTGAGCGCTTCGCCAAAGCCGCCTTCGCTCGAGCCGGCTCCCGATCCGCCTTCGCCGGCGCCGGTGGATTCAAGGCCGGGCAGCTGTTCCAGCGAGGAGGCGCCATTGGCCCCTTCGGTCGCGCCCGCGCCTTCGAGTTCGGGGTTGGTGCCTTCAGAGGGCAGCGCGGAGCTGGCCTGTCCCGTTTCGGTCGCGCCGATGCCGGCGGTGACCGATTTGGTCGCCGATGTCAGGCTGCTGAGCCCGCCGGCCCCGCCGACTCCCGGGATGGCGCCTACAGCCGGCAGCATCGCGTGAGCGCTCCGTCGTTCACTTGAGCAGTCCGAGCGTCGCGGTGAACATCGACTTGGCCGTCTGCATCGCGGTCACGTCAGACTGGTAGGAGCGCGACTCGGAGATCAGGTCGACCATTTCGGTGACCGTGCTGATGTTCGGCATCTTCACGTAGCCCTGCGCGTTGGCTTCGGGGTTACCGGGGTCATAGACGAGCTGGTCGGGTGTCGCGTCCGAGACGACTCCGGCGACTTCGACGCCGCCTTCGGGGGTTGCGCCGGGCGCGGGCGTCGGAGCAGCGGAGCCCATCGCTCCGGCCAGCGTGGCGCCGAAGTTGCCCTGTGCGCCGTGCTGCTGGAGCACGACCTCCTGGCGCTGGTAGGGCTGGCCGTTGGCGGTGCGTGTCGTCTGCGCGTTGGCCAGGTTCTCCGAGGTGACGTCCATGCGCACGCGTTCGGCGGTGAGGCCACTGCCGGCGATGTCGATGGCGTCGAACAGTCCCATCAGACGAGACCCATCGCTGAGCGCATGATTTCGTTGCGCGCGCCCATCACCTGGACGATCGCCTCGTATTCGAGCCCGTTCTCCGAGAGCTGAGCCGATTCGCGGTCGATGTTGACGCCGTTGCCTTCGGCGTTGTCGGCGGCCGGCTTGACTTCGGGCTGAAGCGGCACTTCTTCGGGGGAGCTGCCCTCCTGCAGCGCGCTGCGCAGCGCGCCTTGAAAGTTCAGTTCCTCGCGCTGGTAGCCGGGAGTGTTGGCGTTGGCGATGTTGTTGGTGAGAAGCGTCTGGCGCATCCACGCGCCGCGCATCGCCGTCTGGAGGGCTACCTGTGTGATGTCAGCAATGGCCATGCGGGTGTGAGCTGTGCTGGCGCCCTCCTTGGGCTGAAACGGACGCTCTCCCTGAGCGTCGCCCGGTATGCCGGGTCTGACCGGTAATCGGCCCGGTCGAGGCGATCTTTAGCGCGCCGATCCGAGCCCATCTCGGCAGGCGACGATCAGGCATTGCGGTCCACGCGCGTGCCCATCTGCTGGGTCACGCGGGCATAGCCGTTGGCGGCGCGGCTGGCATGGGTCGTGCGCTGCAGATCGTCGAGCATCTCTTCGCGGCGCGCGAGCAGCGTGTCGTGCGTGCGGCGCTGCAGCTCGACCGTGCTCTGCAGCGATGCGCGCGCCCGCGATGGCGCCTGCGCCGGCAGCGCGGCCGTCAACCGCGCCCAGGTGGGCGCCAGCTGCGCAGAGCTCGCGCAGGCGCCCGTCCTGGGCCAGTGACAGTTCGTGGCCGGCGAGCTCGAGCATCGCCTCATAGGGGTCCGCGGGCGTTGCGGGATCAGCTGCGCGGCGGTGTGCAACGCCGGCGCGTGCGGTGTCGCCTCGACGGTCGTCGCGGGGCTCGCTCGGCGCGTGCGGGCGGGCGCGTCGTCAGCGGTTCTCATCAGCGGGCGAGCTCGGCCCAGGACTCGCGCAGCTCTCCGAGCAGCCGCGCGACCTCGTCGAGCCCGGCCGTGCTCTGTTCGAAGCGTGCACGGTTGAGGTGGTCCAGGCAGAACCGGTAGACCGAGCTCAGCTGTCCGGCCAGGCGAGGATCGTGCTCGTGATCGATGACCGCGTTGAGGTGAGCGAGGATCGCTTCGGCGCGACGCAGATCGTTGTGGGCGCCCTCGATGTCGTTGGCCTGCATCGCGGCGCTCGCCCGGCGCAGGAAGCGCTGAGCTCCGTCGTAGAGCATCACGACGAGCTGGGCAGGCGTGGCCGAGAGAACCGTGTTCTCCCGATAGGCCTGCGGTGAGCTGACTGGTGGGGTCATGAGCTGTGCGTCTCGCGCCCGTGTGGGCACTCCAGATGATCGGCTGAGTGCGCCCAAAGTTGAGGGCGTGCGGGTGCCGCGCGCCCGCTCGGCGGCGCGCTACAGGGTGCTGGACGACGCCGGAGGAGCTCGAGCTCGAGCTTGATTCGCTCGAGCCCAGGTGTGCCGTGATCGAGGCGCTCTGCGCCTGGTTGCGCGCGACGGCCGCTTCCATGGCCGCGAACTGCTCCTGCAGCGTTTTCTGTTTGACGGCGATCGCTTCGTTCAGCGAGGCGATGCGTTGCGTGATTTCGCCGACCTGGCTGCTGTCGCCGTTCAGGCGCGCTTCGATCGTTCCGCCGGGCAGGGCGACGTTATTCACCAGCGTCTGAAAGCCCGGCGACCACTTGCGCAGCATCTGTTCCACCCCGCCGGGGTTGGATTCGAGCGCGCTTTCGAGTTCTGAGACGTTGAGCGTCAGCTGGCCTTCGACCGCGCTCTGAGAGACGTTGCCGTGTCCCGTGGTCGCGCCGGTGCTGATTCCGATGTCCAGCAGGCTCGACATTTCTTTGGGCAGTTCGGCCTGGCTTTCATAGACGTTCTGGCGCATCCCGTTGAGGAGCCCGACCATTTCGGAGTCGCCGAACAGCGTGCCGGTTTGCAGTTCCGCAGTCGTCGTCCCGTTGCGGGCGGCTTGGTCTGGATCTGCGTGTTGATCGTGGCGAGCGTCGAGTTGTAGAGGCTCACGAACGACTGCAACTGCGGCGACGATCGCGCTCTTGTTCGGGGCGGGCGGTTCGACGACCACCGTGACGGCGCCGGTCGACGTGGTGAGCGCTTTGAGGCTCAGCGAGACGCCCGGGATCGCGTTCGTGACGACATTTGAGTTCGCGCTGGCTTCCTGACCGTCGATCGTCGTATTTGGCGTCGCGGCCTTCTTTGGCCAGGCCGGCCTGTTCGACGAGCGTGCTGCCCGGATCTGACGACGGCGATGAACCCAGGCCCCGTGGCGCCGGTCGTGCGCGTGGACAGCACGAGCGTTTCGCTGTTGGTGGCCGCGGCGTAGACGGTGGCTTTGGAGTCGGAGTTGATCTCGTTGACGAGCGCCTGCGCGGTCATCCCCGCCGGCACTTCGAATTTCTGACCTTCGATCGTGATCGTGTCCGGTGCTCCCGGGCTTGCGAAGGTGAACGTTCGCTGCCCGGAGTTCGCGAGCTGGCTGACTTCCACCTCATAGCCGCCGACGGCGGCGCCGGAGCTCGTCGTCGCCGTGATCTGCGCGGGGTTGCTGGAGCTGATGCTCTGGGACGTCTTGAAGAGGATCGGCGAGCCGAGTTCCTGGGCGGCGAAGCTCAGCTGGGTCAGGCCGCTCTGAATCGACTGCAGCTGGGCCTCCTGGCCTTCGAAGGTCAGCTGCTGGTTGGTCAGCTGCGTGACCGGCTCGCGTTCGACCGACAGCAGGGAGGAGATGATCTGGCTGGTGTCCAGTCCCGACGCCAGCCCGGACACGTTCAGCGGTGCCGTCGCGGTCGCCGAGGTGACGGTTGCCGTCATGGCGTGAGCCCTAGTCCTGCTCGCCGGCGGCGAGGTCGAAGGCTTCCGAGAGCGACAGGCGCTGCTCGAGCGCGCCCGCTGCGTCACGCACCTCGAGCACCGACGGGCCGCGATCGTCTCCGCGGACGAAGCGCAGCTGCTTGCCTTCGGAGGTGATGCGCTGGAAGCGCTGGGAGGCGTCGGCCATCTGGTCGAGCACCTCCTGAGGGGGGTTCGCCCGGATTGCGTCGAGTGACACCGAGCCGTCGGTGGGCCTCGCTGATCCTGCGGCGCCGATGCGTCGCACGGCGACGGACGCGGCGGGCTTGCTCACCGCGGCGATTCGGCTTGTGGGTTTGGCTCCGGTGGTGCCCTGGGTGGGATCTATTGGCGAGCTCATGCTTCCCTCTTTGGAAGAGCGCTCCATGCGACCTCGTCCGTCGGTCGCTTTGTTAGTGGGTTTGCTCATGGTTGATCGACCGAGTCCTCCTGGACCTTTAGGTGTTCACGGAAAAAGAACCGAATGTCCCGGCGGCGCCTGTGCGCCATCGGACTGTCCGTCCAAGGCTCGGACTGGGCTCTTTTGCCGCGGCTTGGAGTGGTGATCGGCCGATTACATGAAACCCTAAAGGCATTGCCACTTAAGTCACGCGGCCAACCTTCCGATGAGGGCCGGGTCTGTCGCTTGCGCCGCTGCAGTCTAGGGGGCTTTGGGCGATCGGCAGACATCGTTCCCAGCGACAGTCGGAGCAGCCCCAATGCACCAGACAACAGAGCAGCAGACCGGCAGGATCTCGGCGGATGACGTAACGGCAATCTGGCGCAACTACCGTCAGAGCGGCGACCAGCAGCTGAGAGATCAGCTGATCTTCACCTTCATGCCGATGGTCCGCCACATCGTCTATCGCAAGGTGCGCGAGGTCCCCTCGCATTGCGACGTCGACGACTTTCTCTCATGCGGCCTGGAGGCGCTGATCCGCTCGATCGAGCGCTATGACCCCGACAAGGGCGCAACGCTCGAGCAGTTCGCCTGGACGCGCATCCACGGCGCCGTGCTCGACGAGCTGCGCCGCCAGGACTGGGCGCCGCGCTCGCTGCGGCGCACAGAGCGAGCGATCGGCCAGGCCAAGGAGCGCTTCGTGGCAGAGAACGAGCGCGAGCCCACCCACGCAGAGCTGGCCGCCGCGGCGCAGATGTCTGAGTCAGAGCTGTCCTCGCGCATGCACGACCTGGTGCTCGTGGACGTCGGCTCGCTGAACAAGACGATCCACACCGATGACTCGAGCACGATCGAGCGCATCGACACCCTGGAGAGCTCAGACGGCCAGTCAGACCCCGTGCAGAGCGCCGAACGAACAGCCGCCAAGGCACGCTTTCGCGAGGCCTTCGCGGCGCTTCCCCCGCGTGAGCGCCTGGTGGCCGTGCTGCTGTATGTCGAGGGCTCGACGCTGTCGACATCGGCGAGCGCCTGGGGGTCTCAGAGAGCCGCGTATCCCAGATCCACACAGAGCTTCGCCGCCGCCTGCGCCAGACGCTGGCCGATGACGAGGCGCTGTTCAGCACCCTGAGCTGATACCTCGTGCCGCCCCGACGCGGGGCGCGCTCGGCGGCGGCCCGGGCCGGAGCTAGCCGCGGTAGGCGACCCGGCGCCAGGAGGGCTCCGGGGCCAGCGTGATCGGCTCGTCGCTGCGATCGGGCTGCACGTAGGAGAAGCTCCCGCTCTGCTCGCAGTAGGCGATGTCCAGCTCGCCCTCGGTCACGCGCTGGTCGAGCCACGCGCCGCGGAACACGAGCCGGCGAATCCAGTGGACCAGCGATCGTTCGGCGGGTCCTGCCAGCTCGGCCCAGCACTCGTTGACGTGTTCGCCGAGCGCCGACGCGGGGTCGAAGATCTCGCCGTTGACGGCGAGGTTGACCAGGTCTTCGAGCTCCTCCTGGCCGAGGCGCCCGCCGACGAAGCAGAGCTTCAGCGCCGCCTGCTCGCAGCGCTCTGAGAAGTCCTGCTCGTTGAACGTGAAGCGCAGATCACCGTATTCGAGGACGAAGTCCTCTCCGGAGTCGTAGTTTCCGCGGTGCGAAGTTCTCATTGCCAGGGCCGGGAAACGCTCGGGCCCCGGGTCGTCGTGATCGATACGTCGCCTTCCTGCCTCGGCGGCGACCATGCACGGGATTTTGCACTCGCGCGTGACGTGTACGCTCACGGGCCGTGGCACGACTGTCAGAGCACGGACTGCGCAAGTCGGTCGGCGTGTCGGGGATGTTCGCCACCGCCTACGGCAACGTCGGGTCCTCGATCTACTACGCGCTCGGGCTCGTCGCCGCGCACGCGCTGGGGCTCACGCCGGTCGTCTTCGTGTTCGCCGGCGGCCTCTTCGCGCTGACCGCGAAAACCTATGCCGAGGGCGCCGCGATGTTCCCCGAAGCGGGCGGCTCCTCGTCCTTCGCGCGCCATGCCTTCGATGACGTCGTCAGCTTCTTCGCGGGCTGGGCGCTGAGCCTCGACTACATCCTCACGATCGCCATCTCGGCGTTCTTCGTGCCGCACTACCTCGAGCGCGTTCCCGGGTCTGGGCGCGCTCAAGCACAACCCGGACGACATCATCGGCGGTCTGATCGTGGTCGCGGTGCTCGCCGGTCTGAACATCCGTGGTCTCGGGGAGTCGGCGAAGCTCAACATCGTCCTCGCGATCCTGGACCTGTGCACGCAGAGCCTGCTCGTCGCGGTCGGCGCCTTCCTCGTGCTGAACCCGTCGCTGCTCGTGCATCAGGTCCACCTGGGGATTGCGCCGACGTGGCGCGAACTGATCTTCGCGCTGTCGCTGGCGATGCTCGCCTATACGGGCATCGAGACCGTGGCGAACATGGCCGAGGAGTCAAAGGACCCCGGCAGGCAGGTCCCCAAGGCGGTTAACCTCGTCGTGCTCGCCGTGCTCGGCGTGTACGCGGGCATATCGATCATCGCGCTGTCGGCTCTGCCGGTCATCCATCACGGCATCGGCTACAGCGCCGAGCTCAAACAGACGTTCACCCAGCCGGGCTATGCGACCTCGCTGGGGCACTACTTCGAAAACGATCCGGTGCTGGGCGTGATCGAACACCTGGGCCTGCACGGCACCGTGCTGACGATGGCCCGCTACTACGTTGGCTTCCTCGCCGCGACGATCCTGTTCATCGCGACCAACGCGGGGATGATCGGCATCTCGCGGCTCTCCTGGTCGCTGGCCGAGCACCGCCAGCTGCCGAGCATCTTCGCCCGGCTGCATCATCGCTACCGAACGCCCTGGTTCACGCTGCTGTTCTTCTCGGGGCTCGCGGCGACGCTGATCCTCTACGGGAACACCGAAGTGCTCGGCAACCTGTACTCGTTCGGCGCGATGCTCTCGTTCACGATTGCCCACGCGGCGGTCGTCGCGCTGCGCGTCAAGGATCCCGACAGAGAGCGTCCCTACCGCATGCCGTGGAACGTGCGAATCCGCGGATCGGACATCCCGATGACGGCGGTGATCGGCGGCCTCGGCACCGCCGGCGCGTGGGTGGCTGTCGTCGCGCTGCACGTCGAGGCCCGCTACGTCGGCATCCCGTGGATGGTCTTCGGGATGATCGGCTACTTCGTCTACCGCAGGAGCCAGGGCCTTGACCCGCGCAAGGACTACCGCATCCCGCGCCCCGAGCGACCGCCGGACTTCGAGGAGCTCGAGTACTCGACCGCGCTCGTGCCGATCTTCGGCGATGACGTCAGCGCGTCGGCGCTGAGCGCCGCCGCGAAGCTGATCGGCGCAGACGGCGTCGTCTATGCGATCTACGTGCTACCCGTCCCGAGCCAGCTTTCGCTAGAGGCGGGCCTGGAGGAAGAGGAGGCCCACGGGCGCTCGGTCCTGGAGGGCGCGCGCATCAAGGCGCGGCGGGCCGGCGTGAAGGTGCACACGGGCCTGATTCGCACCCGCAACCCCGGGGCGGCGCTGGTCGAGGAAGCAGAACGCGTGGGCTCGGAGGTGATCTACTGGTCGACGATCCACGCGCCGGCCGGCGAGCGGGGAATCGGGCCGACGGCCGCCTACCTGCTCAGCCGCCGGCCCTGCAGGGTCATCATCGAGACAGAGAGCGCGACCGCGCGCCGGCGCGAGCCGCTGCCGGAGCCCGTCTGAGGGCCACCGGGCCAGCGGGATCCGCGCGCCCTGGCGGCGTGGTGGGGTTGGGAGCCGCAGCTAGTCGCCGAGTGCCGAGCGCAGTGCACGATCGATCTGGCCGTAGGCGAACTCGTAGCCGAGCACGAGCGGCTTGGCGGGCATGACGCGCGCGCCTGTCGTGATGATCGTGGCCATCTCGCCGTAGAGCAGGTGCAGCGCGAGACCCGGCACGGGCGCGACGGCTGGTCGCCCGAGCGCGTGACCGAGGGCGTGGGAGAGGTCGCGGTTGCTCACCGGATTGGGCGCCGTGGCGTTCATCGGGCCGCTCCAGTGCTCGTCGGCGAGCGCCGCCAGCAGCATGCCGACGAGGTCCTGCGCATGCACCCAGGAGACGTACTGGCGCCCCCCGGCGACGGGGCCGCCGATGCCCAGTCGAAACGGCGGCAGCATCTTCGCCAGCGCGCCGCCGGCGGGATCCAGCACGACGCCCGTGCGCGACTGCACGACGCGCATGCCGAGGTCGGCCGCCCGTTGCGCCTCGGCCTCCCACTCGGCGCACACGCGCGCCAGGAAGTCCCCGCCGGCGGGCGCCGCCTCGTCCAGCGGCTCCTCTCCTCGCGCGCCGTAGTAGCCAATCGCCGATCCGCTGATCAGCGTGCGCGGTCTGGGGTCGGCCTCGGCCAGTCCGGCGACGAGCTGGCGTGTGCCGGTCGTTCTGCTCTGCTGGATCGCTTCCTTGGCGCGCGGCGTCCAGCGCTGGGCGATCGGCTCGCCGGCGAGGTGAATCACCGCGTCGCGCCCGGCGAGCGTGGACGCCGGCGCGGGTTCCTCCAGCGGGCTCCAGCGCTCGATCTGCAGGACGTCGGATGACAGCCCGATGCGGGCGAGCCGCTGGCGTGCTCTGGTGCAGTCGCGCGATAGCACGGTCACATGCGCGCCCTGCTCGCCCAGCGCCGCGACAAGCGAGCGACCGATCAGCCCGCTCGCACCGGTTACCGTCACTCGCACGCCGCTCACGGCGCTAGCTTCTCACGCGCTCCCGTCGCTCGTCTTGATGCCGATTGAAGCGCCGGTCATCGTGTCTCCGTGGGCGAAGCCCACCTGCTGGCCGGCCAGCGCCGTGCCGGCGGCGCGTGCCTGGTCGGCGACGGCCGCGGCGACGGCCGGCGCGACCTCGCGGTTGAACACCGAGGGAATGATGTAGTCCTCGCGCAGCTCGTTGTCCTCGACGATCGCGGCGATCGCGCGCGCCGCGGCCATCTTCATCTCCTCCGTGATCGCCGGCGCGCGCACGTCCAGCGCCCCGCGGAAGATGCCGGGGAAGCAGAGCACGTTGTTGATCTGATTGGGGTAGTCAGAGCGCCCGGTCGCCATGATGCGCACGTGCCGGGCGGCCTCCTCGGGGTGCACCTCGGGATTCGGGTTGGCCATCGCGAAGACCATCGCGTCGTCGTTCATGCGCGCGAGCGCGTCGGCCGGCAGCACGCGCGCACCGGAGACGCCGATCAGCAGATCCGCGCCGTCGATCACGTCGGCCGGCGCGCCGGAGCGGCAGTCGGGGTTCGTGGCCTCGGCGAACCAGCGCTTGAGGCCGTGCATCGAGCCGTCCAGGTAGTCCTCTCGCTGGACGTGCAGCGCGCCGCGCGAGTCCGCGCCGATGATCTCGCGCACGCCCGCGGCGAGCAGGATCTTGGTCACGGCGATCCCGGCGGCGCCGAGGCCGATGATCAGCACGCTGAGGTCCTCCAGGCGCCGGTCGGTCAGCTTGACCGCGTTGAGCAGCGCGGCCATCACGACGACCGCGGTTCCGTGCTGGTCGTCGTGGAACACGGGGATGTCGAGCAGCTCGTTGAGGCGGTCCTCGATCTCAAAGCAGCGCGGAGCCGCGATGTCCTCGAGGTTGATCCCGCCGAACGTCGGTGCCATCAGCTGCACGCTGCGGACGATCTCATCGACGTCTGTCGTGTCCAGGCAGATCGGGAACGCGTCGACGCCGGCGAACTCCTTGAACAGGCAGCACTTGCCCTCCATCACGGGCATCGCCGCGGCGGGGCCGATGTCGCCAAGGCCGAGCACGGCCGTGCCGTCGGAGACGACCGCGACCGTGTTGCGCTTGATCGTGTATTGAAAGGCCTTACCGGGGTCTTCGTCGATCGCCAGGCAGACACGGGCGACACCGGGCGTGTAGACCATCGAGAGGTCGTCGCGCGTCTTCAGCGGGTTCTTGTTGTGCTGTTCGATCTTGCCGCCGACGTGCAGCAGGAACGTGCGGTCGGTCGCGTCGATCACCTCGACGCCTCCCAGCTCGCCGATGGCCGTGATGATCCGCTCCCAGTGCTCCTGGTCGGATCCGTCGACCACGATGTCGCGCAGGCTGTGGTTGCCGTCGGTCTCGACCAGGTCAACGGCGCCGACGATCCCGCCGGCATCGCCGATCGCGCTGGTGAGCGCGCCAAGGGTCCCGTGCGCGTCGTCGATCTTGACGCGAATGGTCAGGCGGTACTGTGCGCTTGGGGTGGAGCTCACTGAAACGTCGGTCCCTCGGTTTGGGTGGGCGGCAGGGCATGTTAGGCGCTATTTGCAGAAGTCAACCCGCTCACGCCGCCGTCGACGGGCGCCTTCGCGGGCGGATCGTCGCCTAGAGTGGGCGTTCGATGATGGCGAGCAGCACACCCGCGGCCGACCCGTTGGCGCCGGGTGCGGCTGCGAGCGCGAGCGTGGCGGGGCCTGAGCGCCGGCTGTTTCTGATCGACGGCCCGAGCCTCGTCTATCGCGCCTTCTTCGCGCTGCCGGAGTCGATCGCGACCTCCACCGGCGTGCCCACGAACGCGATCTTCGGCTTCGCGTCGATGCTCGTGAAGATCGTGACCGAGTACGGGGTCTGCCCGACGATCGTCGCCTGGGACACGGGCACGTCCGGGCGCTCGCAGCTGCACGCTGACTACAAGGCCCAGCGGCGCTCGCGACCGGACCTGCTCAAGCAGCAGTGGCCGGCGATGAATGGGCTCGTCGAGGCCTTCGGCTACCGCAACGCCACCGTGGAGGGCTGCGAGGCCGACGACGTGATCGCCTCGCTCGTGGCGCGTGCGCTCGACGCCGAGCCGCCGATCTCGGTGATGATCGTGACCGGCGATCGCGATGTCTTTCAGCTGATCGACGAGGAGGACCGCGTGCGTGTCATGGCTACCGCGCGCGGCATCACCGACACTAAGATCTACGACCGTCAGGCCGTGATCGACCGCTACGGCATCCCGCCCGAGCTGATCCCCGACTTCTACGGACTCAAGGGCGATACCTCGGACAACATCCCCGGGGTGCCGGGCATCGGCGAGAAGACGGCCAGCGAGCTCATCCAGACCTATGGCTCACTGGAGGGCGTGCTCGCGAACATCGAGGAGATCAAAGGCCCCAAGCGCAAACAGAGCCTCGCCGAGCACGCCGACGACGCGCGCCTGTCCAAGCAGCTGGCGACGGTGCTGCGCGATCTTCCCGTCGACCTCGACATCGCGGCCGAGGCCGGCCGCGAGCCCGATCGCTCGCGAGTGCGCGAGGTATTCCGCGAGTACGAGCTGCGCGATCCGCTGCGCCGCCTGGAAGAGGCCTTCGAGGACGCCGAGGTGGCGGCTCCGGCGATCCCGGCCGACGTCAGCCTGACCGCCTCGCTGCGCGCGGGTGCGGTGAGCGACGTCGCGAGCCTGCGCGAGGGCGGGCTGTCGGTCGCGGTGCGCCAAGCGCAGGCCCCCGAAGGAGAGCTGTTCGCAGAGGGGGCGCCGTGGCGTTTTGCGGTCGCTGTCGGCTCGGAGGTGCTCGTCGGCGATTGCACGGGCCCGGGAGAGGTCGTCGCGGCGTGCGGCCAGCGCGAGGTGCTCGCGCACGACGCCAAGGCGCTTGACGTCGTGCCGCCCGGCCTCGTCCATGACACGCTGCTCGGGGCCTACCTGCTCGAGCCGGCGCGCCGCGGCTATCCGCTGGCCGAGCTCTGCGAGGAGCGCGGTCTGGTGTGCGAGCTGGACGACCCCGCCGGCGCCGACGCCGTGCTCATCGCGGCGCTTTCGGCCTGGCAGCGAGAGCAGATCGCCGAGCGCGGGCTCACCGAGCTGATGCGCGACGTCGAGCTCCCGCTCGTGGCGGTGCTGCGTGAGATGGAGATCGACGGGGTCGGCCTGGACACCGAGCGGCTCGCGGAGATCACCGAGCGTGTTCGCGAGGAGATAACCGCGCTCGAACAGGACATCTACCGCCTCGCCGGCGAGGAGTTCGTGATCGGCTCGCCCCAGCAGCTCGGCGAGATCCTGTTCGTCAAGCTCGGCCTCTCGCGCCGTCGCCGCGGCAAGACCGGCTTCTCGACGGACGCGCGCGTGCTGCAGGCGATTCGCGACGAGCACGAGATCGTGGCGAAGATCGAGCGCTGGCGTGAGCTCTCGACGCTGATCAAGACCTATCTGGATGTGCTGCCCGCGCTGACCGATGAGCGCTCGCGGATCCACACGACGTTCCTGCAGGCCGTCGCGCAGACCGGGCGCCTCTCGAGCACCAACCCCAACATGCAGAACGTGCCAGTTCGCACGCCGCTGGGGCGCGAGATCCGTGGCTGCTTCCAGGGCCAGGACGGCAATTTGCTGATCAGCGCCGACTACTCGCAGATCGAGTTGCGGGTGCTCGCGCACGTCGCCGACGAGCCCGTGCTCAAGGAGATCTTCAAACGCTCAGAAGACGTGCACACGGCGACCGCGTCGCAGGTCTTCTCGGCCTCCCCCGACGAGATCGATCCGGGGATGCGCTCGAAGGCCAAGATGATCAACTACGGGATCGTCTACGGCCTTTCGGACTACGGGCTCGCCGATCGCCTGAACATCCCGCGCGAGGAGGCCAAGGAGTTCATCGACGCCTATCTGGAGCGCTTTCCTCGTGTGGCGGCGTTCATCGCGCAGACGATCGAGAGCGCCAGGGAGGACGGCTATGTGAAGACTCTGTGGGGCCGCAGGCGCCAGATCCCCGAGCTGGCCGCGCGCAACTACCAGACGCGCACGCTCGGCGAGCGCCTCGCCGTGAACACCGTGATCCAGGGCACGGCGGCCGATGTGATCAAGCTCGCGATGGTGCACACGCACCGTGCGCTCGCCGGCGCAGGCAGCGCGACACGCCTGATCCTCACGATCCACGACGAGCTGCTGTTCGAGGGGCCGCCCGGCGAGGTTGCCGGCGCGCGCGAGATCATCGAAGGTGAGATGGTGGGCTTCTGGCATCACGACCCGCCGCTGGCGGTCGACGTCGGTGTCGGCGCCAACTGGCTGGAGGCCAAGTGAAAGGCTCGGCGGCTCGCCCGGGAGGGCGGGCGTCGTGAGCCGCACGCTCGCCGTCGGGCTGACGATCTTCGCCGGCTGCCTGGTCGGAATGCAGCCGGCGGTCAACGCGCGGCTTGGAAAGTCCATCGGCACGGTGCAAGCGGCGAGCGTGTCGTTTCTCGTCGGCACCGTCGTGCTCGTCTCGGTAGCGGCCTTCGTCGATGGCGGGCTAGGGTCGCTGGGCAACCTCGGCAAGGCGCCCTGGTGGGCGTTCGTCGGCGGGCTGCTCGGCGCGGTGTATGTGACCGTGGCGCTGGTCGCGGTGCGCACGCTCGGCGCAGCCGGCCTCACCGCCGCGGTGATCACCGGGCAGCTCGCGATCTCAGTGGTGATCGACCGGTTCGGCCTGCTCGGGGTGGCAAGGCAGCAGATCACGCTGTCGCGCGTGGCCGGGCTCGCGCTGCTCGTCGCGGGCGTCGCGCTGGTCGTGCGCCGCTGAGCGCCTCGCGCGCGCGAGTGATTGTGGAGCGGTGGTCTTCACGGCGAAGGTCTGCTCAGTCGGCCGGGGCTCGCGCACTCGCGCGAGCCCCTCGCAGCGCCTCGCCGAGCAGGCGCACGCCCTGCTCGATGGCCGGCTCTGACAGGTTGCCGTAGCCCAGCAGCAGGCCGGGTTGCCCGCCGTGGGCATAGCGATGCCACGACAGGCCCTCGGCGCCCACGCCCAGCTTGCCCGCTGCGCTCAGCAGCTCGGCCTCGGCGACGTCGCCGGGGAGCTGCACGAGCTCGAACAGGCCGGCGGCGTCATCGCCGCGCGGGCGCCACTCCGGCAGCCAGCGTGTGAGCGCGCCCAGGAGCGTCTCGCGCCGGGAGGCATAGCGCAGTCGCATGCGCCGCAGGTGGCGGTCGAGCTCGCCGCGGGCGATGAAGTCCGCGAGCGCGAGCTGGCCGATCACCTCCGAGCCGCCGTCCTCGATCGTCTTTGCCGACGTCAGCTCCCACGTCATCCACGAGGGCATCAGCAGCCAGCCGAGGCGCATCCCGGGCGCCAGGCGCTTGCTCGCCGAGCCGATGTGCGCGACGTGCTCGGGCGCGAGCCCCTGCAGCGCGCCCACCGCGACGCCGTCATAGCGAAGCTCGGAGTCGTAGTCGTCCTCGATCACCAGCCGCTCGTCCTCGGCCCACTCGATGAGCGCGGCCCGTCGCTCGGGGCCGAGCGTGGCGCCGGTGGGGAAGTGGCGCGCCGCGGTGACGACGACAGCCGCGGCGTCGGTGCGCGCGAGCTCATCGACGAGCAGTCCCTGCTCGTCGACCGGCACCGCGACGACCTCCATGCCGGCCTGCTCGACGGTCAGGCGATGGGGATGCCAGCCGGGGTCCTCGAGCGCGACGCGCTCCACGCCGCGGCTGCGCAGGGCGCGGCAGATGAGCGCCAGGCCCTGCAGGAAGCCGGTGCAGATGAGCGTGTGCTCGGGGTCGCTCGCGGCACCGCGCACACGGCCGAGATAGCCGCCGAGCGCTTCGCGCAGGGCCGGCGCTCCGCGCGGATCGCCGTAGCCGACGGAGTCAAGCGGGGACTCGCGCAGCGCCGCGCGCAGCGAGCGCAGCCAGGCCTCGCGCGGGAAGCCGGCGAGATCGGGCAGGCCGGGGTGGAAGTGGTAGGGGAAGCTTGGCAGCAGCGACCTGGTGGCAGAGCGCGTGGGAGACGCACGGACGCCTCTGGCCACGCGCACCGGGGCCCCCTGGCTCGTCGTGAGGTAGCCCTCGGCCGCGAGCTGGCCGTAGGCCTCGGTGACGACACCGCGCGAGACGCCGAGCTCGGCGGCCAGCGCGCGCGTGGAGGGCAGGCGGGTGCCAGGTCGCAGGTGTCCGGAGCGCACGTGCTCGCGCAGCGAGCGCTCGATCTGCTCGTGCAGGGTCATCTCGGCGCCGCGCTCGAGCGCCATGAGCAGCTCGAGCCCGGCAACTGGACCTTTCGACTGGGTCATGACTGGAACTGTAAAGGAGGCCAGTGGCGGGATAGGTTGATCGGCATCGGCAACCGGCGCACCTGAAAGGAGCACCCCCATGACCCAGGCCAATCACAACGGCAGCAGCGGGAGATCTCAGATCACGATCATCGGGGCGGGGATCGCAGGGCTGACGGCGGCGATCACGGCCGCCGAGGACGGCGCGGCGGTGCGCCTGGTCGATTCCAGCGAGACGATCGGCGGACGCGCGCGCAGCATGGATGGGCCCTACAAAGCCAACCTGGGGCCGCACGCGATGTATGACGGCGAGTTCTGGAAGTGGCTGAGCGAGCACGGCGCGCTGCCGCCCTACGTGAGCTCGCGCGTGACCGGGCTTCGTCTTCGTCTGGGCGGAGTGCTGCGGCGCACGGTGCCCTTCGGCGCGCTGCCCGGCGTGCTACGCATGCGCGGGCGAGAGGCGCCGGTGGATCAGGACTTTCGCAGCTGGGCCGCGAGCCACACCGATGAGCGCACGGCCGAGATGCTGTCGGCCGCGTGCGGTGTCTACAGCTTCTACCACGACCCCGGCGAGCTCTCCGCGGCGTTCGTGTGGTCGCGCGCCGTTCGCCTGTTCCTCTCCGCGCCTCCCCGGGTGCGCTACCCCGTCGGTGGATGGAGCACGCTCGTCGCCTCGATGGAGCGTCGGGCGCGCGAGCTGGGAGTCGCGATCGAAACCTCGACGCGCGTGGACGAGCTGCCCAGCACACCGGTGATCGTCGCGACCGAGCTGGCGCAGGCGCGCGAGCTGCTCGGCGACGAGAGCCTGAGCTGGCGCAGCGGCTGCACGCTGTGTATCGACCTCGGCCTGCGCCATCGCCACGGGGATCCGACCGTCGTCTCAGACATGGACCAGGCGGGCTGGATCGGGCGCTACTCGGCCGCCAACCCGACGATCTCACCCGACGGCGAGGAGCTCATCCAGGCGCAGATGCCGATGCGCCCCTCCGAGAGCGCCGAGCAGGCGGCGCTTCGCCTCGAACGCCTGTTGGACGTTGGCTTGGAGGATTGGCGCGACGCGGACCACGTGGCGCCGGCGTCAGGTGCTCGACGGGCGCTCGGGCGCGCTGGACATGCCGGGAACCAGCTGGCGCGACCGCCCCGCGGTCGATCGCGGCGATGGCGTGTTCTTGGCCGGCGACATGGTCGCCGCGCCGGGTCTGCTCGCGGAGGTGTCCTGGGCCAGCGGCGTGCAGGCCGCACGCCTTGCGCTCGACGCGGCCGCCAGCACGCGGCCCCAGCTGCGCAGGGTCGCCTGACGACCGATCCGCTGACGCTCAGGCGGTGGCGATCTTCGCGGTCGCGCGCCGGCGGCCGGCGCTGCGCGATGCGGGCGGACCGACGAACGTCGGCGGAGCGATCGCGAGGTAGTGGTCGAAGCCCCACGCGGCGAGGCGTCGCGAGCGCATGCCCAGCGAGAGCGCGGTCGGGATCGGCGTGTTCATCAGCCGGCCGATCCCGTGCTGGACGCGCAGCAGCCAGCGGTATTTCCTGGCGTGGGCGTCAGAGAACGCGCCGTAGCGGCTCAGGGCCTCGGCACGCGAGCGCCGTCCTTCGAGGACCGCGCGCAGCTCGCGACCGCAGGCCAGGCCGAAGTAGAGGGCCGTGCGGATCCCCTCGGCCGTCAGCGGCAGGCAGTGTCCCGCGGAGTCGCCCACGAAGAACACCCCGTCCTCGACGGCGGGGCGCAGCTCGTGGGGGATCCAGTTTCCCTGATAGCGCTCGGGCGTCACGCCGAGGTCGCGGGCGAGCGCGACGGTCGGCTGCTTGACGTGGTGCGCCGGCCAGAAGGAGCCGACGCCCACGCGCAGCTCGGCGCCGGCGGGGAAGTTCCAGCTATAGCCCGCGCGCACGTAGCGCGGATCCAGCCACAGCTCCATGTCGGTGCTGTGGCCCCCGCGGGTGGACCTCCAGCCCGCGCGACAGGCGCGCATCGGGTGGCTGGATCGTCGTCCTGTTGGAGAGCACTCGCCGCCAGCCGAGGCCGTCGACGACGAGCGGCGCATGAAGGTCGCCGCGATCGGTGTGCACGGTGGATCCGTCGCGCCCGGTGACGGTGGCGGTCTCGAACTGCAGCGCGCGGTCGTCGGCCTGTGAGTAGAGCAGTGCGCACAGCTCGCGGTAGTCGAACGTGGAGAAGGACCACGGCAGCTGCCAGCGCGAGGTGGCCGACGGCGTGTGCACGACGAGCTCGTCGAAGCTCTGGCGCAGCGAGTCCAGCAGGTCCATGGCCGCCAGCCAGACGGTCGGGATCGCGCACGCCGATGTCTGGCGCTCGCCAAGCTCGTAGCGGTCTATCATCAGCACGCGCGCGCCGCAGCCGGCAAGCTCGCGTGCGACCGCCAGCCCGGCGAAGGAGCCGCCGCAGATCAGCACGTCGCAGTCCCGCGTCAGCGGCGTGCGCTTTGCCCCCCGCTTCGTTGCACGCGTCGGCATGTGCGAATGATACGGCTGCGCTACGCTTCGCCCGGTGCAAACGCTGATCGAGAATCCCCAGGCCCACGTGGTCGAGGGGTCAAACGGGTTGCTGCTCGAAATCGACGGGCAGATCGTGCCCAATTACGAGGCGACGTTCCGCCCGATCGAGGAGGGCGAGGTCGTCACCGGTCAGGTCGTGCGCATCGACAACGATGAGGTGCTCGTCGACATCGGCTACAAGTCCGAGGGCGTCATCCCGGCCAACGAGCTGTCGATCCGCAAGTCGGTCGACCCCAACGAGGAGGTCCAGCTCGGCGAGGAGGTCGACGCGATCGTCCTCACCAAGGAGGACCAGGACGGCCGACTGATCATGTCCAAGAAGCGCGCGCGCTTCGAGAAGGCGTGGCGGCGCATCGAGGGCGCGGCGGAGTCCGGGGAGCCCGTGGAGGGAACCGTGATCGAGGTGGTCAAGGGAGGCCTGATCATCGACCTCGGAGTGCGCGGTTTCCTGCCCGCTTCGCTCGTCGACATCAGGCGGGTGCCGAACCTCGACGAATACATGGGCACGCAGATCGAGACGAAGGTGATCGAGCTCAACCGCTCGCGCAACAACGTCGTCCTGTCGCGCCGCGCGGTGCTGGAGGAGGAGCGCAAGGAGGTTCGCCAGCAGATCCTCGACCGCCTCCAGCCCGGGCTCGTCGTGGATGGCCAGATTTCCAACATCGTCGATTTCGGGGCGTTCGTCGACCTCGACGGGATCGACGGGCTGATCCACATCTCAGAGCTTTCCTGGTCGCACGTCAATCACCCGAGCGAGATCCTCGCGATCGGCGACACCGTGAAGGTGAAGGTGCTCGACATCGACCGCGATCGCCAGCGCATCTCGCTTGGGCTCAAGCAGACCCAGGAGGACCCCTGGCAGCGGATCGTCGACACCTACAACGTGGGAGACGAGCTGGCCGGCAAGGTCACGAAGGTCGTCACGTTCGGCGCGTTCGTCGAGATCCTCGACGGCGTCGAGGGCCTCGTGCACATCTCAGAGCTCGCGGCGCACCACGTCGAGAGCCCCCGCGAGATCGTGCATCCCGGCGATGAGATCCGCGTGAAGATCCTGGAGATCGATTCAGAGCGCAGGCGGCTCTCGCTGTCGGCCAAGCGCGTCGAGGATCAGATCCTCCCCGTGGCACGCGCCGGTGAACCGGCCGGCGAGGCGCCCGCCGGGGAGGCGCCGGCGTCTGACACGCCGGCCGCCGAGGCTGAGGTTGCACAGGGTGCCGAGCCGCCCGCCGCCGAGGCCGAGGTCGCGCAGAGCGGCGAGTCACCCGCGATCGATGAGGCCGGGCCGCAGGCGCCGGTGGAGGCGCCGGAGGCCGTGGAGGCGCCGGAGGCCGTGGAGGCGCAGGAGGCCGTGGAGGCGTCCGGGGCAGTGGAGTCGCCCGAGGCCGAGCAGGAGCCCGCCGCGCTGCAGACCGCCGAGGCGCCCGCGGCGCCAGAGCCGGTCGCCGTGGAGCAGATGCCAGAGGCCGCCGTCGATGGCGCCGAGCCGCAGGCTGCGGCGGCGCCGGAGCCTGCCGCGGCCGAGCAGGCACAGGACGCGGCGGTAGAGCCCGAGCTCGCTGCTGAGTCCCCCGAGCAGGACTGACGCGAGCTGCAGGGCGCGCGTGGCGTGACGCCGGCGGTGCCGTTCGTCGGCCTGACGGGCGGCATGGGCGCGGGCAAGTCGACGGCGCTGGCGGCGCTCGAGCAGTTGGGCGCCGCGGTGCTGTCGAGCGACGCTGTCGTGCATGAGCTGTACGAAGGCGAGCAGCTGCGCGACGCGGTCGTGGCGCGATGGGGCGCGGAGGTGGCGCCCGGGGGCGTGGTTGATCGCGCCGCGATTGCCGCGCGGACGTTCGCCAGCGGCGAGGAGCGGGCATGGCTCGAGGGCCTGGTGTGGCCGCTGGTGGGCGCGCGGGTCGCGAGCTGGCTGGCGCAGGCGCGCGTGCAGGCGCCGCCGCCTCGAGCGGCGGTCGTCGAGGTTCCGCTGCTGTTCGAGGCGGGTATGGATGAGATCTATGACGCGACGATCGCGGTCGTGACCGAGGAGTCGGTGAGAAGTGAGCGGGCGGCGGGGCGAGGCCACGCGCTCAGCGACGAGCGCGCGGCTCGCCAGCTCTCCCAGCAGGAGAAGGCGGCGCGGGCGACGTTCGTGGTGCGCAATGACGGGAGCGAGGAGGAGCTGCGGCGCGCGCTGTCGGAGACTCTTGACAAGCTGAGCGCATGAGGAGGGCAACCGTTGCGACGATCGCGCTCGTGGCGTTGAGCGTGCTGGTGGTGGCGCTCGTCGCCTCGACCGTTCATCAGGCCGTCAGCGGCCTGCCGCTCACCGACGCGAGCATCATCCGCCGCCAGGCGGCCGAGAAGCGCCTTGACCCCGCGCTGATCGCAGCGGTCATCTACGCCGAGACGAAATTCGAACCGCGACCGTCGAGCGCGGGGGCACAGGGGCTGATGCAGATCCTCCCGGCGACCGCGTACTACCTGGCGCATCTCTCGGGCGGCACGCGCTTCACCGCGGGCGACCTCGCGAGCCCGAGCGTGAACGTGGCCTACGGCAGCTACTACCTGCGCTACCTGCTCGACCACTACGACGGCAACGAGATGCTCGCGCTGGCGGCCTACAACGGCGGCCTGGCGAACGTCGACGGCTGGGTTGCGCAGCAGAGCGCGCAAGGTCGCAGCCTGACCGTCGACGAGATCCCGTTCCCCGAGACGCGCGAATACGTGCGCCGCGTGCTCACCGCGCAGCGCGCCTACCACGCGACCTACTCGCGCCAGCTGGGGATCGAGTAGCGCCGAGCGGCCGTGCCGCCGGGCCGTGGCAAGGACCGGGCGGCGACTGGCTACCGTAGTAGGCCAACCGCGCATGCCCGCCTTCGCACTCGATTCCGCCTTCACGCCGACCGCCGACCAGCCGCGGGCGATCGAGGGGCTGGCGGAGGGGGTCGAGAAGGGCGAACGCTTTCAGACGCTGCTCGGCGCGACGGGCACCGGCAAGACGATGACGATGGCCGGCGTGATTCAGGCCGTGCAGCGTCCGGCGCTCGTGATCGCGCACAACAAGACGCTCGCCGCGCAGCTGTGCAACGAGTTCCGCACGTTCTTCCCCGACAACGCGGTCGAGTACTTCGTCTCCTACTACGACTACTACCAGCCAGAGGCCTACGTGCCCAGCCGCGACCTCTACATCGAGAAGGACTCGGCGATCAACCAGGAGGTCGACCGCCTGCGGCACGCCGCGACCGCCGCCGTGTTCGCCAGGCGCGACGTGATCGTCGTGGCGTCGGTGTCGTGCATCTTCGGCCTCGGCTCGCCGGAGACGTATGAGATGAACATGCAGATCCTGCGCCGCGGCGAGATGATCGATCGTGACGCGCTGCTGCGAAAGCTCGTGTCGATTCAGTACACGCGCAACGACACCGCGCTGGGCCGCGGCACGTTCCGCGTGAAGGGCGAGACGCTCGAGGTCTTCCCCGCCTACGCCGAGAGCGCGTTCCGGGCGAGCATGTTCGGAGACGAGGTGGAGCGCCTCACGCACTTCGACCCGCTGACCGGCGAGGTGATCGAGGACGACCTCGAGCACGTCGCGATCTGGCCGGCGACGCACTACAACGTCAAGGAGGGCACGATCGACGCCGCCGTGGCGGAGATCGGCCGCGAGCTCAACGAGCGCTGCGAGCAGCTGGAGTCAGAGGGCAAGCAGCTCGAGTCCCATCGCCTGCGCCAGCGCACGCAGTACGACATGGAGATGCTGCGCGAGGTCGGCTTCTGCTCGGGCATCGAGAACTACTCGCGCGTGCTCGACGGACGCAGGCCAGGCGACCGGCCGTACTGCCTGATCGACTACTTCCCCGACGATTTTGTGTGCTTCATCGACGAGTCCCACCAGACCGTTCCGCAGATCGGCGGCATGTACGAGGGCGACAGGTCGCGCAAGCAGACGCTCGTCGACTACGGCTTCCGCCTGCCGAGCGCGCTGGACAACCGTCCGCAGACCTTCCAGGAGTTTCTCTCGATCACGCCGCAGCTGATGTTCATCTCGGCCACGCCCGGCGAGTACGAGCGCACCCAGTCGAGCAGGATCGTCGAGCAGATCGTGCGCCCGACGGGGATCCTGGACCCGGTCGTCGAGGTGCGCGAGACGCGCAACCAGATCGACGACCTGATGAACGAGGTGCGCAGGCGCACCGAGCGCGACGAGCGCGTGCTGGTGACGACGCTCACCAAGAAGATGTCCGAGGACCTCGCCGGCTACCTGCTCGAGCTGGGCTTCAAGACGCGCTACCTGCACTCGGAGATCGACACGCTGGAGCGCATCCAGATCATCCGCGATCTGCGCCTGGGCGAGTACGACGTGCTCGTCGGCGTGAACCTGCTGCGCGAGGGGCTCGACCTGCCCGAGGTCTCGCTCGTGGCGATCCTCGACGCCGACAAGGAGGGCTTCCTGCGCGGCGAGACGTCGCTCGTGCAGACGATCGGGCGAGCGGCGCGCAATGTGGGCGGGACGGTGCTGATGTACGCCGACAGCGAAACGAAGGCGATGCGCTCGGCGATCCTCGAGACCAACCGCCGGCGCGAGATCCAGCTCGCCTACAACGAGGAGCACGGCATCACGGCCGAAACGATCGTCAAGGGCATCTCGGACATCGCCGAGTTCCTGCAGGCCGAGTCCAAGCTGCCGCGCGGTCGCCGGCGCGTGAACGCCGAGCGCCGGGCGAGGGCCCGCGAGATGCCCGAGCACGAGCTTCAGCGCATGGTCGTCGAGCTCGAGGAGGAGATGCTCGCGGCGGCCGACGACCTTCGCTTCGAGTACGCCGCGCAGCTGCGCGACGAGCTGCGCGAGCTGCGCCGCGACCTGCGGGAGATCGAGACCAGCGGCGCCGACGGCGAGAATGCGCCCGACGATGCGCCCGGCGGTGATTCAGCGGCCGCAGACGAGGTGCCGAGCGGCGACATCGCCTAGGATTCGCGGCAGTGGACTTCGATCGTCAGGCCATCGAACGGCGAGACTTCCCGATCGCGCGTCGGGGGTACGAGACGGCGGCCGTCGATGCGCACCTCAGGGCGCTGGCCGCGGAGATCGAAGAGCTCTCGCGCGCGGCGCCCGGTGAGCCCGAGCCGACGCTCGCCGCAACGGCGAGCACGCAGGTCCAGAGCATCCTGCACGCCGCCGAGACTGCGGCCGCGGAGATCGAACGCCAATCGGCGGAGAACGCTCAGGAGATGCGCGAGGAGGCCGAGCGCGACGCCGAGGCGACCCGCGAGCAGGCGATCGCGCAGGCACGCGCGCACGTGACCGCCGTGTCGCAGGCGACCTCGGTGCTGCTCGAGCGCGTCGCCTCGATGGACGGCGAGGTCGGCGCGCTGGTGGAGACGCTGCGCGCTGGCGCGAGCATGCTCGCCGGCGATCTGGCGGCGATCGACCGCAACATGGCCGAGCTCTACGACGCGTCCTCACAGGGGTCGGCCGACACTCAGGCGACGACGGCAAGCGTGCACGCCGAGGCCGTGAGGGTCAGCGAACAGGTCGCGGTCCCGCCGCGTGCGCCGGTCCCGCCGCCCGTGCCGCCGGAGGATGAATGGGCCGAAGAAGACGAAGCGCGAGCGCTGCCCGACGACCTGGTAGCAAACGGCGACGAGCCCTACGACGAGGATGAGGATGAGGACGGCGGCGACGTCGACGGCGCGCGGCTGATCGCGCTGAACATGGCGCTCAACGGAGACTCGCGCGCGGATACCGACCGCTACCTCGCCGAGAACTTCGAGCTGGCCGACCGTCAGCAGCTGATCGACGAGGTTTACGCAGCCATAGAGGGCTAGGACGACGCTGAGCGGCGCGGGGCCGGGTCCTCGGTCGCTCACGCCATCCGACCCGGACGCGGGCGTATGACACGCACACGGATCCACAACCTCTCCATCTCGCTGGACGGCTTCGCCACCGGTGAGGGCCAGAGCGCGGACGCGCCGTTCGGGCATGCCGGACACCGGCTGCACGAGTGGATGTTCGCCACGCGCTTCGGTTCCTCGATAGTGGGTGGTGTCGGGGGCAGCGCGGGAACCGACGATGCACTCGCCCAGCGGCACGAGCCTGGGATCGGCGTCGAGGTCATGGGCGCCGGGAAGTTCGGTCCGCCGGGTTGGCAGAACGACGCCGACTGGAGAGGGTGGTGGGGCCCCAACCCGCCCTTCCACACGCCGACGTTCGTGCTCACCCATCGGCCGGGTCCCCCGATCGAGATGGAGGGCGGCACCACCTTCCACTTCCTCGACGCCTCACCGGCCGAGGCGCTTGACGTCGCCCGCGAGGCGGCAGGCGGGGAGGACGTGCGCATCGGCGGCGGGCCGACCATCGCGCGCGACTTCATCGCGGCTGGCCTCGTCGACCACATCCACCTGGTCCAGGTACCGATCGTGCTCGGCCGCGGGGTGCGGCTGTGGGACGGCCTCGAAGCGCTCGAGGCTGACTACGCCATCGAGGCGGTCTCGACGCCCAGCGGCGTCACGCACCTCACGTTCACGCGATGACCCTCCGCCGCGGTCAGAGCGGTGCCTCGGCGCGCCGGTCGTCGTAGGTCGGTCATCAACGCGCGAGGCGAACGTCTGTTCGCCTGCATAGAATGATCCGAAGATGGCAGCCGGCAATCAGATCGTCGTCTCGGGAGCCCGAGAGCACAACCTCAGGGACATCTCGCTGACGCTTCCGCGCGATGCGCTGGTCGTGATCACCGGCCTGTCGGGCTCTGGCAAGAGCTCGCTGGCGTTTGACACGATCTACGCCGAGGGACAGCGCCGCTATGTCGAGTCGCTGTCGGCCTACGCGCGCCAGTTCCTCGGTCAGATGGACAAGCCCGATGTCGACTCGATCGAGGGCCTGTCGCCGGCGATCTCGATCGACCAGAAGACGACCTCGCGCAACCCGCGCTCGACGGTCGGCACCGTGACCGAGATCTATGACTACCTGCGCCTGCTGTGGTCGCGCGTGGGCAAGCCGCACTGCCACATCTGCGGGCGCCCGATCGTCGGTCAGTCGGCCGAGCAGATCATCGACCAGGTGATGGAGCTCGCCGAGGGAACGCGGTTCATCGTGCTCGCGCCGGTCGTGCGCGGGCGCAAGGGCGAGTACGGCAAGATGCTCGACGAGCTGCGAGCGGACGGCTTCGCGCGCGTGAAGATCGACGAGCGGGTGCGGATGCTCGACGAGTCGATCGTGCTCGACAAGCGCTACAAGCACGACATCTCGGTCGTCGTCGACCGCCTCGTGATGCGCCACGATCTGCGCAAGCGCCTGGCCGACTCGATCGAGACGGCGGTGGGCCTCGCCGAGGGGCTCGTGGAGATCGAGATCGTGGGCTCGGGTCGCGAGGGAGACGGGGAGGCGGAGTACGCCACGGGCGCCAAGGGAGCGCGGGCGTCTACGCAGATCGTGCCCGGCGAGAGGCCGAAGCCCGGGTCGCTGTTCACCTTCTCCGAGCGCTTCGCGTGCCCCGAGCATGGACCCTCGCTCGTGGAGCTCGAGCCGCGGATCTTCTCGTTCAACTCGCCGCACGGAGCGTGCGAGCGCTGCACGGGGCTCGGCTCCCAGATGGAGATAGACCCCGAGCTGCTCGTCCCCGACCCGACGCTGTCGGTGGCCGAGGGCGCGCTGGCGCCGTGGGCCAACAGCGCATCCGGTTACTACGAGCAGGTGGCGGAGGCGATCGCCGAGCGCTATGGCGTGGATCTCGACGCGCCGTGGCAGGAGCTGTCCGAGCGCGAGCGCGAGCTGTTCCTGTACGGGACAGATGGCGAGCGCCTGACGATCACCTATCGCAACCGCTTCGGGCGCACGCGCACGTACGGCACTCGCTTTGAGGGGATCGTGAACAACCTGCAGCGTCGCTATCGCGAGACCGACTCCGAGATCACGCGCCAGCGGATCGAGGAGTTCATGTCGCTGCGCGCTTGCCCGGTGTGCGGCGGCGCGCGCCTGCGCCCGGAGTCGCGCGCCGTGCTCGTCGCGGGAACGCGGATCGAGGACTTCACCGCGCTGTCGGCGCGGCGAGCGCTGAAGTGGCTGGAGGACGTCGAGCTGTCGGAGACCGATCGGCACGTCGCGCGGCTGATCCTGCGTGAGATATCAGAGCGCCTGCAGTTCCTGGAGAACGTCGGCATCGGCTACCTCTCGATGGACCGTGCGGCGGCGACGCTGTCGGGCGGCGAGGCCCAGCGCATCCGCCTGGCCACGCAGATCGGCTCTTCGCTGGTCGGCGTGCTGTACATCCTCGACGAGCCGTCGATCGGCCTGCACCAGCGCGACAACGCCAAGCTGATCGCGACGCTCGAGCGCCTGCGCGACCTCGGCAACACCGTGATCGTGGTCGAGCACGACGAGCAGACGATGCGCAGCGCCGATCATCTGGTCGACCTGGGGCCCGGTGCGGGCGAGCACGGCGGGCGGATCGTCGCGCAGGGAACAGCGGCGGAGGTGGAACGCGTCGAGGAGTCGCTGACCGGGCAGTTCCTGTCCGGTGCGCGCAGCGTGGAGACGCCCAAGCGGCGTCGCAAGCCGAGCGGTTATCTGGAGATCGAGGGCGCCTCGCAGAACAACCTGCGCGACATCGACGTGCACGTTCCGCTCGGCGTGCTCTGCTGTGTGACCGGCGTGTCGGGCTCGGGCAAGTCGACGCTCATCAACGACGTGCTGCTGAAGGCGGTGGCCGCTCGTCTGATGCGCTCGCGCCGGCGTGCCGGCGCGCACCGCGCAATCCACGGCGTCGATCAGCTGGACAAGGTGATCGCGGTCGACCAGTCGCCGATCGGGCGCACACCGCGCTCGAACCCGGCCACGTACACCGGTCTGTTCGATGTGATCCGCGATCTGTTCTCAAAGACCCAGGAGGCCCGCGCGCGCGGCTACAAGCCGGGGCGCTTCAGCTTCAACGTGAAGGGCGGGCGCTGCGAGGTCTGCAAGGGCGACGGGCAGATCAAGATCGAGATGCACTTCCTGCCCGACGTGTACGTGCCGTGTGAGCAGTGCCACGGCAAGCGCTACAACCGCGAGACGCTCGAGGTGCGCTTCAAGTCCAAGAGCATCGCCGACGTGCTCGACATGTCCGTCGAGGAGGCGCTGTCGTTCTTCGAGCACATCCCGAAGATCCGCCGTCGCCTGGAGACGCTCAATGCGGTGGGCCTCGGCTACGTGCGCCTCGGCCAGCCGGCGACGACGCTATCCGGCGGCGAGGCCCAGCGCATCAAGCTCGCCAGCGAGCTCTCCAAGGTGGCGACCGGCCGGACGCTCTACATCCTCGACGAGCCGACGACCGGCCTTCACTTCGCCGACGTGCAGCGGCTGCTCGAGGTGCTGGGACGGCTTGTCGACGCGGGCAACAGCGTGGTCGTGATCGAGCACAACCTCGACGTGATCAAGAGCGCTGACAGGCTGATCGACATGGGCCCGGAGGGCGGGGAGGAGGGAGGCCTCGCGATCGCCGTCGGCACCCCAGAGGAGGTCGCGGCCGAGCCCGCGTCGCACACCGGGCGCTTCCTCGCCGAGTTGCTCACGCCGGTGGCGCGACGCACCTCGCCGACCGGCAAGGGCGGGCAGCCCAAACGACGCCTGAAGGTCGCGGCGTGAGCACACCGGAGAGCGCGCGCGAGCCCTCGGCGCGCGAGCTCTCCCGCCAGGCGCGCGTGTGGGCGCAGAAGTGGCGGTTTCAGGAGCAGGGCTCGCTGCCGTGGAACCGCGCGAGGATCCACTGGGAGTTCATGCGCCGTGAGGCCTTCGTGCGCTGGCCGGTGCAGGGCAACGTGCTGGCGGCGCTGCGCGAGGGACGTCTGGAGATCGGGCCCGGCGTGCTGCTGGAGCCCAACGTGTGGATCACGGCGCCGGGTGAGGCGCGCGTGCGCATCGGCGCCGGGACGTTCCTGAACCTGGGCGTGATGGTGGCCGCGTATGAGCTGGTGGAGATCGGCGAGCACTGCATGCTCGCCAACGGCTGCTTCGTCTCAGATGCAGGCCATCGTTATGACGACCCCGACAGGCCGATCACCTGGCAGGGCTTTGAGAGCCGCGGCGCGACGCGGATCGGCGACAACTGCTGGCTCGGGGCCAACGTCGTCGTCACAAGCGGCGTGAGCATCGGCGAGCGCTGCGTCGTCGGCGCCAACAGCGTCGTCACGCACGACCTCGAGCCGTTCTCTGTCGCGGCGGGCGCGCCGGCGCAGGTCATCCGGCGTGTCGCCCGGAGCTGACCGGCTCTTCGCACCGCGGCCGTCCGGATGCGCCGAGCCGCCTCGGGAAAACGACCGTCTCAGGGGTTGAGGAGCTTTTCGATCGCCGCGATGTAGGGCACGCGGGTCGTCTTGCCGATCAGAAAGGAGGGAGTGCTCGTGAGCCTCGCAGCTCTCGCCGCCCGGTCGTCCGCGATCAGCGTGGCGGCCAGCGTGGAGTCGCTGCGTGCGGCCGTCCAGGCGACGAGGTTCAGTCCTGTCACCTGCTGCGCCAGACCCTGCAGGTACCTTTCGGTGACGTAGCCGCTGTCCTCGCGGCCCTCCTCGCGGTAGAAGAGCTCGAGGAAGTTCCACATCTTGTTCTGCTTGGCGGCCGCCAGCGCCGCCACCTGCTGGGTCACGAACGTCGCAGTGTCTCTCGTCGCCGTCTCCAGCGAGCGGTATTCGATCCTCAGCTTTCCGGTGCGCACATAGCGACGGATCAGCGTGGACAGGGCGCGCAGCGTGAACCGCCTGCAGAACGGGCACTCCAGGTCGCCGAAGTACTGAACGATCACGGGTGCCCGCGGACTGCCGAGAGCGTTTCCGCGCTGCGGGAGGCCGGCGAGCAGCGACCGGACTTCAGCGACTGCCCCCGGCGTCTGAGCGCCGCTGGTCTTCGCTGCGTGCTGCTCAGCGCCGCCGCAGGCGGCGAGCGCAGTCGCGATGGCGAGGCACGCGACCGCCAACAGCGCGCTCAACCGCGTGTCGCGCATCTCGCTCAGCTTGCGCCTGGAGCGCGGCCGGCGCCTGCCGGTGTCTGCGGCTCCTGCGCGATCTGGCCGTACATGCGCTCGCCCATGCGGCGGCTGAACCGTGGGGCGTGGCGATACATGCCCATCAGGGCGCGCTGGGACAGCGGTATCGGCTCGTCCACCAGCGGCACGGTTGACGCCGGCAGCGGCTCGCGAGCAGCGCCGTGGTCGTTTGGCACGTCGACGGCCCGGTACAGCCGCCGCGCGCCTGTCACCCCTTTGAGCTCGTGCTCGCCGGCGTCCTCGAACTCGATCCCCGATCCCGCCACGAGATCGCGCACGGTTGCCGACACAAGCACCTCGTCGGCATGCGCCGCGCTCGCCACGCGCGCGCCGATGTGAACGGCGATCCCGGCGACGTTCTCCCCCACCGTCTCGCACTCGCCCGCATGAAGTCCCGCGCGCAGCTGCAGGCCGAGCTCGCCGACGGAGTCGATGATCGAGCGTGCGCAGCGCACGCCGCGCGCCGGTCCGTCGAAGACCGCGAGAAAGCCGTCGCCGGTCGAGTCGATCTCGCGCCCGCGCGCGGCGGTGATCTCCCGTCGCGTGACCTCGTTGTGGCGTTCGAGCAGCTCCCGCCATGCTGCGTCGCCGAGCTGGGTTGCGCGCTCCGTGGAGCCGACGATGTCCGTGAACAGCACGGTCGCGAGCATCCGCTCGCTGTTGTGATCTGGACGAGAGCCCGTCACGAACTCTTCGATCGCATCGAGGATCGCCTCGGAGTCGCCAACCCACCACCAGTGGTCGGCACCGGGCAGCTCCGTCAGCCGGGCGCCCGGGATGCGCTCGGCCATATAGCGGGCGCCCTCGACGGGGACCACGTCGCCCACCCGGTGTAGCAACAGCGTGGGGGTGCTCACGGCCGGGAGCACGTCGCGCACGTCGACCCGCAGGATCGCCTCGTATGCGGCGCGGGCCATCGCCGGGCTGGCCATCGCGCGCTCGTGGGCGCCGACCACGCGGTGGGCCATGGGAAGGCCCGCGACCGTCGGGCTGAACAGATCGACGCTGATCCCCTTGCCCCAGTGTTCGACGACCGTCTGGAGCTGTTTCACCTTCAGCCAGCGCGGTCCGCACGGATTCTCCTCGGCGTCCATGAGGCCGCAGACCATCGAGCCGAGCAGCAGCAGCCCGCGCAGGCGCTCGGGGTAGGTGGCGGCGAACAGGATGCTCATGGGCCCGCCCTCGGAGATGCCCATGAGGACCGGGCGGTCCGCGCCTGCCGCGTCGAGCACGGCGCGCAGGTCTCGCATGCGCTGCTCGAGCGTGGGCACCGCGGGGACGGGGTCCGAGAGTCCCGTGCCGGCCTTGTCGTACATGATCACGCGCGCGAAGGACGCGAGCCGTTCGTTGAAGCGGGCGACCATCGGGTCGCTCCACTGGGTGTCAAGGTTAGAGACGAACCCGGGCACCACCACGAGATCGAGCGGGCCGTCCCCGAAGATCTGGTAGGCGAGGTTGATCCCGCCGCTGTCCACGTAGCGGGTCTCAGGTGGTTCCATCCCAGGTTCATCATAGGTCCACATGCCCGGCCGCGATAGGCATCGTCGCGCGGAGTCGATCGCGCTCGATCTCCCGCGCCGGGCGGGGCGACCGGTGTCAGCTGGCCGCGCGAACGGCCGAGGCGTTCAGGCGCACGTAGTCCAGCGGCAGGCGCACGGACTCCACGACGGCGGCAGCGAACGGCTCCCTGAGTTCGACCGGGAGCCGCGCCAGGTGGGCGGGGAGGATCGACGTCCGCACGAACTCGCCGACGTTCTCCGGATACGTCGGGCGCTCCTGCAGCCAGCAGCGCGCGCGCGTGAAGCCGGCCACCGAGAGGCGTTGCTCGGTTTCCTGCGCGCCCGCGAACGTCCACGGCGACCAGCCGAGCAGCTCGGGGGCGATCTCGCGGGAGACCTCGTCGATCACCTCGCAAACCCGCTTGACGTTGCCTTCGCCGCCGCACTGGATCTCCAGTGCGGCGCCCGGTCGCAGCGCGTCGGCCAGGCGTGGCCACAGGCGATCGTGGTCTGTCACCCAGTGCAGCGTGGCCGTCGAGACGATCGCGTCGACCGGCTCGTCGAGCGTGAGCTCGAGCGCATCCTCACGCCACACCTGTGCGCGATCGCCCAGTCGCTCCCGTGCGAGCGCCACCATGTCCTCAGAGGCGTCGATCGCCAGCACGCGCCCGCGCGGGACGAGCGCCAGCAGCATCTCGGTCACGCGCCCGGTGCCGCAGCCGACGTCGAGCACGGTGGCATCCTCGGAAATGTCGGCAAGGCGCGCGAGAACGTCAGTCGCCCAGGCCTGCTGAGGCTGGCTGGAGCGGTCGTAGGTGCTCGCGTCCCAGGCGGTGGCCATTGCGTGCAGGCTAGCGAGCGAAGTGCATCGTCCGCCCGCCGGATACTGTCCGCTCATGGACCTCAACGAGGTGATGCTGAGCGCTCCGACGACGAGGCGATTCCTCGCCGACCCGGTGGACGGCGAGGTTCTGCGGCGGGTGCTCGACAACGCGCGCTTTGCGCCCAGCGGTGGCAATCGACAGGGCTGGCGCGTGATCGCCGTGAGCGACGCGGACACCCGGCGTGCGCTCGGCGAGCTCTACCTGCCGCACTGGCGCGCGTACACCGAGGCGATGGGCGTCGGCGAGTTGCTCGCCAATCTCGGCGAGGACGATGATCCGCGCATACGAACGCTGCGGCGCGCCGACGAGTTCGCCCAGCGCCTGCACGAGGTGCCGCTGCACCTGGTCATATGCGTCTCCCTCGGCGATCTTGCGATCGTCGACCAGGGCCTCGATCGCCCGAGCATCGTGGGCGGCGCCTCCGTCTATCCGTTCGTGCAGAACGTGCTGCTAGGCCTGCGCAACGAGGGCCTCGGAGCCTCGCTCACGACGCTGCTCGCGCCGGCCGAGCCGCAGGTCAGGGAGCTGCTCGCGATCCCCGAGGACGTCGTGCTCGCCGCATACGTGCTCGTGGGACAGCGCGCTGACCCGTGGCCGAAGCGGTTGTCGCGCAAACCGGTCGACGAGTTCGCGTTCTCAGAGCGCTACGGGCAGCCGTTGGCCTAGTCGACGCCGCGGGGTCGCACGACATCCCGCCGGCGCGCGCCGCGACGATCAGCCGGTCGCCGGCGCGGCGAGCAACTCACGCAGCGTGGCGAGCTCGTGTGGGTCGATCGAGTAGGTGTGCTCGGGCGCGGGGTAGCGGCGCGTGCGCACGTCCTCGGCGTAGGCGGTGACTCCGGCGTTCATCTCCTGCTGCAGGTTCGCGTAGCGCTTGACGAAGCGCGGGCCGAGGCCGTCGCGCATTCCGAGCAGGTCGTGGAACACGAGCACCTGGCCGTCGGTCGCCGGCCCGGCGCCGATGCCGATCACCGGGACGTCCATCGCGGGCATCAGCTCCTCGGTGACGGCGGCGGGGATCGCCTCGAAGACGATCGCAAAGCAGCCGGCCTCCTGCAGCGCGAGCGCGTGCTCGCCGATCCTCGCCGCCGCCTGCGCGCTTCGGCCCTGTGCCTTCCATCCGCCGAGCGCGGTGGAGGTCTGCGGGGTCAGCCCCACGTGGCCCATCACCGGAATGCCCGCGTTGACGATCGCGCGTGCGCGCGCCGCGGGCGCCTCGCCGCCGCCCTCGAGCTTGACCGCGTCACAGCCGGCCTCCTGCACCATTCGCACCGCCGTGGCGATCGCCTGCTCGTCTGAGACCTCGTAGGAGCCGAACGGCAGGTCGCCGATCAGCAGCGGGGTCTTCAGCCCGCGCCGCACCGCCGCCGCGAGCACGAGCATGTCGTCCAGGCGCACGGGTGTGGTGGCGCTGTAGCCGAGCACTGTCGTGGCCGCCGAGTCGCCCACGAGGACGAGGTCCACGCCGGCCGCCTCCGCCGCGCGCGCGCTCGGGTAGTCATACGCGGTGACCATCACGGCGGGATCGCCGAGGCGCTTCTTCTCGGCCAGCATCGGGAGGGTCATCGGCAGGCGCCCGGGGTCGGAGGGTATGTCCAGGCCTGGCGCGGTGACGTGCGGGTGACTTGACATGGTGATTCCTCTCTGAAGGGTTGACGCCCTGAGCTACTCGCGCGATCCGTTGCCGACGGCAACGGACGCCGAGGTGAGCAGGGTCGCCACCTCCTCGTCGATCGTGATGATGCGGTTGGTCTGCGCCTCCACGTGAACGACGCGGGGCTGGTAGTGCTCGAGATCGGCGCGGTCGTACTGCCCGTAGGAGACGACGATGATCGTGTCGCCGCGATGGACCAGGCGAGCGGCCGCGCCGTTGACCTTCATCTCGCCCGAGCCCGGCATGCCGGCGATCGTGTACGTCTCAAAACGCGCGCCGTTGTCGATGTCGAGCACCTGCACCTGCTCGTGCTCGAGGATGTCCGCCGCGTCCAGCAGCTCGGAGTCGATCGTGATCGAGCCGACGTAGTGGAGATCACAGTCGCTGATCGTCGCGCGGTGGATCTTGGACTTGAGCATCACGCGCTGCATCTGGTGGTCGCCTTTCCTGGGAGTTGGGTGTCAGTTGGGATGCTGTGCGGCAAGCGCGCGGGGCGGCGCCGTGGAGATCGCTGCAACCGCGCTAGCCGGGTCGAGCACGACGTTGTCGATCAGGCGCACGTCGCCGACGCGCGCGGCGATCGCCAGCAGAGCCGACTCTGAGAGCGTCCGCACGGGCTCGAGCGTGTGGGGATCGACGAGCGCGACGTACTCCGCCTCGATCTCCTGCGCGCGCATGGTCGCGTGGGCGGCGTCCAGGAGTACCCGTGCGTCGTGCTCGCCGTCTGCCGCCAGACGGGCGGCGGCGCTGAGCGCAGCGGACAGCGCGAGCGCGCGGGAGCGGTCCTCGGATGAGAGCAGCGCGTTGCGGCTGGACATCGCCAGGCCGTCTTGCTCGCGCACGGTCGGGCAGGCCTCGATCGCGACGGGGATGTTGAGATCGGCGACGAGCCGGCGGATCACGACGACCTGCTGGGCGTCCTTCTGGCCGAAGTAGGCGACGTCGGGGAGCACCATGCAGAGCAGCTTCGTCACGACGGTGCTCACGCCGCGGAAGTGCTCGGCTCCGCGGGCGGCGCCCTCGAGGCGGTCGGTCACGCCGAGCACCTCGACGGAGGTTGCGAAGCCCTGCGGGTAGACCTCGTCGGCGGAGGGGGCGAAGAGCACATCGACGCCGGCCTCGGCGGCGAGGCCGGCGTCGTGCTCCTCCCGACGCGGATAGTTTTCCAAATCTGCTCGTTCTGTGAACTGCGCCGGGTTCACGAACAGCGACATGACGACGAGATCGCACTCCTGGCGGGCGCGCGCGATGAGCGAAAGGTGTCCGGCGTGGAGGGCGCCCATCGTGGGCACGAGGCCGATCCGCAGGCCGCTGCGGCGAAGCGGAGCGAGCTCGCTGCGCAGCTCTTCGACGGTGCCCAGCGTCCTCATGGGCAGAGGGGATTGTCGGTGTGGTTCATGGGCTCGGTCCAGTTCCCTCGGGGATACCGGTCGCGACTGTCTAGAGCATACCTCCCTGGACATCACGCGACCACTGTGTGTCCAACATCACACTTGGGCGCTTCCGGGTCCACGTCCGTTAGCCGGAGTCGTCGCGGCGGTTTCGTTCGAACTCCCTGCCCTTCCTCTGCAGCCATCGGCCGAACGCGCGGATCGGGAAGATCGCGATGGTGATGATCGCCAGAAGCGCGAGGATGGGCCAGGACATGTCTGGACGATCTCACATCGCCACCCGACGAATGTCGTCCTTCGCCAGCCCATAACATCCATCCGTGGCGGATTTGGAGGCGGGGCGGTCGGCTGAGGAGCGGCGCGAGGCGCTGAAGGAGCTCTTCGCGCAGGCGCAGGCATGCACGCGCTGCGCCGAGCTGGCGGCGACGCGAAAAACCGTCGTCTTCGGCGCCGGCAACGCCAACGCCGACCTCATGTTCGTCGGCGAGGCGCCGGGGGCCAGCGAGGATGAGCAGGGGGTGCCGTTCGTCGGTCGGGCGGGGAAGCTGCTCGAGACGCTGCTCGGGGAGATCGGCCTGGCGCGCTCGGAGGTCTTCATTGCGAATACGCTCGAGTGCCGGCCTCCCGGCAACCGCGATCCCCAGCCGATCGAGATCGACAACTGCCAGGAGTATCTACGCCGTCAGGTGCAGCTGATCCAGCCGACGGTCATCTGCACGCTCGGCAACTTCTCCACGAAGCTCCTGCGCGACGATCCGACGGGGATCACGCGTCTGCACGGCCGGCCGGAGGTGCTTGTGCTGGGCGCTCGCGCCGTGCGGCTGTACCCGATCTACCATCCCGCCGCGGCGCTCTACACGCCGCGGATGCTCGAGACGCTGCGTGAGGACTTCGCACGCCTGCCCGAGCTCCTGGCGATGGGCCCGCCCGATCAGCCAGTTCAGGAGGAGGTGGCGCCGGAGCTCGATGTGGCGCAGGCCAGGGAGGCGGTGGAGACGGCGCGCTCGGACACTGGGCCGCCAGAGGCGCGCGAGGGTGCCGAACAGCCGTCAGAGGTCGATCAGCTTGGACTGTTCTAAACGCCCGAAAACCCATGTTTCGCGGGCCAAAACGCGGGTAGATGGAGATCGTTGAAGCATTTGTTGCAAAGATCCTAATGTCGGTGTGTATGAATGCCGATAAAGGAATTATCCATCCCTCCTGGAGTACGACCGGCCCGCATTTCTCTCTCCGCGGGTCGGTCGCGTTAACGGGATGGATTCGCTTGGCCTAGAGTCTCTGCGGTGGTCGCGCGCGTCGTTGAGACCTCCAGCCCGCAGCAGACTGAATCGCTGGGCGCAGAGCTCGCCGCAGAGCTGAGCGCCGGCGATCTGGTGCTCGTCAGGGGCGAGCTCGGGAGCGGGAAGACGACGCTTGTGCGCGGAGCGGCCCGTGCGCTGGGGGTCGACGACCCGGTCACCAGCCCGACGTTCAGCATCGGGCACCGCTATGGCGCAGGCGCGCTGACCGTGTCGCATCTCGACCTCTACCGGCTCGCCGGGCTACAGGCGGAGGATCCCGATCTCCTGGCCGACTACGTGGGATCTGACCGGATCGCCTTCGTCGAGTGGCCGCCGGAGGGCGAGCCCGAGCTCTCACAGGCGGCGCTGCGCGTGACGCTCAGTCACGGCGGCGGCGATGTGCGACGGATCGAGATCAGCGCTGACGGGGTAAGGGATGACGCATGATCACGCTCGGCATCGACACCTCGACCCCCGCGACCGCCGTTGCGCTGCGCCTGGAGGGGCCCGACGTCCGCGAGGTCCGCGACGACCCCGGCCCCGGCGAGCGCCCGGGACACGCGACGCGCCTGCTTGCGATGACGCGCGGGTTGCTCGGCGACGCGGGCCTGGGCTGGCGGGATATCGATCGGATCGCCGTGGGGCTCGGACCGGGGACCTTCACGGGTCTGCGCATCGGTCTTGCGACCGCGCGCGGCCTGGCACAGTCGCTGTCAGCGGATCTCGTCGGGGTGTCGAGCCTGCGCGCGCTCGCTCACGCGGCCGATAGGCCGGCGGTCCTCTCGGTGATCGACGCGCGGCGCAGCGAGGTGTTCGCCGCGGCATATCTAACGCGCAGCGGCGCCCAGCAGGTCGAGCTGGTCGCGCCAGGAGCGCTGGCGCCGGCGGGCGTGGGCGAGGTCATGGCGTTGGCCGGCGAGCGTGCCGAGGGGCAGGAGGAGTGGATGGCCTACGGCGACGGCGCGGTTCGCTACCGAGCCGAGCTGGAGGCGGCCGGCGTGTCCGTGGCGCCGGACGGCTCACCGTTTCACCGTGTCAGCGCCGCGGCGATCTGCGAGCTCTCGGCCGACCCCGGCGCGGCGCAGCGCGGCGAGTCGCTGCTTCCCGACTACGTCCGGCGCCCCGACGCCGAGATCGCGCGATCGCGTGCCGACCGGGCGCTGGAGGGTGCGGGGCGATGAGCGCACGATCGATCTCGTCGCTCGCCCCGGGCAACACGCCGCCGCTTGAGATCCGCACGCTCACCTATCCCGACCTGCCGGATGTCATGGCCGTCGAGCGTCGCGTCTACCCGACCCCGTGGTCGCTTGCGATGTTCGTGCTCGAGCTCTCCAAGCAATCGGGAATCTGCCTGGCCGCGATCGACGAGGAGCGGCTTGTCGGGTATCTGATCTGCTCGCGCTACGACACGGTCTGGCACGTGATGAACGTGGCGGTCGACGCGTCCCATCAGGGCCGGGGCCTGGCGTCGGCGCTGCTGGGCGAGCTCTATGCGCGCGTCGATGACCCGGACGCGCGGCTGACGCTGGAGGTGCGCCGCTCCAACCTGGTCGCGATCCGCCTCTATGAGCGGGAGGGCTTTCGCGCCGCCGGCGTGCGCCGGCGCTATTACCAGGACAACGGCGAGGATGCACTCGTGATGTGGCGTACACCGGCCACGCTCTCGGGATCGCTGGACGACGTGCCCAATCCCGGGCCCGTATGACGACCCTCGCACTGGAGACCAGCTGCGACGACACGTGCGCCGCCGTCGTCGACGTCGACGGGCGCATGCTCGCGAACGTGATCTCCTCACAGGGCGTGCACGACCGCTTCGGCGGCGTGGTACCCGAGATCGCCTCGCGCCATCACCTGGAGATCATCAACCTCGTCGTCGAGCAGGCGCTGCGCGAGGCCGACAGCGGGCTGGACGAGCTGACGCTCGTCGCCGCGACGCGGGGCCCCGGGCTGGTCGGAGCGCTGCTCGTGGGCCTGTGCACTGCCAAGGCGCTCGCGGCCGCCAGAGAGCTGCCGTTCTGCGGCGTGGATCATCTGCAGGGGCACGTCGCGGCCAACTTCCTGCGCTCGCAGGAGACCGGCGAGGCGTTCGAGCCGCCCTTCCTCTGTCTGATCGCGAGCGGCGGGCACACACTGCTGGCGCGCGTCGAGGAGCACGATGGCTTTGAGGTGCTGGGCCGCACGCTGGACGATGCCGCCGGCGAGGCGTTCGACAAGGGCGCGCGAATGCTCGGACTCGGCTATCCCGGCGGCGCCGCGCTCGAGCGCCTGGCGACGGGCGGTGACCCGGATGCGTTCGTGTTCCCCGGCGCGCGCGGCGCCAAGCCGACCGGCGTCGGGCGCCAGGCGTTTGCGCGCAGCCTGGACTTCTCGTTCGCCGGCGTGAAGACGGCGCTCCTCTACAGGCTGAGAGAGATGCCCGAGGCGCAGGCGCGCGAGCGCGCGAGCGATCTCGCCGCCTCCTATCAGGCGGCGATCCTCGACGCGCTGATGCAGCGCATCGAGCAGGGGCTGCAGCGGACCGGCCTTCGGCGGGTCGCGGTCGGCGGGGGCGTGGCGGCAAATGGGGAGCTGCGGCGGAGGCTGGCCGCGCTCGACGCGACGGTGCACGTCCCCGCGCGCGTGCTGTGCACCGACAACGCGGCGATGATCGCAAGCGCCGCGCGCTTCGGGAAGCGGCTGCCCTACCCCGAGTATCTGGAGCTGGACGCCTATGCGACAGGGGAGCGTCCGCGGTGAGCGCGATCGTGACCGTCTACTCCAAGCCCGACTGCCACCTGTGCGTCGAGGCGATGGCGCTGCTGCGTGGTCTTCAGGGCGAGCTGGGCTTCACGCTGGACGAGTGCGACATCACCCGCGACGACGCACTGCACAGCGCATTTCTGGAGCGGATACCGGTGATCGCGCTCGACGGCGAGGAGCTGTTCGACTTCTTCGTCGACGAGCGCGCGCTGCGCGAGCGTCTAGAGTCAGGGTCCGTGCAAGACCACTCAAGTCAAGGACGATGATGTATCAGGAACAGCGAGGAGGGTCCCCGAGCGCCGAGCGTGGCGGCGGGCTGGCAACGGGCGAGCGCCTGTCGCTCGGCGTCGCGGCGCGGCTGTCGCGCTACCTGCAGGTGCTCACGCAGGCCAAGAAGATGGGCAAGGAGACGATCTCCTCACAGGAGCTCTCCGACTACACGCACGTCAACTCGACCCAGATACGCCGCGACCTTTCGGGCTTTGGCAAGTTCGGCAAGCGCGGTGTCGGCTACAACGTCGAGGCGCTCGTGTCGCAGATTCGCAAGATCCTGCGCACCGCCGGCCAGCACAACATCGCGCTGCTCGGCGCCGGCTACCTCGGCATGGCGATCGCTTCGTCTGACATCTTCGCCGACCACGGCTTTCGCGTCGTGGCGATCTTCGACGTCGACGACGACAAGGTCGGCACGAAGGTCGGCAGCCAGGTCGTGCGTCACACGGCCGAGCTGCGCCAGGTCGTCGAGGACGAGGACATCGTGGTGGGCGTGCTCGCGGTGCCCGGGCAGGCGGCCCAGGGGCTTGCCGATGAGCTCGTCGAGTCTGGCGTGAAGATCATCTTCAACTACTCGGAGTCCCTGCTGAACGTGCCGCCCGAGGTCACGGTGCATACCTCGAGCCCCGCTGTCGATCTGCTCTACGCGCTGTACTTCTATCTGACCTGATATCCGTGTTCCCGCCGTAGGCGCGCCCGCGTGACGATGAACAGCCAGGACCTGGATCGAGCCGTCGAGACGTTTGCAAGCTCCACCGACTGCACGGTCGGGGTAGAGGAGGAGTTCTCGATCCTCGATCCCCAGACGCTCGAACTGTCCGCGCGCTTTGAGGAGCTGCGCGACGCATCCCGCGCCGACCCCGCGCTCGTCGGCGCGATCACCGGCGAGCTGATCTCCTCGGAGATCGAGATCATCTCGGGTGCCGGGGCCGACTGGCAGGAGGCCTTCGCCAACCAGCGCGAGCGCCGCCGGCGGCTGTTCGCGCTGACCGAGGCGCGCGGGGCGGCGCTCGGCGCGACCGGCACGCATCCCTGGGCGGACTATCGCAAGCAGCAGATCATCGACACCGAGCACTACCGGCGTGTCGAGGACGGCCTGCGCTACGTCGCCTGGCGCAACAACACCTTCAGCCTCCACGTGCACCTGGGCGTCCGCGACATCGACCGAGCGGTGCGGGTATGCGATCGCCTGCGCCCGGTGCTGCCGCTGCTGCTCGCGGTGTCAGCCAACTCGCCCTACCTCGACGGCCTGGACACGGGCCTGCACTCGGCGCGCACGCAGAGCTTCACCAAGAGCTTTCCGCGCTGCGGGATTCCCGACGCCTTCGGCGGCTGGGCGGCCTACCGCCAGTACATCGAGTTCCTCATCAAGACGGGCTCGATCATCGGAGTTCACGCAGGTGTGGTGGTCTGTGCGTCCACATTTCAGCTTCGGCACTGTGGAGGTGCGCATCTGCGATGCGCAGGCGAGCGCTCCGGAGTCAGAGGCGCTGGCGGCGCTGATGATCGCCTGCATAGCGCAGGCCGCCAGGGACGTCGACGAGGCGGTCCCGTTCACCGATGCGCCACCGCGGCTGATCGAGGAGAACATGTGGCGCGCCATTCGCTTTGGCATGGACGGGGCGCTGATCGATCTGCAGCGCGGCGAGGAGCACCCGGCGCGCGAGGCGATCGAGCGCCTGGCGGCGTGGACGGCGCCGGTGCGCGCCGAGCTCGGCATCGACGTATCGTTCCCGGAGCGAAATGGCGCCCAGCGCCAACGCCAGATGATCGACGCCGGCGCCAGCCGCGAGGAGGTTTTCGCGGCCTCGGTTGCCGAGACCAGACAGACCTACGCGCAGGAGGTGACGGTATGAGCGCCGACCCCACGAGCTCCTCTCCAGATGCAGGCGGTCAGCCAAGCGAAGAGGAGCTGCGCGCCGCATACGAGCGCGAACTCAGCCGGATCACGACGGCCGATCTCGCGCTGCAGGCCGCCGTGTCTCTGCTGAACCTCGGCGGACGGCGGCTTGGGCTTGCCACGAGCGCCGGGCAGCCGCCCGAGAGCGAGCGCGACCTCGAGCAGGTGCGCGACGCGATCGACGCCGTGCGCGCGCTGTTGGAGATCCTCGAGCGCCGCCAGCCGCAGGAGCTTGGCCCGCTGCGCGACGCGCTTTCCCAGCTGCAGATGGCCTATGCGCGCGAGGCCGCCGCGCAGCCGCAGGAGGCCCCATCGGAGGGCTCCGCGCCGAGCGCGGATGGGGGGGGCCGCGGGGCCGGTGCGCCCGCCAAGCCCGCCGGCCCCGGCGAGCAGGACGCCGAGGAGACCCAGCGTGGCCCCGGCCCCGCCCAGTCCAGCGGGAGGCTGTGGGTGCCAGGGCAGTGACACGCCGCTTGCGGCGCGCCTTCCCGGCGGGCACGCAGCGGGCCGGACCGATAGACTGCGCGCCGCGTTTGCACCGGGTGCGCGTATTGCTGAGCGATCCGGGTTGGCGGGCGTGCGCGCGAACATCCTCGCGCGGCCCTTTAAACAGACCGCGGAGGATTTCCGTTGAGCAGCTTTCTGACGAACCACGGGGTGGTCGTCGCCCTTGTTTGTGCCGCCTGCGCCGTGATCTACGGCATGTTGACAACGCGCTCTCTGCTGGCGCTTTCGCCCGGCAACGAGCGCATGCAGAGCATCTCGGGCGCCGTGCAGCAGGGCGCGCGCGCCTACCTGAACCGCCAGTACACGACCATCGCGGTTGCTGGCGTCGTGCTGTTCGTGGCGCTCATCTTCATTCAGAACTTCGCGGTTGCCGTCGGCTTTGCGATCGGCGGGATCCTCTCGGGCTCGACGGGCTACATCGGCATGAACGTCTCCGTGCGATCCAATGCGCGGGTCGCCGAGGCCGCGCGCGACGGCGTCACGCCGGCGCTGCGCGTCGCCTTCCGCGGTGGCGCGATCACCGGCCTGCTCGTCGTCGGCCTGGCGCTGATCGGCGTCGCCGGCTATTACGGAATCCTCACCTCGTTCTTCAACTACACGCCCAAGCACGCCGTCGACGCGCTCATCGGGCTCGGCTTCGGCGGCTCGCTGATCTCGGTCTTCGCGCGTCTGGGCGGCGGGATCTTCACCAAGGCGGCCGATGTCGGGGCCGACCTCGTGGGGAAGGTCGAGGCGGGCATCCCCGAGGACGATCCTCGCAACCCGGCGACGATCGCCGACAACGTCGGAGACAACGTCGGCGACTGCGCCGGCATGGCGGCAGACCTCTTCGAGACCTACGCCGTCACGGCCATCGCGGTGATCCTGCTCGGCGTGCTGACCTTCCACGAGTCCACTCGCGTGGCGCTCTACCCGCTCGTGATCGGCGGCGTCGCGATCATCGCCTCGATCATCGGCACGTTCGCCGTGCGCACGAACACCGACAACGTGGAGCGCGCGCTGCTGCAGGGTCTCATCGTGTCCGGCGTGATCGCGGCAGCGGCCTTCGCGCCGATCACCTACTGGCTGATGCGCAACCTCACCTTCCGGGTCGTCGGCTCCGCTGTCGCAACCCCGAGCTGGGGGCGTCTGTATCTCTGCTCGCTGATCGGAATCGCCGTCACAGCGCTGCTTTTCGGGCTAACCGAATATTACACTTCGACCCGTTTCTCACCGGTGCAGAAGACGGCCAAGGCGTCTGAGACCGGCCACGCCACGAACATCATCCAGGGCTTCGCGTCGGGACTGCAGGCAACGGCGCTTCCCGCGATCGTGATCGTGCTTGGCATCTTCGGCTCGTGGAAGCTCGCGGGTGGAGGCGTGACCGGCATCTACGGCATCGGCGTCGCCGCGGTCGGGCCTGCTCTCGCTCACAGGTCTGATCGTCGCGCTGGATGCGTTCGGGCCGATCACCGACAACGCGGGCGGGATCGCCGAGATGGCGGATCTGCCCGAGGACGTGCGCAAGGTCACCGACCGCCTCGACGCGGTCGGGAACACGACCAAGGCGGTGACCAAGGGTTACGCGATCGGCTCGGCGGTGCTCGCCGCGATCGTGCTGTTCGCGGGCTTTGAGAAAGAACTCGAGGTGAAGACCAGGCACCTGATCGCCTTCGGCATCAACGAACCGCCCGTGCTGATCGGCTTGCTGCTCGGCGGGCTGATGGTCTGCCTGTTCGCCTCGCTGTCGATCGAGGCCGTCGGTCGGGCCGGCGGCGCCGTCGTCGAGGAGGTGCGCCGCCAGTTCCGCGAGCACCCGGGCATCATGGAGGAAACAGAAGACCCCGACTACGCGGCCTGCGTGGACATCGTCACGCGGACCGCACAGCGCGAGATGATCCTCCCGTCGCTGCTGCCGATCCTGATGACGCTGATCGTCGGGCTGATCGATCAGCAGGCGCTCGGCGGGCTGCTGATCGGGGTGATCGTCGTCGGCTACTTCTTCGCGGTACTCATGACCGCGGGCGGCGGCGCATGGGACAACGCCAAGAAGCTCATCGAGGACGGCGCCTACGGCGGCAAGGGCTCAGAGGCCCACGCCGCTTCGGTCACCGGAGACACGGTCGGCGATCCCTTCAAGGACACCGCCGGCCCCGCGATCAACCCGATGATCAAGGTGGCCAACATCGTTGCGATCCTGATCATTCCGCTCATAACCTGACCGGGTCGGAGCGATCGGCGCGACGCCATGTCGCGTCGATCGGCGGCCGGCGGTCCGACGCCGTGGGCATGCGGGAATAACCTGCACCTGAGATGAGCGGCCGACAGATGCACCGCGGGCTGACGCTCCTGTTCTCGCTGGCGATGGGCGTGATCGGGATCGCGTTGGTCGTCGAGGCGTTCGCCGCCGGCAACCCGGTCCTCGCGCTGCTCGGCGTGCTGTTCGCCGCTGCGGGCGCGGGCAGGCTGTATGTCGAGTCGCGAAGGCAGCGGGGACAATGAGCAGCGCGCCGGGAGCGCCAGGAAACGGCGCGCTCCCGCCCGGCGAGCAGACGGAGGTCGAGATCCCCTCGCGCCCGGTCGCGGTGCTGCGCCAGACGCTCGGCTCGCCGCTGCTGTTCTCGATCGTCTACCTGGCGATCGCGAGCTCGATCTACTTCGCGCTCGGCGTGATCGCGGGGCATGCGCTCGGGCTGACGCCGATCGTGTTCCTCGTCGCGGCGCTGATGTTCGCGCTGACGTCGATGACCTACGTCGAGGGTGCCTCGCTGCACCAGGAGCGCGGTGGCTCGACCGTGTTCGCCCGCTACGCGTTCAACGAGCTCGTCAGCTTCATCGCGGGCTGGGCGATCCTGCTCGAGTACGTGATCCTGATCGCGGTCACGACTTATGCCGCGACGCAGTACCTGCAGCGTCTTCTGGGACACGCTCGGCAACGGGCCCGAGGCGCTGGGGCTCGCGCTGGTGTTCATCGCGTTTGTCGTGCTCGTGAACATCCGCGGGCTTGGCGGTCGCCGGGCGCGACGGATCGGGATGCTCGCGATCATCGACCTGATGCTGCAGGCGGGGATCGTCGTGCTCGGCCTCGCGCTGTTCCTGCACCCGCACGCGCTCGCGTCCTCGATCCACCTGGGCAGCGCGCCGAGCTGGTCACACCTCGTGTTCGCGCTCACGATCGCCGCGATCGCGCTTACGGGCCTCGAGACCGCGTCCGGGCTCGCCGGCGAGGTGAAGATCGGCCGCCGCGGGCTCAAGCGCGTCGTCAAGAGCTCGAGCCTGACGGTCGCGGTGGTTTATGTCGGGATCGGGCTGGTCGCGATCACGCGCGCTGCCGGTGCACGGCGGCCACACCGAGCTGGCGACCCGCTACGAGAGCATCCCGGTCGTCGGCGTCGTCACGCAGGTCAGTCCCCACTGGCTGGCCGAAACGCTGCGCTACATCGTGGCCGCGCTGGCGGCGATCACGCTGATCGCGACGGCCAACTCCGCGATGCTCGGGCTCTCGCGGCTCGGCTACTCGCTGTCGACCAACCGCCAGATCCCGAGCGACCTCGGACGCCTGCACCCGATGCGCGCGACGCCGTACGTGCTGATCGTCATCGCCGGCGTGATGGCGGCCGGGCTCGTCGTGCCCGAGAACCTCGACTTCCTCGTCGGCATCTATGCGTTCGGGGCGATGCTCGCCTTCACGATCGCTCATCTGTCGGTCTGCCGGCTTCGCTACCGCGAGCCCGACCGCGATCGTCCTTATCGGATGGCGCCCTCGATCAGACTGCGCGGCGGCGAGCTGCCCGTGCCGGCCGCGCTCGGCGCACTGCTCTCCGCGGCCGGCTGGCTGGCGGTGATGGTCGTCCACCAACCCGCGCGCTACGTCGGTCTCGGCTGGATGGCGGCAGGACTCCTGCTGTATGTCATCTACCGCCGCGCGGACGAGACATCGCTGTTTCGGCGCGTGACGGTGTCGCCTGCAGATCCTCGCGCCCGAGCCGCCGCCCGAGCGCGACTACGGCTCGATCCTCGTGCCGCTGTTCGGCACCGATCTCGACGACGACATCGTGCAGACCGCCGCGCGCCTGGTGTCAGGCGAGCAGACCGACGAGGCGGCGATCGACATGGCGACGATCGAGGCGGTGTGGATCTTCGTGATACCGCTGTCGCTGCCGCTCGACGCGGCGCTGCCGGAAGCTCAGATCGCTGTATGCGCGCCGTGCGCTCGCCCGCGCCAAGGCGGTGGGGGAGGAGTACACCGGCGTGCAGGTCGCCACGGCCACGGTGCGCACGCGCCGCGCCGGCCCGGCGATCGTCGAGGAGGCACGCCGGCGGGGGGTGGAGGCGATCGTGCTCGGCGCCGAGGAGCCATCGCTGATCCGCGGCGGCGCGCGTCTGGGGGGCCGTGGGGGGCCGCTTGAAAACTTCGTCGGCGACGTCACGAAGTACGTCGTGAGCAAGGCGGGCTGCAGGGTGATCGTGACCGCGCCGCCCGCTCGCGATGCTACGCGCCAGGCGTCGGAGGAGCCGGCGCGAGCGAGCACCTAGAAGCGCTTGCCCGCATCGTCTAATCTCAGCGCAATGGGACCAGTCAGACGCGACAGCGCACGCTCGTGTTCGTTCTGATCGTGGGCGCCGGGCGGGTCGGCTCCGCGGTCGCCAAGTCGGTGCTCGCGGCTGGGCACGAAGTCTCGGTGCTCGACGAGGACCCGCTGTCGCACGAGCGCTTGGACGCCGGCCAGGACAAGACCTGGGAGGACGCCAACGGCCAGTTCACGGTCGGCACCGCGCTGGAGACCGATGCGCTGATGCAGGCCGGGATCGAGCGCGCGGACGTGTTCATCGCCTCGACCGACGGCGACAACACGAACGTGATCATCGCGCCAGATCGCCCAGAAGCGGTTCGGCGTCGAGAAGGTGATCGTGCGCGTCATGGACCCGGCGCGCGCCGCCTGGTACGGCGAACAGGGCCTGAACACGATCTCCCCGACCAAGCACGCGATCGAGATGTTCGAAAGCGCGCTGCAGCCGGAACTCGTCTAGCCATGTACGTGATCATCGTCGGCGCCGGCAAGGTCGGACGCAACCTCGCGCGCGAGCTGATGGCGAGGGACACGAGGTCAGCGTGATCGAGTCCTCGCGCCCGCGCTACCTGGCGATCGAGGAGGAGTTCGAGCACGCCGCGCAGTACGGCGACGCGACCGAGCTGTGGGTGCTCGAGCGCGCCGGGATCCAGCGCGCCGACCTTGTGATCGCGGTGACCGGCGATGACGAGGACAACATGCTCGTCTGCCAGGTGGCCAAGGAGAAGTACCTCTGCGATCGGATCATCGCGCGCGTCAACAACCCGCGCAACCACGACCACTTCAGGCTGCTCGGTATCCAGCCGGCGGTCTCGGCCACGGATCTGATCCTGCGCCTGATCGAGCACGAGGTCCCGCGCTACGGGCTCGTGCACCTGCTGGCGCTCGAAGAGGAGGGCCTGGAGATCATCGAGCTCGAGGTCAGCGTGGGCGCGCCGACGGTCGGCGAGAGGGTCGGCGACATCACGCTCCCGAAGGCAGCCAGATCATCTCGGTGCTGCGCGACGGCTCGGGCTTCGTGCCCAAGGCGGACACGGTCGATCGAAGAAGGTGACGAGGTGCTGCTCGTGCTCGACCACGGGCTCGAGGAGGCGATCACGGCCTACTTCGCACCCAACGGCTACCACGCACCGACCTGAGCGCGGGCCGGCCGCGCCGGTAACTATCCTTGGGGGGCCTTCCGGGATGGTGTAATTGGCAACACGCGACACTCTGGATGTCGAATTTGGGGTTCGAGTCCCTGTCCCGGAGCTGGAGACGCCCCGTATTTACGGGGCGTTTCTGCGCTTGGGCGCTCCCCTGAACGAGATGCCGGTCGCGTCAGGATCGCGCGGCGACCGGACCCTGACTGCCTCAGGAGTGGTATTCGCCGGTGCAGGCGTCGATGTAGCGGTGTGGCTGAAAGCGTTCGCCGTGCTGGGGGAAGTACCACTCGATCGCCTCGTATGCGCGCCTGCCTTTGCAGCTTCCGAGTGCAAACAGGACGACCCGCGCGGGCTCCTCTGTGCCTTCGGCGTTGCTCTGGTCGGGGGCGACGTACAGACCGCGGCCGGTTCCGATCGCCCGTGAGCGACCCCATGTGCTCCAGTGGATCCCGGTGAGCAGGCCCGAGGCGTCGCCGCCGTTGAAGATCGTCCGTGGCCGTGCGTGGCCGTAGCCTCGCTGACCCATGCTCCATGGACCGGCAAGCACCGGAGTTTCGCCGGCGCCGAGTGCACCGGCCGGAAGTAGCGCGAGAGCGACGACACCGGCGAGAAGAAGTCGTGTCATCGCCCAAGAATCGTTGCACACGCGGAGCAGCGCGGCGGCGGCTCACAAGCCCAACGCCGACCTTGCTGGCGTGTAGTCCGGGCGGACGGACTGAGCGCCGCCCATGGGACGGGAGTCAAGCATCCCGATCGGACTGCCCGCCGGCGATGCTGGAGCCGAGCAGGACTACGGAGCGGCCTGGGACGCCCAGTCGCGGTAGAGGTCGTAGTAGCGACCCTGTGCGGCGACGAGCTCGTCGTGGGTGCCCTGTTCGGCGATCTGGCCGTGCTCGAGCACGACGATCTGATCGGCCTGGCGGATCGTCGACAGCCTGTGGGCGATGACTATCGAGGTGCGTCCGTGCAGCAGCCGGCGCAGACCGTCCTCGATGCGTCCCTCGGTGTGCAGGTCGACGTTCGAGGTGGCCTCGTCGAGGACGAGCACGCGCGGGTCTGCGATCAGCGCTCGCGCGAAGGCGATCAGCTGGCGCTGGCCGGAAGACAGCTGGGCGCCGCGCTCGCCGACCTCGGTGTCATAGCCGTCGTCGAGTTCTGAGATCAGCTCGTCGACCCCGACAGCGCTGGCGGCCGCGCGGATCTGCTGCTCGTCGGCGTCGGGCCGCCCGAACCCGATGTTCTCGCCGATCGTGCCCGAGAACAGGAAGGCCTCCTGCGGCACGATGCCCATCTGTGAGCGAAGCGAGGAGCTCGAGACCTCGCGCAGATCGTGCCCGTCAACGAGCACACGCCCCGAGGTCGGGTCATAGAAGCGCGCCAGCAGCTTGGCCATCGTCGACTTGCCGGCGCCGGTCGCACCGACCAGCGCAACCGTTTCACCCGCCGCGATATGCAGGTCGACGCCGCGCAGCGCGAACGCAGGCTGGCGCGTCTGGCGCCCGTTGCCATTGCCGTTGGCGTTGCTCGCGTCACCGTTGATCGGCCTGCCCTCGCTGTTGCTCTCGGAGACCGCGCCGTTTGACGGTCGCGCGTCGTTGCCCGCGAGCTCGCCGGCGCGGCTTGCATCTGGCTCGGCTGTGCCGTCGGGCCGGGAGCCTCGTTGGGCATAGGCGAAGGAGATGTGCTCGAAGCGGATGTCGCCCTCCAGGCGCGGCAGGTCCAGTGCGTTGGGGCGGTCCTCGAGCACGGGCTCCACGTCGAGCAGCTGGAAGATCTTCTCGAGGGCCGCCATGCCCGACTGGTATGTCGTGTAGAACTGCGACAGCTGCTGGATCGGTTCGAAGAGAAAGGTCAGCGTGGCGACGAACGCGACGATCGTGCCTGTGGTCGCGTGCCCTTCGATGGCCTGCAGCCCGCCGTATAGGACGATCAGCGCGAGCGCCACGCCAGACAGCATTTCCACGGCCGGGAAGTAGCGCGCGTTGAGTCTCACGGTGACCATGTTGGCCTCGCGGTTGTCCTCGTTGAACGCCGCGAACCGCGCCTCGTGCGCCGGCTCCTGGCCGAAGCTGCGCACCACGCGGATGCCCGACAGCGTCTCCTGTAGGTAGCCGGTGATCGCGGCGATCGTGTCGCGCGTTCGCCTGAAGGCGCCCGTTGAGGCGAGGCGAAACCAGATGCTCGCGCCGGCCACGAACGGGACGATGGCAGAAGGTGATCAGTGCGAGCTTGGGGTCGAGGTAGAGCAGCACGGCGATCGCGCCGACGAGCGTCAGCACCGACTGGAAGAGCGTCACGACCGAGTCGGTGACGAGGCTTTCCAGCGCCTCGACGTCGTTGGTGATGCGTGAGATCAGCACGCCCGCCGGGCGGCTCTCATAGAAGCCGATCGGCTGGCGCTGCAGGTGGGTGAAGATGCGGATGCGCAGATCGGCGAGCGCACGCTGTCCCACCCAGCCCACCAGGTAGGTCTGGATGTAGGTCATCAGCCAGACCAGCAGCGCGGAGATCAGGAACGCGATGACGACGAGCACGAGCGTGTGCGTGTCGTGGCGTTCGATGCCTTCATCGATCGCCAGTCGCGCGAGCAGCGGCGATGCGAGCAGCGCGGCGGTGCCGAGCAGCAGCGCGCCGAGCATGGTCGCCACCCGCAGGCGATAGGGACGCAGGAGCGCGAGCAGCCCGCGGATGTTGCGCGCGCGGCTTTCCTTGCTCGCGCGCTCGCCGGTCCAGCCCTGCCCGCCCCGGGCCAGGCCGGGACCAAGGCCGCGCCCGGCACCGCCCCCACGCGCACCGTGGGCGCTCACAGTCCGCTCACCTCGCGCTCCTGTGGGGCGAGCGTCAGGAAGACCTGATCGGGCAGGCCCTTGGCGACGATCTCGCGATAGAGCTCAGAGCTCTGCAGCAGGTCGTGGTGATCGCCCTGGGCGATGATCTGGCCATGGTCGAGCACGACGATCTCATCGGCGAGCGCGATCGTCGAAAGGCGGTGGGCGACGATGAACGTTGTGCGGCCGGCCATCGCTTCGTCCAGCGCAAGCTTGATCAGGCGCTCGGTCGAGGAGTCCACCGAGGACGTGGCGTCGTCGAGGATCAGCACGCGCGGGTCGGCCAGCAGCGCGCGTGCGATCGCCAGTCGCTGGCGCTGTCCGCCGGAGAGCGTCGAGTCCGCGCTCTCCGACGCGCGTCTGCATCCCGTCGGGTAGGCGGGCGATGAACTCGTGCGCCTGGGCGCGCTGCGCCGCGAGCTCTATCTCCTGCTGGGTGGCGGTCGGGCGTGCGTAGGCAATGTTCTCCGCGACGGTCGCAGAGAACAGGAACGGGTCATCGCTGACGACCGCCACAGCGCCGTGCACCGAGCGCAGATCGACATCGCGCACATCGGCGCCGTCGATCATGACCGCGCCGTCGCTCACGTCGTACAGGCGCGAGATGAGCGAGACGAGGCTCGTCTTGCCCGAGCCCGTGGCGCCGACAAGCGCGATCGTGCGTCCCGCGGGCACATCGAGGTTCACGTCGCGTAGAACCGTGCGCGACCCGTGCGCGGGGGAGGCGGCCTCGTCGCTGGCGGCCACGTCGCCGGATGAGGACCCGGCGCGGCTCGCCTGCTCATGTGAATAGGCGGCGCCGAAATCGTCGCTTTCGTCATAGCGGAGGCTGACGCCGCGCAGCTGCACATGCCCGTTGCCCGCGGGGAGCGCTGGCGCGCCGGGAAGGCTGGTCAGGCGGGGGGCGCGATCGAGCACCTGGAATATGCGCGCGCCCGAAGCGGTCGCGCGCTGGGCGAGGTTGAGCATGACGCCGAGCGAGCGCATCGGCGTGATCAGCATGCTCACGTAGAGATAGAACGCGGTGAACTGGCCAAGCGTGAGGTGGGTGTGGATGACTTTCTCACCGCCCAGCAACAGCACAGCAGCGAGCCCCAGCTGGGGCAGGAAGCCGATCACGGGGTTGTAGGTCGCTTCCAGGCGTGTGGCGACCATCGCCTGGCTGAAGACGCGCCCGACGCTGTGGCGGAAGCGTTTTAGCTGGCGCGGCTCGCGCGCGAAGGACTTGATCACCCGCACGCCGGAGATGCTCTCCTCGGCGTCTGCTGTCAGCTCTCCGATCCGCTGCTGGGTCTCCTGGATCGCCGGCCGCGCGCGATATCCGTAGCGGTAGGAGATGACCACGACGAACGGCACAGGTATCACCGCGATCAGCGCGAGCGGCGCGTTGACGATGAACATGGCGATAGCGGCGAGCGCGATCGTGAGGATCGACTGCAGGATGAACACGAGCCCGTAGCCGAGGAAGAAGCGCACGGCCTGCAGGTCGACGGTCGCGCGCGACATCAGCTGGCCGGTCTGCTGGCGGTCGAAGAAGCCGAGCTCGAGGCGCTGCAGGTGACCGTACAGGCGCTCGCGCAGGTCGTACTCGATGCCCAGCGATACTCGCCCGGCGATCAGCCGCCGCCAGTACATCAGCGCCCAGCGCACGAGCACCGCGGCGAGGATGAGCCCGGCCAGGACCAGCAGCCTGTGGCGGTCGTGGTCGCGCGCGGCGAGTTCGTGATGCTGCGCGTGCGTCGCGCCTTTCTTCAGCGCATCGACGGCCAGCCCGGTGAGCGCCGGAACGAGGACCGTCATGACCATCGCGCCGCTCGCTAGCAGCCATGAGATCGACAGGCCGCGCTTGTACGGACGAAGGAATGTGAGTAGTCGGTAGAAGGTGCTCATAGTTGTACGCTCAACGATTATTGCAGGGGACTTTTCCTGACCGCGGCCGTTAGCGACCCGGCGAGCGTCGCGGGCCTAGGCTGTGTGGACCGTGTCGTCTGCGACCGACCAGCGAGAGCCAACCGCCAACGCCGGGCTCTGTGACAGCTGTGAGCACCAGGTGGAGGTACGCAACACGCGCGGCTCGGTCTTCTCGCTGTGCGGTCGCTCGCGACAGGATCCAGCCTATCCACGCTACCCGCGACTGCCCGTGCTGTCCTGCCCGGGCTACGAGCAGCGCCGTTCCTGAGCGCTGCGCACGGGCGCGCGATCACGTCTTCAGGTTCTCGGCGAGAAACGGCACGACCCTCTCCCACAGCCTGGCCGCCGCCTCGGGGCGGTAGCTGGGGCGATAGTCGGCGAAAAAGGCATGGCCGGCGCCCTCATAGATGTCCACCTGAACGGGCTGGCCGCTGGCGCTCGCGCGCTCGCGCAGCCGCTCGCCGAGCTCGGGCGAGGGGTTCTTGTCCTCGGCGCCGACGGCCGCCAGCAGCGGGCAGCTCAGCCGCTCGGCGAGCTCGAGCGGCGGCGTCGGGCGCTCCGGGGTTGAGGCCTCGTCGGGCGTGGCCCTGTCGATGAAGCCGCCCCAGCAGTCCACCGCGGCGTGCAGGCGGTTGCTCGAGCACGCGAACAGGAGCGTGTAGCGCCCGCCCATGCAGAAGCCGATACAGCCGACCTTGGCGGTCACGTCCTCGCGGGAGCCCAGGAGCTCGGCCGCGCCCTCGAGGTCGCCGAGCACGCGCGCGTCTGGAATCGCGAACAGGCGCGCCATGACCTTCTGGAAATCGTCCATCGGCGGCGGGCCGCCTTCACGTGTGTACAGGTCTACGGCAAGCGCGACGTGGCCGAGGCTCGCGAGGCGATTGGAGATGTCGCGGATGTGCTCGCCGAGCCCGCCCGCCTCGTGGATCACGATCATCCCGGGGTAGCTGCCCGGCGCGGCCGGACGCGCGAGGTAGCCGTTGATCTGCTCCCCGTCGGCGCCCGGGAACGTGAGCTCTTCGGCGCTCAGCGCGGCGGTGTCGCTGACCGCACCGGGGACTCCCGCTGGACTGGGCTTGACGTCGGCTGCTGTGGACATCGGGGCTCCTCCTCATTCTCGTTTGATCTGAACTGCGGACGGCGTGCGCCGAGCGGTTTGGCCCGGCGCAGCGCGAGACTTGATCGCCGGCGAGCGTACCCTCTGGCTTGCGCTAGAGGATCGCGTTTGGATAGGCGCGCGTGGCGGCGGCGAGCATCGCGGCGAAGAATCCTCCGACCACGAGGAAGTCCAGCCACAGAACTCCCGAGCCGCCGACGCCGACGAGCATCTGGCGCAGTCCCTGGACCTCATAGGTCAGCGGGTTGGCGTGAGCCACGACGCGCAGCCAGGCGGGCATGATGGCGATCGGATAGAGCGCGGAGGAGGCGAAGAACAGCGGCATCATGATCAGCTGCCCGATGCCCATGAAGCGCTCGCGCTCCTTGACGACCGCCGCGAGCAGCATCGACATGCAGGCAAAGCCGCTCGTGCCGATCGTCAACATGATCAGCGCGCCGAGCACTCCCGGAACAGACCACTTCAGCCCGATCCCCGCGATCGCGAGCACGCACAGCAGCACGAGCGCCTGCACGAGTGCTCGCACGCTGGCGCCAGCCGCCTTGCCGAGCACGATCGCCGAGCGGGGGAGGGGCGTGGCGAGCAGCCGCTGCAGCTGTCCGACGTCGCGTTCCCAGATGACGGCCAGGCCGAAGAAGATCGCTATGAACATCGACGCCTGGGCGAGCACGCCGGGCGCGAGGTATGCGCGGTAGCTGACACCGCCGGCGTGGATCAGGTGGGCGTTCTCGACCGCGGTCCCGAAGATGAACAGCCACAGCAGCGGCTGCACCGAGCGGGTGATGATGTCGAGGTGGTCGTGGCGCAGCTTTCGCATCTCCGACTGCGCCATCGCGAGCGTTCCGCCGACCACGCGCGTGAGCACCGGTGAGGACAGCGCGCGGGGACGCGGCTCAGCCGAGACGGCGGGCGACGCGGCGCTGGGCGCGGACATCGGACAGCCTCCCTTCTTCGCTCTCGGCGGCGTCGTCGTCGTCGATCGCGTGACCGGTGACGGTGATGAAGACCTCTTCGAGGCTCTCGGTCCCGTGGCGCGCAAGCAGCTCGGCCGGCTCGCCCTGCTCGACGAGGCGGCCGCGGTCGATCACGGCGAGGCGATCGCAGTGCTGCTCGGCCTCCTCCATCAGGTGCGTGGTGACGAGGATCGTCGTGCCCGCCTCGGCCACGAGTGCATCCAGGCGCTCCCAGACCATCCGCCGCGCCGTCGGGTCCAGGCCGACCGTCGGCTCGTCCAGGAACAGCACGGCCGGGCGGTTGAGCAGCGCGGTGGCGATCTCCAGCCGGCGCAGCATGCCGCCCGAGAGCGTGCGCGCGAGGCGATCGAGCATCGGCTCGAGCTCCATCGCCTCGACCGCCTCGTCGATGCGCCCGCGGCGCTCGCGCGCGGACACGCCGGTGACGCGCCCGTAGAAGTCGAGGTTCTCATAGGCGGTCAGCGCGCCGTCGACGGAGATCGCCTGGGGGATGTAGCCGATGCTCGCGCGCACGGCGAGGCTGTCGTCGCGAACGTCATAGCCGGCGACGAGCGCGCGGCCCTCGGTGGGCGCCAACAGCGTTGTGAGCACGCGGATCGTCGTCGTCTTGCCGGCGCCGTTGGGTCCCAGGAGCCCGAACACCTCACCCGCTGCCACCGCGAAGGAGACCCCGCCGACAGCTTCCAGCGCGTCAAAGCGCACGATCAGGTCGTCGACGAGGACAGCGGGCGGCGCCTGCGCGCGATCGTCCGTGGGCGCACCGGCGCTCACGCGAGCCTCGTCCATCACTGCGGCTGACTCGCGCCCGCTGGCGGGCGGTCGGGCGGAAAGACGCCGTCGGCGTGTGCGTCGATCTCGCGGATCTTCCTCCTCACGCGCTTGCGCGTGTCGCCGAGCTCGGCTTTGAGCTTGGCGAGCTCGCCCGCGCGGTGCTCGACGAGCTCAAGCTGACGGTCGATGTGCCCGAGCGCTTCGCTGAGCAGCTCGCGCCTGCGGGGCGGAGCGACGTCCTCGCGACGCAGCTCGGCGCGAACGCTCGCTCGCGCCTCCTCGGCGGCCTGCAGGGTCTTCAGCTCCTCGAGCGTCACGCCCAGCAGGTCCTTGAGGCGGATCAGCTCGCGCAGGCGCTCGACCTCCGCCTCGGCGTAGACGCGGTGCCCGCCGGACGGGCGCGCGCTCGCCTGCGGCAGCAGGCCGATCTCCTCGTAGTAGCGGATCGTGCGCGGCGTGGTGCCGACCAGCTTGGCGACGTCTCCGATCCGAAGCAGCACGCTCATGCGCCGACCTTCGTGGCGACCGGCGCGGCGGCCTGCGCGTGCTCTGCGGCCAGCTCGTGCTCGTCCAGCTCCAGCGGGGCAGCACGCCGCCGGTCGAGCGGCGGCGGCTGCGCCGCGTGTCGAGGGCGCAGCAGGCAGACGAACATTCCGAGCAGCGACGTGGCGGCCAACACCCACAGTGCCGTGTGCATGTTGGCGATGAACGGTGCAAGCCTCTCGGGCGACAGGCTCTTGGCCAGGCCGGAGAAGACGGCGAACAGCGTCGCCTTGGGCACCGACGAGGTCACGATCGCAAGGACGAACGCGATCGACAGCACGGCGCCGGTGTTCTGAACCAGCGTGCGCGCGCCCGCGGCGATGCCGCGTCTGTATGCCGGGACGGTCCCCATCATCGCGGCCGTGTTGGGGCTGTTGAACATGCCCGAGCCGATCCCCACGAGCGCCAGCCAGAGCGCGCTCTGCTCGTAGGCGGTGTGGACCTGGAGCGTCGTCATCCCGGCGAGCCCGATCGCGGTGATCAGCATCCCCAGCGACGCGAGCATCCGCGAGCCATGCCTGTCGGCGTAGATGCCTGCGAGCGGCGAGGCGATCACCATGCCCAGCGCAAGCGGCATCAGCTTGAGGCCGGCCTCGATCGGTGAGTTGCCCTGCGCGCCCTGGAAGTAGAAGACGAACAGGAACATCAGCGCAAAACGCGCGAGGCCGTTGATGAAGGCCGCCGCGGTGGCGGCCGCGAACAGACGATTCTTGAACAGCCCGAGGTCGAGCATCGGCGCGCGCGAGCGCTGCTCGATGAAGACCCACGCGGGCAGGAGCACGACCGCGGCCGCGAGGCCGGCGGTCACGACTGGGTCGCTCCATCCGCTCAGCCCGCCCTTGGACACTCCGAGCACGAGTCCTGTGAGTCCGAGGATGAACGTCACGGTGCCGAGCACGTCATAGCTCTCCACGGTGTCGCGTTTGGCCAGCTCGCGCAGGATCAGCGCGCCCCACGCGGCACCCGCGAGCGCCAGCGGCACGTTGAACCAGAAGACCCAGTGCCAGGAGATCGCCACCAGGGCGCCGCCGAGCACGGGGCCGAGCACCAGGCCGACGGCCGCGATCATCGTGTTGGCGCCCATCGCCAGGCCGAGCTGCTCAGCGGGGAAGGCGTCGGTCACGAGCGCCGCGGCGTTCGCGAAGAGAAATGCCGCGCCGATGCCCTGCAGCACGCGCCACAGGATCAGCACCGTGACGTCGGGCGAGAAGCCGGCGCCCAGCGAGGCGAACGCAAACACGAGAAAGCCGCCGACGTAGGCGCGCTTTCGCCCAAACAGATCGCTGAGCCGTCCCGCCATCAGCACGAGCACCGTCGCGGCGATCAGGTAGGCGAGGATCACCCACACGAGAGCCAGCAGGCTGGCATGCAGCGAGCGCTCCAGATCGGGCAGCGCGATGATCAACGTGCCCGAGTTCGTGGCCGCGAGGAGCATCCCCAGGCTCGTGCACGACAGCGCCCACCACTTGTAGTTCTCATGTGCGCCCGAGACCCCGAAGCGCGCCTTCGGTGGGCTTGCGGGGGGTGTCTGCACGGGCGCTGCGCTCAAATCCTCAACTCCAGGCTGTAGATAGAAACTGACGTGAACGTAAAGATAAGGATAGCAGGGGAGAGACGTGGCGTGAAGGGGCGGTTGAGGCGCATCGGCGGGTCGCGCGGCGGGGTCGCGAGAGTGCTAGAACTAGATCGCATGAGCGAGAGCGAGCCGAAGGTCTCAAAGTCCGATCAGGAGTGGCGTGAGGAGTTGACGCCCGAGCAGTACGAGGTTCTGCGCAAGGCCGGCACCGAGCCGCCGTTCAGCGGCGAGTACGTCTACAACAAGGACTCCGGCGACTATCGATGCGCGGCGTGCGGCGCGATGCTGTTCGGCGCTGACACCAAGTTCGAATCGGGCACCGGCTGGCCGAGCTTCACCGAGCCCGCCGTGGCCGAGGCCGTTGAACTGCGCCCCGACAACAGCCTGTTCATGCGTCGCACAGAGGTCATCTGCAAGACATGCGGCGGGCATCTCGGCCACGTCTTCGACGACGGTCCCGGCCCGACCGGCCAGCGCTACTGCATCAACTCGGCTGCGCTGTCCTTTCAGCCCGAGGGCGCGCCGGCGGCGGACGGCGAGAACAGCCCGGTCGCCTCTCAGGCGCAGCCGGGGCCTTCGCCGGGCAGCTAGCCTCATCAGCCGATGATCATGTTCGAACAGTCGCGGCGGCTGTCCGAGCCGCTGCACTGGGGCCGTCGCGAGAAGACGATCGTGGCGATCGTGCTCGGCTGCCTGGCTCTGGCGCTTGCCGGATTGGGCGCGTATGCGCTGACGACCGGCGCGCCCGCCCGCGCGGACTGCATCGACGTGACCTTCCCGAGCACGCTCGGCGGCGCCGAACTGCACGGCTGTGGCGCGCACGCGAGACGCATCTGCGCTTCCGGTGGCTTCCGCGGCATCCAGCATGATCTGGCGGGCGCCTGCCGCAAGGCGGGCTTCGCCTATCGCAAGCCCGCCTAGCCGCGCCGCGCTGGAATTGGACAACCGCGCGAACGCTGGCCGTGGCGGCTCGCGCGGTCAAAGACGTCTCGAAGCGCGCCTGCCGGGCGTATAGACAAATGTCGAAACGCCTGTGCCAAGTGTTGGCCACCGTGTCCCTAGTCGCGTTGTAAACGGCCGAGTTTCATATCCGGACTGCAACAGGCGCCCGATCGTTGGATGCGTTTCGCAGGCGCGCCCCGACAAACAATTCGTAGGAACGGAGGCACATGACCTGGTTGTCATACCCACATTGGCTCAATGCCGGAGACAACGCGTGGCAGATGACGGCGGCCACGTTTGTCGGGCTGATGAGCCTGCCCGGTCTCGCCGTCCTGTACGGCGGTGTCATGCAGAAGCGCTGGTCAGTCAACAGCATGATGCTGACCTTCGTGGCGTTCTGCCTGGTGATGGTCGCTTGGACCTGTTGGGCCTTCAAGATGGGCTTTGGCTCTCCAATCGGCCACGGGAAAGGGTTCTTTGACACGTTCTGGGGCAAGTCCGGGACGGTTCTGTCAACGGGCGCCGAGGAGGGCCAGGCGATCATCCCGTCGATCACGGAAGGCCCGCCGTTCCACTTCCCGGAGGCCTCGCTCGTCTACTTCCAGTTCGTGTTCGCGGCGATCACGCCGATCCTCATGCTCGGCTCGGTGCTGGGGCGGATCAGCTTCAAGGCGTGGATCCCCTTCGTGCTGCTGTGGATCACGTTCGTCTACACGGTCAACGCGTTCCTCATCTGGGGCGGCGGCTACTTCGCAGCCCACGGCGCGCTGGACTACTCGGGTGGGTACGTCATCCATCTCGCGGCCGGTGTCTCGGGCTTCGTTGCGGCGGCGGTCATCGGGCCACGACTACAACGAGATAGAGAGGTCGATGCTCCAAACAACCTGCTGATGGTGGCGGCTGGAGCCGGCCTGCTTTGGCTCGGCTGGAACGGGTTCAACGGTGGAGACTCCTACTACGCCGGCGCCAACGCCTCGGCTGCGGTCGTCAACACCAACCTGTGCACCGCTGTGGCGATGCTCGTGTGGATCGCCTGGGACTACATCTTCCGTGAAAAGCCATCGCTGATCGGCTCGGTCAACGGGATGATCACCGGGCTCGTGGCAATCACCCCCGCGGCCGGGTTCGTCAACGGCTACGGAGCGATCGCGATCGGCGTGATCGCGTCGTCGATCGTCTGGTTCGCGATCCGCTTCCTGAGCCGGGCGCCGGTCTTCCGAAGCGTGGACGACACGCTGGGGGTGATCTATACCCACGGGATAGCCGGATTGGCGGGAGGTCTGATGGTGGCGCTGTTCGCCGATCCACATCTCGTCGAGTACATCGGTATCGGCGGCGCATCGAACCTGCCGGGCAAAGCGAGCGTGTTCAATGGCGGCAGCTGGACGCTGTTGCGCTGGCAGGCCGAGACCGCGCTGTGGGTGATCGTGTTCAGCGGCACCATGACGTTCATCCTGTTGAAGATCGTGAGCATCTTCCTGCCGCTGCGTCTCTCAGACGAAGAGCTCGAGGTCGGCGATCACGCGATCCACGGCAACGAGGTCTACCCGTCCGATGTGCCTACGCTCGGCGGACCGCATGCGCCGGGGTGGCAGCCAGCGCCTGAGCCCGCGCTCGGAGGCGCGGCCTAGGCCGACAAAGCGTCCCCGGGCGTGCGCGGCACGCCCGGAGGCAACTAACAACCGCAATCCGCGACCCCGCCTCGGCGGGGTCGCGGCAGTTAAGCGCCAGTGGTGTCTGTCGCCTCCACGGGACTCGCCCCTGGCGCGCGCGACGGGTCACCGCCGGTGAGGGCCAACCGATCTCCCGGCGACGCTCGCCGAAGGCGGCCACAGCAAGTTGCGCCGCGGCTCAGCGCGTGGGTGTCGTCGACAGCCGGCCCCCCGGGCTGGTTGTAGCGGTCAGGGCCTCAGCTTGCGCTGGAGAGGCCGACCGGACACGCGACGCCCGTGCCGCCGAGGCCGCAGTAGCCGCCTGGGTTCTTGGCCAGGTACTGCTGGTGGTAGTCCTCGGCGTAATAGAACGGGTGCGCGGGGTTGGCCTGGCTGATCTCCGTCGTGATCTGCCCGTGCCCGGCCTGGGAGAGCATCGCCTGATAGGCGTCGCGTGACGCCTCCGCAGCGAGTCGCTGTTCCTCGTTCTGCCAGAGAATCGCAGAGCGGTACTGGCTGCCCACGTCGTTGCCCTGGCGCATCCCCTGAGTGGGGTCATGGCCCTCCCAGAAGATCTTGAGCATCTCCTGCAGGCTCGAGCGGGCGGTGTCGAAGGCGACGAGCACAGCCTCGGTGTGGCCGGTGCGCCCGCTGCACACCTCCTCATAGGTGGGATTGGGCGTGTAGCCGCCCGCGTAGCCCACCGCAGTTGTGTAGACGCCGTCGGCTTCCCAGAACAGCCGCTCAGCCCCCCAGAAGCAGCCCATCCCGACTATCAGCGTCTGCACGCCCTCGGGGAATGGCCCCTTCAGGGGCGTCCCGAGCACCTCGTGGCGGTCTGGCACCGGCATCTCTGTGTCGCGTCCGGCAAGCGCGGAGGCGGAGTCGATCATCGCGGTCTTGTTTCGCGTGAACAGCACGAAGCCTCAGGCTAGCCGATCGGCGCGCGCGTGCGGGCGCGCGACGGCTCGGCGATCGCGATGCGACCGAGCAGATGTGGAATGCCTGCGTAGGTGACGAGCTCCGTGAGCTCGATCCCGGCCTTCTGCAGGACGCGCTGGGAGGCACGGTTGGAGATCGCCGTGAAACCGACGAGCTCGGGCAGCGCGAGACGGCGCGCGTGCGCGACCGCGCGGGTCGCGATCTCGGTTGCATAGCCATCGCCCCATGCGTCAGAGCGCACGGCATAGAGGATCTCGACCGAATCACCGCCGGCGATCCGACAGCGGCGCAGCCCGCCGCGTCCCACGAACATGTCGCTGCCCGCCTCGAAGAAAACCCACGGCCCGAACGACGCGTTCTGCCAGTGCTCGATGTCGCGCGCGAGGATCTCGGCCGCCTGGCGGGCGCTGCGGACGCCGCCCAGCGCGCCCGGCCACAGAGGTGTCGCCACCGCGGGATCGGAGAAGAGGTCGCGATACAGGGCCTCGTGCTCGCGCCACGGGCGCTCGGCACGCAGCCTCGCCGCCGTTGCGTGGTCGCTCGGCATGCCCAAAAGGTAATGCCCGCGGCTCCTGCGCAGCGTCGCAGGAATGCTAGGCGTCGGTGGCGCGCGGTGCGTAGCGGTGGTGGAGCATCAGCGCGTTGCCGTCGGGGTCGCTGAAGAGCGCCATGTGACAGACGCCGGTGTCCAGCGTGTCGCCGTTGAAGCTCACACCGCGGGCTTCCAGCGTCTGGCGTGCACCGGCGACATCATCGACGTGCAGCGCCAGCTGATGGCGGTGAGGGTGATGCTCGAGGCCCATCGCCTCCGCGTTGATCACGCTGAGCGTCAGGTTCCCGGTCTCGAACTCCGCGAAGTTGCGCTCCGGCATGTACACCGAGCGCGGCAGGCCGAGTGTCTCACCGTAGAACTCGACGGCAGCCGCCATGTCGCGGGTGGGCACCGCGAAGAAGTCAACGCCCTCGACCAGCCGATCGCTCACCGCGCTCACGGCGTCAGATCATACGCGTAGCGACCGCGCGGGTGCCCAGCGTCGATCAGCTCAGCGAGCGAAAACGAGCTTGCACCTCGGCGGCGACGGTCTCGGCCTGTTCGCGTTCACGCTGAGCCTGGGCCTCCTGGCTTTCGGCATCGCGCCGCCGCCGCTCAGAGAGCGCGAGGAACTCGTCCAGCTTCGCCGTGACCGACCGCTGCACGCTCGCGACGTCCGCGCTTGCGGTGATCTGCAGGCGAATGCTGTTGCCGCTCAGTTCAATCTTCTTGATCGGTCCGCTTCGGTCTGACAACTGCCCGAGGGTCTGGGAGAGCAGCATGTACTCGGCATCCTTGGGCACCGGCCCGAATGTCACCCCCACGAGCAAGTCGTCGCCACTGGGCGACACCGACGCCTCTTTCCAATCTACGGTTAGCGCCATGTGGTAAGCCTACTCAAGGGGCCGGCGTCAGGGCGTGATCAGGCGCCGCGAACGGCGCTCCAGAGCGGATGAAGGGACTCGAACCCTCGACCTTCTGCATGGCAAGCAGACGCTCTAGCCAACTGAGCTACATCCGCGCGGAACGGATAACTATAGAGAAGGCCTGCGTCTGGCGTTCGGGAGCCCGTTGCCCTTCTGGATCGCGGGCGCCCATGATCCCAGCGCACCCAAGCTCGCTCGGCGACCACGCGAAACCTGCGCGAGCGCTGGGCGATCTACCTATCCTCACGTGAGGTTCATGTCCGCGCCCTCCACGTTTCACCGCTCGCGCACGCGCCGCTCTGGCTGGCGCCGGCACCCGCTCGGTGTTTGCGCGACCGCGCTGCTCGCCGGCCTGGCGCTGGCGGCTGGCGCCAGCAGCGGAGCTCGCGCCGGGACCAGCCGGCCGGGCGCGCGCGCAGGCTCCGCTGGTCGGGCGCGCGCTAGCACCAGCTTCACCACCGTCGCGCTGAGCGTGCTGGGCGGCAATGACGCCCCGCCGTTCAACGAAGCTCACACGCTCACCGTGCCGGCGCGCTGGAGCGCGACCGTGTGGGCGCGCGTGTCAGGCGTCCGCTTTGCGGCCTGGAGCCCGTGGCGCCCGCACCACTACCTGCTCGTCAGCGCGTCGGGGGACGGCCAGGTCGTCGAGCTGATCCCCGCCCGCGGCGCCTCGCCGCCCAGGAAACGCGTGGTCGCGTCTGGGCTCAACGGGCCCCAGGGGCTGGCCTTCGACACGATCAACGGCCACCGCGTGCTCTACGTCGCCGAGTTCGATCGCATCGATCGCTACGCGTGGAACAGCTCAGGGCTGCTGGGAGCTCGCAGGGTCATCGCCTCGAACCTGCCCAACCTCGATCCCGGCGGCGATGACGTGCATCAGGCCAAGAGCATCGCGATCGGGCGCGACCATACGATCTACGTGACCGCCGGCTCAGGCTCCAACGCCACGCCGGTGCCCGCTGGGGAAGCGCCCCAGCGCGCGTCGATTCTCTCGCTGCGTCCCGACGGCAGCGGCCTGCACGTGTTCGCCAGCGGCGTGCGAAACGGTGAGGGTCTTTCGATCGCGCCCGACGGCTCGCTGTGGACGGCGGTCAACGAGCGCGATGAAATCCCCTACCCGTTCCATGGCGCCTATGGCTCGGATCCGGAAGCCTTCGGCAAGGTGATCTCGGCCTACGTGGATGACCATCCGCCCGACGAGCTGGCACGACTGAGGGCCGGGCAAAACCTTGGCTGGCCCTACTGCGATCCCGACCCCGATGTCACACCCGGCGTTGCCGGCAGCGCGCTGCGCTATGGGAACCTGCCCTTCACCCCTGACGCTCAGACCAACCCCGGCTCGAGCGTCATGAACTGCGCTGCTCTGCCCCCTCTCCCGCGCGGCCTGCCCGCCCACAGCGCACCGCTGGGCTTCCACTTCCTCGAGGGCTCCGCGATGCCGGCGCCCTGGTCAAACGGCGCCGTGGTCGCAGCCCACGGCTCCTGGGATCGAGAACCGCCTCGCCCGCCGGCGGTCCTCTGGTTGCCCTGGGAACCAGGGCAGCGCACGCTCGGCGAATCGATCGCGCTCGTGAGCGGATTTCAGCTCCCGTCCGGTGAACGCTGGGGGCGCCCAGCGGACGCGGTGCCGGGTCCCGAAGGGGCCCTCTATGTCACAGACGACCTGGCGGGCGCCGTCTACCGCATCGCCCCGCCAGGGCGCTGAGCGTCGCTGAGCCCCTGACGGGGCACATAACGCCCGCCGTCGCCGCGCGCCAGCAGCCCCATCAGCTCGAGCTCGGCGAGCGCGAGCATCGTGTCCGCGCTGTCGGCTCCCGCGGCGATGAGGCTCTCCGCGCTGTCGCGTCCGGCGCCCACCTGCTCGAGGGTGCTGCGCAGTCGCGGGGGGAGATCGGCGGGCGCCGGCGATGGCTCCTCCGCGCAAGGCCCGGTCAGGCTGAGCAGGTCGAGCACATCCTGCGCGCCGCGCACCAGATGCGCCCCCCGCGCAAGCAGCGAGTTGGCGCCTGTGGACAGCGGCGAGGTGACACGGCCGGGCACGGCCGCCACCGTGCGGCCGAGCGCCAGCGCAAGCTGTGCGGGTGCGAGGTCTTGCCCACGCTCGTCCGCCTCGACGACGACGGTCAGCGCCGCGAGGCCCGCGACGATGCGCTCACTTGCGCGCAGCGCCCATCTTCGGCTCCCAAAGCCGCACGGCAGCTCTGCCGCCAGGCAACCGTGTCGGCGCACGGCCCTATATAGGGCCCTGCGTCTTGGGGCAAACGCGACATCGACACCGCCACCGAGCAGCGCAACCGAGCCCGCGCCGGCCTCCAGCGCGCCGGCGTGCGCGGCGACGGCGATCCCGTCTGCCATCGTGCTCGTCACGGTGACGCCGCTCGCGCCAAGCCCACGCGCAAGGCTCCCGGCGATCTGAAGGCCGTAGTCGCTTGCCCTCGTGCTCCCGACGATCGCCACGACAGGGGCGCTCGTCAGCGCCCCGAAGGATTCAAGCCCGCCTGCGACGTAGAGCAGACGCGGCGCGGGGTCCTCGCTCATGTCCCTGGGAAAGCGCCGGTCGTGGCGGCAGATCGCCTGGACGCCCTGGGACAGCCGAACTTCGCCGGGGCCGAACAGAGGGAGCCGTTCCTGGAGCTCGTCGCGGCGACGTCCGCCGACGGCCTGGACGAGCTGCTCGTCGCCCAGCGCCAGCAGCTCGAGCAGGCGTCCCTCTCCGCGTCCGCGGTACTCGAGCCGCGCCCCGAGGACGCCCAGCAGCCAGCTTCGCCGTAGGCAGGACAGGCACGCCGTGTTATCGCAGGGCTGTTGTGGTCTCGGTGGCCTGGGCCCCCTGGCGTCTCGGCGCTCATGCGACGCGCGAGCCGGCGAGGTCGGTTTCCGGGCGGTGGCCGAGTGCCTGTGCGAGATCGCCGACCGATATGCGCTCGGCGCGGCGCAGGTCGGCGATCGTGCGAGCCACGCGCTGAACGCGATGATGGCCGCGCGCGCTGAGCATCCCGCTGGCCTGCGCGCGAGCAAGCAGCGCGCCAGCGCGGGAGTCCAGTCGGGCGTGCCTGGCCAGTTCGCCTGGGCCCATCATCGCGTTTACCTGGGCGTCGTCTTTGCGCAGTCTCGCCGCCTGGCGCTCGCGAGCCTCGACGACGCGCTCCCGCGCGGCATCAGAGGTGGTGAACGGCGTGCTCTCGAGGCTGTGCGCGCTGTCGCGCCGCATGTTCACGCAGCAGGTCGATGCGATCGAGCAGAGGCCCGCTCAGGCGCCGGCGATGGCGGGCGTGCTCGGCTTCACTGCAGCGACAGTTGTCCCCGTCACCGGCATAGCCGCAGGGACAGGGGTTGGTGGCGGCGAGCAGCATGAAGCGGGCGGGGTAGACGGCGGAGTGGCGTGCGCGCACGAGCGCTATTCGTCCATCCTCCAACGGCTGGCGCAGCGCGTCCAAGGTGGAGCGCGCGAACTCCGAGAGCTCGTCGAGGAACAAGCGCGATCTCTGTAGTTCGAACCTCTAAGGGTTCGCGTCAGCACCCTGGGCGGGGGTGCTTGGGCGCGGCGGCAGACGGGGAGACAGCGGCCGGGCCGGCGAACCGAAGCCTACTGCTCGTCGCTGCCCAGAGGAGGCCTCCAGGCGAGGGATGCGTCGGGCAACTGGCCCTCCTCGGGAGGGTACTGGGCGTTGATCCTCCATTTGATCGGCCCCTTCGTGGCCTCGGAGGGTCCGGCGAGTTGATAGCCGGATGAAGAGGGGAACCCGTGCTCGACTCGCACGGCGGTCAAACCGACCATCAACGGGCGGCGCTGGCCAAGGCCGGGGACGATCACCCACTCCAGGAATTCGCCATCTTCGACACTGTCTCCTCGACCAGGGGCCTGGTTGCACCAAAGCGGGAGTGTCATTTCCCGGGTACTTCGGGCGCCGGGCCGCATTCGCAGATGGGGCCAAAAGTACGCCCCCGGGAACATCATCCCCTCGATCAGGTACGCGACCTTCTCGGAGTTGCCCATATCCGGTGGCCGACTGTAGATGTCTTCGGGCACGAACAGGAGCGGACGTTCGGTCGTGCTCTTCCACTCGTCGAACTCGTCGAGTCCCCATACGATGACCGCGAAGGTGGGACCCGTGCGGACTGGGTCTGCAAGCGGCTTCCCGATGACGCCGATTCCCTTGGGAGCGCCGCTCTCGTCCCGACCTGACCGGATCTTTCCCTGTTGTTCGCCGGAGAATTGAGCGAACCCGTCGTAGTGGAGGGACAACTTCACCTTGTCCTCTGCTCCGAACTCGACGGCTTCGGCACCGGGCAGCGGCTCGGCGGGCCGGCGATAGTCGGTTTGTGTCTTCGAGATGACACCCTCATGGCCTGAGTGGTAGGGCACCAGCACAGAGAAGCCCCCGTCGGACATCGGGATCAACTTCGTGATCTTGCGGATCGGACCCTCAGGGTCCGTCTGGATGCACACTGTGATGCCAGCCATCGGGCGTCGAGCCTAGCGCCCCTGGACCGCCCTGTCGGTTCGTCCTCGCCGCACGCCACGATTGGACGATGGTCCATGTCCTCGCGGTCGACTGGGACGAGTTCACAGCGATAGCCACCGGAGCGCTCGCGGTCCTGACTGGCCTGCTGGTGATCGCAGCGATCATCGCGGCTGTGATCGGGTGGCGCGGTCTGAGCACCGCGAAGGAAGATCTCCAAGCCACCCAGAGGGCCGCTCGTGAAGCCCTGGAAGCATCCGAGGAGCCGTTCGTGATCGCGGTGGCTACGGACGACCCCAAAGCCATGAAGCTGCGGCCGAAGGAGGTGCCGCCAATAGGCCGTCTGCCGCCTCTTGCGATCCACCGGGCGCCTGGAAAGGATGATGAGGGAGCGTTCGTCCGGCTGAGACTCTGGAACATCGGCCAGGGACCGGCGATCGTGACGGGGGTCTCGCTTTGCCGGGGGGAAGAGCAGCTGCTCGACGATCTCTCAGAGTTCCACCCGCTCGCGATCGGCCACGTCGCAGATGTCGAGGTCCGCTCTCCCCGCTGGCTTCAATCCGAAGGCGCAGGAACCCTGACGGTCACCTACACCCACGCAAGCGGTCGCCGATACAAGACTTCGCAGGAGGTGACGATCGACGTGGGGGAGGGAGACCGATACCCGGTGGTCCAGTCGGTCACCTACGAGCGCTCGCGGGTGATCTCCGAAAGCGAGAAGCCGGCGTGAGCACAGTGGGATGAGGTCGATGACCGGGTGCTCCGGTGGCTGCTTGCCCAGGACGCCGGCCCGGCGTGGCGAAAGATCAGCGGAAACCTTTCTCTCCGTTCCTCCAGAGCCGGCGCCGCGGTTTGGCGCACGACCTCGACAGCAGGTAGGTCGATGAAGCGTTCCGCCGCTTACTTGCCTCCGATGTGGGTTGCGGTGACGCTTTCGTGATCTTCGGTGTCGTCGAGCGTGTAGCTGCCGGGCTCCGAGCCTTCTGCTTCGCTCACCGTGATCGATGTCGAATCGGTCCAGCGGCTCGCGGTCGAGCGGTCTCCGTCCGCCACCACCCACACGGACCCGTCCTCAAGCACGATGATCGCTCCGTCCGACGAGTTCGTGTCCTGGTTGTGTTCTTCTCCCGCGCCCGAGTACGGTTCGCCGTTGAAGGATTCACCGATCTTGCTGACTTCAAGCTGTTCGCCGTCGTCGGTTTTCGTGATCTTGCTTTCGTCTTCTGAGACTGAGACGTTTTCGTTTTCCCAATCCGACGCGTCTTCGTCGGTCGAATAGACATCGCCATCGTCGAGCAGAAGGACGTTCCCGTCGCCCGTAACCGTTTCGACGGTTTGGTCGCCGCCGGCCAGCGGAGCGTGAGGGGCCGGCTTGGCGTGATGTGATGGGGTCGGCTTCGGCTTGGCGTGTCTCGGGGGAGCGGGTGCGGTCGCCGTCGTCGCGCTGGCGGACGTCGTGGGGGTCTTGGCGTGCGTCGTCGCGCCGCATCCGCACAGGACGAGCATGACGGCAAGGACCAACGCGCCTCGCACCCCCATAACGGCTATCCCCTCTGGTCTTGCTGAGGTGCCAATCTACCGCGTGGCGGTTGGACGTGGCAAGCCGACGCGAGGGTGATTACCAGCCCGCGCTCTCCCTGATCGACGCCAGCACCTTCGGCTCGACAGGTAGCTCCGATAGCCAGCTGGCGATGTCCGCGGTCTGCTCGATCGTCGTCTGAGGATTCTCGGCGATCCAACGAGCCAGCCAGCGCAGAGCCCAGCTGTCGAACTCCTGAGGGCTCTCCCGAATGACCAGCGGTAGGAAGCGCAGAGCCGTCTCCAGCGGGATCGGACGGCCGTGCTCGATCGCCAGTTCCCGCGACAGCGCCACGGCATAGGAGAGGTTGCCGTGCTGAAGGGCACCGTCAAGCTCTCGCTCGGGTCTCCAAGGTCGTGGGGCCATACGAACAGATGTTCGCATATAAGGCCCTGGAAGGGCTGGGGGAGCTTGGCGGTCCCAACAGCGAGCCAGACGGCCTCGATGAGTTCGCGATCGGTCATTTGGGCGCCGACTCGTCCGCTGTTGGAGGACCGCCCGTGCCGATGATCGTCTCCGTCGCGAATGCGGACGGCGGCGGTTCGCTCCTTGGGGTGGGCTCGGTCATGAAGGGGGACGGCGACTCTTGAGGCGCCCGCGGAGGCGCCCGTGTCGGTTCCTCCGTGCGCGGATCCGGGGACGGAGACTGTGGCGGCTGGGGCTGCCGCTCGCGCCGCCCACCGGCCTTTCGGCACAGAGGAAATAGTGAAGGGAAATGAGCGGTGGAGGCGGCGTTTGCCGCCGGAGGCGGGGCAGGAGCCGGCTCCGAAGGCTGCGGTTTCGAGGGCTGTGGTTGACCATCGCTCTTCGGTCTAGTTCGATCGTCTCAGTCTCGAACGCCTCTGGCGGTTCCCGGGTCATCGCGAATGGCGGCGGGGGAGCGGGGGGGTCGGGTGCTGGCTCTGTCGCCGGCTCGTCGGGAGGGGGCTGCGGGGGATTGTCATCGCTCATAGGACGGTCACGTGTATTGCGCCACGCTAGGACGCTATCCGCGCCGCGAGCCTATGCGCCGATCACGCGGAAGGGCCTAGGCAGAGCCTTGGACTATGATCAGCAGTCTGTTCATCGGACTGTTATCATAATGTCGATGATGATGACTACAGACACGCCCATCCGGCTACTCCGTCCAGTCGATCCTCCGCTCGGCCTCTACTTCCGGCCGGGGCGAAACGACCACACTGTGCTGGGGCAGATGCTCGAGGCCGGGCATCGAGAGGTGTCGGGATTTGTCTTCGACCCTTGCTTGGAGAAACGCCATCGGGACTTGCGCGAGGCGACGATCGAGCATCAGCTCGAGGCCATCCTTGATCCCAAGAGTCTTGAGCTGGCAACTGCCGGCGGTATCGCGCGGACGGGCGTGGCTTCGTTGCCATGGAGTCTCGGCGAGAATCTGCCGCATGAACCCACTCGTCTGGCAATCGCCAAGCACGACTTCGTTGAGCGGCTTGCGGCCCACGTGCTCGCGAACGGGTATAGCGCCGTGCTCGCCCCGACGCACTATCTGGACGACTCGCGCGATGACTGGCTGCCCGTGGATCGCGATCTCACCTTGGCGCTACGGGAAGTACTTGACTCGGCTGGTGGCCAGTCTGTCCTTATCTACTACCCGTTGATCGTCAACGGTCGTGCGCTGAGAGCGTGGGCTAGCGTACCGCCTTAAGGATCATCTTGCATCACTGCCCGTCGACGCAGTGTGGCTTCGTGTTCATCCGTTCGGGACAACAGCCAGTGGACCGCGCAACCTCAGGGCTTACGTCGAGGCCGGTCTGATTTCCATTCGCTTGGACTGCCGCTAGTGGCGGAGAGAGTCGGCAGCGTCGGGCTCCCTCTCATGGCTTTCGGTGCTGTTGGTGGCATCGAGGGAGGCGTCACATTCGGAGAGCGGTTTGATGTCAAGAGCTTGAAACGGCCACAAGGAGCCGCGGGGGGCTTCTCGCCGCAGGCGCGGGTCTACCTCGCTGAGCTTGGATCGTTCCTCACGACCAGTCAAGCTCGCGAATTCTGTTGAGCTGCGCGGAACGAAGGCCAGATTTGGCTGTAAGGACACCGAATGCTGCCCGCGTGGCGTGGCGACACGCTACGGGACCCCCGATCGCATTTCCTCTTAGGCAGACACGCGCGAGGTTTCGGTGATGAGTGGGCTTCCGAGACACTCGCACTTCGATATATCTCGACGAGTTTACTACGGCCTGCAGACGGATCTCGCACTGACCGCAGCTCGCACGTATCCGCAGCTTGAGCAGACGCGTCGTCGGTCGGAGGTTTGGCGGGTCACGCTGGGAGCGTTCATGCGTGAGAAGCCCATCGAGAGCTTTGCGATCTCTCCCCCACGGGCAGCGATTTGCGCGGAGGGTTTGCGTAACATGGAGGCCGCGCAAAGCCGGTCGATCGGCGATCGCCCGCAAGCTCGACGTGATTCGCGACGAGGCAGGGGTACAAGGTCGCGGTAAGCACAACTCTTGGCACGACCCCGCAGACAGTGTCCGCGCTGGCGGACCGGCAAAGCCCGGATACCGCAAGAAAAGCCGGAGCCTCAACGCCTGCTCACCTTGGCCTGGGCTAGCGGAGGAGCTAGCACGAGTCGTCTACAGGCCCGACGAGGCTCGACTGTGGCTCTTCTCGCCGCATCGTCATCTAAACGGCGATGGACCCGCGGATCGAATCGAGGCGGGCGAAATGGATGGTGCTCCGCGTTGATAGCCAATCTCCGTGATGGCAGCTACGTGTAAGGCTGGGCGTGGTCCACGATCCTGGCTTGCTCGATCAGCTGGAGCAACTTGATCCGAAGAGCTGGGAGGGCAGGGTGTTTCGCCATGTCCTTGGCGAAGGCTCCGCCGGACAAACCAAAACGACGGGAGATCGCGGTGGAATACCTCCTGGTACGGCTGCGCTCTATACGAGCACGACGGAGGCGACAGCTGTCGCGGAGGGCGAGCGCCTCATCGCAAGCCAACCCGTCCCGCCACGTGCTCCGAGACATGTTTATGAAATCACGCTGTCGCTGCGGAGCATTGTGAGGTCTATGCACCGTTGGTGGGCGACTCGACTCGCTCGGACTTACACCAGACGAGCTGTCCAGCGACGATTGGGGCCCGTGTCAGCGTCTTGGCGGTGCCGTGGCGTGGCTCGGTCGGGACTCGGGATTGTTGTGCCGTCGGCTCGCTATCCGGATGTAGCGTCAACATAGTCGTGTTCACCGCAAATCTGGAGGTCGATGGAGTGCGATCCAAATCTCACCGGGCCACGCAATCTGACCGCGGGGGATTACGGCGGGGTTGATTTGGCCGGTTATCGCGGTGCCGATGTGTGAGCCGCCCGAGGTAGCGCGCATCGCTGAGTACGCGGCGCTCTAGCGCAGAGATGGTGCAAGCCGATCCGAACGCCAACAGACGCTCATCGGGCTCAACGCAACCGCCGTAGGCGCGATCGTCGGGATCGTCCTGGCGAAAGAGGACTCGGCCCACGTGCTATTCGTCCTGCCACTGGTCGGTGAGTGTTCTCGCCTTCGTCTGGCTGGACCACCACTTCGTGATCGAGCGACTCGACCAGTATGTCCGGTCAGATGCTTATCCGTGGCGGCCGGCTTGGAAGCTCCGATCGCTCCTTCTTCAGGGGTACCGGTGTCTGGCTCGTGATGCTGGCGATCTGGATTCGGGCCCAGCGTCGGCGCGCTCGTCGGCTGCGAGCATGAAGCCGACAGGGTCGTCGCATCGCCAGGCGCCTTCTGGTGCGCCGACGCGGTGGTCGTCGCGCTGGTGGTCGTATCTTTCCTGTGGCAGTTGGCAAGAGCGGTCCTGCACAGCGCTTGGACCGAGCGGCGCTTCGTTTGCGGCCTGGGCATGCAGTGGAAGGGGGGCGCTTCGATCTTAAGCTTCACGTGCCGAGCCAATGGGCTATCCGCGCGCCGGCCTGGTAGTGTGACGGTGATGGCCGCCGCCAAGGCATTCCCGGCAAGTCCTCGACTAGGAATCGACGTCTCTCGGAATCTTCCCAACGGCTGCCGGATACGCGGCTTTCGTCACGTGGCTGAAGCTAGTCATCCCGCGCCGCCCGCGGCGACGAGGTCAAGGAAGGATGGCGGCTTTACGCCGCCACCGGGGCCTGCATGGCGGCGTACACCCTCGATCGGGGGCACAGGTACGCCAGGCTGAGGCCATCCGAGCGGCGGTCGCCGAACTGCGCGAGGTCCAGCGCGAAGCTGCTGAGGATGCGAAGCCCCGCGACGAACGCGCCGCTGAGCTGCAGCAAGGGCTGAACCGCCTGACGAAACGCCTTGTCTTGCTGGGCGGTCTGACGCTCGCGGCTTCGGTGCTGGCGGTTAGGCCGTCGCCATCGTCGCTGCCGTGCTGAATGGCTAGCCAAAGGGGGCCGCGTGAATGGCGCTAGCCCGGGCCGGCTGGTCCACGAATCCTACCGGCTGCGACGAACACGAAGAAGGTCGTGTCCTTAGCGCAGAGGGCTACGGGGAAGGGGGAGGCTGTGAGGGGATGGACCGTCTTCGGGATTGCGCTAGCGGCAATCGCGCTCGCCGGGCTGCTCTTCGAACGGGTTGTGTGGAATCCGAATCGACCGAATCGACGCCAAGCAAGGCTGTAGCGCCACCGCCTGCTCACTCCGAAGAACGGAAGAACGCCGGTCTGGCGAAAGCCATCGGGAAACGAATCGGAATCGAGCCAGTCCGAAGCCTCTGGATCGTGCGAGCGAAGAGATCGAGCAGCGAAAAGGAGGGGCCGGGCTGGGCGAGCCACGCCGAAGACGAGCAGTTCTGCTCCGAACACGAATGCATCGGGAATTTCGACAACGGCCATGGCACCGTCGTCGAATGCAGCGATGGCGAGTGGAGCCACTCCGGTGGGCGGTCCGTACAGGCGCGTGCTCTGACCATGGAGGCGAGAAGGAATAAGCTCACGACGAAGCGCCCGGGGTATCTTTAGGTCGCTAGTGGGATGTTATAGGCGCAGGGCTAGATCTACAGCGACTGCACAAGAAGGCTCGCGAAGCTGGTCGAACAGAACCTCGCTGATGACGAGACCGTCCTGATGTTCGTCCAGCTGGGGTCGAAAAAAAGCTGCCCTCGTCGGGACCGATCGTCGTGCCTTTGTGTTCAGAGCGGGCGTGGCCTCGGGGGCGACGTCGGGCAGAAGCTCCTGGCTTCATTCGACTACCGGACCATCAACGGCGTTCAACTCCATCACGCGTCTCAGTAGACCGGCTCCATCGTGCTCGACGTACCGGGGCTGCTCCAGTGGGATCGGCTGCTGGGGCAACGGCAACGATAGATCCCTGGAAGGCGCAGAAATTGCCCATCCCGATCGGGCGACCGAGCGACGTGGTCAAGTCCGAAGTCGCGAAGCTGCGCGAGCTGATCAGCACGAGCCCATGCCGGGGCTGGCGCAGGTGCGAGCGTGGCGGCGTCACCGAGCAGGTTCTGAGCGCATCCCCGAGATCACCGCACAAGATCACGGCCCTCGGCGAACTTCGCGACAAGGGCCTGCTCACGGTCGAGGAGTTCGACGCTAAGAGGAGAAGGCCGAGCTTCTCGCACGAATCTAGGTCGCCAAGACGGCCAGGTGCCCCAGGAACCTAAGGCAGCACGCTCTCGCCGTACTCAGTCCGGTCGGTAGAGCGGCCGATGGCCACATGGCCTTCCGAGGGCACGCATCGGCTGGCGTCTACGCGCAGAGGCGCTATGCGACCGGCATGCGCGCGTGGCGCTCGCGCGTCCGGGGTTCCCGCCGCGCTGGTGTTCGGGCTGCTCCTGGTCGTTGGGCTTGTCGAGCGGTCTAGGGCATTCCGGGCACGTGCTGGCCTGGGTCGCCGGAGTGGTGTTTGGCGTGCAGGACTGGGCGCCTGGCTGGCGGTTCGTCGTCGGCCGCCCGCGTACATCGTGAACTGGCGGATTGGCGCCGAAGGCGGACAAAACTGCGCGAGCGCTCAAGCGGACTCGGGTCGACGGAGTCGGCGACATGGTGCACGACGTCAACTGCTCACGCGGCAACTACGATCACATCGTCGTCGGTCCCGCAGGCGTGTTTCTGCTTGAGACCAAGAACCTTCAGGCGCGTCGTGTACATGCGAAACGGGCAGCCGTACCCTGCGCCGACGACTGGATCCCGAGGCCGAACGCGTTGCGCGTCGATCCAGATCGCAGGCGCTGGGAACCGCGGCGCACCTCAGCAAGGAGCTCCAGCGACGAACCGGTCTCGGCATTGGGTCGAACGCCGTGGTCGTGTTCTGGTCGGACTTCGAGCCGGGGATCTATGGGGACGGCAGGTGCGCGCTTGCATCCACGGCTCTGCGTTCTTCAGGGGAATGGATCGCGGCGCGCCCCGGCACGCTCGATGAGACGACAGCCGACGAGCTGGTCGCAGCTGTACGCGCGATCGCGGCTGACGGACGCGGCCGCAGCTAACGCGTGGCGCGATCCTCGGCTATGCTCCCCGCCGCAATGGAGATGGAAGGGCGGCTCAGCAAGGTCGGAAGCGAGCCCGAGGGCTGGAAGCACGCCCGGCTATCCCCGCAACCGGCACCCGCTCCCAGCAGGAGCAGGAGAAACGCGCCACGTCCGTGTCTACTTGTCGTGATCCACGGTGTACCGAGTTCGGCCACGCGCTACTCGAGGTCTAGGCGCACCAAAGGCGCCCGTTATCGAGACGTTCGCCGAGGTGCGCCTCAAGGATGCGCAAGGAAAGACCGTCTCCCGGACGGCAGCAATCGTTTGTCAGCGAGCCGGGAGGGCGTGGACTTGTCTGGTCGAGGTCGAGACCGGAGCGGCCCGACTCCGAGACGAACAGGTCACCGCGTATGTCGACGCTGCCCGCGCGAACGGCTTCGACGGTGTTCTGACGATCTCCACGCAGATCACCGCGGGAGTCGAGGAGTCGCCGGTAGCTGGTTAGCGGCGTGAAGCTTCGCTCTACCTCGCTGTGGCGCCTCTTCCTGGTGGCGGATCCTCACGGAGGCGGTCGTCCAACAGCGGTATCGCCGGAGTACGATCCCGACCAGGAGTGGGTTCTGCGGAGCTGATCCACTGCCTTGGCAACGAAGCATCAGGTGCCTTCGGATTTGAGGACATGGGCGCGGCTTGGGTACCATTGCGGAAGGCTGCTCACGACGGAACGCTCGGCGCTCCGATCCAGGGGCGAGGGACGTCGCCGAGCGCTGGAAGCAGTTCACCGACTACCTCGCCCTCAGCTTCTTCGCAGGAGCTTGGCGCGGCCGTGGACGGTCAAACGTCCCCGGAAGAGGACAGCGGCAGAGCGAGTCGAAGCGAGGCGCGAGGAGGATCTCGCGGAAACCGGAACGATCGAGGGGTCGTTCTGAAAGTCCCTGACGCGGTCGGTCCGCTTAAGGATCTGAGCCGATCTCCGATCGCGCGAGACGAGACGATTAGCGTCACGATGAGGAGCACGCTCCGACCGAAGGCCAACTGCGGTCTCGCCTCTCCTGGCTGCTGAAACAGCTCTGCAGACGCTCCCGACGACCTGGTCGTGGAAGCCTCGTTCCCGAACGCGAGGGTAGCGGGCCCGTTGCAGTGCTCGGGAAGCTTCGTGACGACGCGAGAAGCACTCGTCTATCTTCAGGACCCCAAGCGCCAGCCACGAAGCTCATCGTCTCGCGCTCGCGGCCCATGGGGCAGAGAGCAGGAGGGCGCGCCGAGGGCTCCTTCGTGCGCGAGACGAGCACTAGGCCGTTGAGTTCTACCGGGATACGGTTCAAGTCTGCAAAGCCATAGGCGACCCCCAAGGCGCCAAAACTCAGAGCACAAGAGGCCGACACCGCGCCTCCTGCCTCGACCGAGGCCGTAGTCGTGCCGGCCTGGCGTTGGCCAGATCGTTCCGAGGCGGTCAGTCCGATAGGTCTCAATCGCTGACTCAGCGCGAGTACCCGAGCTTTAGAGCGAGATCTCGACGGGTACCGCTTCTCGTGTATCCAGGACTGCCCCGAGCGCCGGCTCGCCTCATTGGACGCCCGGTCAAGCGATCAGGTAGGCCGCCATAGAAGTGATGAACTCGTGACTTGGGGCGCGCAAGGCCCGTGGACGCTCACCGGCAAGGATCGGCCGATCCTCACGGTGGTCTTCGCGTTTCAGATCAACATCACCGCCCACGGTGGCGAGGAAGGCGATTGCACGATCCGTCTTGAGGGTGGCTTTGAGCTACACCGACCCCAACGGAACGACAGTCGAGCTAGACGCTGCGCAGCAGTCCTGGGAGGAGCTGGCGCCATTCTCCTCCTACGGCACGACACCCTTACCTCGCTAGTCGCGACCCACGATGCGAGTCTGCTTGTCCGCTTCGGCAGCGGCCGGACGCTCACCGCAGAGGCTGACGACAGGCCGTACGAGCATGGGCGGTCGCGGCGACCGAGGGGGAACTGATCGCGCTTCCGGGCGAGAAGTGGTGACGGGATGGCGGTGTTCAGCGAACCATCAGGTGGCGATCAGCGTCACGTGTCGGGCGTGAACTGAAGGCCAACTTCACGGCCTTTGACCACCTCGCGCCGAAGCACCATCCGCACGGGCAGGGTGCCGGTTCGATCTCGCGAGCTAGTTCCTTGGCTCCCTTGACGCTGAAACCGCCTGTGATCTCCAACCCGTTAGACGCGTTGATCCCTTCGGGATAGCGGGTGTAGTCGATCGAGGGCGTTGTTAGACAAGCTGGCCGTCGAGCACTATGGCAAATGCTGCCAGACACTTCTCCCTACCCGACGCCCGGCGCCTGTGCTTCCTGCTCGCGCTGGGCTACGTCCCCTCGTCAGCCGCTGGAAGGCCTTCTGGCCCTGCGAGTCAAAGCCGAAAATGACGTCGGGCTCGCCCTGTGATTCGCCTGCGCCTTCGAGGAGCTCATCTGGGGGTTCGTGATGTCCGCCCCGGTGAGCACCGGATCGTCGTTGAGCACGTACCAGCTGTCGGGTTTGCGGTCGACGACCTTGCCGGACGCGCTTTCGAGGGGACGCGCCTGCCGGCACGGTGCCGGGGTTCACGCGCACGACCTTGGGCGTGGTCCCCGCCGGTGTCTTGTACCCGTCGGCGTATGAGCGCGGCGTCGGTTGGCCGGCGCGCAGATCGAGGGGGGCCCGCCCCCCCGGCCGTGTTCCCGCAAAGCATCTTTTCGTGCTTGGTATGGAGATACCACGCGCCGTACAGGCGCCCCCTCGCGCCTGCCGTGGTGTGCAGCCGGCCTGCCAGGTGGTGTCGTTGCCGCGCAGGATCGGCGGCGTTTGGCGGCGCGCAGCACTGCCTCATATTGCGCCACCCCGGTCTGGGCGTCACCCGCCTGTGGACCGCCGGTGACCGTCGGCTGTCTGGGTCGGGCTGGCCGTTTGGCCCGATCACGTTGGGCTCCCAGTCATGAAGTAGAGCTGCGCCGAGCTCGTGACCGACGGGTCCTCGAGCGAGGTGCCGGGCAGGTGGACGGCGATCTCGTCACCGTCGCTCGAGACGACGCACTGGTCCCAGCCGCCTTGAGTCTCTGCGTGAGCGCCGCGACCGTCGCACGCACCTTTTCGGGTGTCACGGGACTCGCGTACGGGAACGCCGAGAGACGTCAGCTCGGTCCCCGTCCCAGTAGCCGCCTGCGAGCCGGCCGATGTGCTCGAGCGAGACGATGAGCCACATCCGGTCAGGGCCGCCATCAAGACGAACGCGGCGATGACGCGCATCAGCGGCTCCACGCTCCTCGCACGGCGGCGATGGCACAATGTACGGATCGGTGTGCAGATGGGCAGCCCGGGGGCCTCTCAGAACGGAAGCCAACGCTTGCTGCACACCCGTAGCCGGCGAGCCGACGGAGGGTTGCCTCATCGTTGGGGCCGCCGAGCGCCCTTATCGGGATGATCACGTAGCCACTCGGCGAGCGCAGCAGCCAGGCGCCGTCTACCCGAACCGCATGAGTCCAGTGGTCCCAGTCGATCGTCGCGTGGGCGTGGGCCAGTTCCTCCTCGATGCCCGACTCGCGCAGGGTGATCGTCTGGGGCTCGCCGAGCCATGGAAGCCGCTGCCACATGCGATTGGGCACGCCCCTCGAGGGCCGACCAGGTTGACCAGATCGCCAAGAATGTGCCGATGAAGAGGACAACCTCCGGGGCTCCTGCCAGCCAGTCGAGAGCAAGGAGCAGCCCCACTGACGGGCACAGCCACATTCGCCAGCGGCGCCGCTGAAGTCGTCGCCAGATCCTGGCGAACTCGGGTCGGGTCAAGGTGAAGGACGCTACGAGTTCGGGCATCGTCAACCGAAATATCGGCAGCCTTCGCCATCTCGTTGATTCCCGACGATCCAAACGCGCTCCTCCATCGCCCCGGATCCCAAGGCGGACTTGTCGCCGGACCCGAGTCCGCGCCAACTCCCGTCCACACCGACGCTCGTGGCCTGGTTTGGTTCTTGACCTCGCACCCCCAACATCGGGTCACGAGGTCAAGAACCAAACCAGGGATGGATGGGATGGATGGGGGAGAGGGGAGGGAAAAGAACAGAGAGATGAATGGGAAGAGAGTTGAGGACGAAAAATCAAAAACAAACGGCAACGGCCGGCGCCGCGCCAACGAGAACAAAGGCACGGCGAGAATGAAGAAGGGGAGCGGCGAGATGGAGCTAAGAACGATGGCGCCGACCGTGAGGCGCCGGCGCCGGCCGGCGCTCCTCGGGCACCGGCAGGCCGGCGAGCAACTGCTCGACGGAGACATCGAGCGCGTCGGAGAGGATCAGCAGCGTCGAAAGCGACGGCTCACGTTGGCCGCGCTCCAGCAGGCTCACGTACGTGCGATGAAGCGATGCCGCTTCGGCCAGGGCTTCCTGAGAGGGGCAGCGCTCCTTTCGAAGCTCACGAAGGATGCCGCCAAAGCGCTCGCACAACGCCGCCCGCTCGACCTCATAGGCGCCCATGTCCGAGCAGCCTGCAAGCTGGCGGCGCTTTGTACCACAGCTAATGAGCTGCCAGACGACACCGCTCATCTCTACCGATCGCGCGCCAAATCGCGCCCAAAACCCCTTGACTCGACACGCAGACTGCAGTATTCATCCCCCAAACCCCCAACAAAGCTATCGGCCCCGGCGACAGCGCTGACTGCCCCGGGGCCGTGGCACGGAAAGGACGGACCTTCCCATGCACGCAGAACCTAGCGACTCGCCTCTGCTCGTCGGCGACACCCTCATCGAGCACGCCGTGATCCACGTGCTGCTCGCAAGCGACCACGTCCCGTGGTCGCGCGAGGAGCTCACCCGCGAAATCTCGGGCCCCGACGGCCACGTTCCGACGTCACCGACGCGATAGCCGCCTCTCCACGGCGCCGGCCTCGTCAACGTCACCGGCGACCTGGTGACCGCCACGCTCGCGGCACGTCGCATGGACGAGCTGAGGTTGTAGGCACCCGCGGCGCTCCCCACAAATTGATAGTGACATCCACTTCCACATGCCACTATCGACTGTTCTCTTCGCAATTTCCGACAAAATCGGCCCTCCTCCACTCAACGGCGGGTTTGTGCTGATTTACACATACAGTGCTCGGACAGGGCTCTTCGCGATCGAGCGGAGGTGATACGGAGCCTTCGCGGCTCCCGCATAGGGGAGGCAGAGATGCGCACGAGGTCGGGGGGTTTCGTTCGTTGCTTGGGAGTTGCGAGAGGGTCGCTCGACCCTCGCGCCAGTTCGGCGTTCTCTGCGCCCTGGCATCCGTGGCGTCAGGCCCTGTTGTCGCGGCGTTGACAAGCCGCTACGTCGCGAACACCAATCCCGAACCAACGATTGTCAAGGAAATGCCCGAACTGCGCACCACGAACAGCGACACCTACCTTCGCTCCGACGGTACGCGCGCTCAAGAGATCTACTCTCACCGGTAAACTCGTCGACGGGGCATGGCAGCCGATCGAGATCGGCTCTAAAGATCAGACGATGGCAGCTGGCACCCGGCCGCCTCGCCCGTGCGATTCAGCCTCCCGTCTGCCTTGGGGTCCGGATCGATCACCGTAGGCCCAACCGACAAGCAGACTCCTTCGCCCTGGAAGGCGCTAGCGCGAACGAAGGAAGTGCGGCAAGCGCTCGGCTCACCTACTCCGAAGTATTCCCGGGTGTTAGCGCGTCCTACCTGGCGACCCCCGACAGTGTCCGTGAGACGCTTGCGCTCTACAACGCGTCGGGGCCGACCGTCTATCGCTACAAGCTGTCCCTCAGTCCAGGCTTGACCGCAAGCCTATCGCCCAACGGCGGTCTTGTCGTAAAGGACGCATGGGCAAGCGGGTCTACTGGCTGGGGCGCCCACCGTGACGGATTTTCGGCGCCGGCCTTCGCGTCGGCGCCGTGCACTATGAACTCAGCAGCGACGGCTCGACGCTCGCTCGTGCTCGACAAGGGCTGGTTGACAAGCCCGCAGCGCGTCTTTCCCGTCGAGATTGATCCCGAAGTCTATCATCGAAGGCGAAGACTGCTCGATCATCAGCAATGCGTTTGCCAACAGCCAGGAATGCGGTAGCAATTTTTTGGTGGGTGCCGATTTTGCAACCCCCAAAGATGTCGGGTGAGCGCTGCTGCGTTCGACCTTTCATGCGTGCCACGCGGGTCGAACATCTGCTGTCGCGCTCGAGTTATGGCCGGGGTATCACGTCGGTCAAAACACCTCAACATCGAAGCATTTGCTCTCAACCAGAGCTTCAACAAAGAAGTGACCTGGAACTCCTACGACGGGGAACATTCCTGGGTGACCCCCGGCGGGGACTACGCTCCGACCGAGGTCGGGAACAAACCGTCGAACCCAAAGACAGCGGCTACATCAGCTGGGGTTCGCGCCTCAGGTCGAGCAATGGATCCGCGACCCCAGCTCAAACCACGGAATCCTCCTCAAGGCGCACGACGAGAGCGTCTCGACGTATGTCGCTTCGAGCAGACCGACAATCCCGACGACGAACCCGGACCGGTCAAGGACGTCGTCTACGAGCCCCAGCTTCGCAACCCGCCCGAAGAGGCGATGTTCCAGCAATCGATCGGCAACGGCGCGACGCTTGGCGTGAACGTCGCCAACGGCAACCTCAACATCGCCGATCCAGACGTCAACTTCGCGGGGAAGGCTACAACACGACCCTGACGCGCTCCTACAACAGTCAGGACGATCTGCTGCAGCCGGCGTCCTTTCACGACTGGCGCTTGGCTCCGGCTGACGACACCCAGTCGATCACATCGAATGGGACGGTTCAGACCTCGTCCGCGATCCCGAAGGCTACGAGGTCCGCTTTGACCGCGCGCCGTGGGCAGACAACCATCCAGCCTCAGGCGACAAGGCATTCATCGGAAACGCTGGTGTCCCCGCAACGCTGATCGAACATTCAGGCGGCACCCGCACGTTGACCTATAACAACACCGGCGAAGAATGGCGCTATGACAACGACGGCTACCCGCAGGAAGTCGTCCAGCCTGATCCTGAAGGTGGGCTGACTCCGCCCCTGCAGCCACTCATGCAGTTTGGAAACGTCGGCCAAATGAAGACGCCGGCTGGCGTCGCGATCGACACCGAAGGCAATATCTGGGTCACCGACAGCGAACGCGATCGCGTGCAGGAGTACTCGGAATCCGGTGATTTCATTCGTCAGTTCGGCGAACCGGGCTCCGGCAGCGGCCAGCTCTCCTCACCGCAGAATATTGCGCTGGATAGCAAAGGCGACATCTACGTGGCCGACTCTGGCGATGACCGCATCGAGGAGTTCAGCTCGTCCGGTGAACAGATCAGGACCTTTGGCTCTTCGGCGCTAAAAGGCGGGCAGCTACTTGTTCCAAGCGGTATCGCACTCGACTGGTCGGGGAACGTCTGGGTCCTGAATGCCGCCGGTGCATCTGGGGACCGCATCGTCGAGTTCTCAGGCGAAGGCTCAGAACTGCATAAGTTCGGCACCAACGGCACAGGCGAAGGACAGCTCGGCAAAGCCTACGGCCTCGCTATCTCAGGGGGGAACCTTTATGTGGCAGAAGAGGAAAACTCAAGAGTTCAAGAGTTCTCGACCTCAAGTGAACACCTAGGTAAATTCGAAGGCCAGTTCGACAAAGCGGGATCAGGCGAAGGCGAATCCAATAAACCGTAGGTCATCACTACAGAAGCTAGCACCGGCGACGTTTACGTCAGCGAAATCGGCAGCAACCGCGTGCAGGAGTTCAGCGCGGGCGGCAGTTTCATCACCGCCTTTGGCTCCGACGGCTCCGGCCATGGGCAGTTCTCCGCACCGCATGGACTCGCCGTGACCTCAGCCGGGTCTGGGTCGCCGATACGTCCAACGGTCGCGCCAGGAGGTGACCCGCAAAGACGAATACATTCGCGAAGCCGGCTCGCAAAGCACGCCAGGGGAGCTAAAAACCCCCCGAGCGCTCGCGATCAACTCAAAGGGAGAATTTGGGTCACCGACAACGGAAACGATCGCGTACAGGAGTTCACGGAATCAGGTGAACTGATTCGTCAATTTGGCGAACGGGCTCGAGCAACGGCCAGCTGTCGTCGCCACAGGGCATCGCCGTCAACAACAAAGGAGACGTGTGGGTCGTAGACGCGGGCAACCACCGCGTACAAGAGTTCACCGAACAGGGCGAATACGTCGCCAAGTTCGGATCCTACGGAACGGAAACCGGCCAGTTCCAGGCGCCTCAAGGAATCGCGGTTGCAGGAGGGCACGTCTGGGTCACCGACGGTGCCTTCGGGACGGAAGTAGACCGCGTCGAGGAGTTCTCGAGAAGAAAAAGGCGAATACATCGGCCAATTCGGCTCAAAAGGCTAAGGCAAACGGCCAGCTCGACCCTCCCCGACGCGGTGGCCGTCGACTCAAAAGGCGATGTCTGGGTTCGTGACGGCATCAACGATCGCATCGAGGAGTTCTCAGAAGCAACACGCGAATACCTGGGCAAGTTCGGCTCCAGTGGCTCTGGCAACGGCCATTTGTCGCCTCCCCGACGGGCCTAGCGGCTGGACTGGAGCGGAGACATCTGGGTTGCGGACACCGGAGAACAACCGCGTGCAGGAGTTCAACGAAAAAGGCGAATACGTCGACGGAGTCGGGCACGAAAGGCTACGAAAGTGATCAGTTCTCCAGCACCGACGGGCGTCGCTCTCGCTACTGACGCGACTCTCTGGGTCGCCGATTCTGGCAATGATCGCAGGCACGGGCCTCGTCGGTGAAGGGGGGCGAGGGGGAAGGAAATACGATCTCGCTCGGCTACGGCTATCCCCACGGCTCTGCGGAACTCTCGTCGGTGAGTGACACCCACGGACACGAAGTCACGGTTACGGTAACCGTCGACCAACTACATCACAAAGATGGAAGGACCCGCTGGCGAGACGTGGGAATATGGAAACGACGGCGATCACAACTTGACGTCCTTCAAAGGCCCGGCGGGTCCAATCGGCCGAATACGGCTACTACAGCGGGAGTGAACGGCTAGAGTCGATCGTTGACCCTAGTGGTACGTACGTGATCTGTTCCGACAATACGGTCGGCGTGATCGTCGTCCGAAAGGTCGTGAACGGCTCGATCGGCTCGGAAGGTAGCGAAGACGAAGTCACTCGCTTCCGCTACGGCGCCGAATCTACCGTCATCAAACATCCGGATGGAAGCGAAACTGCCCTATTACTATGATGAATTTGGCAATGCCCTTGAGGAACCAGCAACGCAAGAAGCCGCGTCCGAATTCTACGCCGGGGGACGCAGGGATTGGAATCAAGCGTTGCTACGGCCGATCTTAAGGTTCAAGAAGATCACGCCGGGATTCTCGATTCACAGCTTTGAAGCAACTCGGCGAGAAACTACGTGGGAGAGTGGTTCGATCCGAGCACCGGGCACCTGAGGTTAGGGATAGCGGCCGGTGGATACGAACAGACCGTTGAGCGAGACCTCGATAATCTTGGCTTAGCCGAAACGGCCGATATTGTCGCCGAGTTAGCCTCGTGGGGACAGATTACCGCGGCGTACGGAACCATCGGTGCATCCCGCTGTCTCCTATCGCTGAAGAACTCGTAGCGGTTGGGCCCGAACCAAAACTGGATGGAATAAACGTGTGGAAGAGGCCACGAGCCTATCTAGCGGCCAACGGACTGAGGTCTCAGAAGCAGTTGCGAGCCTATCGGTCCCGACTCATGTCAGCGAAGTAAGTGCCACCTCGCTAAAAGGGACGCCTTTGGCATGTAAAGAAGGGTCCTGTCTAACCGCCACTTCGCGGTGGCGTCACGATCGCACCCACGAAAAAGGAAAAAACGATCTGTACGGCCGGCTTTGTAGCGCAAAGTGTTCATGACAGAAAGCCGTACATCATGACTGCAGGACACTGTCTCGCAGACGCTAACGGAGTCACGGAAGAATGGCGGGCGAAAAGCAGCGACCAGGCGAATCATACGATAGGCAAGGCACATTCATTCGTATACGGATCCGAACAAGATGTTCCCGGCGGTACCGCGTCAAAAGGGGATGCGGGGCTAGTTGCAATTAGCTCAGACTTTTGGAGAAAAGAATTACGAAATCTTGTCGTGGTGTACCCGGAGCCGTGAAGCGGAAACGACCGGGAATGGTGGATACCGAATAGACGGAACGGCCTACAGCCCAAAGGAACGTAAGGAATTGGTCGTATGCGCAGGTGGCGTTGGCGACATTTCACGAAAGCTTCGGTTATGTGGAACTGGGTACGTCCGGTGAGGAGACGTGTGGGCTAACGAAGGGCTACGCGCAACTTGGGCCAGCTCAGGAAGTCGAGAAGGTCGATGGCTGCAAAGGTGTTGAATCCGTCATTGCGCTCGGGAAAGGCACGAGCGGCGCGCCCGTATACAAGCGAGGCATTGCGTACGGCTTAGTGGTTGGGGCTAAGGGGACCTGTGACTTTTATTACGAGCCCATCAACAAAGCAGAAAGTGCGTTGCACGTGGAAGTCCTCGGCAAGTATGCCGGGCCGTGAATCAACCCCTCGATGAGGGGAAGGATGACATAGCTATTCGAGCTATTCGAGCGCAGTTGACCGCACTTCTAGTGTTAACTGTTAGCCTGGCTGCTTGCGGCTCTGGGCGGTAAGTGGCAAGGTCGTGCGACCGCGCCAGCCGGTGTATGCATACTGTTACGTGAAAACGACATCACGCTATCGACGTTTCGACGCGCGAGCGGTTTTGGGATTTACCGAACGCGCAGCGGCTCGAAATCACTGCCAGCCACGGCTGTAAGCTTAATGTGGCGGAAAGAGACGGCCGGAGCTTGCCCAATGACCTGATGTCCGACAAGTCCAGGATCGATGTAGTCGTCGCTCGAGGATACGTAGTCGGTATCAAGGAAATTGGGTAGATAGCCTTGGTTGGGAGCCGCCTGACTGCACGACAGCTACCTGGGGTGAGTGGCGCTGGTAGGCGTCGCACTGTCGCGGACAAGACGATCGCTTGGTTACCTGGCATAGTCTGACGGTGGAGCCCGTAGGCAAATCGGAGTCGCATTCAGCGTTGGGCTTCGCCGGAGCGAGGTACTGCCGAGGTTGGGCGGCGACAGCTGTCTGCCGAGGGGCCATCGTTTCCGCCAGCCAACGACGCGGAGCTAGATTTGCATGAGCGCCGCGCTTAGAGGGTGGAGGAGCTAGGAAGTGGGCGCACGGCTGATCGCATCGAGGCCGCCTGACTTGACCGCTTTCTCGGACGCCAGCCTCTACAACAGCGCTAAGGGCCAGCAGCGCCTGAGGCGCCGCCACCGCCCGGCCCCTCTGTGCTGAGGTCACCGCCAAGGCTCAGCACGCATCCACGAGAGGCAAGGCGCGCCTCGCGCGCTCCCTAAAGGCTCTCCCGAGCCTCGAATAGCCCTCGATAGCCCGAAATTGGAGGGGGGTCTGTAGGCCCACCGAGCGGCGACATACCTGCGAAAGGACCGCAGATCGACCGCTAGGAGGCGATGCAGACCGAAAGGGATGCGGAGATCGTCTGGTGGCTGGGCCGCATCGGAGCGGCGGGCGCCGAGCACGTGATGGGCCGGTTCGGGATGGGCCGCAGCTGGGCCTACGCCCGTCTGAGCCGGCTGGTCGTACGACGGGCTGCTCGAGCAAGACGCTGCTCTACCGCCAGCCGGGTCTGTACGTCGGCGACCGCGGAAGGGCTGCGCTGGTGCGGGCTTCGAGCGCCTCGGGGTCTACCGGGTCGGCCCGGCGGGTTCGAGCACGCACGGAGGTCGCCACCGCGCGGTCGCGCTGCACGGCGTTGCCCGGCTGGCGAGTGCTCAGCGAGCGCGAGATGCGCGTCGAGAGAGCGCGGCGAAGCTGGTCGCTTCGGCGGGCTCGGCGAGCTGCCCGGCGGCGCCCGGCGCTTCACCGCCCCGACCTGGCGCTCATCGCGCCGGACGGCGGGCGCTCGCGGTGGAGGTGGAGCTGTCGGTCAAGGCGCCGCGCCGCCTCGCGGCGATCTGCCGCGGCTACGCGCGGGCGCGCCACTCGAGTCACGTCTACTACCTCGCCACGCCGCCGGCGGCGCGGGCGGTCGGGCGCGCGGTCGCCGAGGTCGCGCGCAGAGGACCGCATCACGGTCCTGGCGCTCGACGAGGTCGACGCGCTCGCGCGGCGAGCGGGGGAGTGCCGGCGATGACCGTCTTTGAGCACGCCTCCGCAGAGCATCGCGATCGGTCGCTCGTTGCGCGCCGTCGTCGGTCGGCTGCCGTGCTCGCGCGCGCTGCTGCGCAGGCGCCACTGCGCTGGACCTGGGCGCTCTCGGGCTGCCCGCGGCCTACGCTGCTGCTCGGCGGCGACCGTCGTCCCGCTCGCCGGATCGCGCCTGCGTGCTCGCTGCTGCTCGGCGCCCACTGGCATCACCACGACCTCGACCACGGGGCCGACCACGCCGAGAGCGCGCGCGCGCCGCGCATCGTGCGCGACGGGCTCGCGCGCCGCGCTTCACGCGTCGCGCGATCAAGCGCGACGGCTGGATGCACGGAGAGCGCGCTGGTGGTCGGCGCGACCAGCGCGGCCTGCCCGTCACGATCCCGGTCGGCTACGAGTCGGGGTCGCACACGCTCGTCGCTCGGCGCGACCGGGTCGGGCAAGACGGTCAGCGAGACATGGATCGCCTGCCGGCTGATCGAGCCGGCCACGGCGCGATCGTGATCGACCCCAAGGGCGACGCGATGCTGCGCGACGAGCTGCAGCGCGCCGCCGCACGCGCAGCGGCGCGCGTTCCTCGAATGGACACCCGAAGGCCCGCTCGCCTACAACCCCTACGCGCACGGCACGCGACAGCGAGATCGCCGACAAGGCGCTCGCCGGCGAGCAGTTCACCGAGCCCCACTACCTCCGCCAGGCCCAGCGCTACCTCGGCCACGCGGTCCGGGCCATGCACGCGGCCGGCATCCCGGTGACGCCGGTCTCGCTGATGGCGCACATGGACCCCGCGCAGCTCGAGGTCGCCGCCCGCGAGCTCCCCGAGAGCACGCGGGGAGCTCGCAGGCGTACCTGGACTCGCTCGAGCGAGCGCCAGCGCCGCGACCTCGCCGGCGTACGCGACCGCCTCTCGATCCTCGCCGAGTCGGACGTCAGCGGCTGGCTCGAGCCCGAACGGCGACGAGCGCGCGCTCGACATCCAGCCGGCCGTGCACGACGGGCGGTCGTCTACTTCCGCCTCGACGCCGACCGCCGGCCGCTGCTCGTCGCAGATGCTCGCGCGCCGCGATCGTCAGCGACCTCGTCACGCTCGTCGCCGCCTCCAGGCGCGACCCGTCCCGACGGTCGTCGTGATCGACGAGTTCTCGGCCGTCGCCGCCGACCACGTCGCGCGGCTGTTCGGCCGCGCCCGCTCGGCCGGCGTCAGCCTGATCCTCGGCACCCAGGAGCTCGCCGACCTGAAGGCCGCCGGCGACGGAGCGCTGCGCGAGCAGACGCTCGGCAACGTCGAGACGGTGATCGCCCACCGCCAGAACGTGCCCGAGTCCGCCGAGCTGATCGCCGCAATGGCCGGCACCAGGCCCGCCTGGATCACCACCCAGCAGACCGAGGAGGGGCTGATCGGCACCGGCCCGAGCGGCCGCGGCACCCGCCGCCGCGGCTACGAGTTCGAGATCCACCCGAGCCAGCATCAAGCAGCTACCCACGGGCATCGCGGCGGTCATCACGCCAGGCAGCGGTCAGGCCCCGACCGTCGCGCGGATCTGCCACTGGTCGCGTGCCCACTGACGACTGCGCGAGCCTGATCAGCCGCTACGACGGGCCGGCGCCCCAAGGGCCTCCGCGGCGCGCTGTGGGAGAATGGTCAGGTGTTTGCTGGTCAGGCGTTTGCGCGGCGAGCGAGCCTGGTGTTCATAGGCACCTGCTCTGGGCGCGTGGCTTGGGCATCGGGTGCACGCGCGTACGAACCTCCATCTACTCCGACGTACGTCATCAGCCGTCAAATCGAGGTGGCGGCCGTGGGTGTGAACCTGGCCAGTGGTCTGGCCGATCTGGAGGCCCTGAGCCCAAGGGTCGCGACTGAATGCCCACACGCCCTGGTCGGTGCACCGACCGGCACGCAGCGTCAGGGACTCGAAACGGAGATGGCCTTCGACGTGGCGCTGACCCTGACGTACCCGCTGCAGGAACCCGTCGATGGATTCGCCGAAGCGACGAGACAGTACCTGCACTGGAGACCCAAACGACTCAACGAGCTGATGCATGCATATTTGAGGGAATTGACGAGCTATTTCGCCATCGAGGTGCCGAACCTCTGCCCCGATCTCACGGCTTGGGTCACGAGCGGATTCAAGACTGTCTCGCCCAGCACGACGCGATTTATGGCCCAGCTCAACGATTCCGTAGAAGCGAGAGCGCGACACGCGCATCGCCAGGATTCCGGCAGACGCTCTATCCCAAAGAGACACGCGAGGAGAAAGCACTTCTCATCAGAGTCGAAGGGGTCGAAACCGGCCAGGCCAGGCTCGTCGATTCCCGACTCGAAGCGGCTCAGTCGAAGGTCGCACGGCTACTTGGTGCGGCGGGCGTTGGGCCACGTCTCATTGGTGGTCCCTCGGGTGCAAAGCAGATAATCGTTCGGCGCGCCGAACAGCAGCGGCGAACCGCGCGGGCAAGGGCCTCAGGCGCGAGCAGCACTGTTCGGTGCCGGCTGCAGGAACCGTCCTCACTGGCCGATACGCGTTGCGTGGGAGACGTGATCCTTCTGCAGGCGGTATCCCTGGCCAAGGCCTTCCCTGGTCGGTGGTGGACTCCGACCGTCTCGCAACTCGCCGCCATCGAGCCGGGTTCGACACGAGTCAAGGTGCTCGCACTCGAACCCGACCCCGATGGCGCGGGCAAACCCCTGGTCGGCCAGACCCATCTGGATTGCAGTAGACGGCCAACAAAACGGGGACGTGTGCGGCACGGTTCTTGACTCGGCGGTCGATCGCGACGGGTTCAGGGCTGGCGAAAAGCTCACGGTGCCGCGCGGACGCATCATCGATCTCGGATTCGTCGGGTCAGACGGCAGACCAAATCTCAACGAGCCCCGCGCCCTCTTCATGGTCGACAAGCGGGTACTGGTAGGCCTCACCGTCCTATCTGAGAAGGGCGATCTCGTCGAGCAGACGCAATTCGTCGGAACAGTCGAGTCCGTCGATCGGGCCGACGGGATTCGACTGGTACTGGACGATGGCGCAAGCTACTCGCTCCCACCGGACGCCCGCGCTTTTGAAGAGGCCGCACCCGGTGAATACACGCTTCGCAGCAACGGACAGACCGTGGTAGACCCCGACTACGTCTGCACATGGACGGTCACACGGCCCGATGATCGCTACGGGCCGCCATCCAGCGGCTTCTCGCCAGCCTAGAGGCATCGTGGTGTTCGCCCCGACCCAGCGACGCAGGGTCCACTTCTCGGCCCCACCCGCCGTGATTCGGCGTGTGCTCCGATCTCATCTTCTGCCGCTGCACTCAGGCGCCCCTCGCGCGTGGTTCGGTGGCGAGTTGCCACCCGGAGTCGTTGGCCTGACCCTTGGTAGCCGAATGATGCTCGTCGCTCGGCCGCCTGGTCGCACCATCTGGTCGAGCAGAAGGACTCCGACGATCCTCGGACGAGTGGTCCCGCGGCCCGGGGGTGGGTCGGAACTACGGCTTGCGTTCTACAGCTCAGGCTTTGCGTTGCGGGCAACCAAAAACCCGGTCGCCGAAGCATTCTTCGACGACTGGCTCGCTGGGCTCGAGTCCGACGTCGGCGCTTCGTAGCTCTCCGCGTCGCTCACGTAGACGGTCGCGTCGCCTAGGAAGGCCTGGCAAAGCGGCGCTGCCACCAGCGGCGGTGCGGAGTCCATCCCGCCGGGGGCTCTCCCACCGGATCGGTCGGGCAGCCTCGGCCGCCGTGCTCCTTGTAAGGCCGCCAACGCCTCGACCCGCCGGGCGCGTAGGCCTTGGCGTAGATCTCGATGCCCGACCCCCAGGGGTCCATGTCCCATCGCGCGCGCGACACAACGCGATAGGCGTTGCCGGCGCCGGTCGTAAGGGTCTCCGTCTGCTTTGCGTAGAGGTCCATGTCCTGCCACGAAAGCGATTGGATCGACCGGACACGCTCTCGCAGAAACTCGCGGACCTCGGGCTCCTCATCGGGGGGATCTTGGGTTACGAAACCAGGCTACCCCGGAGCACCGCAGTCTTAGGTCAGGCCGATGAGCTCCACGACGTTGGGCGGTGGGTGAGTTTGACTCCCCGCCCGCGATCGTCGATAAGGCAACATGGCAATCATCGCAAGTGCCACCCTCAGCGGCTGGGTGTTTACGCTCGCTCTCCTGGCCCTGATTTTCGCCGGCTTTCTCTGGGCCACCGTCATCAGCCTTGCCGCGACGGATCGGTACCTCCGTGTCCGTGGCGTAGGTGTACCGGGTAGGACGTGTGCTCTCGCGCTACTCGGCCTTGCGTGCTTCGTTGGGCTTTGGCTTCCGATCGCGCTTGTGTTGATAGTCGGGCGCGGCGTGGGGTTGACTCGGCGGCTATCTCGCTCCGTCTAGCCCCCTGTCTGGGTCATCGGGCAAGCGCTGTCGAGGATCGGCGGAGCGCGGAGGTCTCAGGGCTCGATCTCATTCGCGGAGAATCCCGCCCCAGTCCGCCGGGTCGACGTCTGCGAGGGTCTGCGAGAAGGTCCACTGGTGGCCCCAGGGATCCTCCGCGCTGTACTGGCGCTCGCCGTAGACGTGGTCTGTGATCTCGTCGACGATCTTGGCCCCCTGGCGACGGGCGTGCTCGAGGTGCGCCCGCGCGTCCGGCCCGCGGACGACGACCGAATGCGTGACCTCGCCAGGGCGGGGTGCCACGCGGTCATAGCGGACGTCGCCGATGATCACCGCGCCGCCTTCGCCCACGCTCATCTGCGAGCGATGGTCCTCGCCGATCTGAAGACGCTCGACGAATCCGAACGCGTCGCTGAGCCAGTTCACCGCAGCGCGCACGTCGGGATAGATGAGCACCGGGATCGCGGCCGCAGTGGGGATCGATCGGTTCGACAGCACCGTGGTGCAGCTCACCGAGAGCGCTTCGCCCGACGCGCCCAGCGGGAGCGCCGCCCTGCCCCGCGCAGCGGACTGCCTCCAAAGCGACCCAGCAGCGCCCCACGGAGACACCACGTACGCACCCCTCGGTGAATTCGTGGGGGGTCATGACGCCACCAGCGGCGACATACCAAAGACAGCTCATTTCAATCACAGCAAGGAGGCCCAAGATGAGCTCAAGCGCCCCAGACGTAAACACGATCACCCTGGTCGGCCGCCTGACCCAGGATCCGCAGCAGCGAGCAATGCCCGACGGGCGGGCGGTCTGCGATCTGCGCCTGGCCGTCAACGACGAGCGCGCCAAGCCGCCGCTGTACGTCGACGTGGCGACGTTCGGCCCGGGTGCCGAAGCGTGTGGCAAGTACCTGGCCAAGGGGCGCCAGGTCGCCGTGACCGGGCGCCTGGTCTATCGGGAGTGGGAGGGCAAGGACGGCGCCAAGCGCTCGAAGCATTCGGTGGTGGGGCGGGTGGCCTTCGGCTCCGCCGGCGACAGGTCGCCGGCGGGTAGGGACGAGGGCGCGATCGCGGAGGCCGAGCGATGAGTGCCAAGTCGAGCCGGTCTACCAACCGAATCTCGGTTCTAGCTCGCTCCGTTCAGTCTCCGGGGGCGAGCCCAATACGAAGGAGTGTCGCGGCGACGTTCGCGGGCATCCTCGAAGCCCGCCATCCGGGCACCCGTTGGCTACCACGTCTCGGTACGCAGAGGGACGCTCTTGCCCGATCCAGACAGGTCGTGAACGTTCTCGCCCCGCCAGACGAGCTTGACGCGATCGGCGACGCTTCGGCGTCCGCTTCCACTGCGCCGCACGTAGACGACATCGATAGCTGACGCGAGAAGGCGTTGACGCTCCGACGGCCGTAGCTGCGGCCACATATCCATCAGCCGCTCGCGTGGGGGGAGGTCGAGCCCGCTCGCGAGCTGCTTGGCCTGCTCAACCGTCGTCGTCGCATCGTGAACTGCGCTTTGGCGAACGTCAAGTCCGTCCCTGAAGGACTCCATGCCCAGCACGGCCTGGAGCGCGACGTCGTCTCTGTATGCGACGAGCGCGGCCTCCGCGGCTTGCAAGCCCTCCAGCGCTTGCGAAAGCTCGACGGACTCCACGCGCGACTCGGCAGCTATGTCGCCGACGTAGGCGAAAAACGCCGACTCGACAAACGGCAGGATCACCGACTCGTTGACGTTGGCCGGTGCCGGGCAGTCACCGGCGGTGTGGTGTGCCTGGCACTGGTACTGGATGACTCGCGGCTGGCCTTTCTGCTTGTAGCCGCGACCGCTCATCAGTCGCGAGCACCCAGCGCAACGGATGATCCCGTTGAGCACGTGGCGGAGTCTCGTTGCCCGGGCCCCCGCCGTTGTCCTTGGCGAACACCTCGCGAGCGAGCATGAAGTCCGCCTTGCTGACCAAGGGCTCGTGCGCGTTCTCGTTGCGGATGTCGCCCTTGGCCACGACGCCGACGTAGACCTCGCGCCGGGTGAGCTGCTTGACGGTCTCGCCCGTCCAGCGAGCGCTCTGGCGCGGCTTGACGTCTTCCTCGTTAAGCCAACGAGCTATCGAGGCCCATGTCTGACCGGCGATGCGCCGCGCGAAGATCGTCTTGACGAACGGTGCCTCGCGGTCGTCGACGACAAAGCGTTTGTGAGCGTCCTTGCGATAGCCGAACGGCGCCACGGTCGGCTGAATGCCCCGCTCGAGGATCGCGTTGCTGATCGCCGCCCGCCAGTTGTCTCGAACGCGGTCGAGCTCGAACTCGGCGAGCACCAGCAGCAGGTTTCGCATCATCTTTCCAGCGCTCGTACTCGGGTCAACACCCTCGGCAACCGACACGAACGCGGCCGAGTGCTTGTCCAGGAACGTGATCGCCTCAAGCGCCCCCGGCAGCGAGCGGGCAAAGCGGTCGAGCTTTGCGTACGACGACGCCCTCGGTCTGGCCGGCCTCGACGCGAGCCATCATCTCGATGAAGCCCGGGCGGTTCATCTTCCCGCCCGACTGGTCCAGGTCGGTGTGCCACTTCACGATCGTGTGCCCGTGCAGCTTGGCCCAGCCCTCGATCTGGCTGCGCTGCAAGTCGGGGGAGAGGAACGACTCGCCTTCGCGCCCGTTGACCTGCGACACGCGGCAGTAGCCGTCGAGGTTCATGGCTCACGATCATAAACTCTAGGACAGAGCTTGTCGAGGAAGAGCACGCCGTTGTGCGCGAGCACGATCTCGCCCATCCGCCCGCGCTGGGCGCCCCCAACGAGTCCTGCGGCGGTGATCGAGTGATGCGGCGCTCGGAAGGGGCGCCGCGTCGCCAGCTCGCGTACCGGACCCGCCGTGACGCTGTGGATGCGCGTGACCTCGACAGCCTCGGTCGGCGACAGCGGCGGCAGAATCGACGCGATGCGCTGGGCGAGCATCGTCTTGCCGGTGCCCGGCGGCCCGCTGAGCAGCGCGCTGTGCCCGCCCGCTGCGGCAGTGATGAGCGCTTCAACGGCATGACGCTGGCCGCGCACGTCGGCGAGGTCCGGCTCACGCGATGCGGATCTCGATGGGTCGCTTGTGTCCGGGGCATCGGGGGAAGCGGACCTCCCGCGCCGCCACTGAGAACCTGCACAGCGCTCGCCAGGCGCTCGGCGACAGCCACGTGGACGCCGTTGACCAAGAGCGCCTCGCGAGCGCCTCCCGGCGCCAGGCAGATGCTCGCCAGCCCGGCTCGGCGACTGGCATCCGCCACGGCGAGCGTGCCGGCACATGCCCGCACGGTTCCGTCCAACGCCAGCTCGCCGAACAGCGCGCAGTCATCAAGGCGATCGCGCGAGAGCTGTCCACTGGCCGCAAGCACCGCGCATGCGATGGCCAGATCGAATCCCGGCCCGGCCTTCGGCACGTCGCCAGGCGCGAGGTTCGCAGTTATGCGACGGGCGGGGAACTCGAAGCCCGAGTTCAAGATGGCCGCGTGCACGCGCTCGCGCGCCTCCCGCACCGCTGCGTCGGCGAGGCCGACGACGGTGAACGCCGGCAGCCCGCGGCGCACGTCCACCTCCACGGTGACGTGGCGGGCGTGAAGTCCGTCGAGCGTGAAGGTGTGAGCCCGGGCCAGCATCGCGTGCGCCTCCCCGTTGTGGTTGAGCGTGCCTGCCGCCAAGCTAGGCGGCGGCTGCGATGGGACTCTTTGTCAGCGCGTCGGCGCGCCGTCCGCGCACGGTCTCTTCGGGCGCGGGCGACGGGGACGGCCTCGGCGGCCGTCCCCGCGTGAGGAACGGCCTACAGCCCGGCCGGGTGGCGCACGACGAAGCCGCCGGTCGAGGCCATCGAGTCTGACCAGCGCGTGCCGGTCTCGGCCTGGGCGACGGTGTCAAAGCGTCGGCCGTCGATGACCATCCAGGCGTGTTCGGCGTTCGCGTAGATCGTGATGTACCTGCCGGGGCCGGGGTCGCCGTAGGACTCGAGCCCCGTCGAGTCCTCGGGCGAGCTGAGCAGGCCGCCGCCGTGCAGCGCGTAGGAGACCGAGCCCGAGCAGTCATAGCCCTCTGACTGAAAGGAGCCGTGGCCGCCGCCGTACACGTACGGGCGCGTCGCGATTTCATCGGCCGCGGCGATCACACGCGCCACGACGCCTTCGCCACCGCCGGCGGTCGAGCTCGATCCGCCGTCGCCTCCTCCGCCACCGCTCGTGCCCGCTTCTTCGTGGACGATCGCCGATGGGGGAGGGGTGAGCGTGCTGTCGCTGTGGATGCCAAGCAGACGCCACGTCGCCGGACCGACGACACCGTCGACGGTGAGGCCGTGGCGGGCCTGGAGGCGACGGATAGCCGCCTCGGTCTCCGGCCCGAATTCGCCGTCGGTGGGGAGCTTCAGCGCGCTCTGCAGCCGCGATACGGAGTCGCCGCCGCCGGTGCTGGTGCTGGTCTGCGCCGAAGCGCCACCGCCAGCGGGATCTTCTTCGGCCAGCGCCGCGCGACGGTGGTGGGAGACGTGAGGCGCCGGGGGCTGGGGGAGAGCCGACGGAGGCGGAGTGAGCGTCGTCTCGCTGTGCACGCCGATCAGCTTCCAGGTCGCCGGGCCGGCCACGCCGTCCACGGTCAGCCCGTGGCGAGCCTGCAGCCGGCGGATGGCGGCCTCCGTGTGGGGCCCGAATTCGCCGTCGACTGGCACGTGAAGGGCACTCTGCAGGCGCTTGACCGCATCGGTTTCAGCCTGCTCTTCCTTCTGCTGGGCGGCTTCTTCCGCGGATGCCTTGACCTTCGCCGCCTTCTCTTCAGCTTCGCTGACGGGCGATGTCGGCTTGGCTTCGGGCGCGGCGGTCGCCGGGGCTTCGGAGGTCTCTCCGCTTTCGCCGGCCGTCGTTTCGCTAAGAAAGCCCGTTTCGGCGGTCGCGCCGCCGGCGCTGGTGGCCCCCGTTTCAGCTGTCGAGCCGGCCTGATCGGTGACGCCGGTCTGCGCCGTCGAGCCCGTCTGGTCGGTCGCGCCCGCTTCGGGGCCGGCGGTTTCGGTGCCCGATTCAGCGGTTTCAGGGCTCGGCGCCGGGGTGGCATCCGCCGTCACCGCGTCGGCCGCTGTTGAGGACGGCTGAGCTTCTGAGGCGGCGATCGCGCGGCTGTATCCTGGGATCTGCGGGTGAAAGCTCGCAAAGGTGGTCGTCGTGGCGACCTGGTCGCGCAGTGCCGCCACGGTCGCCGGGCCGACGACGCCGTCGACCTGCAGGCCCTTGGACGCCTGGAAGCTGCGCACGGCTCGTTCGGTTTCGGTGCCGAAGACTCCGTCGACCTTGACGCCCCCGAGTGCTCGCTGAAGCTGGCGCACATGTCGGCCTTCGGTCCCCTGTTCGAGCGTGACCGCGTGGGAGGTGGTGGTGGCAGGCAGGCTCTGGGCGCCGGCGACAGCGGCGGATCCCCCGCCGCTCTCGATGATGCTCACGACGGGCGCCACCGACAGTGCGGCGAGCGCGCCGAGCGACATCCTCTTGGCACGCGAGCCGGTCGGTACGAACTGAAGCTCGGCCGAACGACGTCGGGCGCGAGAGCGCCCGAGCGACAGCTCCCACAGCTCCTCAGAGCACAGATCGCGCGCGTCGCGTCCGCCGCGCAGCTCGATCAGTGATGAGCGGGTCGTCGCGGCGCCGGTGTTTGTGCGCCTGGCGCTCGAGGCTCGCGCACGGCGTGCGAGCGAGCGCTGGAGTGAGGCCTCCCAGGGGTCGACAACTGCAAGATCACGCGGGAATCCCGACATGGCAAGGCGTCCTTTCTCCATCCATCCATCTCTTGGCGCCTACGGGGTTAGCTGTCGGGCTCGCGTAACTTCTACGCTACGCCACACGTGTGGCGATTCGCCCCCGCAGCCTCATCGGCTGCTTTGGGTCCCCCGATCCGAAACCCCTTGGGGTAACGGACTCGGCACGAACGGCGGGCAAGCTATCAGATCCCGATGCAAGATGCATTACATGGGGAGGTTTGCAAAGGTTTTTGCCGACGAGCCCTAAACGGCGGGGCGCGATGGCCGGCAGGAAAACGGCCGCCGCCGTCGAGTGCGAGCCGTCCACCGGGGACGCTAGCGCTGCGAGCATGTTCGCACCAGGCCTGCACGAACAGGCGCCGTCGCGCGAGCACGCTGGTAAGTTCGAGGCGATGCGCAATAACGGCCGTCGCATGCGCCTGCTTGTCTGGTCGGCGGTTGTGGTGGCCGCGCTGGTCGCGCTGTTCGTCTTCGGCTTCGCGTCGGCCTCTTCCTCGCACCGTCGGGCGCCCGCGCTTCCCCGCGAACAGCTGGCCGGACCGCCAACTAGCCTCTCCAGCCTGCTCGGCGGCGCTCACGGTCGCCCGGTCCTCGTCGTCTTCTGGGCCAGCTGGTGTGAGCCCTGCCAGCACGAGGCCGCTGCGTTGGAGCGCTTCTCGCAGACCAGTTACGGCCGTGACCGGATCGTCGGCGTGGACTGGAACGACGCGCTGTCGGGTGCTCGATCGTTCATCCGCCACTACGGCTGGACGTTCTCAACCGTGCGCGACGCCGAAGGAACGGTGGGCTACCGCTATGACCTGAGCTCGCTTCCGACGACGTTCGTGCTCGACGGCACGGGACACATTCACACCACGCTGCATGGGCCGCAGACCGAGCAGACCCTCCACGAAGCGCTGTCGCATGCCGAAGACGCCTGAGCGCCAGGGCGAGGGCGCGGTGTGTAATCTCGGGCCGATGCCGAGGTCTTGGAGAGCCGCTCGCTGGTGTGCGGCGATTGCCCTGGTCGCCCTGGCTGCCGGGTGTGGCTCAAAGAGCGCGAGCTCGACCAGCGCGCCGGCGAGCTCGGTGAGACCACCCGCGGGCGCGCCGAAGGTCGCGATCAAGGCCTCCGGAGAGCAGGTCGCGCGCGACATCGAAATCGGGCGTTCTGCAAGCGCCTGTGAAGGCTTGACCGCGGCGGCGCGCGCGCAGTTCGCCCATCTTCCCGGAGGCGGCTGCGCCGGCGCTCTGGCCATCGCGCGCGGCGTCGGCGGGACGCAGGGCAAGGGGCTGGCGCAGCTGTTTCGCGGTGCGCTGAACGGGAGGCTTCCGCACCTGAGGATCGAAGGCAACGAGGCGCTCTACAACAACGTGGTCGAAGCGCGCTATGAAGAAGGTCGCTGGCGCTTTGAAGTCCACGGCTCGCTCGGTAAGAAATCGGCGTAGAAATCGGCGTAAGAGCCAGGGCGTCGAGATCAGGCGGCGTGGCGGTGCCCTGAGCTCGGCATTTCTGCCTGAGGACCACGAGAGCTCCGAGACGGCGATGAGGCCGTACAGGGCTGGCGCCGTCCTGAACTGAGGCCACCACACCCGTGCCAACAGTGGCCGACTGTCGGCACGATCTCTCAAGGGAGATCGCCGACCGTCGATGGCGCAAACGTGGAGTTCTCGCGCAGAAAGTCGCTATTTCGGGGGCCTCAAGAGCGCTTCGTGCAGGTCGCCGTCGCCATGTGGGTCGCGGGTGCGCTGATCGGCCCGCTGTACGTCGCGCTCCCCGCGATGGAGGAAGGGCACGGCGCGCTCGTGCTCCTCGGGAGCCTGGTCTCGCTGTTGTGTGCGCTGGTAGCCGTCTTCGCGCCCGAACGCCTGGCGTTGCGGTTCGTCTATCCGCTCGGCATGGCGCTCGGTCTCGGGGCTCTGGGCGCCCTTGTTGGTGCGACCGGTGGCGTGGGCTCTCCGCTACGCGCCTTCGGGCTGTTCTACGTCCTCTTCGCCGCGTGGTACCTGCCCCGCAAGGCGGGTGAACGCGTGCTGGGAGCCGCCGTGCTCGTCAACCTCCTGCCGCTGCTGTATGACCCCGATGCCTTCAGCGGGGCGCCGCTTGGCTGGACGGTGATGCTCACCGGAGCGTTTGTGGCGTGTGGTGGGGCGATCATGGCGGTGCGCGGTGAGCTGAGCAAGAGCATGGCGCTGGACGCCGAGCGTCTGAAGACGATCGTGGCGCTGCATCGTGAGGTCGAACGCGCGGAGTTCGATGTTCAAGACGTTGTGCTGACGATCCTTGACCGTGCGCGCATCTTGCTCGGCGCGAGCGCCGCCAGCGCGGGAATCGTCGAAGGGGAGGACATCGTCTACCGGTACCGCACTGGCCCGGGTCGTGGCAGCGGCGTAGCGATTCACACCCCGCGCGACGCCAGCCTGTCCGGGATATGCCTGCGCAGCGGCGAAGCGGTCTACTGCGAGGACTCCGAGCTCGACCCGCGAGTCGACAAGATCGCCTGTCGAGAGCAGGGTCTGCGCGCGATGATCATCGTCCCACTGCGCCATCGTGGCGAGGTCGTGGGTGTACTCAACGTCAACTCGCCAGAGGTCCGTGCGTTTGACGCAAACGACGTGCGCACGGTGCAGCTGACGGCCGGCGCCATCTCGGCTGCCTATGGGCACGCGGTGGATATCGCCGTCAAGCAAGGGCTGCTCGACGACCTGAGTGAGAGTGAGGCCAAGTTGAGCCACCAGGCGCTTCACGACACGCTGACGGGCCTTCCGAATCGCAGGATGTTCCTCGAGCGCCTCGGCGATGCACTGGACCAGCCTGGCGAGCAGCGCGTCGCCGTGCTGTTCGTCGATCTCGATGGCTTCAAGGTGGTGAACGACAGCCTCGGTCACGACGCCGGCGACGCGTTGCTCATTGAGACGGCAAGGCGCATCGACGGTGTGCTGAGAGATGGCGACATGGTGGCACGGCTCGGCGGCGACGAGTTCGTCATCATCTGCCGCGACCCCGATCCGTCGGCCGCGGCCACCGGTATCGCCGAGCGGGTCATCGGCGTCCTGAGTGCGCCATTCACGATCGGCGAGCACGACGCTCGCATGAGCGCGAGCATTGGCATTGCGACGCACGGCGACTCGGCCACCGAGCTGTTGCGCGATGCCGACGTCGCGATGTATTCGGCCAAGGCAAGCGGAAAGGGTCGCTACGAGGCCTTCGAGGCCAGGATGCATGCGGAGGCCGAGGCGCGCCTGGAGCTGTCCGGGGTACTCGGGCAGGGCTCGGCTCGCCGCGTGCAGCGCGTGTAGAGCGAAGCGACAGCGCCTCGTGTCAGATCCCAAGGGAGGGATTTCGCATAGAGGCGACGACCGGAATCGAACCGGTGTAGACGGCTTTGCAGAGCGCCCGAAACTCCTGTTCATGGCTTGTCTAAGCGGGTTTTCGGGACGTCCGGTGCTCTTACGTGACCTCGGAAAACGCTCCGTCTGGGAGAGTCTTGGGAGAGCGCGGTCTTCGACGCCGCCGAGATCATCGGGCAGATCTGGGCGCTAGTGGTCCTTGCCTGCGGTCTGGCTATCGCATCCTTCCCGTGAGGCAGCCAAGTCCGCATGTCGCGGATGCTCGCTTTCCGTGCTTTCCGGGTCTCCAGGCAGCTTCGGCACGACTACGCTCGCGGAGACGAAAGCAGGGAGTTCGCCTCGTGCCGACCTGGGCGACCTTGCAGCACCCTGGCCACGGCTCGCCGTCGACTCGGACGCGCTCGCAATCGGGAAGGAAGCAGTAGCCAGCGGAGTGCCGCAGAGCGCTGCTGGTGATCGTCCTTTTCGGTCGCCTGCCCTACTGCGGAGCGTACGCGCGCTGACTTCTCAAAGCGACAGCCAGAGCCGAACGTCATACTTGGCGGCCTGATGTCCGAGAAGGAGTCCAGGACACCCGACTTGGTGGAGCGCGTTCGTGTGCTCCTGGATTTGGGTGATCGTGGGGATTGGGGCGCAGCGATGGAGTTCTTCGCCCCCAACGCGGTCTGGGTCGCGATCGACGCGCTCGAAACATTCAGGGGGCAGGCGATCCGCGACTTCTGGATGGAGTGGTACGCGGCCTACGAGGACGTTCGGATCGAGATGCTTGAAACCGTCGATCTGGGGAACGGTGTCGTGATGGCGGTGATCCGCCAGAGCGGTCGTCTCGGCGAAGCCCCATCACGAATCCAACAAGACGCAGTACTGGTCTACGAGTGGTCGCAGGGACTGATCGAGCGCGTCACGACATACGTAGACCCCGACGAGGCCCGTGCTGCCGCCGTACGCCTAGCCGAGGAACGGGGTAGGCGGTGTCGGAGGTAACTGTCGAGATGGTTCGGCAGGGTTACGAGGCGCTCAACATGGCGCTTGCCGAGGGCGATTTGAGTACGTACGTGCGCGAGTTCTACGACCCCGAGATCGTGATGGAAATGGGGCTTTTGGAGGGTACGATCCGTGGACATGAGGGCGTCGTGCGATCCATCGGGGGGCAGACCGAATTCCTCGAAGGCCTGCGCTTTGACCCCGAAGAGATCACCGTTGCGGGTGAGCATGTCGTCGTTTGCCTTCATTTTGGCGGCCAGGGCAGGAGCACAGGATTGCCGTTTGAGACGCACGCGGTGCATGTGCTGACGCACCGAGATGGAAAGGTCCTGCGCGTTCGGCTCTACGCCAGCAAGGCGAAAGCAATGCAGGATCTCGGACCGATGGAGTAGGCCATGTCGCAGGAGAGCTCATGACGCCGTTGGCGTCACCCTCGACGGATGAAATGGGCGAGACTTTGTGGCGTCGTCCAACAGAGGCCGTCCACGTTCTGGCACCACGAGTCCGCCAGGAGAAGGGCCGGGGAGCCCACGGAACCCCGAACTGTTGCCATGCGCACGTCAAGCAGAATCTTTGAGCTCGAGGGCTCCCACGGGCGACACGCTGCTGTCGATCTGGTGGAGGTGTGAGATGGAACGCGTCTATGAGCGCTGTGCTGGGCTCGATGTGCATAAAGCGCGAGTCACTGTCTGCGTGCATGTTCCTGACCAGTCGGGTGTTCGCTCGGAGCTGCGGGCAGAGTTCGGCACGATGACCGGTGACTTGCTCGGCCTGCGCGACTGGCTGAAGGGTCTCGGCGTGACGCACGTGGCGATGGAGGCGACGGGCGTGTATTGGAAGCCGGTCTACTACTTGCTCGAGGACGACTTCGAGCTGTTGCTCGTCAACGCCCAGCATGTCAAGAACGTGCCTGGCCGCAAGACCGATGTGCAGGATGCGCAGTGGTTGTGCCAGCTGCTCGAGCACGGCTTGTTGAAATCGAGCTTCGTGCCACCCCATCCGATCCGCGAGCTGCGCGATCTGACGCGCTATCGCAAGTCGCTTGTGTGGGAGCGTGGCCGTGAGGCCAACCGGCTGCAGAAGGTGCTCGAGGACGCCAACATCAAGCTCGCCTCGGTGGCCAGCCGACCGCTCGGCGTCTCGGGCAAGGCGATGCTCAAGGCTCTCTGCGACGGCGAGTCAGACCCTCAGGCGCTAGCCGATCTCGCCAAGGGCAAGCTGCGCGCGAAGCTGCCGGCGCTGCGGGCCGCGCTGGAGGGCCGCTTCAGAGGGCATCACGCGCTGCTCGTCTCGCATCTGCTCGCCCATATCGAGTATCTCGACGAGACGATCAACTCGCTCTCGGCGGAGATCGAGGAGCGCGTGCGCCCTTTCGAACGTCAGGTCGAGCTGCTGTGCACGATCCCCGGGGTGGGTGAGCGCACCGCGGAGGTAATCATCGCCGAGCTCGGCCCCGACGTCGAGCGCTTTCCTTCCCACCGGCACGCCGCGAGCTGGGCCGCCGTCTGTCCCGGCCACGATGAGTCCGCGGGCAAGCGCCGCTCGGGCAAGACGCGCAAGGGCGACAGCTGGCTGCGGGTCGCCCTGATCGAGGCCGCCAACAGCGCGGCGGGTCGCACCAAAGACACATACCTGCGCGCTCAATACCTGCGCATACGTCGCCGCCGCGGACACAAGAAGGCGATCGTCGCGGTCGCTCACTCGATCCTTGTCAGCGCCTACCACGTACTCCAGGACGGGGTCTCCTACCAGGAGCTCGGCGGCGACTACTTCCTCACCCGAGAAGACCGCAAGCGCATCACGCAAAGGCTCGTCCGCCAGTTAGAACGACTCGGCCAAACCGTTACGCTCGAGCCCACGACAGCGGAGGCAGGATGAGCGCTTATTTCTAAGCAGAACGTGGCGATCGTCAAGCGGGGGATAGACGCATTCAGCGGGCGGGATGTTGACCTCGCTACTGAGTTCGCGACGCCGGACTTCGAGTGGTTCCCGGCAATGCCGGGGACGGTCGAGCAGGGCAGCTACCGGGGACGTGAGGGCGTCGGGATGTACCTTCGGGACGTACTCGACACGTGGGACGAGCTTCGCGTGCTCCCCGAGGAGTTTCGCGATCTCGGCGACCGCGTGCTCATGATGGGGCGAATGGCGGGACGTGGACTAGGCAGTAGCGCGCCGGTCGATGCACCGATTGGAATGGTCTTCGAGTGTCGCGGCGGCAGGATTTCGCGCATCCGCTCCTACCTCGATTACGGAGAGGCGTTGCGGGCGGCGGGCCTCACGAAGTAGCGGTCAGGTGCCGTTGTCCGGTGACGACTGCTTCGCTGGCAAGACGGTCGTCCAACCAGACACATTCGACGCGCCCGCTGTGGACGATCACCAGCAGCGCTCTGCGGCACTCCGCTGGCTACTGCTGCTCTGCGATCGCGAGCGCGTGCTGGTAACCGCGGGTGGCGCTGCCGGCACCTCAGATGGCGACGCGCGATTCGCGGGCGTCGTGAGCTCCGCGGGCAGCATCTGCGCGCCGAACGCGGCGAACTCGGGACCAGGGAGGTCTCGCTGCCGCATCAGCACTACGGGCTGCGCAAAGGAGACCTGATCGCGTTCACCAAACAGCACCAGCCCCCAGGAGAGCCCAGGGTCGAGAACGGCACCCGCGGAGAGGTCACCGAGATCCACGACGCCCGCGGCGTAACGATCGCGCTCGACGGGTCGCAGCGCCAGGTCAATCTCACCGGCGAGGACCTTGAGTCGCTACGGCTCGGCTATGCCCAGCACGTCTACCGACAGCAAGGCGCAACCGTAGAGCGCTCCGTCGTCGTCACCGGCGGATGGCAGACCAGCAAGGAGTCCGCCTACGTCCAGGCCAGCCGCGCCCGACAGGGCACCGAGTGGTTTCTTGCCCGCGACGAGCTCGGCCTCGAGGGCCAGGACGAGCGGCGAGTCACGAGCCTCGCCACCAAGATGAGAAACAGCCGCGCCCAAACACCATCACTCGCGCACCCCGAGCTACCAGACCCCGAGTGGGGGAGAGGCTTCAACCCGACGCTCGCCCCAAGTCGCAGCCCCCTGCCAGGACTCGCTCGCACCATCCACCGCATCACCCAACCCGACCGATCACCAGACCGCGGCCGATGATGCAGCGCCTTCTCTCGCGCGTACCGAACCAGGCGGCAGTCGTGCACCACCGGAGCCCACCGTAGGCTGTGTCGGTGCCACGGATAGCAAGCTTTCAAGGGCTGGTCGTCAAGCTCTATTTCGGCGACCATCCGCCGCCGCACGTCCACATCTACGCGGGACGCGTCGGGCACCCGGGAGTCCAGGCGGCGCGCTTCTCGATCGATTCAGGCGATCTGATCGACGGCACGCTTCCCGCAGCCAAGCTCGCGGCGGCGACGAACTGGTGCCGGCGACATCGCGAGGCACTGAGCGCCGACTGGGGGCGTGCGCAGCTCGATCTACATCCGACCGGCCGCTACGATTCATCGTGATGGAGCCCGCCATTGCACCCGAAATGGTCGCCGTGATCCCGCGGCCCGAGCACACGGTCCGCATCGTCTTCGCCGACGGCGAGGTGCGGGACGTCGACATCACTCCGCTGCTCGATACGCCAGCCTTCTCCGCCCCTGCGGGACCAGGCGATCTTCAGCCAGGTCAAGGTGGACGAGGAGACGGGCACGATCACATGGCCGGGCGACGTCGACCTGGACCCCGACGTGATCTACGCCGCGCTGGATCTTGGGCCGAACAAGGCCCGCATCCGGGTGCTCACGCCCAGCGTCGCCGCCTGACCTCAGACGTCCTGGCGGCACCTCAAGCGAAGTCAGTGGCCGGTTTCGCATGGTTGGGGTCAATACCACCATGAGCACAGAACCAGCGACAGTCCCGAGCACGTTCGCACGGCCCACGGGCGACGCGACGAGGCTGCTCACCGCCGAGGAGGTTGCCTCCCGCCTGGGCGTTCAGACGTCATGGGTCAGCAAAGCCGCCCGCGCGAACCGCATCCCTCACATCTGCGTCGGTCGCTATCGACGCTTCCGCTGGCCAGATATCGAAGCGTGGCTGGAGGGCCAGCGTCGCGGATCATGACCGCGCCGTCGACTCCCATAAAATCCCGCGCCTAGATAAGGGCGCGTCCCCGGGGTTGCAACCCCGGGGACGCTCCGAACGACGGTCGAGCGGCGCGAACACGCCCTCGACCCCGGCATCAGGAAAAGAGGTCCCGATGCAAGCCAAGAAAACGCACGCGCTGGTCAAGGTCGAACTCTCCAAGACGTGCAAGGGCAAACCGCGCCGCAAGCCGGTCTGGGTCATGCGCTACGTCCTTCCGTCCGGGAAGGACTCCCGCAAGGTGCTCGGTCCCGCGTGGACGCGTAAGGGCCGCCCCGCCAACGGATACCTGACCGAAGGCGAAGCGCTGGTCAAGGCGGAGGCATTTGCCGCGCAGCACTCGACGGACTCCACGAGCTCCCGTCGCACGTTCCGCGTCGCTCTGGACGCGTTCATGAGCCACTGCACCGTCGAGAAGGGTCTGCGCGGCTCCACGGTGCACGCGTACCGGAAGATCGGGGAGCGCTTGGCCGAGCGTCCGTTGCGCAGCGACTCGGCGTGGGCCGACCGCGTTCTCGACACGTTCAGCGCGGAGGACCTGCTGGCCGTCCGTCAGGAGCTGACGCAGGCCGGACGCAGCGCCGACACGATCAACCACTACCGCCGCGTAGTGCGCGGCATCTTCGGCACCCATGCATCGAGCCCGGCGCTCGCCTGGGCGTGGAAGACCCAGAAGGTCGAGAGCGAGGGCAAGCTCCAGTTCTACACGCCCGAGCAGGTGCGCAAGCTGCTCGCGGAGGCGTACTCGACGATGGATGAGGCCATCTACACGCTCGCGACCGAGGCCGGTCCGCGCCTCAGCGAGATCCGCGCACTGAAGGTCGGCAACGTCGACTTCGACGCCGGCGTCCTGCGCTTCGAGGACGGCTTCACGACCACTGGCGGTCACGCCGGCAACAAGGGGCGCAGGGTACGGTCGGTCCCCATGACGAGGAACGTCCGGAAGGCGCTCGCGCCGTTCTGTGAAGGCAAGAGCGCTGAGATGCTGGTCTTCGAGCACGACGCCAAGCCCGGCGAGCCGATCTGCGGCTCGGGGCTCTACCGCCGGTTCCTGAACGCCAGCAAACGGGCGGGCCTGCCAGTGCTGCGTCTGCACGACCTGCGCCACACGTTCGGCACGCAGGCGATCCGCGGCTTCAAGATCCATGAGGTCCAGCGGCTGATGGGCCACCGACACATCACGACGACGGAACGCTACCTCCACTACGCGCCCGACGCCGGCGCTGCAGACAGGCTCTCGGCGCTCTGGGAGACCGCGGTGGCGGAGACCCCGCTGCCAGGGCCCGCCGAGGAAGCCAACGTGGTCCCGCTGCACCGCGCGGCCTGACGCGTCGACGAACGGCAGCGACGAGGGGCGAGCTGTGTGGCTCGCCCCTGCCCGGGCGCGCTCTGGGAGAGTTCTGGGAGAGTTTGCGGTTCTCGGCATCCTGCACACCTGAGCCGGTTGCCTGAACACCGCTCTCTTGCAGGCACTTCGCATGAAGGCGACGACCGGAATCGAACCGGTGTAGACGGCTTTGCAGGCCGCTGCGTAGCCACTCCGCCACGTCGCCGAATGCCCGGGAGGGTACCCGGCTGCGCCCGAGTCTCAGGGTGCGCGGGAGCGCCCCCCTCGATTGCCGCTCGCGACATGGGCTGGTGCACAGATGGCGCTTACAAAGGTCTTTCAGAGTCCTTAGCCGGCCTTTTGACAAGCGTTAGCGTCTACACACGACGTCTCGCCACGATGGCTTCATGCCTAAGAAAGCAGAAGAGCGGTCATGAAGCGCTTGGTCGCTCCCAACCTGCTCGTCGGGCTGCTGGCGGGCGCCGTGATCGCGGCTGTCGTCGCCGACATCGGGGCGGGAGCGGTCGAGCGCCGTCGTCGCGCTCGGGCGTCGCGGAAGTCCAGGCAAGCTCGGCTGGCGCCCGCCGCGAGGTGGCCTCCTCGACGCTCACGCCGACCCAGATCTACCAGAGAGACGCCGCTGGTGTCGTGTCGATCAAGGCGGTCACTTCGCAGGGCGAAGACAGCGGAACCGGCATCGTTCTCAACAGCGAAGGCCTGATACTCACCAACGATCATGTGATCGCGGGCGCGAGCAGTCTCACGGTGTCGGCCAGCGGGTCCTCGAAGACGGCTCGGACCGCCACGATCGTCGGCGAAGAAGCAAACGACGACCTCGCGCTTGTTCGCGTCGATCCGTCAGGGCTCGGTCTGAAGCCACTGAACCTGGCGAGCTCGAGCTCTGTCCAGGTGGGTGACTCGGTCTACGCGATCGGCAACCCCTACGACCTAAGTGAGACTCTCACAAAGGGCATCGTGTCTGCTCTCGGGCGCGAAATCTCCGCGCCGGACGGAGCCAGGATCCCGGGGGCCATCCAGACGGACGCGGCGTTCAACCCCGGCAACTCCGGCGGGCCGCTGCTGAACGAACACGGAGACGTTATCGGCGTCAACTCGCAGATCGCAAGCGACGCCGCGAGCGTCGACGGCTCCCAGCCAGGGAGCACAGGCGTCGGCTTCGCGATCGCATCGAGCACGGTCGCGGGGGCGATCAAGGAAATGGAGTCTGGAAACGGCGTCTCGTCCACGACGAGCCGCCAAGCGCCGTCCGAACAGGAAGCGGGCACTGAAGGCCAGTCGCGGTCCGGCGGCGAATCGGTCACGCCGAACACGGAACCCGAAGCAGGCGTTCCAGGGATCGAAGCGAGGCGCGAAGGCGGTGTGGGGGGCGAAGCTCCTCACGCCGGCGAAAGCGGTCAGGAAGGCCCTGAAGCGGTCGGCGCCGGCGAAGGCGGGCGCGTCGTCATCGTGCCCTAAGCGGGCCATGAACCCCGCCAACGGCGGGCGATTGCGCCAGGTTGCGCGTTGATAGGCTTGGTTTCTCCCAGGGCGATTAGCTCAGCTGGGAGAGCGCCGCCTCGACAAGGCGGAGGTCACTGGTTCGAGCCCAGTATCGCCCATCGTCTTTGGCCCCGTGTTTACGGGGCCGTTCGCGTTTTCAAGGACCTCGTTGGTAGCAATTTGGTAGCAATTTCCAGTCCACGGACAGCCGTTCGTGCGCTGCGACGCGGAGTGAGGCCCTCGTCCACGCCCCGCAATGCAGCGCTCGTACGTCAGCGCTTCGTGAGCGGGGGCAAGTACTCCTTCTTCATTGCCGTCTCCAGGGCTTTGGCGCCAGCCTCCGCCGAACTCAAGCTGCTACGCGAGTGGCGCGATATCGTTCACGGCTGGGAGCATCTGCAATGAGCGAGATCACCGACAAGACTGATGAGCTGTGTATGGCGGCGTCGCGAAGCGACGACGATCTCGGCTACCCGGCGGATGTCGCGTTCGTTCCCAGCGATGAGGAGTGGACCGACGACGTTCTCTGGCGCAACCTGATCGAGGGACAGGCGACCGTCCTTGTCGGCGAGGACACCGAGCTGCTGCTGGTGCCGCTGCGCCGCGGCGTGATCGACCGGCTCACGGGCCGTGTGCCGGTCAGCGTCGCGCCTCGAACGCATGGGCACCCCTCGTCCTACGCGACGTTGAGTCGTCTGGGGCGTCACCCGGTGCGCCAGATGCGCGCCCTCGCGCACGCCTGACTTGCCGGCAAGCACCCGAGGGAGCTGTCGATCTCGGCGCTGGTAACGATCGCTCGTACACCTGCTGTTCGTCCAATCCAAGCGCGTGAAGCCCGGCGCCTTCAGCTCTTGCTCTCGCCCAGAAGCATGTGCGGTACCACTTTGCTCTTGGCGGGCCAGGAGCTTCGCAACTTCCACGTCGGCGCTGGTTTGGTTCGTTAAAGATGCGATCAGATAGTCGCCATCGCTCACGCGGGACTACTGGGGGAATCGGTGGCCACCGGCATTCCACTCGGAGTGCCAGCTCGGCCTGTGCGCACGATTGGCGTCGACTCTGCAGAGGCGCTGGCGTGGCGAGCCTTGTGGGTGCCCTGCTTGCGCTCGTCGCGTCGGGTGCGGGAACGGCCGATGCAGCCTCTCTCCCCTTGGGTCCTTCAACTAGCGTCGCCTTGCCGGCGAATGCGTTCTTCGGACCGTTTCGTTTCCCGGGGCCGCACGTGTTTGGGCAGCTTTCCTCTGTTGCATGTCCCCCGTTGGGGTCGTGTGTCGCGGTGGGTGCCTATGCCTCCGCCGAAACATCAGGGGATGCGATGGTGGTGAGCGAATCCGGTGGGGTCTGGAACCAGGCGCTTGAAGTCGCGCCGCCGTCAAGCCCGGCGCTCTACGTCGAAGCCGGACTCGGTTCAGTCACGTGCCCTTTGGCCGGCTCATGCGTTGCGATCGGCCAGTATCTCAGCAGCTCGCAGGAACAGCAGGCGATGGTGGTCAGTGAGTCGGGAGGCGTGTGGGGTCAGGCGATCGAGATCCCTGGTGTGTCTCTGCACTCGGTCGCCTGCCGTGCGCCTGGTTCGTGTGTCGCGATCGGCACGGCCCAGCCGGGCTCTACGCAGATAGTGGGGGTGATTGAGTCAGGTGGGGTGTGGGGTAAGCCACAAAGGATCGCGCTGCCCGTGAATGACGCACCCGAATACATCGCTGAACTTGCCCCTTTGTCATGCCAGGTCTCGGGGCCGTGCGTCACTGTTGGCAACTACACCGACGTCTCGCACCAGCAGCGCGGGTTGGGGCTGAGCGAGTCAAACGGGGTATGGGCGCCTGCCAGCGAAATCACGTCCACACCGGACAGCGAAGCCGACGTTCGTCTTTATTTTGTTGCATGCCCGGCGTCGGGACCATGCGTCGCGGATGGCCTTGGCTCCGGGGGGCTGGCCATCGGCGTGAGCGAGTCCAATGGCGAATGGGCTGAGGCGCGCCCTATCACGCCGCCGTCAGACCCATCAGCCAAACTGACTACCTTGTTCTCGGTCGCGTGTCCTGGGTCGGGGCAGTGCTTCGCGGTTGGCTATGACGAGACCCCGTCGAGTACCAACGCGGTGGTGGTCGGTGCCTCGGGCGGTGTGTGGGGTCAGGCGATCGAGCTCATACCGAACGCTAGCCTGCGGCGGGTGGCGTGTTCTGGGACAGACTCATGCGTGGCGGTAGGATCCTGGAGCGGATCGGGCTCCCCGCGCGCCGTGGCAGTCACGGAGACGCACGGGGAATGGGGTCAGGCGAGCGAGATCTCGGCGCCGCCCAACGCTCCAAATAGCCAAACTGGCTACGGTGGCTTGCTCGAACTCCTGGCCTGTCCTGCGTCGGGGTTCTGTGCGGCGCTCGGCAATTACCAAGACGAATCAGGGAATACTCGCCTGATGGCAGCGGGCACGACGACCTTTCTCCGGGGGACGCCAAAAAGCGGGACTGCACATGTATTGCTCGTTAGCTCCGCGATTGCCGTTCAGCAGAACGGCTGGGCTCTCGTCAAGCTGTCGTGTGCGGGGACAGCCAAATGCGCCGGCAACCTCAAACTAACCGCCAAGACACGCTCCCGCAAGAAGCGACAGTCCGCCAAGGCCAAAGTCATCGCAACTTCGAACTTCGCGGTCGCGGTGGACGCCACCGCCACGATTAAGCTCAGGCTCGACGCTGCTGGCCGTGCGCTGCTCAAGGCTGCTCACGGGCGCCTGAGCGCGACCCTGACCATCCTCAAGAGTTCGCCGGCTCCTTCACAGAAGGAGACGAAGAGCATCCGCCTAACCCAGCATCGCTGATCATCCTTTGCGCTCGTCATGAAACTGAGAGCTGGGATTGAGTTGGCTGGACTCATTCTGAGGCCCAGGTTCGTGCCCGTCCTGAGCATTCACGATCCCTGATAATCGACCAGGGGCGACCGCTTTCTGGTGAGAAAGCGGTCGTCTTCGGGGAAGCGTCCGTGACGCTCGCCTTGGACGAACGGGAGGCGTGCGAGCGATCCTTAGCAGCGCCGCGAACGGTGCGGACTGGTAGCAATTTTGGTAGCAATTTGAGCGAACCTGAGCTGATCTGAGGGCACTGGAGCCCAATAAAACCGGGCTATCTGGTCCTACCCGGACGCCAGAGGAGAGTTCGAGCCCAGTATCGCCCACTCCTCGATGCCCTGCGGATCGCATCATTCTATAGGGCGCCGTGGCCGTATTCGTGGCCGCATTCTGCGGATCCGTCTGGGGAGTGGATGACCCAGACCTGGCGATCCCCCGGTCCGTGGTGCTGCACGAGTCCTTGGATGGACAGCTCCCACTCGGCCCGGCGCCGTGACCCGAAGCGGCTGTGCACTATAGAGAGCGGCGCAAGCCCTGAGGCCTCGCGACAGCGATCTTCACTGTCGGTTCTCGTCCAGAGCGGCCACGCGCTTGGCCTGCGACCAGACGCCCGCTTGACCCGAAACGCAAGCACACCGGCAGATCGGCCTCTGTCGCCTCGGCCTCGAAACGAACGGGGCGGCCCCCGACGCCTCGATCCCGCGCCGGACTCGCTCCCAGCGGCGAGAGATTTGCAAGGATGCGGTCGCGCGTTTTCCGAACCGGAGCTTTCGATGGCAACAGCGCCTGGTACCACGACCCCCGGCTTTCAGCCGCTGGGCCTCATAGCTCGCTACGAGCAGGAGATCACCGACCGGATCGAGGATTTCGATGATCCCCGCCAGGAGTGGCGACGTCTGATCGCTGAGGCTCTCGGCACCTTCTTTCTGGTGCTCGCTGCGGCCGGTGGGGGCATGATGGGCCATGCCTTCCCGGGCGTGATCACGCACACGGACGCCGTCGTCGCACCGGCGCTGACGGTGATGGCGATCATCCTGTTCATGGGCAAGGTCTCGGGCGCGCATCTGAACCCGGCGGTCAGCATCGCGTTCGCGCTGCGCCGCGACTTCCCGTGGCGGCGCGTGCCCGGCTACATCGTCGTACAACTGATCGGCGCGACGCTCGCCGCGCTGTTCCTGCACGCGGTCATCCACGTGTCGGCTACATACGGATCGAACTACGTCGCCGCGTCCTACTCGGCCGGCTCGGCCTTCTGGATGGAGTTCATCCTGACTGTCGGCCTCGTGAGCGTGATTCTCGGCACCGCCTCAGGCGCCCAGAATGTCGGACTGTTTGGCGCGTTTGGTGTCGGCGGCTACATCGCGCTCGCCGGGCTCTGGGGCAGCCCCATCTCAGGCGCCTCGATGAACCCGGCGCGCACGTTCGGTCCAGACCTCGTCGGAGGAAACTTCTCTCACTACCTCGTCTATCTGGCGGGGCCGATCGCCGGGGCGGTAGTCGCGGTCGGCATCTCGTTCATTCTGCGCGGACGCGGTGGTGGTGCGTTGGGCTCAGGAGCCGGACAGGGCGCGCTGTTCACCGAGAGCCGAGATCCAGGGGCAAACCAGCCACGCGTCAAAGGAGACGCCCGATGAGCCACGACCGCTCCCACGCCATGGATCACGTCGTGCTCGTTCTGTTCGAGAACCGGTCCCTCGACAACATGCTGGGACGTCTGTACGGACCACAGGACGGCAAGACCTTCGAGGGTGTGATCGGCAAGGACCTCGGCAATCCGATCCCGGCATGGGCCGAACACGGCGCCGAGCGCAAGGTGGTGCCCTACAACATCACTACCGACTTGAACTCTCCCAACCCGGACTCGGGTGAGGAGTACTTTCACACCAACACCCAGCTCTACAACACCTTGGACGAGCACAACCGCTTCAAGATCGGCGAGGCCGTGACCGCACCGTGGAACGTCCCGCCGCCCGGTAGCGAGCCGAACATGACGGCGTGTCACGATACGAGCCGCGCCGCGGGGTGAGGCGGCGAACTGAGCCTATCCACCAAGGCGAGTTCGTCCAGGCGGGGTTTGGGGTCGCCCCGGCGGGGTAACGGTGGGGACTTGCAACCGCTTAGGCGACTCGTTACGGTCGTTGTGCGGTAGCGGCGGGCTCGGCAGAGCTTCGGCTTGGCGGCCCGGTCCGCCCAACGGAAAAGCGCGGCCCGGGCACGCTCGGGCCAGCAAGCAAGGAGGAAGGGATATGAGATCGTTCGTCAACGAACGGCGCGTCGTCGCGAGCAGCGGGCACCGACGCCGTCGTAGCTTCAGCATCGTGTTCTTGGTGGCGGCGTTGGGTGTGCTCGGAGCGGCGCTGCCCGCAGCAGCCGGCGCCAACCAGAAGAGCATGTCCTACGTCGCGATGGGAGACTCCTACACTGCCGGGCCGGGGATCCTGCCGGTCGTGCCGACCGCGCCTCCGGAGTGCGGACAGTCGGAGGCCAACTATCCGCACCTGGTCGCCGCGGCGCTCAACCTGTCGCTGACTGATGTCAGCTGCTCGGGCGCCAAGACGGAAAACTTCACCGTCGCGCAGTTCCCCAACCAGCCGCCGCAGTTCAACGCGCTCAGCCCGTCGACGGAAATCGTCACGATTGGCATGGGCGGCAACGACAACAACCTGTTCGGGACGCTCGTCGAAAAATGCACGCTGCTTGACTTCGGCAAGCCCAACGAAGGGGCGCCTTGCCGGGAAGCCGAGGAAGGCTTCGTGACCGAAACGTTCCAAAAGACAAAAGGCCCGCAGGAAGAAGCGCTTCGCGAGGTCCACAAGCTGGCGCCGAGGGCGAAAGTCTACGTCGTCGCCTACCCGGAAATCACGCCGATCAACGGCTACTGCCCGACGGCGATCCCGTGGACAACCGAAGACCTGCGCTGGTTCCACTTCCAGGTTCAGGCTCGCGGCAATGCGAACCTGGCGCTGGAGGCGCTCAAAAACAACGCGATCTACACCGAAACGTTCATTCAGAGCTTCGGCCACAACGCGTGTGAAGAAGTCGGCAAACGCTGGATTGAACCGCTGTTCGGCTCGCTCACCCACGTCGCCGTGCACCCGAACGCGCTCGGGCAGGAACACGACGCGCAGGACGTCGCCCTGACGATGCTGCTCACCGGAGTTCGCTAGGCCCGGCGATTGAGCAGACCCCGACGCCGCCCGCGCCCCCACGGGCCGAGGGGGGGCGGCGTCGGGGCTGTCTTAGCGACGTTGCCTTCAGCGCAGTTCGCGCCTCGGGCCGGCTCGCCCCGACTCGTGGGTGCCCAGAAACCCGACAGCTTGACAGACGCTTGTCGCATTTGGTACGATACCTCTGAGAGGGCGAGATACGCCCTCACGAAGAGCGGCCGAAAGGCCGCTCTTGTTATTTCCGAGCCCGGCGGACTGTCCTCGCGTCGTTCGTTAGGGCGTTCGCCGGCCGGTTCACTCACGCGGACCTGCTCGACCACGAGCTCTGGCCCGCACTCATGCCCAGGCGATGGTCTGTCGCTGGCTAGGGCATCTGCAGGTTGTGGACCCCGAGCTCCTTCACGTCGGGCAGGCTTGGAAAGCCTCGGTCGCCAAGACTCCGCGGTCGCCGGCACTGTGTCGCTGGCTTCGCCACGCAGGGCGGCCTGGCTGCCTACTTCAGGCCTCTCAGCCTGCTGCGCTCGCGCAGAACGAGCAAGATCAGCACTACGACCACGACGAGGTAGCCGATGGCTCCCACCGTCCCAGGGGGTTCGAAGATCGCAGCCAGGGCAATCACGAGTATTCCCAGGCTGCAGACGGCGATGCGCAGCTGGCTGCGGGCGGGGCTCACCCCGTCAACCTACCTGCCACGAGCGCCCGCATCGTTGATGGATGAACGGCCTCGTCTGCTCGCGGCCCGGTGGAGGATCCGCATTGACCAGCAGACCCCGGTTTATCAGCTGGTCGGCCAGCCGGTCTGACTCACACTTGGAATCAAAAAAACCTCTTGACAACCCCCCGGAGGATCATTAGCTTCCGCCCGCGCGGCCAGGCGGCGGTCGGACAACTGCGACAACGGAAACAGTTGGGGGGAAGGCGTGGCTCCCTCGGGTCCACGGAAGGCAAAATCTGAGCTCGCTGCGCTGCGCTCGCGCCTGCGTAGCCGGCATCCTCGTTCGGCGGCACGCTGGCTGGTCGCAGTCGTCGCCGTGGTGGCGATAGCCCTATCCGCTCTCGCGGCGTATGCGGCGACCGGCGGCCCTGCGAGCCAGTCGAGCGCCACGACCGGCAAACCCGACGGCACGTGCGGGCTGTGTGTTCTCTCGCCCTCGGGACAGTCTCTGACGCTGACCGGGAACGGGAGCCTCACCCTTAGCAAAGCGAACGTCGTCGTCGACTCGAGCGCCAAACCCGCCGCGACGCTCACGGGCAACGGCAGCATCGTCGCGCCCTCCGTCGGCGTGGTCGGCACGGCGACGGTCACGGGCAAAGGCACGATCCAGAACCTCACGACCGGGATCGCGCCGGTCGCCGACCCGCTGTCCGGGCTGACCCCGCCTGCGCTGTCCCTGCCGAACCCCGTCCCGTCGGTCAACGTCGTGGGCAGCGCCCACACGACGATTGGACCCGGCGTCTACAAGGAAATCTCGATCACCGGCAGCGGCGGAAGCCTGACGCTCACGGCGGGCACCTACGTCGTCTTGCACCAGCTCGCGAGCACCGGCAGCTCGCAGCTGATCGCGCAGGGCGTCTCGATCTACCTCGCCTGCTCGGGCTACCCGACGCCGTGTAAATCAGGCGAACAGGGCGCCTCGATGAACCTCACGGGCACCGGATCGCTGAACCTCACCGGTCCCACTGAAAGCTGCTCTTCGGTGGCCGTGTTCGCCGACCGCAACAACAGCTCCTCGCTGAACATCACCGGGAACGCCAGCCAGATCTTCAATGGCGCGATCTACGCAAAGTCCGGCACGCTCAACGTGACCGGGAACGGGTCGACGTTCGTGCTCGGCGGACCGATCGTTGCGGCCAAGACGTCCTTCACCGGCGAAGGGGGAGTCTCGCTCGCCGGCTCGCTCCCGTTCTCAGAAGGCCTCGCGCTCACGCTCTCCGGGAGCCCGACCGCTCCAAACGTCGGTGAATCCGAGACGCTCTCGGCCACGTTGTCCTGTCGCGGGCACGCTATCGCCGGTCAGCCGGTCACGTTCACGACGAGCGGCGCAAACCCTCACAGCGCCAGCGCGACGACGAACACCGCGGGCGTGGCGACGTTCTCCTACACGGGCACCGCGACCGGAGCCGACACCGCGCAGGCGACGTTCACCGCCAGCGGGAGCAACGTCTCCTCCTCGCCGCTCACCGTCAACTGGGCCAAGGCCCAGCCCGCGATCTCCACCAAAGTCACCGCCGCCTCGGTCACGCTCGGCCAGCCGATCTCTGACACGGCCACGCTCTCCGGCGGCAGCTCGCCGAGCGGCAGCGTCTCCTGGAACGTCTACGCAGCCAGCGACACGACCTGCAAAACCCCGCTCAACAGCCAGCCGCTGACCGCCACGCTCTCGGGCGCCAGCGCCACCTCGCCGACCTTCACGCCGAGCGCAGCGGGCACCTACCAGTTCGTCGCCACCTACGCCGGCGACTCAAACAACTCGGCCACAGCCACCAAATGCCCTGAAGCCAGCGAGCAGGTGACGGTGGCCAAGGCCCAGCCCGCGATCTCCACCAAAGTCACCGCCGCCTCGGTCACGCTCGGCCAGCCGATCTCTGACACGGCCACGCTCTCCGGCGGCAGCTCGCCGAGCGGCAGCGTCTCCTGGAACGTCTACGCAGCCAGCGACACGACCTGCAAAACCCCGCTCAACAGCCAGCCGCTGACCGCCACGCTCTCGGGCGCCAGCGCCACCTCGCCGACCTTCACGCCGAGCGCAGCGGGCACCTACCAGTTCGTCGCCACCTACGCCGGCGACTCAAACAACTCGGCCACAGCCACCAAATGCCCTGAAGCCAGCGAGCAGGTGACGGTCACGGGCTCAATCGGCCCGATCACCGCCCAGCCGCAATCCGAGACGGTCGACGAGGGCACGCCCGCGTCGTTCACGGCGTCGGTCTCGGCGGCGCCGCAGGCCAGCGCGCAGTGGCAGGTCTCGAGCGATGAAGGCAAAACCTGGAGCAACGACACGACCGACAGCGCGAGCACGAGCAGCGCGTCGGGCCAGGCGACCAGCACGCTGAGCATCCTCGGTCCCACCCGCGCGGTCACAGGCGATGAGTACCGCGCGGTCTTCTCGAACATCGCCGGCAGCGTCACCTCCGGTGCGGCGACGCTCACGATCCAGTGGATCGGGCCGATCGCCACACAGCCACAAGCCCAGACGGTCACCGAAGGCAACCCCGCGCCGTTCACCGCGAGCACCCCGGCGAGCCCGGGCGCGAGCGCCCAATGGGAAGTGTCCAGCGATGGCGGGCACACCTGGAGCAACGACGTCACCGACGCGGCGAGCACGACCGTAGGCCCATCCAACCAGACGACCAGCACGCTCACGATCGCGGCGGCTGCGCTCACACAGAATGGCAACGAGTACCGCGTCCAGTTCTCAAATGTCGCAGGCAGCACGCTCTCCTCTCCGGCGACCCTCACCGTCGAACGCGCGGCCGTCGGAGGGCTTTGCACGGACACCTACTCCGGCCCAAACAACGGGCTGTGGCAGACCTCGGCCAACTGGTCGACGGGCAAAACGCCGACGGCCCGCGACATCGTCTGCGTGGGCGCGGAAGACACCGTCCAGGCGACCGGCGGTGAAAACGCTGCGGGCGTGCTGCTGGACCTCGGTGGCCTGGTTGTCTCCGGCGGCTCACTCGACATCGCCGGCCTGCCGCCGATGGCGGGGCTTGAAACGTCCAACGTCGCCGATCTGACCCTCACCGGCGGCACCCTGAACATCGCCTCAGAGCTCGACGTCACCTCGGCCTTCAACGTGACCTCCAACTTCGGCCCGACCGCCACGCTCACCGGCGCCGGCAAGCTCGTCACAAAGCCCGGCTCGACCAACGGCATCGTCGCCCCGGTGGAAACCTGCGATCCGCTGACCGTCAACGGCGCCACGCTTGTCAACGAAGGCACGCTGACCTTCGGCTCTGCCTCGCCGGGACGCAACGGCGGCACGATCGTCATGGAAAACGGCGCTCAGCTGCAGAACTCGGGCACCTTCAACGACGACTCCGTCGGTGAGGGCTGCGGCTTCGGCCAGGCCTCCTTCCACGGCGCCGGCGGCGCGGCCAGCTCGATCACCAACACGGGCACGTTCAACACGAACACCGAGGGCAGCAGCCAGGCCGTCCCGATCGAAGTCGCCTTCAACAACCAGGGCACGATGGACTCGCTCGCGGGCATCACCACGCTGAGCGCCGGCGGCTCGGGTGTCAAAGGCACCTGGGAGGGCTCGGCGGGCGCGCAGCTTCAGCTCACCGGCGGCTCGTTCTCGATCAGCGAACCCACGTTCGCCGGACCCGGCCTCGTGGGCGTGGACGGCGCCAGCGTGAGCGCCGCCGACATCAAAGGCCCGAGCGCCAACCTCGGCGTCTTTGGCGGCTCGCTGACGCTCACCGACGGGACCGCGTCCATCGCCGATCTGACCCTCGTTACCGGCACCCTGAACATCGCCTCAGAGCTCGACGTCACCTCGGCCTTCAACGTGACCTCCAACTTCGGCCCGACCGCCACGCTCACCGGCGCCGGCAAGCTCGTCACAAAGCCCGGCTCGACCAACGGCATCGTCGCCCCGGTGGAAACCTGCGATCCGCTGACCGTCAACGGCGCCACGCTTGTCAACGAAGGCACGCTGACCTTCGGCTCTGCCTCGCCGGGACGCAACGGCGGCACGATCGTCATGGAAAACGGCGCTCAGCTGCAGAACTCGGGCACCTTCAACGACGACTCCGTCGGTGAGGGCTGCGGCTTCGGCCAGGCCTCCTTCCACGGCGCCGGCGGCGCGGCCAGCTCGATCACCAACACGGGCACGTTCAACACGAACACCGAGGGCAGCAGCCAGGCCGTCCCGATCGAAGTCGCCTTCAACAACCAGGGCACGATGGACTCGCTCGCGGGCATCACCACGCTGAGCGCCGGCGGCTCGGGTGTCAAAGGCACCTGGGAGGGCTCGGCGGGCGCGCAGCTTCAGCTCACCGGCGGCTCGTTCTCGATCAGCGAACCCACGTTCGCCGGACCCGGCCTCGTGGGCGTGGACGGCGCCAGCGTGAGCGCCGCCGACATCAAAGGCCCGAGCGCCAACCTCGGCGTCTTTGGCGGCTCGCTGACGCTCACCGACGGGACCGCGTCCATCGCCGATCTGACCCTCGTTACCGGCACCCTAAACATCGCCTCAGAGCTCGACGTCACCTCGGCCTTCAACGTGACCTCCAACTTCGGCCCGACCGCCACGCTCACCGGCGCCGGCAAGCTCGTCACAAGCCCGGCTCGACCAACGGCATCGTCGCCCCGGTGGAAACCTGCGATCCGCTGACCGTCAACGGCGCCACGCTTGTCAACGAAGGCACGCTGACCTTCGGCTCTGCCTCGCCGGGACGCAACGGCGGCACGATCGTCATGGAAAACGGCGCTCAGCTGCAGAACTCGGGCACCTTCAACGACGACTCCGTCGGTGAGGGCTGCGGCTTCGGCCAGGCCTCCTTCCACGGCGCCGGCGGCGCGGCCAGCTCGATCACCAACACGGGCACGTTCAACACGAACACCGAGGGCAGCAGCCAGGCCGTCCCGATCGAAGTCGCCTTCAACAACCAGGGCACGATGGACTCGCTCGCGGGGACCGTGGAGTTCACCGCCGGCAGCACTCCCGGCGTGGTCTCGACGGGCTGCTGGATCGGCGTCGATCCGGGCGAGATCATCTTCCGCTCGGGCACCTTCCTGATCGAGGAAGGCGGCGTCTTCAACGTCGTAAACGAAGGCGCGACGATCACCAAGTTCTCAGACGGCCTGAGCGGAACATTGGAAGTGCAGCCCGACGCGACCAAGACGATCTCGGTCTCAGGGCACGGGGAAGACACGAGCACGTTCAGCACGCTCGCGACAGCGACCGTCGAAGCCACTGCGACCGGGGAAGAAGACTGGAAGTCCGTGTGCGCGCCGATCACGCCCGATCTCAACGGGGACTTCAGCTGCCTTTGGAACACCGCGTCGGGCGCCTATCCAGACGGCCAATACGAAGTGCGCGCGCGCCTCAGCGATTGCTCGGTGTGCGTGAAGAGCGAGTTCACGACGCCCAGGAAGCTGAGGATCGCCAACACTCCGCTGTCGCTGACGCCGGCGACGGCGGGCCCCGATGAGCTGAACGCCACGCAGACGCTCACCGCGACGCTGAGCGATGAAAAAGGCGCGCCGCTGGCGGGCAAGACGATCGATCTGAAGGTCACCGGCGCGAACCCGACCACGTTGCACGCGGTCACCGATGAAGAAGGCGAGGCGAGCTTCTCCTACTCGGGCTCGGTGGAAGGCCAGGACACCGCGGTGGCCAGCTTCGAAGGTCCTGGCGGAATGACGACGACCTCGGAACCCTCGACGATCACGTGGTTCTCGGCGCTCAAGGAGATCTCCTCCACGCCGGTCCAGGGCAACTTCTATCCGGCCAACACCTCCGCCAAGGGCTTCTCCGCCAAGCCCGGCGATGTGCCCGCGTTCAGCCAGGCGTTCCCGACGATCAACTTCAACCCGCCCGCGTCGGGCTGCTGCACCGACTCGACGGGCAACGGCAACTACCTCAACTCCGCCGGCACGCTCGCGAACAACAGGCCGGGCCCGCTGCCGGGCTCACACGCGACCGAATTCGACGGGCAGAGCGGCTATCTGACTGCCGCGAGCGCCTCGGCCGGGAGCACCGAAAAGTCAGCCGGCCTGAGCATCGAGGCCTGGATCAAGCCGACGAGCGTCTCGCGCACGCAGTCGATCGCCTACAAGACGTTCCTATATGAGTTCGACATCAGCGCCGGCCACCTGCGGCTTCTGGTCGGCAACGGCTCGGAATGGGTTGACGGCGCGACGTTCTTCGTCGGCGGAAGCGTGACGGCCAACGCCTGGCAGCACGTCGCCGGCACATATGACGCCACGACGGGCGGCTGGGCGCTGTATGTCAACGGCTCCCAGGTGGCCAGCGGGACGGGGGGCGCACGGTTTGTCGGCGCCAACCCCAGCGTGCTGAGCATCGGGCGCGATCCCGATGCGGGACCCGGCTTCTACTTCGGCGGAGAGCTCAGCGACGTGGCGCTCTACACGCATGTGCTCAGCGGACCGCAGATCCAGCGCGATGCGCAGGCGGAATCGCAGAGCGACCTCGACAGCGACGTCCTCAGCGCAGAACCCGTCGCCTACTACAAGCTCAGCGGCCCTCAGCACAACCCGTGGTTCGTCAACGCCCAGACGCGCCCGTTCACCGACCTCACGACCGACCAGGTCGGCAACGTCGACGGCGCGACGATCGCGCAGGGCAACGGCATGCAGGCCGGCGTGGGCAAGCTGGAAGCCTTCGAGGCTGAGTTCACCGCCTCCTATGTCGTCGCCAAAGCCGGCGACGTGACCTTCAACGTCACGAGCAAGGACGGCTTCATGCTCGGCATCGGCGGCGGCGCCACGAGGGTCAGCGGGCCCAACGAAGGCGCGCCGGAATCGGGCACCTCGCCCTTCAAGGGGCTGCCGCTCGTCGCGGCGTTCAACCAGAGCTGCTGCTCTACTCCCCAAACCTACGCGGTGACGGTCCACTTCCCGGCCGCCGGCAGCTACCCGTATGAGCTCGACTACTTCCAGCACGCAGGCCAGCAGCTATCGCTGGTGATGTCGCTCGGGGAGTTCACGCCCGACAGCTCACCGCTGAGCGTGTTCGTCGGCTACGCCGACGGGCTGCGGCCCAGCGGCAGCGTCTTCCCCTTCCCATGGGACGGCTCGCCGGAGGTCACGAACTTCGACGGGAAGCTCGGGCCGGGGTATGACTCGGGTGCACTGCGCTTTGACAACAGCTCCGACAAACCGCTGACGCTGGAAGACGTCTCGGTCGACATCGGTTCCGCGCACACCGACATCTGGGGACCGCAGACGGTCAGCCCCGGCGGGATCACGATCCTCGCGCAGACCGAAGGCAACAACTTCGACACCTCAGACGAGCCGACGATCATCGGCTGCAATGAAAAACCGGACGGCCTGATTCCGACGATCCACGTCACGACCGAAGGCAAGACGACCACCTACCACGACCTCGGTCAGGTGCTCAACACCAAAGGCGTCGATCCCGGCGACTGCAACCTCAACGAGTCCCAGTCGTGGTCGCGCGTGGGCGGCGGCGGCGTGCCCATCGACACGCCGCTCCCACCAGCGGTCTTCCTGTCGCTGTCGCCGACGACGATCACCGGGAACGAAGTCGGTCAGACCCAGAAGCTCACGGTCACGGCGCGCGACTCGTCGGGCAAACCGGTGCCCGGCCTGGCGATCGACCTGCATGTGTCGGGCCCGAACGCCAAAGACCTGTCCGCGACGACCAACACCGAAGGGATCGCGCAGTCCAGCTACAGCGGCCAGGCCGCCGGCAAGGACACGGTCAGCGCGACCGCCTCGATCAGCGGGCTGCAGGCCGCCTCCAACCAGCTCGTGGTCCCATGGGCGATCCCCCAGCCGCCCCCGCTGCCGCCCGCCTCGCCGACGAGCGAAGGCGGCGAAACCAGCGCCGAAGAAGGCGGCGAACCTCCGTCGGTGGAATCGCTGCGCCCCGACGGCGGCGCTGTCGTGTCCGGCTCCACGCCGGTCACCGCCGACATCAGCGCGAGCAGCCCGATCAAGGCCTGGAAGGTCACGCTCATGCCCGCGGGCGGCAGCCCGATCACGCTCGGCTCCGGCAGCGGCACTCCGCCTGAAGTGCTCGGCACGATCGAACCGTCGCAGCTGGGCGAAGGCAGCTACGAGCTCACCGCGAGCGCCGAAACGGCCGGGGGAAGCGCCTCTGAGGCCGCTCCGATCACGATTGGAAAACAGCCGGGCATCCCACCGCCGGCTCCGGTGCGCACGAGCTCAGGAGCGCCGACGCTCGAAGACGTCACGCCCGCCAACGGCTCGGTCATCGGCGTCACCGCGGCCGTCTCCGCGCAGGCCAGCGCGCCCGCGGGGCAGACGATCAGCTCCTGGGCGGTCACGCTGGAACCGCGCGAAGGCGGGACGCCGACGACGCTCGGCGAAACGACCGAGGAACACCCGGCGTCCCTGGCGACGATCGACCCATCTCAGTTCCCCAGCGGCACCTACACGCTGAACGTGACCGTCCATGCCTCAGGCGGTGGCTTCGCGCGGCTCTCAGAGACGCTCACGCTCGGGATCGGCGTCGCCAAGGCGCCGGCCGAAACCGGCGAAACCGGCTCAACAGGGGAAACGGGTGCCACGGGCGCGACCGGAGAAACGGGTGCGACGGGTCCGACCGGGCCGACGGGCGAAACGGGAAGCACCGGAACCACGGGCGTGACGGGATCCACCGGGGAAACCGGGACGACCGGTCAGACCGCGCCCGGTCCGCCGCCCTCGATCGGCGAAATCTCTCCGGCCGACGGGACCGTCGTCACGGCTCCGCTGCTGTTGAAGGCGCACATCAGCGCGCCCGAAGGAGAATCGATCGCCCACTGGTCGGTCGTTGAGCAGGGCTCGCACGACACGAGCACCAAAACGATCGCCCACGGCGTCGGCGCGCCCCCGGAAACGCTGGGCACGTTCGACCCCACGAACCTGCCCAACGACACCTACACCGTGACGGTGCTCGCAACCACATCCAGCGGTGCGGTGCAGAGCGAAAGCGTGTCGCTCGTGGTCTCGGGCGACCTCAAGCTCGGGCGCATGGTGCAGACCTACCACGACCTCGACGTGCCGGCCGCCGGCTTCTCGCTGAGCCTTGATCGCCTCTATGACAGCACCGACAAGACGGTCGGTGACTTCGGGGTCGGTTGGCACCTGCTGCTCAACGGCTTCACGGTGACGACCAACGGTCCCCTCGGGCAGGGTGGCTGGAGCCAGTTCCCGACGAACTGCATCTTCAGCATCTGCGCCTACGGCTACGAAAGCACACCGCAGCACACCGTGACCGTCACCTGGCCGGACAAGCACCAGGAAGAGTTCATCTTCAGCCCGACCGGTGAAACGCTCAACAACATCGAAGTGCATCCAGCCTTCACGGCCAAGCCCGGAACGAACACGACGTCCACCCTGCAGGCCGACGGGGCCGATGAAATCGTCAACGGCTTCGACGGCAACCTCTATGACAGCGCGGGCAACCCGTGGACGGCATCGCGCTTTGACCTGACCACGCGCGACGGGCGCAAACTCGTGCTTGACACCTCGACCGGCCTGGTCTCAGAGACCGATCCCGACGGCAATACGCTGACCGTCGACGCAGACGGCGTGCACTCGAGCAGTGGCCCGGGGCTGCAGTTCACGCGCGATGCTCAGGGGCGGATCACCGAAGTCATGGGACCAAGCGGCCAGCACCTGCACTACGGCTACGACGCCGCCGGCGACCTGACGTCATACACCGACGCCGACGGCAACACGACGACCTACACCTATGACTCAGACCACGACCTTCTGAACACGACCGGGCCGGGAGCCTCCAAACCGTTGCAGCAGCTGGTCTATGACCCGAACACCGGGCGGCTGAGCGAAGTCATCGACGCCAACGGCGACGCGACGAAGATCAGCACCGACGTCGGCACCAGAAGCGAGGTCCTCGCCGATCCCAACGGCAAGCTGACGACGATCGACACCTACGACGAACGCGGGGACCTGACCGAGCAGGATCAGGTCGCCGAAGGCACGACGCTGAAGACCACCCACACCTATGACTCAGAAGGCCACCTCCTGAGCACGACCGACCCGCTCGGGCACACGACGACCGACACGTGGACCAACGGCAGGCTGACCACGCAGACAGATCCCAGAGGCAACACCACGACCTACCAGTACGACGAACTGGGCAAGCTGACCGGCGTCCAAGGACCGAGCAACACCCCACGGCTGTCGGTCACGCGCGACGCGAACGGCAACATCACGCGCATCCAGCGCCCCGACGGCTCCGCCTACACCTACGCCTATGACGAACACGGCAACCCGACGGAAATCACCAGCCCCGCGGGCGTGACCGAGAAACTCACCTATGACGCCGAAGGCCATCCCTCGACGATCACCAACGGCGCGGGCGCGGTGACGCATCTGGAATACGACGCCTCCGACCAGCTGCTCTCAGAAACCGGCCCGACCGGTCACAGGGTGACCTACGCCTACGATGGCGACGGCAATCGCACGAGCATGACCAACGGGCTCGGGCACACGACGAGCTTCACGTTCGACCCCTTCGGTCGCGAGCTGAGCGCGACGGTCGCAGGCGGCGGCAGCGAAACGATGGCCTACAACGAAGCCGGCCAGATCATCGAACGCACCGATCGCGATGGCACGAGGACGACCTACAGCTATGACGCCGACGGCAAGCTGCTGCACGAGTCCTCCTCCGACGGCGAGGCGACGAGCGTCACGTATGACCCCTTCGGGCGGCCGCTGACGCTCGCCAACGCCACCCAGACGCTGCACTTCAGCTATGACGGCGGTGGACAGGTCGCTGCGGTGACCAGCAGCGCGGTCGGCTCCGCGCCGGAAACGACCCTGGAATACGGCTATGACGCCGACGGCAACCCGACGTCGCTGACCGGACCAGATGGTACGACCAGCTACGGGTATGACTCACAGTCGCGCCTGACCTCGGTCACACCGTCCGGCGAGCCCGGCGGCGCGAGCTTTGACTTTGCCTACACGCCCAACGGGCAGCTCGAAAGCCTCACGCGCCCCGACGGGATCGACGACTCGCTCTCCTACAACGCCGAAGAGCTGCTGTCGCGCAAAGCCGCCTCGGGTTCGACGACCGATGCCAGCTCGAGCTACACCTACGGCGAAGAAGGCCTGCGCAGCTCGAGCACCGACTCCGAAGGCAACACGACCGGCTATGGCTATGACCCCACGGGCCAGCTCTCCGAAGAAACGCCGCACGCGGGGTCGCCGGCCAAATACGAATACGACGCCGACGGCAACCGCAGCGGCGGAAGCTACGACGAATCCGACGAGCTCACATCCGACGGCACGGCGACCTACGCCTACGACGCCGACGGTCAGCTGATCCGCCGCACGCTGAACTCGACCAAAGCGACGACCACCTATGACTGGAACGCCCAGCACGAGCTGACCGCGGTGCACCTGCCCGACGGCAGCACCGAGACCCTCGCGTATGACCCGCTCGGGCGACTCGTGTCGATCGTCCACGGCTCGAGCTCGATCGCATACGTCTATGACGGCGGCGCCGTGCACCTCGAATACGACGGCTCGGGCTCGGGGCCCTCCGCGGTCTACACCCACGGCGCGACGCCCGACCAGATGCTCGAGATGGCGCGCGGCGGGCAGCGCTACTCCTACCTGGTCAACGGCCAGGGCAGCACGGTGGCACTGGCAGACGAACACGGCAACGTCGTGCAGCGCTACTCGTATGACGCCTTCGGCGACCCGACCATCAGCGGCCCGCTCGTCAACCCCTTCACCTACACGGGCAGCGCGTGGGATCCGATCAGCGGCCTCTACCACGACGGCGCGCGCTACTACGACCCCTCGCTCGGGCGCTTCATCAGCAGGGACCCGATCCTGCACGCCAACCCCTACGTGTACGTCGAAAACGACCCAACGAACGCGATCGATCCCACCGGCTCCGAGGAGCTCGTCGAACTTGACGCGAGCCTCGACATTCAAGACGAGCTCAACGACATCCAGGTCGGAGAGTTCAAAGAACAGCTCAAGGCCGGAATCGATCTGCTGAAGATCGGGGTCGACGAGCAGCTCGAAGCGCTGCAGAAGGCCAAGCAGACCTACCTCGAAGTCGTCGGCGAACCCAACGAAGAGGAACACAAGCTCGAAGTCTTCAGCGAGAAGCTCGAGCACGCCCAGGACGTGGCCGACGAAATCAACGAGATCGCCGACGACGGCGTCTCAGCCTATGAAGAACACCAGAAGGGACTTGGCCTCGACCCCTCAGAGCTCCCTGACAAGCTCGCTCAGGGGCTCGACGTGCTGACCGAACTCGGCTCGCTGTTCTACGCGCTCAACGAAACCTTCGAATAGCGGCCCGCGCGGTGCCGGGGGCACGGCCGTCTCTGCGCGCGCGGTCAGGCTCTCGAGCTGGGGCTCGCCGCGGGCAGGCCCGGGGTGCGCTGGGGCCGAGCATCGCTCGGGCGCCCGCCGGAACGTCCACGCGCGAGCGGGCGGGCCAGGCGCGCGAGATAGCCGGCGGGATAGTCATCGACGATGCGCCCGACGAGGCGTGTGCGATCGGGGCGCTTGCGAGCTCGAGAGGCGGGCGGTGGCTGGGGCTGGTCTGCGATGGCGGTCATCGTCATCCTTCCTTCAGAACGGGGGTGCCGCGCAGGATTACGCGGTCGACTAAGCACGCCCTATGTGGTTTCTAAGAGTTGAGACGTGCTCCTGACCAGGTTTCCGTCGCCACGCGGCGCGATGGGGCCGCGCGAGCTGCGCAAAACTCGCCAACGCGCGCTATGCCGGAGTTCGAGCGTCTTGCAGGGCTTGACCTCGCTCTAGCGAAGCCTACGATCTCAGGTATGAAGTTTCGGATCACGCGACACGCGAGCGGCTCGCCGCCAGAGGGGGCGCTGGAACTTCTCGCCGAGCGCATGGGCGCGCGGCGTCAGGGCGTGTCCTTCGTGTGCGTCGGCCAGGAAATACGGGCCAACATCCAGCGCGATGACCCGGTCGCGATGACCCAGGACGAACGCCTGGACATCGGCCGCCGCGCGGTGCTGCAGATCGTCGCCGACGTGTGCGAGCCAAGCCCCGAGCTCAAGCTCGACTGGTTCGCGGTCAGCCCCGCGCGCTGAGGGCCCGATCACACCGCGGCCCGCGGTCGCGTAGCCTGGGCCGTACACGTAAACCAGCGCCAGAAGGGGAGGCACCCGATGTATGCACGCGTCGTTCGCTGGGAGGACTCAAAGGCCGAGGCGGTGCGCGACACGGTAGCCCGGATCGCGGCTCAGCCTGATCCCCCGGAGGGTGTGCCGGCCAAGGGGATCATGTTCCTGACAGATCCCGAGGGCGGCCGCGTGACCGCGATCACGCTGTTTGACTCAGAGCAAGATCGCCAGCAGGGTCACGAGGTGCTCGAGTCGATGAGCCCGCCCGGCGAGGGAATGGGCCGTCGGGTGTCGGTCGAGATGTACGAGGTCGCCATCGACATACGCGTCTAGCAGCGACAGGCGTCGGCCTCAGCGCTTGGTCGCACGCACCGCGGTGCCGTACGCGCAGATCTCAGTCCACGTGGTGCCGAGCTCCGAGGTGTCGAAGCGAAATGCGACCACCGCGTTTGCGCCGCGCGCCTGGGCTTCTTCGACGAGGCGCTCCTGGGCGTGCACGCGTCCTTCGCCGAGCATCTTCGTCATCCCCTTCAGCTCGCCGCCGACCAGCGACTTGAACGAGGCTCCGATCTGCGAGCCGAGGTTGCGCGATCTCACGGTCAGCCCGAACACCTCGCCGAGGACCTCTTCGATCTCATAGCCCGGGAGATCGTTCATGGTCGCGATGATCATTCAGCCTCCTCGCTCGCTGGACGGTCCGTCTATCTGGGAGTGCCCACTCACCAAGAGACTAGGAGCGGCTGCGGTCGTACTCGGCCGAGCCGACCCCTGCCGCTGGGGCGCTCGTAGGCCTCAGGCTGGCGCGGGCTCGAGATGGCGATTGCGCCGCGCCGAAGCGCGCAGAAAGGCGCTCACCGCATCGGCGTCGAACTGCGTGCCGGCGCAGCGCTGAAGCTCGTTGCAGGCGTCCTCGTGGTCGCGCGCCAGCCGGTAGGCGCGGTCGGTCGTCATCGCGGCGTAGGCGTCGGTCACCGCGAGGATGCGCGCCTCCAGGGGAATCTGCTCGCCGATCAGCCCGCGCGGGTAGCCGAGGCCGTCGGGGCGCTCGCGACAGCACAGCACCCACTCGCGCAGCTCATCCACGCTCGTATCGCTGAGCAGCGCGGCGCCGAGCTCTGGCTGGCGGCGGACCTCAGCCCACTCCTGTTCGTCAAGCGCGCCGTGCTTGTTGAGGATCTCCGGGCGGATCTGATCGCGCGCGACGCCCACGACGAGCGCGGCGAAGCGCACCTGGGCGACCTGCTCCTCGGTGAGGCCGAGCTCGTAGGCCGTCAGCTCTGCCAGATGTGAGACGTAGCGGCGCGCCTGCGGGCAGTAGTCGATGCGCTGCAGTTCGGCAAGCTCCTCGCCGCAGCCGTCGCACACGACGACCAGGCGCAGCTCGTTTGTCTCGCGCAGATAGCGCGCGCCACCGCTGTGGAGCTCGCTGTGATCGCAGCCCATACGGGTCTATCGGCGCCCGCCCTGGCGCGCCCGTCCAGTCGGTCGATTCCTGGACGACTGACGAGCGGCCAGGCGGCGGTCCGTTCGCGGCGCGCCTGGCGCAACCTGGAGCCTAGGAGCGAGTCGCCGTCGTCCGGCGCGCGGGCGTGCTGCGCTCGGTGACGAGCCGGCAGAACACCTCGACCAGCTGGGGATCGAACTGGGTCCCAGCGCAGCGTCGAAGCTCCGCGAGCGAGTCCGCGAGCGGCATCGCGGGCTTGTAAACGCGCTCGTCCATCATCGCGTGGAAGGAATCGCAGATCGCGATGATCCGCGCGCCAAGCGGTATCTCCTCGCCCTCGAGGCGATCGGGGTAGCCGGTGCCGTCCCAGCGCTCGTGGCTGGCGCGCACAAGCGGACCGATGCGCTCCAGTGACGGTCCGGCGGCGGCGATGATCTGCTCGCCGATGACGGTGTGCTGGCGCATGAACTCCCACTCCTGCTCGGTCAGCGAACCGGGCTTGGTCACGATCTCGTCGGGGATCCCGAGCTTGCCCACATCGTGCAGGTCACCGGCTTTCATCACGAGGTCTATTCCGTCGTTGTCCAGGCCGATCGTGCGCGCCAGCAGCTCGACATCGCCGGCGACGTCGTCTGAGTGCTCGCCGAGGTCGGGGTGACGCTGGGCCAGCGCCGCGTGCAGCACCGAGGTGATCAGTTCCGCCGCGCCCGTCTGGCTGGTGGCCTTCTGGCGGTACATGCGCTGGTCGGCGATGCGCAGAGCCTGCGTCGGCTCGTTTGCTTCCCGAGGGAGCTCCACGGCGCCGGCCGAGGCGCTCACGGTGAATCCGCCGCCGTGTTCTGTCAGCGATGCCCTGGCGCCCTGGAAGAGCGCGTGGGGATCCTCGACGCGGGCGGTGATCAGCGCGCAGAACTCATCGCCGCCGAGCCGGTAGACGCGCCCGTGGGGCTTGATCGTCTCACGCAGGCGCCCGCCCAGGCGCGCGAGCAGCGAGTCGCCGGCGACGTGGCCGAAGGAGTCGTTGTAGCGCTTGAAGCCGTTGAGGTCGAAGAACCACAGGTATGCCGGGCGCTCCTCGCTGGCCGTCTGGCATACCCGCGGCAGATCCTCCATCAGCGCGCGGCGGTTGCCCAGGCGCGTGAGCGGGTCTGTCGACAGTTCGCGTCTGACGTTGCGGTGCGACAGGGCCAGGCCGATGATCGAGCCGACGAGCGTCAGGAATGCGAGCACGAGCACGCCGAGCATCCCGGCGTTCCAGGAGTTCAACAGCGTCGGGTCGGAGGCGTTGGCGGTCGCCAGCACAGCCACGCGCTGGCGGGCCACGCCGATCGTCATCGGAAGCGTCGCTGCGACCGCGCGGTGGGCCGCGTCGAACGTCGGCTGCGGGCGGCGCCCGAGCGCGCCGCTGCTCAGGTCGACCACCGTGCCCGAGCCCAGGCCGGCCGCCGTGAGCTGGCTGGAGGGGCTGTTGACCAGCAGCTTGCCGTTCTCATAGCTGGCGAGCGCGACGTCGACGCTCGGTGTCTGGTTGACGATCAGGCTGCTGCCACGCGTGTTGGCGATCCCGATATCCAGATGGACGAGACCGAGCAGCTGTCCGCCGATGCGAAACGGCGCGAGGAACGCGACGGACAGTTCGTGACTGACCGGAGAGAAGAAGGCGCCGCTGGCGGCGCCGACGGGAGAGCTGGCGGCGAGCTTGACGAACTGGCCGGCCAGGTCATGCGGGAACGCGCTCACGCGCTGCGCGGGCGAGCACACGAGCTGGCGCCCGGTTCCGTTTACCAGGCAGGCCGCGGTGACCGGCACGAAGGCGGTGCGGCGGATCGTCGTCAGCGCGAGCTCGGCGTCCGCGAGGTCGCGAGCGTGTTCTTCGGGCAAGAGCGCTTTGGCGCTCAGCAGCGCCCGAACGGCCGGGTTGACGAGCATCATCGACAGCGCGGTGTTGGTCTGGCGCTCTCCCTCGGATATGAGCCCGGACTCCGTGTTGACGGCCGCCAGCAGCGCGGCGTCCTGGCCGTTTCGCCGCGCGTGAACTTCGTCGTTGGTGGAGGACACGGCGATCGCGCCGAGCACGAGCGATACCACGAGCCCGACGAGCGCCAGCGTTTTCATGCGGATGTTTTCGTCGTCAGCGCTTGAAGCTTGAGCTGGGGTCGGACTGACCCACAAACGTCGCGGTGTCTCACGCGAGCGCTACTGAAGGCATGCCGTCAGCCCGGCGCGGCGAAAGTGGCTGTCTATCTGTAGCCGCAGCGCGTTGCTCTGCGTCTGCACCTGCGCGAAGGAGGCCAGTTCGACGATGCCCGTCTTCAGGTGGTGCAGGAAGTCCGAGAGCAGCGCCGAGAGCCTGTCGCTCGTCGCCAGCGCCGCCGACAGTTCACCCTCGGCAGAGGAGCTGGGATCGAGCGCCCGCAGCTGTGCGTTCTCGGCGTGCATGATCGCCACCGCGCGCGGGAGGTAGCTGATCGCCGCCTCGGGCGTCGTCGGGCGCACGATGCTGTTGAGCTTGCTCAGCTCGCTGGCGCAGATGTGGCTTGCCTGCGCCGCATATGGGGGCGCCTTGGGGGCCGCGTGCGAGCTCGTGCCGCAGCCTGCGAGCAGCAGGCAGCTGGCGGCAATGCACGCGATCGTTCGCCATCTGGCCATACAGATCGAGATATCGGCCGCTCGCGTCCTCAACAAAAGCCCTGCGGGTTCAGTCGCGCCGAGGGCGCGCCAGCGGGTATGCGCGGTCCGCCCTGTGAGCAGGGCGAGCGTCGTCGCTGAGCGTCGCGGCGCCGACCGCGATCGCGGTGCAGGTGCGCTTGGCGCTCGCCTTTGCGACGAGCGCCGGCGCGAGGCGGGTAGCCTGCAGCGCGGCGATGTCGATCACGGTCACACTTCCAGACGGCAAGCAGCTGCAGCTGCACGACGGCGCGACGGGGGCAGATGCCGCCGCGGCGATCGGGCCGGGGTTGGCGAAGGCCGCGCTCGCGGCGGTCGTGGGCGGTCCGGGCTCAAGACGGCGAGGGCGAGCTGCGCGACCTCGCGCGCCCGCTGCCCGACGGCGCGAGCCTTTCGATCGTCACATCCAAGAAGCGGTGAGCCGGCGCTCTCGCTGATCCGCCACGACGCCGCGCACGTGCTCGCCGCGGCGGTGATGGAGCTGTATGACGGCGTCAAGATCTCGATCGGGCCGTCGATCGCCGACGGCTTCTACTACGACTTCGAGTTCCCGGAAGGCACAGTGGTCACGGAGGCCGACTTCCCGAAGATCGAAGAACGCATGCGCGCCCACGTCAAGGCGGGCGAGCTCTTCGAGCGCCAGGACGTCGCGCCGGCCCAGGCGCGCGAGCGCTTCGTCGGCGAGGGACAGGACTACAAGGTCGAGCTGATCGACGACCTCGTGTCGGCGAGCGACTCGACAGCTCCGCTGAGAAGCGTGTCGCTGTACACCAACGGGCCGTTCACCGACCTCTGTCGCGGGCCCGCACGCGCCGAGCACCAAGAGCGTGGGCGCGTTCAAGCTGCAGTCGGTCGCAGGCGCCTACTGGCGGGGGGACTCCTCGCGCACGATGCTCACACGCATCTACGGAACGGCCTTCTTCTCCAAGAGCGAGCTCGCCGAGCACCTGGAGCGCGTCGAGCAGGCCAAGGCCCGCGACCATCGAAAGCTCGGCCGCGAGCTCGGGCTGTTCACGTTCTCAGACGTCTCGCCCGGCGCGGCCTTCTGGCTTCCTGCCGGCACCGGCGTGTTCAACGCGCTCGTGGCGCTGTCGCGGAAGATGGGCGCCGATCGCGGGTACAGCGAGGTCAAGACGCCGCAGATCTACGACGCCGAGCTGTGGAAGACCTCCGGGCACTGGGGCAAGTACCGCGAGCACATGTTCCTCGTCGAGGTCGAGAACCGCGAGATGGGCGTCAAGCCGATGAACTGCCCTGGACACGCTCACCTCTTCGCCAGCCGCCGTCACTCCTACCGCGAGCTGCCCGTCCGCTACTTCGAGCCCGGGCTGCTTCACCGCAACGAGCCCTCGGGCGTGCTGCACGGGCTGCTGCGCGTTCGCCACTTCGCCCAGGACGACGCGCACATCTTCTGCACCGAGGAGCAGGTGGCCGGCGAGGTGAAGGGCGTGCTCGAAATGGCCTTCGCCACGTATGCGATGTTCGACCTCGAGGTCAGCCTCGAGCTGTCCACACGTCCCGAGCAGCGGGTCGGGACCGACGAGATGTGGGATCGCGCCGAGGCAGAAGCTGACAGATACGCTCGACCGAGCTGGGGCTGGCCTACGAGCTCAACCCGGGCGACGGCGCGTTCTACGGACCGAAGATCGACATGCACATGACCGACTCGCTCGGGCGCTCCTGGCAGCTGGGAACGGTCCAGCTCGACTACTCGATGCCCGAGCGTTTCGAGCTCACATACACCGGCGCCGACAATGCCGAGCACCGACCGGTGATGATTCACCGTGCGCTGTTCGGATCCTACGAGCGCTTCATCGGGATCATGCTCGAGCACTACGCCGGCGAGCTGCCGCTGTGGCTGACGCCGGTGCAGGCGATCGTGCTGCCGGTGTCCGATCGCTTCAACGATTACGCGAGCTCGGTCGCACAGCTCCTGCGCGGCGCCGATCTGCGCGTCGAGCACGACGACCGCGGTGAGTCGGTCGGACGCAAGATCCGCGACGCCGAGCTGCGCAAGATCCCCTACATGCTCGTCGTCGGCGAGCGCGAGGAAAGCGAGCGGTCGGTATCGGTGCGCGAGCATCGGGCGGGCGCCGAGGGCTCGATGAGCGTTGGCGACTTCGTCGAGCGGGTTGTCGGCGAGCTGTGAACGACCCTTGCGGGGCGCAGGGCCGCCGCTATACTCCGGCGCGTTGACCGACAAATCCTCAGAGCGTCACGGATAACGCCCGCTTGACGCGACCTCCCCACAGCTAGTGCCGGTTCCCCGCAGGTTCGACCGGCGCCCGCCCGAGCGGGACACGACGAGGATCAACGAGCGTATACGGGTACCCGAGGTTCGTCTGATCGATGACGAGGGCAACCAGATCGGCGTGATGAAGACGCCGGACGCGCTGAAGTTCGCACAGGAGCGCGACCTGGATCTGGTCGAGGTGGCTCCCGAGGCGCGCCCGCCCGTCTGTCGCGTGCTCGACTACTCCAAGTACAAGTACGAGCAGGCGCAGAAGCTCAAGCAGGCGCGCAAGCACCAGCAGCAGATCACGATTCGCGAGATCAAGTTCCGTCCGAAGATCGCCCAGCACGACTACGACACCAAGAAGCATCACGTCGAGCGCTTCCTTCGCCACAAGGACAAGGTGAAGATCACGATCATGTTTCGCGGGCGCGAGGTCACCCACCCCGAGCGCGGCACGGCGATCCTCGATCGCCTGGCCGAGGAGCTCTCGCGAGCTTGGCACGGTCGAGCAGCGACCGATGCAGGAAGGACGAAACATGACGATGCTCCTGACGCCCTCAAAAGCGGTGCTCGCAGGACGCACCGACGTCGGTGAGCTCGACAGCGGCCCCGTGCAGGACGGCGCGCACGTGGGCGACGTCGCGGCAGCGGCGATCGGCCTGCCTTCCAACGAGCCGGATTCCGAGCAGCAGGGCGATGGCGAGACCTCAGAGAACGGCGCGAGCGCGCCGATCGATGCCTCCGAGCAGCCCGCCGACACAGCGCTCGGCCCAGACGCCGCCGGCAACGGCACGCAGCCCGCGGACGCCGCGGACGCCTCGCCGCAGGCCGCCGACGCGCCGGCGCAGGACGGCACGGATGCGGCCGCCGGCAGCGCCGTGTCATAATCAGCGGCCTCGTGCCCAAGATGAAGACCCATTCCGGCGCCAAGAAGCGCTTCAAGCTGACCGCGTCGGGCAAGGTGCGCGGCCGTCATCCGTTCACGAGCCACATCCTTGAGAAGAAGTCGCCCAAGCGCAAGCGCACGCTCGGCGCCGCGGCGATCATGTCCGATGACGATGCGCCGCGGATCAAGCAACTTCTGGGAGCGCCGAGCAAGCGGAGCATCAAGGGCGGCGCCAAGCAGCCGGCGCGCCGGCCAAAAGGCGGCAAATCATGAGGGTCAAGCGCTCGCTGAACGCTCGCAAGAAGCGTCGCGCGACGCTCAAGCTGACCAAGGGCTTCCGCGGAGAGGCGCACTCGAACTACAAGCGCGCCAAGGAGGCGCTGCTGAAGGCCGACGCCTACGCCTACCGCGACCGCAAAAACCGCAAGCGCGAGTTCCGGCGGTTGTGGATCACGCGCATCAACGCCGCGGCGCGACAGAACGGGATGAGCTACTCGCAGTTCATGCACGGCCTTTCGCTGGCCGGAGTCGAGCTCGACCGCAAGGTGCTCGCCGACATCGCGGTGCGCGACGCCGACACGTTCCGACGTTTTGCCGAGGTCGCCCGCGAGGCGTCGGCTGTCTGAGAAAAGGCACCGACATCGAGAGCCTCCCGGGCGTCGTTCACGAGATGGACGGCGCCTTTTTTGTGCCCGTGCAAGCCACCAACGTCAAAGGCCCGACAACCTCCCCAGATGACCCACATCGCATCACCACACAACCAGCGCCTGAAGACCCTGCGTCGCCTCGCCAGCAAGCGCGAGCGCGAGCGCAGCGGGCGCTTCGTGGCCGAGGGCGAGGACCTCGTCGCGGCAGCGGTCAGTGCCGGGCGCGCGGCGGTCGAGGGCTACCGCAGCGCCGGCAGCGACCTCGGCGAGCCGGGCTTTCACGATGTTGAGCCGCAGGCCCTGGCGGGCGTCTCGGCGCTCGGCTCGGGGACGCGCGTCATCGGTGTCTATGAGCAGCGCTGGCTGCCCGCGCCCGTCGGTCCGCTGTGCGTGTGCCTCTGCGGCGTCTCCGATCCCGGGAACGTCGGGACGGTGCTGCGCAGCGCGCAGGCCTTCGGAGGCTCCTCGGTCGCGCTCGCGCCCGGTTGCGCCGATCCCCACTCGCCCAAGGCGGTGCGGGCGAGCATGGGCGCGATCTTCACGGTGGGGATCGCGAGGGTGCCGGACACCGCCGACCTGCCGGGCGAGCGGGTCGCGCTTGTCGCGGGAGCCGGCGAGCCCCTGTCCGCGCTCGTGGGCGAACTGCACCTCGCGCCCGCGGTGACGCTGGTCGTCGGCGCCGAGCGCGAAGGGTTGCCCAGAGCACGGTCGACGAGTGTGAGCGAGTCGCGCAGATCCCGATCGCGACCGACTCGCTGAACGCGGCGATGGCCGCGACGATCGCGCTGTATGAGCTCACGCGGGGCGGTGCGCCCCCGGGCGATCAAACATCTAGGGTGCGGGCGTCATGATCGAGCGGATCCAGGAGCTGCGCTCGCAGGCCGAGGCGGAGATCGCCGGCGCGCCTGACAGCGAGAGCCTCGAGCAGCTCCGCGTGCGCTTTCTCGGGCGAAAGGCCGAGCTGCCGCAGCTGCTGCGCGGCGTCGCCGAGCTCGAGCCCGGGCGCCGCGCGCCGTGGGCAAGGCCGCCAACCAGGCGCGCCAAGCGCTCGAGGCGCTGATCGCCCAGAGGGCCTCAGAGCTGGCGGGAGCCGAGCTGGCCCAGAGCCTCGAGCACGGGGCGATCGACGTGACCCTGCCAGGCAGCCCCCCGCAGCCGGTGGGACACCTGCACGTGCTCACGCAGACCTCGCGTGAGCTGGAAGACATCTTCCTGGGCCTGGGCTTCACTGTCATGGAGGGCCCTGAGGTGGAGACGGTTCACTACAACTTCGACGCGCTCAATCACAGTCCCACGCATCCCGCGCGAGCACGAAGCGACACGTTCTACCTGGCCGACGACGTTGTGCTGCGCACGCACACCTCGCCGATGCAGATCAGAGCGATGGAGGCTCAACCGCCGCCCCTGTATGTCGTGATCCCCGGACGCGTCTACCGGCCCGACAGCGACGCCACGCACACGCCGCAGTTTCACCAGATCGAGGGACTCGCGGTCGATGAGGACATCACGCTCGCAGACCTCAAGGGAACGCTGTTGGCGTTTGCCAGGACGATCTTCGGCGGCGAGCGCGAGGTCAGGCTGCGCCCGCACTTCTTTCCCTTCACCGAGCCGAGCGTCGAGGTCGACGTGTCGTGTTTTCACTGCGACGGCAAGGGCTTCCTCGCCGACGGCGCGCGCTGTCACCTATGCAAGGGCGAGGGCTGGCTGGAGGTGCTCGGCGCAGGGGAGGTCGACCCGAATGTCTATCGCCACGTCGCGACCAGCGAGGCCAACGCGCCCGGCTATGACCCCGACCGCGTGCAGGGCTTCGCATGGGGACTGGGCGTGGAGCGGATCGCGATGCTCAAGCACGGCATCCCGGATCTGCGCCTCTACTACGAGAACGATCTGCGCTTCCTGGAGCAGTTCGGAGTCGCTAGTGGTCCTGATCAGGCATTTGGCCCCCTCTCGGCGGCACTGATGCTCGTTCCGCTGGAGTGGCTGCGCGAGTACTGCGCCCCGAGCTCGACGTGACGGGATCGAGGAGCGCCTGACGATGACCGGGACGAAGGTCGAGGCGATCCACCACCACGGCGTCGGCAACCCGGAGCGGTTCGTCGTCGGGCGGGTGCTCTGCCGAGCCTCATCCCGACGCCGACCGGCTGTCGCGTCTGCAAGGTTGACGTCGGCTCCGCCGCCGCTGACGGCCGGCGACGATCGTCTGCGGGGCGCCGAACGTCGCCGCGGGTCAGACGGTCGCGGTCGCGCTGCCCGGCGCGGTCATGCCGGGCGGGAGCAAGATCGAGAAGCGCAAGCTGCGCGGCGTGGTCTCCGAAGGCATGATCTGCGCCGCGCAGGAGCTCGAGCTCGGCGTCGGCGGCGAGGGGATCATGGTGCTCGACGACATCGCGCTGGAGGCCGAGCTCGCGCTCGGCGCGCCGCTGGCGGAGGTGCTGGCGATCGCACGGAGGTGATCGAGCTCGAGGTCACGCCTAACCGCCCCGACTGCCTCGGCGTGTACGGCGTCGCACGCGAGCTGCACGCCGCGACGGGCGCGGCGCTCGCCGTCGAGCCGTGGCGCGAGGATCCCGGCGGCGGCGGCCCTCTCGGCGACGGCGGCGCCGCGGCGGTGATCACGGTGGATGCCCCGATCTCTGCCCGCGCTTCACCGCGCGCGTGTTCGAGGGTGTGTCGATCGCGCCCTCGCCGCCGTGGCTGGCCGCGCGACTGCTCGCGGCCGGGCAGAGGCCCATAAACAACGTCGTCGACATCACCAACTACGCGATGCTGCTGACCGGCCAGCCGCTGCATGCCTTTGACCTCGACCGGATCGTGGACGGGCGGCTCACCGTCCGACGGGCGGGCAGCGGCGAGCAGGTGCAGACGCTCGACGGCCAGACGCGCATCCTGGACGCTGAGATGGTCGTGATCGAGGATGGCGAGGGCCCGACGTCGATCGCCGGCCTGATGGGCGGCGCGCGGTCGGAGGTCCAGGCGGATACGACGCGGGTGCTGATGGAGGTCGCCAACTGGAACGGGCCGAACATTCACCGCACGTCGTGGGCGCTCGGGCTGCGCAGCGAGGCCTCCTCGCGCTTTGAGAAGGGCCTCGCGCCCGAGCAGTGCATGTGGGCGCAGGCGATCGCGACCCAGCTGATGCTCGCGCTGTGCGGCGCACGGGTTTCGCCGGGCACGATCGACATCGGCGGCGAGGGCCCGCGACCGGCGCCGATCAGGCTTCGCGAGCAGCGGGTGGGCGCGATCCTCGGGCTGCAGATCACAAGCGCCCGCCAGGCCGAGATCCTCGGTGCGCTGGACTTCGAGACCGCGCCGGCGCCGGACGGCCTCGACGTGACGCCGCCGCCGGTGCGCCGAGACGACGTGACACGCGAGGCGGACCTGATCGAGGAGGTCGCTCGGATCGACGGCCTCGAGCGTCTGCCCGCCACGCTGCCCAGCCGCCGCGGAGCCTACGGCGTGCTCTCCCTCGAGCAGCGCCTGCGCCGGCGCGCAGTCGACGCGCTGGTCGGCCGCGGGCTGTTCGAGGCCGTCGGCTGGACGTTCACAGCCCCCGGATTGGCCGACCGCCTGCGCCTGGACCACGACGATCCCCGGCGCGCTGCGCCGGTTCTCGAGAACCCGCTTTCCGAGGAGCAGTCAGGTCTGCGCACGATGCTGCTCGGCTCGCTGCTCGACACCGCGGCGCGCAACGTCGCGCGCGGTCTGCGCGACCTGTGGCTGCTGGAGAGCGGAACGGTCTTCGGCGCGCCCGAGCGCTCATCCTCGCCGGCCAACGGCTCCTCGCCGCGCCGCGATCCCCTGCGCGAGACGGGGGTGCTCGAACACCGCTCCCTTGCGGTGCTGCTGAGCGGTCGCATCGCCGAGCCCAGCTGGGCCGTCGAGCAGGCGCCGCCCGCGGACTTCTTCGCGTGCAAGGCGCTGCTGGAAGCGCTCGCGAGCGCGCTGCGCGTCGACGACCTGCAGCTCGTGCCCGAGCGCCAGCCCTATCTGCACACCGCACGCGCGGCCGCGGTGCTGGTCGGCGACGAGCCGATCGGTTGGATAGGCGAGCTTCACCCGCTCGTCGCCCAGGCGTGGGAGATCCCGGGCGCCAGCTGCTTTGAAGTCGATCTGGATCGCCTCGTGGCCCGTGCTGGCGCGACGCGCCACGATTACGAGGACCTCGTCGGCTACCCGCCGCTTCGCCGCGACCTGTCGGTCGTGATGCCCGGCGAGGTCTCCGCCGCGCGGGTGACGGCCATCGCCCGGCAGGCCGGCGGCAAGCTGCTGCGCGACGTGCGCGTGTTCGACGTCTACTCCGGCCCGCAGCTGGGCGAGGGCAGGCGCTCGCTGGCGCTCGCGCTGTCCTTTCGCGCCAGCGACCGGACGCTCAGCGAGGAGGACGTGACGCCCGTGAGCGAGCGGATCGTCGGCGCGCTGGGCGAGCTTGGAGGTGAGCTTCGTGGCTGAGCCAGGCGCACTGGGTGCGCAGCCCGCCAGGGACGGCGCTCAGCGCGTGCTCGTCGCCGGCGCCACGGGGTTCGCCGGCGCGCTGGCGGCGCAGCTGCTGTGGCGCCACCCGGGCTTTGAGCTCGTCGGCGTCACGGGGCGCTCTGAGGTGGGACGGCGCCTGGACGATCTCTACCCGCGCTATCGGGTGCCGCTTGAGATCGAAGAGCTCTCGCTCGATCGCGTCGAGGGCCTCGACGCCGCGATCGTCGCCTACCCGCATGCCGCCGCCGCGCCGACGGTCGGGGCGCTGTGCGAGCGCGGCGTGCGCGTCGTGGACCTGAGCGCCGACTTTCGCCTGACGTCGCTCGCCGACTATGAGCAGTGGTACGGCGAGCATCCGCGCCCCGACCTCCACGAGAAGGCCGTCTACGGGCTCACCGAGCTCCACCGTGAGCGGATCGCGACGGCTGCGATCGTCGCCAATCCCGGCTGCTATCCGACCGCGGCGGTCCTCGGCCTTGCGCCGCTGGCGCGCGCGGGGCTCATCGCGGACGTCGTGATCGACGCCAAGCAGGGCATCTCGGGCGCCGGGCGCGCCTTTGACGACACGACCCACCTGTCGATGGCGGGCGAGAACATCCTGCCCTACAAGGTGGCAGCGCACCGCCACACGCCCGAGATCGAGGAGCAGCTCGGCCTGCTCGGCGCACAGCTCGCCGTCCAGCTGCAGACCCACCTGGTCCCGCTGGACCAGGGCGAGCTCGCCAGCTGTTATGTGACGCCCACGCGCACCGTCGGCGCGCAGGAGCTTTCAGAGCTGATGTCAGACGCCTACGTCGAGCGAGCCGTTCGTCGAGGTCGTGGAGCACCCCCCGGGCACGCGCGACGTGCTGGAGACCAACTTCTGTCGCGTGTTCGCCGCGGCCGACACGCACACCGGGAAGGTGATCGTGCTGTCGGCTATCGACAACCTATGGAAGGGGACTTCCTCACAGGCCGTGCAGAACCTCAACGTGATGTTCGCCCTGCCGGAGTCCGAGGGGCTTTCGTGAGCGCGCCGGAGGCGGGATTGGGGCCGCAGGCTCGAGCGCTGTTCGGCTCGCGCTGGGCGCCCCGGCCCGAGCACGTGCGCGAGCTCGCGCATGGCGCGGGCCTGCCGGCCGGGTTCCGCGCTGCCGGCGCCGCGTGCGGCATCAAGCGCAGCGGATCGATCGACGTCGGGCTGCTCGTATGCGACGCCAGCGAGCCGGTCAGCGCCGCGCGCTTCACCGCAAGCTCGACGGCGGCCGCGCCCGTGCTGCTCACCCGCGAGCGCTGCCAGCTCGGGCGGCTTCGCGCGGTGTTGGCCAACTCCGGCTGCGCGAACGCCGCGACCGGCAATCGCGGTCTGGAAGACGCCGCCAAGACACAGGGCGCGACGGCGATCGCGACCGGCGTCGGCGAGGCTGAGGTTGCGGTCGCCTCGACGGGCTCGATCAGCCATCACCTCCCCGTCGAGCGGATGCTTCAGGGGATCCTCGCCGCCAGCGGTGAGCTGCGCCGCGACGGCGACGGCGACTTCCAGCAGGCGATCCAGACGACCGATGCCTTCGAGAAGCGCGCAAATCTTCAGGTCGACGCTCCCGGGAGGCAGCGTGCAGCTCAGCGCGCAGTGCAAGGGCGCGGGCATGATCTCGCCGAACTTCGCGACGATGCTGTGCTTCGTCCAGACCGACGCGCTGCTCTCCGCGTCCGACCGCTGAGCTGCTGCTCGGCGTGTGCGTCAAGCGCTCGTTCGACCGCTGCTCTGTCGATGGCCAGCTGTCGACCAACGACACGGCGATCCTGATGTGTTCGGGGGCCTCCGGCGTCGCGATCGAGCCCGAGACCGAGGACGAGCTGCGCTTCGGGCAGGCGCTGGACGCGCTGCTGCGCGCACTGGCGATCATGATGGTCGCCGACGGCGAGGGCGCGGCGCGGATCGCGCGCGTGGTCGTGCGCGGGAGAGGTCGCCGGAGCTCGCAGCGCGGTCGAGGCGGTGGCGCGCGCGGTCGCCAACTCGCCGTTGGTCAAGGCGGCGCTTCACGGCGGGGACCCCAACTGGGGCAGGATCGTGCAGGCCGCCGGCGCCGCGCTCCCCGGCCCGGGGCCGCTGGAGCTCGACGTAGCATCGAGGGCACGCCGGTCTGCGCCGGCGGCACGGCGATCGACTACGACGAGGCGACGCTCGCAAGCGCAGTGCGGGCGCCCGAGGTCGAGATCGAGATCGCGCTGCCCGGCGAGGGGTCTGAGACAGAGGTGTTCTTCTCCGACCTCTCACACGAGTACGTGACGATCAACGCGGAGTACATGACATGAGGGGGAGACGTCGAGAATGGCACGCTGCTGGAGGCGCTGCCCTACATCAGGGAGTTCCACGGCAAGACGGTCGTGATCAAGTACGGCGGGGCGGCGATGGAGGAGCCAGCGCTGCGCGAGGAGTTCGCACGCGACGTGGTGCTGCTCAAGTACGTCGGGCTGAACCCGATCGTCGTGCATGGAGGCGGCCCCGAGATCACCGCTTACATGAAGCGGCTCAACCTCCCCGTCGAGTTCGTCGGCGGGCTGCGCGTGTCCGACGAGGAGACGGTCGAGGTCGCCAAGATGGTGCTCGTCGGCAAGGTCAACAAGGAGATCGTGCTGCGCCTGAGCCGCCACGGCCAGGCTGCCGTCGGCCTCTGCGGGGACGACGGCTCGCTGTTTCGCGTCTCGCGCCGCGCGGCGCCGGGGGAGAGGACATCGGCTTCGTCGGCGGCATCGACCGTGTGAACGTCGAGGTGCTCAACCACGTCGCCAGCGACTACATCCCGGTGATCGCCTCCGTCGGCGCCGACCGCGATGGGCACTCCTACAACGTCAACGCGGACGAGGCGGCCGGCGCGGTCGCGGGCGCGCTCGGCGCCTACAAGATCATCTTTCTCACCGACGTCGCCGGCTGGCTGCAGCGACCCGGCAAACCCCGACAGCCTGATCGCGCCAGGCGAGCACCGCCCAGGTCTCACAGGCTCTGGACGGCCTGGACGGCGGGATGCGGCCCAAGCTGGCCGCGTGCGTTGACGCGATCGACGCCGGCGTCAGCGCCGCGCACATCCTCGACGGGCGCCTGGCTCACTCGTTGCTGCTGGAGCTGTTCACCGACGCCGGAATCGGCACGAAGATCCAGGCCGCGCCGTGACTCTGGCCGAGCTGCAGGCGCTCGAGCGCGACAGCGTGGTTGCGTCATACGCTCGCTTCCCGGTGCAGTTCGTGCGCGGGGAGGGCGCGCGACTGTGGGATGACGAGGGTAACGAGTACCTGGATCTCCTCTGCGGCGTCGCGCGTGACGAGCCTCGGGCACTGCCATCCGCGGGTTGTCGAGGCGGTGCGGGAGCAGCTGGGGCGGCTGATGCACGTCAGCAACCTCTTCTACACCGAGCCGGCGATGCGCCTGGCCGAGCGCCTGGCGAGCTCGAGTCTCGCCGGCAAGGTCTTCTTCTGCAACTCGGGCTCCGAGGCCAACGAGGCGGCGATCAAGCTGGCGCGAAAGGCCAAGCACGCAGGCGACGTCGTCGTCGTTCACGGCGCCTTTCATGGACGTACCTACGCCGCGCTGTCGGCGACCCCCCAGGAGTCAAAGCAGGCGCCGTTCGCGCCCCTTGTCCCGGGCTTCCGGGCCGTCGCGCCCGATCCCCAGGCGCTCAGGGCGGCGGTGAACGAGCGCACCGCCGCGGTGATGCTCGAGCCGATCCAGGGAGAGACCGGCGTGCACGTCCTCTCAGACGAGCTTCTCGCCGCGGCGCGTGGCGCCTGTGACGAGCACGGTGCGGCGCTCGTGTTCGACGAAGTGCAGTGTGGCATGGGTCGCACGGGGACGCTGTGGGCCTACGAGCAGACGGGGGTGCTCCCCGATGCGATCACCGTCGCCAAGGCGCTCGGAGGCGGTCTGCCGATCGGGGCGCTCGTCACCGGTCCGCGGCTGGCCGACGTGCTGGCGCCCGGCGATCACGGTTGCACCTTTGGCGGCGGTCCCGCGATCGCCGCGGGCGCCCTTGCGGCGCTGGAGCTGACCGACGATCCCGAGCTGCTCGATGCGGTGCGCGAGCGCGGCCTGGCGCTGGCCGAGGGCCTCTCGCAGCTGCCTCATGTCGTGGCGGTCCGCGGGCGGGGGCTGATGCTCGCCTGTGAGCTCGACGTGGATGCGCCCGACGTCGCGCGCCGGGCGCTGCTGGGAGAGCGGCTCGTGGTCAACGCCACCGGACCAACCACGTTGCGATTGCTGCCTGCGCTAATCATCTCTGCGCAGGATGCCGATGAGGCGCTTGAACGGCTGGGCAGAGTGCTCGCCGTCAGCGCCTCACGATGATCCTGGCGAGAACCACCACCCGACTTCCCCGTCTGGTCGCGGCCCTGGCAGCGATCGGAGTCTGCCTGGCCGTGTCCGCCGGGACGTGCGCCGGTGCCAGCGCGGCCGAGCCCGGACCCCTCGCGGTCGAGCCCTTCCTACCGGACATCGTCGGCGGCCAGGAAGCGCTGATCGAACATTCGCCCTGGCAGGTGTTCCTGCTCACCGCGATCGCGCACGGAGGCGCCGTCGAGGAGTTCGCGTGCGGCGGCGCCATTCTCAGCCCGACTGTCGTGCTCACCGCGGCGCACTGCGTCGATCAGGAGGGGACCACCACGCACCTTCCAATCGAAGGCATGAACGTGATAGCCGGCGCTTCCGATGTGGCCGAAGCAGCCGAATCGCTGCTCGTGCCCACCGGCTCGCAGGCGTCGCCGGTGGCGAGCCTGCGTACCCATCCCTACTACAGCCTCACGCCGATCCACGACGACGTCGCGGTGCTGACGCTGGCGACCCCGCTTGATCTCTCCGGGCCCGACGCAAAAGCCATCTCGCTGGTGCCGACCGGCGCCACGCCGTCCGCGGGGACGCCGCTGAACCTGACCGGCTACGGCAAAGAGAACGGCGCCGAAAGCGCGCTGCCGACCTGGAAGCTGAACTCCACCCAGCTCAGCGCATACGGCAGCGATCCCTGTCGTTCGACCGTCGGGGGTGAATCGGCGGTGCTGCTGTGCGCCGTCTCGGCCACGTCCTCCGCCTGTCAGGGAGACAGCGGCGGACCGCTGACCGAGGGCTCGCCGCCGATCGAGGTGGGGATCGTCGACTATGGCCAGGTGGGTTGTCCGATCGGCCAGCCAAACGCCTTTGGCAACGTCGCCGCGCCCGAGGTGCGCGACTTCATCGAAGGCAGCGAAACGCCCCCGCTGGCCGCGCGCCAGACATCGCCAGCGGCGATCAGCGGGTTTGCTCTCGCGAGCGCGCCCGTCGTCTACAGCCCCGAGACCTGCGAACCCGGCGGTTGGAGCGGAGCGCCGTCATTCACCTACACCTTCCAGAGCGAAGCGACGACGCCGCAGGTCTTCCAGAGCGGCTCCAGCAATGTCTTCACGCCGCCGGCCAGCGCCGCCGGCTCGCGGATCGTCTGCATCATCCAGGCCAGCAACGCGGGCGGCGTTACCACCGCGCGAAGCGGCGTGACGCCGCCGCTGGCCGCCGACACCGGTCAGCCGCAGGCGGAGATCGGAGGCGTCTCCTGCCATCTGCAGACGTGCAGCCTGCTCGTCGCCGCGCGCGATCCCGCTTCGATCGCGCTGACCGTGCACGGGACGGCCATCTACCTCGCGACGACCAAGTGCCCGGTGAACAAGAGCGCAAAGCGGGGGCACGCCAGAAAGCAGAAGAAGGCCGTCTGCCAGAAGGCCGTGAACACGAGCGTGGAAGCGACCGCGGCGGCCGCGGGCGTATATCGCGCGACGATCTCGGGGCTGCCCTACGGCCAGCTCGTGATCTTCAGGGCGATCGTCACCAACGCCGCCGGGCTGCGGCCGACGAGCGCCCCGATCGCCGTGCGCACGCTGCGCGCCCCCCGCCCGAGGCCCATGAGGCCGCACTCCAAGGGCAAGTCGCCCAAGGGGCACGCGCGCCACACGGGCACGCACAAGCACTGAGATCGCGCGTCCGCGCGCCTCGCCGGCCGTTGGTGAGGCCCGCCGCCCGGCGGTTAGGCTGGGCCGGATGCGCCCACAGACACGCGACTGCGCCCCTGGCCGCGAGGCCGCGGACGACGACCATCGCGCGCCCGGCGACGCGCGTGTCGACGGATCTGTACAAGGTTGTCATCGCCAGGCTCCCCTACGGTCACGGGTGACGCTTCGCGCGCTCGTGCTCAACGCCGCGGGCCCGCGGCCCGTCGGCGTGCCCGTCCGTGCGGTCACGCTGGCGAGAGCGGCCAGACCCAAAACCAAGAGCAAGTCAAAGCACAAGCCCAAGAGGAAGACGAGGAAGACCTGAGATGCAACGGACCGCGTCCTATGAGGCAGACCCCGAGCAGGTCAGCCGTGTCCTGCTGCTGTACTCCGGCGGCCTGGATACGAGCGTCATGCTCAAGTGGATCCAGGACAGCTACGACGCCGAGGTGGTCTGCCTGACCGTCAACCTCGGCCAGCCGGGCGAGGACTACGAGGTCGTCAAGGCCAAGGCGCTGCAGCTGGGAGCCCTGGCCTGTCACGTGGTCGACGCGCGCGAGGTCTTCGCGCGCGAGTACGTCAGCCGCGCGATCAAGGCCAACGCGCTCTACGGCGGCGGCTATCCGCTGTTCACCGCGCTCGGGCGGCCGCTGATCGCCGAGCTCGCGGTCCAGTATGCGCGCAGCGAGGGCTGCGACACGATCGCCCATGGCTGCACCGGCAAGGGCAACGATCAGGTCCGCATCGAGGCGACGGTGGCGACGCTGGCGCCGGAGCTGGGCGTGATCGCGCCGGTGCGCAGCTGGCGGATGGGCCGCGAGGAGGAGATCGCCTACGCCCGCGAGCACGGCATACCGATCAAGTCAAACCCGGGCGAGGGCGCGGAGTCAGCGCCGCCCTACTCGATCGACGACAACCTGTGGGGGCGATCCTCGGAGGGGCGTTGGATCGAGGACCTGTCCAGCGCGCCCCGAGGACGACGTGTTCCAGCTCGTCACCCGTCCTGAGGAGGCGCCCGATCAGGCCGAGACCATCGAGCTGACGTTCGAGCGGGGCCTGCCGGTGGCGCTCGACGGCGAGCGCATGGAGCTCGTCGCGCTGCTCGAAGCCGTTGCCGAGATCGGTGCGCGCCACGGGGTCGGGATCGTCGATCACATCGAGGACCGGATCGTCGGGCTGAAGGTCCGCGACATCTACGAGGTGCCCGCGGCGGCGATCGTGCTGCCCGCCCATCAGGAGCTCGAGAAGCTCGTTTGCACGATTCACCAGAACCAGTTCAAGCCCCAGCTGGAGCGCCAGTGGGCCTACCTCGTCTATGCCGGGCTGTGGCTCGAGCCGCTACGCGGGGACCTCGATGCCTATATGGAGCGCGTCAACGAGCAGGTGAGCGGGACGATCGGCGTCAAGCTCTACAAGGGCGCGGCACGGGTCGTCACCCGCGCCTCGCCCAACGCCGTCTATGACGCGAGCGCTGGCGTCCTTCGCGCAGTCGGGCGGCCTGTTCTCCCAGTCGGCCTCGCCCGGGTTCATCGAGCTGTGGTCGCTGCAGTCGCGGATGGCCTGGCGGCTGCGAAACCAAAAAGGAGGTGAGTAGCGTGTCCTCTGTCGCAAGTCGCCGCCGCCGCGCCGTCGTGGGATTTCTCGTCTGGCGGGGCGCCAAGTGGTACGTCCGGCACACCGCTGCGCTCCAAGCGCGCCGCGCTCGCGCGTCGTCTCCCAGCGCGCCGCACGATCGTGCTCGTGACCGTCGGCGGTGGGTCGATGATCCTGCTTGCGGCCGCGGCCACGCGACGTCTCCGCGGCTGATCGAAGGGCGCCGCGGCGCTCGCCGAGCCGTCCGGCATGACGCGTAGCTTGCGTCGCGTGGCCAGCGAGGAAAGCGAGACGCCCGGAAGCGAGCGGGGAAGGGGCTCCGCAGAAGGGCTGGGCCAGGGAGGGCCGGGGCGCAGGGCCGAAGGCGATCTGCTCGCCGAACGTCGTGCTCGGCGCGCCGCGGAGTCCGGCAAGGATGCGCTGGTCCACCGCGCGGAGGTCGCCGAGGCGACGCTGCAGACGCTGCAGGCTCACGTGATGAGCCTCCAGGAGCGCCTGCGCGAAGCCGAGGAGGACCGCAGGCGGCTCACCGAGGCCGCCGCCCAGCGACGAACGCCGCCGGCTCAGGAGAGCTCATACCTCGACCCCGACCCGGCCACCGAGCACGAGCTGCGCCGCGCAAAGCAGCGCGAGTACGCAGAGCAGCAGCTGCGCGTTGACACCGAGGAGCGCCTGATCGAGCTGGAGGCGAGCAGCCGCATGGAGATCGAGCGCCTCGAGCGTCTGCTGGCGATGAGCGAGCGCAACGCCAGCTCGCTCGCCGGTCAGCTGGACGACCTCAGGCGCCAGCTGGCCGAGGCCGAGCATGCCGCCGCCGCTGAGCGCTCCGCTCTGCGGCGCACCGAGGGCGACGTGACCAGTCGCCTGATCGAGCTCGAGCGACGGGCGCTGGAGGTCAACCGGGGCCTCGATGCCGAGCGCCAGGCTCGCGAGCGCGCCGAGCGGGTGCTCGCGAGCATGCGCGCGTGGACATCGCCTGATGCAGGGAGTTGTCGCCGAGCTGCGCGAGCTGGTCGCGAGGCTCAGCGCAGCCTACGTCGCCGAGGCCGAAGCGCGTAGGCGCGCGCCGCGCGCAGAGATCTCGCCCGAAGGCACCCCGGCGGCCGCGGACGAGACCGCCGAGGCCGTCCCACAGGCGACCATGCCGCTGCCGGCGACAGGTCCGCGCGTCGAGGGTGCTGGGGAGCACGCAGAGGAGCGCGAGCCACCGGCCGGTGAGGCTCCCGAGAAGCTGCCCGCGCGCCCACGTGAGGCGGCCGCGGAGCCCGAGCCCCGAGGGCGAGCAGGGCGGCGAGGAGATGGCCGAGGCGCTCGCGCAGGCGGTTGCGAGGCTGCGCGCCAGGGCCGGCGAGCAGCCCGCCGCGGCGCCCGTGCAGCGGCCCTCGCACAGGCACAGCAAGTCGCTGATCGGCCGCTGGCGCGCTGCGCGGACGCGCAGGCGGCGGGCATGAGCCAGGCCACCTAGGATCAGCTCTCGATGTCGGCTCCGACATGCGCACACCTGCACGTGCACTCCGAGTACTCGCTGCTGGATGGCGCCTGCAAAATCGAGGCACTCGCCGCCCGTGCTGCCGAGTTCGGACAGCCGGCGCTCGGCCTCACCGACCACGGCGTGATGAACGGGGCGGTCGAGCTCTACAAGGCCGCGACCAAGCACAACGTCAAGCCGATCCTCGGCTGTGAGATCTACCTCGTCGACGATCGCAGGGCGTCGGGACCGGGGAAGGTCGAACGTAACCACCTGACGCTGCTGGCATCCGATGAGGCCGGGTACCGAAACCTGGTCAAGCTCTCCTCGGCGGGCTTCCTCGAAGGTCTGCAGCGAGGTAAGCCGACCGTCGATTTCGAGCTTCTCGACCGCCATTCAGACGGCGTCATCGCACTCACCGGCTGCCTGGCGTCGCGCTTCTGCCGGCTGCTCGCCGAGGACCGCGGTCAGGAGGCGCGCGCGCATGCCGATCAGCTGCGCGGCATCTACGGCGCTGACAACGTCTATTTCGAGGTTCAGAAGAACGGCATCGCGGTGCAGGACAAGTGCAACGAGGGCATCGTGACGATCGCCCGCGAGCTGGGCGGGAGCCTCGTCGGAACCGGGGATGTCCACTACCTGCGCCGCGAGGACTTCGACCATCACAAAGCGCTGCTGTGCGTGCAGACCAAGAGCACGATGGCGGCGCCGAAGATGAGCTTTGACACCAACGAGTTCTACCTGCGCGACAGCGCCGAGATGGCCGCCGCGTTCAGCGAGTGGCCGGAAGCGATCGCCAGCACGCTTGAGATCGCCGAGCGCTGTTCGGTCGAGATGGAGCTCGGCAAGCAGCTGATCCCGAGCTTTCAGACGCCCGACGGTATCGAGTGAGCGCGACTTCCTGCGCGCGCGTGTCGAGGAAGGGCTGCGACTGCGCTACGGCGATCCGCCCCCGTCAGATGCGCTCGCCCGCGCCGAGATGGAGCTCGACGTGATCGATCGGATGGGCTTCAACGCCTACTTCCTGATCGTCTGGGACTTCGTCAAGTACGCCAAGGAGAACGGCATCGCGGTGGGTCCCGGAGAGGCTCGGCGGCCGGCTCGATCGTCAGCTACTGCCTGTCGATCACAGACGTCGATCCGCTGCACTACGAGCTGCTGTTCGAGCGCTTCCTGAACCCAGAGCGTGTGTCGATGCCCGATATAGACATCGACTTCTCGGTGCGCGGCCGCGAGCGTGTGATGCGCTACGTGACCGAGAAGTACGGCCGCGAGTCGGTCGCGCAGATCGTCACCTTCGGCAAGATGTTCCCGCGCGCGGCCACGCGCGACGCGGCGCGGGTGCTCGGCTTTGACTACGGCGCCGGCGATCGCCTGGCGAAGCTGATCCCCGATCCGATCATGGGGCGCTCGCCGTCGTTCGAGGACTGCCTGAAGTCAGGCCAGCCGCTGCGCAAGGCCTGCGACGAGGACCCCAACGCGCAGAAGATCGTCGATGTGGCCTGCGGGCTCGAGGGGATCGTGCGCAACTCCTCGATCCACGCCGCGGCGGTCGTGATCGCCGATCGCCCGCTGACGGACATCGTGCCGCTGCAGCTGGCCGATGCGGGCACAGACGAGCACGGGGAGCGGGTGTATCGCACGGTCACGCAGTTCTCGATGAAGCCGATCGAGGAGATCGGCATCCTCAAGATGGACTTCCTCGGCCTGCGCAACCTCGACGTGATCGAGGACGCGCTGGACATCATCCAGCGCAGCCACGCGACGGCCGACGGCAGCCGGCGCCACGCCTCGACATGACCGGCCTGGCGCTCGATGACCGCAAGACCTATGAGATGCTCGCGCGCGGCGACTCGATCGGCGTCTTTCAGTTCGAGTCCGAGGGCATGCGCGAGGCCCTCAAGAAGGTCCGCCCGGACGAGTTCAACGACCTGGTGGCGCTGGGGGCGCTGTACCGCCCGGGGGCGATGGACCAGATCCCCGTGTACGCGAAGGGCAAGCATCAGCCCGAGGCGATCTCCTACGCCGACGAGCGCCTGCGCCCGATCCTCGAATCCTCCAAGGGCGTGATCCTCTACCAGGAGCAGGCGATGAAGATCTCCACGGAGCTCGCCGGCTTCTCGGGTGCCAAGGCCGACGATCTGCGCAAGGCAATCGGCAAGAAGAATCGCGCGGCGATGGCCGCCCTGAAGCCGGAGTTCGTCGAAGGCTGCCGCGCGTCGGGCACGAGCGCTGAGGTGATCGAGTTCCTCTGGCAGACCAACGAGAAGTCCGCCGACTACTCCTTCAACAAGTCACACGCCGCCTGCTATGCGCTGATCTCCTATCGCACGGCGTGGCTGAAGGCCAACTACCCGGCGGAGTACATGGCCGCGCTGATCTCCTCGGTGATGTCGACCAAGGACAAGGTGCCGTTCTTCGTCGCTCGCTGCGAGGAGATGGGGATCGAGATCCTGCCGCCCGACGTCAATCTCTCAGACCACGAGTTCACGGTCGTGCAGCGCAACATCCGCTTCGGGCTGGACGCGGTCAAGGGGGTCGGCTATCAGGCGGTTGAGGCAATCAAGCGGGCGCGCGAGGAGGGCGGCGAGTTTCGCTCGCTGTGGGACTTCTGCGAGCGCGTGGACAACCGGACGGTCAACAAGAAGGCGATCGAGGCGCTGATCAAGTGCGGCGCGCTGGGCTCGACGGGCGCCAGCCGCAGGGGCATGCTCGACGTGCTCGAGCAGGCGCAGGCCAAAGGCCAGAAGATCCAGCAGGACGCCCAGATCGGGCAGGGCTCGATCTTCGACCTGCAGGAAGGCGAGCAGGACGCAGCGGGCTCCTCCGCGCACGCAGGCGCCGAGCGGGCTTGCCATGCCCGCCCACCCGCCGATCCCCAGTGAGGAGTTCGATCAGGCTGAGCTGCTCGCGGCCGAGAAGGAAGCGATCGGCCTGTTCGTGTCCGCCCATCCGCTGAAGCCGCTGCGCGAGGTGCTGCGCGCGAAGGTCGACTGCCCGCTGAGCGCGCTGGCCGATCGCGGCGACAAGGACTGGGTGACCGTCGGCGGCATCATCGTCGAGGCCAAGCGGATTCGCACACGCAACGGCGATCACATGATGTTCGCGACGCTCGACGATCTCGGCGGCGCCGTGGAGCTGCTGGTGTTCGGCAAGGCGCTCGCCGAGCACGAGGCCGCGCTCGCCGTCGACGAGGTCGTGCTGGTGCGCGGGCGCGTCGATCACAAGGAAGCGGGCAAGACGTGCCTGGTCGCTCAGAGCGTGGAGCGCTTCGCTCCCAGCGAGCAGGAGATCGAGGAGGCCTCCAGGCAGGCCGATGCGGCGCAGCGAAGCGCGGTGGCGGCTGCCACGCCGGTGCGCCTTCAGGTCGAGTCGGCGAGCCTCTCCGAGAGCGTGATCGAGGACATAAGGCATGTCATCGAGGACTTTCCCGGGCCGGCGGACGTGCTGATCGACGTCCAGATGCCCTCTGGCGAGAGCCGCCGCCTGCGCCTGGGCGACGCCTACCGCGTGCAGAACACGCCGACGCGTGCGCGCGGAGCTCGAGCGGGCTGTCGCGCCCGCACAGCTCGCCGTCGCCTGACGGCCGCCTCGGCGCCTGCTGGCGGCGTCCTCGGTCGCTGCTCGCAAACGCGCTCGCGGGCTCAGCGCGCGCTTTGCGTTCCGCGAGGCCGCGCTCGCGCAGCTTCATGGCCAGTGCGACTTCCTCGCGCGAGGGGCCTTCGCGGTTCTCGCCGGGCGTCTCGAGCACGCACGGCAGGCGCTGCAGCGAGGGAGCAGACAGGAACGCAGCGCAGCCGACGCTCGCCAAGCTCCCCGCTGCCGATGTTGGCGTGACGGTCGCGGTTTGACCCCAGCGGCGTCATCGAGTCGTTGAGGTGCAGCGAGCGAACGCGTCCGCGGCCAAGCTTGCGCGATGCCTCCTTCAGCACCGCGCTCGTGGCGTCGATCGTGCGCACGTCATAGCCGGAGGCCAGCAGATGACAGGAGTCCAGGCAGACGCCGACGCGGCGCTCGTGCCCGGATGCCTCCAGCAGGCCTGCGAGCTCTGAGAACGAGCGTCCCAGCGTGCCGCCCGCGCCAGCCGTGTTCTCCAGGTGAAGCTCACATCCCTCGCTGTCGTCCAGCGCGGCGCGGATCGTCCTGCCGGCGCGCTCGATCGCCCTGTCGACGCTGCCGGTCTTCGCCGATCCCGGATGAAGCACGACCCCGCTGGCGCCGATCGCCTGCCCTGCGCGCAGGGAGTGCGTAAGCGACGCCAGCGACTTGCGGCGGATCTCGCGATCCTCGCTGGCGCAGTTGAGCAGGTAGACCGCGTGGATCAGCACGGCGTCGACCGAGCTCGCCTTCATCGCGGCGCGAAATGCCGCCACGTCCTCGTCGCGGTAGACGCTCGGGCGCCACATGCGCGGGGACTGGTTGAAGATCTGGATCGCGCGGCAGCCACGCTGCTCGCCGCGCTCGATCGCCTTCGCGAGGCCGCCCGCGGGCGACACGTGCGCGCCGATCAGCATCGGGCGGCGGGTCTGCGCGCGCCGGGGGCCGCGGACGGTGCGACTAGCATGCGCGAATCCTATGAGGGTCCGCTTCGCACCATCGCCGACGGGCGCGCTGCACATCGGCGGCGCGCGCACGGCTCTGTTCAACTGGCTGCTCGCGCGCCATGAGGGAGGCGAGCTCGTGCTGCGCATCGAGGACACCGACCGCGAGCGCTCGACGCCTGAGAACATCGAGCAGATCCTCGACGCGCTGCGCTGGCTGGAGCTCGACTGGGACGAGGGCCCGATCATGCAGACCGAGCGCTCAGAGCGCCACGGCGAGGTGCTGCGCGCGCTGCTGGACGGCGGGCACGCCTATCGCTCGGGCGCCACCGCCGAGGATGTGAAGGCCTACAAGCAGCGCTACGGGGCCGATCGCGGCTTTCGCGGCGAGCCCGAGGAGGAGGGCGCCGTTCGCCTGCGCGTGCCCGACGACGGGGCGACGGTCGTCCACGACGTCATCCGCGGCGACACGCGCTTTGAGCACGTCCACCTCGACGAGCCCGTGATCGCCCGCGCCGATGGCTCGGTGCTCTACAACTTCGCCGTCGCCATAGACGACCTCGACGCCGCGATCACGCACGTCGTGCGCGGCGAGGACCACCTCTCCAACACGCCCAAGCAGCTGCTCGTGCTCGAGGCCGTGCGCGCCGCGGGCCTCACCACGCTGCAGCCGCCGCTCTACGCGCACCTGCCGCTGCTGCACGGCCCCGACGGCAAGAAGCTGTCAAAGCGCCACGGCGCCGCGTCGGTGCAGGAGCTGCGCGACGCCGGCTATCTGCCAGAGGCGGTGCGCAACTACCTCGCGCTGCTCGGCTGGGGCGCCGGCGACGACGAGACCGTGCTCTCGACGCAAGAGCTCGTCGAGCGCTTCGCGCTGGATCGCGTGAGCCGCAACCCGGCGCGCTTTGACGAGACGAAGCTCAGGTGGCTAAACGGCGTCTACATTCGCGGCCTGGCGCTGGGCGACCTCACGACGCGTCTTGAAGAGTTCACGGGGCGCAGCGACCTCGAGCCCGTCGTGCGCATCAGCCAGGAGAAGATCCACACGCTGGCTGACTTCATGACGCTGAGCGGCCCTCTGCTGGACGGGCCGGTGGACGATCCGGCGGTGCGCGAGCGCTGGCTGGGCGAGGAGGGCCGCGCGGCGCTCGCCGACGTGCGCGCCGCGCTGGAGAGCCTGGAGAGCTTTGACGAGCCGACGGTCGAACGGGCGCTTGAAGATGTCGTGGCGCGCCGTGCGGTCAAGCCGCGCCAGGTCTATCAGCCGCTGCGCGTCGCACTGTGCGGGACCACGGTCTCGCCGGGCATCTTTGAGAGCGTGGCGCTGCTCGGGCGCGAGGAGACGCTCGCGCGAATCGATCGCGCGCTTGCGACCGTCTGAACGCAGAACCCTCAACTGTTGGCGGCGCGATGCCGATAGGACCCAGGAAAAGGTCGTCGACCTTGTGGTCGGGGCACTCCGAGTCAGATATCTAAAGCCAATGCCGGCAACAGCACGCAAGCCAAAAGAGGGCGCCGCCAAGAGCCGCGCCACCGCCGCGGGCAAGAAACAGCCCGCTGCGCCCGCGCGCGCCAACGGCCAGAGCGCGGATGGCGCACCGGGCAGCGCAGCCGAGCGCCCACAGAACGAGGGCCACGGCCGTCGACTGACGGCGGCCTTCGAAGCGCTGGAGGCGTTCCCCGCGCTGGCCGAGTCGCGCAACCGGCTGCTCGCCGTCGCCGGCAAGGAGCACGTCGCGACCGCGGACATCGTGACGGCGGTCGAGTCGGACGTCGCGCTGATCATCGCCGTGCTGCGCCTGGCCAATCGCGTCCAGGATGGCCGGCGTCGAGTGGACACGATCGTTGGCGCCGTCGAGCTCCTCAGCCCGCAGACCGTGCTGGCGCTGGCCGCGCAGCTGCGCACGTTCGACTTCTTCGAGCGCGCGAGCGTCTGGGACGCCGCTCCGGAGCGCTTCCGACTGCACGCGCTGGCCACGCAGCATGCCGCCGACCGCGTGGCGGGCGAGATCGGCTACGAGTACCGCGACCGCCTGACGGTCACCAGCCTGCTTCACGACATCGGCAAGCTCGTGCTGATGTACGCCTACCCCGGCTACCCCTCCCAGGTGCACCGCGGCGCGCGCACGCCGCGCGAGCGCATCCACCAGGAGCGCCGCGAGCTCGGCGTCGACCACGCGCTCGTCGGCGGCGTGCTGGCCCGGCGCTGGGGCCTTCCGCCCACCGTGGCGACGGTCGATCGAGCGCCACCACAACCCCGACGCCGAGGGCGAGGCGGCGCTTCGTCGCGCTCGCCGACATGCTCGCGCACTACGGCCAGGGCGATCAGGTTTCCCCGGCGGAGATGCTGCAGACCGCGCGCGACCGTCGGCCTCGGCCCCAAGGAACTGCGGCGCGTGCTGTACGAGCTGCCGAGCTCCTCCAGCCAGCGCCCGCGCCACGTCGACCCCTGTCCGCTGTCCGGCCGCGAGCTGGGCGTCCTGCAGCGCCTGGCCGAAGGCAAGGTCTACAAGCAGATCGCCCACGAGCTGACGCTCTCGACGAGCACGGTGCGCACGCACCTGCACAACATCTACGGCAAGCTCGGCGCGGTCGACCGCGCCCAGGCCGTGCTGATCGCCACCGAGCGCGGCTGGCTTTAGCGCGGCTGGCGCGCGCTGCGCGCCGCCGTGTCCGTTGGCGCCCCGGAGGTCTCCTCCGGAGGATTCCCTAGCATCGCTAGGCGGCGCGATGATCTCGATCACCAGCAAGTCCCCCTACGCGGTGCTCGCGCTGGCCGAGCTCGGGCGCTCGGCGGGCTCGAGCCCCGTGCCGATCGGCGAGCTCGCGCGCCGGCGCGACGTGCCCGTGCAGTTCCTCGAGCAGCTGTTCGCGGTGCTGCGCCGCGCCGGCGTGATCAGCTCCCAGCGCGGCGTCAAGGGCGGCTACCGCTTCGCGCGCGAGCCCGCACGGTGACAGTGCTCGAGATCGTCGAGCTGCTCGACGGGCCGCTCGGGCGCGACGCCGAGGGCGTCTTCGCCGACGCGGCGCTGCGCCGCGCGCACGGTGCTCGGCGAGCACCACGATCGCCGACGTGATCGAGCGCGAGGCGCGCGAGGCCGGCGCGAGCATGTACCACATCTAGAAGCGGTCTGAACGCTCGCACGACAGACGCGGCGCGAGCGGCCGAGGTTCTGCCGATCCAGCGCAATCCAGCATTCCCTGAGGGATACTGCAGCCTGGTGATGACTGAGGTAGTCGATGCCGCCCGATCCCCGCATGCAGACGCTCCGTCAGAGGCCCTTGAGGCGCTCAACCGGCAGGCGACCTCGACGCTTCGAGTCGGCGATGTGCGGCCCCTGTGATCGCGGTCTGGGAGCCGTCGCCGCCGACCGCGATGGGCTTCGTCTCGAGATCGGAGCCGCGCCGGCCGACGCTGCGATACGCAAGCTCGTGGAAGAGCATCCCGCAGCGCTTCGACGACTTCGCAGCTCGCCCATCGACGAGCAGCCCACGCTCTCGACAACGGCGGCACCTTCCACGCGATCGTCGCGAGCGCGGCAGGCCCACGGTCGGCGCCAGCGGCGCTCCTCGAAGACGACGCTGACGGCGTTCGTCGCGACCTGGAGGGACGGGCGGATCGCGCGTCGCCAGGAACTGAACCTCGATATCGACGAGGCTCGTGCTGCTGCCGAACGCCTTGCGCAGTCGAGGGCTGAAGGTGATGTCGCCGGCGGTAGACCGCTCGTGGATGGTTACAAGACCACGCGCGTGCGGCCGATCGGACCGATGCCAGGCATCGCGTCGTGGCGACTTCGTGTAGCGTCGCGGCAGGCGAGCGCTCACGAGACCGATCGAGCTGGCCACTGCCTGTGTGGTGCCATCAGCGTGCACGGATCGACGCCGATCCGATCAGTGCAGGCCGTGCTGCCGAGCTGCACCGATTGCCAGCGTCAGTCGCGGCACGACCTTCTCGGTCGTGGTGCGGCGTGCCGCGCGCTGCGCTGCGGCATCGAGGCGAGACACGCTCTCCTCGTTCGCGATCGACCGGCGAGGACTGCCGGCACCGCGACCGAGCGCCGGTTCTGTTCGGACGTGCGGCTCGCCGCTCTTCACCTGCCGGAGGCATCGCCTGAGGTCGCTTACGTGAAGGTCGGCTCGCTCGACGACCCGTCGTGGCTCGAGCGCTGTCGCCGAACGTGCTGGACCGGGTCGGCCCAGTCGTGGTCGCCGCGCTTTGACGACGCGATGCAGTTCGAGACGCCGCCCGGGCTAGCGGACCGCAGCGTCGCACGCCCCGCGGCAGCGATGAGCGCGGCCCATTGGCCTATTGTCGGGATATGGCCCGAATCCCGATCAACATTGCCGAGCTTGTCGGGGACACGCCGCTGGTGGAGCTCCCGCAGATGCTCGAGGGGACGCCGGCGGCTGACGACGGGGTGCAGCTGTTCGCAAAGCTCGAGGCGCAGAACCCGGGCGGGAGCGTCAAGGACCGGATCGGCGTCGCGATGATCGAGGCCGCGGAGGCCGAAGGGCCGGATCGAGCCGGGTCGCACGACGATCGTCGAGGCCACCAGCGGCAACACCGGAATCGCGCTGGCCTTCGTGTGCGCCGCCAAGGGCTATGAGCTCGTGCTGACGCTGCCCGCAGGGAATGAGCCGCGAGCGCGAGGCGCTGCTGCGCCTGTACGGCGCGCGCGTGGAGATCACGCAGTCCCTCGGCGGGATGGGCGAGGCGGTCGCGGCCGCTCGCGCGATGGCCGCGACGCGCGACGTGTTCCTGCCCGACCAGTTCTCCAACCCCGCCAACCCGGAGGTCCACCGCCGGACGACCGGGCCGGAGATCGAGCGCGCGCTGGACGGGCGCGTGGACGTGCTCGTCGCCGGCGTGGGGACCGGCGGGACGATCACGGGCGCAGGCGAGTACCTGCGCGAGCAAGCAACCCGACCTGCGCATCGTCGCGGTCGAGCCGCGCAGCTCGGCGGTGCTGTCGGGCGGCGCGATCGGACCGCACCGGATCCAGGGCATCGGCGCCGGGTTCGTCCCCGCGGTCCTCAACCGCAAGCTGCTGGACGAGATGATCGCGCGTCTCCGACGATGACGCGATCCAGACGGCCTGGAGCTGCGCCGAGCGCGCGCGGGCTGCTGGCGGGCATCTCCGGCGGGGCGGCGCTGTGGGCCGCGCTGCAGGTGGCCGCCCGGCCGGAGTCGGCCGGCAAGCGGATCGTCGTCGTCGTGCCCGATTCGGGCGAGCGCTACATCTCGCAGGCCTTCTTCGCGCCGCCCGAGCTGGCGATCGAGGCGGCGCACAACTGATCGCGCCGCGCTGAGCCGGCGCGCTGAGCGTTTGATCGCAGCGCGCGCAAGCGCGGCCGCTACGCTGTCTGCATGGCTGATTCGGCGCCCTCACGCGAGTCGTCAAAGAGGTCCGGCGCGACGTTCGTGCGGCGCGCGACCGCGATCCGGCGGCCAGAGGGGTGGGTCCCGCGGAGATCCTCGCGACCTGGCCGGGCATCCACGCGCTGCTCGCCTACCGCCTCGCGCACGCGCTGCAGAGCGCGGCATGCCGCTGCTGCCACGGCTGATCTCGATGCTCACCCGCGCCGTCGACGGGGATCGAGATCCATCCGTCGGCGAGCATCGGCCAGGGCCTGTTCATCGATCACGGCGCCGGCGTCGTGATCGGCGAGACGGCCGACATCGGCGACGACGTGACGCTCTATCAGGGGGTCACGCTCGGCGGCACGGGCTTTGCCACGGGCAAGCGCCACCCGACGGTGCAGGACAACGTCACGATCGGCTCCGGCGCCAAGCTGCTCGGGCCGATCACGATCGGCCACGGCGCGAAGATCGGCGCCAACAGCGTCGTGATCACCGACGTGCCGGCCGAACTCGACGGTCGTCGGCAACCCGGGGCATCCGGTGCGCGTGGACGGGCGGCGCATCGAGGGCCCCGACGCCGACTGGATCCATCTCCCCGACCCGATCGCCGAGGCGATCCAGGCGCTCGCGAACAGGATCGGCGCGCTGGAACGCAGGGTCGGCGAGCTCTCCGAGCAGGAGACGCCGGCCGATCGCCGAGGTCCGGCCGCTGCGGCCCGTGAAGGGGCCCGAACCCCGCGGGCGGCTAGCGCCGCGCGATGCAGCACGCGATGCGGCTCGGCCGGGGCGCGCATCTATGCTGGATCTGATGTCCGCCAACCCGCACGCCGAGCACCTCCAGGAGCTCCTGGAGGGTCTCAACGAGCCCCAGCGCGAGGCCGTCACCCACGGCGAGGGGCCGCTGCTGATCCTCGCCGGCGCGGGCAGCGGCAAGACGCGCGTGCTGACCCACCGCATGGCGTATCTGATCTTCACCGACCAGGCCCAGCCGAGCGAGATCCTCGCGATCACGTTCACCAACAAGGCCGCCGAGGAGATGCGCGCGTCGCGTGCAGCAGCTGCTCGGCCGCGCGACGCGCGGGATGTGGCTGATGACCTTCCACGCCGCCTGCGCGCGCATCCTGCGCTCCGAGGCCGAGCGCCTCGGCTACACGCGCCAGTTCACGATCTACGACCAGGCCGACTCGCGCCGGCTGACGAGGCGCTGCATCGACGAGCTCGGGGTCGACCCCAAGCGCTTCACGCCGGCCACGGTCAGAGCCAGATCTCGGCCGCCAAGAACCGCCTGATCGTCGCCGAGGACTACCGCCAGGCGGTCGGCTCGCAGTTCGAGGAGCTCGTCGCCGACGTCTATGACCTCTATGAGCGCGAGCTGCTGCGCATGAACGCGATGGACTTCGACGACCTGCTGCTGCGCACGGTCAACGTGCTCGAGCTGTTCGAGGAGGTGCGCGAGCGCTACACGCGCGCCTTCGCGCACGTGCTCGTCGACGAGTACCAGGACACCAACCACGCCCAGTACCGGCTGCTGCAGCTGCTCGTCGGCGGCGGGCGCCAGGCTCCTGCGCGCGGAAGGCGCGTGCAGCTGGAGGGGCACCGGAACCTCGCGGTGGTCGGCGACGATTCGCAGAGCGTCTACAGCTTCCGGGGAGCCGACGTGAGCAACATCCTGGACTTCCAGGACGACTTCCCCGACGCGCGCGTGGTCAAGCTCGAGCAGAACTACCGCTCGACCCAGACGATCCTCTCCGCCGCCAACGCGGTGATCGAGAACAACCGCGGCGGCATCGCCAAGCGCCTGTGGAGCGATCTCGGCACCGGCTCGCCGGTGCATGTGCGCGAGCTCGACGACGAGCATGCCGAGGCCCGGTTCGTCGTCGGCGAGATCGAGCGACTGGTCGAAGAGGGCGCCTCGCGCTCAGAGGTCGCCGTGCTCTATCGGACCAACGCCATGTCGCGGGTGATCGAGGACACGCTCGTGCGGCGCGAGATCGCCTACCAGGTGATCGGCGGCACGAAGTTCTATGAGCGCGCCGAGATCAGGGACGCGATCGCCTACCTGTCGTGGCTGGCGAACCCCTTTGACGTCGTCAGCTTCACGCGCATCGCCAACTCGCCCAGGCGGGGGCTGGGCCAGACCTCGCTCGCGCGCGTCATCGCCCACTCCTCGAGCATCGGCGCCTCGGTGTGGGAGACCGCCGCGGCGCCCGGGCAGATCCCCGGCCTTGGTCCCGCCGCGGTGAAATCGCTGGAGCGCTTCATGGGCACGATGGCCGAGCTCGCCGAGCTCGCCGAGCGGCAGGTCGCGGTCGGAGATCTGCTGGACGCCGTGCTCTCGCGCAGCGGCTACATAGAGGCGCTGGAGGCGGAGACGGTCGGCGCCACCGAGAAGACGATCGAGGCGCAGGGGCGCCTTGAAAACCTCGAGCAGCTCGTCGAGGTCGCGCGCGAGTTCGACGCCGGCGCCACCGAGGACGAGGACACGCTCGACGTCTTCCTGCAGCAGCTCGCGCTGGTCGCCGACGCCGATGCGCGCCGCGACGACGAGAGCCTGGTGACGCTGATGACGCTGCACAACGCCAAGGGGCTGGAGTACCCGATCGTGTTCATCGCCGGTTGCGAGGACGGCGTCTTTCCCCACTCGCGCGCGCTTGACGAGGGCAGCCTCGAGGAGGAGCGCCGGCTCTTCTACGTCGGGATCACGAGGGCCAAGCGCGAGCTCTATCTCACCTACGCGCGCCGCCGCGCGGTCTTCGGCGCGCCGACGTTCGGGCTGCCGAGCCGCTTTCTGGGCGAGATTCCCGCGCAGCTCACCGACATCGAGGAGGAGCTCGTCGTCAGCCGCCGCGAGCCCGCGGCCATCGGCGCGGGCGTGTCCGCCGGGGGTGGCGGACGCGACCTGTGGTCATCGATGAGCAGCGGCTCGCCGGCGGTCGAGCGCTCGGCCGCGGATGTCGGCGCCGCTCGCTCGCTGCGGATGGGCGAGGACGTCGTGCATGCGGCCTTCGGCGAGGGCGTCGTCACCGGGGTGGAGCCCGGTGGGGTCATCGTCGTGCGCTTCGCCGGCGACGGCTCAGAGCGCAAGCTGATGGCCGACTACGCGCCGATCTCGCGCCGGTAGCGCTGTCACGCGCCGGACCCTGGCGACGACTACGATCAGCGCCGATGTCGGCCACGATCATCGACGGCAAGGCGATCGCCGCTCGCGTCCGCGGCGAGGTCGCCGGCGAGGTCGGCGCCTTCACCGAGCGACACGGGCGCCCGCCCGGCCTTGCGACGGTCCTCGTAGGCGAGGATCCGGCGTCGGCGGTCTATGTGGCCGGCAAGCAGCGCGCGTGCGTGGAGGTCGGGATGACGGCGGTCGACCGGCGGCTGGCGCCCGACGCGTCCTTTGTGCAGATCGCCGAGGAGCTCGAGCGTCTCAACGCGGACGAGACGGTCAGCGGCGTGCTGTTGCAGCTGCCGCTTCCCGGCGAGCTGGACGCGCCGGCGCTGACGGGGATGATCGACCCCGCCAAGGACGTGGATGGGCTGACGCCGGTCAACGCGGGGCTTCTGGCGCTCGGTCGCCCGGGGCTGCGTCCGTGCACGCCCGTCGGCGTGCTGCGGCTGCTGCGCAGCGTCGACGCCGAGCTGGCCGGCGCAGAAGCGGTTGTCGTCGGGCGCTCGAACCTGTTCGGCAAGCCGATGGCCCAGCTGCTGCTCGCCGAGAACGCGACGGTCACGACCTGTCACTCGCGCACGCGCGATCTGGCGGACGTGTGCGCGCGCGCGGACGTGCTGATCGCAGCGGTCGGCCGTGCGCGGCTGATCGGGCGTGAGTTCGTCAAGCCGGGCGCGATCGTGATCGACGTGGGCATGAACCGCATCAGCCCGCAGGAGGCCCAGAACAAGAGCGGGCTCGTCGGTGACGTGGACTTCGCCGAGGTGCGCGAGCTGGCGTCGGCGATAACCCCGGTGCCCGGAGGAGTTGGGCCGATGACGATCGCCTGCCTGCTGTCCAACACGCTGCAGGCCGCGCGGCGCCAGGCAGGGGAGCTGGTCTGATGGCGCAGGGCGGCTTCGGATCGCCGGACGATCCGCGAGGCGATCCTGTGATTCCCTCGTCCAACGGCGTCGCCCACGGCCCGATGCGGCGAGGGCTGCGCCGGCTGCGCGTCGGCGAGCTCGTGGCGCTGGCCGGCGCCGTGTGCGTGGTCGTCTCGCTGTTCCTGGCCTGGTATGAGAACTCGGCCGGGAAGCTCACGGGCTGGGAAACATTTGGGCCCGGGGTCGCGCTGATGGTGGCCGCGGCCGCGGCCGCGCTGGCGCTGGCGATCAGCGCGCTGGGCGAGCGCAGCCCGGCGCTTCCGGTCTCGATCGCCATCTGGAGCACGCTGCTGGGGGCCGCCGCGGTGATCGCCGCGGTCGTTCGCGTGCTCGCGCGCCCTGAAAACGCGACGCGGCTGTGCGACGGGGCGTGGGTTGGGCTCGCGGGGGCGGTCGCGATCCTGGTCGGCTCCTGGCTGGCGATGCGCGACGAGCGCACGTCCACGTACCCGCCCTTCGAGCCCCCCAGGCGCACGCCGCCAGCGGTCTGACCAGGACCCGGCGAGCGACTGCCCGCAACGACTCGGCCGGCGGTGGCTGTGCCCGTTCAGGCAGGACTGGCGCCCGGCGTGGGGAATCAACCACAGTCAGACAATCGTGAGGACCGCTGCGTTGCTCATCCACCCACACACGCGGGCCGGCTCGCCCGCGCTCGTCGCCGTGCGGGCGGCGCGATGAGCGCCGAGCGCCACGGGCTGCGCCGGGCCGATCGGCTGATCGGCGGCGGCGCGCTGGTGCTGGCGATCTCGCTGTTCTTCTTCAAGTGGTATGAAGCCACGCTGCGCCTCGGGGGCAAGCACGGCCTCAAACTCGCAGGCGGCGACTTCAACGGCTGGCATGCGTTCACGCACAGCCGCTGGCTGTGGCTGATCACGATCATCGTGGCGCTCGGCGCGGTGTGGCTGCGAGTCGACGATCGCGACGTCCCGATCGGGGCGCCGCTGGGCGGGGTCGTGGCTGCGCTGGGCGCCCTTTCGACGCTCGCGATCCTCTTTCGCATCTTCCATCACCCGCTCGCCGTCGGAGAAACGCCGCCCGGCCATGCGACCGTGACCGCCGCGGCTTCGATCAAGTTCGGCATCTGGATCGCGCTCGTCGCGTCGGCTGTCATCGCGATCGGCGGTGTCCTTGCGCTGCGCGACGAACTCGCGCACGAGGACATCGATGAGCCGCCTCGCCCGAACGACCGCGAGCCAGCAGAGGAGGGGTCGGGCGGCCACGACTCCGGCGAACACGGCTCGCAGGCCTTCAGCGGGCTGCTGGCCGAGGACCCGCCCGCAGAGCCGCCTGCGCGTGCCGGTGGCTGAGCGACGCCCTGCGAGCGACGGGCGCCTCGTAGAATCCTGCGCGTGATCGACCGCGACGAGGTTCTGCACGTGGCCAGCCTGGCGCGCCTGGCGCTGGACGAGGATGAGATCGCGCCGCTCGCGGCCGAGTTGTCGGCCGTGCTCGACCACGTTGCGAAGATCGCCGAGCTGGACCTCGACGATGTCGAGCCGACGTCGCACGTCGTCGAGGTGACCGGCGCGCTGCGTCCCGACGAGCCGCGGCCGTCGCTGCCGCGAGATGTCGTGCTGTCGCAGGCTCCGGCCGTCAGCGACGAGGGCTTCCTCGTGCCAAGTCCACAGGCATGAGCGCGTCTGACGCCGAGCTGCTGGCGCTCACGGGCACCGCGGCCGCGGCACGGATTCGCACCGGGGAGCTGAGCGCCGGGGAGCTGTTCGATGTCTACAGAGCCCGTGCCGGCGCGCATGGGCTGGCAGATGATCTGAACTGCTTCACGTGGCTGGCGCAGGATGCGCCCGGTGGCCCGGGCGATGGCGTGCTCGCGGGTGTCCCGCTGGCGGTCAAGGACCTCTTCGCCACCAAGGACGTTCCCAGTCAGTCGGGCTCGCGCATCCTCGAGGGCTACCTGCCGCCCTACACCGCGACGGCCGTCACGAAGCTGACCGCCGCGGGGGCGACGCTGCTGGCGAAGACCAACCAGGACGAGTTCGCGATGGGCTCCTCCAACGAGAACTCCGCGTTCGGGCCGGTGCGCAATCCATGGGACCGCACACGCGTGCCCGGCGGCTCCTCGGGCGGCAGCGCAGCCGCGGTGGCGGCGAGACTCGTCCCGTGGGCGCTCGGCACCGACACGGGCGGCTCGATCCGCCAGCCGGCGGCCCTCTGCGGGATCGTCGGTCTGAAACCGACATACGGCGCGGTGTCGCGCTTCGGGATGATCGCGTTCGCGTCCTCGCTGGACCAGGCCGGTCCGCTGACGCGCGACGTCACAGACGCGGCGACGCTCTTCGCAGAGATGATCGGACGCGACCCGTGCGACGCCACCTCGCTTGCGTTTCCGGGCGATATCGAGCTGCCGCGGGCCGAGCGCCTGGACGGGGTGCGTATCGGCGTTCCGGCCGAGCTCGCGCATCCGAGCGGTGACCTCGCAGGCGCCGATATGGAACCGGGGGTGAGCGCGGCCTTCGAGGCGACGCTCGAGCTCGCGCAGGAGCTCGGCGCCGAGGTGTGCGAGGTCGCGCTCCCGCATGCGCCGCACGCCCTGGCGGCCTACTACCTGATCGCGCCCTCGGAGGCGAGCTCGAACCTCGCGCGCTTTGACGGTGTGCGATACGGGCTGCGCGCCGGCGATTCGGCGGATCTTCTGGACATGTACACGCGGACGCGCCACGACGGCTTTGGCGCCGAGGTCAAGCGACGGATCATGCTCGGGACCTACGCGCTGTCGGCCGGCTACTACGACGCCTACTACGGCCGCGCTCAGCGCGTGCGCACGAAGATCGCCCAGGACTTCAGGGAGGCCTTCGCGGAGGTCGACCTGATCGTCACGCCGACGTCCGCGAACGTGGCCTTCGGCCTGGGCGAGAAGACGGCCGACCCCTGGTCGATGTATCTCAGCGACTACTTCACCGTGCCGATGTCGCTTGCCGGGATCCCGGCGATCTCGATCCCGTGCGGTCTCTCAGAGGGACTGCCCGTCGGCTTTCAGATCACCGGGCCGGCGTTCAGCGAGAACAGGCTGCTCGGCGCCGCGCATGCGCTGGAGGCGGCGATCGGCTTTGACGGGAGCGCCGCTCGTGTCTGATCGACTGCGCGAGAACGGTGGCTCGGGCGCGCCCGCCGCGGAGCTCGAGCCGGTGATCGGCCTGGAGATCCACGTCCAGCTGGCGACGAGGACGAAGATGTTCTGCGGCTGTGAGCTGTCCTTCGGCGATCCGCCGAACACGCACACCTGCGCGGTCTGTCTGGGGCTCCCCGGGGCGCTTCCGGTCGCCAACGCGCGCGCGGTTCACCTCGGCCTGATGATCGGGCTGGCGCTCGGCTCAGAGCTTGCGCCGCGCTCGATCTTCCACCGCAAGAACTACTTCTATCCCGACCTGCCCAAGGGCTACCAGATCTCTCAGTACGACGAGCCGCTGTGCCGGGGCGGGCAGCTCGGCGAGGTGCGCATCCACCGCGTGCACCTGGAGGACGACGCGGCGAAGCTGATCCACGTCGGCGCGAGCGGGCGCATCCACGGCTCAGACGCGAGCATCGTCGATTTCAACCGTGGCGGCACGCCGCTCGCGGAGATCGTCACCGAGCCCGACCTGCGCTCGGCCGAGCAGGCCGGCGAGTGGCTGAGGCTGCTGCGCAGCACGCTGCGCCAGCTCGGCGTAAGCGACGTGAACATGGAGGAGGGCTCGCTGCGCTGTGACGCGAACATCTCGCTGCGTGCAGCCGGCAGCGAGCAGCTGGGCGTGAAGACCGAGTTGAAGAACATGAACTCGTTTCGCTTCATCGAACGGGGGATCACGGCCGAGATCGCGCGCCAGGAGAAGATCCTGCGCGCCGGCGGCCAGGTGACGCAGGAGACGCTGCATTTCGACCCTGTCTCGGGTGCGATCAGCTCCCTGCGCTCCAAGGAGGAGGCGCACGACTATCGCTACTTCCCCGAGCCCGATCTGCTCCCGGTCGCGATCGACCAGCAGATGGTCGCCGCGGCGCGGGCGGACATGTCCGAGCTTCCGGCCGATCGCGCGGAGCGCCTGGAGCGCGATTTCGCGCTCAGCGCCGAGACCGCGCGGCTGCTGGCCTTCCGCGGCGAGCTGGGCGACTACTTCGAGGCGGCGCTGGCCGGCGAGGGCAGCGATCCCGCGCCCAGCCCGCAGATGCTCGCCAACTGGATCACGGTCGAGCTCGTGGGGCGACTCGGAGACGGCGAGGATCCCGCGCGCTCGCAGGTGGCGGCCGAGGCGCTCGCGGTGCTCGTCGGCCTCGTCGCTGAGAAGCGCGTGAGCGTCGGCGCCGGGCGCCAGGTGCTCGATCGGCTCGTCGCGGACGGGGGAGACCCCCGCGAGATCGTCGCGGCCGAGGGCCTGGGCGCGATCGCCGGCGACGGCGAGCTCGCCGAGATCGTCGCCGCCGCCCTGGCCGCCAACGCAGACGCGGCACAGCGCATACGCGAAGGCAACGCCAAGGCGATCGGGCCCATAGTCGGCCACGTCATGCGCGAGACCAAGGGCCGCGCCGACGGCGGCGAGGTGGCCCGCCTCGTGCACGAGCAGCTCGGCAGCTGAGCGGCGCCTCCGACACCGGAGACGGTCGCGAAAGCGACATTTTGGACGCCAGGCCAAAGGCAGTCGGGCGGGTGTGCGCCAATATGCTCACCATGAACGGGTCAGCAATGAACTCTCACAACTCATCTCCTCGGCGGTTCCTCCTGCTGCCTGAGGAATCGGTGGGTGCAACGAGGCGCGGGCCGAAGGTCCGTCGCTACAAGCTGGTCAGCATCGGTCAGCGCGCTGGTCTCACTGGGCTCGATCTTGCGACGGCTCGGGCCGCACGCGAGCTTGGCCGGCTGAGTCGCGCGTAGCTGGCTGCCCCACCATCGCTGACGTCTCGGCTTCCCTCGGCCGTGGCGGGCGGGTGCGGCCGGGCAGGGGTAGCTCTTCCTGTCCGGCCGCACTTCTTCGCCGATAGAATGACGGCATGAGCCAATTACCCGCTGAGTCTTCTTCGCGTTCTGTCGGCAAGACGGTTGCCGCTGGGCTGGTCCTGCTGGTGGGGGTGTGGCTGCTGCTCGGCCCGATTATCCACCTGTTCTCGATCCTGCTCAGCGCGGTCGTGCTCGTGGCGGCGATCGTGGCCGTCGTCTGGGCCGTGCGCGTACTGCTGTAGGGAGCGTTCATGGCCTACGTGATCCTCGCCATCTGCTTCGGGCTGGCGGGCGGATGGGTCGGCAAGTTCAAGGGCAGCTCGTTCTGGCTGTGGTTTTTGATCTCGGGCCTCGTGCCGTTCCTCGGGCTGTTCGCCGCCGCCGCATATCGCTCAGAGCGCGACGAGCCACGCCGCGCCTGTCCGCGCTGTGGGCGCGTGACGAAGGCCTATGACGCGCTGTGCATGCGCTGCGGCACGGAGTTCGACTACCCCGACACGGTGATCGAGCCCGAATCCTTCGTGCAGACACCGGTCGCGCGCTAGCCGTCCCCGGGGTCTGCGACAGTCCGCGGCGCCGGGCTCGCGGTAGCTGAAACCGGGTCTGCGCAGTAAGGGTGCCCTAACCCGATTTTGGCTTCCCTAAGCCAGTTTTTCGCCTACGCTGCCGATGAGGACCCATGAGCGCACAGGCAAAGACCGCACTGCAATCGCCCCCATCCTGGCTGGACCGCCAGATCATTCGAGCCGGCTTTCAGGACGAGCCGGACTTCGTTCTGCGCGTCGTGCAGCCGGCTCTCGTGGGGATGATCGATGGGACCGTCTCGTCGCTTGCGCCGATCTTCGCCGCCGCGCTGGCCTCGAGCTCGCACACCGCGCTGCTGGTTGGCTTTGCCACAGCGCTCGGCGCGGGCGTGAGCATGGGCTGGTCTGAGGCGCTGTCTGACACAGGCGAGCAGACCGGCCGGGGGTCGGCGCTCGTGCGTGGCGCGATCACGGGCGGCATGACGACGCTCGGGGGCATCTTTCACACGCTGCCATTCATCATCTCCGACGTCCACAAGGCGCTGATCGTCGCCGGCAGCGTGGTCGCGGTCGAGCTGTTCGCGATCGCGTGGGTGCGCAAACGCTTTCTCGACGTCTCGATGCGCTCCTCGCTGCTCGTCGTGACGGTCGGCGGTTTGATCGTTCTGGCGATCGGGATCGCGATCGGCTCGTCCTAAAGCACGGCGAAAGCCGCTGGTAAGCTGACTTCATGCGAGCTGTGGACGCGCTCATGGAATGCCTGAAGGCCGAGGGCGTGGACGTCGTGTTCGGCCTGCCGGGAGGTGCCAACCTGCCGACCTACGACGCGTTCGTGGGGGCTGGAATCCGTCACATCCTCGTGCGCCACGAGGCCGGCGGCGGCCACGCCGCCGAGGGCTACGCCAAGGCGACCGGCAAAGTCGGCGTGGCCTTCGCCACGAGCGGCCCGGGGGCCACGAACCTGATCACGCCGATCTGCGACGCGATGATGGACTCGGTGCCTGTCGTGTTCATCACCGGCCAGGTGCGCACCGAGCTGCTCGGAACAGACGGCTTCCAGGAGGCCGACACGATCGGCATCTCGATGCCGGTCGTCAAGCACTCGTTCATGATCCAGCATCCGCAGGAGATCCCGCGGGCGATCCACGAGGCCTTCCACATCGCCCGCTCGGGGCGCCCGGGGCCGGTGCTCGTCGACATCCCGCAGGACCTATCGCGCGCGGAGATCGACTACGAGCCGGTGACCGACATACAGCTGCCCGGCTATCAGCCGCGCATCGAGGGCAACCAGAAGCAGATCCGCCAAGCGGCCAAGGCGCTTGCGGCCGCGCAGCGCCCGGTCATCTACGCGGGCGGGGGCGTCGTCAACGCCGAAGCGTCGGAGGAGCTCGTGGAGTTCGCGCTCTCAGACCGCTTTCCTGTGACCTGCACGCTGATGGCCCTGGGGGCCTTCCCAGCGCCGCACGACCAGTGGCTGGGGATGCTCGGCATGCACGGAACGCGCGCGGCCAACTACGCGATGGACGAGGCGGACCTGATCTGCGCCGTGGGCGCTCGCTTTGATGACCGCATCACCGGCAAGCTGTCGGAGTTCGCGCCGCGGGCGAAGTTCATCCACATCGACGTCGACCCCGCCGAGATCTCAAAGAACGTCCCGGCGCACATCCCGATTGTCGGCGACGCCAAGCACGTGCTCGCCAAGCTCGTCATCGAGTACCGCGCGATCGGCGCCGACCCCGCGCGCCTGGAGCCCTGGTGGTCGCGGATCGAAGGCTGGCGTGAGAAGTACCCGCTCGGCTATGAGGAATCGACAGACAGCGAGATCAAGCCGCAGCGCATGATCGAGGCGCTGTATGAGGCCACTGGCGGCGAGGCGATCGTGACCAGCGACGTCGGCCAGCACCAGATGTGGACGGCGCAGTACTACAACTTCCCCAAGGCGCGGCGCTGGATCAACTCGGGCGGCCTGGGCACGATGGGCTTCGGCCTGCCCGCCGCGATGGGCGCGGCGGTCGGCTGCCCAGATCAGCTGGTCTGCTGCATCGCCGGCGACGGCTCGGTGCAGATGAACGCGCAGGAGCTCGCGACGTGCGCGCAGAACCAGATACCGATCAAGGTCTTCATCATGAACAACGGCTACCTCGGCATGGTCCGACAGTGGCAGGAGCTGTTCTGGGACGGCAAATACAGCCACGTCGACATGGGCCAGTTCCCGGACTTCGTCAAGCTCGCCGAGGCCTACGGCGTGACGGGGATGCGCCTCAGCGACAAGACGACGCTCGTGCAGGACTTCAAGCGCGCGCTGGCGACCGAGGGCCCGGTCGTCGTCGACGTGCAGGTGACGCGCGAGGAGAACACGTATCCGATGATCCCGGCCGGCCAGGCCGCGCGGGACATGGTGGGCTGAGCTGATGGGCGAGCCCGCGATCAAGGAGCCGCTCAGCCTGCAGGAGCTCGAGGCCGCCACGAGCCTGCGCACCGGTCGCAAGCACGTGCTGTCGATCCTGGTCGAAAACAAGGCCGGCGTGCTCACCCGCATCGCCGGGCTGTTCGCGCGACGCGGCTTTAACATCGACACGCTGACCGTCGGTCCCACAGACGACGAGCAGATCTCTCGCGTGACCCTGACCGTCGACGGCGCGCTTCACCCGATCGACCAGGTCACCAAGCAGCTGCACAAGCTGATCAACGTGCTGAAGATCCGCGACCTCGAGCCGGCCGACACGGTCGCGCGCGAGCTCGCGCTGTTCAAGATCGCCGCCGAGGGCGCTCAACGCGGGGAGCTCATGCAGATTGCCGACATCTTCCGCGGCAAGGTCGTAGACGTGACCAAGCGCTCGCTGATCGTCGAGGTGACCGGCACGACGGAGAAGATCGAGGCGTTTGAGTCGATGGTCCGCCCGTTCGGCCTCGTCGAGATGATGCGCACCGGCGAGATCGCCATCTCCCGGGGCCGCAGCGAGACGTGAACGCCGCCGCACAGCGGCTGCGGACCGGCCAACTCGAATACTCACTGCAGCAGCGCGAGCGTTTGCGCGCGTGCTTGGAGCGCGCGCTGACCAGAGCGCGACGCAGTGGCGAGGCGACGCTCGCGACGAGCACGATCGCGCTGTCGGGCGACACCGATCCGAGCGCCGTGGCGTGCTCGTCGCGCAGGCCGGGCGAGCCGTGGTTCGTGCTCGAGCAGCCAGATCGCGGCGCGGCGGCGCTCGCCGGGCTCGGGGAGGCGGTGCGCCTGACGGCGTCGGGTCGTGACAGGTTCACGAGCCTCGCGCGCCGCTGGCGCGAGCTCGCGGCGGGCGCCGTCGAGGATGAGCAGGCGCCGATCGGCGTGCGGGCCGGTCCGATCGCGCTCGGCGGCTTTGCCTTCTCGCCCGACGGAGGGGCCTCGCCGGCGTGGGCGGGCTTTGAGCCCGGTTCGATGGTCGTGCCGGAGGTCGCGATCAGGCGATCGGCAAAGGATGACGGCAGCGAGGCCAGCGTGAGCCTCACGCTGGCGGCGATGCTGGCGCCCGACGACACCGTGCCCGAGCGCCTGGACGCGCTGCTTGCGCGCGTCGGCGAGCTCTGTGAGCGACCGCTGCCGATGCTCGATCCGGCTCCGACCGAGCGACACCAGGTGGCCAGCGCGATGGCGCCCGAGCACTACGAAGCGGCGGTCGCGCGCGCCAAGGCGCTGATCGCCGAAGGCGAGCTCGAGAAGGTGGTGGTCGCGCGCGAGGTGCAAGTGCACGCGCCGAGCGCCTTTGATCCGGCCGCGGTGCTGGGCGTGCTGCGCGAGGCGTTCCCCGGCTGCTTCAACCTGTGCGTCGGGCGCGGAGAGGCGGTGCTCGTCGCGGCGAGCCCCGAGCTGCTCGTGCGCCGCGAAGGCCATCGTGTGAGCACGCTCGCGCTCGCCGGCTCCACGCGCCGCAGCGCCGATCCCGCGGTGGACGATCACCTCGGCGAGCAGCTGCTGCAGAATCGCAGCTACCGCGAGGAGCACGCCATCGTTGCGCGGCGCATCGAGCGCACGCTCGCGCCCCACTCGGTCTGGGTGGCGGCCTCTCCGGAGCCGACGCTCGTGCAGATCGCGAACATCCAGCACCTCGCGACCCCGATTCGCGCGCAGCTCGCCGATCCAATCGACGCGCTGGAGCTCGCCGGCCTGCTGCATCCCACGCCGGCGGTTGGCGGCGAGCCGCGCGAGCTGTCGACCTCGCTGATCCCCTCGCTGGAGGGACTGGATCGCGGCTGGTATGCCGGTCCGATCGGCTGGACCGATGCGACCGGCGACGGCGAGTTCTGCATCGCGCTGCGCTGCGCGCTGCTGCGCGGAGGCCTCGCGCGCTGCTATGCGGGCAACGGCATCGTCCGTGACTCAGACCCCGCGGCCGAGCTCGCTGAGACCGAGGTCAAGCTGCAGGCGCTGTTGCCGCTGCTGGCCGCCTGAGCGTGCGCTAGCCGCGCAGCGAGGCGCGTGCGACCTGCCAGATGTGCTGGTGAAGCGCCACGTTGGCCGCGCGGTCGGTCGTCGCCTGCACGATGCTCGAGCGCGCAGAGGCCAGCGCGCGCTCCAGCGCCTCGCGCAGCGAGCGCACGTCGCCGGCGCGCTCAAACCCGAGGTCATACAGCGCCGCCGCGTGCGCGAAGTCAAGGCCGGTGGGCGTCGCGAGGTGGTCGGTGTAGGTGTTGGCGGCGAGCGCCATCGGCGCGTGCGAGACCGCCAGGAAGTCGAAGATCCCGCCGCCGCCGTTGTCGACGAGCACGATCGTGAGCTTCAGCGAAAGGCGCGTGGCCGCCAGCAGGCCGCCGATGTCGTGCGCAAGCGCGACGTCGCCGATCAGCAGGACGACCGGACCCGAGGAGCCGGCGGCCGCGCCGAACGCCGAGGAGACGATCCCGTCGATCCCGCTCGCGCCGCGGTTGCACAGCACGCGCGGCGGATCGGCGCGCACCGGCCAGAACGTCTCGATCTCGCGCACGGGCATCGAGGAGGCGACGAACAGCGTGGCCTGCTCGGGCAGCAGCACGCCGAGCTCGGCGGCGACGGCCGGCTCGCTGATGTCGCCGTCGCCCAGCACGCCGAGGATCGCCTCCGCACAGCGCGCGTCGGCGCTGCGCCAGCTCTCCAGCCATCCCTCCTCGGCGCTCGGCGCGGCGCGCGAGAGGCCGGCGAGCGCGGCGGCGGGGTCCGCGGCCAGAGAATGAGAGAGCCTGCTGTCGGGGTCCTGCCAGGCGCCCTCGGGGTCGATCGCCACCTGCGCGACGTCGTCCAGGCTCGCCAGCCAGCGGCGCAGGGGCTTTGACACCGGCAGGTCTCCCACGCGCACGATCAGGTCGGGAGCCGCCGACGCGGCGAAGTCCTCGTCGCGCAGCAGTGCGTCGTAGTGAGCCACGGCGGCCTCGCCGCGTCGTGCGCCGGAGAGCGGATCGGCAAGCAGCGGCCAGCGTGCGGCCGCGCAGAGATCGGCCGCTGCGAGCGCTAGCGGGCGCTGGCCGGGCTCGGGCGCGCGCTCGTGGCGCCCGGCGACGAGCACGGCGCGGCGCGATTGAGCGGCAAGCGAGCCCAGCATGTCGCCGGGGCCTGTCGCGCGTCGAGCTGGCGCGACACGCGCGACGTAGGGCGCCTCCCCGGGGCGGGCGCTGTCGTCGGCGGGCAGCGCCTGATCGATCACGAGCGGCTCGCGCAGCGGGAAGTTCAGGTGCACGACGCCCGGGCGGCCCTGGAGAGCCGTCCAGTAGGCCCGGCAGGCAAGCGTGCGGATGAAGCGCAGGCGAGCCTGATCGCAGCAGTGCAGGTCGACCTCGAAGAACCACTTAGCCGCGCTGCCGAACAGCTTTAGCTGGTCGATCGTCTGCCCGGCGCCGTTCTCGCGCAGCTCGGGCGGGCGGTCGGCGGTCAGCAGCAGCAGCGGGACGCGCGCCTCGCGAGCCTCGATCGCGGCCGGCAGCAGCTCTGCTGCGGCCGTGCCCGAGGTGCAAGTGACAGCGACCGGCAGGCCCGACTGCTTTGCCAGCCCCAGCGCGAAGAACCCGGCGCAGCGCTCGTCGACGTGCGAATAGCACTGGATGCGCTGCTCGGCGGCCAGCGTGAGCACGAGCGGCGCGCAGCGCGAGCCGGGCGACGTGCAGGCTGCGCGCATGCCGCAGCGCGCGAGCTCGTCGGCGAAGGCCCGCAGGAGCGTGTAGGTGTCGGTTGGCTTGGCCATAGGATGGGCGCGTGCCCGAGAGCGTTGTCCTGCTGCACGGGTTCGGCGCAACCCGTCGCGCGTGGGACGGCGTGGTCGAGCGCCTGCACACTGCACGCTACCTGCCGCTGGCGCTCGATCTGCCCGGCCACGGCGATGCGGCGGACGTTCGGCCGATCGACTTCCAGAGCTGCGTGCAGCGCGTGCTGGCCAGCGCGCCCGAGCGCTTCGCGCTGTGCGGCTACTCGCTCGGCGGGCGCGTCGCGCTGCACGTCGCCCTGGCCGCGCCCGAGCGCGTCGCGCGCCTGGTGCTCGTGTCGTGCAGCGCGGGGATCGAGGATTCGGGTGAGCGCGCGGCGCGCAGCGAGTCCGATCATCGGCTCGCCGACGAGCTGCAGCAGATCCCCTACGAGGACTTCATCGAGCGCTGGCGCCGCCAGCCGCTGTTCGCCGATGAGCCACCGGAGGTGGGCATGCTCGCGCGCGAGGATCAGCGACGAAACCGGCCCGATGACCTCGCTGCGACGCTGCGCGGGCTGGGCGCGGGGGAGATGGCGCCGCTGTGGGGAAGGCTCGGCGAGCTGACGATGCCCGTCCGCGTGCTGGCCGGCGATCGCGACGCGAAGTACCGCGCGCTGGGCGAGCGGATGGCGGCGCTGCTGCCCGACGGGCACTACTCGGTCGTCGTCGGAGGGCATGCGCTCCTGTTGGAGAGCCCTGGCGCGGTGGCCGAGCTGATAGCCGTCAGCTGAGCGGCTCGACCCCGAGGCCTGAACTCGAGGGACACGCGATCCTGCCTTCGCGCGCCGGCAGCGGGTCCTCGATTCCCTCGAACATCGTGAGCGTCGCCAGGCCGCACGGTGCCACCGCGCCGCGTGAGGCAAGCGCAGCGGCGGCGTGCACGGCCGCGGCCACGCCCAGCGGCCCGTCGAGGCTCGAGCCTAGGTAGACCTCGGCGCCCGACGCCCTGACGAGCGTGGCGGCCGCGAGCAGGCCCGACAGGCCGCCGCAGCGTGAGATCTTCAGGCACACGGCATCGGCCACGCCGGCGCCCAGGGCGCCGTGCTCGGCTGCCGTCTCGTCGATCGCCACCCGGGTGCTCACGCGCTCGCGGATCTCGCGGACCGCCTGCAGCCCGTGCGCTGGCTCCTCGACGAGCTCCAGGCCCGCCGGGGCCAGCGCCTCGATCGCCGAGACGGCCTGCTCGACGTCCCAGGCGCCGTTGGCGTCCAGGCGCAGCGCGGTCTCGGCGCCCGCGACCGCGCGCACCGCAGCGACACGCCCGGCGTCGTCGCCCACGCCGACCTTCAGCTTGATGCAGTCAAAGCCCGCTTCGACGGCCTCCAGTGCTTCCGCCGCCGCGCCGGCGCGATCTGTCGCGCCGAGCGTGGCGTTTACCGGCACATCGCGCGCTGGCTCGTCGGTCAGCAGCGCCGCGACGGGCCTCCCGGTGCGCCGGCCCGCGCGGTCCCACAGCGCGAGGTCGATCGCCGCGAAGGCCTGCGGGAGATCGTCGGCACGGCGGCACGCGTCGACGAGCATCGCGCCGTTGACCGGGTGCTCGGGATCGTCCCGGATTCCTTCGAGCACCTCGCCGTAGCGGCCAAGCGCCTCGCTGACGCGCGCGATGCTCACGCCGTCATAGGGCTCCAGCGGCGCGGCCTCGCCGTAGCCGGTCAGCCCGTCAGAGCCCGTGACGCTGACCGCGATGAGCTCGCGCTCGGCGATCTCGCCGTAGGAGGTCCTCAGCGGTCTGCGCAGCGCGAGCCTGCGCGTCTGGGCCTCGAGCTTCAAGACCCGCGCCGCGCCGTCACGGCGCTCACGAGGGGATGCCTCCGCCGGCGAGGATGCCCGCGCACAACAGCACGCAGAACACGAGCTGCAGCGCGCCCGTCTTCGCCAGCGCGCCGTTCAGGGCCGGGCCGTCGGTCCGCGTGCGCACGACCGCGGCGAGCGAGATCGCCAGCGGGATCGATGCCCAGCAGAGCATCAACCACGGCGACATCCCCAGCGCCCACAGCACCGGTGCACTGAGGAACGCGGTGGTCAGCATCGCGCCATACAGCGCGCGCGTGCGCTGGCGCCCGAGGCGCACGGCGAGCGTGCGCTTGCCGGCCCGCCTGTCGGTGTCGATGTCCCTGACGTTGTTGACGACGAGGATCGCACTGGCCAGCAGGCCGACGGGCACCGCGCAGCCGAACGCCTGCCAGGGCAGCGCCTGGACCTGCACGAAGTAGGACCCGACGACCGCGACGACGCCGAAGAACAGGAACACGAAAAGCTCGCCGAGGCCCTCGTATCCGTAGGGGCGCGGCCCGCCCGTGTAGGCCACGCCGGCGAGGATCGACGCGGCGCCGACGGCGATCAGCTCCGGTCCCGCGACGGCGACGAGATACACGCCACAGGCAACCGCCAGGCCGAAGGAGACATACGTCGCGATGAGCACCTGGCGGGGCGGCACGAGGCCGCCGGCTGTCACGCGCACCGGCCCCAGCCGGTCCTCGCTGTCGGCGCCGCGCCGGGCGTCGGAGTAGTCATTTGACAGGTTCGTGCCGACCTGGATGAACATCGCGCCGAGCAGCGCGGCGAGGAACGCGAACACTTCAAAGGTTCCGGCGCCGAGCGCCAGCGAGGTGCCGACGAGCACCGGCGCCACCGCGGCGGGCAGGGTCCTGACGCGAGCGGCCATCACCCAGATGCGCACGGCGCTGGGGCGCGCGGTGCTCGGCCGCGCGCGCGGCGGGGCGCTCGCCGGCGCGCTGCTCATCGCGCGGGCGCGGTCACGGTCGCCGGGGGAAGCGGGCGAAGTCGGGCAGGCGCTTCTCGGTGTAGGCGTCGCGGCCCTCCTGGGCCTCCTGGCTTTCATAGAACAGGAGGTTCGCGTCGTGCGCGAGCTGCTGGATGCCCGACAGGCCATCCTCGGGCGCGTTGAAGCTCGCCTTCATGAGGCGCAGCGCGAAGGGCGACAGGGCGAGCATCTCACGACACCAGGAGACCGTCTCCTGCTCCAGATCGGCCAGCGGCACGACCGTGTTGACGAGGCCCATCTGCAGCGCCTCGCCGGCGTCGTACTGGCGGCACAGAAACCAGATCTCCTTGGCCTTCTTGATGCCGACCGTCTCGGCCAGCAGCCCGGCGCCAAAGCCGCCGTCGAAGGAGCCCACCCTCGGGCCCACCTGGCCAAAGCGCGCGTTCTCGGCGGCGATCGACAGATCGCAGACGAGGTGCAGCACGTGTCCGCCGCCGATCGCATAGCCCGCCACCATCGCGACGATCGGCTTGGGCAGGCGGCGCATCTGCACGTGCAGGTCGGTCACATGAAAGCGCCCGATCCTTGTGGCGCCCTTCTCGTCCTCGGTGAGGTAGCCGGAGTCCCCTCGCACGCGCTGATCTCCGCCCGAGCAGAAGGCGTCGGGCCCCTCGCCGGTGAGCACGATGACCCCGACGTCAGGATCCTCGCGCGCCTGTTCGAGCGCCTGTGACATCTCGATGATCGTGCGCGGGCGAAAGGCGTTTCTGACCTCCGGGCGGGCGATCGTGATCTTCGCGATGCCAGCGTCGGCGCCGCCGGACTTCTCGTAGCGGATGTCGGTGAAGCTCTCGGCGAGGTCCGTGCCGGCCGGGATCCAGGTCGTGGCCATGGCGCGAAGGCTATCCTTCCGCGCCCATTTCGGCCCAGGCGCTGTTCGCATCGATCCCGGTCGCGGTCGAGGCGTGACCACGCCCAACCGGCCAGGCTGGGGACGGGTCAGCCCACGCCCAGGGTTATGAGGTGATGCGGGAGCCCCGGCTCGTGAAGGAACCCGTCGCCCACGACCGTGAAGCCCAGGCGGGTGTAGAAGCCGAGCGCTGTGTCTCGCCCGTTGGCCCAGAGCGTCCGGATGTTCTTCTCCCGGAGTTCTGCGACGACGTGGTCAAGGAGCTCGCGCCCGATGCCGTGACCCTGCATCGCCGGGTCCACCGCCATGAAGCGCAGCTGCACGGCGGGAACGTCCGCTGCCAACGGGCTTGGACGCGGATAGAAGCTTGCGACACCCGCGAGTGTGCTCGAGCACCGGGCTCCCAGGTGCCACGCGCCGGGCAGCCCATCGTCAGGGACGTGCGCCGCGGCGAGGTCTCCATCACGAAGCACCCGCGCTCGGAGGCCGTAGGTGTCGGCGGCGGGGATATGTCGAATCTCGACGGCGGACATCGGGCCATTCTGACTGGACGCCGACGACGCCAAGGCGAACTTAAGGGCGCGAATCCATAGCCTGTCGCCATGGAGGTCGAGGGGTGGCTGACCCGGGCCGCCAGAACCAAGCCCGCGCACGCCGCGCTTCAGACGCCGGCGGGCGACTGCTCCTACGCGCAGTTGCTGGCGGCGGCGCAGAGCACGGCCGGCGAGCTGCGCGCGCATGGAATCTCGCGCGGCGCCCGCGTGGCGATCGCGCTCGCGCCCGGCCTGGCGTTCGCTCAGGCGCTGCACGCCTGCATGCTGCTGGGCGCGATCGCGGTACCCGTCGATCTGCGCCTGGCGCCCGGCGAACGGGAGCGCATCGCGCACGGCGCCGACCTGCTCGTCGACGCGCCGATCGGCGAGCGGATCGCCGGCGACGTGCGCGCGCCGGACGCGGTGTCGCCCGTTCGCCACGACCTCGATGCGACCGCGCTCGTGATCCACACGTCGGGCACGACGTCCAGTGCGCGCCCGGTGGAGCTGACGTACGGCAACCTGCTGTGGAGCGCGCTCGGCTCGGCGGTCGCGCTCGGCTCCTTCAACGAGAGCGCTGGCTGTGCACGCTGCCGCTCAGCCACGTCGGCGGGCTGTCGATCCTCGTGCGCTCGTGCATCTACGCGACGACCGCCGTCGTGCACGAGCGCTTTGAGACCGATCGCGTCCTGCGTGCGCTCGCCGAGGAGCAGATCACGCTCGTGTCGCTCGTCGCCACGACGCTCGCGCGCCTGCTCGACGCCGGGCTGCGCGATCCACCCGCGCTGCGCGGCGCGCTGACCGGCGGCGGCCCCGTGGGGCGCGCGCTCGTGCGCCGTGCGGGCGACGGCGGGATCCCGGTCAGCCTCACCTACGGGCTCACCGAGGCCTGCTCGCAGGTCACCACGGCGCCCCTGGGCGCGCCCGCGCAGGCGTTGGCGGTGCGGGACGAGGCGCCGCTGTCGGCCGGCCGGCCGCTGTTCTGCACGCGCGTGCGCATCGCCGCCGACCGGGAGATCCTCGTCGCGGGACCAACCGTCGCGCCGGGCTCGCTCGGGCCCGACGGCTGGCTTGCCACGGGCGATCTCGGCGAAGCTCGACGGCGAGGGACGCCTGAGCGTGATCGGGCGCAAGGCTGACACGATCGTCAGCGGCGGAGAGAACATCTCGCCGGCGGAGATCGAGGCCGTGCTCGAGGCCCACCCCGACGTGCTCGAGGCGGGCGTCGTGGGGCTCGCGGACCCCGGCTGGGGTGAGATCGTGACCGCGTTCGTCGTCGCACGACCGGGCGCGACGCTGAGCGCCGATGCGCTGCGCGAGCACTGCGCGGGCGCGCTGGCCCCCTACAAGCTGCCCAAGCAGGTTAACCTCGTGTCCCAGCCGCTTCCCCGCACGCCGTCGGGCAAGCTGCTGCGCAGGGAGCTTGGTCGCATCGACACGCAAGCGGAGGCCGGATGAGCGCATCGGGGGGTGCAGGACGGGGACGAGCTCGCTGATGAGGGTGGCGTCGCGATGGGCTTCGATCCCAATGCCCACCGTGAGGCCAGCCTGGCCGGCTGGCAGGCGGCGGCGCCCGGCTGGGTGCGCCAGCAGGCGCTGATCTAGCGGTTCGGCGCTCCGGTCGCCGGCTGGATGGTGGACGCGGTCGATCCGCGCCGGGGCGAGCGCGTGCTCGAGCTCGCGGCGGGGCTGGGCGAGACGGGCATGCTCGCGGCCGAGCTCATCGCGCCGCTCGGCGGCGTGGTCATCTCCGACCAGGCCGAGGCGATGCTCGAGGGCGCTCGCGCGCGCGCAGCGGAACTGGAACTGTCGAACATCGAGTTCCAGACCCTGAACGCCGAATGGATCGACCTCGCCGCTGGCAAGCGTCGACGTCGTGCTTTGCCGCTGGGGCTACATGCTGATGGCAGATCCGGGTGCGGCGCTGACCGAGACTCGCCGCGTGCTGCGTCCCTCCGGCCGCCTGGCGCTCGCGGTGTGGGACGCGATCGAGCGCAACCCTTGGGCGCTACTCCCAGCGCCGAGCTGATCGAGCGCGGGCTCCTGCAGACTCCGCCGCGCCGGCACGCCGGGCCCCTTCGCGCTCGGCGATCCGGCGCTCGTGCGGGCGCTGCTGGCGGACGCGGCTTCACCGACATCGAGCTCGAGGCGATCGGCGTCGTGCAGCGCCACGAGGCCTTCGAGTCCTTCTGGGAGATGACGCTCGACGTGTCGCGCAACTTCCACGATGTCGTGCTCGGTCAGCCCGAGGCGCAGATCGCGGAGATCCGGGCCGGCCTGGCGGAGCGCCTGGCGCCGTTCACCGCCGGCGACGGCGCCCTGGAGATCCCGGGCCGCAGCCTCGTCGCCTCGGCGATCGCCTGAGTCGCCGCGCGGGCGCGCGCGCACGTCCTCTATGCTGCGCGATCGATGCTCTACGACGACGACGCGGACATCTCCCTGCTCGACGGCAAGACCGTCGCGATCATCGGCTATGGCTCTCAGGGGCATGCCCACGCGCTGAACCTCAAGGACTCCGGCGTGCAGGTCGTCGTCGGGCTGCGCGAGGACTCCCCGTCGGTGGCCAAGGCGCGCGAGGCAGGGCCTGGAGGTGACGTCGGTCGTCGACGCCGCCAGCCGCGGTGACCTCGTGATGATCCTGCTGCCCGACGAGCTTCACCACGAGGTCTGGGAGCGCGAGATCCACGACGGCATCGCCGAGGGCAACATGCTGCTGTTCGGGCACGGCTTCTCGATTCACTACGGCGAGGTGGAGCCCCCGCGGGCGTGGATGTCGGCATGGTGGCGCCCAAGGGCCCCGGCCATCTCGTGCGCCGCCAGTTCACCGAGGGCAGCGGCGTCCCGGGCCTGATCGCGGTCGACCAGGACGCCACCGGAAATGCGCGCGGGCTCGCGCTGGCCTACGCCAAGGGCATCGGCTGCACGCGCGGCGGCGTCATCGAGACGACCTTCAAGGACGAGACCGAGACAGACCTGTTCGGCGAGCAGGCGGTGCTCTGCGGCGGCGCCTCGGAGCTCGTCCAGGCGGGCTTTCAGACGCTCGTCGATGCGGGCTATGACCCCGAGATGGCCTACTTCGAGTGCCTGCACGAGCTCAAGCTGATCGCCGACCTGATGTATGAAAAGGGCCTGGCCGGGATGCGCTTCTCGATCTCCAACACGGCTGAGTACGGCGACTACACGCGCGGCAAACGCGTGATCACCGAGCGAGACGCGCGAGAGCATGCGAAAGATCCTCGCCGAGATCCAGTCCGGGGACTTCGCGCGCGAGTGGATCGCCGAGAATCGCGCCGGGCAGGAGAGCTTCAAGCGCATGCGCGCCGAACAGGCCGACACGCCAGGTCGAGCACGTCGGCGCCGAGCTGCGCTCGCACATGGACTGGATCAAGCCGGACTTCTAGGCCCGGCGCGATGCTCGCCTACCTGCTCTGGCACCGGCCCGGCTGACGGCGTGGACCGCGCGGAGTACGAGCGCGCGGCGACGGCCTTTCATCACTCGCTCGCGCACAACCCGCCGGCCGGCTTTCGCGGCTCGGTCGTCTACCGCGCGCAGACCGAGCCTGGCTCGGCGCAGGGTGGGTCAGCGGCGTTCGCAGTGGCTATGAGGACTGGTACCTGGTGGAGGACTTCGCCGCGCTCGGCGTGCTCAACGAGGCGGCCGTCGGGCGCGGGCACCGCACTCCCCACGACGGGGTGGCCCGGCGCCTGGGCGCGGCGGCCGGCGGCCTGTACGGGGTGCATCGAGGGCAACATCACGCTCGCCAGCGAGCGCGTCGCGGTATGGGTCGATCGCCCTCGCGGCGCCAAGGCGCCGACCTCGCGGGGCTGCTGGGGGACGGCATGGACCCACAGCAGTCAGGGCTGCTGCGACGCGCGCTCGTGCTCGGCCCGGCGCCGGAGTACTGCGTGCTGGGCGACGAGCGCGCCCGCGGGGGTCGGATCGGCGCGCGCTGCCCGAGGGGTGGAGCGCGACGGTCACCGGCGCGTCGCGGTCGGCGAGAGCACGTCCGATCACGCATAGGCGACCGCCCTTGCGTCTCAGATCGCGTTCGCTACACTCGCGTTGCTCGTCGCGACTGGCGTTCTTCAGGTGGAGCACACCACCGGGAAGCGACGAGAGTGGATCGCCGCGCGCCTGGGCATCTCAGAACATCGCCGCCTCACACCGAGAGGCCTGACAGCGAGAGGAAGCCCACGATGCCGAGCACGCAGACGACTGACACGCCACTGGTCATCCCGGACGGCCTGCGACCCTCCGACGGACGCTTCGGCTGCGGTCCTTCGAAGGTCCGCCCACAGGCGCTCGCGCGCCTGCAGAGCGAGGGCGGCCTGCTGATGGGCACGTCGCATCGCCAGCGCCCGGTGAAGGCGGTCGTCGGTGAGATACGCGCCGGGCTGCGCGAGCTGTTCGGCGCGCCCGACGGCCATGAGGTGGTGCTCGGCAACGGCGGAACAACGGCCTTCTGGGACGCGGCGGCGTTCGGCCTGGTGAAGGAACGCGCCCTGCACCTGACGTTCGGCGAGTTCTCGCAGAAGTTCGCGTCGGTGACCAGCGGTGCGCCGTTCCTGGCCGACCCGTTGAAGGTGTCCGCCGATCCCGGCGACGCACCGGACCCGGCGGCGATCGGCCCGGCGGCGGCGGAGGGGGGAGTGGACCTGGTGGCCTGGGCGCACAACGAGACCTCGACCGGCGTGATGTGCCCGGTGCTGCGCCCGGCCCAGAGCGACGGCGCGCTCGTCGCGATCGACGCTACGTCGGGCGCGGGCGGCCTGCCGATGGCGCCCGGCGAGGTGGACGCCTACTACTTCGCGCCGCAGAAGGGCTTCGGGTCAGACGGGGGGCTGTGGCTGGCGCTGCTCAGCCCCGCCGCGCAGGGGCGGATCAGCGCGCTGCACGCCTCCGAGCGCTGGATCCCCGAGTTCCTCTCGCTGCACACGGCGCTCGAGAACTCGCTCAAGGACCAGACCTACAACACGCCGGCCGTCGCCACGCTGTTCCTGCTCGCCGACCAGATCGCCTGGATGCTCGACAACGGGGGTCTGGAGTGGTGCGTGGCGCGCACGCGCGCCTCCTCGGATCATCTCTACGGCTGGGCGCAGCAGACGGCGTTCACGACGCCGTTCGTCGCCGACGCGGGCAAGCGCTCGCTGGTGGTCGGCACGATCGACTTCGATGACGCCGTTGACGCCGCGGCGGTCGCCGCCGCGCTGCGCGCGAACGACATCGTCGACGTCGAGCCATACCGCAAGCTCGGGCGAAACCAGCTGCGCATCGGTATGTTCCCCGCGATCGAGACCGCCGACGTGCAGGCGCTCACGGCCTGCATCGACTGGGTCGTCGAGAGGATCGCGCGATGAGCGCCGAGGCGCCGGCGACGGCGGGCGAGCAGGCGGGCGAGGGCACGCGGGCGAAGGTGCTCGTCAAGGAGAAGATCGGCGACTCCGGCATCGAGCTGCTGCGCGAGCACTTCGACGTGGACCTCGGGATCGACTGGGACGACGAGCAGTTCATGCAGCGCATCGGCGACTACGACGGGATCGTGATCCGCTCGGCCACGAAGATGACGGCCGAGGTGATCGATCGCGCGCAGCGTCTGCGCGCGATCGGGCGCGCCGGCGTGGGCGTGGACAACGTTGACGTCGAGGCGGCGACGCGACGCGGGATCGTCGTCGCCAACGCGCCGGAATCGAATGTCGTCACCGCGGCCGAGCACACGATGGCGCTGCTGCTCGCGCTCGCGCGCAACGTGCCCCAGGCCCATGCCTCGCTGCTGGAAGGCAAATGGGATCGCTCCAAGTACTCCGGCGTCGAGCTGTATGAGAAGACGCTCGGCATCCTCGGCTTCGGGCGCATCGGACAGCTCGTGGCCCAGCGTGCCCGCGGCTTCGGCATGCGTGTGCTGGCGTTCGATCCGTTCGTCAGCGCTGAGCGCTACCGCGAGCTCGGGGTCGACAAGGCGGCCGATCCCGACGAGATCTACGCGCAGTCGGATTTCATCACGATCCACCTGCCGAAAACCCCCGAGACAGAAGGTTTTCTCAACGGCGAGGCGTTTGCCAAGATGCGCGACGGCGTGCGCGTGCTGAACGTCGCGCGCGGCGGTCTGATCGACGATGACGCGCTCAAGCAGGCGCTCGACGAGGGCAAGGTGGGCGGGGCCGCGATCGACGTGTTCCCGTCCGAGCCCACGACCGAGCATCCGCTGTTCGGCTATGACAACGTCGTCGTGACGCCGCACCTGGGCGCCTCGACCGCCGAGGCGACCGATCGCGCGGGCTATCAGAGCGCCGAGCAGGTCGTCGCCGCGCTGACCGGCGGGGTGGTGTCGACGGCGGTCAACATCCCCGCGATCGGCGCCGAGGACATGGAGGTGCTTGGTCCGTTTCTACCGCTGGCCAGCCAGCTCGGCCGTCTGGCGATGGCGCTGGCCGAGGGCAGCTCGGTCGAGCGCATCGAGGCCGCGTTCCTGGGACGGATCGCCGAGTTCGACACGCGCCTGCTGGCGCTCGCGGTCATCCAGGGAGCCCTGCAGGGGCGCACCGAGGAGCCGGTCAACCTGGTCAACGCGCCGAGCATGGCCCAGCAGCGCGGCATCGTGGTCGAGGAGAAGGCCGTCTCTGAGGCCGAGGACTTCAACGAGCTGATCCGCGTGACCGTCGTCGCGGGGGAGGAGCGCGTCGCGGTCGCCGGCACGGGCATCGGCCCCAGTCAGGTGCCCCACCTCGTCGAGGTCCAGGGGCGGCGGCTGACGATCGAGCTGGCGCCCCACGTGACGATCTTCCGCTACGACGACCTGCCGGGGATGATCGGGCGAGTCGGCACGATCTTCGGCGCGCACGGGATCAACATCTCGTCAGCCGCGGTCGGGCACTCGCGCGACGCGGGCGACGACGCCGGTGAACGACAGGGCTCGGCCGCGATGGTCGTCACGACCGACGTGCCCGTCGCGCAGGCGGTCGTCGATGAGATCGTCGCCTCGGAGGGGTTCCTCGACGGCTGGGCGGTCGTTCTGTCCTGAGCGCCGCGCCGGAACGCGGGGCGGATGTGAGCTTTCTTCGGAAAGGATGCCGGCAGGCCGGAGTCCTAACGGACGGTGGCGCGGGCGCGCGGATGACCGCGCGTTTTCCGAGGCATCGTCTTGCAATGAACAACGGGAGGCTCCAGTGAACAGAAGTCTGATCGCGCTGACGGCGTTCGCCGCTCTGGCGCTCGCCGGATGCGGCAGCTCCGCCAGCACGACGTCGAGCTCGACGGCCAAAACGACGCCGACGGTGACGATCGCCGCCGCGACCACGTCGCCGGGAACACCGTTCCTGGCGTCGCTCTCGACGCCCACGATGGTGGCCTCGACGGTCCCGGCCAACGGCGATGTGAACCCATACGGGATCGCGATCGTGCCGCAGACGACCGGCAAGCTGACCGCCGGCAGCTTCCTGGTCAGCAACTTCAACGACAGGGCCAACAACCAGGGCACCGGAACGACGATCGTGCAGATCTCGCCGAGCGGCCAGCAGACGCTGTTCGCATCGATCAGCGCGAGCTCCCTGCCGAGCCCGTGCCCGGGCGGCGTCGGGCTCACGACGGCGCTCAGCATCCTGCCCGAAGGCTATGTCGTCGTCGGCAGCCTGCCGACGACCAACGGCAAGTCCGAAACGGCCAAGCTCGGCTGCCTGATCGTGCTCAACAGCACCGGCACGCCCGTGAGCACGATCGCCGGCCCGAACATCGCCGGTCCGTGGGACATGACCTCCACGACGAGCGCCAACACGACGACGCTGTTCGTCTCAAACGCGCTCAACGGCGGCGCTGCCAAGGGCGTGCACACGATCGACAACTCGACCGTGCTGCGGCTCTCGATGGCCACCGGGACCGGCGCCACCCCGAAGGTGACCGGCGAACAGGTCGTCGCGAGCGGGATCCCCTGGCGCGATGACCCCGAAGCGCTTGTGATCGGGCCGACGGGCGTGGCGCTCGCCTCCGACGGCACGCTCTACCTGGCCGACACGCTGTCCAACCGCATCGCCGCCATCCCGCAGGCGCTCACGCGCACCACGCCTGTGTCCCACGGCGGGGAAACGGTGACCAAGGGCGGCAAGCTGAACTCTCCGCTCGGGCTCACGATCGCGCCGAACGGAAACCTCCTGACCGCCAACGCCGGGGATGGGAACATCGTCGAAACGACGCCCGCCGGCCAGCAGACGGTCGTCAAGACCGCCGACAAGAAGACCGGCGCGGGATCGCTGTTCGGGCTGGTCGTCGCGCCGAACGGAAAGGGCATCTACTACGTCGACGACGGCGAAAACGCGCTGATGCTCCTGCACTGAGCTTCGCGGAGCGGCTGGGCCCTCGCTCGCGGGGGCCCAGCGGTGCTACGCTGCTCGCAGATGTCGTTTCGCATCTCGCTTCTCTGCCTTCTCCTGCTCCCCCCTCGGGGGGAATAGCGCGTGGCGGCCGCGTAGCCGCATACCCAGCAGAGAGGAAGAGACCGCGAGATAGAGAAGGAGCACGAACGACATGAGCAAGATCGAGGCACGCAACGAGGCAGGTCGGGTCCGGATCTTCGACACGACGCTGCGCGACGGCGAGCAGTCGCCGGGAATTTCCCTGAACAAGCAGGAAAAGCTGGAGATCGCCCACCAGCTCGCACGTCTGGGCGTGGACATCATCGAGGCGGGCTTTCCGATCACATCGCCCGGCGACTTCGAGTCCGTGCAGGCGATCGCTCGCGAGGTGCAGGGCCCGGTCATCTGCGGGCTGGCGCGCACGGGCAAGCAGGACATCGAGGCCGCGTGGAACGCGGTGCGCGATTCCGAGCGCCCGCGCATCCACACGTTCATCGCGACGAGCGACATCCACATCGAGCGCAAGCTGCAGACCACGCGCGAGGACGTCAAGGGACAGGTGCGCGCGGCGGTCGCGCAGGCGCGCGAGTACACCGACGACGTCGAGTTCTCCCCCGAGGACGGTTCGCGCTCTGACATCGAGTACATGGCCGAGGTCATCCAGATCGCGCTGGAGGAGGGCGCCACGACGATCAACGTCCCGGACACCGTCGGCTACCGCATGCCGCGCGAGTACGCGGCGATGTTCGAAGAGCTCTACCGCCTGATCCCGGCGCTGCATGATGTCGTCGTGTCGGTGCACTGCCACGACGATCTCGGGCTGGCGGTCGCCAACTCGCTGGCCGGCGTGGAAGCCGGCTGTCGCCAGGTCGAGTGCGCGGTCAACGGGATCGGCGAGCGCGCGGGCAACGCGTCGCTGGAGGAGGTCGTCATGCTGCTGCGCACGCGCGAGCCGGCGCTCGGCCTGTGGACGGGCGTCGAGAGCACCGAGATAGCGCGCACGAGCCGTCTGGTCTCGCGGCTGACCGGCTACCCGGTCCAGCCCAACAAGGCGATCGTGGGGCGCAACGCCTTCGCGCACGAGGCCGGCATCCACCAGGACGGCGTGCTCAAGGAGCGCGAAACGTATGAGATCATGGATGCGACGACCGTCGGCCTGCAGAGCAACTCGATCGTGCTCGGCAAGCACTCCGGGCGCCATGCGCTGAGCAAGGCGCTGCAGGAGATGGGCTTCGAACTGGACGGCCAGGCGCTCAACACGGCCTTCAAGCGCTTCAAGGAGATCGCCGACCGCAAGAAGCAGGTGACCGCGATGGACCTCGAGGCGCTCGTCGCGGATGAGCTGCGCGAGGAGATCTCCGGCTACTCGCTGGACTGGTTCGAGGTCGAGGACCACTCCCAGCGCTCGCCCCACGCACGCGTGTCGGTCACGCTCCCCGACGGCGGCACGGCGGAGGGCTCGTTCACCGGCGACGGGCCGATCGACGCCATCTTCCAGGCGCTCAACGCGGCCACGGCCGCCTCCCCGACGCTCAGCGACTTCACGATCGGCGCGGTCACCGAGGGCCAGGACGCGCTCGGCGAGGTATCGGTCGTCGTCGAGGTCGACGGCTGCACCGGAGCGGGTCAGGCGGTGTCGACCGACATCATCGACGCCGCGGCGCGCGCCTACCTGCGCGCGCTGTCGGTGGCCGTCGCGCGCTCGCGCGCGGGCGAGGCGCTCGGCCTGCCCGAGACGGCTGGCGGCTGACGGCGGCGGGGCACGAGGTCGGCCCGGCACCGGCTAGCGCGCCGTGCCGGGCTTGCCCGCTCGGCGGGCGCGTGCTGGCGGCGCTGGTCTGGGCGCTGTAGCCACGGGGGTAGGCTTGGCTTGCATGGGGGTCGCGACGCACTACGCGCTGAGCCACGACGCGAACATCGCCTACCAGGTGCGCGGCGAGGGCGAGGTCGACCTCGTGTTCGTGCCCAATCTCTTCTCGAACATCGACCTGAGCGTGGAGTTCGAGGCGTTCGGCACGTTCACGGCACGCCTCGCGTCGTTCAGCCGTCTGATCTACTTCGACCGCCGCGGCAACGGCATGTCGGGCGGCGCAGCGGGCGCCGCGCCGCTCGAGCAGCAGCTCGACGACGTGCGCGCGGTGCTCGACGCGGCCGGCTCGCGGGCGCCCGCGCTGCTCTCAGAGCAGGAGGGGGCCGCCCTCGCGCTGCTGTTCGCCGCGACGTATCCCGACAGCGTGCGCGCGCTCGTGCTGATGGCGCCGCAAGCGCGCCTCGTGCGCGGCGAGGGGTACGAGTGGGGGCTGTCGGCGGAGCAGCGCGCCGAGGTCAACCGTGCGGTCGTCGCGCAATGGGGAAACGGCTCGCAATCCAATCCGTGGGCCGCCGGCCTCAGGATAAGGCCGGGCGAGCTGGAGCTGCTGGGGCGCTATCAGCGGCTGTCGGTGAGCCCCGGCGAGGCGCTGGCTGTGATGCGCCTGGCCGGCGAAACCGACGTGCGAGACGTGCTCGGGAGTGTTCAGTGCCCGACGCTCGTCCTGCGCCGGCGCGACGACGCGTTCATCGACGAGCGCCACTCCCGCTACGCGGCCGAGCACATCCCCGGGGCCCGCTACGTGCAACTGCCCGGCGCCAGCACCGTGTGGGACGAGGACCCCGACGGCGATGCCCGCTAGATCGCCGAGTTCCTCGGCGGCTCGCCGCCGCCGGCGCCGAGCGAGCGCATGCTCGCGACGGTCCTGTTCAGCGACATCGTCGGCTCGACGGAGCGCGCCGGCCGAGCTCGAAGACGCCCGCTGGCGTTGCTGCTCGGCGACCACGACGAGGTGATCCACGAACAGGTCGCGCGCCATCGCGGGCGCGTCGTGCAGTTCGCGGGCGACGGCATGCTGGCGGTGTTCGACGGACCGAGCCGCGCCATCGGCTGCGCGCTGGGCATCCGCGATGGGGTACACGCGCTCGGCCTGCAGGTTCGCGCCGGGCTGCACACCGGCGAGTGCGAGCTTCGCCCCGAGGGCGAACTGGCCGGGATCGCCGTGCACATCGGCTCGCGCGTGGCCGCGCTGGCCGGCGGCGACGAGGTGCTCGCGAGCCGCACCGTGCGCGACCTCACCGTGGGGTCGCCCTACGCGCTCGTCGACCGCGGCGAGCACGAGCTCAAGGGCGTGGCCGAGCCGTGGCGGCTGTTCGCCGTGGCGACATAGTTGTCTGTGATAACGTACGCGCGTATGGCGACAGCCGAGACCAGAGGACGGCGCCCGGCGAAGGCGAAGCCGGGGCGATCCTCCGGGGCGCCCGCCGCCGCGCAGCCGCCGGACCCGCTCGCCCTGACGGTCATCGGCGCGCGCGTCAAGGCGCTGCGTGAGTCGGCTGGCATGTCGCTGCGCGACCTCGCGTGCGCAGCGGCGTGAGCGCGCCGATGCTCTCCCAGGTCGAGCGCGGCGAGACGAGCCCGACGCTGTCGGTCGCGGCGCGCATCGCCGCGGGCCTGGAGCTGCGCCTGTCGCAGCTGCTGCGCCTGGACGAGGACGGCACGGTGACGGTGGTGCGGGCGTCTCAGCGCCAGCGCGGCGGCAACGCGCGGCGCGGGCATCGCTTCGAGGTGATGACCGCGGGCACAGCCGGGCCAGCGCGCCGAGCTCTCGCGCCACACGCTTGCCGCCGGCGGCGTGACAGGGGCGCGCCGACGATCCGCCGATCCACGAGCCGGGCGCCGCGAGACGGCCCTGATCAGAGGGCTCGCTCGTGCTGGTGTGTGACGGCGAGCGCCACGAGCTCGCAGAGGGCGACTGCGTGACCTTCGACGCCGACCTGCCACACCACTTCGAGAATCCGACTGCCCAGGAGGCCGCCTTCCTGGCGGTCGTCTCCGCGGGGCTGAGGCGAAGCTAGGTGCCCGCCGCACCGCGAAAACCCGCGGGACCCCGGCAGGGGTCCTCATCAAAAGAGATAACAGCGCAAGCACACCGAAAGGTCGATGACGATGCCAAAGACACTGTTCGAGAAGATCTGGGAGGCCCACGAGGTCACGCCGGGGCTGCTCTACATCGACCTTCACCTGGTCCACGAGGTCGACGAGCCCGCAGGCCTTCGACGGGCTGCGCCTGGCCGGGCGCGAGGTGCGTCGGCCCGATCGAACGCTGGCGACCGCCGACCACAACACGCCGACCGACGGCACGCCGGTCGCCGCGCGCATCAAGGACGAGCTCTCGCGCGTGCAGGTGGAAACGCTCGAGCGCAACTGCGAGGAGTTCGCCGTGCCGGTCTACTCGCTCGGCTCGGACCGCCAGGGGATCGTCCACGTGATCGGCCCCGAGCTCGGTGTCACCCAGCCGGGCATGACGATCGTCTGCGGGGACTCGCACACCTCCACCCACGGCGCGTTCGGCGCACTCGCGTTCGGCATCGGCACGAGCGAGGTCGAGCACGTGCTCGCCACGCAGTGCATGGTCCAGCAGAAGCCCCACTCGATGCGCATCCACTACAAGGGCGAGCTCGGCTTCGGCGTCACGGCCAAGGACCTCATCCTCGGCACGCTCGGGCAGCTCGGCGTCGGCGGCATGACCGGCCACGCGGTCGAGTACGCCGGCCCGGCGATCGAGGCGCTCTCGATGGAAGGGCGGATGACCGTCTGCAACATGACGATCGAGGGTGGCGGGCGCGCCGGCATGATCGCCCCCGATGAGACGACCTTCGCCTGGTTTCGCGACCAGGAGCGACCGGGCGCGCCGAGCGGGGGCCGAGCTCGATGCGGCGATCGACCGCTGGCGCGAGCTGCCGCAGCGACGACCGCGCCGAGTATCGACCAGACATCGTCGATCGACGCCTCGGCGATCTCGCCGCAGGTCACCTGGGGAACCAACCCGGGGATGGTCCGCGCGGTCACCGAGACCGTCCCCGCACCAGAGGAGTTCGACAGCCCGGCCGACCGCGAGGCGACCGAGCGGGCGCTCCACTACATGGCGCTCGGGCCGGAACGCCGATCGCGCGAGATCGCGCGTCGACCGCGTCTTCATCGGCTCGTGCACCAACTCCCGCATCGGCGACCTGCGCGCCGCCGCCGAGGTGGTGGCGGGGCCGGAAGGTCGCGCCGAGCGTCCGCGCGATGGTCGTGCCCCGGCTCCCAGCAGGTCAAGGCCCAGGCCGAGGCCGAGGGGCTCGATCAGGTCTTCCGCGAGGCCGGCTTTGACTGGCGCGTGGCCGGGTGCTCGATGTGCCTGGGCATGAACCCCGACATCCTCCAGCCCGGTGAGCGCTGCGCATCGACGTCCAACCGCAATTTCGAGGGCCGCCAGGGCCGAGGCGGGCGGACGCATCTGGTTTCACCGCAGATGGCGGCGGCGGCGGCCATCGAGGGGCAGTTCACCGACATAAGACGGTGGTCCAGTGGTGGATGGTGGTTGTGGGGGCATACACCGACCGTGTGGGTGGTGGTTGTGGACATACACCGATCGCGTGAGGTGATAGCGATGGTCTATACGACTGAGGGGGCCGGGGCGCCCGGGGCGGCCTGGCAGCGCGCGGACGTCGCCGGGGCGTTCCTGGACGAGCGCCGCGCGCTGCTTCCGCTGATCGACGTCCAGGAGGACCTGATCCGCCGGCTGCTCGCCACCCGCGAGCGCCCGATCGCACGTTTCCTCGACGTGGGCGCTGGAGACGGCGCCATGTCAGAGCTCGTCCTCGCCGCCCAGGCCCGGGGGCCGAGGCGGTGCTCGCCGACTTCTCCGAGCCGATGCTCGCGGCGCGGCGGGCGCACGGCTGGCTCGCTTTGCGGGCCGCTGGCAGACCGCCCGCTGCGATCTATCCGACGCCCACCTGGCCAGACAAGCTGCCCGCCGGTGGCTACGACGCCGCGGTGTCGGCCTTCGCGATCCACCACTTCCCATCCGATCTGAAGCGGCGTCTGTTCGCCGACCTGCTCGACCTGCTCGAGCCCGGTGGGCTGTTCGTGAACATGGACCGACCGTGATCGCGGGCCGCTCGCGGGCACGTTCGATGAGCAGACCCTGGCGAACCTCGTCCGCGCCGAGCGCGACCGCGGGCGGTGGGCGCACGGCCGAAGAGGTAGAACGCGACCTCGCGGAGCACGACGACGGCGACGAAGACCGGCCGGACACCGCCGAGGACCAGGTGCGATGGCTCACGGACGCGGGCTTCGAGCACGCGGAAATTCACTTCAAATGGGCCGAAGCGGCCGTCTTCGGCGCCGTCAAGCCAGAAGGAGGCGACAGCCAGATGGAGGCCATCGAGATCATCCGCGGACCGGTCAGCCACCTCGACCGCTCGAATGTGGACACCGACCAGATCATGCCCAAGCAGTTCCTCAAGCGGGTCGAGCGGACCGGCTTCGGCGAGTTCCTCTTCTACGACTGGGCCAAGGAACCCGACTGGGACCTTCCCGCCAACCCGATCCTCGTCACGGGCGAGAACTTCGGCTGCGGCTCCTCGCGCGAGCACGCGCCGTGGGGACTCCAGGACTACGGATTCCAGGCGATCGTCGCGCCGAGCTTCGCCGACATCTTCTATTCCAACTGCACGAAGATCGGGCTGCTGCCGATCGCCCTGTCCCAGGCGGACTGCGCGGCGATCGCCGAGGCCGGGGAGGGACAGGTGGACCTGCGCGCGCAGGAGGTCCGCTTCGGGCGGGCGAGCTGGTCTCGTCCCGTTCGAGATCGACCCCGAGATCCGCCGCCGGCTGCTCGAGGGTCTCGATGACATCGGGGTGACCCTAGGCGCGGAGCGGCGGATCGTCGCATTCGAGCACGACCGCGAGCGCAGCGGGCCCGTGACGACGGCGCTGTAGCCGGCTGCATCTCAAGCGGTCCGCTCGAACGTCGAGATCGATGTGTGTCGGCGGATCATGTTGGCGCAACCCGCGAACGAGCCGGCGGGCTGAGCCGGCCGGGCTCGCGCTGCCTGTTCGCGCTGCTCGCCGGCGCGGTCACGCTCGTCGCCCTGCGCTCGGCCTGGCAGGGCGACACCTGGCAGGTGCACGGCGGCGACTACGGCGTCTGGTACCAGCCCGCGATCGACGCGCTGCTGGCGGGAAACCTGCAGGCATTCTTCGCGCACGCGCCCGCAAACGGCGCCGGCGGCTCGTTGCTGCTGCGGCTGCCGTTCTCGCTGCTACGCGCAGCTCGCCGGCGGCGATCGAGGTCGCGATCTTCCGCCTCGGCGCCCTGGAGTGCCTGCTCGCGCTCGGCGCGCTGGGTCTCTGGCTTGCCCTCGACGCCCGCCGGCGGGCGGTGCCGTGGTCGATGTGCCTCGGCGCGATCGCCCTCTTCGCCGGTGCGCCGCTGGCCCTGGAAGCCGTCGTCTTCGGTCATCCCGAGGAGTGCCTCGGCGCGGCGCTGTGCATCGCGGCCGTGCTGCTCGCGGACGCCGGCCGGCCCGGCCTGGTCGGCATGCTCCGCGGCGCCGCCCTGATCAACAAGCCCTGGGGCGTCTTCGCGGTCGGCCCGGTCCTGCTGTGCACCTCGGAGCAGCTGGAGGGTGTTGCCGCCGTGCGGCGCGATCCTCGGCTGCTGGATCCTCGCCGGCGCGCTGCTCGCCCCGTCGGCGCTGCTGGCCTCGCTGCACGGCGCGGAGACGTCGATCGTGGCCCACCCGCAGGACCTGTGGTGGCCGCTGAAGCACATGGACGGCCTCTATCCGGTCCCGCCGGCGCTGCTCTCAGACCACGCTCGGCAGCTCGCGGTCGCGCTGGCGCTGGCGACGGCCGCGGCGCTGGCGCTGCGCGCGCGTCGCACGCGCACGCCGCTCGGTCTGCAGCGCTGCCTGGCGCTGCTGGCGCTCGGCTTCGCGCTGCGCTGCCTGCTCGAGCCCTCCGCGCAGATCTACTACCAGCTACCGCTGGTGCTCGCCCTGGCGGCCTGGGAGCTGCACGCGCGTCGCTCGGTCGCGATCGCGCTCACCGCGATGATTCTGCTGCGGCTTGACTTCGGGCGCCTCGGCCAGGACGCGCCCGCGATTCCCTACGCGCTCTATCTCGCCCTGCTGCTGCCGATCTGCGCGCTGCTCGTCGCCGATCTGCTGCGCACCCCGGGCGTGCGCCGAACGGCCCGGACGACCGGCGAGCGCTGCCGCCACAGCCCGGGCGCGTGCTCGTCTCAGCGGGACGATGACCGCCGAAATGTCTGGTACCGTCGCGCGCCATGGCGCACCGCATAACAACCCTCCCCGGCGACGGGATCGGCCCGGAGATCATGGCCCCGGCGCTCGAGGTGCTGGAAGCCGTCGGCGAGTTCGAGTTCCAGGAGCAGCTGTTCGGCGGCTCGTCGATCGACGCCCACGGGACCGCGCTCACCGACGAGGTGCTCGCGGCCTGCAAGGGCGCAGACGCGGTGCTGCTGGCGGCCGTCGGCGGGCCGAAGTGGGACACGACGGACCCGAGCAGGCCGCGACCGGAGCAGGGGCTGCTCGGCCTGCGCAAGGGCCTCGGGCTGTACGCCAACCTGCGCCCGGTCAAGCCGCTGCCGGCGCTTTACGACGCCTCTCCGCTGCGCCGCGAGCGGATCGAGGGGACCGACCTTCTCGTCGTGCGCGAGCTGACCGGCGGCATCTACTTCGGCGAGAAGACGCGTACGGCCGACTCCGCGTCAGACGCTCTGCGTTTACACGCGCGCCGAGATCGAGCGCATCGCCCGCACCGCCTTCGCCGCCGCGCGCGCGAAGGTGTCGAGCGTCGACAAGGCCAACGTGCTGGAGACCTCGCGGCTGTGGCGCGAGGTCGTCACCGAGCTTCACGCGCGCGAGTTCCCGAACATCGCGCTCGAGCACGTGCTCGTCGACAACGCCGCGATGCAGCTCGTCTCCTCGCCGCGCCACTTCGACGTGATCCTCACCGAGAACATGTTCGGCGACATCCTCTCCGACGAGGCGGCGATGCTCACGGGCTCGATCGGCATGCTTCCGAGCGCCTCGCTGGGCGACGGCGGACCCGGGCTGTTCGAGCCGGTGCACGGCTCTGCGCCTGACATCGCGGGCTCAGGGAAGGCCAATCCGCTGGCGATGTTCCTCTCCGCCGCGCTCATGCTGCGCCACGGACTGGGTTTGGAAAGCGAGGCGGCGGCTGTAGAATCGGCTGTGCAAGCGCGCGCTCGACGGGGGCCTGCGCACCCCCGACCTCGGCGGTGACGGCGAGCACGGCGCAGGCGACGCGGGCAGTGCTCGAACGACTGTAAGGACTGAGACAGGAGCGCAATGAGCGTGGACCCCACGGACCTCATCTGGATGAACGGAGAGTTCGTCGCCGTGGGAGGACGCCAAGGTCCACGTCCTGACGCACGGCCTGCACTACGGCACCGGCGTGTTCGACAGCATGCGCTGCTACGAGACCGAGCTCGGCCCGGCTGTGTTTCGCAACGCCGAGCACATCGAGCGCCTGCTGCGCTCCGCCGAGCTCTACTACATGCCCGTTCCCTACTCGGCCGAGCAGCTGCGCGCCGCGACGCTCGAGCTGGTCGCGCGCAACGGCCTGCGCTCCTGCTACATCCGGCCGATCGTCAACCGCGGCTACGGCCAGATGGGGCTCAACCCGCTGGAGGCCCCGGTCGACGTGACGATCGCCTGCTGGGAGTGGGGCGCCTACCTCGGCGAGCAGGGCAAGCGCGAGGGGGTTCGCGCCAAGGTCTCGTCCTGGCGTGCGGATCAGCCCCGACTCGCTGATCCCGCACGCCAAGGCCTCGGGGCAGTACCTCAACAGCGTGCTCGCGAAGGTCGAGTCGCTGAAGGCCGGCTATGAAGAGGCGATCCTGCTCGACGACCACGGCCACGTGTGCGAGGGCACCGGCGAGAACGTCTACATCGTCCGAGACGGCGAGATCGCCACGCCCGGACAGCACAACTCGATCCTCGACGGCATCACGCGCCGCGCTGTCATCCAGATCGCGCGAGACCTCGGCTACACGGTAGTCCGAGCGAAACGTCGCGCGTGCCGAGATGTACCTGGCCGAGGAGATGTTCATGTCTGGGACCGCCGCCGAGCTCGTGCCGGTTCGCGAGGTCGACGACCATATGATCGGCAGCGGCAAGCCGGGCGAGATCACGCGCGTGCTGCAGGCCGAGTTCGACGACGCCATCCACGGGCGCAGCGAGCACTATCGCGAGTGGCTCGACGTGGTCTCGCCCAAGGCACTCGAGACTCCCAGCGGCGACGCGGCCGAGGCGGGGGAGCGAACCGGGGCGACCGGCTAGGGGCGGCATCGTGCCGCGGTCGGTCGCTCTGCCATCCGCCTTGCACACGCCTCAACGCCGAAAGGACCTCCCCGCATGAGCACCGCCCCAGACAGCATCGAGCTATACGACGCCACCCTGCGCGACGGCATGGGCGGCGGCGGCATGAGCCTCACCGCCGAGGAGAAGCTGCGCGTCGTGCACGCGCTGGACGCGCTCGGCGTGAACCTGATCGAGGCCGGCTTTCCCTCCTCGAACCCCAAGGAGCAGGAGCTGTTCGAGCTAGCTCGCGGGGGAGCAGCTCGACGTCGCGCAGATCGCCGCCTTCGGCATGACCCGCCGGCGCGACCTGGCCGCGGCGCAGACGAGGGGCTGCGCGTGCTCGCCGACTGCTTCGCGCCGGTGTGCACGCTCGTCGGGAAGGCCTCGGTGCTGCACGTCGAGAAGGTGATCCGGGTCTCGCGCGAGGAGAACCTCGCGATGATCGCCGACTCGATCGCGTTTCTGGTCGGCGAGGGCAAGCGCGTGCTGCTCGACGCTGAGCACTTCTTCGACGGGTTCGAGCTGGACCCCGGCTACTCGCTGGAGTGCCTGCGCGCCGCCGCGCGAGGCCGGCGCCGAGCGGCTCGTCCTGTGCGACACCAACGGCGGCTCGCTGCCGCCTCAGATCCGCACCGCGCTTCGCCGTCGTCCGAGAAGCCCTGCCGGACGCAGCGCTCGGGATCCACACCCACGACGACTCGGGCTGCGCGGTCGCCAACACGCTGACCGCCGTCGAAGCGGGCGCCACGCAGGTGCAGGGGACGATCAACGGCATCGGCGAGCGCACCGGCAACGCCAACCTCGTGACGATCATCGCCGACCTGCAGCTGAAGATGGGCGTACGAGCTGCTGCCCGCCGATCGCCTCGCGCGGCTGACCGAGACCGCGCACCTGCTCGACGAGCTGCTCAACCGATCTCCGAACCCGGCGCAGCCCTACGTCGGAAAGCACGCCTTCGCGCACAAGGCCGGCATGCACGCGGCCGGCGTGCAGGCCGACTCGCAGACCTTCGAGCACGTCGACCCGGCGGTCGTCGGCAACAGCCGCGACCTGCTGATCTCAGAGCTCTCCGGTAGGGCGACGATCATCGAGAAGGCGCGCGAGGCGGGAATCGACGCCGACGGGGAGCTGGCCTCAGCGCGTCGTCGAGCGGGTCAAGGAGCTCGAGCACGCGGGCTTTCAGTTCGAGGCGGCCGACGGCTCCTTCGAGCTGCTCGTGCGCCGCGAGGCAGACGAGCGGTACGAGCCGCTGTTCAAGCTCGAGTCCTGGCGGGTGATCGTGGAGAAGCACTCCGACGGCCACGCGACCACCGAGGCCACGATCAAGATCTGGGTCGGCGCCGAGCGCTACATTCCACCGCCGAAGGCAACGGTCCCGGTGAACGCGCTGGACGCCGCGCTGCGCAAGGCGATCGGCAAGATCCACCCGCATCTGAAGGACATCGAGCTGGTCAACTTCAAGGTCCGGATCCTCGACGAGACGAAGGGCACGGGTGCGGTCACGCGGGTGCTGATCGACGCCTCCGACGGCCACGACGTGTGGGGCTCGATCGGCGTCTCGGAGAACCTGATCGCGGCCTCGTGGGATGCGCTCGTGGACTCGCTGGAGTACGGCATGCAGGCGACCGGCGCCTGCGCGGGGCCGGCGGCCGCTCCGCAGCGGCGGCGCGTAGTGCGGGGCTCGGCGGCGCGTCGACACGAGGACGGAGGGCTCTGCCTCACTCCTACGCAGGCCGGCGGCGGCGCGGAGACGCCGATCCCGCTCGCCCGGCCGGTGATCGGCGAGCGCGAGGAGCAGGCGGTGCTCGAGGTGCTGCGCTCCGGCCAGCTCTCGCTCGGCCCGCGCGCGCCCGAATTCGAGCGGGTGTTCGCGGCGCAGGTGGGAGCGCCCAGGCGAGCGCGGTCTCGAGCGGGACCGCGGGGCTTCACCTCGCCCTGCGCGCGGTCGGCGTGGGGGAGGGGGACGAGGTGATCACGAGCCCGTTCTCGTTCGTCGCCTCGGCCAACGCGGCACTGTATGAGCGCGCGCGGCCGGTATTTGCCGACATCGACCCGCTGACGCTCAACCTCGATCCCGAGGCCGCGGCCGCGGCGGTCGGCCGGCGCACGCGGGCGCTCCTGCCGGTCCACATCTTCGGCTACCCGGCCGACATGCCCGCATTCGAGCGGCCTGCCGCAGCGGCATGGGTCTCGCGATCGTCGAGGACGCCTGCGAGGCGCTCGGCGCCCGTCACGCCGACGGCCTCGCCGTCGGCGGCGCGGGGACATCCGGCCGTGTTCGGCTTCTACGCCAACAAGCAGCTGACGACCGGCGAGGGCGGCATGGTCACGCTCGGCGAGGCCGCGATCAAGGAGCGGATCGACTCCGAGCGAAACCAGGGACGCGCGCCGGACATGGGCTGGCTCGACCACGATCGCCTCGGCTTCAACTACCGCCTGTCGGACATCGCCTGCGCGCTGGGGATCGCGCAGCTGGCGCGCCTGCAGGAGATGCTCGAGGCAGCGCGCGCACGTCGCCGGGCTCTACCGCGAGGCGCTTGCGGGAATCGAGGGCCTGCAGCTGCCGTGCGCGGACGCCGGCGGGGACGTGCGCGGCTGGTTCGTGTTCGTCGTCCAGCTGCCGCGCGGCATGGACCGCGACGAGGCCGTGCGCGCGCTCGCGCGCGCGGGCATCCAGAGCAAGCCCTACCTGCCGGCGATCCACCTGATGAGCTTCTACCGCGAGCGCTTCGGCCATCGCGAGGGCGAGTTCCCCGTGTGCGAGGACGTGGCGGCGCGCTCGCTCGCGCTGCCCGTTCTTCCCGCGCGATGAGCGAGGGGCAGGTGCGCGCGTGCGCGAGGAGCTGCGCGCCGTGCTCGGCCAGGGCGCCGGGGCGCGGTCGTAGACTGGCGCGCATGTCTCGCTTCCACGAGCCCCAGCACCCGGATTTCCGCGCTCTGAACTCCTCGATCGGCTTCGACCGGCGGCTGTGGCCGCAGGACATCGCCGTCTCGCGCGCGCACGCGAAGATGCTCGGCGAGCGCGAGATCATCTCCGCGCAGGATCGCGACGCGCTGCTCGCGGGCCTCGACGCGGTCGCGGCGCGAGCTCGCCGAGGAGCGCTTCCCTTCGCGCGCCGACGACGAGGACATCCACATGGCGATCGAGCGCCGCCTGACCGAGATCGCCGGGCCGGTCGCGGGCAGGCTGCACACCGCCCGCTCGCGCAACGACCAGGTCGCCACCGACCTCGCGATGTACACGCGCGAGCGCGCGCGCCGCGCCCGCAGGCGCTCGGCGGCGCTGATGGCGCGCTGCTGCTCCCGCGCGCCGGGAGCACATCGACTGGCCGATGCCCGGCTACACCCACCTGCAGCGCGCACAGCCTGTCTACCTCGGCCATCACCTGCTCGCCTACTTCTGGATGTTCGCAGCGCGACCGCGCGCGCTTCGCGTTCGCCGCAGCGCGAGGCGGGGCGGCTGCCGCTCGGCGCCGGCGCGCTGGCAGGCGTGAACTTCGACACCGACCGGGAATGGTCGCCCGCGAGCTCGGGTTCTCGGAGGTCGCTCGCAAACTCGATCGACGCGGTCTCCGGCCGGGACTTCGTGCTCGACTACCTCGCCGCGGCGGCGACCTGCTCGACGCACCTCTCCCGGCTGGGCGCCGAGCTCGTGCTGTGGTCGAGCACCGAGTTCGGCTTCTGCGAGCTACCCGACGCCTGGAGCTCGGGCTCGTCGATCATGCCGCAGAAGAAGAACCCCGACGCGGCCGAGCTGCTGCGCGCCAAGGCGCCGCGGGTCGTGGGCCACCTCGCCGCCCTTCACGGCGTGCCTGCACGCGCTGCCGCTGACCTACAACAAGGACCTGCAGGAGGACAAGGAGCACCTGTTCGACACGGTCGACACGCTGGCGCTGACGCTGGCCGCGCAACCGGGATGATCGCGGGGGTCGCGTTCGATCGCGAGCGCCTGGCAGGAGGCTGCCTCTGATGAGCTGATCGCCGCGACCGACGTGGCCGACCTGCTCGTGCGCTCGGGATGCCCGTTCCGCGAGGCCCACGGTGTCGTCGCGGGCCTCGTGCGCACGGCGCTCGACAGCGGACGCGCGCTGTCGCAGCTGACGGCGGCGAGCTCGCCGCGCACAGCGAGATGCTCGCCGAGCACCCCGAGCGAGCTACCGCGGAGGTGCTCTCGCAGAGCTCCTGGCTGGAGTCGAAGGTCTCCGAGGGCGGCACCTCGCTGGTGCGCGTGCGCGGGCAGCTCCGCTGCGGCCGCCGCGGTGCTCGATGAGGGCGCTGCGAGGCCTGACTTCTACGAGCGCGCCGGTCCTCGAGGTCGCCCGCGAGCTGATCGGCTGCGCGGTCGAGCACGGCGCGACAGCGGGGGTGATCGTCGAGACCGAGGCCTACCACGACAGCGAGCCGGCCTCGCATGCGTTCATCGGGCTGACGCCCGCACCGCACGCTGTTCGGCGCGCCCGGCCGCGCCTACGTCTACCGCTCCTATGGCATCCACGCGCTCCTGAACGCCGTCTGCGAGCCCGAGGGGGTGGGCGCGGCGGTGCTGATCCGCGCGCTTCAGCCGCTCGCGGGCTGGAGGCGATGCGCGTGGCGCGCGCCGCGCGCGGTGCGCGCGAGCGCCGCTCGCGACGAGGATCTCTGCTCGGGCCCCGGCAAGCTGACCCAGGCGCTCGGGGTCGAGCTCGCGCGAGAACGGCTGCTCGCTGCGCGCGGGCCGGTGGTGATCCGCGCCGCGTCTGCCGGCTGGCGCGAGCGCCGGTGATCCGCGGCCCGCGGGTCGGCATCACCCAGGCGGCCGAGCTGCCGTGGCGCTTCTGCGTCGCCGGCAACCGCAACGTGTCGCGCCCGCGGCCGCCGTCCAGGGCGCGAGCTCGGCGTGGCGCGCGCGCCGAGCCGGCGGGGCTCGCGCCGAGCGGCGCGCCTAGCCGCGGGCGCTCCGCCGCCCGTTTCGGGGCTCGCGCCGCCGCCTTGCGGCGCGGGCGCCGCGGGGGTCGGCGTGGCCGACGGCGCTTCGCTGGGCGCCGGGGTGGAGGGGGCCGGGGTCGCGCTCGGGCTGCGGTGTCCGAGGGCGACGGCGAGGCGACGGTTCGCCGCCTTGTTGCCTTCGCTGCCGCTCGGAGCCGCCGCTGCGCGCCCGGCGTGTGTTCTTCGCCCTGGTGGCGGTGGCGCCGAGGGCCGCTTGCGGCGTGTGGGGCCGGCAGCGATTCTTCTGCGCTCGGGCCCGTGGCGCCGGGCGTGCGCCCTTTCGGCCTTGCGCTCGGCTGCCTGTTCGGCGCGTTCCTTGTCGATCTGCATCGCCGAGACCATGAAGTTGTGCCAGATGAGCGCGGGGAACGTGCCGCCGAGCACCGGCCCGCCGTCGAAGTGGGTGGTCATCGGGATCAGCCTGTTGGGGTAGCCGACCCACACCGCGACGGTGTAGCGGTGTCCCAGCCGATGAACCAGGCATCGCCGTAGTTGGAGGTGGTGCCGGTCTTGCCGGCGGCGAACTGGCCGAGCGACGCGGCGCGCGCCGTGCCGTACTGCAGCACGGTTTCGAGCATCGTGGTCTCGGTTGCGGCGACGCTCGGCGGGCAGCACCGGCGTGGTCGTCGACGCGGTTGACGTCGCGGTGGGAGCCGTCGGGCAGCATGTGGGAGCCGGCATCGACTTCCTGGATGCCGACCGGCGCGCCGGGTTCGCCCAGCGTCCCGCTCACCCGCCGCCCGCCATGGGCGATCGTCTCATAGGAGTGGGCCATGTCGAGCGGCGTCACGCCCACGGTCAGGCCGCCGATCGTCATCGCGGGGTTGGTCGATAGCGGGGTCGTGATGCCCATGCGGTGGGCCAGGTGGGCGATCCGTTTGGTTGCCGACCTTCAGCCCGACTTCGGCGTAGATCGAGTTGTCGGAGTAGGCGGTCGCGTTCGTGAGCGTGTTCTCGCCGGTGTAGGCGCCTTCGTCGTTGTGGACGACGAACTTTTCCGTGCCGCTCGTGCCGGGCACGTAGAACACCTTCTCCTTCGAGCTCCACACCGAGTAGGGCGAGATGCCGTCCTCCAGCGCGGCCGCGAGGTCGAAGGCCTTGAACGAGGAGCCGGGCTGGCGCTCGCCCTCGGTCGCGAGGTTGAACGGGCTTTCGTCGTAGTTGCGCCCGCCGACCATCGCGCGCACCTCGCCGGTCGAGTTTTCGATCGCGACAAGCGCGGCGCTGGGGTCGCCGGAGTAGGAGAGGTAGCCGTTGACCGCCTGTTCGGCGGCCCGCTGCAGTTCGAGGTCGAGCGTCGTCTTGACGTGCAGGCCGCCGTCGAAGGCCCGCGGGGCGCCGTAGCGTTCGATCAGCTGCTGCTGCACCCAGCTCGTGAAGTAGCCGACATCGACGCCTTCCACCGTCGGCTCCTCGGGCGCCTGGACGTTCTCGGCCGCCGGCAGCGCCTGGGCGATGCTTTCCTCGTACACGGCCTGCGTCAGGTAGCCCTGTTCGTACATCTGCGGTCAGCACGAGGTCGCGCCGTGCCTCGCGCCGCCGCCGGATGGTTCACCGGGTCATAGCCGGTCGGCGACTGGATGATGCCCGCGAGCAGCGCCGCCTCCCACGGCTGCAGCTGCTGCACGCACAGCTCGTGGCCCGGCGTGCCGCAGCCGAGATGGTTGACTTCGTGGCCGAAGTAGGTCTGCGCGGCGGCCTCGATGCCGTAGGCGCCGTTGCCGAAGTAGATCGTGTTCAGGTAGGCGGTGATGATCTTTTCCTTGGACCACTTGTGCGAGAGCTGGTAGGCGAGCGCGGCCTCGCGGAGCTTCTCGAAGATCGTGCGGTGCGACTGCGCCTGGAGTGCGTTCTTGATGAACTGCTCCTCGATCGTCGAGGCGCCCTGGACCGAGCCTTCGTGACGCAGTCCTGGATGAAGGCGCGCGCGACCGCGCGGATGTCGACGCCGCTGTTGGTGGCGAAGCGCTTGTCCTCGATCGAGATCACCGCCTCCTTGACGATCGAGGGGATCTCGTGCGGCGTGACGATCACCCGGCTCTGCTGGCTGACGATCGCCGAGCGGATGGCCGAGGTCGTCGAGCAGGATCGAGCTCTGCGCGTTCTTGATCTGCGAGAAGCTGCGTCAGCGAGGGAAGGTCGGAGGCGACGGCGACGAACATGCCGAACGCGAACGAGACGACGCCCGAGCAGCAGCACGGAGAACAGGATCGCCATCAGGCGCAGCCTCTTCAGGCGCGGGCGCGCTTGCGCGTGGCTGGATGTCGGGGCGATCGTCCTCGCTCATCGCGGCGGGGCTGGCCGTGCGCGAGAGGCGCCGTCGAGTCGCGATCCGCTCGCACGGACGCGCGCCGGCGTGCGGCGGGGCCCACCGGGGGCGAGAGTCTAGCATTGGCCCCCATGCCAGACGCCACCAGCGCGCCTCGCGCAGGAGCATCCGAGCTGGCCGGCGATCTCGCGCGCAACGCGGTCGACAGCCTGCCCGAGGGCGCGCTCGCCGACAAGCTCGCGCTGCGCCGAGCGCGAGGGCGGCCGCTGCGGGTGAAGCTCGGGATCGATCCGACCGCGCCGGACATCCACCTCGGTCACGCGGTCGTGCTGCGCAAGCTGCGCGAGTTCCAGGACGCCGGGCACCTGCGTGGTGCTGATCATCGGCGACTACACGGCCCGGGTGGGCGACCCGTCCGGGCGCTCGAGCGTGCGCCCGATTCTCTCCGCCGAGGAGATCGAGGCCAACGCCGCGACCTTCCAGGCGCAGGCGCTGAAGATCCTCGACGCCGACCCCGAGCGCCTGGAGGTCAGGCGCAACAGCGAGTGGCTGGACATGCCGATGACAGAGCTGCTCGACCTGATGCGGACGACGACCGCCGCCCAGCTGCTCGAGCGCGATGACTTCGCCAAACGCTGGTCGGCCCAGCAGCCGATCTCGATGCTCGAGCTGCTCTACCCGGTGCTGCAGGGCTATGACTCGGTCGCGGTGCGCGCCGGATGTCGAGCTCGGCGGGACCGACCAGAAGTTCAACCTGCTGCTCGGCCGCGACATCCAGCGCGCATACGGCCAGCCCGAGCAGGCGATCATGACGATGCCGATCCTCGTCGGGATCGACGGCGAGCGGAAGATGTCCAAGTCGCTCGGCAACCAGATCGGCGTCACCGATCCGCCCGAGCGAGATGTACGGCAAGACGATGAGCATCCCCGACGAGGCGATGGCCGAGACTACCGCGACTGCTGCTCGACGGGCCCGCGAGCGCCGGCGGCGGAGCGGCATGTCCGCCGAGGGACGCAAAGCGGGCGCTGGCGCGAGACATCGTGAGCTGGCTGCACTCGCCGCAGGACGCGAACGCCGCCGAGGCGGCACTTCGACCGGGTGTTCGTCGAGCACGAGGCGCCGGAGGAGATCGAGGAGGCGACGTTCGACAGCGACGGCGGCATGGTGCACCTGCCGGCAGTGATGGCCGAGCAGTTCGGCATGTCGCGCTCGGAGGCGCGCCGGCTGATCGACCAGGGGGGCGTCACGCTCGGCGAGCGCCCAGCTCGGGCCGGCGAGCACGACGTCCCGGCCGAGCGGGCCGACGGGCAGGTGCTGAAGGTCGGCAAGCGCCGCTTTCGCCGCCTGCGCGCGGCTGAGGCACCGGTCCGCGCGCACAGGCGCGATCCGCTAGGCTGCTGCGCGCAGTGTGCTCGGCTCGAGGGCGGAGCACGTCGCCACGTGCTGACGGTCTGTTGACCCGAGCGCTATACTGCTGGTCGGCCCTGACGCGTCCACGGACGTGGGTCGGTCGGTCTCCTCAGAAGGAAACCCTTTCTGTAGAGGCTCGGCGGTCTTTGAAAACTCAACAGCATGCGCATCTACGATCGATCTTCGATCGTGGTGTGCGTCCAGGTTCGACCCGTCAGCGGGAGCGCTAAGTGCGCTGTCGGGGCGGTCAAAGAGTCAAGTAGGGAAGTACCCCGTCATGGTTCGGGACCACGTGTATGGGTTCCGACCGTCGAGCTGTCGCGCAAGCGAGGCCGGCAACTCCATGACAGCTTTTCGTGAAGTTCTTCACGGAGAGTTTGATCCTGGCTCAGGACGAACGCTGGCGGCGTGCCTAACACATGCAAGTGGAGCGACGAACCAGGGCTTGCCCTGGGGCAGAGCCGCGAACGGGTGAGTAACACGTGGGTTACCTGCCTCGATGACCGGGACAACCCGAGGAAACTCGGGCTAATACCGGATGTGCCCGCAAGGGGAAAGGAAGCTTCGGCCTCCGCATTGAGATGGGCCCGCGGCCCATTAGCTTGTTGGTGAGGTAACGGCTCACCAAGGCTTCGATGGGTAGCTGGTCTGAGAGGACGATCAGCCACACTGGGACTGAGACACGGCCCAGACTCCTACGGGAGGCAGCAGTGGGGAATCTTGCGCAATGCGCGAAAGCGTGACGCAGCAACGCCGCGTGGGGGAAGAAGGCTTTCGGGTTGTAAACCCCTTTCAGTTGGGACGAAGCTTCGCCGGTGAATAGCCGGCTGGAGTGACGGTACCTTCACAAGAAGCACCGGCTAACTACGTGCCAGCAGCCGCGGTAATACGTAGGGTGCAAGCGTTGTCCGGAATTATTGGGCGTAAAGAGCGTGTAGGCGGCCCGATTAGTCCGCTGTGAAAGTCCAGGGCTCAACCCTGGAATGCCGGTGGATACTGTCGGGCTAGAGTCCGGAAGGGGCGAGTGGAATTCCTGGTGTAGCGGTGAAATGCGCAGATATCAGGAGGAACACCAATGGCGAAGGCAGCTCGCTGGGACGTGACTGACGCTGAGACGCGAAAGCGTGGGGAGCAAACAGGATTAGATACCCTGGTAGTCCACGCTGTAAACGATGGCAACTAGATGTGGGGGGTGTCGACTCCCCCCGTGTCGAAGCTAACGCATTAAGTTGCCCGCCTGGGGAGTACGGCCGCAAGGCTAAAACTCAAAGGAATTGACGGGGGCCCGCACAAGCAGCGGAGCATGTGGTTTAATTCGACGCAACGCGAAGAACCTTACCTGGGCTTGACATGTGAGTGACCGGTGTGGAAACACATCTTCCCTTCGGGGCACTTTCACAGGTGGTGCATGGCTGTCGTCAGCTCGTGTCGTGAGATGTTGGGTTAAGTCCCGCAACGAGCGCAACCCCCGTCGCATGTTGCCAGCATTTAGTTGGGGACTCATGCGAGACTGCCGGTGACAAACCGGAGGAAGGTGGGGATGACGTCAAGTCCTCATGCCCCTTATGTCCAGGGCTACACACGTGCTACATTGGCGCGTACAGAGGGCTGCGATACCGCGAGGTGGAGCGAATCCCTTAAAGCGCGTCTCGGTTCGGATTGCAGGCTGAAATTCGCCTGCATGAAGGCGGAGTTGCTAGTAATCGCGGATCAGCATTGCCGCGGTGAATACGTTCCCGGGCCTTGTACACACCGCCCGTCACACCACGGGAGTGAGCAACACCCGAAGCCGGTGGCCTAACCCGCAAGGGAGGGAGCCGTCGAAGGTGGGGCTCGCGACTGGGGTGAAGTCGTAACAAGGTAGCCGTAGCGGAAGCTGCGGCTGGATCACCTCCTTTCTAGGGAGCACTTACGGTGCCCCGATCGCAGCGACCGTCCGGCGCCGCGCTCGTCGTGAGCGCGAATGACCTGGCGGCACACGAGCGATCGGGCCTAGCATGTCGACCGAACCTGGCTGGATGGCCGCGCGCCGCGCGTGTCCCTTTCTACTTGGGGACGACGACCGGCACAGGCGCACAACCGCCCAGCATGCTGTTGAGTTTTGAGAGACCGGCGCGCCGCCGGTCCCGCGCGGCGGTCGCATCTGACGGCCGCGCCGCAGATCGCGGCGGCGGCTGGCGTTATACGCCTCTCCACGGTCCTTGAAAACTGCACAGAAGCCACATCAGCCGCCATCGATAAGCGGCGGCTGAAAACGGGTATCACCGGGCCCTGCGAGAACACTCATCCCGTCAGGGATGCGACGCTGATCGGTCTGATCACCGTCAAGATAGTAAGGGCACATGGTGGATGCCTTGGCACCAAGAGTCGATGAAGGGCGTGAACGGCTGCGATAAGCCACGGTTAGGCGCTGAATAGCCTTTGACCCGTGGATTCCCGAATGGGGAAACCCAGCGCTGGTAATGCGGCGTTATCCCCGGCTGAACACATAGGCCGGTGGAAGACAAGCGGGGGAAGTGAAACATCTCAGTACCCCGAGGAAAGAAAATCAACAGAGACTCCCTGAGTAGTGGCGAGCGAAAAGGGATCAGCCCAAACCTGGCAGATGTAAGCGGACATGCGTTGTCTGTCGGGGGTTGTAGGGCGTTTGTTCCGAGCCGTGTCCGGCTCGGCGGAAGTTACAAAATCATGTGGTAGTCGAAGCGCGTGGAACCGCGCACCATAGAGGGCAATCGTCCCGTAGACGAAACTGCATGATCTTCCGTCAGACGTTCCTGAGTAAGTCCGCGCCCGTGAAACGCGGACTGAACCTGGGGGGACCACCCTCCAAGGCTAAGTACTCCTTGGTGACCGATAGCGGACAAGTACCGTGAGGGAAAGGTGAAAAGTACCCCGGAAGGGGAGTGAAATAGTACCTGAAACCGCGTGCCTACAAGCGGTGGGAGCAGGCTTGTCCTGTGACCGCGTGCTTTTTGCATAACGAGCCGGCGAGTTACTCGTCTGCGGCAAGGTTAAGCGATGAGCGGAGCCGTAGCGAAAGCGAGTCCTAATAGGGCGACATAGTCGTAGGCGGTATACCCGAAACTGAGCGAGCTACCCATGGGCAGGCTGAAGCGGGGGTAAGACCTCGTGGAGGGCCGAACCGACCTAGGTTGAAAACTGGGCGGATGACCTGTGGGTCGGAGTGAAAGGCTAATCAAGCTCAGTGATATCTGGTTCTCTCCGAAATATATTTAGGTATAGCCTCGGATAAATTACGTGTTGGCCGTAGAGCACTGTTTGGATTAGGGGCCCTACCAGGTTACCGACTTCAGGCAAACTCCGAAGACCAACACGTCTACTCCGGGAGTCAGTTGCTGGGGGATAAACTTCAGCGTCAAAAGGGAAACAGCCCAGACCGCCAGCTAAGGTCCCTAAGTACTAGCTAAGTGGGAAACGATGTTCGAGTGCATAGACAACCAGGAGGTTGGCTTAGAGGCAGCCATCCTTGAAAGAGTGCGTAACAGCTCACTGGTCAAGTGTTCGAGCGCGGACAATGTAACGGGGCTCAAGCTAGTCACCGAAGCTGCGGGTGCGTGAGACCTTCGGGTCGATCGCGCGGTAGGAGAGCGTTCCCATGCCGGTAAAGCGGCGGCGTAAGCCAGCCGTGGAGGCTTGGGAAGTGAGAATGCCGGCATTAGTAACGAAAGAGGGGTGAGAATCCCCTCCACCGATTGCCCAAGGATTCCTGAGTAAAGTTCGTCTGCTCAGGGTTAGTCGGGACCTAAGGCGAGGCCGAAAGGCGTAGTCGATGGCCAACAGGTTGATATTCCTGTACCACGTCGCTTCCGTTTGACCGATGGGGGGACGAGGAAGGCTAAGGGAACTCAGGCGATGGTTGTCCTGGGACAAGCATGTAGGGGCGGCCCATGTTAAATGCGGGGCTGCAATAACCCGAGGTGCGATGTGAGCTGGCTTTACAGCCGGCGCCTCCCCGACGCCATACCTCCAAGAAAATCCTCTAGGGAGGAAGCGCGTGCCCGTACCAAAACCGACACAGGTGGGCAAGTAGAGAATACTAAGGTGATCGAGATAACCCTCGTTAAGGAACTCGGCAAAATCGCCCCGTAACTTCGGGATAAGGGGCGCCCCGGTAGGGTGAAACTCCTCGCGAGTGGAGCCCGAGGGGGCCGCAGTGAATTGGCTGAAGCGACTGTTTACCAAAAACACAGGTCTCTGCTAAGTCGTAAGACGACGTATAGGGGCTGACGCCTGCCCGGTGCCGGAAGGTTACGTGGAGTTGTTAGGACTTCGGTCCGAAGCAGCGAAGCTAAGCCCCGGTAAACGGCGGCCGTAACTATCAGTTGACCGAGGTAGTTGTAAAACTCGGCTATATGCTGGAACATCCGAGTATCCCGCACTACGAGTTCCGTCCCAAGTGGGCGGTACCGTGAAAATGTGCCGGGTGCGGACAATCAGCAGGAAAGGCCGTGCATTGAGGCCATACCGGCCTCGCTCGGTAGCTTCTTGTCCGGTTTTGCGCTGGGTGAGGGAAGCTTCATGCTTGTGTGTCGGAAGCGCGACACAGCGCGCGCGGAGCTTCAGGATCTCAGCCGCCTTCAACGTCTCGCAACGCGATCGCGTGCCGCTGGATCTCTTTCGGGAGACCATTGGCTGCGGGACGTTGAGACAGGCAGGAAACGGTGGCTGGTATTGGGAGGTCAATCGACTTTCCGATCTGGCCGGCCGGATCGTGCCATTCTTCGATCGGTTTCCGATCGTTGGCGAGAAGGCAGAGGACTATAGGCTGTGGAGGAGGCAATCGTTCTCCTTGCGGCGGGCCCTCTCAGCGACCAGGACTACCGCCAGGTTCTGCTCTCCGGGAACGGATGAACCGCGGCGGAAAGAGACGCCACAGGATGCACGGAATCCTCAGAGACTATACGCCGAGCCCACCCGCCTAGAGCGGCGGTGGGATGAGATAGTCCGCTCTCATGGGCGACCATGAGAGTCCGTCAGAAATGAGCGGACCGCTCAAGCGAAGTGCTTGAGTAGTAACAGTAGGAACGGTCCTAAGGTGACAATCGTTGCCCCCTGCAGCAGTGATGCTGCAGGTGCAGTTGGCTATATGCTGGAACATCTGAGTATCCCGCACTACGAGTCCGTCCGAAGTGGGTGGCACCGTGACAATGTGTCGGGTGCAGACAATCAGCAGGAAAGATTCAGACCGGAGCGCTCGGTCTGAATATCCTCAGAGACTGTACGCCAACCGCCTCGCAGTGAGGCGAAGATACAGTCCGTTCTTCATGGCGACATGAAGAGGTCGGCAGAAATGATCGACCCGCTGGTCCAACATGGACCAGTTGAAACCAGGTCGTGCTTTGGAAGCCTGGTTAGTAACAGCTAGAGCGAAATTCCTTGTCGGGTAAGTTCCGACCTGCACGAATGGCGTAACGACTTCAGCACTGTCTCAACGAGGGGCTCGGTGAAATTGCAGTCTCGGTGAAGATGCCGAGTACCCGCGGCTAGACGGAAAGACCCCGTGAACCTTTACTACAACCTGGTATTGGGATTCGGTGCATTTCGCTCAGGATAGGTGGGAGGCTTTGAAGCGCCGGTTGCGGCCGGCGTGGAGCCAACCTTGAGATACCACCCTTGGTGTATTGGGTTTCTAACAGCACGCCGTGAATCCGGGTGCTGGACAGTTCCAGGCGGGTAGTTTGACTGGGGCGGTCGCCTCCCAAAATGTAACGGAGGCGCACAAAGGTTCCCTCAGCACGGTCGGAAATCGTGCGTAGAGCGTAAAGGTAGTAAGGGAGCTTGACTGCGAGACTGACAAGTCGAGCAGGTGCGAAAGCAGGTCTTAGTGATCCGGCGGTAGCAAGTGGAAGTGCCGTCGCTCAACGGATAAAAGGTACTCCGGGGATAACAGGCTTATCGGGCCCAAGAGTCCACATCGACGGCCCGGTTTGGCACCTCGATGTCGGCTCGTCGCATCCTGGGGGTGGAGTTGCTCCCAAGGGTTGGGCTGTTCGCCCATTAAAGCGGTACGCGAGCTGGGTTCAGAACGTCGTGAGACAGTTCGGTCCCTATCTGCCGTGGGCGTTGGAGAGTTGCGAGGATTTGTCCCTAGTACGAGAGGACCGGGATGAACACACCTCTGGTGTATCTGTTGTCCTGCCAAGGGCATAGCAGGCTAGCTACGTGTGGATCGGATAACCGCTGAAGGCATCTAAGCGGGAAGCCGGCCTCAAGATGAGCTCTCCCATCCCCTAGAGGGAGTAAGACCCCTGGTAGACCACCAGGTTGATAGGCCGGATCTGGAAGGACGGTAACGTCTGAAGGAGACCGGTACTAATGGGTCGAGGGCTTGACGGATTTTTGATTTCTGAGTGGTACCCCAGTGGCGCTGTGCAGTTTTGAAGGACCGGGAGGCGCTGGTCTCTCACCTTTTTCCGGTGGCTTTGGCGAGGGGGAAACACCTCTTCCCATTCCGAACAGAGCAGTTAAGCCCCTCAGCGCCGATGGTACTTGGCCCGCAAGGGCCTGGGAGAGTAGGACGCCGCCGGTTCTTTCTAAAAGCGAGCCGCTCCGAACGGGGCGGCTCGCTTTCGTTGCAGGCGCGTTCAGTCGGGGAGCTTCACGCCGCCGTCGGGCGTGATCGTCCAGTGGGGATTGTGAGCGACCTCCCAGGGGTGGCCGTCGAGATCGAGGAACACGCCCGAGTAGCCGCCCCAGAAGGTCTCGCCGCCCTCGCGCGTGATCGTCCCGCCGGCAGCCCGTGCCTCGTCGATGACCGCGTCGACCTCCTTTGGCGAGCGGGCGTTGTAGGCGAGGGTGACGCCACCGTAGCCGTGCCCAGGCTCGAACGCCGCTGTCCTGCGCGAGGCTGTCGCGGTCCCACAGGGCGAGGACGAGACCGCCAGCCTGGAAGAAGACAACGCCCATCTCGGGGGCGCTGTCGCTGTGCCACCCGATCGTTTCATAGAAGGCGCGCGCTCGCTGGAGGTCGGCGACGCCGAGCGTGACGACCGTGAGTCGCTGTTCCATCAGCGAGCGGGCCGCGGCGTGTGCACGCGGCGCCGATTGTGCTGTCGATCCACGTTGCGGAGGCTAGCGCGAGGAGCGCTGGCAGGTGCGAGGCGCGGCGGAGGTGCAGGTGCGGTTCGCCGGCCGGGTCGCCGTCTGTTCGATGCGACGCGTTCTGGGTTGCGCCCGGTGGGGCGCCCGGTCGACGGGGGAGAGGCACAGCTGGGTGGGGTGCGGTGCCTCTCCGGCCCGTCGTTGGGCATACCGCCCGCGAAGCCGTGTCCTGTGGGGATGCTGCAGCGGCGCGTGGGCCGGTCCCGGTCGACCTCCCAACCGACCTGACTGTCGTCCTCGAGCAGCAGGAACGAGCGGCCGAGGCGCAGCGCGTGGAGCAGCGCTCCTTGCGAGCGTAGATGTTCTCTCTATGGGGAACATGTGTTCGTAACGATAGGAACGCACTCGGACGGAGCGCATGCGAACACCTGTACGGGTGGGTGATTCTGTCGAGATTTGGCTCGTGGAGCCGGATCGCGGCATGACAGCGGCTGCAACGGGACTTGCAAAACGACCGCGATGACACGGGGCGGGGGCGGCGGATCGGGCGCGCGAGGGGTGATTTGGCGTGCCCGGAGGCTGCTCGCTGTTAGCTTTCTCGGCGTTCGGTTCAATGGCGGAGCCATGATCCACCCAATCCCAAGCGGCACCCGCGACGTGCTTCCCGAAGAGACGCGCGAGGTCCGCGCGATCACGGACACGCTTCGCAGCGTGTTCGAGCGTCACGGCTATGGCGAGGTGTACACGCCGGCGCTGGAGTACGAGTCGGTGCTCGCGCGCGCCGAGATGGCCGAAGCTGAGCCGGCCTACCGCGTGTTCGACGAGTCGGGGGCCATCCTCGTTCTGCGCTCTGACATGACCGTGCCGATCGCGCGCGTCGTCGCGACGCGCTATGAGAGCAGCGAGCCGCCGCTGCGCTTCTGCTACCTGGCGCACTGCTACCGCGGCGTGCGCCCCCAGCGCGGCCAGCCGCGGGAGCTGCTGCAGGCCGGTATCGAGCTCATCGGCTCGCCCGGCGCCGCAGGGGACGGCCGAGGCGCTCACCGTGCTCTGCCACGCGCTCGACGCGACCGGGCTGAAGGACTATCGCGTCGGGCTGGGCGACGCTTCGCTGTATCCCGCGCTGATGGCGAGCCTGGGTGTCTCAGAGCCCGTCCGGGGAGGGCTGCTCGAGGCGCTCGTTCGCAGGGACTTCGTCGGGCTCGAGGACCGCCTCGCTGACGCCGGTCTCGGCGACCACGAGGCCGAGCTGCTGCTCGGCGTGCCCCAGCGCCGGGGCGGCCCGGAGGTGCTCTCCGACGCACCCGAGCAGGCTGTGGAGGCTGTGACGGGACTGCGCCGCGTGCACGAGGCGCTCGAGCCCGCGGTCGCCGAGCGGGTGATCCTGGACCTCGGTCTCGTGCGCAACATCGGCTACTACACCGGCGCGGTGTTCGAGGTATATGACCCCGCGCACGGCGCGCCGATCGGGGGCGGCGGGCGCTACGACGACCTGCTCGGGCGCTTCGGCCGCCCGCTGCCCGCGGTCGGCTTCGCGCTCGGCGTAGACCGCCTGCACATGGCGCTGGCCGGCGAGGAGCGCGGAACCGGCGCGCTGCTGGCCTCGGCAGCGGGCGAGGGATCGCGATGAGCCCGACGAACGGCCTCACGATCGCCGTCCCGCGCGGCGCGCTGTTTCACGACACCGTCGACCTGCTCGCGCGCCTGGGCCTCGAGACAGACGAGCTGCGCGGCAACGACCGCAAGCTGCTGTTCGAGGACATCGGCGTGATCACGATGCGCCCATCCGACGTGCCGACCTACGTCGAGGCCGGCGCGGCCGATCTCGGGGTCACGGGCAAGGACGTGCTGCTCGAGCAGGCCTCCCAGCGCACCGGCCGGCCCGGACGCGACGTGTATGAGCTCTCGGACCTCGGCTACGGCCGCTGCACGATGGTGCTGGCCAGCGAGGCGGGCCCCGATCCCGCGCTCGAGGCGCTGCGTCGCCTCGGCGTGATGCGCGTGGCGACGAAGTACCCGCACATCGCCGCGCGCTATCTGGAGGAAAAGGGGCGCCAGGCGGAGATCGTCGAGGTCAAGGGCTCGGTCGAGCTCGCGCCGCTCACGGGCATGGTCGAGGCGATCGTCGACCTCACCGCGACCGGGACGACGCTGCGCGAGAACAACCTCGTGATCCGCGAGGAGATCCTCGTGTGCACCGCGCGGCTGGTCGCGAACCCCGTGGCGCACAAGCTCAAGGCGGCGCCGATCGACGATCTGCTCCAGCAGCTGCGCGGCCTGGCAGCGGCCGCCGGCGCCTGAGATGCAGATCGAGCGGCTGGCGATCGAGGACGTGCAAGCGCTCGGCGGGGCGGCGGGCGCGGCGGCGCGGCTGCGCTCGCTCGTGCCCGACGGCGCGAGCGTCGAGCCGGAGGTTCGCGAGATCGTCGATGCCGTGCGCGCGGGCGGCGACGCGGCTGTCCTCGACTACACGCGCAGGTTCGACACGGCCGGCGAGCAGCCGCGCGCGCTGCTCGTCGCCCAGGTCGAGCTCGACGAGGCGCTCATCGGCCTGGAGCTCGACCTCGTCGCCGGGTTGCAGGTCGCGATCTCGAACGTCGCCGAGGTGGCTCAGGCGGGCGTCAGCGAGGACGTCGCCGTGGACCTCTCCCAGGGTCAGCGGGTCACGCTGCGCGAGGTGCCGGTGCAGTCGGCGGCGATCTACGTGCCGGGCGGTCGCGCGCCCTATCCAAGCACCGTCGTGATGGGCGTGGTGACGGCGCGAGCCGCCGGCGTGCTCGACGTCGCCGTGTGCGCGCCGCCTGGCGCCAACGGGGAGGTCGACCCGGCAATCCTCGGAACCTGCCGCCTTTGCGGTGTGGAACGCGTCTATCGCATGGGCGGCGCGCAGGCGATCGCGGCGCTCGCCTACGGCACCGACACGGTGCAGCGCGCGGACGTGATCGTCGGTCCCGGCAACCTCTACGTGCAGGAGGCCAAGCGGCTGCTCTCGGGGGTCGTCGGCATCGACGGCTTCGCGGGCCCAAGCGATCTGCTCGTCGTGCTCGGCGGGCAGGTCGGCGAGCTCGAGCTGCGCATGGCGGCGCTCGACATGCTCGCCCAGGCAGAGCACGGCGCGGGCAGCATGGTCGTCGCCGTGTGTCCGCCGGGCACGATGGCCGAGGCGCTCGCGGCGCAGCTCGACGGGCTGGCATCCGAGCGCCCGATGGTCGCCGGCGCGGTGTTCGCGATCGTGCAGACGCCCGACGCGCGTCAGGCGATCGAGCTCGCGAACGCCTTCGCGCCCGAGCATCTGCAGCTGATCGGCGCAGAGGTCGAGGCGCTTGCTCCGATCGTGCGCTGCGCCGGATGCCTGTTCGTCGGAGTCGCGAGCGCGACCGCGTTCGGCGACTACGTCGCGGGCTCCAACCACGTGCTGCCCACCGGCGGCTCAGCGCGTTTTTCCTCGATGCTCTCAGCGCGTCACTTCCGCCGGCGCATGGCCGAGGTTCGCGTCGGCGTGGCGGCTGAGAAGCTCGCCGCGGCCGGTGCGCCGATCGCACACGCCGAGGGCTTTGACGTGCACGCGGAATCGATGCTGGCGCGCATCGGCGACAATTAGCCCATGGCAGAGAGAACCGCGACGCTGCAGAGAAAGACGGGGGAGACAGACGTCTCGCTGACGCTCGCGCTCGACGGCAGCGGCCAGGGCACGCGCGACACCGGCGTCGGCTTCTTCGACCACATGCTCGACCTGCTCGCGCGCCACGGCCGCCTGGACCTCGAGGTGAAGGTCACCGGCGACCTGCAGACCGGCGCCCACCACACCGCCGAGGACACCGCGATCGTACTCGGACAGGCGCTCGATGAGGCGCTCGGCGATCGCGCGGGCATCGTGCGCTACGGCTCGGCAACGGCTCCGATGGACGAGGCGCGGGCGACGTGCGCGCTGGACATCTCCGGGCGCCCCTTCACGCTGTTCGAGGCAGATCTTCCGCCCGGCGCGACGGGCGGCTTCGAGCACGAGCTCACCGAGGAGTTCTTCCGCGCGCTCGCCAACGCCGCCAAGCTCACGCTTCACCTGCGCGTCGAAGCCGGCGCCAACGCACACCACATGATCGAGGCGGCCTTCAAGGCCTTCGCGCTCGCGCTTCGGGCCGCGGTCGCGATCGACCCGACCGAGAGCGGCGTGCCGAGCACGAAGGGCACGCTGACCGCATGAGCGACACGTTGCTGGCCGAGCCCGTCGACATCGCCGTCGTGGACTACGGGATGGGCAATCGGCGCTCTGTCGAGAAGGCGCTGCTGCACGTCGGCGCGCGCGCGGACATCAGCAGCGATCACGAGCGGCTGCGTGTCGCCAGCGGCCTCGTCGTGCCGGGCGTCGGCGCGTTCCCGCGCGGGATGGAGAAGCTGCGCGAGCTCGGGCTCGACGAGCTGCTGCGCGAGCGCCTGGCGGCGCAGACCCCGGTGCTCGGCATCTGCCTGGGGATGGAGCTCATGTTCGAGCACTCCAGCGAGCAGGGCGGCGCCGAGGGCCTGGGGATCGTCGCCGGCGAGGTGCGCGAGCTGGAGGCGGGCTCGCTGAAGCTTCCGCACATCGGCTGGAACGAGGTCCGCTTTACCAAACCGGACTCGCCGCTCGTGCAGGAGCTGGCGGGCGAATGCGCCTTCTACCACGTGCACTCCTACGCGCCCGTTCCCGCCAGCGAGGACGCGGTGCTAGGGAGGGCTGAATACGGCGCGCCGTTTGTCAGCGCCGTCCAGAGCGGCTCGTTCTACGGCGTGCAGTTTCACCCCGAGAAGTCCTCCGCCGCGGGGCTGCGGCTGCTCGCAAACTTCGCCCGTGTCTGCGCGCGTGCGAGCATGCCCGCCGCGCTGTGAGGCTCTTCCCCGCGATTGACATCCTCGGCGGCAACGCCGTGCGGCTGGTCAAGGGCGACTTCGACGCCAAGAAGGTCTACGACGCCGACCCGCTGTCGGCCGCGCGCGGCTGGACGCAGGCGGGAGCCACGCGGCTGCACGTCGTCGACCTCGACGGCGCGCGCAGCGGCGCGCCGGTGAACCTCGAGCACCTGCGGCGGATCGCCGGCGAGCTCGGCGTGCCCGTGCAGTACGGCGGCGGCCTGCGCTCGGCGGCGGCCGTCGACAGCGCGATCGACGCCGGAGCCGCGCGCGTGATCCTCGGCACGGCCGCGTTCACGGATCCAGCGCTGCTGCGCGAGGCGCTGGACGCCCATGGACCCGAGCGCGTGCTCGTGTCGGTCGACGTGCGCGGCGGACACGTCTCGACGGCGGGCTGGACGCAGAGCACCGACCTCAGCACCGAGGCTGTGCTCGGCCAGCTGCACGAGACCGGCGTGCGCGAGCTCGTCTACACGAACGTCGATCGCGACGGCATGCTCGAAGGCCCGGACCTCGAGGAGGTCCGCGCGGTCGCCGCGGCGGCCGAGGGCGAGGTCATCTACTCGGGCGGGATCGGCGAGCTGGCCGATCTCGAAGGCCTCGCGGCGCTCGCGCAGGAGAGTCTCACCGGCGTGATCGTCGGCAAGGCGCTCTATGAGGAGCGCTTCACGATCGCGCAGGCGCTCGCTGTGCTCGGCGAGTAGCCGCGCCCGGCGAGGGGCCGGCGGCCGCCGGGCGGACGGCCTGGCGCTACGGTGGGCGCATGCACTTCAAGCGAGTCATCCCGTGCCTGGATGTGGACGACGGACGCGTCGTCAAGGGCGTTGAATTCGTCGACATCCGCGATGCCGGTGATCCCGTCGAGCTGGCGGCGCACTATGACCGCGGGGGCGCGGACGAGCTGATCTTCCTGGACATCACCGCGACCCACGAAAGGCGCGAGACGATCGCAGAGCTCGCCCGGCGCACGGCTGACGAGGTCTTCATCCCGTTCACGATCGGCGGCGGCATCCGCTCGATCTCAGACGCGCAGGCGGTGCTCGACGCCGGCGCTGACAAGGTGTCGGTCAACTCCGCCGCGCTCAAGCGCCCGGAGCTGATCGACGAGCTCGCGGGCGTGTTCGGGGCGCAGTGCGTGGTGCTCGCGGTCGACGCGAAGGCAACCGGCGAGAACGGCAGCGCGCATTGGGAGGCCTACCTCGCCGGCGGTCGCACGCCGACCGGGCGCGATGTTGTGGACTGGACGCGCGAGGCGGTCGAGCGCGGCGCGGGCGAGGTGCTGCTCACGAGCATGGACAGAGACGGCACGAGCGACGGCTATGACCTCGCGCTCACCGCGGCGGTCAGCGAGGCTGTCAGCGTGCCCGTGATCGCCTCCGGCGGCGCGGGCGAGCTCGAGCACCTCGCCGAGGCGTTTGAGAGCGGCGCCGACGCGGCGCTGTGCGCGTCGATCTTTCACTACGGACGCTTCACGGTCGCCGAGGCCAAGTCCTATCTCGCCGGCGCCGGGGTTCCGGTTCGCACGAGCTGAGAGCCGGGCCTGGGAGGATCCGGCGATGGGCGAGCGACGATCCGAGGGCGAGCAGGTGCTTGCCGGCGTGGCACAGCTGCCGGGCGGCGGCGAGCTGCTGGCGGCGTGCGCCACGCGCGATGACGCGCAGCTTGTCGGCGGCGCCGTGCGCGACCTGATGCTGGGGCGCACGCCGCGCGAGCTGGACGTCGTGGTCGCTGACGGCGCGCGCGCGCTGGCCGATGAGCTCGCCGCGATCCTTGGCAGCTCGGTCTCGCCCAGCGAGCACGAGCGCTTCGGCACGGCGCTCGTCTGCTGGGAGGGCGGGCGCATCGACCTCGCCACGCGTCGCGCCGAGCGCTACGAGGCGCCGGGAGCGCTCCCGCAGGTGCGCGAGGGCTCGATCACCGAGGACCTGGATAGGCGTGACTTCACGGTCAACGCGATCGCTGTGACGCTCGGCGGCCGCGCTCGCGGCGACATGCGCTCGGCCGCGCATGCGCGCGAGGATCTCGTGGCCGGCCGGCTGCGTGTGCTGCACGACGAGAGCTTCCGGGACGACCCCACGCGACTCATGCGCCTCGCGCGCTATCGCGCGCGCCTTGGCTTCGCGATCGAGGCGCATACCGCGCGGCTTGCCTCGCAAGCGGTCGACGCGCACGCGCTGGACACCGTCTCGGGCGCGCGCAGCGGCGCCGAGCTGCGCCTGGCCCTGGGCGAGCGCGATCCTCTGCAGGCGCTCGGCGCGCTGGATGAGCTGGGGCTGCTCGCCGCGCTGCACCCGCGGCTGCGCCTGAACGGCGAGCTCGCCGCTCGTGCGCTCGCGCTGCTGCCGCAGGACGGGCGCCCAGATCTGCTTCTGCTGGCGGCCGTCGGATTGGCGCTCGTGCTGCGCGCCGGCGAGCAGCCGGGCGCAGAGCTGCGCGCGCTGCTCGATCGCCTCGAGTTCCCCGCGCGCGAGCGCGACCGTGCGGTGGACGCGGCGCTCGCGGCCGTGCGGCTCGGCGGCGCGCTGGACAGGACGAGCGGGGCGGCGGCGCTATGCGCGCTCATCGGCGACGCTCCGCCCGAGGGGGTGGCGCTTGCCGGCGCACAGGGCTCCGAGGAGCCGGCCAGTCGCTGGCTGTCGGACCTGCGCCACGTGGGCCTGCGGATCGACGGCGACGACCTGATCGCGGCGGGGATTCCCGAGGGCCCGGAGATCGGCCGTCGCCTGGAGGAGGTCCTGCATGCACGCCTTGACGGCGAGCTGCCCGACGAGCACGCCGCCCAGCTGCGCGCGGCGCTGGAGCTGGTGGGGTTTTGATTCGCCTTGCGCTTGCCGGCGGCGAAGCCGTCTTCACCGAGCGCGCCGAGGGCAACCTGTCGACATCGCGCGGCGATCGTCACGCCCAGGGCGCTGGGGCCCGCAGCCAGCTGTGCGAGGAGCTCGGACTGCAGCGGCTGTGCGCCGGCGCGCAGGTCCACGGGAGCACCGTGCGGCGCATCACGACGGCCGACGGCAGCGGCAACGGCGCGGCGACGGCCAAGGCCGATGGCCAGATCACGACGTTGAGCCTCGTCGGCGCGATGGTGCTGACCGCCGACTGCCTGCCGGTGATGCTCGGCTGCGCCTCGGGCGCGGTCGCCGCGCTTCACGCGGGGTGGCGGGGCCTGGCCGGCGGGGTGCTGGAGGAGGGCGTTCGCACGATGCGCGAGCTGACGGCCGTCGAGCACGCCGCGGCTCGCACGAGGCAGCCGAACGGCGCCGCGGAGATCGTCGCGATCATCGGTCCGGGCGCCGGTCCCTGCTGTTATGAGGTCGGGCCGGAGGTGCACGCCGCGTTCGGGCGCACGCCGCCGGGCGATCCGGTGGGCGCGCCGGCGAAGCGCGGAACGCCAATCGACCTGAAGGCGATCGCGCGCGAACGGCTGCTGGCCGTCGGCGTGGACAGCGTCGAGGACGTGGGGCTGTGCACGATCTGCGACGAGCGCTTCTTCTCATACCGCCGCGAAGGAGACCGGGCGGGACGCCAGGCGGGCATTGCGTGGCTGTCCTGATCGACACGCCGAGCGCCGAGCGCGTGCGCGAGAACCTGCGCCGCGTGCGCGAGGAGCTTGGCGAGGCAGCTCGCCGCGCCGGGCGACGCGGCGAGGAGGTGCGCGTGCTCGCCGCGACGAAGTACGTGGCCGCGAAGGACCTGCCGGTGCTCGCCGAGGCCGGCATCGAGCTCGTGGGGGAGAACCGCGCGCAGGACCTGCAGGCGAAGGTCAGCGCGCACGGCGAGCTGTTTGAGTGGCATTTCATCGGCCAGCTGCAGAGCAGGCGCGTGCGTCTGATCGTCGCGAACGTCCAGATGATCCACTCGGTCGCCTCGGAGTCCGCGCTGCGCGAGCTCGAGCGCCACCGCGACCTGGCCAGCCCGCAGCTGCGCATCCTGATCGAGGTGAACGTCGCCGGCGAGGCCGGCAAGGCCGGCATCGCTCCGCGCGAGCTCGCGAGCTACATCGAGCGCGCGCCTGTGCCGGTGGCCGGGCTCATGACGATGCCCCCGTTCTCGCCCGATCCGGGTGCGAGTCGCCGCTGGTTCGCCGCGCTGCGCGAGCTCGCCGGCGAGCACGGGCTGCGCGAGCTGTCGATGGGCACCTCGCAGGACTACGCCGTGGCCGCCGAAGAGGGCGCGACAATCGTACGGATTGGCACTAGCCTCTACGATCCGGGTGTCCCTCCTGGGCATGTGCCGGTGGTCAACGGTTAGCATGAGCAGGGAAATCGCCCTGCTGGGCGAAACGCACCAATAATGTCCATCCGCGATTCCTGGCACAGCGCGCTTGTGTACTTCGGCCTAGCCGAGGAGTATGCCGACGACTACGACGACGCTCCCGAGGCCGAGATCGAGGACCGCTATCGCGAGCGGCCCAACGTGCGCAGGCTGCGCAGGCGCCGCGACGAGTTCGACGACATCTTCGCCGATGACGAGGCGGGCGAGGCAAGCGGGCGCCACGGCCGCCCGACGACGGTGCTCAAGCCGGTCGGCGGCGGCCGCGGCAACGGCGACGTGCGCGTGCACCTCGTCGTGCCCAAGTCTTTCAACGACGCGCAGCAGATCGCCGACAAGTTCAAGGACTCGATACCGGTGATCCTCAACCTGCAGAGCTCGGACACCGATCTGGCCAAGCGGCTGATCGACTTCGCCTCGGGCCTGACGTATGCGCTCGACGGCGGCATGCAGCGGATCGCCGACAAGGTCTTCATGCTCACGCCTCGCAATGTTGAGATCTCCGCTGAGGAGCGCGCGCGGCTGATAGAGAAGGGCTTCTTCAACCAATCCTGATTGACGAGCGATGGCCTGCGCCTGGCTGCGTCCTCGATCGCTCATGTGCCAGTGCACACTTCGCTCACTGCGTCCTTGCCAGGCTTGACCCTCGCGCGTCAATCGCCTCCCGTTGGCCTGCGCCTGGCTGCGCCCCTGCGTCTGGCGGCGTCCTCGATCGCTGGTGTGCCGCGTCGGCCGTGCGGAGCTGTTCTCACTAGTCTGGGGCTCCGATGCAGATAGGCCTGATAGGCGCAGGCAACATGGCTCGGGCGATGGCTCGTGGCTGGGGGCGCCCGATCCTGTGTGCCGATCCGATGGGGAGCGCGCGCAGGCGCTCGCGGAGGAGGTCTCCGGGGAGGCGCTTGCATCAAACGCCGAGGTGGCCGAGCGGTCGGACCTCGTCGTGCTCTGCCACAAGCCGGCCCAGCTGCGCGACGTGGCGCGCGAGGTCGCGCCGCGCGCGCCCGCCGTCGCCTCGATCCTCGCGGCGACGCCGCTGGCGGCACTCAAGGAGGCCTACCCCGACCGGCCCGTCTACCGCTTCATACCGTCACTTCCGGTCGAGGTCCGCGAGGGCGCGATCGTGCAGTCGGCAGACGATGGCAGCGTTCACGAGCTCGACGCGCAGGTCAGCGAGCTGTTCAGCGAGCTGGGCACGCTCGTCGTGCTGCCCGACGAGCTGCTCGACGTCGCGATGGGCCTGATGTCTTGCGCGCCCGCCTACGTGGCGCTCGTCGCCGAGGCGCAGGTGGACGCGGGCATCCGGCGGGGCATCCCTGCGGCGCTCGGCGCGCAGCTCGTGGTGCAGACGCTGACCGGGACCGCCGAGCTGCTGCGCCGGCGGGGAAACGACACCCAGGCGGTGCGGCGCGAGGTGACCTCGCCCGGCGGCGTGACCGCGCGCGGGCTGGCGGCGCTGGAGCGCGCAGGGCTGCGCGACGCGTTCAGCGACGCGCTTGACGCCGTGCTCGGAGATGCTCGGTGAACGCTGCTGCTCTCGTTCTGGCCAGCGCGCGCGTGCAGGTCGCGGAATTCCTGTCGGTGCTGATCTTCGTCTACATCCTGCTGCTGGTCCTCTACATCCTGACCCAGCTGCTGTTCTCGGTGGGGCTGCGTCCGCCCTACTCCAAGACGCTGGACACGGTGCTCGGCTTCCTGCGCGACATCTCCGAACCATTCCTGCGCATCTTCCGCCGCGTCCTGCCGCCGTTCGGCGGGATCGACCTGAGCCCTATCCTCGCGATCATCACGCTGGAAGTGATCAGGCGAGTGGTCGTCGAGGGGCTCATTCGTGGCTGACGTGGCGGCTTGTCGCTCGCGCCGCTGAGCAGCGATGGGATCTGCACAGCCGACGCGACCCGACGGACAGCGGCAGGAATCGACCGCCGGCCCGGCGGGCGAGTCGCGCGGCGCTCAGGCCGCCGGCTGGGCGAAGCTCGTGCTCGTGCTCGCGCTGGTCGTCGCGATCGATCAGCTCAGCAAGCACGCCGTGCGCGACTCGATCACCCAGGGCGAAGAACGCAAGCTGCTGCCGGGCATCGAGCTCGTGAGCACGCGCAACAGCGGGGTGGCCTTCGGGCTGTTCCCCGGCGGACACGTCGTCGTGACGATCCTGATCGCCGTCGCGCTGGTCGCGCTCGTCGTCTACTTCGCGCGCCACGCCGCTCAGCCGCTGCTCTGGCTCCCGACCGGAATGCTGCTCGGCGGAGCGATCGGGAACATCGTCGATCGCCTGCGCGAGGGATCGGTCACAGACTTCATCAAGCTGCCGCTCGGCTGGCCGCCGTTCAACCTCGCCGACGCGTCGATCGTGGTGGGTGTCGCGGTGCTTTTCCTCGTCATCGACCATCAGCGCCATCGCGAGCGTGAGCGCTCCGTTTGAGATCGCCTACGACGACGAGCACCTGCTCGTCGTCGACAAGGCGCCGGGCGTCGTCGTGCACCCCGGGCGCGGCCACAGCCAGGACACGCTGGCTCAGCTGCTGGAGGGCCTCGCGGCGGGTGGCGATGCCGAGCGCGCGGGAATCGTGCACCGCCTCGACCGCGACACGTCGGGGCTGCTCGTCGTGTCGCGCACGGAGGAGGCTCATCGCCTGCTGGCCGCAGCGCTCGCGCGGCGCGAGATCGAGCGTGAGTATCTCGCGCTCGTGCAAGGTCGCCCGCCGGCGCGCTCGGGCACGATCGAGGCGCCGATCGGCCGCGACCCGCGCGAGCGCACGCGCATGGCGATCAGAGGCGTCGGTCAGCAGCGCTTCGTGGGACGCGAGGCGCGCACGCACTTCAAGCTCGAGCGCGCGCTGCACGGCACGTCGCTTCTGCGCCTGCGCCTGGAGACGGGCCGTACTCACCAGATCCGCGTGCACCTGCAGGCGATCGGGCACCCGGTGTGCGGCGACCCGGAGTACGGGGTCGCGGGAGCGCTCGGCCTGCGGCGCCAGTTCCTGCATGCGACCCGCCTGGCCTTCGACCATCCGATCACCGGCGAGCGTGTCGACGTGAGCTCGCCGCTGCCGGGCGATCTGGCCGCGGCGCTGGCGCTCGCCGAGCGGTCCTAGCCCGCGGGCTTCGGCTATCCTCGACGTCCAACCAATCCGCAAACCGCGCGGCCATACATGGCTGGCGGCCCTGCCCGGATTCGCGCGTCGAGCGCTTGCACCGGGTCCGCCACATCCGCGCGGAGTCAGACAAAATCAAAAAGGGAGTATCCGTGGCTCAGGTAAGCATTCCCGAGTTGCTGGAGGCCGGGGTCCATTTCGGCCACCAGACTCGTCGCTGGAACCCGAAGATGCGCCGCTTCATCCATGGCGAGCGCGGCGGCATCTACATCATCGACCTCGTCAAGACCGCGACGCTGCTCGAACAGGCGCAGACGTTCGCGGGCGAGCTCGCGCACCGCGGCGGCACGGTCCTGTTCGTGGGCACCAAGAAGCAGGCGCGCGACACGGTTCGCGATGTCGCGACGGCGGCCGGCATGCCCTACGTCAACCACCGCTGGCTCGGCGGGCTGCTGACGAACTTCCAGACGATCAACCAGCGCATCCGCAGGCTGCACGACCTCGAGCGCTTTGAGACCGAGGGTCAGCTCGCGCTGCTGCCGACCCGCGAGCGGATGTCCGCGCAGGCCGACCTCGCCAAGCTGCGCGCCAACCTCGGCGGCGTCAAAGACATGCAGCGGGTCCCGAACGCGATGTTCGTGATCGACCTGAAGACCGAGGTGATCGCGGTGCGCGAGGCCCAGCGCCTACGCATCCCGGTGATCGGCCTCGTGGACACCAACTGCGACCCGGACGGCATCGACTACGTGATCCCCGGCAACGACGACGCGATTCGCTCCTGCGCGCTGATCACGCAGGCGATCGGGCAGGTCGTGTCCGAGGGCCACTCGGTGTTCCGCGCCGAGGAGGAACGCGCACGCCAGGAAGCCGAGGAACGCGCTCGCGCCGAGGCAGAGGCGCGCGCCAAGCGCGAGGCCGAGGAAGAGGCAAAGCGCCAGGCCGAGGAAGAGGCGGCAAAGGCGAAGGCCGCACAGGAAGCGGCGGCAAAGGAGGCTGCGGCGCAGGCGGCCGCGGCGACTCCCGAGCCAGCTCAGGCCGCAGCGCCCGCCGCCGCTGCGACTCCCGAGCCGGCTCAGGCCGCGGCGCCCGCCGCGCAGCCGCCGGCGCAGGCAGAGGCGCCCGCAAGCGAGGCGACGCCGCCCGCAGAGGCGCCAGCACCCGCTGAGACGCCCGCGCAGACACCGGCGCCCGAGCAGGCGACGCCAGAGCCGCCCGCGGCCGCGCAGCCACCCGCCGAGCAGAGCGCGCCGGCCGAGCCCGAGGCCACCCCCGAGCCGCAGGCACCGCCATCAGACGGCGAGCCGGTCCCAGAGGCCGTCGCAACAGAGGGAGGCGAGTCGTGAGCGCGACCGAGGGACAGATCTCGGCGAAGGACGTCAAGGCGCTTCGCGACCGCACCGGCGCCGGAATGATGGACTGCAAGAAGGCCCTGGCCGAGGCATCGGGCGACATCGAGCAGGCGATCGAGATCCTGCGCGTCAAGCAGGGCAAGAAGATCCAGGATCTCGGCGAGCGCACGGCGACCGAGGGCACCGTTCAGGCCTACATCCACGCGGGCGCGAAGGTCGGCGTGCTGATCGAGGTCGACTGCAACACCGATTTCGTCGCCACGAACGAGGACTTCGTCGGCTTCGCGCGAGACATCGCGATGCAGATCGCCGCGACGCCCACCGTTCAGTACGTGAGCCGCGATGACGTGCCCCAGGACGCGCGCGACGCGGAGGCCCGCGTCTATGAGCAGGAGGCGGCCGACAAGCCGGAGAACATCCGCGAGAAGATCGTCGCCGGCAAGCTGGACTCCTGGTATGAGACGATCGTGCTGCTCGAGCAGGAGATGCACAACCCCAAGTTCGAGGGCAAGACCGTGCAGCAGCTGCGCGACGAGCTCACCGCCAAGACTGGCGAGAACGTCGTCGTGCGCCGCTTCACACGCTTTGCCATAGGCCAGTAGGCTCCGGCCGCAGTGGCCGGACCGGTCTTCAGGCGCATCCTGCTCAAGCTCTCCGGCGAGGCGCTGATGGGCGAGCTGGACTACGGGACCGACCCCGCCCGCGTGGGCGATGTCGCCCGCCAGGTCGCAGCGGTGCAGGAGCAGGGCGTGGAGGTGGCGATCGTCGTCGGCGCTGGGAACATCTACCGCGGCATGCAGGCCGCGGCGGCCGGGATGGATCGCGCGACCGCCGACTACATGGGGATGCTCGCGACGGTGCTCAACGCGCTGACGCTGCAGGATGCGCTGGAGAAGGCCGGCACGCACACGCGCGTGCAGTCGGCGCTGGCCGTCTCTGAGGTGGCCGAGCCCTACATCCGCCGCCGCGCGATGCGCCACCTGGAGAAGGGCCGCGTGGTGATCTTCGCCGCGGGGACCGGCAACCCGTTCTTCACGACCGACACGGCGGCCGCGCTGCGCGCCGCCGAGATACACGCGGAGATCATCCTGATGGCCAAGAACGGCGTGCAGGGCGTCTACAGCGCCGATCCGGCGCTCGACCCCGACGCGCAGTTCATCCCCGAGATCACGCACATGGAGGCGATCGAGCGGCGCCTGCGGGTGATGGATTCCACGGCGCTCGCGCTGTGCATGGACAACGGGATGCCGATCAACGTGTTCAACATGGATGACGAGACCGGCCTCGCCCGGATAATCTCAGGCGAGCGCGTGGGGACACTGGTGTCGACATCGACGGGAGCTGAGGATGGCCGCTGACGAGCTGATCGACGAGATGCTCAGCGATGCGAAGGAGCGAATGGTCAAGTCGGTGCACTCGGCACAGCAGGAGTTCTCCACGGTGCGCACCGGGCGGGCCAGCCCGTCGCTGCTGGATCGCGTGGTCGTCGACTACTACGGCGCCCAGACGCCGCTCAACCAGCTCGCGACGATCTCCGCGCCCGAAGCGCGCCTGATCACGGTGCAGCCATATGACAAGTCCTCGATCAAGGCGATCGAGAAGGCGATCAACGAGTCAGACGTCAAGCTCAACCCGTCCAACGACGGCAACCTGATCCGCCTGGTCGTGCCCGAGCTGACCGAAGAGCGCCGCCGCGAGCTGGTCAAGGTCGTGCGCAACCTCGCGGAGGAGGGCCGCGTCGCGATCCGCAACGTGCGCCGCGACGTGATGCAGCACCTGCGCGAGCTGAAGGCCGAGGGGGAGGCGTCCTCAGACGACGAGCATCGCGCCGAGGTCGAGCTGCAGAAGCTCACCGACGGGCGTGTCGCTGATCTGGACGTCGCGCTGAAGGCCAAGGAAGAGGAGATCCTCGAAGTCTGATGACGGCGGCCGGGGAGCGGGCGCCGGCGGACTCCACGGCGCAGGGAGCGCGCCCCAGGTACGTCGCGATCATCACCGACGGCAACGGCCGTTGGGCGCGGGCGCGCGGCGTCGCGATCAATGACGGTCACAGCGCCGGCGCCGACACGGTCAAGGCGCGCCTGCGCGACGCGGCCGAGCTCGGCATCGAGGAGCTCACGGTGTACTCGTTCTCCACCGAGAACTGGTCGCGCCCCGCGGCGGAGGTGAGCGGCCTGATGGAGATGTTCTCCGCGCGCATCGCCGGCGAGACGCCCGAGCTGCACGAGGAAAGCGTGCGGATGCGCTTCATCGGCCGGCGCGACGGGGTCAGCGAGCGCCTGCGCGAGCAGATGAGCTGGGCGGAATCGCTGACCGCCGGGAACCGGCGGATCACGCTGTTCGTCGCCTTCAACTACGGTGGGCGGGCGGAGATCCTCGACGCAGCGCGGCGCTTTGACGGCGACAGCGAGGAGGAGTTTCGCGCCTGCCTGTATGCGCCGGAGATGCACGACCCCGATCTGATCATCCGCACGAGCGGCGAGCGGCGCCTCTCCAACTACCTGCTGTGGCAGTCGGCCTACTCAGAGCTCGTGTTCAGAGACGAGCTGTGGCCGGACTTCACGCGCGAGGCGCTCGAGGAGTCGCTGGCGGAGTACTCCGCGCGCAAGCGCAGGTTCGGTGGACGGTGAGGGGCCGCTGATGGCCAGCCCCGCTCGTCCCGTGCGCGCCGCTCGTCGACGGCGAAGGGAGCCGCGCCGCGAGCGCTCGGAGCTCGGGGCGCGCGTGCTCGTCGCGCTACCGGCGGTCGCGGTCGCCCTGTTTCTCATCATCGAGGGCGGCGCGGTGTTCGTGCTCGGCCTCTTTGCGCTGGGCTGCGTGTGCATGCACGAGCTCTACGCGATGTACGAGCGGGCTCGGCCGGCACGTCTGGCGGGGTTCATCGCCCTCGCCGGCCTGCTCGCGGCGGCCTACTACGGCGACCAGTCCCAGGTGCTGCTCGCCGCCGTGATCGCCCTGCCCGTGGTGTTCGGGCTGACGCTCATGCAGCCGCGACCGAGCGTCGGCGGGATGACGCTGACGCTGCTGAGCATCTACTGGATCGGCTTCGCGTTCGCGATCGCCGTCCTGCTGCGCGGACTGCCGCATGGTCTCGGCATCACGATCGACATCCTCGTCGGCACGTTCCTCGGCGACACGGGCGCCTATCTCGGCGGGCAGCTCTTCGGCAAACGCCCGCTCGCGCCGAGCATCTCGCCCAACAAGACCGTCGAGGGCCTGCTGATCGGCATGGCGTGCGCGGTGCTCGGTGTGTGGATCGCGGGGCGCTACCAGACATGGCTGCCCGGCAAGCACGCACTGGTCATCGGCCTGGGCGTGGCGCTCGCCGCTCCGGTCGGCGACCTGTTCGAGTCCTTCGTCAAGCGCGAGGCGGGTACGAAGGACTCGGGCGCGCTGTTCGGCGTGCACGGCGGGGCGCTGGATCGCCTCGACGCGGCGATCTTCGCGATCGTGGTCGGGTACTACATCTGGGCGGCGTACATGACCTAGCTCTCGATTCTTGGCCGCCACATACGGTGACGTGGGGACGCGGACCAAGGTCCACAGCCCCACTTCACCTGAGTCTTCGGGCCGGTCGCTCGTGTCGAGCTAACTACGGGTTTTTCGCTTCCAGCGTCGCCTGTCCTGTGTTCGTCGTCAGCGGGTTGACTTTTTTAGTCGGTACTGGGCTACCGTAAGCCATCGTGTTGAGCGATTTTTCGGTCATGCCTTCGCTTGGTATCGCGCCTTCCTCCGCTCCAGCGACCACGCATTCCAGCTTGTCTGACTGCCCCGTGAAGAGGATTTTGGACGCGCCCTGAGACAGAGTGCCCGCACCATTTTTGAGTTCGGGATCCGAGCCGCCCGTGCAAATCGTCGGAGAGCCCGCCAGCGTTGACGTGTGCGTGTCATAGCAGCCCACGACGAGCTCGGTCTTCTTGGTTTCGAGCAGGATGTTCGCAGCCGATTCGACCAGCCCGCCACCCCACGGCAGGTTTTCAGAGTGCACCTGCGGTTCCAGGCCGTCTTCTTCCGGGCATTCCGTGTCGGCGCAGTTCGCCGTCGCGACGTTATCGGTCACCGCTTCGCCCGCGTCGCCGCCCGTGGGGTTTTTGTATTCCCCGAGGACCGCGTTCTCACAGCTGAGCGGCGGAGACCGTTCGGGGTTTCTTTCTACGAGCGTCAGGGTGCCCCAGGAGATACTGGGGAACATTTTGCCTTCTGCCGCCTTTACCCCGTCGACGTAGTAGTGAGGCGTGGCCTGCGCGACCGCCGGCAACGCGACGAGCGAAGCCGTCGCGAGCAGCGGCGCGAGGCGGATGAATGGCCTTCTGCGCATCATCTTCTCCTCTCGCTCGTTGCTCATCCTACGCTCCGAGGCATCCGCGCTTCTGCGCCCGGAGCGCGGGCGATATAAGGTCGGCCTATGCCCGAGCGAAAGCGCCTGCTCATCCTCGGCTCGACGGGCTCGATCGGGACCCAGGCCCTTGACGTGTGCGCCGGCGACGGCGAGCTGGAGCTGGTCGGTCTGTCCGCCGAGGGCTCCTGGGAGGCGCTCGTCGAGCAGGCCCGCAGCAGCGGCGTGCGGCGGATCGCGCTTGCCGACGAGCAGGCGGCGGCGCGCGCGGCGGCTGCGTGGGAGGACGGGGAGGTGCTCGGCGGCGCCGAGGGGCTCGTGCGGCTGGTCGTCGAGTCCGGGGCTGATCTCGTGCTCAACGCGCTCGTCGGCTCGGCGGGCCTCGGGCCGACGGTGGCGACGCTCGGGGAGGGGATCGACCTGGCGCTCGCCAACAAGGAGTCGCTGGTCGTTGGCGGTGAGCTCGTCAGCGCGCTGGCCGAGGCGACCGGCGCGCGGATCATTCCCGTGGACTCCGAGCACACGGCGCTTCACCAGCTGCTGGCCGGGCAGCCGCCCGGCGCCGTCGAGCGTCTGACGATCACCGCGAGCGGCGGGCCGTTTCGCGGCTGGACGCGCGAGGAGCTGGCGGACGTGACCGTCGAGCAGGCGCTCGCGCACCCGACGTGGGCGATGGGCGGGAAGATCACGATCGACTCGGCGACGCTGATGAACAAGGGCCTGGAGCTGATGGAGGCCCACCACCTGTTCGGCACGCCGTATGAGCGCATCGACGTGGTCGTGCACCCGCAGTCGCTCGTGCACGGCCTCATCCAGCTGGCCGACGGCGCGATGCTCGCGCACCTCGGGCCGCGCGACATGCGGATCGCGATCTCCTATGCGCTGCACGGGGCGGAGAGCGTCGATCTGGGGATCGAGCCGCTGCGCCTCGCCGATGTCGCCGAGCTCACGTTCGCGCCCGTCGATCTCGACGCCTTTCCCTGCCTGCGACTCGCCGGCGAGGCCGCGCGCGAGGGCGGCACCGCTCCCTGCGTGCTCAACGCCGCCAACGAGATCGCGGTGCACGCGTTTCTGGAGGGCAGGCTGAGCTTCCTGGAGATCCCCGAGGTGATCGAGCGCACGCTGTCGGCGCTGCCCGCCGAGCCGGTGCGGGCGTTCGAGTCGCTCTACGAGGCCGACCGCGGCGCGCGCGAGGTCGCCGGCGCCGCGGTCGCCGCCGCCTGAGCAGGCCCGCCCGCCGCCCTCAGGCGGCCAGCAGCTCCTCGACGGTCTGCGCGAAGCGCTCATAGCGTCGGTCGCGCTCGCCGACGATCCGCGTCAGCCAGGCGCGCATCTCCGCCACGTCGAGATCCTCCACGCACACGAGCACCTGCTCGATGTCCAGCCAGTCCTTCGGGCGGTCGAACACCGCCTTGCACACGAGCAGATGCTCGGGCGCGAGGATCGGCAGGCGATCCTCGCCGAAGGGCACGGTGCGGATGGCGCGGCGCATCGCCTCGTGGATCTCGTCGTAGGCGAAGAACAGGTCGAGCGGCGTGCGATCCCACCAGATGCGGCACTGGCCGTCGCGCGCCAGCGCGGCCGGATCGACCTCGGTGGCGACGCCCAGCGGCCCGAGCGCGCCGGCGACCGTCGCGTAGGCCCCGGGCTCGACGAACAGGTTGACGTCGATGTCGACCGTCGCGCGCGGCTCGGCGTAGTAGGCGAGCGCCAGCGCGCCGCCGAATGCGTGCGCGATCTCCGCCTGGCGCAGCTGCGCGTCGATCGCCAGGATCTTCTCGGGAAGGCTCGGCGTCATGCGGGCGCCGAGCGCAGCCGCGGAAAGCGCCGTCCGGCGGGAGTCCTCGGCGCCGGGAGGCGGTCGGCGAGCAGCAGCAGGTCCCTGAGCGTCTCGCCGCGCGACTGCGCGCTGGAGGCGACCCATGCCGCCGCGGCGCGCGCGCTGTCAGAGAGGGGCTGGCCGTCGCCCGCGCGCTCGTGGCGCGGGTGATCGGGCGAGCCGGGCGCTGGCGACTGCAGGGCGTGCAGGAGCAGGCGCGCGAGCGCTGGTCGCGGTCGCTGTCCGCTGTCGAGCTGGGCGAGCAGCTCGCCGGCGGCGCGGTCGGGCGCGCTCGCGCCGACAGGTGCGCCTGCGCGAAGCGCGGCCGCGCGTACGAGCGCGTCGTCCAGTGGGCCGGCGGAGCGAGCGCGGGCATGTTCGATCACCTGGGGCGTGAGCGTGCGAAACGTCGCCAGCGTGCGTGCGCGCGGGCCGCGCGCCGTGGCGCGCGACTCGCGAAGCTCCCAGCTGCCGCCGGGACGGGCCACCACGTAGGCCATAGTGGGTAATTCTACCACTATGCGGGGAGATCGTCGCATGGCGGCGCCGCTGAAGGGACGGTCGCGAACCTGCGGATCGCGGCCGCCCGCCTGCCAGACTTGTGTGGTGAGCTGGGTTCTGACGATCCTCGGCATCGTCGCGCTGATCGTGCTGCACGAGCTGGGGCACTTCACCGCGGCCAAGGCGGTCGGCATGCGCGTAGAGCGCTTCTCGCTGTTCTTTCCGCCGACGCTGTTTCGCATCCGGCGTGGCGAGACCGAGTACGCGATCGGCGCGCTGCCCTTCGGCGGCTACGTGAAGATCACCGGCATGAGCCCCGAGGAACTGACGAGGGCCACGCCGGAGACCGCGGCGGCCGCCGTGCTGCCGGGCGCCGGCCGCGGCCCGCTGCACGAGCCTCCCGCGGAGGAGCTCGAGATCGACCCCGAGATCACCCGGCGCGCCTACTACAACCAGGCGCCGTGGAAGCGCGTCGTCGTCATCCTCGCCGGACCGGCCGTGAACATCGCGATCGCCTTCCTGCTGTTCTGGGCCGTGCTGTTCGCAGGGAGCATCAACGGCGCGATCGCGCTCAGCAACCTCGATCCGTCTGTGGCGACGCTGAAGACGACGACCTCGGTGCTCGCGGTGGACAAGAAGACGCCCGCCGAGGGAACGCTCGCGCCCGGGGATCAGATCCTCGCCGTCGACGCGAAGAGCCCCGTGACCGTCGCCTCCGCGCGCGCGGCGATCGCCAGCCACCGCTGCGCCGGGGCGCAGATAGACGGCTGCCGTGCCGCAACGCCCGTGCACCTGGTGGTGCGGCGTGCGGGACGCGACCTGTCGCTGTCGGTCTATCCGCGCTATGAGGCCGAAGCCAAGCGCATGGAGATCGGGTTTGCCTTCGGCGCGCCCAAGCAGTTCGGGGCGCTCTCCGCCGCGCGCGCGTCGGTCGCCGAGATGTGGCATGTGACGTGGCAGACGCTCACGGGCTTTGCGCACGCGCTCTCGAGCTCCAAGGCGCGCGGGGAAATCTCGAGCATCGTCGGGATCACCCAGGATGCCCACGAAACGGTCGTCGCCGGCACCGGCTTTGCGCTCGTGTTCCTCGGCTTCATCTCGCTGATACTCGCGGTGATCAACCTGTTCCCGTTCCTGCCGCTGGACGGCGGGCACATCCTGTGGGCGGTCGCCGAGAAGGTGCGCGGCAAGCGCATCTCGCTCGTGGCGATGTACCGCTACAGCTCGGTCGGCATCGTGCTGATGCTGTTCCTCGTGATCAACGGCTTCAGCAACGACATCGGACGCCTGGGCGGCTAGGTCACCGGCGCTGCAGCGGCGCGCGCGCCGTCCACCGGGCGCACGCAGACCCAGCTCTTGACGAGCGGCCCGAAGCGCTCGGGCCGGGCCGGGCCGAACAGCGCCTCCATCTCGTCGCGCGCCAGCAGCGCGATGTCCTCCCACTCGCCGGCCACGCCCAGGCGCCAGTAGGGTTTGCGCAGCGCTGTCGGCAGCCAGTGGGCGAAGGGAAGCAGCGAGTGCGGCTCGATCGGGAAGGACGCGGCCGGGGTCTGCACGAACCAGCCGCGCGCGACGCGGCGCAGCTCGTGCGCGAAGGCCGCGCGCCGGGCGGGCGCGACGTGCTCGACGACGCTCGAGGAGTACGCGAGATCGAACTCGCCGTCGGCGAAGGGGAGGCGCTCGGCGGCGTCTGCGCGCACGAACGGCCCGGGATAGGAGGGGCGATCGACGAGGTCGACACCGGTGATGTCCAGCTGCGGCTCGAGCGCTCGCAGACCGAGCGAGCCGCAGCCCACGTCGAGCACGCGCGCGCCGGCGGGCAGCCGCGTCAGGCCGAAGAAGCGCTCGTGGCGCGCGGCGCGCGCGCGCGTGGCCAGCGGCGAGGCCAGGCGCGCAGACGGCCCGCGCGCGGTGCCGTACACATCCGGGCTGGGCTTGGTCATCGTAGAATCAGCACATGGCCTCGCAGCGACAGATAACTGTAGGCGGCGTCGCGATAGGCGGCGGCGCGCCGGTCGCGGTCCAGACGATGACCAAGACCGAGACGGCGAACCTCGCGGCCACGATGGATCAGATCACGACCGTCGCGGCGGCCGGCGCGGACATCGTGCGCGTGGCCGTGCCGCGCGAGCAGGACGCCGAGGCGCTGAAGACGATCGTGCAGCGCTCGCCGATCCCGGTGATCGCCGACATCCACTTCAACCACACGCTCGCGCTGAAGGCGATCGAGGCCGGCGCGCACTGCGTGCGGCTGAACCCCGGCAACATCGGCGGGCCGGAGAAGGTCGCCGAGGTGATCGCGCTGGCCAAGAGCACCGGCACGCCGCTGCGCGTGGGCGTCAACTCGGGATCGCTGCCCAAGCACCTGCGCCAGCTGGAGTACGACAACCCCGTCGAGGCGCTCGTCACGGCCGCGATCGAGACCGTCGCGCTGATGGAGAGCCTGGACTTCGACAACTTCAAGGTGTCGATGAAGTCGACGTCGGTGCCCAACACGATCGCCTCCAACCGCCTGCTGGCCGAGCGGATCCCCTACCCGCTGCACCTCGGCGTGACCGAGGCGGGCACGAAGTGGTCGGGCTCGCTGAAGTCCGCCGTCGGTCTCGGCACGCTGCTGGCCGACGGCATCGGCGACACGATCCGCATCTCGCTGTCGACCTTCCATGCCGAGGAGGAGGTGAAGGTCGCCTGGGAGATCCTCAAGGCGCTGAAGCTGCGCGAGCGCGGTCCCGACCTGATCGCCTGCCCGACGTGCGGGCGGCTGCAGTTCGACATGGACACCGTCGTCGCCGAGGTCGAGCGGCGCCTTGAAGCCTACGAGGACGCGATCGAGGTGTCGGTGCTCGGCTGCGCGGTCAACGGCATCGGCGAGGCGCGCCACGCGGACTTCGGCATCACCGGGGCCAAAGACATGGGCATGATCTACTCCAAGGGCGAGCCGCTGAAGAAGGTCGCCACCGAGGAGCTCGTCGACGAGCTGTTCAAGGAGATCGACCGCTACTACGCGGCCGGCAAGACCGTGCAGCGCGACGAGACCGCCGCCGCCGAGGCGCGCGAGTGGCTGGCCGAGAACGAGGACGCGACGCAGATGACCCCCGAGCGCATGGCTGCGCTGGAGGCGGCGGCGACCGAGAACGACGACGCAGCCGACGCGGTGCTCGAGTCGATGCTCATCGGCGACGGCCCGGTCGCGGCGCCCAACGGATCGCCGGCGCTCGACGAGGAGGCCTCGCCGGTCGCGGGGCGGCGCTTCTCGCGCAGCTGATCAGCCGCAGAGGGGACTGCCGCATGCGGCAGTCCCCGGAGGGGCGCATGCGCCCCTCCGCCCCTCGCACATGTGCGAGGGGAACGGATACAGCTCAGGAAACGGCGGCGAAGCGCTCGGCGACCTTGCCCCAATCGGCGACGCTCCACCACGCGTCGAGGTAGTCGGGGCGGCGGTTCTGATACTTGAGGTAGTAGGCGTGCTCCCACACGTCCACGCCCAGCAGCGGCGTGCTGCCCTGGGAGATCGGATTGTCCTGGTTGGGCGAGCCGACGATCGCGAGCGCCGAGCCGTTGTGCACGAGCCACGACCAGCCTGAGCCGAACTGGTTGACGCCGGTTTCCTTCATGTTCGACTTCAGCGCGTCGAAGGAGCCGAACGCGGAGTCGATCGCCTGCGCGAGCGCGCCGTCGGGAGCGCCGCCTCCGCTGGGGCTCATGCTCTCCCAGAACAGCGAGTGGTTGTAGTGGCCGCCGCCGTTGTTCTGCACGGCGGTTTTCTTGTCGCCGAGGCTGCCGAGGCTCTTCAGCACCTCCTCGATGGGCCTGTCGGCCCACTCGGTGCCCTCGAGCGCCGCGTTGACCTTGTCCACGTAGGCCTGGTGGTGCTTGTCGTGGTGGAATTCCATCGTCGCCTTGTCGATGTGCGGTTCCAGGGCGTCGTACGCGTAGGGGAGTGGCGGAACGGAATAGGCCATTGCGGGGCTCCTTTATCGTCTAGGTGCGACGGGTCGATCGCTGTTCTATCAGAGGCGCGAAGCGTTGCTGTGCGCGCTTGCTTTCACGGAGCTGTCGCAGTAGGATCGCTGAGGGAAGGTGGAACGATTGTCTGCCACGGAGGGTCAGGGGATGGAAAGGGAGAGACGATGCGTCACGGATTGAGGCCGCCTTCGCCGCTGGCCATCTGCCTGCGGACATGCGTGGCGATGGCTCTCGTCGCAGGGGCGCTGATTGCCTCGGGCCTGACGGCAAGCGCAGCGTCGGCGGAAACACTCTGGCTCTGCAAGCCCGGGCTCACGAGCAATCCATGCGAAAGCAGCGAGGAAGCAACGGTGGAGCTCGGCGACGGCAGCACCTCCGTCGAAAAGGCTGAGCCCGCCAGCAACCCACCGATCGACTGCTTCTACGTCTACCCGACGGTGGATAGTCAGTTCACAACGAACGGCACCCTGGAACGCCGTCCCGAATACACCCAGATCGCGACCCTGCAGGCGTCGCGGTTTTCGCAGACGTGCAAGGTCTATGCGCCGGTCTACCCGCAGCTGACGCTCATCGCGATCACGACGCCGGGAAAGGTCACAGCCGGCAGCGGCCGAAATCGCCTACAAGGGAATGCTGTCCGCATTTGAAGAATACATGGAAAAGTACAACGACGGCAGGGGGTTCGTGCTGATCGGCCATTCGCAGGGCGCGCTCCTGCTCAAGCAGCTGATCAAAGAAAAGATCGACCCCAATCCGGCGTTGCGCAAACAGATGGTCTCAGCGCTGCTGATGGGCGGCAATGTGCTCGTGCCCAAGGGACAGACCGAGGGCGGCGACTTCCAGACCGTCCCGGCCTGCCAGTCCGCTGCCCAGACGCACTGCGTCGTGGCCTACTCGTCGTTCATCAAAGAACCGCCTGAAGAAGCGGACTTCTCACGGGTGAAAAGCATCCTCCTCACGACCACGCTCACTCCAGAAGAAGAAAGCAAACTCGAAGTGCTTTGCGTGAACCCTGGATCGCCCGAAGACAGCGAACAGGCGGTTCCCATGCAGCGCTATGAGTCAACAAAGCCATTCCCCGGCCTCCTGGGCGAACTCAAAGACATTCGCGCGCCGAAAGCGCCAACCCCGTGGGTGAGCTACCCGGGTCAGTACACCGGCCAGTGCGAGCACGCCAACGGCGCGAGCTGGCTGCAGCTGACAGACGTCGGCCCCGCGGAAGATCCTCGCGAACAGATCGCCGAAGTCCTGGGCCCGCTGTGGGGCACGCACCTCGAGGACATGAACGTGCCGATGGGCAACCTCATCGCGCTCACCGCGCGCGAGTCGGCGACCTACGCGCAGGAAACGGCCCCGCCGACGGTCGGCGAAGTCACGCCGAGCTTCGGCCCCGAAGCCGGCGGCACCGAAGTGACGATCAAAGGCAGCGGCTTCCTGGCGGGCGCCACGGTCACGATCGGCTCAGAAGCGACCGTCGACGAAGTCGTCTCCTCCGACGAGATCAAGGCCACCACCAAGGCCCACGCCCCCGGCGCGGAGGAAGTCGTCGTCGAAACCACGAACGGCAAATCGACGCTCGGTCCCAGCTTCACCTACGAAGCCCCCCCGCCGCCGCCGACGGTCAGCGAAGTCACGCCGAGCTTCGGCCCCGAAGCCGGCGGCACCGAGGTGACGATCAAAGGCAGCGGCTTCCTGGCGGGCGCCACGGTCACGATCGGCTCAGAAGCGACCGTCGACGAAGTGGTCTCCTCCGAAGAGATCAAGGCCACGACCAAGGCCCACGCCCCCGGCGCCGAGGAAGTCGTCGTGGAAGACGCCAACGGCAAATCGATGCTCGGTGCGAGCTTCACCTACGAAGCTCTCCCGCCTCCGCCGCCTCCGCCGCCGCCGCCGCCACCACACAAACACCATCGTGGCGGCCCCCATCATCGTCATCACCCGATCCGCCACCGAAGCCGTCATCGCGGGCGCTACCGGCCGGCGCCGAGGCCGCGCGGGCGCCACCGCTGAGCGGGTAACGCCTTCGTCCTGACATGCCCCCGCCGGTGCGCGGGGGGTGCGCCGGCTAGGCTCTGGGAGTGACACAGGTGGTGACCAACCGTCCCGGCAGGCCGGCCGCGGCAGCCAGAAACGATGCGCTCGCGCTCGCCACCGAGCGGTTCCTAGCAGGCGAGCGCATCGACGTGCGGGCGATCGCGGCCGAGCTCGGCCTGGCGCGCGCCACGATGCACCGCTGGTTCGGGACACGCGAGGGCCTGGTGGGAGAGACGCTCGCGGTGCTGGCTGAAGAGCGGCTCGAGGTGCATCGCCGTAGCGTCGAGGGCAGAGGGGCCAGGGCGCTGGTCGACGCGTTCGACGCCTTCAACTGCGAGCTGGTGGCGACCCCCGGGCTTCGGATATGGCTTGAACGCGAGCAGGAGCGCGCGCTGCGCGTGCTGACCTCGAGCGGGGGGATTGTCCAGCCCCGCATCGTGCTCAAGGTCGAACGCCTGATCGTCGCAGAGGTCCGCTCGGGCGCGTTCGCGCCGACCGCCGAGCCGGGGAGCCTGGCGTACGCGATCGTGCGGCTGGCCGAGTCTTTCCTCTACAACGACGCGATCGTAGGGATCCGCGGCGACATCGCGCGATTGCGCGAGGTCCAGGCGGCGTTGCTCGGCGTGAGCTGACCCGCAGGGGTTTGACACGTCTGGGACCGGATGACTAATATCACCGGCAAGAGCGGCATGCATAGCAACGGCTGCCGCCATGACCAAGGAGGAGTGATGGATCACGGAACGAGCCGACGTCGAACGCGTGCGCGGGCGTTGACGATTGCGGCACTGAGCGTAGCTGCGCTGGCGATCGCGGGTGCCCTGGCGGCATCGGCGTCAGCAGAAACCACCTGGCTCTGCCGGCCGGGGCTCGCCAACAACCCCTGCCTGAACAGCGAGACGACGACCGTTGAGCTCGCCAACGGCAAGAACTACATAGAAAACCCGAAGCCGGCCGCCAACCCGCCGATCGACTGCTTCTACGTCTACCCGACGGTGAGCAGCCAGTTCGCGGCCAACGCGACCGAAACGATCGAACCGGAAGAGGAAGCGATCGCCGAAGCGCAGGCCTCGCGCTTCTCGCAGGTGTGCAAGGTGTACGCACCGATCTATCCCCAGATCACGATCCCGGCGCTGAACACGCCAGGCCTCGTGACCAAAGAATCCTCTGAAAAGGCGTTCACCGGCGTCTTGAACGGGTTCCTTGAATACATCAGCAAGTACAACGATGGACGCGGCTTTGCGCTGATCGGTCACTCGCAGGGCTCGGCGATGCTCGAGGTCCTGCTCAGGGAAGTGATCGAAAAGAACCCGGCGCTGAAGTCGAAACTCGTCTCCGCGGTGATCGCCGGCGGAAACGTGATCGTTCCCGAAGGGAAGGTCGTGGGTGGCACGTTCGAAAACACGCCGCTGTGCAACAGCATCGTGCAGACCGGCTGTGTGATCGCCTACTCGAGCTTCCTCAAAGAACCGCCGAACCCGTCGAACTTCGGGCGTACGGAAAGCCCGCTGGGCGCTCTCGGCGGTGGCCCGATCACGATCAGCAACCCACAGGTGGCGTGCGTGAACCCGACGTTCCCGCTGGCTCAGTCGCTGACGAGCCGGTCGTTCGTGGGGCCGGCGCTGTCGTACTACCCGACGCGGCCGTTCCCCGGCCTGCTCGGGTCGTTCGTGCAGTCGCCCAAAGCGTCCACGCCGTGGGTGGCGACACCGGCCGAGTACCTCGCGCAGTGCAAGTCCAACAACGGCGCGACGTGGCTGAACCTGACGCCGAGCTCTGCGGCAGACTCGCGCGAACGGATAGAGGAAACGCTCGGGCCCGAATGGGGCACGCACCTCGTCGACGTCAACGTGGCGCTGGGCAACCTGGTGCCCGAGGTGGGCGTTCAGGCGGCGGTGTACACGCTGCAGCACCCGACGCACTAACGACATAGCGCGCCAGGTGGCGACACCTGGCGCGAGCTGAATTGAAGTACGCTCCGGCCCGGCGGGCGCCAGCCCGCCGGGCCGGTGGCGTTCTGCACCTCCTCGCGGTCCTATACGCTCGCCGCTCGCACGCGGCCGACGCGCGCGATCGAACATGACACGCCTCTCCGAATATCTGCTGCCGACCGAGAAGAGCCCGCCCGCCGACGCGGAGGCCGTGTCGCACAAGCTGATGGTCCGCGCCGGCCTGATCCGCCAGATGGGCGCGGGCATGTGGACGTGGCTGCCGGCTGGCTGGCGCGTGCACCAGCGGGTCGAGGCGATCATCCGCGAGGAGATGGATGCGATCGGCGGGCAGGAGATGCTGATGCCGGTGCTTCAGCCGGCCGATCTATGGCGAAAGACCGGCAGGCTCGAGATCGAGGAGCTTTTCAAGCTCAGCGACCGCAAGGGCTCTGAGCTCGTGCTCGCGCTGACCCACGAGGAGGCCGTGACCTTTCACGTCGCGCAGCTCGTGCGCTCATATCGCGACCTGCCGCTCGTGCTCTACCACTTCCAGGTCAAGGAGCGCGACGAGGCGCGGCCGCGAGCCGGCGTGCTGCGCACGCGCGAGTTCATCATGAAGGACTCCTACTCCTTCGATCGCGACCAGGCGGGGATGGAGGAGCGCTACGAGCTGCACGTGGGCGCCTATGACCGCATGATGAGCCGCACGGGCCTGCGCTTCTACCGCGTCGAGGGCGAGGTCGGGATGATGGGAGGCAGCGGCGCGCATGAGTACATGGCCCCCTGCGCCGCGGGCGAGGACGAGATCGTGCTCGGCGAGGGCTACGCCGCGAACGTCGAGATCGCGCAGTCCACGGCGGGCGTCGAGCTGCGTGGCGAGGAGTACCTCAAGGACGGCCGGCCGCTCACCCGCGAACCGGCGATCGAGATCGGCAACATCTTCAAGCTCGGCACGCGCTACTCCGAGCCGCTGGGCGCGAGCTACCTCGATGAGTCCGGCGCCGAACTGCCGATCTGGATGGCCTCCTACGGCATCGGCCCGGCGCGGATCGTGGCCGCCGCCGTCGAGCAGTTCGCCGACGAGCACGGCATCTCCTGGCCGCGCGCGCTCGCGCCCTTTGAAGTGCACCTCGTCTCAGTCGGCAAGGCGGGGACGCCCGAGCGCGAGGCCGCCGAGAAGCTCTATGAGCAGCTGCTGGCGGACGGCCTCGATGTGATCTACGACGACCGCGACGTCGGTCCCGGCGAGAAGTTCGCCGACGCCGAGCTGCTCGGCTGCCCGCTGCGCCTGACCGTGGGGCGCCGTTCGCTTGAGTCCGGCGAGATCGAGGTGCAGCTGCGCCGCGGGCGCGAGGAGGGACCGGCGCTCGCGCTGGACGGCGATCCAGACGCGCTCCTGCGCGAGCTGCGCGAGCTGCTGGCGCGCCTGCCGTAGGGCCGGATGGGCCAGCGCCCGGCAGCCGACAGCGACGCGTCTCAAACGCGCGCGGCTCAGCGCGCGGGGTCGCGGAGCAGGCTCACCGTGCGCCGGCTGCTGGGCCTGGATCGCTCGGGCCCGCCGGCGCCTGAGACGCAGGCCGGGCAGCCGCTTCGCCCGTGGACGATCCCCAACGCGATCGGCTTCGCGCGCCTGGCGCTGATCCCCGTCTTTCTGATCGTCGCGCTGTCGAGCGCCGACGGCACGAGCGCGCTGGGCGCCGTGCTGTTCGCGCTGATCGGCTGGGGCGACTACGCCGACGGCATGGCGGCGCGCGTGAGCGGCCAGTACAGCCGCCTCGGCGCGCTGATGGACCCGGTCACCGACCGGCTGCTCGTGGTCAGCGGCGTGGTCGTGTGCTGGCATTTCGAGCTGCTCGCGCGCTGGGCGCTGGCCGTGCTGGCGGCGCGCGAGCTGCTGATGATCGCGCTGGCGCGCTACGCGCTGTCGCGCGATGTCGAGCTCGCGATCAACTGGCCCGGGCGCCTGGCGGTGGCGCCGGTCATGGGCTCGCTGTTCTTCGCGATGTGCGGCCTTGAAGCGCTCGGCGAAGTGCTGCTCTACGTCGGTCTCGCGCTGGCGCTCACGGCGACCGCGCTGTATCTGCGCGCTGGCTGGCACAGCCTGCGTGACGACGAGGCGCGCGCGGCACGCGACCGGCGTGCATGAGTCGCGTGCAGGGCGGGTAACCTCAAGCTCAGCCTTACCGTCTGATCTCTATACTGGGGCGCCCTGGCCGACAGGCGCCGCCGCGCGGCGTGACCCGGCGCAAGCACCCACGAGGAGAGAGCCCACGATGGATGACACGTTTCCAGACCTCGGTTCGCTTACGGACGTCGAACTCAAAGACGTCATCCGCCAGCTGGCCGAGGAGGAGACCGAGATCTCTTACAAGCGGCGCATACTGCACGGCAAGATCGACATCCTGCGCGCCGAGCTGGTCAACCGGCTGCGCAAGAAGCACGATGGCGGTGAGATGATGATCACCGGCGACGATGTCCAGCAGCTGACCGACATCCTCGCCAATCGCCAGCCCGACGGCACGGCGTGAGGGAGCGATAGTGAAGGTGCCAAACGCGATCGGCGCGATGCCGATCGGGGCTCGCGCGCCGCGACGCGCCGCCTAGGAGGTTGCTTGCGCGATGGCTCAGCACTGCACGGAGTGCGGCTTCGTAAACGATGAAGGGGCGAACTACTGCCAGCGCTGCGGCGCGCTGCTCGCGCGCCCGGAGGCGACCGGTGAGCCGGTCACCGCGACCTACCGCATCGACGAGGCCGGAGAGCTTGTGCCGGTCGATCTCGAGGAGGTCACGACGCACGGCCCGGCGCTCGTCATCCGAGCCGGCGGCGGGCGCGTGGGGGAGAGCTTCGCGGTCGACGGCGAGCGCATGAGCATCGGCCGACGGCCCGACTGCGAGGTGTTCCTCGACGACGTCACGGTTTCGCGCGATCACGCGCTGCTGATCCGCCGCGGCGACCAGTGGCACCTCGATGACTGCGGCTCGCTGAACGGCACCTACGTCAACCGTGCACGGATCGACTCCCAGCGCCTGCAGGAGGGCGATGAGGTGCAGATCGGCAAGTACCGGCTCACGTTCCACGCTCGCTGATGGCGGCGACGACCTCGAGCGCCGGTGAGGGCGGGGCCGTCGCGAGCCGCGCGGCCGCCGGACAGGCCGAGGAGTCCGCACAGGCCGCGAGCGCGGCCGGCGCCGACGCGGGCGCGCGCAAGAAGTCGCTGACGATCGGCGGCGTGTGCAAGGCGCTCGCGCAGGAGTTCCCGAACATCTCGATCTCGAAGATCCGCTACCTCGAGGACCAGAAGCTGCTCACGCCGCGGCGCACGCCGGGCGGCTACCGGCTCTACACCCAGGGCGACGTCGCGCGCCTGCGCACGATCCTGCGCATGCAGCGCGACGAGTTCCTGCCGCTGCGCGTGATCCGCCAGGAGCTCGCGGCGGGAGTCTCTTCAGAGAGCGCGCCGGCGCCGGCTCGCGGCGCGCGCGAGGGCGCGCGCACGTGGCGGCCGGGCGCGAGCGTGCGCTGGCCCATCTCTGAGCGCTCCAGCGGCGCGCTGTACTCCCTGGAGGACGTGCTCGAGGAGACCAAGGCCGACGAGAAGCTCGTGCACGAGCTCGAGGAGTTCGGCGTCGTCAAGGGCGAGCTGCGCGGCGGGCAGCGCTACTTCGACGAGACCGAGCGCGAGATCATCTCGGCCGTCGCCGAGCTCGCGCGCTACGGCGTCGGCGGTCGCAACCTGCGCGTGTTTCGCACGTCGGCAGACCGCGAGGCCAACCTGCTCCAGCAGATCCTCGCGCCCGCGCTTCGCTCGCGAAACGCCGAGCGGCGCAAGGAGGCCGTCGAGGCCCTCGAGAACCTGGCCGCCGTCGCCACGCACCTCAAGCACCTGCTGCTGATACGCGATCTGCGCAAGATCGTGCGCTGATGTCCGGCGCGCCGCCGCCCGCGGTCGAGGGCGACGAGCGCCTGGTGTCGCTCGTTCGGGAGATCCCCGACTTCCCGAGCGCGGGCATCGCCTTCAAGGACATCACGCCGCTGATGGCCGACCCGGCGGGGCTTGCGCTCGCGGTCGGCGCGCTGGTCGAGTACGCCCGCGCGCTGGACGTGGACTGCGTGATCGCCGCCGAGGCGCGCGGCTTTCTGCTGGGCCCGGCGCTCGCACTGGCGCTCGGCGCCGGTTTCGTGCTGGCGCGCAAGCCGGGCAAGCTTCCGCACGACACCGTCAGCGCCGAGTATGAGCTCGAGTACGGCGTCGGCGAGCTGCAGCTTCACTCAGACGCGCTGCGCGCGGGATCGCGCGTGCTCGTGCACGACGACCTGCTGGCGACCGGTGGGACGGCGCGCACGCTGTGTGAGCTCGCGGAGGGCCTGGGCGGCGTCGTCGCCGGCTGCGGCTTCCTGATCGAGCTGGCGTTCCTCGACGGCCGTGCGCAGCTGGCGCCGCGCGACGTCCACGCGCTGATCAGCTACAGCTCCTAGGGCCTTGGCGTGCGACGGCGAGCGAGCGCCCAGGCGCAGGCTCTAGCCTGTGCGCAGTGCCCACATCGCAGGTCAGCCGCAGGATCCAGGCCAGCACCGAGGAGCTGTGGGCGGTGATCGCCGACCCGCACCATCTGCCGCGCTGGTGGCCGCGCGTGGAGCGCGTCGAGGACGTCGAGGGCGACGCGTTCACCAAGGTGATGAAGACGGCCAAGGGAAAGACCGTGCGCGCCGACTTCAAGCTCATCGAGACCGACGAGCGCCGCCACGTGCTGAGCTGGGCCCAGCAGGTGGCCGACACGCCCTTTCAGCGCGTGCTGCAGTCCGCCGAGACCGAGATCCGGCTCGTCGCGGACTCCGGGGACCCAACCGCCACCGAGGTCACGATCGAGCTGCGCCAGACGCTCGCCAACAGCAACGTGTCAGATGCCGTCGGCAAGAGCGCGGGACTCGGGAGCTACTTCCGCGGCTTTGGCAACCGCATGGTGCACCGTGCGGCGAACGCCACGCTCGGCGAGGCGCTGGACGGGCTGGAGCGCATCAGTGGCCGAGTTTGAGCGAGCCGCTGAGGATGATCGGCCCTGGGTGCGGGGGCTTGTTGCTGGTCTCGCGCGTGACGATCATCCTGTGAAAGCTGGCCGCGTTGTCGGGCAGCAGCGCGCCGCCCTGCATGCGCCCGTCCGCGGTGACCGGCGGGCTTTTGCCGAGCGCCTCGAAGCTGTTCTGTGAGTTGTAGAGCCAGACCGCGTAGAAGAAGCCATTGGTCGGAGGCACTTTTTCGGCCGCCAGGTAGAACGCGTGCTGGGTGCCTTCGACGAGGATCACCGCGACGCCCACGGTCTTGCTCGCCGGGTCGGTCGGCAGCAGCGCGAACCGCGCCTGTTCGCTCGGGCCCGCGTGCGTCGTGCCCGTCGCGCCGGTCGAGGCCGTGGCGGCGCCCGTGGCGCCGGTTGCGCCGGGGCTGGTCGCGCTCGGGGTGGAGGAGGTCGTCGATGCGCCCGGCGCCGAGGCTGGGGGCGTGGAGCTGTTGTGCGGGCCGCCGCCCCCTTCGCCGGTCGCCAGCACGATGGCGACGATGATGCCCGTGATGATCGCCGTCAGCAGCAGCGCGCCGCCCAGGCGCGAGCTCGGCAGCGATCTGGCGGTGCGCGGCGGGGGCGGCTCTGCGGGAGCGGGCGGTTGCTCGGCGGCGGGCGGCGGGGACGCGGGCGCAGCGGCGCCGGGCGCGGTCGGGATCTCCGGCAGCGGCGCGGAGGCCAGCGGAGCGAGCTCCCCGACGATCGCGCCGGCCCAGTCGCGCGCGGGCGCAGAGGTGTCCAGACAGGTGCGCGCGCGCAGTCGCTCGGCCACGCCCTGGGACTGGCCGAGCAGGTAGTCGCCTATGTCAGCGCGTTGCTGCGGGGTGAGCTCGCCGGCCGCGAGCGGCGGTGCAGAGCCGTTTGCGAGGCTGTCGAGCGCGGCGTGCGCGCGCTCCTGGACGGCCTGCTCTGAGATCCCGAGCAGCGTCGCCACATCGGCGTAGCTCTTCTGCTGGCGCAGCAGCAGCGACAGCGCGGCGCTCTGATCTGGAGGGAGGTCTTGCAGGCGGGTCATTTGTCAGGTCACGACGTCATCCCGACGCGCGCACCGTAATCCGTAGGCTATCGTGACGCCGCGATGGCTATGCCGACAGTCGCTCAGCTGAACGCGTCGCTGCGCGGCTTCGATCGGCTCTATGGCATCCGGTACGTCGCGTTCTCGGACACCGAGGTGAGCGCGCGCCTGGACGTGCGCGAGGAGGTCTGCCAGCCCTATGGGCTGCTGCACGGCGGCGTATACGCGTCGCTGGCGGAGTCGATGACCTCGCTGGCGACCGCGCTGGCCGTCGCGGGGGACGGCAGCATCGCCACCGGCATGTCCAACAACACGAGCTTCCTTCGCCCGGTCACCGCCGGCGCCGTGCACGCGATCGCGACGCGCATCCATCGTGGACGCACGACCTGGGTCTGGGACGTGCACTTCAGCGACGACGAGGACCGCACGTGCGCGGTCACGCGCATGACGATCGCGGTGCGCCCGATGCCCAAGGGCCAGGTGGCGCTCAAACGCTAGCCGCGGGCGCCCCTGCGCTCAGTGCAGCAGCGCCGGCCCGGGCGGCGGGTGCAGGGGGGAGGGCATCTGCGCCGGCAGCGGCGTCTGGTCGTATCCGGTGTCGGGCAGCCGCGCCGGCAGCGGCGCCTGCGGGGCGCCCGGCTGGTTGATCGGAACGATCGTCTGCGCGGCGCGCCTGGCAAGCGCCGGGGTCGTGGCGTGCACGCTGACGACGACGCCGGCCGTGGGCACCTCGATCGTGTCGCCGCCTTCGGCGAGCTCGACCGTGGCGCCGCGGATGCTCGCCTGATGCGCCGCCCCTTGGGCGCCCGGGATGAAGCTGTTGTCGGGCGAGGTGACGACGCGCAGGACGGGGATGCACGTGCTCTGACCGCCCGCGACGCAGTCGCCGTACTGCAGCCGGTAGGCGCCGCCCGGGTCCATCGTGGCTTCGGTTATCGAGTGGCCTTCGAAGGTCGCGCCGAGCCAGTAGACGGGATATGGAGCGACGATCAGCCGCTCGAGGATGTTGTGGGCGATCGGGCGATCCTGCAGCGTGTTCCCACACGCCGACAGCGCGCCGACGCACAGCAGCGCGCCGGCCAGCGCGCCGACGCGCAGACGCGCCGTGGCGGTCACGATCCGCCGACCGCGCGGTAGCGGTTGGTGATCGGCATTCGCCGGTCGCGCCCGAAGGCCCGCGAGGTGACCTTGATGCCCGGCGGCGCCTGGCGGCGCTTGTACTCGGCGCGATCGACCAGGCGGATCGTCTCGTCGACCTCGGCTTCGGGCAGGCCCTGCGCGATCAGCTCGCCGCGGTCCTCGTCGAGCTCGATGTAGGCCTGCAGGATCCGGTCGAGCAGCTCATACGGCGGTAGCGAGTCCTCGTCGCGCTGCCCGTGCCTAAGCTCGGCCGAGGGCGCGCGCGTGATGATCGAAGGCGGGATCGGAGCCGCAACGCGCGCGCTCGCGCGAGCCGCGGACGGCTCGCCCGGCGCATCGGCGGGATAGGCCGCGAGCGCGCCCGCGGGCGAGTTGCGCCATTCGCAGAGCCGATAGACGAGCGTCTTGGGGACGTCCTTGATGACCGCAAAGCCGCCCACGAGATCGCCGTAGAGCGTCGTGTAGCCGACCGACATCTCCGACTTGTTGCCCGTCGTCAGCACGAGCCAGCCGAAGCGGTTGGACAGGGCCATGAGCAGGTTGCCGCGGATGCGCGCCTGCAGGTTCTCCTCCGTGAGGTCGCCCGCGATGCCCGGCTGCGAGGCGCCGGCGCCGTTTGACCAGCCCGCGCCGAAGGGTGCTGAGAGCGTCGTCGCGTAGGCGTCCATGACGGGCTCGATCGAGAGGTCGTGCAGCTCGACGCCCAGCGCCTGTCCGAGCGCACGCGCGTCGCCCTGGGTCGCCTCGGAGGAATACGGCGAGGGCATGACCGCGACGCTCACACGCTCAGGCCCGAGCGCGTCGACGGCCAGGCAGGCGACAAGCGCCGAGTCGATGCCGCCCGAGAGCCCGAGCACCACGTGCTGAAAGCCGTTCTTGTGCACGTAGTCGCGCAGGCCGAGCGTGAGCGCGCGATAGACCTCGGCCTCCTCGGGCACGATCACCGGCGTGAGGTTCGCCGGGTCGGCGCCGTCGGAGTCCAGATCGCAGATGAGCAGGTCCTCCTCGAACTGCCGCGCGCGGGCGATCGTCGTGCCGTCGGGCGCGAGCACGAAGGAGTGCCCGTCGAAGAGCAGTTCGTCCTGTCCGCCGACCAGCGCACAGAAGGCGATGTGCGTTGCGTTCTCTCGCGCGCGCTGGGCAAAGAGCCGTTCGCGTTCGGCGCCCTTGCCGGCCTGGTAGGGGGACGCGGAGATGTTCACGATGAGACGCGCGCCGGCGGCCGACTCCTCCGAAGCAGGCGGGCCGGACACCCACAGGTCCTCGCACACGGTCAGGCCCACGCGCCATCCCGCGAGATCGATGAGCGCCGGCTCGTCGCCGGGGGTGAAGTAGCGGCGCTCGTCGAACACGCCGTAGTTGGGCAGCTGGGCCTTGCGGTAGATCGCCTGCACGGCGCCCTCGGCGAGCACCGCGGCGGCGTTGTAGAGATGTCCGCCGTCCGTCTCGGGGAAGCCGACGACCGCGGTGATCTCGTGAACCTCGCCCGCCAGCTGCTCGAGGGCCGCGCGCGCGTCGCGCAGGAAGCTCGCGCGCAGCAGGAGGTCCTCAGGCGGATAGCCCGTGAGCGCCAGCTCGCCGAACAGCACGAGATCGGCGCCGGCCGCGCGCGCCTCGGCTATGCCCGCGCCGATGCGCTGCGCGTTGCCGGCGATGTCGCCGACGGTGGCGTTCATCTGGCAGAGGGCGAGGCGCAACGTCAGTGGGTGCCCGCGGGCCTGGGACGCGGGCCCTTGGCGCGCGTTTCAAGGTCCGTGGCGGCGGGCGCCGCGCCCGTCTTGGCGGCGTCCGGCCTGGCGCCGCTGGGCGTCGTGCTCGGCTGCCCGGCCGTCTGTGGCTTGGCGACGCCGGTCTTCGCGCCGGGCGCCTTGGCGCTCTCGGCCTTTCGCTCACGCTCGAAGCGCGCGCGCTTGGACGCGACGATCGCCGGTTTGGTCGCCACTGGCCGTGGGGACTTCTCGACCGGACGCCCTCGCGTCGCGGCGGCCCGGGCTTTGACGCGCGCGGCGTTGCTGGACTTCGTGCGCGCCGCGCGAGTGAGCGCCGCGATCGCCCACTCCAGGTCCCGCGCGAGCCTGTCCAGTTCGGGCATCGCATCGTAGTCGCCGAGCAGCCCGAAGCCGAGGTGGCCGTCGTAGCTCATGACCGCGATGCCGAGCGCCTGGCGGCGCGCGAGCGGCACGATCGGGTAGAGCACGAGCATGCGCCTGGCGAGCAGGTAGAGCGGGAACTGCGGCCCGGGGACGTTCGTGACGACGAGGTTGAAGAAGGGCTGGCGCGCCTGCAGCCGCGCCGCCTGGCTGAGGATCGTCGGCGGCGCGAAGCCGGCGAGGTTCGTGAGCACGTTCGCGCCCACCGCCTGGCCTGAGCGCTTGAGGCCCTTCATCTCGGCTGAGATTTCCGCCAGGGCCTTGGCCGGGTCGGTCTCGTGCACCGGCAGCGGAGCCCACATCGCGGCGACCTTGTTGCCGAGCGCGCCGCGTTCAGAGTCCGCGCGCACCGATACCGGCACCATGGCCTTGAGCTTCAGGCCATCGGTGCACTCGCCGCGGCGGCGCAGGTAGCGTCCCAGGGCGAGGCTGACGGCGGTGAGCACCACATCGTTGAGCGTGCCGCCGAGCGCGTCCTTGATCGCCTTCAGCTCGCCCAGATCGGCGTCGAGGAAGGCGCCGCGACGGTGCGGGCCGATGTCGACGTTGAAGGGGCTCGCTGGGGCGGGGTCTTTGACCGCGGTCAGCGTCGTCGCGCCGACGCTCGCGATGTCTTTGGCCGCGCGTGTGATCGCCCGGCCCGGCGTGCGCACGAGCGCGCGCACGCTGCGCACCATCTCCTGGGGCACGATCGCGCGCTCGAGCAGCGCCTCGCCGAACAGCTTCGCGCGCCCGGGCAGCGGCCGGGCGGTCCACGTTGTTCGCGGCTGGGGCACGTCGAGCGCGTCGGGCGCGGCGTCGAACAGCACGGTCGTGATGTCCACGCCCGAGATGCCGTCGACGAGCGCGTGATGGGCCTTGGCGATCAGCGCGAAGCGCCCGCCCGACAGACGGTCGACGAGCCAGATCTCCCACAGCGGCTTGGAGCGGTCCAGGCGCTGGGAGAACAGGCGTCCCGCCAGCTGGGTGAGCGCGGCGTCGTCGGCCGGCTTGGGAAGCGCGGTGTGGCGAATGTGGTAGCTGGGGTTGAAGTGCGGGTCGTCGGTCCACACGGGACGGCCCTGGCCGTATGGGACGTGCGCGAGGCGCTGGCGGTAGCGCGGCACGAGGTGCAGGCGGCTGAGCACGTGCTCGGTCAGCTCCGCCAAGCTCGGCGCGACGCCCTCGAAGACCATCACCGACGCAACGTGCATGTGCGCTGTCGAGCTGTCCTCGAGCTGTAGAAATGCCGAGTCCAGCGCGGACAGGCGATCGGGGTTGGCCATCTGGCTCGATTGTCGCTGCTCGCGGGCGTTCCTTCAAGGGCTTGAACGCGGTATCTCAGATTTAGCGATATTTGCGTTGGCGGTCTACTGTCATGTAGGCAATCTGCAAACCGATCCGACTGGAGGCCACTGGGAGATGACGTTTGATCAGAGCAGGATCGGGCAGGTCGTGGCCGCGCAGATGGAGGCGCTGGAAGGCCGCTACGGCGAGGATTGCGAGATTGGCAACGTGTGCACGATCGTTGAGGTGATCGGACCGCATGGCTCTGAGGTGTCCGTGCGAAGCAACGAAGCTCGCCCGCACACGACGATCGGCCTGTTGCGCATGGCCGAGGCGATGATGCTCAACAGCATCGGCGAGGGCGAGTCCGACTAGTAGTAGGAGCCACGCGCGCCGCCGGTTTCGGTGGATCCGCTGGGTAGGCTCTTGCGCTTGCTCACGGGCCCTCGGAAGACGAAGGACGCGCGGACCGGCGATCCGCTGCAGGACGCATGGACCAAGCATGCCCGCGCGCTGAGACACATCCAGGAGCTCAACGCGGCCTGCGGCAGGCTCATCTGGGGCGAGCCCAAGCCCTACCGGATCACCGTGGCGCACGAGGATGACGCCGAATGCCACGTCGCGCGATTCGTCGAGCTGTGCCCGCCTGACCCGGCGCTCGGGGCGATGGTCGGCGACATCGCGCACAACCTGCGCGGGGCGCTTGACGCCGCTGCCTGGCAGCTTGCTGTCGCGCACGATCGAAAGCTCGCCAAAGCGGACCGCCGGCGCGTCGCCTTCCCGCTGGCGCGCGGTGAAAAAGCCTTTCGCCGCCACGATGCGCTGACGTTCTTCAGCGACGACGCTCGCTGGGTGATCGAGCGCGTGCAGCCCTACCACGAGCCCAGCCGCCGTCACCTGGAGCCGCTGCGCCTGCTCAGCACGCTGGCCACGACCGACACGCACCGCGTCGTGAGCGGGCATTTCGCGAGCCTGGACTTCAGCGGCGTCGTCTATCGCCCGGACGACTGCGGCGTGATCTCGGTGGAGGACTTCACGCGCCCGGGAGCGCCGCTCGCGCCCGGTGCGCCGGTCGCGTGCGTGACGATCGACGGCCCGCCGGACGCGCGCGTGCGCGTCGACGGCGACCCCTCGCTGCAGCTGGTCTTCGCGACCAGCAAGGCGCAGTTCGGACCGACGAACATGATCGCCATGTTCTCCTGCGTCGAACACGTGCTCATACGACTGGGCCTGCTGCTGCGCTGACCGTGCCGGACGCCGCACGGGCGATCTGGGCGCGGCGGGCATCGGCGCGGCGCAGATAGACGAGCGTCGCCAGCGCGATCACGACCGGCAGGATGTGCGGCCAGTGCGGCGCGAGCTCGCGCAGCAATCCCAGCACGCCGAACGGCCCGCCCTGGCCCACGCCGCGCGAGGCTGAGCGCAGCGCGGCGGGCGAGCACCACCAATGAGACCAGGCCGGCGCGTTCGAACCGCCGGCGACCGCCAGCGCACAGTCGACCGCGGAGGCGATCGCGATCGCCGCGAGCGCCAGCGAGGCAAGCGCTCTACGCGTCGGCCTGCGCATCGCGGTCGGCTTCGGCGAGCGCCGTGCGCACCGCCTCGACGGCCGTGGCGCCGGCGATCGCCATCGGCTGTGTCGTGCGCAGCGCGCGGCTGAAGATGAACGCGCCCTCCAGCAGCGAGAGCATCGAGATCGTCAGCTCGCGCGCGCGCTGCGCGGGTATGCCGGCGTGAGCGAAGTAGGCGGCGCCGCCGGCGATCCACTGCTCGAACACCTCGGCGGTGGCCTCGCGCAGCGGCTCGTTGGTGCTCGCCACCTCGAGCGCGACCGTCGCGATCGGGCAGGCGTCGGCGTAGTCGGTCTCGCGCAGCGTCTCGGCGGCGCCGCTGAAGAAGTCGCTGACCGCGCCGAGCACATCGTCACCAGCCGCCGCGGCGATCGTGGCGAACAGCTGCATGTAGAGCGAGCCGGAGCTGCGGATGACCTCCGCGCCGAGCTCGTCCTTGCCGCCGGGGAAGAAGTGGTAGACGGAGCCGAACGGCGCCGATGCCTGCGCGGCGATCTGCTTCATGCCGGTGCCGATGAAGCCCTGGCGCCGAGCCGCGTATCGGCGGCACGGCCGCGGCGAGCGGCTGAGGCTATTGCGGCGGGGGGTCTTTCGGGCGCGAGCCCGTGTCGCGCAGCCAGCGCCCGAGGAAGTAGAGGCCGAACGAGAACACCGTCGCGAGGATGAGCAGGATGAGGATGAAGCTCATGAGCGCAAGTGTCGCAGGGAGCGCCCGGAAAGGCACGTCAATTTTCGAATACCGCCGCCGTCGCGCCTAAGATGCGCTGCGCCGATCACGGGCCGGAGGTAGGCATGAGACGCATCGCGACGACGGGCACGATCCTGGCGCTCACCGTGAGCATCGCGGGCTGCGGCGCCCAGCAGAGCATCGAACACGCCGCGACGAGCGCGCGTCACGCCGTCGAAGAGGGCGAGAAGGCCAAGAAGGAAATCGAGGCAAAAAAGGCCGAGCTCGAAAAAGAGGCGAAATCACTCGAGCGCGAAGGCAAGAAGGCCCGGGCGGAGCTCGAACGGGAACGGGCCAAGCGGGCGGGTTCAGCGGCCGCGGCGCATCCCCCGCCGTTCGGTCGCGGACGCTACCGAGGCTGCTTCCTAAGCGATTCACCGCTTCCTGCGCTTCAAGGCGTGGACCAAGGCCAAGTCGCCGGCTACCAGTCCGACGAGAACTACCACGAGGATGATTGCGATGGTCATCGCTGAGGTCCAGGATGCCGCATACACGGAGCGTAGATGCGGCTGGCTGGCGCTCGGGGACTCGCGCATGCCTTTCGGATCCTCGCCGCGCCTGCGACACGCGGCGACTAATGAGCTACGCGAGCGGGTACGCCGGCGCAGGCCGAAGGCGTGTCTATCGCTCGGATTGCTCGGGAGGCTCGTCTGTCTCGTCAGGGTGTTTACGACCTGCTGGCGGCGGCGCGACCTTCTTGACCATCTGATCGAAGTCCTCGCGGCTGGGCACGGGGATTTCATGGCCCGCTGGCATGGTCTGTTTGGGCTCGTCGCGCTGCGGTGGATCGGTCATCGTCGAGGCTACCGGCCTGGAAGGCCGTGCGTGTACAAGCTGATATCTGGCCGACCGGGCGCCGACGTTGAAGTGTTTGCGCGGATTTGCTTGCGTGTGGCTCGCAGATTGAGCCACGCCGACAAACCGAGGAGACCGGCAAAGCCGACCGCGAACACGGCGGTAACAAGCCGTGGCGCCGCGACGACAAGTGCGGCGCAAATGGCCCAGGCAATTGCGGTGCTTGCGAGCCAGTAGGTGCGTGCTTTGTCGTAGATCTCGGCAGCGCGCTCCGGTGTGAGCGGCGCGTCCCGCACCCAAAGCGGAGGTCGCCGTTGTCGAGCCATGAGGCAGCATCGACGGCGGGAACCAGGGGCTTGAGCAGGAGAAGCTTGACGATGGGGTTTATACGGTCGCTGCCCCATATGTGACATCGGAGCCGGGCTTCGCCACCGATGGCGTCGACTATTGAGCGTCTGGCAGGTCCGGCGCGATAAACGAGTCCCAAGTGGCGTCGCCCATAGCGATGCGAGGGGGCCAGGCGATGGGGGCCACAGTCGGCCAGATGGGCAGAAGCAGTTCGCGCGCCTCGGCCTGGACAGGTCGGAGGTCCAGGTTCGCGTCGCTGGTCCAGTTGACTTCCACTACGAGCTGGTTTATTCGGATGGCCGTACGGAACCCGTCTGGCGGACCCGGCGGCGCGTCAGCGGGTATGGCCCGCCGGTATAGATCGTTGTGGCCGAAGGCGAGAAACACGCCGTTCGCCGCGTAACGGCCAAGCTGGACCCCAGTTCCGGGCGGGACTAGGTCGCCATCCATGAGTTCTTTGCAGCGGTCCTTAGACCAGATGCGCTCGGCGGCGGGCGTGGTCTGGTCCAGCGTCATCGAGGTCTTGGTAGCCCATCTGGCTAGCAGGATTTGCTGCTCGATGGACAGGCCCCGATTTTCGCCTCTGAGTATCGGCTTCAGCAGCGGCGCCGCTGCTGCCTCAAGATCGCTCATCCACCCTCCGTTGCAGGCGGTGCATACCGTGTCAACGGTGATCTCGATGACCTCGGATTTGATCGTTCGGCCGTCCGGGGTCGTGGTCGTGAACATCGCGCCGGGATAGTCCCGCCCTACCCATTTCGGGATGACGTGCTCGGGCGGCGCACCAGCGGATATTTCCTTATGACAGAAGGAGCAGAGACGCACGTCGGCTACCCTCCAAGGCGATGTCTGACGATCACGAGCGGCAGCCTACGCCCAGCGTGCAGAAGACGCAGCCAAAAGGCATCGACCCAAAGACCGGTGAGCCCTACGAGCCTGTAGAGATTCCGGTTCCGGAGCGCAGCACCTGGGACCGGCTCCTCCACGGGGCCGAGAACACACCGCCACCGAAGGACTAGCTAGGGAACGAGTACTGCGTCTTTCCAGCCGCTGCCACAGGCATACTTCGCGCGATCGTTCCCGGATTTGCGATCGGGCATGCGACGAGACGTCGATGCGCCTCCCCATCCGTTGCGCGGGCTGGATCAACTTCTGGCGATACCAGAGCGCTTCTGGGCCGTCACCCAGGATGGCAAGCCGAGCGGCTCCGGCAACGAGATCGGCCATCTGCACTACAGGATGAAGCGCGCCGTCATTGAGCGTCGACCCGCCGACAAACCACCGTTTCCCGGCCCCTACGTAGGGCTGACAGCGCGGAAAGGCTCGGTAGAACCTGTAGGCGACAATGTCCTGCGCGGTTCGCAGCGACGTGTCGCGACCGTCGAGAACTGTCAGTGCAAGCCGTGGTCTAGGGGCGGCTGGCTTCTCGACTAAGAGTGCGTTGGCGAGCCAAAACCAGAGCCGATACGCATCGACGTTGGCCTTCACGTGGAGCCCAACGGTCAGGACGCGCAGCTCGGTGATGGACGCGATGTGTTCTAGTGCCTCCCCGTAAAAATAATGACCCGCTGGGGCCGCGCTCATTGGCGGGAAGCCCTTTGCCCTGAGGGTGCTCTGCGCCTGCAGCGCGCCTTTACGCCCCGCAAGTAGGTCCTTGCTCTTGACCTCGCGGCGCCCTGAACGGCTCCCTAGATGATCTTTGATGAAGTCGCGCCATCGACGCTCCGCACCTCTCACAAGCCGAGCCGGCAGAAAAAGCCCCGAGACCACCCAGAGGGCCGGGCTTCCTTGGGATGACTGCTTCCCAGACTCCTCTAAGAAGGCTATGTAGTCCTCGTCCCGAAGCCCCGACATCGCCACCCCCGGAAAGCACTAAGCCCGCCGGATGACGGGCTTAGCGGCGGTCCGTTCGCGATCCCTTTACCGGGGGCCAACCGACCAATACAAGGAGTATAGGACCCTATCGGCGGATTTGTAAATCCCCTTGAGGAGCGTCAGAGCCCAAGGCGGCGCCCTGTGGTCGGGTGCTAGCGTTGCTAGCACCCATCGACAGGGGTCGGGAAGTCGCGCGTAATCTACCGTGCACGGCGCGATGGAGTAGCTGCGCGAACAGCGCCCGGTCCTCGCGTTTGGCGTTGTGACGCCACGCGTACTCGTCCAGGTAGGACTGCAAGTAGCGCGGCGAGACCTTCTTATAGGCGCCCCGCATCCCCGTCTTCATGTTGCCGAAGGCACCCTCGATCGTGTTCGTATGCGTCGTGCCCGACACGTACTCGCCAGCCGAGTGGTTGATGACCTTGTGGTCGATGAAGCGGCCGCTGAAGCGGTTTGTAGGACGCCCAATCGTCGGTGAAGATGATCGAGTCCGGATTGACGTTCGCCAGCACGGCTCTACTAAGGGGAGCGCCGTAGCGGGTCGGGATCACGCGGAAGCGCAGCCGTCCACCACGCTCGACCATCCCGAGCACGGTCGTTTTCGGCGGGATCGTGCGCGAGGTCGGTCACGATCAAGGCCAAAGCGGGTTTTGCCGCCGCGAGGCTTTCCGCCCCAGGATGTCTCGTCGATCTCCACGTCGCCTTGCAGCGGCTCGCCATCGTCGCCCATGAGCGTGCGGATCGCTTCATCATCTTGTGCGCCTGCTTGTAGGTGACGCCCAGCTCGCGCTCCAGCTGCTTGGCCGAGATCCCGCAGCGAGTGCTCGCCATCAAGAACATCGCGTAGAACCACAGGTCAGCGAGGTCGAGGACCGCTCGAAGATCGTGCCCTTCTCGGGTGGACGTGCAGCCCGCAGGTGTCGCAGGTGTAGGACGCCCGCTCTTGGTCCGGTGGAACTTGCGCTCGCGCTCGCACGTCGGACAGTGCGCGTGGTGGCCGTCCGGCGCGAAGCGATCGCGCCACAGCCGGTCCAGGCAGGCCGCATCGTCGGGAAAGCGCTGCATGAACTCCATCAGCGAGTAGTCCGAATCAGACGAACGGCGACGAACCGGGTTGTTGCGATCGCGCGGGGCTTTCGGGGGCTGCTCGTAGTCCATGAGAACATTATACATACTCTAGGACATAAGTGTGACATCGGTCACACAAAACCAAAGCGCCGATCCAATAGGGTTCGTAAAAGCGTTATTACGCTGCTGAGTCGCTCCCGTGGATGGGGGCGAGCGGGGGACCCACTGCCGGACCGCAGGAGGTGGTCCGGATGGGGCGAATCGGCCGAGATTTAGCCGTAATGCCCGGCCGATTGCACGCCCTGTCGTGCTCGCGGTCGCGCGTGAGCCCGACAGCTAACCCCGTAGGCGTTCACAAGGAGGTTCGCTTGTATGCAGGCCGCCGTGCCGCCTATGCGGCTGGCCGAGGCGCTCAATCCCGTCGGGATCGTCGCCATCGGCTCAGAAACGACGGCAGCACCGTTTGCGCAGCCTGGCGAACGGTCTTTGACCGACACGGTCTTGCGCGTTCGCCGCGTCGGGCTGAACGTCCTGGACGGCAATCCGGCCACGATCAGCGGCTCTCTGAAGCCCGGTCTGGCTCGGGCGCGTCGTCTCCTTACAGGTGGCGATGCGCAGGGGATGGCGCTCGGTGGCGTGGACGCGCACCGGCGCGGCAGGGACGCTTTCGCCTGCGCTACCTGCCGCGCGTCATCGGAAGCCAGCGGGTTCGCCTGCGCTTCGCGGGCGACGTTCGCGACCTGCCCGCGCGACGGGCGCTCGGGCGCCTGAACGTGTTCCGCCTGGCGGGCGCGTCCTGGTATGGCGGCGGAGGCGGCCTGGCGTGCGGTGGTGAGCTCGACGAGCTCGACGCTCGGCGTGGCCAACAAGACGCTACCCTGCGGCACGCTCGTGACGCTGCGCTACGGCGATCGGTCCATACGCGTGCCGGTCATCGATCGCGGCCCGTACGTGGCCGGACGCGAATTCGACCTCACCGAAGCCACGAAGGATCGGCTGGGGTTCGGCGGGACCGGGAACGTCTGGAGCACGGCTGAGCGCGTTGGGAGGTCTCGTGCAGAGGTTGGCTTTCCTGCTCAACGGTCGTTGAATCTACGCGATGCCTGCCGGAAAAAAGGGGTCACGCTCGCAGGTGTGGCTGGAGAGCTCGGGCGACTGGAGTTGGCCGGGGCGCGCGGGAGCGGCGGCTGAGGTTCTGCCGCCATCCTGGGTTCCCGCGTATCCGCCTCGCATGGAGTCCGCAGCTCAGACACCGGTCGCACCTGCGTCGTGGCGCCGCCAGCGAGTCATCCCGCGTCTTCGCGGGCTGCTCGTCGGCGCCCTCGCGGCCCTGTGCGCGACGCTCGCGCTCAATGGGCCGCTCGGCCTGGAGCGCCTCGTCGGGCTGCGCACCAGCTCGCCCGGCTCCGAAGCGGTCCTGCCCGACCGCCTTCCCGCCCCGGCGCCCGCGCTGCCGACGCTCGAGGCGATCACGCGCGACTCCGCCGGCAGCTCGATCGACCAGGCGACGTATGCGTCGCCCGCGCTGCACGGCGGCAAGGGCTCATTCCTCGTCTATCTGCCGCCGGGATACGCGGGCAGCGCCGCGCGCTACCCGGTCATCTACCTGCTTCACGGCAACAACCAGCCGGACACCGCGTTCCTGCACGTGGGCCTCCAGGGCACGCTGGACCGCCTGATCGCCCGTCACCAGGTGCCGCCGATGATCGCGGTGATGATCCAGGGCGGCCCGGGCGCCAACAACTGGCGAAACACCGGCTCGACGCACTACGAGGGCTACGTGCTGGAAGTGCAGGGCCTCGTCGACCGGATGCTGCCGACGATCGCCGCGCGCGACGCGCGCGCGATAGCCGGTCTCTCGATGGGCGGATACGGCGCCGACCAACATCGCGCTCTCAAATCCCTATCGCTACTCGCTGTTCGAGAGCTGGCTCGGCTTCTTCAACGGCCTGGAAGGTCAGCTGCGCGCCGACAGGCCGCTGATCTCGCGCCTCGGGCTGCGCGCCTTCGTCTACGGCGGCGGAATCAGACCACATCGCAAATCCCGCCGAGGACGCCCCGTTTGCCGCCGCGCTGCGGGCCGCCGGCGCGCGCGCGAAAAGCGCCGTCTATCCCGGTGAACACAGCCTTGAAACAGTGGAAGCCCACCTGGCGAGCATGCTCCTGTTCGCCGGCCACGCGCTGGCGCAGCAGCTCGCCCCGCCGTCAAGCGCCCCGGCGCCCACGACCCCGCCCGCCACCGTCGCCGCGAAGCGCTAGGCGACAGCGGGCCGCGCGCTCGCTCAGGCCGTCAGCCAGCGCCTGGGGTTCTCGACGAACACCGTGCGAAAGACGTCGTCGTCCATCACGCCAAGCTCGCGCAGCGCCGGCACGACCTCCTCGAAGACCAGCGACATCGTCCAGTTGCGGATCGCACCCGAGCTTTCGAAGTGCGGCCTCGCCTCGATGGGGAACCAGTCGATCGTCCCGCACGCGTCCTGGGAGATCATCACCCGCTCGGCGTGGCCGCGGCGAAGCAGCTCGGCGGCCGTCGCGTTGCGCTTGTCGATCGGCAGGTACATCTCGAGGCCGTAGCGGTCCAGGCCCACGTAGACGCCCTTTCGATCAGCGACTCCAGTGAAGTCGACGTCGTCGGTGTCCCCGGCATGGGCGATCTGCACGCGCGCCAGGTCGACGCCCTCCTCGGCGAAGATCTCGATCTGGCGGGGCGCGTTGGCCGTCGGCGGCGCCGAGTGGGCCATGATCGGCGCGCCCGTCTGCAGGCTCGCGCGGGCTGCGGCGCGGTGGATCTTCTCGATGTTCTCGGTCACGCCCGCCGCATCCGCGGCACACTTGAGGAACGCCGCGCGGATCGGGGTGCCCTGGATGCCCTTCTCGATGTCCGACACGAAGAGCGCTGCCATCGCGTCGATGTCGCGATTGGCGAAGAACGGGGGGAGGTGGTCGTAGCTGTAGATGCCCGTGCACGCGACGATGCGCACGCCGCTCTCGTCGGCGACCCGCTTCATGAAGCGCACGTCGCGCCCGAGGTACATCGCTGTCGGGTCGACGATCGTCTGCACGCCGTGGCCCTTGGCGGCGCGCACTTCTGAGAGCGCGGACTCGAGCTCGGTCTGCTCGTCGTAGGCGTCCGGCCACTCGGCGGCGACCGCGTCATCGCGAGCGCGCATATGCTCGTGAACCAGCGTCACGCCGAGCTCCTGCACGTCGACGGCCCCTTGAACTGTCTCGATATCTGGCACCGGTCTCCTCCTCGTGTCGAAACTTCCGGGCGACCGCCGGCGGGGCTCAGCGCAGCGGCTTGCCCCAGTCGGTCTCGTCGCGAAGCTTGCCCTTGAGCACCTTGCCGCCAGGGTTGCGCGGCAGCGGATCGTCTCGCAGCGCGACGTACTGGGGCACCTTGAAGTCGGCCAGGCGCGACCTGGAGTAGTCGATCACCGCCTGCACGTCGACGCTCTCGCCGGCCGCGGGAACGATCACCGCGCCGACCTTCTCGCCCATCATCTCGTCGGGAACGCCGACGACCGTGACCTCGCCGATGCCCGGCGCGCCCGCGAGCACGTTCTCGACTTCCAGCGAGTAGACGTTCTCGCCGCCGCGGTTGATCATGTCCTTCTTGCGGTCGACGATGTACAGCAGGCCGTCCTCGTCGATGCGCGCGAGGTCTCCGGTGTGAAGCCAGCCGTCGACGAACGTCTCGGCGGTGGCCTCGGGCTTGTTCCAGTAGCCCTGCACGACGTTCGGCGCCGCGCACGAGCAGCTCGCCGGTCCCGGTCGCCGGGTCGGGCGAGTCGATCGCGAGGTCCACGACGGGCATCGCGAAGCCGACCGAGTCGGCGTGCTCGGCGGCCTCCTCGTGGGGCAGGAAGGAGGTCAGCGAGCTGGTCTCCGTCAGGCCGAAGCCGTTGCCCACGCGCGCGTTGGGAAAGGCCTTCTGGATTTCGTGCACGAGGCTCTCGGCGATCGGCGCGCCGCCGTATGAGACCCAGGTCACGTGGCTGACGTCGAGCTCGGCGAAGCGCGGATGGCGGATCACCGCGTGATAGATCGCCGGCACCGAGACGAGCTGGTTGACGCCGTGTGAGCCGACGGCCGAGAAGAACCCGTCGAGGTCGAGCGGGCTCGTGAGGATCTCGACCCTGCCGCCGAGCTCCAGCAGGGGGATCAGCTGGCTGTTGCAGCCGGTGACGTGAAACAGCGGCACCTGGATCAGCGCGGAGATGCCGCGGGCCCTCTGAGCGGTTGATCCTCAGGCAGCGAAACGAGTTCTCGCTGTTGGTCGTGAAGTTCGCATGCGAGGTCATCGCGCCCTTCGGAAAGCCGGTCGTGCCGCTGGTGTAGAAGATCGCGGCGAGATCCTCCGGCTGCAGGTCCTCGACGACCTCGGCTCTCCCTCGGGCAGCGCGGCGCCGTCCTCGAAGGTGAACCGGGCGCCGGAGTCTCCGACACATAGGCGGCCTCGTCGTCGGTGAAGCGCGTGTTGACCGGGACGGTCGCGGCGCCGGCGAGCTGCGTGCCGAAGAACGCGAGCACCCAGTCGATGCCGTTGGGCAGGCGGATCCCCACGCGGTCGCCGCGCTGCACGCCGGCTGCCCGCAGGCCGCCGGCGACCCGCGCCGAGCGCGTCCCACAGCTCGCCGTATGTCAGCGAGGGCCGCCGACTTCGACGATCGCGGTCGCGTGCTCGTCGCGCTCGACGCTGGTCTTCAGCAGCTGCACGAGCGATGCTGGACGGTCGACGTAGCGCGCGATCCCATCGGCTCCGCGCTGCACCCCTCGTCACCGAACGGGTTGCGTCCCCGTGGCGCTGGCTGCACCATGACGACCCCGTCTAGGTCGCGTCGCGGGAGACGGCCGGCGCCAGCACTGCGCCAGACGGGGAGCTCATCCGACCCGCAGGCCGCTCACGCGGTCCACGAGCAGTCCCGCCAGGTGCGCTCGCTGGTGCTTTGCGCCGCCGAGCAGGCCCGCGTCGAGCTGGGCGCGCTTGAAGAGCCAGTGCACATCGGCCTCCCAGGTGAAGCCGATGCCGCCGTGGGCCTGGATCGCGGTCGCGGTCACTTTCGCCCCGCGTCAGAGGCGGCGGCCTTGGCCATCGCCGCTGCCTCGGGCAGTCGCTCGGGGTCGGCGTCGGCGCGTCCAGGCCGCGAAGGCGGCCGTCGAGCGCGCCTTCTCGGTTTCCAGCAGCATCTCCGCGCAGCGGTGCGAGACGGCCTGAAAGGAGCCGACGGGCACGCCGAACTGCTTGCGTTCCTTGACGTAGTCGACGCGTCATCGAAAGCGCGCGATCGCACACGCCGACGAGCTCTGAGCTGATCGCCACGAGCGCGCGGTCCACGCCACCGCTGCACGTCGCCGCCGAGCGCCTCGCCGGCGTCGTCGCCGGCGCACACGCGCGCCGCCGAGCGAGTCGGGTCGATCGAGGCGAGCGGGGGTGACCTCGGCGTGCTCGGCCGCCAGCACGACGGCCGTCTGGTCGTCTTTGACGAGCACGATCACCTCCGCCTCGGCGCCGCCGATCACGAGCTCGGCGCTGTCGCCGTCGGCGACCCCGAGCGCGCCCTTGAGTCTCGCCGCTCGCGAGCCCCGCAGCCAGCGCTCGTGCTGCTCTGAGGAGCCGGCCTGCTCGATCAGCGTCGCCGGCGAGCACGCTCGGCAGGAAGGGCACCGGCGCGAGCGTGCGCCCGAGCTCCTCGCACAGGATCGACAGCTCGATCGGGCCGAGGCCCTGGCCGCCGTTGCTCCTCGGCGATCGCGATGCCGGGCCAGCCGAGCTCGACAGCTCCTTCCACAGCGCCTCGTCGGTCGTTGCCGGCCTCGGCGTGCTCGCGCACGCGCTCCGGACGGCGCGCGGTCGGCGAGCAGGTCGCGCGCGGTGCGCTGGATGTCGCGCTGGTCGTCTGTAAAGGCCGAAGTCCATTCGATCTCCTAGGCTCAGGCGGCGAACTTCAGCCGGGGCAGCCCGAGCACACGCTCGGCGACGATGTTCTTGAGCACCTCGGTCGTGCCGCCCTCGATCGTGTTGCCGCGGGCGCGCAGCTGCTCATAGCTCCAGCCGGTGTCCGCGGTGAGCGCCTCCGGGCCGACGATGTCGACGGCCAGCTGGGTCAGGCGCTGGTTGGTGTCCGACCACAGCCACTTGACGAGCGAGCCCTCGGGACCGGGCTGGCCGTAGCGCTCGACGTCGGTCAGGCCCTTCCAGGCCAGCAGCCGGATCGACTCGCAGCGCACGTGCAGCTCCGCGAGCGCGTCGGCGTACAGCGAGTCCTCGAGCAGCCCGCGCTCGGCGGCCAGCGCGATCAGCTCGTCGAGCAGCTGGCGCATGCGGATCTGCAGCAGGAAGCCCAGACCGGCGCGCTCGTTCATCAGCGTCGTGAGCGCGACCTTCCAGCCGTTGCCCACGCCGCCGAGGATGTTCGCGTCGGGGATCCTCGCCTCCTCGATGAACAGCTCGTTGAACTCGGGCTCGCCGGTGATCTGGCGCAGCGGGCGGATCTGGACGCCCTCCTGCTCCATGTCCATCAGGAAGTAGGTCAGGCCCTTGTGCTTGGGCGCGTCGGTGTCGGTGCGCGCGACGAGCATGCACCACTTCGAGTACTGCGCGCCGCTCGTCCACACCTTCTGGCCGGTGACAGCCACTCGTCGCCGTCCTTGACCGCGCGCGTCTTCAGCGCGGCGAGGTCTGAGCCGGCGTCGGGCTCGGAGAAGCCCTGGCACCAGATCTCCTCGGCGGAGAGGATCGGCGCGCAGGTAGCGCTCCTTCTGCTCGTCGGTGCCCCACAGCATCATCGTCGGGCCGCCGAGCAGCAGGCCGAGCATGTTCGCCGGAAGCGGCACGCTGGCCCGCCCGATCTCCTCGAAGTAGATCGCCGACTCGGTCTGCGTGGCTCCGCGCCCGCCGTACTCGGTGGGCCACGCCGGGGCCGCCCAGCCTCCGTCATACAGGCTGGCGCTGCCAGTCGCGACGGCGCGCGTAGTGGGCGTCCTCGTCGCCGTCTGGCGGGCTCGGTGCCGGGGAGGTTGTCGGCCAGCCACGCGCGCAACTCGTCGCGGAAGGCCGTCTCCTGGTCGCTGAAGGTCAGGTCCATGGCTCTGTCACAAGCCTACTTCACAAGCCGCGACCCGCGTCGCTCGCCCGACCCGCGGCGCGCCGCGCGCGGCCGCTAGATTCAGGCCAGGACTGTCAGAGGAAGCTCGCACGGCGCACATCGACTGCGACGCCTTCTACGTCTCGATCGAGCTGCGCCGCCATCCGGAGCTGCGCGGGAGGCCCGTGGTCGTCGCCGGGAGCGGCCCGCGCGCGGTCGTGACGACCGCCAGCTATGAGGCGCGGCGCTACGGCGTCGGCTCGGCGATGCCCGCCGCGCGCGCGCGGCGGCTGTGCCCGCAGGCGGTGTTCCTGCCGCCGGACTTCCCGACCTACCGCGAGGTCTCCGCGGAGGTCATGGGCATCGTGCGCGCGCACGTCGAGCGCGTCGAGGTGGTCGGTCTCGACGAGGCCTATCTGGATCTCGCGGGCCTGTACTCGCCGCGCGCGGCGATGCGCCGGCTGCTCGCGGAGATCCAACGGGCCACGCAGCTGACCTGCTCGGTGGGCATCGGCCCGAACAAGCTCGTCGCGAAGGTCGCCTCCGACGCCGAGAAGCCGGCGGGCTTCGTCGTGCTCACGCGCGAGCAGGCCTGCGCGCGCTTTGGCAGGCCTCGCCCGGGCCTCGTGCCGGGGATCGGGCCGAAGACCGCCGCGCGCCTGCGTGAGCTGGGGCTGACGACGCTCGCGGCCGTGGGCGCCGCGCCGCCCGAGCTGCTCGTCGAGCGCTTCGGCTCCGGCCTCGGGCGTCGAGCTCGGACGGCGCGCGCGCTTCGAACACGACGGCGTGGTCGGCGCGTCGCGCAAGGTCGTCTCCGAGTCGCGCGAGCGCACCTTCGACACCGACGTCAGCGATCCGAGCGCGGCTGCGCGAGGCGCTCGACACGATGGCCGGCGAGCTGTGCGCGAGCCTCGTGCGCAACGGGCGCAGCGGGCGCACGATCGGGATCAAGGTCCGCCTCGACGACTTCACGACGGTCACGCGCGCCCATACGATCGACGCGCCGACCGACGACGTCGAGCTGGTGAGGGGCGTCGCGCTGCGGCTGCTGGACGAGTACGCGCCCCCGCGGCCGGTGCGGCTGCTCGGCGTGCGCGTGGCGGGACTGGGCCGAGCCGGCGGCGCGGCGCGCGCGGCGCGCCGCAGAGCGGACGCCACGCGGCTCAGGCGACCAGCTCGCGCTGCCGGTCTGAGCCAGCGCCAACAGCGGTCGCGCGGAGGCCTGGCTCAGGACCTGCGCCGCGTATAGGATCGGCGATGCCGTGCGAGGTGGGGGAGATCGAGCTCGACTACGAGCGCAGCGGGTCGGGTCCGCCGCTGCTGCTGATCATGGGCATGAGCGGCGTCGACTCACTGGGGAGAGCCCTTCCTCGAGGCGCTGCGCCGCGACTTCGAGGTGATCGTCTACGACCACCGCGGCGTCGGCGCGAGCACCCGCCTGGAGGGGCCGATCACGATCCTCGAGATGGCCGAGGACGCCGCCGGGCTGCTCGCCGCGCTGGGGATCGACTCGGCGCACGTGCTCGGCATCTCGATGGGCGGGATGGTCGCCCAGGAGCTCGCGCTCGCGCACCCCGAGCGCGTCCGCACGCTGACGCTCGGCTGCACCTACTGCGGCGGCGAGGGCAGCGTCGCAGATGAGCCGCGAGGTGTCCGACCGGCATCGCCGAGCGCAAGGCGCTCCGGCGATCGCGAGCGCGCGATCCGGGCCTCCTGGGAGGTGAACGTCTCGCCGGCGTTCGCCGCCGACGAGGAGGCCTACTCGCGCTTCCTGGGGATCGCGCTGCAAGCGGCGGCGGCCCTGCCGGTGATCATGGCGCAGATCCGCGCGATCGCCGGCCACGACACCTCAGCGCGCCTCGCCGAGCTCGCGCTGCCGACGCTCGTGATCCACGGCACGCTCGACCAGATGCTGCCCGTCCAGAACGGGCACATGGTCGCCGGGCTGATCCCGGGCTCGCGCTGGAGATCTTCGAGGGCGTCGGCCACCTGTTCTTCTGGGAGCGGCCGCGAGCGCTCGGCCGAGCTCGTGCGCGCGCACGCCGCCGTGCATGCCTGACGCCACGAGCGGTGACGGTCGCTCACCGACGACGGCGTGAGCTGGCCGGCGAGCAGGCGGGGGAGGGCACGCCGATCGTCGCTGCTGCACGGCCTCACCGCGACGCGTCGCTACGTGGTGATGGGCTCGCGCGCGCTGGAGCGCTCGGGGCATCGCGTGATCGGCCTACGACGCGCGCGGGCACGGCGCGTCGACCCCGGCGCCCGATGCGCGGCGCCTACGGCTACGAGCGCCTCGCGCGCGACCTGGAGCCGGTGCTCGACGCCGCTGGGCATCGAGCGCGCGGTCCTGGCGGGCGCCTCGATGGGCGCGCACACGGTCCTGCGCTTCGCCCTGCGCAACCCCGAGCGCGTGCTCGCGCTGGGGCTGATCACGCCGTCCTTCGACCCCCGCCGGCGTCCGGGACCCGGACGCTCGCGCGCTGGGACGCGCTGGCGCGGGGGCTGCGCGAGGGCGGGGTGGAGGGGTTCGTGGACGCCTATGACCTCGAGCGCTGCCCGCGCAGTGGCGGGAGGTGACGGAGCGCGCGCTGCGCCAGCGGCTGGCGGCGCACGAGCACCCCGCGGCGGTGGCCGACGCGCTCGAAGTCGTGCCGCGCTCGCGGCCGTTCGAGCGATCGAGGAGCTGGCGCGGATATCGGCGCCGACGGTCGTGGTCGCCAGCCGCGACGAGGCCGATCCCGGCCATCCGCTGGCGGTCGGCGAACGCTACGCCGCGAGGATCCCCGGCGCGAGGCTGGTCGTCGAGGAGGAGCGGCCGCATCGCCGATCGCCTGGCAGGGCGGGCAGCTCTCGAAGGTGCTCGCCGAGCTCATCTCAGATGTCTCCTGACTGACCGATCGCCGGCCGCGCGGCCGGGCCCGAGGTCCCCGACGCCACCCACCGTCAACACCATCGTTATACGCGGCTTGAAATGCAGTTAACGCCGCCCGCCGCCCGGTGCGTTCTCTCGCGACGAGCGTATAACCATCGTATACACGCAGTTGCCAGAAGTGTACGTGATAACGTACGCGCGTATGCCAGAGGTGCCAATGGGACGGGCGGAGCTACGACCGCATCTCGGGCCCGAGGAGGCGCTGGGCGCGGGGTGCTCGCCCGGCTGGAGCTGCGCGGAGACGAGACGGTGCTCGACGCCGGCTGCGGCTCGGGGCGCGTCACCGAGGCGCTGATGGAGCGCCTGCCCGCGGGCGGGTGATCGCCGTGGACGTGTCCGCAGTCGATGGTCGCAGCCGCCCGCGAGCGGCTGGGCGGCGATGCGGACGTGTCGAGGTGATGCGCGCCGACCTGCTGAGCTCGAGCTGCAGGAGCCGGTCGACGCGGTCCTCTCGACCGCGACCTTCCACTGGATCGCCGACCACGAGCGGCTGTTCGCGCGCCTGCACGCCGCGCTGCGCCCGGGGGGCCAGCTCGTCGCGCAGTGCGGGGGAGAGGGCAACATCGAGCTGCTGCGCGCCAGGGCACGCGAGGTGCTCGCCCGAGACCCTACGCCGAGCACTTCCGCGACTGCCAGCCGCCGTGGAACTACGCCAGCGCGCGCCGACACCGAGGCGCGCCTGCTGGCCGCCGGCTTCACTCGGCGAGTGCTGGCTGGCGCCGGCGCCGCAGGAGCCCGAGCACCCGCGCGAGTTCCTCTCGACGATCGTCCTCGGCCCCCACGTCCAGCACCTGCCCGAGCAGCTGCGCGACCGTTCATGGACGAGGTCGTGGCGAGCTCGGCGAGCCGGTCGTCGTCGACTACGTGCGCCTGAACATCGACGCGACGGCGTGAGCGCCGCTGCGCGTTGTGCCTCAGGCGACCGCTGCGGCCGAGCGCCGCTCGCGGACGGTCCTCGGCACGGCGGCGCCGCTCAGCAGCGCCGCGTAGCGCCCGCCCAGCTCGAGCAGCTCCTCGTGCGTGCCGCGCTCGACGATGCGCCCGGCGTCGAGCACGAGGATCTGGTCGGCGTCGCGGATCGTCGAGAGGCGGTGGGCGATCGCGATCGTCGTGCGCCCGCGCGAGAGCTCGTCGAGCGCCAGCTGCACCGCGCGCTCGGTCTCGGTGTCGAGCGCGGAGGTGGCCTCGTCGAGGATCAGCACGGGCGGGTTGCGCAGGACCGTGCGCGCGATCGCGATGCGCTGCTTCTCGCCGCCGGAGAAGCGATAGCCGCGCTCGCCGACGGGCGTGTCATAGCCCTCGGGCAGCGAGGCGATCAGCTCGTGGATCTGCGCCGCGCGGGCGGCGTCTTCGATCTCCTCGTCGCTGGCGTCGCGGGCAGGCGAAGCGCAGGTTCTCGCGGATCGAGGCGTGGAACAGGTAGGTCTCCTGGGAGACGAGCCCGACGGTCGCGGCGAGCGACTCGAGCGTCATGTCGCGGATGTCGACGCCGTCGATCGCTCACGCAGCCGCGCTGGGGCTCATACAGCCGCGCGACCAGGTAGGCGAGCGTGGTCTTGCCCGAGCCGGTCTCGCCGACCAGCGCCGTGCGCGTGCCGGCCGGGATCTCGGCCTGCGATCTCCTCGAGCGTCCAGGGCGCGTCCGGCGTGTAGCGAAACCACACGTCCTCCAGGCGCACGTCGCCGCGCACGCCGCTCAGCGCGCGCGCGTCGGGGCGCTCGACGATGTCGACGGGCAGGTCGAGGTACTCGAAGATGCGCCCGAACAGCGCCAGCGAGGTCTGCACTTCCAGGCCGACCGACAGCAGCTGCTGCATCGGGAACAGCAGCCGCGTCTGCAGCGTCGTGAACGCGACGACCGTGCCGATCGAGATCACGTCGTCGCCGTGGACGATGGTGTAGCCGGCGAACCAGTAGACGGCGGCGGGCATGATCGCGAAGCTCATCTGCACCGAGGCCATCCGCCAGCGGCCCGCCATGCGCGCGCGCACCTCCAGGTCGGCCAGTTCGCTGGACTCATAGGAGAAGCGGTCGACGAGCTCGTGCGAGCGGCCCATCGTCTTGCCGAGCAGGATGCCCGACACCGACAGCGACTCCTCGACGAGCGTCGACATGTCCGCCAGGCGGCCCTGGCGCACCGACTGGATGCGCCGGCGCTCGTTGCCGACGCGGCGCGTCAGCCACACGAAGAACGGCAGCAGGATCAGCGAGAACACCGTCAGCTGCCAGCTCGAGCGCGAACATCGCCACGATCGTCGCGGTGACGGTCGCGACGGTCGAGACGGTCGAGGTGGCGGTGCTCGTGACGACGTCGTCGATGCCGCCGATGTCATAGGCGATCCGCGCCTGCACCTCGCCCGAGCGGGTGCGCGTGAAGAACGCCAGCGACATGCGCTGCAGGTGCGCGTAGACGGCCGCGCGCAGGTCGTGCATCACGCGCTGGCCGACCTGGTTTGAGATCCACGTCTGCGCGACGCTGATCACGCCGTTGATGATCGCCAGCGCGATCATCCCGCCGACCAGCCAGGACAGCAGCGTCAGGTTGCGCTTGTGGACGATGCCCTGTCGACCGCTTCGCGCAGCAGGAACGGCGAGGCGACGCTGAGGATCGAGCCGAGGACGATCAGCGCCAGCAGCAGCCCGAGGCGCACCCGGTAGGGGACGAACAGCCGCGCGATCCGCCGCAGCGAGACGTGGCGCGGTCGGGGATGTCCTCGGGGCGCAGGCTGCGCGGCCGCCGCGCCGCGGCGTGCCCTGCCGCCGCCGTCGTCCCTGGGCGAAGGGCTGACTGCTCACCGGCCTGACTGTAGCCGCCCGGCGCTCGTAGACTGAGGCGTCGATGAACCTGTCCGCCTCGGAGACGCGCGTGCTCGGCTGCCTGCTCGAAAAGCAGCTCACGACGCCCGACATCTATCCGCTGACGCTCAACAGCGCTGCGCCTGGCGTGCAACCAGTCGACCAACCGCGACCCGGTGGTCGACTACGACGACGCGGTCCTGCGCGACGCGCTGCACCGCCTCGAGCGCCGCGGCTTCACGCGCCTGGCGAGCGGCGCGGCAGCCGCGCGCCGAAGTACCGCCATCTGCTCGCCGAGGCGCTGCCGATGGGCGGGGACGAGCAGGCGCGTGATGTGCGTGCTGATGCTGCGCGGCCCGCAGACGCCCGGCGAGCTCAAGCAGCGCGGCGAGCGCATGCACGCCTTCGCCGACCTGGCCGCCGTGCACGAGACGCTCGCGCGGCTGATCGAGCGCGGGCTGGTCGCGCGCCTGGAGCGCCGGCCCGGGCAGAAGGAGGAGCGCTACACGCAGCTGCTCAGGAGCCGGAGGCGCCAGCGACCGTGCCGGTGGCGCCGATGAGCAGCTCGCGGCCCGCGATGCTTCGTCCGCGCAGTCCGCGGCGTTGTCGCCCACAGCCGCGTCGCGCACGCCGACGGGCTCGCCGAGCACGCGGCCGAGAACCTCGCGCGCGCGCTGCAGGAGCTGCGCGAGCGGGTCGCAGCGCTCGAGCGCGAGGTCGCCGAGCTTCGCGGCGCGCCGGCTCGCGCGATCGGCCGAGGAGCAGTGCGCGATGATGCCACGCGCACGCTGCTCGTCGCGCGCCTCGACGTCGGACACGGCCACCGGCGTCGGCATCCCGCTCGCGCTCGCCGCCGGCCTCGTGTCGTTCCTCTCGCCGTGCGTGCTGCCGCTCGTGCCCGGCTACCTGTCGACGGTGATCGGGGTCACGCCCGTCGACCTGAAGGACGGCGTCGGCGCTCGCCGCGTGCTCGTCCCGAGCCTGCTGTTCATCGCGAGCTTCTCGCTGATCTTCATCCTGCTCGGCATGAGCGCGACGGTGATCGGCTCGGCGCTGAACACGCACAAAGAGACGCTCGAGAAGATCGGCGGCGTCGTGATCATCGCGATGGGCGTCGTCTTCCTGGCGACGCCGTTCGTCGAACGTGCTCAACCGCGAGTGGCACTCCGAGACGCTGCTGCGCCTCGCCGGCCGCGGCGGGCCGCTGGTCGCCGGCGCGGCGTTCGCGATCGCCTGGACGCCCTGCACGAGCATCACGCTCGGCGCGATCCTCACGCAGGCGGCGATCTCCGGCTCGGCGGCCCACGGCGCGCTGCTGCTCGCCTTCTACTCGGCCGGCCTGGCGATCCCGTTCCTGCTGATCGCGCTCGCCTTCGAGCGCGATGACCGAAGCGCTGGCGGTCGTCAAGCGCCACTTCCCGGTGATCATCGGCATCGGCGGCGCGGTGATGATCGTGCTCGGCGTGCTGATCCTCACCGGCGAGTTCACGATGCTCAACGCCAAGGCGAACAGCCTGCTTCAGGGCACCGGGCTGGACGTCTCGAGCATCTGAGCACCGCTCGGGTCGCCGGGCGCAGCCCCGAGCCAGCGCTCGCGCGCCGTCGCGTGCGGTAGCGCCCTTCCCACGCCTCCTGGTTGCGCTTCGCGTCGAGCACGAACGGCGAGTAGCCGATCGCCTTGACGATCGCGCGTTGATCGCGCGACTCGGGGAAGGGGAGGGGGCGCAGCACGTCGACGAACAGCACGACGCGCGTCTCGTCGGTGTCGTTCCAGACCTCGTGGTTGAAGGTGTCGTCGAAGATCATGCTCTCGCCCTCCTCCCAGTGGCGGAAGTCCTCGCCGACGCGGATCCGGCAGGCCTGCGGCGTCGCGCGGGACGATCAGCCCGAGGTGGTAGCGCAGCACGCCCTTGTAGGGGCCGCGGTGGTCGAGGATGTGCTTGCGCGGGGAGAGGATCGAGAACATCGCCGTCGTCATCCCCGGGATCCGCCGCATCAGCGCGGCCGTGCGCGGGCACATCTCGACGCCGAGCTTCGCCTCGAAGCCGTAGCCGTAGAGGAAGAACGTCTTCCAGCGGTCGTCGTCGGTGATCTCGATCTGGTCCTTGGAGATGTCCTGGAAGTTGGGCAGCGCCGCCTGATCCTCGAGCACGGCTCGAGCTCCTCGCGGATCGTCTCCCAGTTCGCCTCGATCTCGCGCGATCCAGGGGAAGCGCTCGCTGTCGAAGAAGGTCGCGTCGCCGACCAGCGAGCGCCTGCCGATGAAGCGCTCGATCGGCGCGAGGATCCGTTCGCCCACGACGATCGTCAGCTCGACCGTCCGCTCCCACAGCGACTTGCGACTCATCGCTACCGGTCACTCCTCACCCTCGCCGGGCAGCGCGGGCAACGACGCGGTCCTCGCAGGGCTTACCGCCGCCAGCTCCATCGGAGCGCCGATTCGCGCCGGCTGTCGACCGTCGGGCTAGGCGGCCTCGCGCAGCGCGACCAGCTCCGGCAACTCGGCCAGCTTCTTCAGCGCGCGCTGCTCGAGCTGCGAGGCGCGCTCGGCGGAGAACCCGAGCCGTTTGCCGATCGCCGTCAGCGTCTGGGGCTCCTCGCGCCCGGTGCCGAAGCGCAGCGTCAGCACCGTCCGCTCGGTTTCGGGCAGCTGCTCGATCGCCTCGTGGACGATCCGCTCGCGCTCGTTGTCCCAGGCCGTCTCCTCCGGCGCCTCTTGGTCGGAGGGCAGCAGGTCGCCGAGGGCGGTGTCGCCGTCCTCGCCGATCTGCTGATCGAGGCTGACGAGGGCGGCGCGCTGGTGGCGCACCTCCTCGACCTGCTCGATCTCCAGGCCCGTCTCCGCGGCCAGCTCCTCGACCGTCGGCTCGCGCCCGAGGCGCACCGACAGCTCGCGCTCGACCCGCCCGACCTTGCGCGAGCGCTGGGCGACGTGGACGGGCAGGCGGATCGTGCGTCCGGAGTTCTCCAGGCCGCGCTGGATCGCCTGGCGGATCCACAGGGTGGCGTAGGTGGAGAAGCGAAAGCCCTTGCGCCAGTCGAACTTCTCGCTCGCCCGGATCAGGCCGAGCAGGCCCTCCTGGACGAGGTCGGCGAGCGGCAGGCCCTGGTTCTGGTAGCGCCGCGCGTTGGAGGCGACCAGGCGCAGGTTGGAGTTGACGAGCAGTTCCTTGGCGTGCAGGTCGCCGCGCTCGATGCGCTGGGCGAGGTCGATCTCCTGGGCGGGCGTGAGCAGGGGGTAGCGGCGCGAGTGCGCGAGCAGCTGGTCGACCGCCTCGGGGATGAACGTGTCGGGAGCAGCGATCTCGGTGCGCTCGATCGGGTTGTCCAGACGCCCAGGCGCCGCGGGGCGCGCCTCGTCGGGCGACTCGCCTCGATGTGCTGGCCGGGAGTCTGGATCTGGCGTGTTTACTGGGTTCTTGCGCGTCTCTGACATGGCGTCCTTCTAATCCGATGCTTGGAGTCGGAATTATACGCCGCGATAGTTGTCGTTGTCAATTATTGCGCGCGCCATGGCGATAAGGTGTCGTTCGACGGTCGGTGCGGTCTCACCTGCCCTCGGGCGGCAAACTGCCCGAGCGGGTCTTGGTTGAAACCCAAGCGGGGCCAGAACGGTCCGCTTTTAGGGGGACACCTCCCATCGGAGGCCTCCCGAGCGACGGCGAGCCGTGTGCGCGGCACTCGTCAAATAGACCTAGCGCTCGCGCCCCTCTCCTAGATCATCCGTCCGCCGGCGCGCTCATCCGCCGGGCGCCCGGAGCTCGATGCTCAGCAGCTCCTCGGCGCGGTGATCGACCTGCAGCGTCGTGTGCTGCAGCTTGAAGCTGTCGTGCAGCAGCGCCTCCAGGGCCCGGCGCGCCGCGTGGCAGTCGCTGTCTGCCTCCACGAGCACATGCGCCGACAGCGAGGGAAAGCCGCTCGAGATTTCCCACACGTGCAGGTCGTGCACCTCGACCACGTCGGGCTGGGCGACGAGCGCCCGGCCGATCGCGTCAGGGTCGAGGCCCTTCGGCGCCGCCTCCAGGAAGATCCGCCCCGAGGCGAGCACGAGCGAGACGCCCGCGCGGATCATCAGCGCAGCGATCAACAGCGAGGCGATCGGGTCGGCGCGGTCAAAGCCCGTCACCAGGATGATCGCGGCGGCGATCGCGGTTCCGATGAAGCCGTAGAGGTCGGTCAGCACATGCTGGAAGCTGCCCTGCACGTTCAGGCTCTCGCGGTTGGCGCGCGCGAGCGTGAGGACCGCGACCACGTTGACGACGATCCCCAGCAGCGCCACCGCGAGCATCAGGCCGCCGCGGACTTCAGCGGGCTCGAACAGGCGCCGGATGGCCTCGTAGGCGATCAGCGCGGCGAGGATCAGCAGCGTCACGCCGTTTGCCTGCGCCGAGAGGATCTCGAGGCGCCTGAGGCCGAACGTCATCGCGCCCTGCGCGGGTCGCGCCGCGAGATGCAGCGCCACGAGCGAGAAGGCGATGGCCGCCGCCGTCGCCGAGCATGTGCCCGGCGTCTGAGAGCAGCGCGAGCGAGTGCGAGATCACTCCGGCGGCGACCTCGACGGCCATGAACGCGACGATCAGCCCGAGCGCGATCGTCAGCTTGGAGCGGTCGGCGTCCGGGCTAAGCCGGTGCGCGTGCGCGGCATGATCGTGAGCCATCGCTTCACGATACGGCCCGTGCCGCACGGATCTCAGGGCTCGGCCGCGGGCCCCGGGCGCTGACTCAGTAGCCGTAGCCCCCCGAGCCCGACGATTCAGAGCCGCCCGAGCCCGAGGAGCTGCTGCTCGTCGTGGTGGTCGGCGCGCTCGCGGCCTGCGAGGCGCCTTCTTCGGTCGTGGCCGCCGACCACGTGCCGACGTCTTTGATCCCCTGGCCCCTGTCTTCACCGGCGGCCTTGTCGCCGGAGAACGTGTAGAGCGGGGCGCCCTTGTAGGTCACCTGCAGGGTGCCGTCGGGGCGCTTGACGGTTGCGAGGCTGACCGTGGCGTTCGGGGTGCTCGCCGTGGTCACGGTCACCGGGTGCCAGACCTGCACGCACGCGGCGCTCGTGCAGATGAACCTGCCGCCCGTCTCTCCGCTGAGGTGATAGAGCGTCATGCCCTGGGCGTTGGTGAGGACCGTCGTGTGCAGCGTCGGGCTGCTCGCGGTCTTGACGAGCACAGGGCCGGACGAGGACGTCGGCGTGGTCGCGGCGGCGGCCGCCTGGGAGGAGGAGCTCGAGCTGCTCGAGCTGCTCCCGCACGCGGCCAGCGCCACCGAGGCCAGTGCGGCGAGGGGTATGTATCTGAGGGTGCGGCCCATCGGAGCTCCTTTGATTGGGCGCCAGTCGTGCTGTCGCTACAGATTTGGATGCCGTCTACTGATGACTCCCCGGGCGGGAATTCCTTACCGTCCCGATCGCGCGAGCGGGCGGCGCGCCGGTTCTGCAGCGAGGAGCTCGCGGACGCTGCTGGCCGCCGCAGCCCGCGAGCGCGAGCGCGAACACCCCCAGGCACGGCAGCGGGCGGGGGTTTGCAGACGAGCTGCGCATCCCCGTGAAGACCCTAGTCTCTAGCGATGGCCGAGGCGACGACCGGCGAGGCGCTGCACGCCAAGCGGCTCACGACGCTCATGTCGATCGTCGCGGCGGGCCTGCTCGTGGCGCTGAAGCTCGGCGTCGGGCTGGCGACGGGCAGTCTCGGTCTTGTCTCTGCGGGCATCGAGTCAAGCGGCGACGTCGTGGCGGCCGTGGTGACGTATTTCGCGGTGCGCCTCGGCGATCGGCCGGCCGATCGCGGGCACCCCTACGGCCATCGGCGCGCCGAGAACCTCGGCGCGCTCGGCGAGGCGAACATCCTCGCGGCCGGTGGCGCGATCGTCTGCGTCGAGGCGATCGGGCGCCTGATCAACGGGGTGAGCACCGTCGAAACGCGCTGGTTTCAGTTCGCCGTGCTGGGCGTCGCGCTCGCGGTCGACCTGAGTCGCACCGTGATCTCGCTGCGCGCGGCGCGCCGCTACGACAGTCCCGCGCTGCGCTCCAACGCCTATCACTTCGCGACCGACATGGTGGGCTCGCTCGCGGTGCTCGCCGGTCTGCTCGCCGTGCGTGCGGGCTTCGCCCAGGGAGACTCGGTCGCCGCGCTGCTCGTCGCCGTGATGGCGATCGCGGCGGCGACGCGGCTGATCGGCGAGAACGCGAACGTGCTCATGGACCGCGCGCCCGCGCACGCGCGCGAGGTGGCCGAGCGGGCCATCGCCGGCCTCGGCGCCGACATCGAGCTCGATCGCCTCCGGCTGCGGGAGTCCGCCGGACGCTATTTCGCCGATGTCGTCGTCAGCGTCCCGCCCGGCCAGGCCGTCGTCGAGGGCCACCGCGCGGCGGACATGATCGAGGGAGCCGTCGAGGGCGCGCTGCCCGGCAGCGACGTGGTCGTCCACGTCGAGCCGCGCCGCGATGGGCTGCAGTTGCGCGACCGCGTGCTGGCCATCGCGCTGGCCGAACCGCTCGTGACAGAGGCGCACGACATCATGATCTTCGAGCAGCGCGGCTCGGTGAGCGTCTCGCTGCACCTGAAGTTCCCGGCCGATCTCGATCTGCGCACCGCCCACGACGTGGCCGAGCGCGTCGAGTGCGACGTGCGCGAGCAGCTCGGTGTCGCCGACGCCCAGACTCACCTGGAGCCGCTGGAGCTGCCGCTCGCCGCGCGTCCGCCCGACGAGCGCGCCGACGCCCAGACGGCGGGCGAGGTCCAGCGGTTGGTCGACATGCGTCCGTCCCTGCGGCTCGTCGGCACGAGGCTTCTGTCGACCGACGCCGGTCGAGTCGTGTTCCTGACCGTGTCGATGAACTCGGGGAGCTCGCTGGCCAACGCGCACGAGCTGGCCGGCGAGCTGGAGGAGGAGCTTCGCCAGCAGCTCTCCGGCATCGCCGAGGTGGTCGTTCACACCGAGCCGTGACCGACAGCGCTCACACGCCCCGGGGCGCTGCGGTCACCGGGCGCGGGCCGCTTCGCGACGGGCTCGACCGGGAGCGGTGCGGCGCGAAAAGGCGGGTATGACTGCAAGGATCGGCCGTCTGCGGCGTCTATTGATCCAGGATCGCAACGAAAACGGACAAAGGAAGACTGATGATCGGCTCAACAGAGGAGCACAGCGCCCAGGGACAGCACCGCAGGCGTGCATCGCGTCTCGGCATGCTCGTCGTCGCGGCGGCGCTCGTGCTCGTCGCGTCGTTCGCCGCCGTGGCGCTCGCAGCGAGCACCACCGTGACGGTCGACTCGACGATGAACGCCAAGCTCGACGAACAGATCGCAGTCACCTCGCAGGGCCGCACGCTCTACGCGCTCAGCGGAGAGACCGCCAGCCACCTGAAGTGCAAGACCAAGGAATGCTTCAAGGCGTGGCCGCCGCTGACCGTGCCATCCAGGAAGACCAAGCTGAAGGCCGGGTCCGGCCTCACCGGGCACCTCGGAATCCTGCGTCGCAGCAACGGCATGCTGCAGGTGACCGTCAACGGACGCCCCGTGTACCGCTTCTTCAAAGATCACGCCAAGGGTGAAGTGAACGGCCAGGGCGTCGAAAGCTTCGGCGGGACCTGGAGCGCGATGGCGGCCAGCGGCGAAACGAGCGCGAGCTCGCCCGAAAAAGGCGCGAGCACCCCAGCCGCCCCGACCCCTCCCGCCGAACCCCCGTACGGTTACTAGGGGCAAGCGTGCCTCGAGCATGCTCGCCACTGCGGCCGAATCGCAGCTACCAGCGGTCGGCAGGATGTCTGCCGGGTCGTGTCGAATGGCCTGATGGCCCCAACCGATGGAGGATCTGACTCGTGAATCCCAAAACAGACGGTCGTCAAGCTTCGATCCTTGCGCGCGGACTGCCCGCGCTCGCTCTCGTGGGCGGCGTTGTGGCGCTCGCCGGCTGTGGCAGCTCCAGCTCCACGACCTCCTCTGCATCCACGCCGACGACCGCGGCCAGCACCCCGGCGACGACAAGCAGCGCCTCCACGCCCGCGACGCCGGCGCCGAGCTCCGGTGCAAGCACGAGCCTCGCGCTTGCAGCCAACCCCGAAGGCCAGCTGAAATACACCAAGATGGCGCTGACCGCCAAGGCCGGCCCGGTCAACATCGACTTCACGAACATGGCGCCGTTGGAACACAACGTGACGGTCGAATCCTCCAGTAAATCGATCGTCGGCGCGACGCCGACGTTCAAAGGCGGGTCGAAGACGCTCACCGTCAACCTCAAGGCGGGTGTGTACAAGTTCTTCTGCTCGGTCCCCGGTCACCGGCAGGCCGGCATGGAAGGGACGCTCACAGTCCAGTAGAGGCTCTGTCGCTGGGCCGCCGGGAGATGCTCGCCGCCCGCCCGGCGGCGCGGTAGGGTCAGCCGGCCGCCGATGCCGCGCTTTGCAACCTGGGATGACATCGAGATCGCCTACCACGAATGGGGCGATCGCGACGCGGCGAAGCCGCCGGTCGTGCTTCACCACGGCTTCGTGGCCAACGCGCATGCCAACTGGCAGGCGCCGGGAGTGATCGACGCGCTGCTCGCCGGCGGCCGGCGGATCGTCGCGCCCGATGCCCGCGGTCACGGCGAGTCAGACAAGCCGCACGACCCGACCGCCTACGGCGAGCAGGTGATGGCGCGCGACCTCGCGGTGCTCCTCGACGTGCTCGACGTGTCGCAGGTGGACCTGGTCGGATACTCGATGGGCGCGATCGTGTCACTGATCTTCGCCAGCGTCGATGAGCGCGTGCGCAGGCTGGTCGTGGGAGGCATCGGATCGGGCGTGATCGAGTGCGGGGGAGTGGATCGGCGCAGCTTGAGCAACGAGTCGATCATCCAGGCGCTGGCGGCCGATGACCCATCCACGATCGACGGCCCCGCAGGCCAGAGCCTTGCGCGATCTGGCCGATGCGCTCGGCGACGATCGCCAGGCGCTGATCGCCCAGGCGTCGGCGATCTTCCGGGGGGAGATCGCGCTGGCGCGCATCTCGGCCCCGACGCTCGTGCTCGCGGGGGACGCCGATCCGCTCGCGGTGCGCCCCGAGGTGCTCGTGCGCGCGATCGCAGGCGCTCGCCTGCGGCTCGTCTCGGGCAACCACATCAGCGCGCTTGCCGACCCGGGCTTCGCCCCATCGATCGTCGACTTCCTGAGCTGACGCGCCGAGCCCTCGGTGAGCGCCGGTGAATTCATCTGGATCGCCGTCGCCGGCCTGGGCGCCGGAGCGATCAACACGGTCGTCGGAAGCGGGACGCTGATCACGTTCCCGGTGCTGCTGGCCTTCGGCTACGCGCCGGTCACGGCGAACGTGTCCAACACGATCGGCCTCGTCCCGGGGTCGGTGTCCGGCGCGATCGGCTACCGACGCGAGCTGGGCGGCCAGCGTAAGCGCGCGCTGCGCCTCGGGACGATGTCGGTGCTCGGCGGGATCACCGGAGCGGTCCTGCTGCTCGTGCTGCCCGCGTCGACCTTCACGACGATCGTCCCCGTGTTCATCGCGATCGCCCTCGTGCTCACGGTCCTGCAGCCGCGCCTGAACCGCTGGCTGGCCGGTCGCGACCTCGACCTGGAGCGCCGTGCGGCGCCGCTGCTGCTCGCCGCGGTGTATGTGACGGGGGTCTACGGCGGCTATTTCGGCGCCGCGCAGGGCATCCTGCTGCTGGGGATCCTCGGCGTGAGCCTGTCGCAGAGCCTGCAGCGCACCAACGCGCTGAAGAACGTGCTCGCCGGCCTGGTCAATGGCGTCGCGGGGGTCTACTTCGTGTTCGCCTCGCACGTCGACTGGGGCCCTGCGGGGATCATCGCCGTGACGTCGATCCTCGGCGCGCAGCTTGGCGCGCGCTATGGCAGGCGACTGTCGCCGGCGCTGCTGCGCGCCGTGATCGTGCTCGTCGGGATCTCCGCGATCGTGCGTCTGGTCGTCACGTGATGTCGACGATGTCGCCGATGCGCAGCATGCCGAACACCTGCTCGGCGGTTTCGATCGGCAGCTCGACGCAGCCGTTTGACTGCGGCGTGCCGTAGGAGGCGCGCGGGTAGCCGTGCACGGCGTCGCCGCCGTTGAAGTAGTTGACCCAGGGCACGTCTGGCACCGTGTATTTGGTTCCGTCGACGTCGGTGCCGCTCATCGTCGTCGACACGAACCGCGAGTAGATCGGGAAGATGCCCTGCGGCGTTTCCGCACCGGGCACGCCCGTGTTGGCCGGGGTGCTGAGCACGACGTGGTGTCCGCGGTGCACCTCGAGGGTCTCCGGGATCGACTCTGAGACCGTCACCCACGTGTAGGGCCTCGGGCTCCTGCGATCGGTCGTCTCAGAGGACAGGATCGATGCCCACGTCCGATAGTCGGGTTCACCCGTGGGTTCGAGGCCGTGGTCTGACTGGTAGACGGTCAGCGCGCCGCGCGTGGTCTCGTCGAGGTGACCGGTTTCAACGGAGGGCGCGTCGGAGGGATCGGGAGCGAGCACTCCGCGGGGAGGGTGGAAGGCGTGGACCGCGGCTTCGCGACGGGTCTCTGTGCCAGGTTTGTCGTGGAAGATGTACAGCGGGTGAAACCTCGCCGCCAGGTAGCCGAGGCGGGCGAGCGCCTGCTGCAGGCCGGAGGCCGGCGGGCATGCGACGTTCAACCCCTCGGTGCGCCGGCGCCCCAGCCGTGCATGCGCGGTGGCGACCGTGTCGGCCCACACCGTGAGCGTGTATGTCGAGCAGGGCTCGAGCGTCGAGGTCGGGGTGAAGACCTCGGAGTCGCCAACGATCGCCCACGTGCCGGCGACGTTGGGGTTCAGCGTCGGCGTCGGCGAGCTCGGCGAGGGCGGCGCCGAGAGCCGCACGATGAGCGTGTCGGCGCCGTCTGTGACCCGGTGCCCGGGAAGCGCCACGAGCTCTGTCGCGGGCAGCTGGGTCGACTGCGCGGAGGCGTTGGCGGGCAGGACTTCGCCGACCCTGCCTCCATGGGAGAGCACGACGATCGCAAGACCGGCGATCACGAGCACCGTCGCGGCGCCGATCGTCAGCGGGACCCTCGACCGGCCGGTCCCGGATGCGCGTTCCTCAGCTCGCTTGAAGAGGTGCCTCATTGTCGTTTGATTGACGATCGACAGTCAGAAACCTGCAAAGAGGCTAACGCAATCCAGCGCCGGCTCAGTGCAGTTGATCGACGAACGTGTAGATGACCATTAGCCCGACAACGATCACGAAAACCCGCAGCGCCCACAGCGCGGCGACGACGCGGGGCGTCAGGGCAATTCGGGGCACCGGGCGCGATGTCTCGGCGACGAACTGATCGCGCTCGAGGTTCATGATCAGCTCGTCCTCGTAGCGCTCCTGGGCCTGGACGTCGGACTCCGGGATGACCTGGGCGCCGTCGGCTGGATCGGGTCCGAGGGCGGGCACGCTCAGGCCCCTATCAGATGGGTGGTGACGAGGAACGAATCGACCGCGTATGCCGTTCCGCAGATCGCGACGAACGCAATCACGGCGATGCCGATGGCGTTCACCGCGCCGCCGTTGACCCAGCGGCCCATCAGCTGCCTGTCGTTGGCGAGCATGATCATGAACACGAGGCTCACCGGCAGCAGCACCGTGGCGAGCACGTTGGCGTTCAGCGCGATCGACAGCAGCGGCGCACCGGGGATCAGGATGACGATCGCCGCGACCAGCGCGCCGGCGACGTTGGCCGCGTAGAAGACGGCCGCGTTGCGCGGCGAGGTGTTGAAGCTGTGCGACACGCCGATGCATTCCCCTGCCGCGTAGGCGGTGCTCGCCGAGATCGTGAGGATGGCGACGGCCCCGGCCTCGATCAGCCCCAGCGCGAAGGTGACAGCCGCGGCGCGCCCGCCGACGCGCTCGATCGCTTGCGGAAAGCCCGCGCCGGCGTAGCCCTGGATGCCCGAGCCGTCGTGGGCTATCAGCGTGGCTCCGACGACCAGCGCCCCGAGCCCGAAGATCGCCGCCAGCAGCGCGCCGATCGCCGTGTCAGAGCGCCCGTGCGCGAGGTCGCGGGGTGTCATGCCCTTGTCGGCGGAGGCACTCTGCTGAAAGAAGATCATCCACGGGGTCACCGTCGCGCCGATCGTCGAGGCGAGCAGCAGCAGCAGCGTGTTGAAGCTGCCGCCCGTGGGCAGGAAGTCGGTGGAGCTGGCGAGGCTCTGCAGGTTGGGGTGCGAGAGGATCGCCGACAGCAGGAACAGGCCGTTGAACATCGCAAGCCCGAGCACGATCCGCTCCCAGCGCCAGTAGCGCCCGCCCATGAGCGTGAACAGCACGAGGCCGAGGCCGAGCGCCACGGCCTCGCCCGCGCCGAGACCGAAGTAGGCGAAGCCCACGCGGATCGCGACGAACTCCGCGATCAGCGTGACGAGGTTCGTGATGCTGAGATCGACAGCGCCAAACCAGCCCCAGGCACGGCCAAAGCGCTGAAGCACGAGCTCGCCGTAGCCGCGGTGGGTGACCGCGCCGATGCGCATGCACATCTCCTGACAGACGAACGCCAACGCGAACAGCACCGGGATGAACACGACGAAGAAGCCGAGCCCGTACTGCGCGCCGTCGGAGGTGTAGGCGATCATGCTCGGCCCGTCGTTCTCGCCGAGCATCGCGAGGATCCCGGGCCCGACGAGCAGCCACAGCAGGCTCCAGCGCCGGCCGCGCATGCGCGCGGACAGCACGCGCGAACGGTCCTGTGAGCGTGCCGCGTCCTCCTCGGTCAGCGGCGGGCGCGCGAGAGGGGGGAGGGGCTCGTCTCAGTCGCCGCCATCGAGCTCCTGGCCCGCCGCGGCGAGACCCCCATCGTGTCCGCGACGGTCGAGCTCCACGCGCATCGCGCCGGCGAGCTGCCCGCCGAGGGCGTGCTCGCACCCGGCGAAGGCGACGAAGAGGGGACCCCCGAACGGCTGGCGCTCGCGGACCTCGAAGCGCGCGCCCGGCGAGATGCCCTGGCCGGCCAGGTAGCGCAGCATCTCGGGGTCGGCGTCTGACACTCGCACGAACACGCCGCGGTCGCCCGGCTGAAGGTCGTCCATCGAGCGCGTCGGGCGCTCCTGCAGCTCCAGCTCGGCGTTCGGGATCGGGTCACCGTGGGGGTCGACCGTCGGGTGCCCGAGCTTGGCGGCGATCAGCGCCTCGACGTCCTCGGAGAGCACGTGCTCGAGGATCTCGGCCTCGGCGTGGACACGGTCCCAGGGCATGCCGAGCGTATCGGCGAGGAAGCTCTCGATCAGCCTGTGGTGGCGGATCACCTCCAGCGCAAGGCGACGCCCGTCGGGGGTCAGGCGCACGCCGCGATATGGCACGTGGTCGATCAGCCCGAGCTCGTCGAGCTTCTTGAGCATCGCCGAGACCGATCCGGGCGTGATGCCCAGGCGCTGGGCGAGCGCGGTCGTGGACACCGGCTCGTCGCTGTGGGACTGCAGCGAGAAGATCGCCTTGGAGTAGTCCTCGACCGCCTGGGAGCGCAGAAGATCTCGGGTCGCCATTGAATGAGGTTATGGCCTGCCAAGAGATTTATCAAGGCCTGCCAGTGCGATCGTCTCGCAGTAGTCTGGGAGCCCATGCACGTGCTGGCGTCGCCCCGCGCTGAAGCGAAGCCGGTTCCTTCGCCGCGGCGCCCGCCCGCCGGCGGTGGGAGCGGGGGCGCGTGAGCGAGTCGCGGTTCATGGTCGCCGACGTTCACGGGCTTGCCGGATCGCTGCAGGAGCTGCGTGCGCTGCTCGCGCAGCTCGCCGATTCAAGCCGTGGGGAGGAGGGGTGCGAGAGCTTTCGCGTGCTCGGCGCCGACGACGACCCGGCGGGAATCGTCGTGATGTCCGCCTGGACGGACGAGGATGCGCTGCGTGCCCACTTTCAGACGGCGCACTACCAGCGCTACCGCGCCGCCGTCGGGCCGCTTCTCGCGCGACCGAGCGACGTGACCGTGCTGCACGTCAGCGAGGCGGTCCGGGCACTGGATCCGAACCCGCCGGATCCAAGCCGCTTCGACTAGCCCCGCGCGGCGCTGTCGCTGACCGTGCGCTCTAGCCGATCTGAAGCTTGGCCCGTTCGATCACGATCGGCACGCGGGGTTTGCTGGCTTCGCCACCTTCTTCGGCGGCTTCGGTCGGTACGTGGGAGATCGCCTGGGCGTGGCTCTGCCCGCTGATCACGTGCCCGATCAGCGCATAGTCGGGCGGCAGGTTGGTGTTGGCGCCGGTGACGATGAAGAACTGGCTGCCCGAGGCTCCGGAGGGCTCTGACGGGCCCTTGGCCATGGCGACGACGCCCCTCGTGTACTGCAGGTTTGACGGGGGCGGCTCGACGACCTTCCAGCTCGGGCCGCCGGTGCCGTTGCCCTTGGGATCGCCGCCCTGGATCACGAAGTTCGGCACCACGCGGTGGAACGTGAGACCGTTGTAGTAGCCGGTCTTCGCGAGGTGTGCGAAGGACGACGTGGTCTTCGGAGCCTGCGCGACGGCCAGCGCGATGACGATCGGACCGCAGTTGGTCTCCAGCGTGACCGTGTAGGTGAGCGCGGGGTCGAGCAGGGTCGTGTATTTCGAGGCCTGCTCGTCGGCTTTCGAGGCCGGCGGCGCCACGTGGCGACACCCGGGCGTGGGAATCGAGGAGTTGACCGCCGCAGACGTGCTCGTCTGGGTCGTGGCCGTCGTCTGCGTCGCGGCCGTCGTTTGCGTATCGGTGCCCGGGGATTCCACGACCGTGTTCGTGGTTCCCGGGCTCGTCGAGCCGCATGAGGCGAGCGCCAGCACGGCCGCGGCCGCGACGATGAGCGACGCAGTTCTTCGCGCGGCGCCCGAGCGCGATGGCGCAGGCCGCCGGGGAGCTCGTCGATCGATGGGCATTTGCACGTGGCCAGGATACGGGACCGCGCCGGGAAGGGGCCCCAGAGGCGAAGCCGGCTCTGTGGCCTCGTCAAGCCGCCGCGGTATGCGCGTGCTGGAAATAGTGCCCTTCGTCGAGGTCGGCGATGAGCCCGGGTCGGGTCGGCTGCCATCCGAGCAGCTCGCGGGTGAGCGCGCTGGAGGCCGGGCTGTCGGCCGCCAGGAAGCCGGCCAGCCAGGAGAAGTGCTCGCTCGCGTCGTCGGGAGAGACGGACACCACCGGGAGACCGAGATGGCGGCCGATCACCGCGGCGATGTCGCGGATCGCCACGCCCTCCTCGGCAACGGCATGCAGCGTCGATCCAGCCGGCGCCCGGTCCAGCGCGAGGCTGAACAGCCGAGCGGAATCGAGGCGATGCACGGCGGGCCAGCGGTTGGTCCCATCGCCGATGTAGCCCGAGACGCCCCTGTCGCGCGCGATCGCGACGAGCGCCGCGATGAAGCCGTTGTCTCCGTCGCCGTGATTTGTCGGCGGGAGCCGCATGACCGACGAGCGAACGCCGCGGGAGCGCAGGCCGAGCACCAGCTCGGCGGTCTCGCGCCGAGTCTGCGGACCGCTGCCCGAGGGAGCCGACCCCCGGCTTGAGTCATGCCCGTCCTCCTCGGTCGCCACACGACCCGGTGCGACCCCGAGAGTGCCCGAGGCGATGATGAACGGCCGCTCGGTGCCCGCGAGCGCCTCGCCGAGCGTCTGCACCGCGCGGCGATCGGCGTCGGCGGCTCCCTGAAAGTCTCCCGAGAAAGCCATGTCGTGCTTGAACGCGAGGTGGATCACCCCGTCTGACCCGCCGGCCGCGTCCCGCAGGCTTCCGAGGTCGTCGAGCGTGCCGCGATGCACCTCGGCCCCGGCGGACGTGAGCGCGTCGGCCGAGGCCTCCGAGCGGGCGAGCCCGATGACCTCATGTCCCGCGCCGAGGAGCTCGGGAACGACGGCGGAGCCGATCCAGCCGGATGCTCCTGTGATGAATACGCGCATGGGGAGAACCTCCTGTTGTGAAATCGATGACAGCGACTGCCATCACGGTAGCAGGTGATGTCAGCCGCTGTCGTCGGTAGAGTGGGGGCATGGGCAGATGGCAGCCAGACGCGCGCGGACGGCTCGTGCAGGCGGCGTTCGCGCTCTACGGCGAGCACGGGTTCGAGCAGACCACGGTCGCCGAGATCGCCGAGCGCGCCGGGCTCACGGAGCGCACGTTCTTCAGGCATTTCGCCGACAAGCGCGAGGTCCTGTTCGCGGGCGCGGGCGCGCTGCAGGAGCTGCTGGTGAGCACGGCTGCACAGGCGCCCGCGTCGCTGGCTCCGATCGACGCTGCGGCCGCGGGCCTCGAGGCGGCCGGCGCCTTCATCCAGGAGGGAGGCGAGCTCGCGCATCAGCGGCAGGCGATCATCTCCGCGAGCGCGGAGCTTCAGGAGCGCGAGCTGATCAAGCTCGCGTCGCTTGCCTCGGCGCTCGCGGAGGCGCTGCGCCGCCGCGGCGTCGATGACCCGGCCGCGAGCCTGACCGCCGAGGCGGCGATCGCGGTCTTCAAGGTCGCGTTTGAAAGCTGGGTCGAGGACGACGCCGGCCAGCGCGACCTCCCGGAGGTCATCCGACACTCGCTGGAGGAGCTGACGGCGGTCACGTCGGGCCGATAGGGCTTCGCATCGTTATCGTCGGACGCGCATGACGGTGCAACGCATGGACCACGTGGGCATCGTGGTCGAGGATCTCGCGGCCGCGACGGCGTTCTTCGTCGAGCTCGGGTTGGAGCTGCAGGGCGAGGCGTCGGTCGATGGCGGTTGGGTGGACCGCGTGGTTGGGCTCGAGGGCGTCCGGGCGCAGATCGCGATGCTGGAGACCCCCGACGGTCACGGACGGCTCGAGCTCGCGAAGTTCCACGCCCCGTCGGGCCCGGCCGGCGACCGGAACGCGCCGGCAAACGCCCCGGGCATCCGCCATGTCACGTTCGCGGTCGACGACATCGACGCCGTCGTGGCCGGTCTGAGAGCTCGCGGCGGGGAGCTCGTGGGCGAGGTGCAGCGCTATGAGGACCGCTACCGGCTCTGCTACGTCCGCGGTCCGGAGGGCATCATCGTCGAGCTGGCCGAGCGGATCGGCTGAGCACTCGGGCCGTCCCCGCCGTCATCTAGCGTGCGGCCATGCCGCACCAGGCCGAGGCCCGCAGCTACGGACGCGCCTTCGATCAGGTCGCCGAGGAGTACGACCGTCATCGCCCGGCCTACCCGGACGCGCTCATGGACCAGGCGTGCGCGGCCGCTGGAATCGGCCCGGGCGCCGCGGTGCTCGAGATCGGCTGCGGCACCGGGCAGCTCACGCGCAGCCTCCTGGCCCGTGGGCTGCGGGTGACGGCCGTCGAGCCGGGCGCGCAGCTGATCGCGCGGGCTCGCGACCGTTTGAGCGGCCTGGGCGATATGCGGTTCGTTAACGCTCGCCTGGAGGAGGCGCCGCTGGCGCGCGAGCGGTACTCGGCCGTGTTCTCGGCGTCGGCGATCCATTGGATCGATCCGGATGTGGGCTGGCGCGTGGCGGCCGGCGCACTGGTCGACGGCGGGGGCATTGCCCTGATCTCGTACTTCGGGCTCGAGGACCCGCGCAGCGCCGACGATCAGCGGGCGCTGCGTGGCGCCATGACGACGATCGCGCCCGAGTTTGCGGCCGATTGGCCCGTGTACCGCGACCTCGCCGGCATCCTCGCCGGCGTTGCGGCTCGGCGCGACAATGTCTCGGAGGTGTGGGCTTGGCTGGGGGGCTATGAGATCGCGCGCGGGTACGCCGCGGACCTGTTCGAGAACGCGCAGGTCGCCGTGGTGCCGAGGCAGCTGGAGCACACCGCTGACGAGCTCAACGCCGTGCTCGGCACGATGTCGTTCTGGGCAGGGCTGTCAGCTGCCCAGCGCGAGGCTCTGGTCGCCGAAAACCACGCCTTCCACGAGCGGATCGGGCGCCCGATCCGCTCCAGGCACGGTCGCGTGCCTGGTGGTGGCGCGCCGTCGATCTCACGCTCGATAATGCATGTTATGTCTACCAACCAATATGCGGCTCCCGGGCGAGCTCGCCGGCGCGGTTGAGCACGGCGTCGATCATCGGCTCGGTCAGCCTGCCGGTGAACGTGTTCTGCTGGCTCGGGTGGTAGCAGCCGATCAGCGTGTAAGGACGGCGCGACGCGCACCTCGGCGCCGTGGCCAAAGCGTGGCACGCGGCGTTGAGCTTCGGTGCGCCCGCTGGCGCGATTCGACGGTCGACGCAGACGCAAGCGCCGCGTCCCACGCAAATGCGCCGAGGCACAGGATCACCGCGACGCTGCGTCGAGCAGCTCGCAGCTCGCGCACGCTCCACGGCAGGCAGGTGTCGCGCTCCGCCGGCGTGGGACGGTTCGCCGGCGGCGCGCACCGCACGGCCGCGCTGATCCAAGCGTCGCGCAGTCGCAGCCCGTCGTCGCGCGCCGTCGAGGTCGGCTGACTGGCAAGGCCCGGTGCGCCACAGCGCCGCATACAGGAAGTCGCCCGAGCGATCGCCGGTGAACATCCGGCCGGTTCGGTTCGCGCCATGAGCGGCCGGCGCCAGTCCCAGCGCGAGCACCCTGCGCAGCGGGGTCGCCGAAGCCCGGCAGCGGACGTGCCCCAGTAGGCCTCGCTCGGCGAACGCGGCTCTGCGCTCGCGCGCGATCTGCTCGCGCCAGGCCACCAGCCGCGGGCAGCGCCGGCAGTCGACGAGCTCCTCAGCGAGCGCGCTCAGGCGCCGTTGCTGCTGACGATCCACCGCGGCAGTAGTAGCATCGCCTGGAGATGTCGCTCTGGCTGCTGATCGTCCTGCTCGGGCTGATCAAGCTCCCGATCGCTGCGCTGATGCTGTGGATGCCCTTCCGCAACGACGAGGCGATGCGCAGCCGCCGGTGTGCAGCCGACTCCAGCCGAGGAAGACGGCGGCAGCAAGGCGCTGCCCGGCAGGGCCCTGGACCCCCATCCTCGCCGGCCTCGCCCCGACGCGCCGCCCGCCGGCGCGGACCTCACGGCTCGCCGCGCCGGCCTCCCCGCCGCGGGTCCGCACGACCGCGGTCGTCGCGCACGGCGCACAGCGACAGCGCGACGCCTCGAGCCGCCTCAGCGGTTGCTGCTTGCGCTGCACGGCGCGCGGCCTTGGCTTTTGCGCGGCGCTTCGCAGCTGCACCGCCGGATCGCGCGTGAAGGCGCTCCACCGCCGCATGCGCGTCGCCGGCCGGCGCCACACCTGCGCGCGTCGCGCAAGATCACATAGCCGATGCCCGATCAGCAGCACGACCGCCGCTCCCAGCGCCAGGAAGACCACCGGTCTTCGAGTTCGAGGTGGAAGATTCCGAGGAGTCGACGCTCGTGGACGTCGTCGCGGTGGAGGTCGTCTGGGCGGCCGCCTGCGTCAGTTCGCTGAAGGCGTTGCCTTCGGCGGCCATCGCGCCCGGTGGCGCGATGCGGCCGACCGCGAGCGACGCGACGACAAGCGCGCAGGACAGCGCGGGCGCCAGCGATGTGAGGGGCGACGCGCGCCGCCTGGATCTTGCTCCTGAACGCGAGTCACGCGGCCGAGCATAGCGCCTGTCAGGCGGCCTCGCGCCAGTGCTGCAGACGGCGCGGCGGGTCGCGGCCTGCGCTGCCGCGCAAACCCTAGAATGCGCCGCGCGATGGCTCCCAAACAGCGCCAGATTCGAATGGAACAGCGCGGCTGCCATGGAGGCCATCCAGGCGCTCGAGCAGCGCTCGCGACGAGGAGCTCGAGAACGAGACCAAGTACAAGTCCGCGGCGCTGGCGATCCTCGGCGTCGCGGGCGTCGGAGCGCTTCGACGCCGACAAGGCGCGCGACTACTTCCAGCGCGCGATCGCGGCCGCGCGCCCACAGGAACGGATGCAGCTGCGGCGGATGGCAGACGCGTCGCTGGCGCTGGCCGAACGGCGTGCGGGCGACCTCAAGGACGCTGTCGAGCGGCTCGGCCAGGCGCCGCCGACCGGGCGCCAGATGTTCGCGCTGCGGGCGATGGGCCTGCTCATCCCGCCGGCGTCTGCGGGCATCCTCGCGCGCGTGCGCGGGATTCTGCTGATCATCGCCTGATCATCGTGCTGATCGCGATCGGCCTCGGCGTCGTCGAGCTCATCTCGCTGCCGTTCGGCGGCCTCAGCCTCGCCGCTGGCGTGCTGCTCGGTCTGTTCGTCGCGATCGCCGCGCTTGGCGTGATCGCCGCGATCGGTCGCCGCCGCCGCGAGCGGTCCAAGGGCGCGCCGTCCTAGCAGCGCCGGGCCTGCGGGTGCTCTGGCGATCGAGCCGGGCGTCGCCTGGCGAGCTGACTACTCTTGCGCGGTGTCCGCGCGCGTCTGCCTGATCGTCAACCCCTCCGCCGGCGGCGGTCCGCCGGGCGCTGGCGCCGGACGTCGATGGGCGCGCTGCGCGAGCACACGGCCTGCAGGTGCGCGCACGATGCCTCCGACCTCCCGCACGCGCGCAGGCTCGCACTGGCCGGGGCCCGGGTGAGACAGATCGTGCGGTACTCGGCGGTGACGGCATGATCGGCGCCGTCGCAGACGCACTGCGCGAGCTGCCCGGGCGCTGCTGGGCGTGCTGCCGGCGGGCGCGGGAACGACCTCGCGCGCGTGCTCGGGATCCCAGGATCCGGTCGCAGGCGTGCGCGACGATTGCCCGGCGTCCCCGGGCGATGGACCTGGCGAGGTCGACCGACGGGCGCCGGCGGGCAGTGCCGAGGGCCGGGCGAGGACGTTCGTGGGGATCGCCTCGGTCGGGTTCGACACCGATGCGAACCGCATCGCCAACGAGGCGCCGTCGCGGCTGGGCGACCTCGTCTACGCGTACGGGGCGCTGCGCGCACTGATCGCCTGGCGCCCAGCTCGGTTCGAGGTCGAGCTCGACCCGCCGGGCGAGCGTACGCAGCTTCACCGCCTACACGGTCGGAGCCTGCCAACTCGAAGACCTACGGCGGTGGGATGCGCGCGGCGCCGGACGCGCTGCTCGACGACGGCCTGCTCGAGGTGGTCGTGCTGGAGAGCGTCAGCAAGCTCGGGTTCGTGACGAGCATCCTGCCGAAGGTCTTCAGCGGCGCCCACGTGCACGAGCCCGGCGTGCAGGTATTTCGCGCTCACGAGGTCGCCATCAGCTCCGATCGCCCGTTCACGATGTATGCGGACGGCGACCCGATCGGCGAGCTGCCGGTGCGGGTGCGGGCGCTGCCCGGCGCGGTCACGATCCTCGTCCCCGGTACCCCGCCCGCCGAGCGCCTTCGGCCCGAGCCCGCGCGATTCCCTCCCCCATCCGCGCTGACCCGCTCACCGCCGGCGCCGGCTCCGGCGCCGGCGGACCGACCGCCGCGGCTGATGGCGAGCATGCTGGCTCTCAAGCTCGCGCTCGCGCGCGGCGCTCGGTGCGCTGTCGCGTCTGCGCGGCGGCGGCGCCACGAGCCGCCGGGCAAGCTGCTGCTGACGCCTGGAGCCCGACGCGCTCGGCGTGCTCGCCTCGCGGCTGACGCGCGGGAGCGTGCTCGTGTCCGCCACGAACGGCAAGACGACGACGGCCGCGATGGCCGCATCGATCCTGCGGCGCGACGGCGTCGCGGCTCGTGCACAACCAGGCGGGCGCGAACATGGCCGGCGGGATCGCCTCGACGCTGCTGTCGGCCGCGCGCGCGCACGGGCGGATCGCGGGCGAGCTCGGCCTGTTCGAGGTCGACGAGCTGTGGCTCGACCGGTCGCCGCCCAGCTGCGCGGCCTGCGCGCGGTGCTGCTGTCCAACCTGTTTCGCGATCAGCTCGATCGCTATGGCGAGCTGGAGACGATCGCCGACAGCTGGGATCTCCGCGCTGCACGAGGGACCGGCCCGGACGGCAGCGCTCGTGCTGAACGCCGACGATCCGCTGATCGCCGACCTCGGCGCGAGACTCGCGCCGGCGAGGCGACCGGGTCGTGTATTTCGGCGTCGATGACGACTCGCTCGCGCTGTGCTGGCATGGCGCACGCCGCCGATGCCAAGCACTGCCGGCGCTGCGGCGCGCCGTATACGTTCGACGCCGTCTACCTCGGGCCATCTCGGCCACTACCACTGCCCGAGCTGCGGCCAGCGGCGGCCCGCCGCCACGGTGCTCGCGAGCGAGGTCAGGCTCGAGGGCGTGCGCGGCGCGCAGCTTCAGGCTGCGCACGCCGACGGGCGAGGCCGAGGTCAAGCTCGGCCTGCCCGGGCTCTACAACGTCTACAACGCGCTCGGGGCCGCCGCGCTGGCGGGCGCGCTGCGGGATCCGCCTGGCGACATCGTCGCCGGGCTGCAGGCCACCACGGCGGCCTTCGGGCGGGCGGAGACCGTGATGCTGCGGGCTTGGCGGCCGCGCACGCGCCCGCGAGCTGCAGATCCTGCTCGTCAAGAACCCCGCGGGCGCCAACGAGGTGCTGCGGACGCTCGCGCTGGAGCCCGGGGAGCACGACCTGCTCGGCGTGCTCAACGACAACATCGCCGACGGGCGCGACGTGTCCTGGATCTGGGACGCCGACTTCGAGCTGCTTCAGGGCGCGTCCGGCGCGTGACGTGCGCGGGCACGCGCGCGCCCGAGCTGGCGCTGCGCCTGAAGTACGCGGGGATCGAGCCGCAGCGGATCGCGTCGAGCGACGACCTGCGGCGCGCGCTGACGCCGGCCGCAGCGGATCGTCGCCGCGGCGGGCGCCGGCGCGGACGCCGCCGCTGTACGCGCTGCCGACATACACGGCGATGCTCGCGCTGCGCGAGCTGCTCGTGCGACGCGGGGACGCGGGCAGCGCATGGCGTGAGCGGATCCGCACCACGCCCGCGCACGCTGCGGGTGTGCGCGCTGTATCCGGACCTGATGAACATCTACGCCGACCGCGGCAACCTGCTGGTGCTGGAGCGTCGCTGCGCCTGGCGCGGGATCGGCTTCGAGCTGGCCGCCAGCGGTCTCGGCGAGCCGCTCGATCCCGACGCGCACGACCTCTTCTACCTCGGCGGCGGTCAGGATCGCGACCAGCGCCTGTGCGCCGAGGACCTGCTGCGAGACCAAGCGCGACGGCGCTGCACGCGGCCGCCGCGCGAGGCGCGGTCGTGCTCGGGGTGTGCGGTGGCTATCAGCTGCTCGGGCATGCCTACGTGCTCGGCGAGGAGGAGATCGAGGGGGTCGGGCCTGCTCGATGTGCGCACCGTCCGCGAGGACCGGCCCCGGCTGATCGGCAACGTCGCGATCGAGGTCTCACTCGAGGGCGCTCGGACGCGCGACTCGCCGCCAGCGGTGCTCGCCGGGTTTGAGAACCACGGCGGGCGCACCCGTCTGGGTCCGCGGCGCGACCCGCTGGGGCGCGTCATCAGCGGGCACGGCAACGACGGGCGCTCCGGTTACGAGGGCGCCGGCGCGGGCAGCACGATCGGCACATACCTGCACGGGCCGCTGCTGCCCAAGAACACGTGGTTCGCCGACTGGCTGATCGCGCGCGCGCTCGGCTTGCGCCTGGCGAGCTGCGGCCGCTCGAGGACGCGCTCGAGCGCGAGGCGCATCTCAGCGCGCGCCGCGCCGCGGGCGTGTGAGGCAGTCCGCGGGGCGCGGTCGCCGCAAAGTCGGCCGTCATCGGCCGCACGGCGCCGGGCGGCTGCGTACGATCGCTCGGCGTGGAGCTGCCGACTACCAGCGCCGGTCGCGCCGCACGGCGGAGTATCCGCGCGAGGCGTGGCTGGCCTATCCCGCGCTCGGCCTGGCGGGCGAGGCGGGCGAGGTCGCAGAGCACGCCAAGAAGGCGATTCGCGATGACGGCGGCGAGGTGACCGCCGAGCGGCGCGCATGCGATGGGCAAGGAGCTCGGCGACGTGCTCTGGTACGTCGCTCAGCTGGCCAGCGAGCTCAGCCTGGAGCTCGAGGAGGTCGCTCAGCAGAACCTGGACAAGCTGCTCTCGCGCCAGCGCCGCGGGGTGCTGTCGGGCAGCGGCGACGATCGCTGACGGCTCACGCCGGCAGCATCGAAAAACGCGCGAAGCGCTCGATCAGGTGCGCGGGCAGCAGCGCACGCACGCGCACGCCCTCGGGGGTGTCCTCGCGAGTGACCTCACCGGCGAGCTCGTGCAGCTCGGCCAGGCTGCCGCCGTCAGCGTAGGGAACGAGCAGATCGACCGGCCGCAGCCCGCGCGAGAGCTCCTCGTCGATCCGCACGCGCAGCTCCTCCAGGCCCTCGCCGCTCGACGGCGCTGACGAGCAGCGCACCCGGGTTGTGCAGGCGAAGTTCATGCAGGCGCTCCTCCCCGCTGGCCCCGTTCGCGTCCCCGGCGGCGCCCTCGAGCAGGTCGACCTTGTTGAGCACGAGCAGATGCGGGCGATCGCCGGCGCCGATCTCCTCGAGGGTCTGCGCCACCGCGGCGCGCATAGCCTCGCCGCGCTCCTCGGGCGCGGAGGCGTCGAGCACGTGCACGAGCAGGTCGGCACGTCGCGTCTCCTCGAGCGTCGCCGCGAAGGCGTCGACGAGCTCGTGGGGCAGCTTTGAGATGAAGCCCACCGTGTCGGTCAGCAGGCAGGGGCGCCCGGAGCGGCGAAGACCGCGAGCATCGCCGTTGGCCTCGGCGCGATCGGCGCTCACGGGCGAGCCGTTGACGCCCTGCGGCTCGCTCGTCGCCCTGCTGGCGCGCAGCGTGCGCGTCGTGGGATCGAGCGTGTGAAAGAGGCGATCGCGGACCCCTGCGTCTGCCCCCGTCAGCGCGTTGAGCAGCGTTGACTTCCCGGCGTTCGTGTAGCCGACGAGCGCGATCGTCGGGAGCGTCGCGCGCTCGCGCTCGGCGCGCTGGACCGCGCGCGTGCGCTTGACGTGCTCCAGGCGACGGCGCAGCGTCGCGATCCGGTCGCGCGCCAGGCGGCGATCGGTCTCGATCTGCGTCTCGCCCGGGCCTCTCGTGCCGATGCCGCCGCCGAGGCGCTCGAGGTGCGTCCACAGCCCGCGCATGCGCGCGAGGTTGTACTGAAGCTGCGCGAGCTCGACCTGGAGCTTGCCCTCCGCGCTCCCCGCATGCGAGGCGAAGATGTCGAGGATGATCGCGGTTCGGTCGATCACCGGCAGGCCGATCGCCTCTTCGAGGTTTCGCTCCTGACGCGGGCTGAGCTCGTCATCGCAGGCGATCACGTTGGCGTCCGCGGCCCTGGCGGCGGCCTTGGCTTCCTCCACCTTGCCCGGTCCGAGATAGCTGTTGGGATGCGGCTTGTCGCGGCGCTGCACGAGCTCTCCGACAACGGCGACGCCGGCGGTGCGCAGCAGCTCGGCGAGCTCTGAGAGATCGTCGCCCTCGGCAAGCGCCGCGACGCACAGGGCGCGCTGTCGCGCCCGCTGGGACGATCCATCGGCCCATACCAGGGCTCCCGCCCCGCTCTCCCCGTTACGGCCGTTTCGACCTTTTCGCATCCACCTCTCAGTCTAGAGGCGCCATCAAGCCATCGAGCCCAATCGCCTGACCGCCTCCAGCAGGCGATCGTCGGCGATCGTCAGCGAGATGCGAAACCAGCCCTCGCCGGCGGGGCCATAGATGGCGCCGGGAGAGATCACGACGCCGGCGCGCTCGAGCACCTGCTCGCAGTACTCGACCGAGCTCGCGTAGCCGCTGGGGACCGGCGCCCACACGTAGATCGTGCCGTGGGGCGGGCGCACCTCGACGCCCATCTCGCGCAGCGCGTCGCAGACCAGGTCGCGGCGGCGGCGGTAGAGCTCGTTCATCGAGGCGACCTCGGCGTCGGCATCGGGCGACAGCGCCGCCACGCCGGCGAGCTGGACGGCCTCGAACATGCCCGAGTCGATGTTCGTCTTCAGGCGCCAGTAGGTCTGCAGGGCCTCGGCGTTGCCGACGAGCACCGCGCAGCGCCAGCCGGTCATGTTGTAGCCCTTGGAAAGCGAGAACACCTCGATGCCCACGTCCTTGGCGCCCGGCGTGGCCAGGAACGACGGCGCGCGATAGCCGTCGTAGGAGATCTCCGAGTAGGCGTTGTCGTGCACGACGAGGATGTCGTATGCGCGAGCGAAGTCGACCACCCGCTCGAAGAACCCCTCCGGCACGATCGCGCCCGTCGGGTTGTTGGGGTAGTTCAGGAACATCAGCTTGGACCTGCGCGCGACCTCCTCGTCGATCGCGCCGAGGTCGGGCGTGAAGCCGAGGTCGGGCTCGAGCGCCATGAGCGCGGGCTCTGCGCCCGCCAGCAGCGGCCCGCCGGTGTACACGGGGTAGCCGGGGTCGGCGGCGAGCGCGTAGTCGCCAGGATCCAGGAAGGCGAGGTTGAGGTTGAAGATCGCCTCCTTGGCGCCGATTCCAGGGATGATCTCATTCGCCGGGTCCAGCTTGACGTCAAAGCGCCGCTCGTAGAAGTCGCGCACCGCCGCCCTGAAGTCCTCGCGGCCCCGGTTGCTCGGGTAGCGGTGGGTTTCGGGCTCTGAGACGGCCTCCTGCATCGCCTCGACGATCAGAGCGGGCGTGGGACGGTCTGGATCGCCGATCCCGAGGCTGATCACGTCCACGCCCGCTGCGCGCTTGTCGGCGATCTTCTGCTCCAGCGCGGCGAACGCGTAGGGCGGTATCCGGTCAAGGCGCCTGCTCGGCTTCATCGTGCTCCTCGCGTGGCGGTCGGGTGGCGGTCTGCTGTCACGTGGTGATCCTCGCTCATGCGATGTCGCGCAGCTCTGCGATGAACTGCTCGCTGAGGCGTCCCTCGAAGACCGGCCGCGCCCAGCCCGTGAGCGACACTCGCAGTCCCTCCCCCACCTCGACGAGCAGCTCGCCGCCGTCGAGCTCGACTGTCACTCTCGCGCCGGCGGCCTGCGCGGCCTGCTCGACCCGGTCGAGAACGTACGCTAGCGCAGCCCCGCTGGCACCGGTCCCCGACGACAGCGTCTCCCCCACGCCGCGCTCGAATATGCGCGCCCTGATGCGCGCCCCGGGACCGGCCGACAGCTCGGTGTACCAGGAGACGTTCGTGCGGTTGGGAAAGCGCGCGTCGGCTTCGATCGCAGGCCCGAGCGCGGGCAGGTCCAGCGCGTCAAGCTCGCCCCGGCTGTCGACGGCGATGGCGCACTGCGGGTTGCCGATCGAGATGTGGCGAAAGCGCCAGGCCACGCCCCCTGAGGACGACTCGATCTCGCCGCGTCCGTCCTCGCCGCCACCGGGGTAGTCGGGGGACGTGAGGCTCGCGCGGCCCATGTCCACGGTGCACGTCTCAGGGCCGCTGATCGAGGGGCGTATCTCGCCCGCCGCGGTGTTGATCGAGAACTCATCGGCGTCGGTCCAGCCCCGCCCGCGCAGGTACAGGATCGCCTCGCGCGCCCCGTTGCCCGACAGCTCGGCCTCTGATCCGTCGGGGTTGAAGATCCGCAGGTCTGCGACGAACGCCGGGTCCTCGGAGCGAGAGAGCAGCAGCACCCCGTCGGCGAACACGCCGAAGTGCGCCTCGCAGATGCGCCGGATGCGCGCCGGCGTGAGCTCGAACGCGAGCTCGTCTGCCTCGACGACCAGGTAGTCGTTGCCCAGCGCCTGCCACTTCTCGAACCTCATAGGGGCGCTGAGTCTAGGATCTCGCCCGCAACGGACGCCGCGTCGCGACCGCCGACGTCGATCGCAGCGTCGCCGACGAGCTTGCGCATCCAGGTGAGCTGGCGCTTTGCGTAGTTGCGCGTTCGCTGCTTCATCGCCTCGACATCGCCCTCCAACAGCTCTGAGAAGCCGAGCGCCTGGCGGACCGCGGGGGACGCGCCGGCGCCAGCCGCGCGCAGCACCTCCTCGCGCGCGCCCTTGGCGACCATCTCATCGACGCGCTCATCGATGCGGGCATACAGCCCGTCGCGATCCATCGTCAGGCCCGCCAGGAGCGTTGGCCGGCGCATCTGCTCACTCCACAGCGCCCCCTCGGGCGCGGGCGGTCGCAGCGCCTGGATCTCGTGCAGCTCCAGCGCACGGACCACCCTCTGTCGGTCGTTCGGATCCACGCGCGTGGCCATCCACGGCGCGTGCTCGGCCAGGCGGGCGTGCAAGGCGGGTGAGCCCTGCTCTTCGAGCTCCTGCGTCAGGCGCTCGCGGACCGTGACGGGCACCGGCGGGCGCAGATCGAGGTCGCTCAGCGCCGCGCGCAGATACAACCCCGTGCCGCCGACGACGATCGGCCGGCGCCCCGCCGCGAGCAGACCGTCGATCTCCGCGTGGGCCAGCTGTGCGTAGCGCCCCGCGGTGCACGTCTCATCGATCGCCAGCACCGACACGAGCCGGTGCTCGAGCAGGGTCCGCTCGCCAGCGCTCGCCGCCCCCGTGAGCGTCTCCAGGCCGGCGTAGAGCTGAAGCGCGTCGGCCGATACGGCGGCGGGGTCCTCGCCCTGCTCGCGCAGGCGCTGGGCCAGCGCGATCGCGATCGCGGTCTTGCCGACGCCCGTCGGGCCGAACAGCGCGATGATCCGCATTGTCGTAGGCTCGCATCAAGTGCTTCTCCGGGGCTCCACCATCCTGCTGACCGGCGCGACGGGCGGCCTGGGTGAGGTGATTGCCGATGACCTCAGCGCGCGCGGTGCGCAGCTGATCCTGTCGGGCAGGCGCGCGGAGGTTCTCGAGGAGCTCGCAGGGCGGCTTGGCGCACGGACGATCGCCGCAGACCTCAGCGAGTCCTCGGAGGTGCGCAGACTTGCCGCGGAGGCCGGCGAGGTGGACGTGCTGATCGCGAACGCCGCGCTTCCCGCGGCGGCCAGGCTCGAGGCGCTCAGCGCCGAGGAGGTGCGACGCGCGCTGGCGGTCAATCTGAGCGCTCCGGCGGAACTGGCGCACGCCCTGCTGCCGGGGATGTTGCAGCGTCGGGCCGGGCATCTGGTGTTCATGTCCTCGATGGCCGGGAAGGTGTGCGCGCCCGGCGACCCGCTCTACCACGCCACGAAGTTCGGCCTGCGCGGGCTCGCGGGCGCGCTTCGCATCGACCTGCACGCCAGCGGGGTGAGTGCCTCCTGCGTGCTGCCAGGGTTCATCCGCGACGCCGGGCTCTACGCGCAGTCAGAAGTCAAGCTCCCACCGGGTGTGGGCACTCGCTCTCCGCGCGAAGTGGCCGATGCTGTGGCGAGCGCGATCGAGGACGACCGCGCGGAGGTGCTGGTCACCTCCCCGTTCCTGCGGGCGGGCTCTGCGCTGTGGAACAGCGCGCCGGACCTCGCCTCGGCGATCTCACGACGGGCGGGCTCCGACGAGATCGCGAGCACCTATGCACGCGCGCTCGCCGACAAGCGCTGACCGGGCGATCGCGCCTGGCAATCATCTAGAACAGCCGCTCCTGGGCACGCGGGCTCAGCACGCGTTCAAGGGGCGCCCCCGCCTCGCCGTCGGTCTCGCCTCGGTGGCCGTTCTCTCGCATGCTCGGCGGCCAGCCGCTGCCGCGCACGAGGCGCGAGAGGCGCCTTCGCTCCTCCGGAGCAGCGTAGGCACCCCGTCGGTAGAGCTCGCGGTAGCGCTCGACGAGGTCAGGTCGCGCGGTCGCCAGCCAGTCCATGAAGACCTGACGCACCTCGCCGCGCAGATGAAGCGCGACGCCGCCGATGCTCACCGCGCCCGCCTGTGCGGCGCGCTCCAGCAGCGGCTCGATCTGCGCGGGCGCGTCGTTGATGCCCGGCATCAGGGGCGCGATCAGCACGCCGGTGGGTATCCCGGCTCTGTTGAGCTCTTCGACCGCCTCCAGTCGCGCCCGCGGGTTTGGTGTATGGGGCTCGGTGGCCCGCCACGCCTTCTCGTCGAGCGTCGGGATCGACAGGCACGCGGTGATGCTCGTGCGCTGCGCAATCTCGAGCATCAGTCCCAGATCGCGCAGCAGCAGCGGTGACTTCGTCAGGATCGAGCACGGGTTGGCGGCGTCGCGCAGCGCCTCCCAGATGCCCTCCATCAGTCGATACCGCCCCTCCACCCACTGATACGGATCGGTGTTCGTGCCAAGCGCCACGTGCTCGCCGCTCCACGAGCGCCGCGCCAGCTCGGCGCGCAGCACCTCCGGCGCGTTGACCTTCACGACGATCTCGCGCTCGAAGTCCCTGCCGGCGTCAAAGCCCAGGTAGCTGTGCGTCGGCCTTGCAAAGCAGTACACGCAGGCATGGCTGCACCCCCTGTAAGGGTTGATCGTCCAGCGAAACGGCATGCGCGAGCTGCTCGGTACGCGATTTAGCACCGAGCGCGCTCGCACCTCGTAGAAGCGCGTCTGAAGCGCCTCGGGGGCATCGAAGCGGCGCACGACCGCCTCGTCGCGGTATCCGGGCAGCGAGCGCTGCTCCTCTCCATCGATCGTGAGATTGCTCCAGCGCACGAACGTATGTTCGCATACGCGCCCGACGCACCGTGCTCTGACCCAATTCCCAGCAAGCCCTGGGCGCTTGCTCACACTGCGCTGGGTGACCGCTTAGCGAAGCGCGCGAGCATCGTCAACACAGTCAATCGACGGGCCTCAGGAGGTCTCAGCATGAACGTCTCACGAAGGACACTCGCCGTTCTGATCGGAACCGGAACGCTCGCCACGACAGGCGCCGCCGCGGGGATCGCCGGCGCCGCGTCCTCGCAGGGCTCCGGCACGTCCACATCAAGCCAAGCCACCGCACCGTCCACCTCGACGCAGCCGACGCCACCAAGCAACCAGGCGCCCTCGGGCGCCCCGTCGGGCTCGGCGCCGGCCAATCCGCCGGGAGCGCCGGGCCAGAAGGGCGCCAGACCCCCGATGAACGGGAAGCATCCCTGCCCGGGCATGGGCTCGGCGCCGAAGGGCGGCACGGGCTCGACAGGGAGCTCGGGCTCGACGGGGAGCTCGGGCTCGACGGGCACCACCGGCTCGAGCGCCACGACGGGATCGAGCTACACGACCGAAGACGCATCGAGCGCTGCTCGGGCAAGCTGAGGCACGCTTCGCCGGCCTGCGGCGCCGCCGCTGTCCGTCCGGACGTCTCTGAGGTCATCTCACGGGACGCCCGGACGGGCATCGCGAGCAGGTTCTCGACTCAGCCCACTAGACCAGCGCGCGCGCCAGCAGCCGTTCCTCGCCTGACAGCGTCTGGCTCGTCGCCGATTGATCTCGACGTCGGTCAGCTCTCCCGGCGCCGCCAACCCGCCGAAATTGACGACCTTGTTGTGGCGCGTGCGCCCGCGCAGGCGCTGAGAATCGGTGCGCGACGCGCCCTCGACGAGCACCTCGACGCTGCGCCCCACGAAGCGTGCGGCGCGCTCGCGAGCCCTCTGCTGGACGAGCTCGACGAGGCGCTGCATCCGTTGCACCTTGACCGGGTGGGAGACGACGCCCTCGGCGATCTCAGCCGCGAGCGTGCCGCGCCTGGGCGAGAAGATGAACGTAAAGGCGCTGTCATAGCCGACCCGCTCAACGACCTCGAGCGTCTGCTCGAAGTCTGCCTCGCTCTCGCCGGGGAAGCCCACGATGATGTCCGTCGTGAGCGCCACGTCGGGCACGTGCTCACGAATCAGCGACACGCGGTCCAGGTAGCGCTCGCGGTCATACGTGCGCCGCATCGCCTTGAGGATGCGCGAGGACCCCGACTGCAGCGGCAGGTGGATGTGCTCGCACACGCTCGCCAGCTCGGCGTGCGCGCGAACCACGTCCTCGCGCATGTCCTTGGGGTGGGGGCTCGTGTAGCGAATGCGCTCGATGCCGTCGATCGCATCAACCTCGGCGAGCAGCTGCGCGAACGTCGGCGGCGCAGAGCGCTGCGCACCGACGCCGGTGGAGGTCCTGCCGAGGTCGCGGCCGTAGGAGTTGACGTTCTGCCCCAGCAGCGTGATCTCGCGCACGCCGTCGGCCGCCATCGCCTGGGCCTCTTGCACGAGCTCTGCCAGCGGGCGCGACACCTCGCGCCCCCGCGTGGAGGGCACGATGCAGTACGAGCAGGCGCAGTTGCAGCCGACGCTGATCTGCAGCCAGCCCTGAAAGGGCCTGCCGCGCCGCGCCGGAAGATGCCCGGTAAAGCCCTCGAACTCGAAGTAGCCCTGTGCGCTGAGCGAGTCGCTCGTCAGGAACTCGGCAAGCCGGTGCACCTGCCCGGGACCGAACGCCACGTCGACGAACGGGAAGCGCTCGAACACCTCCTCCTTGACCGACTGCGCCCAGCAGCCGCCAACGCCGACGATGCGCCCGGGCTGTTCGCGCTTCAGGCGCCTGGCTTCACCGAGATGGGAGACGAAGCGCCGGTCGGCCGTCTCGCGGATCGAGCAGGTGTTGAAGAGGATCACGTCGGCCTCGCCGCGCTCGCTCGCCTCGCTGTAACCCAAGGACTCGAGCATGCCCTTCATCCGCTCGGAATCGTGCTCGTTCATCTGACAGCCGAAGGTCGTGAGGTGGTAGCTGGGCATCGCCACAGACTATCCCCGCACTTGCCCGCACACCTAACGCACGCAGCGCCCCGATACCTCGCGATCTTCCGGCCCGAAACCGTGCCGTGCCCCCACCCTCCCGGGGAAGCCCGCGGAAGCAATCAGACCCGCGACACGATCACGCTCTATTGGTCGGCGGACAGGCAGACCATCTACGGGCTGGGCCGGGACTTCCAGGTGGGCAGTTGTGGTGGCGGGCCGGCCGAAACCGTGAGCTACGTCGTGAAGCGGACTGATCCGACCAGGAACCCGCCCGCGGAAGGACCTTGACAAGCCCTCCCGCTAGCTGCTTCGCGGTGCTCCTTAGGCAGCAGCCGCAGCCGCCGCGGTGACCGGTTCACTGCTGATCGGCGCCAGCACGTCCTTGTCGCGATCGATCGGCGTGACCTCCTCACGACCTGCACCAAGCTCCTTATAGATCTTCTGCTCGATCTCTTTCGCCACCGCGGGGTTGTCGTCCAGATGAGCCTTCGCGGCCGCTCGTCCCTGGCCGAGGCGGTCGTTGCCGTAGGAGAAGAACGACCCCGACTTCGTGACGATGTTGTGCTCGATGCCAAGGTCCAGCAGGCACCCCGACGTCGAGATCCCTTTGCCGAACTCGATGTCGAACTCGGCCTGGCGGAAGGGCGCCGCCACCTTGTTCTTGACCACCTTCACGCGGACGCGGTTGCCGACCGCCTCCGTGCCGTCCTTGAGCGTCTCGATGCGCCGGATGTCCAGGCGCTGAGAGGCGTAGAACTTCAGCGCCCTGCCGCCCGGCTGGGTCTCCGGCGAGCCGAACATGACGCCCACCTTTTCGCGGATCTGGTTGGTGAGGATGCACAGCGTGTTCGTGCGGTTGAGGTTGCCCGCGATCTTGCGCATCGCCTTGGACATCATCCGCGCCTGCTCACCCACCGACTGGTCTTCCATCTGCCCCTCGAGCTCCTTGCGCGGCGTGAGCGCCGCGACCGAGTCGATCGCCACGACGTCGACGGCTCCCGATCGCACGAGCATGTCGGCGATCTCGAGCGCTTGCTCGCCATAGTCGGGCTGCGACACGAGCAGCTCGTCGATGTCCACGCCGATCTCCTTGGCGTACAGCGGGTCCATCGCGTGCTCGGCGTCGATGAAGGCGCACACGCCGCCCAGCTTCTGAGCCTCGGCGAGCACGTGGTAGATGAGCGTCGTCTTGCCCGAGGACTCCGGCCCGTAGACCTCGACGATCCGCCCGCGCGGAACGCCGCCGATGCCGAGCGCGAGGTCAAGTGACAGCGCGCCGGTCGAGATCGCTTCGACGCGCACCTGCGCGCCCTCGTCGCCCATGCGCATCACCGACCCCTTGCCAAACTCGCGCTCGATCTGCGTGAGCGCACCCTTCAGTGCCACGTCGCGCGCCTTGGCGACCTTCTCCTCGTCGGTGACGGTCATCGTCTGCTCCTCGGTTCGAGATGAGCGAAGCAAACTAGACCCGCTTCCGGACGGAACAGTTGTTCGTATGCGCGTCAAAAAGCGCCGCCCCGCTTGGCCGTTGCGGATGCCCTGCTCATTTTGTCCAGGCCGCCGGGCAATGTTCAGGACGTCCATCGCCTCAGACGATGACCGCCCTGAAGCACAGCAACCTAGAACCGCCCGACGGATCGGGGGTTTCCTATGAGCCTTTCTGGCAAACGTGTCATCACAGCCATGACCGTCGCTGTCGTGATGGTCGCAAGCAGCGCGCTGACGCTGTCCGTTCAGGCGGTCGCGCAGCCGCGCAAGTCGGCCTGCACCTCCACGGCCAGGGCGACCGCTCACGGCGCCGGCGCGTGCTCCAAGGAGCCCTCCCATAAGAGCAAGACCCACGGCAGCTCGAAGTCCAAGGCTCATGGCCACCCCAAGGCCAAGGCTCACCACCCTTCCAAGAAGGCCAAGAAGGCCAAGAAGCTGAAGAAGACCAAGCACCGCACCCCGCGCAAGGCGACGAGGAAAGCCAAGCACGAGGCCGTGACCCCCGTGCAGACCAAGGCCGCGTGCGAAGACGGCAGCATCGCCGTGCATGTCGGAAGCAACTCCTTCGTCTGCGACGACGGCTCACAGCCCGAGTGCGAAGGCGGCTCCTTCCCGATCGAGTCCAAGAACGGCGCGACGCTTCTGTGCAACCAGCCCGCGAAGGGCACGCCGGCCAAGGGCGGGACCACGGGGAACACCGGGTCGGGATCGGCGCCCAAGCTCGGCGAAGAAGAAGCCATCTGCGAAGACGGCACCTCGCCCTACCCCGAACGCGGCGGCTCCTTTGCGTGCGACGACGGCTCGGAACCGTACTGCGAAGAAGGTCTCTACCCAACCGTCTCCAACGACGGTGCAACGCTTCAGTGCAGCGCCGAAGAAGCCGAAGAGTAGGGCGTGAAAGAAAGCGCTTTGGGGGCAACGCGCACTGTCACCGGGACACCGGTGAAGCCGGGCTCAGAGCTCGGGCGGGAGCAGACGGCTGCTCGCGAGCGCCTCGTGGACGGCCCCGGCGGGATCCAGGCGGGAGTCGTACAGCGTGATCGATTCAACCGCGAAGGCAAGGCGCGGAGTGGCCGGCAGCTGGGGCCTGGCGGCGAGCGACTGACGCGCGGCGCGCGCTCCCCCGCGGACGCGCGCCACGGTGACGTGAGCGCGAAAGCGGCGCCGGTCGGGCTCCCAGGCGGTCGCGCCGGCGATCGTCCGGCTCAGCGCGCCGTGCAGGCGACCGAGCTCTCCCGCGCCGTCATGGACCTCAACCGCGAGCGCGCGCGGGCGCTTGGCGGGCAACCACAGCGCGGCGCCCAGCGAGAGCTCGCCGACGTCCGTGGCACAGGCTTCAAGCGCGGCGTCGATCGCATCGATCTCCTGCGCTGGGCGCTCGCCCAGGAAGCACAGCGTCAGATGAAGCGACTGCGCCGCAAGCAGTCGTAGCGGCCCGTCGCCGGTCCCCTGGACTCGCAGTCCCGAGCCGGCCGCCGCCTCGCGCGCCCAGGCGGCGAGCTCATCGCAGACCTCGCCCGCCAGGTCCAGCGCGACGAACAGGCGCGCCGTCGTCTTGCCGGAGCTCATCGCGACGTGCGCTCGGACGCCCCTGGACTACTCCAGCGAGCCGGGATCGCTCAGCGCCCGGCGCACGAGGTGCATCGCCACCGTCGTGGCGCGATCGCGCACGTCAGCGCGCCCGCCGGGCAGGTTCACCGACCGCGTCAGCAGGCCGCCAGCCGCCGCGACGCTCAGCCACACGAGGCCCACGGGCTTCTCCTCGCTGCCGCCTCCCGGACCGGCGACGCCGGTGACGCCCACGCCGACGTCGGCGGCCAGCCGTGAGCGGGCGCCCTGTGCGAGCGCCTCCGCGACCTCCCGGCTCACCGCGCCGAAGCGCTCGATCGTCTCCGCGGGCACACCGGCCTGAGACACCTTGACCTCGTTGGAATAGGCCACGATCGCCCCCTTCACATAGGCCGAGGCGCCGGGCAGCTCGGTGAGGCGCGCGGCCAGCAGCCCCCCGGTGCACGACTCGGCGGTCGCGATCACGCCCGCGCTGTCGATCAGCAGCCGTGCGACCTGCTCGTCGACCGTGCTGCCGTCTTCGGAGAAAAGCGTGTCCCCGTGGCGCTCTGCCACGACCGCCGTGAACGCGTCGTACACGCCCTGCGCATCGGGCTCAAAGCGCGTCACGATCTCGATCTCGCCGCGTTTCAGGCACGTCGTGATCTCCAGTTGTCCCAGCCGCACACCGCCGCTCTCGGCCAGGCGCAGCGTCTCGGCGATCTCTGACTCCGGGATGCCGAACAGTCGCAGCGTGCCCGTGCGATAGCTCGTCGCGCCGGCGAGCGCAGCCTGCAGCTCGGGCGTCTGGATCGCCGCCGACCACATCGGCTGCAGCTCGCGCGGCGGGCCGGGCAGGACGACGATCGTCGGCCCGCGACCCGGCCCGGCTGGCGGAACGACGAGCCCCGGCGCGGTGCCCACCGGCTCGAGCACGGCGGCGCCGGCGGGGATCGTCGCCTGCTTGCGGTTGGCCTTCTCGATCGCCTGGGGATCGACGTTGCTCCAGCGCGCCAGCAGCGGCGCGACGATCTCGGCGATCCTCGTCGAAAGCGGCTCATCAAGCACCATCTCGCGGCCCTGGAAGCGCCCGACGACCTCGGCGGTGAGATCGTCGGCCGTCGGGCCGAGGCCGCCGCTCGTGAGCACGATGTCCATCTGCCGGGCGGCCATGAAGCCGAGCGCGGACTCCACGTCCTGCGCGCGATCGCCAACGACCGTCGTGTAGGCATGCTGCACCCCGAGCTCGGTCAGACGCTCTGACAGCCACGGGCCGTTGCGATCGCGCACCCGGCCCGTCAGCACCTCGGTGCCCGTGACGACGATCCCGGCTCGCAGCGAGCGCGGGCCCGCACGGCCGTCGGTCGCGCGCGAGCCATCCATTGCGCCGGTCACGTGCACGTCGGCAGATGGCCCGCCGGGAGCGGGCGGCGCCCGGCCTTGGTGATCGAATAGCCGATCGCTTCAGAGCTCGCGGGCACGACCCGCGGCGTGCCATCGATCGTGAGCTTCACGGCGTTGTTGCCAAGCGTCAGCTCAAAGCGCTTGGCGGTGAAGGTGCCGGTGCTCGCCCCCGCTTCCAGCGTCTTGCCCGCGACCAGCCGCTTGCCGTCGTCGCCGAGCAGGCACACGTACACCGGGCCGGTCGCGACGAGGCCGACCCTGACGGTCGAGCTCGCCGCGGGCGCGGGAGCGCCGTGCGCGGCATGGGTCGAGCGTTGACCGGCATGCGTGGCCCCCCGAATCACAGCGGCGCTCGTCGAGCTGGTCGTGTGCGAGGAGCCGCCCCCATCGCTGAGCAGACCGACGACCAGCAGCACGATCACGAGCGTGATCACGGCGATCGCGCCGATGTAGACGCGCGACGGACCGCCCGGCCTGCCCGGTCCGCCCGAGCGCTGGGGATTGGAGACGATCGGCTCAGGCAGCGCGTCGCTTGGATCCTCATAGCTCTCGCGATACTCCTCGACGAGCGCCTTGGCGTCCAGACCGAGAGCCTGCGCGTAGGTGCGCAGGAAGCTCTTGACGAACGTCGGCCCCGGGAGCAGGCTCCACTCTTCGTTCTCGAGCGCCCGCAGGTACTTGGCCCGGATCTTCGTCTGGGCCTCGATCTCCGACACGTCTATCCGGGCGCGCATGCGCGCTTCGCGCAGCGTCTCACCGATCTCGGGCATCGCCTCAAGAGGCTAGTGACTCTCGGCGCATCACAAGCGCCCGCCAAGCGCCTGCGCACGCGTTCGTGCAGACATCAGCACGACGCGTCGCGCGCGCCTCGAGACCGGCCTCACAGACCTCTGTACGGGAACGCCGCCGGCTCGTCTCCCCCCTGAGAAGCGCTCAGGACTCGACAGACGCCGGCTGCTCGCCTGCGACCGACGGCTCGAGGTCGGCGAGCACGCGCGCCAGATCGCCCTCGCCGATGAGCACCTGGCGCGGCTTTGATCCTTCATAGCCGGAGATCACGCCCCGGCGCTCGAGCATGTCGATCATGCGCCCTGCGCGCGTGTAGCCGAGACGCAGGCGGCGCTGGAGCATCGACGTCGACGCCGTGCCCATCTCGACCACGAGCGTGATCGCGTCGCGCAGCAGCGGGTCCTCGTCGGGGTCGAGCTCGTCGCCGGAGCCCGCGGTCACCTCTGGCTCGATCTGCTCGAGCAGCTCCTCGTGCAGCTCGGGCTCGCCCTGACGGCGCCACAGGTCGGTCAGCTTGGCGATCTGCCCCTCGTCGATGTAGGCGCCCTGGATGCGCTGCAGGCGCGAGCTGCCGACCGGGCTGAACAGCATGTCGCCCTGGCCGAGCAGCGACTCGGCGCCATTCTGGTCGAGGATCACCCGCGAATCGGTCTGGCTGGAGACGGCGAACGCGATCCGCGAGGGGACGTTGGCCTTGATCATCCCGGTGATCACGTCGACGCGCGGGCTCTGCGTGGCCAGCACGAGGTGGATGCCGACCGCGCGCGCCTTCTGCGCGAGGCGGATGATCGAGTCCTCCACGTCGGCCGGCGCGACCATCATCAGGTCCGCGAGCTCGTCGATCACGCACAGGATGTACGGCAGCGGCGCTTCGCCGCGCTTGCGCCGCGACTTGTTCAGCTCGTCGAGGCTGCGCGTGCGCGCCAGCGACATCGTGCCGTAGCGCTGCTCCATCTCGCGCACGAGGTTGCCGAGCGCGTTGGCCGCCATGCGCGGGCTCGTTATCACTGGCGTGAGCAGGTGCGGTATCGACTCGTAGTGGTTGAGCTCGACCTGCTTGGGGTCGACGAGCACGAGGCGCACCTCGTGCGGGCTCGCCCGCAGCAGCACGCTCGCGAGCATCGCGTTGATCGCGCCCGACTTGCCGGCACCGGTCGTGCCGGCGACGAGCAGGTGGGGCATCTTCGCGAGATCCGCCCCGATCGCCTTGCCCGCGACGTCCTTGCCCAGCCACACCGTAAGCGGCGACCAGTCCTTGGGCGGACGCTGGAAGACGTCGCCGAGCTTGACGATCCGCCGGCGCGCGTTGGGCACCTCCACGCCGACCGCCTGCTTGCCGGGGATCGGCGCGAGGATCCTGATGTCGGTGGCCGCGAGCGCATACGCGAGGTCGTCCTTGAGCTGGGCCACCTTCGCCACCTTCGTTCCGGGCGCCAGGCGCAGCTCATAGCGGGTGATGTGCGGCCCGGTGACCGTGCCGATCACCTTCGCCTCCACGCCGAAGTGCCCGAGCGCCTCGACGAGGCCGGCCGCCACCTGCGCCTGCCCGGCGGTGTCCGGGCGCGACTGCTCGCTGGTCGATCGGGTGAGCAGCCGCTCAGCATCGGGCAGCTCCCAGTGGAAGTCCGGATCGTCGGTGACCGCGTCGCGCAGCCTGCCCTGCGGCGTGAGGTCCTCGGCGTCCACGTGCGCCACGCCGCTGACCTCCTGCTCTGGCTCGTCCTCCGCCGGCGCGCTCGCTGTCCTGCGGCGCGGGCTCGTCGAGATCGTCGAGCGAGTCCTCGTCGCCGTCGCTCTCGTCGTGCGCGGGCGCCTCGACGTGCGTCGCGCGCACGATCAGCTGCTGAGGCGAAGGCTCGGGCGCGGACAGCGCGCCGCCACGAGCGAGCCGCTGGGCGACCGCGCCAACGTCTGCGTCGTTCATCCATCCCGCGTCATCGACGGGCTGCTCTACGCGGCGGGCGCCCAGCGCGCCGCCCGCGACTCGCAGCAGGCCGCGCAACGCGGACGCCGTCGCGCTCAGCGCGCGCTGCGGCGAGATCCCTGTGAGCAGGACCGCTCCCGCGATCGCGAGGAACACGACGAGGATGTCCACGCCGAGCTCACCGACCAGCCTGCGCGTCGCCTGATAGAGCGCCTCGCCGAAGATGCCTCCGTGAGCCTGCAGCGAGGCCGACGCCCACGGGCCCTGCCTGCGCCCGGTCTGCGAGCCCGCGCCGAACGTCTCCGCCGACAGCGCGAGCGTCACGGCCCCGAAAAGGCACAGCGCGCCCCATATTCGCGAGCCGCCCTGCCTGGGCTCGTCGTCCTCCGGCGCCGCGCTCAAGAGCAATCCCGCGCCGCCCGCCGCCAGCGCTATGGGCGCAAGCACCTTCGCGCCGCCGAGCAGCCAGCCGGTCGCGCCCTGCAGCGCGCTACCGGCGCCTCCGCCATCCCAGCCGCCGTAGAGCACGAAGCCCATGAACAGGCCGACCGCCAGCAGCGCGAGGCCCAGGACGTCGCGCCCGCGCTGATCGAGCGCGCTGACGCGCGGCGGGTGGCTCAGCAGCGAGAACGCGCCGGCGAGGGTTGAACGGAAGCGCCCCGCCGCACGCGCCTGCGCGCACGCGGGCGCGGTGCCGCACGGCGCTTTTTGCGCGTTTTCGCGGAGCGCAGCGGTCCGCTTGCGTGTACTGGCCACTGGCGCAACTTCGACGCCAAGTCTTCGGAACCTGCCCTGCCGGCCTTACGATTGCTTTAGCGCCGAACGCTACATAAAGATCCATGAACGACTTTTCACGCGCAGCGCGCGTCCTCGTCGTCGAGGACGACGAAGACATCGCACAAGCTCTCCAGCGCTCTCTGCGCATGGAGGGATACGAGGTCAACTCCGTCGGCGACGGCGGCTCGGCACTCGAGCACGCCCGCTCCTTCGCGCCCGATCTGGTCATCCTCGACCTCGGACTGCCGGGGATCGACGGCCTGGAGGTCGCGCGCGCGCTGCGCGCCGACGACGACATCCCGATCCTCATTCTCACCGCACGCGACGCGCTGGAGTCGCGCGTGGAGGGCCTCGACGCCGGCGCCGACGACTATCTCGTCAAGCCCTTCGAGCGCCAGGAGCTGCTCGCACGGATGCGAGCCGCCCTGCGGCGTCGCCCGCCGCGCGGCTCGGCGCCGATGCGCGTCGCGGACCTGTCCCTGAACGCCGACACCCACGAGGTCGTCCGCGGCGAGCGCTCGATCGAGCTGACCCAGCGCGAGTTCGAGCTTCTCGAATACCTCATGCGCAACGAGCGCATCGTCGTATCGCGCCAGCGCCTGCTGGACGAGGTCTGGGGATATGACCCGTTCTCGACGACGAACACGATCGAGGTATTCGTGTCCAATCTTCGCCGCAAGCTGGAGGCTGAGGGCGAGCCGCGCCTCCTGCATACGATCAGGGGAGCCGGCTACGTCCTTCGCGCCTAGGCTTCGCCGCGCCCTCGGGCGCCCCTTCGCGCGCGTCTCGGCAGGCTTTGACAGCCTGCCCATCCGCCAGCGGCTCGCGGCCGTGTCCGCGCTGCTCACCTGCGTCATCCTGTGCGTCTTCGCGCTGGCCATCGGCGACCTGACCGTTCACCGCGTCCGCTCGGACTTCAACCGTCAGGTCACCGACACGGCAAACCAGCTCCCGGCGCAGCTGAGCATCGAGATCAACCCGACGACCAATCGCATTCTCGCGATCGAGCCGCCGCTGGAAGATCTCGCGATCCCGACCCATCAGGCGGCGATCAGCGTGCTCACGCTCAACGGCGCGCAGATCGTCGAGGCTCCCGGCAACGCGCCACGCCTGGGTCGTCCATCGCTGCTGCCGCACTCGGCCAACGGCTACCGCGTCGTCAGCCGCATCGCGCTCATCAGGCTCGGCGACGGCGGCGAGCCGATCGCCCAGGTCTACATCGAGTACGGGCGCTCGGAAGCCGACACGCAGGGCACGATCGCGCGGCTGGAGCTGTTCCTCGTGCTCGGCATCCTCGCCGGCACCGTCTTCGCCCTGCTCGCCGGCGTCGCGATAGCGCGGCGCGCGATGGCCCCGATCGCCCAGCTCACGGCGAGCGCCGCGCAGATCGCCCGCACGCGCGACCCCTCGCTGCACGTGCCCCAGACAGAGTCAGACGACGAGGTCGCAGAGCTCGCGCGCACGCTGGAGGGCATGCTCCGCGAGCTCGACGCCGCGCGCGGCGAGGCCGAGGAGCTGCTCTCGCGCCAGCGCCAGTTCGTCGCCGACGCCTCCCACGAGCTGCGCACGCCGCTAACGAGCGTGCTCGCCAACCTCGAGCTGCTGGCCGACTCGCTGCGCGGCGACCAGGGAGACGCCGCGCGTTCTGCGCTGCGCTCCTCACAGCGCATGCGCCGGCTCGTCGCCGACCTGCTGCTGCTCGCGCGCACCGACGTCGGGCGCGTCGTCCAGCGCGAACCGTGTGACCTCGCGCAGACCGTCGTGGAGGCCGCCGGCGAGCTTGGCCCGGTGAGCGGCGATCACGAAATCTCACTCGACGTCCACCCCGCGGTCGTGCAGGCCTCGCGCGACGAGCTTCACCGCCTGACGATCAACCTGCTCGAGAACGCGATTCGCCACACGCCGCGCGGGACGAGGATCGAGGTCTCCACGCAGCTGATCGACGGCGAGCCCACGCTGATCGTCGAGGATGACGGTCCCGGGATCCCGCCCGAGCTCGCCTCCACGCTGTTCGAGCGCTTCGTTCGCGGCGCCGGCGATCGCGGGGGCTCGTTCGGCCTCGGGCTGGCGATCGTCCGCGCGGTCGCGGAGTCTCATGGCGGCACCGTGACCGTGGAGCGCAGCCGCGAGGGCGGCGCGCGCTTCGTCGTGCGCCTGCCGGCTGCCTCAGACCTCGACGACGACCGGCAGCACCATCGGCCGGCGCTTGAGGCGGTCGTAGACTAGCTTCGCCAGATCGTCGTGGAGCACGCGCGAGAGCTGGTCGACCTCGTGGATCTGCTCCTTGGCGGCGCGCTTCAGCGCGTTATCGACGGTCGTGCGAATCTCGTCGCGCAGCGCATCGGCCTGGTCGGCGAACGGAACCCCGCGCAGGATGACCTCGGGCTCTGTCACCGAGCGCCCGTCCTGCTCGTCGATCGTCACGACGACCAGGAATATCCCGTCCGCCGAAAGCATCCGCCGGTCGCGCAGCGCGACATCGGCCATGTCGCCGATCTCCACGCCGTCGACGAAGATCATCCCGGCCTGCTCGCGCTCGCCCAGATACGCGCGGCGCGCGTCGATGTCGAGCGGCACGCCGTTGTCGCCGGCGAAGATGTCGTCGGGCTCGATGCCCACCGCTTCGGCCAGCTGACAGTGCAGGCGCATCCGCTTGAAGTCACCGTGGAAGGGCATCACGTAGCGCGGCTTGGTCAGGTTGAGCATCAGCTTGATCTCTTCGGCATAGCCGTGGCCCGAGGCGTGCACGGGCGCGTCGGCGGTCGTTATCACGTCACAGCCGATGTGGTAGAGGCGGTCGATCGTCTCGTTGACCGCGCGCTCGTTGCCGGGCACGGGCGTCGCCGAGAACACGACCGTGTCCCCGTCGCGCAGCTCTACCTGGGGATGGTCGCGGTAGGCCATCCGTCGCAGCGCGCTCAGCGGCTCGCCCTGGGATCCGGTCGAGATGATCACGACGCGATCGTCGGGGAAGTCTTCGATCTCGCGCACACCCACCAGCTGGCCGTCGGGCACCTCGATGTGATCGAGCGTGCGTCCGATGCCGACGTTCTTGCGCATCGAGCGCCCGACGAGCGCAACCTTGCGATCCAGTTCGGCGGCCGCGTCGACGACCTGCTGCACGCGATGGATGTTCGACGCGAAGCTCGTCACCACGATGCGCCCCTCGCAGCGCGAGAACACCTCCTCAAGGTGCGGGCCGACGACCGACTCCGACGGCGAGAAGCCGGGGCGATCGACGTTCGTGGAGTCCCCGCAGAGCAGCAGCACGCCCTCGCGCCCGAGTTCAGCCAGGCGCGAGACGTCGGCCGGCGGCCCGTCCACGGGCGTCTGGTCGAACTTGTAGTCGCCGGTGATCAGCACCGTCCCGAGGTCGGTCCCCAGCGCAACCGCGCAGGAGTCGGGGATCGAATGGGTCATATGGATCATCTCCATCGAGAACGGCCCGAGCTCGAGCACGTCGGCCGAAGCGACCTCGTTGAGCTGAACATCTCGCAGCTTGTGCTCTTCGAGCTTGGAGCGCGCCATCGCCATCGTCAGCGCTCCTCCGTAGACCGGCGGCAGGTGCTGGCTCCGATATCGCGCAGGAACCACGGCAGCGCACCGATGTGATCCTCGTGGCCGTGCGTGATCACGATCGCGTCGATGTCCCTTGCCCGCTCCCTGAGGTAGGCGAAGTCCGGCAGCACGAGATCGATGCCGACCATGTCGGGTGTCGGGAAGCGCAGGCCGACGTCGATGACGACGATCCGCCCGTCGTGCTCGACGACCGTCATGTTCTTGCCTATCTCCCCCAGGCCCCCGAGGGGTAGTACGCGCAGTGAGCTCACGCGCCGGACGTCCGCGCCGACGAGGCGCGTGCCTCGCCGGCGGATCCCTCTGCCTCGCCGAGCAGGCCGTGGCGCTCGAGCATCGCTCGCACCTGCTCCAGCTCGGTGTCGGTCGCCTCGACAAGCGGCAGGCGCAGCCCGCCCACGTCGTGTCCGAGGAGGTTCAGCGCGGCCTTCGTGCACGTCGGGTTCGCCGTGATGAAGAGAGTCTCGTACACATCCCGCAGCGATGCGTCGATCTCCGCGCGGCGCTCGGGCTCGGTGACCATCCTCGCCATCTCGGGGCCGACGATGTGGCTTGCGACGAGCACGCCTCCGGCCCCGCCCATGTCAAGGGTGGGCGCGAAGCGTGGCGTCGTCGCCGGCGTACAGCGCGAGCCCGTCGATCGGCTGCAGCTCGTCCGCGTTGGCCTGCTTGACCCCCTCGACACCGTCGATCTGCGCGAGCTCGGCGAGCAGGTCGGGCCCCATGTTCGTGCCGGTTCGCTTGGGGATGTTGTAGAGGATGATCGGCTTGTCGGTGGCGGTCGCAACCGCTTCGTAGTGGCGCTTGAGCCCCAGGCGGCTGGGACGGTTGTAGTAGGGCGTCACCGACAGCGTCGCGTCGACGCCGAGCGCCGTCGCGCGTTCGGTCAGATATACGGCCTGGCGCGTGTCGTTCGTGCCGGTGCCCGCGATGATCGTCTTGCCGGTGGGGCGCTCGGCGACCGCCAGCTCGATCAGGCCGAGCTGCTCCTCATCGGTGAGTGTCGACGCCTCGCCAGTCGTCCCAGCCACGACGAATCCATCCGAACCATTCTCGGCAAGGTGACGCATGAGCGCCACGAAGGACTGCTCGTTCACACGCCCTCTGGCGTCGAACGGCGTGATGATTGCGGTCAAGATCCTGCCGAGCTCGGCCATCGGCGCAGTATGCCACGGGTGCTCGTTTTTTCTCGGAGTCGCTCACGGAGGCGTCCTCCGTATTCGTCGCGATCACCCCGATGTCCTTTCGCGCCTTGCGCACCGCCAGCGCGACAGCCGCGACTCAAAAGAGCAGGTTCTCCAACCCGATCACAAGCGGCTCGGGCAGGCTCCCGACCCCGCGCACCGCCAGCAGCACGCCGGGCATGAACGACTCGCGGCTGATCGTGTCGTGGCGGATCGTCAGGGTCTGACCGAGATCGCCGAGGATGACCTCCTGGTGAGCGACGAGGCCGGGTAGACGCACGGAGTGGATCGGCGGCGGCTCCCGGCCTGTCGCCTCAGCGATCAGCTCAGCGGTGCGCGCCGCCGTACCGCTGGGCGCGTCGATCTTCCCGTCGTGGTGAAGCTCGATGATCTCCGCCTTCTCCATGTGCTGCGCGGCCTCGACGGCAAAGCGCATCATGAGCACCGCTCCGATCGCGAAGTTCGGCGCGATCAGCACGTTGGCGCTCGGGCGCCCCTTGACCGGGCGTGCCTGACGCAGCGGCGCGGGATCGAAGCCGCTCGTGCCGATCACCGCGTGCACGCCCGAGCGCACGCACGCGAGCGCGTTGCCGAGCGCCGTGTCCGGGCGCGTGAAGTCCACGACGACCTCGGCGCCGGGAAGCACGTCCTCGAGCGTCGTCGACAGAAGCGGATCGGCTCGACCGACGAGCTCCATGTCCTCGGCGGCCTCGACGGCCTCGCACACTGTCGCGCCCATCCGCCCGGCCGCGCCGGAGACCGCCACCCTGATCACGGACGTGCCCCGCCCACTACCGCGCTCTGCGATGCATCGCTGTCCGTGGAGGCGGCCTGTAGCGGCTCGATCGCGGCGAGGAAGGCCGACTCGTCGGGACCGACACCGGCAACGGAAAGCCTCACCGGGTCAAACAGCTCGCGCGCGAGCTCGCGCAGATCATCGACGGTCACCGCGTCGATGCGCCCGATCAGCTCATCGATGGACAGGATCGGCAGCTCGTTGAGCGTCGAGCCGCCAAGGCGGCTCATGCGCGCGCCGGTCGACTCCATCGAGAGCGCGACCCGTCCCTTGAGGTTCTCGCGTGAGCGCAGCAGCTCCTCTTCGCTGGCGGGGCTCTCCAGGCTGCGTCGCAGCTCGTCGGCGACGACGACCATCGCCTCCTCGAGGTTTTCCGGGCGCGTTCCCACATACACGCCCACCTCGCCGATGCTCGCGTAGAGGCTGGAGAAGCAGAACACCGAGTAGGCCAGCCCGCGGCGCTCGCGCACCTCCTGAAACAGGCGCGAGGACGACGTGCCGCCGAGGACCCCTTCCAGCACCCGCAGCGCGAAACGGCGCTCGTCGTCGTGCGCGGGCCCACCGCCCCCCAGACACACGTGAAACTGCTCGGTGTCCTTCTGCTCGAAGCGCACCTGCCGCGAGACGTCCGGGCGCGTCGCGCCCCTCGCGCTCGTTTTGTCCTCCGCCGAGGAGCGAGCGGGTTCGGCGGCGCGCGCCAGCTCCACGATCGCGTCGTGATCGACCGAGCCGGCGGCCGCTATGACGATGCGCCCGGGCATGTAGCGCGAGGCGTGAAATGCACTGAGCTGCTCGACGCTCGCTGCCCCGACGACCTCGGGCGTCCCGAGCACCGCCCGCCCGAGCGGGTGTGAGCCGAAGACCGCCTCGCCGAGCACGTCGAACACCTTGTCCTGGGGGTCGTCCTCATACATGGCGATCTCCTCGAGCACGACCTCGCGCTCGGTCTGCAGGTCGCTGAAGCGCGGCCTGAACACCATGTCGCCCATCACGTCAAACGCCCGCTCCAGGTGGCGATCGAGCACGCGCGTGTAGACCGACGTGAGCTCCTTGTCGGTCCCAGCGTTGATCTCGGCGCCCATCGAGTCAAAGATCTGGTCGATCTCCTCAGAGCCGAAGCGATCGCTGCCGCGGAACAGCATGTGCTCGAGCAGGTGCGTGATCCCGCGCTCATCGTCTGCCTCACCGGCCGAGCCCGCGGCTATCCAGAAGCCGAGCGCGACTGAACGCACCGCGGGCACCCGTTCGGTGATGACACGCACGCCGGAGTCCAGCGTGCTGAAACGATGCTCTAGCTCAGTAACGGTCTCTGCCACGGTCGCCGCTGCGGCGTGGACGACCCGAGCCACGGCCCTCGCCACCACGATCGCGCCGCGGTCCGCGATCTTCGCGTTCTGAACCGTCACGGCCGTTTCGCCGCGGACCACCGCCGCCGCCACCGCCACCGGACGCGCTGATGCCCGCCAGCTCCTCGACGGACTTGCCGGCAATCTCGGGGTCGTCGGCGAGTCGCAGCCCAATGCGCCCGCGCTCGCGGTCGACCTCGACCACTCGCACGTTGACCTCGTCGCCTCGGTTGAGCACGTCCTCGACGGTCTCGACCCGCTGGCCGGGAGACACGTTTGAGATGTGCAGCAGGCCATCCGTCCCCTTCGCCAGCTCGACGAAGGCGCCGAACGTCGTCGTCTTCACGACCTTGCCGGCGTACTCGTCGCCGACCTCGACCTCCTTGGTCATCATCCGCACGCGCTCGACGAGCGCATCGCCGAGCTCGCCGTTGGCCGAGTAGATGAGCACCTGGCCGTCGTCGTTGACGTCGATCTGCGATTCGAACTCCTCTGAGAGGCCGCGGATCGTTTCACCGCCCTTGCCGATCAGCAGGCCGATCTGCGACGGGTCGATCTGAATCGTCTGGATGCGCGGCGCAAACTGTGACAGCTGCGAGCGCGGCGACTCGATCACCTCGGCCATCTTGCCGAGGATGAACGTCCGCGCCTCGTGCGCGCGGGTGAGCGCGTCGCGCAGGATGTCGAACGTCACGCCGCCGATCTTGATGTCCATCTGCAGCGCCGTGATGCCCCGCTCGGTGCCGGCGACCTTGAAGTCCATGTCGCCGAGGTGATCCTCGACGCCGGCGATGTCGGTCAGCACGATGTACTCGTCGCCCTCTTTGATCAGCCCCATCGCGATTCCGGCGACGGGGCGCTTGAGCGGCACGCCCGCGTCCATCAGCGAAAGCGACGAGCCGCAGACCGAGGCCATCGACGAGGAGCCGTTTGACTCCAGGATGTCCGAGACGACGCGGATCGAGTACGGGAAGCTGTCGATCGACGGCACCATCGGCGCAAGCGCGCGCTCGGCGAGCGCTCCGTGACCTATGTCACGGCGCTTGACGCCGCCCATGCGCCCGGCCTCGCCCACCGAGAACGGCGGGAAGTTGTAGTGGTGCCAGTAGTACTTTTTCGTCTCCAGGCCGAGCGTGTCGATGCGCATCTCCTCCTTGAGCGTGCCAAGCGCGGCGACGCTGAGGGCCTGGGTCTGACCGCGCGTGAACAGGGCCGAGCCGTGCGTCCGCGGCGTGACGCCCACCTCGATCGTGATGTCGCGGATCTCGTCCGCGCCACGACCGTCGGGGCGCTTCTTGTCGACCGCGATGCGCTCGCGGATGGTCGACTTCTCGAGCTTGTCGAATGCGAGCTGCGCGGCGGCCCGGCGCTGCTTGGCCGCGAGCAGCTGATCCTCTGAGGCGCCCTCGCTCGCGCTGGGACCGTATTGGTCGAGGATTTCCTCCTCGACCGCCTTGGTCGCGTCCTGGCGCTCGAGCTTGTCCTCGACCTGCGTGGCGTCGTTGAGCTTCGCGCCGTGGGAGGAGCGGATCTCATCGAGCAGCTTCGCGTCGACCTCGATCGAGGCGAACTCTTTCTTCTCCTTGCCGACCTTCTCGGCCAGCTCGCGCTGCAGCGCGCACAGCTTCTTGATCTCGGCATGCGCGATGTCCAGCGCATCGAGGATCTCGGCCTCGGGAATCTCGTTGGCGCCCGCCTCGACCATCAGGATCGCGTCCTCGGTGCCGGCGACGATCAGGTCGAGGTCTGAGGTCTCATCCTCGCTGTCGGCGTCCTCTGCTTCGGGGCGAACCAGGTCTTTCTCATCGGGGTTGACGACGAAATTGCCGTCGACCTTGCCGATACGCACCGCGCCCACGGGCGTGGGAAACGGGATGTCGGAGATCATCACCGCAGCGGATGCGCCGTTCATCGCGAGGATGTCGTAGGGCACCACGTGGTCGATCGAGAGCGGGATCGCCACCAGCTGGGTGTCATAGCGCCAGTCCTTCGGGAACAGCGGGCGCAGCGGGCGGTCGATCATGCGCGCGGTGAGCGTCGCCTTCTCGCCGGGGCGCCCCTCGCGCTTGAAGAATGAGCCGGGGATCTTGCCCGTGGCATACATGCGTTCCTCGACGTCCACCGTCAGGGGGAGGAAGTCAACGTCGCGCACGCTGCCCGCGACCGCTGTCGCGAGGACCATCGTGTCCCCCTGTCGCACGACCACTGCCCCCGAGGCCTGCTTGGCCATCCTGCCTGTCTCGAACGAGATCTCGCTGCCGGCAATCTCCGCGGAGACGCGCGTAATTCCATCACTACTCATAGTCACTGCCTTCCTGTACCGCCGGTCGGTCGGCGGGCCACTGTCTTTTTCTTTCTCTTACCGAACGTAGGCAGCTTAGCGGACACCTGCAGCGGCGAGGCCGCTGCGCCTCGACTCGCCGGCGCCTGGGCGTGTGTGCCTCGCGCCGCGCTCGTCCGGGCGGGATACTGGCCTGACGATGCCTGAGGAGTCCACGACGCCCGACCTGGCCGCGCCCCGTGCTGCCGCCGAACGACCTGCCGAGGAACGGGGTAGGCGATGTCGGACGCCAACGTCGAGAGTCTCCGCGCGATGTTGGCGATGTACGCGACAAACACCGTCCAGGCGGTTTTGGAGGCGTGGAGACGGGGCGAGATGGACCCGGCTCTCTTGGATCTCATGGATCCCGAGCTCACCTACGTGGACTACGAACTGCCTGACCACGCGGGCAAGGTCTACCGTGGCCCCGGGGGTGTGCTGGAAGCCGCGGAAAGCTGGTCTGAAGCCTATGAGGAGATGACCAACGAGCTGCAGCGAATCGTGGGCTCGGGTGACCGCCTCGTGGCGATCCAACGCTTCCGGGCGCGAGCGCGGCACACCGGGATCGAGTTCGACCAACTCATGGCCTATGTCTATACCTTCCGGGACGGAAGGATCATCCACATTCAGGGATTTCGGGATCCACAGGAGGCTCTCTCCGTCGCGGGGCTGACAGAGTAGGCGATGTCCGAGAAGCTGGGCGAGCCGCACCCGAGTCACAAGCGGGACGAGGTTCTGCGCAGCAGGGCCCGCCAAGCGCGCCGGCGCTTCCCCAGCTCGCCGTCTAGCTCGGCGCGTCCAGTGCGTCCAGTGCCGCCCTGAGATCGTCCACCGATGCGAAGCCCGCCGGCGTGTCGTTGTCCTGGCGATAGCGCACGATCCCCTGCTCGTCCACGATGAACACCGATCTATCGGTGCTCCACTTGGGCGACTTCACGCTGTACGCCTCGGCGACGGTCTGCTCGGCGTCGGCCAGCAGCGGCAGCGTTAGCGAGTTGTCAGCGATGAAGCGCTCGTGCGAGTCCACGTCCTGCGCGGAGATGCCCACCACTGTCGCCCCCAGCGCGGCGATGTCCGGTGCGCGGTCGCGGTAGGAGCAAAACTGCGCGGTGCATACCGGCGTGAAGTCTCCTGGGTAGAACAGCAGCACCACGCGCTGGCCTCGATGCTCAGAGAGCTTGAAGGTGCCCTCCGTTCCAGCCAGCTCGAAGTCCGGCGCCGGCTCGCCTACCTGTGGACTTCTAGGCATTGGATTCCTGGTCGTATGTCATGTTGACGCCAGAGAAGGCGCAGCGATCGAACACCAGCGCCGTGATCCTGCCCTGCAGGTCGCTCTGCGTGAACGGATCCACTCGCACGCCCGAGCTTGAACGCCGGAGCGGCGTGCCGGGCCCTACCACGCTCACTTTCTGAGGCCGAGCTCTTTGATCAGCGCGCGGTAGCCCTCGAGGTCGCGCCGCTGCAGGTAGTCCAGAAAGCGACGGCGTCGTCCGACGAGCATCAGCAGGCCGCGCCGCGAGTGGTGATCTTTGCTGGCCTGGCGCAGGTGATCGGTGAGGTGGTTGATGCGCTCGGTCAACAGCGCGATCTGCACCTTGGTCGAGCCCATGTCGCGCTCGTTGGCGCCGAACTGGGCGGCGATCTCGCGCTTTCTCTCTGTGGTGATGGCGGCCATCGGCCGAGAAACGGTAGCAGAGAGCGCCGGGCAGCCTGACCGCTAGGACGCGTCGCGCGCGGCGACGATCTCGCGCGTCTGGCGCACGTCGTCGCGCATCTGCTCGACGAGCGCCTGCGGCGTCTCGAAATAGCGCTCGCCGCGCAGGCGCGCGAGGAAGTCCAGGCGCAGCGGGCGCCCGTAGAGATCGCCGTCGAAGTCGATCAGATACGCCTCGATCAGCTCTCCCCTGCCGGTCTCAAACGTCGGTCGAACGCCGATGCTCACGGCCGCCGGGTGACCATCGGCCACGCAGGCGTACACGCCGTGCCCCGGGCACGCGAGCGCCTCCTGCGGCACGAGGTTGGCCGTGGGGAAGCCGAGCTCGCGGCCGCGCTCGTCACCGTGGACCACCTCTCCACACAGCTGAAACGGAGCCCCGAGAAGCCGCCTGGCCTCTGCGACGTCGCCCGCGAGCACGAGACCGCGGATCCGGCTGGAGGAGACAATCTCGCCATCCATCTCGAGGATCGGGTGCACGATCGTCGCAAAGCGCTCGTCGGCGGCGAGCAGCTGCGGATCGCCCTGCGCCTTGTGTCCGAAGCGGAAGTTCTCGCCGATGGCCACCTGGCTTGCGCCAAGCGCTGACACGATCACCTCGTCGATGAACTCGTCCGCCGAGCGCCTGGCGAACTCGGCATCGAAGGGAATGACGATCATCTCCCGCACGCCGAGCGACTCGATCAGCTCGGCCTTTCGCGCGAGCGTCGTGAGCAGCCGGGGCGTGTGCTGGGGCGCCACGACCGAGACCGGATGCGGGTCGAATGTCAGCACGCTGTCCGAGCCGGCGATCACCTCGCGGTGTCCGACGTGCACGCCGTCGAACGTCCCCACCGCCACCTTGCGCCCGTCGCCGTGAGCAGGCTGGACGTCGGGCAAGCTCGTGACCTTCACGGCCCGAAGCCTACTCAGGTCACTGGTGCGAGTCGCGCGAGCGGGTCGCCTCGCTGACCGCGGCGCGCGCGACGGCGAGCTCGATCACGGGCGGATCGCCCCAGGGCGCACCCCGCGGCGGAAGTCCAACCGCATCGCGCACGTCGAAGGGGCCGATCGAGGTGCGCCGCAGCTGCTCGCAGTAGGCGTCGCCCAGGTCGGCGATCAGCGAGCGCACGTAGGTCCCGGCCGAGCACTCGATCACGAAGCCCGCGCGGGCGTCCTGCCCATCGTCCTCTCGCCACAGCTGCTCGAAGCGATAGAGCGTCACGAAGCGCTCTGGCATCTCGAAGTCCTCGCCCCGGCGCGCGCGCTTGTAGGCCCGCTCGCCGCCGATCTTCACCGCGGAGTGACGCGGCGGGCGCTGCTTTACCTCACCGATTGGAAGACTCGGCGGGTCGGGCGGCAGCCTGCCCGTCTGCACGATCTCGCCCTCGGGGTCGCCCGTGCTCGACGTCGCGCCCAGGCGCGCGACGGCCTCATATCGCTTGGGCAGCTCCATGAGCTCGCGCTGAGCTTTCGTCGCACGTCCCACGAGCACGACCAGCAGTCCTGTTGCGAAGGGATCGAGCGTTCCCGCATGGCCCGTCTTGACACCGCCCAGCGAACGCCTGACGACCGCCACAACGTCGTGGGAGGTCATCCCCGCCGGCTTGTCGATCAGCAGGATCCCGTCCACGAGGACCGCGCCGCGCCTCAGGCGAGCGTGGCCTGCGCGCGGCCGTTTGGCAGCGCGTGCAGCTGCGCGACGATCGCCTCGCGCAGGAACCCGATCAGCTCGTCGTGCTCGAGCGTCGTGAAGAAGCCCGCGGCACGACGGTGTCCGCCTCCTCCCTGCGCGCGGGCGATGATCGAGACGTCGACCTCGTCGTCGGTGGCGCGCAGCGAGACTTTGAGCTGTCCCTTGCGCTCGGCGCCGCGCACCTCGCGCACGAGCGCTGCAACCTTCGTGCCTTCCAGCGCGCGCAGGTGGTCGATGATGCCCTCGGAGTAGCTGTCTTCGGCGTCTGACTTGTCGAAGTCCTCGGCGCTGAGCGACGCGAGCGCCAGCGCGCCGTCGTCAAAGCGCTGCAGGCTTGAAAGCGCGAGCGCCAGCAGCATCAGCTTTCCCGGCGGCAGATCCTCGTAGAGCTGGCGGTAGACCGCCGCGACGTCCACGCCGGCGCCGATCAGCTCGGCGGCCATCTCGTGCGCGCGGGGGCCGGTGTTCTCATACATGAAGCGTCCCGTGTCGGTGATCAGGCCGATGTAGAGGGCCTGCGCGATCTCCGGCGTTGGCTGCACGCCGAGTCCGTGCATCAGGTCCCAGACGATCTCCGCGGTGCTCGACGCGTGGGGCACGACGTGGTTGAGCGTGCCAAAGCGCGTGTTGTCGTGGTGGTGGTCGATGTTCAGCAGGTGACGACCGTCGCGCAGCATGCTCGCCGAGTTGCGATCGATGTTCCCGCAGTCCAGCAGCACGACCGTGCGATCGGCGATGTCCGCGGGCGGCGACTGCACCATGCTGTCAACCGCGAACAGGCTGTACTCGCGAGGCAGCGGCAGGTCCTGCGGCGAGATGAACATCGTCGCGTCCTTGCCGAGCGCCGTCAGCACCCCGTGCATCGCCACGAGCGATCCAAGCGCGTCGCCATCGGGATGCTCGTGGGCCGCCAGCAGGAAGCCGGTGTCCGCACGCAGGCGCTCGATCACGAGCTCGCGGGTGGCCCCGTTGCTCTCGTCGCCGCTCACTGGCCGTCGATCTCGTCGATGAGCGCGTTCACACGCTGGGCGCGCTCGCTCGTGTCGTCGTAGCAGAACTCGAGCGTCGGCGTGCGCTTCAGGCGCAGCTCGCCCGCGACGCGACCCTGCAGGAAGCCGTGGGCGCTGCGCAGCCCCTCCAGCGTGTCCTGGCGATGCTGCTCGTCACCCAGCACGCTCACGTAAACGCGGGCATGGCTGAGGTCTGGGCTGGTCTTGACGTCGGTCACGGTCGTGAATCCCACCCGGGGGTCTTTGATCTCTCCTGCCACTGCGACGCCGAGCACCTGGCGAATAGCCTCGTCGACGCGGCGCATCCGCTCGGAGGTCATCCTACCCCGCGTTCCCTGACCAGATGCCACGTGGGAGCACTCGTGCAGGCCGCGCTCGCTGCGCCCGTCTGTCGCGGTGCCGATGGCGGCGGCTCAGGAGGAGAGCTCACGCTCCTGCAAGCGCGTCTCATAGGTCTCGAGCACGTCGCCCTCGCGCAGATCGGCGAAGTTGGTGAGCACGATCCCGCACTCGAAGCCGCTGGTCACCTCGCGCACGTCGTCGTTGAAGCGACGAAGGCTGGCGATCGTCGTGTCGTAGATGACGGTCCCCTCGCGCACGACTCGCACGTTGGATCCGCGCGTGACCTTGCCCTCGGTGACGAACGACCCCGCGATCGTGCCGATGCGCGAGGCGCGAAACAGCTGACGGACCTCGGCCTGGCCGAGCGTCGTCTCGACCTCGGCGGGCTCGAGCATGCCCTCCATGGCGGCGCGCAGCTCCTCGATCGCCCTGTAGATCACCGCGTAGGAGCGAATCTCGACGCCCTCGCGCTCGGCTATCTGGCGCGCGTCGCCGACGGGGCGCACGTTGAAGGCGAGGATCACGCCATCGGAGGCGGCGGCCAGCATGACGTCTGACTCGTTGATTCCGCCAACGCCACGATGGATGATGTTGACCGCGACCTCCTGCTGGGGAAGCTTTGCGATCTCGTCCTCGATCGCCTCCAGCGACCCCGCGACGTCCGCCTTGACGACCAGGTTCAGCTCCTTGACGGCGCCCTCCTGCGCGAGCTTGAACACGTCCTCCAGCGACACCTTGCGCCCGGAGCGCCTGGCGAGCGCCTCGGTCTTCAGGCGGTTGGCCCGCTCCCCGGCGAGCTGGCGCGCGCGGCGCTCGTTCTCCACCACCCGCACGACCTCGCCCGCCTGCGGCACGCCGTCAAAGCCGAGCGTCTCCACCGGCTGCCCCGGCGACGCGCGTTTCAGGCGCGTTCCGATGAAGTCGTGCATCGCACGCACCCGGCCGAAGTGCGCTCCCGCCACGAGCGCGTCGCCGACACGCAGCGTCCCGCGCTGGATGAGGATGCTCACGACCGGTCCGCGCCCGGGGTCGAGCTTTGACTCGATGACGGTTCCCGATGCGTCCGCTTTGCTGTTGGCGCTCAGTTCCTCGAGGTCGGTGACGACCTGAATCGTGTCGAGCAGCGAGTCCAGCCCTTCGTGGGTCTTGGCGCTCGACGTCGACGAACTCCGTCTCGCCGCCCCACTCCGATGGCTGGAGCCCATGCTGGGTCATCTCGGTGCGCACGCGTTCGGGCTGCGCTCCCTCCTTGTCGATCTTGTTCACCGCGACCACGATCGGCACGCCGGCGGCGCGCGCGTGGTCGATCGCCTCCTCGGTCTGAGGCTTGACCCCATCATCGGCCGCTACCACGATCACGGCGAGATCGGTCACGCTCGCTCCACGCGCGCGCATCGCGGTGAAGGCCTCGTGACCGGGCGTGTCCAGGAACGTGATCTCCTTGCCGCCATGGTGGACCTGGTAGGCGCCGATGTGCTGCGTGATGCCCCCCGCCTCTCCGGCGACCACCTCGGTCTCGCGGATCGCGTCGAGCAGCGATGTCTTGCCATGATCGACGTGGCCCATGATCGTCACGACCGGCGGGCGTTCGACGAGGTCCTCCTCGGCGTCTTCGAACACCGGCTCGACGTCCACGTCGTCGGCGGCGTGAGCGATCTCGATCTGCTTGTCGAATTCGTCGGCGAGGACCTGGATCGCGTCGTCTGAGAGCGTCTGGGTGAGCGTTGCCATCTCGCCGAGCGTCATCAGCTTCTTGATCACCTCGGGCACGGCCACCCCGAGGTACTCGGCGACGTCCTTCACCGTCGAGCCCGAGTTGACGCGGATCGTATCCGTCGCGGCCATCGCGGCGGTATCGATCGGGGCGATCGTCTCGTCGTAGGTGCCACGCCGGCGTCGGCCGCGGCGCGGACGACGCTGTGGCTGGTTGGCAGGCCCGCCCTGCTGGCGGCGCGAGGCCTGCGAGTCGATCACGACTCGCCTGCGCCCGCCGGGCCCGACATCGCCTGGCTTGCGCTCCCCGGTGCGCGAATCGCGCGTCGGGCGAACGCGGTCTGCGCCGCCGAGGCGCCTGCGCGGCGGGGACTCGCGGGGGCATTCGCCGGCGTAGCGGCGCCGGCCTCGGCCTGTGCCGGCGAGCCCGCGGCGACGGGCGGCGCAGGCGCCGCGGTCGGGCGCGCGTCCTGCGCGGCCGGCGCTGCGGAGGCGCTCGTCCCAGGTGCGGGAGCGCGAACGGGTGGCTCTGGCACTGGCGCGGGCGCTGTCGTGGCAGCTGCCCTGGGCTGCGTGGGACCGCGGCGGGTGCGCTCGCGGCGCCGTTTGAGGCCGCCGGGCCGCCGCTCGAGCGCGCCCAGCGCGGCGGACTCCTCCACCGAGGAGGAGGCGGCCTTCGCCGCCACGCCCGCGGCGTGCAGCTTCTCGAGCAGCTCCTTGCTGGAGACGCCTCTGCTCCTTGGCTATTTCATACACGCGACGCTTGCTCATGGACTGATCGATTCTATGGCTTTGAGACTCAATGTCCCCGGGCAGTGAAGCGTGCGGGCCAGGCCACCGCGGCGTTTGGCAGCCGCCAGGCACGGCGGCGCCGGCTCCCCCTGCGCGTCGCGGCAGAGGTAGGCGCCGCGTCCGGGCAGCCTCGCGTCGGGGTCGAGCACAGCACGCGGGCGACCGTGCTCGTCGTTACCGTCGAGCGCGACGCGGACCAGCTCGGACTTCGGCGCGATGCGCTCGCAGCCGACGCAGCGGCGCCGCGGCGTGTGGGGCCCTATCGCGCCTGCTCCTCGGTGGCGCCCTGAGCGGCTCGACCGCTCGACTGCTCGCCGCCGTCGGCGAGCGAGACCAGCTCCGGCGCGCTGGCCGCGTCACCAGCCTCCCCGGCCGGCTCAGCGACGGAAACCTCCTGTGCGGGCGCCTCAGGCGGTGCGCCGGCGTCGTCCTGGGCCGCAGCCTCCGCGGCGGGTCCCGAGGCTTCGCTCGGCGGCTCGCTGAGGTCGGCGATGTTGTCGCCCTCGATCGCCTCGAGCGCCTGGTGGCTGTCCAGGCCGCAGTAGCGCGAGGCCGGCAGCGAGGCGTTCGGGCAGCGGCGCCCGTTCGAGAGGATCGCCGAGCAGCGGCCCTGGATCTCCTCCTCCTCATAGCCGTGCTCGGCCTCCTCGGCGGCGAACTCGGTCTCTGAGCGGATGTCGACCCGCCAGCCGGTCAGGCGCGCCGCCAGACGCGCGTTCTGGCCTTCGCGTCCGATCGCCAGCGATAGCTGGTCGTCGGGCACGATGACCGTCGCCTGCTTGGCGTCGTCGTCGACGAGCACCTCGCGCACGCGCGCGGGCGACAGCGCCTTGGCCACGAAGCGGGCCGGCTCGTCGTTGTGGGGGATGATGTCGATCTTCTCGCCGCGCAGCTCGGAGACGACCATGCGCACGCGCGATCCGCGCGGCCCAACACAGGCGCCTACCGGGTCCACGCCGTCAGCGTGGGACACGACCGCGATCTTCGAGCGGTAGCCGGGCTCGCGTGCGACGTTCGCGATTTCGACGAGCCCGTCGGCGATCTCCGGAACCTCGAGCTCGAACAGCTTCTTGATCAGCTCGGAGTCGCGCCGTGAGACGATGATCGCCGGTCCCTTCGTGGACGGCGACACCTCCTTGATCACCGCCTTGATGCGCTGGGAGTGGTCATAGCGCTCGCCCTCCACCTGCTCTGACTTGGGCAGCAGCGCCTCGACGCGTTCGCGCAGCTGGACGAGCGTGTAGCGCGAGTCCGACTGCTGGACGATGCCGGTGATCAGCTCGCCCACGCGGTCGCGGTACTCCTCGAACATCATGTCGCGCTCGGCCTCGCGGATGCGCTGCAGGATCACCTGCTTGGCGGTCTGCGCGGCGATCCGCCCGAAGTCCTCGGGCGTGACGTCGCGCTCGTCGATCTGATCGCGGTATTCGGCGAACTTCGCGGGGTCGATTTCAGGGTCCTCCGGTTCGCGCATCTCGCCCGTCTCGGGGTCGACCGTCGTTTCCTCGTCGATCGTCTCGACGATCAGGTGCGCCTCCAGGCGCTCGGGGATGATCAGTTCGATGACCCTGAAGTCGGCCGTCTCGCGGTCCATTTCGACACGCGCGTACTTGGCCGAGCCAGGCTGCTTCTTGTAGGCGGACAGCAGCGCGTCCTCCAGGGCGATCATCAGCTTCTCCGGCTCGATCCCCTTCTCGCGCGCGAGCGCGTGCATCGCCTCGAGTATCTCGTGTGACATGGCTGCGCTACTCCTCGACGAGGGTCGAACGACGGATCTCCGAGTAGGGGATCGTGATCACCCCGCCATCGGCTGCGGCGAGCGTGATCTCGCGCTCGGTCGCGCCGACGAGCTCCCCGGTGAAACTGCGCATCGGCGTCGCGCCGGCGCCGGAGGGCGCCTTGCAGGGCCGGCGCACGCGCACCCGCGCGCGGCGCCCCACGAACCGGCGAAAGTGGGCGGGCTTGGTCAGCGGGCGCTCGCTTCCCGGCGATGAGACCTCCAGCGAATAGCGTTCGCGCAGGTCGTTCAGGCGGTGCGGTGACCCGCTCGCACAGCGCCAGCGTGACGCCGTCGGGATGGTCGATGAACACACGCAGCGTCCGTCCGCCGGAGCACCTCGGCGAGCAGCACCTCGACGGCGGGCTCGCTCGTGGCAAGCCTCGCTTCGACATCTGCCTGAAGGGCTGGTGATCTGTGGCTGCTCGCTCGCTGTGCTCATGTCTGTTGCTGTCCCTCCACTGGTCTGTGGAACGCTCCCGCGAACTGGCTCTTGGCGCAAAAAAAGCGGGCGGGCGCCCACTCTCTGTACTGCAACCGTCGCCTGCGCGCCGGTTCGAAAGCTGTCGGTCTGAGAATAGCAGCGGCGCACGTGGCTATCGTCGCAAAGCGGCGCGCGTGGCGCTGCATCACTCACCGCCGGCGGCGCGCCGGGCGCGGTCGCGATAGCGCCGGTAGTCCTCGCGCTCGGGCGCGAGCGAGCAGGCCAGCGCCAACGGCTGGCAGGCCTCGCGATGGCGGCCGAGCAGCTGCATCGAGCGCCCGAGGCAGAACAGCGCGTAGTCGTTCGTCGGGGCGCTCGAGGCGACCGCCTCGAACTCCGCGGCCGCGCTCTCGTAGCGGCGCGCGTGGAACAGCGCCCGGCCGAGCGCCTCGCGGATCGACGCCTTGTCGGGCTCGAGATTGCGCGCCCTGCTCAGCGGCATGATCGCCGCGTCGTGGTCGCCGCTCTCCAGCAGCTCACAGCCACGCGTGTAGAGGTCGTAGACGTTCTCCATGCCAACGATCATCCGGCTCGCGACTCCTCACCGGCGCGTCGCGCAGCTCGGCTGCAGAGCCTCGTCGAGGATCGCCTCCGCGACCTGCGACTTGGCGGCGCGCGCGAACATGGCGCTCGCCCGTGAGCCGTCAGGATCGTCACCTCGTTCTCGTCCACCTCAAAACCGATGTCATCCCGCGATATGTCGTTGACGACGATCGCGTCCAGAGCCTTCGCGAGAGCTTCTCGCGCCCGTGCGTCAAGCGCCTGCTCGCCATGCTCGGCGGCGAAGGCGACGAGCGTCTGGTCGGGGCGCCGGCGGCTCGCGAGACCGGCGATCACGTCGACCGGTCGGCTCCAGGCGAGCTCGAGACCCGCGCGCGCGGACTTCTTGATCTTGCCCGCCTCGGGCAGCCGCCGGGCGGAAGTCGGCGACCGCAGCCGCCATCAGCAGGACGTCGCAAGCACCGAACCGCTCCTCGCAGTCCTGGCGAAGCTCCTCGGCGGTCGTGACCTCGCGCCAGATCGCCCCCGGGGGATGTTCCAGCGCGACGTTGGCGGCGATCACCGTCACCTCGGCGCCTCTGCGCAAGCGCGGCCTGCGGCGAGCGCGAGGCCCATGCGCCCCGAGGAGCTGTTGCCGACAAACCGGACGCTGTCGATCGGCTCGCGCGTTCCGCCCGCCGTCACGAGCACCCTCAGCCCTCGCCAGCGCGCTCGTCGTCGGGCCCGCCGTCGGCGTTCGCGCCGGCGCTGGCGCGCTCGGCGCCAGCTGGCGCCCGCCTCGGCGAGCGACCGCCTCGCACGCGCCAAGCAGCGCGGCGGGCTCGGCCAGACGACCCACGCCGTGCTCGCCGGCCGACGCCAGGCGGCCTGTGCCCGGCTCCACGACCGTCACGCCGCGCTCGCCAGGACGTGGAGATTGGCCTGCACCGCGGCGTGCTCGTACATGTGGTTGTTCATCGCCGGGCGCGACGATCTGCGGGCAGGTGGCGGCGAGAGCCGCGCTGCAGAGCAGGTTGTCCGCGGCGCCGCCGGCGAGCTTTGCGATCGTGTTCGCCGACGCCGGAGCGATCAGGAAGACATCGGCGTTCTCGACCAGCGCCAGGTGGTTGAGCGGCTGGTGGGCTGGCGGAGGCTGCCCGGGGAACGCGCCGCGCGCGGGATCGCGCTCGAACTCGCTGACCAGCACCGGCGCGCCGGTCAGCGCGGCGAACGACTCCTCGCCGACGAACCGGCGGCTGGTTGGGCGTCTGCACAACGCGCACGGCGTGTCCGGCCTCGGTGGCCAGGCGCACGAACTCCAGCGCCTTGTAGGCGGCGATGCCGCCACTCACGCCGAGCAGTATCCGCGCCATCAGCTTGTTTTATACCTCGGCCCGAGGGCCGGCAACCGCTGAGCGGTCGCTTGCGCGGCCCCGTCAGGCGGTCCGAGGGCTACCGGTAGTGGTACTTCAGCTTCCCGGCAGCGACCTCCTCGAGGGCGATCGTGAGGTAGTTTTTCGACGCCGTCTCGATCATCGGAGGCGGGAACTCGTCGAAGGTCCCCTCGCCGAGATTGTGGTAGTAGCTGTTGATCTGGCGTGCGCGCTTTGCGGCCACGACGACGCCTGCGTAGTTGGAGTCGACGTTCTCTAGCAGCCGGTCGATGCGGGGGGAGATCACTGATACGTCACCTTTCCTGGTTGAGCACCCCATTGTAGTGGCCCGCCGACGCCGGCCTAGCGGCGGCCATGACGCGCGGAGCTAGGGCGCGTCAAGCGCCGCCGTGACGATCTCGGTCAGGCGATCGAGCGCGTCGTCGAGCCGGTCGTTGACCACGACGTGGCGAACTCCGGCTGTGCGGCGAGCTCCTGCTCGGCGACGCGCAGGCGGCGGTGCGACCTCCGCCGTGTCGTCGGTCCCCGTCCGATCAGGCGCGTGCGCAGCGCCTCGAGCGAGGGCGGCGCGATGAAGACCTGGACGGCCTCGGGCATCGCGGCGCGAACCTGGCGGGCGCCCTGCACCTCGATCTCGAGCACCACCGGCGCGCCCGCGCGCACGCGATCCTCGAGCTCTGAGCGCAGGGTCCCGTAGCTTCGCCCGGCGTAGTCGGCGTGCTCGACGAAGTCGCCGTGCGCGATGCGCTGCGGCGAACTCCTCGCCGCTGAGGAAGTGGTAGTCGACGCCGTCCTGCTCGCCCGGGCGCGGCGCGCGGGTGGTGGCCGAGACCGACAGCTCGAGGTCGGGCAGCCGCTCCATCAGCCCGCGGATGAGCGTGCCCTTGCCGACCCCCGAGGGCCCCGTTATGACGAACACGCGCGCGATGCTGAAGACCCTAATGAGAGCCGCGGTGGGAACTCTCTCGCGCCGCGGCGAGGCGAGCAGGCCTCAGACGTCGAGATCGGCGCCGAGCGCCAGCAGCTTGTCCTCGAAGTTCTCATAGCCGCGGCGGATCAGCCCCACGTTCGTGATCGTCGAGGGGCCCTCGGCGACGAGTGCCGCGATCACGTAGGAGAAGCCGGCGCGCAGGTCGGGGATGTGGATCTCGGTGCCGCGCAGCGGCGTCGGGCCCGACGATCACGGCGCTGTGCAGGTGGTTTCGCCGCCCGAAGCGGCAGCTGCGGCCGCCGAGGCACTCGCGGTAGAGCTGGATCTGCGCGCCCATGTCGTTCGAGCGCGGAGGCGTAGCCGAAGCGGTCCTCGTAGACGGTCTCGTGCACGATCGAGACGCCCGTGGCCTGGGTCAGCGCGACCACGAACGGCTGCTGCCAGTCGGTCATGAAGCCGGGGTGCACGTCCGTCTCCAGCGCCACCGAGCGCAGCGGGCCCGCGCGCCAGAACTCGATGCCGCCGTCGCCGACGCGGAAGTCCCCGCCGACCCGCCGGAAGGCGTTCAGGAAGGTCATCATGTCCAGCTGGTGGGCGCCCGAGACGAAGATCTGCCCGTCGGTGGCGAGCGCCGCGCAGGCCCAGGAGGCCGTCTCCAGGCGGTCGGGCAGCGCGCTGTGCTCGAAGCCATGCATCCGCTCGATGCCGTTGATCGTGATCACACGGTCGGTTTCGACGCTGATCGTCGCGCCCATCTTCTGCAGCACGGCGATCAGATCGATGATCTCCGGCTCGATTGCGGCGTTTGAGAGCTCGGTGACCCCCTCGGCGAGCACCGCCGAGAGCAGGACCTGCTCGGTGGCGCCGACGCTCGGGTAGGGCAGGCGAATTCGCGCGCCGTGCAGGCGGCGGGCGGTCAGGCGCACGCCGTCGGGGTCCTCGTGCACGACCGCGCCGAGCTGCGTGAGCGCCTCGAGGTGGAAGTCGATCGGCCGCGGGCCGATGTTGCAGCCGCCGAGGTCGGGGATGAAGACCTCGCCGATGCGGTTCAGCAGCGGCCCGCAGAGCAGCACCGGGATGCGGCTGCGCCCAGAGAACTCCGCGGCGTCGGCCACGCCGAGCGGGGCGATGTTGGCCGCACGCAGGCGGATTTCACCGGAGCCGATGCGCTGCACTTTGCCGCCGAGCGCGCGGATCATGCGCCCGACGATCTCCACGTCGCGGATGCCCGCGACGTTCGTCAGCAGGCACTCCTGGTCGGTGAGCAGAGCGGCGACCATGCTCTTGGGCAGCGTGTTCTTGGCGCCGCGGACGCGAACCTCGCCGCGCAGCGAGCGCCCGCCGCGGAGCCGCAGGACCCTGTCGACATCGATCGCGTCGTGAACCTCAAGGGCGTCGAAGGTGATCGTGCTCATAGCGTTGTCTGTTCTGCGACGGCCGCTGCCCGGTCCCGTGACCGGCGATGCGATGCCCTTACTGGCCCGTTCGACGGCGCGCCGGCCGTTCCTGCGCCGGCGTCCGGCCGTGAGACGGCAGCGTACCTACGAGCTTACTGCGGACCTGGGCGGACCACCAGCGCTCCGGGGCAGGTCGACGCCCGCGATAGCGGTGAAGCAGGGAGACCAGCTCGCGGCGCTGGCGCTCTGAGAGGCCGCCGACGGTCTTGCTCGGGGCGATCCTGCAGTTGGCGAGGATCTTGTTGACCTTCACGCGCCCATACTTCGGCACCGCCAGCAGCATGTCGAACACCTTGGCGGTCTCGACGTACTCCGGCGGGTCGAGCAGCAGCGAGTGGATCGTGCGGCGTCCGGACTTCAGGTCGCGCTTGAGCTGCGCCCGTTTGACGCGGATCTGGTTGGCCCGCGCGAGCGCGTCCATGCGCTGGTTCAGGGACCGCTCTGGGGCAACCGAGGGGCTCGCTGGTGTGGAGCCTGTCGGGGATGGACCGGAGGGTGTGGTTTCGGTGGCCCGTGACCATGGGCGGCGAGTCTACACACCCGGGGGCGGTGATCAAGCGAAAGTCGCCGAATTCACCTGGACCTCTACCTGAGGCCTAGCGACGTCGAGGCTGGTGGATGGTGTAAAGTCAGTGTTTGCAGGGGTTTTCGGACCACTCGGGAGACCGGCAGTTTGGTCCCGCTCAGCAGCACATTCGCCGGCCGTCAAACGCTTGCGCTCGTCCCCCGGACACCCCCTCATCGCCGCGCGCGAGGCCGGCGCGATGCGCGCCCCCGCCGGATCGCGAAAGCTCTCGGTGCCGACCGCGACGATCGCGGCGCCTACGTCGATCAGCTCTTGCGCATGCCGTGCCGCTCTGCACCCCGCCCATGCCGACCACCGGGATCCGCACGCGGGCCGCGACGGCGGCGATCTGGGCAAGGGCGACGGCGCGGATCGCGGGCCCGGACAGGCCGCCGCTCCCGCCGCCCAGCCAGCCCCGAGCTGCTCGCGCCCGCCCGCCCGAGCTGTCGCTGCGCCGCGGGGCGAGCGCAGCGGCCTGAGCGTGTTGATCAGCGAGACGGCGTCGGCGCCGGCGTCCTGCGCAGCCTGCGCGCAGGCCGCGACATCGGCCGTGTTGGGCGTCAGCTTCACGATCAGCGGCTTTGCCGTGTGCGCGGACCGCACGCGACCACGACCGCAGCGCGATCGGGTCTGCGCCGATGTCAAGGCCGGTCTTGACGTTCGGGCAGGACATGTTGAGCTCGATCGCGGCGATCTCCGCGCGCTCGTCGCACGCCCGCACGAGCTCGCTGATTTCCTCGGCGTCGGAGCCCATCACGTTGGTTATCAGCGGGACGGGGAGCCGCGCGAGCGCCGGCAGGTCCTCGCTCAGATAGACCCGCGAGGCCCTTGTTCGGCAGGCCGATCGAGTTGATCAGCCCAGAGGCCGTCTCCCACAGGCGCGGCGGCGGGTTGCCCCCGCGCGGGCTCCAGCGTGATCGTCTTTGAGACGTAGGCCGCGAACGGGAAGCGATCGCACAGGGCCTCTTCTCCGAAGGCCCGTTTGGCGGCGATCGCGTCGAAGGTGCCCGAGCCGTTGATGATCGGGTGGACGAGCTCAGCCCGCAGAACTCGACGCTCACGCGGGCGCCCCGGCGTGCTCGTCCACCGCGATCGAGCTCGGCTGCGTCGATCACGGGGCCATCGAGGCAGACGCGCAGGAAGCCGCCGCCGCGGCGGGGCACGGCGCAGCCGAAGCACGCGCCGAAGCCGCACGCCATGCCGGCCTCCAGCGCCAGCTGGGCGGGAACCTCGCGCTGGGCGCAAAGCGCCCTGACCGCCTCGAGCATCGGCGCCGGGCCACAGGCGTAGACGACCGGGTCGGGCGCCCGTCGAGCTCCGCGGCGAGCAGGTCGGTGACGAGGCCGGCGTGGCCGACCGAGCCGTCGTCGCTTGCGAGCCGCGCGTCTCTGAGCAGCCCGGCGCCGGCGGCCCGGGCCGCGTCGCGAAAGCCGAGCAGCACGCGTGCTCGGCCGTGCCGCGACGGCGCCCAGAGCGCCGATGACGGCGTGTACGCCCCTCCAGCGGGTCCTGCAGGATCGCAAGCGGGGCGATCCCGACGCCGCCGCCGACGAGCAGCGCGTGCGCCGGCCGCGCGACGGGCGGGCGAAAGCCGCTGCCGAGCGGCCCGAGCGTCAACAGCTCGCTCGCCCGGTGTGAGCTCGCACAGGCGCCGCGTGCCCGGGCCGACGTCCTCGAGCAGGTAGTGGGCCTCGCCGTCCGCCAGCGCGCGCGAACGAGAAGGCGCGCGGCAGGTGAGGGGCGCCCGTCCTCGCCCCCGCCCCAGCGCTCCGCCGCCGCGAGCATGGCGAACTGGCCGGCCAGCGGCGCCGGGCCGTCGGGGTCGGCCACCTTCAGCAGCCGGTAGGCGCCGAGGCGCTCGTTGGCGGTGACGCGCAGCACGCCGGCGCGAACGGTGCGAGCGTGCGCTCCCGGCCGGCATCCGCGCCTGCCCCTCCGATCTGGCGCTCACGCCACCCCGGCCCCGTCTGCGGGGCGGCTCGCCGGCGGCGCCGGCGCGGGCGCGGCGCGCCGGCCGTGGAGCTCCTGCAGGCAGAGCACATCCGGCTCGCCCCGGCTCGCGCCCGGCGATCGCGCGCGCCGCGCTCACGCCCGCCGCCAGGGTGGTCAGGCACGGGATCCCGTGGGCGACGGCGGCGCGGCGGATCTCGCGGCCGTCCGCGCGCGCGCCCGAGCCGGTCGGCGTGTTGACGACCAGGTCGACGTCGCCGCGGTCGATCCAGTCGACCACGTGCGGCGAGCCCTCGGCGAGCTTGTTCAGGCGCTGTACAGGGATGCCCATGCGCGCGATCGCAAGCGCGGTGCCGTGCGTGGCGACGATCTGAAAGCCGCTGTCGTGGAGCATCTGGGCGATCGCGAAGGCGCCCTGCTTGTCGTCGTCGGTGACCGTGATGAACGGCCGTGCCCTCGCTCGGCAGAGGCACCCCGGCCGCCGCCTGGGCCTTGGCGAAGGCGGTCGGGAAGTCGCGCGCGATGCCCATCACCTCGCCGGTCGAGCGCATCTCCGGGCCGAGCAGCGCATCCGAGCCTTCGAAGCGGTCGAACGGCAGCACGGCCTCCTTGACCGAGACGTGCTCTCCATAGCCGATCCCCTGCTCGCCCCGGCAGATCAAGCTCTGAATGCGCTCGCCGAGCATGATCCGGCAGGCGAGCTTCGCGAGCGGGACGCCGACGGCCTTGGAGACGAACGGGACGGTCCGCGAGGCACGCGGGTTGACCTCGATCACGTACAGCTCGCCGGCGTGGACGGCGTACTGCATGTTGACGAGGCCGACGACGCCGATCGCGAGCGCGATCTCGCGGGTGGCCGCGCGCACCTGCTCAAGCATCTCGCCCCCCAGCGAGTGCGGAGGGAGCACGCAGGCGCTGTCGCCGGAGTGCACGCCGGCCTCCTCGACGTGCTGCATGATCCCGCCGATCCAGACCTCCTGCCGTCGCAGAGGGCATCCACGTCGAGCTCGTTGGCGTCCTCGAGGAAGCGGTCGAGGAAGATGCTCGCCGCCGCTCGCCCGCGGTGGTCTCGCGGCTGAGGTAGTCGGCCAGGCCGTCACGGGAGTAGACGATCTCCATCGCCCTGCCGCCGAGCACATAGGAGGGGCGCACGAGCAGCGGATAACCGACGTCCTCGCCCTTCGCGAGGGCATCCGGCACCGAGCCGGCGGTCGCATACGCCGGCGCCTTGTAGCCGAGCCGCTCGAGCAGGGCGCCGAAGCGCGAGCGGTCCTCGGCGAGGTCGATCGCCTCGACGCTCGTCCCCAGCAGCGGCACGCCGGCGGCCTCGAGGCCCGGCGGCCAGCTTCAGCGGGGTCTGGCCGCCGAACTGCACGACCACTCCCTCCGGCCGCTCGACCTCGACGACCCCGAGCACGTCCTCGAGCGTGAGCGGCTCGAAGTAGAGGCGGTCGGACGTGTCGTAGTCGGTCGACACGGTCTCCGGGTTGCAGTTGATCATGACCGCATCGCGGCCGAGCTCGCGGACGGTCATGGCCGCGTGCACGCAGCAGTAGTCGAACTCGATCCCCTGCCCGATCCGGTTGGGGCCGGAGCCGAGGATGACGACCGATCCGCGCTCGCCCCGCGTCGACCTCGTGCCCCGCCGGGCCCTGGGCGCCCGGCGCTCCCAGCCCGAGTAGTAGTAGGGCGTCCGGGCCGGGAACTCGGCTGCGCAGGTGTCGACCGAGCGGAACGTGCGCTCGCCGGCAAACGGTCCCTCGGGGTCCGCGGTCAGCGAGCTCAGCTCGCGCAGGAACCAGGGGTCGATGCCCGTCTGGGCGTGGATCGCGCTCGACGCGCGGCGCCCCTTCGCCAGCAGCTCGAGGATCGCCTCGTAGCGGTCGGCCGCCGGGAGCGAGCCCGTCGAGCAGCTCTTCATCGCTCGACCCCGCCAAGGGCCGGCTGCTTGTCGAGCTCGCGCGAGCGCAGCGCCTTTGCGAACGCCTGGGAGAAGGTGCGCCCGATCGCCATCGCCTCGCCGACCGACTTCATGTGCGTGGTCAGCGTCGCCTCGACGCCGGGGAACTTCTCGAACGCAAACCGCGGCCACTTGACGACCACGTAGTCGATCGTCGGCTCAAAGCAGGCCGGGGTCACCCCGGTGATGTCGTTGTCGATCTCCTCGAGGCGATAGCCGACCGCGAGGCGGGCGGCGATCTTGGCGATCGGGAAGCCGGTCGCCTTCGATGCGAGCGCCGAGGAGCGCGAGACGCGGGGGTTCATCTCGATCACGAGGATCTCCTCGGTACGGGGGTTGACGGCGAACTGCACGTTCGAGCCGCCGGTCTCGACGCCAACCGCGCGGATCACAGCGATCGCCTGGTCGCGCAGGCGCTGGTAGAGGCTGTCGGTGAGTGTCTGCTGTGGCGCGACCGTGACCGAGTCGCCGGTGTGGACGCCCATCGGGTCGACGTTCTCGATCGAGCAGACGATCACGACGTTGTCGGCGCTGTCGCGCATCACCTCGAGCTCGAACTCGCCCCAGCCGATCACCGACTGGTCGAGCAGGACCTGGCCGATCGGCGAGGCCTCGATCCGGCGGCGACGATCCGCTCAACTCCTCGCGCGTCGCGCGCTATGCCCCCGCCCCGCCCCCCGAGCGTGAAGGCCGGCCGAACGACGCATGGCAGGCCGAGGCCCGCGCCGCCTCGGCGCTCTGATCGCCTGGAGGGCCTGCTCGAGGCTCGTGGCGATGGCGCTGCTGCGGCATTCGCAGGCCCGCGCTCGCCATCGCCGTCGCCGAACAGCTCGCGGTCCTCGGCGCATGCGATCGCGTCGTAGTTGGCGCCGATCAGCTCGACGCCGTGGCGCGCGCAGCGTGCCGTCGTCGTGCAGCGCCTTCGCGAGGTTCAGCGCCGTCTGCCCGCCGAGGGTGGCCAGCAGCGCGTCGGGGTGCTCGCGCTCGATCACCTGCGCGACGGGGCCGGAAAGCAGCGGCTCGATGTAGGTCGCGTCGGCGAGCTCCGGGTCGGTCATGATCGTCGCCGGGTTGGAGTTGACGAGCACGATCTCATAGCCCTCCTCGCGCAGGACCTTGCAGGCCTGCACGCCGGAGTAATCGAACTCGGCGGCCTGGCCGATCACGATCGGCCCCGAGCCGAGGATCAGGATCTTGTGGATGTCGTCGCGTCTGGGCATCAGCCGGCGCCCTCGATGCGCGCCAGGAAGCGGTCGAACAGGTAGAGGCTGTCGTGCGGCCCGGGCCCGGCCTCCGGGTGGTACTGGACCGTGCCGCCGGGCACGTCGAGCAGCTCCAGGCCCTCGACGGTGCGGTCATACAGGTTCACGTGCGAGAGCGCAGCCGCGCCGAAGTCCGTCTCCCAGCGGACCGGCTCATCGCTCCTCGATCGTGCGGGCGCCGCCCTGGGCCGAGCGCGGCGAAGCCGTGGTTCTGGGAGGTGATCTCGATGCGGCCGCTCTGGAGGTCCTTGACGGGATGGTTGGCTCCGTGGTGGCCGAAGGGGAGCTTGAAGGTCTCGAGGCCGACCGCCCGGCACAGCAGCTGGTGGCCGAGGCAGATGCCCCACACCGGCTTACGGCCAACGACCTCGCGGACGGTCTCGACGACGTAGTCGAGCGCGGCCGGATCGCCGGGGCCGTTCGACAGGAAGACGGCATCGGGGTCCCGGCCAGAAGCTCGGCGGAGCCGGTCGTGCATGGATGTAGCGTCACGCGCGCGCCGCGGGCGACCAGCTCGCGCACCATCGAGGCCTTGATGCCGGTGTCGATGACTGCGATCCGCGGCCCCTCCCCGCCTTCGCCGTGGCGGCTGACCTGCTCCGGGGTCGACGACACGTGCGAGATCCTGGCCTGCCATCGCCGGCTCTGCCTCGATCAGCTCGCGCGCCTGGGCCTCGTGACATCCGGCGCCGAACAGGCCTCCTCGCATCGCGCCCGCTTTGCGGATGTGGAGGACGAGCGCACGTGTGTCGAGGCCGCTGATCGCCGGGATGCCGCAGTCGCTCAGCCAGTCAGCCAGCCGCGCCTCGGCGCCGGGCGCGTCCTCGCTGTCGCATGCCTCCCGCATGATCGCCGCCCGTGCCCACGGCCGCTCTGACTCCATCGCCTCCGCGCTCACGCCGTAGTTGCCGATGTGCGGATAGGTGAAGGTGAGCAGCTGGCCCGCGAACGAGGGATCGCTGATAGACTCCTGGTAGCCGGACATGCCGGTGGTGAAGACCACCTCGCCGACTGCATGGCCCGCGGCGCCGCAGGCGAGCCCGTCAAAGCGGGTGCCATCCTCGAGCAGCACGTATGCCCGGCTCCGCTCAGCGTGCGACGTCACAGGATCAGATTCTGGACGGCCTTGAACTGCGGCGTGCCCGCCCGCTCCAGCAACTCGAACAGCGACGCCTCGACGGTGCTCACGACGGCACCCGCGCGCTCGAGGCGCTCGAGGCCGCGCTCGTAGTCGATCGTGTGCCGCGAGCCGACGGCGTCGGCGGGGACATGGACTTCGACGCCGTCGGCGAGCAGATCGTGGACGGTCTGGCTGACGCAGACGTGCGTCTCGATCCCGCACACGAGCGCCTGCGAGCGGCCCCCCAGGTCAAAGCCCTCCGCGCGGGCGGCCGAGAACACGGTCTTCTCGATCAGTGACCGGCGGCGAGCCCCGGCTCGCCGCCCTGCCTGAGCCCGACCTCGGGCGCGTGTGGCCGAGGCCCTTCGGGTACTGCTCGCTGACGATCATCGGCAGCTCGAGGATTCGTGCGGCCCGCACGAGCTTCGAGCAGGCCTCGGCGACACCGGCAAAGGAGTCATAGGGGCGAAAGCCCTCCTGGACGTCGACAAGGACGAGCGTCGCGTCGTCCCTCGAGAGCAGGCTCAGAGCCGCACCACCGAGAGCGAGCGCTCGCGGTAGACGACGGCGCCGGCGGCGAGCGTCAGCCCACCTTGCCCGTAGCGGCCTGCCGGCGAAGCAGCAGTATTGTGAGCGGCTCTCCCAGCCGTGCTCGCCCGCGACCCAGCTGGCAGCCAGATCGAGCAACGTCACGTTGGCCGGCTCGCCGACTGCGATCCGGGGGGTTGGCAGGTCGAACAGCGCGCGCGCCCGCGCTCATGCGCTCGACCAGCAGCGCGAGCTCCAGCTCGCCCCTGAGCACGAGGCCTGTGTGCAGCGCCGCGAAAGCCGTCTCCAGGCCGGTCGTGCCCATCGGCGCCTGCTCGAAGGGAACCTCCTTCTCCTCGCGGGCGTGCGGGGCGTGGTCGGTGGCGATGCAGTCGATTATGCCGGTGCGCAGGCCGTCGACGAGTGCCATGCGGTCGGCCTCTGTGGCGAGCGGCGGGTTCATCTTCATGCGCGTGTCGAGACCGCGGACGCACTCGTCGGTGAGCAGGAGATGGTGCGGGGTAACCTCGGCGCTCACAGATCCGCGCCCGCCTGCCTTGGCGTGCTCGAGGGCCTCGCACCGAGGCGAGGCAGCTGAGATGCTGGAAGTGCACGCGCGCGCGCTCGTAGCAGCGCCAGCTCGGCGTCGCGGGCGACCATCGTGGACTCGCTGACCGTCGGTATGCCGCCGAACCCGAGCGCCGCGCTGACGGCGCCCTCGTGCATCGAGCCTCCGCGCGAGAGCGTCGGGTCCTCCTCGTGCAGGCAGATGATGCCGCCGCACAGGCGCTGGTACTGGAGCGCCTTGCGCAGCACACCGGCGCTGTAGACGGGCGGGCCGTCGTCGGTGAAGCCGAGGGCGCCCTGTCCGGGAGCTCGGCCATCTCGGTCAGCTCCTCGCCGTGCAGGCCGCGGGTGATCGCCGCCAGGAAGGCGACCGGGACGTGCGCCTCGCGCGCGGCGGCGTCGCGTAGCGAGCGCAGCAGCGGGGCGGAGTCGATCACCGGGTCGGTGTTGGGCATCGCCACCACCGCGCAGAACCCGCCCGCCGCCGCAGCGCGCGTGCCGCTCTCCAGGTCCTCCTTGTGCTCCTGGCCGGGACTTCGCAGATGCACGTGAGGGTCGAAGAACGCGGGCACCAGATGGCGAGCCTCGCCGGCGATCAGCTCGACGCCGTCATCGGCTGAGAGCGTGCCGGGTGCGCCGAGCTGCCGCGATCGTGCCGTCGCTAACGAGCACGTCCATGCGCGCGTCCAGCGGCACGCGCGGATCGAGCACGTGCACGTGTGCAAGAGCAGGTCCGCGGGCGCGGCGGGCCCATGGACGAGCGGCTCGGCCGCCATCACGCCGAGCTGCAGCTCGGGAACCGACCGCGGGGCGCGCGTGGGCCCGCGAGCAGCTCGTAGAGGACGGCCATGCGGACGACGACGCCGGCCTCGACCTGCGCGGTGATCACGGCCTGTGGCGAGTCGACCATCTCGCCGGAGACCTCGACGCCGCGGTTGACGGGGCCGGGGTGCATGAGCAGCTGGCGCGGGCGCAGGCGGCGGGCGTTGATCTGGTACCAGGCCGCGTACTCGCGCAGCGAGGGCACCCACGCCTCGCTCATGCGCTCGTGCTGCATGCGCAGCGCGTAGACGACGTCGGCCGCGTCGAGCTCGTCGAGCGTGTAGCGGACCTCGCAGCCGAGCGCTTCGATGCCGCGCGGGATGAGGGTGGGCGGACCGGCGACGGTGACGCGCGCGCCCATGCGCTGGAAGGCGATGATGTTCGAGCGCGCGACGCGCGAGTGCGCGACATCGCCGACGATCCAGATCGACGCGCCGTCGATCGCGCCGAGGCGCTCGCGCAGCGTGTAGACGTCGAGCAGCGCCTGCGTGGGGTGCTCGTGCTTGCCGTCGCCGGCGTTGACGATCGCCGCGCTGCACCAGCTGCGAGACGAGCTCGGCGGCGCCGGCCCACGGCGTGCGGAGGACGATCGCGTCGGGCTTGTGGGCGCTGAGCGTCAGCACGGTGTCCTTCAGCGACTCGCCCTTCTCGACGCTCGATCCGCTGGCGGCGAAGTTCACGACGTCGGCCGAGAGCCGCTTGGCGGCAAGCTCGAAGCGAGCTGCGCGTGCGCGTCGACGCCTCGTAGAAGAGGTTCAGCACCATCCGCCCGCGCAGCGCCGGGACCTTCTTGATCTCGCGGTCTGCGACCTCGGCGAAGCTGCGCGCGCGCGTCGACGACCCGCTCGATCCCCGCGCGGTCGAGATCCTCGATCGAGAGCAGGTGGTTCATCAGACACCTGCTCCGCACGCGCGCGCGGGCCTATCGCGACCTCGTCGATGCCGTCGAGCTCGGCGACGCGCACGTGCACGTGCTCGGCGCGCGAGGTCGGCAGGTTCTTGCCGACGTAGTCGGGGCGGATCGGCAGCTCGCGGTGGCCGCGGTCGGCGAGCACGGCCAGCTGCACGCGCGCCGGGCGCCCGTAGTCGAACAGCGCCTCGATCGCGGCGCGCACGGTGCGGCCCGTGTAGAGAACGTCATCGACGACCACGACCGTGCGCCTGAGAGACGTCGAAGTCGATGTGCGAGGCGTGCACGACCGGCGCGTCCGGGCGGCGTGGAGACGTCGTCGCGGTAGAAGCCGATGTCGAGGTCCCCGAGCGGCACGTCGGCGCCGAGCAGCTCCTCGAGCAGGACCCGCAGGCGCTGGGCCAGCAGCGCGCCGCGACGATGGATGCCAACGAGCGCGGGAGCCGGTGAGGCGTGGTTGCGCTCGACGATCTCGTGGGCGATCCGCGTGAGCGCCCGCCGCATTTCGTCCTCGTGAAGGACGATCTTCTCGCTGCTCCATCTGCTTCCTTCCTGGCCTCTCGGGACCGGATTAAAGGATCGCGCAGACTGTATCAGCGCACGGGATGTGAGTGAGGCGATTGATGGGTGCAAGTGCGCTGCGGGCGCCCGGCGCGCGGGCCGCCGGCACTGCCACGGGCTAGCGAGCGGCGCGCCGGCTGCGCCCGCCTGGCTAGCTGGCGGGCACCGGCTGCTCGGCGAGCGCTCGCGACTGGCGCTCGCCCAGCGCACCAGCGGGGCGGGCCCGCTCGGGGAAGGGGATCTCGATCGTGTCGAGGTCGCGCGGGCCTCGGTGCTCCGAACACCGCGCGTGCCTCGTCGCGCAGCTCGCCGCCGGGATAGCGGCTGGAGATGTGGGTCAGGGCGAGCAGCCGGACCTCGGCGTCGCGGGCGAGCTTCTGCGGCCTGGCGCGGCGGTACTGTGGGACGTCTGGCGAGCGCGCTCGCGCTCCTCCTGGGCGAACGTCGCCTCGTGGACGAGCAGGTCGGCCTCGTGGGCGGCCACGACGAGCGCCTCGCACGGGCCGTGTCGCCGGACAGCACGATCTTGCGCCCGGCGCGCGCGGGACCGAGGACCTGCTCGGGCGAAACGCCGTCGACGGTCTCTCCGCGCTGCAGGCGGCCGAAGTCAGGCCCGGGCGCCACACCGAGACTCTGCGCGAGCCCGGGGTCGAGGTGTCCCGGGCGTTCGTCCTCGACGAGCGCGTAGCCGTAGGCGGCACGTCGCCGTGGCGCACGGGGATGGCGGCGATGCGATAGCCGTTGCGCGAGACCGCCTCGGTCGGCTCCAGCTCGGTGATGCCGAGCCGATAGCGCGGGCGCCCGTAGACGAAGCGCATCTGCTCCATGAGCGTCGCCAGCCCCGGCGGCCCGTAGATCTCAGCGGCGCGCTCGCGTTCGCGCAGCGAGAAGGACTTGAGCATGCCGGGCAGCCCCAGCCAGTGGTCGGCGTGGAAGTGTGTGATGAACACGCTGTCGATATCGCCCAGGCCGACCGAGCGGATCAGCTGGCGCTGCGTGCCCTCGCCGCAGTCGAACAGCAGGCTGTCGCCGCCGACGCGCGCAGAGCACCGCCGGCAGGCCGCGCCGCGCGCTCGGGCACCGAGCCGCCCGTGCCGGCGAAGAAGAGGGACACGTCCATGGGCCAACGGTACCGGCGGCCACCGCCCGGCGTCGGGCAGCGGGTGGCGCGCACGCGCGCCGGTAAGCTCTGCACGGCGCGCTCTCCAGGCGCTCAGGAAAACGACCAGGGCTGACCCATGACCACCGATCTCAATCACCGCCATCGCGACACGGTCGAGAAGATCTTCAGACATCCGAGCGGCAACGTCGAGTGGCGCGAGGTGCTGTCGCTGCTGGAGGCCGTCGGCGACGTCGTCGAGGAGCACAACGGCAAGCTGAAGGTCACGCTCGGGTCAGAGACCGAGGTGCTTCACCGCCCGCACGCCAAGGACATCGACGTCCAGATGGTCACCGACCTACGGCGGATGCTCGAGCAGGCCGGGCTGCGCCCGGGCGCCGGGCCGGCCGTGCCCGACGAGCTCGCCCGCGACCACGGCGACGGGCGCTGGGGCAAGCCGACCTGACGAGGCCGCGCGCCGCCGAGCGTTTATGCTCAGGCGACGCGTCGTGGCGATCGTCGGCAGGCGCCCGCCGCAGCGCTTTCCAGGAAAGCGCCCGTAGCTCAGTGGATAGAGCGCTCGCCTCCGGAGCGAGAGGTCGCAAGTTCGAATCTTGCCGGGCGCGTCGTACGTACTCGACTTGCCGGTCCGGCGCTTGACCGACACACCTCCGCAGGTAAGGCAAGCCCACCCCTAGGGTGCCTTTCCGGTGGCTGTGCCCGGGGCGAGGATGGTCTTACAAACCCACTCGCCCAGGAGGCACGCGAAATGCTCACGAAGACCCGCACAACGCTCATCACCCTCATCGCAGCATGCAGCTTCGCAACCGCGACCATCGCTCCGGCCGTGTCGCAGGCCGAGCCGCCCGCCGGCAGCGGCAGCGCGACCGGCTGTGGCGGCGTCAGCAAGGTCGGCGACGAAATCACCGTGACCGTCACGGTCAAGCGTGGTGGACAGTCGGTCAGCAAGTCCTACACCGAAAAGTGCGAAAGCGACGGGAAATGGCACATCGTCGCATCGCGGGTGTCGCCCGTCGTCACCGCGCCGCCGATTGTCGTCGCTCGTCCAGCGATGTCTCTCGGGTAGTTCCACAGAGCCGGAGCCTCGTAGGAGAAAGGAGCCCGGTCGGCTTGGTCGAAACCGAGCCGGCCGGTAGCCTCGTCGGCCATGTCCGGCAGAGCCGATGAGCCGCTCGGCGCGGAGGGCGGCCGGGAGGCCATCGAAGGACCGCGTCAGGTCGACGGTAGACCGAAACGCGAGGCGCCACCGTCTCCGCTTCGGCCGCAGTCGCGCAGGTCGCCAAGATCGACCAGGTCGCCGAGGATGGCGGCGACATCGCCGGCGTTGCTCGTCACCCCGCGTGCGAGCGCATACACCAGCGCGTCGTTCATATCGAACTCTCCCTCGCGAGCCAGTTCGAGCATGGCCTCCTTGAGCGCCAGGTAGTCCTGCTCGCTCGCGCCAGATCGATAGTGAGGCACCGGCCGAGGGTAGCGACGCAACGCTGTCCTCACGTCGCCCAGAATCCCGCAGCGGCTCGGGCCCCCCTACCAGGTGTCCACGAAGCTCCTGCCCGCCGCCGCCAGCGGGCTCTGCGCGGCGGCGCTCAGCGTCGCGCTGATCAGCGAGCGCGTCTCGGCCGGGTCGATGACATCGTCGAGCTCGAAGACCGTGGCCGCGTTGAGCGCCCGGGCGTTGAGCTCCGCCGCGGCCGTCAGCTCGCGCACCCGCTGCTCTCGCTGCTGCTCGTCGGCGATCGCCTCGAGCTCCTTGCGCATCCCCAGCCGCACAGCTCCTTCCAGGCCCATCGGCCCCAGATGCGCCGTCGGCCAGGCGACGGTGAGCAGCGGCTCGTGCAGGCTGCCGGCGACCATCGCCTGTGCGCCCAGGCCATAGCCGCGGCGCAGGACGACGGCGACGAGCGGAACGCGCAGCGCGGCGCCGGTGACGAGCAGCCTGCACGAGTGGCGCACGAGCGCCGTCGCCTCGGCGTCGGGGCCGACCATCATGCCCGGCGTGTCCAGCAGCGAAACGAGCGCAAGGCCGAACGTGTCGCACAGCTGCATGAAGCGCGCCGCCTTGTCAGCTCCGTCGCTGGTGATCGCGCCCGCCATGTGCATCGTGTCGTTGGCGATCACGCCGATCGGGCGCCCATCGATGCGCGCGAGCGCCGTGACCATCTCCGGCGCGAAGCGCTCGCGCAGGAACGTGACCGAGCCCTCGTCGCACAGCGTCTCGATGATCGGCTCGACCGGATAGGCCCGGCGCTCGCGCTCTGGCACGAGATCGCGCAGCGCGTCCTGGTCGGCTTCGCGACCGGGCGCGGTCGCGCCCTGGAAGTAGGCCAGCAGGCGCCTTGCGACGGCGGTGCCGTGCGCCTCGTCCGCCACGGTGACGTCGACGACGCCGTTTGCCGCCTGCATGGCCAGCGGGCCGACGTCCTGCGGCTCGACCTTTCCCAGCCCTCCGCCCTCGATCATCGCCGGACCGCCCATGCCCAGCGACGAGTTCTCCGTTGCGACGATCAGATCCGAACAGCCCGCGATGACGGCATTGCCGGCGAAGCAGTGGCCGGCGACGACCGAGATGCGCGGCACGACTCCCGACAGGCGCGCCCACAGCGCAAAGGCGCGCGTGTGCAGCGCGGAGACCTTCGCGAAGTCGGTGTCGCCGGGGCGCCCGCCCCCGCCCTCGGCGAAGAAGACGACCGGCAGGCGCATGCGCTCGATCAGCTCGAACAGGCGATCCTTCTTGCGATGGCCGACCGTGCCCTGGGTGCCCGCAAGCACCGTGTAGTCATAGGCGAGCACCGCGCACGCGCTGCGCTCGCCGAACAGCTCGCCGTTGATGCGCGCCGTCCCGCCGATCAGCCCGTCGGCCGGCGTGCGCGCGATCAGGTCCTCGAGCTCACGGCGCCCGCGCTGCGCGGCGATCGCGAAGCGCCCGTACTCCACGAAGCTCCCCCGGTCGACGAGGTCTTCGATGTTCTCGCGCGCGGTGCGTCCGCCCGAGGCGTGGCGGCGCTGCACCGCCTGCGGCCTGGCGTCGTCGGCCGTCAGCGCGCGACGCCGCAGAACCTCCTCGAGATCCTTGCGCGGCGCGGTCGTCTCCTCGTCTGAACCCGGCACGGCGCCAGCGACAATACCCCGTGCCCGCGCAGACGCATTTCGGCCAGCCGCTCGGCCGTCGGCGATCGTCAGCGACTGCGGCGGGCGAGATCGTCCCCGACCTCGCCCGCCTGTCGCCCCTCCTGGACTTCCCCTGGATGGCCCCCTGGAAACCTCGGGCGCCTGTGCGGCCCGCTACCGGTCCCTACCAGCTGCTCTGGCCCGCCGGCGTGCAACCGGTGCACGTGCGGGTAATTTCACCGGAGGAGTTGCGGCCGATCTCGAATTCGTCGCCGTTGGGCGCTTTGATCGTGATTTCGTATTCGTCGCCGCTGCCCTGCGCCTTGGTGACCCACGGGGCGGTCCGGCTTTCGGCGATGCCCAGCGACGGTTCGTGACTGTTGAGTTCGGCCGGGCTGAGCGTGTTGTAGACGCCGCTGTTCTCGCTGGCGATCATGTGCGCCGTCGTGTCCGCCGTGCGGGCCATTTCCTTCGCCTGCGCGTCGACCGCCTTGGCCGACTGCGACGCGAACACGCCGACCGCGACGGCGGCCAGCACGCTGATGATCACGAGCACCGCGAGGATTTCCGGCATCGAGAAGCCGGCCTGGCTGACCGCCCGCCGTTGAAGGCCATTCAGAGCCCGCGCGAGGCGGCGCCTGAAGCTGAACGAGATGCGCTGTGCTGAGAGTGAAAACACGAGAAGCCCTCCGTGGCATCTGCTGGCGGTCGAGCTATCTCGTGGAGATCCCTGACTTTGCGCCCCCGTCTCACGACGGGTTTGCCTTTTCAGCTATTTGACTTGAGGGCGCAGTGAAGCACACCTGAGAGCCCGTGGATCAAACTGGACGGATGTTCTAGCCCGAGGTGCGAAGGCATGCGCTGCCATGCGCAGGGTTGGCCAGAAACGAGTCGGTGAAGACCGGCCGGCCGGCACCGTGCCGACCGGCGATCTTCACCTTTGATCCCCCCGGATCGGGGCCGGCGGGCGCCCTGAGGTGCCGAGGCCCATCCCTGAAGTCGTTGTTGGCCGCGTCGGCGTGAGCTCCCGGATGCCGAGGGCCGGGGCCACTTCGGCGAGTTCCCTCACGGCAGCATCCATTCCTGCAGTCGCCTGTTGGCGGTGTCGGTCAAGAAGACCGTGCCGCCTGTCGCGATGGCAAGCCCTCCTGGGTTTGAGAGCTGTCCGCTGCCAGAGCCCGGCGAGCCGAACGTCGTGACGAAGGCGCCCGCGGGGCTGAAGACCTGCACGCGGTCTGTGCCCGTTTCTGAGACGTAGAGGTCGCCGCTCGAGGGTTCTGTGGCGATCGCGTTGGGCTCATTTGATTTCCCGGTGCCAGAGCCCCGTTCATCGAACATGGCGATGAAGGCGCCCGCGGTGGAGAGCTCCTGGACTCTGGAGTTGGCTGCTTCTGCGACGTACAGGTTCCCGCCGGAGATCGCCAGGCCGTAGGCTGTGGACAGCTGGCCCTCGCCGGAGCCGTTTGTGCCGAACTTGCTCAGTTCCGCTCCTTCAGCGGAGAACTCGACGATGCGGTCGCCTGAAGCGCCGGCTGGGTTGAGCACCCACACGTTGCCCGAGGCGTCGATCGCGATCGCGCTGGGGGCCAGCAGCTGACCGCCTTTCAGCGCACTCGAGCCGAAGCTTCGGATGAATTCGCCGGCGGGGCCGAACTCCTGGATGCGCGCGTTGCCGGAGTCTGCGGCATAGAGGTCCCCGGCGGAGCTCGTGGCGATCGCGGAGATGCCCTTGAACTGGCCCTGGCCTGAGCCTTCTGAGCCCAGCTGCACGAGGGCTTTGGTGCGTTCGGGGTTCAGCTTGATGAGCTGATCGGCAGCGGAGTCGGCCACCCAGAGGTCGCCGCTCGGGTCTAGGGCCAGCGCGTTTGGTCCTGTGAATGCGGCGTGGGGGGATTCGTAGTGGGTGATGCTCTGGCTGTAGGTGGGCGGCGAGCCGGCGCTCCATTCCTGCAGTCGCCTGTTGGCGGTGTCGGTCAAGAAGACCGTGCCGCCTGTCGCGATGGCAAGCCCTCCTGGGTTTGAGAGCTGTCCGCTGCCAGAGCCCGGCGAGCCGAACGTCGTGACGAAGGCGCCCGCGGGGCTGAAGACCTGCACGCGGTCTGTGCCCGTTTCTGAGACGTAGAGGTCGCCGCTCGAGGGTTCTGTGGCGATCGCGTTGGGCTCATTTGATTTCCCGGTGCCAGAGCCCCGTTCATCGAACATGGCGATGAAGGCGCCCGCGGTGGAGAGCTCCTGGACTCTGGAGTTGGCTGCTTCTGCGACGTACAGGTTCCCGCCGGAGATCGCCAGGCCGTAGGCTGTGGACAGCTGGCCCTCGCCGGAGCCGTTTGTGCCGAACTTGCTCAGTTCCGCTCCTTCAGCGGAGAACTCGACGATGCGGTCGCCTGAAGCGCCGGCTGGGTTGAGCACCCACACGTTGCCCGAGGCGTCGATCGCGATCGCGCTGGGGGCCAGCAGCTGACCGCCTTTCAGCGCACTCGAGCCGAAGCTTCGGATGAATTCGCCGGCGGGGCCGAACTCCTGGATGCGCGCGTTGCCGGAGTCTGCGGCATAGAGGTCCCCGGCGGAGCTCGTGGCGATCGCGGAGATGCCCTTGAACTGGCCCTGGCCTGAGCCTTCTGAGCCCAGCTGCACGAGGGCTTTGGTGCGTTCGGGGTTCAGCTTGATGAGCTGATCGGCAGCGGAGTCGGCCACCCAGAGGTCGCCGCTCGGGTCTAGGGCCAGCGCGTTTGGTCCTGTGAATGCGGCGTGGGGGGATTCGTAGTGGGTGATGCTCTGGCAGAAGCCTTCGACGGTGCAGCCCGTCAGCGTTTTGAACGTCTCGTCGCCGGCTTGCGCCGCACCGATGCCGTTGGCCGCCACAAGCCGGAAGTGATAGCCGGTGTTCGGGGTGAGGGCGGTGATTTTCGCCGACACGGCGACCGGGCTGTTCCCTTTGCCGGGCGACGTGGCGCAGGGCACGCTTTTGCCATAGGACGGCGTCGTGCCGTATTCAAAGGAGCAGGTCGTGACTTCTGAGCCATTGGGGTTCACGCTGCCGTTGAGCGTGGCCGACGTGGCCGTGATTTCCGTGGCAGGTTCCGTTCCCACGGTCGGCACGATTCCGACCGTTTTGAACGTTTCGTCAAGCCCCTGCGACGTGCCGGCGGAATTGGTCGCCACCACCCTGAAGTGGTAGGTCGTGTTCGTCGCCAGCGAGCCGATCGCAGCCGACACGGACATGGCGCTGTTGCCCGCACCGGGAGAGGGCGTGCAGGGCACACTCTGGGTGTAGGGCAGCGTCGTGCCGTATTCCAGCTTGCAGGAGGTCACTTCTGCGCCGTTGGGGTTGACGCTCGCGTTGAGCGTCGCGCTGCTCTGCGTGACGAGCGTCGCCGGCTCGGTCACGACCGCGGGCGCGGTCACGGCGAACAGGAAGGGCCAGACCGCGCCCGCGTCGTCGTTGTCTTCCTGGCCCGCAATCAGCGCCGTGGTGCCGTTCCCCGAGAGCGCCACGCTGAAGCCCTGCGCCGCCGCTCCGACCGCGCCGGAGCCGACGAGCTTTTCGCCGGCCTGCGCCCACGTCGTGCCGCTACGGTCGAACACCCACGCCGCGCCCGCGTTTCCGTTGTCGTTGGGACCGCCGATCAGCGCGATGTTGCCGTTGGTGGACAGCGCGACGTCGTGCCCCTCCTCGGCGGCGCCCGTCGCCCCCGCGCCAACGAGCTTTTCGCCCTGCTGGGTCCAGGTGCTGCCCGAGCGCGTGAAGACGAATGCGGCGCCGGTGAATTCATCGTCGCTCGGTGCGCCGATCAGCGCCGTCGTTCCTTCACCGGAGAGCGCGACGCTCGACCCCTGCTGCGCGATGCCGACCGCCCCGGTGCCCACGAGCTTTGATCCCTGCTGGGCCCACGTGGTGCCCGTGCGGGTGAACACCCACGTCGCTCCGTCGAATTCATCGTCGCCGGGCCCGCCGATCAGCGCGGTGTTGCCTTCCGCGGACAGCGCGACGTCCGAACCCTGCTCGGCCGGTCCTTCGGCGCCGGTGCCGACGAGCTTTGAGCCCTGCTGGGTCCATTTTTCCCCGCTGCGCGTGAAGACCCACGCCGCGCCCGCATCGGCGTTGTCTTCAAAGCCTCCGATCAACGCGGTCGTGCCTTCGGCCGACAGCGCGACGCTGAAGCCCTGCTCGGCGGTGCCGGTTGCGCCGGTACCGGAGAGCTTTGAGCCCTGCTGGGTCCAGGTTGTGCCCGAGCGCGTGAACACCCAGACCGCGCCCGCGGCTTCTTTGTCCAGCGGACCACCCACGAGGGCGGTGTTGCCGTTGGCGGAGATCGCGACGCTGAAGCCCTGCGTCGCCAGCCCGCTCGCGCCCGTGCCGACGAGCTTTGCCTGCTGGCTCCACGTCGTGCCGGTGCGGGTGAAGACCCAGGCGGCGCCGGCCGCGCCGGCGTCCGTCGGGCCGCCGACGATCGCGGTGCTCCCTTCGGAGGACACCGCGACGCTGAAGCCCTGGAAGGCGTCGCCGAGCGCGCCCGTTCCGACGAGCTTTGATCCCTGCTGGCTCCATTTGCTGCTCGCGCGCGTGAACACCCAGGCGCCGCCCGCGTCGCCGTTGTCTTCCGGGCCGCCCATCAGGGCCGTTTCGCCGCCCAGCGAGACGCTCAGGCCCTGCATCGGGTTTCCGGTGTTGCCGGTCCCGGAGAGCTTCGAGCCCTGCTGGGTCCACGTCGTGCCAGAGCGCGTGAAGACCCACATCGCACCGAGGTTTTCTTTGTCGTTGGGCCCGCCGATCAGAACCGTCGTGCCTTCGGAGGAGATCGCGACGCTGTGGCCCTGGTGCGCGGCGCCGGTCGCGCCCGTGCCCAGAAGTTTCGCCTGCTGGGTCCATGTTTTCCGCGCTGCGCGTGAAGATCCACGCCGCGCCGGCGCCAGCCGCGTTTTCCGGGCCGCCGATGATCGCGAAGTTGCCGCCTTTGGAGGAGAGCGCGACGCTCGTGCCCTGTCTCGCTTCGCCTTCGGCTCCGGTGCCGACAAGCTTTTCGCCCTGTTCGGTCCAGGTCGTGCCGCTGCGCGTGAAGACCCACGCGGCGCCGGCTCCTTCGTCGTCGTTGGGGGCGCCGATGAGCGCCGTGGTGCCTTCGCGCCGACAGCGCCACGCTGGAGCCCTCCTGCGGCACCCCTTCAGTGCCGATGCCGACCAGCTTTTCGCCCTGCTGGGTCCACGTCGATTCCGTGCGCGTGAAGACCCATGTGGCGCCGATGCCCCCGGCGTCCGCGTTCCCACCGACGAGCGCCGTGTTGCCTTCGGAGGAGATCGCCACGCTGAAGCCCTGCTCGGCTTCGCCTTCGGCGCCGCTGCCGACGAGCTTTGAGCCCTGCTGGGTCCATGTCGTGCCGCTGCGCGTGAAGACCCAGGCGGCGCCCGTGTCGGAGTTGTCGTCGGGTCCACCCACGATCGCGATGCTTCCGTTGGCGTCCAGCGCGACGCTCAATCCCACCTCGGACCGCCCGCTCGTGCCCGTGGCGACGAGCTTTGCCTGCTGGCTCCAGGTCGTGCCGCTGCGCGTGAAGACCCATGCAGCGCCGGTGTCGCCTTTGTCTTCGGGTCCGCCGACGATCGCGGTCGTGCCTTCGGAGGACAGCGCGACGCTGAAGCCCTGGAACGCGGCTCCGATGGCCCCGGTGCCGGTCAGCTTTTCGCCCTGCTGGATGAACGGGTCGATGTGGATCGGGTAGCGCGCGCCGTGAGGATCGACCGAGATCAGCAACCGACCGCCGCGCACCGAGAGCGAGCTGTGCAGCGCGCGTCCGCTTGCGTCGGTCGCGCTCAGACCGCCGTAGGTCAGCGAGGGCGAGCCGGGATGAGTCAGCGTGACACTGCGCCCGCCCTGCGCCAGCGACGCACGCGCGTTGCCCGACAGCGCCAGTGCCAGCGTCAGCCCGGCGCCATGTGCGCCTGGCGGGAGCGCGCGCCACCGTGAAGCCCTGCTCGAGGCCGACGGGGCCGTTGGTGTACCACTCGCGCACGTCGGGGTAGGCGTATTCGACGCGGTTCGCGCTCGCTTTGGGAGCAGCGCCGCCGACGGGCGACAGCGACGTCCCGGCGCCGACGGCGCTGAGCGCCAGCCCGACGCGCGCCGCACCTGAGCTGACGGCGACCGAGCCCTGCCCGAAGTGGAGATCGAGACGCTGGGAGGGGTTCGCGGCGCGCAGGCTCGCGCCCGAGCCGCTGACGTGGTAGGCGCGGTCATCGCGCCCCAGCGCGGCCGAGATCGGGGCCTGCGCGGGCAGCGGCAGGCTGGAGAGTTCCTTGTGCGAGGCGACGCTCGCGTGAGAGCGATGCGCGACGGGCGCGCCGCGACCGGCGCCGAGGCCCTGTGAGATGGCGAGCGCCAGGAGCAGCGCTGCGGCCGCCGCGACCAGGGCAAACGGCCATCTCAGGCCGGCTCGCAGAGAAAGCGTCCCCCTGGCAGCTGCGGGTTCGGCTACGACCTCCAGTGACCTCGTGGGCCCGCGCATCTCCCCTCCCCTCCTCCTTGGCGTTCCTTCGCCAGCCACGCCATCCGCGACAGGCCAGCGCTGCTGGCCGATATTACACACGACTGGCCGCGCTGCCAAGTGTTATCCAAGCAGCCGCTGGCGGTAGCTTCAGCGCACGCGCGACGGCCCCCCGGGGCGGCCCGCGCCGAGGCGCTGAGGGTCAGATCTCCAGGTAGCGCAGGACGACCCGTCCGAGCAGCAGCACGTCGCCATTCTGCAGGTCTGCCTGGGTCACGCGGCGGCCGTTTACGAACGTGCCGTTGGAGCTGCGATCGTCGAGCACGCGCGTGCCGCTGCGGCGCGGCACGAGAATCGCATGGCGGCGCGAAACCGATGCCTCATCCAGGCGCAGGTCCGCGGACAGGCCGCGCCCGATGTGCACGACGCCCCGTCCCAGCGGGATGATGAGCGTCTCGGTCGGCCCCTGGACCTCGATGTAGCGCCCTGGCGCCGTCGGATGGGCGAGCATCGCCTGCTGGCGGGCACGCTCGTCCAAGCACGCGATCGGGTCGACGCGCTCTGTAAGGCCCTCCGCTACAGGCCTTGCTGGTGCTTGCGTGGACATACCGTCAGCAAACTGCACCCTGGTCAGCCCCACCTCAACGGTCGTTAAGAACTATCGAAAGGCTCGCGCCTGAAGGCTTATGGATTATACCCGCCCGAAGGCCCGATTCCTGCTTTCCGAGGACGTGTTTTGCGCCGAGAAATCGGCGTTTTTCAGCTATCCGCCCGCGACGGCGGGCAGGATCGTCAACTCCGCACCATCGGCGACGGGTGTCTGCAGGCCCTCGAGGAAGCGGATGTCTTCGCCGGCGATGTAGACGTTGACGAACCGCCGCAACGATCCGTCCTCGTCGCTGATGCGATCTCGCAGCTCGCCGTGGCGCTCGAACAGGCCGTCGAGCACCTCCGCCACGGTGGCGCCCTCCACTTCGGCTTCAGCCTCGCCGCCGGCCACGGCTCGAAGCTGCGTCGGGATCTTCACGACGACCGACATCAGACCGCCGCGACGGCGCCGACCTCGCGCACGCGGGCCTCGAAGTCCTGCACGCTGGGCTCGATCGTCTGGCTCTCGAACGTTCCCCGCACCGCATCGAGCGTCTTCAGGCCCTCGCCGGTGATCACGAGCACGACGCGCTCCTGCGGGTCGATGTCGCCGCGCCGCGCGAGCTTGGCGAGCACCGCCGTCGTGACTCCTCCGGCGGTCTCGGTGAAGACGCCCGTCGTCCGCGCCAGCAGCGCGATGCCCTCGCGGATCTCCTCGTCGCTGACCGCGTCCACCGAGCCGTCGGTGCGCCGAGCCAGGTCAAGCGCGTAGGGACCGTCGGCGGGGCTGCCGATCGCAAGCGACTTGGCGATCGTGTCGGGCTTGACCGGCCGGCAGACGTCCTTACCGTCGGAGAACGCGCTCGCCACGGGCGAGCAGCCCGTCGCCTGGGCGCCGTTCATGCGCGGCAGCTCCCCCCGCAGCAGGCCGAGGTCGCGCCACTCTTCAAAGCCCTTGGCGATTTTCGTGAACAGCGAGCCCGAGGCGATCGGGATCACGCAGCGGTCCGGCAGCTCCCAGCCCAGCTGCTCTGCGATCTCAAAGGCCAGGGTCTTCGAGCCCTCGGCGTAGTAGGGGCGCAGGTTGATGTTCACGAACGCCCAGTCGCGCTCGGCGCACAGCTCGGTGCACAGACGGTTGACGTCGTCATAGGTGCCCTTCACGGCCACGAGCTGCGTGCCGTAGACGCCCGTCGCAAGCACCTTCTGCTCCTCGAGGTCGGCCGGGATGAAGACATAGGAGTCAAGGCCCAGCGCGGCGCCGTGCGCGGCCACCGAGTTGGCCAGATTGCCCGTCGACGCGCATGCGATCGTCTGAAAGCCGAGCTCGCGCGCGCGAGCGACGGCGACCGAGACGACGCGATCCTTGAACGAATGCGTCGGGTTGGCGGCGTCGTTCTTGACCCACACCTCGCCCAGGCCGAGCTCCTCGGCCAGCCGGTCGGCGCGGATCAGCGGCGTGCACCCCGCGGGCAGGCCGACACGCGAGGCCAGCCGTCCGGACGGTCCGGGAGGGCCGTCGACGACGGGCAGGAAGTCCGCGTAGCGCCAGATGTTCTGAGGTCCGCCCTGGATACGCCGGCGCAGCTCGCCGATGTCCCCACCCACGTTGTCGTGGTCGTATGCGACCTCGAGCGGACCGAAGCAGCGCTCGCACACATACAGCGCCTCGAGCGGGTACTGGGCCTTGCACTCTCTGCACTCCAGATGACTCACAGCCATTGCGGGCTCCCTTCGCATTGTCTTCGCCGTGTCACGGTGTGGCAAAGAGCACGAAGCCCGCCACACATCTTCTGGAATTGGCACCTTCCCGTCGTGACTTGACGGTGGTTGCCGGGGCTTCATCGGGCCAGTCCCTCCACCCCTCTGGATGTGTCCAGCTATGTTGTGCGTCAGTCTAGCAAGCAGATCGACGGAAGGCCCGCCCCACGACAGGCCTGAGGGCGCCAACTAGACGCTTGTCCCAATCACGGTAACGGGCGCGCCGGGACGGTGTACGCCAGTCAGATGGATCGATCCCTCGACGAGCGGGCCGGCGGCGCCCCGCGCCCCGTCCCCCCGCTGCCCCCTGACGACGAGCTGTCCGGGCGCCGGAGAATCGTCTCGAACGCCTCCCAGCCCAGGCGCAGACGCATGCTCGTCGTCGTCAACCCCTACGCCACAACGGTCTCTGAGCGCCTGCGAAGCATCGTCGTGCGGGCGCTGCAGGGGCGCTTTGACGTGCACGCGGTCGACACCCAGGCCCCCGGACACGCTACCGAGCTGTGCCGCGAGGCCGCACAGGAGGACTACGACGTCGTCGTCACCTTCGGAGGGGACGGGACCGTCAACGAAGCCGCCAACGGCCTGCGCGGCTCCTCGACTCCCCTGTGCTGCCTGCCCGGCGGGTCGGCCAACGTGTTCACCAAGATGCTCGGCATCCCCGGCGAGATCGTCGACGCCATCGAGCACGTGCTCGCAATGGCCGACGACTGGCGCCCGCGCACGGTCAACCTCGGCGTCGTCAACGGGCGCTGCTTCACGTTCGCCTCGGGCCTCGGCCTGGACGCGAGCGTCGTGGAGCGAGTCGACGCCAACCCGCGCCACAAGAAGCGCCTCGGCCCCTACTACTTCGCCTGGGTGGCGCTGCGCACGTTTCTCACGCGCTACCTGACGCGCCCCCCGCGAATGGAGGTGCGGGCCCAGGACCGGCGCCTGGACGGCGTGACGACGGTCGTCCAGAACGGGCCCTCGTTCACCTACTTCCAGGATCGTCCGATCGAGCTGGCCGACGGCATCGCGCTTGACTCCGGCGGGCTCTCGAGCTGCGTGCTCCATCGCGCGACGCCCGTCGGCATGTCGCGCATCGGCCTACAGGCGCTCTCCGCACGCGGGCGCGTCGCCGCGTGCAGGGACGTCACCGGGATGACCGAAGTGACCGAGCTGACGGTCAGAAGCTCAGACGCTCGCGCGCTGCCGCTGCAGGTCGACGGCGACTATCTCGGTCATGTGGCCGAAGCGCGCTACTCGATCGAGCCCAACGGGCTGAGCGTCGTCGCCTAGCGGGCGCTAGGCCGCGCCGCCGGGCGTCACGCGGTAGGCGTCGAACACCGAGTCGGTGTTGCGCAGGCGCGTGATCGCGGTCTTCAGCGTGTGCGTGTCTGCCACCTCGACCACGAAGCGGTTCTTGACCATCGGCGGCGTCGACAGGCAGCGCGCTTCGAGAATGTTCGACCCGGACTCCGAGAAGGCGCGTGAGAGATCCTCGAGCAGGCGGTGGCGATCCCACGCGTCGATCTGGATTTCGACGACGAACGCGGTGGACTGATCGCCCTCCCAGCCGACGTCAGCGAAACGCTCGGGCGCCTTGCCCAGCAGCACCGCGTTGGGGCAATCGGCGCGGTGGATCGTGATCCCGCGTCCCAGCGAGATGTAGCCGACGATCTCATCGCCCGGCACCGGACGGCAGCACTTGGCCAGGCGGAGCATCACATCGTCGACGCCGTCGACGCGGATCCCGTACTGCTCGGAGGACTTCGTCGCACGCCGCCGCGGGCGGCCCACGCGCAGCAGGTCCACGGCGGTCGCCTCGCCGTCGGCCGCCTCGCCCTGCTTCAGGCGCTGCATCACCTTGTTGACGACGACCTTCGCGGAGACCTTGCCCGCGCCCAGCGCGATGTAGAAGTCATCGGCCTTGCGATAGCCGACCTCGCGGATCACGTCGGCCAGCAGCGCCGAGCCCGTGATCTTCTGCGCCGGCAGCCCCTGCTTGCGCAGCTGCTCCTGCAGCAGGTCGCGCCCGGCGTGCTCTGAGTCAGAGCGCGTCTCGGCCTTGAACCACTGCTTGATCTTGTTTCTGGCGCGCGTCGTGCGCACCATCGCCAGCCAGTCGCGCGAGGGCCCGCGCTCACGCTTGGCGGTGAGGATCTCGACAATGTCACCGGAGTGAAGCTCGCAGTGCAGCGGAACGATCTTGCCGTTCACGCGCGCGCCGACGCAGCGGTGGCCGATCTCGGTGTGCACCTCGTAGGCGAAGTCCAGCGGCGTCGCGCCGGCGGCCAGCGACTTGACCTCGCCCTTGGGCGTGAACACGTAGACCTCGTCCTCGAAGAGATCGGTGCGCAGGGTCTCCATGAACTCGCGCGGGTCAGACAGGTCCTTCTGCCAGTCGAGCATCGAGCGCAGCCACTTGAGCTTGCTCTCCTCGCCCGGGGCGCTCCAGCCCTCGCGGCCGGACTTGGCGCCGGGCTCCACCTTGTACATCCAGTGCGCGGCGACCCCGAACTCGGCCATCTCGTGCATCTGACGGGTGCGGATCTGGATCTCCAGCGGGCGCCCCTCGGGTCCGATCACGGTCGTGTGCAGCGACTGGTACATGTTGAACTTGGGCATCGCGATGAAGTCCTTGAAACGGCCCGGCAGCGGCTTCCACAGCGAGTGGATCACGCCGACGGTGCCGTAGCAGTCCTTGACGGAGTCGACGATCACGCGCATCGCGGTCAGGTCGTAGATCTCGTTGAACTCGCGGCCCTTCTTGGTCATCTTCGAGTAGATCGAGTAGAAGTGCTTGGCGCGCCCGGCGATCTGCGCCTCGATGCCCATCTCGGCGAGCTCGCTTTCCAGGTACTCGCCGGCCTCGGCGACGTAGCCCTCGCGATCGTCGCGCTGCTGAGCCACGAGGCCCTTGATCTCCTGGTACTTGCGTGGATGCAGCGTCGCGAACGCGAGGTCCTCGAGCTCCCACTTGATCGCGTGGATCCCCAGCCGGTGGGCCAGCGGCGCGTATATCTCGAGCGTCTCGCGGGCCTTCTCGGTCTGCTTCTGCTTGGACATCGCGTCGATCGTGCGCATGTTGTGAAGCCGATCGGCGAGCTTGATCAGGATGACCCGCACGTCGGTGGCCATCGCGACCATCATCTTGCGGTAGTTCTCGACCTGCGCCTCGTCGTGGGAGGAGAACGTGATGCCCGTCAGCTTGGTCACACCGTCCACGAGGCCGGCGATTTCCTCACCGAAGCGCTCGCGCACCTCCTCGATCGACGCGCTCGTGTCCTCGATGGTGTCGTGCAGCAGCGCCGCGCACAGCGTCTCGGTGTCAAGCCGCATGCCGGCGCAGATGCGCGCAACCCCGACCGGGTGCACGATGAAGTCCTCGCCCGATTTGCGCCGCTGCGCGGCGTGGTGCTGGCAGGCGAACGCGAACGCGTCCTGCACGCGCTCGCGATCGATCTCCACCGCAGCATCGTCTGCGTGCTCGGAGACGATCGCGAACAGGTCGCCGAGCATCCTGCGCTGGGGCTCGCTGAGCCCGGCGCCGCTGGCCGGCGCCTGCCGGCGGCGGACCTCGACTCCCACGGGGTCGCGGGTCGGCTCGCTGGCGAGCACCTCGTCGCCGACCGGCGTCTTCAGGCCGGTCGCCGCAACCGTGTCTGCGGGCGCGCTGTCGGGGTCGGGAGAGATGGCCATGTCTAAAGGGTAGGGAACAGCCTCGCCGGATTGAAGCGGGCGCCCGCACAGGCCCCCGTGCGGGGCGCTCTGTGCGCATTACTTCCCTATCGGCAGACGCGCGGTCCTCGCCGAGCGCGCCCGCGCGGCGCCGCTCTCAGGGCAGGGCAAACAGCACGAGCTCGGCCTCGTCGCCCGTCGGCGACTCGTCGGGCGCGGGCTCTGCGCCCGGCGACGGCGCGACCCGCTGCTCCTCGGCGGGCCTCGCGCGGCGGAGCACGAGCCGTGGCTCGCTGACGCCCCTGAACTCGTTGACCTCGAGCGTGAACGTCGCCTCGGCGAGCTCGTCCTCGTTCACGGGCAGCGATCCGCCGGTGCCGAAGGCCACCGCGCGTGCACGCACGCCGCGCGAGTGCACCGTGAAGCGCACGTGCTTGCCTTCGCCCATGGGGCGCGCGTCGGCGAACGTCGCCTCCGCGACCATCAGCGAGACCCCGGGATTGCCGCGCCCGAACGGCGCGAGCGTCTGCAGCTCCTCGGCAAGCGACATGCCGAGCTGCTCCCCGCCGACAACCGCGTCGACACGCTCCACCGCGACCATGTCCTCGGGCTCGAGCGCGCGCGCGGCGTACGCGTCGAACGCCAGCGCGAACTCCTCCAGGCGCCCCCGCTCGATCTCCAGGCCAGCGGCGGCGCGATGACCGCCGTAGCCGCGCAGGTGCTGCGCGCACGCGGTGAGCGCCGCGAGCAGGTCAAATGCCTCGATGCCGCTTCGCCCCGAGCCGCGCCCGGTGTCGCCGTCGAGCGCGATCATCACGACCGGTCGCCCGCGTGCTTCGGCCAGGCGCGCGGCGACGATCCCGATCACGCCGCCATGCCAGCCCTCCTGCGCCAGCACATAGGCGCTGCGCTCGCCGAGCGCCGAGATCTGCGCCTCGGCCTCAAAGCGGATTCGCCGCTCGACCTCGCGGCGCTCGCGGTTCGCGCGATCCAGCTCCTCGGCGACCTGCCGCGCACGCGCGGCGTCCTCGGTCAGGATCAGCTCGAGCGCCGCGTCGGCCCGGTAGATACGCCCGGCCGCGTTCAGCCGCGGTGCCAGCGCGAAGCCGACAGCGCGCTCGTTCACGCGCGCGGCGTCGATACCCGACACCGCCATCAGCGCGCGCAGGCCCGGCTTGGTCGTGCTCGCCAGCGCGCGCAGACCGCGCCGCACGAGCGTGCGATTCTCGCCCAGCAGCGCCACCACGTCGGCGATCGTCGCCAGCGCCACGAGGTCCAGATCGTCTTCCAGGCGCGAGCGCTGCGCGCTCTGCGCCGGCGCATCGATGGCGTCCAGCAGCGCCTGGGCGAGCTTGTAGGCGACCGCGGTCGCGCACAGCGCGGTGCACGGATAGCCGCACACCGCCGGGTGCACGATCGGCGCTTGCGGCAGCGCGCCGTCCTCGCGCGGCGCGTGATGGTCGGTGACGACGACGTCGAGGCCAAGCGCGCGTGCGTGCGCCACCTCGGCCACCGCCGTGATCGCGCAGTCGACGGTCACGAGCAGGCGCGTTCCGCGCGCCGCCAGGCGGCTGACCGTGTCCTCGCTGAGCCCGTAGCCGTCGCCGGCGCGATCGGGCAGGTACCAGTCAACGTCGGCCGACAGCGAGCGCAGCGCGCGCACGAGCACGGCGGTCGCGCACACTCCGTCGACGTCGTAGTCGCCATGGATCGTGATTCGCTCGCCGCTGCGCACCCGCGCGAGGATCGACGCGACGGCGTCCTGCATGCCGGCGAAGGCGCCGGGCGAATGCAGCTCCTCGCCGGCCAGGAACGCGCGCGCGGCCAGCGGCTCGGCCAGCCCGCGGCGCACGAGCACCTGGGCGAGCGGATCGCTCACGCCCAGCTCCTCGCACAGGCGTGCGACGGCGGCCGGCGGACAGTCGGCGATCTCGAAGCGGGGCTCGGACACGCCCGCACACTACGGTCAGGCCTCGACGGAAAGAGCGCCGAGTTGCGCTGCGAGCGCGGTCTGCCTACTCGACGGCGGCGTGTCGTTCGCGCCTGATGCCCTCGAAGTAGATCGCCGCGATGCCCAGCAGCGCGCCGGCACCGCATAGAGCACGACCGCGATATCGGTTTCGCTTTCGCCCGGGATCGAGAACGAAGAGGTCTTCACGCCGAAGATGATAAGCCCGATGATCACGGCGCCCGCCAGCGAGCCCACGAAGGCGCCGACGATCCCGCCCCAGAAGCGATCGGGCATGAAGATCGTGAAGTGCCAGATCGCGAGGCCCATCATCACCCAGCCGAGCAGTCCCATCAGCGGCTCCTGCCGTGTTTGCGGTTGCGCGTGCGTTTGCGCTTCTGCGGCTTGGGGTCGTCCTTGAGCACGAGGTCCTCGGGCAGCAGGTCGGCGCCGGAGTCCTTGCGCGCGCTCGCGTCGCTCGGCGCGCCGTTGCCCTGCTCAGAGCTGTCGGACTCGGTCTTCGTCGCGGCCGGGCGCTGTGCCAGGCCGACGTTGCCCCCCTTGCGCGTCGGCGCCGGCTTGGCTGGCGGCTTCTCCTCGACGTCCAGTTCTCGAACCAGCTCCTGGAACTCGCCCTGGGAGATCTGCTGGCCGGGGTCCTCGGGCGCGGTGATGCTCCCGCGACGGCTGCGGCGCGACTGCTGCTCGGGCTCCACGTCCTCGTGGGCGCCCGTCGCGGTCGTGGCATAGGGCGGCACGCTGCCCAGTTCGCGCACGATCCGTGCACGCCGGTGGCGGTAGCCGCCCTCGCGCTCCTTCCAGTGCGTGAGCACCGGCGAGGCGATGAAGATCGAGGAGTAGGCGCCCGACGCGATGCCGACCATCAGCGCGAAGGCGAAGTCCTTGAGCGTTTCGCCGCCGAACAGCAGCAGCGCGATCACCGGCAGCAGCGTGCAGAAGCTCGTTGCCAGCGACCTCGTCAGCACCTCGGACATCGAGCGGTTGACGATCTGAGAGAACGCGGCCCGCGGCATCCTGGGCACGTTCTCGCGCACACGATCGAACACGATGATCGTGTCGTAGAGCGAGTAGCCGAGGATCGTCAGCAGAGCGGCGACCGTGGCCGTCGTGACTTCCCTCCCCGTGAGCGAGTAGACGCCTGCCGTGATCAGCAGGTCGTGCATCAGCGCGATCAGCACCGGGACCGCGTACTTCCATTCAAAGCGCAACGCTATGTAGGCCGAGATCACCAACAGCGAGGCGATGATCGCGATGATCGCGCTCTTGGCGACCGTCTTGCCGAACGTCGGGCCGATCGACGTCGAGGAGAAGTTCTTCGTCGCGGTCGAGTTGGGACCGTTGCCGAACTTCGTGTTGAACTCCTCTTCCACCTTTTTGACCGAGGACGGCGTGAGCGTCTTGGTCGGAGATCTGGAAGCCCGATCCGCCGATGTTCTTGCTTGTGATCTTCTGGATCTCGGCGTTCGGATAGCCGGCCGCGGCGACGGCGGACGCGACTTCGCCTCGCTGACCGGCCTCACGAAAGCCGTCTGGATCCGCGTCCCGGACTTGAAGTCGATGCCGAAGTTCAGCCCCTTGCCGCCGATCGCCAGCGCGCCGATCAGCAGGATCGTTCCCGACAGCGAGAAGAACCACTTCGAGGCGCCCATGAAGTCAAAGCGCCAGCCGCGGTGCTCACGCCCGACGCCGAGCATCGACGGTGTGCCGACCAGCCGCGAGCGGCTCATCGCGCCGAGCGCGGCCTGCGTGGCCAGCACGGCCGTGAACAGCGACACGAGCGTGCCGATGCCGAGCATGAACGCGAAGCCCTTGACTTCAGCGGTCGCGAGCGCGAACAGGATGAACGCGGTCATGAACGTCACGACGTTGGCGTCGACGATCGCCGCGAAGCCGCGCTTGTAGCCCGTGGCGATGCCGGAAACGATCGATCGTCCCCTCGGATCTCCTCCTTGACGCGCTCGAAGATCACGATGTTGGCGTCGGCGGCGACACCGATCGTGAGGATCAGCCCCGCGATCCCGGGGAGCGTCAACGTCACCGGGATGAGCTTGATCAGCGCGAACAGGTAGATCCCGTAGATCACCAGGCCCCCGACGGCGATCATGCCGAGCACCCTGTAGAAGATCAGCAGGAAGACGCAGACGATCAAGAAGCCCGCGAGGCCCGCCAGCAGTCCCTGTTTGAGCGCCTGTTTTCCAAGCGTCGCCGACACCTGCGAGCGCGAGATCAGCGCGAGCTTGATCGGCAGCGCGCCCGACTGAAGCTCGCTGGCCAGTTCCTGGGCGGAGTTCAGCGTGAAGCCGCCGGAGATCTGCGAGCCGGTCGTCGTGTCGATGCCTTCGGGGTACTTCGTGTAGTCGATCGACGGCGTCGTGATCAGCTGGCCGTCGAGCACGACGGCGAAGTGCTGGAGCGCGGCTTCCTTGCTGACGCCGGGAAGCTGTGCTTCCTGACCGCGCTCGGCGACTTCCTTTGTCACTTTCTGGAAGATCTTCTGGCCGCTTGAGGTGAAGCCGAACGTCACGTTCGGCTGGCCGCTTTCGCCGGCGCCTTCGTCAAAGCTCTGCTGCGGGTTGGTGATGTCGCTGCCGGTCAGCGCGGGGTCGTCGTTGAGCACGTACCAGCTGTTGGGGTTGCGCTGGGTGACCTTTCCCGGTCTGGCCTTCGGCCGGACGTGACTGCACGACGATCGTGCCCGGGTTGACCCGCACCGCCTTGGGGCTGGACCCCGGCGGGGGTTTGTAGCCGTCGGCGTAGAGGTTCTTTTCGGTTTCCTCGGGCGTGCAGGTCGTCGTGTTGCCTGGGCACAGCATCCGTTCGTGCTTGGTATCGATCAGATACCAGCTGCCGTAGATGCAGTCGTTGACCTGTTCCGGCGTGCACCCTGGCTCCCACGTCGTGTCGCTCTTGCGCAGGATCGGCGGGACGTTTGGCCGCGCGCAGCACCGCTTGGTATTGCGGCACGCCCGACTGCGAGGAGCCCGCCGCCTGGCCTCCGGTCACCGTCGGTTCGGTCGGCGCAGGCTTGCCGTCGGGGCCGATCACGTTGGGCTCCCAGTCATAGAAGTACAGCTGGGCCGTCTGGCCGACCTCTCTGTTCGGCTCGCGGGACGTTGCTGACGTCGGGTAGCGCGACGTTGATTTCTTCGGCGCCCGAGCGCTGGATTTCCGGCTGCGCGACGCCCAGCTGATCGACGCGTTTGCGCATGATGTCGATCGCGCGTTCGAGCGATTCGGAGTCGACTTTGGACTGCGCGGTCGGCTTGGCCTGGTAGATGAGCTCGACGCCACCCTTCAGGTCGAGGCCGAGGCGCGTCTTTTCGGCTTGATCACGCTGGGCAGCCGACGATGACCGCCAGCGACAGGATCACAGCCCGGCGACGAGCAGGAGGACGAAGGTATTGCGGCGGCGGTCGGTCATAGCTCGGCCGGATTATTTCTCTGGGGTGAGCACGAGCAACAGCCCGCCATCGTCATCGTAGGCGGGGAACATGTCCGCCTTGGCATCGGCCGCGACGTCGCGTTCCCCGCTCACGCGCACCGGCACCTCCAGCGCCCGCACGCCCCACTCGAGGACGGTGGCGACGGGGTCGTCTCCGTTTGAGAACTCAAGCCCGAGCACCCGCTCCACGCGCTGGCCGATGACCTCCTCCTCCTCGAGGCCCGTGAACGCAAAGGAGTTCTTTCCGCAGCCGACCACGCGGCCCTCCCCGTCGCACACGAAGAACGCCGCATCGGGCGCAGGGTAGTAGTCGTCGAGCAGTTCGAACAGGAACGCGAAGCCGCACTTCGTGCAGCCCTTTCGCTGGCGGGTGAAGCCCACGTTGCGGTCGAGCTCGCTGGTGCGATGGCCGCAGTTGGGGCAGATGAACGGATGGGACATACGCAAACACAGGGTACGCGAGCAGCGCGCTTAAGGCATCCGCTCCGCAAACCGCCGCGCATCGACCCGGCGCCGGGCGCTCAAACCGGGCGCGCCCGGGTCCGCGCTCAGAACAGCGAGCGCCCTTCCAGCGCGCCGGGGCCCCTGGCCGCCGGCGCCTCCAGATCCAGATGCGCGTACGCAGCCGCGGTGGCCGCCCGCCCCCGCGGCGTACGCTTGATCAGGCCCTCGGTGAGCAGGTAGGGCTCGTACACGTCCTCGATCGTGTCCTGCTCCTCGCCGACCGCGACCGCGAGCGTGGAGAGCCCGACCGGGCCGCCATCGAACTTCGCGCAGATCGTCGCGCAGGATCTCGCGATCGAGGCGGTCGAGGCCGAGCTCGTCGACCTCCAGCAGCTCCAGCGCGCCGCGCGCGGCCTCCGCGGTGACCACGCCCGTCCATGCGCACCTCGGCGAAGTCGCGGACGCGCTTCAGCAGGCGGTTGGCGACCCGCGGCGTTCCGCGGCTGCGCGCGGCGATCGCCGTGGCACCGTCGTCGTCGAGCTCGATCTCAAGGATGCCCGCCGAGCGGCGCACGATCACCGCGAGGTCCGCCACCGAGTAGGACTCCAGCCGCGCCTGGATGCCAAAGCGATCACGCAGCGGCGTCGTCAGCAGGCCCGTGCGCGTCGTCGCCCCGATCAGCGTGAACGGCGGCAGCTGCAGCGTCACGACGCGCGCGCCGGCGCCCTGGCCGACCGTGATCGGCAGGCGCTGGTCCTCCATCGCCGGGTAGAACGTCTCCTCCAGCGTGCGCGGCAGGCGGTGGATCTCGTCGACGAAGAACACGCTGCGCGGCTCGAGCGCGGTCAGGAACGCGGCGACGTCGCCCTTGCGCTCGAGCGCCGGCCCGGCCGTCTGCACGAACGGGACTTCCAGCTCCGTCGCGACGATCTGCGCGAGCGAGGTCTTGCCGAGGCCCGGCGGACCCGCCAGCAGCAGGTGGTCGAGCGCCTCCTCGCGTGCGCCGGCCGCCTCGATCGCAATGGCCGAGCTGCTCAAGCAGCGTGCTGCTGGCCGACGAAGTCGGCCAATCGCCGCGGGCGCAGCGAGCGGTCGAGCTCGTCCTCGGCGACCAGGTAGGGCGTCTGGATGCGGGCGGCCGACCCGCTCATCTCGACGGCGCCCGAGCGAGGCGCAGCGCCTGCGCGATCAGCTCCTCGGCGCTCTCGCCGTCGGCGCCGCACAGCAGTTCCTCGGCCTCGCTCGGGGGCGTACCCGAGCTCGAGCAATCCCTCGCGCGCGAGCACGCGGGGATCTCGCTGTGGCGTCATGCGACGAGAATCGCGCCGCCGGCGATCGCGCCCGCCCGCCGGAGACGCCGACCTTCTCGCGCAGCTCGACGATGATCCGCTCGGCGGTGCGCTTGCCGATGCCGGGCACAGCCTGCAGGCGGGCCGCGTCGCCGCGCGGCGAGCGCCGCGATCAGCTCGCGCGGCGTGCCGCCGGAGAGGATCGCGAGCGCAACCTTCGGGCCGACCGCCTGCACCGACAGCAGCATCAGGAACAGGTCGCGCTCCTGCTCTGAGTGAAACCCGAACAGCACGAGCGCGTCATCGCGCACGATCAGGTGCGTGTGCAGCGTGGTCTCCTCGCCGACCGCCGGCACGTGGCGCAGCGTCTCGGCCGAGACCGCCGCGCGGTAGCCGACGCTGGCGCACATGCACGACGACGTGATCGGGGCGGCGCAGGGCCACCTCGCCGCGCAGCAGCGCGATCATCGCGTCGACCCCGGCGAGCGCGCTCGACAGCGGCGCGCAGTTTGCGTGGCAGATCGCGACGGCGAGCGCGTCGGAGGCGTGGTCTGGCCGAGGGGTGTCGGCGAGCCCCAGCAGCGCCTCGACCATGCGTGCGACCTGCTCCTTCTCGGCGCGGCCGTTGCCGCAGACCGCGCCCTTGACCTTCTGCGGCGTGTAGCCGGTGCACGGCAATGCCGCGCCGGCCGGCCGCCAGCATCGCCACCCCGCGCGCGTGGCCGACCGCGAAGGCGGTGCGCACGTTCTGGCCGAAGTAGAGCTCCTCCAGCGCGACTGCGTCGGGCGCATGCTCGTCGAGCAGGGCGTCGACGGCTGCGTGGATGTCGGCCAGGCCTCGTCTCCTGCGCGATGCCCGCGGGGGTCGTGATGACGCCGCCGTCCAGCGCGACGAGGCCGTCGCCACGGCGCGCGACGACGCCGTAGCCGGTGTTCGCAAGCCCGGGGTCGATTCCAAGCACGACCATGACTGTTGATTCTGCGCCGCGCTCGGACGCCTGCCGCGAGCACGTCGCTTCGCCGAGGCGCCGCAGGCCATCCCCCGCCGACATGCTCGGCGGTTCGGCGGGCGCATGCGCCCGCCGCGGACCCGCGCATGCGCGGGTCTGGCCGGCGCCGCAGCGGCGCCGGCTCATCTCAGATTGGCGCTAGCCCGCGACGCGCTCCAGCACGTCGGCGGGGATGTCGAAGTTCGCGTGCACGGCGTCGACGTCGTCGAGCTCTTCGAGCGCATCGATCAGGCTCATGAGGGTGCCCGCCTGGGTCTCGTCGATCGGCACGACGCTGGAGGGCCGGTAGGCGAGCTCCGCGCTCTCGGTCTCCACGCCGGCGGCCTCGATCGCCGACAGCACGCCCATGAAGTCGCCCGGCTCGGCGACCACTTCGAACACGTCATCGTCGGCGGAGATGTCCTCGGCGCCGGCTTCCACGGCGACCATCAGGTCGTCTTCGGAGTAGCGCGTCGCGTCGATCACGATCGAGCCCTTCTTCTCGAACAGGTAGGCGACCGAGCCGGGCTCGCCGAGGCTGCCGCCGTTCTTTGAGAACGCATGGCGCACGTCGGCGCTCGTGCGGTTGCGGTTGTCGGTCAGCGCCTCGACCAGCAGCGCGACACCGCCCGAGCCGTAGCCCTCATACAGGACGGCCTCGATCGCATCGGCGTCGCCGCCCTCGCCGGTGCCCTTGGCGATCGCCCGTTCGATGTTGTCCTTGGGCATCGACGCTTCCTTGGCCTTGCGGATGGCGTTCTCCAGCGGCGCGTTGGCGCTCGGATCTCCGCCGCCGTCGCGCGCCGCGACCGTGATCGCTCGCGCGAGCTTCGTGAACTGCTGGCCGCGGCGCGAGTCCACGATCGCCTTCTTGTGCTTGATGCTCGCCCACTTCGAGTGCCCGGACATATGCCGAAGTGTACGAATTGAGCTGGCCGGCGACCCGGCGCTCGCGCGTATCGGCGGGGGCGGACGCGTAGGATTGGCCGCCGGATGCCAGGTCCCCCAGCGCCCGAGATCTTCAAGGCCTACGACATCCGCGGCCTCTACGGCGAGCAGATCGACGGCGACATCGCCGAGCAGATCGGCCGCGGGTTCGCGCGCGTGCTCTCGGGCCTGGCGGGCAAGCCCGTCGGCGAGCTGCGCGTCGGCCTCGGACGCGACATGCGCCTGACCGCGCCCGAGCTCTCGGCCCGCTACCGCGACGGCATGCTCGGCGAGGGCGCACACGTGCTCGACGCCGGCCAGGTCGGCACCGAGATGCTCTACTTCCTCGTCGGCTCGCGCGAGCTCGACGGCGGGCTGATGTGCACCGCCTCGCACAACCCGAAGGCCTATACGGGCGCGAAGCTCGTGCGCGAGGGAGCGCTCGCGCTGTCGGGCGACAGCGGCATCCAGGACATCCGCCGAGACGATCGAGCGCGGCCTGGGCGACCCGCCGGGAGCCGCCGCGCGCGGCTCGCTGCAGGAGGTGGACGTCTACGCCGAGTTCCAGGCCGCGGCGATCGGTTCATCGACGCCGACGCGCTGCGCGCCGCGCCCCCGCTGAAGGTGGTCGTCGACGGCGGAAACGGGATGGCGGGGCCGATGGTCGGCCCGCTGCTCGAGCGGCTCGGATCTCGAGCTGATCGAGACCTGCTGGACGCCCGACGGCAATTTTCCCGTCCACGAGCCAAACCCACTGCTGCCCGAGAACCGGCGCGCGATCATCGAGCAGGTCATCGCGAGCGGGGCCGACCTCGGTATCGCCTGGGACGGCGACGGCGACCGCTGCTTCTTCATCGACGACAGCGGCGCGTTCGTCGACGGAGACTTCATGACCGCGCTGCTCGCGCAGTCGCTGCTCGCTCGCCATCCGGGCGCCGCGATCCTGTACGACGTCAGAGCCTCGCGAGCGGTCGCCGACACCGTCCGCCAGGCGGGCGGGGTCCCCTTCATCAACCGCGTCGGCCACGCCTTCTTCAAGACCCGCATGCGCGACGAGGGTTCGCTGTTCGGCGGCGAGGTCTCCGGCCACTACTACTTCCGCGACTTCTACTGCGCGGACTCGGGCACGCTGCCCGCGCTGCTGATCCTCGAGAAGCTGTCACGCCGACAGCGCCTCGCTCTCAGAGCTGCTGGCGCCCTACCGCTCGCACTACTTCATCTCCGGCGAGATCAACTCGGAGGTGGCCGACCAGCAAGGCAAGATGGAGCAGATCGCAGCGCACTACGCCGACGCTCGCCAGAGTCGCCTGGACGGCATCTCGATCGACTACGACGACTGGCACTTCAACGTCCGTCCATCGAACACCGAGCCGCTGCTGCGCCTGTGCCTGGAGTCGCTCGCGTCGATTCAGGACATGGAGCGCCGGCGCGACGAGGTGCTCGAGCTGATCCGCTCGTGAGCGCGCCGGGCGCCGCGGCGGCCGAGCAGGCACAGGCCGCGCTCGCGCGCGCGGCTGAGCAGGGCATCCATCGCCTCGCCATCCCGACGCCGTTTCAGGTTGGGCGAATCAACGCCTACCTGATCGACGACGATCCGCTGACGCTCGTCGACTCCGGCCCAAACTCCGCGCAGGCGCTGGACGAGCTCGAACAGGCGCTCGCCGCGCACGGTCGCCGCGTGGAGGAAATCGGCCTGCTCGTGATCACCCACCAGCACATCGACCACTTCGGCCTGGCGGCGGTGCTCGCACGGCGCTCGGGCGCCGAGGTCGCGGCGCTCAACCTCCTCGCTCCATATCTCAAGAGCTTCGGCGACGAGGCGGAGCCTGGACGACCGCTTCTCAGTACTCGTGATGCTGCGCCACGGGATTCCCGCCGACATGGTGACCGCACTGCGCTCGGTCTCCGCGACGTTTCGCGCATGGGGCTCGGCGGTCGAGGTCACCCAGCCGCTGGGCGACGGCGCCGACCTGGCGTTGCGCGACCGCACGCTGCAGATCCTGCATCGGCCCGGCCACAGCCCGTCTGACACGCTTCTCTTCGACGAGCAGCGCTCGACGGTGCTGGCAGCCGACCATCTGATCGCGCACATCTCCTCGAACCCGCTGCTCACCCGCCCGCTCGGCGCCGACCCCCAGGACGACGGTCCGCGCCCGCAGGCGCTGCTCACGTACATCGACTCGCTGAAGCGCACGCGCGCGATGGACCTCGAGCTCGTGCTGCCCGGCCACGGCGAGCCGATCACAGACCACCGCGCGCTGATCGACGAACGCATGCGCCAGCACGAGCGCCGTGCGGAGAAGATCTTCCGCCTGATCGCCGCCGGACCGCGCACGGCGCACGAGATCGCCCAGGAGATGTGGGGCAACGTCGCCGTCACGCAGGCCTACCTGACGCTCTCAGAGGTGCTCGGGCACGTCGATCTGCTGCTCGCACAGGGGCGCGTCACAGAATCAGAGCGCGGCGACGTGGTGCATTTCAGCGCGAGCTGACCCCCAGCCTCCCGCTCACATTCCGTTTATATCGGCACGCGCAAACCGGCTGCCTCTCGCTCGCCGCGCGCTGTTCACCGGAAGTGCACAGGTGGGTAACAGGAGCAAAACGCGCGCGTAACGCCAGCTACACAAAACGGTCAATCGCCGGGGCAACTCTGAGGTGTGCATCGTCTCGCGCCTGCGGGCGCGAGGTCATTCCCAAACGTCACCTTAGGAGGCACTATGACGCGCAGGCGCGCACTGGCATTCCTGGTGCCCGTCGCCGCGGGGGCCATCATGGCCGTCGCGAGCCATCCCGATGCTCGTGATCTCGCCGTTCGCGAAGCACAACTTCGTGGACCACAAGCTCTCCGACCAGTCCTCGATCATCAACCTGATCGAGTACAACTGGCGCCTTCCGGGGATCGCGGGATCGGCCGACGAGGTGCTCGCAAAGCAGGACCTTCGTGACGGTCTCCCGTTCGACCTCGCGAACATGTTCAGCTTCGTCGGCCCGCTCAACAGGCCGCTGCCGCTGGACCCGACGACAGGGGAGCCGAACAGCCGGCTCTGATCTGTCGAGCGCCGCGCGCGCACAGCGGCCGGGCCTAGGGGACCCGGCCGCTGGCGCGCCGCGCCGCTCAGCTCGCGCGCCCGCGCCGTTCAGCCCGCGTGCCGCGCCGTTCAGCCCGCGTGCCCGCGCGCGTGCTCGATGTCGCGCACGTGCGCCACGTTGTCGCGGTCGGCGGGCTCGGGGCTCATTTCGGTGGACAGCCAGGCGTCGAGGATCTCGACGAGCTCGGCCTCAGAGGTGGAGCGCAGGCTGAGCGCAAGCACGTTGGCATCGTTCCAGCGCCGGGCGCCCGCGGCAGTCGCCGCGTCATTGCAGAGCGCCGCTCGCACGCCGCGCACCTTGTTGGCCGCGATCGAGGCGCCGGTGCCCGTCCAGCAGCAGACGACCGCCCGCTCGGCGCGCCCGTCTGAGACCTCGCGCGCGGCCGCCTCCGCCGCCCACGCCCAGCCGTCGCGCTCGACGCCTGACAGCGCCCCGTGGAGCGTGAGCGCGTGCCCGCGCTCGGCGAGCGTCTGCACGAGCACCTCGGCGATCCCCAGTCGCTCGTCGCTGGCCACCGCGATCCGCATGCCAGGAGTATCGCGCGCTCACCGCGCAGCCGGTGTGCGGGCGGCCACGTCCTCGAGGAAGAGCTCGTGCAGGCGCTTCTCGTCATCGAGCTCCGGGTGAAAGGAAACCGCGAGCATGTTGCCCTGGCGAACGGCGACCGGGTGGCCGTCCAGCTCGGCGAGCACCTCCACGCGCTCGCCATGCTCGGCGATCCACGGCGCGCGGATGAAGATCGCCCGCAGCGGGCCGCCCGCGATCCCGCGCACGCTCAGGTCGGCCTCGAAGCTCCTCGTCTGTCGTCCGAACGCGTTGCGCTCGGCGCGCATGTCCATCAGACCAAGATGCTCGCGATCGAGCATGATCAGCCCGGCGCAGGACCCGAGCACCGGCACGCCGCTCGCGGCCAGCTCGCGCAGCGGCTGCGCGAGGCCCTCGCGCTGCATCCCGAGCGTCATCGTCGTCGACTCGCCGCCCGGGATGATCAGGCCGTCGAGCCCTGCGAGATCGCGCGGCACGCGAACCTGGCGCGTGCTCGCGCCCAGGCTTCGCAGCACGCGCTCGTGCGCGGCGAACCCGCCCTGCAGCGCGAGCACGCCGATCAGCGGCCCGCGCGCGGGCGGCGCCGCTGAGGCGGCCGGCGTGTGTTCGTTTTCAGTCTCTGAGCGCAATGGTATTTACGACTATGCGCGCGCGAGTCGCTGTGAAGGCGGCCGGCGTGTGTTCGTTCACGGTCTCTGAGCGCAATGGTATTTACGAACATGTGTCCGGGCGCGTGTCCGGGGTGCACCCGTATATACGTATGCGCACCTAAAGCGCGAAGTGACACACACCACGCCCGCCTTCACATGCGTCGCGGACGTCCTACCAGCCGCGCTGTGCGAGCAGCTCGTCGCCCTCTAGCTTCGAGCTCTCGAGGCTGACCATCGCCGGGCCCAGGCCGCGAGACGCCGCCGCGACGCGCTCGGCGTCCTGCCAGTGCGTCGTGGCCTCCACGACCGCCCGCGCGCGCGCTGGCGGGTCCTCGGACTTGAAGATGCCCGAGCCCACGAACACGCCCTCGGCTCCGAGCGCCATCATCAGCGCCGCGTCGGCCGGCGTGGCGATGCCGCCGGCGCAGAACAGCACGACCGGCAGGCGCCCGTCGGCGGCGACCTGGCGAACAAGATCCAGCGGTGCCGCGAGCTCCTTCGCCGCGGTCGCGACCTCGTCGGTTTCGAGCATCGTCAGACGGCGGATGGCGCCGGTGATCTCACGCATGTGGCGAACCGCCTCGACGATGTCGCCCGTGCCGGCCTCGCCCTTGGAGCGGATCATCGCCGCTCCCTCGCCGATCCGGCGCAGCGCCTCGCCGAGGTTCGTCGCGCCGCACACGAACGGCACCTTGAACGCCCACTTGTCGATGTGGTTGCGCTCGTCGGCGGGCGTCAGCACCTCGGACTCGTCGACGTAGTCAACGTCGAGCGCCTCGAGCACGCGCGCCTCCATGAAGTGGCCGATGCGCGCCTTGGCCATGACCGGAATGCTCACCGCCTCCTGGATCCCCGCGATCATCTCGGGGTCCGACATGCGAGCCACGCCGCCATCGCGACGGATGTCGGCCGGCACGCGCTCGAGCGCCATCACGGCGGCGGCGCCCGCAGCCTCGGCGATCGCGGCCTGCTCGGGCGTCACCACGTCCATGATCACGCCGCCCTTGAGCATCTCCGCCAAGCCGCTCTTTACGCGAAAAGTCGCCTCCTCGCGCCTGCCGTTGCGCTCGCCGTCCATGTGCTGAGTCTATCTCCGCTGCGAGCCCCTCAGCGGCGCGCGACCGGCGCGGGCCGACGTGGAGCTGGCCGGGTCGCCGAGTGGGAAGATCGCCCGATGCCCGCACCAGCCGCTGGAGGAGCCGGACCGCTTCGGACCTGGCATCGGACGATTGCAGCGTGCGTCGCGCTCGCGGTCCTCGCGGCGGCGGTTGTGATCGCGACCGTCGGACACGCGGGCTCTGCCGCCGGGCCCGCGGTCGCGACGCGTCCCGCGCGCGCCGCGCCTTCAGCCCGCTCGCCGACCGCGTTCGGGCTGTCGCTGATGCGCCACCTGGGCGCCGGCAACCTGGTGTTCTCGCCCGAGAGCGTGGCCGTCGCGATGGCGATGGCCGGCGAGGGCGCGACCGGCGCGACGGCCGCCCAGATCGCGCACGCGCTGAACGTGCGCTCGCCGGCGGGCTTCGGGGAGCTCGGACGTCTGCAGGCGACGCTCGCGGCCGAGCAGGCCGCGGCCGGCGCAGGTGCCAGGCATCCGGTCGACCTGCAGACCGCCGATGGCCTGTTCGTGCAGCAGGGCCTGGCACTCGCCGCGCCCTTCCAGGCGAGCCTCGCCGATGACTTCGGCGCGCCGCCCGTGCCGGTGGACTTCGCTCACGACATGCCCGGCACGGTACGCGCGATCAACGGCTGGATCGGCGAACGAACCCACGGCCTGATACCGCGCGCGCTGGGCGCGTCGTCGCTTCCTCGGGAAACAGCTCGCGCTCGTCAACGCGATCTACCTGAAGGCCTATTGGGCCCACAGCTTCAAGGTCGGCAAGACACACGACGCGCGCTTCAGCCCTGCCGCCGGCGGTCGGGAGACCGTTCCGTTCATGGCCCAGGCCGAAGAGCTGCCCTACTCGCGCGGAGCCGGATGGAGCGCCGTGGAGCTCCCGTACGCCGAGCTCGACGCTCGCGATGCTCCTCGTCCTGCCCGGCGCCGAGCGCCTGCAGGAGCTCGAACGGCGCATGGGCCCACCGTTGCTGGACGGGATCGCGAGCGGCCTGCGCACCCAGCGCGTCGCTGTCGCTCTGCCCCGCTTTCACATCTCGTTCTCCGCCAGCCTCGTGGCTCCGTTGAGAGCGCTCGGCGTCAGGCGAGCCTTTACCGAAGCAGCCGAATTTCCAGCGATCAGCCGCGCCCGGGCCTTGAAGATCGGCGAAGTGCGGCACGCCGCGCAGATCGGCGTCACCGAGGCCGGCACCGAAGCCGCGGCGACCACGATCGTCGGGCTCGAACCGACGGCTGCGTCCACGCCCTCGGCCTCCTTCGTCGCCGACCGGCCGTTTCTGTTCTTCGTGCGTGACACGCGCACCGGCGCGATTCTGTTCGCCGGGCGCCTCGCCGACGCCGCCACCGCGCAGGCCTAGGGTGCGGCTGTCATCGCCATCGGTGTCGAGACCGTGCATGCACGTATCGGTCTCCCGGGCTTGCACATGTGCAAGCCCGTGGCGGGCCGCATGCGGCCCGGCCTTCCCTGCATCGGCGACGAGAAACGACCGCCAGCCGTCGGCTACTTCAGCCGGTAGGCCTTGATGCGGTCGTCGTACTGCGCGCTGTCGCGCGCGTAGACGCCGTACACGAGCGCCTGGATGAGGCTGAGCAGCGCGGTGTGCGAGCGCACGTAGGCCGGGCTGTTGGATGAGTAGTAGAGCTTGATCTGCCCGAGCTTTGCGACCTCTGAGAGGGTCGCGTCGGTGATCGCCGCCGTTCGCGCCTTGCGGTGGCGCGCGAGCTTCATCGCGCGAACGACCAGCGGGTGCGGCCTGCCGGCCGACAGGCCGATCACGAGCGTCTGCTCGTCGATGCGTCCGAGTCGGCTCAGCGCTTCCTGCGACGGGCTGGCGACGAGGTCGACGCGGAGGTCGAGCAGCATCAGCAGGTGGCGAAGGTAGCTGGCGAAGAAGGCCATCTGATCGGTGCCGGCGACGAGCACTTTCTCGGCGCTCACGATCGCCTCGATGAGGCTCTCGACCGAGCTGCGCGACACCTTGCGCGCGGTCTCCTCGACGTTGAGGTGGTCGGCGGTGAGCGCGGCCTCGAACTCGTTCTGATCGAGCGAGAACAGCGGAGCCGACGGGCCGGGGCCGCCGTTGCTCGTCCCGTTTGCGTTCACCCGCCGGTATTCCTCGCGCGCGGCCGCCTGCAACTCGGGGAAGCCCTCGAAGCCGAGCGCCTGCGAGAAGCGCACGACGGTCGAGCTCGACGTGTTGGCGCGGCGCGCGAGCTCCTCGGCGGTCTGGAACGCCGCCTCGTCGAGGTGGTCGACGATGTACTGGGCGACGTCCTTCTGCGAGCGCGAGCACTCGTCGAAGCGCGCCTGGATGTAGTTGGAGAGGCTCTGGTGCTCGCCCGGCAGGCTGGCGAGCGTCCCGGCCTCGACCGCGCCGCTGCGCTCAGAGCCGTTCTTGTGCGCCGCGCCGTTCTTGTGCGCGGCGCCGTTGGCACCGCGACGCTCGACGCTCTTGAGGCGTCCACTCGCGGGCTCGGCGGTCGGATTGGCCGTGCGCTTCATCGGCGCTCTGATTCGACGTCATGACCACGCACTCCTGCCCACGGATGCGATGTATTGCGCCGATCGGCACGCTCGCGAGCGCCGGCTCAGCGCGTCGCGCGCGTCGCCGCGAGCGCCACGAACGGCTGCAGCGACGCGGGATTGGCCAGCGAATCGACGCTCGCGGCCTGCTCGGGGCCACGCCCATCAGGATGCGCTTCACCGGCACCTCGAGCACCTTGCCCGACAGCGTCCGCGGGACCTCGGCGATCGCGATCACCTCGTTTGGCACGTGCCGCGGCGAGCAGTCTTCGCGGATCCGCCGCTTGATGCGCGCGCGAGCTCGTCGTCGAGCTCCGCGCCCGCGCAGCACGACGAACATGAGCATCCGAGCTCGCCGCGCGTCGCCCGGCACGTCGACGACTAGCGCGTCGAGCACCTCGTTCACGGCGGTCGCGGCGCGGTAGATCTCCGCGGTGCCCATCCGCACGCCCTGGCGGTTGATCGTCGCGTCCGAGCGCCCCGAGATGACCGCGCCGCCGCGGGGCGTGATGCGGATCCAGTCGCCATGGCGCCACACGCCCGGATACATCGAGAAGTAGCTCTCGCGCAGGCGCTCGCCGTCCTCGTCGCCCCAGAAGAACAGCGGCATCGAGGGCATCGGCTCGGTGATCACGAGCTCCCCCACCTCGTCCTCCACGCTTTCGCCCTGCTCGTCCCACGCGGCCACCGCGCAGCCGAGGGCGCGGCATTGCAGTTCGCCCTCATAAACCGGGAGCAACGGGCAGCCGGCCACGAACGCCGTGCACACGTCGGTGCCGCCACTGGTTGAGAACAGCCACACATCGGGCTTCACATGCTCGTACACCCAGCGGTAGCTCTCCGGCGCCAGCGGCGAGCCGGTCGCGCCGATCGCCCGCAGCGCGCTCAGGTCGCAGTCGCGCGCCGGCTCGATGCCCGCCTTCTCACAGCTCGCGAGCAGGCCCGGGGCTGATACCCATGCACGTGATCCCGGCGCGCTCGGCGAGCCGCCACAGCGCGTCGAGGTCCGGGTGAGCCGGGCTCCCGTCGTAGAGCACGATCGCCGCGTCGCCGAGCAGGCAGCCGACGAGGAAGTTCCACATCATCCAGCCGGTCGTCGTGAACCAGAACATGCGGTCGCCGCGTCGGAGGTCGAGGTGCAGGCCCTTCTTGAGCTGCTCGAGCACGATCCCGCCGTGGCCGTGCACGATCGCCTTGGGCAGGCCGGTCGTCCCCGAGGAGTAGAGCACCCACAGCGGATGGTCGAAGGGAACCTGCTCGAAGCTCAGCGGCGCGCCCTGCCCCGAGCTCGCGCAGGCGCGACCACGAGCAGCCGCGACGGCGGTCGCCCCGCCTTTGGGGTGCGGCCGGCTCGCCGCCGGTCCGCGGGGTCCGCCGCCACGTAGGGCAGCAGCACGACGTGCTCGACGGTCGGCAGCTCGGCGAGGATCGCGTCGACGACCTGCGCGCGCTCGAAGTCCTTGCCGCCGTGCCGGTAGCCGTCGACGGCGAGCATCACCTTCGGCTCGATCTGCGCGAAGCGGTCGACCACGCTGCGCGCGCCGAACTCCGGCGCCGCGCTCGACCAGATCGCGCCGATGCTCGCGACGGCGAGCAGCGCGACAGCGTCTCTGGGATGTTCGGCATGTACGCGACGACGCGATCGCCGCGCCCGACGCCGAGCGCGCGCAGTCCGCCGGCGACCCGCGCGACCTGCTCACCGAACTCGCCCCAGCTCAGCCTGCCGAGCTCGCGCAGCTCCGAGGCGTGCAGCACCGCGACGTCTCGGCGCGGCGCTGCGCCGGCGCGGCCCAGCAGGAGGTTCTCGGCGTAGTTGAGCTCGGCCCCGGCGAACCAGCGGGTGCCGGGCATGCGATGGGAGTCGAGCACCTCGCTCGTAGGGCGCGCGACGCGCGCACGCCGAAGAAGTCCCAGACCGCCGCCCAGAACTCTCGAGCTCGGCGACCGACCAGCGCCACAGCTCGTCGTAGTCGGCGAACGCCCGTCCGCGACGCTCGGCCGCCAAGCGCATGAACCGCGCCATCGCGACTCCTCGCGCCATCCTCGGGCGGCGCCCACAGGGGCTGTCTGCTGGTGCTGCGCCGCCATCGCCGCCCATTATCCTCGCTGCTAGTGGACGCCTCCTGCCCTGCGTGCCGAGTTCCCGGCCTCGAGACGCTCGCCTACCTGAACACGGGCACGAACGGGCCGCTGTCGGCGAAGGCCGCCGAGGCGGCGACCGCGCGAGCTGCAGCGCGAGGCTGCGGGACGGCCGCGCGCAGCCTACTTCGAACACAAGGAAGAGCTCTCCGCCGAGCTGCGCGCCGCGTACGCCGCGGTCCTCGGATGCGACACCGCCGACGTCGCGCTCACGACGTCACCAGCGAAGGCGTCGCGCAGGTGCTCAGCGGGCTGGCGCTCGGCCCCGACGACGAGATCCTCACCAGCGACGAGGAGCACCCCGGGCTGCTCGGCGCGCTCGGTGCGGCACGCGAGCTGCACGGCGTGAGCATGCGCGAAGCCCCGATGCGCGAGCTCGCCGAAGCGGTCACGGCGAAGACAACGCTCGTCGCCTGCTCGCACGTCGGCTGGGCGAGCGGCCTGATCGCGCCGCGCGAGCTGGCGGCGCTCGACGTGGCGCTCGTCCTCGACGGCGCGCAGGGCGTGGGCGCGGTGCCAGTCGACCTGCGCGCTCTGGGCTGCGACGCCTACGCGGGCGCCGGCCAGAAGTGGCTGTGCGGGCCCGACGGCACCGGCATGCTCTACGTGTCCGCCGAGCTGCGCGAGCGCATCGCCGTCACGCGCCGCGGCTACGGCAACCTGGAGGACGCCAACGTCGGCCTGGACGCCGTTCCCCAGCCCGACGCGCGGCGCTTTGACGCGATGTCGATGAGCGGCGAGACGCTCGCCTGCGCGCGCGCCGCCGTCGGCGTTCTGCAGGCCGCCGGCCTGGACGCCGTGCAGGCGCGCGCCCGCGAGCTCGCGGCCGGTCTGGCCGAGCGGCTGCGCGAGCTCGGACGCGAGGTTGCTCCGCGCGACGACACGACACTGGTGTCCTTCACGAGCCCCGATCCCGAGCGCGAGCGCCTGGAGCTGGCCGAGCGCGGCGTCATCGTGCGAAATATCCCGGCACAGCCGTGGCTTCGCGCGTCGGTCGGAGGCTGGAACAGCGAGAGCGGACCTGGACCGGCTTCTGGAGGCCCTCTGAGCACCGTTGCGATCACAGCCGGGGACCGGGGCGCACGCGCCGCCGACCCGACGCGCGGCGCAGACCGGCCGGGCCCAACCGCGGATCAGCCGAGCGGCGCCCGCGCCGGAAGATCGCTGCCGCGCCCGGCGCCGCGCCACGCCGCGCTCGCGCTGATCCTCGCGCTCTCGGCGGTGCTCAACCTCCACCGCCTGTCGCAGAACTCCTACGGCAACATCTTCTACTCGGCCGGCGTGCGCTCGATGCTGCGCTCGTGTCACAACTTCCTGTTCGTCTCCTTCGATCCGGGCGGCCTGGTCACGATCGACAAGCCGCCGCTGGCGCTCTGGCTGCAGGCCGCCGCAGCAAAGCTCTTCGGCTTCACGCCGCTCAGCCTGCTGCTGCCCGAGGCGATCGCCGGCGTGCTCGCCGTCGGCGTGCTCTACCTCGCGCTCACGCGCAGCTTCGGCGCCGTCGCCGGGCTCGCCGGCGCGCTGGCGCTGGCGGTGTTCCCGTCCTTCGTCGCGGTCTCGCGCGCCAACGGCGTCGACCCGCTGCTGATCCTGCTGATGACGCTCGCCGCCTACGCCGCGATCAGAGCGTGCGCGAGCGGGCGCTGGCCGGCGCTGCTGTGGTGCGCGGTGCTCGTCGGGCTGGCCTTCAACGTCAAGACGCTCGCTGCCTATCTGCTCGTGCCCGGGGTGGCTCTCGCCTACGTGCTCTGCTCGCCCGGCAGCGCGCTGCGGCGCGTCGGCCGGCTGCTGGCCGCGGGCGTGCTGATGCTCGCCGTGTCGTTCTCGTGGATCGCCTTCGTCGAAGCGACGCCTGCCTCCAAGCGGCCCTACGTCGGCGGCTCGACAAACAACACCGAGCTCGGGCTCACGTTCGAATACAACGGCGTGGGACGCGTCGAAGGCGAGGCCGGCGGCCCGGGAAGGATCCCCAGCGGCAGCGGCGCGCTGGCCCACGCCGTCGCACCAGCGCAGGCAGCCGGCGCACCGACGGCTCCCCGACCCGGCGCGCCCCGCGGCGCGAGCAACACGACGGGCGCTCCATCGCGCCCGCCGCACGCGGCCCGCCCACCGTCATCGTCGTCGTCGATCCTTCTGCCCGACGGCCGCGAACGAGATCCGATCGCGTTCGGCGGCCCGATCGGGCCCCTGCGGCTGTTCGGCGTCGGCCTCGGCGACCAGGGCGCGTGGCTGCTCCCGTTCGCGGTGCTCGGGCTGCTCGCGACAGCGCTCGTCGTGCTCGGCCCCGGGGCGCAGCAGGCGCGATCCGCGCCTGGCCGCGCTGCTTGTTCTCGGCGGCTGGTTTGTCGTCGAGGGAGCCGTGCTCAGCCTCTCCAAGGGCATCGTCCACCCCTACTACGTCTCGGCGCTCGGTCCTGGACTGGCGGCGATGTGCGGCACGGGCGTCGTCTCGTTCGCCGCGCTCGCCAGGCGCCCGCTGCGCGACTGGCGGCGGCTGCTCTGCGCCGCTGGCGATCGTCGCGACGGTCGTCGCCCAGGTCGTGCTCCTGCACCGCGAGGACTATCTGCTGTGGCTCGCCCCCGTGCTCATCGGCGCGGCGGCGCTCGCGTCTTGCGCGCTGCTGTCTGTGCGCCGGCTGGCGCCCGGCGCGCTCGCGGCGAGCTTCGCTGTTCTGCTCATCGCGCCCACGGCCTATGCGACGACCACCTGGCTGGCACCCGTCGAGGGCACGTTCCCCGCGGCGGGGCCCAAACAGGCCACGGGCGTCGGCAAACTGGGGATCGGCCCGGTCGACGAACGCCGCGACCGCGTGCTGCTCGCCTACGTGCGCTCCCACCATCCGGGGTCTCGCTTCGCGCTGCTGGCCGACGCCGCGAACACCGCGTCGCCGCTCATCATCTCCGGCGCAGACGCCGGCGCGCTGGCCGGCTACAGCGGCACCGACCCGGCCGTCAGCCCGCGCGAGCTCGCGAGCCTCGTGGCCAGCGGACAGGCGCGCTACGTGGCGCTCGGCGGCGAGTTCTCGACGCGCGGCGGCAACGCCGCGACGGCCGCGGTCCAGCGCTCGTGCCCGATCGTCGCGCCTGCCGCCTGGCAGGGGAGCCCTCCCGCGTTCGCCGACAGCCTCGTGCTGTTCGACTGCGCCGGGCACGAACGCGCGCTCGCGAGCTCCTGAGCCGGCGCGTTCGGAGGCTGCACGTTCGCGCGCCGGCTCAGGTGGCAACCGAGAGCTCGCGATCGAAGGCCCTGGCGAAGAGCTCGGCCTCCCTGCCGGCCGCCCAGCGCGGCACCGCCGACTCGCCGTCGACGAGCAGGCGCAGCTGCACCTCGCCGTTGCGCATCGCGAGGCTCGTCCCGCGCACGAGCTGATCGCGCGAGCGCTCGAGGTCCTCCGCCAGGCGCAGAAGCACCGCGCAGCGATCCAGGCGCGCCTCGTCGCCCTCTGCGAAAAGCGCTCGAAGCGGCCCGGGGTCGGGCATGCCCTTGCGGTGATAGCGCGCAGCCTGCGCGATGATCGCGACCTCGATCGGCGAGAAGCCCGGCAGGCCGCCGTTGAGGATCAGATAGCGCGAGTGCTTGTGGTGGTCGTCGTAGTCGACAGACATGCCGATGTCGTGCAGCGTGCACGCCGCCCACAGAAGCTCGCGCTCGCGCACGTCGCCCTCGTGCAGTCCCAGGCGCGCCAGCTCGTCGAACATGCCGAGCGCGAGCGACGCCACGTGCTGGGTGTGGCGCACGTCGAGCTCATAGCGCGCCGCGAGGTTCAGCACGCTCGCGCGTCGCACGTCCGCGAAAAGCGGCGGGTCGCGATCTGCCAGCAGGCGCTCGAAGAAGACCCCCTCTCGAAGCCCCGCCTCGGTGACCTCGAGCCCGTCAGAGCCTGCGGCCTTCAGCACGCCCTCGATCACGACAGCGCCGGCCAGTATCAGATCGCCGCGCGCCGGCTTGACGCCGGGAACGCACGCGCGCTCGGCGGCCGGGAGCAGCGCGAGGCGCTCGATCAGCTCCCCCAGCGCAGCGGTCTCGATGACCATCCCCTGCACGCCGTTGGACGGCAGGCCGGCCGCACGCTGGGCCGCTGCGGCGAGGTTTCGCACCGTGCCGCCCAAGCCGACGACGCGCGGTCGACCGTCGCTGTCGTCGGCGATCCAGGCCGACTGCGACAGTTCCCGGGCGACGTGCTCGCGCAGCGCCTCCAGGCGCCCGCGCTTGGCCGGTCCCTTGCCCGCCAGGAAGCGCTCGGTCATGCGCACCGTGCCCAGGCGCCACGAGCCGCTGTCGCAGGCCACGCGATCCGCGACGCGCACGATCTGCATCGAGCCGCCACCGAGATCCAGCACGCAGCCGCGGGCAAGCGTCGTCGAGTTCACGGCGGCCAGGTAGCCGTAGCGCGCCTCCTGCTCGCGGCTGAGCACCCTGATCGACAGGCTCGAGCGCTCGCCGGCGCGCGCGAGGAACTCGGGCGCGTTGTCGGCGTCGCGAATCGCGCTCGTCGCGACGGCGTCGATCGCCTCGCCCTCCAGCCCGCTCGCCTTGCAGAAGTGCGCGAACACGTCGAGCGCGTCCAGCGCCCGCTCCATCGGAGCCTCCGCGAGCGCGCCCGACCGCTCCAGGCCCTCGCTGATGCGCACCGGCTGGTAGATCTCGTCGGTGCGCTTCCACCAGCGCTCGCCCGCGGTGAACACGACGAGCCGAAACGAGCCGGAGCCGAGATCGATTACGGCGAGGCGCTCGTGCGGCTGCACGCTCTGAGCGTATTCGCTGCGGCGGCCGTCTCTCGCATGCCGGCAATGCTCAGCCGGGGCGTGATCGCGGCGTGTCCGCCGGCTCAGGGGCGCGCCGCGCGCCGCGCGCGCTTGACCGCGTACATCGCCCTATCGGCCTCGACGACGGCCTGCTCGGCCCCGGCGGTGTCCCTGTCGACCACGACCGCGCCCACGCTGGCCGACGGATGCAGCACCGTGTCACCGACGTCGATGCTGCAGTCGGCTATCACGCGCGTCAGCCCGTCAGCGACGATCTGGATGCCCTCCTCGTCGATGTGCGGCAGCAGCACGGCGAACTCGTCGCCGCCCAGCCGCGCGACAAGATCGGTTTCGCGCAGGCGGCGCGTCAGCGCGGTCGCAACCGCGATGAGCGCGTCGTCGCCCACCTTGTGGCCGTGCTGATCGTTGACCTGCTTGAAGTCGTCGAGATCGATCACCATGAGCGCCGCGACCTCGCCATAGCGCCGCGAGCGTGCGACCTGGAGCCTGAGATCGTGCTCGAACAGCCGCCTGTTGCGCAGGCCCGTCAGCGGATCGTGGTCGGCGAGATGGCGCAGGTGTTCCTCGAGCAGCTTGCGCTCGGAGATGTCCTGCAGCTGCGCGATGTAGTGCAGCGGCGCGCCGTCCTGATCGCGCACGAGCGACATCGAGAGCATCGCCGACATGACCCCGCCCGAGGCGTCCAGGTAGCGCTTCTCGACCTGAAAGGCGGCGATCGCGCCGGCGAGCAGCTGTTTGCGCTCGGTCGCGTCGCTGTGCAGGTCCTCCGGATGGGTGATGTCGTCAAAGCGCGTTCCCGCGAGCTCGTCGACTGTGTAGCCCGTGATCTCGCACAGCGCGCGGTTGACAAGCATCCAGCGGCCGTCGAGATCGAGCAGCCCAGTGCCGACCGGCGCGCGCTCGAAGACCTGCTCGAAGTGATCGTGGGAGCCGACCGCGCGATCGTCGGCCGCGCCGGCGGTCACGTCGAGCACGACAGCCACGCCGCCCATCACCTTGCCGGCCTGCTCGCCGTCCTCGGGGCCGCCATCGATCGACAGCGGCCCGACGTCGACCATCAGGCAGTGCTCGCGCTCGGCCGTCCAGACTTCGCGCGAGCGCGTCTCGCCGGCAAGCGCCGAGCGACACAGCGGCTCGATCGCATTCCACACGCTGCCCGGAAACGCGTCGCCGACGAACCGGCCCTCGGTGAACGCGGACGAGGTGCTCTGGCGCTCCAGCGGCTGACCGGCCACGAGCACGAAGCGCAGATCCTGGTCGAACACGAGGATCAGCGCCGTGGGCAGCGCGTCGAGCGCTGCCGCCGCGATCTCATCGGCGTCGGAAAGCCCCCGGTTCAGATCGGCCCTGCGCTCCACGGACACGTCCTAGTATCGGCCGCCCACGGCGACGACTTGACGAAAATCGGGCCGCGCAATCCCTCTGCCGCGCAGTCCTCACCATGGCAGCGCGGATGCCGCCCCCGGCCCGCTCCCCGCGCGCCCATCTGCTCCGTGGTCGCCCTAAGAGCCCGCGCTCACCGGCGGCCAGCGCTCGCCGCCCAGCGCCGCCTCAGGGATCCAGCGGCGTCCACTGCTCGGCGGTTCGCACGCTCGGTTCTTCGAGCACCTTGCGAAACCGCGTGCGTCTGATCTCCGTGCGCTCTTCGCGGCGCCGCTGCTCCTCCAGAAGCGCCTCGACTCGCTCGCGCTGGGCTTCCCTGCTGCGCCGCGCCGCCGGTCTGTCTGTCGTCTCATGCTCCATCGCGGCACCTCTCGCTGGTTGATCGCCGACCGCTGACGAAATATCACGCCGGGAGCGCATCCGGCCGCCCGCTTGTCGCACGAAGCGGGGAGTTCGTTCGCGCTTCAGCGAGCGTCGGTTCCGCAGCTGAGATGCACGTATGCCGCCCGGCGGGGATGGACCGCGAGCGGTTGTTCGTCGCAAAGTCGCCGAGGCACGGTCAGCGAGTAGTCCACCGAGTACCAGACCCCGATCCTGTAGCGCCCGGGCTCGAGCTCGAGCATGAACGAGCCGTTGCGATCGATCGTGCTGTCCATGAGACCTCCCCCTCCGCCTGCCCGACGGACGTCCACGCGCCATTCCCCGGCGGGCAGGCCGGCAGTGCGCAGCTCGTGGAAATGCCCGTGAACCGGCTCTCCTGTCTGGCGGTGAGGTTCGGAGTGCGGCCGGCCGGCCGAGACCGAGCCCGCGGCGCTCACGGCGGCCGCTCGCTCGGCGCACGGTTCTTCCCGCGGTTCGCCGTTCGCGAGGACGCTCGAGGTCGAGTCGCTGCACGTGCGCGCTGGTGTCGACGAGCGCAACGAGGCTCGTCCGGTGCCCAACCGGCCGTCGTGAGCCGCTGCGAGTGCGGTCAGGAGACAGAGCGCGAACATCACAGAACACCAGGCCGCTCTGCTGAAGGACATGTCCGAAGTATCGAGGTCAGACCACCGCGCGTGAACCGCCGGCCCGCACTCCCCATCAACCTGTCGGTCGGCCTTATCCGATCGCGTCACCCGCCGCCGGCGAGCGATCGGCAACGCCCCCGCTGTTGACCCAGTCGATGATCGCCTGCGGGCGCTGCTCGGGCACCCAGTGGGCCACGCGGTCGAGCACCTCTACCCGAAGCTCCGGCTGGCCACTGACTGGCCCGGCCGCCGTTCCCCTGGTCACGGCGTCCGCAGACCCGAGGATGACCGTTGTCGGCACATCGAGCGAGGCGCCCGCGTAGCGGCCTTTTGCGAGCGCAACCAGCTCGCGCGTGAGAAACGTGCGGTACATGGCGACCGTCACGGCCGGCGGGATGTGCTCGGCGAAGAGCGCCACATCATCTGGCGGGAGTCGATCGGGCCCCCGCCCGGCCTGCAGGATCGCACGCACCATCGGATCGGCCACGCGGCGCCCGAGGATCGGAAGGCTGATCGGGCCCTGGTAGCTGAGCAGCACCGCCAGCCGGCGCAGGTCGGGCTTGACCCACGGGTGCGGGATGCACAGGGCGAGCATCCGCTCGATGCGCCGCGGCGCGCGCAGGGCCGCGAGAAAGCCGGTCCATCCACCCCAGTCGTGACCGATCCACGTGACGCGCTCGATCGCGAGCGCGTCGAGCACGGCGAGCATGTCCGAGGCGAGCTGCTCCTTCTCATAGCCGCTCGCGGGGGCCTCTGTCCAGCCGTGGCCCCGCAGATCGACGGCGATCACCCTGAAGCGCTCGGCCAGGGCGGGAATGACGTGGCGCCATGTCCACCAGCTCTGCGGCCAGCCGTGGACGAGCAGCACGGGCGGTGCGTCGGGGGGGCCCGCGAGCGCGACGTGCGTGCGCAGCCCACCGGCATCCACGTAGTCGTGCACGACGCCGGGCAGCTCGGGAGGTTCGCCCATCGGCATCGGAGCCTATAGCTCGGCGCAAATCGCGTCGGCCCGATCAATCGCGCTCATCAGAGCGCCCTTGCTTTGGACGACCGCCGGAGTTGGGCCGTCGTGTGAGCACGGAAACCACAGCGGACATCCGCCGGTCGCGCGGTCGCCTCGGCAGGCTAAGCGCGGTGCGTAGCGACCGACGAGGATGTGTCAGGTGCGAGCTTGGGTGTGCCGGCTCGTTCGCGCTTTGACTCATACATCGCGCTGTCCGCCCGGGCGACGATCGTCTCGGCGTCGACACTGTCGCCGCTGGACCATGCCACCCCGATGCTGAGTTTTGGAACGATCACGCCCGTCGCGACCGAGATCTCTCCATCGAGTGCTGCGGCGGCAAGCCTTTCGGCGAGCTTCATCGTCTCGCCGGGACCTCCGATGTCGGGACACACGACAAGAAACTCGTCGCCGCCGACACGTCCGAGGATGTCCGTTTCGCGCAGCGCTTCCTGTAGAAGCCGCGCGATGGCGCGCAGCACTTCGTCACCGGCCGCGTGACCGTGCTGGTCGTTGACCGACTTGAAGCGATCGACGTCGATGAAGATCACGCCGCGTTCTGCGCCACGGTCACCGCTCCCGATGCTCGCCTCGAGCGCGAGCATGATCGATCCGCGGTTGTAACAGCGGGTCAGCTCATCGAAGGACGCCCTCTTCTGCAGCTCCTCGCGCGTGCGGGCGCTGTCGGTGACGTCGGCAACGCAGGCGATCGCACCTGTGATCGTGCCGTCCTCGAGACTGAGGGCGCGGATGCTCAGGGAGCAGAAGCGCAGCAGGCCTCTAGGTGAAAGGTAGAGCCGGACCTCGATGTCGGTCTCGCGGCCCTCGGCGAGCGTCTCGACGAGCGCCCCCTCCAGCGTGGAGCGATCCTCCTCGGTGACCGCCCCCAGCTGCTCCTCCAGCGTCTCGGCGCGTTGCACGCCGAGGATCCTGTGCAGTCGATCGTTCGTGTACACGACGCGACGTTCGGCGTCGAACTGCAACAGCCCGACCGGCACCGTCGCCGCCAGCTGATCCATCAGCTGCTTGCTGGCCCTCAGTTCCTCCTGGGCGGCCATTTCCTCGGAGATGTCGACGATCTCGCTGACCACGCCGGCGTGCTCTGGATCGTCGAGCAGATTGTGGTTGGTGATCTCGAACCACACCCACGACCCATCCCGGTGGCGGTGGCGCAGGCGAACCCTGCGTCCTGGTCCTGGACGGGCGAGCATTTCCATCCAGTTGTCGATCGCAAGCGCATGGTCGTCCGGGTGGATGAACTCGATCGTGCGATGCCCCTCCAGCTCTTCGGCGCTCCAGCCCAGGATCTTCGTGATCGCCTCGTCGACCCTGACGATCACGCTGCGGGCATCCTTGTGGATCGTCGCGAGCCGCGTGACCTCGGGTATCTCGGGACGCCCGTCGGCGCTGCCGGCAATGTCGGCCTGATCGAAGACCGTCAACGTGAACAGGATGCCGTGACGCTCGCGAAGGTCGAGCATGTAGGTCATGCCGGTGACCTCGGGTCGGCCGACCGGGTGCACTGAGCAGCGGGCAACCCCCTCAGCCTGCATGCGCTCCCAGGCCGCCAGAACCTCGGTGCTGAAGACGATCTTGTCGACGCTCGAACGACCGGCCGAGGCGACGTTGCGTCGTAGCGGCACCGAGTCGGGCATCTCCACGAGGAGCGTGTCCTCGCCCATCGCGCTCACCGACGCCTCGGGATACAGGTCCAGCAGGGCCGTGAGAACCCTCTCCAGCGTCTTCGCGTCGAGGGGCTCCAGGTGGGGCTCGTCGAACAGCGCCTCGAGTTCGGCGGGAAACGGCTCAGGTTGTTGTGGTGGCGAGGTCTGGCTTGACGGTTTGGTTTCGGTGTCAGACACGGGAACAGCCCCCTCAACGCCGGCGCCATCTCAGGCAGGCGTTGTGTTTCGGTGTGAAGCTACGATCGGCGGAGCGTGCTCGCAGCTGAAGTGATTGTGCGACTCATCGACAACTGCTTGGCGTGCGGGCTCAGCGCATATAATCGCTGCGACAGCGGAGGTGGTCGCGTATGGTCGATGAGCTTCACGGCGACGCAGCAGGGATCGGGCTCTCAACGGACGCGTCGTGGTTGGTCACGATGAGCCGACTCAGCATCGTCGGCGCCTCGGCCTTCCTCTCCATCAACTTGTGGACCGGGTTCCCGCTGGCGGCACTCTGGGTCGGGTCTGTCGCCAGCGGGCATAGCGTCTTGAGCATGAAGGCGGTGATCGTCGTGCTCCTCGTGCTCGCCCTCTTGGTCGTAGCCGCAGCCTTCGCGCTGACCTGGCTGAGCAACACCTACGATCGGCTGATCGAACGGCCCCAGGGCGAAGCTCGCGCGACATGGCTAAGAAGCATGCGGGCCGAGCCCGGCCATGTCAGCAGCCGCGTTGGTGAAACCGCGGTTGAGCGAGTCGTGATGGTGAGCGTATATCTGGCCGTGCTCACGTTCCTGGTCTGGTTCCTCTTCTTCGCGCACTACACGGTGGGCTGACGATGCGTTATCCATCGTCCGAGTTCTGTTTGCTTTTGCGAGGATTAGGCAGATGGGCCCGCCTGGACTCGAACCAGGGACCTACCGATTATGAGTCGGCAGCTCTAACCAACTGAGCTACGGGCCCGCCGCCGCTGCGAAGCCGTGGCTTCGATGCGGCGCGCCAGACGCTACCAGCGAGATATGGGATGCTCTCGCCCGCCGCGTCCGCATGGAGGCGCAGGCTGATCCACGAGGAGGGACCGGTAGATGGCAGAGCGCGCAGCAATCGTCACGGGAGCGTCGTCGGGCATTGGACTGGCGATCTCCAATGTGCTCGTCGAGGAAGGCTTTGCGGTCACGATGGCCGCGCGGCGCCCGGAGAAGCTCGAGGCCGCGGTGCGCGCGCTTGCCGAGCTGGGCCACGACGTGCAGGCGGTGCCGGCCAACGTGCTCGAGGAGGCCGACATCAAGCGGGTCGTCGACGAGCATCGCGAGCGCCATGGGCGTCTGGACGTGCTCGTCAACAACGCCGGCATCGGCTACCAGTCGCCGGTCGGGCGAACTCGAGACCAAGTGGCTCGATCGCCAGCTGGACATCAACGTGCGCTCGATCGCGCTCTTCTACCGCGAATCGCTTGAGATGCTCAAGGCGGCGGGCGCCGAGCACAAGAACGCGCTCGTCGTGAACACCGCGTCGATCGCCGGAAAGCGCGGCGTGGCGGGCAATGCTGTCTACTCGGCGACCAAGCACGCGGTCGTCGGCTGGAACGACTCGATGAACCGCGAGCTCAACACGCTCGGCATCAAGTCCACGGCGCTGTGCCCGGCCTGGGTGGACACGCCGATGACCGACTTCATCAAGGGCCAGGTCGACGCCGAGGCGATGATCCGCCCGAGCGACATCTCAGAGGCGGTGCGGTATCTGCTCAAGCTGTCACCCATGTGCCTCGTGCCGGAGATGATGTTCCTCATCCCGGGCGACAGCACGATGTAGGCTGACGGCGTGAAGCTCGGCGTGCACATCGGCTACTGGGGCCTCGGCCTCAGCTCCGCCGACCAGCTGAACATCGTCCAGGAGGCCGAGCGGCTGGGCTATGCGTCCGTGTGGGCGGCGGAGGCGTATGGCTCTGACGCGGCCACGGTTCTTGGCTGGCTTGCGGGTCAGACAGAGCGCATCAGGCTGGGCTCTGGGATCTTTCAGATGCCTGCGCGCTCGGCGGCGATGACCGCGATGACCGCCGCGACGATCGACCAGCTCTCCGACGGGCGGATGATCCTCGGGATCGGGACATCGGGCCCGCAGGTGGCCGAGGGCTGGCACGGGCAGCGCTTTGGCAAGCAGCTTCAGCGCACGCGCGACTACGTCGCGGTCGTCCGCATGGCGCTGGCGCGTGAACGCGTGGAGTTCCACGGCGAGACGCTCGAGCTGCCGCTTCCAGACGGGCCGGGCAAGGCGCTGAAGCTGACGATCGGCACCGTGCAGAAGGAGATCCCGATCTACCTCGCGGCGATCGGGCCCAAGAACACCGAACTGGCCGGCGAGATCGCCGACGGCTGGATCCCCACGCTGTTCTCGCCCGAGCACGTCGGCGCGCTGCGCCCGCTGCTCGAGGACGGCGCGGCGCGCTCGGGGCGCTCGCTGGAGGGTTTTGACATCGCCCCGACCGTTCAGGTGTTCGTCAACGATGACCTGCAGGCCGCGCGCGACGCGATGCGCGGGCACATCGCGCTCTATGTGGGCGGCATGGGCTCGCGCGATCGAAACTTCTACAACCATCTCGTGCAGCGCTACGGCTTTGAGGACGCGGCCAAAGAAGTGCAGGATTTCTACCTGGAAGGCAAGCGCGAGGAGGCGATGGCGGCGCTCCCCGACGAGCTGATCGACACGGTCGCGCTGTGCGGCCCCGCGGACAGGGTGCGCGATCGGCTGGCCGTGTACCGGGACGCGGGTGTCGGCACGCTCGGGGTTACGCCCGTGGCGTTCACCGCCGAGGAGCGCCTGACCCAGCTTCGGCTGGTCGCTGAGCTGGCCGCCGCCTAGAGCATGCGCGTCGTGCTGGGCGCCTTCGGCGACCCGGGGCACGCGTTCCCGATGATCGCGCTCGGACGCGCGCTCGTCGCGCGTGGCCATGACGTGACGCTTCAGACCTGGACGCGCTGGGAGCGCCACGTCGAGGCCGAGGGGATGACGTTCTCCGCGGCCCCCGAATACCCGATCTTCTCGCCGGCGGACGTCAACGGACGCGCGACGGGCCTGTATGAGACGGTCGCGCAGGCCACGCGCGACACGCTCCCGCTCGTGCGCTCGGTGAAACCGAACGTCGTCGTCGCCGACATCCTCACGCTCGCTCCGGCGCTCGCGGGCGAGATCGAGGGCGTCCCGTGGGCGACGCTCATCCCGCACATCTATCCCGACACGGAGCCGCAGTTCCCGATCTACTCCGTCGGCGCGCGCCTGCCGCGCACGGGGGCCGGGCGGTGGCTGTGGCGGCGCGCGCAGCGACCCGTCGAGCGAGGCCTCGAGATCGGTCGCCTAGAACTCAACGCGACACGCGCAGAGCTGGGCCTGGCGCCGGTGGATCACCCGCACGGCGGGATCAGCCGCTCGCTTGCGCTTGTGGGCACCTTTCCCCAGCTCGAGTACCCGCGCACCTGGCCTGAGCACATCCACGTCGTCGGGCCGCTCATGTGGGAGCCGCCCGCCGATGACGTCGAGCTGCCCGCGACGGGCTCTATCGAGGGCGACCGCGAGACCCCACTGGTCCTGGTCGCGCCATCGACAGCGCAGGATCCTGAGCACCGACTGCTCGTGGCGGCGCTGCGCGGTCTGAGCGATGCGCCCGTGCGAGTGCTCGCGACGTGGAACCGGCGGCTTCCGCCCCGACCGCTGCCCGTTCCGCAGAACGCCAGGCTGGTCGACTGGGTGTCCTATTCGCGCACGATGCCCCGCTGTGACGCGATCGTCTGCCATGCGGGCCACGGCACGCTCGTGCGGGCGCTGGCGTGTGGGCGTCCGGTTGTCGCGTGCCCCGCCGTTGGAGACATGAACGAGAACGCGGCGCGGCTGGATTGGTTCGGGGCGGGTGTGCGCGTCCCGCGGCGCTTTGCGAGGCCTCGCCCGCTGCGGCTGGCGGTCGAGCGCGTCCTGGGCGATGCGTCGATCCGAGCGCGCGCGCACGAGCTGTCGGGCTGGATCGACGCCCACGATCCGGGCTCGCGAGCGGCCACTTTGATCGAGAGGCTCGCCGCGTGATGAAGCTCCGGGGGTGGGACTCGAACCCACAACCTTGACGTTAACAGCGTCCTGCTCTGCCATTGAGCTACCCCGGATCGGCCAATTGAGCTACCAAGGAGATGGAACTCACGCCGTTCTCCACCTCCGCGTGGCAATTAGAGCACAGAAGGACACACTTCCGCGCCTCGGCGCGCATCCTCTCGATCGATGGGGTCAGGCCACGAATGCTTAGCCCAAAGCTCTTCGCAGCTGGATCCAGATGATGGAACTCCAGGGCGCCTGAATAGCGGTCATAGCCACATAGCTGGCAGCAACCACCCGCCTCGGCCACCAGGGTCCGCTTGACCCGACGGCGTCGACGCATCACGGCCTCGGTTCGGCATCGTTTGCAGCGATAGTGCCCCTCTTTGTCCAAATAGAAGGGCACGTCGCCGTGGTGTTTGCACGTCTCGATCAGAGTCGACAACGACGCGTCGCGGGCGGCGCGCCTCCTTGCGCGCTGCTCGCGGGGACGGGTCGATAGGCCGTATCTCTCCAGCCAGTGCCGAACTGTCGTCCGGCTCCGACCAACCTTCTCGCCGATCTCCGCGATCGAAAGACCTGCTTCGACCATGTCTTCGAGCCTTGAACGCGGGATCCCGCCCTTGGCACGGTTCGCGTCGCGATTCGCCGCCTCGAGCCCGTGCTTTCCGACCCAGTATCCGACCGTCGATTCATGCCTGCCACGCGCCTACCGATCTCAGCAAGCGACAAACCTTCGCCAAGCATCCGTTCGAGCTCTAAGCGATCCATGCACCGCATTGTCTACAACGCCTAGGACGGAACACCCAAGCGCCGGACGTCAACCCCCCCTGTCCCCCGTTTCCTCCAGCACCTGCGCCTGCGCCCGGTCGAACTCGATGCTTGACCTCCGCCCTGCGTGCCGCAAGCCCGCTGATGCGACCGGCTCCCGGCCCGGCCGAGATCCGCTCCCGACCGCCCCCGCCGCTCGGCGCCTCGCCCTGCAGCCGCGCCGCCTGTATCTCGCGCTCCACCCGCGCGAGCTCCAGCTGCAGCCGCTGCACCTGCAACATCGCCGGATTGGCCGCTTCGCGTCCCGCCTGCACGACGAGCTCTGCCAGCAGCGCCTTAGCTCCGGATCACCGTCCAGTCCAGCCTCCCCGCTCCCGTCGCGCAGCGGATCGCGCAGATCCGCCCGCAGCCGCTGCGCCGCCCTGCGAAGCAGATCGCTCGTGAAATAGCTCGCGACGTCCACATCCGCCAGCGCCGCCTCGCCCTCATCGGGCGAGGCGATGCACAGCGCCAGAAACGCCCGCTCTGTGTCCTCGCCGCGCGACAGCGCCCCGCCCGGCCTACCGCCGGCCTTCGCCCGATCCACCGTCTCTCGACCGGACGCTGCCTCGCGCTCCTCCCGCCGCCCGCTGCCGCCTCCCTGAGCGCGCCCGCTCGCGCCCGCCCCGCGCGGGTCCGCCGACAGCACCGTCTCCACGAGGCTCTCCGGCAGCGCGAGCGTCCCCGACACCAGCCGCATCAGCTCCATTCGCAGCGCGCTCGCCGGGAGCGCGGCGAACACCGGGCGCAGCTCGCCGAGCATCCGGTCCTTGCCCTCCGGGCCCGAGTGATCGCCGCCTGCCAGCACGCGCTCGACGCGAAAGCGCTCAAACGGCACCGACCTGGGCGACCGCCGCTTCGATCGCGCCCGCCCCCTCGCGCTGCACGAGCTCCGCCGGGTCGGCGCCCGCCGGCAGCGTCACGACGCGCAGCTCGAGCTTGCGCTCGAGCCGCCAGCTCCGCGGCACGCAGCATCGCGTTCTGCCCGGCCGCGTCGGCGTCCAGCGCAAGCAGCACGGTCGAGGCCAGCCGCGACAGCTCGGCCACCTGCTCGGCGGTCAGCGCCGTGCCCATCAGCCCGACCGCGTTCTGAATCCCCGCCTGGCGAAGCGCGATCACATCCGTGTAGCCCTCGCACAGGATCACCGCCCCGCGCGCGTCGCGTGCGCCCGCGCCAGGTGCGCGCCATACAGGTGGCGACCCTTGTGGTAGATGTCGTTGTCGGCTGTGTTCAGGTACTTCGGCTGCTGGTCCTCACCGATCGCGCGCGCGCCAAAGCCGAGCACCCGCCCGCGAAGGTCGCTGAGCGGGAACATGATTCGCGAGCGAAACCGGTCATAGGCCTGCCCGTTCTCGCGCGAGCGCTGCGCGAGCCCCGTCGCATACAGCTCGGCCACCGAGAACCCGCCCCGGCGCGACGCGTCCAGCACCCGATTCCACGCGCTCGGCGCATAGCCGACCTGGAACTCCCTCAGCAGCTCCTCGGCCAGACCCCGCTCGGCCAGCTGCTCGCGCGCCCGCGCGCCCTCCTCCGACTCCCACAGGCAGCGCTCGTAGTAGCGCAGCGGTGCGGGCCAGCAGGCCGAGCAGGCGCTCGCGCTGCTCGCGCTGTCGAGCCTGGCGCGGGTCCTCCTGCTCGAGCTCCAGCTCCACCGCATAGCGATCGGCCAGCAGCTCGAGCGCCCCCTTGAAGTCCACCCCCTCGGTCTCCTGCACGAACGTGAACACATCGCCCGCCGCCTGGCAGCCGAAGCAGTAGTAGACCTTCTGCCCCGGGTCTATCCCGAACGACGGCGTGCGCTCCTCGTGGAAGGGACACAGCCCCTCATAGCGCGCCGCGCCCGCCCGCCGCAGGTCCGTGCGCGCCGAGACCAGCTCGACGAAGTCGACCGCATCACGCACCTTGTCGCGCGAGTCGCGCGTGTAGAGGGCCATCTCGCCAACCTAGCCGCTTCAGCCAGCAAAGGCATGGGGAACCTGAAGCTCCGCGAACGCCCTGATGCAGTAGCGGTCGGTCATGCCCGCCAGGTGGTCTGTCACGCGCCGCGCCAGCTCGCGCTCGCCCAGCGCCGCCCGGTTCTCCGCCGCACCAGCCCCCGCCGCCGGCGGGCAGCAGCTCGGGGTGCTCGACGTAGTGCTCGAACAGCGCGCGCACCACGCCGGCGATCCGCGCATGCTCGGCCTGCACCGCCGGGCCGAGGTAGATGCGCTCGAACATGAAGTCGCGAAGCTCGGCCATCGCCGGACCCGCGTCCGGGCCCTGCACGATGTCCCCGGCGCGCGCCGACTGCTCGACCATGTCGTGCACGAGCGTGTCGATCCTCGAGGACCCGTCGGCACCGAGCACCGCGATCGGCCCCGACGGCAGCTCCTGCTCGCGCAGCAGCCCCGCCCGCAGCGCGTCGTCGATGTCGTGGTTGATGTACGCGACCCGGTCGATCACCCGCACGATCCGCCCCTCCAGCGTCGCCGGCATCGGCGCGCGGCTCGAATGTCCGGCGATCCCGTCTCGCACCTGCTCTGTCAGGTTCAGCCCCGCGCCGTCTCGCTCCAGGCAGTCGACCACGCGCACCGAGTGCTCATGATGCGCAAAGCCGGCGTCCTGCCCGAAGCGCTCGCGCAGGCACCGATCGAGCACGTCCTCGCCGATGTGCCCGAACGGCGGATGGCCCAGGTCGTGGCCCAGCCCGATCGCCTCGGTGAGGTCCTCGTTGAGCGACAGCGCACGCGCGACCGTGCGCGAGATCGTCGTCACCTCGAGCGTGTGGGTCAGGCGCGTGCGGTAGTGGTCGCCCTCAGGAGCCACGAACACCTGCGTCTTGTGCGTCAGGCGGCGAAAGGCCTTGCTGTGCACGATCCGGTCGCGATCGCGCTGAAAGGGCGTGCGCAGCCCGCAGTCCTCCTCGACATGCGCGCGCCGAGCGGGATAGGAGCGAGCCGCAAGCGGCGACAGCGACTGCTCCTCCAGCTCGCGCCGTCGCTGCGCGAAGCCGGCTGCGACCTCATCGGCCTGCCGTGTCGTGCTCATCACCCGATTGTGCCAGCGATGGCGCCGCTCGCCGGCGCCCGGCGCTCCGAGCGCCCGACGGGCGCGCTCAGCTCTCGTGATGCCAGTCGCTGCGCCCCGTCAGGTGATGCACCCAGTGGTGCCATTTGCCCTGCTCTGCGCGGGTCCTCGTCATAGACCGGCGCGCTGCTGCTCGGGCGGGGGCAGGGCCGCGGCCGCGGCCGAGTCGATGCGCAGGTCGACGCCGTGTTCATGGATCGAGGCGATCGACGCCGCCTCCAGGAAGCGCAGGCCGCCCGGCGTCTTGATCAGCAGGCCGTGGAAGATGTCCTCCTCGCGTGCGGCAAGCACCGCCTGCACAGTCCCGACCTGGGTCCCGTCGGAGGCGAGCACGGGAACGCCCGCGTCGAGCATCTCGTATGCGATCGGCAGACCCTCGTCCACGACAGGCACGATACATGCGCCCGCGGCCCCGAACGCTGCCCGGCCCCGGCGCCGGCTGCACCGGCGCCGCTAGGCCGCCCTCGCGACAGCGGGCATCAGCCGCAGGTTCGCATGGTGCTCGAGCGTCGCCGAGATCGCCCGCTCGGCCTGACCCAGCGCCGGCCTCGGGCGCGCTGGGCGCCTCGCCCAGCGAACGCGCTAGCGCCTCGGTCATGAAGCGATACGCCTGCTCGTCCAGCGGGAACGCCGACGCCTCGCACGCCGCGCACACGACGCCGCCCGCCTCCCCGGAGAAGGCGACGAGATGCTCGTTGCTCCCCGCACGTCGCGCACGCCCCCAGCTGCGGCGCCAGGCCCGCCGCGAGCAGCAGCTTCAGGCGAAACGCGAGCGCCGCTTCGCGGGTCGGCAGCGGCCGGGCGCTCGTCCAGCAGCGACAGCTTGCGACAGAGCAGGTGAAAGACGCTCGGATGCGGCTCTGAGGTCTCGAACAGCCGCCCCACCGCATCGCACGCCCGAGCGGCCGCATCCAGCGCGCCGGCGTCCATGCGCAGGCGCGCATAGCCGTCGAGCGTCTGCGCGCCGGTCACCGTCAGCAGCTCGCTGCGCCCTTCGTGCAGCTCGATGCGCAGACGGAAGAACGGCTCCAGGCGCCCGCCGAAGCGACTGCGCGCGCGGCGCACGCCCTTCGCGATCGCGCTCAGGCGCCCGCGATCGAGCGTGTACAGGTGCAGGATCCGATCGGCCTCGCCGTAGCGCATCGAGCGCAGCACGACAGCCTCGGTCTTGACAGCTCGTCCCGCCATCGACTCATCTTCTCAGCACCTCCACTCAGATCAGGCGAACTCGGGCTCCTCGCGCCCCGGGAAGATGTCGGGCAGCCCGTCGCTGATCCTGTCGGGGAAGCTCGCGGGGCGCTTCTCCAGGAAGGCCGCGATGCCCTCCCTCGCGTCTGCCGACTGCCCTCGCGCGAACATCGCGCGCGAGTCCGCACGGTGGGCCAGCATCGGGTGCTCGGCGCCGAGCATCGTCCACATCATCCGCCGCGCAAGCGCCACCGACACCGGCGCTGCATTGTCGGCGATCTCGCGCGCCAGCCCGTTGGCCACGCCGAGCAGCTCCTGCGGCGGATGCACGCTTCGCACGAGCCCGCCCGCGAGCGCCTCCTGCGCATCGAACACGCGCCCGGTCGCAACCCACTCCATCGCCCGGCTGATGCCGACCACGCGCGGCAGAAACCAGCTCGAGCACGCCTCGGGCACGATCCCACGCCGCGCGAACACGAAGCCGAAGCGCGCCGTCTCAGACGCCAGGCGAATGTCCATCGGCAGCGTCATCGTCACGCCGACGCCGACCGCCGGGCCGTTGAGCGCGGCGATCACCGGCTTGCGGCAGGCGAATATCGACAGCGCCACCCGCCCGCCGCCGTCACGCGGAACGTCGGTGCCAACTTCCACGGCGCGCTCGCGCGAGTCGAACGTGTCACCGCCGCTCTGCAGGTCGGCGCCCGCGCAGAATCCCCGACCCTCGCCGGTCATGATCACCGCCCGCACCTCGTCGTCTCGATCGGCCTGCCCGAAGGCGGCGATGAGCTCCTCGGCCATGCGCGGCGTGTAGGCGTTCAGGCGCTCCGGTCGCGACAGCGTGATCGTGAGCACCCGATCGCTGATCTCATAGCGGATCTGCTCGAACTGCTCGGGCGACAGGGTCTCGGTCTGCGGGCTCATCGACTCTCCTTGGATGGGGTGGCGACATTCTGCCCGCCCCGGCCCACCGACACACGGTCAGCGCGCGGGGTCAGCCGCGCAGGCCCACGGTCAGCCCGCCGTCGGCGACCAGGCACTGCCCGGTCACATACGAGGACTCGTCGGACAGGAGGAACGCCGCGCAGTAGGCGACCTCCCACCCGGTCCCCTGCCTTCGCGCGGGAATGCGCACGCGCTCACGACGCGGTGCGCGCCGGGAGGCCATGCGCCCGAGCGACGTATCGATCAGGCCAGGGTGCAGCAGGTTGACCCGTACGCGCGGCGCCCCCTCGACCGCGGCCTGGCGGCACAGCGACTCGAGTGCCGCCTTCGACGCCCCGTAGGCGGGGTAGGGCAGCACCTCGCGCGCGGCGACCGACCCCACGAGCACGATCGCGCCCCCCTCGCCCATCGCCTCGAGCCCGTGCTTGCAGCCCAGGAAGTGCGAGCGCAGGTTGACGGCCATCACGCGATCCCAGTCGCTCGCCGACGTGCCCCGCAGCCACAGTCCCGCACCGAGCCCCACGTTCAGCACGACCCCGTCGACGCCGCCGAGCGCCTGCTGCGCCTCCTCGAACAGCGACCTGCTTGCGTCTTCGTCGGCCGCGTCGGCGACGAACACACAGGCCCGCGCACCCTCGGAGCGCACGAGCTCGGCCGTCGCCTGCGCGCTGTCTCGATCGATGTCGGCGACGCCGACCGTCGCACCTTCGCGTCCCAGCAGGACGGACACCGCGCGCCCGTTTCCGATCGGCGGGTCCTCCAGACCGTGCTCGGCCTGACCGCCGCCGACCACGAGCACCCGCCTGCCCGCAAAGCGCCCGCGCCCCGGCGCCTCGCCACGGGCCTCCGGCGGCGGTGGGAGCGGCCCGTTCTCCTCGTCTGCCTCGGGCGCCATCGCGGCGGCGATCATATCTCGGCGCTCGAGCCACGACCCTTCGAACAAGCGCTATACTTTATGAAGTAATGGCGTGAGATAACCGTCTACACGACCGAGCCGTGCTCCTTCTGCGCCCGCGTGAAGGGCCCTCTGAGCGCACGGCGTGGAGTTCACCGAGATCAACCTCGTCAAAGGACCCCGAGGGCCGCATCGGAGCTGGCCGAGCGGACGGGCATGATGACGCTTCCCCCAGGTGCTCGTCGACGGCGAGCTGCTCGGCGGCTTCGCCGAGGTGCAGGCCGCGGCCGACGAGCGGCCGCCTGGACGAGCTGCTCGCCGCCTCGGCCTAGCGAGGCCGCGCGGCGCCGGCGCCGCGGCCGCGGCTGGCAGGTCTCGCACACGTAGGTTCCCCGCCCGGCGACGACCATCTTCACGATCTGCCGCCGCACACGCCCGCAGGGCTCGCCCGGCGCGAAGGTGCACGAGAAACTGGTCCTGAAAGGAGCCGCGCACGCCGTCGAGGTGGCGGAAGTCGTCGATCGTCGCTCCGCGCGCGTCGATGCCGGCGGTGCAGCGCGTCGATCGATCGCCTCGCGCAGCGCGCGTACTGCTCGCGCGGTCAGCCGCCCGGCCGGGCGCAGCGGATGGATGCGCGCGCGGAACAGCGCCTCGTCGGCGTAGATGTTGCCGACGCCCGCGATCTGGCGCTGGTCGAGCAGCAGCGCCTTGATCGGCGCCGTGCGCCCGCGCGCGAGCGCGCGCAGGTGCTCGGCCGTGAACCGCTCGTCGAACGGCTCGAGCCCGAGGCGCGCGGCGAAGAACGCCTCCAGCGCCTCCGCGCCGAGCAGCAGCTCGCCCGTGCCGAAGCGGCGCGGGTCGACGATCACCAGGCGGCTCGCCTGCGCGCCGCGCGTCGCGCGGCGCCGACTCCGATGCGCACGCGCGGTGTGCGCCGGCTCGGGCGTCCGGGCTGCACAGCAGCGGCGCCGGTCATCCGCAGGTGCTGGGCAAGGTGGACGTCGCCCTCGAAGCTCCACAGCAGATACTTGCCCCGCCTGCCGAGGTCGCTCGACGCGCCGGCCCTGCAGCGCGCGGCGAGCTCGCGCGGGCGCCAGCGGGCGCGACCAGCGGGGGTCGAGGATCTCGACCTGCTCGAGCCGCCTGCCCTCCACCAGCGGCGCGAGCTGGCGGCGGATCGTCTCGACCTCGGGAAGCTCGGGCATGTCCGCCGCTCAGCCTATGAAGGACTCCCCCGGCAGCTCCTCGGCGTCGCGGCCGGTCAGCCAGCGCAGCACCGTGGCGCCGACATCGGCCAGCGGGCCGTCGTGGCGAGCCCCGCCAACGCCCGCCGGCGCCCCCGCTGGCGCGCGCCTGCGATCATCTTCCGCTGACGGCGAGCAGCGGCGCGTACTCGCGCGTGTGGTCGGTGCCGGGGTGCGCCGGGTCGACGCCGTGGTCGGCGGTCACGATCAGCAGGTCCTCGGCGCGCAGGCGCGGCAGCCAGCTGCGCCAGCACGGCGTCGATCGCCCGCAGCGCGTGGTGAAAGCCCGCGAGTCCTTGCGATGGCCGTAGACCTGATCGGTCTCGATCAGGTTGACGAACACCAGCCCCGCCTCGAGCTCGCCAGGAGCTGCCCGGCGCTTGCGAGCGCCAGCGCGTTGGTCGCGCCGGGATGGCACTCGCTCACGCCGACGCCGGCGAACAGGTCGGCGATCTTGCCCACCCCGTGGACCTCCACGCCGGCGATCGCAGAGCTCCTGCAGGTAGCTGCGCGACGGCGGGCGCCAGCGCGAAGTCGCGCCGGCCGCCGGTGCGCTGGAACGCCCCCTCGCGTCCGCTGAACGGCCGCGCGATGACCCGCCCGACGGCGTGCTCGCCGGTCATCTGCTCGCGCGCGCGCGGCGCACGCCGCGGTAGAGCTCTGCCGCGGGCACGCGATCGACGTGCGCCGCGAGCTGCAGCACCGAGTCCTGGGAGGTGTAGAGGATCAGCGCGCCGGTGCGCAGATGCTCGGCGCCGAAGTCCTCGATCGCGGCGATCCCGTTGTAGGGGCGGTTGCAGATCACTCGTGGCCCATCGCCGCCGACCAGACGCGCGATCGAGCTCGGCGGGAAAGCCGTCCGGGTAGGTCGGCAGCGCGCCGCTCGCAGATCACGCCCATCAGCTCCCAGTGCCCGCTGTGGAGTCCTTGCCGGGCCCGAGCGCGTGAAGGCGCCCGTGGACGACCGGGTCCGCCGCCGCCGGCACGCCCGCCAGCGGCAGCGATCAGCCCAGCCCCAGCGAGGCGAGCGTCGGCAGCTCGCAGGCCGCCGACCGCCTCGGCGACGTGCGCGAGCGTGTTCGTGCCCTCGTCGCCGTAATCGCCGGCGTCGGGCAGCGCGCCGACGCCGCACGCGTCGATGCACGAGCACGATCGGCCCTGCGCCCTCGGTAGCGCTGCCCGGCTCATCGCTGCTCAGCGTTGGCGCGCGGGTGCGCGCTGAAGTAGACGTCCTTCAGGCGATCGGCCGACAGGTGCGTGTAGACCTGGGTGGTCGAGAGGTCCGCGTGGCCGAGCATCTCCTGCAGGGAGCGCAGGTCGCAGCCGCCGGCGAGCAGGTGGGTGGCGAAGGTGTGGCGCAGCGTGTGCGGGCTCATCTTCTCGTCGAGCCCGGCGCTGCGCGGCGTGGCCCTGGACGATCTTGTAGAGGCCCTGGCGCGTGAGCGCCGCCGCCGCGGCGGTTGACGAACAGGCTGCGTCCTGCGACCCGCGTGCGCCGACCAGCAGCCGGGACGCCCGCGCTGCGCTGTAGGCGCGCAGCGCGGCGATCGCCTGGCGGCCGATCGGCACGAGGCGCTCCTTGGAGCCCTTGCCGCGCGCGCGCAGCATCCCCTCCTCGAGGTCGACGTCCTGCAAGCTGCAGGCCGGTCGCCTCCGAGGCGCGCAGCCCGCAGGCGTACATGACCTCGAGCAGCGCGCGGTCGCGCAGCGCGCGCGGCTCGGTGCCCTTCGGCTCGCTCGAGCAGCCTCGCGACCTCCTCGCGCGAGAGCACCCGCGGCAGGCGCTGTGTCCTGCGCGGACCGCGCAGCTCGGCGGTGGGGTCGTGCTCGATGAGTGCCCTCGCGGCGCAGGTGGCGGTAGAACGAGCGCAGGCAGGCGGCCTTGCGCTGAGCGTCGCCGCGGCCGCCGGGCGCTGCGGTCCGTCGGCCAGCTCGGCAGGAACGCCGCCAGGTCGCCGTGCTGGGCCTCCTGCACGCTCAGGCCGCGCCGCGCGAGGAACTGCGCCGAACTGCAGCAGGTCGGAGCGGTAGGCCTCGAGCGTGTTCGCGACAGCCCCGCTCGAGCTCGAGGTAGGCGAGGAAGTCGAGGATCAGATGCTCGATCGCCGTGGAACTCGACGCTGGCCGGGGGCCACGGGCCCTCATCGCTGCGCTGCCTGTCGGACTCACCCCTCAAGCTTCGCCTCGCGGCGCGCGGCTCCTTCTGCAGTGCAATCCCGCCGTCGGGCCGCGGCGCCAGCCGCTCGCCCGAGCGCCCGCGCGGCAAGCTCGCCGAGCGCCGCGCCGCCCGCCAGCGCCGCGCCGAAGAACAGCGGGTCCTCGTCAGGCCGCGGCCCATCGTCTGCGCCGGCAGCCCCGACGCGGCGATAGGCCGGCAGGTCGACGGCGGCGCGGCGCCAGTCGTGGCGGGTGATGCGCGCCGGGCGCTCGACGTCGAGCCGCAGCGCCGCGCCGGCGCGCGGCATCGCGCCCGGCGCGAAGACCGCCCCGAGGCGCGCGCGCAGATCGCTGCCCGACGGGCGAGCGCATCCCCGCGGGCAGCGCGACCGTGACCGGCTCGAGCAGCAGGTCGAGCACCGTGAGCGTGTGGTGGGAGATTCCGCGATGGCGCTCGCGCTGATCGCCCGAGGACATGCGCGCGACGAGCAGCGCCTGGACAGCCCAGCGCGAGCGCGACGTGCGCGGAGTCGAGCGCCGACATGCCGCCGTGCCCGAGCGGCGAGCCGGAGCCGACGATCCCCGGACCCGGACCGCATACCGCCGCGTCCCAGCCGAGCGTGCGCAGCCCGTGGTGAAGCGCGGCCGCGGTCGTGATCGCCTCGCCCTCGCCGCCGAATGCGGCTCCCGGCCGTGAGGTGCCCGGCCAGCAGGCCGCGCTCGCGCAGCGCGCGAACTGTGCGCGAGTGCCCGCCCGGCAGCGCGCCGCCCTCGGTCTGCACGTACCCAAGGCTGCCCTCGGGCGTCGCCTGCGCGAAGGCCCAGGCCACCGCGGCGAGCTGGCCGTGCAGCGCGAGCACGCGCGACCGGGCGCTCGACGCGGCAGGCTGCAGCCGCTCGATCCTCGACCGGCGCGAGCGTGTGCTGAAGGCTCGTGTAGTTGAGCTTCATCACGTTCGCGCCCAGCGCGCCCGTCGCCCGTCAGCCCGCGCGTGAGGTTCACGTGGACGATGTCAAAGCCGCCCGAGCCGAGCCCGAGATCGCGGGCCTGCACGTTGACGACGACCTCATCGCCCGCCTGCGCGGCGCCGAGCAGCGCGACGTCGGCGATCGCCGGGCGCGAGCGCCCGCTCGAGCTCGATCACGAGCTCCTGCTCGGGCCCCTCGGCCGCTCCGGCCTCGGAGGACCGTGGCTCGCCGGAGCTTCAGCACGTCACCGAATCGCAGTGCGCTCGTCGGCCGCGGGCGCACCGCTGGGCACATCGCCTTCGGCGACCGGCGCGAGCACGGTCTCCGATGCCCTCTGCCCCGGGGCCGCCGCGCCGGGCTGCCCTGTCAGCTGCACGCTGACGTCGACGTCGCACTGGCACTCGGGCGGGTTGGCCAGCTCGTGCGCGCGGGCGATCATCTCGGCGGCTAGCGTCTGCGCGTGCTCGGCATCGACGACGCCGCGAACATCGACCTCGACACGCAGCAGCAGCCGGCGCGCGTCAGCCACGCCGAGGCGCCGCGGCCTCGCCGCGGCGCTCGGTCAGACAGCGCGGCGCTCACGACGTCGGCGGGCGTGGAGCCGGCCGGGCTCCGCGGCTCCGCGCCGCGGCTCCGTCGCGGTCAGCCTCGCGCCTCACCCTCGCCCGCGCGCTCCAGCGCGGCGGCGATGAAGTCGCGAAACAGCGGCGCGGGGCGCTCGGGGCGGGACTTGAACTCGGGATGGAACTGCAGCCGACGAAGAACGGGTGATCGTCGAGCTCGATCACCTCGACCAGGCGCTCGTCGGGCGAGGTGCCGCGATGCACACGCCAGGCCCGGCGCTCTGCAGGCGCTTGCGCAGCAGGTTGTTGACCTCATAGCGGTGGCGGTGGCGCTCGTAGATGACCGCCTCGCCGTAGATCTCGCGCGCGCGCGATCCGGCGTGGAGCTTGATCGGATCGGCGCCGAGACGCATCGTTCCGCCGAGGTCGGCGACCTCCTTCTGCTCGGGCAGCAGGTCGATGACCGGATAGGGCGTCTCGAGGTCGAACTCGGTCGAGTTGGCGCCCTCCATGCCGGCCACGTTGCGCGCGAACTCGGCCACGGCCACCTGCATGCCCAGGCAGATGCCCAGGTAGGGGATCCGCTGCTCGCGTGCGATCTGCGCCGCGGCGATCTTGCCCTCGATGCCGCGCCCGCCGAAGCCGCCCGGGATGAGGATGCCGTCGGCGCGCTCCAGAGCTCGCGCGCGCTCGGCCGCTGGCGGCCTCGGCGTCGACCGCCGGCTCGACGTGCTCGTCGGTCGGCGTATCGAGGCCCTCGAGAGCCGCCTCCTCCGCGCCAGCTCGGCCGTGAGTCGCGACCTCCAGGCGCTCGGAGTCGATCCAGTCGATCTGCACGCTCGCGTCCTGCATCGAGGCGGCATGGCGCAGCGCCTCGCAGACCGACAGGTAGGCGTCCGCCAGGCTGCACGTACTTGCCCACGAGCGCGATCCGCACCGTCGCGCTTGGCCCGTTCGGCGCGTTCGATCGGCTCCGTCCAGCTGGACAGCTCGCGGCGCCGGCGCCTCCATGCCGAAGTGGTCGAGGATGAAGTCGTCCACGCCCTGTTCGTGGAACACGAGCGGCACCTTGTAGATGTCATCGACGTCGTAGGCCGACACGATCGCCTCGGTCGGCAGGCTCGCGAACAGCGCGATCTTCTTGCGGATCTCCTGCCGACAGCGAGCCCTCCGAGCGGCACATCAGCATGTCCGGCGCGATGCCGATGCGCCGCAGCTCGTTGACCGAGTGCTGCGTGGGCTTGGTCTTCAGCTCGCCCGCGTGACCGACGAACGGCACGAGCGTCAGGTGGATGAACAGGCAGCGCCGGCGCCCCACGTCCACCGGGAACTGGCGGATCGCCTCGAGGAACGGCAGCGACTCGATGTCGCCCACCGTGCCGCCGATCTCGGTGATGACGAAGTCGACGTCGCTTGACTCGGCGATCAGCGCGATCCGCTGCTTGATCTCGTCGGTGATGTGCGGCACGACCTGCACGGTGCCCCGAGGTAGTCGCCACGGCGCTCGCGGCGGATGACCGTGTCGTAGATCCCGCCCGCTGTGACGTTCGAGGCGCGGCTCGTGTTGGCGTCGGTGAAGCGCTCGTAGTGGCCGAGGTCCAGGTCGGTCTCGGCGCCGTCCTCGGTGACGAACACCTCGCCGTGCTGGTAGGGCGACATCGTGCCCGGGTCGACGTTGATGTAGGGGTCGAACTTCTGCAGCCCCACCGTCAGCGCCGCGCGAGACGAGCAGTCGCCCGATCGACGCTGCGGCGATCCCCTTGCCGAGCGAGGAGACGACGCCGCCGGTCACGAAGATGAACCGGGTCCTGCTCGGGGTCTGCGCGTATCGATCGGAGTGGCGGGAGGTCATTTCAGAGTAAGTTAGCTACTAGGAGGGCCTGCCCCAGGAGTCTAGTTGGCGCAGCACCGGGGTCCGCTCCACGAGCGCCGAGATCGAGCGCAGCTCGCCGTAGAGCGTGATCAGCGCGAGCAGCGCGAGCGCCACCAGCTGGCCGGTCTGCAGACAGCGCCAGCACCAGCCACAGCCCCGCGAGCGCACCGAGCAGGTTCGCGCCGGTGTCGCCGAGCATCGCGCGCTCGCGCAGGTCGTAGACGCCCGCGACCAGCGCGGGAGCGATGAACAGGCCGAGCGACCACAGCGGGCGCAGCTGCGGCGAGCCGATCGCGAGGCCCGCGCCGAGCAGCACGAAGGCCTTCGTCGAGCGTCCCGGGCCGCAGGTCGAGCAGGTTGAAGACGTTCGTGGCGAGCACGAGCACGCCGACCGCCAGCAGCCAGCGCCCGCCCGACAGGTCAAACCAGCTCATCGCGAGCAGCGCGAGACCCAGCGAGCCCGCAGCCTTCACGGCGCCGGTCGACAGCTCACCGCGCAGCAGCCGCTGCGCCGTGACCGCGCCAGCCGCGTGGACGGGCCGCTCGACTCGTCCGGCCGCTCTCGCCGAGCGTGTCGTCGACCAGCCCGAGCGCGAGCACGCCGAGCGCGTACATGGCGATCGGCAGGGTCTCGGGATGAAACAGCTCGTCGACGCCGAGCCCCTGCTCGAGCAGCGTCAGCGGAATCAGCGCGATCAGCGCGGCCGCCAGCGTCAGCACGCCGAAGGGGAACGGCAGCTGCTCGGCCGCGATAGTTGAGCTTGCGAGTGGCCGCCCGCCTGAAGCGTGCGCAGCAGAGCCGGCGCGAGCACCGCGGCCGGCGACGAGCGACACGAGGAACGGGAGGGCGTGCATGCGCTGGAAGCTAGCGCCGAGGGCGGATGTGACAGCGGCGGCCCGGCGAGGCGCGCTAAGGCTGGGCGGCGCCCTCGGCGGCCTGCGGTCGCGCTCGCGGCGCCGACGTTCGGCAGCAGCGAGTCCGCGGTGGACTTCGTCCCGTAGGCGCCGTGCGAGCCGGCCAGCGCGTAGATCAGCGCCGCCTGACCGGCGGTGGTCTCGAGGTCGTCGACGCTCGAGATGTTCTGGCTCTGATACCAGGGCACCTGCGAGGGTTCGGTGCTCGTGAGCTCGACTCCCACGACGGGCACCCCGACGTCGGTCACGCCGTCGATCAGCGCCCGCCTGGAAGGCCGCCGTGGCCTGCGGTCTGTTCGGCGGTCATCCCGCTCGGGTCGGCGCGCATCACGACGAGCCCCTCGAGCTTTGCCGAGCTGTCCGTCGAAGGCGCTCAGCAGGCCGGCGCGCACACGGCTGATGAGCTCGCGTTCGACGAGCGCCCGCCGCTCACGAGCTGGCTGCCGACGATCATGCCAAAGCGTTCGACGAGCGCTGTCGCTGCGTCGCGAGTCGTCCTGCGCCCGAGCGACGGCGAACACGCTGCCCGGCAGCCTCGTGGGCGATGCCGGGCAGGTTCAGCGGCTCGCGCACGTCGACGACCGTCGTCAGCGTCGCCGCCGGCCTGCGTGACGGCGTTGCGCACGAGGCCGTTGATCTGATCAGACGATCCGCCGAGGAACACCAGCCCGATCGATACGCCCGCTGAGCAGGCCGTTGACGGCGATCGGATAGAGGTCGTTGGTGAAGGCTTCCTCGGCGGTCAGCTGGGTGCGCAGCTGCCCGGCCTGGTGCTGCGCCGCGTTCACTTCAGAGCTAGGTCATGCACGATGCCGCTCTTGGCCGACGAGACGAGGTTCGAGTCGCCGATCGCCACGCCGATCACCACCCCGACGGCGAGCGCGAGCAGGACCGCTGCGAGCGAGAGCGCGTGATAGCGATAATCGAGCATCTGTGGCCTGGGCGGTCGGGTCTGTTCAGCCGCTGCCGAACAGGAGGCCGAGCTTCACCCACAGCAGTTCGGCCACGTCGCGCAGCGCTGGCGTCATCCATACGACCGCCAGCAGCGCGATCGAAGCCCGCGGCGATCACGACCAGCAGCGGCGTGACGCCGGGCCGCGGCTGATAGAGCCGGCTGACGCCCTTGGCGTCGACGAGGATCTCGCCGATGCGAAGGCGCGTGAGGAAGGTCGAGGACATGCCCTTGCGGTTGCGGTCGAGGAACTCGACGAGGTTGAACTGCGAGCCGACCGAGACGATCAGCCGCGCGCCCTTCTCGGCCGCGATCAGCAGCGCGAGGTCCTGGCTCGATGCCGGGCGCCGGGACCAGCTTGAAGCGCAGTCCCAGCTCTTCCAGGCGGTGGCGCCCGGGCGCGCGGCCGTCGGGATAGGAGTGCACGATCAGCTCCGCGCCGCAACGCAGCGCGTCCACCGACGCCGAGTCCATGTCGCCGACGATCATGTCGCGGTTTCAGGCCCGCCTCCAGCAGCGCGTCGGCGCCGCCGTCGACGGCCACGAGCACGGGGCGCATATCGCGGATGAACAGGCGCAGTGCCTGCAGGTCGCTCTGATGTCCGACGCCGCGAACGACCACCAGCGTCGAGCGGTCGCGGAAGTCGGTCGTGAAGCGTGGCAGCTCGATGCGCCCCGCCAGCAGCTCGCGCTCCTCGCGCATGTGCTCGATCGTGTTGTGGGCAAAGCGCTCGAGCGCCTCGGATATCTCTCGCCGGCGCGCGTCGGTCTGTGCGCGCACGCGCGCCAGATCCAGCACCTCGCCGTGCGCGAGCACCTCCCCGCCGTCTCCGTCTCGCAGCACCTCGCCACGCGCCCCGATGACCTCCTCGTGCCCATCGCCGACTCGCCCTGGCGCCCACACGAGCACAGGGTCGCCGTCCTTGACCGCGTCAAAGAGCGAGTCGTCGGGAAGGTCGATGAGCAGAATGCCGGCTTCGACGAGCAGCTGGGGTCCGAGGTTCGGGTAGGAGCCCCCCGAGGAGGGCCGGCAGTTGAGCACGGCGACAGCGCCGGCGGCGATCAGCTCCTCGGCCGACACGCGATCGATGTCGAGGTGATCGATCAGCGCGATGTCGCCGCGCTGCAGGCGCTTGGACGAGCAGCTTCGTGCGCCGTCCCGCGCGGATCGGACCGGTCACGACACGCAGCGGCTCGGGCGCGATCGGCGCCTGGCGAGCGCCGGCGGGAGGCGCTGCGCGATCTGCCGGGGCGACGATCGGTGCCCGCGAATGCCCAGATCCGGCCGTCGGGGCCGGGCGTCCGCTGGGTCGAGTCACGGCCATCGCTTCAGCGAGGGTAACGACCGCGCCCGCGAAATGCAGCGTATGCAGGTGCAAAAGCACGCCCGGATCGCGCTCCGTGCGGCTTCGCAGGCCTCCCGGCGCGCCGCTCAGGCGGCGCGCAGCAGCTCGCGAGCGTGCCGGCGCGCGCCGGCGTCCTGGGAGTCGGCGCCGAGCATGCGCACGAGCTCCGGCACGACCTCGCCGTCGTCGAGCTGGACGACGGTCGTGCGCGTCGGCTGCACGGAGGTGTCCTTGACGATCGAGAAATGTCGATCGGCCAGCGACGCGACCTGCGCCAGATGGGTTATGCAGAGCACCTGCCTGGCCGTGCCGAGCTCACGAAGGCTCACGCCGACCGCCCGAGCGGTCTGACCGCCGATCCCCGCGTCGATCTCGTCAAAGACGACCGCCGCATCAGAGGCGGCGTTGGCGACGGCGGTGATCGCGAGCATCACCCTCGAGAGCTCGCCCCCGGAGGCGATCTCGCGCAGCGGCCCAGCCGGAACCCCGGGGTTGGGGGCGAGCATGAACTCGACCGCATCGGCGCCTCGCGGTCCGGCGTCGCGCTCTGCGAGCGCGACCTCAAAGCTCGCATCGCCCATCGCGAGCGCTCGCAGGCGCTCTCGCACCCCGCCGGCAAGGCGCTCGGCCGCGGCGCGTCGCGCCTCGCGAAGCGCGTGCACGTGCCCGTCGAGCTCCGCCCGCGCCTCGGCGAGCTGCTCGCGAGTGCGCTCGATCGCAGAGTCCGCGTCGAGGAGCTCATCGCGTCTGGCGCGGGCGCCGGCCGCGTAGTCGAGCACCTGCGCCGGGCCGCCGCCGTGCTTGCGCGTAAGCCGCTCGATGGTCGCAAGCCGATCTTCGAGCGCCTCGAGCGACGGGGCCTCGCCGCCGGCACCCTGGGACTCGGCGTAGTCCGCAAGCTCGCTCGCCAGATCCTGTGACTCGATCACCAGCGCGCGCACACGCTCGGTCAGCTCGTCGAGGCGAGGATCGACGCCGCCGAGCCCCTCCATCTCCTGGGCGGCGACGGCAACGGCGTGCGCACCGCCAAAGCCCTCGCCGGGCTCAGCAGCAAGCGCCGACCCGGCTGCGGCAGCGGCTGCCGCCAGCGCGTCGCGGCGGCGCACGCGCTCGCGCTCTGCGATCAGGCGCTCGTGCTCGCCCTCCTGCAGGTCCGCACCGTCGATCTCGGCGATCTCGTGCTCGAGCAGGTCGAGCTCGCGCTCGCGCGCGGCCGACAGCTCCGCGAGGGTCCCCAGCCGCGCGCGCAGCTGCTCGCCCTGGGCGAACGCCCGCGCACACGCGCTCAGCAGCTCCTCATGGCCGGGACCGCAAAGGCTGTCGAGGATCTCGAGCTGTGATGCGGCGAGCGTGAGCTTGCGGTGCTCGTGCTGGCCGTAGAAGGAGATGAGCCGCGGCGCGAGGTCGCGCAGCTGGGCGACGGTCGCGGTGCGCCCGTTGACGTAGGCCCTGGTCCGCCCGTCGGCGCCGACGCGCCTGGCCAGCACGATCTCGAGCATGTCGGCGCCCGCGGCGCAGGAGCGATCGCCCTGCAGCTCACGATCCTCCAGCCCGCCAAACGGCCAGCCGGCGCCCGCGACGCGATCCGCGGTCACCTCGAAGACCCCCTCGACGTAAGCCTCGCCAGCGCCCGGTCGCACGATGCCCGACCGCGCGCGGCCGCCGAGCAGCAGGTCCAGCGCATGCGCGAGCACCGTCTTTCCGGCGCCCGTCTCACCCGTGAGCACGTTCAGACCGCCACCCAGACGCAGGCGTGCGCGCTCGATCAGCAGCAGGTTCTCCACAGACAGCTCTACCAGCATCTCGGCAGGTCTAGCAGCGACTCCCGACGGAGCGCCGCGCGGGCCCCGCTGCAAGAGACCCACCAGCCCAACCGCGAGCAGGCATAATCTGAGCAGGCCGGCGAGCGCGAGGATGGACACCCGCCACGTCGAGTTCTAGCGTTACCCCCCTCAAAAGGCATGGCTGCCAACGATCCCAATCTGCGCCCCGATCCGCTGGCCCCTGGGCGAGCCTATCTTTCGGCCACGGCGCTGGCGCGCCAGCTGGAGGAGGAGGTCAACAGGGCGACTCGCCACGGCACGCAGCTGAGCTGTTTGCTCGTCGTGATCGACAACCTCCCGGAGCTGGCCCACGAGCACGGCAGCGAGCTCTACGAGGAGACCCTCGCCTACGTCGGAAGCGCGCTTGCGCGAAGCCTGCGCAACTTCGATCGTGTAGGGCGACCAAGCGGCTCAGAGCTCGTGGTCCTGCTGCCGGGCGCCGACGGCCTGCGCGGCGAGGTCGTCGCGCGGCGGGTGCTCAAGCGCCTGGAGACGATCAAGCTCGAAACCGATGGCGCCCGCCGGCCGCTACGCGTTTCGGTCGGGCTCGCGGCCTGGCAGAACGACATCGGGCCCGAGGAGCTGCTCGCGCAGTCGCGGGCAGCCGCTGCGACGTTCGCGCCGCCCGCCAACGGCGATCCGATCGGTGTGCCCGGGAGCGTCCATGGCGCTGGCGCCGAGGCGCCCGGCAGCCCGCCGCCAATCACACCATATGCGGAGAGAGAGCCGAACGAGCCTTCATAATCCGGTGCGATGCTCAGTGGATCGGAGCTGTGGCTACTTCGCCTGATGGCAGACCGCGGCCTCGCGCTGCTCGACCTGGACAGCCCCGGCGCGGGCCAGCTGCTGATCGTAATCGAGGACCGCGGAGAGCTGCAGGTGGCCGCCTCCAGCGGAGGACCGGTGCGCCGCAGGATCATGCCGGTGCAGGGCAGCGCGCTCGGAGCGCTCTTCGCGGCGGGCGAGGCCGTGGCGCTCGACCGACCGCGTGGCCCCGAGGCCGCCTGGCTTCACGAACTGGGGCTGGAGGCGCGCGCGATCGTCGTGGAGCCGCTTGCGATCGAGGGTCACGGCGGCGGGCTGGTCATCGCGCTACGCAGCGCCGGGAGCTTTCGCGAACCCGATCGCCAGGCCCTAAGCGCGTTTGCGGCGAGCGTCGCCCAGCGCCTCGCGGCCGAGCGCTCGGTTGAGATCGAGCGCCGGCGCTACGGGATCGAGGAGCGCGAGCACGAGCGCACGCGCTGGGCGCGCGAGATCCACGACGAGAGCATCCAGGGAATCGGGGCCCTTCGTCTGAAGCTCGCCCATGCCCGCGACGCTGGGGACCAGGCGGCGCTCAGCGAGGCCGTCGACGGAGTGCTCGAAGGCCTCGGCCGCGAGATCGAGAACCTACGCCACCTGATAACCGAGCTTCGCCCGGCGGCGCTGGATGACCTCGGGCTGACCGCGGCGCTGGAGGCGCTCGCACGTCGCGCGCACGCCATCGACGAGCTCGAGGTGCAGACGGAGATCGACCTCGGCCCCGAGGAGCAGCGTCGGCGTCTCGACGCAGAGCTCGAGAGCACGATCTACAGGGTCGTGCAGGAGGCGCTCACGAACGTCAGCCGCCATGCGCAGGCCACCAGGGCGGTCGTCAACATCTCAGAGCGTGACGGCGTGCTCTACGCGACCGTCACCGACGACGGCAAGGGACTTCCCGACGCCGAGCGTCTCGGCCCGCGCGGCGATGGCCTGGAGGGCGGCTTTGGCACCTCCGGGATGCGCGAGCGCGCCGAGCTGGTCGGCGGTGAGCTCGAACTGGCACCGGCACCCGAGCGCGGCACGCTCGTTCGCCTGTCCGTTCCGCTGGCGGGACGCCCGACCGAGATCGCCGAGGCCCAATGACGTCTAGTGAGTCACTAGTTCTGCGGCGCGGACCGGACCGTGTCGCCGTCGACGACCAGGCCCAGGTGTTTGTCCAGGTAGGTCTCGCCGGCCAGCGCTGAGCGAAACGCGTGCAGGATCTCGGCCGGCTCGGCCTCCTTGAGCACGTAGGCGCGCACGCCCGCGCGCACCGCCTGGCGCGCGTAATCGGGATCCTCGCGCATCGTGAACGCGGCCACCGTCAGCGACGGGTGCGCGATGAAGCAGGACGGCAGCGCGCCGAGGCTCGAGCCGCCGGGCATCGTCAGGTCGAGCGTGAGCAGGTCGGGCTTGTGGAAGCGAACCTCGCGGATCATGTCCGGAACGTCAGCGGCCTCGGCGACGATCGTGAACTCATCGCCCTCGCGTTCGAGGACCTTGCGCAGGCCCTCGCGCACGAGCGCATGGTCGTCTGAGATCACGACGTTGATCGGTCGCTTCGCCCCAGGCGTGCCGGCCTCCATCGGGAACACCGTAGCGACCCGACAAGACTGATCGCCGCATTGCAAAGGCGATTCTCGCGGACCAGGCGTTAGCGTTGCGGCGTGGCGTCAGCGCTGCGCTCCCCCCGTCTGCGTCGGATCCTCGTCGCCTACACGGTCAATCGGCTGGGCACGTGGTTTGGCCTGGTTGCACTGTCGCTGGCCGTCTTCGACCACACGCACAGCGCGCTGGCGGTGGCCGCGCTGCTCTTCGCCGGCCAAGCGCTACCGGCGTTCATCGTTCCGCCGATCGTCGCCCGTGTGGAGGCCTCCAAAGGCCGCAGCGAGCTCAGCGCGCTCTATCTCTTCGAGGCGGCGGTGACGGCGGGCCTTGCGGTCCTCGTGGGGAACTTCTGGCTGCCCGCGATCCTGCTGCTCGTCGCGCTGGACGGGACGGCCGCGCTCGCGGCCAGCGCGCTGCTTCGCTCAGAGCTCGCGCGCGCGGCCCGCGCCGAGTCACGGGAGCCGGGCGCCGTCGGCGAGGAGCCGGGCGCCGTCGGCGAGGAGCCTGGCGAGGGACTCGCCGATGACGCCGAGCGCCGGGCGAACGCCGCGCTGAACGTGGCCTTCTCGCTCACGTTCGTGCTCGGGCCGGTGCTCGGGGGCGCCGTCGTGGCCGGGGCGGGCGCCTCGGCCGCGCTGCTCATCGACGTCGGCTCGTTTGTCATCTGCGCAGCGATGCTGATCGACCTGCATCCCCACGTCGAGGAGGCCGGCGGGGACACCGTGCGCTCGCGCCTGCGCGCCGCCTGGGCGCACATCAACGAGGCGCCGTCGCTGCGGCGGCTGCTGCTGATCGAGGCCGCGGCGCTCGTGTTCTTCGAATCGGGCGGGCCGATCGAGGTCGCCTACGCCAAGGCGACGCTGCACGCCGGCGACAAGGGATATGGCCTGCTTCTGACCACCTGGGGGGCGGGCGCCGTGCTCGGGAGCGCGATCTTCGCCCGCCTGGTGACGCGATCGCTTGCCGTGATGCTGCGGGCCGGCACGCTTGCCATCGGCGGCGCCTACATCGGCTTCGCCGGGGCGCCGACGCTCGCCTCCGCGTGCGCCGCGGCGCTGTTGGGAGGCATCGGCAACGGCATTCAGTGGCCGTCGCTGATCAGCACCGTGCAGCGCATCACGCCGCAGGATCTCCAGGGCCGCATCATGGGCGCCCTGGAATCGCTCGGCGCCCTGTGTCTGGCCGTCGGTCTGCCGCTCGGCGGCCTGCTGGTGGCCGTCAGCTCGCCGCGCGTGGCGTTCCTGGTCGTTGGCCTTGGCGCGCTCGCCGCGACGGCGGCGCTGCTCACGCTCTCGAGCGAGCATCCGCCGCGGACCGCCGATAGCCCGGCCGCGGCGAGCAAGGAGACGGCGAGCTAGCGCCACACGCCGCGTCTCGCCAACCGCCTCACAGGGGCCGGGGGGCGAAAATTCCGCATTACACAGCCACTTCCGCGGGGTTCGTCCTCGACCAGCGCTTCAGTCAGGGATCGCTCGCGCCGTTAAGTGAAGTGGAGTCAGACATGCTCGCGCCGAAGCTCACGAGACGCCTTTTCTGGGCAGCGGAGATCCTGCTGCTCGCCGGTGCAACCGTTTCCGCGGTGTGGGTTGCCCATGGCGAAGAATGGCAGCCGTTGACCGTCGCGATCCTGGTGATGGTGCTGGCCCTCGTGGGCGAGCGGTTCAGTGTCGAAACGAGCAGCGGCATCCTGAGCGCCTCGTTTATCGCGCTCGTCCTCGCGATGGGGCTGCTCGGCCCTGTGCCCGCCGCCCTCGCGGGCATCGCCGCGGCCGGGCTGCACTCCGCGGTGCAGCGCCACCGGCCCGCAGTGTGGCTGAACAACCTGTGCACCTGGGCGGTGGCGCCCTATGCCGGCGGGCTCACCGTGGGACTGCTGGCGGGCAACATCCATCAGGGCTTCGGCCACGACCCGGCGCAGGGCGTGATCTACGGTCTCGTCCTCCTCGGCTCCTCGATCGTGTTCCTGATCGGTCTCAACTTCGTGCTGTATGCGATCGACGTGCGCCTCGAGGAGGGGCGCGCGATCTCCCGCCAGGTGCGAGAGCTCTTCCTGCCGCTGCTCCCCGGGCAGCTCGCGACGGCGATGCTCGCGACGATCCTCGCGATCGCATACCGAGGCGTCGGCCTGCCGATGCTGCTCGGCGCAATCGCCGTGCTCCTCATCCTGCAGCACCTCACGGTCGCGCTGCTTCGCTCCGAGGACCGCGCCGAGCAGCTGGAAGCTCGCTCGATTCAGCTTGTCGGACTGCAGCTCGGCGTGCTGCGAACGCTCGGGCGAGCGCTGAACGCGCGCGACAAGACCACCGGCCAGCACGCCGGCGCGGTTGCAAGCTATGCCCGCGCGCTGGCTGTCGAGCTCGACTGCTCAGAGGAGGAGCGCGACGTCGTCCACACGGCCGGCCTCCTGCACGAGATCGGGAAGTTCACCTGGCCCGACCGCGTGCTGCACGCCGAGGTCGTCCAGGAAGCAGACCTCGCGATCGTCAGGAACCACCCCCAGGAAGGCGCGACGCTCGTCGGCGCGCTGGATGGCTACGGGGAGGTCGCAGACGCGATCCTCTACCACCACGAGCGGGTCGATGGCGGCGGCTACCCCGCCGGTCTCATCGGCAACGAGATCCCGCTCGCATCGCGTGTGCTGGCCATCTGCTCGGCATACGACACGATGACGGCCGGTCGGGGATACCGCTCGCCGCTGGCGCCCGAGGACGCGATGGGCGAGCTTCGCCACGCCGCGCGAAACGGGCAGTTCGACTCCGAGCTGGTCGAGACGTTCGTCGCGCTGCTCGAGCGCGACGGCGTGACGTTCGGCAAGGACGCCGACTATGACACCGAGCTCGCCTTCGAGCAGCGGGTCAAGAAAATGGCCGAGCCGCACGCAGCGGGGCAGCCGGCCCGCGGGCAACGGTCCACGCGGCCGGAATCCGAAGGCAACTGGCGCTCGGGCGTGCGAAACCTCGGCCGTCGAGCGCTGAACAAAGGGTAGAGGCGCCCTGCCCCAGCAGGACGCTTCTCTCCAAAAACCTCACTTCAAGCCCTTGCGGGGCTCTCTACCGCATGTGTGAGTCCGCCATGGCGTCTCCTTCTCCAGGCCCCTTTGGGGCCACCTTGCGTGCCGGCACCTGTCTGAGTCCCTCCACGGACACCGACCTGCTTTGAGTAGGTTCGACGAGGATAGTAGCGCTATTAGCGGAAATTGTCCAGTCCGGTAGCGCTTGCGCAGGATCGCGTTGGTGTGAGCAGGTCTGAGCGGCTTTGAGCGTATCGGTGCAGGAGACCCGCACCGGGCTTCTCCCGCGCCACACGGGGCTCGGGCCGGTCGGCGAAGCGGTGCTCAGAGGCCGCCCTTGCGCGACCCGGCCGACATCCGCGGCCAAACGTCCACATACGCGGACGTGGCTCAACTTCCCAGCGCCTTCGACCGAAACGTGGTGCATGTCAACACCTTCCGACTCCCCAACCGAAGGCCGCTCGCCGAGCGGGCGACAGCTCGTGTTCACGAGCTCACAGGCCGCCGTCTACCTCGGCGTATCGCTCGCGACGATCCGACGCTGGACCGACGCGGGACACATCAGCTGCTATCGCACGCCGGGCGGCCAGCGGCGTTTCTCGCGCGATCAGCTCGACAGCTTCACCGCCTCGCTTCGGCGCGGCGGCACGCAGGACAGCGAAGTGCGCTCGAAGAGCCCCGTGGTGGGCCGCTCCTCTCGGGCGATCGTCGCCTGAGGGCAGGTTCGCGGCGGGCCCATGCGCGGGCCCGGGGGCGGCTGACGCCGCCCCCGTTCAGCGCGCCAGGCGTCCGAACTTCTCGCGCAGCCGGCGGTAGAAGGAAGTGCCCGGCAGCTGGGCGATCGTGCCGACTGCGCTCTCAAAGCGCGCGTCGATCGTCTCCCCTGCCGCGATCTCGCCGGCCGGCCGGCCGTCGACCGCCACGTCCAGCGGCTGGTGGGAGTCGTTGTGGATCGTCAGCCGGTCGCGGGGCGCAACGACCAGCGCGCGTGCTGTCAGCGAGTGCGGCGCGATGAACGACACGACACAGCCCTCGACGCCCCATGCCATCACCGGACCGCCGTTGGCCAGGTTGTAGCCGGTCGAGCCCGCCGGCGTGGCGATCACCAGACCGTCGCAACGCACGCTGCCCACCACCTCGCCGTCGACGCGTAGGCGATCTTGGCGACCCGCTCGCCCACCTTGCGATGGATCGCGACGTCGTTGATCCCCCGCTGGGCGCCGTCGGGGCCTTCGAGCAGGATCCCCGGCAGGCGCAGCAGCTCGAACTCGCCGCTCAGCGCACGTTGCATGCCCTGCTCGAGCCCATCGGGCTCGACCGAGGCCAGGAACCCGATCTCGCCGAAGTTCACCGCGAAAACCGCCACGCGTGTTCCCGCGTAGCGCTGCAGCGCCCGCAGGATCGTCCCGTCGCCGCCGAGCACGAGGCACAGCTCGACGTCGTCGTTGACCGGCGCGTCGACGACCAGCCCCGGGCGCGCTGTGAGGCCGTGCTTGCGTGTCTCCTCCTCGTCACAGCGGAGCACCACGCCCGCCTCGGCGGCCAGCTGCGCCAGGCGTGCGAGCGCCGGGCCCGTGTCTTTTGGATCGCGGTGCGTGAAGACGGTCATCTCCCTCACGGCTCGACCTCCCGGGCCATGCCCTCCAGCTCTGTGAGCTCGCGCGTGCCGTCCCCCCGGCCGGGATCGGCCAGCCAGATGAACGTCTCGCGGTTGCCCTTCGGCCCGGGCAGGCCCGAGGAGCGATAGCCGAGCACCGCGCAGCCGAGCGAGAGCGCCGTTGCACCGACGGCGAGCAGCGCGTCGCGGCGATCATCGGCCTGGCGCACGACGCCGCCTTTCCCCACCCGCTCGCGCCCCACCTCGAACTGCGGCTTGACGAGCGCGAGCACGTCATAGCCGCCGTCAAGGCAGCCGAGCACCGGCCCCAGGACCTTGGCCAGCGAGATGAAAGAGACGTCGATCGTCGCGAGCTCGGGGGCTTGCCCGAGCATGCTCGGGCTGAGCGCGCGCGCGTTGGTCCGCTCCATCACATGCACGCGTGGATCGCTGCGCAGGCGGTAGTCGAGCGTCCCGTATCCGACGTCCACGGCGGTCACCTCGCTGGCGCCACGCTGCAGCAGGCAGTCGGTGAACCCGCCGGTCGACGCGCCGATGTCGAGCGCCCGGCGGCCCTGTACGGAGACCGCACACGCGCTCAGCGCGTTGTCGAGCTTCAGGCCGCCGCGCGAGACGAACTGCGGGGCCGCGTCGACGCTCAAGGACTCGAGCTCGTCGATCAGCTCGCTGGGCTTACCGGCGCGCCGCCCGCCGGCGCCGACCCGCACCTCGCCGGCCATGATCGAGGCCGCGGCCCGCGCACGTGAGGGGAACAGGCCGCGCTCGGCCAGCACCACGTCCAGACGCACCTTGGCCATCGCGCGAACCCTTGCACAAGGAGACGCCCGGCGCCAGATTCGGCGCCGGGCGTCGGTGCTAAGGAGGGATCGCCCGACTGCCCCTTCTCGGAAGTGGCTTTCGCCGTCAGGGAGGGCGACAGGTACGTTGCAGACAATGCGCCGCAACCGCTGCAGACAATACACGACATCAGATCGGCTGTCAGCCCGCGTCCTCTGGGCCTGGCCGTGTAACCAATAATGTTTGGCTGTGTGACCAATATCACACCACCAACCGCCTCTGACGCCCCTATAATTTCCGTCGGAAGCACGGAAGCATCCTTCCCGCATCACAGAAGCATCTCCTCCCCGAAACGGCCCGCTTCCCCGGCGGGCCGTTTCCTTTAAGCGCCCGACGGTCGCCGACTGGCGACTGAGATCGCTCTCGCGACGCGCTCGGCGATCCGCTCGCCGGTGAAACCGACCTCCTCGTGCAGCAGCGCCGGCTTGCCATGCGTCACGTAGCGATCGGGCAGGCCGACGCGAAGGATGCGCGGCGCCGCGCCCGTCTCGTTCAGCGTCTCCCACACCGCCGAGCCGAAGCCGCCCGCGAGCACCCCCTCCTCGACGGTAACGAGCAGATCATGCTCTGCCGCCAGCTGGGCCATCAGCCCGATGTCGATCGGCTTGGCAAACCGCGCGTCGGCGACGGTAACGGCGATGTCTCGCTCGCTCAGCTCCTGGGCGGCGTCCAGCGCCTTGCCCACGCCGCTGCCGTAGCCGATCAGCGCAACCCGGCGCCCGGCGACCTCACCGGCGCCGCCCTCGCGCAGGATCTCGCCGGTCCCGATCTCGATCGCGCGCGGGGGAACGGGCAGCGCAGTGCCGCGGCCCTCGCCGCGCGGATAGCGCAGCGCGATCGGGCCGTCGTCATACAGCAGCGCCGCGTGGAGCATGTCCACGAGCAGCGCCTCGTCGCGCGGGGCCATCAGCACGATGTTCGGCAGGCAGCGCAGGTAGGCGATGTCAAAGGCGCCGTGGTGGGTTGGCCCGTCGTCTCCCACCAGGCCCGCGCGATCCATCGCGAAGACGACGTTCAGCCGCTGCAGGCATATGTCGTGCACGATCTGGTCATACGCGCGCTGCAGGAACGTCGAGTAGATGGCCGCCACGGGCTTGACCCCCTCGAGCGCCAGCCCGGCGGCGAACAGGATCGCCTGCTGCTCGGCGATGCCCACATCGAAGTAGCGCTCGGGCATCGCCTTCTGCAGGATGTTCAGCCCGGTGCCCGAGTTCATAGCCGCGGTGATACCCACCACGCGCTCGTCGCGTTCGCATTCGCGCACGAGCGCCTCGCCGAAGACCTGGGTGTACTGCGGTGGCGGCTTCTTGGCGCTCGCCGCCGCGGGGCGATCGGGTGCCGGCGCGCCGTTCGTGATCGACTTCGGCTTGGCGGCGTGCCAGTTCTCCATGCCCTCCTCCCCACCATCCTCGGCGGGCGCGAAACCCTTGCCCTTGACCGTCGCTATGTGCACGACGACCGGCCGCTGCGCGGCGAGCGCCTCCTTGAGCGCCTCGCGCAGCGCGCGCACGTCGTGCCCGTCGACCACGCCCATGTAGGCCCAGCCGAGCTCCTCCCACCACAGCCCTGGCGCCCAGAAGGCCTTGATCGACTCCTTCAGCTGCGGGCCCAGCCGCTGATCGCCGCACCGATGCCGCCGGGAAGCCGCGTCAGCCCGTCCTCGACACCCGCGCGCGCGTGCCACAGCTTCGGGTTCAGACGAACGCGCGTGAAGTAGCGAGACAGCGCGCCGACATTGGGGGCGATCGACATGCCGTTGTCGTTCAGCACGACCGTTATCGGCGTGCCCAGTCCGCCCGCCTGGCTGATCGCCTCAAACGCGACACCGCCCGTCATCGCGCCATCGCCGATGACCGCGACCACGTTGCCTTCGCCGATCACGTCGGCTAGTGACTCTTGGCTGTCGGCCGCCGCCTGTCCCGGGGCCCCGTCGCGGCTCGCGCAGATGGCGCATGCCCTCCTTGATGCCGACCGCATAGCCGATCGAGGTCGACGCGTGCCCGGCGCCCATGATGTCGTGCTCGGACTCCTCCATGCTGCAGAACGGTGTCAGCCCGCCGTACTGGCGGATCGTCTGGAGGCGGTCGCGGCGGCCGGTGAGGATCTTGTGCGGGTAGGCCTGGTGGCCGACGTCCCAGAGGATCTTGTCCGCGGGCTGTGCAGCAGGGAGTGCAGCGCGACCGCCAGCTCGCATGTGCCGAGGTTGGCGCCGAAATGACCGCCGATCTCGCCGACGGTGTCGATGATGTGCTCGCGCACCTCCTGCGCGAGCTGGGCGAGCTCGGCATCGGAGAGGGCGTTCAGGTCGGCCGGCCCCTCGATGCCGTCGAGCATGCCGCCCTGACCGATCCGCTGCTCGCGGTCAGCTGGCGAGCTCGGCGTCGTCCTCGCGCGGGCTGGTATCGTGTTCTGTATGCGGCTTGGGCGTCATGAGCTGCGGGTATAGATGAAGTCGGTTATCTGCTCGAGCTCGTCGGTACGCGAGCGCTCGGCTCCTGGCTGGTCTGCGCAAGCGCGTCGCGCGCCACGTCGTGGGACTGGGCTGCGAGCTCTCGTGCCCGATCGATTCCGAACTCGCTGACATATGTTCGCTTGCCATGTCGCTCGTCGCTCCCGCGCGGCTTGCCGAGCGCGGCATCGGTTCCGGTGACATCGAGGATGTCGTCGACGATCTGAAAGAGCACGCCGAGCTCGGCGGCAAAACGGCGAAAAGGGTTGTCGCTTGCGCATCTTCAAGCCCTCCCAACAGTAGTACGCACAGCACCGACGCGCCGATCAGGCGACCCGTCTTGAGCTCGTGCAGGCGCCGTAGTGCGGTCGTCCCGAGGGCGTGCCGGGGCTGACGTCCGCATACTGCCCGCCCACCATGCCGTTGACACCGGTCGCCGCCGCCAGCTCGGCTCCGGCCGCAAGCACCCGCTCCGGGGCGACGGTGCTGTGGGCTGAGCAGATGGGCGAAGGCCTCGGCATAGAGGCCGTCGCCGGTAAGGATCGCGACATCCTCGCCGAACTTGACGTGGCAGGTGGGTTGCCCGCGGCGCAGCTCGTCGTCGTCCATCGCCGGCAGGTCGTCGTGGATCAGCGAGTAGGTGTGGATCAGCTCGATCGCAGCCGCCAGCGGCAGGACGTCGTCCTGGGGAAGCCCGATCGCGCGCGCGGTGGCGAGCGCGAGCACCGGGCGGATCCGCTTGCCGCCGGCCAGCAGCGAGTAGCGCATCGCCTCCTCGAGGCCGCCGTGAGCGCCTCTTCGGAGAAGCGCATCTCGCCAGATACCGCTCGATGTCCGCCCGCAGGTGGTCGGGATAGTCGACGGACATCGCGGGCGCGACCCGCCGTCGCCCTGGCGCTGCCCGGTGCCGGTCTCGATGGCCAACCGCCCGCGCCGGGCACACGACCTAGAGCAGGGTGTCCTGGCCGGGACGGGGCTCCTGGCCGGATGCGGCGGAAGCTCCTCGTCGCGCGTGAGCTGCTCGAGCTCGGCGGCGCTGCCGGCGAGCGCCGCACAGTCCTCGACGATGCTCGCCGCGGCATCAGGCGAGACCTCGCCGGTGCGCAACTGCTCGGCGGCACGCTCAAGGCGCGCGATCAGGTCGTCAAGCTCCTCGATGCTCGTCATCGGATCCGTGCATTCTCCCGCAGCTCGCGCAAAACCGCAGCCAGGACGCCGTTGACAAAGCCCGGAGCCTCCGATCCGCAGAAGCGCTTGGCCGACTCGACCGCCTCCTCGATCGCCCCCTCCGGCGGTATCGGCGCCTTCGCCGGCACCGCCTCGGGGTGGAGGATCTCCACCAGCGCCACCCGCATGATGCTGCGCTCCAGCGGCTGGATGCGCTCGCACCGACCAGCCGTGTGCATGGCGGTCGATCAACCGTCGAGCTCATCGCTGCGCTGGCCGCGGCCGGGCGAGCTCGCGCACGAAGGCGAGTCGACCTCGTCGAAGGTCTGCACAAAGGCCGGCCGGTCAGGTCGTGCTGGTAGAGGGCGACGACCGCGGCCCTCGCTGGTCGGAGCGACGCATTCAGGCGCGCGAGACGTATTCGCCGGAACGCGTGTCGACCTTGACGCGTTCGCCCAGGCTCCACGAACAGCGGCACGTTGATCTCGCGCCCGTCTCGAGCGTCGCGGGCTTGGTCCCACCGCCGGAGGCCGTGTCGCCGCGAAGCCCCGGGTCTGTCTGGGTGACCTCGAGCTCGACGGTGCTCGGCAGCTGCATGTCGCCGGGCTCGTCGTCGATGAACAGCAGGTCGACCTCGCTGCTCGGCTTGGTCCAGCGCAGCGGCTCGGCGAGCGTGGCCTGAGGGATCGCGATCTGCTCGTAGGACTGCGGTATCCATGAAGTGCACATCGGTGCCGTCCTCGTAGAGGAACTGCATGCGCCGGCTCTCGGTTCGCACGGAGCGGAACTTCTCGCCTGCGCGAAACGTCCGCTCGATCACGTTGCCGTCCTGGCACGGCGAAGCTTGGTGCGCACGAACGCGCCGCCCTTGCCGGGCTTGACGTGCTGGAACTCCAGGATCTTGAAGACCGTGCCCTCGACGTCGATGTGGTTTCCGTTTTTGAACTGGTTGGTGCTGACGATGTCGATCAGCCCTCTCTGGAGCCAGATATGCACGTGCTCGCGCCAGTGTGCGGAGGCATCATGGTGGTAGATGGAGCCATCCGTCCATCAATAAATCGTGCCACGGTCGAGCATCATAGGAGGATCGTGCGGGGCCGCCTGATCAGCCCGCGCGAGGGCGGAACATTCAGCAGGCCCAGGTAGCACGGTGTGGGTGCCTGCAGCCGGAAACCCGCTCAGCCCACGACCGCAAGCTCCTTCGACAGCCCCGTGAGCACCTCGCGCCCGTCCTCGCGCACGACGGCCAGGTCCTCGATGCGCACGCCAAGGAGCCCCGGCAGATAGACGCCGGGCTCGACTGTTACGACGTTGCCGGCCACGAGCGGCTGCTCGCCGGCATGGCGCGACAGGCGAGGGCCCTCGTGGACCTCCAGCCCGACGCCGTGGCCGAGCCCGTGGCCGAAGTGCTCGCCCTGGCCGGCCTCGTCGATGATCGTGCGCGCCACCGCGTCGAGCTCGCGGCCGCTCGGGCCGGCGCGCAGCGCGTCCAGCGCCTCCTGCTGTGCGCGCAGCACGAGCGAATATGTCTCCTGGGCCTGCGCGCCGATGTGCTCGCCCGTCGCATACGTGCGCGTGCAGTCAGAGCAGTAGCCGTCGTGCAGCGCACCCCAGTCGATCGTGACCAGCACGTCGGGGACAATCGCGACCGCGCGGGGCTGCGCGTGGGGAAGCGCGGCGTGCTCGCCGGCGGCGACGATCGAGGGAAAGCTCGGGGCCTCGGCGCCCAGGCGGCGCATGCGCAGCTCGAGCTCGATCGCGACATCGCGCTCGCTGCGGCCGACCAGGCCGTCTTCCAGGACGCCCGCGAGCGCCTCGTCGGCCAGCTCGCTGGCCGCGCGGATTCGCGCGATCTCCTCAGGATCCTTGACAGCCCGCAGCGCCGCGACGACGCCGGCGCTCGGCACGAGCTCCCACGCGCTCCCCAGCAGCTCCGACAGGCGCGCGTGCTGCGCGAAGGTCAGGCTCTGCTCGTCGAACCCCAGGCGCCCACCGTCCGCCTCTTGCAGCGCCCCCGCGAGCGCCTTGAGCAGATCGTCGCCGACGATCTCGCGCGCAAGCACATCGTCGACCTGCTCGGCGGACTGCGTCGCGTAGCGAAAGTCGGTCACGAACCGGTGCACCGGCGCGCCGGCGCCGTCGCCGTCGGCGGCGATCAGCGCGAGCCCGTGGCTGCCCGTGAAGCCGGTCATATAGCGCACGTCGACGAGGCTCGTCACGACCAGGGCATCCAGCTCGCGCGCGCGGAGGTCCTCGGCCGCCCGTGTGACGCGCTGGCGCGTCTCAGCGCTCATGCGGCTCCCCCGCGCAGCTCGCCGGCGAGCAGCTCCAGGGCCTCGCGGTAGCCCTCGGCCCCGCGCCCGGAGATCCGCGCGAGGCACAGGTCGCCGATCACCGAGACCCGCCGCCACGGCTCGCGCGAGGTGATGTCTGAGATGTGCACCTCGATCGCGGGCAGGCCCGTCACCTCGAGCGCGTCGTGGATCGCCCATGCATAGTGAGTCCAGGAGCCCGGGTTGAGGATCAGCCCCTGCGCCTGCCCGCGCAGCGCATGCAGGCGCTCGACGAAGCGCGTCTCGGAGTTGGTCTGAAAGCAGCTGGCCTGCATGCCGAGCTCGGCGGCCCACTCCTCAATCTGTGCGTCGAGCTCGGGCAGCGTGATCGTTCCATAGTGCGCTGGATCGCGCACGCCGAGCGTGTTGAGGTTGACCCCGTGCAGGATCTCGATCCGCTCGCCGCTCATGGGCCGACCAGCTCCTGCACGGCCGCGCGCAGCTCCGACTCGGGCACCTCGCAGCCGATCAGCGGCTCGCCGGGCGCCCGCAGGAGAACGAAGGGCACCCGCAGCCCGACGCGCTTCTTGTCGCGCGCGGTCGCCTGCACGACCGCCTCGGTCTCGACGCCGTCCAGCGCCACCGGCAGCGCGCGGGCGGCCAGCAGCTCGCGCACCTCGCGGTGCAGGTCGTCGAGGCCCGACAGGCGCAGCGCGGCCAGCAGTCCCAGGCCGACGGCCTCGCCATGGAGGTAGCGCGCATAGCCGGTGGCCGTCTCGATCGCGTGACCGACGGTGTGGCCGAGGTTCAGCACCTGGCGCGCGCCCGCATCGCGCTCGTCCTTGGACACGATCGCCAGCTTCGTGCGCGCGCACGCGAGGATCACTCGCTCGTCGACGTCAGCGCCCGCGCCGACCGCCTCCCACAGGCTGCCGCCGGCGATCAGCGCGGTCTTCAGCACCTCCACCCAGCCCGCCGCCAGCTCGCGCGCCGGGAGCGTGCCCAGCGTGTCGGGATCGACAAGCACGCCGGCGGGCTGGTGATAGGCGCCGACGTAGTTCTTGGCCTGCGGTAGGTCGACTCCGGTCTTGCCGCCGTAAGCCGAGTCGACCTGCGCGACGACGGTCGTCGGTACGTGCACGACAGGGATGCCGCGCTGGTAGGTGGCCGCGCAGAAGCCGGCGAGGTCGCCGACGACGCCGCCGCCGAGCGCAGCGACGTGGTCGGCGCGCGTGGCGCCGCGCTCGACGAGCGCGCTCCACACGCGCGCGGCGCTCGCGAGCGTCTTGCTCGCCTCGCCCGCCGGCACGACGAGCGTGTCCGCGAGCTCGCCAAGCAGGCCGCCGTAGAGAGCGCCGACGTGCTCGTCGCTGACGCAGAAGCAGCGCGAGCGCAGGCGATCCAGCGGCCAGACGCTCGCGATGTCGCCCGCGTGCAGCAGCCCGCGCCCGACGAGGACGGGATACTCGCCCGACGCGGCGCTCGCCCACAGCAGGCGCGTCCCGGGCGGCGCGGCGGCCAGCGCGCGCAGGCTGTGCGCGATCGTGGTGCTCGCGCCGTGTGAGAACGCCGGCAGGAACGCGTCCGCGAGTTCCTCATAGATCCCGCGTCGCTCGGCGTACAGCTCGTGGAAACGCGCGCGATCGCGCGCGAGCGGGCGCTCGGCGCCGTCGCGCGAGGCCCGCACACGCGACCAGGCCTGCGCGGCGTCGACGTCGAGCAGCACGGTGACGTGGGAGTCCAGCGCGTCGCGAACGCGCTCGCTGCTGACGCTCCCGCCGCCGAGCGCGATCACCGTGTCGGCGTCCGCACGCGCCAGCAGCTCGCTGACGAGCTCCTCCTCTGCTGCGCGGAAGGCCTGCTCGCCGTTGCGCTCGAACTCCGCAGCGATCGGGTGACCGAGGCGCTCCTCGAGCAGCGTGTCGCTGTCAAGCGCGCTGCTGCCGAGCTCCTGAGCCAGCTCGACGGCGGCCGTCGACTTGCCGGCGCCCATGAAGCCGATCAGGACGAATGCCATCCGATGCGGTCTTCGTAGGCGCGCAGCGCGCCGAGCGCGTCGTCGATGTGGTCGCCGCCGAACTTGCTGCGGTATGCGTCGGCGAGCACCAGCGCGACCATCGCCTCGCCGACGACGCCCGCGGCGGGCACCGTGCAGGAATCGGTGCGCTCGCGCAGCGCCTGCGCGGGCTCGTGGGTCTCGGTGTCGACCGAGCGCAGCGGCTGGGTGAGCGTGGGCAGCGGCTTCATCGCTCCGCGCACGATCAGCGGCTGTCCGTTGGTCATCCCGCCCTCCAGGCCGCCGGCGCGATTGGTTTCGCGAAAGTAGCCCTGCTCCTCTGAGTAGAAGATCTCGTCGTGGGCCTCGGAGCCGGGTAGGCCGGCGATCTGGAAGCCGTCGCCGATCGAGACGCCCTTCATGGCCTGGATCGAGCAGATCGCCATCGCCAGGCGCCCGTCCAGGCGCTCCTCCCAGGAGACGTGCGAGCCAAGCCCCGGCACGAGGCCGAACGCCTGGACCTCGAAGACGCCACCCAGGGACTCGTTGGCCTTGCGCAGCCTGTCTATCTCGCTGACCATCTCCGCCGAGGCGCCGGCATCCAGGCAGCGCACCGGCGATGCGTCGACCGCGGCGAAGTCCTCGACGCGCAGCGGTTCGGAGTAGGCCGGCGCCTGGACCGACGCGATCTGCACGACGTGCGAGCGCACCTGCACGCCGAGCGTGGCAAGGAACGCCTTGCACAGCCCGCCGCCGGCCACGCGCGCCGCGGTCTCTCGCGCGGACGCGCGCTCGAGGATGTTGCGCACGTCTGAGTGCTTGTACTTCTGCGTGCCGACGAGATCGGCGTGCCCGGGGCGCGGCAGGTGGACCTCGGCGACCTCCTCGTCCACCGGCCACGGGCTCATCCGCTGCTCCCAGTTGGCGTAGTCGCGGTTGGCCACCGCGAGCGCGATCGGGCCGCCGAGCGTTCGCCCGTGGCGCACGCCGGCCGTGACCTCGGCGCGGTCGCGCTCGATCTTCATACGACCGCCGCGGCCGTGACCGAGCTGGCGACGTGCCATGTCCCGGTTGAGGTCCTCGGGCGTGAGCTCGATGCCCGCGGGCAGGCCGTCGACGATGCACGTCAGCCCCGGACCGTGGGACTCACCGGCGGTTATCAGTCGCAGACCCATGTCCGTCTAGCTTATGTTGGGATGCGCTGGGGCGCCCGCTTCGCGCAGGCGCATGTGGCGCCGGCCACCACAGCAGCCGGCATTTCAGGCGAGCTCCGCGGCGCTGTGCGCTAGCGACGGCGCCTGGCGGTGTGCGCGCGAGCGACGCGGGCGCTGCTGGCCGAGGAGGCATTGGAGCCGCTGGCCTGGATGCTCACGACCTGCAGTTCGTAGGTGACGGCGGTGCCGCCGGTCGGCAGGTATTCGAGCTGCTCGGCCTTGCCCGGGGCCAGTTCGAGCGTTTCGCACTGGGTGGGGCTCGGCAGGCACGTGCCATCGCCGTGAAGGATCGCTTCGCCGTTGAGCTTGAACGTCGCGCCCTTGCCGCCAGCCGAAGTGCCCGTGAAGGTCACGAGGGCAACCTGGGAGGAGGGCAGCTGCAGACCGTGCTTGGCGTTCTCGTAGGGCGTCAACTGCGACTGCTGGGGCGCGGGCGAGGACACGCCGAACAGCAGCGCCACGTTGTAGGTCTTTTGCGGCTCCTTGGGCTTGGGCGGGGTGGTCGGCTTGGCCGGCTCAGAGCCGCCGGTTTCCTTGGCGGGAGGACTGGAGGACGATGAGGATCCAGAGCTCGTCGAGGGCGAGCTCGTCGAGGCCGAGCTCGCCGTGCTGGCGGCTGGCGTGGCGGGCGTCGTCGCCTTTTCTGAGCTGGGCAGCGGCGCGAAGTAGTCGCGGATGACGTTCGGATGCGTGGTGGGGTTGCCGGTCGACACCTCCGCCGAGAGGTCCGAGGTGCTCTGAGCCTTGCTGACCGGGATCCCTCCGGGAGAGGTTTCCGTGGGCGTGGAGTGGCCCGAGGAAGCGGTGCTCGTGCTCGAGGAGCCCGCGCCGGCGATCAGCGCAAACGCGAGCACGCCCACGAAGGCCACGCACAGCGCGATCAGGTAGGGCAGGCGGCTCCTGTCGAGCAGGTCCTCCTTGATCGAGTCGAGAAAGTCGTTCATGGTGCCACCCTGGCGACGGCCGGAGTTGTGGGAGAGCTTGTCGCCGGAGAGCTCGTGGTCGTCGGCGACGGCGAGCCCGAAGAGCTCGGACTGGCCGACGCGCCCGAGGACGGCGGCAGGACGTAGGCGCTCGCGGTGACGGTACCGGTGAGCTTGTGTGTGGGCGCGCCGAGGGTCGACCTCTGTGGCGCGATCAGCTTGAGCGTCTGGATCGTGAGCAGCCGGCCCGTCACCTGCAGCTGTCCGGAGGAAAGCTTCTTCGTGAAGCCTTCGATCGTTTCGAACATGTGCGTCAGCTGAGCGAACTGTCCTTCGAAGTTGAACGTGAACGGCATCGGCGTGAAGGTGTCTGGCGAGGCCGCCGAAGCCGAGCCGGCGGCTGCAGACGGGCTGCTGGGCGTGCTGGTCGCAGCACCGCTGGTCCCGGTGCCGGGCGAGATCGCGTTGAACGCCACGTCCTTGCTCTTGGAGACGGCGTCGATCTGGAAGATCAGCGCCGCCACTTCAGCCTGGGGCGGAACCGCTTTTCCGATTTCCACGGCTGAGGAGTAGGCGGCGGCATACTGGCTCTGGGCCTTGCGCGCGCTCGCAAGCGAGCCTTCCGCGGTGCTCAGCTGCGAGTTCGCGGCGCTGACCTCAGAGGTCAGCTTCGCCGCTTCCTTGCGCGCCGGAGAGACGAGCTTCAGGTAGAACGCGCCGAGCAGCACGGCGGCCACGAGGCACAGCAGCACCATGCGATCGCGACCGGTCATTGTGCGCCTCCCGTCGATTCGGCTTTCTTGAGCGTCGAGTTGCTGGCGTCAGAGGCACCCGCAGGAGCGCTTGTCGCACCCGCTGAGCCTTGAGGCAGGGGCGCGAAGATGACCTGCACCGTAAAGCTGGGGGAGCCCGCGGGACACGCCGCAGAACCGCTCGCGGGAGCGCCGCCCGACGCCGATGCCGAGCCCTGGAGGTTGGCTTCGCGCACCCCGGTGATGAGCGGCAGCCGGGTGAGCATCTTGGCGACGACGTCCTGGCTCGTGGCGCAGCCGGTGAGCGTGAACGTCGGCACGCTCCCTGGCGGTGTCGAAGATGCGGCCGGCGAGCCCTTGGAGGCCGAGCCGGCCCCCGAGCTCGAGCTGGAGCTGGAGCTGGAGGCGGAGGGTGACGAGCCGCCGGTCGCGGTCGCGGTCGCGACGTTGCCTTCCAGCGAGGAGATCGAGACCCCCGCGGGGAGCACCCGCCCGAGTTCGTGCAGGGTGGAGGCCCAGGCAAAGCGCGACGAGGCGAGTTCGGAGATCGTCTTCGTACGCTGGCTGCTCGCTTCGATGAAGCTCGTGTACTGGCTGAGCTGGCCGGCGCTCGCGTTGGTCTGTGCGATCTTCGCGTTGATCGAGTCGAGTTCGGAGCGCCGCGAGGAAACGTTGTGGCGCGCGATCCCGTACAGCAGGCCGAGCACCGTCAAGCCTGCCAGCAGCCCGAGCACCACGTATGCGCCGCCGCCGGAGCGACCGCCGCCGAGCGAGGCGTCGCCGCGTTGCTCGGGCGGAAGGAGGTTTACGGCTCTCATCGCGGCGCCTCCGCGGTGGCCAGGCCGGCCGCTACCGCGAGGCGGTGCGTCGAGACCTTGCCCTCGAGGCTCTGATCTGCAAGACCGACCGTCTGCGCCTTGACTTCGAGGCTGAGCGAGGCCTCGAGCGCTTGTGCGAAGCCGGGTACGTCCAGCGCCGAGCCGCTCATCACGACGTGTGAGACTTCCGCCCCGCCGTCCTGTGAGCGGTAGAACTCGAGCGACGTGCGCACCTGTCCGGAGATCTCGCGAATCCCGTTCTCGAGGACCGCGCGGACGTCTGCGTCTGAGACGGGCTGGGGCGGCGGATCCATCGGCGGGACATCGCCCGCGGCCTGCTCCTGCTCGTCAAGCGGTACGGCGGCAGCCGAGTACATCTCGGCGTAGCTCATCGATTCTTCCTGGGCCAGATGGTCGTCGACGCTCGGCGGCTCAGACGCCTGCGCCTCGGCGAGCGCTTCGGCCGCCGCGACGGCGTCATCGCCGTCGGGCGCCTCGGAGGCCAGGTGCTCAGGGTCCTCGGGATCGGTGGGTGAAAGCTCGGGGGCCGGCGGCTCGTCGTCGGCGCTGTCGGACACGGGCACACGCGCCGCTGCGCTCTGCGCAGAGGCGGTCCCGCCGATCAGGTCGACAGCGGCGATCAGCGAGCGGGCGTCGTTGAGCGCGATCCCGCGTCGCTCGGCGAGCTCGACGGCGAGCGCCTCCATGCCGCCACCCACGACGCGGGTAAAGCGACACGTCGTGCCTTCGGCGATCGCCAGGTTCGTCAGCCCGTCGATGTTCAGGTAGAGCACGCGCTGCTGGCTGTCGTCGCCGTGCGTCGCCACAGACGCGTGCAGGGAGCGAATCAGGGCGAACGCGGAGAGGTCGATGCCGTCGATGCGAAGGCCGGCAGCCTCGGCGACGTTCAGCAGTCGCTGGACCATGTCGCGCTGGGCGGCCACGAGCAAAACCCGCTGGCGTGGGCCGCCAGGCGTGTCGACCACGCCAAGCGGATGAAAGTCGAGCACCGCGTCGTCGAGGGGCATGGGGATCTGGTCCTGGGCCTGAAAGCGAACGGCCGCCGCGAGCTCCTTGCGGTCGGTGACCGGTGGCAGCTCGAGCATGCGCATCACGGTGCGCTGGTTGGCGACCCCGATGCGCACGCGCTTGCCAAGGCCGCTGGTCTCAAAGAGCTCGCGCAGTGTCGCGGCGAGCACCTCCTGGTCGATCACCTCGCCCTCGCGAACGGCGTCGCCCGACAGCGGCAGCGCGGCAGCGCGTTGGGCGAGCACCGCCCCGTTGACCTTGGCCTCGACCGCTGCCACGAAGCCGGGCTGGATGTCCAGCCCGATAACGTTGGCGGGCGAGCGCGAGCCGATGCCCAGCTTGGGATTGGGGAGGGAGGGAAGCTTCAGTTTCGGAAGTGAGGGCATGGTGTCAGGGCGCGACCGTCGGGTGACGTCCGTTTTGTCCGGGGTCGACAGGAGCCCTATCGGCGAGAACCGCGCCTCGCTTGAGCCCTGGCTGGACGCCATTGCGCGCGGTCCACTGGACTCGCCGCCAGCGCGCGTTCTCGCGTCCAGCGATGCCCGGCTCAGTGCAGGATGTGATTTACGTAGAGGTCGATGATCGGCTGGCCCGCGAACACCGCCACGAGCGCGCCCAGCGCGAGAAAGGGGCCGAATGGGATGGTCGTCCTGCGACCCTCGCTCGTGCCCTTTCGCGCCATGATCACAGCGCCGACGAGCACGCCCGAGAGCAGCGCGACGAAGATCGCCACCGCGACGCTGGGCCCGAGGAACAGCCCCATCATCCCCGCGAGCTTCACATCGCCCATGCCCATGCCGCCCGGCCGCGCAAGCGCGGCCAGCAGCAGAAAGCCGCCCGCGGCCACACCCGCGATCAGGCGCGCCGGCTCGCCCGCGGGGTCAAGCGCCGTGCCGAGCACCACGGCGAGCACCGCACCTGGGCCGGTGATCACGTTGGGGATGACGCGATGCTCGAAGTCGATCAGCGCGGCCGGCACGATGAGCAGGATCAGCGTGACGCTGAGCACGATGCCGCTGGCGCTCTCGTGCGTCAGCACCGCGCCCACGCACAGCGCCGCTGTGAGCGCCTCGACGATCGGGTAGCGCGGCGAGATCGGCTCCTTGCAGGAGCGGCAGTGCCCTCGCAGCAGCAGGTAGGAGATGATCGGGATGTTGTCGTAGGGGGCGACAGGCGTCCCGCATCCGGGACAGCGTGAGCGCGGTCGCACGACGGACTCGTGACGCGGCAGCCGGTAGGCGACGACGTTCAGGAACGATCCGAACATCGCACCAACCACTCCGGCGAACGTCGCAAGCGCCATGTGCTCATGATCGGTGCACTGACGGACCGTGCTTGAGCGCGAGCCCGCGTTCGAAGCTGCCCACCGAGTCGCCCTCTCTCCCGACGATCGCCCCCGATGCCACGCACAAACGACGAGGGGCGGCCCGCTGGGCCGCCCCTCGCTCACCAATTGCGACCGTCTGACCGTCAGACGGTGGCGATGACTACCAGGTGCCTTTTTTGGCGGAGACGTTTTCGCAACCGCCGTTGTTGCTGCTGGCGACGGTGCAGGTACGTTTGATCACTCCTCCGTTGTCTTCCAGTTCGTACGTGTTTCCTGAACCCTGGGCCACCGAGGAGACCGCGAACTGCGTTCCAGACGTCACGACGGGGGCCTGTGCCGTTGCCGTGGTGGTGTCTTTGAGCGTGGGCTCGATTTCCTGCAGCTTGGTCAGCGTCGCGCCGGTGTAGGCGCCGCTGTTTTCAGCCGCATAGGTCTCCATGGTCGTCTGCATGGTTCCCACCTGCGTCTTGGCCGCGGAGTCGTTGGCCTTGCTGGTCTGGCTGAGGAACGCCGGGATGGCGATCGCTGCCAGGATTCCGATGATCAGGATGACCACCAGAAGTTCGATAAGGGTAAAGCCTCCCTCATCGTTGGCGCGCTGGCGCATTCTGTCCGACATGATTGTGAATCCTCCTAGGATCCTGTTCTCACTCGCCAGCCCCCTGGTTCCTCGCCTTCAGTCGGCGATGCGTTCCCCCTCAAGAGCGATCTCAGGAGATCATCTCTTTGCGTGGGAGCGCCGGCTTTGCTACGCACCCGTGCGGGCGCTTGCCTGGCACCTCTTCGCTGGCCTTATGGCTGTGACCATCGGCCGACGCGCACCGGGCCTTTAGTGGAGAACGGACACGCCGACAGGGGTTGACAAAAGACGAGGGGCGGCCCGCTGGGCCGCCCCTCGTCCGCCAACTGCGACCGCCTGAAGATCAGACGGTGGCGATGACTACCAGGTGCCTTTTTTGGCGGAGACGTTTTCGCAACCACCGTTGTTGCTGCCGGCGACGGTGCAGGTACGTTTGATCGTACCTCCATTGTCTTCCAGTTCGAACGTGTTTCCTGAACCCTTTGCTACCGACGAGACCGCGAACTGCGTTCCAGACGTCACGACGGGGGCCTGTGCCGTTGCCGTGGTGGTGTCTTTGAGCGTCGGCTCAATGGCCTGGAGTTCGGTCAGGGTCGCGCCGGTGTAGGCGCCGCTGTGTTCAGCCGCGTAGGTCTCCATGGTCGTCTGCATGGTTCCCACCTGCGTCTTGGCCGCGGAGTCGTTGGCCTTGCTGGTCTGGCTGAGGAACGCCGGGATGGCGATCGCTGCCAGGATTCCGATGATCAGGATGACCACCAGAAGTTCGATAAGGGTAAAGCCTCCCTCATCGTTGGCGCGCTGGCGCATTCTGTCCAACATGATTGTGAATCCTCCTAGGATCCTGTTCTCAGTCGCCAGCCCCTTGGTTCCTCGCCTTCAGTCGGCGATGCGTTCCGTTTGAGTTACTCGCACGGAGCGCCGGCTTTGCTACGCACCCTCTCGGACGCTTGCCCGGCACCACGTCACTGGCCTTGTTGCAAAGACCATCGACACGCCCCCGGGCGGGCTTTAGTGGAAAACGGCACATGGACGGATTGTGGACGCCATCCTGCAGCTCCTAGCCGAGCCCCCGTGGCAACACCACCTGGGTGGCGCGCCGCCGCGTCGGCGCTACTCGGTCTCGGCGGGCACGACGGAGACCTGCGAGGCGGCCTCGTCGTGCGGCCAGCGCGCCTGGGCGTCGACGTCGGGTTGCCTCATCCCCGAGCCATCGCACCACGGACACGTGACGTCTTTGGGTGTTCCGCCGAGATTTGAGACCACGCGACCGGTTCCGCGGCAGGGCATACACTCCCGCGGTCCATGGGACTCCTCCTCGCCGGGATCCGCGGCTTTCCCGTTCTCGTCCGTGCTCGCCACGACGCCCACACTAGCGCCTTGATGTCGTGACCGAAACGAGCGCATCACCGCCGAGTCCCGGGCGCGGATCGGCGCGCGCGGCCGAATGGGCCGGGCTCGCGGTCATCACGCTCGGCGCCGCCGTGCTGCGCCTGACGGCGCTCGGGAACGTCTCGCCGGACCCCTTCTACGACGCGGCGGTCAAGAGCATGGGTTTGTCCTGGCACAACTTCTTCTTCGGTGCCTTCGAGCCTTCGGGCAGCGTCTCGATCGACAAGCCGCCGGTCGACCTGTGGCTTCAGGTGCTCAGCGTGAAGCTGCTCGGCTTCTCCTCGACGACGCTGAAGGTCCCCGAGGCGCTTGCCGGCATCGTGTCGGTTCCGCTGCTGTTCGCGTCGGTGAAGCGATTGTGGAGCACGCCTGCCGCGTTCGCCTCGGCGGTCGCGCTTGCGGTCATGCCCGTCGAGGTGATCACGGCGCGCAGCGACACGATGGACGGCGTGATGATGGCGCTGATCGTGCTCGCGCTGCTGTTCATAGTGCTCGCGGGGCAGAGCGGTCACACGGCGTGGCTGCTCGCCGGCGCGGCCGCGCTTGGCCTCGCGTTCAACGTCAAGCTGCTGGAGTCGCTCGTGGCGCTGCCGGCGCTCGCGCTGCTGGCCTATCTGGTGCTCCCCGGAACGCGCCCTGCGCGCCTGCTGCGCCTCCTGGCCGCGGGAGCGGTGTACGTCGTGATTGCGCTCTCCTGGCTGACCGCGACGCTGCTTGCGCCCGCCCACGACAGACCGTGGGCGATCGGATCGACCAACGGCAGCGCATGGAACGCAGCCTTCGTCTTCAACGGCAGCGACCGTCTGGGCGGGAAATCCCCCGAACCGGGCGGCATCGTCTATGAACCCGGTCACCGCTACCCGACCGCCACACAGTCAGAGCGCGATCACATCCCGATCACCCCTCCATCCCCCGCTCGCCTGCTGACGACGATCGGGCCGCTCTCGGGGGAGCGACTCGGGCTCGAGCTGCTGATCGGCCTGCTGCTCGGGATCCCCGCGTTCATATCGACTGTGCGTGCCAGGCCGCGCTCGCGAGCGCGCTTCGCGGCGGCCGCGAGCCTCTCGCTGTGGACGCTGACGGGGATCGTGCTGTTCAGCGACATGACGCGCCTGCACCCGCGCTACGTCGAGGGCTTTCTGCCGGCCGTCGCGGCGATGCTCGGGATCGGCGTCGCGTGGGCCGCGTCACAGCGCTCGCGCGCGCGCATCGCAGCGCTGATCATCGCGCTCGCGGTGGCCGTCTACTACGCCGAGCGACTGCTCTACGGACGCCCCGCTGCTTGGTGGATCACGCTCGGCGGGGCGCTCGGCGCGATCGCGCTCGTGATCGTCGGCCAGCTGCGCGGTGACGGAGCTCGTGGTCGCGACGCGGGCGCCGACGAGACGCCAGCTTCCGGGCAGCCAGCCTTTGCCGCACAGCCCATCTCCGCAGCGCGGCCCACGTCCCCTGTGCAGCCGGTTCCTGCTGTGGAGCCCGCCGCTGCTGTCCAGCCGGCCCCTGCTGCGCAGCCTCCGATGACTCCGACGCCGCCGACCGCGCCGCAGCGCGGTCGGCGGCGCTCGCCACTGCTCGTCGGCGGTCTGATCGCGCTCACGCTCGTCAGCGTGCTCGCGGTGCCGCTGGCGAGCGACATCACCTCGATCAGAGACCACGTGACCGATGCCGGATACGTCGGCGCGCTGCCCGGCGACGAGCAGGCGCCGCTCAGCGCCTATCTGCGCGCCCATCAGGGCAGCGCGCGCTATGAGGTCGCGGCGGAGTCGGCCACGCAGATCGGCTCGCTGATCGTCGCAGACGCCCGTCCGATCCTGATTCTCACGACCTACGGCGGGCGCGTCTTCACGAGCGTCGCGAAGCTGCAGCGGCTGATCGCCGAAGGCAAGGTCCGCTATGCGTTTTTGAACACCTACTGCCCGACCCGCCCCTCCCCGGGAAACGCCGCGTGCTCGGCGCCCGCGCGCTGGATCCGCGCACACGCCACCGACGTTTCGCGCACAGCGGGGCTGCCGCGTGACAAGGTCCTCTGGCAGCTCCCCGGCGCGCCCCCGAAGTCGCCGCCGATCGAGCCCCGGCAGCGTGGCTAGAGCTATCCGATGTGGTTATAGACTTCGAACAGCGGCAGGTACATCGAGATCACGATGAAGCCGACTATCGCGCCGATCACGATGATCATGATCGGCTCGAGGATCGAGGTCAGCGCTTTGACAGACGCAGCGACCTGGTCCTCATAGAACTCCGCGATGCGTTCGAGCATCTGGTCGAGGGCGCCTGACTCCTCGCCGACGCCAACCATGTGCGTGACCATGCTCGGGAATATCGGGGCCTGGGCGAGCGGTGCGGCGATCGTGCCCCCGCGCTTGACCGAGGCGATCACGCCATCCATCGCCTCTTCGACGACGACGTTGCCACCGGTTTTCCCGGTGATCTCCAGGGCCTGCAACAGCGGGACGCCGGCCGCCGTGAGCGATGAGAGCGTGCGCGACCAGCGCGCGACCGCGACCTGCTGGACGATCGAGCCGATCTTCATCGGGACGCGCAGGCGGAAGCGGTCCCACTGCGGGCGCCCCCACGACGAGTTCTTCCACTTGATGAAGGCGACGACGACGACTGCGGTCGTGAGGAACATCGCCCACCAGTATTTGGTGACGACGTGCGACATCGCGACCGAGACCTGCGTGAGCGCGGGAAGCTTTCCGCCAAACTGCTTGAAGACGTTCTCGAAGACCGGCACGAGGAACGCAACGAGCGCCATCATCACGCCAACCGCGAAGATGACCACGAGCGCCGGGTAGATCATCGCCGATTTGATCTGTTTGCGAAGCGAGGAGTCTTTCTGCAGCTGGTCGGCGACTCGCAGCAGCGCGCCCTCGAGCATGCCGCCGGTCTCGCCGGCCTGGGTCATCGCGACGAACAGCGGGTTGAAGACCTTGGGGTGGTGGGACATCGACTCGCTCAGCGAGCGCCCGGCCTCGACGTCCTTTCGCACCGCGACGATCGTCGATTTGAGGAACTTGCTCTCGGTCTGGCTTTCGAGTACGTAGAGCGCGCGCAGGATGCTCATGCCGGAGTTGATCATCGTCGCCAGCTGGCGAGCGAAGACCGCGAGCTCGGCCGCCGTCACGCGCTTCATGAAGGACAGCTCGATCTCGCGCGAGCTGTGCTTGTCGGCGATGTCGAGGACGATCAGGCCGCGCGATTTCAGCTGGTCTGAGACCGCCTGCTGGCTCTCGGCCTCAACCTCTCCGCCGGCCTTCACGCCGGCGAGGTCGATCGCCTTGTAGACGAATGTGCTCATCGCAATGCGCCTCTACGCGGCCGCCAGCGACGCCGCCCCGAGCAGGCGCCTGAACTCATCAGGCGAGGTCGAGCGCGATTCGGCGACCTGCTGGGTGATCTTGTTGGCGCGCACGAGGCTCGCAAGCGAGGCGTCCATCGTCTGCATCCCAGAGGCCATGCCCGTCTGCAGCACCGAGTAGATCTGGTGGGTCTTGCCCTCGCGAATGAGGTTTCGCACTGCGGGCGTGGGCACGAGCACCTCGGTCGCCACGACGCGACCCGAGCCATCTGCGGTGGGCAGCAGCTGCTGGGTCATGATCCCCTGCAGCGCGACCGACAGCTGGACGCGCACCTGACCCTGCTGGTGGGAGGGGAACACGTCGATCACACGGTCGATCGTCTGCGAGGCGTCCTGCGTGTGCAGCGTGGCGAACACGAGGTGACCGGTCTCCGCGGCGGTCAGCGCCGTCGAGATCGTCTCGAGGTCTCGCATCTCTCCGACGAGGATCACATCGGGGTCCTGACGCAGGGCGGCCTTCAGCGCGTCGCCGAAGCTCTGGGCGTCTGAGCCCAGCTCGCGCTGGTTGACCAGACAGCGCTTGTGGCCGTGGAGAAACTCGATCGGGTCCTCGATGGTCATGATGTGCTCGTCGCGCGTGGCGTTGATCTCGTCGATCATCGACGCGAGCGAGGTGGACTTGCCCGAGCCGGTCGGCCCGGTCACGAGCACGAAGCCGCGCGGGCGGCGCGTGAACTCGTGCACGGCCGGAGGCAGGCCGAGCTCGTCTATCGAGGTCAGCCCGTGGGGGATCAGACGGAAGGCGGCGCCGATCGCGCCGCGCTGGTAGTAGCCGTTGACACGGAAGCGCGCGTGGCCGGGGATCGAGTACGCGAAGTCCAGCTGCCAGTCGGTCTCAAGGCGCTGGCGCTGGTCGCTGGTGAGGATCGAGTAGATGATCTCGCGCGTGTCGGTGCCCGACAGCTTCGGGTATTCCTCGAGCGGGGTGAGTTTGCCGCGCACGCGCACGGTTGGGTGCGCGCCGACGCTCAGGTGAAGGTCAGAGGCGCGGCGCGAGACGACCTCCATGAGCATGTCTGCGAAATCGATGTCCATGGTCGCGCGCATCGGCCATACAGCACACGAGGGCCTGCTCTCGGGCCTTCAGTGGACGAAGATTTGAGCGCGAAAGACGCGTTTTCGCTATGCCTCACGCGCGGCGGCGCGCATGACCTCAAGCGGCGCGCTGCGCCCGGTCCACAGCTGCAGGCTCAGCGCGCCCTGGCAGACCAGCACCTCCAGCCCGTCCACGGTGCGCGCGCCCTGGGCCCGAGCGGCGGCGAGCAGCGCGGTGGGCTCAGAGCCGTAGACGAGGTCCACGACGAGCTCATAGCCGCCGAGCAGTTCGCTGCTCAGCGACAGCGCCGAGAGCTGCTCCTCGGCTGCGACGTCGCTCGTGCCCGGTGACGTCCGGAGGCCTACCGAGGTGCAGTTGACCAGCACGTCGGCGGGCTCGGGCGCGCGGACCGCGCGCGCGCCGAGCTCGCGGGCGAGCGCCTGCGCGCGCCCCGGCGTGCGGTTCCAGACCGACACCTCGCTTGCGCCCGCGCGCGACAGGGCCCAGACGGCGGCGCGAGCGCTGCCGCCCGCGCCGAGGACGAGCGCGCGCCTGCCGGCGGGAGGCTCGCCCAGCGCGGCCAGCAGGCCGGGCGCGTCGGTGTTGTCGGCGACGATGGCGCCGTCGGCTGAGAACGTGAGCGTGTTCGCGGCCGCTATTTCGTGCGCGGCCTCGCTCGCATCGTCTGCGAGCGCGAGCGCCGACCGCTTGTGCGGGATCGTCACGTTGGCACCCGCGAAGCCTGCCGGCCCCAGCGCGCGCGTGGTCTGCTCGAACAGCGCGGGCGCGACGGGCAGCAGCTGATAGCGCCAGTCGCGGAGCCCGAGCGCGGCGAGCGCGGCATTGTGGATCGCCGGCGAGCGGCTGTGTGCGACCGGCCAGCCGAGGACACCGAGTCGCGTCATCGTGCGCGCGCTAGGGCTTTCTGCGGCACGTGGGCACGCGACCGCCGTTTTCGGCCAGCGCCTGGCGGTATGCGGCGGCGTCCTGTTCGAACTGCGCGAAGCTGGTCGAGAAGACCTGCTCGCCGCATCCGTCGGCGCCCGCCACGTAGTACAGGTAGCCGACGTGCGCCGGGTGAGCGGCGGCGTCGATCGCCGCCACGCCCGGATTGCTGATCGGCGTCGGCGGGAGACCCTGGTGCAGGCGCGTGTTGTAGGGCGAGTTCAGCGCCAGCTGGGCGGCCGTGAGCGGGCGGGTGTAGTCGTTCAGCGCGTAGCGGATCGTGGCGTCCACGCCAAGCGGCATGCCGGCGCGCAGGCGGTTGTAGATCACCGCCGCGACCTTCGGGCGATCGCTGGCGAGCTGCGCCTCGCGTTCGATGATCGAGGCGACGATCAGCAGCTGATAGGGCGTGATGTGCAGCTCGTGCGCGCGGCGCGTCTCCGCCGAGCCGAAGTTTTCCTCAAAGGCAATGAGCTGTTCGTGGACGAGGCGGCTCGCGGGGTCACCCCGATAGAGGTCATACGTCGCCGGGAACAGGAAGCCTTCGAGGCTCGGCGTTGCGGCCGGCGCGCCATAGCGGACGGGGTTCAGCAGCGCCGATCTCTTCGACGCCGCCAGATAGCTGGAGGTCAGGCCGGCCGCGTGCGCGCGCACGGCGATCTGCGTCCGTGTGTAGCCCTCGGGGATCAGCACCTTCACGACGACCGGAGCCGCGATGGGCTTTGGCGTCTTCTTGCTCGCCACATGATCGATCGCCAGCGCGAGCGCGCCGGCGAGCGCGATCAGCGCGAGCAGGCACAACGCAACGACGAGCGCCGACCCCCACCGTCGCCCACCGCCACGATCGGGCCCGCCGGGACGGCGCTCGGAGGGATGCGGGCCCATGGGGGACGACGGCTGCTGCCCAGACCCCGGCGAGCGCCCCTCGGCTTCGGGCGGCGGAAGCGGAACGGGTGGGCCGGGTGCGGTATCCAGAGCGGCCCGGCGGCGGATGCGCTCTTGGCGATCGTACTCGCGCTCATCGTCGCTGCGCTGGCCCTCGGGACCGGGGGAACGGCGCAGGCTCACGGCGAGGACCGCAGCGAGCGCGACGCGCCCGCCAGCCAGCTCTCGAGCAGATGCGCTGCGGCGCGCGAGTCCTCGTCGGCGCGCGCGGCCGCGCCTTCACGCTCGGCCAGGCGGGTTGTGAAGCGCTCGTCGTGAAGCTCCACCGGGACCTGCCGGCCAAGGCGCTCGGCCAGGCGTGCGGCAAACGCGCGCGTCTCGCGCGTCTGCTGAGAGTCCTCGCCGCTCAGCGACAGCGGCAGCCCGACGACGATGTGCTGGACCTCGCGCTCGCGGACCAGCTGCTGCAGCTCGCTCATGCCGCGTCTGCTCGCGGGCCGCGCGATGCTCGCCAACGGCGTGACGATCGTGCCGCTCGGATCGCTCACCGCGGTGCCGCAGCGGGCGCTTCCATAGTCCAGCGCCAGCACGCGCATCAGCGACCGCACCTCACAGGCTCGCCCGCGGCGCCCCTGCGCCCTCGACCGTCACGACGCGAGCGCGGCCTCGATCGCCGCGCGCGCCGCGCCGAGCGCGTCCTCGAGCTTGTCGGGGTCGCGCCCGCCGGCCTGCGCGACGGTGTCGCGCCCGCCACCGCCCCCGCCGACCCGCTCGGCGGCGGCCTTGACGATCGCTCCCGCCTTCACCCCGCGCTGCACGAGCGCGGGGTCCACGCCGGCCACGAGATGAACGCGGCCGTCGACCGCTGCGCCGAGCACGATTGCGGCGTCGTCGAGCTGCCCGCGCAGGCGGTCGAGCATCTCGAGCAGCACCTTGGCGTCTGGAGCCTCGACAACCGCCGTGAGCACTCGGGCGCCATCGAGCTCCTGCGCGCCGGCGGCGAGCGCGGCGAGGTCGACCACGGCGCCCTCGGCGGCGCCCGAGCGCGCCGTGCGCTTGAGCTCCCTGAGCTCGCGATCGTGCGAGCGCAGCGCATCGGGCACGTCCTCGACCCTCGTGCGAAGCTCCGCGGCGGCCTCCGCGAGCAGTCGATCGTGCGCGCGCAGGCGCTCCACGGCCGCCGACCCGGTGAGCGCCTCGATGCGGCGCACGTTGGCCGCCGAGGAGGTCTCGGAGAGGATCACGAAGGGGCCTATCTCGGCCGTGCTGCGGACGTGGGTGCCACCGCACAGCTCGCGCGAGTAGGAGCCGTCGCCGATCTGCACCATGCGCACCACGTCTCCGTACTTCTCGCCGAACAGCGCCATCGCGCCGAGGCCCTTCGCCTCGTCAAGGGTCGTCGTGATCGCGCGCACCGGGTCGCCCTGGGCCACCCAGTCGTTGACGGCGTCCTCGACGTCTGAGAGCTCCTGCGCGCTGAGCGCGCCCGTGTGGCTGAAGTCAAACCGCAGCTTGTCGGGCCCGACGTAGGAGCCGGCCTGGCGCACGTGGTTGCCCAGCCGCCGGCGCAGCGCGGCGTGCAGCAGGTGGGTCGCGGTGTGGTTGCGCTCGGTCGAGCGGCGGGCGCCGTGGTCGACGCGCGCGAGCACCGGCTGGTCGACCGCGAGCGTCCCGCGTTGCAGCTCGATCGCGAGCACCTGGTCGTCGCCGAGGCGAAACACGTCGGTCACGCGCGCCTGGCAGTCAGAGCCGTCGCACTCGATCGTGCCGACGTCTGAGACCTGACCGCCGCCCGCCGGGTAGAACGGCGACTCGGCGAGCTTTATGACCTGATGGGGGCCCGCCTGCGCGACAGCCCCGATGGTCGTCGGCTGAAGCTCTGTCTCATAGCCGGTGAAACGGGTCGCAAAGCCCGCGCCGGCCGCCAGCTCGCGGGCGGCTTCCTGGTCGTCGTGCGCTTGGCCGTTGGCGTCTGCCCTGCCCGAGCCGCCCGCCGCGCGCGCCCGGGCGCGCTGGGCGTCCATCAGGCGCTCGAACTGCGACTCGTCGTCCACGCGCAGCCCCGCCTCGCCCAGCAGCTCGGCGGTGAGGTCGAAGGGGAAGCCGAACGTGTCGTGCAGGCGGAAGACGTCGGCGGCGGCAATCGCGTCACGCCCGCTTGAGCGGGCCTGTGCGATCAGCTCATCCAGCAGCTTCGTTCCCTGCTCCAGCGTGCGCCCGAAGCTCTCCTCCTCAGAGGCCAGCCAGCGATCGATCGCGTCGCGCTGGTCTGAGAGCTCGCGGTAGGCGCCGGCCATCAGCTCGCGCACGACCGCGCTATAGCGCAGCAGAAAGCCGGGCTCCATCCCCAGGCGACGACCCTGCAGGATCGCGCGGCGCGTCAGGCGCCGCAGGACATAGCCGCGGTCCTCGTTGGATGGGACCACGCCGTCGGCGATCAGAAAGGACATCCCGCGCGCGTGATCGCTGAGGATGCGAAGCGCGCGGCGATCGGCCTCCTCGGTTCCCAGCGAGCGCGCGGACAGCTCGCGCCCGAGCTCCATGAGCGGGCGGAACTGGTCTGTGTCGAACACCGATTCCTCGTCCTGGAGGATCGCGGCGAGGCGGTTGAGGCCCAGGCCGGTGTCGATGTTGCGTGTCGGCAGCTCGCGCAGCGTGTCGTGCGGATCCTGGTCGTACTGCATGAACACGAGGTTCCAGTACTCCAGGAAGCGCTCGTTGTCGCCACCCGGAAGGTCCTCGGCGCTGCCGAACGGCACGCCGCGATCGATGTAGAGCTCAGAGCAGGGGCCGCTCGGTCCCACCGCGCCGGCTTCCCAGAAGTTCTCCGAGCGCGGGCAGCCGACGATCCGCTCGCGCGGCACGCCGACCGCCTGCCACAGCTCGATCGCCTCCTCGTCGGGTCCGAGGCCGAGCACCTCGTCGCCTTCGAACACCGTCACCCAGATGTCCTGCGCCGCAAAGCCGAAGCCGTCCAGCGTCAGCTCCCAGGCGAACTGGATCGCCTCGGGCTTGAAGTAGGCGCCGATCGAGAAGTTGCCGAGCATCTCGAAGAACGTCAGATGGCGTGATGTGTTGCCGACGTTGTCGATGTCAACCGTGCGAAAGCACTTCTGACAGCTCGTCAGCTCGGTCGCCGGCGGCGTCTCGCGCCCGAGGAAGTAGGGCTTGAGCGGCTGCATTCCCGCCGTCGTGAGCAGCACCGTGCGGTCGCCCGCGGGCGGCACCAGCGACGACGATGCGATGCGCGTGTGCCCGCGCTCCTCGAAGAAGCTCAGGAAGCGCTCGCGGATCTCATCGGAGGTCATCACGCCTGACGGGTTCTCGCGCCGGTCATCGTGGCGGTGATCGTTAAGGCGTCGCCGGGCGCCGGCCGCCCGCGGGTCCTAGGCGGCGATCGTGCCGAAGCCGACGACCAGCTCGCCCGAGTACAGGCACGCGAGCTGCCCGGGCGCAGTGCGCTCGGCGGTCCTGCTCGAGCTCGACGCTCAGCTGCTCGTGGCGCCCGGCGCCCGGCGCCCCGGTCACGCGACATGCGAAGCGGCGCCCGTGCGAGCGCACGCGCAGGCCGTCCACGCAGTCGCCGTCGCGGTGAAGCGTCACGTCGCGCGCGCGCACGCTGCGCGGTGAGCAGCCCGTCGCGCGGGCCCACCGTCACGGTGTTCTCGCGCGCGTCTGTGGCGCAGCACATACGCAGCATCGCCGCCCCCGAGCCCGAGCCCGCGGCGCTGGCCGACCGTGAACAGGTGCGCGCCGGGATGCTCGCCGAGCACCGTTCCGCCGGCGTCGACGATCGCGCCCGGGCGGTCGGCCATCGCGCCATGTCGCTGCAGGAAGGCGCTGCCGGTGCGGTGCCCGCGAGAAAGCACAGATCCTGGGAGTCGCGCCTGCGCGCGACCGACGAGCCCCGCCTCCCGGGCCAGCTCGCGCACGCGCGCCTTGCGCAGATCGCCGAGCGGGAAGCGCATGCGCGCGAGCGACTCGCGCGCAGAGCGCCGACAGGACATAGCTCTGGTCCTTGGACTCGTCGGCGGCGACGCGCAGCAGCGGGCCGTCCTGACACGCGCGCGTAGTGGCCCGTGGCGAGCGTCGGGCGAGCCCAGCCGCTGGCGAGCTCGAGCATCGCGTCGATGCGCACGTTGCCGTTGCAGCGGATGCAGGGGTTGGGCGTCTGCCCGGCGGCGTGGTCGGCGATCCAGTGATCGACCACGCCCGCGCGAAACTCCTCGCGCAGGTCGATCGAGAGATGCGGACATCCCGAGGCCGTGCGCCAGCTCGCGCGCGCTGACGCACGGCCTGGGCAGAGCAGCAGCTCTGATCGCCGTCGTTCTCGGCATCGGCCCACAGTTCGAGCGTCACGCCGACCGCCTCGCCTCCTTCGCCCGCCACGAGCAGCGCGGCCACGGCGCTGTCGACCCCTCCGCTCATCGCGACCAGCGTGCGCTGCGCGACCGGCGCAAGCGCCGCGCGCTCCCGCGCAGCCGCGCCCAGCGCGCGGCGAGCGCGTCCGCGGCGAGCTCGGCGGCATGGCGCTTTGCCAGGCTGAGCCCGCCGAGCTCCTCGGCGATCTCGTCCGCGCCGATCCGCGCGGCGCTCAGCAGCGGCTCATCGCGCACGAGCCCCACCGCGGCGCTGCCGGCCGCGATCGCCACGCCGCAGCCGCTGGCGTCAAAGCCGGCGTCGGTGATCAGCGCGTCGGGGCTGTTTGGGTCGACCTGCACCGAGAGGCGCACGAGATCACCGCAGGCCGCTCCGCCGGCCGCGCCGGTGAAGGCGTCCGGCGGCGTGTGGCCGCGGGCGAGCGGCCGTCGCAGGTGCTGGGCAAGCGCCTCTGAAGCGGACACCGCTCGAGTGTAGGTGCGCACGCGCCCTGCCGGGCCGCGCGGGTGGGTCGCGCTACTCGCCGCGACGACCTGGCGGGATTCGCCGATGTGCTGCTCGATCACGTAGGCGTCGGTGAAGCCCGGTCGAGCTCGCTCACCTGGCCGAGCGGGTTGACGATCAGGATCGTCGGCGTCTGATAGACGGGCACCGTCTTGGTGAAGGACCCGAAGGACGCGACCTCGCTGGCGGGTGATTCGAGCACGGCGATCTTTTCCTGCAGCGCGATCCCGTGCGATCGCAGCAGCTTGAGCGTTTCGGGGTTGTTCGCGAAGGGTTCGAAGAAGTGGTGGAGGTCTGCGACGACCTGGACCGCGAGGTGCACGGCCTGGTCTTCGGCGCTCTTTGGATTCCAGAAGAGCACCAGGGCGACCTTGTTCTGTTTGACACCTTTTCGACGTTCGCCTGGCCGGCAGGCGTCTGCGGCCCGCGTCGCCTGCGAGGTGGCTCGGCGCTCGCGGCGGCGGACGGGCTCTGCGCCGGTGTGGGCGCCGTAGAGGTCGTCGAGGCGCCCGCGGCGCTTGAAGATGAATGGCTCGCAGAGCCCGTGGATGTGGCGGAGGACCCGATTCGCCAGAGGCATGTGCCGCTTTTTCCTCGGTGTGCTTGCCGTTTGCCTGAGACGCGGCGACGCTCCGTGGGCTTTGTTGACGTCGCGTGTGAGGCCTTCGACTCCCGGCGTGGACGGTGTGGTCGACGTGGCTCGGCGCGGCCGCGGACTTTTCCTGCGCGGCGGCACGATTGGCGCAGGCGTGCCGGCGCGGGCGTGGCCGCTTCTGAGCCGCTGGTGGCGCTGTGCGGCTTGAGCGCGACGAACCACACGGCGGCGAACAGGACGACCGCCGCGAGCGCGATCTGGAAGGGACGGGAGATCTGCGTCATCCCCCCCCCTTCGGCATCTCGGCCGAAGAAGTTGAACCGCATTGAGGCCATGGACGCCCGCACCCATTCATTCAGCGCGCTGAGGGCGCACCGGCGAGGCCGCTGCGCGCGCCGCTCAGATCTCGTGCAGGCCGCGCAGGACCGCGTGCACGACGGTGTCGGTGGCGCAGCCGCTCCTGGCCTGCCGCCCTGCATGTCCTTCAGCACGGCCTCGCCGCTGGCCCGACGATCGCGACGAAGCGCGCGCCGAGCGCGTCGGCGTGCCCGAGCTGGCCTTTCAGCGAGCGCCCCCGAGCTCCATCTGCGCCGTGAGGCCCGCCGAGCGCGCCTCGCAGAGCAGCTCGAAGGCCGAGGCGCGCACCTGCCCGCGCGGGCTCGCAGCCGCCTCGTCGGCGCCGTCGCTGCCCTGCTCGTCGAGCGCGAGGAACAGCTGTACCGGAGGCGCGCCGCGAGCGGCGGATCGCCCGCGAGCATGATCCGCTCGATCGCCGGCGGCCCAGCCCATGCCCGGGGTCGGGGGCCCGCCGAGCTGCTCGACGAGGCCGTCGTAGCGCCCGCCGCCGCCCACGCCGCTCTGCGCGCCGAGCGCGTCGGAGGTGAACTCGAAGACCGTGCGCGTGTAGTAGTCCAGGCCGCGCACGAGCGTCGAATCGACCTCATATGCGACGCTCGCCGCGTCGAGCAGCTCGCGCACGCGCGCGAAGTGCTCGGCGTCCTCGCTCGCTGAGCTGATCGAGCAGCCGCGGGGCGCTCGCCATCACCGCGTCTGCGTCGCCCCGTGGTCGGAGTCGAACGCGCGCAGCGGGTTCAGCTCGATGCGCCCGCGCACCTCCTCGGACAGGCTCGCTCCTCGTGCGCGCGCAGGTGAGCCTGCAGGCGCTCGCGGTACTCCGCCGCGCGTCTCGGCGCTGCCGAGGCTCGAGAGCCGCAGCCTGCACCTCGCTGACGCCCATCTCGCTGAGCAGCCTCGCGAGCAGCGCGATCGACTCGGCGTCGACCGCGGGGTCCTCGGAGCCGAGCGCCTCGGCGCCGACCTGCCAGAACTGCCGGTAGCGGCCCGCCTGCGCGCGCTCGCTGGCGGAAGAAGCTCGACAGGTACCACAGCTTCACCGGCTGGCGGCGCTTGTGCATGCCGTGCTCGACGTAGGCCCGGCAGACCGGCGCCGTGCCCTCAGGGCGGAGCGTCAGCGAGCGCCCGCCGCCGTCCTGGAGCGTGAACATCTCCTTGCTGACGATGTCCGTGGACTCGCCCACGCCCGCGCGCGAACAGCTCGGTGGCCTCGAGCACGGGCGTCTCGATCCGCTCATAGCCGGCGCCCTCGAGCATCGCCCGCGCGCGCGCCTCGAGCGCCGCGCGCTGCGCCGGCCTGCTCGCCCAGCACGTCGAAGGTCCCCCGCGGCGCTTTGATCTTGGAGCCGTCAAGGGTTCGAGCGTCGGGCGCTGGCGGCGCTCAGCTTCCGGCCCGGGCCGCGCTGCGCTGCGAAGCCCGCCATCGCGCGCGCTGGGGACGCCGACGCGCAGCTCGCTGAGGAACGGGTTGGTGTCGCGCTCGCGGCCGAGCGTGGTGACCCCCATGTGCCCCGGGTAGACGACGGTCTCCGGCGGGAAGCGCTTGAGCAGCTCGCCGATCGAGCGCTCGAGCGTCGGCCAGTCGCCGCCCGGCAGATCGACGCGGCCGACCGAGCCCGGCGAACAGCACGTCGCCCGACAGCAGCAGCGCGCCCGCCGCGTCCTGCGACGCGGGCGATCGCGTAGGTCACGTGCCCGGGGCTGTGGCCCGGGGTGAAGATGCACGTCGATGTCCAGCCCGGCGAGGCTCAGCCGCTCGCCGCCCGCGACCGCGTGCTCGGGCTCGTAGCTCTCGAACGGGCCGAAGCCCGGCGGAACCCAGCGCATGATGTCCGCGAGCAGCCGAGCGCTCGATCTCCGGGCAGTAGACCGGCGCGCCGGTCGCCCGCGCGACCGGCGCGACGGCGCCGATGTGGTCGAAGTGGCAGTGGGTGATGAGGATCGCCTCGATCTCGACGCCCAGCTCCTGCACGGCCGCGAGCAGCCGCTCGGCCTCCTCGCCGGGATCGACGATCACCGCCCGCCGCGGCTGTCCGTCGGCGTGCCGGCCCGCGCTGACGATGTAGGCGTTCTCCTGTACCGGGCCGACGGTGAACGAGCGAACGTCGAGCCCGCTCACCGCGATGCCGCCTTGCCTTCGCGCCGCGCGTTTGGCCTTGGGCGCTTGCGTCGTTCGTACATCCACTGGTCGGTGTAGAAGCTGATCGGCATGTAGATGCACCAGCACGATCGGGAAAGCGACGAACGCCTCGCGGGCTTCTGGTGGGTGAGCAGGAGTGCGATCGCGACCATCAGCACCGCCGCGACCAGCGCGCGGTAGAAGGCGCCGCGCCACGTCGGCGGCCGGTCGCAGCGGTCGGCGCGCTTCTGCTGCTGTGCGTCTTCGTCGCGTCTCGCCGCGCTTCTCGGCCGCGGTCGGGCTTGCGCCCGGTGCGACCGCGCGACTCGATCACGCCCGCGGCGTTGCCGCGGTGCTTGGTCTGACGCTTGCGCTTGGTCTGGGCCATGCTCAGAAGCCTAGTGCGTTCTCGATCACATGGCGCGCGGGATCGAAGCCCGGCATCGGCAGGTCGCGCGGAAAGCCCTCGAGCGCCGCGCGCGGCGCGAGGCCCACCAGCTCGGCGCGCGCGACCGGAGCGTGCCGGCGAACGACCGCCGACGACCTCGGCGAGCGGCAGCTCGGCGGGCCGCTCGATGTTCATCGACACCTGCGCAGCGCCGCCCGCCGAGCTCGATCCCGATCGCGCGCACGCCCGGGCAGGCCCTCGGCGCCGCCTTCGCGTATCAGCGGCCGCGATCGCGCGCGCGTCGGCGACGCTCGCCGGCGGCGCGAGCTGCAGGTTGAACGCGACGAGCGGCTCCTCGCCGCCACCAGCGTCGCGCCGGCGCTTGGATGCAAGGCGCTCGGGCCGAAGTCAGGCACGAGCCCGGCCGATGGATCTCCGCCATCGGCTCGTCATTCTGCGGGCCAGCTCGCCCGACGCCGCCGCGCCGGAGCTCCGCGCGCGTTCTGCCGGGCTCGGCCCGCTCTCGGTGAGCTCGCCGTAGAGGAACACCGGCACGCCGCAGCTCCTCGCCGATGCGATCGGCGACGACGAGCGCCTCGGCGCACGCGGCGCCTCGTGCCTGCTCGTCGAGATGGACGATCGGACACGACGTCGACCGCGCCGACATGCGGATGCTGGCGCGGGCGCCACTGCGTCGCCGCGCCGCTCGCCGACGATGTCCGGCGCTCGACGGCGACCCGCGCCCCGGCGATGAGCGCGCCCCGAGAGCGCGCCGGGCGGACCGGCGAGCGTGAACACGGAGCGATCGTGGTCGGCGATCGGAGTGGACGTCGAGCAGGCGCACGCCATCGCGCTGCCCCTCGTTACCGGCGAACGCCCGCGCGATCGCCCCGATCGTCTCTCGCTCTCGCCCCTCGGAGACGTTGGGCACAGCGAGCAGGAGTCGGCGGAGACATCGGTTGGCGAGGCTAAACTGCGCCACCCGGGCCGGAGTAGCTCAGTCGGTTAGAGCAGCGGAATCATAATCCGCGTGTCGGGGGTTCGAGTCCCTCCTCCGGCATTGCGCGTTTGGCTCTGGAATGCGGGTTTACGGCATCGTGCCGCGACCGCTCATGGCGAACTTGGTCCCGACTTGGTCTCGGAACGGGGACCGAGTCGGAGCAGACGGCGATGAGCTTTCGCCTTCCCCAGCCGATCTCCGGTCACGTCGCGCCGGCAGAGGGCGCGCGCGGCCCCGGTCTGGTACGCGAAGTACCGGCTCCCGGACGTCCGGCAGGTCAAGCGGCGGATCGGGCCGGCCTGGACAACACGCGGACGGCCGCGAGCAGGGTTCTACGCGCGCCGCACGGCGGGGCCTGGCTCGATGAGGCAGAGGTAGCCAGGCGAGTCGAGCCGACCAGGTCGGTCAGCAGGATCGTCGCAAGCTCAACCGACTCTGACACCACGGCCCCCGTAGATAAAACTCCCGAGCGAGAGATCGTAATGCAGTTCTCAAGGGGTCGGACGTGCAATCGCTCACCGGGTGCGGCGCTCGCTGGCACCAGGATTGGGGAGAGACCCAGCTCTGTCGGTTACAGAGGGAGGCTGTTTGCAAACCCCTGGTCTGTCCGGCGCGGTTAAGAAGCTTCTGGGCATGGCTCAGAACTTCATCGAATGTGATCGTGAGCAGTTGTTGTTGATGTCCCCGTCGCTGCGCGAGTGGCTGCCGGAGAACCATCTGGCGTGGTTCGTGATCGACGCGGTCAAGGACATCGACCTCGCGCCCTTCTACGCCCGTTATCGCGAGGACGGTTGGGGCCGTGCGGCCTATGACCCGGCGATGATGGTCGCGATCGTGCTCTACGCCTATTCAAGGGGCCAGCGCTCCTCGCGGGGTATCGAGCGCGCGTGCGTGGAGGACGTCGCCTACCGCGTGATCGCGTCGAACCTCGCTCCTGATCACGTGACGATCAACCGCTTTCGCTCCGAGCACGCAGACGCGCTCGCCGGGCTGTTTAGCAGCGTGCTCACCTTGTGCGCACGAGCGGGGATGGTCAAGGTCGGCACGATCGCAGTCGACGCCGCGAAGGTCCACGCGAACGCGAGTCGTGAGGCGAACGCCGACTTCGATCAGATCGCGCGGGAGATCCTCGAAGAGGCCGCCGAAGTCGACGCTGCCGAGGATGAGCTCTATGGCGATAAGCGCGGCGATGAGCTACCAGAGCACCTGTCGACCAGCCAGGGTCGTCGTGGCTGGCTGCGTGAGGCCAAACGCCAGCTCGATGAGGAACGCGCCAAAGAAGCCAAGCCGATCCCGCGGTCTCGCCCGGCACGGTTGAAAGAGGCCAAGCGTCGTCTGCAGGAGGAGCTGTGGGCGGAGTCCCGCGCGAACGCCGCCTATGAGCACTACCGGGTGCATGCACGGGACAGCAGAGGTCGCCGGCTCGGGGCCTCACCCACCCCCTACGCACCGCCCGAGACTCCCACGGGGAAGATCAACCTGACTGACCCGGACTCGCGGATGTTGAAGGCCTCGCGCGGCTACGTTCAGGGCTACAACGCCCAGGCGGCCGTCAACGAGAACCAGATCGTGATCGCGGCCGAGGTCACGGTCGACTCACCGGACTTCGGGCATCTTGAGCCGATGCTCGACGCCGCCCGCAGCGAACTGGAGACGGCCGGCGTCACAGAGACGCCGGGGGTGCTGCTCGCCGACGCCGGCTACTGGAACAAGGAGCAGATGGAGAACGTCATCAACCACGGGATTCAGGTGCTGATCCCGCCCGACGCCGGCAAGCGCAAGGGCAGTCGTCCAGGATGGGACGGCGGCGCCTATGCGCATATGCGCCGCGTGCTCTCCACTGAGCTCGGCCGCGCGCTCTACCGAAAACGCCAGGCAATGATCGAGCCGGTGTTCGGACATGCGAAGTTCAACCGCCGGATGGGTCGCCTCCAACGCCGTGGCAGGGCCGCCGCCAGGTCGGAATGGCGACTAATCACCGCTACCCACAACCTGCTGAAGCTCCACAGCCACCAGATAGCGACCACAGGAGCCTGAAAGGGTCCGGGAACGCCCGGTCGGGCCTATCCGTCTCACCGCCGCCAAGACCACCACGCCCCTCAGAACGCGAAACCCTCCCGCGAACGCCCGCGCTGACGTACGCGCGAAGGTTTGCGAAACAGCCTCAGAGGGAGAGCGACCGTGCGAGCCAATTGCGGCCTCACGCTCGCAGCCGACGGCTTCTCGACTACTAGTACCGGAAGCTCACCCGCCAGCTCGTGGGCGTGGCGCTCGTTTTCACCCGCACCAGCATGTAGTGCCCCGCTTTGATCGCGTAGCTGGCGCCTTTGCCTTCGCACGTCGTCTGACCGCTGTTGGCCGTGCACTGGATGCCGGTGGCCGTAGTCGGCCCTGAGGGCGGGGTGAGGTCGAGCACTTCGACCGTCGCCTTGCCGCCGGACAGCGCAGCCCCGGCTTCGGCCCACAGGTTTGAGATCGAGCCGCCACCGGCGGGCACCGGGCCTTCCACCAAGTCCAGGAAGCCGCTGCTGCCCATGCTCGGCACGCAGCTGGCGGACCCATATACGCCGAAGATGCCGATGCAGCTTTCGTTCCTGACCGCCACGATGCTCGCAAAGCGCGCCACCGCGCCGCCGAGGGCGTTCGAGCCGGTCGCGCCGGTCGCGCCTTTTTCGCCGCTGGGGCCGGTCGCACCTGTCGCTCCAGTCGGTCCAGTAGCTCCGGTTACCCCGTTGGTGCCTTTGGTCCCGGCTGCTCCCGTGTTCCCGGTCGCTCCCGTGGCGCCGTTCGTGCCATTGGCGCCGTTGGTGCCCGTGGCTCCTGTCGCTCCGTTGGCCCCATTGGCTCCGGTCGCGCCATTGCCGCCGCTCGCGCCGTCCGCACCGTTCGTACCGTTCGCGCCGGTCGCTCCGCTCGGACCGGTACCGCCGGTCACTCCGTTGGCTCCATTGGTCCCGGACGCTCCTGTTGCTCCTGTTGCTCCGGTGGCCCCGTTCGTGCCGTTGGTGCCCGCAGCCCCTGTCGCGCCGTTCGTGCCGTTAGTCCCGTTGGTTCCGTTCGTACCGGTGGCGCCGGTCGCTCCGCTCGGACCGGTACCGCCGGTCACTCCGTTGGCTCCATCGGTCCCGGACGCTCCTGATGCTCCGGTGGCCCCGTTGGTCCCGTTGGAGCCGTCGAGGCCCGTAGCTCCTGTCGCGCCGTTCGTCCCAGACGCTCCCGTCGCTCCGGTCGCGCCGCTTGCTCCGGTTGAGCCGGTTACACCGTTGGCCCCATTCGTGCCGTTGGTTCCAGTCGCTCCGGTTGACCCGGTGGCGCCATTGGTTCCGTTGGTCCCGTTTGTGCCGTTGGTCCCCGTTGCCCCGGTCGCGCCATTGGTCCCATTCGTTCCCGTGTCCCCGGTTGCTCCGGTCCCACCGGTAGCTCCGGTTGCCCCGCCGGTGCCGTTGGTTCCGGTGGCACCCGTTGCTCCGGATGCACCGGTTTCGCCGGTTGACCCGGTGGCTCCGTTCGTCCCGTTGGTGCCGTTGGTTCCGGCGGTGCCGGTCGCGCCGGTCGCGCCGTTGGTGCCGCTCGCGCCATTCGTCCCGTTGCCACCGGTCGCTCCGCTCGGGCCGGTGGCGCCCGTCGCTCCGTTGGCCCCGGTTTCGCCGGTGGCACCGGCAGCTCCGTTGGTGCCGTTCGTTCCGGTTGCTCCGGTGGCACCGGTAGCTCCGTTGGTCCCGTTCGTCCCAGACGCTCCCGTCGCTCCGGTCGCGCCGCTTGCTCCGGTTGAGCCGGTTACACCGTTGGCCCCATTCGTGCCGTTGGTTCCAGTCGCTCCGGTTGACCCGGTGGCGCCATTGATTCCGGTGGCACCCCCTACCCCGGTTGCTCCGGTTTCACCGGTTGACCCGGTGGCTCCGTTCGTCCCGTTGGTCCCGTTCGTTCCGGTGGCACCCGTCGCGCCAGTGGCTCCGGTGGGGCCCGTGGCACCGGTAACACCATTGCTGCCAGCCGCGCCCGTTATCCCTTCAGGCTGTTTGCACGGGCTCAAGGTCGTCTCGACTGTTTCCTCTTCTTCCCCGGTTGACACCTCTATCGCAACGGCGATGTACGTGCCTTCTTCGAGGTAGGGCGTTTCCACGCTCGCCTCGTCCACCGGTGGTTCACCCTTGAACACCCCGTTCCCGACGGTGACTGTTCCTTCCGCTTCAGGACCCTTGTGCGACCCTTTCTCAATGCTGTTATCGGCGAGGATCTCCCATTTGTATTCTTGCCCATCGACCCCTGGGAAATTGAAATGCCCGCAGGAAAGGAACAGGTCCGGTCCGGACGCTCCCGTGACACCGGTCGCGCCGGTTTCGCCGGTCGGGCCGGTGACGCCATTGCTTCCGCTGGTTCCCGTGGCTCCGGTCGCTCCGGCCACTCCGGTCGGGCCCGTGGCTCCGGTGACGCCGTTGGTTCCGCTGGTTCCCGTGGCTCCGGTCGCTCCGGCCACTCCGGTCGGGCCCGTGGCTCCGGTGACGCCGTTGGTTCCGCTGGTTCCCGTGGCTCCGGTCGCTCCGGTCGGACCGGTGGCTCCGGTCGCCCCCGCCGGGCCTTCAGCGCCCGTTGGGACACCCGAGAACACCGAGACGTTGTTCGAGCCGGCGTTGGCGGTCGCGAGGTACCCGCCGCCCGGGCTGAAAGCGACCGATTCCGGTTCGCTCCCGGCGGCGAAGGGTGAGCCCGTGACCTGGGTGAGCACCCCGGTCGACTGCTTGACCGAGAACACCGACATGGTGCCGGAAGCTCTATTGGCGGTCGCGAGATACCCGCCGCCCGGGCTGAAGGCGACCGAGTTCGTCCCTTCCGCGACACCGAAGGGCCCGGCGGCGAAGGGTGAGCCGGTGACCTGGGCGAGCGCCCCGGTCGATTGGTTGACTGAGAACACCGACACGTTGTTGGAGAGGCGATTGGCGGTCGCGAGGTACCCGCCGCCCGGGCTGAACGCGACCGATTTCGGCAATGATCCGGCGGCGAAGGGCGAGCCCGTGACCTGGGTGAGCGCCCCCGTCGACTGGTTGACTGAGAACACCGACACGTTGTTGGAGCCGGCGTTGGCGGTCGCGAGGTACCCGCCGCTCGGGCTAAAGGCGACCCACTGGGGAGAAGTGCCGGCGGCGAAGGGCGAGCCCGCGACCTGGGTGAGTGCCCCCGTCGACTGGTTGACCGAGAACACCGACACGTTGTTGGAGTTCTCGTTGGCGGTCGCGAGGTACCCGCCGCCCGGGCTGAAGGCGACCGAGGCCGGCCCTGTGCCGGCGGCGAAGGGTGAGCCCGCGACCTGGGTGAGTGCCCCCGTCGACGGGTTGACCGAGAACACCGAGACATCGCCGCTGCCGACGTTGGCGGTCGCGAGGTACCCCCCGCTTGGGCCGAAGGCAACCGCGACCGGCCCGAATTCGACAGCGAAGGGCGAGCCGGTAACCTGGACGAGCGCTCCCGTCGACTGGCTGACCGAGAACACCGACACGTTGCTGGAGTTGCTGTTGGCGGTCGCGAGGTACCCGCCGCTCGGGCCGAACGCGACCGAGAGAGGGCTCGTCCCGGCGGCGAACGGTGAGGCCGCCACCTGGCCGATACCCAGCGCCGAGGGCGCAGCCACACAGCACACTGCCATCACGAGGCCCAGCACCGCCGCCAACCGGCTGGCACCGCCACGCAACGAACCGTTGCCCAATCCCATAAGGGCTCCCTCCCCCAGTGACGCGCGAAGCCTGGCTCCGAGCCAGCCAGCGCCGAAAAAGTGCTGGGAACCTATCAGAGCTCGCAAATCTTCGTCAGACGCCCTCAAGCATGCCAGGACGAAGCTAGACGGGACTGCGACGTAACTCGCGAGCAATCGTCGCACGACGCGCTGCGCCGACGCTCCGCTGATAACAACAGCCGCCGAGCGGGAGCGCTGCCTCCCGGCGCGGCGGCCCGACCACGAGGGCCGGACCGCCGGATGCCGTTCTCAGAGTCGCTTACGGTTTGTGTGCGTAGTTTTCGTTGGTTTCTTGGTGTTGGCCTCCCAAGATCGCGGCATGCTGTCCTAGTTCGGTTAGGACGAAATTGGGTTTGATCGTATTTCCTTCCCCGCCGCCAATCCACGAGGCGCGTGCGCCGCTGGCGATGAGGTCGAACACGACGTTGAGTTCTCCCCCGCTGATCGACGCGAATTCGGCGTCGGCCTCGTTGGAGGCACCGCCGCTGACCGACGACTCCGGACCCATCGAGTCATTCCTCTGACCGCCGCTGATCGACGCGACTTCGCCGCTCGCGATGTTCGTGGAACCGCCGCTGACCGACGCCGATTCGCCACTGGCGGTATTGGCTTTGCCGCCGCTGACCGTGGTGTAGGAGCCGGTTTCCGTGAGGTTTTCAAGGCCGCCGAGGATCGAGCTGAAGTTGGCGGTGGCTTTGTTTTCTTTGCCGCCGCTGACCGCCGCGTAGCTGGCCGAGGCGATGTTCTCAACGCCGCCACCGACCCAGCTCTGAAATGGGCCAGACGCCGTGTTCAGCGTGCCGCCGCTGACCGAGTCGGCTTCCGTTCCTTCAGCCTTGTTCTCCCAGCCGCCGCTTATGGAGTCCCACTTGGCGGTGGCTTCACCTTTGAAGCCGGCGCTGACCGACGAGTCTTCTCCGCTCGCGGTGTTTTCTTGGCCGCCGCTCGCGGACGCATCGTTTGCCTTCGCCTTGTTGGCCTGGCCGCCGCTCACGGACGCGGCTTCGCCCGAGGCGTTGTTGAGTGCGCCTCCGCTGACTGATGCCCAATCGTTGCTGGCGGCGTTGTCATAGCCGCCGCCGATCGACGCAGCGAACCCTTCGCCTTTGGCGAACTCGCCGCCGCTGGCCGACGCGAATTCACCGCTGGCGGTGTTGAAGAGGCCGCCGCTGACCGAGGACCGCACGCCGCTCGCTTCATTGTTATCACCGCCGCTGACCGAGGACGATTCCCCGCTGGCGGTGTTGAAGACGCCGCCGCTGACCGAGTCCCGTTGCCCGCTGGCGGTGTTGGCTGCCCCACCGCTGACCGAAGAAAATTCCCCGCTGGCCGTGCTGAAGGCGCTGCCGCTAACCACGGACCCGAACCCGCTGGCCCTGTCCTCCGCACCGCCAAGCACCGACGCAAACGGCGCGCTGAGCACGTTGTTCGTGCCGGCGAGGACGCCGCCGTAGCTTTCGTACTGCTGGCTTTCGCCACCCATGACCAGGTTGTGCGATCCGTCCTGGGGCACCGAGATCGTGTTTTCGTCGTAGCCGATGAAGAGGTTGCCCTCACCGTTGCTCGTCCTCGTGCTTCCCTCGCCGTTGACGATCTGTACGTTGCAGCCCGAGAACTTGATCGTCGGCTTTTCGTCGATCCCGGAGGCGACGTAGCTCATGCAGGGCAGGTCGGGGCCGGTCGCGCCGGTGGCGCCCTGTGACCCGGTTGCACCTTCCGGGCCCGTTGCGCCCGCCGCTCCAGCGGATCCCTGTGACCCAGTTGGGCCTGTTGCGCCCGCCGCTCCACCGGGTCCCTGTGGGCCGGTTGGGCCTGTTGCGCCGTTCGTTCCACCTGGTCCTTGTGGGCCGGTTGGGCCTGTTGCGCCCGCCGCTCCACCGGATCCCTGTGGGCCGGTTGGCCCTGTCGCGCCGTTCGTTCCAGCGGCTCCCTGTGGGCCGGTTGGACCGGTCGTGCCTTGTTTGCCTTGTGACCCGGTCGGGCCGGTCGCTCCGACACCCGTTGGCCCGGTCGGGCCGCGTGGCGGTTCGGCGCAGTTGACGAACAACCACTTCACCTGCGCAGAGACCTGACTGCCGTACTTGACGGTGATCGTCGTCTGGCCGTTCGCGTAGATGCCGCCGACGGTGACGTTCTCATTCGCTTCGGTCGTCGTGAACGTGCCATTGATGTTGCTTCCGACCGAATAGGTATAGGTGCCCGGGTGTGTAACCAGAGCATCCAACTGTCCGCACGATGCCACCACGATGCTGACCGGCGCCGTGCTTATGTTTGCGGACGCGCTTTGCGCAACCAGCGCAGCCAGCATCGCTGCTGTGAGCCCGCCGAGCAGCAACGCCCGCAGGCCCCTTCTCCCAATAGACATGCTTGCCTCCGTTGTCGCGATCCGTCGCGGCACGTCCTCACGCCGGCCCCCCTGGGGTCACGGTGGTCTGGCACCGCGTTTGCGGGTGGATCATATGCTCGTGGTTACTCGGCGTCTGCGAGCTCGTGCCGCTGTTCGACATCGCGCAGCCGACGCTCTCCCACCATCTCAAGAAGCTCCGCGACGCCGAGATCGTTGACTCCGAGCGCCACGGGCTGTGGGCCTACTACTACGTCATCCCCGACGCGCTCGAGGAGCTATCCGCGTGGCTGACCTGAAATCGGGGGACACGACCACCGATCCGTGCTGCGCCCCCGAGCTACGGGCGACAGGTCTCGATGCCGCTACGGAGCGGACTCGACCTGCGGCGGCGCCTCATAGATCGACTGCAGCTGCAGATAGGCCATCAGGCCCTCCGGACCGAGCTCACGTCCCAGGCCGCTCGCCTTCACACCGCCGAACGGCGCGGCGGGATCGAGCATGTAGTGGTTTATCCCGATGCTGCCCGTCTGGACGCGCTTGGCGATCGCCTCGCCGCGCTCGGGGTCGGCGGTCCACACGCTGCCGCCGAGCCCGAACTCGGAGTCATTGGCGATCGCCACCGCCTGATCGACGCCGTCGTATGGGATCACGGCGAGCACCGGGCCGAAGATCTCCTCGCGGGCGATCGTGTCGCTGTTCTTCACGTCGGCGAAGATCGTCGGCTGCACGAACCAGCCGCGATCCAGGTCCTCCGGGCGTCCACCGCCTGCGACACGCGCGCGCCCTCGGCGCGGCCCTTCTCGATGTAGCCCTCGACGCGCTCGCGCTGCCGCTCGCTTGCCAGTGGACCGATCTGGGTCGACGGGTCAAGAGAGTCACCGACCACAAGCGCGCCGGCCAGAGCACTGAAGACCCGAGAACCTCGTCGTAGCGCGCGCGAGGGGCGAGGATCCTCGTGCCGATGTTGCACGTCTGGCCGTTGTTGGCTAGCGTCGCGGCGAACAGAGCCTCGGTGGCCTGGGAGAGATCGGCATCGTCGAGGACGATCGCTGCGGACTTGCCGCCAAGCTCCAGGGTCACCGGGCGAAGCAACTCGCCGCAGCGCCGGGCGATCGTGCGGCCGGCCGCGGTCGAGCCGGTGAAGGCGACCTTGTCGACTCCCGGATGTTCCACCAGGTATGCGCCGACCTCGCGACCGGCGGGGACGATGTTCACCACGCCGGGCGGCAACCCGGCCTCGATGATCGCGTCGGCCAGCAGCAGGCTGTCGAGCACGGTCTCCGGGCTCGGCTTGATCACGGCCGTGCAGCCAGCCGCAAGCAATGGAGCGAGCTTGAACATCGCAAGGGTCTGCGGGTAGTTCCACGGCACTATCGCCCCGACCACGCCCACGGGCTTTGAGACCACGTGGATGGTTCCCCCGAGCAACCCCAGGCGGTCCTCCTGCAGGCTGGTCTGGCGGATCATGCCCGCGTAGTAGTGAGCGAGAACCGCCGGGAAGACGGCCTCCACCTGGAGCGCGAAGGAGATCGGCATACCGTTCTGCAGCGAGACGCGGTGCGCGGTCTCCTGCGCTCGGCTTTCCAGCGCCGCCGCCAGCCGCTCGAGCGCCTGCGCGCGATCCTCGACCGACCACGACGACCAGCCGGCCGGATCGTCGAACGCTGTGCGCGCGGCGTTCACCGCGGCGTCGATGTCGGCATTCGTGCCGTCCGGCACCGATCCGACGAGCTCCTCTGTGCTCGCGGCCGTGACAGAAATGCGGTCCGAGCCCTGCGGCTTGATCCAGTCGCCCCCGATGAAAAGCTCGTTGCTCTCGATGGTGGTTTGCGTGCTCATCGATCCTCCCAGTGGTCGTGAGGCGTTATTTTCAAGATCAGACGGCAGATCGCAGGCTACTCCCCTTGACACCGCCCGGCGCATTGCACGTGCGGGCGCTCTCGGGGCGATGTTGGCGCCGGTCGCGAGCCGAAGGCGCCGCCCAGGTCCCGGCGGCTCGCCGCGGGCTCGCCGCGGCTTGGCAACGGGTGCAGCTCTATAGGCTGCGCACCAATCGGCGATAGCAAGACGCGGAGGAGCTGACATGAGTTGCAAGACCAAACGCCCGAATGCTCGAGAGCATGCCCGTCGGCTGGGTTCTCGACGACACCCACCAGCGGCACATCACGACGCTCCAGCGCTACGTGCCCACCGCGGACCTCGACAGGGTCTATCCGGCCGTCGAGACGACGATCGGTGACGCCGACCGGCATCGCCGACAACGGCAGCGCACGGGCCGAGCTGAAGGTCTGGCAGCTCTGAGCGAGGCCCGGCGATGAGGGCTCAGGAGCCGACGGCGCGGAGCCTCGGCAGGTGGTTGACCCTGCTCGAAGGCATCGAGCCCTACAACCGATCGTGGCTGTCGAAGGACATCGTCGCGGGGGTCACGCTCGCCGCGCTCGCGATCCCGGAGATGATGGGCTACACGAAGATCGCCGGCATGCCGGTGATCACCGGCCTCTACACGATTCTGATCCCGATCATCGCGTTCGCGATCTTCGGCTCCTCGAAGCATCTCGTCGTGGGAGCGGACTCGGCGACCGCGGCGATCATGTTCGCGGGCATCTCGGCGCTCGGCATTAGCGGCGCTCAGCCGGATTCCCCGCAGTGGGTCGGGCTGGCGGGCGTCTGCGCGCTGCTCGTCGGCGGGCTCATGCTGCTCGCACGGGTCGCCCGGCTCGGGTTCCTCGCCAACTTCCTCTCGCGCACCGTGCTGGTCGGGTTTCTCACGGGCGTGGGCGTCCAGGTCGCGATCGGGCAGGTCGGGGGCATGCTCGGAGTGCCGGAGCAGAACCGTCTCACGCTCAAGTCTTCAGCGGCAACGTGACGCAAGTTCATCCTGACGCTCAGCGCACATCAACGAGGCGCATGGCAGACCGCGCTCGTCTCCGTGGCGTGTGCTCGCGATCCTGATCGTATTCAGCCGCTGGATCAAGGTGATCCCCGGCGGGCTGGTCGCGGTCGTCGGGATGATCGCCTCAGCTGAGGTCTTCAACTTCTCCGCGCACCACATCTCGATCCTCGGGCCGGTCCCGAGCGGGCTGCCGCACATCGGCGTGCCCACGGATGTCTCCTGGACCGATGTCGGCTGATCTCGTGACCTGCCGCTTCGATGTTCCTCGTGATCCTCGCTCAGAGCGCCGCGACCTCGCGCGCGTACGCGGTGAAGTACAGCGAGACGTTCGACGAGAACACCGATCTCGTCGGCCTCGGCCTCGCGAACATGACCGCCGGCTTCACCGGCACGTTCGTCGTCAACGGCAGCCCGACCAAGACCGAGATGGTCGACGAGGCGAGGAGCCACACGCAGGTCGCACAGCTCACGACCGCGGTCGTCGTCGCGATCGTGCTGCTGTTCCTGACCAAGCCGCTCCAGTATCTGCCGAACTGCGTGCTCTCGTCGGTCGTGTTCCTGATCGGCCTGAAGCTGATCGACATCAAGGGCATGCGCGAGATCTACCGGCTCGTCGAGAATGAGTTCTGGGTCGCGGCTCCTGACCGCGATCGTCGTCATCGTGGTCGGCGTCGAGCAGGGGATCATCCTCGCGATGTTGCTCTCGCTTATCCTGCATGTGCGAACGCCACTACGAGACGGTCGACGTCGTGCTCGACGCGCGAACGCCAAGGGGCACGTGAGGCGGTCCCGCCGACACCGGGCGCATGACCACCGAGCCGGGCATCGTCGTCTACCGCTTCGGCGGCGGCGTCTTCTACGCGAACGCGCGCGGCTCTCTGACGAGATGCTCGGGCTCGTCGAGGGCGACGACCCGCCTCGCTGGCTGGTCCTCGACGCGCCGCGATCGACGACATCGACTACACCGGCGGCAAGACACTCGCTGAACTGGCCGACCAACTGCAGGCGCGCAAGGTCGCAGCTCGCGCTCTGTGTGGTCTACGAAAAACTCCAAGCGCAGCTCGACACGTTCGAAATCACCGCCAAGATCGGCGCGGATCACATCTACGAAACGGCGACGATGCCATCGAGGCGTTCCACGCCGCCGAGTCAGCCCGGACATGATCGCGCGCCAGCCGCCGGAAAATGTCACCACGAGGAGGTAGCGTGTCACCATGAGCGCGACCGGGCCTGATGCGTCGACCTCAAGAGCAGAGCGCGATGCGCCGGCGCCCATGGTCGATCGCATTACCGGCCAACGCGCAGAGGGGCGAGCGGCCGAGGAGCCACCGAGCCCCGGCGGGGACGGCGTCTGCTTTCCGACGATCGATGGCTCGCGCTCCACGACGGCGACGGGAAGAGCGATCGTTGCTGACGCCGCGCGCGCGGCGGACGCGGGACTGGCCGAGCGCATCGAGCGCACAGGTGATTGGCGCAGCGGCTACCTATCGCTCGTTCGAGAGTTGACGGAAGCCTGCGCGCTCGCGCCGCAGGCCTCGCTCGCAATCTCCCAGGCAGGCCTCGACTCGCTGCACGCGCGTATGGTGTTCGAGCGCGGCAGTCAGACGCTGGGGCTCGAGCGGGCGCTCGGCGCCGGCGAGGGCAGGCGCTTTCAGGTCGGCGAGATTCTCGGGACGGCCAAGCCCGAGACCGAGCTGAGCGTGCCCTACCGCGGTCGCGAGCTGCAGGGCCCCGAACTGGAGGCTCAGTTGGACAGCTGGGTGGATTCCAACGTGGTCGAGCCATCGTTCGCGGTCGCGATCCGCCGGGTCATCGAGCACCCCGAGTGGCTCGCCCTATCCGGCCGGCGAGTCGTCGTCATCGGCGCGGGCGCCGAGATGGGACCGCTTGAGCCGCTGAGTCGCTGGGGCGCGCACGTCGCCGCGATCGACCTCCCTTCCGAGAAGATATGGAGCCGCATCACAGACGTGATCCGACGGGGATCGGGCCGAGCGACGATCCCGCTCGCGGCCGACGGCACACCGGGTCTCGACGTCGTGCGATCGCTGCCCGAGACGCGTACCTGGCTTGACGAAGTCGCCGGTGGCGATCAGCTCGTCCTGGGCATGTATGCGTATGCCGACGGCGGCGCTCACGTGTGCGTGACAGCTGCCGTTGACGCGCTCACCAGCGATCTGCTCGCCCGGCGCGATGGGACGGCGCTGGCCTACCTCGCCACACCCACCGACGCGTACGTGGTCGGGGAGGATGCTGTCGCCGAGGCCCGTTCCGCCTACGCCAGCCGCGGCCTGCGTCGCGCGCTGCAGGCGCCGCTTCGCGCCCTTTCGCGCGGGCGACTGTTCGCGCCCGCATATCCCGGCACGAGCACGGTCGCGGATGTGCTGGTTCCCCAGCAGGGCCCCAACTATGCGCTCGCCAAGCGAGTCCAGCGCTGGCGAGGTGTCACGGCGAGTGCGAAGGGCGTCCCGGTGTCCTTCAACGTGGCACCTGCGACGTGGACGCGATCTGTCACGAAGAACCGGGTTCTTGCGGCGGCCTACAGCGGGGCGCGCCACTTCGGCATCGAGATCTTCCAACCAGCCACCTCGCGGGTCCTGATGGCGGCGCTGCTCGTTCACGACCTGCACGAGCCGTCGGCTGCGAATGGCCATCCCGAGATGCTGTTCAGCGATGGCGCAGCCCACGGCGGACTGTGGCGAGCCGCCTACCAGCCGAGATCGGTGCTCGGTGTCGCCGCTCTCGCCGGACTGCACACAGCGCTGAGAGCGCCGAGGCGATCCGAAGTCGAGTGAGCCGTTGTCGGCTGGGGATGCGGCGAGACAGTCGCGTCAGTGGGCAGGCCGCTTATGGTCGCGCTTGGGCGGCTTATGCCCTCGCGCGGGAGGCTTCCTGTGCTTGGTCGAGTGCTTGCTGTGCTTCACACGGCGCGCGGGCTTCTTGTGCTTCGCGGCGGGGTGGCGGACGGTGGGTTTGACGGCTGTCGGCGCAGCGGATCGCGTGACGGGAGGTGTCGTCGGTACACCGACTACCGGAGAGGGCACGGGTTCGGGAGTTGGGGCGGGTGGCAACGGCGGTGAGGTTTCCGCCTGGTAGGTCGCCGATTGCAGCGCGGTCAGGCCGACGAGGTTCCCGAGGGCAAGGTTCACGTCCTGCAGGTGCGTCCCCCACAGCAGGCCGAGGACTTCGGCCACCTGTTCGCGCGTGTCGCCCAAGGGACCGACGTGGTTCAGCTGCAGCCAGCTCGCTCCGTTGGCGTGATCGCACTGTGCCGAGTATTGGCCTGGCATGCTCACCCACGGGGTGGGACCGCTCGGGGCGAAGCCGAACCCGGGGATGGGCGTCGTCGATTCATAGCGCAGCAGCGCTCCCGCGCCTTCACCCTGAACGGAGACCGTCGGGTTCACGCACAGCACTTCGTCGTTGGCGATCTGTTCGGGTGTCGCGGGCCCCAGTAGAGGGCTTTCCACGCGTCCGAAGTACGCGCCGACGGGCGGTTCGTTCAGGAAGCTCGAGTACGCCACGACGCAGTGCGTCTGGGCGGCGGCTTGGCAGGCCGGGACTTTCTGGAAGTCCCCGCCCACGATCCCGCCCTTGGGGACGAGCACGTTGCCACCGAGCAGCAGTGCGGAGACCAGCTGCGCGCGCAGCGACGGTCTCAGGTCGATCTGTTCTTTGATCAGCTGCTTGAGCATGAGGGCGCCCTGGGAGTGGCCGATCAGCACGAAGCCGCGGCCGTCGTTGTACTTGGCCAGGTATTCGTCAAACGCCCCCAAGACGCCGAGGTAGGCGGTCACCGAGGCTCCAAACGAGACCCCTTCGGGGTTTTCGAGCGCATGGAGCGTGATCTGCGGATAGATCGGCGCATACACCTTGCACTGCTGGGAGAAGCGCGACGCCTGATCGATCGCGACCTGCTTCTCTTCGGGGCCGATTTCTTCGTTGGCGTTCACCGTGAGCTGGCTGCTCACCGTGGGATACACATAGAAGCAGTCGATCGGCGGGTTGCTCGCCGGCTGGGCCTGTTCGACTGAGCTGCTCCCGTTGCCCTGCTCGACGGTCGTTTCCTCGTTGCTTTCGCAGGGATTCTCGGCGAGCCCGGGCTTGCACAGCCAGGTCGTGGCCGCCGATGCCGTGCCCGCGGTCACCGCGGGCACGATCAGCGCCGCGGCGGCGAGAACCGCAGGCGCCCATGCACGCCATCCGACCATCCTTGTCAACGCGCCCACGGGTGCTCGGTTCATCTCTGCTCCTTCGCCGTTCCCGCGATCGCTTCGACGTCGCGCGGTCAGGTCGCTGTATCTGCGCTCTTAACGGCGGCGGTGGCGCGGTAGCCGAGCCTGCGGGCCCTGGCTCGACCAAAGGACGGCCTCGAGAGGCCAGCCCCGGCCGCCGTGACGGGGCCGGCGCGTGGCATCCTCGGCGAGCTCCTGGGTCGCCGACTCAGCCGCCGGTGACCTCGGCGAGGTCCATCGAGCTCGCGATCGTGTGGAACTTGACGTCTGGTGGCGCGATGATCGTCGCCAGAATCGCCTGCAGGAAGTCTCGAACATGCGCCGTCGCGAAGTGCAGTTTCAGCGCCTCGTCGCTCTCCCACTCCTCGACGAACACGAAGTCGTTCTCGATCTCGGTGTCCTCGTACAGGCGGTAGCTGATGCAGCCCTGCTCGGCTCGCGAGGCCCTGGCAACCGTCTGTCCGACTCCGGCGAGCGCCTCGCGTTTGCCTGCGTCGGTCCTGACCCGTCCCACGACGACGATCATGCCGTCTCCTCTCAGTCGGTCGTTGAGCTCGCGTGTGCTCCCGGGGAGCCTAGAGCCGCTCGACTCGACGCGCGGGCCGCGACACGCGCGAGCCGCTCGTCCACGGTCCAAGCGGTAGGTTCCGTGGCCCATAACCCAACCCACGGCCCTCAGCCGTGGAGAGCGATGAAGTTCGACGGGGTTCGCCCTGAGACGATGCTGATACTCGACGAGGGCTAGGCGCAACCACAGGGCGAACGAGCGCGGCCGGTTCACTCGATACTGTCGACGCGATCGGGTGTTCGTGGGGACATGAGCAGTCGTATCGACGTTATCCGCCGCGGTTGACCAGGGGGCTGGCAATGCTGTCCAAGCGCGTGACCGCCATCGGGGTGCTGCTGGCCGTTGGAGCGCCAGCCGCTGGAGCAGCGCTCCCGGCGGGCGCGGCCGCCGGGCAGTTTGGCGCGGCGGCGAACCTCGCGGCGCCGGCGTTCCCGAGCGGCGTATCGGCTGTGGGTGGCGTCGTCGCCTGGGCCGCGGCCTCTGGATCCGGACACCGGTTTGAGATCGTCGTCCGCCGCGGCGGTCGCAGCCGGGCACTGAGAGCGACCTCGGCCGTCGGCTGGATCGACGCGGTCAAGCTCGGGACCGACTCTGCCGGGCGCTCGATCGTCGTCTACTCACGCTGCCCGCACTCGCCGTTTGCGACCGCGACGGCGGGCAGCGCCGGGACCGACGGCTGCCGTCTGTGGTGGGCGCCGACGCGCGGGGGCCGCGCCCGTCGTATCAGCGCCGCGCCCGCGGACACGAGCGTCGGCGTCGCCGAGCGCGGCGTTGTCGTCTTTGCCGTGCAGCCCAACACGGCCCGCGCACACCAGCCTGCTCGAATCGAGAGAGCGCGGCTCAGCGGGACCTCTGCGCACCCGCTGAGGCTGCCGAGTCCCGCCGGCGCGACGATCGACGACATAAGCGCAGCCGGGACGCGGGTCGCGATCAGCGAGGCACCGGCCTCGTCGAGCTCCACAACGGGAACCTCGGAGATCTGGCTCGACAGTGGTGGTGCAGCGCCACAGCTGATCGCAAAAGTCTCCTCCGACAGCAACCCGATCGACGACGCCGAGCAGTTCTTCGACGGTCTCGACGCTGACGGCCTCGTCCGTCTATGCATTTCTGTACTCCCAGAGCGGAGCCGTTCCACCAGTCGCCTCGCGCTTGGAGCAGATCTCGATACCGAGCCTCGCGACGGCCGTGGCCGCGTGGGCGCCGGGCGCAGCGCTCAGCGGCGACGGCATCAGCGCGACGAGCTTCGATCCCAGTGACGGGCGTCTGGTCCTCGACCTGTTCTCCCCGCAGGTCGATTTCTCAACCGCGTCGGCTGCCTGCTCGACGCGTGCCACCAGCGCGAAGACCTGTCCGGTTGTGCAAACCGGGCCGATCGCGTTCGGCTGAAACCCCGTGCACGCGCGCTGCGCGCGGCGTCCGCAGGTCACGCGTCGACTACCCTCCCACGCTCAGCTTCGAGCGCTCGAAGACCCGGGGACCGATCAGATCGCCATGAACGTCACCTCCCAGCCGATCCAGGCGACGGATTCGCTCGGCGTCGTGGCGGACGCGCTCGCGCGCTCGGACGAGACGCTCGAGCTGGCCGCGCGCCATCTCGATCCCTCGCTCGTCGACGTGCTCGCGATCCTCGGCTTCGACAAGCAGTACGTCTCGGCGCGCGGCTCCTACCTCTACGACGCCGACGGCCGCGCCTACCTCGACTTCCACACCGGCGAGGGCTTCGCGAGCCTCGGCCACAACCATCCCGACGTGCGCGACGTGCTGCGGGCGACGCTCGCGGCGGACCTCGTCGACGGCGTGCAGCTCCACTACTCGGCGCTGGCCGGCATGCTCGCCGAGGCGCTCTCGCAGCGCCTGCCGCGACGGCCTCGACGCCGTGTTCTTCGCGAGCACGCGGCGCCGAGGCGGTCGACTCGGCGATGAAGTTCGCGCGCGCGGCGACCGGCCGGCCGCGCCTGATCTCCTGCGACAGCAGCTTCCACGGCGTCACGCTCGGGCCGCTCTCGCTCGTCGGCGACGACTTCTTCAAGGAGGGCTTCGGCCCGCTGCTGCCGGGCTGCGAGCGCGTCCCGTTCGGCGACCTCGACCGCCTGGAGGCGCAGCTGCGCGCCGGGCGACGTCGCCGCCTTCATCGTCGAGCCGATCCAGGGCCGGATGGTGACGCTGCCGCCGGCGGGCTACCTGCAGGCGGCGCAGGAGCTGTGCCGGCGCTACGGCACGCTGTTCGTCCTCGACGAGATCCAGACCGGGCCTCGGGCGCACCGGGCGCGTGGTTCGCGCTCGAGCACTGGGCCTCGAGCCGGACTTCGTGCTCGTCGGCAAGGCGCTCAGCGGCGGCTACATGCCGGTCGCCGCGATGGTCACGACGCGCGAGATCTACCAGCGGGCCGTCGGCACGCTCGAGCGCTGCTACGTGCACCAGTCGACCTTCGGCCGCAACCGCCTGTCGATGGCCGCCGGGCTGGCGACGCTGCGCGTCATCGAGCGCGACGACCTGCGTCGAGCACGCCGCGCGCATCGGCGACGCTGCTGCGCGACGGGCTCGCCGAGCTCGCAGCAGCGCTACGAGATGATCAAGGAGGTGCGCGCGCAGCGGGCTGATGATCGGGATCGAGCTGTGCGCGCCGAGCTCCCGCGTCGCGCGGCTGAACTGGCGCCTGATCCACATGGCGAGCGAGGGGCTCTTCCCGCAGCTGATCGTGATCCCGCTGCATCGCGACCACGGCGTGATCACGATGGCGGCCGGCAAGAACGACGTGATCAAGCTGCTGCCGCCGCTGACGCTCTCCGAGGCCGAGGCGCAGCAGCTTCCTCGGCGCGCTCGACGCCGTGCTCGCCGACTGCCAGGCGGCGCGGGCAACGAACTGGGCCGTCGTGCGCGACATCGCCACCGCGACGCTCCGCCGCCGAGCGCGCACGATGCTGCGCGTGAGCCGACCGCGGCGACCGTTCCGCGGCGAGCCGGTCGATCCGTCGCGCGACGACGTCTGCCTGGTCACCGGCGCGACCGGCTTCATCGGCGGGCGCCTGGCGCGAGCGGCTGGTCGCGCGAGGGCCACGAGGTGCGCTGCCTGGTGCGCGCGAGCAGCGACACGTCGCGCCTCGAGCGGGCTCGACGTCGAGATCGCCGTCGGCGATCTCACCGAGCCGCGCTCGCTCGCGCGCGCCGTCGAGGGCTGCCGCTACGTCTTCCACTGCGGCGCGCTCGTCTCCGACTGGGCGACCGAACGAGGAGATCGCGCGCACCAACGTCGAGGGCACGCGCAACCTGCTCGCAGGCCTGCGCCGACGCGTCGCGTGCGCGCGTTCGTCCACTTCAGCACGACCGACGTCTACGGCTATCCCGGACGGCGCGGCGGTCGAGGAGAGCCACGCGCCGACGCGCTTTCGCAACTGGTACGCGCAGACCAAGCTCGCCGCCGAGGCCGAGGTCCGCCGTGCCGGCGCAGGCGCACGGGCTCGACGCCGTGATCCTGCGCCCGGCGACCGTCTACGGGCCCCGCTCGAACGACGTCGTCGGCGAGATCGCGCGGGCGATCCGCGGCGCGCAACATGGTGCTGGTCGACCGCGGCCGCGCGGTCGCCGGGCTCTGCTACGTCGAGAACCTCGTCGACGCGGCGTGCTCGCGCTCGCGCCACGACGCGGCGCCCGGCCAGGCCTTCAACGTCACCGACGGCCTGGACGTCACCTGGAAGCAGTTCACCGACGACCTCGCCGCGGGCCTCGGCTGCCCGCCGGTGCGCTGGAGCATGCCCTACTGGCTGGCCAACGGGATCGGCTTCTCGCTCGAGCACGGCTACCGCGCTGCTGCGCCGGGCGACGCGGCCTGAGCACGCGCCGCTGCTCTCCCGCCAGGCCGTGCAGGTGCTGGGCACGACCAGGACTTCAGCAACCGCAAGGCGCGCGAGCTGCTCGGCTGGGAGCCGCGCGTCGGCTACGCGGCGGGCCTGGAGGCGACGCTCGCGTGGCTGAGATCTGACTTCCTCAGACACGCCTAGCCGCCCGCCGAGCCCGCGCGGGCCCGTGTGCGCTCAGGCGGCGACCCGCTCCCATGCCTGCGGCTGGAATGCCTCGTCGAGCGGCACCTCCCCGATGTTGTGGGTGATGTTCGCCATCGTCGTCAGCGCAACCCGGGCGAGCACCTCGAGCGCCGCCGCGTGCGAGTAGCCGCTGTCCAGCAGCGCCTGCACCTCTTCGGGGTCGACGTGCCCGCGAGCGCTGACCACGCTGCGCGCAAAGCGCGACCAACCGCGCCGCTGGCGCTATGTTCGCGTTTCTGCTCGACCTTACGGCTGGGCAGGGCGAGCAGGCCAGCGCGGCGGTGGCCACCCAGCCGCCTGCGAACGTCGTCAGGCTGATGTTCACCGCGCTGCGTCCATACGTGGCCAACTGGGAGGACACCGGCAGGGCGCTGATCCAGCGCGTGCACCGCGAGGCGGTCGGTGGCGTGCCTGATGTTCAGACCGCTCAGCTGCTGGAGGAGATGCTAGCCCTGCCGGACGTACCATCCGACTGGCGCCGGCCGGACTTCTCGTCGACCCCCTCGCCCCTGATTCCGGTCATGTTCGAGAAGGACGGCGTTCGCGCTTGCTATTTCTCGCTCGTGACCACGGTCGGCACACCGCACGACATCACGCTGCAGGAGATCCGCCTGGAGTCCTTCTTTCCCGCGGACGCTGCCAGTGAGCAGGTTCGATGGTGAGTGCCGGCGAGTCCCGTGACGGCGCGGATCGTCTCGCCCTCAGCCCGAAGAGCCGCGCCATGGCCAGGCGACGACGACGGTCGGAGCGAGCGCACGGCTGAGGCGCTCGCTGGCGACGCCCATCGCCATGGTGAGCGGCAGCCAGCGAAGGTCGGTCAGGGGTGACAGCGATCCGTCGACGCGCCGCTGGCGCAGGAGCTCCAGCAGCGCCGCGTTGAGCTGCTCGCCGTCGTTGCCATGCTCCTTCTTGAGCGCGCCGATCTCCGCCTTCAGCTCGCGGCGGGATTCCTGCACGGCGTGCCGGCCCGATCCGAGGAGCCGTGCTGTGATTTCCCTGGAGGCGCTCTCGACGGCCACGAGCAGCAGCCGGCGCCCCAATGCCACCGGCCGGCCGGTGCGCGCGTCCACGGTCCGCAGGCCGAAGATGCGCTGGCCTGGACTCCCCAGCCGCTCGCTTGCCACCATCGCCGCCTGCCTGGCCATGTTCGCGATCGGCGCATCGCGACCGATATCCGCGGCCTGCAGCCCCGAGCCGTGCACGCGGCGCCTGATCGCCAGCGCATACAGCCCGTGGGCGCTCGCGAGCGCCAGCGCGTCGATCGCTCGCGCCTTGGCGCGCAGCGCGAGCGGCGCCTGTTCGGGCTGACGGTCGCGCGAGCTCACGAGCAGATCATCGCGCGCTTTGCCCGCGGCCGCTGACCGGTCATCCGAGCGCCGGCCGCAGCTACCGCCAACGCCCTAGCGCCGACCGGAGCGCTGTCGGCGGCGCCTGGCCGCTCATTCCTGTGGCGGACGGCGCTCGCGCTTTCGCTCGGTCCGCTGGCGCTTGGCGGCCAGGCGGCGCTCACGCGAGGCCGCGGTCGGTCGCGTCGCGCGGCGGCTCTTGGGGACCGCGAGCGCCCGCGCGAGCTGCTCGGCGAGCCGTGAGAGCGCAAGCTCGCGGTTTCGCGCCTGCGAGCGCTCATCCTGGGCGATGGCGGCCGCGCGCCCCCCGATGCGCGCGAGCAGGCGCTCGCGCTGGAGCTCTGTGAGCGTCGCCGACGCGCGCACGTCGAAGCTCGCCTCGATCCGCGAGGCGGTCACGTTGGCGTGCTGACCGCCCGGACCGGAGGAGCGGCTCGCCCGCAGCGTGATCTCCGACATCGGGATCGAGAGCTCGCGGTTCACACGCAGCACGTTGCGCGCGCTCGGCTCAGCGCCGGCCATGTCCAGCGCGGGCCGCGAGCACGCCGATCTCAGCGCTTATCTGCATCCCGTCATTGTGGACGAGCGATCACCTCACCCCGCGTCCGCGTGCGAGCGGAGTCCAGTCGCCGGCCTGATCGGGCAGTGGCCTGTCCGTCATGTTCGGGTCGTCGACAGGACCGCTCGGAACCGCGGCTGGCTGCCTGCTCGCCTTCGGAGGCAGCCCTCCCCTTGCTTGGAGGGCTGCCTCCTCCTGCCTTCTTGTCGCTGGCTTCGCTTTACCCGGATTCGCCGGTCACACCGACCGGGCCGGTTTCACCCTGAGGGCCTGTTGCCCCCGCCTCACCCTGCGGACCGGTCGGGCCGGTCGCACCGGTGACGCCTCGTGCGCCGGTCGTCCCGGTCGCACCGGTCGCCCCGGTCGGGCCGGGCTGGAGACCGATCGCACCGGGTTCGGCGCCGGGCGGCGGACTCGGGCCGGCCGGGCCTGTCGGGCCGGTCGGGCCGGTCTGGCCCGCCGCTCCCGTTGCCCCGGTTTCGCCTTGCGGGCCGGTCGGGCCGGCCGGGCCCACGACCACAACCCCTTCGGGTTGAATCGGCGTGGCCCCGGGACGCCCGGGGGCTCCTTCGGCCCCGGTTGGGCCTGTGGGGCCGCTCGCGCCCGTTGCGCCGGTCGCTCCCGTCACCCCCGTCCTGCCTTGCCTGCCTTCTGTGCCTTCCTCGTTGACCGTGACGGCCTTGTAGAGAGACCCCAGCGGACAGACGCCCTGTGCGTTGGGCGTCAGCATCGGGATGTTTCGCGCCGAGGGCATGCACAGCACGATCGACGTCGCCGATGCGCCGGTGGCCGTGATCAACAGCACGCCCACCGCCGCGCACGTCGCCGCGCACGCGCCTCTGAGCGCATTGGATGTGCTCATCGTCCTCACCCCTCAGCCGCCGGCGGATGCTTCGCCGGTCGGTCCGGTCGAGCCGGTCGCGCCTCCCGGCCCCGTCGGGCCAGTGGCGCCTTCACGTCCCGTTGGGCCGGTGGCGCCCGTGACGCCGGCAGGACCCGCTGCACCGGTCACGCCGGTTGGCCCGGTGGGTCCCGTCGGTCCGCGTTCGTGTTCGCGTTCGCGTTCGGGCGGCGTCGGCCCGGTCGGCCCGGTCGGCCCGGTCGGCCCCGTCGGCCCCGTGGCGCCTCTGACCCCTTCGACACCGGTCGCTCCGGCGGGTCCTGTGGGTCCTGTGGGCCCCGTGATCGACTGCGGTTGTTTCCCCGTCGGCCCCGTCGGCCCCGTCGGGCCGGGCGGCCCTTCACGTCCGGTCGCGCCTGTCGCCCCCGTCGCCCCCGTCGTTCCCTGGGGACCCGTGGCGCCCGTCGCCCCCTGTTTTCCTTCTTTGCCTTCCTCGTTGATCGTCACCGCTTTGTAGGCCAGCGGGCAGGTGCCGTTGGCGCTCGGCGCAAGCACCGCGCTGTCGTGTGCCTGAGGCACGCACAGCACGATCGATGCGGCCGAGGCGCCGCTTGCCGGAGCGAGCAGCAGGCTCGCGCCCGCACACGCCCCCACACCTGCACGCCGGAGAATCCTCAACGTGCTCATTCCATCCCTCCCTGTATTGCCGGAGCGGCCCCAAGCGCCGCTCGGGGAACGGATTAACCACCAACCCGCGTTCGATGGCGGCCGGTCGGCATGTGTGAAGCCGTGCGCGAGCTCAGCCGGTGTAAAGGCGCGCGAGCGTCTCGGCGACACACACCGGCTTCTCCCCGCCCTCGCGCTCGAACGTCAGCTCGGTCGTGCTCTGCACACCGCCCGGGATGTCATCGACGGCCTTCAGCGTTGCGCGCATGCGCACCTTGCTTCCGACCGGTAGCGGCGCCGGAAAGCGCACGCGGTTCAGCCCGTAGTTGACAGCAAAGGCAAAGCCCGCAAACGTGAATATTTCATAGGAGAAGCGCGGGGCGAGCGAGAGGGTGAAGTAGCCGTGGGCGATGGTTCCCCCGAACGGGCTCTCCTTGGCGCGCTCCACGTCGACGTGGATCCACTGATGGTCGCCCGTGACCTGCGCGAACTGGTCGATCCTCTCCTGGGTGACGGGCTCCCAGTCGCTGACGCCGAGCTCCTTTCCCACATAGGACTTGATCTCGTCGAGGCCGGTGAGCGTGAGCATCGTCGCTGGTACTCCTTCGGTTGGCTTTTGCTGGCGTGTCTGCGGCGCGGCCAAGCCTACTGTCCCGCCCCTGCCGCCCGTCGGCACTTGATCGCCGGAGCCTACAATCGCGGCCGATGAGCTTCGCCTCCCCCACCGGGCTCAGGCTGACAGTCGACGTCGTGGCGCTGGCCGAGGAACCGGCGCCCAGCGTACTGCTCGTCCAGCGCGCGTATCCGCCCTTCGAGGGCAGCTGGGCACTGCCGGGGGGCTTCGTCGAGGAGCGCGAGCGGGTCGCCGAGGCGGCGCCGCGCGAGCTGGCCGAGGAGACCGGGCTGAGGGTGAGCCGGCTCAGCTGCTCGGCGTATACGACACGCCCGGCCGCGACCCTCGAGGCTGGACGGTGTCGGTCGTGTACGTCGCCGCGATGCCTTGGAGAGCGCGGTCGAAGTGGCCGGCGCCGACGATGCACGCGACGCGCGCTGGTTTGCGATCGAGCCCTGCCCGAGCTTGCCTTCGATCACGCGCTGATCGTCGCCGACGCGCTGCGGCGCCGGGATGGGACGTAGAACTCAGCAATCTCTCAGCAAGCCCTAAGAGCACGCGCAGCTCCGGCTGCTGACATGCGGTCATCGGTGGCGCGACCCTGCCGGTCTGCGCTTCGGGAAAGGAAGTGACACGATGCCCAAGCTGCCCAGCCGCCCGAGGACCCTTCGCGCGACCCGCTCTGCGATCGTTGGCGGCTTCGTCACGGTGACCGGCCAGACGACGATGGAACTCAACCTGCGCCTGGCGCGCACGGCCGATGCCTGACGCCGGCGCCGGGCACCGCGTGCTCGTCGTCGACGACGAGCCGAACATCGTCGAGGTCGTCTCGATGGCGCTGCGCTTTCAGGGATTCGCGGTGCGAGACCGCCGCGACCGGGCGCGAGGCGCTCGCCGCGGTGGCCGAGCTTCAAGCCCGCACCTGATGGTGCTCGACGTGATGCTCCCGGACATGGAGGGCTTCGAGGTCGCCGAGCGGCTCGGCGCGCAGCGCGCCGGCGTGCCGATCATCTTCCTCACCGCGCGCGACGCGACCGAGGACAAGGTCCGCGGCCTCAGCGGCGGCGGCGACGACTACATGACCAAGCCGTTCAGCCTCGAGGAGCTCGTCGCGCGGATCAGGACGATCCTGCGCCGCACCGGCCAGGCCGCCCCGGAGTCCGGGCGGCTGGTGTTCGACGACCTCGAGCTCGACGAGGAGTCGCGCGAGGTGACGCGCGCCGGCGAGCCCGATCGAGCTGACGGCGACCGAGTACCGGCTGCTGCGCTACCTGATGCTCAACCCGCGCCGCGTGCTGACGCGCGCGCAGCTGCTCGACCACGTGTGGAACTACGACTTCGGCGGCGACGGGCGCGTGCTCGAGACCTACATCAGCTACCTGCGCAAGAAGCTCGACGCGCACGGGCCGTCGCTGATCAGGACCGTGCGCGGCGTCGGCTACGCGCTGCAGGCGCCGCGCGGCTGATGGCCTCGCTGCGCGCCCGCCTGCTCGCCAGCGTGCTGGTCCTGCTCGGCCGCCGGGCTGCTGGCGCTGGCAGCGGTCACCTACTGCCGAGCAGCGCTCCTTCCTGCTCGGGCGCGTCGACCAGCAGGTGCGCGAAGCCGGCCCGGCGGTGTCGCTCGCGCTCGACAGCGCCGGCTTCGGCGCACCGCAGGGCGCCGGGCCGCCCGCGGCGGAACCGGCCGCCGGGCGGCAGCCGGCGGCCGCGCGGCGCGGGCCTGCCGGGCGGCGGGCCGAACCCCAACCTGCCGCCGGGGACCTACGGTCAGCGCCGAGCGGCGTCGGGCAAGGTGCTCGGACACGTGCTGATCAGCTACGGCCAGAGCGGCGCCGCGGCGCCGAAGCTCCCGGCGCAGCGTCCCGGTCGGCAGGCCGTTCACGGTCGGCTCGGTCGGCTCCATCGGGGCTGCGCTATCGCGCCTACGCCGATCGCGACCCGGAGGACGCGGGGGATCACGGTCGTCGCGGTGCCGCTGCGCGAAGTCGAGCAGACGCTCAACCGGCTGCTGCTCGTCGAGGGGCTCGTGATCGTCGGCGTGCTGCTCGCGCTCGGCTGTCACCGCCTTCTTCGTCGTGCGCCTCGGCCTGCGCCCGCTCGACCGCATGGAGGTCACCGCCGGCGAGATCGCCGCCGGCGAGCTCTCGCGGCGCGTCAGCCCGGCGACGACGCGCACCGAGGTCGGCCGGCTCGGGCTCGCGCTGAACGCGATGCTCGAGCGCCTCGAGCAGGCGTTCGCGCAGCGCGAGGCCAGCGAAGAGCGCCTGCGCCGGTTCCTCGCCGACGCCTCGCACGAGCTGCGCACGCCGCTGGCCTCGATCCGCGGCTACGCCGAGCTGTTCCGCATCGGCGCCACGCGCGACGACGCCGAGACCGAGCTCGCGATGCGCCGCATCGAGGAGGAGTCCGGGCGCATGGGCATGCTCGTCGAGGACCTGCTCACGCTCGCCCGGCTGGATCAGACGCCCAGCGCGCCGCGCCGAGCCGGTCGATCGTCGCCGCGCTTGCGCGCGACGCGGTCGACCGACGCCCGCGCGACCGCGCCCAGCGCGAGATCGCCATCAGCGCGCCCGCACCGGCGTGATCAGCCGGCGATCCGCGACCAGCTGCGCCAGGTGCTCGCCAACCTGATGCGCAACGCGCTCGTCGCACACCCCAGCCCCGACGCCGATCGAGGTCTCCGTCGAGCAGGACGCCGACAGCGTGACGATCAGCGTGCGCGACCACGGGCCGGGCCTTCCCGGCGACTCGCCCGAGCGGCTGTTCGAGCGCTTCTGGCGCGCCGAGCGCGGGCGCGAGCGCGGCAGGGCGGGAGCCGGCCTCGGCCTCGCGATCGTGCAGGGCGTCGTCAGCGCTCACGGGGGGCAGATCAGCGCCGCCAACGCGCCCGGAGGCGGCGCGCTGTTCGCCGTGCGCCTGCCCAGGACGCCTCCCGGCGAGCGAGCACCGGCACAGGACTCCTGAGCGTCGCAGCAGCGCGAGGCCGTCGAGCCCCGAGCGCGCTTCCCAACGAGCACTCCTGCACCGGTCGCTCCGGCCCTGCTGAGAAACTACCGTCTGTCGAGTCCCGCGTCAGGCTGTCCTGCCCAGCGCCGTTGAACGCGCGGTGGCGCAGCTGCGGGGCGGCGGTTGATCCACAACGGGCGCACGCGCGAACAAGAGTCATATGAGGATCGCGATCATCGGCGCGGGCGTCTCGGGCCTCGTGTGCGCGCACTTGCTGCACTCAGACCACGAGCTCGTGGTATTCGAGGCGGACGAGCGCGCGGGCGGGCATGCCAATACGGTTTCGCTGCAGACGGACACGGGCATTCACCACGTGGACACGGGCTTCATCGTGTTCAACGACCGCAACTACCCGAACTTCCAGGCCCTGCTCTCGCGGCTGGGCGTCGCTACTCAGCCATCGCAGATGAGCTTCGGCGTCAGCGACGGTGCGGACTTCGAGTACAACGGCGCATCGCCAAACGGCCTGTTCGCACGGCGCAGCCACATGGTCACGCCCTCGTTTCACCGGATGATCGCCGACCTGCTGCGCTTCAACCGCCAGGCCCGCGGCCTGCTGCGATCAGACGAGGACCCACCGCTGGGCGAATGGCTGGACCGCGGCGGCTACTCAAACGACTTCGTGCAACGGCTCATCGTGCCCCAGGCGTCGGCCGTGTGGTCGGCGGACCCGGCACAGATGTGGTCGGTTCCGGCGCGCTTTCTGATCGAGTTCTTTGACAACCACGGCGTGCTCGGCCTGCGTGACCGCCCTCGCTGGCGCACGATCAAGGGTGGATCGCGCGTCTACGTCCAGGCGCTCACACGCGCATGGGAGGGCTGCCTGCGACTCGGCGCCCGCGTGACCGAGCTCCATCGCCACGACGATCACGTGGAGATCAGCTGCGGCGGGAGCGAGACCGAGCGCTTCGATGCGGTCATCATCGCCACACACTCAGATCAGGCGCTCGCGGTGCTGTCCGACCCCAGCGAGCGCGAGCGCGAGCTGCTCGGGGCGATCCCCTATCAGCCCAACGAGGCCGTTCTGCACACCGACCGCTCGATGCTCCCCAGGCGCAGGCGCGCGTGGGCGAGCTGGAACTACCATCTCGCCCCCGACACCGCCCGGCGCTGCACGGTGACCTACCACATGAATCGCCTTCAGGCGCTCGACGCAGATCGCGAGATCTGCGTCACGCTGAACCGCACCGCGTCGATCGACCCCGCGAAGATCATCCGCAAGATCAGCTACGCCCATCCGGTGTACACGCCCGACGGGATCGCCGCGCAGGCCCGCCACGGCGAGATCAGCGGGCACAATCGCACGCACTACTGCGGCGCCTACTGGGGCTCGGGGTTTCACGAGGACGGCGTTCGCAGCGCGCTTCGCGTCGTGGGCGAGCTCGGAGCGCGCCTGCCCTTGCGGGCGGCCGCATGAGCGCGAGCGCGATCTATGAGGGAACGATCCGCCATCGCCGCTTTGCCGTGCGCGGTCACGAGTTCAGCCATCGCGTCGCGCTGGCCTACGTGGATCTGCAGGAGCTCGACGGGCTGCTCGATGGCCGGCTCGTCGCGCGCTCTGCGGGCGTGGTCCGCTTTCGGCGCAGCGACTACCTCGGCGACCCCGCGATCCCGCTCGCCGACGAGGTGCGCGCGCTCGTCAGGCAACGAAGCGGCTCCTGTCCGGACGGCCCGATCCGCATGCTCACCCACCTGCGCACGTTCGGCCACTGCTTAACCCGGTCAGCTTCTACTACTGCTTCGACGAGCACGAGCGCCTGGAGGCCGTCGCGGCGGAGGTGACGAACACGCCCTGGGGGGAACGCCACGCCTACGTGCTGTGTCGAAGCGGCCCTGGAGCGGTGCTGCACGGTGACCTTGCAAAGGCGCTGCACGTGTCGCCCTACATGGGCATGCGCCAGCGTTACGAGTGGCACGTCGCCGCGCCCGCCCAGACGCTCTCGGTCCACATCGAGAACCACGAGGACGGCGAGCTTGCCTTCGACGCCACGCTCTCACTGCGCCGAGCGCCGCTGACGAGGGGCACGCTCGCCCGCGTGACGGCTCGCTATCCGGTCGCCACGGCGCGCGTGCTCGCGCTGATCTACGGCCACGCGGTCGCGCTGAAGCTCAAGGGCGTACCGCTGCATGCCCATCCGGAGCCCCGGTCGTGAGCCCCTCCCAGCGCGCAGCGAGGCGGATCGCGCTCGGACTGCTCGGGCGCCTGCGCGCCGGACAGCTGACGATCGTCGAGGACGCCCGGCGCCTGGTGCTCGGGCACGGCAGCCCGCAGGCGACCGTGCAGGTCCGCTCGCCTGAGCTCTGGCCGGCGCTGCTACACGGCAGCCGCGGCCTGGCCGAGGCCTACATGCACGGGCACTGGGACTCCCCGGACGTGACTGCCGTCGTGCGCGTCGCCGCGCGCAACGCACCGGTCTTCGACGACCTGCGCCGGCGGCTGGCTCCGGCACGGGTCCCACTGCAGCTGCTCGGGGGCGTGCGCGCTCGCAACACGCGCCGACGCAGCCGCCGTGACGTCGCCTCCCACTACGACCTCGGCAACGACTTCTTCTCGCTCATGCTCGACGAGACGATGAGCTACTCCTCGGCCTACTTCCCCAGCGAGGGGATGTCCCTGGGCGAGGCGTCGATGGCCAAGCTCGCCCTGATCTGCGAGCAGCTGCAGCTCGGGCCCGAGGACCGCGTGCTGGAGATCGGCAGCGGCTGGGGCGGTTTTGCCATCCACGCCGCGGCCAACCACGGCTGTCACGTCACGACCACGACGATCTCGCGCGAGCAGCACGACTATGCCAGCGCACGAGTGCGCGCGGCGGGGCTGGAGGACCGCGTGACCGTGCTGTTCGAGGACTACCGCGACCTGCGGGGCCGCTACGACAAGCTCGCCTCGATCGAGATGATCGAGGCGGTCGGCTGGCGTGACTTCGACACGTTCTTCAGACGCTGCTCGCAGCTGCTGAGCGACGACGGCACGATGCTGCTGCAGGCGATCGTCATCGACGATCGCGCATACGCCGTGGAGAAGGCCTCGCGAAGCTTCATCCGCACGCACATCTTCCCCAACGGATGCCTGCCCTCGCTGGAGGTCATCGCGCGCTGCCTGGCCCGTCGCACCGACATGGTCAGCGTGGGGCTGCGCGATCTGACGCCCCACTACGCCGAGACGATCCGCCGCTGGCGCGAGAACTTCGAGGCGGGCGCCGACAGCCTGGAGGCACTGGGCTACGACGAGCGCTTCCGCCGCCTGTGGCGCATGTACCTCGCCTACTGCCAGGCCGGGTTCGCCGAGCGGCGCATCCGCCTCGTGCAGATGCAGCTTGCCAAGCCCCACTGGCAGGCGGTGAGCGGCTACTCCAGCGCGCGCGAGGCGCTCGCGATCGCCGCCGAGGCATAGGCGGGGGTCCAGCCGGCGCCTACGCTGGATGCATGGCGCTGATCGACGTCGCAGCGGTGCTCGAATTCCTGTGGCACGGCCTGCGGGACTCGCTGCTCATGGCCTGGGAGGTCTGGTGGGCGCTGGTCCTGGGCTTTGCCATCTCGGGGATCGTCCAGGCGTGGGTGCCCCGCGAGCGCATCGAGGCCTCGCTGTCGGGCTCCGGGCCCCGGCCGGTCGCGCTGGGGACCGGACTGGGGGCGGCGTCGAGCTCCTGCTCCTATGCCGCGATCGCGATCTCGCGGTCGCTGTTCGCCAAGGGCGCCTCGGCGGCGACCTCGCTGGCCTTCCAGTTCGCCTCCACGAACCTCGTGTGGGAGCTCGGCCTCGTGCTGTGGGTGTTGATCGGCTGGCAGTTCACCCTCGCCGAGTACCTCGGCGGGGTGCTGATGATCGCGCTGATGGTGCTGATGCTGCGCGTCTTCGTATCGCCGCAGCTGGAGGCGAGGGCCCGTGAGCACGCCCGCAAAGCCGACGGCGGACATCAGCATCGCGCGTCCGGACAGTCCCTGGCACTGCGCGAGCGCCTGACGTCGGCGGCCGCGTGGTCGGACGTCGCGCACAATTTCCGCGGCGACTGGCAGATGCTCTACCGAGAGATCGCGCTCGGCTTTCTGCTCGCGGGCTTCATCGCGCAGCTGCCCGTGCATTTCTTCAACGACCTCTTCCTGGCGCACTCCGGCGGGGCGCTGGCCGCGCTGGAGAACGTGATCGTCGGCCCGCTCATCGCGGTCCTCAGCTTCGTCTGCTCGATCGGCAACGTGCCGCTCGCGGCGGTCCTGTGGTCGGGCGGCATCTCGTTTTCCGGCGTGCTGGCCTTTCTCTTCGCCGACCTGATCATCCTGCCGATCATCGCGATCTACCGCAAGTACTACGGCGTGCGCTTCACGGTCGCGATCGTCTCGCTGATGTTCGTGACGATGGCGCTCGCCGCGCTGGCGATCGCCGGGCTGTTCGACGTGGCCGATCTGATTCCCACCGGGCCGCGACCCACGCACGGCGATATCTTCGGCTCAATATCGCTCAACTACAAGCTCGTGCTCAACGTGGTCGCGACGTGCGTGTTCGCGGTGCTCATCTGGCTGACCCAGCGCCGTGGCGCGAGTGACCCGGTCTGCGGCTTGCGAGTCGACCGCGGCAGGGCGCTGCGCTCGGAGATCGGCGGCAGAGTCGTCTACTTCTGCTCGCAGGGCTGCCGCGAGAAGTTCCTCACCCCCGCCGATCCGTCCCTATCCGCTCGTCAGCTGCCCGGCCTCGGTGAGCCGGCGTCGTAGTCGACACGCGCAGGCGCGCCTGATAGACCCCGCGCGATGAGCCCCGCAAAAGATCGCCCCCGCCGGCGAGCACTGCGCCATACGGGCATCATCGTCGCCACGCTGATCGTCGCCGGGCTCGTGGCCCTTGCGCTGTCGCGTCTGGGGCTGCATCGCATCGGCAACGCGCTCATCAGCGCCGCGCCCGGCTGGATCGCCCTCGCGCTGGCGCTGATGGGCCTGTCGCTCGTGCTGCGCGCGATCTCCTGGCGGGTGATCCTCGAGGCCGCGCTGCCCGACACGCGGATCGCGTGGCCGCCGGTGGTGCGCGCGACGATGATCGGCGTGATGACCTCGGCGGTCTTCCCCGGGCGCCTCGGCGAGCCCACGCGCGTGGTCGTGCTCTCGCGGCGCCTCGACGGGCCCTACCGGCGACTGCTGGTGATCGTCGCTGGGACGGTGTTCTCCCAGACGCTCGTGAACCTGGTCGCGCTCGTGATCCTCGCTGCGATCACGTTCACGAGCGTGCCGCTGTTTCAAGGACATCTCGCCGGCGTCGCCACCGCGCTGGTCGTCCCGCTGCTCGTGTGCCTGTTGATCGTCGCCGGCCCCCGGCTGCTCACGCTTGCCAAACGCGCGCCCTCGCTGCGCATCGCGCTGGCGGCCAACACGGTTGCGCGGCTGCTGAAGCTGGCGCGCCGCGGCCTGATCGTCTTTGCCCGCCCGCGCTACGGCATCCCCGCGATCGCCGCCCAGCTGGCCGCGTGGGCCCTGCAGTGGATGGCCTGCTACGCGGTGCTGCTGGCGCTCGGGCTTCAGTCAAAGGGCGGGCTGGCCGCCGCCGCGGCGATCCTGCTCGCCGTCAACGTCAGCGCGGTGCTGCCCGTGACGCCCTCGAACGTCGGCGTCTTCCAGGCCGCCTGCCTGGTCGTGCTCGCCGCCTACGGTGTCGGAACCGGCAACGCGCTGGCCTACGGCATCATCCTGCAGGCGGTCGAGGTCGTCACCGCGCTGGCGCTCGGCATCCCCGCGCTGCTCGGCGAGGGGCTGACGTGGCAGGAGATCCGCTCGGCTCCGGCCGACGCCACCGAGGCAGAGGAACAGGCAGAGCAGGAGGCCGACGCCGAGGCGACCGAGGCGCCCCGCCAGATCGAGGCCGCCTCGACGCTAACCGACGAGCGCTCGTAGGGACTGCTTGAGCGAGCGCGTGGTCTGGAGCACCGCTGTGGGCTCATAGCCGCAGTGGGCCATGCAGTTGTCACAGCGCGGATCGCGCCCTCGGCCGTAGGCGCTCCAGTCGGTTGTCTCGATCAGCTCTTTGTAGGTCTTCGTGTAGCCGTCTGACATCAGATAGCAGGGACGCTGCCAGCCGAACAGCGAGTAGCTGGGGATTCCCCAGGCCGTGCAGTCGAAGTCCGCGGCGCCTTCCAGGAAGTCCAGGAACAGCGGGCTGTGGTTCAGGCGCCACTTCTTGCGCCGACCGTCGGCGAAAGCCTCGCTGAACAGGCGCCGCGTCTGCGTCACGCCGAGGAAGTGATCCTGGTCGGGCGCTTTCTCATAGGCGTAGGCGGGCGAGATCATCATCTCGTCGACCTGCAGGTCGTCGTTGAGGAAGTCCAGCACCTCGCGCACGGTCTTCGCGGAATCGTGGGTGAAGAACGTCGTGTTCGTCGTCACCCGGAAGCCCCTGCTCTTGGCCGCCCTGATGGCCGACACGGCCTTGTCGAAGACGCCCTCGCGCTCGACCGATTCATCGTGGCGCTCACGCAGGCCGTCCATGTGGATCGCCCAGGCGAAGTAAGGGCTCGGCGTGAAGTTCTCGAGCTTTCGCTCCAGCAGCAGCGCGTTGGTGCACAGGTAGACGAACTTCTTTTTCGCCACGAGCTCTGCGGCGATCACGTGGATCTCCGGGTGGATCAGCGGCTCGCCGCCGGCGATCGACACCATCGGCGCGCCGCTCTCCTCGATCGCCCCCACGGCCTGCTCGACGGACATACGCCGTCTGAGCTCGTGCTCGGGGTGCTGGATCTTGCCGCAGCCAGAGCACGCCAGGTTGCACTGAAAAAGCGGCTCGAGCTCGACGATCAGCGGAAACTTCTCGCGTTTTTCGATGCGCTGGCGCATCAGATACCAGCCCATCCGCGTGCCCTGCCTGAAGGAGACGGCCATCTAGCCCACCTTAGAACTTTCGCGAGACGCGGCGCCGTCAGACGCCCCCAGCCCGCTCGCCCAGACGACCCGCGCCACGCGTCGCAGGACCGCCGCGGCGCGCAGCGCGCCGAGCGGCGCGCGCGGGCTGAGCAGCTCATGCGACGGGCTGTCCAGGACGACGCGCACGACCCCGAACGGCCGCCCGGCCGCGCCCTCGGCAAGCCACACCGACTCCATGTCCACGGCGATCGCGCCCGCCGCGCGCAGCTGGCTGCGACGCTCCCCGACCGCGATCTTCGAGACGCACACGATCTCGCCCTGGCGCACGCGCAGCCCCTCTTCGCGCAGCGCGCGCGTGAGCTCGCGCACGCCGTCACAGCTCACCCTCAGCGAGCCGTGGCCCTCGTCCGCCGCCGCGAGGACCTCCTCGGCGACGACAACCTCGCCGGGCGCCGCGTCCTCCTCCAGCGCGCCGCAGAAGCCGAGAACGGCCAGCGCGTCACCTCGTTCACCGCCGAGAGCCCGGGCGGTCGAGCTGGCGCGCGCAGGACCGATGCCGGTGCGCCGCACGTGCGCTCCGCGCGCGCCCGAGCGCACGAGCAGCGCCTCGACGCCCATCGGCGCTGCGATCAACAGGCCGCTCATCGCCCGCCCATGGCGCCGCTGCTGTGCATCGGCCGACCGCCGCGCCCGCCGCGCATCGCACGCGGCGAGGATCCGTCGAGCTCGAGTGCCGCCAGCGCGCCGCGCGCCGCGTCATGGCCGCTGAGCACGGCCCCCTCGAGCGTCGCCGGCCAGCCGGTGTCAGTCCAGGCGCCAGCCAGCAGAAGGCCGTCGACCGCGGTCCTGCAGGCCGGGCGCAGCGCCGCGGCGCCCGGCGCCGCGCGAAACGTCGCGGCGTGCTCACGGGTAACCAGGAAGCTCTGCACCGAAGCCTCGCGGGCGCGGGGAACAGGGCGCGCATCGCCGGCAGGTAGCGCTCGCGCAGCTCGTCGACGCTCATCCCCATCTCTCGGTCGGCGCCCGATAGCGACACCGCGAGGTACTGGCTGTCCGGCGGCGCACCGCCCGCGCGGGAGCGATCAAACACATACTGCACGGGCGTGCCGACGCCCGCGGCGAACGGCTCCTCGCAGACCTCTCGGTCATAGACGACGTGCAGGTTGACGATCGGCGAGCTGTCGAGCATGCGAAGGCGGCGCGCGACATCGCCAAGAAGCGGCTCGATCAGGCTCGCGGCGCGCGCGTGGGGCAGCGCGACGATGACCGCGTCGGCCTGCAGCGCATCGTGCACGCCCTCGCCGCCCTCACCGGCCTCGCGCCCGCGGCTGCCTTCGATCTCAAGGCCCGCCGCGGCGCGCTGCAGCGTTTCCGCGCGCCAGCCCATGCGCACCTGCACGCCCGCGTCTCGCAGGGCTCGCGCCGCGGGCTCGCCGATCGTCTGGCTGAGCGTGGCTCGGTGAAAGCCGATGTCCGCCGCGTCGGCCGAGGCGAACAGGCCTTCGCGGAAGACGAACGCGCCCAGGCCCAGCGACGCCTGCGCCGCCGGCAGGTTCAGCGTGGGCAGCGCGATCAGGTCCCACAGCGCAGCGACAGCCTCGGGCCCCTGGCCATGGCGGGCCAGCCAGTCTCCCAGCGTCCGATCGTCGAGCGCCCGCGCGCGCTCGGGGGTCAGCTCGCGGCTCAGGCGCATCAGCGCCAGCGCCGCGCGGGCGGCGCCCAGGCGCTGGGCGATGCTCAGACGCGGGTAGCGCAGCAGCGCGCTCGACAGCTGCAGCGGCGCCGGCAGCGAGCCGCGGCGAAAGCGGTAGGGACCGTGGCCGGGGCTGAGCACGGGGATCTCCAGGCGCGCCTGCACGAACACGTTGTGCTCACTGGCGATCCGTGCCAGCAGCGCGCGGTAGGCCAGACAGCAGCGCAGGAAGACATGCTGGCCGTTGTCGACGGTCAGGCCGTCGCGCTGCACCGAGTAGGCCGCGCCCCCCAGCCGCCGGCGCACCTCCAGCAGCGTGACCTGCGCGCCCGCGTCAGCACAGTCAAGCGCTGCGGTGATCCCCGCAAGCCCTCCGCCGATCACGGCCACGCGCGAGGCCATGCTCAGGCACTCCTCGTCGCGCCCTGCCCGAGCAGGCTGCGCGCCGCGACAAGCGCCTTCTGGCCCGCCGACAGGCTGACCCGTTCGTGCAGCACGCTGCGGGGCTCAGCGGCGATGCGCGCGAGCAGCCGCCTATAGATGCCCGCCATCGCCAGCAGACACGCTGCGCTGCGTCGGTCCAGCAGCGAGGCCAGCGTGATACCGCGCTCAAACCAGCCCTGGGCACGCTCGGCCTCGAAGCGCACGAGCGCCGCGATGGGGTCGTTCGCGGCCGCGCTGGCGCCATTGGCGCCCTCAGCCTGCATGCGCGCCGCGATCGCCTGAGCGCCGATGTGAGCGTCTCCAGGCTCCACGACGCCAAAGCGGCGCAGATCCTCGGCGGGGAGATATATGCGCCCGTTCTCGGCGTCCTCGCGGACATCGCGCAGGATGTTCGTCAGCTGCAGCGCCACACCCAGGTCGTCGGCGAGCGCTTCGGCCTGCACGCGATCGGTGCGCGCGGGATCGCGTAGGGCGAAGATCGCCAGGCACGCACGCCCGATCGCGCCCGCGACACACCGGCAGTAGGGGACGAGGTCGTCGAAGCTCTCATAGCGGGCGCCCTCGACGTCCATGCGCACGCCTTCGATCAGCGCCGGCAGCGCGTCGGACGGCACCGAGAAACGCTCATACGCGTCGGCGAGCGCGATCATCACGGGATCGGCGCCCGGACTGGCGGGCAGGCGTGAGAGCGCCTGCGCCTGCGTGTCGAGGCGCCGCAGACGCTCGGCGTCGGGCAGCTCTCCGTCTGCAATGTCGTCGATCCGCCGTGCGAACGCATACACCGCGCACATGGCCTGGCGGCGGTGACGCGCCAGCAGGCGGATGCCCCAGTAGAAGTTCGCCGCCTGCTCACGCGTGATCGCCTCACAGCGCGCGTAGGCGTCGGCGAGCGCCGCCATGTCCGGCGCGTCGGACCCCGCGGCAATCGTCCGGGCCCCGGTCATCGGCCAGCGCGCCGGCGTTGCGGGGCACTGCCCTCAGCGCGCACTGCGGCTCTCCTTGGCGAGCACGCCACACAGCGCCAGCAGGCGCCGCAGCTGGCCGGCCCGCGGAGCGCCGCCCAGCACGTCAAACCCGGCGCGCTCGATCGCGTCCAGCGCCGCTCGCCCGCCGGCGACGAACGCGGCGACGGCAAACCGCGCGCGCCCATGCAGCGTCCCGACGAGCGGTGCGCCGGCGGCGAGCAGGTCGCGCGCGCGCGCGACCTCGAACGCCATCGCCTCGCGCAGCTCATCGCTTGCGCGCACGGCCCCGAGATCCTCGCTGCTGGCGCCGAAGCGCGCGAGGTCCTCGAGCGGGATGTAGATGCGCCCGGCGGCGTAGTCCTCGGCCGCGTCCTGGCAGTGCTCGGTCAGCTGCAGCGCGGTGCAGATCGAGTCCGACAGCCGCACGCGCTCAGCATCCGCCTCGCCCAGCACCCCCAGCACGAGCTCGCCGACGGGGTCCGCCGACAGAGCACAGTAGCCGCGTAGCTGCTCCCAGCTCTCATAGCGGCTGACCCGCTGGTCAAGCCGGTTGGCCTCGATCAGGCGGGCGAAGGGCTCGCGCGGCAGCGAACACTCGCGCACCGTGACCCCCAGCCTGACCATGAGCGGATGCTCGGCGCGACCCTCGAAGGCTCGATCGAGGTCGCGCTCCAGTTCGTCCAGCGCGGTAAGCCGGTCGCCCTGCGCGCTGTCGCCCATTTCGTCGACCAGGCGCGCAAAGCCATAGATCGCAAGCAGATGACCGCGGACGCGTCGGGGCAGCGCGCGGCTGGCGACCGGGAAGTTCTCGCCCCGCGCCCGCGCCATCACGGCGCTCGGGCTCAAGCTGCTCGAGGGCGCCTCTGAGACGAGCATCACCCCGGGGCTACGACCGAGCCGGAGCGCTCGCGGGCGATCGCGCCGTCGCCGGCGTCGATCTGCGTCATCGACGACAGGCAGCGCCCGAGCGCCATCAGCGGGAACGTCAGACGGTAGAGGTGGTAGTTGATGTAGTAGTCGCAGGGAAAGCCGGTTCCGGTGTACTGCGGCTCGTCCCAGCTGCCGTCGGCGCGCTGCGCCCCCACCAGCCAGTCGAGCCCCCGTGCGAGCGCGTGCGAGCGGTTCTCCCCGGCGGCGTGCAGCGCCAGCAGCGCCCACGCGGTCTGTGATGCGGTGCTCGGCCCGCGCCCGATCCAGGCCGGATCGTCGTAGGAGCGCGGGTCCTCGCCCCAGCCGCCGTCCTCGTTCTGGTGCTCGACCAGCCAGCGCACCGCACGGCGGATCGACTCCGTGGCGGGGTCGACACCGGCTGCGACGAGCGCGGGGACCGCTGCGCCGGTGCCGTAGACGTGATTGACCCCCCAGCGCCCGAACCAGGAGCCGTCACGCTCCTGCTGCTCGAGCAGCCAGCGCAGCCCGTGCCGCGCTACAGGCGTGTCGGCGAGCCCGAGCGCCGCGAACATCTCCAGCGCGTGAGCGGTCACGTCGGCGCTCGGCTCGTCGATCACCTCACCAAAATCCAGAAAGGGCAGCTCTCGCACCAGCGTGCGCGTGTTCTCCGCGTCGAAGGCTCCCCAGCCCCCGCCGGAGCTCTGCATTCCGGCGACCCACCGCTGCGCGCGCTCGGCAGCGCGATCGATCGGCGGCCCGAGGCCCACGATCGCGCGCGCGCCGTTGCCTGAGCCCAGCGCCGAGCGGCCGTTGTGCGCGGCGGCGGGCGGACGCGCGCAGCGCAGCGCGAGCACGACCTCGGCGGTGTCATCGACATCGGGGTAGCTGACGTTTGCGAACTCAAAGGCCCAGCCGCCGGGCGCGAGATCTGGCCTTGTGACCGACCAGTCCCCGCGCGTGGTGACCTCCTCGCCCAGCAGCCATCGCGCCGCGGACGCCATCGCGGGATGGTCGTGTGAGACGCCGGCATCGCGCAGCGCGACCATCGACAGCGCGGTATCCCAGACGGGCGACTGGCAGGCTTCCAGACGGCGGCTGCGACCGGGCGGCGCGCCCACGCCACGACTGTCGTCCTGGTCCTCGACCATGAAGCGGTTGAGCCCACCGAGGCCACGCCGGATCAGCGGATGCTCGAGCGGATAGCCGCACAGCGACAGCGCGATCAGCGAGTAGACCCACGGCGGCTGGATGCCCCCCCACGATCCGTCGGCCTCTTGGCGGCGCACGATCCACTGCTCGGCGCGCGCGAGCGCGAAGCGGCGCAGCAGCGCAAAAGGGCGGCGTTCGTAGACGCGCACCGCGCGGTCGAGGTGAACGAGCCAGCGCCCCCGGCGAGTGCCCGCGCGCCGCGGCGTCCAGCTCTCCTCGCCGCGCAGCTCGGCCAGGTCGAACGGCAGCTCGCGCACGGGGCGCTTGGCTTTGACCAGCGACAGCGCGACGATCGTCTGCCGGGCCCAGCAGGCGAAGTCGTAGATGTTCAGCGGCACCCACGAGGGCAGGAGGACGATCTCCGGCGCCAGCGCGGGCACCTCGTCCCAGGACCACAGGCCGAACAGCGCCATCCACACATGCGTGAACACGCGTGCAGCCTGCAGCCCGCCCTGCTCGCGCACGAATCGCGCCGCCGCCTGCATGTGCGCCGCCCCTGGCGAGTCGCCCGCCAGGCGCAGCGCCCAGTAGGCCTCGATCGTCGTCGAGAGATCGCCCGGACCGCCGTGGAAGTTCGCCCACGTCCCGTCGTCGCGCTGCTGGGAGCGGATCCAGGCCGCCGAGCGCTCGGTGTCCTGGTCGCGGCGCACGCCGAGGAACTCGCGCAGGAGCATGTCCTCGGCATCCATCGTGACGTTCGTCTGCAGCTCGCCCTGCCACCAGCCCTGCTCGTGCTGCAGGCTCAGGAGGTGCGCGGCGGCGCGCTGCACCGCGTCTCGCACGTCCTCTGGGGCCTCCACCTCTGACGACACGGTTCCCATTCTCGCAACGCTAAGGGTTTTTCACGATCGACGAAGGTCGCGTTGCGTCTGCGCCGCCGCCGGGCGCTGCCAGCTCGAGCACCTCGGGGTGGGCGAGCGTGATCACCTGGCGCGCGAGCAGGGCCGCCGAGATCGTGCGCGCCACCGGCGAGATGAAGCGATAGGCGACCAGCCCGTGGACATTGCTGTGCGCAACAAGGCGAAAGCCGGGGGCCGGCGGGCGACCGGCGGAAGCGCGCAGCGGCGCATAGCCGGTCTCGTCGATCTCGCTCACGGTCACAGAGCTTGAGCGCGCAACGGCGTGCAGCGCGGGCAGGTAGTAGCGGAGGGGCAGCGCTCCAAGCTCCACGGTCGTGATCGCCCGCTGCGCGCCGCCGCCGGGAGCCGGTCGCGCGAGCACGTGCGCCAGATCGCGCCAGTCGCCGCGCTGCAGGCGCGGCGAGAGGTCGACGTCGATGGAGATCGCCAGGAAGGCGAGCGCGATCAAGCAGCACAGCAGCACGCCCACGCGACCCGCGCGCCGTGAGACGACGATCACCGCGATCAGCGCCGTGACGGGGACCATCGCCGCGACGAGGTTGCGCGGGGCGAGGTAGTCGGCGCCCAGAAATGCGAGCACGATCGGGATCAGCACGGCGCACGCGGCGATCGCGAGCGTGACGGCCGCGGCGCGCTCCTCGCGCGCGTCGAGCACCCGCCACAGGCCGAAGCCCACCCCGGCGAGGATCGCCAGCGCGACCAGCAGCTCGATCCCGTGCCCCAGCGAGGAGCCGGTATAACCGGTCAGGTAGTACTGCGGGATCGTCATCAGGCGTGAGGACAGCGCCCAGCGCCCGATCCACTGCGTTCCGTGGCCGCCCTGCGCGGAGATCAGCGGCAGCAGCGCCAGGCCGACCGCGCCCAGGCCGCACGGCACCGATCACGCCGCCGGCGAGCCGCGCGCCGGACGCCGCGCCCGCGTCGCCGCTCGCTCATCCGGCTCAGGCGCGCCCTGCGAGGCCGAGCGCTCGCGCGCGGCGCCGCGGCAAGATCCCACAGCAGCATCGCCGCCATCGGGATCAGCTCGAAGACGGCGAAGTAGTGCGTCAGCAGCGCGAGCGCGCCCGTCGCGGCGAAAGCGGCAAGCCGAGCGGTCGTGGGCCGCGCTCGTGCGCGCAGGAAGCAGAGCATCGCCAGCGACGCCGTGAACACGAAGAGCCCGTAGGCCCGCGCCTCCTGGGAGTACCAGACCAGCAGCGGGTTGACGGCCACGAGCGCCGCCGTCGCTATCGCTGTGGCGCGGCGACCGGTCAGCTCTCGCCCGATCGCCCACGCGACAGGCACGGTCAGCGTGCCGGCCAGCGCCGAGGGCCAGCGCAGCGCCAGCTCGCTCGTGCCGAAGACCCGCGCGTCGGCCCACGCGATCAGGTACCACAGCGGCGGCGTGTTCTCGGTGTGCACGACCGAGCGCAGCGTCGCCCACAGGCTCGGGTGAAGCACGCGCACCGGCGTGAACGCCTCGTCATACCAGAAGCTCTGCAGGTCGAGCGTGGAGAAGCGAAGCGCCGCCGCGAGCACGTGAGCGCCACAAGCGGCCACCACGCGGGCAGCGCGCGCGATGTTCCGGGCGCCTCGGCCGGCGCCAGGTCGCGGGAGGCGTGGCCGTGCTCACTGGCGCCTCACCGGAGGCTGACGCGCGGCGGCGACCGGACACCTGCCCAGGCCGGCCGGGCCGAAGCACCCAAAGCGGTTTGCGAGCGAGTCCGGCTTGTAGGCCGGACGTACCAGCCGCCGTGCACGGTGCGCTTGCCGTTGACGATGGGCCCGTAGATCACAAGGCACAGCTGTGTCCGCGCCTCCGGCGGCACCTGGGTCGTGTTGCCGCAGATGACCTCGCGCGCGCTGGCGGTGCCCAGCAGCTGGCGATCGATCCGAGGGTGTGGTAATCGTGGCCGGTGTAGCTGCGCCAGGTCAGCTCGTCGGCGATCAGGCGGTGGTTGTTGTGCGTCTCGAGCCACGGTCGTACGATCGTCGCGAGCCGCGAGCAGCACGCCGACGAGCAGCAGAACCGTCGTCTCGACGAGCGCTCACCGTGCGCATGTCCGCCCGCGCCCCGTCACGAGACCGGCACGAGCAGCGGCGCGAGCTGGTGAACGATGAACAGAGCCTGCACGAAGAGCGTCGCAGCGAGCAGCCGGCGGTCGCGCACGACCACCGCCAGCGGCAGCGACCAGACGATGTACCAGGCCAGCAGCCACGTGCTCGTGACCGAGATCGCGAGCAGCGCCCAGCCGGACGCGGCGACCCAGTCATAGCCGCGCCACGTGCGCCACAGCAGGTGGGCGACGATCGCCACGAGCGCGAGCTTGAGCACGTCGTGGTCGATCGGGAACACGCCCGGCTTGCCGAACAGGTGCGCGAGCTCGGTGGGGAAGCTGTCGGTCGAGACGAAGGCGGCGTCGCGGTTGAGCGCCGCAACCACGTTGAGCCCGCGCACGCCGAACGCGAGCTCGCCCGCCACGCTCACGACGATGAGCGCGACGACCGCACCGATGATCGGCTCCCAGCGGCGGCGGGCGACGATCATGAACGGCAACAGCACCGCGACCGTGGCCTTGACGAGCGCGCCCGCCACGACCGACGCGCCGGCGGCCGCGTCGCGCCCGGCGAGCGAGAAGCTCACCGCTGCCATCATCGCCAGGAGCATGATCAGGTCGTTGTGCGCGCCGCCGAGCGTGTAGATCACATACAGCGGGTTGACGCCGACGACCAGCAGCGCGAGCACCGGATCGAGCTCCCGTCTGCGCGCACAGCGCCACGTCAGCAGCAGCGTGCCCGCGCTCGCGGCCAGCGCGAGGAGCTTCATGCCCCACAGCGCCCCGCTGACGCCGAGCACCGCCAGCGGATAGGACAGCAACGTGTAGAGCGGCCCATAGGCCGTCGGGACGCGCAGCCAGTCCATGCCCACGTAACGAAACACCGGGTCGCTCGCGATCGCGATCGGGCCGTGCGCATAGGGGTTGATGCCGTGCACGACGCCCATCCGCGCGTAGGCGATGTAGCTGAAGACGTCTGTCGAAAGCAGGATCGGACCGGCGAACATGATCAGCTCGAGCACCGCCACGAGCGCGATCGCAAAACGCGCCGAGATGACCTGTGCGCCGGTTCGCCGCGCGAGCAACAGCAGCCCGCAGTAGGCGGCCGTGAAGGCCAGCAGCGCGATCAGGAACACGCGGTAGCCCAGGCGCTCGCCGACATCGGGCAGCCACGTGGCGATGTGCGGCGATTTCGGTATCAGCGGCGAGTGGCCGAGCGCGCCGTCGAGCACGATCTCCAGCGTCGCCGCGACGAGGACCAGCGCGCACACGCCGGCCAGCGCGATCTTCCAGCGTCTCGCGCCTGCGTCCCGAGATCCCCGCGCGGCCTGCGCGCCGCCGGCGCCCGCAGCGCCCGCGCTCGCCGCCGCCGCCGCGCCTGTCGATGTCGCGGCCCCTGCTCGCATCCGCCCGCCGGCTAGCGCCTCGCCACTGCGTTCACGGTGTCGGTGGCCGCGGTCATAGTGCTCCTCGAGTGCCGGTTTCCGCTAGGGCGAAAGCACGATCTTGAGCGCCTCGCGCCGATCGAACAGCGCATAGGCCTCCACCGCATCTTCCAAGCTCATGCGATGCGTGACGATCGGAGCGGGATCGAGCAGGCCGGTCGCGATCATGTCGAGCACACGGTCGACATGCGCGATCACGTTCGCCAGCCCGGTCGTGATCGTGAGCCCCTTCAGCCAAGTCAGCCCGAGCGGCACCTCAGCCGAGCCGGCGTGGGCGCCGACGACCGACACCGAGCCTGCGTCGCGCGCGAGGCTGATCGCCAGCGATAGCGGGTCGGCGTTCCCGACCGCGTCGACCGCCAGGTCCACGCCGAGGCCGTCCGTGGCGCCCCGCACGACGCGCTTCGGGTGCCCGTCGGCGAGGTGGATCGGCGTCGCGCCGAAGCTGCCCGCCATCTCCAGGCGTTCTGCGACCGTGTCGATCGCGAACACCTGCGTCGCGCCCGATGCGCGCGCCGCCTGCACCGCACACAGCCCGACGGGCCCGAGGCCGAGCACCGCGACCGTGTCGCCGGCGCGCATGCCGGGGTGCCAGATCGCGTGACAGCCGGTCCCGAGCACATCGCCGGCGAACAGCGCGATCTCCGCCGGCATGTCCTGCGGCACCTTGCGCAGCGTCAGGTTGGCGCGCGGGAACGAGCACCTGCTCGGCCTGGGCCCCCTGCAGGTTGCCCAGAAAGGCCCCGTGCCCGAACGTGCGCCCGTGCTGGCAGCGATGGTAGTCGCCGCGTATGCACGCCCGGCACGTGCCACACGCCGTGTGAAAGCAGCCGAGCACGCGGTCGCCGACCGCGGCGCGATCGACCTCCGCTCCGGCCGCGATGACCTTGCCGACGAACTCGTGACCGATCGTGAACCCGGGCTCGACGGGCACGCGGCCGTGGTAGATGTGCAGGTCAGAGCCGCACACGCCGCTGGCCTCGATCGCGACGATCGCGTCATCGGGGCGCTGCAGCTCGGGCTCGGGCACGTCCTCGACGCGAACCTCGCCCGCGGCCTGAAATGTGACGGCGCGCATGCTCGACACCCTACCGACGGCGCGGGCGCGACACGGCTCCAGACGTCATTAGGCCCAGATGGCCGGCTCGGCGAGCGGACGCCCGAGCTCATAGCCCTGCGCGTAGTCGACGCCGTATTCGGCCACCAGCTCCAGCGTGCGCGCGTCGCCGACGAACTCGGCGATCGTCTCGGCGCCCATGCCCTCGACGAGATCCGCGAGCGCTCTGACGACGAGCTGGTCGGTCCTGGACTCGGGGAGTCCGCGGATGAAGCCGCCATCGATCTTCAGATAGCGAAACGGCAGGTGCTTGAGGTATTGGAACGATCCGAAGCCCGCGCCGAAGTCATCGAGCGCGACCGCACAGCCGAGCGCCTGGGCGCCGGCGCAGAACGCCCTCGCCCTGCCCATGTCCGAGATCGCCGACGTCTCGGTCAGCTCGAGCACGAGCCGCGAGGGGTCGACGCCGGCCTGCGCGAGCATGCGCCCGAGGTAGGCGAGCATTCCGGGGTCGGTGACCGACAGCGCCGACAGGTTCACCGCGACGCACAGCGTCGGTTCGACGACGAGCAGGTCGAGCACCTTCACGAGCACCGCCCTGTCGATCTCGCAGACGAGCCCTGCACGCTCTGCCGCCGGCAGGAACGCACCGGGGAGCACCAGACGCCCGAGCGGCTCGTCGGCGAGGCGAAGCAGCGCCTCGTGATGGGCGATCCGCCCGTCTGACAGCGAGACGATCGGCTGGTAGTGAAGCACGAAGAGATCCTCGGCCAGCGCGCGGCGCAGGCGGGCAAGCCACGGCTGACGATGCAGTCCCGCGGGCGAGCTGACGCGCCGCGCGCGCTGATCGGACGCGCTCACGTAGCGCGCGGCGCCGGGCGGCTGCGCCTGGCGCACGAAGAACCGCTGGCTCGCGAAGTCGCTCGTGGAGGTCGCCATCTCGGCCAGGTTCTTCGACGGTGTCCCGCCGTTCCCCTGCGCTGCTCGGCTGCTGGGAGCGCTCGCCCACGCCTCCAGCCGGCGGCGCGCGGCAGTGGCACGCCCGCTCAGCGCCTGCGCGGACGCTCGTAGGGCCGCCGGGCTCGATCGGAGATCACGAGCAGCAGCGCCAGCAGCACAAAGTTCATCACGACCGAGGAGCCGCCGTATGCGACGAACGGAAGCGTCACGCCCGTCAGCGGGATCACGCGCGTCACGCCGCCGACGATCACGAACACCTGCATGGCGACCACGAACGCCAGGCCGGTGGCCAGCAGCTTTGAGAACGAGTCGCGCGCGAGCACGGCGGTCTTCAGCCCGCGCGCGACGAACAGCAGGTAGCAGAGCAACAGCGCCGCGGCACCGGCGAGACCCAGCTCGTTGACGATGACCGCGTAGATCATGTCGCTTTCCGGCACCGGCAGGATCAGGGCCCCGTGATGGGGCGCGCGCAGCAGCGACTGGTCAAAGCCCGTACCAAGAAAACCGCCGTCTGCCTGCGCGAACAGCGATTGGGCGATCTGGTAGCTGCCGCCCACGGCCTGGTGGTAGAGCGCCGGTTCAAAGGGGTGTTCCCAGGCCAGCACGCGCGCGTGAACGTGGCTGACGTGCCCGGCGATGAACCACGCGCCGATCGCGAACAGCAGCAGGCCGATCAGCACGAACGAGAGGCGCCCGGTGGCTACGTAGAGCAGGGCCAGGAAGGCGCCGTAGAACATCAGCGAGGTGCCGAGCTCGCGCGTCAGCAGCAGCGTGCCCATCGCCGCGCCCCACACGACGAGCATCGGGCCGAACTGCTTCATCGGCGGAATCGTCACGCCGGCGAAGCGCCTGCCCGCCGTCACCAGAATCTGGCGGTTGTCGTGCAGGTAGCTGGCGAGGAAGATGACGAGCGCGAGCTTCGCGAGCTCGGCCGGCTGGAAGGAGATCCCGCCGACGTGGATGTCCAGATAGGCCCCGTTGACCTGCTCGCCGATGCCGGGCAGGCGCGGCATGATCGTGATCGCGATGGCGATCACGACAAGCGTGTAGCGATAGCGCTCCAGCACGCCCACCCCGCGATCTCGCAGCGCGATGATCGTCGCGGCGAAGCAGACCAGCCCGAGCACCAGCCACTGGGCCTGCTGGCGCGCCAGCACCGGATCGATCCGGTAGATCATCACGATCCCCACGCTGGCCAGCGCGGCCGCCAGCGGGAACAGATACGGATCGGCGTGCGGCAGCGCGACGCGGATGACCAGATGGCCGACGAGGCACAGGCCCAGGAACAGCGCCCCGTAGGTCAGCGAGGCGCTCGAGGCGTGGTCGAGCGTCAGGTTCGTCGACGCTCCGGGAGCGTTGCCCTCGGACTGGATGAAGATCGCCGTGAAGCCGCCGATGACAAGCAGCGCGGCCGGCAGGAGACCAAGAAGCTCGCGATTTCTGGGGCTAAGCATGATCAGGGCGCAGCGCCTAGCGTAGCCCGTCGGTCATCTGAGCCGACGCGCCGCCGCTGATGCGGCCGCTAACCTTGGCGATGCGCGCCGTCGGGGGAACGGCGCCGATCGCCGATGAGCGGCTCTCCGGTCACAGCCCACGACGACGAGCGCCCGCCCTCGCCTGGCTGGAGCATGGCGCGGCGCTTCGCGATCGCCACGGTGCTGATCGTGGCGCTGAGTGGCGGCGCAACCGCCACGCTCGCACTGAACAAGATCACCGGGATCGCCGAAGAGGTCTTTCCCAAAATCAACGAAATCAAAGCGCCCTCGAGCGTCGTCACGCCCGAATACAACGGCGGCCCGCAGACCTTCCTGATCCTCGGCTCCGATCGCCGCGTCGGCTCCAAGGACAGCTACGACCGCGAAGACCCACCACACTCGGACACGATCCTGCTCGTGCGCTTTGACCCCGAACAGCAGCAGACCTCGGTGCTGTCGATTCCGCGCGACCTGCTCGTCAACATCGAAACCAAGAACGGCCAGCGCTACCCGCAGGAAAAGATCAACGCCGCCTACACGATCGGCAACAAGCTCGGCGGCACCAAGGGCGGCATGGTGCTGGCCGCCGAAACGATCGAGCACGAAGTCTTCCCCGGCCTGCAGCTCAACGGCATCGTGGATGTCAGCTTCCAGGGCTTCATCAAAGTCGTCGACACGCTCGGCTGCGCGTACGTCAACGTCGATCACCGCTACTACAACGCCAACGTCGGATCGACCGAAACCGACTACACGAGCATCAACCTGCAGCCCGGCTACCAGAAGCTCTGCTACGAAAACGCGCTCGACTACGTCCGCTACCGCCACACCGACTCGGACTTCGTGCGCGTGGCGCGCCAGCAGGACTTCCTGCGCGATCTGCGCGAGCAGATCTCGCCCTCCAACGAGATCGGGCAGATCGACACGGTCGCCAAGGCCGTCGGGCATGCGATCAGCTCCACCTTCCACGCCTCGGCGAGCGAGCTGATCGAACTGGCCAAGCTGATCGCCTTCTCCCAGGGCAAGCCGCTTCGCCAGGTCAAGTTCCGCACGGTGAACGTCGACTACCAGCTGCATGGCGGCTCGTACGTCACGACGACGCCCGAACTGAGCAAAGCCACGCTCGAGGACTTTCTGCACGGCGACGAACATGTCGACCTGCCCGCGCCCAGCCACGCCGCCCACGCCACCCATCACGGCCACCACCCCCACGGCAGCTCGCCGAGCGCGCTCAACCTTTTCCCCACCTCCGGCACCGACGAACTCGCGCGCGCCGCGATCGCCGTCCCCTTCCCCGTCCTCTACCCCGGACTGCAGACCGGCGAGGCAGAACAGCAGCAGGTGCGCCCCTACGCGCTGGCGGATCAGCAGGGCCAAATCCATCACGCCTACATCATCGTCTGGCGCCAGAACAACCTCGGCGGCTACTACGACTTCGAGGGCAGCGACTGGCTGAACCCGCCGCTGTTCGCCCACGCCCGCGTGCAGACGATCAACGGGCGCAGCTACCGCCTGATCGACGACGGCGCGCATATCCACGTGATCGGGTGGCGCTCGGGCAACGTCCTCTACTGGCTGACGAACACGCTGCTCGAGGAACTCTCGAACCCCCAGATGGTCACGATCGCCGAGTCGGCGCACACGCTGCGCTGAGCGGGTCGGCCCGGCGCAGGTGACTCAGGTCACTGGTCGGACATCGCCGCGCGCGCCTGGTCCAGCGCCGCATTGACGAGCGCGTCGGCGTCGGCGTTCTGCGCGCGCGGGACGGTGCGGATCGACCAGCTGTCAAACGCCGCCAGCGCGACGATCGCCTCGCCGTGCAGCTCGCGCATCGCCTGGTGCTTGACCTTGTAGACGCCCGTGAGCTGCTTTGCGATCAGCTCGGAGTCACCGATCAGCTCAACCTCGGTAGCGCCAAGCGCCGCGGCGTGCGCGAGCGCGAGCAGCACCGCCCGGTACTCGGCGACATTGTTGGTCACAGACCCCAGCAGCTCTGTGTGCTCGGCGATCAGCTCGCCGCTCGGCGAGGTGATCACGCAGGCTGCCGCCGCTGGCCCCGGGTTTCCCCGGGCGCCGCCGTCGACATGTGCGATCACCTTCATCGCACGCGATTATCCACGCGCCCGACGACGGCTCGCCGCAGTGGCTTCGCCAGCGCTGCGCGGGCGATGCCTACAGGACCTGTGCGAGCGGGAGCGGATCTCCCGCCACGCGCGCCCGGCGGCGATCGCGCACGATGCGGCGCTGCACGACGACCTCATCCCCGGCGCCCGCGCTTGCCCTGCGGGCGCGCCGATCGAACTCGCGCCGCTCGACGATCACGGTCACTCCGTCCTCGCGGGCGTAGTGCTCGGTGAGCCTTGGAAAGAGCTCGTCCTCCAGCGGCTTTGGCACCACGCAGTAGATCATCGTCTGACAGATGCTACTCGCCGCGGGCCATTGTGCAACCCCTGGGCCCGCGCATGCGGCGAGTCGCGTCAGGCGTGCGCGTGGGCGCGCTCGTCGGGGGCCTGCTCGATGACCTTCTGCGCGAGATGCCCCGGCACCTCCTCGTAGTGCAGGAACTCGAGCGTGTAGTCGCCCTGCCCGCCCGTGATCGAGCGCAGGTCCGGCGCGTAGGCGAGCACCTCGGCCATCGGCACCTCCGCCCTGATCTCGGTCATCGCGCCCACCGGCTCCATCCCCTGAGGGCGCCCGCGGCGGCTGTTGAGATCGCCGATCACGTCGCCCACGTAGGCCTCGGGCACCGACAGCGTGACGAGCATGATCGGCTCCAGCAGCACCGGATCGGCGTCGATGAGCGCCAGTTTCATCGCCTGCAGGCCGGCGAGCTTGAACGCGATCTCGGATGAGTCGACGCTGTGATGGGACCCGTCGAACAGGCGCACGCGCACGTCCTTGACCGGAAACCCTGCCAGCACGCCGGAGTCCATCGCTTCGCGCACGCCCTTCTCAACGGCGGGGATGAACGAGCTCGGGATCACGCCCCCCTTGATCTGGTCGACGAACTCAAATCCCTCGCCCGCGCCCAGCGGCTCGATCTCGATGTGGCAGTCGCCGAACTGCCCGCGCCCCCTGACTGCTTCTTGTGGCGTCCGTGCGCCCTGGCCGAGCCGCGGATCGTCTCGCGGTAGGGCACGCGCGGCGGCTTCAGCGTGACGTCCACGCCGAAGCGATCGTGCAGGCGGTCGACGATCACCTCGACGTGCACCTGCGACAGGCCGGCGACGATCTGCTCGCCCGTCTGCTGGTCACGATGCAGGTCGATCGTCGGGTCCTCCTCCTGCAGGCGGCGAAGCGAGGTGAACACCTTCTCCTCGTCGCCCCGGCTGCGCGGCTCCACGGCAAACGCCATCACCGGCGCGGGAAGCTTGATCTGGGGCATCTCGATCGGCTCGTCGCGGTCGGCGAGCCAGTCGCCGGCGCGTGTCTCCTTGAGCTTTGCCACCGCGCCGATGTCGCCGGGCCCGAACTCCTGCACGTGCTCGATCTCCTTGCCGGCGAACGCGAGCAGCTGCCCGATGCGCTCCTTGACGTGCGCGCGCGTGTTCAGCGCCTGGCTGTCGGCGCGCAGCACGCCCTGGTAGACGCGCAGCAGGTTGATCCTGCCCGCGAACTGGTCGGCGCGCGTCTTGAACACGTAGGCAAACAGCTCGCGATCCTCCGAGGCCTCCAGCTGGACCTCGCCCACCTGCAGCGCGCCGTGCTTGACCGGCGACGGCAGGTCCTCGACGATCGCGTCGAGCAGGCGCGAGGTCCCGAGGTTGCGCGTCGCGACGCCGCACACGACCGGGAAGATCTTGCCGTGGTTGGTCCCCTCCTTCAGCGCGCCGACGATCTCGCCGTGGGAGATATCCTCGCCTTCCAGATAGCGCTCCATGAGCGCGTCTGACACCTCGCAGACCTCGTCCATCAGCTTCTCGTGGTACTCGCGCGCCAGCTCGAGCTGCGCGTCGGGGATCTCCATCTCCGAGAAGCCGCCGCGCTCGGCGGAGTCCTGGCGGAAGGCGCGCATGTCGACGAGGTCGATCACGCCCTGCACCTCGTGCTCTGATCCGATCGGGATCTCGGTGGCGACCACGTGCGGGCCGAAGGCACGCTTGAGCTGCTCCAGCGTGCGAAAGAAGTCCGCACGCTCGCGGTCGAGCATGTTCACGAACAGCATGCGCGCGATGTCCAGCTCGGCCGCCCTCGCCCACAGCCTGCTCGTGGACACCTCCACGCCCATCACCGCGTTGACGACGAAGACCGCCGACTCGCACACGCGCAGCGCGCCCAGCGTGTCGGCGACAAAGCTCGGCTCGCCCGGCGTGTCGAGCAGGTTGATCTTGCGCTCCAGCCACTCGAACGAGCTCAGCGACGCAGAGATCGACATCTGACGCGCCTGCTCGTCTGGGTCGGAGTCCGACACGGTGGTGGCGTCAGGAACGCTCCCCAGCCGACTTGTCACCCCCGCCTCGAACAGCAGCGCCTCGTGCAGAGAAGTCTTGCCGGCTCCTCTGTGACCGACGAGTGCGACGTTGCGAATTCGGTCCGCGGCGGGGTGCATATGTTCTCTCCTTCTCCTGGGTGAGACCAAGATACTCCCGACCGGCACGTTCGTCCAGATCCGCACGACCGCGGGCGCCGGTGCTCAGAGCTGGGCGCCTCTCGGCGGTTCGCGCGTTACGACGGTGAGCGTCACGTGTTGGCGCACGCGAAAGCCGAGGGCCTCGTAGAGGCGGATCGCCCCGGTGTTGGTGCTCATGGCGTGCAGGAAGACGCACTCCGAGCGGCGCTTGATGCCCGCGATCAACGCGCCCATCAGGCAAGAGGCGAGCCCCTGGCCCTGATAGCCCGGCTTCGTGCAGACGGCGCTGATCTCGGTCCAGCCGTCCGGCCTGAACCGCTCGCCGCCCATCGCGACGAGCGCGCCGTCGCGCCGGATGCCCAGGTAGCTGCCGAGCTCGATGGTCCTCGGCAGAAACGGCCCCGGCTCGGTCTGCGCGACGAGCTCGAGCATGTCGGGGACATCGGCAGCGCCTAGCGAGACCGCCTCGGCGCAATCAACGCCGGCGACGCGCTCCTCGATCATCTGCACCAGATCGAACGCCTGAACCGCCCGCCAGCCGTCAGGCAGCTCGGCGCCGCCGTACCGGCCGGCCACAGAGACTCCCGGTGCGACGAGACCGGCCGCGTCTGACCAGTCCTGTGCCAACGGCGGCGACGGTAGCGCGAGGAACGGCGCCACATCATCCGGATATCGACGCGCGCGCCCGCGCACCTGCGCGAGCCGCGCATGCGCGCCGCACAAGGACGCATACACCGGATCGTCCAACAGGGCTTCATCGGTCGGCAACATGCCCGCTTGGGATACCACGTGGAGCGCGCCCGACGCCGGCCAGAGGCTCAAGCCGGCCACCTTGCCCAGATGACCTCCGGCGCCGGGACCCCGATCTCGATCCGCCGCCACTTGCAGCACACCCCCGCCCCAGAGCCGGTAGAACCTGCCTGGATCGTTGACGAGCAAAGAACAGAGGAGGTTGGCGCGGTGGACATAGAGTTTCTCTCGACCGTGGCGGTGATCGCACCCGATCCGCCCGCCAGCCGCAGGCTGTACGTCGACGCGCTCGGGCTGCCGCTCAAGAGCGGCGGGGATGACGAGTATCACCACAGCGAGCAGATCGCCGGCTGCGAGTCCTTCGGCATCTGGCCGCTGTCCCAAGCCGCCGAGGCATGTTTCGGGACGCCGGATTGGCCGGCGGACCGCCCGGTGCCGCAGGTCAGCATTGAGTTCGACGTCGCGAACGCAGCGGCGGTCAGCCCGGCCGCTGGCGAGCTCGAGCAGGCCGGCTACGTGCTGCTGCACCCACCGCGCGAGGAGCCCTGGGGGCAGACAGTGGCCCGGCTGCAATCACCAGAGGGCGCCATCGTCGGGATCTCCTACGCCCCTGTGCTGCACGAGCAGGATTGACCGAGGCTCCCAGCGGGTCGTGGAGGCCAGACCTCGACTTCTCCCCCCTCGTCGTGGGTGTTGCATAAATCCCGGCGGGCTCACTGAACCGGAGCAGGCGAATGGCCTCAGGCGGCGGCGGCTACTCGCCGAAACTCGACACCGTCGATGGTTACGCCGGGGGCGGCCCAGCTGCTGACCGGCGGAGCTGCTTCGTGTGCTTGCTCCTCTGTCTCGAATAGGACGATCGAGAAACCCTGAGCGTCGGCTGGCTCTAGCCAATAGCCGGCGACGAAGCCAGGCGCGGAGCGGACTGATGGCAGGATGTCGTTCACGAGCGCGTCAGCAGCCGCCGGCGCGTGGTCCTGGTCGATCGTCAAGGTCACAAGTGCCGCGTGCACTGGCCCTCCCCTTTCGCGTACGTCTCCGGTGTTAACGAGTATGACTCGGCGTCGGCGCAGAAGTCATCGGCTTGCCGGCGGTCTCGCGCCGGTTGTTGCCGAGAAAGCACGGCTGTCCCGCCGCGGTCGCGATCGCTTCGCGTCCCAAGCGGAACAGCAGAAGCCCGGTGGCGGCGCCGCTCCGTGAGGCCCACGTGCGGGGACTCTCGGGCGCGCGCGTGCCGGTGCCGCCCCGCTACTTGACCGCGATCACCATCGAGTCGGGTCCGACGAGATGCTCAACGCGCGTGCGCGTGAAGCCGGCCGCGCGCATCCATCGCATGCAGTCGGCCGCCGTGTAGTCGAACCCGCCCGGAGTCTCGATCAGCATGTTGAGGCTCATGAGCAGGCCGAAGGCGTTCTGCGAGCGGTCATCGTCGATGATGGAGTCGTAGACGACCAGCGCCCCGCCGGCGGGCAGCGCCTCGTAGGCCTTGGCGATGAGCGTCTGCTTCTCCTCCAGGTCCCAGTCGTGGAGGATGTGGCCCATGAGCACCACGTCCGCCGCCGGCATCTCGTCGACGAAGAAGTCGCCGGGCGCAAACACGAGCCGATCAGCGAGCTCGTGTCGCTGCACGTACTCCTCGAAGATCGGGCTCAGCTCGGGCAGATCGAAGCCCCGCCCGGTGAGATGGGGGTTGGCGAGGGCGATCTGCACGGCGAGGTCGCCCTGTGCGGTTCCGACATCGACGAAGCTCTCGTAGTCGCTCCAGGGGAGCTGCGCGGCAATCTGGATGCTCGCACCGTGGCTGATCCCGGTCATCGCCGCGGCGAACTGCTTGAGGCGCGCCGGATCGGCATAGAGCTCCTGGAAGAAGGGCACTCCTCCACCCTTGGCCTCATTCTGGAGCTCGCCGGTGCGCAACGCCTCGGTGAGGTTGTTCCAGAACCCGAACAGCCGGGCGTTCGCCATCTCGAGAATCCCACCTACGTACGACGGCTTTCCCTTGTCAAGAAACAGGTCCGCGTCGGGCGCGTTGCGATAAACGCCGTCGGTCCGCTCGAGGAACCCGAGCGCAACGAGCGCATCCACAAAATCGCCTGCCGATCGTGCGTGCAGCCCGCAGCGCGCCGTGAGCGTCGGGAGATCCTGCGGGTGGCCGGCGAGCTGGCTGAAAAGCTCCATCTCGATCGCGCTCAGGAGCGTCTTCGAGGCCCAGAAACCCATACCCACCTGCATGATGTGCTCGGGAGACAGTTGCACGCCGCTCGGCGCCGCTGCGCTCGTAGTACTCACGATCCCCCTTTAGGTGCCTGACATATCGAGGTGCGACCGTATCGCATCGCCAACCCAGTCGCCCCGACTGTCGTTGGCCTGGCGCGCGACCGGTGAACCCCGCGACCCGGCGCATGCGCCGGGTGCTGGAGGCCGCACATGTGCGGCCTCTTGCCGGGCCGCATGCGGCCCGGCTGCTCCAGCGAGATGATCGAGAGGACGCCGCGCTAGTCGTCGAAGGACTCTTCCTGCATCCGCGAGCGCAGGCGCAGGACGGCCTTCGTGTGCAGCTGTGAGACCCGCGACTCGGTCACGCCGAGCACCTCGCCGATCTCACGCAGGGTCAGGTTCTCGTAGTAGTAGAGCGCGATCACGAGCTTCTCGCGCTCGGGCAGCTTCGCGATCGACTCGGCGATGCGGTCCTTGAGGTCGCCGACGTCCAGCGCCTTGGCCGGGTCGGGCGCCGCGGTGTCCTCGATCGTGTCCATCAGCGAGACCTGGTCGCCGCTTGCGTCGGACACGCTCCAGAGCTCGTCGAGCGCCACGAGCGAGGAGTGCGAGATCGCGAGCAGCGAGTCGTTGAGTTCGTCCACCGAGATCCCAAGCTCGTTCGCCAGCTCGGCGTCGGTCGGCGCGCGCTGCAGCGTGTGCTCGAGCTTTGCATGCGCCCGCTCGACTTCGCGTGCTCGAGCGCGCACGCTTCGCGGCACCCAGTCCATCGAACGCAGTTCGTCGATGATCGCGCCCTTGATCCGCATGATCGCGTAGGTCTCGAACTTGATGTCGCGCGAGAGATCGAAGCGCTCGATCGCGGAGATCAGACCGACGAGCCCATAGGAGATTAGGTCGGCTTCCTCGACGTGCGGCGGCAGCCCGGCCGCTGTGCGTCCGGCGACGTACTTGACCAGCGGCGAGTAGGCGACGACAAGGCGCTCGCGCACGCGCGTGTCACCGTCGGCCTTGTAGCGCCGCCAGAGTTCGCGCAGCTCGATCGGTTTGACGTTTGTCTCCAGGATGACGTGCCCCGTTCAGGCGCGAGGGTGGCTACGCGCGTAGGCCTTCCTCAGCCTGGCGGACTCTACCCGAGTGTAAATCTGGGTGCTCGACACGCTCGAGTGGCCCAAAAGCTCTTGAATGCTCCGCAGATCAGCGCCCCCATCGAGCAGATGCGTGGCGAAGCTGTGACGCAGCCCATGAGGGGTGCACGCGCCCGCCGATACCCGCGTCGTCCAGGTTCTAAGCCTCCTGCGGACATCACTCGTGCCAAGACGCCGCCCGCTCTTGCTGAGGAAGAGCTCCCCGCCGTCGCCGGCGCCCGCTCGCGCGCCGGCGAGCGCGGGGCGCGCGCGCTCGAGATATGCACGCACCGCCGCCATCGCCTGCTCTCCCACCGGAACGAAGCGTGTCTTTGCGCCCTTGCCCTCGACGCGCAGCTGCTCGCCGTCGTGATCGACGTCGGCGCGCTTGAGCGACACGAGCTCCTCTGCGCGCAGCCCGCACGAGTAGGCCAGCTCGAACAGCGCGCGATCTCGCATCGACAGCGGGTCGTTCGCCGGAATCGCGTCGAGCAGCCTGGCTGCCTCCTTGGCGCTGAGCACCCGCGGCAGCCGCGAGGGCTGTCGCGGCGTGGACACGAGATCGGCGGGGTTTTCGGCGATCCGTCCGTGCTCGCGCTGGCTGGCGAACAACGCACGCAGGGCGGCCAGCTTGCGGGCGCTGGTGGCCGGCGCGACACCCCGCTCTGAGAGGCGTGCGATGTAGCGGCGAACGTCCTTCGGCCCTACATCCTCGACGGCCTCGCCGCGCACGCCCGCCCAGCGCGCGAACTGCTCGACATCCACGCGATAGGCGCTTCGCGTGCGCCGCGCCGCGCTGCGCCGCAGCAGATCTCCCTCCAGCAGCGACAGCGCGTCGCTCCAGCCAGGAGAGAGCGGGGCATCGTGCGACTCGCCGGCGGCTGCGCTGCGATCGGTCATGAACGCCCTACTTCGCCGCCACCCGCGCCTCGCCCTGCCGCGGAGATCATCGCGGGCCCTCGGCCGTCAGAACGCGGGCGCCGCCGCACCGCTCGCGGCCGGGCGGCTCAGCGTCGTGCGCTCGCGCAGCAGCAGTCGTAGGCCGTCAGGGACCATCGTGAATGCAAAGCGCTCATCGGGCTGGCCTCCGGCGCCGTCAAGCGCGATCTCGAAGTTCCGCGCGATCATCGCCAGCGCGCACTTGGCCTCCAGGAAGGCGAGATTGCGCCCCGGGCAAAAGCGCGGCCCGCCGCCGAACGCGAGAAAGGCCTTCGGGTCGCGCGCAGCCGCGTCACCCTCGTCCAGCCAGCGCTCGGGGTCAAACTCCTCGGCACTACGGAAGGCGCCCGACTGCCGGCTTGCCAGACGCAGCAGCAACATCAGCCGCGTCCCGGCGGGCATCAGCGTGTCACACGCCGTCGTGTCCTTCAGCGGCTCGAGACCGATCACGGGCGCCACCGGGCGAAGCCGCATCGACTCGCGCAACACCGCCTCGCCGTAGCGCAGCGGCTCGATCGACTCAAAGCCTTCCGGGAAGCGCTGCTCGCCGAGCACCTCGCCCGCCTCCTGCGCCCAGCGCTCCTGGATCTCGGGCCGCGACGCCAGGCACCAGGCGGTCCAGGCCATCGTGTGCGCCGTCGTGTCCTCGCCGGCCAGCAACAGCGTGAACGTGTTGCCGATGATTTCGTCATCGGTGAATGCCCCGTCAAGCGCCTGCGCGGCGAGCATGCTCTCGAGGAAGTTCTCGGGCTCCTCTCGCAGCCGCGGGTTGGCGGCCATCCGCTCGCGCGCCTGGGCGATGAACTCCTCGACGGCCCCCCTGATCACCTCCAGCGAACGGTCGTAGGCGCGATCCACCGGCAGGCGGACCCAACGCCAGTAGGGCACCGGCCTGCCCAGCCGCTGCCCGCTCACTTCGAAGACGCGCTGGATGTGCACCTGGAGCTCGTTGTCGCCGCGCTCGAGCGTGTTGAGATCGTGGCCGAACGCCAGCGCCGAGGTGACGTCGACGGTGAAGGACGTCAGCAGCCGCGTGATGTCGAACGCGCCGCCATCTCGCACCTGCTGTGAGAGCCTGCGGTGCAGGCGCTCGGTCGCCGTGCGCACGACGTGGAAATAGCGCTGCAGGTGATTGGAGTTCAGCGCCGTCACGATCAGTCGCCGCTGGCGGCGCCATTCATCGCCCTCGGCCACGAACACTCCGGAAAAGCCGGTCGGCCCGATGTCATCCGCAAGCTCGTGCCAGCGCCGAAAGCCGTCCGGTCGCTCGCGCAGCATCGCGTTGATCGCCGCCGTGTCGCTGACCGCGACGACCCGCCGCGGCCCGAGGTCAAAGCGAAAAATGGGACCGTAGCTCTCGCTCCACCGCTCGGCGGTGCTGTGCAGCTTGGAGATGCGCAGCTGGTGCGCGTTGCCAAGCAGCGGGAGTCCCGGAGGACTTGGCAGATCGGCGATCGTGCGCGTCATTTCCTACGTCGGCTCACACCTTATCGGAGCCTCGCGGCTCAGCGCGCGACGGCGCCCTCGGCGGCGCTGCCCACGAGCTTTGCGTACTTGCGGATCGCAACGTCGATGTGTTCGTCGGCCCGCGCGCCCGGCTCATAGGAGCTCACGCGCTCGGCGATCTCCTGCTCGCTGAGCGACACGTCGATGCGCCGCGAGTCGACATCGATCGTGATCTCATCGCCCTCCCGCACCGCCCCGATCGGGCCGCCCCTGGCGGCCTCGGGCGCGATGTGCGCGGCCATGAACCCGTGCGTGGCCCCGGAGAAGCGCCCGTCGGTGATGAGCACCACGGTCTCGCCCAGGCCCTCGCCCACAAGCGCGGCGGTCACCGCGAGCATCTCGCGCATCCCCGGCCCCCGGCCGGGCCCTCGTTGCGGATCACGACGACATCGCCACCTGAGATCTCGTGCGCGAGCACGGCCGCCATCGCGGCCTCCTCGCCGTCGAACACCCTCGCGGGGCCGGTATGTTTGCGCCGCTCGTGCCCGGCAAGCTTGACCACGCAGCCGTCGGGCGCGAGGTTCCCGCGCAGGATCGCGAAGCCGCCGGTGCTCTTCAGCGGATCGCTCAGCGGCCGCACGACGCGCTGACCCTCGGTCTCGCTGGCCTCGGCCGCGTGCTCGCCGATCGTGCGGCCGGTCACCGTCGCGGCATCCTCGTTGAGCACGCCCGCTTCGCTCATCCGTTTGAGCACGAGCGGCACGCCGCCGGCCTCATATAGGTCCGTCGCGGCGTACTGTCCACCGGGCTGCAGGTCGCACAGCAGCGGCGTGCGCTCTGAGATGCGGTCGAACTCGTCGATGCTCAGCGGCACGCCCATTTCGCTCGCCACCGCGAGCAGGTGCAGCACGCCATTTGTCGAGCCGCCGCTCATCGCGACCGCGGCGATCGCGTTCTCGAGCGCCGCCTTGACGATGATGTCACTCGGGCGCAGTCCGGCCGCGAGCACATCCATCACGAGCTCGCCGCACTGGCGCGCTACGTCCAGCTTGCGCCCATCCTCGGCCGGCACCATCGCCGAGCCGGCCGGCGAGATTCCAAGCACCTCGAAGGCCATCGCCATCGTGTTGGCGGTGAACTGGCCGGCGCACGCGCCCATGCCGGGCGAGGCGGCCTCCTCGAGCTCGTGCAGCTGCTCCTCGGTGATGTTCCCCGAGGCATACGCGCCCACGGCCTCGAAGACCTGCAGGATCGTCACCTCCGCTCCCTCGTAGATGCCTGGGCGGATCGAGCCCCCGTAGAGCATCAGCCCGGGGATGTCCAGGCGCGCCAGCGCCATCACGGTGCCCGGGATCGTCTTGTCACAGCCGGAGATCGTCACGAGCGCGTCGAAGTGATGCGCTGAGGCGACGAGCTCGATCGAGTCGGCGATCACCTCGCGCGAGACCAGCGAGGCCCGCATCCCGGCGGTCCCCATCGTGATCCCGTCGGAGATCGCGATCGTGTTGAGCTCCATCGGCGTGCCGCCGGCTGCGCGGATGCCCTCCTTGACCTTCGCGGCGAGGATGCGGTTGTTGAAGTTGCACGGCATCGTCTCGATCCACGAGTGCGCGACGCCGATGATCGGCTTGGCGAGGTCCTCGGCGGTAGTAGCCGATGCCATGCAGATACGCGCGCGCAGCCGCGCGCTCGGGGCCCTCGGTGAGCGCCCTGCTGCGATGCTTGAGGTCGAAGGCTGCGCTCACGCGGCGCGCACACCGTCGGCGGCGATGTCGCTCGCGCGCCGCATGCTCGCGCTCCCAGCGCTCCAGACGCGCAAGATCGCGCCGCACCCGCTCGGGATCGACCTGACGGCCGGGCAGGTGCATGTTGGCGTCGGCGATCAGCGCTCGCTCGTCGGCCGTGAGCGCCATCCACTTGGCGAGCACGTCGTCGGAGTCGGGCAGGCGCGAGCTGCCAAACGGTTCGGAGCTGTCGGGGAACTCCACGCAGTACTCGTTGAGCATCGCGCCGTGCTGGGCACGTAGGCGACGATCGGCTTGTGCGGGTAGATCAGGTAGGCGTAGCGCGTGCCCGCGCGTCCCCCACACGCGCAGGAAGCCGAGCTCGCGGTACATCGCCCACTCCCTCGCGTTGACGCAGGAGCGCAGCAGCGACTGCGCGCGCAGCTCGGCGCGCCGCTCGCGCCCGGGTCATAGGACGGCGCCGCCGGGCGCTGCAGCGCGCTCGCGCTCGCGCCAGCGCGCCAGCGCGCCGCGCCGCCTGTCTCGCGCGAGCTCCCAGACCAGCACCGAGCAGATGATCGCCGCCGTCGCGAGCCCGAGCGTCATCGGCGGGCGACGCTCTAGCTCTTCGCCCGCGGCGCACCGCCGGCGGCGCGCGGGAAGAAGATCACGCGCTCGGCGTCGCGTGGCACATCGGCAAAGCTCTTGACGAGCTCGGCCTCGCGACGACCGCCAGCGGTCTCGGTGGGGACGGCGGCCCACATGCCGGCATCGAGCTCGCGTCGAAACGCCTCGATCAGCTCGCGCTCCTGCTCGGGGATCTCGACATCGCCCTCTGCGAGCACGATCTCACCATGACCGGGCTTGAGACGCATAGCCTCATCGATGACCGGCTTCGAAGGTAGCAGCATCTTGGATTATGGCAAACCGGTGTGGCGCATGCCAGGCCGGAGGCCGGCGCCGAGCGAAGCGGCGAGCTCGCGGGCGGCGATCAGAGCCGAGCACCAGCGAGAGTCGGCTCGCCAGCGCGGCGCCAAGCGCGTCGCAGTCGGCGCGCCGGGCTAAAGCGCTCCAGCAGCGCCGCGAGGAACCCCTCGATCACCAGGTGCTGGGCCGTTCCTGCGGCGAGACCGTGCGAGCGCAGGTAGAAGAGCTGCTCGGGATCGATCTGCGCGATCGCCGCCGCATGCGTGCAGCGGACATCGTCGGCGAGGATCTCCAGCCCGGGGATCGCGTCGGCGTGCGCCCGCTTTGAGAGCAGCAGGTTGCGCGACTCCTGAAAGGCATCGGTGCGCTGGGCGCCGGGGTCGACCTTGATCATCCCGCGCCACACGGTGCTCGAGCGCACCGGCGAGGATGCCGCGGAAGGCAAGGTCGGAGGTCGTGTCGGGTGCCGCGTGCTCCTGGAGGGTGTCGAAGTCCAGGTGCTGGCGCCCGCGGCTGGCGTAGGCGCCGGTGACAGCCGCGTGCGCGCCACGTCCGGCGAGCTTCGTCTCCAGGAAGACCTTGCCGTCGGCGCCGCCGAAGCCGAGCGTCGTCCAGTCGAGATGACCGTCGCGCTGCACGACCGCGCGCTGTGCGCCGAATACCCACGTCTGCTCGCTGAGGTTCTGCACGATCGAGCATATGAAGCCTCGCGCCCGCGCCGACGACGAGCTCGACGACGCCGTTGACAAGCCCGTCCTGCTCGCCGGGGGCCGATCTCTGATGCCAGACATCAGCCTGTGCTCCGTCCTCGAGCACGATCAGCAAACGGTGGTGCAGCGCGCTGTTGGCCCGGTCGTGAACGGTGCTGAGCACGATCGGCTCAGACACGCCGTATCGCGCGGCACATGCACCAGCCAGCCGTCGGTCCAGTGCGCCTCGTTACGCGCCACGAACGGGCTTCCCGCGGGCACGGTCGAGCCGAGGTGCGCTCGCACGAGCTCGGGGTAGCGCTCGGCGGCAAGCGCCAGCCCCAGCACGAGCGGACCCTCGCCGGCGCCCGGCGGCTCGGCGGGATCGGCGCTCGCGCGATGAACGCCCTCGGGCAGCGCCAGCACGTCCTGCGCGGCCTCGGGGTCACCACCCGGAGCCATCTCGAAGGCATCGAGCTCCAGCTTGGCGATCGGCGTGAACTCCCAGCCCGGCGTGCCGCGGAAGCTCGGCATCTGCAGCCCGCGCAGCGCACCGAGCGCGTCGGAGCGGCGAGCGGCGAGCCAGTCGGGCTCGGCCACCGCCGTCGAGCTAGCCAATCGATCCCTCCATCTGCAACTCGATCAGCCGGTTCATCTCGATCGCGTACTCCATCGGGAGCTCCTTGACGATCGGCTCGATGAAGCCGTTGACGATCAGCTTGGCCGCCTCCTGCTCGTCGATGCCGTGGGACATCAGGTAGAAGAGCTGCTCCTCGCCGACCTTGGAGACCGTCGCCTCGTGGCCGACATCCACATCGTCCTCGCCGATGCGGATCGTCGGATAGGTGTCCGAGCGCGAGTGCTCGTCGAGCAGCAGCGCGTCGCAGACGACCTTCGATTTGGCGCCGTGGGCGCCCTTGGCCACCTCGAGCAGGCCGCGGTAGGAGCCGCGCCCGCCGTCCTTGGAGATCGACTTGGCAAAGATGTTCGACGTCGTGTTCGGCGCGGCGTGGATGATCTTGCCGCCCGCGTCCTGATGCTGGCCGGCGCCGGCGAAGGCGATCGAGAGGATCTCGCCGTGCGCGCGTTCGCCCATCAGGTAGACGCTCGGGTACTTCATCGTGAGCTTCGAGCCGAGGTTGCAGTCGACCCACTCCACCGTCGCATCGCGCTGCGCGATCGCGCGCTTGGTGACGAGGTTGAAGACGTTCTGCGACCAGTTCTGCACGGTCGTGTAGCGGATGCGCGCGCCCGGCTTCGCGATCAGCTCGACGACCGCCGAGTGCAGCGAGCTCGAGGAGTACGTCGGCGCCGTGCAGCCCTCGACGTAGTGCACGTAGGAGCCCTCGTCGGCGAGGATCAGCGTGCGCTCGAACTGGCCCATGTTTTCGGTGTTGATGCGGAAGTAGGCCTGCAGCGGCATCTCCACATGGACGCCCGGCGGGACGTACACGAACGAGCCGCCCGACCAGACGGCGCTGTTGAGCGCGGCGAGCTTGTTGTCGTTGGCCGGGATCACCGTTGCGAAGTACTCGCGCACGAGGTCCTCGTGCTCGCGCAGCGCCGAGTCCATGTCCAGGAACAGCACGCCCTGCTGCTCGAGATCCTCGCGCACCTGGTGGTAGACGACCTCTGACTCATACTGCGCGCCGACGCCGGAGAGGAACTTGCGCTCGGCCTCGGGGATGCCGAGCCGGTCGAAGGTCTTCTTGACGTCCTCGGGGACGTCGTCCCAGGAGCGCGACGCGTTCTCTGAGGCGCGCACGAAGTAGTGGATGTCGTCGAAGTCGACCTCGGCGAGGTGCGGCGAGCCCCATGTCGGCATCGGCCGGGCGAAGAAGTGCTCGAGCGCGCGCAGGCGGAAGTCGCGCATCCACTGCGGCTCTGACTTGAACTCCGAGATCTTTTCCACGATCTCGCGATTGATGCCCTTGGGCGCCTTGTAGAGGTAGTTCTCGGCGTCGTGGAAGCCGTAGCGCTCGGTGTAGTCGGCGTTGATCTCGCGCAGCGCCGCGTTCTCCTGCTCGACGGCGCTCTCGGTGACGTGCGGTGTTGCTGCCATGTCAGTCGACCTCCAGCTTGATCGTGTCGTCCTCAATGCGGACGTGAAAACATCCACCGCTTCGTAGGCGGGAAGCGTGAGCGGCCTGCCTGTGCGCAGGTCGAACAGCGAGCCGTGTCGCGGGCACTCGAGCGTGCACGCGTCTTCATCCAGCTCGCCCTCGGCGAGCGGTCCATCGTCGTGCGAGCAGCGATCCTCGATCGCGAGCAGCTGCCCGTCGCAGTTGAACACGCCGATCTCGAGGTCCTCCCAGGCGACGATCCGTCGCGAGCCCGGCGGCAGCTCTTGCACATCGCAGATGTCGATCGATCGTGCTCACTCTTAAATCCTATCGTGCCGTCGGGATTCACCCAGATGATCGCATCGCTCGCCACCGTCGGGCTCGCGGCCGCGGGCGTGTCCGGCTCCCACTCAACCGCTGCGCCCAGACCGGCGCTCTTGAGCACCTTCAGGCTCAGCAGCGCGCACTTCATCCGCGTCGCGGAGATGTCGATCCCCAGCAGATCGAGGATGAACTCGCGGTCCAGCGTGAGCAGCTCGTCGACCGGCATGCCCTTGACCTCGTCGGAGGCCATCGACGCCGAGGCCTGGCTGATCGCGCAGCCATGCCCGGAGAAGCGGACCTCCTCGATGCGCCTGTCCGCGCCGAGGCGAAGCATCACCTTCAGCTCGTCGCCGCAGAGCGGGTTGGTGTCCTCGAAGCTCAGGTCGGGCTCGTCCATCTCGCCCCAGTTGTGCGGGCGCTTGTAGTGCTCGAGGATCTCCTCGCGATACAGCGCGTCCATCACGCCACCGCCCCGAAGATCTCACGGACCCGACCCAGGCCCTCGATCAGGCGATCGATGTCTGCGTGGTGTTATGCACGGCGAAGGAGGCGCGCACGCTCGCGGGGATTCCGAGCCGGCGCATCAGCGGCTGGGCGCAGTGGTGGCTGGCCCGCACGCAGACGCCGTCGCGCGCAAGGATCTCCGCGACATCGTGCGGATGGACGCCGTCCAGCGCGAAGGAGATCACCGCGCCGCGCGCCTGCGGTCGCCGGTCCATGGACCTCGACGCCCTGCACCTCCGAAAGCCGCGAGAGCGCGTACCAGGTGAGATCGAGCTCGTGGTCGCGGATCGCGCTCCATGCCCAGCTCGTCGACGAAGTCCACCGCCGCGTGCAGTCCCACGGCCTCGACGATCGGCGAGGTGCCCGCCTCGAACTTCACGGCAGCCGGCAAACCGCGACTCGTGCTTCTCACCGAGCTGATCATGTCTCCTCCGCCGAGAAACGGCGGCATCTCCTCGAGCAGCTCGCGGCGGCCGTGCAGCACGCCGATGCCGGTCGGGCCGTAGAGCTTGTGCCCGTCCAGGCATAGAAGTCCGCGCCCAGCGCACCGGATCGACCGGCATCTGGGGGACCGCCTGAGCGCCGTCGATCAGCGACACCGCGCCCGCGGCCCGCGCGCGCTCGCAGATCTCAGCCACCGGGTTGATCGTCCCGAGCACGTTTGAGACGTGACACACGGCGACCATGCGCACCCGCCCGTCGGCGAGCAGCTCATCGAGCTGCCCAGTGAGATCTGGCCCTCGTCGTCGACGTCCAGGTAGCGAGGCTGGCTCCGACCTCCTCACACAGCAGTTGCCACGGCACGATGTTGGAGTGGTGCTCGGCGACCGTCAGCACGATCGCGTCGCCGCTGGCGACGTTGCCCGGCCCCACGAGTAGGCCACGAGGTTGATCGCCTCGGTGACGTTCTTGGCGAAGATCGTCGTCCTTACGTCCCACTCCGAGCAGCCGGCGATCCGTTCTGGCGCACCCTCGAAGCGTCGGTGGCCTCGACCGCGAGCGGATAGACGCCGCGGTGGATGTTCGCGTAGTGCCGCGCGAGCATCACGGCCATCGCCTCGATCACCTCGCGCGGCTTCTGCGCGCTGGCCGAGCTGTCGAGGTAGACGAGGCCTTCGCGCCAGGTCGGGAAATCGGTCTCGAGGGCGTTCACGGATGGTGCTCATCAGGCGCCCGCTGCCACCTCGTCGCGGATCGAGCCGTAGCCCTCGCGCTCGAGCTGCTCGACGAGCTCGGGCCCGCCCGCCTTGACGATCCGCCCGTCCATCATGATCGAGACGCGCGTCGGGGTGATCAGATGCAGGATGCGCTGGTAGTGGGTGATGATCAGGATGCCGAGCTCGCTTTCGCGGCAACGCTGTTGACTCCATCGGCGACAACGCTCAGCGCGTCGATGTCAAGGCCGGAGTCGGTCTCATCGAGGATCGCGACCTGCGGACGCTGCAGCACGAGCTGGAGCATCTCCAGGCGCTTCTTCTCGCCGCCGGAGAAGCCGTCGTTCAGATAGCGCGAGGAGAACTCCTTGGGCACGCTCGTGAGCTCCATCGCCGACTCGACGAGCTTGCGGAAGTCCTTCAGCGAGATCTCGCTCTCTCCGCGTGCCTCGCGATGCGCGTTCTGAACCATGCGCAGGTAGCGCGTGATCGTCACTCCGGGGATCGCGACCGGATACTGAAAGGCCATGAACAGCCCCATCCGCGCACGCTCGTCGGTGTTGGCCTCGGTGATGTCCTGGCCCTTGAACACGATCGATCCCCTCCGTCACCTCCAGGCCGGGGTGGCCCATGATCACGTTTGCCAGCGTGGACTTGCCTGAGCCGTTCGGGCCCATCAGGCGCATGGATCTCGCCCCGATTGACTGTCAGCTCGACGCCGCGCAATATCTGCTTGTCCTGCGCCTGGGCGTGCAGATTGTTGATCTCCAGGTCGGCCATGCTTCCTTTCGGTCTTGAAACGGTGGTCAGGCGAGCGACGGAGGATGACCCGTCCGGCGGCGGTGGCGGCCATCACGACCGGAGCGGCGGCGAGGAGCGCTCGGAAAAGGCGATCAGCTCGGCGAGCGTCGTGCGCGCAAGCGCCTTGAGGACATCGCCCTGGACGCGCGTCCAAGCAGCTTGGTGGCACAGGCTCGGCCGTGGTCTGCCTGATGTGAGCACATCACGCGCCCGGCCAGCTTCGCGCCCGCATCAGGCTCCAGGAAGCACTCCATCGGAGCCACGGCCCCCTCCAGCGCTAGCACGACTTCGTCCATCGTGATCGTCTGGGGCTCGCGCGCCAGGCGATAACCGCCGTGTGCGCCGCGCGAGCTGACGACGAGTCCGGCCCGCCGCAGACGGGGAGCGATCTGCTCCAGGTAGCCGAGCGGCAGGTTCTCAGCGTCGGCGATCGCGGTGAGCGAAACCGGCGCCTCGCCCGGAGTGGCGGCCAAGCTCGACGAGCAGCCGCACCCCGTACTCCGCCTTGGTCGAGAAGAACATGCTCAAATCCTACCATCGGGGTAGGAGAAACCCGGGGCGCTGGCGGCCGCGAGTTTGGTCGTGCTGAGCGAAGAGCGGCGGGCGTCGAGCGGGGGGGCCGCGGGGGTGTGGTGTGTCCCCTTCTCAACGCCGTATAGCGATGGTATGTACTCCCGGCTGTGGATCGGGCCGGACTGCGGGCCGGGGGCGGTGTGTCGCCTTGTTAGCGCCGATAGCGATGGTATGCACCGGCGGCGAGACGAGCTCAACGGGCAGGACCGCCGCCGAGGTCCAGCACGTCGACCGGACCGGCGCCGTGGCCGATGTCGCGCAGCCCGTTCGCGATCGCCTCGCCCGTCAGCGCGCGGGCGATCCGGGCCGCCTCGGGCGGCCGACGCCCGAGCGCAAGCTGGGCCGCCACGCAGCGAGGAATGGGTGCAGCCGGAGCCGTGCGCGGCGCCGTCGCGATGACGCTCGCCGTCGATCTCGACGATCGCGCTCCCGGCGCGAGTCGAGGAACAGGTCGACGGCACGCGCGCGGTGGCCGCCCGTGAGCACCACGGCTCGCGGCTCCGAGCGCGAGCACGGCCGCGGCGAGCGCGCGCACCTCGGCCTCTTCGCCGGCCGGCCCGCCGGCCTCGGCGGGCCGGCCTCGCATCGCCCGCGAGCACCCGCGCCTCGGGCACGTTCGGGTGTCAGCGACGGTCGCGAGCGGAAGGAACTCCGCCACGAGCATGCGCTCGGCGTCGGGTGTCGAGAAGCCGCGCGCCGGACTCGGCGACCATCACCGGATCGACGACAACTGGCGTGCCCGCGGGCAGCTCGTCGAGCACCACCGCCACCGCGAGCGCCAGCTCGCGCTGGTCGAGCATCCCCACCTTGACGGCGTCGACGCCATGTCGTCGAGCACGGCGCGCGACCTGGGCGAGCACGATCTCGCTCGGCAGCGGGTGGACCGCGTCGACACCGGCGGTGTTCTGCGCGGTGATCGCGGTGATGGACCGTCGTACCGTGCACTCCGCAGCGCGCGAACGCCTTGAGGTCGGCCTGGATCCCGGCGCCGCCGCCGGAGTCGGAGCCGGCGATGCTGAGCGCCGTCGCGGAGCGAGCATTGACGCGCCCACTCTCGGGCAACGCTCAGCTCGCCGGTCGTCGGCGACGCGCCGGGAAGATCGAATAGCTGCCGATGGCCGTGACGAGCAGCCGGCCGTCCTCGTGGTGGACCTCGCTGCTCATGACGCCCGCCGAGCGGTTGCGTCTGTCAGACGGGTCCTGCAGACGATCTCGCCCTCGACCGCGGTCTGGATGTAGTTGATGGCGATGCTGATCGTCGCGATCCGCTCGTCCTCGGAGGTCTGTGCCCACAGAGTCGAGCCCATGCAGTAGTCGACGAGCGCGTAGGTCGCCACGCCCGACAGCAGGCCACCCGCGTTGATCAGCTCAGGGCGGATCTCCAGGCGAACGGTCTGCGGGTCATCCCAGCGCAGCCCCATGAACGCGCTCACGTCGTCAAGGGCCATCGGCACGGTCCCTGACCGGGACGCAAGCCGCCCGTCCGAAGCCCGTCCGACCACCTCGCCGGGAGCCTCCGGGGAATCTGGGCCGTCGGATTGCATCGCCACTCGCTGCCAGCCTACGCGAGTGTCGACAGGCTCGTATCGCGACGCCCCCGCGGGTCCGGCATCGCCGCCGTCCGCCGCGCGCCACGATCACCGCCGCGCGCTGGGGCGACTCGGGGAGGACCTTGCCGCGGCCCACCTTCGCCGCGAAGGCTTCTCGCTGCTCGCACGAAACGCGCGCACGCGCTTTGGTGAGATCGACCTGATCGCCTTCGACGGCTCAACGATCGTGTTCGCCGAGGTCAAGTGCCGGCGCATGAGCGCGGCGCGTGTCACCGGCGGATGTTGGCAACCGCTGCGCCGGACTCGGCCCTCGCAAGCGCACGCGCTTGCGCCGCCTGGCGACGGCATGGCTCACCGACACGGACAGCCGCCCGACCTCAGAGCTCATCCGTTTTGACGCGATCGGCGTGACCGTCGATGGCCGCGAGCAGGTCCTGGGGCTCGAGCACCTCGAGGGCGCCTGGTGAAGCGCCGAGAGCGAGCGAGCCCGGTGATCACCGGCTAGTTGCGGTTTGGAACCAGAATTAGAGGGCCAGCTGCTGGTAGGCCAGCGACTGGAAGGACATGCGGTGAAGCGGCGAGACGCCCTGGCTGAGGATCGCCTCGCGGTGCAGCGGGGTGGAGTAGCCGACGTGCTCGGCAAAGCCCCAGCCCGGATGCTCGCCGTCGGCGTGGTGCATGAAGCGATCGCGCGTGACCTTCGCGACGATCGACGCCGCGGCGATCGCGGCGCTCGTCGCGTCACCGTCGACGATCGCACGCTGCGGACGCTCGAACTCGGGCGACCGAAAAGCCGTCGATCAGGCACAGCGACCTCGCCCGACACGCCGTCGCGTGACGCCTCGCAACGCGTCGCGCAGGGCCGCGAGGTTGGTCTTGTGCAGCCCGCGCGCGTCGATCCCGCGCACGCAGCGAGAGACGACGAACACGCGAGCGGCGCTGGCGAGCACCAGCGGATAGAGCTCCTCGCGGGCCTCCATCGTGTGCTGCTTTGAGTCGTTGAGCGCGCTCAGCGACGCGCGCTCGCGCGCTCGTGAGCGTCTCGTAGTCGAACAGCACAGCGGCGGCGACGAGCGGGCCGGCCAGGCAGCCCCGCCCAGCCTCGTCGGCGCCGGCGACCATGCGGACACCGAGGCGACGGTCGAAGGCGAACAGGCGCTGGCCGCTGCGTGCTGCGCCGCGCGCGGCGCCGCGCGCGCGCCGAGCGGGCGCGCGAGCCGTCGCGGGCGTTCGGCGCCGGCGCGCCCGGCGGCGCTAGAGGGTGCCGATGCGGTCTGGCGGCCAGTAGGTGGCGAAGGCGTCTCCGATGATCCATCCGGTGGGGACGGGTCCCCAGAACCTGCTGTCGTCGGATTCGCCACGGTTGTCCCCCATCATGAACCAGTGTCCGGCGCGGAATCTTGATCGGCGTCGGGAAGTTGCACTCCGGGGCTGGCCCCGCATTCGCGGATGTAGGAGTCCTTCTCGCGCACGAACTGCGTCTTGCCGGCCGCCTTGCGATAGACGTGGCCTTCCTTGACGTAGATGTTCGTCGCCGGGCCCGGCGACGACCCGCTTGATGAAGTTCGCGCTTTCTTCCTCGGCACCGGTTCTGCGCAGGCGGCGCCGCCGAATTTGACGACGTGTTCGACCGGGCCGCAGACCGGCGACTGTTCCTTGGACGACGCGCCCTGGGCGGGTGGAAGACCACGATCTCGCCGACGTGCGGTTTGCTGAAGTTCGTCGCCGATGCGGTTGACGAGCACGCGCTGGCCGACCTTGAGCGTCGGTTCCATCGAGCCGCTTGGGATGCGGTAGGGCTTGACGATGACCGCCTGGATGCCGAAGCGCGAGCCGAGCGCCACGACGATGATCGCCACCAGCTCGATGATCGAGTTGGTGGTCGACTTCGAACCCTTGGTCGCGCGCGCTCACGCCGACTCGTCGGCGGCGCCGGCGTCTCCCTCGACCTCGGGGGCGTCTGCGGGGGAGTCTCCCTCGCTCTCGAGCACCGGCTCCGGAGGGTCGGATGGCTCGCCGTCGGCCAGGCGCAGACCCCCCCGGATCCTGCTCGTCGCGGTCACGCTCTGCGACCTCGGCCTGCGGCTCTGCCGCCTCGTCGGCGTGCTCATCGCCTGTGCTCGCGGTCTGCTCGGCGTCGGCGCTCTCCTGGGAAGTCTCGTGCGACCGTGCTCTCCAAGGCGGTCTCCTGCGCGGTGAGCCCGTCCTCGTCGGTCGCCTCCTGGGGCTCATGCAGCAGACCCGCCTCGACGGTCTCCTCGGGCCCGATGTAGCGACGCTCGCGCACGCGCGCGCGCTTGCCGACACGGTCGCGCAGGTAGTAGAGCTTCGCGCGGCGCACGTCGCCCCGCGCGGCCAGCTCGATGCGCTCGATCTTCGGCGAGTGCACCGGGAAGGAGCGCTCGACGCCCACGCCGAAGGACTGCTTTCGCACCGTGAACGTCTCGCGCACGCCCTGTCCCTGGCGCTTGATCACGACGCCCTCGAAGACCTGCACGCGACGGCGCGTGCCCTCGATCACCTGGAAGTGCACCTTCACGCGATCGCCCGGCGCGAAGTCGGGAACGCGGCGCAGCTGCGCGCGCTCGATGGTTTCGATAACGCTGCTCATGACGGTGAAGGGCGGTGAGGCGCCAGGTGACCGCATGAGAAAGTCGCGGCGTCGCGGTCGGCGCGGTCAGCATCGTAGCGGAGAACGGCCGCGCCCCGCCGCACCGCCGCGGACCCGATCATCGCTCGCCGTGGTCAAGCGCCCGCCCGCGCTCGCGGCTGTGCTCCTGACGCCACTGCTCGATCCGCTCGATGATGGCCCGAGAGCAGGACCTCGGGCACCCGCCAGCCGCGATACTCGGCGGGGCGGGTGTAGTGCGGATACTCGGGGTTGCCATCCAGCGCCGCGCTGAATGACTCCTCGCACCGCCGACTCCTCGTGGCCGAGCGCGCCTGGAAGCTTGCGCAGGACTGCGTCGCACACGACCATCGCCGCAAGCTCGCCACCGGCGAGGACATAGCGCCCGATCGAGACGACGTCGCTGCAGAGATGCTCGATGACACGCTCGTCAAAGCCCTCATAGCGCCCGCACAGCAGCGTCAGCGCGGGCTCGGCGGCCAGCTCGCTGACGAGCGCTCGTCGAGCAGCCGCCCACCGGGGGCCAGCGCGATGACCCGCCGCCGCGCGCGCAAGCGCGACCGGATCGGCCCCATAGTGGGCGCCGAGCGCGCTGTCGACGACATCCACGCGCAGCACCATCCCGGCGCCGCCGCCGAACGGCGTGTCGTCCACCTGACCGCCCGACAGGGCCGTGTGATCGCGGAAGCTCACGCACTCGAGGCTGACCCGCGGCAAGCGCGTTGGCGACGTGGCGCTGGGAGGTGAACCACTCAAACCACTCCGGGAAGAGCGTGAACACATCGATCTTCACGGCCGCTGCCCGCCCGCTCTCCACGATCGGCGCGGCTCGCGTCGGCGCCCGCCTGCGGAGCCTCGAGGCCGAGAAAGTCGCCATCGACCTCGATTCGCCGCTCGGAGATCACAACGCGGCGGATCGCGTCCTTGACCATCGGGACGAGTAGCGGCTGCCCGCCGGACTCCGCGCGCACCTCGAGCGCCTCGCAGGAGGGCAGCTCGAGAGACGGATGACGGTGCCCAGCAGCCGCTCGCCGGCGAGCACCGCACAGCCCTCCAGTTCCTCGGCCCACCACTCGTCCTCGCCGAGCTCCGGCGCCTGCGTGCGTTGCACGATCAGCGTGTGGCCCTGAAGCGCCTTGGCGCCGGCGCGGTCTGCGATGCCCTCCAGCCGCACGATCGGGCGCTGGGCGGTCCCGGCGAGACGCTCGATCGCCGCTGGTACTGCCCGTCGACCGTCACCGCGCCGCCGACGACCAGCGCGCCGGGACGGGCGCCCGGTCACGTAGAAGCTTCCGTCAAGACCATGCGCGCGCCCGACGCGCCCGGCGTCAAGCTCCGTGCTCGGCGCTCGCCTGTCGTCGCGATCCACCGCTGTCCGCGTATCCAGCGCGCCGGCGCGAGGACTCACTCGACGATGTCGACGAACACGCGGCAGCCCTCGCTCGTGGCCGCGGCTTTGACGACCGTGCGCAGCGCATGGGCTGTGCGTCCGCCGCGACCGATCACCCGCCCGTAGTCATCCTCGGCGACGCACAGCTCGAGCACGATCGTGCCGTCGTCCTGTGCGAACTCCTCGACCGACACGTCATCGGGCTCGATCGACCAGCCCCTGCGCCAGATACTCAAGAAGCTCTCTTGGGACCTCGGCCGACATCGCGCCGCGTCGGGCAGCCGGACTAGCCGGCCTGGGAGTCGATGCCCTGGATGCGCAACAGCTTGCGCACCGTGTCAGAGGGCTGAGCTCCTCGGGCAAGCCAGCTGCGGGCGCGCTCCTCGTCGATCACGATCGTCGAGGGCTCGGTATGAGCGTTGTAGTGCCCGATCGTCTCGATCACCCTGCCGTCGCGCGGGGAGCGCTGGTCGGCGACCACGACTCGCCAGAACGGGTAGTTCCTGCCGCCCACCTTGGTGAGCCTGAGCCTGACCGACACGTGTTCCTCTCTGACGCTTGCCTATGAGCCGCGGCGCCGCCGCGCATGCGCAGCGAGGCCTCAGCCGAAGCAAAGAGCTTAGACGGTGCGCGCGCTCAGCGCGCGTTTCGTCATCAGCGCGCCGATATCGGGCGTCTTGCCCTGACCGACCTGGCGCATGACCTTGCGCGTCTGGCCGAACTGCTTGATCAGCCTGTTGACCTGCTGGACGCTCGTGCCCGACCCGCGCGCGATCCGCAGGCGCCGCGATCCCTTGATGAGCTCAGGGCGGCGGCGCTCTTCGGCGGTCATCGAGAGGATCATCGCCTGCACGCGGTCGAGCTCTCGCTCGTCGACCTTCATGTCCTGCAGCTGCTGGGCGCCGCCAAACCCGGGAATCATCCCGAGCAGGTTCGTCAGCGGGCCCATTTTGCGCACGGCCTTCAGCTGCGAGAGGAAATCGTCCAGGCCGAAGTCGTTGCGCGCGCAGCTTGCGCTCCAGCTCGGCGGCGTCGTCCTCGTCGAACTGACGCTCGGCCGCTCGATCAGGCTCATCACGTCGCCCATGCCGAGGATGCGCTGGGCCATGCGGTCCGGGTGGAAGCGCTCGAACTGATCGAGCTTCTCGCCGGTGGAGGCGAACAGGATCGGCTTGCCGGTGACGGCCTTGACCGACAGCGCCGCGCCACCGCGCGCGTCGCCGTCGAGCTTGCTCATCACGACGCCGTCGAACTGGACCGCCTGCGCGAAGGCCTCGGCCACGTTGACCGCGTCCTGACCGGTCATCGCGTCGACGACCAGCAGGACGTCGTGCGGTTTGACCGCCGTCGCGGATCTGCACGAGCTCGTCCATCAGCTGCTCATCGACGTGCAGGCGCCCGCTCGTGTCGACGATCAGCACGTCCTTGCCCTCCTGCTTGGCGCGCTCGAGCGCCCACGCGGCGATCTCCACCGGGTCGCGATCGGTGCCCTGCTCATAGACCTCCGCGCCGGCCTGCCGCCGACCTTGACGAGCTGCTCCACGGCGGCGGGACGGTAGACGTCGCAGGCCGCGACCGCGACCGAGCTCGAGTGCTCCTCGCGCAGGTAGCGCGCGAGCTTGGCCGTCGCCGTCGTCTTTCCCGAGCCCTGCAGCCCGGCCATCAGGATCACCGTCGGCGGGCGCGGGGAGAAGCTGAGCGCGGCCCGAGTCGCCGCCCATCAGCGCGGCCAGCTCTTCGCCGACGATCTTGACGACCTGCTGGCCGGGGTTCAGCTGGCCGACCACCTCAGCGCCCAGGCAGCGCTCCTTCAGCTGCGCGGTGAACTGCCGGACGACCTTGAAGTTGACGTCGGCCTCCAGCAGCGCGAGGCGGATCTCGCGCATCGCCGACGTCGATGTCGGGCTCGCTCAGCGTGCCGCGATTGCGAACATCGGCGAGCGTGGCCTGCAGCTTCTCGGCGAGCGAGTCGAACATCTAGCGTGATTCTCGCAGCCGCGTCCTCGCCGGCCGCCGCCGCCCTGCCGCGCGGGTCGCGCAGATCAGGAGTCTGAGCCGTCCGCGGGCGGCGGCGGGACGCCCGGGCGGCGCGGGCTTCGGCGTCGCTCCGCCGCGCGAGCGCCTCGCCGATCCCGCCGAACGCCTGCGCGAACTCCGACGGCACGACGAACACCTTGTTGGCGTCGCCTTCGGCCAGCTGGGGCAGCATCTGCAGGTATTCGTAGCTGAGCAGCTCGCGATTCGGTTTGCCCTCGTGGATCGCTTTGAACACGGTGTCGATCGCGCTTCGCTTCGCCCTCGGCGCGCAGGATCGCCGCCTGGCGCTCGCCCTTCGGCGGTGAGCACGACCGCCTGCTTGGCCCCCTCGGCGGTGAGGATCTGCGCCTGCTTCTCGCCTTCGGCGGTGAGGATCGCGGCACGGCGGTCGCGCTCGGCGCGCATCTGCTTCTCCATCGCCGAGCGGATGTCAGCCGGCGGGTCGACCGACTTGATCTCGACGCGGTTGATCCTGATCCCCCACTTGCCGGTCGCCTCGTCGAGCACGACGCGAAGCTCGGTGTTGACGTTCTCGCGGGCTGTCAGCGTCGTCCTCCAGCGTCAATCCGCCGATCACGTTGCGCAGCGTCGTCACGGTCAGCTGCTCGATCGCCTGCAGCGGGTTGGCGATTTCATACGTCGCCGAGCGCGGGTCGGTGATCGTGAAATACAGCACGGTCTCGATCCCCACGACGACGTTGTCTTCGGTGATCACCGACTGGGGCGAGAAGTTGACGACCTGCTCGCGCAGGTCGACCAGCGGGCGCACCCGATCGATGAACGGTGTGACGATCGTCAGGCCGGGCTCCAGCGTGCGGCTGTAGCGCCCGAGGCGCTCGACCACCCCGGCCTTCGCCTGCGGGATCACGCGGACCGTGCGCCACGCCGACCAGCAGCGCGAACAAGACCACCACCGCGACGACGATCAGAGCGACCATGAGCAGATTTCCTTTCGCCTTGCCTCAGGTTGAGCTGACGGTCGCGCAGGCGCGCGGCGTCAGTGCATCACCAGCGCGGTCGCTCCCCGGATTTCGACCACCTCGACGCGCTCGCCCGCGTCGATCACCTCGTCTTCGTCATAGCTGCGAGCGGTCCAGACCTCGCCGCCGTCGATCTTCACGCAGCCGACGCCCTCTCGATTGGCGATCCGCTCGAGCACGATCGCCGGGCGCCCGATCAGCGCCGCGGCGCCGGTTCTGATCGAAGGCGGCAGGCGGCGGTGGCGGCGCGCGATCGGGCGCAGCGTCGCGAACACGATCCCCGAGGCGACGGCGAACACGATCACGCTGAGCAGCGCGCTCACGCCGAGCAGGCCGACGACCGCGGCGAGCGCCGGCGGCGAGCGCGAACGGCGCCAGGTAGAACCCGCCCTGATGCATCTCCCCAACGCCCAGCACGACACGCCGCCACCAGCCAGACGATCCACACGTCCATCCCTCGGATTATCGCACCGTGCAGGTCATCTGCGGGCGCAAGAATGCAGACAGCCCGACAGCGGCCGCCGCGCAGGCGCGCCGCTGCGCTACTCGGCGATCAGCGCGCGCGCGAAGTCCTCGGGGTCGAACGGCCGCAGGTCCTCGAGCGACTCGCCGACGCCGATCAGCTTCACGGGCAGCGCGAGCTCGCGTGCGATCGCCAGCGCGATCCCCCCGCGCGCGGTGCCGTCGAGCTTGGTCAGCACGACCCCGCTGACGTCCGCGGACTCGGCGAACAGCTTGGCCTGACGCAGCCCGTTCTGGCCGGTCGTCGCGTCGATCGTGAGCAGCGTCTCGTGAGGCGCGCCCTCCAGCTGGCGCGCGATCACCCTGCGCACCTTCGCGAGCTCGGCCATCAGATCGTCCTGCGTGTGCAGCCGCCCGGCCGTGTCGACGATCACCACGTCGATGTCGTCGGCTGCGCGCCTGCGCGATCGCGTCGAAGGCCACCGCGCCGGGATCGCGTGCCCGGCGCGCCCGGTCACGATCTCGCACTCCGCCCGCTGCGCCCAGCCCTCGCAGCTGCTCGGCCGCGGCCGCCCGGAAGGTGTCCGCGCCGCGCCAGCAGCACGCTGCGCCCGAGCTCTTGGTGCAGATGCCAGGCGAGCTTGCCGATCGTCGTCGTCTTGCCGGTGCCGTTGACGCCGACGGCCATGATCACCGTCGGGCTGCGCGCGGATGTCGATTCGCCCATCTCCCACGCGAGCCGTCTGCGCGAGCAGCGCGATCAGCCGCTCGCTGAGCGCCTCGCAGCCCTCGATCTGGCCTCCGCCGGCCTCGCTCTCGAGCGTACCGACGACCGAGGCGGTCGTGCTCGCGCCGACGTCGGCCATGATCAGCGCCTCCTCCAGCCGTTCCCAGGTCTGCCGTCGAGCGGGCCCGAACAGCGTCGCCTGGATCTCGCTCCCGAGCGCCTGGCGCGTCTTGGACAGGTTGTCGCGCAGGCGCCCGAGAAAGCCGCCGGCGACGGGCTCGCCCTCGCTCGCCGGCTGCTCGACCTGCACGCCCCACCGCCGGGCTCTCCGGCGATGAACAGCTCGCTCCAGTCGCGCGCCACGAGTCAGCGCCGCTTGTCAGGCGACCTCGGCGATGTCGCCGGGCTCGCCGGACGCCGATCCACCCGCGCCGCCTGCGGCATGCCGCGGGCAGACGTCGAGAGATGACCTTCGAGACGCCGTCCTGTGCCATCGAGACCCCGTAGAGCCAGTCGGCAGCCTCCATCGTGCGCTTCTGGTGGGTGATCACGATGAACTGCGCGCGGTCGGAGTAGCGGCGCAGAAGCGCCAGGAAGCGATCGAGGTTCAGATCGTCCAGCGCCGCCTCGACCTCGTCGAGGATGTAGAAAGGGCACGGCCGCGCGAGGAAGACGGCGAACAGGAACGCGAGCGCGGTCATCGACTTCTCGCCGCCGGACAGCAGCGACAGGCGCTTGGTCGACTTGCCCGCAGGCGTGATCTCGATCTCCACGCCCATCAGCGGCTCCTCGCCGGGCCCCTCGGCCTCCTCATCCTCGGGCGGATCGTCCGCGCTGCGGCGTCGGCGTCCGGCGACAGCGACTCTCCGCCGAGCACCGAGCGCGGAGCGCGCTCTTCGCTGACCAGGCGCAGCCGCCCGGAGCCGCCACCGGGGAACAGTTCGCCCGCGAGCTCGTCGAAGTTCTCCGCGGCCGCCTGAAAGGTCTGCTCGAAGGTCTCGCTTATCTGGCGGTCGGTGTCGCGGATCACGCCGCGCAGCTCGCGCAGGGCGGTCTCGAGATCCTCACGCCTGCCTCTCGAGCTCCTCGACGTGCGCGAGCGCCTGCGCGTACTCCTCCTGGGCGAGCGGGTTCACGGGGCCAAGCTGCTCGCGCCTGCGCGCAAGCCGTGCCGCGCGCGCCTCCAGCGACGCCGTCTCCTCATCGCTGAGCGCAACATCCGCCTCCTCGCCATCGCCCTCGCCATCTCCTGAGACCCCGAGGCGCTGTTCGATCTGATCGAGGGACTCCTGTGCGTCGGCCGCCTGATCGCGCAGGCGCTGTGCCGCGACCTCCTCCTCGGTCACGACGTCGCTGGCGCCGCGCAGCTCGCTCTGGATCTCAGCCTCCTCCTGCGCGCACGCGCGAAGCTCGCCTGCTACCTGCTCGCCGGCGGCGCTATCGCGTGCGAGCTCGGCCTGGACTCCGTCCACGACGGCGCTCTCGATCGCAGCACCCACCTGGCCGAGCACCGCCGCCAGGCGCCGTGCGCTCGTCAGGAGCGCGAGATCGACCGACAGACGCTCGCGCAGGAGTCTGGCTCTCGCGAGCCGCTGTTCCGCCACGCCAAGCGCCCGCGCCGTCGCCAGATCGGCCTTCGAGACCCGCTCGCGCGCCGGCTGCACCTGCGCCTGCTCGACGGCCAGCGCTACCGCGACCTCAGACAGGCGCTGGACCTCGGTCACGACCTCGGCCACGACCCGCGCACGGTCGCGCGGGTCGGACTCGGCGTGCGCGCGCTCGACCCCCTCGGCGATCGCTGCGCGCAGGTCCTCCCAGGCCCTCGCCAGCGGACCGTCGTCGTCTCCGGCGCCCGCGCGGTCGGAGGAGTCCGGCGCCGAGCCACGCTCACCCTCGGGCGAGGACGTCGCCTGCTCGTGTTCGTCGGCGAGCTTCTGCAGCCGCCCCAGCTGCGCTTCCACACGCTCTATCCGCCGCACGAGCAGCTCGGCCGCGGTGAGCACCTGCTCGCCGCGCAGCGCCACGCGATCGCGCGAAGAGCGCGCGGCATACATGCGGGCTGAGAGCGCGTCGTGGCGCTCACTGCGCTCGGTCAGCGCGCTCTCGGCCGCCGAGCGTCGCGCCACGACGGTCTGCAGGCGCGACTCGACCTCGCCGCGGCGCTCGCGCGCCGAGGAGACCCGCGTCTCGGCGCCCGTGAGCTCTGCGCGTCGCGAGCGCAGCTGGTCTTTGACGAGCTGCCAGCGAGCCTCCAGCAGCTGGCGCTCCAGGCGCTCGTGCAGCTCGGCGGCCTCAGCCTGTCGCTTGAGCGGCCGCAGCCGCGTGCGCGCCTCGCGCTCGACGTCCAGCGCGCGGTCGAGATTGTCCTGGGTGTGCTCGAGCTTGAGCTGCGCACGGCGGCGGCGCTTGCGGTGCTTGCCCAGCCCGGCGGCCTCCTCGATCAGCAGCCTGCGATCGCGTGGCTTGGAGCTCACGATCTCCTCGACCCGCCCTTGGGAGATCACCGAGTGAGCCTCTTTGCCCAGACCGGTGTCCGACAGCACCTCGGTGACATCGGCCAGACGACAGCGCGCTCCGTTGAGCTGGTAGCCGCCATCGCCGGTCCTGTCCAGACGGCGCACGATCGAGATCTCGCCGAGCGGCAGATCGATGGTGCCATCGGAGTTGTCGAGCACGATCTCCACCTCGGCCGCCGACCGCGCCTGCGCACCTCGCCCGCCCGCGAAGATCACGTCCTGCATCGATTGGCCTCGGATGGCCAGCGGGGACTGCTCGCCCATCGCCCAGAGCACCGCATCCGTGACGTTAGACTTGCCCGAGCCGTTGGGGCCGACGACGACCGACACGCCGCTGCCGAAGTCCAGCCGCGTCTTCTCGGGGAACGACTTGAAGCCCTTGAGCGTGAGCGACTTCAGATACATCGCCGGAGACGCCCGCTCGTCATGGTCGCGTCGTCCTCATCGCTTCTGCAGTGACTCGACGGCAAGCTGCGCAGCCTGCTGCTCGGCGTGTTTCTTGCTCCTGCCGCTGCCCACGCCCAGCTCGCGGCCGTCCACTCGAGCGACAACGCTGAACGTGCGCTCGTGCGGTGGGCCGTCCTCCGCGGTGACCTCATAGCTGACCTCCGCGCCGCGCCGCGCCGACAGCTCCTGAAGCGCGGACTTGAAGTCGACGGGATGCTCGAGCGCCTCCTCGATCTCGGGCGCGAAGGCCTCGACGACCGCCTCCGCGGTCGGCGCGTAGCCGACGTTCAGATAGCAGGCGCCGATCACCGCCTCCATCACCGACGCGAGCACCCGCTCGGTCTGCAGGCGCGCCGCTGCCCACTCGTCGGTCCCCTCGGGCGCAGCCGCGCTCAGACGCTCGGCCAGCTCCAGGCGTTCGGCCACACCCCTGCAGGATGCGCCGGAGACGACCTGCGCGCGGATCTTCGTGAGGCGTCCGGCGCCAAAGCGCTCGGCCTCCAGGCGCGGATACAGGTGAGTCGTCACCGCCAGGCCGAGCACGCTGTCGCCCAGGAACGCCAGGCGCGTGTAGGAGTCGCTGCGCCGGTCGGTCCAGGAGGCGTGGGTGAAGACCTGCCTGGCGAGCTGCTCGGGCAGCTCGTCCAGCAGCGTGCCAAGCAGCGTCATCGCTGTGCATCGGCGGTTCCGTTGCTGGCCAGCACGAAGTCCACCGCCTGGCCGACCGTCAGGATCCGCGCCGCCTCGTCGTCTGTCATGCGCACGCCGTAGGTGTCCTCCAGCTCCTGCACGAGCGTGTAGAGGTCAAGCGAGTCGGCCCCGAGATCCTCCTTGAAGCGCGTCTCCTCGGAGATCACGCCCGGATCCAGGTCCAGCTCGTCGCCCAGATGATTTGCAATCAGCGTCAGCACTTGCTCGCGGGTCATTTTGCCTGCGGCAGGCTAGCGGCCGGCGCGGACACGGGGGCCCGCCTCAGCGCCCCCGCAAGCTCCAGCGCCTGCTGGGTCTGAGCGACGAGATCCTCGCGTGCGCCGAGCTGCGCGCGCGCGATCGCGCGGGCAAAGCCCGCTCGCCTGAAGCGTCCGTGGGGAACGACGCCCAGCCGCCGCAACCCCAACAGATACGCACCTCCGTGAGCTTCGGGATCAACCTCCTCGCGAAATCCTCGCAGCGCGCTGCGCAGCAGCAGCCCGCCGATCTGCGCTCGGCGTGAGGACATCGCGGCGTCGCGGACCGCCCCGAGGATCGTCTCCGAGACCCCCTCCATCAGCTTCAGCGCGATGTTCCCCGTGAAGCCGTCGGTCACGACCACGTCGGCAACGCCCTTGACGACGTCGACTCCCTCGACGTTGCCGGCGAACTCCAGCTCGCTCCCCTCGCGCTCGGCGCGCTGGGTCAGCTCGTCGTGCACCTCGAGCACAAGCGCACTGCCGCGCGCCGCCTCCTCGCCGTTTGACAGCAGCGCGACGCGCGGGCGCTGCACGCCGAGCACGATCCTCGTCAGCGCCGCGCCCATGTAGGCGAACTGCACGAGGTGCTCGGGTCTGGCATCGGCGTTGGCGCCCACATCGAGCAGCGTGACCGGATGACCTGGGATCGGCACCGTGATGGCGAGCGCCGGGCGATAGATCCCGCGTGCGCGCTTGATATTGAACGTTCCCGCCGCCAGCGCCGCGCCTGTGCCCCCGGCGCACACGAGCGCCTGCGCGCGCCCGTCGGCGACCGCGCTCGCGGCCATCACGATCGAGGCGTCACGGCTGCTCTGCGCGGCGCGCGCGGGGTCAGAGCTCTTGGCGATCGACAGCGGCGCGTCGACGACCTCGATCATTCCCGCCGGCGCCTCGGCGATCGCGCCGGCCAGCTCCCGGGCGGGGCCGAACAGGATCGTGCGCGCCCCGTCGACGGCAGCCAGCGCGGCGCCGCTTGCGACCTCCGCCGGCCCGAGGTCGGCTCCGTTGCAGTCGACCGCAATCACCGGCGCAGCGTCGCCGCGCAGCGACGGCGACTGCCCGCGCACCACGGCGAGCCCGCTACTCGGCGTCGTGCTCGTGGTCGTGGACTGGCGCCGCGGGGGCGACGACCGTGCGCCCCGAATAGGAGCCGCACACAGGACAGACCCGGTGGGGTCTGCGGGGGCTGTGGCACTGCGGGCAGCTGTTCACGGCGGGCGTGCCGATCTTGTGCTGGGCGCGACGCTTGGCGGTGCGGCTGTGAGACTGCTTTTTCTTGGGGACGGCCATAGCCGCCAAGGCTACCAAGCCTTGCTGGCCAGACCGACGCCGCCGGCCTATCCGAGCTCTAGCTCGCGCAGCTTTGCCCAGCGGGGATCGGGCGGTGCATCGTGGCGATGATCGGGCGGCGCCTCGTTGAGGTCCAACGCGCATACCGGGCACAGCCCCGCGCAGTCGGCACGGCACAGCACCTTTGCGGGCACCGCCAGCGCGAACGCATCGTGAGCCCACGCGGCGATGTCGAGGACCTCGTCGCTGACGTAGGGGCTGTCGAGCTCCTCGCCGTGGCCCGGCCGGTCCACCTCGCGCGAGTCCACGTCGAACTCGGGCGCCGCGTCCTTCAGGCAGCGCATGCAGGGCCCGGTGAGGCTGGCGGCGAAGCGCAGGCGAAGCGCATATCCGCCGCCGGTCATGCGCGAGACATCCAGCGTGACCGGCACCTGCGCCGGCGATACGCCGTAGGACTCGCCGCCGAGCGCCAGCGGGTCGATCGCGACATCGAGCGCCAGGCGCCGTCCCTCACCGGCGCTCAGCGCCAGGCGGGCGAGGTCCAGATCGCACTTGGACTGGCTCATGGAGATCAGGCTAGCGCCGCCGCCGCTGACGCTGAACCGGCCCGAGGCAACCTTTCAGCCCAGGTCCAGCAGCTCGCGCTTGAGCACCTTGCCCGAGGCGGTGCGCGGCAGGCTCGCCACGAAGACGACATCGCGCGGGACCTTGTAGCGAGCAAGGTTCTGCCTGACGAACTCCTTCACCGTATCCTCGTCGACGCTCGCCGGGCCGCGGGTCACGACGAAGGCCACTAGGCGCTGTCCGAACTGCTCATCGGCAACGCCCACCGCCGCGGCCTCCTCGATCTGCTCGTGCTCGGCGAGCAGGTCCTCGACCTCGCGCGGGAACACGTTCTCGCCTCCGCTGACGATCATTTCGTCGTCGCGTCCTTCGACGAACAGGCGCCCTGCGTGATCAAAGCGCCCGACGTCGCCCGTGCTCATGAGCCCGCCGACGACCTCCTTGCCGCCGCCGCCCGCGTAGCCCTCGAAGACCATCTCGTTGGCGACGAAGATGCGCCCGACCTCGCCGGGGCCGACCTCGTGACCCTCGTCGTCGAGCAGCTTGACGATCGTTCCGATCGGCGGCCGGCCCGCGGTCGCCGGCGCCGCACGCAGATCCTGTGGCGTGGCGATCGTGGCCCACGCCACCTCGGTCGAGCCGTAGAGGTTGTAGAGCACGTCGCCGAAGACATCCATCGCGTGCGTCGCGAGCTCCCCCGGCAGCGCCGAGCCGCTGAGCGCGATCACCCGGAGGCCATGCAGGTCGTAGCGCTCGATCACCGCGCGACCAAGGTCCAGGATGCGCTGAAGCATCACGGGCACGACCACGAGCGTGCTCGCGCCGTGCTGCGCGGTCGCGCGCAGCGTCTCCTCAGGATCGAACCTGCGCTGCAGCACCACCGTGTTGCCCAGCGGCAGACTGAGCGTCAGGTGCGCGAAGCCCCAGGCGTGAAACGCCGGTGCGGCGATCATCGTCGTCTCGCCTGCGTGCAGCGGGATCTTCGAGAACAGCGCCGCCGAGGGCGCCAGCGAGTCGGGCTGGCGGCGTGGGGCGCCCTTCGGAGTCCCCGTCGTCCCGGAGGTCAGCATCACCACGCGGCCTTTCTCAGCCGGCGGCTGAAGCTCTGAGTCATCGCCGCGCGCGATCAGCCCTTCCAACGTCGGGTGGGTGCTCGTCGAACCGGGCTCGCGCCAGGAGATGAAGCTCATCCGTCCGGAGACCCCTTCGCTGACGAGCTCGCTGAACTCCTCGTCGTAGATGACCGCAACCGGGTCTTCGCGCGCGAGCACATCGGCGATCTGAGGGCCCGCGAAGGCGGTGTTCAGATACAGCGCGCCCGTTCCGAGCTTTGAGCAGGCGACCGTCGCCTCCACGAAGCCGCGGTGATTGCGGCACATGATCGCGACGTTGTCGCCTTCGCGGACGCCCGCGCGGCGCAGCTCTCGCGCGAGCGCGTTGGTGCGCAGATGAACGTCGCGGAAGCTCAGCGCACCGCGCTCGTCGACGATCGCCAGGCGATCGGGGTGGCGGACAGCCGCGATCGCGTAGCCCGCGGCAGGACTCGCGCCCCAGCGGCGAAACGAGCCCAGGGCGCGTGCGACCTTGTCCGGACGCATCGGCTTGCCGATGCCGGTGCCCAGCAGCGCGCGCGCGACCTTCAGCTTGTATCTGGCGTCGCGAGCGCTCATGGCGCCGGATGGCATTTCAGGGTGGCCGTCGGCGGGCACGTCTGCAGGCTGCGCGGACCGGCGGCCCTGAGCCTAGGAGACCTCGGCGGGTTCGTCCTTGCCCTGCAGTCTCTCGCGGCCGCGCTGAACGGCCGCGATGAACTTCGACAGGTTGACCTCGAGCGTGTTGAGGATCTCATCGGCGTAGTCCTCGGCGCCCAGCCTGATCTCGCGCTCACGAGCACGCGCGTCCTCGACGATGTCCTCCGCCGCGCGCTCGGCCTGCTTGGTGACCTCCTCATCGCCGACCAGACGGTCCTGGCGCTCGCGGGCGTCCTTGATGATCCGCTCAGCCTCCTTCTTGGCCTCGGCGAGCATCTCCTGGCGCTCCTTGACGATCCACCGCGCCTGCTTGATCTCCTCCGGGATCGTCGCGCGCATCTGGTCGAGGATGTCGTAGATCTCCTCCTTGTCGACGCGCACCTGGTCGGTCATGGGGACCGACTTGGCGTTGTGCACCAGATCGTCGAGCTTGTCTATGAGGACGAGGACATCCATCGTCAAACCGTCACCTCCATGAGCGACAGGGCGTCGCCAGCCCAACGATTCCTAGCAGGAAGCTCGACATCATGCCCATTTCGTCAGCGTTTGAGCTCTTCCTGCAAACGCCTTGCGACCACCTCGGGGACGAGGTCGTCGATCTTCCCCCCGAACGTCGCGAGCTCCTTGACGCCGCTCGATGACAGGAAACTGTACTGCGGGCTCGCCATCAGGTAGACCGACTCTATCTCGGGGTCCTGGCGGCGGTTGAGCTGGTTCATCTCGAGCTCGTACTCGAAGTCGGAGATCGCGCGCAGGCCCTTGACGATCGCCCTGGCCCCCACGTGCTTGGCGAAGTCCACGATCAGCGTGCTGAACGGCTCGGCGCGCACGTGCGGCAGGTCTGAGATGGCCGCTTCGATGAACCCCAGGCGCTCCTCGATCTCAAACAGCGCGTTGTCCTTGCGGACCGAGCGGTTGACGACCGCGACCACGACTTCGTCATACAGCGCGGCGGCACGGCGGATCACGTCCAGATGTCCGTTGGTGATCGGGTCATAGGACCCGGGGCACACGGCTATGGCCTTGTTCAATGGGGTCATTGGTTGCGATGGATGGTGATCGAGGTGTCGCCGTAGCGGCGCTGGCGTTCGATCTCGACGTCCAGCGCAAGGGGCGCTCTGCGATCGCTCTCGACGACGACGCGTGCGAGAGGAGCCAGGAGCTGGGGAACAACCGCCGACAGCTCGGGCCCCCACGTGTGCGCCTGACCGTAGGGAGGATCGATCAGCACGAGATCGTACGTCTCTTTGCGCGATCGCGCAGTCCTCAGCGCCGTCAGCACATCGGTGCGGCGCACCTGCGCCTCCTCCGCAGCGATCCCGAGCGCGTGGATGTTCTCCTGCAGCGCGCGCGCCGCGGCGGCGTCGCGCTCGACGAACACGGCCCGCGCCGCGCCGCGCGACAGGGCCTCGATGCCAAGCGCTCCCGTGCCGGCGAAGAGGTCGAGCACGCTCACGCCCTCGAGCGGCTCGAGCATCGAGAACAGCGCCTCCCTGACGCGCTCAGAGGTGGGTCTGGTCGCTCGGCCCCTGGGCGCCTTCAGCCTCCGGCCGCCGAGACGTCCGGCTATCACGCGCACGCCCCCACGGTACCGGCGCGCGGAGCGCGCTCACGCGGGGATCGGCGAGAGCGCGGCGAGCCCAAAGCGCCGTGTCAGCTCGCCGCCGAGCAGCGCATGCTCGGGCTCCGTCAGCTGCAGGTCGCCATCGACGATCTGGAGCGCGCGATCTCTCGCGCGCTCCAGCAGAGGGGCGTCGTCGGGAAGCGATGCGATCTCAAACTGCCCGATGCCCGACTGGCGGGTCCCCACGAGATCGCCCTCCTTGCGCAGCGCAAGGTCGATCTCGGCGAGGCGAAAGCCGTCGGTATGTTCGGCCAAGGCCCGCAGCTTGCGCGAGCTCGCGCCGGCCTCGGCGAACAGAAAGCAGCTCGCACGGTCGCCGCCCCGCCCGACCCGGCCGCGCAGCTGGTGCAGCTGGGAGATCCCGAACAGCTCGGCGTTCTCGACGAGCATCACGGTCGCGTTGGGGATGTCGATCCCCACCTCGATCACGGTCGTCGCCACGAGCACCTGAGCCGCTCCGGACGTGAAGGCGGCCATCACCTCCTGCTTCTCGCGCGGGCGCATGCCCCCGTGCAGCAGCGCGAGCTCGTGACCACGCAGCTCGCCCTCGCGCAGCCGCACCAGCTCGGCCTTCGCCGCGCGCGCGGCGCCCCGCGCACGCGCGCCTTCGCCGCGCGCGTCATCGGCGTCGGCTTCGTCGATCAGCGGGCAGACCACGTAGGCCTGCCTGCCGGCAGCCAGCTGCTCGCGGACGTGCTGATAGGCGTCCTCGCGCCCACGCAGGCCACTGACCAGATGCGTCTGGACCGGCTGGCGACCGCTCGGCAGCTCGCGCAGCGTGCTCACGTCCAGATCGCCGTACCCCGCGAGTGCCAGCGTCCGCGGGATCGGCGTCGCGGTCATGTGCAGCACGTGCGGCGACCCCTTGGCGTCCAGCGCCGCGCGCTGGCGCACGCCGAAGCGATGCTGCTCGTCGATGACCGCGACGGCCAGCGAGCGCAGCCGCACGTCGGCCTCGATCAGCGCGTGTGTGCCGACGACCAGCGACAGCTCACCGCTCTCCAGCTTGCCGAGCGTGTCCTGCCGGCGGCGCGCGGCGGTGGAGCCCGTGAGCAGCGCCGCCGTGACGGGCTCGGCGCCGATCAGCGCCACGAGCGTCTGGAAATGCTGCTCGGCGAGCGTCTCGGTGGGTGCCATGAGCGCCGCCTGGTGGCCGTGCTCGACCGCGCGCAGCATCGCGTAAAGCGCCACCACGGTCTTACCGCTGCCGACGTCTCCGAGCAGCAGTCGCTGCATCGCGGACGCCTGTGCGAGATCGTCGTCGATCTCGCACAGGACCCGCTGCTGATCTGCGGTCGGCTCGAAAGGAAGACCGGCTATCCAGCGGGCGCTCAGCGACGGTGGCCGTGCGAGGACGGCCGCCTCGGTGCGCGCCCGGCGCCGGGCGCGGCGCTGAAGGAAGACGATCTGCGTCAGCAGCAGCTCCTCGAAGGCCAGCCGGCGGCGCCCGGTCTCGAGGTCCTCGCTGCCCTGCGGGAAGTGCATCGCGGCGAGCGCCTCGGACTTCGCGGGCAGTCCCTCGCCCCTGCGCGTGGCGGCGGGGAGCGTCTCGCCGATATCGGCAAGCGCCCTCCTTGCCCCCTGGACGAGCGTGAGGATCTGCGTCGAGCTGACCCCCTCGCTCGCCGGATAGTGGGGGACCGAGCCGGCCTGTCCCGAACCCGATCCGATCGCGTGATGAGCGACCCGGAAGCCCCCTTTCCCGTCCGCGCTGCCGTGCAGGAGCAGCGGTGTGCCGGGCGGATATCGCCCCACCAGCCAGGGCTGGTTGAAGAACGTCGCGCGAATGCTCGCGCTCGAGTCCGACACCGTCGCTACAACCAGCGGGCGCATGCCCCGGCGGCGCACCGGGCGTGCCGAGATCGCACGCACCTCCACCGAGACGGTTGCCTGCTCGCCGGGCTGCAGCGTGGCGACCGTGCGCGACTGGCGGCTGTCACGCGGTAGATGCTCGAGCAGCTCGCCGATCGTCGTCAGGCCAAGCGCCGCGAGGCCGTCGGCCATCCTGCCGGGAGCAACCTTCAGCGGGGCATCCAGGCACGATGGGCGCGGCCAGCGCACGGGCGCGTCGAGCATCTCCTCCCAACCCAGCGCCCGCCCGGAGGCAAACGCGCATGGATAGGCGTCGACGAGCTCGACCCGGCCGCGGGGTCGGATGTCAAGCGCCTCGATCGCGGCCGCGCCCATGGCGCGTAATCATCTTCTGCGCGGCGGTCGTAACGTCACTCGGCGGCGAGCAGCCACCAGTAGGCCGGCTGACCGCCGTGGCGCAGCTCGAGCTCGATCTCGCCCTGCAGCAGTCCCTCGACCTCCGCCAGGTGCAGCGGTGCGCCGTCGCCGGCCAGCACGGTGATCAGCTCGGGCGTCCCCAGCTCCGGCGTCCCTTCCGCGAGCAGGGAGAGGATCGCCCCGAGCGTGTCGCCCGGATCGCCCCAGGCGCGCACCTCGTCGTCGATGAAGCCGACGGCCTGCCCGCGTCTGAAGCGCCCCTGGGAGTCGTCTCGCGCAGCTGGGGCAACCGCAGCGGTGCGCAGGCGCGACAGCGCCGCGCGCAGCACCTGCGCGTTCTCCTCGACGGGCCTGTCGCAAGCCAGCGCCAGCGCCGCGGCCAGACCGGCCTGCTGGTTGGTCGTCTGCACCACGAGCACCTGCTTGTCAGACAGCTCCGCCGCGCGCTCGGCGGCCATGATCACGTTTGCGCTGTTGGCGAACACGACGACCTCCTCGGCGGGCACCTGATGAATGCCGGCAAGCAGGTCATAGGTGGACGGGTTGAACGTGGAGCCGCCGTCGATCGTGTATACGCCGAGCTCGTGGAACATGGCGGCCAGCCCTTGACCGCTGGCCACGGCGACAGCGCCGCAACGCACGCTGTCGTGCCCGGCGCGCGCCGCCGGGTCGCCCTCCTCGCCGTCGGTCCTCGGCTCGCCGGGGAGCGACGCGCCGATCGGGCGCGTGCGGGCATCGACGCCGGCGTGGCGTTCGGCCGTCGGCGGCGCCGCCGTGACGCCGGCGAGCGCGGGCGTGCCCAGACGGTGCGGACCGCCGGATCCGCCGAGCACGCCGACCTGTTCGGCGCCCGCCGCCTCGGCGCCCGCGAGGCGCTCGTCGCGCTCTGCGACCTGCAGGCGCATGTCGGCGACGTCCAGTCGCGACACCTGGCCGGCGTCAGCGAACACCGCTGTGGCCAGCTCGGGCTGATCGGTGTGCAGGTGGACCTTCAGCGTCGTCGCGTCACCGACGACCAGCACCGAGTCGCCGAGCTTCTCCAGCGGCGCGATGAAGCGTCCCGGATTCAGCCCCGTGCCGATCACCGCGAAATTCGTGCAGTAGCGGTAGCGCTCGGAGCTGTGCTCGGGATGGCTGATGCGCGCGGCCGCGTGGTGTTCGAGCGCCGGCGCGATGTCGCCTCGCAGCACCGCCACGACACCGGCGAGGATGATCGTCAGCCCGTATCCGCCGGCGTCGACGACGCCGGCCTCGCGGAGCGCCGCCAGCAGCTCGGGACCTCGTCGCACGGAGTCCTGTCCGGCCTGCACCGCTCGCTCGAGCGCGTTGGCGATGACCCCATCCTGGGTCCCTTCGTCGGTCGCGGGACCAAGCCTGGGGTTCTCGGAGCTGTGAGCGACATCGGTCACGATCTTCTGCGCCATCTCGCGTGCGACCGTCAGGATCGTGCCCTCGGCGGGCTCGCGCACCGAGGCGTAGGCGCGGTTGGCGGCGTTCGTCAGCGCCGCGCCGACGAGCGTGGCGTCGATCAGCTGACCCGGGCGGCTGACGAGCTCCTCGGCGGCGCCGCGGATCATCTGCGAGAGGATCACCCCGGAGTTGCCGCGCGCCCCCAGCAACGCCGCGCGCGCGACGGACTCGACGATCTCCTCACGCCCGATCTGGTCGATCGTCAGGTGCTTTCCGGCCCCCTGCAGGCGGTCGAGCTCGTCGAGCACCGCGCGCAGCGTCAGCGCCATGTTGTCTCCGGTGTCGCCGTCGGCGACCGGGAACACGTTGAGGTCGTTGACCTCCTGGCGGCGTGATTCCAGGTGGGCCAGGGCACCCGCCACCGCAGCGCGAAAACGAACCAGGTTGGTGTCGCTCACCGCAACACGTCTATCAGAGCCGGCACCCGACCCGGCGCCCGGCGAGCGCGCTTGCGTGGCGACCGCAAGCTCGGGGGCCGTACGATCAGACGGCCTTCGTGACCTTTTCGGCTTTCAAGCAGCGCGTGCATACGTACACGCGCCGCGGCGCCTTGCCGACGATGATCCGCACCTTCTGCAGGTTGGGATCAAAGCGCCGCTTGGTCGCGACCATCGAGTGGCTGCGGCTCTGCCCGAACGCCGGACCCTTCCCGCAGCTGTGACAAACCTTTGCCATCGCGCAGGCAGTCTAGATGATCTCCTGCGCAAGCTCTGGCACCAGCCGTGCGCGCAGCCGCGCCATCTGCAGCACGGCCTGGGCGGCGTGGGCGCCCTGATCGCGCTTTCCCCCACCCGAGCGCGCCATCGCCTGCTCGAGCGTCTCGCACGTGAGCACGCCGAACGCGCATGGCACCCCGGTCTCCAGCTGGACGTGCATGATCCCGCGTGCGGCCTCGGCGCATACGAAGTCGTAGTGATCGGTATCGCCGCGGATGACCGCACCCAGGCACGCGACGCCCGCGAAGCGCCCGCAGCGCGCCGCGTAGGCCGCGGCGAGCGGCAGCTCGAAGGCGCCGGGGACCTCGAGCACCTCCACGTCTGCATGGCCGGCCGTCGCAAACGCGCTCCGCGCGCCGTTCAGCAGCCGCTGCGCGAGCTCCTCATAGAAGCTCGCCAGCGCTATCGCAAAGCGCGCGCCGCCATCGGCGCTCATGAGTCCTGCTGCTCTTTGGCGCGGTCCTGCTCGCGCTCTGCGTGCAGAAGCTCCTCGTCGAGGTTGAGCCCCTGGTGATGCAGCGTGTGGCCCATGCGCTGGGCCTTGGTGCGTAGGTAGGCGGCGTTGTGCTCGTTGGGCGCGTGCTCGATCGGGATCTGCGAGGTGACCGACAGCCCATAGCCCTCCAGGCCCCTGATCTTCTTCGGGTTGTTCGTGAGGATGCGGATCGAGCTCAGCCCGAGGTCCACGAGGATCTGCGCGCCGATCCCGTAGTCGCGCAGGTCGGCCGGGAGCCCCAGGCGCTCATTGGCTTCGACGGTGTCCAGGCCGTCCTCCTGCAGGCGGTAGGCGCGCAGCTTGTTGAGCAGGCCGATCCCGCGGCCCTCCTGGGAGAGATACAGCAGCACGCCCTGACCCTCGCGCTCGATCATCGACAGCGCCGAGTCCAGCTGGTCGCCGCAGTCACAGCGCAGCGAGTGAAACACATCGCCGGTCAGGCACTCCGAGTGCACGCGGACGAGCACGTCGCCGGCGCCCTCGACGTCGCCCTTGACGAGCGCCACGTGATGCTTGCCGTCGATGAGCGAGCGGTATCCGACGGCCTGAAACTCTCCAAAGGTCGTCGGCAGGCGGGTCGACACGATCCGCTCCACGAGCTTGTCGTGATGGCGGCGATAGGCGATCAGATCGGCGACCGTGATCATGCACAGCCCGTGGCGCGCGCAGTACTCGACGAGATCGGGCACGCGCGCCATCGTGCCGTCGTCGTTCATCACCTCGCAGATCACGCCCGCGGGGCTGAGACCGGCCAGCCGGGCGAGGTCGACTGCGGCCTCGGTCTGCCCGGCGCGCTCGAGCACCCCGCCGTCGCGACTCTTCAGCGGGAAGACGTGGCCGGGCTGCACCAGGTCGCGCGGCGAGCTCTCGGGGTCGATCGCGACCTGGATCGTATGCGCGCGATCGTGCGCCGAGATGCCCGTCGTGACGCCCTCGCGCGCCTCCACCGAAACCGTGAACGGCGTTTCGAAGGACGACTCGTTCTTGGCGGCCATCAGGTCGAGCCCGAGCTGCTCGCAGCGTTCGGCGGTCAGCGACAGGCAGATCAGGCCGCGCCCCTCCTTGGCCATGAAGTTGATCGCCTCGGGCGTCGCGAACTGCGCCGCCATCGTCAGGTCGCCCTCGTTCTCGCGATCCTCGTCGTCGCACACGACGACCATCCGCCCGCGGCGGATCTCGTCGAGCGCCTGCTCGATCGTGGCAAACGGCGTTGTCGTCTGCGCTGTGCTCATGCCCTCACCCCCAGGAGACGCTCGACGTGCTTGGCGAGCACATCGACCTCGACGTTGACCTCAGATCCCGCGGTGAGCAGACCCAGCGTCGTGCGCTGCAGCGTCTCGGGGATCAGCGAGACCTCGAAGCCATCGTCCGCGAGCGCGCTCACGGTCAGGCTCACGCCATCCAGCGCGACCGAGCCCTTGAGCACGAGATAGCGCAGCAGCTGCTCGTCGGCCTCGAGCTCGAGCACTCGCGAGATTCCCTCCTCGCGCGCCTCGCGCACGAGCGCGGTGGCGTCCACATGGCCCTGCACGATGTGTCCGCCCAGCGGGTCGGCGGCGCGCAGCGCGCGCTCGAGGTTCACGGGCGCCCCGACCGACAGGCCACCCAGCGACGAGCTGCGCAGCGTCTGCGGCATCGCCTGCGCCGAGAAGGCCTCGCGGTCCATCTCGGTGACCGTGAGGCACACGCCGTTGACGGCAATCGAGTCCCCTGTCGCGAGGCCCTCTGCCAGACCGGTCTGGATCGTGAGCGTCGCCCCCGCGTCGTCGTGACGCAGGGCCGTCACGCGTCCGACATCGGCGATCAGTCCCGTGAACATCGGCTCACCACTCTCGCAGGCGCGCCGAGACGAGCAGGTCCCCGCCGACGCGCTCGCAGTCGAAGCTGAGCGCGCGCAGCGCCTCGGAGATCTGCTCGACGCCCTTGCCCTCGAGCGGATCGCGCGCTGCGCTGCCGCCGAGCACCAGCGGGGCGAGGAACAGGCGGATCTCGTCGATCTCCCCGGCATCCAGGAAGGCGCCGGCCAGATGCGGGCCGCCCTCCAGCAGGACCGCCGCGATCCCCTGGGACCCCAGCTGCTCCAGCCCCGAGCGCACGCGCGCCGGCTCGTTCTCGCCGGTCGCGACGAGCACCTGCACTCCGGCCGCCTCCAGCGCGTCGGTGTCGGCGCGCGCGGCCGCGCGCGACACGATCACCGTCAGGGGGATCTGCAGCGCGGCGCCGACGAGCTGTGAGCTCGGCGACAGGCGCGCGAGGGAGTCGAAGACCACGCGCCGCGGCTGGCACTCGAACTCGGCGGGCGCCCCGTCGGGACGCGCCGTGAGCTGGGGGTCGTCGGCCAGCGCGGTGCCGATGCCGACGACCACGGCGTCGACCGAGGCACGCCACTGGTGCGCGAGCTCGCGGCTGGGCTCGCCGCTGATCCACTGCGAGTCCCCGGTGCGTGTCGCGACCTTGCCGTCGAGGGTCATCGCGGACTTGAACAGCACCCACGGGCGCCCCTCGCGGGCGTGCTTGCGGAAGGCCTGGTTCAGCAGGCGCGCGCGCGTGGCCAACTCGCCGTCGGCCATCACGATCTCCACGCCCTCGTCGCGCAGGATGCCGAGACCACGGCCGGAGGCCTTCTCAGTCGGGTCATCCGAGGCGACAACGACGCGCCCGATGCCGGCGTTGAGGATCGCTTCGGTGCAGGGCGGCGTATTGCCCTCGTGGCAGCACGGCTCCAGCGACACGTAGAGCGTCGCGTCGCTGAGATCGGCGAGGCCACAGGCCTCGATCGCGTTGACCTCGGCGTGCGCGCCGCCGTAACGTTCGTGCCAGCCCTCACCGAGCACCTCGTCCTCGCGGGCGACGACGGCGCCCACCGCCGGATTCGGCTTGACCGTGCCGATGCCTTTGCGCGCCAGCTCGATCGCGCGAGCCAGATGCGCTCTGTCGGTATCCGTACGGACGGTCATCTGCTCATCCAGGATAACCCCGCTCAGCCGGCGCACCGGCCGCCGTGCAGGCGGTAAACGATCATCTCGGGTCCGGGGCGGTGGTAGGCGAGCGGGTAGTAGTCAAACGACCAGTCAAAGCCGAAGGGCACCGGGCCCTCGCCGCGACCGTACGGTGAGCTGCGATATACGACCGTCGCCCTCGTCGCGAGCGCGTGGTAGTAGGCGACCGCGAGCGGCACCGCGCTTGGATCGGCGAAGGCCCGCCCGGACTCCGTCGAGCCGCTCACCACCCAGCAGTAGCCGTGCGCTTCATAGAAGCTCAGCAGAGCCGGGCTGAGCGTCCGCTCGTAGTCCTCGATTCCCACGACGTGAAAGCCTTCGGTCAGCGCGCCGCTGGAGGAGATGCGCGAGACAAGCGACGGATACTTGTTCCAGCGGCGCCCCCAGGAGTCCGGCGACACCGGCTCGACGACGATCGGCGCCCCGGCCGGCACGTGCGCGACGAGCCATGCGCGCGTCAGGTTGCGCGTGTCCGCGCGTGCGAGCACCTGGCCGGAGTGCACGCTGTGGACGAGGCCCTGCGCGAGCAGCGCGACGACGATCACCGCGGTCAGCGCCGCGAGCGCCGCACGGGCGCCCACCCGTCCTTGAGCCACGCCGGCAACCAGGCGCGCGCCCGTGTTCGCGAGCTGCAGCGCGAAGACGGCCGCGAGCAGGCAGAGGATCGGGAATATCGGCAGCAGCCAGCGCCCGAAGTAGCGCCCCTGAAGCCCCATGAAGAGCAGGTAGAGCACCGGCGCCGGCACGAGCAGCCAGCCATAGCGCGCCCCGCGGCGCCACACGGTCACCGCGCCGCCCAGCGCCGCAAGCGCGGGCGCCCAGCCAAGTCCCCAGCTCAGCGACCACAGGTAGTAGACGAGGCCGCCGTCGCGCGGCGCGCCGAGCTTGCCCTGCGCTTCGGCCGAGAGCGTCGACTGGTGAACCAGTTCTGAATGAAAGCTCTGATAATCGAGCAGCGCGTAGGGGTTGGCGATCACGAACGCGCCCAGCGCGAGAGCCCCGCCGAGCGCAAGCCCGCCAAGGGCCCGCGGCGCCGCGGCGCGCGATCCACGCCGCGCCGCGACGTCCAGGTAGCGCGTCGCAACCGCCGCGATGAACACGACAAGCACGATCCCGGCCGTGTACTTGCTCGCGCAGGCCAGGCCGAGACCGACCCCGGCGAGCACGTAGTCGAGCACGCGACCGCGGCGCAGCACGCCGGCGCTCCCCAGCAGCGAGAGCGTCACCGGTGCGAGCGTCGCAGCGTCGTTGAGCGCCAGGTGCGCGTAGAAGACCGGCAGGAAGGCGACCGCCTCGATCGCCGCGGCGAGCAGGCCGATGGCGCGGCCGAACAGACGCGCCCCGGTGCCATACAGAAGCCACAGCGCGATCGTGCCGAGCACCGCGACCGCCGCTCGCGCGAGCGTGTAGACGTCGGCGGGATTGGTCGCGAAGGCATGCACGACGGCGCCCGAGCCGCCGTACCACACCGCGAACAGGTAGTGCAGCACGTACGTCAGCGCCGGCGGGTTCGCGAAGTAGTGGGGGTTCAGGTCGTGGCGTTCGAACATCGCCACGGCGCGCGGCACGAAATGGTCGGCCTCGTCGGCGTTGAAGGCGTAGGGCAGGCCCTGCGCGATTCCCCACAGCCGCAGCCCCAGACCGCCGAGCAGCACGACCGCGAGCACGGGCCATGCCCAGCGGCGGGCGATCTGAGCGCGCCCGGCCGGGACATCCGCTGACCCGGGCGCGGCGGGCCGCGGCGACGGCCCGACGGCGCCGGGTCGTGACAGAGCGCCAGCGCCCTCCTCAGCAGTTGCCATAGACCGCGTAGTAGCGGCTCGTGTAGATGCGCCTGAAGCCCGTCAGCGGGACCTGATCGCGGGGATCGTCGCCAACGTCGACGATCGCCTCGATGAACACAGCGCTGCCGAGCGGGTACACGGCGACGCTCCCGCGGCGGATGCGTTTCTCCAACGTGTCAGAGCCCTTGGCCGCGTCGGCCCGTGCCTGCGAGCGCGCGACGATGTCGTGCTGCCCCACGGTGTCGAGTATCCAGCGCGCATCCGGGATCAGCTTGTTGTCGGGCAGCGAGACCAGCGGGCAGCGCGACAGCTGGGCCTGCACGGCCGGGTTGTGCAGCGCGGCGGCGAGCCCCTCGTGGAAGTCCTCGTGGTAGGCGAGCGTCGTGCGCAGGCTCGACAGGCTCAGCGTGGTGGCCACCGACAGCACGCCGTAGACGACGAGCACCGCCGCACCGCCCAGCCACACCCGGCGCATGGTCGAGCCCGGAAGCAGCATCGACCAACCGCCGATCGCCACGGCGCAGAACAGCAGGCCGAGCACGGACACGCCGACCATGTAGCGCCCGACGACCGACGCGCCGACGGCCCCCTCGGCGACGAACACGCCGACGAGCACGAGCATCGCGACAAGCGGGGTGGCTGCGCGGCGGGGCGCCAGCCAGAGCGCGAGCGGAATGCCGGCGAGCACACCGAGCACCACCGGGAGCTTGTCGATGCGAACGGCGAACGTCCACGTCGACGCGAGCACGCTCGTCAGGCCCTGCGTGCGTTCCAGTTCCTGGGCGAGCCCGGCGGTCGAATGCAGCGAGTAGAGGGGGTCACCGGTCACGATCCCGTCCATCGCCACCCATATGACCGGCGCGATCAGCGCGAGCGCGAGGTAGCCAAACGTCCGGCGATCCGCCAGCGCCGCGCTCACGCGCGCTCGAGCCCGGCCGCCGCGCACCGGCCCCCGGCCGGTGACCGCCGGGGATCGCGAGGACGACCCCCACACGCACCAAAGCCAGTAGACGCCGCTGAGCACCCAGGCATCGGGTCGCAGCAGGCCGGCGGCCGCCAGCAGCACGAACACGACCGTGCCGCGCCTGGGCTTTTCGACCTCCAGCACGATCGCCCACACGATCAGCGCGACGTAGGAGATGTCCAGGTAGCCCTGCGCGGCGAGGTTCTCGACGAAGAAGCGGCTGAGGACGAGCAGGCCGGCGAGCACCCCGACGACCGGCCCGAAGCACAGCCTCCCAAGCCGATACATCCCCACGACCAGCGCGACGAACGATGCGATCGAGCCGAGCACCATGAGCCGCCCGCCGGCCTGCCCGAAGATCGAGCAGAACATCCCGAAGGCGATCGCGAGCGGGTGCTCGGTGGGAGCGCGATAGACCCGGAAGTCGGGCAGGTGCAGGTGCAGCAGGTCCCGGCCCCACAGCAGCGCGTAGAAGGAGTCATACGTCGGGTAGGTCGGAAAGGCGAGGTAGCCGATCAGCGCGCCGGCGCAGAGCACGACGAGCGCGAGCTTGGCCCAGTTCGCGGGACCCCAGGCGCTCAGCCGCTCGAGGCGGATCACGCCCGTCTTGGGCTGGGTGTGCGTCGCGCTTTGCATGCAGGAGAGCTTGGGGAGACTAACCTCGGGGCTAGACCGTCAGGCGCGGTTGCGCTCCAGCGTGGTCGCCGGGCGCCTGAGGCCGTGTCGCGCTTTGGGATACTGGCGAAGGCCGAGTCCCGGGCACACCGAAATAATCGCTGATGAAGCTCATCATCCAGATTCCCTGCTTCAACGAGGCAGATCAGCTCCCGCAGACGCTCGCCGACCTTCCCCGCGAGGTCGAGGGCTTCGACACGGTGCAGTGGCTGGTCGTGGACGACGGCTCGACCGACGACACCGTTGCCGTCGCGCGCGCCCACGGCGTCGATCACCTCGTCCGCCTGACCAACAACAAGGGGCTTGCCGCCGGCTTTCAGGCGGGCATCGACACCGCGCTGAAGCTCGGCGCCGACGTGATCGTCAACACCGACGCCGACAACCAGTACTACGGCCCGCACGTCGCGCGACTCGTGCGCCCGATCCTCGAAGGGCGCGCCGACATGGTGGTCGGCGATCGCGAGGTCACGGGCATCGAGCACTTCTCGACGCTCAAGAAGGCGCTTCAGCGCCTGGGCTCGTGGGTCGTGCGCCAGGCCTCCTCGACGACCGTGCCCGACACGACCTCGGGCTTTCGCGCCTACAACCGCGAGGCGGCCATCCAGCTGCTCGTGGTCTCCAAATTCACCTACACGCTGGAGACGATCATCCAGGCCGGAAAGCAGCTGGTGGCCGTCGATCACGTGCCGGTCGCGACCAACCCCAAGACGCGCGAGTCGCGCCTGTTCCCGTCGATGGGCGCATACGTGCGCCGCAACGCGGTGTCGATCTTTCGTATCTACGCCCAGTACGAGCCGCTGCGGGTCTTCTGGAGCCTCGCCGTGGTCATCGGGCTCGCGGCGGTCGCGGTGTGGATCCGCTTCGCCGTCGCCTACGCCGAGGGAAACGGCAAGGGCCACGTTCAGTCGCTGATCCTCGGCGCCGTGCTGTTCATCGCAGCCGTCGTGCTGTGGGCGCTCGGTGTGATCGGAGACCTCCTGGCGGCCCAGCGGGTGATGACCCAGAAGACATTCGAGCGCGTGCGGCGCATCGAGCTGCAGCTCGGCGTCGCGCCCTCGCACTACGAACCGGGTGCCCGGAGCGCCGACCAGCCGCCCGCGGGCGTGCCGGCGCCCGGGCCGGGCGACGCGCTCCAGCGAGATGTCGCGCAGGCGCGAGAGCCGCTGACGCGCGGCGGCGGCGCGCACGCCGAGGAGCAGGAGACGGCACGGCTGTGAGCGAGGTGACCGTCTCGGCCGAGGGCGTCGTCACCGGCAACACCTACGACAAGTACGGCTCGGCGAACCCTGTCGTGCGTCGCCTGATGGCGCGCTTCGAGCGCGACCTCGATGAGCTCATGCAGCAGGCCGATCCCGAGTCGCTGCTGGACGTAGGCTGCGGTGAGGGTGTGCTCGTGCACAGCTGGGCCCAGCGCATGCACCCCCGTCGCGTGGTCGGCATCGACCTCGAGGAGGAGTCGATCCAGGCCGGCTGGTCAGAGCGCCGGGCGCCCAACCTCGAGTACCGCACGATGTCGGCCGAGAACCTCCCGTTCGCCGACGACGAGTTCGGCCTCGCCGCGGCGATCGAGGTCCTCGAGCACGTCCCGGACCCCGCTCACACGCTGTCGGAGATGGCACGCTGCGCTCAGCGCCACCTGCTGGTGTCCGTGCCGCGCGAGCCGATGTGGCGTGCCCTGAACATGGCGCGCGGCGCCTACATCCGCCAGCTCGGGAACACGCCCGGACACCTCAACCACTGGTCAAAGGGCTCCTTCGTGGCGCTGCTGTCGCGCTACGGCGAGGTCGCGCAGGTCCGCTCGCCGTTCCCCTGGACGATGCTGCTTGTCCGCGTCTAGCAAACCGGCGCGCACGACCCCCAGCGACGCGATCTCCGCAGCGGACGCCACGGCTCGACCTCCGCTCGCGCGACGGGCGCGCTCATACGGCCAGGGGGCGCGAATCCTGTCGGTGGGAATCGCCTGCACCGGTCTGCTCACGCTCGGCTACTTCTCGATCTCCAGCCACGTGCTCGGCGAAGCCTCGGCGTCGCGTATCGCGCTGCTGTGGTCGGTGATGTTCGTGATCATCTCGGTGATATACCGGCCCACCGAACAGCTGCTCTCGCGCACGATCGCCGAGCGCCGCGCCCAGGGCCACGCCGCACATCCGATGCGCGTCCCGATTGCCATCCAGGCGACGTTCGCGCTGGTGTTCCTCGTCGTCGTCCTGTCACTCCAGGAAGAGCTTGTCGACAACGTCTTCGACCACGACCAGGCGCTCTACGACATCCTCGTGGTCGGCACGCTCGCCTATGGCGCCAGCTACTTCGCGCGCGGCTGGCTGGCGGGGCACGAACGCTTCGCCCTCTACGGCGGGCTCGTGTTGATGGAGTCCTTCTCGCGCATCTGCTTTGCGATCGCGGTCGCGCTGGGAATCACGAGCGGTCAGACGGCCGTCGCGCTGGGAATCGCCGCCGCGCCGTTCGTCTCGCTCGTCGTCGTCCCGATCGCCTTCTTTCAGCGCTCAGAGCCAGCGGCGCCCGGCGAGAGCACGTTGGAGGAGGGGCCGATCACCGTCGATGAGGCCGCGGCCGGGCTGGAGGGCCCGGGCACCGAGGGCGTCCAGGAGGTCAGCGCACACGACGGGCTCTCGCTGCGCCGCAGCACCGGGTTCGCCGGCTGGGTGTCGAGCATCATGCTCTCCGAGCAGACGCTGCTCAACGCCGCGGTGCTCACGGTGGCCGCGACCTCGCCCAACAAGGCGCTCGCGGGGATCGTCTTTGACGTGCTGCTGATCGCGCGCGCGCCGCTGCAGCTCTTTCAGGCGATCCAGACCTCGCTGCTGCCTCACCTGACCGGCCTCGAGGCGACCGCCGGCCACGCGGCCTTCGCCCGCGCGATCCGCGTCACCGTGCTCGCGATCGCGGTCTTCGCGCTGGCCGTCGCGCTGGGACTGCTCGTGATCGGGCCGTTTGTCATGACCCACCTCTTCGGCCAGCACTACTCCTACGGGCGCCTCGGGCTCGCACTCGTGGGAATCGGCATGGGCATGCATCTCACCTCCGGGGCCCTCAACCAGGCTGCGCTCGCGCGCAATCGCGCACGGGCAGCCGCCGTCTGCTGGATCGTGGCCGCCGCGGCGTTCCTGGCGTGGATGCTCGCGCCGACCGTCGCCAACCAGCTGTCGCGCACCGAGATCGGCTATGCCGGCGCGACGGCGCTGCTCGCGCTCTTGCTGTGGCTGCTCTACCGGCGCGACTCGGCGTCGGCGTCCACCGCGCGCGCGATCGCCAGATAGGCCTCGCCGGGGTCGGGCCCGCCGAAGATCGCAGAGCCCGCGACGAACACGTTGGCGCCCGCCTGCAGGCAGCGCGCAGCGCTCTGCGGATCGATCCCGCCGTCCACCTGCAGCGCGGCGCTGTCGGCGAGGATCGCGCGAAGCCGCGGGATCTTCTGCAGCGAGTGCTCGATGAACGGCTGGCCGCCCCACCCGGGATTGACCGTCATGCACAGCGCCATGTCGATCGCCTCAGTGACCTCCGACAGCGCGCCCACGGGCGTGGCCGGGTTGATCGCGGCGCCAACGCTGGCGCCTCGCGAGGCGATCACGTCGGCTGTGTAGGCGACGTGCGGCGTCGCCTCGGCATGAAAGGTGATCGAGTCCGCGCCGGCGCCGGCGAAGTCGCCGACGTGGCGCTCGGGACGCTCGATCATGAGGTGCACGTCGAGAATCGCGCCGGCGTCGTGGGTCTGCTGCGCGAGCGCCTCGACGACAAGCGGCCCGACGGTGATCGGCGGCACGAAATGACCGTCCATCACGTCGACGTGGATCACCTTCGCGCCGGCGTCGAGCACCTCGCCGACCTGCTCGCGCAGCCGTGAGAAGTCCGCCGAGAGGATCGAGGGCGCCACGCGCGTCGCTTGCAGCAGCTCGCTGGTGGCGTCGCTCATAGCGACTGGAGCATCGACTCGCCGCAGTTGTTGCACTTCAGGATCGCGGTCGAGGACATCCGCACGATCGTCGAGTGCTCCCCGCAGTTGGGACACACCGACGTGAGCTCGAAGCGGTGCAGGCAGTACACGCAGCGGTATCGGCCCGGGAGGTTGGTCGGTCGCAGCCACGGCTCACCGCAGTCGGGGCATTTCGGGCCGAGATCGATGGGCGCACGGGCCTGGGCGCGCGGATCGCCGTCCATCGCGCTCAGCTCCTGCGTAGCCGAGAGATGAAGAATCCGGCGGTGCGATCGCGGTGGGGCAGCGTCAGCAGCGATCGCCCGGCAATCGCATCAGGTGTGCTCTCCCCAGCGAACGCGGGCTGCTCCGCGGCCAAGTCCTCGAGGACGAAGTCGGTACGGGAGTCAAGAAATGCGGCGATCAGGCGCTCGTTCTCAGTCGGGGAGATCGTGCACGTAGAGTAGACAAGCACGCCCCCCGGACGGAGGGCCCGGGCGGCGGCGTCCAGAATCGTCGCCTGCGCGCCCGCCAGCACGGCGGCGTTGGCCGGCGTCATGCGCCAGCGCAGGTCGGGGTGAGACTGCAGCGTCCCTAGGCCCGAGCAGGGGGGATCGACGAGGATGCGGTCAAAGGTCTCCCCGCCCGGTCGCGCGCTGGTCGCGTCGGCGACATCGACGCGGACGTTGTCGGCCTTGCAGCGCTCGGCGGTCTCGACGAGCGCCTGGGCGCGGCGGAGATCGCGCTCGACCGCCACGACCTCGCCGCTTCCCTCCATGAGCGCGGCGAGGTGCGTGCTCTTGCCGCCGGGGGCGGCGCACAGGTCCAGCACGCGCTCGCCGGGCTCTGGCGCGAGCGCCCGCGATACGAGCATCGCGGCGCGCGACTGTGCGACGAACGCGCCGTCGCGCCACAGCTGCGAGCTATAGGCGTCAAACGGCTCCTCCAGGATCACCGCCTCGGGCAGTTGCGGATCGAGCCTGCAGCGCACCGGCAGCGCTGCGGCCAGCGATGGCGCATCGCAGAGAAGCGTATTGGCGCGCAGCGCGACCTCGGCCGGCTCGTTGTCGGCGGCCATCAGCGCACGCGCCTGCTCGCCGCCGAGCTCTCGCCACCACAGCTCGGCCACCCACGCCGGATGGGAGTGCTTGATCGCAGCCTGATCGGCGGTCTCATCCGACAGCCCCTCCAGCAACGAGCGACCCTCGCGGGCGGCGCGGCGCAGCACCGCGTTGACCAGCCCGTGGCCCCCCGCGCCGTCGGCCTTGGAGAGCTCGACCGTGTCCGCGACAACCGCGTGATCCGGCGAGCCGTCGAGATACAGCAGCTCGTAGAGCCCGAGCCGTAGAGCGGCGATCACCGGCGCCTGCAGGCGCGACAGCTCCCGGTCGGCCAGGCCTTCGATGAGGTGGTCGAGGGTTCCCCTGCGCTGCACCGCGCCATAGGCCAGGCGCATCGCCAGCGCGCGATCGCGCGCGTCCAGCTCGCCCGCCTCGCCGCGCAGCGCGCGATCGGCGTAGGCGCCGCTCTCGAACACGCGGCGCAGCACGACAAACGCACAACGCCGGGCGGGGGCCACCGCCGCATGTCGCTCCTGCACAGCCATCAAAGCTAGCCCGCGCGCAGCGCGAGCCCGGTCTCGAGCACATCGGCGACGTCGGCCGCCAGCTGAGACGCCTCGCGAGAGGACAGCGTCGCGATCGTCACGCGGACCGCCGGCTCGGCGCCGGCCAGGCGATATGGGTGACCGGGAGCGAGGACCCAGCCGCGCTGCAGCAGCGCGCCCACCACGCCGGCCTCTTCGCGCACCGGGATCCACACGTTCAGCCCCGATGATCCGCGCGCGGCCACCCCGACGTCGGCCAGGCGCGCGACGAGCCCCTCGCGCCGCTCGGCGTACGTGGCTCCGGCCCGCTGCACGAGCGCCTGGACCTTCGGGTCGGCCCACAGGCCGAACACGAGCCGCTGCAGGATGTGGCTGACCCAGCCCGGGCCACACTGCTGGCGACCCTCGACGCGCGCGATCGTGAGCGGATCGCCGACGAGCACCGCAAGGCGCAGGTCGGGCCCGAGCGCCTTCGCGACCGAGCGGGTCGCCGCCCAGTGCGCGCGCCCGCCGACCGTGGAGTGCAGCTCGCCGGCGTCGGCGGCGCCGAGATGGTCGTCCTCGATCACGAGCGTGTCCGGCTTCTCGTCCAGCACCTCGCGCAGCTCGCGTGCGCGCTCTGAGTCGAGCGTCGCGCCGGTCGGGTTCTGGCCACGCGGCGTGATGATCGCCGCACGCGCGCCGCGCTGGAGCGCCACGCGCAGCTCGCCGGGTTGCATCCCTCGCTCGTCGACCGCGACCGCCTCCAACGCCAGGCCGCGGGCGCGCAACAGGTTGAACAGCTCTGCGTAGCCCGGATTCTCCACCGCGACACGATCCCCCGGACGAAGCCTGGCCTCGAGCACGCGCGCGATCCCGTCGAGTGCGCCGCTGACGATGCACAGCGAGTCGCTCGGGATGCCGTCGGCCCGCAGCTGCTGGCGCGCCAGCGCGCCGAGCTCGGGCACGACCGAGGGCTCGCCGTAGAGGCGCTGGGGCAGCTCGACGCGTGACAGAGCCTGCTCGAGATCCGGCAGCAGCGCCGGATCGGGGTTGCCGCTGGAGAGATCCCGCGCACCGGCGGGCACCGGCAGCAGCGTGCGCGGCGACCCAACCGGCGGCGCCTCGCCGACGCGCGTCCCGCGCCGCGGCTCGCTGAGGACCACGCCGCGCCGACGCAGCTCAGCCAGCGCGGCGGCGACCGTCCCGGGGCTGATGCCGACCTCCGCCGCGAGGCGGCGAACCGACGGCAGCCGTTGGCCTGGCTGCAGCTGGCCCCCCGCGACCGCGGCTTCGACGTCACGCACCAGCTCGGCTGCGCTGGAAGCGCGTATCTGGTACTGTGTCATGTCAGCTACTCAACTGTATCATGACAGATTCCGGGCAGCCCACCGCACTCCCCCGCTCCGAGCGCGTCCGCGTGCGACGCAAGCGTGAACGCGGTCGCTATGACCGCGCAACGATCGACGCGGTGCTCGACGAGGCATTGATCGCGCACCTCGGCGTCATCGGTGAGGACGGCCAGCCGCTCGTCATCCCAACGCTGCACGCCCGTGACGGCGACCGCGTTCTGCTCCACGGATCGGCGGGCAGCAGGACGCTGCGCGCGATCGCGGCGGGCGCCCCGGTATGCCTGACGGTGTCGCTCATCGACGGCCTGATCCTCGCGCGCTCCGCGATGCATCACTCGGCCAACTACCGTTCGGTCGTGCTGATGGGAACCGCCACGAGCATCGAGCAGCCGGCCGAGAAGAGCGACGCCCTGCGCACGATCGTCGAGCACCTGATCCCGGGTCGCTGGCCGGACGTGCGCGCGCCCCGGGAGGATGAGCTCAAGGCGACCGCGGTCCTCGCGCTGCCAATCGATGAGGCGTCGGCCAAGGTCCGCGACGGCCAGCCCAGCGACGAGGAGGCCGACTACACACTGGACGCGTGGGCCGGCGTCATCCCGCTCACGACACACCCCGGGCCGCCGCAGCCGGACCCGCTGATGAGCGCCGGCATCCCGCTGCCGGCCTACGCCAGCGCCTATCGCCGGCCGGGCGCGCCGTGACCGCGTAGGTAGGACGAGGCGTCCATCGGGCGACCGCCCGGCGGCTGAACGCGCCTCAGCTCGAGCGCTCCCTCGCGGCATGCGAGCAGAAGCCGGCCGTCGTGCTCGATGAGGCGAGGCGAGCTCTCCTCACCCGAGCCTGCGCCTGCCGGCCCCGAGTCCTGCGAGAGCGACGGGCTGTCAAACACGGTGGCCTCGCGCACGCCGAGCAGGACTCCGTCGGGCAGGGCGACCCGCGCGCCTATGTGGGGCGAGAGCGCGCGCACGACGCGCTCGAGCTCCACCGCCGTCCTCGCCGGATCCAGCAGGCGATCCTCGGAGCCGATCTTCTCGGCGTACGTCACCCCGCGCTCGTCCTGCTCGTCGGGCTGCGGCTCGGTGCCCTGCGCTCGATGGTCGAGCACGTCGAGCAGCAGTGCTCCGCTCAGCGCCTCCAGGCGCGCCGACAGCGAGCCGTAGGTGTCGCCTGCGAGGATCGCCTCGCGCCCGCTGCGATAGACGGGGCCGCTGTCCAGGCCCGCGGTGAGGCGCATGATCGAGACACCCGTCTCCGAGTCGCCGGCCATGATCGCGCGCTCGATCGGCGCCGCGCCGCGCCAGCGGGGAAGCAGCGAGGGATGGACGTTGATCAGCTCCTGCGCCGACAGCAGCGGCTCCTTGATGAGCGCACCGAAGGCACACACGACCACGGCGCTCGCGCCACTGGCCGCGATCAGCGCCACGATGCGCGAGTCGTTGACGGTCTCGGGCTGCTCGAGCGCGATGCCCAGCTCACGCGCACGCTCGGCGACGGGCGGCGCCGCGAGCTTTCGCCCGCGACCACGCGGGCGGTCGGGGCGGCTGAGCACGAGCGAGGGGCGATGCGCGTCGCTTGCCGCGAGGCGACCCAGCACCGCGGCGGCGAAGTCCGATGTGCCGAGGAAAGCCGTGCTCAAGCGGCCGTCTCGTCCTCGAACGCCTCGCGCATGGCGCGCATTGCTTCCTTGCGCGCCTGTCGCGAGATGCGATCGAGGATCAGCACGCCATCGAGGTGATCGATCTCGTGCTGGATCACCCGTGCGGGAAGACCCTCGGCCTCGACCTCGATCTCCTCGCCACGCGCATCGCGCGCGCGCACCCTTACCTGCACCCGGCGCTCCACCTCGACGTGCACTCCGGGCAGGCTCAGGCAACCCTCTTCGCCGAGCTCCTTCTCGTCGCTCATCCACTCGATGACCGGGTTCACGAGCGCCGTGAGCTCGTCGTCGGCGTAGGCCCGGTAGACGAGCACGCGATGCAGCGCCCCCAGCTGCGTCGCCGCAAGGCCGACCCCGAGCGCGTCGCCCATGAGCTCGCCCATCCTCTGCACCTCGGCCTCCAGCGCCTCGTCAAAGCGCTCCACGGGCAACGCCCGGGCCCGGAGCACGGGATCGCCGAACTGGCGCACGTGGCGCAGCGCGGCGTCGCGTCGCGCGCGCGTCTCGGGATCGAGTTCGGCAACGGGCGCCTCGTCCTGCTCGGGCTCGGCTTCGCTGTACTCGACGCCCGTCTCCACGTCTGCGTCCTGGGCACGCGCGGGCGCCCTCTCGGGCTCCGCCTCATCCGCCAGGCGCTCCTTGAGCTCTGCTGTCCTCTCGTCGGTCATCTGACCCTGAGTTTATGCGTCTCCCAGCGGCAAGCCGGGGCTCACGGCCCAACGCGGCGGACGCCGCTGCCGGTGTGCCGGTCAGCCCTTTTTGCGCGCAGGCTTTGCAGCGTGCAGCGTCACGACGACCTGCGTTGTGTGCGTCACGCCCGCGGGGTCGTGAGCGACGATCGTCACGCGTATGCGAAGCGAGTGTGACTTCGCCAGCAGGGCCCGCGCCTTCGCCGACAGATGCAGCGTGATCGTCTTGACCTTTCCGCCCGGCACGGTGAACGAGCCGGACGCAAGGCTCAGAACCGCCGCCCTGGGCTTCCTCGCCGAGGCCACGACCGCGCCGGACGTGCGCAGCGTCACGGTGCCCGCACAGCTGCTCTCCGTTGCCGGGCAGCTGATCTTGACGGCCACGGCGCCCGAGGCGCTCTCGGTCAGCGATGTAGCGGCCAGCACGGCGTCCGGCACGACGGGAGAAATACTTGCTGTGGAACCCTTCGACGCCCAAACCCGGCGTCAGAAGCTGGCCTTCCGCTGCGTGTTTCGCGGCAGCGGCCGTTTCTTGTTCGGCTTTTTCGTTGGATGCGGCCGCTTCTTCGGCCTTTTTCTTGGCTAGGGCTTCTTCTTCCGCTTTTTTCTTGGCCGCCGCTTCTTCGGCCTTTTTCTTAGCGGCTGCTTCTTCTTCGGCTTTCTTCTTAGCCGCGGCTTCTTCTTCGGCTTTCTTCTTAGCCGCGGCTTCTTCTTCGGCTTTCTTCTTAGCCGCGGCTTCTTCTTCGGCTTTCTTCTTGGCGGCTGCTTCTTCTTCAGTCTCTGCTTTCACACTGACCTGCTGCGCGACCGCCGCGCTGACCAAACCTTGGCTGTCCGTGACGGTCAGTTCCACCGTGTATTTGCCGGGCGCGGCGTAAACATGGGCTGGTGAGATCCCACTGCTCTGCGTGCCGTCGCCCCACTTCCAAGAGGCGCCGGAGATCGTGCCGCCCGGGTAGGCGGACGTGGAGGAGCCGGCGGTAAAGGCGGCCGGGGAGCCGGCCGTCAGGGATACCGGCGCACCGATCACGGCCGTCGGCAGCTCGGGCTCGAACAGTCCCAGCCCGTTCGGCGTGCCGACACCGGACGGGCCGTCAAAGCCGGGGGCGGCGTCACACGCGGTGGTCCCTTCGCAGTCGACCAGCGCGCCGATTTCCCGATCGGGTTCGCCACAGCTCGCGGGCGCGACGCCGCCGCAGATCCCGTTGCCGCCGCTGGTGACGTCAAAGCGCGAGGAGGCGTCGGCTTGGCGGCCGTAGAGGGTCACTCCCGGGTCGGTCAACCCGTGCCCGCCTCCGGCGAGCCCGTACATCCCGGCGATCAGCGGTGTGGAGAGCGACGTCCCGCCGAACGTGGCCCAGCCTCCTTCAATTCTTGGGAATTCGCATTCGACGCCGCATTTGTAGCTGTCATATATGTCAAAGCCCGTGAGCGGGTCGCCGACGGCTGAGACATCTGAGACCAGCCGTTTGGTGCCACATCCCGTCGCTCCCCAGCCGGCCGCGCCGGTCTGCCAGGGCATCGCGGTGAACAGTCTGCTGCAGCCGCCGCCCGTCGCACCGAGGGCGACTTTGGCCGGTAGCCCGATGTCGTCGACTGGGCCGTTGTCGTTCCACACGGTCTCGCTCGCGCGCGCACCCCCCGTGGTGAGCTTGAGCGTGGTCCCGCCGACGGCGACCACCGTGGGAAGCGATGCCGGGACGTCTGGCATTTCAGGCCCCCGAAAGCCTTCGTTCACAGACGTCCAGCCGTAGTAGCCCTGATCACCCGCGGCAGCCAGGATCGGCACGCCAGGGTGGTTGTAGGCCGCCTCTTCGGCTGGCGCCGAACACCGACTCCGGGGCGCCGTAGCCGTTTGAAACGACCGTTGCACCGAGGGCAACCGCCTCATTGACCCCCGCGGCGAGGCTTTCCACCAAGGGGTTTTCGGCCTCCACGAGCAGGATCTTGCATTTCGAGCAGGCCGCGTGCACCGCCTCCACGTCGAGTGAGATCTCCACGGACCATCCAGTCGTGTCGGCTGGCGGCAATGCCGAGGCGCTGCCCGTCTGACCGACCTTCCTGAAGCACCCGTTGGCCGTGGTGCAGGCCGGCAGGCCGTACCTGGCGTCGAACGTCGCGAGATCCCCTTCGATGTCGGGATCGTCGAAGGCGTCGACGATTCCCACGGTCTGTCCGGTTCCACCGGATTCCGGTTCATAGCCGTATGCCGAGGCGAGCTGTGCCGGCGTGAGCCCGCCGGCCGGGCCCGGCGAGGAGGCTCCGCTGTCGACCACGAAGGGGCTTGCCGTCGCACCCTGTGCGGAGGTCGATGCGACGGGCGTGCGTATGAGCGCAAAGCAGGACGCTTCATGGGGGCTCCGTGCCTGACACGCGGGACGCACCGTGGCGAGGCCTGTGCCGGGTGAGGGGGTGGCCGAGGCGACCGCCGGCCCGATCGCACCGACAGCGCACGCGATCGTCGCCAGGCATGGCGCCAACGCATGCCACGTCCCTATGCCAGCCGAGCGCTTCACAGATCCCTCCTCGAGTAGCTTCCCGACGGAGGACCTTACCTCAGCTCGCCGGTGAGAACGTCAGTTGGTCACCTCACTGCGGGTCGACGTCCACGCTGAAGTTCACGCCGGCGTGCGAGCGGTCGCCGGCGACCAGCTGCACCGCCTCGCCGATCCCCGCCACGACCGGACGGCGCTCGCCGGCCTTGATGACCAGCGACTGCCGCTCGCGGCCGCGCAGGCGAAAGAGCGCGGCGGGCCCGAGCACGCTTGCCATGTGCGCGGGAAGTGACTCGGTGAGCGCATCGCGCAGCGCTTCGGCCGCCGCGCGGGCGTCCTGGGAGCGCTCCGCCGAGCACACGATCCTCACGAGGTGTGAGAACGGCGGGTAGGAGAGCGCCGCGCGACGCGCGAGCTCCTCCGCGAGAAAGCCGTCGCTGTCGTGACCGGCGGCGTGAAGGATCGCGCGCGCTTCAGGGGCGATCGTCTGCACGAGGACACGTCCCTCCCCCCCGCGCCCCACGCGGCCCGCGAGCTGGGCGATCAGCGCGAACGTGCGCTCGTCGGCGCGAAAGTCCGGGAAGCGCAGCGTGGCGTCGGCGTCGAGCACGACGCCGAGCGTCACGTCGGGGAAGTCGTGACCCTTGGCCACCATCTGGGTGCCGATCAGCACGCCGCTGTCGGCCGCCTCGAAGCGACGCAGCAGCGCACCGACGCCACCGTCTGCGTCCGCTCGCGCTCCCTCTGCGGCCGGCCCGCCGGCGACCGCCGCCGTGTCCGCGTCCAGGCGAAAGACCGGAAAGCGCCCGTCGCCGTCGAGCACGCCGGCCAGCTCGTGCGCGAGGCGCTCGGTGCCGGCGCCGTGGCGCGCGACCGCCGTCGAGGAGCACTGCTCACAGCGGGCCGGCACGCTCTCGCGGTGGCCGCAGTGATGACAGGCCACGTAGCCGCCGGCCCGGTGCAGGACGAGCGCGACGTCGCAGTCCGGACAGCTCCACACCTCGCCGCAGGAGCGACACGACAGGAAGTTCGACCAGCCGCGGCGGTTGAGCAGCACGATCGCCTTGCCACGCCGCGCGCGCACGGCGGCGAGCGCCTCGGCGGTGACGGGGTGAAGCCCGTGCGTCTCCCCGCGCATGTCGAGCACGCGCACCTGCGGCAGCGGACGATCGTCCACCCGTCGCGACAGGCGCGAGCGCAGCAGGCGCTCGGCGCTCTCGGCGCGCGGCGTGGCGCTGCCGGCCAGCAGCAGCGCGCCGTTGTCCTGCGCGCGCCTTGCGGCGACGTCGCGCGCGTCATAGCGCGGATCGCCCTCGTGCTTGTAGGAGGCGTCATGCTCCTCGTCGACGACGATCAGCCCCAGGTCTGCGATCGGCGCGAACACGGCCGAGCGCGGTCCCACGCACACGCGCGCCTGCCCCTCGCGCAGCCGGCGCCATTCCGCGTAGTGCTCGCTGGGGCGAAGGCGCGAGTGCAGCACCGCGACCGTCTCGCCGAAGCGATCGATGAACCGCCCGACGATCTGCGGCGTGAGCGCGATCTCGGGCACGAGCACGATCGCGCCGCGGCCCTGCGCCAGCGCCGCGGCCGCCGCGCGCAGGTAGATCTCGGTCTTGCCCGAGCCGGTGACGCCGTGCAGCAGCCGCTGCTCGGCGCGGCCCTCTGCCAGCGCGCTCAGCAGCGGCGCGAGCGCGGCCTGCTGGTCGTCGGTGAGCCGCGGCGGGTGCGCGGTGCGCGCGCCGACCGGCAGGTGGCGCGGGCGCTGCGCCGGCCTTGCGCCTGCGCCCGCTCAGGCGGCGGGTGGCGCCCGGCGGCAGCACGAGCGTGAGCGCGCGCGAGATCGTCGAGCAGTACTCCGCGGCGATCCATTCGGCCAGCTCGACCAGCTCGCGGGGCACGCCGAGCTCCAGCGCGCGCACGGGCGCCAGGAGCCTCTCAGAGGCGACCTCGCTGCTGTCGCTCATGCCCACGACGACGCCCAGCACCTTGCGCCCGCCGAACGGCACGACGAGCATCGAGCCGACGTCCAGGACTCCTCCGCGCAGCTCGTCGGGCAGGCGATAGTCAAAGGGGCCGCGCAGGGCGCGGCTGGTCGTCATGGGCTCAACCTGGGCGATGGCCGACATCGCCCTGACCCTAGATCTGTCGCCGGTCAGAGCCCGGCGGCGGCGCGCAGCTTGTCGGCCTTGTCGGTGCGCTCCCAGGTGAAGTCGTGATCCTCGCGGCCGAAGTGCCCGTAGGCGGCCGTCTTCTGGTAGATCGGGCGGTGCAGGTTGAGCTCCTCGCGGAAGGCTCCGGGGCGCAGGTCGAAGTGTTCGTCGACGAGCTTTGCGATCTGCCCGCGGCCGATCTTCTCGGTGCCGAACGTCTCGACCATGACCGACACCGGGTGCGCGACGCCGATCGCGTAGGCGACCTGCACCTCGGCGCGTTCGGCCAGTCCCGCGGCGACGATGTTCTTGGCCACCCAGCGGGCCGCGTATGCGGCGGAGCGATCGACCTTGGAGGGGTCCTTGCCCGAGAACGCGCCGCCGCCGTGGCGGGCCATCCCGCCGTAGGTGTCGACGATGATCTTTCGCCCCGTCAGCCCGCAGTCGCCCATCGGGCCGCCGATCACGAAACGTCCCGTCGGGTTGACGAGGAAGTTGCGCAGCAGCTCCTTCTCGTCGTAGAGGTCGGCCGGCAGCACCGGGCGCAGCACGTGCTCGAAGAGGTCGGGCTTGATCATCGCCTCGCTGTCGATCCCGTCGGCGTGCTGGGTGGAGATCAGGATCTTCTCGATCGCCACCGGCTTGCCGTCGCGATAGCGGACGGTCACCTGCGTCTTGCCGTCGGGGCGCAGGTATGGCAGCACCTCGGCCTTGCGCACCTCCGACAGGCGCTTTGCGAGCTTGTGCGCCAGCGCGATCGGCAGCGGCATCAGCTCGTCGGTCTCGTTGGAGGCGTAGCCGAACATCATGCCCTGGTCGCCCGCGCCGGCGACGTCCAGCTCGTCCTCGTCGGCGGGGTCATGACGGGTCTCATAGGCCGCGTCGACACCCTGGGCGATGTCCGGGAGACTGTTTGTCGATCGCGTTGATGACAGCGCACGTGCCGCAGTCAAAGCCGAAGTTGGCGTCGGTGTAGCCGATTTTCGCTAACGGTGTCGCGCGCGACCTGCTGGATGTCGACGTAGGTGTCGGTCGAGATCTCGCCCGAGACGACGATCAGCCCGGTGTTGACGAGCGTCTCGCATGCCACGCGCCCGTAGGGGTCCTCGCGCAGGACGGCGTCCAGAACGCCATCTGAGATCTGATCGGCGATCTTGTCGGGGTGTCCCTCGGTGACGGACTCGGATGTGAACAGGTACTCGTTGTCAGCTGGCTCTGTCATGGGTGGGTCGGGCGCTCCGGGAGTCAGTGGGCTGGCAGGGCTCGGGAAGTCTATTCAGGCGGCCCGCTGGCGCGTGCGCCCGCGAACGCTCGACGAAGTCGATGATCAGCGGCACGCCATCCATCCCGTAGCGCGCGCGCAGGCGGTTCTCGACGAAGTAGGCGTAGTCGCGCGTGAGGCGCGCGCGCGAGTTGACCTGGATCGCAAAGCGCGGCGGGCGCTCGCCGATCTGGGCCATGTAGAGCATCTTCAGGCGATGATTGCCCGTATCCCCGCGGGCCCCGGCCGGCGGCTGGCGCGCCTCGATCACCTCGGCGAGGAAGCGGTTGAGCTCGGGCGTCGGGATGCGCCCCATCATGCGGTCGCCGAGCACGACCGCCTCGGTGAGCAGGCGCGCCACGTTGCGCCCGCTCTTCGCGCTGGCGGTCAGCACGCGCGGGCGCAGCCGCAGCTTCTGGGCCACACGGGCCCGCTCGTGCTCGAGATCGACGACCATCAGCGCCGTCGCATCCTCCTGGCGCCTGAGGCGCCCTCTGCCACCTCGGGCTGGCCGGACTGGTAGACGAGATCCCACTTGTTGAGCACGAGCGCGGTCGCACAGCCGGCGCGCATCGCCAGCTGCGCGACACGCTGGTCCTGAGCGCTGACGCCGTCGCGCGCGTCGCACACGACCAGCGCCACGTCTGCTCGCTCGGCCGCGCGCTGAGAGCGCAGGCTCGTGTAGTACTCGACCGAGTCGGACACCTTGGCCTGGCGGCGGATGCCGGCCGTGTCGATCAGCGTCAGCTTGCGCCCCTGCACCTCCAGCGGGGTGTCGATCGCGTCGCGCGTGGTTCCGGCAAGCGGCGAGACGATCACCCGCTGCTCGCCCAGGAAGCGATTGACCAGCGAGGACTTGCCGACGTTCGGACGGCCGATCACGGCCAGCCGCACCGTGTCATCGGGCGGCGCCTCGTCCCCGGCGGGCAGCAGCTGCACGATGCGGTCGAGCAGGTCGCCGGAGCCAAGGCCCTGGGCGGCGGACACCGGCAGCGGATCGCCCAGCCCGAGGCCGTGGAACTCGGCCGCCAGCGACATGTCCTGTGGGCTGTCGCACTTGTTCGCCGCGACGATCACCGGCAGCGGCCAGCGGCGCAGCAGGTCGGCCAGCTCCTCGTCGCCGGGCCGCAGGCCGCCGCGCGCGTCGACGACGAACACCGCGACCTGCGCTTCGGCCAGGCCGGCCTGCGCCTGCTCGCGGATCGAGCCGGCGAGCGGGTCGGGGTCGCGCATGTCCATGCCGCCGGTGTCGATCAGCTTGAACTGGCGCCCGTTCCACTCGCATTCGATCTCGTTGCGGTCGCGCGTGACCCCGGGGCGCTCGTGCACGACCGCCTCGCGCGTTCCCGCGAGACGGTTGATGAGCGAGGACTTGCCCACGTTCGGATAGCCGACGACAGCGACCTTCATGGGAGCCAGTATGACCGCGCGCCGGCGGCGATCCGGGTCACTCGACGCCCGGCGAGCTGCGCGATGCGCGCCACGACGTCCTCGCTCGGACGAGGCCTGTCGTGTCGAGCTCGACGGCGTCCTGCGCGGCCTTGAGCGGGCTGTGCTCGCGCGTGGAGTCGCGCTCGTCGCGCAGCAGCTGCTCGGCCAGCACCGTGGTCTCGTCGGCTCCGAGCTGCTGCGCGCGCCGGCGTGCGCGCTCGTGCGGGTCGGCTGTGAGGAAAACCTTCAGCTCAGCGCCCGGCGCGACGACAGTGCCGATGTCACGGCCCTCGGCGACCCAGTCTCCCGTGCCGACCAGCGCGCGCTGCTTGGCGACGAGCGCCTCGCGCACGCCCTCGTCGGCGGCCACACGCGACGCCGCCTCGGAGACCTCCGGCGAGCGGATCGCGTCGCTGACGTCGGCTCCGTCCAGGAGCACGCGCGAGCCGCTCAGCTCGATTCGCGCCGCCCCCGCCAGCGCCGCGGGGTCGCGCGGCCGGCGCCTGCAGCGCGAGCAGCGCCACGCAGCGATACATCGCTCCGCTGTCCAGGTAGGTGAAGCCAAGGCGCGCCGCCAGCGCGCGTGCGACGGTCGACTTGCCCGCGCCGGCGGGACCGTCGATCGCGATCAGCATCGCGCGCCCGGCTCGCGGCGCCTCACGAGGCCAGCCGCATCAGGTCTGCCACGAAGCCCGGGTAGGAGACCTCGGCGGCCTCCATGCCGAGCACCTCGACGCCCTCGCGCGAGGCCAGCCCGGCGATCGCGCCGAGCATCGCCATGCGGTGATCTCCGCGTGCGTCGATCGTGCCGCCGCGCAGGCCGCCGCCGCCGCTCACGGCAAAGCCGTCCTCGGTGGCCTCGATGCTCGCGCCCAGGCCGCGCAGGCCCTCGACCACGCCGGCAATGCGATCGGACTCCTTGACGCGCAGCTCCTGCGCGCCGTGCACGACCGTCTCGCCCTCGGCGAAGCACCCCAGCAGCGCCACGAGCGGCAGCTCGTCGATCGCCAGCGGCACCTCCTCGGGCCCGACCGTCGTGCCCTCCAGCGCGCCGTGGGCGACGTCGAGGTCGCTCACCGGCTCCTCGCCGGTGAGCTCGGCGGTCTCGCTCTCGAGGTCGGCGACGACGATCGCGCGCATGCGCCGCAGGATGTGCAGAAAGCCGCTGCGCGTCCAGTTGACGCCGACGTCGCCGATGAGCAGGCGCGAGCCCGGCACGAGCACGCCGGCGGCCACCATGAACGCGGCCGAGCTCGGGTCGCCGGGGATCGTCAGGCTATCGAGCGTGAGCTCGTCGGCGTTGACGACCGTCACCCGCCGCCCGTCGCGTTGCACGTTGACGCCCGCGCGCACCAGCATGCGCTCGGTGTGATCGCGTGAGCGCTGCGGCTCGGTCGACGGTCGTCGACCCGTCGGCGGCCAGCGCGGCGAGCAGCACGCACGACTTGACCTGCGCGCTCGCCACCGGGGAGCTCGTAGGAGATCGCGCGCAGCCGGGCGCCGTGAACGGTCAGCGGCGCGAAGCGCCCCTGCGTGAGATCGAGCCGCGCGCCCATCAGGCGCAGCGGCTCTGCGACCCGATCGGCCGGGCGCCGGCGAATGGACTCGTCGCCGTCGAGCGTGAACGAGCGTCCCCGCTGTGCCGCCAGCCAGCCTGGAAGCAGGCGCAGCAGCGTGCCGGCGTTGCCGACGTCGATCACGCCGTCGGGCTCGCGCGCCTCGCGCAGGCCGGTGCCGCGAATGACGACCTCCTCGCCGCGCATCTCCACGAGCGCCCCCAGCGACCGCACCGCCGCGAGCGTCGAGAGCGTGTCGGCCGCGTGCAGATAGCGCTGTATGCGCACGGGCTCGGCGGCCATCGCGCCCAGCAGCGCGGCGCGGTGGGAGATCGACTTGTCGCTGGGCGCGCGCAGCGTCCCCGACAGCGAGCGCGCCGGCTCGAAGCGCATGTTCACGGCGCCGCGACCGGGAATCCGAGCTCGCCGATCAGCTCCTGCGCGCGCGCGGGCGTCGCGCTCGCCGCCGATCCACAGCGCCACGACGCCCTGGCGGTTGTCCTCCGACGGCGACAGCGCCATGTCGACGATGTTCACGCCCGCGCGCCCCAGCGCGAGCGCGATCTCGGCGATCACACCCGGGCGGTTGGGGACCGAGGCGCGCAGCTCGTGCACCGGGCCGCCGGCCAGCCCCGCGCCCAGCAGCGCGTCGCGGTGGACGCGGGCGTCGTCGTTCCACTCAGCCAGGCCCGCCGCGTCGGCGCGCCGCAAGCGTCCCGCGAAGCTCGAGCATGCCGGCGGCGAGCTCGTCGAGTGCCGCCGATCAGCGCGTCGCGGTTGGAGAGGTAGATGTCCGTCCAGATCGCGCTGTTGGCGCCGGCGACGCGGGTGGCGTCGCGAAAGCTCGGGCCGACCGCGGGGAGCCGGTCGGGCGACTCGCCCCTCACCAGCGCGGCGGCCTGGGCGACCAGCAGGTTCGCGAGCACGTGCGGCAGGTGCGACACGACCGCCATCAGCCGATCGTGGCTCCCCGGGTCGATCGCGGTCGGACGGGCTCCCAGGCGACGCAGCAGCCCGTGCAGGCGCTCGTAGAGGACCCCCGTGGTGTCGGCCGCCGGGCACAGGTACCAGGTCGCGCCGTCGAAGAGGTCCTCGCGCGCGTGCTCCACGCCGGCCGTCTCGGCGCCGGCCAGCGGATGGCCGCCGACGAAGCGCGGGTCAGACAGCGAGTCCGCGACGAGCGCGCTTGGTCGAGCCGACGTCGCTGACCACGCAGTCCTGCGGCGCCGCCGCCAGCGCGAGCGCGACCGTGTCGACGATCGCGCTCACCGGCGTGGCCACGAACACCGCGTCGGCGCCCTGCACCGCGGCGCGCGACATCGGCGGCCCGCGCGTCGATCGCCCCGAGCGCGAGCGCGCGCTCGCACACGCCGGGGTCGGGGTCCCAGCCGTGCACCTGCGCGTCGGCGCGCGATCGTGCGGCCAGGCCGATCGAGCCGCCGATCAGCCCGACGCCGAGGACGGCGACCTTCAACGTGCTGGCCCTCTGCGGGTGGCCGGTCGTCGCTCGCCGCGCCGAGGCGTCGACCGGCCCCACATCAGACGGCGCTTAGCGCCTTGCCGGCCAGCTCCGCGGCCCGCTCGACCGCCAGCGCGTACTCGGCGAAGTCCTCGGCGCGCAGCGCCTGCGGCCCGTCGCAGATGGCCTCCTCGGGGTTCGGATGCACCTCGACGATGATCCCGTCGGCGCCGACCGCGGCGGCCGCCAGCGACAGCGGCGTGACGAGCTCGCGCCGGCCGGCCGCGTGGCTGGGGTCGACGATCACGGGCAGGTGCGAGAGCTCCTTGAGCACCGGAACCGCCATCAGGTCCAGCGTGAAGCGGTAGGCGTTCTCGAACGTGCGGATGCCGCGTTCGCACAGCATCACGTTGGGATTGCCTTCCTTGAGGATGTACTCGGCGGCCATCAGCAGCTCGTCGAGCGTCGCCGACAGGCCGCGCTTGAGCAGCGCGGCGCACCCCGAGCGGCCGACCTCGGCCAGCAGCGTGTAGTTCTGCATGTTGCGCGCACCGATCTGCACGACGTCGGCGACCTCCAGCACGGCGTCGAGGTCGCGCACGTCCATCAGCTCGGTCACGACGGGCAGGCCGGTCTCGGCCTTGGCCTCGGCGAGCAGCCGCAGCCCCTCCTGGCCGAGACCCTGGAAGGAGTAGGGAGACGTGCGCGGCTTGTAGGCGCCGCCGCGCAGCAGCGTCGCGCCCGCCTCGTTGACCGCGCGCGCGGTCTCGCATCGTCTGCTCGCGGGACTCCACCGTGCACGGACCGGCGATCAGCGCGAAGTGCTCGCCGCCGATCTTGCGCCCGCCGATGTCGAGCACCGTGCGCTCGCCGTGGGTGATCTGCGTGGAGGCCAGCTTGTAGGGCTTGAGGATCGGCACCACGCGGTCGACCCCCGGCTGGCCCTCCAGCCCGAGGCTCTCGACGCTCGCATCCTGCTCCACGTCGCCGATTGCCCCGATCACGGTGACGCGCGCGCCGGTGCTGGGATGGGCGCGCGCGCCGGCTCGCTCGATCTTGGCAACGACCGCGGCGACCTCCTCGTCGGTCGCGGTCTCCTTCATGACGATCATCATCGATTCATCCTTTCACTTACGCCTGGATTTTCCCTTTCCGAGCGCCCGCACGCCCGATGCGCACGCTCGCCTGCGACGGCTGTCTCGCGAGAGGGGCGCTGCACGCCCGTGTGAGCGGCGCTCGGCCCGCGCTCGGCGGACCCGGTACGGCCCTCGGGACCCGCTCACGAGACGGGTCGGGCCGGAGCGCCTAGATAAATCGCCAGGCGCGATAAGCGCTGTCGAACGACCAGGCGGTGCCTGCGGCGAAGGTGTCGCAAACGGCGGATGTGCGGGCACGGACGGTCATGGTCGTCTCACGGTTGTAGCAGACGGCGCGCGCGTAGTAAAGATTGGGAGACAAGCTCGCAACAGGCCCAACAGGGCCCACGGCGCCGGTCTCCGGGCGTCGTTGCGCCAGCGCGCCCGCATCCGACTGCCGGCGGCGCTCCCGCGGGGTTGGGCGGCGATCAGCCGGCGACCGTGTCCGGCACGAGCGCCAGCACCTCGCCGAGCGCCGTCAGGAAGCGTTCGTTCTCCTCGGCCGTGCCGTAGGTGACGCGCAGCGCGGGCGTCTCGCTGCCCAGCGCCGTCGCCGCCGCGCACGAGCACGCCGCGCTCCAGCAGGCCCGCGCATGACCTCGTCCTCGTCGCGCTCGCCGAGCGAGAACCAGCAGAAGTTCGCCTGCGACTCGGCCGGCTCGATACCCAGCTCGCGCAGCCCGATCGGCGACCGAGACGCGCTCGGCGACGGTGCTGCGTCACGCGATCCTCGACGGCGTCCTGGTGGGCGAGCGCCTCCACCGCCGCGGCCTGCGCGAGCGCGTTGCAGAAGAACGGCTGGCGCACCTGGTCGACGGCGCGCGGCAGATCCTCTGAGCCGCATAGCGCGAAGCCGACGCGCAGCCCGCACAGCCCGTACACCTTGGAGAAGGTCCGCAGGAGCACGAGGTTGGGGTGGCGGTCGAGCAGGTCCAGGGTCTCGTCAGGGTCGGCGAGCGTGCTGAACTCGCAGTAGGCCTCGTCGACGATCACGCACACGTGCGGCGGCACCTGGGCCAGAAAGTCCGCGATCTGCTGCGTGGGCAGCGCGGTGCTCGTGGGGTTGTTCGGGTTGCAGACAATCACCAGGCGTGTGGCGACCGTTATCTCCCCGAGCATCGCCGGCAGGTCGTGGCGTTGCAGGGAGTCCAGCGCGACGGTGATCGCACGCGCGCCCGAAGCTGCGCTCAGGTGCGGGTAGACCGAGAACGAGGGCCACGCGTAGATGAGCTCCGCGCCGGGCTCGAGCAGCGCCTCGCCGGCCGCGAGCAGGATGTCGCACGAGCCGTTGCCGATCGCGATGCGCGACGTCGGCACGCCGTAGCGGTCTGACAGCCGCTCGCGCAGGAGCGCGTTGGATGGATCGGGGTAGCGGTTCAGCGACGACAGCGCGCCGTCGATCGCCTCGCGCACGGCCTGCAGCGGTGGATAGGGCGACTCGTTGCTGGCCAGGCGCACGAGCGGCGCCTGCTCGGCGTAGCCGCCGGCGGCCGGGTAGACGGGGATGCGCCGGATGCGCTCGGAGAACTCGAGGGTCATCGTCGGCTCATTGTGACGAAAGACCGCCCGTCCTCCGTCTTCGCCGCCCGGCGACCCGGCTACTGCGCGGCCAGCAGATCCGAGCGCAGCGCGGCGGCCTCGCCCAGATAGACGTGCTGGGGTTCGTGGGACTCCGGCGCGTAGTAGTGGATGAGCACCCGGATCACCAGTCGCAGCGCCCCCCGCACATCGAGCTCGCGCGCGCACAGCAGGGGAACTCGGTCGAAGCCGAGCGCCCGCGCGGCGACCGCCGGGAACTCCGCGTTCAGATCGCTCGTCGCCGTGAAGATGCAGCTGACGACATTGTCGGGGGACAGCGAGTTGCGCTCGATGATCGCCTTCAGCAGCTCGGTCGTCGAGTCGAGGATCTCCGACGCGTCGTTGGACGAGACCGAGATTGCGCCGCGCAGTGCGAACAGTCGTGCCATGCGCGGCGATTGTCGCAGAGCGCCGCGGCGCGCCCGTCCCCGCTAGGGGGACGTCCGGCTGGCCGCCGCCGCGCGCAGCCGCTCGATCTCGGGCTCGCCGAGACGGCGATGGGCTCCCGGGGGCAGATCGGCAAGCTTCAGCGGCCCGAAGGCGATCCGCTGGAGCTCGAGCACCGGATGGCCGACCGCCTCGCACATGCGCCGCACCTGGCGATTTCGCCCTTCGTGAATCGTCAGCTCGATGACCTCGGCGCCCGGGCGACCCCGACCGCCCGCCGCGCCCGCGCGAGCGCGCGCGGGCGCGACCCTGCGCACGCGCGCGGGCGCCGTCGGGCCATCCTCCAGCTCGACGCCCCTGCGCAGCGCCTGCAGCGCGACCTCCTTCACCGGGCCGCCGGACACGCGCGCGCGATAGGTCCGCATCACTTCAAAGCGCGGATGGGTGAGCAGGTTGGCCAGCTCGCCGTCGTTGGTGAGCAGGATCAGGCCGCTGCTGGCGGCGTCCAGGCGCCCGACCGGGTACAGCCGAAGCCCGCTGCGCGGGACCAGCGAGAGGACGGTCGGGCGCCCATGGGTGTCGCGCGCGGTCGAGATCACGCCGGTCGGCTTGTGCACGGCGTACACGACGCGCTTCTGGGCCCCGCGCAGCGCACGCCCGTCGACCTGCACGTGATCGCTGTCGTCGACGTCGCGCGCCGGATCGGTGACCACGGCGCCGGCGACCGCGACGCGCCCTTCGCCGATCAACGTCTCGGCGGCCCGGCGCGAGGCGACGCCGGCGTGGGCCAGGTACTTGGCGAGGCGCATCGCTGCAACCATTACAGCGTGGACCTCGCGCTGCTCGACCAGACGCTCGCCGCTCACGACCAGCCGGGCTTTCGCGCCCGCCAGGTGTGGTCGTGGGCCGCGCGCGGCGCCGACGGCTATGAGGCGATGACCGACCTGCCGCTGGCGCTGCGCGAGACGCTCACGCGCGAGCTGCCGTTCTCGAGCCTGCAGCTGCGCCAGGAGGCGCGCTCGAGCGACGGCACCGTCAAGGCGCTCTTCCACACCGCCGACGGGCGCGCGCTGGAGGCGGTGCTGATGCGCTACCGCACCGGGCGGCGCTCGATCTGCGTGTCCTCGCAGTCGGGCTGCCCGCTGACGTGCACCTTCTGCGCCACCGGCGCGATGCGCTTCGCGCGCAACCTCACGGCGTCTGAGATCGTCGACCAGGTGCTGCACTTCAGGCGGGTCGAGCCGGTCGACCATTGCGTGTTCATGGGCATGGGCGAGCCGCTGCTGAACGTCGACAACGTGCTTGACGCCTGCGCGCGGCTGCCGGACATCGGCATCTCCCACCGCCACACGACGATCTCGACCGTCGGCTGGATACCGGCGATCGAGCAGCTCGCCGAGCAGGACATGCCGCTGCGCCTGGCGATCTCGGTGCACGCGGCCGACGAAGCGCTGCGCTCCCAGCTCATGCCCGTCAACGAGCGCTACCCGCTGCGCGACGTGATCGAGGCCGCGCGCGCCTTCTATGAGCGAAAGCGCCGCCGCGTGTTCGTCGAGTACGTGATGCTCGCCGGCGTCAACGACCGGTACGAGCAGGCGCTCGCGCTGGCCGACCTGCTCGCGTGCAGGCGCACCGACGAGAGCCCCATCTTCAAGGTCAACCTGATCCCCTACAACCCCTCCCACCCGGACGCCACGGTCGCCGGCGCCGACGACCGGCCCCACTTCGAGGGCTCCGGTCGAGAGTCGATCGCGGCCTTCCGCTCCGCGCTGCAGTCTCGCGGGCAGCCCGCCACCGTCCGCCTCACGCGCGGTCGCGACATCGACGCCGCGTGCGGTCAGCTGGCGGCGCGCGCAGCCTGAGCCCCGCGGCTCCCGGCTGCTATTGCTCGGACGAGCCGCCGCCGCGCGCCTCGCCCGCGGCGAGCAGGCGCTCGCGCAGCTCGGCCTGCTCCTCGGGCGTGGGGTCCCAGCGCGCGACCTCGGGCAGCTCCTCCAGCGAGCGCAGCCCGAACAGCTTCAGGAACTGCGTCGTCGTGCGGTAGAGCACCGCGCCGAACTGCGAGCGCCCGGCCTCCTCGACCAGGCCGCGGTCGAGCAGCGTCGTCGTCGCCGAGTCGGCGCTCACGCCGCGGATGCGCGTCATCTCGGGCCGCGACACGGGCTGCAGGTAGGCGACGATCGCGAGCGTCTCGGCCTGCGCGGGGCTCAGCGTCGCCGCCCGCGGGCGCGTGAACAGCCGCCGCGCCGCCTCCTCGGTGTCGGGATCGGTGGCGAACGTGTAGCCGCCGCCCAGCTCGCGAAGGCGGATGCCGCGACGACCCGGCGCGTACTGCTCGCCGAGCAGCGCGAGCGCCTCGCGGGCCTCCTCGGCGTCGACCTCGGTGGCGTCCGCCAGCTCCTCTGCGCTCAGCGGGTCGGCCGACAGGAACAGCAGCGCCTCGAGCACGCGCGCCAGACCGGCGTGCTCGCCGCGCTCGCCCGGCGTGCTCGCCGGGCTGATCTCGTCGACCTCGCTCACCCCGCCACCGCCACGACGGCCTGCGCGGACGCGCGGACCGCGATCTCGCCGAAGTTCTCCTGCTGGTCCCACACGGCCTCGCCGCGTTTGTAGAGCTCGAGCAGCGCGAACACCGTGACGGCTACGGTCATCCGATCGGCGCCGCGCACAGCCTCGTCGAAGTCAAACGCGCCCCTGCGCAGCAGCCCGCGCAGGTGCTCCAGGCGCTCGGCGACGGACACCCGCGCGACGCCGATGTGGCCCAGGCTGATCGTCGGCGGCATGCTCAGCAGACGACCGATCGCTTCGCCGAGGCCCTGCGGATCCTCCGATCCCTCGGCGGGCGCGAGGATGGTCCGGCGCAGCTGCGGCGGGAGCGCGACCGCGCGGAAGCGAACGCCGTGCTCGCGCGCGAGCAGCTCCTGCAGATGCGCGGCGGCCGAGCGGTAGCGGCGCGCGTCGAGCATGCGCGCGAGCAGCTCGTGCGCAGCCTGCTCGGGCTCCAGGTCCAGCAGCTCGTCGTCGTCGGCGGAGAGCATGAGCTTGGACTTCAGCTCGAGCAGCGCGGCGATCAGCACGATGAACTCGGTGGACGTCTCGAGGTCGAGCTCCCCGCGACCCTCCAGATGGTCGAGATAGGCGAGCACCACGTCGGCGAGCGAGAGCTCGAGCAGGTCGACCTCTTCGCGCAGGATCAGCGCGAGCAGCAGGTCGAACGGCCCGCTGAAGACATCGAGATCGAGGTCCAGCGCGACGACGGTCATCGCAGCAAGGTACCTGTTCGCACGGCGGTCACGGGCCTCGCTCAGGAGCGCTGGCCGACCGGCCCCACGCCCATCCGCTCGCGCACGTCGCGCAGCGTGACGTGGGCGATCGCGCGGGCCCGCGCGGCGCCCTCGGCGAGCACGCGCTCGAGCGCCGGCTCGTCGGCGCGCAGCGCGCCGTAGCGCTCGCGCACCGGCGCGAGGTATTCGACGACCGCCGCCGCGGTGGCCACCTTCAGGTCGCCGTAGCCGCGCGCGTCGGCCATCTCCGCCTCGACCTCCTCGGGCGTCTGCCCGCGGGCGACCGCGAGGATCTCGATCAGGTTGCCCACGCCCGGCTTGCCCTCGCCGCGGCGGATCTCGCTGCCTGAGTCGGTCACCGCGCTCTTGATCTTCTTCTCGATCGCCTTCGGCTCGTCGAGCACGTACACGGTCCCCTGGTCGCTGCCGCCGGTCGTCGACATCTTGCGCGTCGGGTCCTGCAGGTCCATGATCCGCGCGCCGACCTCGGGGATGCGGTGCTCGGGCACGACGAGCACCTCCTCGCCATCGGCGAAGCGCGTGTTGAAGCGCCGTGCGACGTCGCGCATCAGCTCCAGGTGCTCGCGCTGGTCCTCGCCGACGGGCACCTCCTCGGCACGGTAGGCGAGCACGTCGGCGGCCTGCAGCACGGGATAGACGAGCAGACCGGCCGACACGAGCTCACGGTCGCGCTGGGCCATCGACTTGTCGCGGAACTGGTGCATCCGCTGCAGGCGCCCGAGCTCGGTCACCCCGCACAGCAGCCAGCACAGCTCGGTGTGCTCGGCCACGTCACCCTGGCGAAACAGGATGCTGCGCTGCGGATCAAGGCCCGCGGCGAGCAGCAGCGCGAGCAGGTCATAGACGCTCGTGCGCAGCTCCGCGGGGTCATACGGCACGGTCGTCGCATGCAGGTCGACGATGCAGTAGAGGCCTTCGCCGCGCTCCTGCCCGGCGACGTACTGGCTGATCGCGCCGATGTAGTTGCCCAGGTGCTTCGTGCCCGTGGGCTGGATCCCCGAGAAGATGCGCACTCAGAATGCCTGGCGGATGACCGGGTGCTTCGCGGCCGCGACCTCGTCAAGGCGCCGGACGGGCGTCGTGTAGGGAGCGCCCTTCGCGATCTCGGGCCCCTCCTGCGCGGCCTCCGCGAGGATCGCCGCGACCGCCTCGGCGAACGCGTCGAGCGTCTCCTTGGTCTCGGTCTCGGTCGGCTCGATCATCAGCGCCTCCTCGACGAGCAGCGGGAAGTACACCGTCGGCGGGTGAAAGCCGAAGTCCAGCAGCCGCTTTGCGAGGTCGAGCGTCTGGATCTGAAGCTCGCGCTTCATCGGCCCGCCCGAGAGCACGAACTCGTGCATGCACAGCTTTCCGTAGGCCAGCGGCAGGTGCTCGGCCACGCCGAGCTGCGTGAGGCGCGCGAGCAGGTAGTTGGCGTTCAGCACCGCGATCTGGGAGGCGTCGCGCAGGCCGTCGGCGCCGAGCGAGCGGATGTAGGCGTAGGCGCGCACGAGGCAGCCGTAGTTGCCGTTGAAGCCGCGCAGGCGCCCGATCGACCTGCTGCCGGGTCCGCTCTCGCCGCCGTGGTCGAGGTCATAGAAGCGCTCGCGCGGCGCGCCGGCGCCCGCTGCGCCCTCGCGCAGCACGACCAGCGGCGTCGGCAGGTAGGGCGCGATGCGCTCGCTGACCGCGATCGGCCCCGAGCCGGGCCCGCCGCCGCCGTGCGGCTGGGTGAAGGACTTGTGCAGGTTGAAGTGCACGACGTCAAAGCCCATGTCGCCAGGGCGCGAGATCCCCATCACGGCGTTCAGGTTCGCGCCGTCGTAGTAGAGCGTCGCTCCGACGCCGTGCACGATCGCGGCGATCTGCTCGATGTTCGGGTCGAACAGGCCCAGCGTGTTGGGGTTCGTGAGCATCAGGCAGGCGACGTCCTCGTCGGCCTTGGCGCGCAGGTCCTCGACGTCCACGCCTCCGCTGGCGTCGGTGGCCACCTTCACGACCTCCATCCCGGCCATCGTCACCGTCGCCGGATTGGTGCCATGAGCGGTGTCCGGCGTGAGCACCTTGTGACGCGCCTGCCCGCGGTCCTCGTGGTAGGCGCGCGCGAGCAGCACGCCGGCGAGCTCTCCGTGTGAGCCGGCTGAGGGCTGCAGCGAGACGTGTGGCAGACCGGAGATCTCAGCCAGCGCCTCCTGCAGGTTGAACATCAGCTGCAGCGCGCCCTGCGCGCGCTCTGGATCCTGCAGCGGATGAAGCCGCGCGTGCCCGGGCAGCGCCGCCACGCGCTCGTGCACGCGCGGGTTGTGCTTCATCGTGCACGAGCCGAGCGGGTAGAAGCCCGAGTCCAGGTCGAAGTTGCGCTTTGAGATGCCCACGTAGTGGCGCACGATCTCGGGCTCTGAGACCTCGGGCAGGCGCGGCGGCGCGCCACGGCGAAAGCGCGCGGGCAGCAGCGTGTCGGCGGCGACCTCGGGCACGTCGCGCTCGGGACAGACGAACGCGCGACGCCCGCTCGCGCCCTTCTGGAAGATCGTGCGCGCGCCATCGCGCTGCTGGGGGGTCTGCGTGCTCACGACACACGCTCCGGCGTGCGCGCGTGCGCTCCGTCGGCCAGCCGCTCGGCCGACACGGCGGCGCCGAGCACGTCGACGAGCCGATCGATGTCGGCGCGCGTGCGCCGCTCGGTGATCGCCACGAGCAGCCCGCCGCGATCGGACTCGCGCCCGGTGAGCGCCTCGATGTCCACGCCGGGGTTCACACCGGTGCGCGCGCAGCGCGCCCGGACGGCGCCGACGTCGGCGTCCAGGCGCAGCGCGAACTCGCGCACGACCGGCTGGGAGTGCATCGCCGTCACGCCATCCAGCGCGCTCAGCGCCGTGCGCGCGTAGTCGCTGCGCGCGAGCAGCAGCTCGCCGAGCTCGGCCAGGCCGCGCGGACCGAGCCAGGAGAGATAGACGACCGCGCCGAGCGCATTTAGCGCCTGCGCTGTGCAGATGTTCGAGGTGGCCTTCTCGCGGCGGATGTGCTGCTCGCGCGTCTGCAGCGTGAGCACGAAGCCGCGCCGGCCGTCGACGTCGACGGTCTCGCCGGCGATTCGCCCGGGCATGCGCCGCAGGAACTGCTCGCGCGCCGCGAACAGCCCGAACGACGGGCCGCCGAAGTCCAGCCTGTTGCCGAGCGGCTGGCCCTCGCCGACGGCCACGTCCACGCCGCATTCCCCGGGCGCCTTCAGCACGCCGAGCACGATCGGGTCCACCTGTGCGACGACAACCGGCGAGTCGCCGGCGCCGGGCTCGCCCTGGCCGGCGTGCGCGGCCTCGCTGAGCGCCTGCGCGTCCTCGACGGCGCCGTAGAAGTTCGGCTGCGCGAACAGCGCCGCGCTGCAGTCAGCGTCGATCGCCCGCGACCACGCGTCCAGATCGGTCACGCCGTCGACGGCGGGGACCTCGACGACCTCCATGCCGTAGCCGCGCGCGTAGGTCGCGACGGTCTGCAGCGTGTGCGGGTGCATGGCCGCGCTGAGCACGATGCGCCGGCGGCCGTTGTGCAGCTTTGCCATGTAGACGGCCGCCGCGGCGGCGCTCGGACCCTCGTAGACCGACGCGTTTGACACCGGCAGCGCGGTCAGCTCGGAGATCGCCGTCTGGTACTCGAACATGACCTGCAGGCCGCCCTGTGAGATCTCGGGCTGGTAGGGCGTGTACGGGGTGAGGAACTCCGAGCGCTCCATCAGCATGTCGATCAGCGCGGGCACGTAGTGGTCGTACATCCCGGCACCCAGGAACGACAGCTCGTCCTCGCAGGAGGCGTTGCGCATCGCGAGCGCGCGCAGGTGCTCGTAGACGTCCTGCTCGGTCATCGCCTCGGGCAGCGCGAGCGGGCGATCGAGGCGGACGGACTCGGGGACCTGGCGCTCGAAGAGCTCGCGCAGCGAGTCGACGCCGATCGCCGCCAGCATCTGGCGCAGGTCGTCGTCTGTGGTCGCGGTGTAGCGGGTCAAAGGGCTCGTCGTCAGCCTAGCCGCCGAGGGTGGCGGAATAGGTGGCGGCGTCGAGCAGCATGCGCCGTTCGTCGGCGTCGGCGAGCGAGATCTTGACCATCCAGCCCGCGCCGTAGGGGTCCTCGTTGATCGTGTGCGGCGCGTCGGAGAGGGCCTCGTTGACCGCGACGACCTCGCCCGACAGCGGCGCGATCACCTCCGAGACCGCCTTGACCGACTCGACCTCCGCGTAGGGCTCGCCCGCGGTCAGCAGGCTGCCCACGGCGGGCGGCTCGAAGAACACGACCTCGCCGAGCGTGTCCTGCGCATACCACGTGATTCCCAGCGTGGCGTGCGTCGGGTCGTCGGGATCGATCAGCGCCCAGTCGTGCTCGGCGTGGTAGAGCAGATTCTCGGGATAGCTGGCCTCGGACATCACGGGCCCTTTCGGTAGAGCGGCTTCTCGCGGACGACGGCGGAGCGCATATTGCCACGCACGTCGATCTCGAGATCCGTGCCCGCGGCCGAGCGCGCTGACGGCACGTAGGCGAGGCCGACGCCGATCGACAGGCTCGGCGAGAGCGTGCCGCTCGTCACGACGCCGCCGCCGGCGATCGGGTTGCCCTGGCGCGCGATCCCGCCGCCCTCGATCGCGAACGCGACGAGCTTCTCCGCTGGGCCGCGCTCGCGCACCGCGCGCACCGCGTCGGCGCCGATGAACCCGGTGTCCTCGCGACAGCACCAGCCCAGGCCGGCCTCGATCGGCCCGCGCTCGGTCGAGAGGTCGTTGCCGTAGAGCGCAAAGCATGCCTCCAGGCGCAGCGTGTCGCGCGCCGCGAGCCCCGCCGGCGTCACGCCGCCGCGCACGAGCTGATCCCACACGACAGCAGCGTCCGCCGGGTCCAGCAGCAGCTCGACGCCGTCCTCGCCGGTGTAGCCGGTCCCGCACACGAGCATCTCCGCACCGCCAACGCGCCCCGGCGCGGCGCTCATGCGAGCGGGCAGCGGCGCGTCGGCGATCGCCTGCACGACCGCCCGCGCGCGCGGCCCCTGCACCGCGAGCATCGCGTAGTCGTCGATCCTGTCGCTCACGTCCACGTCCGCGAAGGCGCGTGCGTGCTCGCGAAACCACTCCAGGTCGCGCTCGTGGTTTGCGGCGTTCGTGACCGTCAGCCAGCGATCGTCCTCGAGGCGGTAGCTGAAGAGGTCGTCGAGCACCCCGCCGTCCTCGCGGCACAGCAGGCTGTACTGCGCGCCGCCGACGGGCATGCGCGAGACGTCGTTTGAGACCAGGCGCTGCAGCAACTGCAGCGCGCCCGGCCCGCGCGTCTCGATCTGGCCCATGTGCGACACGTCGAAGACGCCGACGCCCGTGCGCACCGCCATGTGCTCGGAGCGCACGCCCTCGTACTGCACCGGCATCTCCCAGCCGGCGAAGTCGACGAGCTTCGCGCCCGCCGCCGCATGCCGGTCGAACAGGGCGGTGCGGCGCAGCGTCGTCTCCATCTGACGCCAGGCTATCGCCGCCGCGCCCGCGTCGCCGAGCTCGCTGTCCCGCTGTGTCGACGGCGGTCGGTCTGGTGGGTGATGAATCGACCGTCAGTGCCACATCACATGCTATTCGCATGTTATCATCGAGATTCCATGTCATCGATGATCCAGATCCGCAACGTCCCCGAGGAGCTGCATCGCGACCTGAAGGCGCGCGCGGCGCGAAGCGGCATGACGCTGTCGGACTACCTGCTCGCCGAGCTCCGCGCGCTCGCGGTGCGCCCGACGATGCGCGAGTGGCTCGCCGCCAGCGAGACCTGGGAGCCGGTCGCCGTCAGCGAGACCCCCGCGGCGGCGATCGCCGCCGAGCGCGACCGCACGCCGGCGTGATCGTCGCTGACGCGAGCGCGATCGCCGAGCTGCTGCTCGCACGTCCGACGGCCCCGGCGATCCGCGCAGCGCTCGCGCCGCATGCCGAGCTGCACGTGCCCGAGCACTTCCACGTCGAGCTGCTGTCGGCGCTGCGCCGCTATTCGCTTCGCGGAGAGCTGAGCGAGCGCCGGGCGCCGCAGGCACTCACGGCGCTGCGGGAGCTGCGCGCGGTCGGATATCCGGTGATCGAGCTCGCCGACGCCATATGGGAGGAGCGCGCACGCCTCACCGCATACGACGCCGCGTACCTCGCGCTCGCCCGACGCCTCGACAGCACGCTCGTCACGCTCGACGTCGGGCTTGCGAGCGCCGCCGCCAGCGACGGACGCCTCGCGGCAGTCTGAGCCGGCTCAGCTCGTGACCTAGAACGCGTCAGGCGTGTCCAGCTCGTGCCAGAAGAAAGGCGCCGGCTGTTCGGTCAGGCCCGCCTCGCCCATCACCTTGCCGATCTCCTCGGTCGAGCCGAAGAAATCGAGGAACGCCTGCTCGCTGTCCCACTCGTCGACCACGAGCACTTCGCCGTCGCCGCCGTAGAACCGGTGCGCTTTGCACCCCATGCCCTTCGCCTTCTCGGACACCTGCGCCAGCACGTCTGTGTTGGCCCTTGCGACCTCCATGAACCGCGCGGGATCCACCTTCACCCGCAAACCCATCATCACCGACATGTCTGACCCCCTGACTCGCTTGAGCGCGCCATTCGAGCAGACCCGCCGGCCCCTGTCAAAGAGGCCGGCTCCCGACCCCTTCCTCGCTCTGCTGTTCGGCGAGCGCATGCGCTCGCCGCGGGACCGCGCATGCGCGGTCCCGGCCAGCGCCGCATGCGGCGCTGGCTCGTCACGTGGAGGAGATGGACCGGAGCGCTAGCGCAGGAACGGCGGCACGTCGATGTCGTCGTCTGAGATCTCCAGCGACGAGCGCTGACGATCATCGATGCGCGGGTTGCGGTCGCGCCGCGTGCGCGACTCCTGGCGCGCGGTGCGGCCCGGGCGATGGTCGAAGCCGGTGCCGATCACGGTCACGCGCACGTCGTCTCCCATGCTCTCGTCGATCACCGCGCCGAAGATGATGTTCGCGTTGGGGTCGGCGGCGTTCTGGATGATCTCCGCGGCGTCGTTGACCTCGAACAGGCCGAGGTCCTTGCCGCCGGTGATGTTCAGCAGGATGCCCGTCGCGCCGTCCACCGACTCTTCGAGCAGCGGCGATGAGATCGCTGCTTTGGCGGCCTCGCCGCAGCGGCCCTCGCCCCCGGCGGTGCCGATGCCCATGAGCGCCGAGCCCGCGTCGTGCATGATCGTGCGCACGTCGGCGAAGTCGAGGTTGATCAGGCCCGGGATCGTGATCAGGTCGGTGATCCCCTGCACGCCCTGGCGCAGCACGTTGTCGGCTTCGCGGAAGGCGTCGAGCATCGACGTGCGCTTCTCCACGACGGCCAGCAGCTTCTCGTTGGGGATCACGATCAGCGTGTCGACGACTTCGCGCAGGCGCTCGATGCCTTCGGTCGCCTGGCGCGCGCGCTGCGAGCCCTCGAAGTCAAACGGCCGCGTCACCACGCCGACGGTCAGCGCGCCGATCTCGTTCTTTGCGATCTCGGCGATCACCGGCGCGGCGCCCGTTCCGGTCCCGCCGCCCTCGCCCGCGGTCACGAACACCATGTCCGCGCCCTTGAGCGTCTCCTTGATGTCGTCGCGCGACTCGCTCGCCGCGCCGAGGCCGACGTCGGGGTCCGCTCCGGCGCCGAGGCCCTTCGTCGACTCGTGGCCGATGTTCAGCTTGATGTCGGCGTCGCACATCGCGAGCGCCTGCGCGTCCGTGTTGGCGGCGATGAACTCCACGCCACGAAGGCCCGCGTCGACCATGCGGCTCACGGCGTTGGTCCCGCCGCCGCCGACCCCGACGACCTTGATTACGGCCAGATAGCTTCCGCTGTTCTCCATGATGGTTCTGTCCGAAGCCTTCAGTAGGTGTTAAGGGTTCGATCGACGCTGTCGCGCGAACCACCGAATCGCGCACGCTATGCAGGGAACTTCGCCCTGTCAACGAAAGCCGCGAACCTCGCAAGAATCATTGCAGATCGAGGAAGTCTCGACCGGGCCCCGAGACATGACCCTACTCAGCGCTGAGCCTCAACCTCAGGGTGAGGCTATTTCAGCCGCCCGATGATCCGCTCTGCGAGGCGCCTTCGGCCCCGCCCGCGGCGCTCGACGAGGGCTGCCTGGGAAAGCTCGCTTCGCCGCCCGCGCCGCTCGCTTCACCCCCGCCGGCGCTGCTCGCTTCGGTCCCGCTGGCCGAGCTCGCTTCGCCGCCGGTCGTGCCCGGCGTGCCGGGCGAGCCGGCGGTCGAGGCCGCGCTCACGTCCGGGTTCGCTCCGCCCGAGACCGCCGCTTCAAGGCCCGCGGCCAGCGCCGCCGCGGTCGTCGGATCGCTCGCGCTCGACGGTTCGCCTTCGGTGCCGAGCCCGGGCTTGGTGCCCGGCGCAAAGCCCGCCGCCGGGCGTTCGGGCACGCGCACGTCGACATAGATCGCGCCCGCCGAGCTCGCGTCGGCGAGCACGCGCGCGAGCGACAGCCACTTGGCGTGCGGCCGCGTCGCGTCGCCGAAGTAGACGAGCACGCGGTTGGCCAGGGCGACCGTCACGCCGTGCGGACCCATGTACACGCGCGTCACCAGCGCCGCGAGCGGTCGCGGCGCCGCGCCGAGCACGCCCAGCTGCGAGAGCAGCGCGCCGTCGTGCACGCGGTGGCCCGCGATCGGCAGCACCGCCTCGGCGCCCGTGCCCAGATGCACGACCGGAAGCGATCCGCTCAGCAGGCGCGCGCCGAGCGACACGCCGTCGGCGGCGAGCGCCGTACGCGCGCCGCCTGCTTCAAGCGCCGCGACCGGCGGCTGCTCTGAGACCTCGATGCGAAGCCCGTGCGGGAAGCTCGGCTGCGCCCTCACGGAGCGGACGACCGGAAAGCCCGCGACCGCAGCGTCGAGCCGGGCGCGCTTTCACGTCCAGCGTGCTCATCGAGCGCGCCGCATGCACCAGCGCGGCGTCGATCGCCTGCGCTTCGGCTCCGTTCCCGGCGACGCCCGTCACGTGCACATGCTCCACGGCGACCAGCGACGAGTGGCGCAGCCACAGCCAGCCGCCCGCGAGCAGCGCGAGCCCTGCGACCAGCGCGAGCACGAGGCGTCGATGCGCGAGCAGCGCGCGCGCCGGCGCACGCACGAGCGATGTCGGACCGCGCGAGGACGAGGAGGATGGCGGCGCTGGATCGGCGCGCACGCGTCGGCCCGGGCGCCTGCGCCCGAGCTGCCCAAGGCGCGCCGCGATCGCCCGGTCCGGGCGATCCAGCGCGGTTTCGCCGGCTAGCGAGCGCGACATCCAAACACCCTTTCGACCAGCTCGCCGGAATCCCTCGCGACGGAGCCGCAACAGGCGCCCCGTGCGAGCCCGGGGCGCCTGTGCGTTTCGTTGCTATCTACGTGCCGGCGCCATCGCGCGCTGGCATCGTCCGGCTCGGCCTCAGCGGGTCGAGCCGTTCTGGCTCTGCTCGTTGCCCTGCTGGGTGCCGTTGACGTTGCCCGCCTTCGAGCTCGTCTTGGCCTCGTTGCTCTGGTGAACGCCGCCGTCGCCCGAGCCGACGCTTCCGAACGTGCGCGGAGCATTCACGTTCTTCTGTTCGTTGGAGGCCGAGCTCTCAGCCGACTGGCTCGTGCTGTTGGAGTTCGACGCGGACTGCTGCTGGTCCACGCTGGACCCCGAGCCGCCCTTGTCGCCCTTGTCGCCCTTGCCGGGACGACTCCCGCGGTTCTGACCGTCCTGGCCCTTACCCGAGCATCCGCCATGGTCGCCGTCCTCGCCGTGCTGGCGGTCGCCGTGCTGGCGATCGCGGCTGTTGCCACCGGAGGCCGAGCCATCCTGACGCTGGGAGTTCTGCTGATCGGTCCCGTTCACGTTGCCCGCCTTCGAGCTCGTGCTGCCCTCGTTGGACTGATGAACGTCGCCGTCGTTTGAGCCGACGCTGCCGAATGAGCCGGGAGCGTTGACGTTCTTCTGTTCGTTGGATGCCGAGCTTTCCGCCGACTGGTCGGTGCTGTTGGAGTTCGACGCGGACTGCTTCTGGTCCACGCTCGAACCCGAGCCGCCGTCGCGACCGTCGTCGGAACGTCCATCGCCACCGTCGCCCTTGCTCGAGGACCCACTGGCGTTCTGGCTCTGGTCGTTGCTCTGTTCGGTTCCATTCACGTTGCCCGCCTCAGAGCTCGTGCTGCCCTGGTTGGACTGGTGAACGTCGCCGTCGTTCGACCCGACGCTGAAGATCGAGATCGGCGCGTTGATGTTCTTCTGTTCGTTGGACGCGCTCGAGCTCGCTTTCTGCGTCGTTTCGTTGCTGTTGTCGGCCGTCTGGCTCTGATCCGCGGACCCGCCGCCGTCGGAGCCCCTCCCTCCATCACTCCCGGAGGAGGCCTTCTGCGCCTGACCGTTTTCCTGCCCGGTGGCGTTGGCGTTGCCGGCCGACGAGCTCGTCTTTGCCTCGTTGCCCTGGCTCACGCTGCCATCGTTCGACCCCACGCTGAAGATCGAGATCGGCGCGTTGATGTTCGTCTGCTTCGAGCTGGCTTCGCTCGACGCCGACTGTTCTGTCGTGTTCTGGTTGGTTGCGGTCTGGGTCTGCTTGATCAGGCCTCCGATCAGGCCACCCCCGCCGTTGCCCGCGAGCGCGCTGCTCGGGGCCGCCGCGAGCGCGCAGACGCTCACGGCCATCGCAATGCAATGGCGTTTCATGTTGGCTAGCTCCTTTCGAGCTGTTCGAATTGACTGCCGGAGACCCGCGCTCCCGAGGCCGGTGTCGGCCGGGAGACGGATCTGGCGCCCCGGGCCTGTGCGGCCCGGCGCGCTGAGCGATCGGCAGGAGCTAGCCGGGGCGCTCTGGCAGCAGGACGAACGGCGGCGCCTGCAACGGCCTGCTCGCCAGCCGTGTGCAGCGCCTTGCTCGCTGGGCCCCAAGCGCAAGCAGGCCCGCAAGGATGAGAGCGATCGAGAACGCCGAGCCGCCGGGGCCCGCACCCGAGGCCAGCCCGCCGGCCGGGATCGGCGAGGACGGTGCGGACGGCGGCGGCGACGAAAGCGCGCCGCGTGCGCCGCCCCAGTCACCGGGCTGCGCGGTCGTGAAGCCCGCCTCCGCGAGCGCCGCGGCGCTCAACGCGATCATCGCCGCGGGAGCGCTCGGCGACGCGGCGCCGGGTACCGGGGCCGGCGGCGATACGGGGAACGCTGCGCGACCGGGCGTGCCTTGCGGCGCAGGCGGTTCGGGCGCACCCGGCGACGCGGCGATCGCGGGCGGCGTCGAGCCGCCTGCGGCTTCGCCCGGGAGCGGAGCCACGACGCCGACGACGGGCGCGACCGTGCTCGCCAGCGTCGAGGCCGCCTCGCGTGCAAGCGGCGCCACGGCGCCGGCGACGGGCGCAGCCGCCGCGATGAGCCGAGCCACGGGCGGGGAGATCTTGGCGACCGCGCCGGTCAGCGTCGGGACCGCGCCGGTCACCGGCCCGGCGATGTCGTCGACCGCGCCGGCCGCGCGCCCGCCGGCGTCGCCCACGGTCGTCGCCACCGAGCCGCCGGCCGCGCTCAGCATGCTCACGACAGGCGCGGTTGCGATCGGGCCGGCCGTCCTCGTGACCGCCTCGGCCGTCGCATCGACGGTCGCTGCGGCGGCGGGCGTGACGCGGGCTGTCGCGGCGGAGGCCGATTCGACGACCCGGGCAGCCACGTCGCCGCTCGCGCTCGCAACCTGCGCGACGGGGTGCACCGCGCTGGCGGCCACGGCCGTGAGCGCCGCCGCGGTCGCGCCCAGCGAGCCGACCGCGGGCGTCGGGGTCGCCGCGGGCGTCGGGGTTGTCGCGGGCGTCGGGGTTGTCGCGGGCGTCGGGGTCGTGCCGCCGGGAGTCGAGGGCGACGACGGCGCGCTCGCGGGCACCGACGCGGGCACCAGGCCGCTCGGCGTGCCCGTCGTGCTCGACACCGCCGCAGCCGTCCCGGAGAGAGTGTTGGTGGCATCGCCGACGATCGATGCGGGACCGGTGATCGCGGCGTCCGCGGGCATGCTCCACGTCGCGCTCACGAGCAGCAGCGCGCTCGCCGCGAGCGCTCCCCGGAGCATCGATGAGAGTTGATTGCCTTTCCCCAGCATCACAGACCTATGGGGAGGCTTTCCCACTTATGAGCCGGGCAAACCTGGCGCGCCGAAAATCCTCCGCCCGCGCGAGGCGGCGGCGCGCCAGGGGAGGGCGACGTCGCCGAGCGTCTGGGCCTCGGGCTCCAGCTCGACACCGCACATCTCCTGCACCCGGCGGCGCCCCTCGGCCATCAGCTCGACGATCTCGGCGGTCGTGGCAGAGCCGGTGTTCTCGATGAAGTTCGCGTGCTTGGGCGCGAACCTGGCCGCGCCCACGGCGAGACCGTTGCACCCGGCGTCAGACAGCAGCTGCCCGGCCGTGCGCCCTTCGGCGCGCGGGTCCTCGGCGGGGTTCTTGAACGTCGAGCCGAACGTCTTGATCCCCTGCGGCTGGGCCTCGTGGCGACGAGCTCGCATGTTCGCGATCGTCGCTTTGACCTCCTCGGCATCGGCGGGCGCGAGCAGCAGCGATGCGCGCACGACGATCTCGCCGTCCAGCAGCCCGGAGCTGCGATACGCCAGCCCCAGCGCCGCCGGCACGCGACGCTCGAGCATGCCCTCGCCGCCAGCGTCGCCGGCGCCCGCGCGCGCGCCCGCGGCGGCGCTCTTCGCCGTCGCTATCTCCACCCACTCGAGCACGCTGCCGAGCTGCCCGCCGTAGGCGTTGGCGTTCATCCGTACCGCCCCGCCGACCGTGCCGGGGATGTTGACGCCGAACTCGATCCCCGAGAGCCCGGCCCGCGCGGCCTGCGCGGCGAGCGCCGGGAGACGCACGCCGCCGCCGCAGACGATCCGCGGCGCGCGCACCTCGATGCGCGCGAGCTCGCCGTCGAGCTTGAGGACCAGCCCGCGCACGCCGTCGTCGGCCACGAGCAGGTTCGAGCCCGAGCCGACGATCGACACCGCGAGCCCGGCCGCGTCAGACCACGCGAGCAGCTCGCCGAGCGCCCGCTCGTCACCGGCGCGCGCGAACCACTCCGCGGCGCCGCCGGTCCTCACGGTCGTCAGGCGCGCGAGCGGGAAGGCGGCCTGCACGCCCGCGGGCGCCGCAGAGGTGCTCACGCGACCGGCTCCGCGGGCGCCGCGGCGTCCCGCTCGGCGGCACGGGCGCCATCGCCGGCGACCAGCGCGCGCGCGAGGCTGTCGATGTCGCCGGCGCCCATCGTCACGCATACGTCGCCCGCGACGAGCAGCCCGCCGAGGACCCGCGCGGCGTCGGCGAGCGACGGCAGCCAGTAGACCGCACGCCCGAGGCCGGCGTCGGCCGCCGCGGCAGCCACCAGCAGGCCGCTCACGCCGGGATGATCGGCGGCGCGCTCGCGCGCCGGGTAGACGTCTGACACGACGACGATGTCGGCCGCGGCCAGCGCGTCTCCGAACTCGCGGGCAAGCATGCGCGTGCGCGAGTACAGGTGCGGCTGGAACACGGCGACCAGCCGCTCGCCCGGGAGCGTGCGCGCGGCGGCGAGCGTGGCTGCGACCTCGCTCGGATGGTGGGCGTAGTCGTCGAACACCCGCGCTCCGCTCGCCGTCGCACCGACGGGCTCAAACCGTCTCGCGGCCCCGTGAAAGTCGCGCAGCGACGCGACGGCCGGCGCCGTGGCGGCGCCGGCCAGCTGCGCGGCCCCGAGCGCCGCGGCGGCGTTGAGCGCGTTGTGGGCGCCCGGCACGGCCAGGCGCACCTCCTCACCCTGCCAGGAGAACCGCGATCCCCCCGCCTCGAGGATCGGCTCAGGCACATCGAAGGGCAGGACCGAGCGCGACGGGTCGCCCGGGAGCAGCGCGAGCAGATCCGCGCGGTCCCAGACCACGATCGCGCCGATCGCGAGCGCGAGGAAGGCGCGAAAGGCCTCGCGCAGGTCGGCCAGCGAGGGGAACGTCGCGTGGTGATCGAGCTCGACGTTCATCAGCACCGCGATCTCGATGCGCAGGCTGAGCATCGAGCGATCGGACTCGTCGGCCTCGACCACGAGCCACTCGCCGTCGCTCCACCGCGCGTTGGCAAGCCCGCCGCCCGGCGACGCGCCGATCAGCCAGCCCGGGTGCAGGCCGGCGCCGCGCAGCGCGTGCACGAGCATCGAGGACGTCGTCGTCTTGCCGTGCGTGCCCGCCACGGCGATCGTTCGCCGCAGCGCGGTCAGCTCCCCGAGCAGCTCGGCCCGCGGGCGCTCGCGCAGGCCGCGCTCGCGGGCTGCCGCGCGCTCGGGGTTCTCGGCCGGCACGGCCGAGGAGAAGATGAGCTCGACGCCGTCGCCTTCGGGGACGTTGTGCGCATCGTGGCCGATCACCGCCTCGAGGATCCCGTCGTCCGCCAGACGCCGCAGGTAGGGGCCGTCGGCCGCGTCGCTGCCGCTGACCTGTGCGCCGAGCGCGTGCGCCGCGCGCGCATAGCCGCTCATCCCGCCGCCGCCCACCCCCACGAAGTGCAGCCGCCTGTCGCTCCAGGGACCGCTCATCGGCCCGCCTGCGCAAGCAGCTCCCGCGCGACGTCCCGCGCCGCATCCGGACGGGCCAGCGCGGCCGACGCCCGAGCCATCGCGCTCATGCGCTCGTGGTCGGCGAGGAGCGCCGCGACCTCGCCCGCCAGGCGCGAGGCGCTCAGCTCGCGATCAGGGATCGCGATCGCCGCCCCGGCGTCGGTCATCCAGCGCGCGTTTGCGCTCTGGTGGTCGCCGGAGGCGTGCGGGTAGGGCACGAGGATCGCCGGCAGGCCGTGCGCGGCGATCTCGAAGACCGAGCCGCCCGAGCGCGCGACGACCAGGTCGGAGGCGCTCAGCGCCTCGGCGAAGTCCGCGATGTCCAGCTGCTCGCGCAGGTCATAGCCGTCGCGCAGCGGCCGCTGTGACAGCTGCGGGTAGTCACGGCGCCCGCAGACGTGCAGCACGTGGAACTCGGCGCCCGCAAAGGCATCCAGCGCTGCGATGTTCAGCGAGCGCGCGCCGAGCGAGCCGCCGAACACGAGCACGCAAGTCTCTCCGGACGCGATGCCAAGGCGTTCGCGTGCCGCATCGCGGTCGTGTGCGGAGGCGACGATCGGGCGCCCGGTGACCAGGTAGCGAGCGCTGTTGCGACCGGGCAGCGCGAAGGCCAGGCACACCCGGCGCGCGCCCGGCGCCAGCACGCGATTGGTCAGCCCCAGGTGGCTGTCGGCCTCTGTCAGCACGAGCGGGATTCTCAGGCTCAGCGCCGCGAGCCCGACCGGGCCGGCGACATAGCCGCCACCTCCCATCACCGCGTCGGGCGCCAGCCGCGCGAGCAGCGACCGTGCGCGCGGGACCGCGGCCGCGGCGAGCGCGAGCGCGCGCGCGGCGCGCAGCGGATTTGAGCGACTCAGGCCCTCGACGGCGATCGTGGACAGCGCAAAGCCGGCGGCGGGCACGAGCTGCGCCTCGGCGCGCGCGCCACCGATGAAGCCGACGTCGGCGCCCTCAGCCCGCAGCGCGAGCGCCACCGCGAGAGCCGGCACCACGTGCCCGGCGGTCCCGCCGGCGGCGATCACGATCTTCGTCTGTGATCCGCTCGTCGTCGTCACGGTCCCATCGTCGCTGTTCGCGTGCCCGCACGTCGCCCGCGCGACGTGTCCTCGGTTTGACCTCGCGCACATGCACGCTTGCCCCGCCGGCGACGTTCAGCAGCAGGCCCATCGCGGCGAGCATGACGATCATGCTGCTCGACCCGTAGGAGACGAACGGCAGCGGCACACCGGTCAGCGGCGCCAGCCCGAGCACGGCAAACACGTTGAGGATCGCCTGGGAGACGATCAGCGACGTGACGCCGACGGCGACGAGCGCGCTGTGCAGGCTGCGCGCACCGCGCGCGACGCGAAGCCCCGCGTAGGCGATCAGGCCGTAGAGGAACAGCAGCGCGCACACGCCGACCGCGCCGAGCTCCTCGCCGATGACCGCGAGGATGAAGTCCGTCGGTGCCTCGGGCAGGTAGAAGATCTTCTGCACCGACTGCCCCGGGCCGACCCCGAGCAGGCCGCCGGAGCCGATCGCGATCTGACCCTGCACGGCCTGAAAGCCGCTGCCCGAGGCATGCGCCCAGGGATCGATGAACGACGTGAGGCGGGCACGCGCGTAGGGCTTGACGAGCGCATACAGCAGCACAACGCCCAGGACGGCTGCGAAGACGATCGCAAGCTTGCGCAGCGGCATGCCGACCGCGATCAGCATCGCGGTCGTGGTGAACGCGAGCACCATCGCGGTGCCCATGTCAGGCTGGCTTGCGACCAGCGCGCACGAGCCGCCGACGACGATCAGCAGCGGTTTGCTCAGCGCCCGCAGGTCGTGCACCTGATGGGGCTTTCTGGCCAGCAGCGTCGCCGTGTAGAGCACGAGCGCGAGCTTGAGCAGCTCGGAGGGCTGGAACTGCAACGACCCCGGGCCCAGCCAGCGACGGGCTCCGTTGACGCTCACGCCAACGTGCGGGATGCGCACCGCGAGCACGAGCACCAACGACACGGCGAGCAGCGGCGCAAGCAGCTGCTGGGCCCTGGCCAGGCCGTCGCGCGCGAGCAGGTGCATGACGACGAGGCCGATCGCCCCATATATGACGAACTTCACGAGGTAGCCGCTGCCGTTGCCCTGTCCCTGCAGCAGCGAGGTCGCCGAGGAGGCGCTGTAGACCATGACCGCCCCGAAGGCCAGCAGGCACAGCGTCGCCGTCAGCAGGATGCGCTGCTCGAGCGATTGCTGGGCGCGCGCCCGAGCACGTGCGCCCGGAGCCCTGGCAGGCCGCTTGCCGGCGGAAGCCGCCGAGCGCCGCGGGTCGCTCGAGCGCGTTGCGCCAAGGGCTCGGGCGGCGCGTGCGCGCCATGCTTGCGCCGCAGGCATCCCTCCCCCACTTCGACGTCTCTAGCCGGACACCTTCAGGCGGATTTTCCGCATGAGAGAGCGGCATTGGGCGACTCCGGCGCCAGCTCGCCCACGAGCTCTGAAAAGCGCTCGCCGCGCTGCTCGTAGTCGCTGAACTGATCAAAGCTCGCACACGCCGGCGACAGGAGCACGACCTCTCCCGGCGCCGCGCTTGCACGCGCAGCGACGAGCGCCGCCTCGAGGCCGCCGCATTCGCGCAGGGGCGTCTGGATGCCGTGCAGAGCGTCCGCGATCAGCCGCGCGTCTTCGCCGATCAGATACACCGCGCGACAGCTTCGCGAGACCGGCTCGCGCAGCCCCTCAAAGCGCTGGCCCTTGCCCTGGCCGCCGAGGATCAGGTGTGTCCCGCGCGCGTCGGCGAACGCGTCCAGCGCGACGAGCGTGCTGGCCACGTTCGTCGCCTTGGAGTCGTTGACGTAGAGGACTCCCTCGCGGCTGCCGAGCTCCTGCAGGCGATGGGCGACCCCGGCGAACGTGCGCAGCCCACCGACCACGGCCTCAGGCGCCACGCCCCGCGCGAGACACACCGCCGCGCCCGCCATCGCGTTGAGCACGTTGTGGGCCCCTCGCAGGCGGATCTCGCCTGCGGCCATCAGCGGGCGCTCGTCCCACCACAGCTGGCCCGCGCGCAGCGACAGCTCAGCGCCAGGGCCGCTGCCGAAGCACACACGCCGCGCGCAGCCGCCGAGATCCTCGACGTCGAGCTCGAGCGGCGCGACCGCGATGTCGTCGTTGCCCTGGCGCGCGAAGATCTCGAGCTTCGCGCGCAGGTATGCCTCGAACGTGCCATGGCGGTCGAGATGATCGGGCGCCACGTTCAGCAGGACGGCGGCCTCGGGCGCGAACTCGACTGTGTCCTCGAGCTGAAAGGAGGATGCCTCGCACACGACCGTGCTCGCCGGCTCGATCGTGCCGATCAGCGAGCTGACCGCCGTGCCGACATTGCCGGCCACCGCCGCCGGCAGGCCCGCCTCCCGATGGACGTGCCCGATCAGCTGCACCGTCGTCGTCTTGCCGTTGGTCCCCGTGACCGCGATGAACTCGTTGGCGAGCATCCGCCAGGCGAGCTCGAGCTCTCCGAGCACGGGCAGACCACGCCGGCGAGCCTCTGCCACGACCGGGGCCTGCGAGGGTACGCCGGGGCTCTTGATCAGCGCGCCCGCGCCAGCCAGCAGCTGCAGGCCATCCTGCTCGAGGTGCACCTCGACGCCCGCCTGCGCCAGCGCGCCGGCCTCGGGCGGGCTGCCCGCGTCGACGCCCACCACATCGCGCCCGGACGCCCGCAGGGCAAGCGCGGCCGCGGCTCCGGAGCGAGCCAGGCCGACGATCAGCAGGCTGCCCTGCGGCGGTGGCGGACGGTGTCTCAGACGCCCCTGCTCTGCCGGTAGATCGTGAACCCGATCGCCGCGCAGATCGACGCGACGATCCAGAAGCGCAGGATGATCTTCGTCTCAGACCACGCCTTGAGCTCGAAGTGATGATGGATCGGCGCCATCAGGAACACGCGCTTTCGCGTCGTCTGAAAGGACACGACCTGGATCACGACCGACAGCGCCTCGATCACGAAGATCCCGCCGAGCAGGATCAGCAGGACCTCGGTCTTGGTCATCACGGCAAGGCCCGCGATCGCGCCGCCGAGGCCGAGCGAGCCCGTGTCGCCCATGAACACGGTCGCCGGGAACGCGTTGAACCACAGAAAGCCGATGCACCCGCCGACCAGACAGCCGGCGAGCATCGCCAGGTCGAAGTCGCCCGCCAGGAACGTGATGCCGATATAGGCCAGCAGCACGATCGCCGCGCAGCCAGCGGCCAGGCCATCCAGGCCGTCGGTGAGGTTCACAGCGCTCGTGGTGCCCGCGACCACCAGGTAGATGAGCAGCGGATACAGCGGGCCGAGATCGATGTGGTAGTCGACGAAACGCAGCCACAGCGTGCTCGGGAGCATCGCCTTCTCGTATGCGACGTACCACAGGCCAAGCGAGATCGCGATCGTCACGATCAGCTTCGTACGCGCTCGCAGGCCCAGCGACCGGCGCTTCACGAGCTTGGTGTAGTCGTCGGCGAAGCCCAGCAGGCCGCATGCGATCGCCGCGCCGAAGACCCCCAGCGAGCGCCATTCGTAGTCGGTCAGGATCAGGAACGGCACCGAGACGGCCAGCAGGATGATCACGCCGCCCATCGTCGGCGTGCCGGCCTTGACGTGATGACCTGCGGGCCCGTCCTCGCGAATGTGCTGGCCAAACTCGCGGTTGCGCAGGAACTCGATGAACTTGGGGCTGAGGAAGATGCAGATCAACAGCGCGGCAGTGCCGCCAAAGAGGATCCTGCCCATTCAGCGGCGCCCCGGACCGGCGCTCTCAGCCAGCGCGCCATCGGCGCCCGCGACCTGCTCAGAGGCACGCGAATCCCCGCCGAGGATCGCTCCCACCCGCTCCAGGCCAACGCCGCGCGAGCCCTTCACGAGCACCGTGTCTCCCGGCGCCAGCAGCCCCGCCAGCAGCTGTGCCGCCGCCGGCGCGTCCCGGGCATGATGAGCCGGTCCGACAAACTCCTCGGTCATGTCCCGCGCGAGCTCGCCGACGGTCACGAGCAGCTCGACACCCTGCGCGGCGGCGTAGGCGCCGATCTCGCGATGAAATCGTCGCGACTGGCCACCGAGCTCGAGCATGTCTCCCAGCACCGCAACGCGGCGCCCGGGCGCGGTGGCGGCAAGGTCGTCGATCGCAGCACGCATGGACATCGGGTTGGCGTTGTAGCAGTCGTTGATCAGCACCGCCCCGCCGTCGAGCGTCTGGCGCTCGCCGCGCAGCGCCGAGAACGACACGCGCACCTCACCATCGGGCGTGATGCCGAGCGCTCGCGCCGCCGCCACGGCGGCGAGCAGGTTCTGCAGGTTGTGGGCCTGGGAGAACGAGGGCTGCAGCTCGATGCGCGCCAGCTCGCGATCACCCGAGCGGTGCTCGATCACGACGCCCCCGCCCGGCTCGCGCGCGGCGAGCCGCACGTCGCCCGCGTCGCCGAACGTGATCGTCCTCAGGTCGGCGCGCAGGTGGGGCGCGAGCAGCGGCTCGCCGGCGGGAACGACGATCGTCGCGGGCGCGACGAGGCCGGCCAGCAGCTCGGCCTTGGCTGCCGCGATCGCCTCCAGCGAGCCCAGCGTCTGCAGGTGGACCGGTCCGACGTTGACGATCACGCCGACGTCCGGCTCGGCGATCTGTGTGAGCTCGGCGATCTGCCCCGGCCCGCGCATCGCCATCTCCAGCACGAGCGCCTGCGTGCTCGCCGGCGCGGCCAGCACCGCGAGCGGGAGCCCGATCTCGGTGTTGAAGTTCTGCGGGCTGGCGGCGACGTCCAGCTGGGTCGCCAGCAGAGCCGCGAGGATGTCCTTCGTGGAGGTCTTGCCGGTCGAGCCCGTGATCGCGACGACCTTTGCACCCAGCTCGCGCCGCCAGCTGCGCGCGAGCGTCTGCAGCGCCTGCAGCGGCTCGGCGTGCGCGAGCAGCGCGCCGCCTTCGGTGTCGCGCAGCGCCGCGGCGAACCCGGGCGAGACGAGCACACCCCAGGCGCCGCTGTTCAGCGCCTGGGCGGCGTGCTGGCCACCGTCCTCGCGCTCACCCGCGAGCCCTACGAACAGGTCCCCGGGGCGCACCGCGCGCGAGTCGATCACGACGCGCTCGGGTCCGTGCAGCCCAGCGGGGGCACCGAGCAGCGTCGCCCCCGCTCCGGCGGCGACGCGCTCGGGCGTCCAGCTCCTCATCGCGGCGCCCCCGCGGGCGCCAGCTGAGACCCGCGTAGCACCTCGCGCGCGACGGTCACGTCGTCGAAGGGAACCTTTCTGCCGCCGGCGAGCTCCTGTCCCTGCTCGTGCCCCTTGCCCGCGATCACCACGATGTCGCCCGGTCGCGCCTGTAGGACCGCCGCGGCGATCGCCTCGCGGCGATCGCCGATCGCCTCGACCGTGCTCGTGCGCTGCTCGCCCGCGAGGCCGGCGCCCGCCGTCACCTCGCCGATGATCTGCCCGGATCCTCCGAGCGCGGGTTGTCCGAGGTGACGATCACAACGTCGGCCAGCCGCGCGGCCGCCTCTCCCATCAGCGGCCGCTTGCCGCGGTCACGGTCGCCGCCGGCGCCGAACACGCAGATGACGCGGCCCCCGCCAGATCGCTCGCGTGCCAGCTCGCGCGCGGCGCCGAGCGCGTTGGCCAGCGAGTCCGGGGTGTGCGCGTAGTCGACAAGCACCGCGAACCGCTGCCCCTCGTCCACGGGCTCAAACCGGCCCGGAACGCGCACGCCGCGCCGCAGCGTGGCCAGCAGTGCCTCCATATCGCAGCCCAGCGCGTGCACCGCCGCAAGCGCGCCAAGCGCATTGGCGACGTTGAAGCGCCCGGGCATCCCGAGCGCCACCTCGTGCTCGCCGCCGGGACTGTGCAGCGTGAAGTGACAGCTGCGCGCATCACAGCGCAGGTCGCTGGCCCGGTAGTCGGCGGGCTCGTCGACCGCGAACGTCCGCGCCCCGTGGAGCTCCTCCGCCAGCCGGCGCCCGAACTCATCGCCGACGTTCACGACGCTGATCGTCTCAGGCGCACGATCGCCGGCGACGAAGAGCTGGCGCTTGGCCTGGAAGTAGTCCTCCATCGTGTCGTGGAAGTCCAGATGATCGCGGCTGAGGTTTGTGAAGATCGCCGCCGCGAAAGCAATCGAGCTGGCGCGCCCGAGCGCCAGCGCGTGCGACGAGACCTCCATCGCGCATGCCCGATCGCCGCCGTCGAGCATCGCTCGCAGATCGCCCTGGAGGTCGATCGCCTCCGGCGTGGTCCGGGCGACCGCCCGCTCGCTGCCCGCGACGACCGCCTTCACAGTGCCGAGCAGCCCGCACTGGCGTCCGCCTCCTTCCAGCAGCGCGCGCACGAGAAACGCGGTCGTCGTCTTGCCGTTGGTCCCAGTCACCCCGACGACCGTGAGCTGCGACGACGGGTCCCCGAAGAAGCGGGCCGCGAGCGGGCCCATCGCGGCTCGCGCGGAGTCGACGAGGATTTCTGGAACGCCAAGTCCGAGCGCGCGCTCGACGACGAGCGCCACAGCGCCGCGCGCGAGCGCCTCGGGCGCGAAATCATGTCCGTCGCTGCGCAGTCCGGTGACGCAGAAGAACAGCGTGCCCGGCTGCGCTCGGCGGCTGTCATAGGCGAGGCTGGCGATCTCCGGACCGGAGTCGCTGCCGTGGGCGGGCGTCGCCTGGGCACCGCGAGCACCGAGACCTGCGATCAGCTCGCCGAGGCGCATGAGCTGATGCTACCCCGGCGGGATGCGCAGATAGGGCAGCGCGAAGCTCATGATCTGCCCGAACGCGGGAGCGGCGACCGTCCCGCCGTAGATGGAGCCCGCCTGCGGTTCGTCGACGACGACCGCGCACACGAGCTTGGGGTCGGACGCCGGCGCAAAGCCGATGAACGACGCGATGTAGGCCGTGTGTGAGTATTCCCCGGTCGCCGGGTCGATCTTGCTCGCCGTGCCCGTCTTGCCAGCGAGCTCATAGCCGGGAATCGATACCTCGCTGGCCGTTCCGCCGGGCGCCAGCACGCCGCGCAGCATCTGGCGCAGCTCAGACGCGGTCTGCGCAGAGATCACGCGATGCCCGGGCGGCACGGGCTGTTCGCGGCCGCCCACCGACTGCACGATGTGCGGCGTACGCAGCACACCGCCGTTGGCGATCGCCGAGTAGGCCGTGGCCATCTGCAGCGGCGTCACAAGCTCGCCCTGGCCGATCGGGAGGTTGCCCATCGACGAGCCCGAGTACTGACTGAGCGCCAGCACCTTGCCCATTTCCTCACCTGGCAGCTCAACGCCCGTCGGCGCCCCGAAGCCAAACCGGTGCACCCATTCGTTGAAGCGCGGGGCGCCCTCGATCATGCCGATCTTGATTGCGCCGACGTTGCTCGACTGCGCGAGGATCTGCGAGGTTGTCAGCGTCTCTTCGGCATGTTCTGTGTCGTCGTGGATCGTGCGGTCGGCGACCTGGATCTGATCCGGGATGTTAAAGCTCGACTGCGGCGTGATCAGTCCCGACTGCAGTGCCCCCGAAACGGTCACCGCCTTGAACGTCGAGCCCGGTTCGTAGTCGAAGCTCACCGCACGGTTCTCCATCGCCTGCGGCGGCGCCGAGCCCGGTTCGTTGGCGTTGACCTGCGGCCAGTTAGCCATCGCGAGAACCGCTCCGGTGGATGGGTCCATGACGATCGCCGTGGCGTCTTTGGGGCTGAACACGCGTCCGACCGCGCTCAGCACGTCTTCGGTGCGCTGCTGGATGTTGGCGTCGAGCGTCAGCTGCACCGCTGCGCCAGGCACCTCGTGGTGGACTTCTGCGATCGACACGGGCTGACCAAGCGCGTCACTGACGACGCGCCTCTGCCCCGCGTGTCCGGCCAGCAGCGCGTTGCGCGAGTACTCGAGGCCCGCCAGGCCGCCGCCTTCGGTGCCGACCACTCCGAGCACCTGGGCGGCCAGCGTCCCGCGCGGATACACCCGGCGCATCACGGGACTGCCCTGCACGCCGGGGATCTTCAGCGCCTGGATCGCACGGGCCTGCCTGGCCGGGACGGCCCGTGCGAGGTAGACGAAGCCGCTGCGCTTCGTCAGCTTTGGCAGCAGTTCAGCCTGCGTCTGACCGAGCAGCGGCGCCAGATGCTGCGCAGCCGCCAGCGGATCGCTGATCAGGAAGGGGTCGGCCGAGATGTCCTGCGCGGGCTCGGAGACCGCGAGGTCCACGCCGTTTCGGTCGGTGATCGCGCCGCGCTGCGCCGGCACGGCTTCATAGGTCAGCTGCTGGCTCTGGGCTGCGCGGCGCAGGCTCGCGTTGCGAACGACGCCCAGGTAGAGCGTGCGACTGGCGGCCAGCGCGAGCAGCCCGAAGAACAACGCGAAGATCAGCCCTATCCGGCGCTGGGCGACCGCCACTCGCTATCCCGCCGGGCCTTCGGGCGTTGACGTGCCTCCGGCCGCAGAGCTTTCCGCCGGCTGGGCGTGGCCTTGTGAGGGGGCGCCGGCGGGCGCTTCAGAGTTGCTCTGGGCGCCCTGGGAGGACGGTGTCTGAGCTTCGCCGCCCGAGGATGAGGCACCCTGTTCGCCGGAGGCGCTCGCAGACGATTCTTCTGGGCTGGAGGCGCCCGACTGCGCGCTGGTCGATTCGCCGGTGGCCGAGGACGCGCCCACTGAACCGGATTCACCGGTTTCGCCGAGCGCGCCCGCGCTGACCGGCGCCCTCAGGATCGACGCCGCGCGCTTGGCGTCGTTGCCCGGATGGACGGTGAGCGAGCGCAGCGAGCCCGGCGGCACGTACTCCATACCGATCCGCGCGGCGCTCAGCTCGACGCGATCGCCGGCGGCCATTTCAGAGTTTTCGATGCTGAGCGCCGCGTTTTCGCGCTGCAGCAGCGCCTCGTGCTCGAGCGCCCGGCCGATCCCGCCGTTGAGCTTGAGCAGCCCGAGCTGCAGCGTCACGATGCCGATCAGCGCAAACGCAACGAGCGCGATCCCCGGGCGCCCGGCGAGCCGGTCCTGCAGCGAGCGAAGCGACGACGAGGCAAGCGCGCGCTGCGCGAGCGCCACCGGTGCAAGGCGCCCGGACGCCGCCAGCGCGTCAGGCGTGAGCTCGATGCGGGCCTGCCGCTGGCGCGCTTGCGCGCCACGGCCGCCGGACGGCCCTGAGACGCGACGCGGGGCGCGGGGCGCCGAGGCGCGGCGTCCCGCGGCGGTGCCGGCACTCGCTGCGCCGGCGCGAGTCCGGCGCGGACGGGCCGGCGAGGCGACCGCTGGCGAGGGCGGCGTCACGACGGAGGCTCCTCGGTCAGCTTGCGCGCGCCGCGCAGATGTGCCGAGGTCGCGCGGGGGTTGCGCGCGATCTCCTCCGCGGAGGGCCCGATCGCGCGACGCGCCACGAGCTCACCTTCGGGCTCGCGCCCGCACCCGCACACGGGCAGGTCCGGCGGGCAGATGCATCCTCGCGCGCGATCGGTCAGAAAGCGCTTGACCCGACGATCCTCGAGGGAATGAAATGCGATGGCCGCGAGCGCGCCGCCGGGGCGCAGCAGGCTCCAGGCGACGGGCAGCGCCCGATCGAGCTGTCCCAGCTCATCGTTGACCGTGATTCTCAGCGCCTGAAAGGAGCGCTTGGCGGGATGACCGCCCCCAAAGCGCGCGGGCGCCGGGATCGCGGAGTTGATCGTGTCGACGAGCTGCAGCGTCGTCTCGATGGGCGCGTGCTCGCGCCTGCGCACGATCGCGCGCGCGATCGCCGCGGCGTGACGCTCCTCGCCGAAGTCGCGCAGCGCGCGGGCGATGCTGCGCTCATCCCACTGGGCGACGACCTCGCGAGCGCTGAGCGGCAGGCTCGGGTCCATGCGCATGTCCAGCGGCGCCTCGTAGGAGTAGGAGAACCCGCGCTCGCGGGCGTCCACCTGCATCGAGGACATGCCGAGGTCAAAGTAGACGGCGTCCGCGCGCAGACCCTCGCCGGCGAGGAGCTCGAGCGCCTCGGCGTAGCCCGCGCGGATGAAGCGCAACGAGCACGTGACCTCGCGTGCGAGCGCCGCGAAACGCTCCTCGGCCACCGGGTCGCGGTCGATCGCGACAAGCATCCCCGTGGGGCCGAGGCGCTCAGCCACAAGCGCAGCGTGGCCGCCATCGCCGAACGTGCAGTCGACAGCCGTCTGGCCCGGCTGCGGCTGCAGCACCTCGAGCAGCTCGTCGGCGAGGACCGGCACATGACCGCGCTGGGGCGCGCCGGCGCCCGCGCCGACCGGGCGCGTCGGCTGGCCCCCGCGACGCCCGCGCGCGGAACGCCGAGACGACCTGCTCATCTCAAGCAGCGTTGTCGACACGCGCGGTGATCTCCGCGACGCCGCCAAGCAGCGTCGGTCGATGGTCATCCCAGCGTCCCCTGTCCCACAGCTCCAGGCGGTCGCCCGCTCCGACGACCACGACCTCGCGCGACAGCGCAGCGTGCTCCCCGAGAAAGCCGGGGATCATCACCCGCCCCGCGGCATCGAGGTCGGCATCCTGCGAGCTTCCGTAGAAGAACCGCTCGAGCTCGTTCAGCGCCGAGGACAGCGGCGGGAGCTCGGCCAGCGCGCGCCGCGAGTAGCGCTCGTACTCCTCCGGACGCCACACGCCGACACACGGCTTCAGGTCCACCGGCATGGCGAGCACCACGCCCTCTGACAGCGCGGCGCGGTAGCGCGCCGGCACCGTGAGGCGGTTCTTGGAGTCGAGCGTGTGGTCGAAGGTTCCACGAAAAGGGGCCACGAGAAGCTCCCGGGTTGAAAACCGAGCCGAGGTGGAGGAGTGGGAGGAGCCCCTCCACCCCGGCTCGCTGCGGCGAAGTTATCCCACTTCCTCCCACAATGCAACCCCAATTTCACATTTTCTCCCACATCCCTGTCCGAAGGCCCCAAATTTGCGCCCAAAGCCCGCTCCAGTGCGCCATTCATCGCATGCGCCCGCGCCCGCCAGGCGGGCGCCATCGCGCAACGGAGCGTGCAGCCGCGGCCCGTGCAAGGCTGGTTGCAGCAGGACGGCGACTTGCGCACATCGCCCGCGCCGAAATACGATCGCCGTCCCGCCGCCGATCCGGCGCGAGAACGAAACGCCCACTTGCCCCTCCTCAACTCCCCCACGCACACCGTCAAGGCAGCATCGGGCCGGCGCATCGGCCGCACACGCGCGCCGTGGGCCGTGATGCTCATCGTGCTCGCAGCTGGCCTGCTTGCAGCCTGCGGCTCATCACACAAGACGGGGGCGGGCGCCGATCCCGCCAGCGCCGTGCCAGCATCGGCGCCGCTCTATGCCGGCGCGGTCGTGCGCCCCGAAGGCGAGCTGAAGACCGCCGCTCAGCAGGCGGGCAAAGGCCTCACCCACCAGGCGGATCCCTATCTGCGCCTGCTCGAACTCCTGCGTACGCCCGGCAGCCCGCCGCTTGACTTCAGCCGCGACCTCGCTCCGTGGCTCGGCCCGCAGGCAGCCGCGTTCGCGAGCTCGCTGACCGGCTCTGGCACGGTCCTCGCGCCGCTGGAGCAGCTGCTCCTCGGGGGCACGACAACAGCCGCCTTCCCGTTCTCGACGCACGGGGCCCAGGGCGCGATCGTGCTCGACACGACCGACGCGGGCAAGGCGAAGGCCTTTCTGGAATCACAGGCTCGTCTCGCTGGCGCCCACGACGCCAGTTATCGCGGAACCTCCTATGAGGTGAACGCAAGCGGGATCGCCTTCGGCGTGGTCGACGGCTTTGCCGTCATCGGCAGCGAGTCGGGGCTTCGCGCGGTCATCGACACCTCCCATGGCGCTCCCGCCCTCGTCCACTCGGCCAACTACAGCAAGCTGCTCGGGGTCGCACCGTCGGACACGCTGGCTCATGTCTACTCAGACCCCGGCACGGGGACGGGCGCACCGACGTCCGGCTCAGGCACCGCTCAGGCTCCCGCGGGCATCCTCGCGCTGCTCGCGGGCGCGCGCCCGGTCAACGTCTCGATCGTGCCCTCCGCGACCTCGATCACGCTCGACGCCGACGCGCTCCCGCCCACCACCCCCACGGCGTCGGGCGGGCTCATTGCCTCCAGCGCCCAGGGCGCCCCCGTGCTCGACGAACTGCCCGGCGACTCGTGGCTGGCTGTCGGCCTCGGAGACGTCGGGCCGGCGCTGTCCACCGATGTCCAGGGACTAGCCGACGTGGCTCTGCTGGGCTCGGGCGCGCCGGGCTCAGAAGAAGGCGGCGGCATCACGGTGAAGGGCCTGCTGGAAGGCGTCGTCGCGCCGCTCAGCATCCTGGGTGCGGAAACCCCCGAAGCCAAGCGCGACTTCCAGAGCTGGATGGGGTCGGCCGGGGTCTTCGCGAGCGGCACCGGCCTCGTCGAACTGCGCGCCGCGGTGACGATCACGTCCAAGAACCCCTCCCTCTCACGCGCCGCGGTGGGCAAGCTTGGAGCGGCGCTGAGCAAGTCCGGCGCCTCGGTCGGGCCGGTGTCCATCCCGGGAACCGACGCCGCGATCTCGGTCAGGACCCCCGGCTTTCCGGTCGAACTCGCGATCGCCAACGGCAAGGCGTCCGACGGCCAGACCAAGCTCGTGCTCGGCCTCGCCGAAGCCTCGGTCACCGCGGCGCTGAGCCCGTCCAGCACGCTCGCCTCGGCGCCGGTCCGCACGAGTGCCTCGGCTGCTCTCGGCGAAGGCATCCAGCCCAGCCTGATCGTGAGCGTCCCGACGTTCCTGAGCCTGCTCGAAGGCGTTGGGCTCAGCGAAGACCCCGCGATCTCCAAGGTTCTGCCGTACCTGCGCTCGGCGACGACGGTGGCCGGCGGCGCCAAGAGCCTCGGCGGCGAAGTGCAGCGGCTGCGCCTGGTCGTCGGCCTTCAGCCAACCAGCTAGCTCAGCCCACGCCAGCAGACTCCTGGGTCCCGGCGCGCGACGCTCATCGCGGGCCGACGCGCGTTCAGCCTGAGGCGGCGGTCCGGTAGTAGACCGCGCGCCCGGCAGCGACCCTGTCGATCGCATAGCGCGAGAGCGTGGTTTCGCCATCTGGCGTCATCGAGTAGCGGCCGATCACAGAATCCCGATCGCGTGTCGCGAAGAACCGGTCGATCACCTGCTGGCGGTTGCTGCCCTGCAGCCCGGCGCTGCGGATCGCGTCGAGCACGACGCTCATCGCCTCAAAGCCGTAGAGCGCCGGCGGTTCGGCGGGCTGCCCGAAGGCCTGGCGATAGGCGCTCAGCACGTTCTTCGCTGATGGCGGGTAGAGGGCCGACGGGAAGATCGGGGTGGTCAGCAGCGTGCGTTCGCCCGCGGCGCCGATCGACGCCGTGAATTCCGAACCGGTGAGCGTGCTCGGTGCGAGCAGCCACAGATGTGGGTCTGCAATGTGCAGGTCTCTCCACAGCGCGGCCGTTCCGGGCCCCGGGGTGCCGGCGAGGAAGACGGCCTGTGAGCCGCTTTTGACGATCTTCTTGACCTCGCCGGTGAACACGGAGCTCGCGGTTGTCGCCAGGCTGTCCTGCCCGGCGACCGTGATGCCGGCGTGTTCGGCGTCTTCCGCGACCAGGCGCGCGAGCGGTTCCTCGAAGGGGTCCTGGTTGTCGAGCACGTACACCTTGCCGACCGACAGCGACTTCATCAGCCAGGCCTGCGCCGCGGCCTGGACGGGATCGCCCGGGAGCAGGCGCCCGAATGTCCGCTTGCCGCTGAGGTAAAAGCGTTCCGGCTCTCCCTGCCCGGCGTCGAGCGAGGACGTCAGCCCGACATAGGGACTGGCCGGGCTGACCTGCAGGATGCCCGCAGCGTTGGTGAGCGGGAGCGACACCGCGGTCGCGCCGGAGTCAAAGTCGCCGATGTAGGCGATCGTGCTCGTGTCCTGCGCGGCGGTCTTGGCGTTCGTGGCGGTCACCTCTGGGTCCCACTGGCCGGTGGCCGGCTTTGCGTCGTTGAGCGACACGAAGCTGATCTTGAAGGCCCCGGCACGGCCGCCCGCCTCAGACAGCGCAAGCTTCTCGCCGTTGACGATCTGTTCAGCTACGCCCGCCGTGGCGCCCTGGAGCGGCATGCTGGAGTAGACGGTCAGCTGGTTGCCGGCGATCACTGCCGCGCCGGAGACCCCAACCCCTCCGCAGCCGCTCAGGGCGACGCCCGCGGCGCCCGCCGCGATGAGTCCCAGGGCAACTGCCGCGAGTCCGCGGCACCGGCCGAGCCGGCTCGCGCTCGCACGCGACCTGCGCACTAGCCGCGGCGGCTTGGCAGATAGCCGGAGAGGATCTTCACCGATGCGCCGATCAGGATCACCACGACGGCGAGCATGAACGCGTCAAACCCGCTCGTCCCGAGCGTCCACAGCACAATCCATATGACCAGGCCCGCGGTGACGGTGAGGATCAGCCCCATGCGCCGCCATCCTATCTCAGCCCGGCCGCCAGTTCCTCCACGACGGCCCCCACCGCCGCGGCCGGATCACCCGCTGACTCATCGGCCGCGCGTACCAGCCGCGTGCCGACGATCACGCCGTCAGCGCCCGCTTCGGCGGCCTCGCGGGCCTGCTCGGCGGTCGCGATGCCAAAGCCGATCGCGACCGGCACGCTCGTCGAGGCCTTCGCGCGCGCCACGACCCCTGCGACCTGGCCACCCAGTGCGCTGCGCTCCCCGGTCGTGCCGACGACCGAGACCGTGTAGAGAAACCCGCGCGCGCTCGCCCCGATCGCGGCGAGGCGCTCGGGGGTCGTCGTCGGCGCGACGAGCGGAATGAGAGCCAGTCCCTGCTCCTCGCAGGCAAGGGCGACGTCGTGGGACTCCTCCAGCGGCAGATCGGGCACTATCAGCCCGCATGCGCCGGTTCTCGCCAGGCGCTCCACAAAGGCCTGCGCGCCGGGTGCGAGGACCATGTTCGCGTAGCACATGAGGACGACCGGGATGCTCGGCGCAAGCGACCGCGCGACCTCGAAGACCCCGTTGACGTCCACTCCCTCAGACAGCGCTCGGGTTCCGGCGGCGTGGATCACCGGACCGTCGGCGAGCGGGTCTGAATAGGGCACGCCGAGCTCCAGCAGGTCGGCGCCCGCGCGCACGCAGGCCCGGCCGATCTCGATGGAGTCGCGCAGCGTCGGAAACCCCGCCATCAGGTAGGGCATCAGCGCGGCCCGCCCGCCCGCGCCCGCAAACGCAGCGGCGATCCGCTCCACCCCGCTCGGCCCCGAGGTGCTCATGCAGCCGCGGCGTCTGCGTCCAGCGGCTCGTGTGGCGTCTGCCGGCGCAGCGCGTTCCGGGCCCGCTCACCCCGGGACCGCTCACCCATCTCCGAGCACCTCGCTGAGATCCTTGTCGCCGCGCCCTGAAAGACACACGAGGTCGAGCTCTCCGTCGGCCTGCGCGAGGACCCAGGCCAGCGCATGCGCGGTCTCCAGCGCAGGGATGATGCCCTCAAAGCGTGCAACCTCGCGAAACGCAGCGAGCGCGTCGCTGTCGGTGACCGCGACATAGCTCGCCCGGCCGGTGTCGCGCAGGAACGCGTGCTGGGGTCCGGCGCCGGGATAGTCCAGTCCCGCCGAAACCGAGTGGGCCTCGATGATTTGGCCCTCCTCATCCTGCATGACCGCCGAGCGCGAGCCGTGCAGGATCCCCGCTCGCCCGCCCACCGTCAGGGGCGCGCCATGACGCGCGGTCTCGATCCCGTCGCCGCCCGCCTCCACGCCGACCAGCTGGACCTCCTCGTCAGCGATGAAGGCCGTGAATATCCCCATCGCGTTGGAGCCCCCGCCGACGCATGCGATCACGCGCGCGGGCAACCGCCCCTCCCTGTCAAGCAGCTGCGCGCGGGCCTCGTCGCCGATCACGCGCTGCAGGTCTCGGACCATCGCGGGATAGGGCGCCGGGCCGACGACGGAGCCGATGACGTAGTGGGTGTTCGCCACGTTGGTCACCCAGTCGCGGATCGCGGCGGACGTCGCCTCCTTGAGCGTCTTCGCGCCGGCGTCGACCGGTCGGACCGTCGCACCGAGCAGTTCCATGCGCTGCACGTTGGGATGCTGGCGGCGCGTGTCCTGCAGCCCCATGTAGACGACGCATTCGAGGTCCAGCAGCGCGCACACGGTTGCGGTCGCGACGCCATGCTGACCGGCGCCGGTCTCGGCGATGATCCGCGTCTTGCCCATCCGCTTGGCGAGCAGCGCCTGCCCGAGCGCGTTGTTGAGCTTGTGCGAGCCGGTGTGGTTCAGATCCTCGCGCTTGAGATAGACCTTGCGCCCCGCGCGCTCGCTGAGCCTGCGGGCGAGATACAGCGGCGTCGGACGTCCGCCGAAATCGCGCAGCAGGACGCTCAGCTGCGAGCGATAGGACGTATCGTCACGCGCCGCGCACCAGGCCTGCTCGAGCTCGGCCAGGGCCGGCATGAGCGTCTCGGGGACAAACTGACCTCCGTAGGCGCCGAAGCGATGCTCGATGGCGGAGTCCGCCCCGCTCACGCTCACGCCGTGACGCCCGCCGTCGGGAGCTCGCTCGGTCCGACCGGCGATCCGCTCCTACGGACCGCGTCAAAGAACGCTGCGAGCTTGCGAGGGTCCTTGTGGCCCGGAGACGACTCGGTGCCGCTGGCGGTGTCCACGGCGTAGGGCCGAACGGTCGTGATCGCATCGGACACGTTTTCGGCGTTCAGGCCGCCGCTGAGAATCAGCGGGACCACAGAGCGACGTGCGGACAGCAGCGCCCAGTCAAACGTCTCGCCGGTGCCCCCGCGCAGGTCCTCCCTGCCCGGGGTTCGCGTGCGCGTGTCAAGGAGGTGGAAGTCGACGTGGAAGCGCTCAACGTCCTGCACATCGCCCGGGCCCGCGACCCGCTGGGCCTTGATGATCCGCGCGCCGGTCCGGCGCTTGACCTCGGCACAGAACGACGGACCCTCGTCGCCGTGGAGCTGGACCATGTCAAGCGCCAGCTCGTCGCAGCTGGCGACGACCTCCTCCAGCGACGGGTTGACGAACACACCGCACAGCAAGACCCGACGGCGCAGCCCCGCGACTATCTGTCTGGCGGCCTCCATCGAGCAGCGTCGCGGGCTGCCCTCGTAGAAGATCATCCCGATTGCCCAAGCGCCAAGCTGGGCGGCAAGCTCGGCGTCCTGCAGGCTCGTGACGCCGCAGACCTTCACCCTCGGCGAGGGCGCGCCGTCGTGCAGGTCGCCGTCGGCTGCGTCACGCTCACGTTGGGGGTGTGCGTCGGGCACACCCTCAACGGTAGCGAGCGTCGTTGTGCGACCTATCCTTCGGGCGTGTTCGGGTTCGGCACCGACGCGGGACGGCTGCCGAGCGTGGCGGTGACGGTCTTGTGCGTGTAGCCGCCGCTTCCATTGGCACGCAGCAGGCCGATCGTCACCTGATCGCCGGCCTTCCTGGACCCGATCTCCGTCGCCAGGTCTTCCGAGCTCTTGACGGCCTTGCCGTCGATCGAGACGATGATGTCGCCGCCCACGGCCACCTGTCCGTCTTCGGTGTTGCCGGAGACCGTCCCGCCATGGATGCCCGCCTTTTCAGCCGCGGTTCCGTGCTGCACGCTCTGCACGAGCGCGCCGCTCTTGACGGGGAGGTTGAGCGCCGACAGTGAGCCGTCGATCGTCAGCGAGGTCAGGCCGAGGTAGGCGGCGCTGACCGTGCTGCCCTTCTCGAGTTCGGCGATCTCAGCCTTTGCCGTGTTGATCGGGATCGAGAAGCCGATCCCAACACTGCCATCACCGCTTCCGCCGGTCTCGATCTGGGAGTTGATCCCGATCACTTCACCCGCCGCGTTGAGCAGCGGCCCACCCGAGTTGCCGGGGTTGATCGGCGCGTCGGTCTGGATGACGTTGTCGATGGTGAAGCCGTTGGGTGCGGTGATCTCGCGCTGCAGCGCGGAGACGACGCCGGTCGTCAGGGTGCGTTCGAGATCGAACGGGTTCCCGATCGCGAGCACCGGGTCGCCAACCTCGGCGTGCGATGAGTCGCCGAGCGTCAGGGCGTGCAGCGCAAGCCCACTCGTCGGCACGCGCAGGACCGCAAGATCGTTGGAGGGATCCTTGCCGAGCACCTTGGCTTCGACGGCCTGGCCTTTTTCGACGCTCACCGTCACCTTTGTGGCGTTCTCGACGACGTGCCAGTTGGTGAGAATCGTCCCGTTGTTGTCGATCACGATTCCCGACCCGGTGGCCTTTCCCTGCTGCTGGCTTTCACCGTTACCTCCGCCGAACAGGCCGAAGGGAGATTCCGTCTTCTGCACGATGGTCGACGTCACGAAGACGACGCCTGGCGCATCGCGAACGTAAATGTCATGTGGTGTGAGTCCGCTCGTGTGCTGTGACACGTTCGACGGCGTTATCGGCGCCGATTGGATTGTGACCGTCTTCTGCTGACTGGCACCGAGACCGCCGAACGCGGCGACGACCGCGACGACGACCGCACCGCCGATCAGGGCTGAGAGGAAGGGGATCGCAAATGTTCTTTTCATTGACAGAGAGAATGGATGCGGGCCCTGAACGGCGTCTAAAGCCTGTGCCCGGAGTTCTTAAAAGCTCTGGAGCAACCTCAGCGCCGCCTCGGGGTCCGGCGCGCGCATGAGCGACTCCCCCACGAGCACGGCATGAACACCGGCTTCGCGCAAGCTGCGCAGCTGCCCCGCTTCCACGATGCCAGACTCCGAGACTACCGTCACCCCGTCGGGCATGTAGTCGAGCAGTGCGAACGTCCGCTGCACGTCGACGCTGAGGTCGCGCAGGTCGCGGTTGTTGATCCCGATCGTCGTGGCCCCGACGTCCAGGGCCCGCTGCAGCTCCGAACGGTCGTGCACCTCGACCAGCACGTCAAGGCCCAGAGCGCTCGCGTCGCCGTAGAGCGCCTGCAGGTCGGGCTGGGCGAGCGCGGCGACGATCAGCAGCACGGCGTCGGCGCCGACCGCCGCGGCCTCGCGAAGCTGATAGGGGTCGACGATGAAATCCTTTCGCAGGACCGGCAGCGAGCAGGCTTGGCGCGCGGTCCTGAGGTCCTCCAGGGAGCCGTCGAAGTTCGCCTGCTCGGTGAGCACCGACAGCGCCGCCGCGCCGCCGCGCTCATAGGCGGCTGCGATGTCGCGCACGTCTGCGTCCTCGCGCAGCTGCCCGGCCGATGGCGAGCGGCGCTTGAACTCGGCGATAACCGACATGCCCGACTGCCGCAGCGACTCTGCGAACGGCCTGGGCTCGCCCGTCGAGGCGATCTGAAGGGCCTCAGCCGGCGCGGCCTGCTTGCGTTGCTGAACCGCGTCGCGTGTTTCGCTGATGATGCGCCCGAGCACCGTTGCCTGGGGAACGCTCATCGCCCCACCTCCTGCCGGGGCGTGCGTACGGCTCGCCTCCACATAACGCGCCAGCGCAGCCGCCCCGGCGCCGTCGGCGATCGCGCCGCGTGCAGCCTCGACGCCCTCGGCAATCGACGCCGTCGCGCCGGCGGCATATATCGCCGCGCCGGCGTTGATCGCGGCGAGATCGACGCGCGCCTGCGCGCCTGTCGCCGAGCCGCCGAGCTCTCCCCCATCCTCGAGCACCGCTCGGGTCATCGCCGCGTTGTCCTGCGGCGCCCCGCCGGCGCATGCCTGCGCGAAGTCAGCTTCTGAGATCGTCTCGATACCGACCTCCGCGGGGGTGAGCGTGTAGCGCCTGAGGTCCTCGCCGTTGACCTCCACGATCGTGGTCGCCGCGCAGATCGAGACCTCATCCAGGCCGTCCTCGCTTGCGAGAACCAGCGCTCGCGCCACCCCCAGGCGCGCCAGCGCACCGGCGATCGTCTCGGCAAAGCCCGGGTCTGAGACGCCGATCACCTGGCGACTCGCCCCCGCCGGGTTCGTGAGCGGTCCAAGCAGGTTGAAGATCGTGCGAACTGCGAGCTCGCGCCTCACCGGGATCACGTAGCGGGTCGCCTGGTGATGGGCGGGCGCGAACATGAAGCCGAAGCCGGCCTCCTCGATGCACGCGGCGACACCCGCCGGATCGAGGTCGATGCGTGCCCCGAGCGCCTCGAGCACGTCGGCCGATCCCGAACGGCTCGTGGCCGAGCGATTGCCATGCTTGGCCACGGCGCAGCCCGCGCCGGCCGCAATCAGCGCTGCCGTCGTCGAGACGTTGAAGGTGCTGCGACCGCCGCCGGTCCCGGCGGTGTCCAAGAGGTCCGCGCGCGAGGTCTCCACGCGTGCGGCGAGGGCACGCATCGTCCGCGCGAGACCGACGATCTCGTCGACCGTCTCGCCCTTTGTGCGCAGCGCGATCAGAAAGCCCGCGATCTCGATCTCAGACGCCTGCCCCAGCATGATCTCGTTGAGCACCTCGGCGGTCTCATCGGCGCTCAGGTCGCGCCGCTGCGCAAGCGCGTCGATCGCGCGTGTCAACACCGCGTTCGGCATCAGCCGGCGTCCTCGGCGCCGCCGCGAGCGCCGTCGGCGAGGAAGTTTGCCAGCAGCGCCCTGCCGGCTTCGGTCAGCACCGACTCGGGGTGAAACTGCACGCCCTCGGCCGGAAGCTCGCGATGACGAATCGCCATCAGCACGCCGCCGCCGCGCGCTGACTCTTCCAGGCAGTCGGGCAGATCTGGGTCGACGACCAGCGAGTGGTAGCGCCCGACGGTCAGCGGGCTCGGCAGACCGCTGAAGATGGTGCGTCCATCGTGCTCGATCGTCGTCGCCTTGCCGTGCACCGGCGGGTTGAGCCTCACGCGGCCGCCGAAGGCCTGCGCGAGCGACTGGTGGCCGAGGCAGACGCCCAGTGTGGGGATCCCGGCCTCCGGCATCCGCCGCACGACCTCGAGCGAGATGCCCGCATCGTCAGGAGTGCATGGTCCCGGCGACACCACGCAGCGATCAAAGCCGCCGCCCAGGAGCTCCCGCACGTCCGCGCGATCGTTGCGCACCGTGTGCACCTCGGCCCCAAGCTCACCCATGTACTGGACGAGGTTGTAGGCAAATGAGTCGTAGTTGTCGATTACGAGAACACGCATGTCACTGTCGCTCCGCGCCTCCAGATGATGACTGCCGGCCCGACGCCGGCCGGCGCGGATCGCTTGGGCTAGGGCCACTCCGGGTGCGCACAGGCAAGCTCGATCGCGCGTATGGCCGCCGCCGTCTTGGCCACCGACTCCTCGTACTCGTAGTCGGGCTTGGCGTCGGCGACGGTCCCGCCGCCAGCCTGCACATGGGCGACGCCGTCGCTGACGACGACGGTGCGGATGTGGATCGCCGTGTCCAGATCGCCGGCGTAGCTGAGATAGCCGACGGCGCCGCCGTAGCCCCCACGCTTGATGGGCTCGAGCTCATCGATTATCTGCATAGCTCTGACCTTCGGCGCGCCTGAGAGCGTTCCCGCCGGCAGCACCGAGCGCAGCGCGTCCAGCGCGCCAACGTCCTCCCTGAGCGTGCCCGACACAGAAGAGACGATGTGCATGACATGACTGTATGACTCGACCTCCATCAGCTCGTCGACGGTGACCGTCCCGTACTCGCACACGCGACCGAGGTCGTTTCGCCCGAGATCGACGAGCATCACGTGCTCAGCGCGCTCCTTCTCGTCGGCGAGCAGCTCCTGCGCGATGCGCCGGTCGTCCTCCGCGGTGGCGCCACGCGGGCGCGTGCCCGCAATCGGCTTGGTCGAGACGTGGCGACCGCTCACGGTCAGCAGCGGCTCGGGGCTGGCGCCGGCCACCTGGAAGTCGCCGAAGTCCAGGAAGTACATGTACGGGCTCGGGTTGGTCGCACGCAGTCCTCTGTAGATGGAGAACGCATCGACGGGAACGGCTCCCGACCAGCGTTGGGAGGGCACGACCTGAAACGCGTCGCCGGCGTGGATATAGCGAACGATGCGCTGCACCATCGATTCGAACTGCTCTCTGGGCATGTTGGACTTCAGCTCGGGAACGGCCTCCACGGCTGCCTGCGCGCGCGGGACGGGCCCGGCGAGCAGGGTGCGGACCTCTGCGATCGTCGCGGTCGCGGCAGCGTAGGCCAGCTGGACGTCGGGCTCGGCGCGCAGATCGATGTCGGCGAAGATCTCGACCGTGTGCTTGAGGTGGTCGAAGACGACGATCACGTCGGTGAGCATCAGCGCCATGTCGGGCAGTCCGAGCGGGTCGGGGTTGGGCTCCCCGAGCGGCTCGACCGTGCGCACCAGGTCATACCCGAAGAAGCCAACCGCGCCCCCGGCAAAGGGCGGGCCTTCGGCGACGGGCGCCTGATTGAAGCGCGCCACGCTCCCGGCGGCGAGCGCGTAGGGGTCGCCGGCCTCCCCCAGCGACCAGCGCAGCACCTCGCGCGGCCGCACCCCGATGAACGAGTAGCGCCCGACGCGCTGGCCCTGCTCGGCGGACTCCAGGAGGAAGGCCGGCTCGCCCGGCGCGAGCGAGCGCAGCTTCAGAAAGGCCGAGACCGGCGTCTCGCAGTCCTCGATGAAGCTGTGACGCAGCGAGATCAGGTTGTGCTCGGCGGCCAGCTCGCTGACCCGCTCAAGGCTCGGAGCAACCGGCAGGTCGATGTGCAGCGTGCTACCGGCGACGGCCATCGAGCACCCGCTCGACGTCGCTCAAGGCGCGTCCGCGTCCGGCAAGCAGGACCATCAGGTGATACAGCAGATCTGCGCCCTCTTCGTCGACGCGCAGGTCTGACTCTTCGCGCGCGGCACGGGTCACCTCCTCGGCCTCCTCCATCACCTTCTCGCCCGCGCGGGCGGGATCGTCGAGCAGCTCGACGGTGTAGGAGCCCGCCGGGCGCTCTCTCCCGCGCTGTGTGAGGGTCCGCTCCAGGATCGGCAGAACCTCGTGCGGCGCGGCTGGGTCGAGCTCACCGCGATAGAAGCACGTGCGCTCTCCGGTGTGGCAGGCGGGCCCGGCGGGCTCGACGAGCGCGAGCACGCTGTCGCCGTCGCAATCGACGCGAAGCGCGCGCACCGCCTGAACGTTGCCGCTCGTTTCGCCCTTGTGCCACAGCTGCTGGCGCGAGCGGCTGAAGAGGTGCAGCTCACCGGTCTCGCGGGTACTCTGCAGCGCCTGCGCGTTCATGTAGGCGAGCGTGAGCATCTCTCCCGTACGCCAGTCCTGCACGACGCACGGGACCAGCCCTGATCGTCGAAGGAGATCAGGTCCTCGATGGATTGGTTGTGCATGCGCGCCGTGCTCACCGCACGATTGTAGGTGGCCCGCCTGGGATGCCACGCGAGGCCGGCTGCGCCCGATGCGCGTTTCAGACAGACTGCGCGCTGGCGATGCCGTCGGTCCTGCAACGCGAGCTGCTCGTAATCACCGGCAAGGGCGGTGTGGGCAAGACGACCGACCGCCGCGATGCTCGGTCTGCTCGCCGCTCAGCACGGTCTGCGCGTGATCGTCGCCGAGCTCGGCGAGCAGGGCCGGCTGACCGATCTGTTCGGGATTCCGCGGGATGAGGCAGGGGGAGAGATCGAGCTCGACGAGAACCTGTTCACGATCTCGATCGACCCCGATCGCGCGCTCATGGAGTGGCTGCAGTCGATCGGTGGGCCCGTGGCGGGGAGGATGCTGTCTTCGAGCTCGACGTTTCAGTACTTCGCGGCTGCCGCCCCGGGAGCCAAGGAGCTCGTGAGCATGATCAAGATGTGGGAGCTGACCCGGGGTGAGCGCTGGCGACGGCGCGCAGCGGGCTATGACCTCGTGATCCTCGACGCCCCGGCGACCGGCCATGCGCTGGGAATGCTCCATTCGCCATGGACGTTCGGCTCGATCGCGCGCGTGGGCCCGATCGCGGGCCATACCCGCGAGCTGCAGCAGCTGCTCGAAGATCCCGCACGCTCGGGCTATGTCGCCGTCTCGCACGCCAGCGAGATGGCGGTCTCCGAGGTGCTCGCGATCCAGGACGGCCTGCGCGACAAAGTGCGGCGCGAGCTGGACACGGTGATCGTCAACGAGGTCCTACCTCGCCGTTTCAGCGAGCCCGAGCTGCAGCGCATCGACCGCGCTGGACGGCAAGGGCGCCGTCGGCAGGCGAGGAAGCGACGCGGCGCTCATGCACGCGGCCGTCGCGGCGGCGCGCTCGGCACACGAACGGGCTCGCGTGCAGCGCAACCAGCTCGCACGCCTGCGACGTCGCGAGCTTCCGGTCGTCAGCGTCCCCTTCGTGTTCGCCGCTGAACTCGACCTGGAGGCGATCCGCCACCTCGCCGGGCGGCTCGCGAGGAAGCTGTGAGCGGCCGCGCTCAGTTGATGCCCAGACGGTCCAGCAGCTGATCGTCGCCACGCCAATCGCGCCGCACCCGCACCGAGAGATCGAGGTAGACCTGACAGCCGAGCTCGCGCTCCAGCTCCCGCCGCGCCGCGGACCCGATCGCCTTGATCATGCGCCCTCGAGCGCCGACGAGGATGGCCTTCTGAGAGTCGCTCTCGACCCAGATCAGCGCCCTGATTCGCGCCAGTCCCTCGCGGGGGCGTTCGAGCTCCTCGACGATGACCTCGACCGCGTGAGGGAGCTCTTGAAAGGTCCTCCTGATCACCGCCTCGCGCACTAGCTCGGCAAGCACGACCTCCAGCGGCTGGTCGAGACCGCATCCTCGCCGAACATGAACGGCCCGTCGGGCATGAGCGACTCGAGGTGCTCGACGAGCGCGGCCACCCCGTCGCCGCTGCGCGCTGAGATCGCGAACACGTCGGCGCCGGTGAGCAGCTCGGCGGCGCTCGCGAGCGCGACGACCTGCTCGGCACGCGAGAGGCGGTCGACCTTGTTGACGGCGAGGGTCACAGGCACCTCGCTCGCCGCCAGTGCCTGCGCGATGTAGCGGTCGCCGGCCCGATGCGCTGCTCGCCGTTGAGCATGAACAGCGCGACGTCTGAGCCGGCGAGCTCCTGCTCCACGCGCCGCGCCATGCGGGAGGTGAGCGCGTCGCGCGGGCGCTGGACCCCGGGAGGTCGACGAGCGCCAACTGGCAGTCGCCGCTGTGTGCACGCCGCGGATCGCCCTGCGTGTGGTCTGCGGGCGATCTGACACGATCGCGACCTTCTCGCCGACGATCGCGTTGACGAGCGTCGACTTGCCGACGTTCGGTCGTCCCGCGAGCGCGACGAATCCGCTGCGCGTCACCCGCCGTCCTCGGCCAGCAGCCTGCGCTGGAGCTCGAGCATCTCGCCGCCATCGGTCTCGTGGTCCATGCCGACGAGGTGCAGAACGCCATGCACGACGGCCTCGCGCAGGTCAACGGTGTGCTCGGGACAGATCAGCACGTCGCCGAGCTCGCGGGGCACCGAGCGGTCGCTGCGCGCGCCGCCGATCGACTGCACCCCCTGCACAGGGTCTGCCCCGTCGACGGGAAACGAGAGCACGTCGGTCGGCGCAGGGCGGTCGCGGTGTGCTGCGTTCAGCTCGGCGATCCGCGCAGCGTCGACGAACGCGACGGCGACGTGACCGTGCTCGACTCCCGCGCTGGCCGCGGCACCGATCGCCAGCCGCTGCACATCCGCGGGCGCGAGCCCATCGCCGTCGCCGAAAACCTCGACCTCGATCACGGCCCTTCCAGCGCTCTCAAGCCGGGCGATCGGCGGTTCGCCGGCCGCGCTGCGCGAGCTCTGGCGCCTCACTGCGCGCATGCACGTCATATGCCTCGACGATCCGCTGCACGAGCTTGTGGCGGACGACGTCCTCGGCCCCGAAGCGCACGAACTCAATGCCATCGATCGTGTCGAGCACGTTGCCGACGGCGATCAGGCCGGACTGCTGCTCGCGCGGGAGGTCCACCTGGGTGACGTCTCCGGTGACGACCATCTTCGAGCCGAAGCCAAGCCGCGTGAGAAACATCTTCATCTGCTCCGGCGTCGTGTTCTGGGCCTCGTCGAGGATCACGAAAGAGTCGTTGAGCGTGCGCCCGCGCATGAACGCCAGCGGCGCGATCTCGATCACGCCGCGCTCGATGTGGCGCGAGACCTTCTCGGGGTCGAGCATGTCGTGCAGCGCGTCGAACAGAGGCCGCAGGTAGGGATCGACCTTCGCCATCAGGTCGCCCGGCAGGAATCCCAGTCGCTCGCCGGCCTCGACCGCCGGGCGCGTGAGGATCACGCGGTTGACCTCGTGGTTGGTCAGCGCGGCCGCCGCCATCGCGACCGCCAGGAACGTCTTGCCGGTTCCAGCCGGTCCGATCCCGAACGTGATCGTGTTCGCGCGGACCGAGTCCACATAGCGCTTCTGATTGACCGTCTTGGGCGCAACCTGCAGACCGCGATGGCGCCACACGATGTCCTCGAGGACCTTCGCAGGCGACTCCTGCGCATCGAGCGCGCCCGTCACCGCGGCGATCGTGCCAGGACCAATCTGGTGGCCGCGCAGGATCAGCTCCGACAGCTCCTTGACCACCCGTTCTCCGGCGTTGCGTCTCGGCCTCTTCGCCGTCGAACGTGACGAGGTTTCCGCGCAGGAACACCTTGCACTGCAGATGGGACTCCAGCGCGCGCAGCACCGCGTCCTGGCTTCCAGCCAGCTCCTTGGCGACGTCGTTGGGAAGCTCGACCTGCGTCCTCATCCGCTGAGCGCCGCGCGCACAAGCGCGGATACGCGCTTGCCGTCAGCGCGGCCGTCGACGGTCGCCATCGCCTGCTTCATCGCCGCGCCCATGTCCTTGGGCGAGCTCGCCCCGCTCTCGGCGACGGCATGGTCCACGATCGTGCTGAGCTCCTCGTCGGACAGCTCGGCGGGCATGTAGCCGCTGATCAGCTGCGCCTCGGACTCCTCGCCGTCGGCCAGATCGTCGCGGCCGGCGTCGCGAAACTCCCTGGCGGCGTCGAGCCGGCGCTTGCGCTCGCGGCGCATGACCGCGAGCTCGTCGTCCGTGCCTTCCTTCGCGGCCTTCTGCAGCTCGGAGAGGATGAATCGCAGAGCGCCCACCCGCTCCTTCTCCCCGGCTCGCATCGCGCTTTGCAGGTCGTCTTTGACCGCATCCAGTATCGCCATCCTCAGACCAGGATACGCACCTGTCAACCCCGCGCCGAGGCAGCGCAACCGGGGCGTCCCGCGGCGCCCAGGGCGTTTTGGCCACCGGCGCAGAAGGCGTCCGGGCGCCCAACAGCGAATATGGTCCCCGAGATGGACGGCACCCTCTACACCGACGCGCTCGCCCCGTTCGTCGCTGAGACCCAGCGTCTGCGCCCGGCCGACGCTGAAGTGCTCGACGCGCACACCCACCTCGGCCTCGACGAGGACGGACGCTCGCTGACCGTCGAGCAGCTGCTATCACAGCTCGACGCCGCCGAGGCGCGCAGGGCCTGTGTGTTTCCGCTGCACGACCCCGAGCGCCGGCCCGCTTACAGCCTCCCCAACGACCGCGTGCTCGAGTGGTCCGGCGAAACAGACGGGCGGCTCATACCGTTCTGCCGGCTTGACCCGTCCGAAGATCCGCTCGCCGAGAGCGAGCGCTGCCTGGCGGCTGGTGCACGCGGGATCAAGCTTCATCCGCGCGCCCAGGGCTTCGTGTTTGACGGCGGGGAGATGGAGGACGTGTTCGCGCTCGCCGAAGAGGCGTCGGTGCCGATCCTCATCCACGCCGGACGCGGCCTGCCGCCGCTTGCCGATGGGCTCGCGGATCTGGCCAACCGCCACCCGGGTGCGGTGCTGATCCTCGCTCACGGGGCAATATGCGACCAGGGCATCCTGACGACCAGGCTGGCCGATCACCCCGGCGTGCTCTATGACATCTCCTGCTTCTTTCCGCTCGACGTCATCGAGCTGTTCGCGCGGGTGCCCGCGGAGCGCATCGTGTTCGCGTCCGACCCGCCCTACGGCAGACCCGCGAGCTCGCTGTACATGGCCCTGCGCGTCGGCCAGCAGGCCGGCCTTGACGAGCAGACCGTGCGTGCGGTGCTGGGCGAGACGATGGCCGCGCTCGTCGACGGCCGCGGCCTGCCGCCTGTCAGCGCGCCGCGCCGTCGGCAGACGATCACGATGTGCGGACGGCTCGCTCGTGTGTACGGCTACGTGAGCCTCGTCGGCCCCGCGATGTTCGCGGGCTCGCTGGAGCAGGGAAAAGCGATGCTCGACATGGCGCGTGCTGCATGCCGCGACCCCGAGCCAGAGGAGGCCGGGGAGGCGCTGGAGACGATCGGGGCAGCACTCGGCGCCGCCAACGCGCTACTCGAGGAAGGGGCCGACGTGAGGATGGCGATCGATCTCGTCTATCGCTCGGGCATCCTGGCTGCGACGGAGATACCCGACTCGGGCGAGTGACGCCTGCATGCGCCGGCGCGATTGTCGGCGCAGCGCGCGACCGTCAGCCTGGCGATGAGCTGAGCCAGACCGCCGCCCAGCCTTCATCCTCGCGGCGCTCGCGCTCGCGCAGCGCCAGCCGCTCACAGAACGTCTCCGCCAGCTCGCTCGCCTCGTCGCTCAGCAACCCGCTCATGATCAGATGAGCCGGCGCCACGGTCATCGTCTGCGCGAGCTCGCGCAGCAGCGGCGCGAGCAGGTTGGCCACGACGACCGGCCTGGTCCCCGGAGCATCCTCCGCGTCCAGCCACGGCAGCTGTTCTCGGCGAGCATCAAGGCGGCGCACCTCGATGCGCGCACGGTTCACGTCGCCGTTCACGCGCGCGGCCTCGACGCTCAGGGGGTCGTGGTCGAGCGCGAGCACGGGCGAGAACCCGAGCAGTGCTGCGGCGATGGCCAGCACGCCAGAGCCCGTCCCCAGGTCCAGCAGCGGGCCCGCAGTCCGCTCCCCGCCAACGAGGTCGAGCATCAGCGCCAGACACAACCTCGTGGTCGCGTGCGCGCCCGTGCCGAACGCCTGTCCGGGATCGATCTCGATCTCGATCACGTCTTTGCGGGCGCTCGCCGGTTGCCAGGGCGCTCGCACATGAAGCGCGGGGGCCCGGGCGGCGGGTCGGTCGCCGTCTGGCCGCGAAGCCTCGATCAGGACCGGCCGGTGAAAGCTCTTCCAGCGCTCGTGCCAGTCGTCCGGGGTTTCGCTCGTGGTGATCTCGACGAGCGAGCCGCCAGCGGCGCCGGTGAGGTCGGGCAGGCTCGGGAGCTCTCCGGGCGCCCCGTAAACCGCGTACTCGATGGCGTCCTCGCCGATCTCCACCTCCTCCACGCCCGCCGGCGCGAGCTCGAGCAGCTCCGCGAGCACCTGCTCGGCCTGCGCGCGCCCCACGCGCACGGCCAGGCGGATCACGCGGCCTGGCTGCCCAGCGCGCGGCGAAGCTTGGAGAACATCGACTCCTGCGAGCGCATGTTCTCGCTCGTGAGCGTCTCGTTGAACTGCTCGAGCAGCTCTCGCTGCACCTCGTCGAGGCGGCGGGGGATCACGACATTGACGACCACCCGCAGATCGCCGCGCCGGGCCCGGCCCAGCGCCGGCATGCCCTGCCCGCGCAGTGTGACGACCTCGCCTGGCTGCGTGCCCGCCGGGAGGCTGACCGTTGCGTGACCGTCGAGCGTCTCGACGTCGAGGCTCGTGCCGAGCGCGGCGAGCGGCGCAGGCACGTCAAGCGCGGTGATCAGGTCCTCGCCTTCACGCACAAACCGCTCGTCCTCCCTGACGCGCACGAGCACGTACAGGTCACCCGCGGGAGCGCCCACCTCACCGACATGGCCCCGATCGGAAAGCCTGATGCGCTGACCGTCCGCGATCCCCGCGGGTATCTGCACCTCGAGCGTGCGACGGCCGGCACGGCGGCCTCTGCCGCGACAATCGCGGCAGGGCTTGGCCGCGATCTTCCCATCGCCGTGACAGGCATCGCAGACCATCGTGCGGACCATCTGGCCAAAGGGTGTGCGTGTCGCGGCCTGCAGCTGGCCCGCGCCGCCGCAGCGCTCGCAGGTCTCGATCGGTGTGCCCGGCTCAGCGCCATTGCCACGGCAGTGCTCACAGCGGTCGATCGCCTCAAAGGAGACCTCCCGCGTGATGCCCTCGGCCGCCTCGGCGAGGTCGATCTCGACCGCAACCGCGACGTCGCCGCCCTGCTCGGGTCCCGAGCGGGCGCCGAACGCTCCGCCTCCGAAGAACGCGTCGAAGAGGTCGCCGATCGAGCCAAAGGCGTCGAAGTTGGGGGCGTAGCCGCCGGAGCGCAGGCCCTCGTGACCGTGACGATCATAGGTCGCCCGCCGCTCGGGATCGGAAAGGATCTCGTGCGCCTCGGCGGCCTCCTTGAACTTCTCCTCGGCGTCTGGATCGTGCGCGTTGACGTCGGGGTGAAGCTCGCGCGCGAGCGCGCGAAACGCCTTTTTGATCTGCTGCTCAGATGCGTCGCGCGGCACCCCGAGCACCGCGTAGGGATCACGCGGCACGCCCGCTCGCTCAGTTCTCGGCATAGGCATCCTCGAGCAAGCGCGACAGCTGGTGTGCGGCCTCGCGGACGGTGACTATCGCGCTGGCGTAGTCCATGCGCACCGGGCCGATCACCGAGACCGCCCCGAGCGGGCGTCGCGCGACACCGTAGCCGCTTGCCACAAGCGCGAAGGAGCGCATCGCGGGAAGCTCGTTCTCATGGCCGATCCGCACATAGACACCCGGCTCGCCGAGCGCCGCGCGCAGCACGTGCAGCAGCGCGACGCGACGCTCGAGCAGGCCGATCAGCTCGTTGACCTCGGCGACGTCCTCGATGCGCCCGGCCGACAGCAGGCGCGCCGCCCCCTCAACGTACAGCGCATCCTCGGCGTCGCTGCCGAGATCTTCAAAGGCCGGCAGCAGATGGTCGAGAAAACTCTGCTCGGTGACCGAGAGGCTCGGATCGATGAGCCGCTGATGAAGGATCCGCGAGCCGATCCCCAGACCGACCATCCGCTCGTTCAGGTACTCGCCAGCCCAGCTGAGCACCCCCGGGTCGACCGGGCCGTCGAGCGTCGCGAGCGTCTTTGAAACGCCACCGGTGGATGTGATGATCACGACCATCACGACCCGCGGCTGCAGCGCGAGCACCTCGATATGGCGGATCGTCGCCGACTGCAGGGATGGCGCCGAGACGACGGCAAGCAGGTTCGTCACCTCCGAGAGGGCCTCGCTCGTGGCGCGCATGGCCTCCTCGACCTCGCTGCGGATGGGCGCTAGCTGGATCCTCGCACCCAGCGCCAGGCCCTGTCCGGAGACGAGCATGCGGTCGACGACGTATCGGTGACCGGCGTCGGTGGGCACCCGACCGGCTGAGACGTGTGGATGGGCGAGCAGGCCCTGCTCCTCGAGCAGCGCAAGCTCGTTGCGGACCGTGGACGGACCGCACTCGAGCTCGGGATCGGCGGCAATCGTGCGCGAGCCGACCGGCTGACCGGTGCGCAGGTAGTCGTCGACCACCTTGCCGAGGATCCGCTCCTGGCGTGAGGAGAGCATGGGGCTGATTGTAGGTGGCCGAATGACGCCCCTACCGAGGCGGCAGGCACCGGCCGAGGCCGCCCACGCCCGACCGCAGGCTCGGTCTAGGTGTCCAGCTCTGCCTCGGCGTTGCGGATGATCTGCTTGCCGGCCTGCGTGGCGACGGTGTCGACGACCACACGCCCAGCGGCAACCTCGCGAACGGTGCCGCTGACGACGACCTCCTGCTCGGGCAGGCCCATGCCGCGGAATTGCACCGAGAGGCGCTTGAGACGCTCGGGGCCCCCGGCAGCCTCGGTCTGGGCTCGGGCCACCTGGGCCATCGTCCACAGCCCGTGGAGGATCCTTCCAGGCAGTCCCACCGAGCGAGCGAACTCCTCGTCGATGTGAATCGGGTTGAAGTCTCCGGAGGCGCCCGCGTAGCGGACCGTCAGATAGCGGTCCGGGGTGACGCTCAACTCGGGGATCTGGGCACCTTGCTGAAGGTCCATGGCTTTCACACTCCCCTGACTATGTTGGTCCACACGCCGCGACACACCTGCTCACCTCGCTGGTTGGTCGATATCGACTCGAAGATGTAGTAGCCGAGACCGGCGCTTTCGGAGATGTCCTTGACGCTCGCCTGCGTGCTGATCTCGTCGCCGGCGATCACGAGCGGACCCCACTCGAACTCCTGGCCGCCGTGCACGAGCATCGCGAAGTTGATGGCCACCTCGGGATCGAGGATCGGCGCGCCCATCGCCGGCCAGCAATAGACGACCGCGAACATCGGCGGCGCGACGACATCCGCGTGTCCTGCGCCACGGGCTGCCTCGACGTCCAGATGCACCGGGTTGGTCTCACCGACCGCCAGTGCGTACTCCTTGATCTTCTCGCGGCCCACCGCATAGAGCGCGGGCTCGTAGGTCTTGCCTATCGCATCGGTCTTGACTGGCATTGGGCTCCTCGGCCTCGCCCGAACCTCCGTCGGGGTTGCGGCGCCAGCTTACGCCAACCGCGACCGCTGCCGAGCGCTGAGACCCTCGGCGCGGATCCTGGCGCCCCTTAAATGCAAAAGCCCGCCCGGCGGCTCCGCGGGGACGGTTGAGCGCCCTCGCGGAGCCACGAGCACGAGCTAGAAGTCGAGATCCCCCTCGGATCCCGCCCCGACTCCGACGAGCTCGCGTCCCTCGCCGTCGCCGGACTCACTGTCGGCCTCGCTCCCGTCCGCGGTGCGCTCGTCGGGGCCGTCAAGGAACTGCACGGTGTCGGCGACGATGCTCACGGCCTGGCGCTTCTGCTGATCCGCCGTCTCCCACTCGCGCCACTCCAGCCGGCCATCGATGGCCACACGACGGCCCTTTCGCACGAAGCGATCGACGGTGTCCGCCGCGGCGCCATAGACGCTGACATCGAAATAGTTGGGGCGCTCGTGATACTCGCCGTCGGCGTCACGGCGGCTGGAATTGCAGGCCAGCCGCAGGCTGCAGACGCTGCTTCCGGAGGGCAGGGCGCGCAGCTCGGGGGCGCGGGTCAGTCGGCCCACCAGGACAACTCGGTTGATATTGAAACCAGACAACTTTGTCTCCGTTCTGACGTGGTTTACCCCCGCCCAGCAAGCTACGCACGACCTGCGACGGTTCTCTGGCGTCGCCCTGCGACGCCAGAGGGGCCGGTCGTCTCAGACGAGCGCGGCTAGCGGCAGAACGACGATCTGCTCCCCGGCGCAAGCGTGCTCGATCGCCCGCAGCAACGGACCGTTCACCTCAGGTGAGACCACATAGACGACACCTGCAACCTGGCGGCAGCGCGCCCATCCGCGACAGATGGCCGCAAGGCGCCGCGGCGCCTTGACCGTCAGCTCGACCTCGATCGCGACCGGTAGCTGCGCCGGCTCATCCTGCTGCGCCGTCGCGCACCGACCCGCCTCGTCCCCTCCCGGCCACAGGACGAGATCTGGGCGGTGAAGCAGCGCGCCGCCGCCCGGCGCGGTACCCACAGCGGCACTTGCCAGCACGGCACCGGCGGCGCGCTCATCGCGGCGCAGCTCACGCTCCCCGGCGACTCGTCGATCTGGATATGCGCGCGCGAGTCGCGCGGCCACCCAGGCACAGCTGATCAGATGCCGGGCGTTGGCGACGCTCACCCGGCACCGATTCCAGTCCGAGCTCAGTCGAAGCACGCATGCCCGACGAAGTGAGGGTGAACAGCGAGGGATGGTGAGCGAGCGGCCGCTGGCGCACCATCAGCCGCTGACGCTCAACGGCCACGAGCTGCGCTCGCGCTGACGCAAGCGGCGCGTCCTGCAGATCGGCGAGCGCCTCCGCGGTGATCGCGCCAAGACGCGCGGTCCAGCGCAGCACCTGCGCCTGCTTTTCAGTCGGGTTTGCCTGTCGGACCATTTTGGCCCTCCTCTCTTGTTGTGCGACACGGCCGCCAGTGGCCCGTCGCGCGTTGTCGTCGGCCGCCTTCCGGCGGCCCGTGGGCAGCCCGCGTGCGGCCCGCGTCAGCCTGCGACGGGCTGTATGTGCGTGATCTGAGCGGTGGCGCCCTCGCTCAACGCGATCACCGCAGCCCAACCCGTTCTGAGGGTCGTGACCTCCTCGCAGGCGAGCACGTTCTCGCGAACGCGCGTGCGCGTCACGCCGCCCGCGGGCTGTCGCGACGTGCGCCAGGTACCTCTGGTGCCGGCGAGGCCACCGATCAGCTTCGCTGAGTCCGGCACGACCTGGCGATGGGCGATCAGCACCGAGAGGTTGCCCATCACGCGCTCGAGGAGGCCCTCCCGCCCCGCAACGCGGAGATCGGAGAGCTCCTGGGTGCCGAGCACCAGGCTCACTCCGGCCGACCTCGCCCGTGCGAACAGACTGACCACCTGCTCGGCGGCCAGCGCCGAGAACTCATCGATCATGGCGATCGTCGCAACCGGCTCTGACTGCAGGACCGCGATCGTCGTCCGCAGGTCCTGCACGATCGCGCCGCCGAGCATCTGCGCGAGCAGCGGACGGCTGTCCGCCCTCAGGTCGAAGTAGACAACCGCCCGCTCGCGCGCGGCGCCGAGCAGGTCGAAGCCCGAACCTGCGCGCGCCGGGCCATCCAGCCAGGCCCCCACGTCCGACTCGGCCAGGATCGCCAGCCTGTCGCGAACGCCCGAGAGATCGGCCTGCTGACGACTCGTGAGCGCGTCGAGGTATGCGTGCGTCGGGTGTGCCTGGCCTTCGGGCAGACCGCGGGCGAGGTGCTCGAGCCTGTCGGGCGCCATGTGCTCGACGAGGCTGTGCAGTGACACATCCCTGCCGGCGGCCCGCAGCGTGCGCACCACATGACCCAGGTAACGCTGCGCCTGGCGCTGATAGTGAGGCTCTGTGAAGCGCTCGCTGGCGAGCACCTTGTCAGCAATCTCGGTCTCGCTGCCCCTGGCGTAGGGGTTGTAGACCGACGGCCCACCTGGGCTCCACTCGATGAAGCGCCTCCCCGCGGCCATGGCGGCCCGGCGAATCTCCGTCCGCAGGCCGACATCCCCCTTGGGGTCGATCACGATCGCGCCCATCCCCCGAGCGATCGCCTGCGTGGCTATCGCGGTCTGGGTCACGGTCTTGCCTGAGCCGGTGGCGCCCACGACGAGCGTGTGGCTGGCTCCGCCGGCGCCCCCGAACGGGATCTCGACGCTCGCACCCGCCTCATCGCATCCGAGTACGAGGCGCCCATCGCCCGTTCGCTTGCGCACCCGGACGAGTCCCGTTCGCGTGACCGAGCTGCGCAGCGCGGCCCAAAGCGCGTCGATCGGGCTGTGGCGGCGAATCGCGACCTCTGCGAGATCGGCGCCGGCGTCGAGATCTTCCCTGTGCCAGCGACGGCCGCGAAGCGTGGCGCTCAGCGCCGCCGCCGAAAGCGTGGCGGTCAGCCAGCCAAGCACCGGGCGCGCGACCGCGACCAGTCCAAGGGTCGCCGCCGCCCAGCTCCAGTGGAGATGGCGTCGGCGCATCGCGCGGGCGCAGAGCAGGCCCGCCACGAGCCCCAGCGCGACATGCAGGCTGACCGTCCACAGCTCGTGGGAGGCGTGGGCCAGCCCCGCGAACGGATCGCTGACATGTGGTGGAAAGTCCGGCTGAGAATCCCAGCCGCGAGATGGTGATCGGTTGGACATGAGTCTCCTTTCGCTCATCGGTCCTCTGACCGCTGGTGTGCCGAGCAGGTGGCGCGGCGTTAACGAGCGACGGCGGACCTCGAGGTCCGCCGTCGTGCTGCTGTTCTTCTGCCGCCGGCTCGCACCGAGCCGACGGCTGTGTCCACGTCGTGACTGCGCTCCCCGAGCGCGATGACCTGCGCAGGAGGGCTACCGCGAGATGAGCGCCTCGGGCTCGGGCTGCGCTGCGTCGGCTTCAACCTCGCGAGGGCTGATCCCAAGGCCGTCGCGCGCGATCAGCGCGAGCACGTCGCTGTGGACCCAGGGGGTTGGAGCGCTGTGGCCGGCCTCCGGGAGCACGCCAAGGCGCCGCGCCAGCCAGCTCGTCTCGCCGCTGCTGTGCCCTCGACGGTCGATCTTCACCCTCCCGCAGCGGGTGGCGATCTGGCTCATGCTGACCTCGCCACGTGCGACGGTGTCCTGCACCGCGATGCGGAGCCTGCGGTTGAGGACGATCGGACTCTCGAGCAGCCGTCGCAGCTCGGCGCGCAGGACGGTCAGCGACAGCTCGTCGTCCTCGGCACGGCGGGCGAGCGCGGCCTTGGTGATGCTCCGTACCGGCTCATAGCTTTCCAGTGCGCCGACAACATCGCGCACGCTGACCGGCTGTCGCTCGGCGTCGATCGACGAGCACCGACACCAACGCAGCTGGGCAATCGACACAGCCGAGGCCACGGGTGTCAGCCGGTAGCGACGCCCGCGGAGGTCCAGGAGCCGGTCGCACAGCGCCTGCTCGTCGGGATCGATCTCGAGCTCGTTGCGAAAGGGCGCCGACCGCAGATCAGCGCCCTCGAGCGCCCGGCACCCGCCGCGACCGATCGCGACCGCCTCCAGGTAGCGGGCGCATTCCAGTCGCGCATTGCCGCCGGGCTCCTCGGCACCGAGATGCGCCACGAGCCGAGCATCGAGCCCGCCGAGGACGCTCTGATCGACGATGAGCACGCTTCCTGCCACCGCTGGGCGAGAGACGACCTCTCTCGGTTGGCCGACCGGGCTCGTGTAGCGCGCCAACACCTGGCGTCTGCGACGAGCGCGCTCACCACGGCGAGTCCTCGCTGAAGCGCTGCGCGACGACGCTGCTCGGACCCGGCGGGAACGCCGTCGGGAGGTGGTTGGTTTGGATGAGGTGGTTCGCGTCACTGCCGTCTCCTTGCCTTGGCTTGTCGCCGCCCCACGGAACGGTCGCCGCGGCGTGACTGGCATGTAGGACGCGACTTGCGATCCGTCAAGCAACGGCAAAGCCAGCGGGAATGCCAGCGCCAACCCCCGAGAACCCCCTAGGGGGTCTCGGACGCCTCGATCCGCAGTGCTCGGCTTATGAAGCCTGGCGCGAAGCCGTCAGAGCCTCTCGGTCACTGCCATGGATGATTGGGACCGCCGACAACGCTGCGTGGCTCGGCCACTCAGAGGATCTGTCGCCGTGTGATCGTCAGCCGTGGATTGCCGCAATGCGGCGAATCGGGCTTTGGTGCTTGCCTGGAAGGGAGAAGAGTGCGGCTGCCAGCCTAGCTCTCGCCAGGTGACGGATGCGCGGCCATCCAGCCGCGATGGTCCGTCGCGCCGCAGTCGCCCTACTCGCGGGCTGCGCGATCTGTCCGTGAGCAGGGACATCGCCGCTGCACTAATGCAGTCACGGTGTCACTCGCTGTCGGGCCACCGGCGTCTGGTGCGTCGCTTCAAATCCCACCCGACTGCAGCGATCGGGCCGGCGACTGCACATTTCCGCAGGCAAACGCGCAGACGATCGCGCGCCGGGCGGGCATCGTTGATGGCCGTCGTCATCGTCGCGTGGAGCTCGGCAAAGGCCGCCGGGCCTCGATCGAGAAGGACACAGAGCGCAGAAAAAGTCGCAAACTCCAGGGAAGCCCGGTTGCACGCCTCGACTTGGGCCGCATAACCCTTGAATCTTTGCGCTGCGCCCAGCCGTCTTGCGCCCGGACTGCTGCTGGTGCCCCTCCCCTGGGGAGGATTGTGAACGGGCGCGCACCGTTCAATGTCAAGCAAAGATCACGTGCAGGAGAGGACGCTCTCTCAGAGGCTGCCCACCGCGGGGGCCCAGCTGCGCCCCGGACCCAACGGGCTACCTCGCCGCGCGGTCAGCGACATACAGCGCGGGCGCATCCTGGCCGCCGCGGTCCAGACGGTGCAGGAGGTCGGCTACCCGCAGATGACGGTCGCCCAGATCATCCACCGGGCGAGGGTGTCGCGAAAGACCTTCTACTCGGTCTTCAACGACCGCGAGGACTGCTTCCTGGCGGCGTTCGACCTGGCAATCGCGCAGGCCAGCGAGCCGGTGATCGAGGCCTATCGAGGCCAGAGCAGCTGGCGCGAGGGCGTCCGCTGCGCGCTCGCGCGCCTGCTCGCGCTGCTCGACGACGAGCCTGGCCTGGCGAAGCTCTGTGTCGTCGAGGCGCTCGCCGCCGGGCAGCGGGTGCTCGAACGCCGCGCGCGGCTGCTCGAGCAGATGGCCGCCGTCATCGAGGAGGGGCGAACCGCGGCTTCGCCGCCCTCATCGCCGCTGTCACGGCGAGGGCGCCGTGGCGGCCGTCTTCGGCGTGCTGCACGCGCGCCTGTTGAAACCCGACGAACAGCCGCTCAGCGAGCTGCTCGATCCGTTGATGAGCATGATCCTGCTCCCCTATCTCGGAGCGGGCGAGGCGCAGCTCGAGCTTGACCGCACTCCGCCGGAGAGTCGTCGTCACCCCCGCGCGCCGCATCGCCGAGGACTCCGCTTGAGGGCCTTGACATGCGCCTCACATACAGAACCGTCCGCGTGCTGATGGCATCGCGGAGAGCCCGGGCGCGAGCAACCGCGAGATCGCCAAGCGTGCCGACATCGTTGATCAGGGGCAGATCTCAAAGCTTTTGACACGGCTCTCCCGACTCGATCTCGTGACCAACACGGGCGAGGGTCAGGAGCGGGGCATGTCCAACGCCTGGCATCTCACCGAGCGCGGCGCTCAGATCGAGCGAGCGACCCGCCTGCGCTGAAGTAGCTCGTCCCGCTTTTCGCCGCGCGGTCGGAACGTGGACAGAACGTGTTGCGTTTCCTCGTGTGGAGGGCGCTGGGCGTGCTCGCGCTCTCGCGCGGCATCGCCGCGGGCACCTGGCTGCTCGGGGGCGGTCCCGGGCGGGACCCTGGAGGGCTGCCGGACGCGGGGCCTCGAGCGCCACCCACCCGGGGGCGAGGTGTCAGCGCGATCGCTGCCGAGTGCCGGCGCTCGCAGCGCGTCTTCGATCGCGAGGCGCGAGCTCGCCTCGGCACTGGCCATGGCCAGGATTCCGCTCGCGATCGCGCTTCGCTGCTCGTGCTGGCCCTCGCGCTGGGCTGCGCATGCGCTCCAGGCGCCGCCGGCGCTACGTGCGCCGTCGCATCGAGCCATATCGCGGTGACGGGCCAGCGCGGAGGCGGTGGTCGCGATGTACGCGGCGCTGCACAAGCGTCTGCTGCGTCGCTGGTGGCGCCGGCTGCTGCTCGGCCAGCCGTCGGTTGCGCTCGAGGTGCACCACGCCAGCCGCCGGTGCGACTCGCGCAGGCACGCGACACCTCGCTGGCTGGCCGTCAGCTGCCGGCGGGGCTCGAGCGCCATGGTCGAGGCGGCGCTGCGCAGGGCCTATCCGAACTGCCGCCTTGGAGACTGTCGAGCAGGCGGTCGGTGCGCCGCGCGCCGTGCTGCGCCTGAAGAAGCACGGCGTCGTTCATCAGGCGCGTCAAGGTGCTCGACCGCTTCGAGCAGCGAGCGCGAGCCGCCGATGAATCGGCTGCTGACCGTGATGGGCGCGTGCGACGAGCCCGCGTTCGTGCAGCTCGCGATGACGCCCGACGCCGGCGCTCTTCGAGCGCGCGCGCCAAGCACCTCTACAAGCGCCGCGAGAGCACGCTGTCGCGCGCGCGCCGAGAGCACCTGTCCTGCGCGATCGCTCGCTGGTCGAGGACGCCGAGCTGCGCGGCGGCCTCGAGCGTCCAGCACCGGCCGCTGTTCTTCGTCGATCTGCGCGTCGTCGCCGCGCCGCGCGCCGCGTGCGAGCGGATCGCCTCCGAGCTGCGCGCCGACGGCGCCGAGAACCGGCTCGTCGAACGCGGCACGGCGGTGCGCCACGGCCTGCTCGGGCTCTACGCGCGCCGCTGCAGCGCGGCGAGGGAAATCCGCTGCCCGTCGCTCCGCAAGGGCGTGTTCGCGCTCGACCGAGCTCGCCGCGGTGTGGCAGCTGCCGTCGGTCGACTACCTGACCGTGCCCTTCGCGCGCTGCGCCGTGCCGCTGGCGCCGGCGCCGCCGGCGATCTGGCGGCCGCCGGAGGGCCGGGCACGCTGCGCGACGCGCTCGGGCCGGTCTCGATCCATCCTGCAGCTGCGCAAGCAGAACACCGCCGTGCCGGGCACGGTCGAGCAGGGCAAGTCGAGCTATCCTCGTTGCGACCGTCGCCGAGGACCTGCGCCGCGAGCGCTGCGCGGTGATCGTGCTCGACCCGAAGGGCGACGCGGCCGAGGCGGCGCTGAGCGTCGTGCCCGCCGAGCGCACCTGCACGCTGCTGGACTTCGCCCACCCGACGTGCGGCTTCAACCCGCTCGCGGTCGATGCCCCGGCCGACGTGATCGCCGACTACGTCGTCGGCGGCGCTGAAGAACCTGTTCACCGACGCCGACATCCGCGCCTCCTCGGATCGCTATCTGCGCAACGCGATCATCGCGGTGCTCGCCTACGACCGCGCGATCGACGCTGTGGGACGCCGCGCGGCTGCTGTCGGTCGGCGAGGAGGGCTACGCCTACCGGCGCAGCGTCGGCGCGCGACGTGCGCGCGCTGCCCGAGCTGAAGGAGATCTCCGCCTTCTTCACCGCGGAGCTCACCGCGCAGCTCGCGGACGCGCGGAGCACGACGACCGCGAAGCTCGACGCGCCGGTGAACAAGCTCGCCCGGCTGCTGAACTCGCCCTCGATCAAGCGCGTGCTGCTCAACGAGCTCGCTGCGGGTCGACTTCGACCGCGTGATCGCCGGCGGCGAGGTGCTGGTCGTCAAGGGAGCGCTCGGCGCGATGGGCGCGGGCAACACGTCTGTGCTGATGCAGCTGCTGGTCGGGATGCTCGACGCGGCGCTCGCGCGCCAGCAGGATCTCGTGCGCAGCGCGAGGAGCGCGTCGCCGTCGCGCTGAAGGTCGACGAGGCGCCGTTGGTGCATCAACCGCGGCTTCGCCGAGACGATGGCGCTGAAGCGCTCGGCTGGGCTCGAGACGGTGGCCTGCTGGCAGGCCGATGCGCAGTGGACCGAACGCGAGGTTCGCGATCAGCTCGATGCCCTGTTCGCCCATCGCGTGTAGTTCGCCACGGCATCAGCGCGCGACGCGCGCGCCTCGGTTGCGCTGACGATGGCCGAGTTCTCTGACACGGTCCGGCCGGGCGTCGAGGGTCGCTGTCGGCGCTCGGCCACCCTGACGTGCGCACTGCGGCTTCCCAAGCACCATGCGATAGTCAGCTGGCTGGCCGCGGAGGGCCGCCAGCCTCCGTTCGTCGCCCAGACGATCGCGATGCGCATAGATCGCGAGCGCTTGGCGTTGCACGCCGAGCGCCAGCGCGAACGCGGCGGGCGCCATCTCTCCGATCTGCGCCAAGCCCATTGGGAGAGCGACGCGACGGAGATCACGCGGGCTCGCGATGAGCACCCGTCGACCGGTGTGGATCGATCAGGCACCAGGAGCAAGCCTGGCGGTCCGGCGGACGTCCCTCCGGCGCCGCGGGCCGTGACGCCGCCAAGCACCGATGTCGCCGACAGCTACCGGGAGCTGGTGGAGCTCGACCGGGCTCAGAGCGTGCGCTGGGCGAGGCGCAGCCCGTCGACGCGACCGCTGCAGGCCGATGCCGAGGATCTCCAGACGCTTGGGCTGATCGCGACGCTCGGACATGTTCTGACGAGCTCAGATCCACCGCTTCCTAAATCCGGCGCGCTCCCCGACGACCACCCAGCGGCGGCTGAAGCGGCTCTCGGACGCCGGGCTGGTCGAGCGATTTCAGTTTCACCGCCTCGATGGCGGAGGGGTGCCCATGTGCTACTTACTCACGCCCGCCGGCGATGCGCTGTTGCAAGCGGCCGCGACGGGAGCGCAATCGCCGGCGCCGGTCGAGGGTGGCGAGGAGCAACTGCTCCCCAGACGGCCGAGGCGCCGAGCTGCGCCAGGCACGCCACGGAGTGCACGTCGCCGGCTGGGCGCTGGCTCTGGCGCGGATGCTCGAGACGCCGCCCCTCGGACTGCGGGGGGCGCGGGACTCCGCGCTGGAGCCGCCCCAGCGCTCCCCGTCGTCTGGCCGCGCGTCGATGGGCCCAGGCGATCTCCGCCTGCCCGGCGGCAGGGTGCCACACGACTTCCTGCGCCCAGATGGCGCCGGGCGGCTGGCCGAGGTCGAGCATTTTGAGACCGTGCGCCCCGACGCGACGCTCGAGATACCCGCCTCGCGCGTGTTTCCGGCGCCCGGCGATGCGACACGGACAGTCGCAATGGACGTGATGGTCGAGCTGGATGACAGGCTGTCGGGCGGCGCGATCGCACGCAAGCTCGCACGGTATGACCACTTCCTCGCCGGCTGGTCGATGCACTCCGAGCGCTACGGTCGCCGTCAGGAGGCGCTTGCGATCGTCGTCTTCGTTTGCCGCGACCGCACTCGCGCGCGCGAGTGCGCGAGATACGCCGACGGCGTGCTGCGGGCCTGCCGCGCGTATGCGGGCCAGTACCCCTTCGACTGGGACTACCTGGGTCGTGAGCGGATCCTCTTTGCCTCAGAGCGCGACGTACACGGCGGATCGCTGGACGCCTACGGCGTCCCTCGAGTGCCGCCGGAGGTCCGAGTACAGAGCGCCCATGGCGATCCTCGCGCGGGGGAGGCACGGGTCGAGGCCCGCACGCTGCTCAACTTTGCCCCGCCATCCAGCGTCTGAGCGGGGCTTACACCGGCCTGGCCTGGGCTTGGATCGCTTCAAGGATCGTCCTCAGCCCGCCCTCGGTTTCCGTGTTCAGCGCGTTGAGGATCGCCTGGGCGTCCTTGAACGTGTTTTCCGAGCGGGCGTCGGACGCGATCGACTGCACGTCCTGGCCGACCATGATGATCGACAGGAGGACGAGCTGGATGAAGGTCTGCGCGATCCACGCGACGATCAGGATGAGCCCCGGCTTCGTAAGAAATTTAGGCACATCGCTGCTGGTCAGAACACCAGCCTCGATGAGGATGGCGGGAAGGCTCGTCAGTGCGATCAGGCAGAAGATGTATGCCATGGCCATCGACCCGACGGCGTGAGTGATGATGACTGCGAGCTTGGCGTTGAAGCCCTCGACCTCGCCCATCGCGCGCCTGATTTCAGACGGGCTGAGGCGAACCGCCTTAGCGAGATGGTGCCGTGTTTTTACGGCGTTCGGGGTCGTCGTTGGGACGGGTCCGGCCGTCACGGTGCCGGGTGTGGGATCTTGCGGTGTCATCGGCGTATCCCTTCGGGCAAGTGGGTCTTGAGTACGTTCCGGTGGTTTCCGCGTCCGTGGGTGGCGGCCGCGACACCTCGACCGAAGATGTCGACGTTTGCGCTCGACATCGCGAGCCAGTATGCCCAAGGTCTCGGCGGATTTGGCCCCTCTTCGCCGGATGCGGGCATGCCACGCAGGGTGCGCCGCGCCTTGCAATGGACCGAGCAGAGGCAGCTCAGCACCGGCTGGCGAGTCGCTGTCGACCCGGCCAGCGCGCAGTAGCAACCTCGATACCGCTACCGGGATTCGAACCCGGGTTTCCGCCATGAGAGGGCGGCGTCCTAGTCCCCTGGACGATAGCGGCGCGCCGTCGGGCACGAGGCTAGCAAAGCACCCCTTCGCAGGCCGGCAGACGCGCTCTCCCGAGCCCGCGCGCCGCGCCACCGGCTCGCCAACCCCCGTCGCGATATCTGCAGCTCCTCGCGCCCGGGCAAATCGACACTGATCGGCCACCCCGACGGCCGCGCCTCCGCCCCCGCTAGTCCCCCGCGTCCTCCAGCGTGAAGGTGTGATCGAGGCCGTGTATGAACGCTTCAACGCCGCCGACCGATCCGAACTCGGTCCAATGATCGGCCGGGATCGTCGAGAGATCCCCAGCCGTTCCAGGGAGCATCTTGACGGCCCAATACCCCGGCCATCTTTCTCGCCCTAACTTCGACAGTTTGTAGCCGTGCGCATTGGCGATCGTGTCCATCGCGAGCCACCGCGCCTCCTCAGGGGTCATCTCCACGCGCGAGAGCATACGCCCCCGCCATCGACCGACGCCCCCCAAAGAGCGATCCGTCGCCATCCCTGCCGCGCGCTCGGGAGACCCGTAGAATGCCAATCGCTCGCTGCTCGTCTCGCACCCCTGCGCGACCAGCACGCGCGCTCGCTCGCGGATGTGGCGGAATTGGTAGACGCGCACGGTTCAGGTCCGTGTCTGGGCAACCAGGTGGAGGTTCGAGTCCTCTCATCCGCATCGAAAGCCGGCTGCAGCTGACGGCCATTGGGACTGACCACTTCGACATCGGACCCGACGGGCACAGGCCGTGCGCCGGCGACCGCCGCTGCGCGAGCTGAGACCCTCGCGGCGGAGGTTCGCGACGACCCGCAGGCCCGCCTCGCGCTGTGCGCCGCCATCTACGGCGGCCCGACCGGCCGCTCCTACCGCCACCTGCCCTTCCGGCGAGCCGCCCTTTCCTTCATGCACTGGCAGGTCGGCCGCGGTCTGCTCGCGCCGGCGGATGCCGCGGTGCCGGGCAGCAACTGGTGGCGCGCGGTAAACGAGCGGCTCCTGCGCGACGGCTGCGAGGCCGTGTCTCGCGATGACGGGTTCGCCGGCCCATCTTCGTCGGCGACCGTCGAGCTGTGGCTGCAGTTCACCGCCCGCCCGACGGCGCGAAGCTGGTACCGCGCGCACAACGCGAGCATCGTCGCCGCCTATCTGGCCGAGAGCGACCTGGCCGCACGCGAGACCGTCGCGGAGCGCTTCTTCATGAACGTCGCGCTGCTGCGCGTGCTCTACGCCCACTCGCTCGTCGCCGCTCCGCGCCTGTCGCTGGGCCGGCTCGCGCCGCTGGCCAGGCCGCTCGGCGACCCGCGCCTGGGCATGGCGGGCGCGTTCCTCTCGCTGTCTCGCATCCTCCCCGACCGCTACCCGGTGATCGAGGACGTGCTCAGCTACGTCAACGCGGAGAACAACCTGGGACGAATGCTCGACTACGGCGTCATCCTGCCCCGGCTGCGACACCTCTACGAGTGGTCGGCCCAGGAGCTCGAGCAGCCGGCGCTCTGCGGGCTCGCACGCGATGGGGTCCCCAGCTACATGCTGGCGTCTGAGACCGAGGCAGCCTGGCGCCCCCCGGCACAGCGGCCGATCATCAGCGTGCTTCAACGCGTCACCAGGGCGCGGCCGCCGCGACCCGGCGAAATGCTCGCGGACGAGCCCTTCGCCGGCCCTATCCGCTAGCGCTGCGGCGGGGCCGACTCTCGTGCTTGGCGCGACCCCAGCTAGGCGAGAAACTCCAGCAGCGCAGAGTTGCTCTCCTCTGGGAACGTCCAGCCGATGTTGTGCGGGCCATTCTCGACCGGCACGACCCTGACGCCCGCGATCATGCTCTCCAGACGCTTCGCGGTCGCCTCGAAGGGCAGGATCCTGTCGGCTGTGCCGTGCACGACGAGCACGGGGATGTCGATCTTCGCGACGTCTCCGCGAAAGTCCGTCAGCCACGTGTCCACGCAGGCGTAGCTCGCATACCAGGAGGCGTCCGCGGCGACCTGGAAGCTCGCCCGCAGCGCGGCGTCACCGATCCGCTCCGGCGCCAGCTGATCGGTGTTGTAGAAGTTCGCGAAGAAGTCGTCGAACCATTTGTAGCGGTCGGCGAGCACGGCATCCTTGATCCCGTCGAAGACAGCTTTGTCGACACCCTCGGGGTTGTCGTCGGTCTTCAGCAGGAAGGGCGGAATCGCGCCGAACAGCACGGCCTTGCTGACGCCCGCGGATCCGTAGGCGCCCAGATAGCGCGTCACCTCGCCGGTGCCCATCGAGAAGCCGGCGAGGACCACGTCACGGTCCAGGGCCAGATGGTCGAGCAGCGCCTTCAGATCGGCCGCGAACGTGTCGTAGTCATAGCCGGTCGTCGGCTGGCTGGACTGCCCGAATCCGCGCCGGTCATAGGCGATCGTGCGGTAGCCGGCGTCAAGCAGCGCCCGCTCCTGGCGCTCCCACGAGTGACCGTTCAGCGGGTAGCCATGTATCAGCACGACCGGATCTCCGGATCCGTGGTCCTCGTAGTAGAGCTCGATGTCTGTTCCGTTCTCGGTCCCGACGGTGACGAAAGCCATGCTCGCTCCTTCTATTGGTCATATGACGCTTTGCGGTGTGAGCATCATCGCCGAGATCGCAGGCGCGCTGGTCAATACCGTGTGACGGCCTACCGCTGGGCCACCGGCGCAACCGGCGCCGCGGCCACCTCGGCCCGGCGTTCGGTCGCCCGCGCCCGTCCGCCGGTCAGCAGCGCCGCCACGAGACCCGCGCCGGACAGGATCACCGCCGCCCCTACGGCTGGCCGAAAGCCGCGCATGAACGCCTCGGGGCTCGCGTAGCTGCCGTGACGGGCGAAGACCGAGCCAACGAGCGCAACGCCCACCACCCCGCCCAGCACGCGCAGGGCGCTGTTGGCGCCCGACGCCACTCCCGCCTCACGTCGCGGCACGCTGCCCATGACCGCGTTGGCCACGGTCGGAAAGCAGAACGACGTGCCGATGCCAGCGATCGCAAAGGCCACGCCGAGCTGCGCGTAGCTCACGCCCGGCGCGGCGATGCTTGCGATCCAAGCCGAGCCCGCGCCCTGCAGCAGCAGGCCCAGCACCATGAACGGCCGGTTGCCGTAGCGGTCAGCGAGCGCACCGGCGATCGGCGCTACGACCATCGGCGGCAGCGTCCACGGCAGCAGGCGCAGCCCGGCCTGCAGCGGCGAGTAGCCAAGCCCCGTCTGCAGCAGCTGGCTGACGAGAAACAACAGCGCGAACAGCCCCCCGTACATGAAGAAGCTCACGCCGTTGGCCGCCACGAACGTCCGGACTCCGAACAACGCCGGCGGGACCATCGGATGCTCGGCGCGCCGCTCCCAGGCGATGAACGCGGCGGCGACCAGCGCCCCGAAACCAAGCGAGCACACAACCTCCGCGCCGGCCCAGCCGGCCGAGTTCGCGCGCACGAGGCCCCACGTGAGGCCGAAGGCGCCCGCGCCGGCCAGCGCGAGGCCGACGAGGTCCAGCTGGGCTCTGGGGCCATAGCTCTCACTCAGGCGCCTCGCCGAGAGCGGCATGAGCGCCAGCCCCAGCGGGACGTTCAGCCAGAAGATCCAGTGCCAGTCGATGCCGCTGACGACGGCCCCGCCGACGACAGGGCCGGCCGCGATCGCCAGCCCGACGATGCCACCCCACAGTCCGATCGCCGCACCGCGCTTCTCCAGCGGAAACGCCTCGCTGATCAGCGTGAGCGTCAGCGGCGTGACGATCGCCGCTCCGACGCCCTGCACGGCCCGGGCAAACAGCAGCTCTCCCACGCTCGAGGACAGCGCCGATCCGGCTGACGCCGCGGTGAACAGCAGCAGCCCGACGACGAGCACACGACGACGCCCGAATCGGTCACCGAGCACCGCGCCTGTGAGCAGGAAGCACGCGAACGCCAGGCTGTAGGCGTTCACCGTCCACTCCAGCCCCGAGAGGCTGGCATGGAGATTGACGCGGAGCACCGGCAATGCCGTCGTGACGACGAGCGTGTCGAGCGCCGTCATGAACGCCGCAAGCCCGGCGAGCACGAGCGTCCAAACCTGATCTGAGCGAGAGCGAGCACCGGCGGGGTGAGTCATGGATGGCTCCTTTCACGGGTTACATCCACTACGACGAACGACCACCGCCCGGGGGGACAGGTCCTCGCCGGGACAGGTCCGCACCGGGACAGGTCCGCGCCGGGCCGGTTCCTTCCGGCCGGCGAGCCCGCCCGGCGGGTCCGCGCGTGCGCCGAGCGCTCAGAGCTCGTCCAGGCGCCCGCGAAGGAAACGCCGCTCGAAGTCCGAGCTCGCGAGCTCCAGCGCGCGAACGTAGGCGGCCCGAGCCTCATCGACGCGCCCCAGACGACGAAGCAGCTCTGCGCGCGTGGAGTGCAGGTACTGGTAGTCGTCGAGATCCAGGCGATCGACGAGCTCCAGCGCCTCCTGCGGCCCGTCGGTTTCGGCCACCGCCACCGCGCGGTTGAGCTCGACCACCTGCGAGCGGGTGAGCCGTGCCAGCTGGGCGTAGAGCATCGAGATCTGCTCCCAGTCGACCGGCTCCTCGACCTGCAGCGAGGCGATCGCGGCCTGTAGCACGTAGGGACCACGGCCCTGCAGTGCGATCGCGCGATCCAGGCGTTCGCGGCCCAGGGCGATCTGCCGCGCGTCCCACAGCGAGCGGTCCTGATCGGCGATGAGCACGAGCTCGCCGTCTGCGAACCGCGCCTCGCCGCGCGCGTGGTGCAGAGTCATCAGCGCGAGCACGCCATGCACCTCGGGCTCGTCGGGCATCAGCGCGGCGAGCACTCCCGCCAGGTGAATCCCCTCTGCCGCGAGGTCCAGCCGGCCGCTGTAGCCCTCGTTGTAGATCAGGTAGACGACCGCGAGCACCGCCTGCAGGCGGTCCGGCAGAAGATGATCGGCCGGCACCGCGAACGGGATCCCGGCCTCTGCGATCTTCACCTTGGCGCGCGAGAGCCTGCGCTTCATCGTCTCCTCGGAGACGAGGAACGCGCGCGCGATCTCCTCGGTGCTCAGACCGCCGAGCGCGCGCAGCGTCAGCGCAACCTGCGCCTCGATCGCGAGCGAGGGATGGCAGCACGTGAACACGAGCTCGAGTCGTTCGTCGCCGATGACGGTGTCCTGCATCTCGTCCTGCATCTCGTCTTCCGCGGGCTGCAGATCTAGCAGCAGGCTCGTCTTGCGCGCCAGCGTGCGATCGCGGCGCAGCCGGTCGATCGCGCGGTTGCGCGCCGTCGTGACAAGCCAGGCGCCCGGATTCGGGGGAATGCCTTCGCGCGGCCATCGTTCGCTGGCCACGACGAACGCTTCCTGGGCGGCCTCCTCGGCGAGGTCGAAGCTGCCGAGAAAGCCGATCAGGTGAGCGAGGACCCGTCCCCACTCGTCGCGAAAGACCCGCTCGATCAGCGCTCGCGCTCCACCACGGGACGCACCTCCACCGCGCCGCCGATCCGCGACGTCGGTATCCGCGAGGCGATCTCGATCGCCTCGTCGAGGTCGCCAGCCTCGAACACGTAGTAGCCGCCGAAGAACTCCTTCGTGTCCGCAAACGGACCGTCGGTGGCAAGGGTCCTTCCGTCCTGCACGCGGACCGTCGTCGCGGTCTCGACGGATTGCAGCTGGGCCTCCTCGAGGCAGCGCGGGTCCTCGGCGAGCGCGAGGAACTGACCCGACGCCGTCCTGCGCTCCTCCTCGTCCAACCCCTCATACAGCCCCGGCCTGCTGTAGACCAACATCGCGTACTTCATCTCGACCTCCTTCGCTGGAACTCCATTGTCTTCCCAACGACGAACGAGCGCCAGCTCAGGGGACAGCGCGATCAGCGGGCGCGCGGCCGATGCGCGCGAGATGGCGGCCCGGAACGCAAAAACGGCCGCCGGCGAAACGCCAGCGGCCGTTGACTGCCCTACGAGGTGCTTCGCTGCTCAGCTGCCTTCGCGACGCTGACGGCGCTGCACCGCGACGATCGAGAAGCCCATGCCGACGAGCAGCACGCCGATGCCGACGACCCAACGCAGGTCAAAGCCCGTGAACGGGAGCGTTTTCGTCGAGCTGGTTTTCGCCGGCGCCGCTGCACTGGCCGGCGCGCTTTCTTCTTTTGCCGGCGAAGTGCCGCTGGCCGGCGTTTTCGTCGTGGCCGCCGGCGTCGTGCTCGATTTCGGTGCCGGTGCGGTCGTGCTGTAGCCAGCTTCACCGGTTGATGCTGCGAGCGCCGCCGTGGGGAACACAAGCGCCACCGCCGCCAGCAGCGCAAGCGGCAGGACCAAGCGCCTGCGCGCCGCGCGAGAAGATCCTTTCCTCCGAGTCATGCCAACCTCCAGTTGATGGTGTGGTGACGCTCCCGCGTGGCGAGCGCGCCTACACGTTTCCAGACGATCCTGCCTGATACAGATCGTCTTCTGTTCGCTATATCCAGGCCTTAGCCTGCTTATTGGCCAGAAGGTTTAGCAGCGAGATCGGTCGTAACCACGTCAAAAGTGCCCAAAATCGCGGTTTTTCGACCGCTCGGAGCGCTTTTACGAGACCTTCACGCGACCTTCGAGCGTTCCTTCGCCAAGCTTGCCCCGCAGCGCCTTCTTGTCGAACTTGCCGACGCTCGTCTTCGGCACCTCCTTCACGAAGGCGAACTCGTCGGGCAGCCACCACTTCGCCACGCGCCCGCGAAGGTGGTCCACGAGCTCCTCGGCGCTCGTTGCGCTGCCGTCGCGCAGCACCACGCAGCACAGCGGCCGCTCGTCCCAGCGCTCGTCGGGCTTGGCGATCACCGCTGCCTCCAGCACCTCCGGATGAGCCATCACCTCGTTCTCGAGCTCGACCGAGGAGATCCACTCGCCGCCTGACTTGATCACGTCCTTCGAGCGATCGGTGATCTGCACGACACCGCGCTTGTCGACGGCGGCTATGTCGCCCGTGCGCAGCCAGCCGGCGCGAAACTTCTCGCCGTCGGAGTCGTCATCGAAGTAGCGCGCCGCAACCCAGGGGCCGCGCACCTCGATCTCACCGGTCGAGCTCCCGTCCCACGCCACCTCCTCCCCGTCATCGTCGGTCAGCCGCAGCTCGACCCATGGGAGCGGGCGCCCCTGCATCGCGCGCTCGTCCCAGTAGGCGTCGTCGTGCTCACCCTCATACGGTCGCGAGTAGGTCGCGACGGGGCTGGTCTCGGTCATCCCCCAGGCCTGGAAGATGCGCACGCCGTGGCGCTCCTCGAAGTCCTTCATCAGCTGCCTGGGCACCGCCGAGCCACCGCACGCGGCGTTCGTCAGCGAGGAGAGGTCGATCTCGGAATGTTCGTCTGCGTAGACCAGCAGCGCGGCGAAGATCGTGGGCACGCATCCCATCAGCGTCGGGCGCTCGCTGTCGATGAGCGCGGCCAGCGGCTCGGCCTGCAGGAAGCGGTCGGGGAGGATCAGGTCTGCGCCGGCCAGCACCGAGCCGTAGGGCAGGCCCCACGCGTTGACGTGGAACATCGGCACGACAGCGAGCACGCGGTCGGACTTCGACAGCGCCGTGCCGTCCGCGGCCAGCGTGACGGTCGAGTGCAGGCTGATCGAGCGGTGGGAGTAGAGCACGCCCTTGGGGTTGCCGGTCGTGCCGCTCGTGTAGCAGAGCGATGCCGCCTGGCGCTCGTCGAGCTCGGGGAAGTCAAAGCCACCCGGGCCCGCGTCCTCCATCAGCTCCTCGTAGCGCAGCACGTTGGGCAGCGGCCACTGTCGCCGTCGCCCATCACGATGAAGTGCTCGACCTTGTCGAACTGCGGCGCAAGCTTCTCCAGCAGCCCGACCAGCGAGTCGTCGACGAAGATCACCCGGTCCTCGGCGTGCCTGACGATGTAGCTGAGCTGGTCGTCGAACAGGCGGATGTTCAGCGTGTGCAGCACGGCGCCGAAACACGGCACGGCGAAGTAGAGCTCCAGATGGCGCTGGTTGTTCCACGCAAACGTGCCCACGCGATCGCCCTGCTCGATCCCCAGTCGCCGCAGCACCCGCCCGAGGCGATCGACACGGTCTGAGACCTCGCCGAACGTGGCTCGTGTCACGGTCGGCGAGTCAACGAGCGTAGTCACCTGCTTTCCGGGCCCGCCGTCGCCAGCCTGCGGCGAATGTGATTCAACGTCAGTGGAAAGTCATCCTGCATGAGGCCCTGCAGCATCTGCGTCACCCTCCCGTGACTCCTTCGCGTCGCTCGATCAGACCACCGAGCCCGGTGTAGATACCAAGCGTGCGCTCGGCGATGTCGTCCCAATCAAAGCGCAGAACGTGCTCGGAGGCTTCCGTCACCAGGCGCTCGCGCAGAACGTCGTCCACGAGCATACGCTCGATCATCGCCCCGAGGTGCATCGCGTCGCCGCCGTTGAAGCGCAGGCCGACGCGCTCACCCGAGGGGACGACCTCGCGCAGACCGCCGGTGTCGGCGACGATGCACGGACATCCCGACGCCATCGCCTCCAGCGCGACGAGGCCGAAGGGCTCATAGATCGAGGGCACCACGCAGAGGTCCGCGATCCGGTAGAGCGAGTGCAGCACGTCATCGCCGATCCATCCCAGAAAGCCGCCGTGCTCGTCGAGGCCAAGCCGCCTGGCCTGCTCGCGTAGCTCATCCTCGTGAGTGCCGCTGCCGGCCACCAGGAAGCGCACGTCGCCGACCCGCTCGATCACTCCGGGAAGCGCGTCCAGCGCCAGCTGAAAGCCCTTCTCATAGACGAGCCGCCCGACCAGCAGCACCAGCTTCTGATGGGGCTCGGCGAACTCGCGGCGCAGCGCCTGGAGGTCTCCCACGGGGCGCAGCTCGCTGGGATCGATCCCGTTGGGGATCACGGCGATTCGCCGCTCGTCGATCTCGAACACGTCGGCCACGTGCTCGCGCATGTAGTAGGAGCACACGATGACCGAGTCCGCGCGATGGGCCATCCAGCGCTCCACCGCGTGGATGTGCGACTGCGGTGCATCCTGCACCCATCCGCGATGGCGCCCGTGCTCGGTCGCGTGGATCGTCGTCAGATACGGCAATCCAAGCTGCTCGGCCAGCTCCGCCGCCGCGTGGGCAACGAGCCAGTCGTGCCCGTGGATGAGGTCGAAGGAGCGTTCGGCGGCCAGCGCTTCACCGGCCGCGAGCATGTCGCGGTTCATCTGCTCCACCCACCCCACGAAGCGATCGAGGTCTCGCGGCCAGCCCGGCTCGCGCACCCGGTGCACGGTCACGCCGCCGAGCTCCTGGATGCGCGAACGTCCGGCCGCCGGTTCCTCGCCGAGCCCCCGCGTGAGCACCTCGACGGTCACGCCCTGGCGCACGAGCGCCTCGGCGAGCTTTCGCACGTGGCGGGCGAGACCGCCCTCGATCACGGGCGGGTACTCCCAGGAGAGCAGCAGCGCGCGGCGGGCCATCGCCAGACCCTATCTCCCCGGCCCCTCGCAGCGCGCGATCCGTCTCACGCCTCGCCAACACGCCGCGCGCCGTGTCTCATTCGTCACCACCATCCGCGACGCGCGCGACGCGGGCGCTCAGAGCGCGATCAGCCCCAGCTCGTCCAGGCGCCGCGCAGCGCGCGCGGCGGTGATCGCTCCGTGCGACGAACAGACGACCTCCTCGGCTGCGAGTCGCGCAAGGGCCTGATCCAGCGCCCCCGCCACCGCGCCGAGCTCCGCGGCCAGCTCCTCGCGCGCCCAAGCGCGCTCGGGATCGCCGCCCAGCAGCGTGAGCACGATCGCGCGCTCCAGACGCGCACCGTCGGCGGCTCCCGCTCCCCTCGATTCTGTGTGCATGGCGAGCCATCCTCCTTGTCGGCCCCCTGGGCGCTCGTGTCGCGCCGGGCTCATCTCGAATTTCGGTGGCGGCGAGCCTACACGCCGCCTGGAACGGTTCGGCACAGCACGCGCGCGCCCTCGGCACAGCACGCGCGCCGCGGCGCTTGGACGTAGGCTTGCCGCCGTGCGCTGGCTCGTCGACGGGATGAACGTGATCGGAACCCGTCCCGACGCGTGGTGGAGGGATCGCCATGCCGCGATGGTCAAGCTCGTGATCATGCTCGAGAGCTTCTCGGCGGCGAGCGGCGACGACGTGGTCGTCGTGTTCGAGCAGCCGCCCTCGCCGCCGATCTCATCGAGCCTGGTCGAGGTCGCGCACGCGCCGCGTCCCGGACGGGACTCCGGTGACGATGAGATCGTGCGTCTGCTTCGAGACGAGACCGAGCTCGCGAACGTGCGCGTCGTCACATCCGATCACTGGCTGTCGGATCGCGTCTACGCCGCCGGCGCCAGCGTGTATCCAGCCGAGGCCTTCAGGACGCAGCTCGAAGAGCTGTAGCGCCGGCGCGGCCGGCAGAGCGCGAGGCTAGGCGGGCGTGCCGGGCTCGCTGAGCGCCGCCGGGCGCGCCTCATCGCGCAGCGCCGCGCCGCAGTGCCAGCAGTACGCGGCGCCGCGGCTGTGCACCGCGCCGCAGGAGCGACACTGACCCTCGACGCCGGCCTCGGCGCTCGCCAGCAGGCGCTGCACCTCGGCGAGCTCGCCGTCTGCCTGCTGCAGCTCGGCCGCACGCCGAGCGAGCACGTCCAGGCGATAGTGATCGCGCACCGCCATCTCATACGTGAGGCCGCCCAGGTCCCACGTCAGCGAGGCGACCCGTTCGGCCAGCTCCAGGCGCCGGCGGCGCAGCTCGGGCATCGAGCCGCTGGGCGCCGCCAGCCCGCCGACGGGCAGCACGACTCCGGTCGTCTGGGTGGGCGGCTCCGCGGTGTCGCCCGTGGGCACGCTCCCGTTGGCCGGAGGACTCATTCGATCGTTTCCACTTTCGAACCGGCGCCCGGCGAGCCGCTCGATTCCTTGGGAGCGGGCGTCGAGCTGGAGGAGCCGCCACCGGTTTCGATCGGCTGGTCGCCGAGCTTGCTGACTTCTTCCTCGTGCTTGGTGCCGGTCGACGTGCTGAGTTTTTTCAGCCCGGTCGAGCTGACCTTGACGGGTTTCGGCGGCGGCGTTTTCGTGACCTTGGCTTCCTTGGCGGCCTGCTTGGCTTCCTGCGCTTCGGCCTTCGTGTTCGAGCTCGCGGCGGGCGCCGGCGTCGCGCTGGACGCGGCTGTCGTCGCCGCTGGAGCGGCGGCCGCGAGCGCGCCGACGCCTTCGAGCTTGATGGTCTCGCGGCTCGGCGCCGCCTTGCCCTGCCCGGCCCAGTGACCGAGAAGCAGGCCGGCGATCCCCGCCAGCAGCAGCACGCCGAGCAGCCCGAAGAGACCCGAGTAGCGTCGCAGCCACGCGGGCACGTCCGACGGCTGCGCCGCCGTCGCCTGGCTGACCTGCGTGATCGGCACACCGCCCAGCCCAGCCGGGCCAAGACCCTGTGAGGACGGCTGATACTCGCTCTGCAGCACATCGAGGAAGGCCAGGCGCACCGGCGACACGGGATGGCCGCAGGCCAGGCAGTAGCGCTGATCTCCAACCAGCGGAGCGGAGCAGCTTGGGCAGGTTGCCTCCTGCTCGTCGGATGGCACTGGCACGAGACTCATTCTGGCCACGGTGTCAGCTGTTCGTAGGCGCGACGCTCAGCTGCAGCGACGCGCCGGAGGGATTGCCTACGAGGAAGATCTGAAAGGGCGCCTTTTCGCCGCGGGTCGAGGGTGGGCTGACGATCGCGCGACCCGCCGCCACGACCTTGCCCGCGTGCACGGCGACCGCGAACACCGCCACCTTGCTGTGGGCGTTTGGAAAGCTGCCGGCGAGCTGCCCGCTGACGGTGTTGACGGTGCCCTGCTGGGAGAGCTGCGCGCCGGTCGCCCTCAGGTCCCCCGGCGCGGAAGCCGGATGAGAGCTTGCGGAGCTGCCCACCTGCACGCGCACCCTGACCGAGCCCGTCGAGGTGCCGTGCGGGAGGAGCACCTGATCGTCCACCCACCACTGCGCCCGACCGGCCGCCGGCAGGCTCGTGTGCGCCAGCGACGTTTCCAGGCCGCCGGCCTGGTTGCTGTAGAGCGACCTGCCGTCGGCGCCGGTGATGCTCAGCAGCACGGGGATTTCCGACTGCGCGGCGCTCGGACTCAGGCGGACCGCCACGGCTGAGCGTTCTTCGCTGCTCAGCAGGGTCACGTCTGACACCTTGACGCTGCGGTTGACCGCGCCGAGCCTCACAGCGCCCTGGCCGCCGATCAGCCGCTGGCCTTCCTTGTTGAGCTTGGCGCTTTCCTGCTCGGTGCTCTCGCATGCCGAGACGCTCACGCCCAGCGCGACGCAGGCCGCCATCGTCAGCGTGCTCCTGATCGCTGTGCGCCAGACGTCGGGGTGAGGTCGCCGCGCACGCCCTTGACGTCCTTTGCGCTCATCCGAACGCGCCGCGCACATATTCGCGAGTGCGCGCGGCGCGCGGCTGCTCGAAGACCTCCTCGGTGCTCCCGTACTCGACGAGATCGCCGAGGTACATGAACGCCACCTTGTCGGCCACGCGATGGGCCTGCGCGAGGTTGTGCGTGACGACGACGAGCGCCAGCTCGCGGCGCAGCTCGCCGATCAGCTCCTCGATCACCGTCGTCGAGATCGGGTCGAGCGCGCTGCAGGGCTCGTCCATCAGCAGCACCTCGGGGCGCATCGCGATCGCGCGCGCGATGCACAGGCGCTGCTGCTGGCCGCCGGACAGCCGCAGCGCCGGACGGTCGAGGTCGTCGCGCACCTCGTCGTAGAGCCCGGCGCGCTGCAGCGCGTCGATCACCTGCGGCTCGATCTCGCGCCGACGCGGACGCTTGCGCGACTGCTCGCGCAGCGCAAAGGCGACGTTGTCGAAGATCGACATCGGGAACGGGTTGGGCTGCTGGAAGACCATCGCGACGCGCGCGCGCAGCGTCGTGTCGGGCAGCTCGTGGATGTCCTCGCCGTCGAGCACGATCCGCCCGGTGCGCGCCGCGCTCGGGGTGAGCTCGGTCAGCCGGTTGAGCGTGCGCAGCAGCGTCGTCTTGCCACAGCCTGAGGGCCCGATCAGCGCGAGCACCTCGCCCTGGTGGATCGACAGCGAGACGGACTTCACGGCCGCCTTCGCGCCGTAGTTGACGCTCAGCTCGTCCAGTCGCAGGCGCTCGGGCCCGCTGGAGGCGGCGGCCCGGACGGCCTCGCGCTCCTGCAGCGGACGCGCCGCGGTCGGCGGTCGATCGAGCACGATCGTGCGCACCGGCGGGACCAGCGGGCTCCCGCGGCAGAGCTCCGCACGACGCCGCCGCTCGGCTGATCGTCGCGGGCTCATCCGTGCAGCCACGGGTCCACCAGCATCTCCTCAGCACTCATTCGCGCACCTTCTCAATCAGAATCGACATTTCTCAATCAGACTAGTGAGATTACCGCATTTTTCGGCATCTGTGGGTGGAGCTCTTGCAATCGTCTGCGACGCGGTCTCAGACGACCGCCCGCCCCGCATGACCCGACGCGCCGGAGCTGCGTGCGGCCGATCCGCCCGACGATCAGGTTCAGCGCGAGCACGAACGCGAGCAGCACGAACGCGGCCGCGTAGGCCTTCTGCGGCGCCGCGCCTTCGCCGGCCGGCGAGTTGCCGTAGACGTAGCTGGTCAGCGTCGAGCCGGTCGCCGCGCAGCAGGTTCAGCCCGGGGACCGAGCCCTGCGGGTCGATGCGCAGCGTTTCGCCGAGCAGCAGCAGCACGATCGCCGTGTCGCCGATGATCCGGCTCACGCCGAGCGTCACGCCGGTCGCGATGTTCGAGCGCACGCTCGGCAGCAGCACGCGGCGGATCGTCGCGATCCGCGTCTTGCCGAGCGCGAACGCGGCCTCGCGCATGTGCGTCGGCATCGCCTGCAGCCCGTCCCTCGTCGCCGCGAAGAGCGGCGGCAGCGCGATCAGCGACATCATCGCCCCGGCGGCGATGAACGAGCGCCCGTACACGCCGCCGCTCTGCGAGCCGGAACGACAGCGGCGCGAACAGCGCCGAGCTGGAAGATCGCCAGCCCGAACAGCGCGATCACGATGTCGGGGGTGCCGGCGACGATCTCGATGCTCGACTCGACCACGCGCGCGAGCCAGCTCGGACGGCCGTACTCGGCGATCCACAGCGCGCAGCCGACAGCGAGCGGGAGCGCGAGCGCGATCCCGATCACGGTGAGCAGGGCGGTCCCGATCAGCGGGTCGAGGAAGCCGCCCGAGCCCGCCTGGCTGCGTGCTCACCTGCGGGCGGCTGAACGAGCAGGCCCGGGCGCAGGTACTCGATCCCGCGATAGCCCATGTAGACGACGATCGCAGCGGCGATCAGGCAGAGCCCGATGCCCGCGATCCACGCGCACGGCCAGCACGAGCCTGTCGCCCCACCGCCAGCTCCACGGCGAGGAGCGCCGGCCGCGCCCGCCCTGCGGCGGAGCGAGCCCGGCGAGGAGCCCGCGGCAGCGGCCGCATCGGGCGCGAACGCGCTCATCCGCGGACCTGGTAGCTTGCGCAGCGGCAGCTTGACCAGGTAGCCCATCACCGACAGCGCGAAGGCCGCGAACAGCAGCAGCAGCGCGAACGCGTAGAGCGTCGAGCGCAGCGCCGGCGCGCTGATGCCTTCGTGGTAGTCGACGATCGAGGAGGCGAGCGTCCGCAGCGGCTCGAACAGGAAGATCACCCCGTCGACGGGCTTGGGCGCGAACGAGCGCCCGCCGGAGACCATCTGGATCATGATCGCCTCGCCGAGCGCGCGCGCGGTCGCGAGCACGGCGGCCGCGACGATCGCCGGGCGGATCGCCCGCAGCGTGACGGCGAGGATCGCGCGCAGCGGGTTCAGCCCGAGCGCGACGGCGCCCTCCCGCCAGGAGATCGGCACCGACGCGAGCGCCTCGCAGATCAGCGCGATCATGATCGGCGTGATCATCACGGTGAGGATCACGACCGTCACGAGCGAGGCCCGCGCCGGTCAGCTCGACGACGTTCTGCACCGAGGCCTTCTCGTGCGCGGTGATCAGGTGGTTGCCGACGAACGGAACGAGCACGAGGATTCCGATCAGCCCGTAGATGACCGACGGCACCGACGCCAGCAGCCGGATCACCGGGATCGCGATCCGCTCGCAGCCGCGCCGGGCGCCAGCTCGACGATGAAGATCGAGGAGAGCACCGAGAGCGGAACCGCCAGCAGCACGGCGATCGCCGTCGTCAGCAGCGTGCCGTAGACGAGCGGCCAGGCCCGCAGCGTGAAGGCCGAGGCAGGCGGGTTGACGCTCGTCGCCTGCATGTTGGCGATCTGCGCTTCGAGGTGACCACCGGGCCGAGCCAGCTGAGGCCGTTGTGCGCGAACGTCGGCCAGGCGCGGATCGCGACGAACACGACCATCGCGACCACGACGACGCCGACCGACAACGACACCGCGCCGAGCGTCCGCTCGGCGCGGTGGTCAGGCCATGGGTCTGCGAAGGCGTTCCAGCACCTGGACGCTCATTCGGATCGGGACCCATTGGCGTCGAGATGATCTTGCGTCGCCGGCGGCGGAGTTTTCGATCCAGTGGATGAACGCCGCCGCGGCGCCCGTCGCTTTGCCCTTGGTGACCTCATAGAACCGCGCGATGCCGGCGTACTGCCCGGAGACGACGTTCGCGCTGTTGCAGGCGACGCCGTTGAAGCCGACGGAGTTCACGCCGCCTAGGTCGACCTGGTAGTTGGAGACGAAGCCGATCGAGTTCGGGTCGTTCTCGACCTGCTGCTTGAGCAGCCCCTCGGAGGACTCTTCGGTGGCGATGCTCGAGACTTTCTTGCCTTCGAGCAGCAGCGTCTGGAAGCTCGTCAGCACGCCGGCCACCGAGGTGCGGCTGATCAGGTCGATCGTGCCGCTCGCGGTCGCGCCCGGGACCTGGCTCCAGTTGCGCGTTTTGCCCGTGAAGATCGACGTCAGCTGCGCCTGCGTCAGGTTGGAGAGCGTGTTGGCTTTGTTGGTGATCACGCAGATCCCGTACTTGGCGATCGGGTAGAAGATCAGCCCGGCCGGGTCGGCCGGCAGCGGATCGCGCGAGACGTCGCCGATGCTCACGCGCCCGGCGGCCACGTCGTTGATGCCGATCTGCGCCCCGCCCTGGGCGATCTTGAACTTGACTTTGTGCGGGTGGAGCTTGACGTACTTCTGCGCGAGCAGGGAGACGAGCGGGTAGGACGCGGTCGCTCCGCTGATCGTGATCACGCTCGCCGCGCTGGCGGCCGCAGGCGCCGCAACCCCGAGCACGCCAGCCACCGTGAGGGCGACGGAGAGACGGCGAATTCGATTCATGGAAGGAGGGCTCCGTTCTTGGAATTGACAAAAGGTTGACAACGAGAAGCGAGCAACATAGCATATCTCCATAGATTTGATCGACATTAGGTGTTTTGTGTATTTTGTGTGGAAAGGCTCGCGACCTCGAGCCCACGAGCCGTCCGGTCGTGCCCCAGGAAATGAGCGACAAGCCCCCCACCCCGACTCCGCCGAGCGGCCCGACCGTGCCGCGGGCAGGCGCACCCGCGACCGCATCGCCGGCCGAGCCTCGCGACCGCGCGCAGGCGCCGGTCGAGATCCGGCGCATGCCGCCGCCGCGCGTCACGGCGATCCTCGCCGCCGCGATGCTCGCGGTCGGCATGGCCGTCGGCGCGGCCGTCGGCCCGTCACCGAGCAGCTCGCTCGCGGGCACCGCGGACCTTCCCCTGCTGCTGCGCACGCTGAGCGCGCTCGCGGCCGCCGGACGCGCGGCGAGCGCAGCCCGCCGGCGCAGACGCCCACCGCGCCCCCCGCCGTCAAAGCCAGCGCGACCCCGACCGCCAGCTCGACGCCCGCCACCCGGGCCAGCGCGCCCGCGCAAGGCTCCTCGTCACCAAGCTCATCGGCGCCGTCCAGCACACCGTCGCCGGCGCCGAGCGCCAGGAGGAAGGGCGGATCGCCAGAAGGCCCTGCCCGCGGCGACGAGCGTGTGGCTGATCGAGCTCTCGGGTGAAGGCTTCACTGCAGCCGAGGCCCAGGCCTCGGCTGCTCCCTACATCACCGGCCAGGCGATACCCTCGGGGACGCTGCTCAGCAGCTGGTCGACGCTCGACGCCGGCGCGCTTGCCAGCGAGGCCGCGCTGCTCTCCGGAGAACCGCCGCAGACGCTCGAGACGATCGTCCAGCCGCCGTGTCCCGAAGGGGCGGCCGGAGCGTCGTGCGCTCCCGGCACACCCGGAGCGCTCAGCGGCGGCCGACGAATTCCTCAAGCAGACGACCGCGACGATCACCGCAACGGCGGCCTACCGCGCGCACGGGCTGATCGTCGTGACGTTCAGCTCGATCCAGTCGGCGACGGCCACCGGCCTCCCGGCCGGCGCCGTGAGCGCGACGCTCTCATCGCAGCCGCCTGCGGGCGTGCTCGTGATCTCGCCCTTTGCTGCCGCGGGCGCCAGTTCGGCGGCCGCGTTCGACCCATCAGCCCCGAGACGGAGCCTCGAAGGGCTCCTGCACGGATAACAGACACCCCATCGAACGAAGACTGGAGACTCCCGTTGCACGCAACTCGAAACAGCCCACCCTCACGCGACCTTGTCGCTCGCCGCGATCGTGGGCCTGCTTGCCCTGCTGCTCGCGGTTCCGGCGGTGAGCCACGCTGAAGAATCGAACCCGAACAACTACTCGTGCATCGGTCAGACCGGTGCAGGGCCGGCGGAACCGGGCAGCGAAGAACAGCAGGTCCAGTACGTGTTCTGGTGCGACGGACCGATCACCGGCTACCAGGTCCAGACCCAGATCCCGCTATCGGGCATCTCGAGCCCTCCCGTCATCGTCAATGCGTCGGGCGGCCCGCTGAACGACTCGTTCTCCTGCTCGGGTGAAATACCGGGCTATGCGGTCAACTGCGTCGGTTCCACGAAAACCGGCTATGAGCACATCACCGGAGACTTCGCGATCGGTAGCAAGGTGTGCGCCGAGCCACGCGTCGACGCGCTGCTGACCGTCACCTACGCCTATCTGGAAAAAGGCGTCGTGACCCAGGCGATCTCCGGGCCGTTTGACCTGGGGCGCCCGAAGAGCTGCCCGCCCGACCAGTTCTCGGGCTCGACGCGGCTGAACCCCAGCACGCCCGTCCACGGCAAGTCCAAGCACAAAGGAAGAGGCAAGGGCAAAGGCAAAGGAAAAGGCAAGGGCAGCAGCAAGAAGCACAGCGCCAAGAAGTGACGATCCGCGCGGCTCGCCGCGATCAGACCGTGCGCCTTGGGCAACCGGTCTGATCGCGGCTCCGGGTGACCTGCCGCGGTCGCTGCGCGGCGAGTTCACAGCCGCACTGGCGCGTCGCGCCTATCCTTGCGGTTTCCCCGCGCGACATCCCGCCGCCGGGCCTTGAACGAGAGCAGGAGGGCCGCAGGGATCCCGACGCCTGACACCGACCCGCTCCAGATGCTGGGCGACTGGCTCGCCGACGCACGGGCGAAGAGCGCGCCGGCGCCCGACTCAGTCGCATTCATCACAGTCGGCCAGGATGCACGTCCCTCGGCCCGAACCGTCTCGCTGAAGCGTCTGGAGAACGACGCGCTGCTTTTCAGCTCGGCACTGTGGACGCGCAAGGCGCGTGAGATAGACGCCAATCCGAACGTCGCGCTGCTGTTTCACTGGCCGACGCTCGGGCGCCAGGTGCACGTGGGCGGGCGAGCGGAGCTCGCGGGGCGCCAGCTTTCAGAAGCGCTCTTCTCAGAGCGCGATCGCTCACATCAGGTTCAGACGCTCGTCTCTCGCCAGGGGCAACGCATCGACGATCTGGAGCCGCTGCGCGCTCGCCATGCCCACCTGATGGGAGCGCTGGAGGCTCCCCCGCGGTGCCCGCCCGACTGGGGCGCGATCCGCGTACGCCCGCACGCGATCGAGTTCTGGACGCAGGCGCCCGATCGCATTCACGAGCGCCTGCTCTTCGAGCGGGCCGGCGGGCGCTGGCAGCTCACGCGCCTGGCCCCCTGAAGCCCCGCTGGCTGGACGATCACGACACCAGCCAGCGCTCAGCCGGCCCCGAAGCGAGCCGCCTCATCAGAGCCGCCCGTCGCGTCGCCGGCGCTGTAGGAGTGCGCGCCGGCTCCGGCGAGGCTGCCGCCGTCGACGATCAGGTACTCGTCGCGGATCGGGCGCCCGTCGAACCAGGACTCGAGGATCTCGCGCGTGCCCGCGGCGTAGCGGGCCTGCGCCGACAGCGACGTGCCCGACGTGTGGGGCGTCATCCCGTGATGGGGCATCGAGCGCCATGGATGATCGCGCGGCGGGGGCTGGGGAAACCACACGTCGCCCGCATATCCGGCCAGCTGGCCGCTCTGGCACGCTCGCGCCACGGCGTCGCGGTCGCAGATCTTCCCGCGCGCCGTATTGATCAGGTAGGCCCCGCGCTTCATCTTCGACAGCAGCTGTTCGTCGAAGAGGTTCTCGGTTTCGGGATGAAGCGGCGCGTTGATCGTGACCACATCGCAGACTTCGACCAGCGACTCCGCGTCGGGGTGAAAGGTCACGCCAAGCTCCCGCTCGACCTCCGCGGGCAGCCGATGGCGGTCGGTGTAGTGCAGGCCGACCTCGAAGGGCTTCAGGCGGCGCAGCACCGCCGAGCCGATGCGCCCCGCGGCGACCGTGCCGACCTGCATTCCCTCCAGGTCATAGGAGCGCGCCGCGCAGTCGGCGATGTTCCAACCACCGTCGATCACCCACTGGTATGACGGGATGTAGTTGCGCACGAGGCCAAGGATCATCATCACCACGTGCTCAGAGACGCTGATGCTGTTCGAGTAGGTCACCTCGGCGACGGTCATGCCGTGCTCGATCGCGGCCTGCAGGTCGACGTGATCAGAGCCGATGCCCGCGGTCAGGGCGAGCTTGAGGCCCGGCGCCTTGGCGATCCGCTCGGCGGTCAGATAGGCCGGCCAGAAGGGCTGGGAGATGACCACTTCGGCATCGGGCAGCTCCTGCTCGAAGACCGAGTCCGGCCCGTCCTTGTCGGAGGTGACGACGAGCTCGTGTCCGTTTTCCTCGAGGAACGCGCGCAGTCCGAGCTCGCCCGACACACAGCCCAGCAGCTCACCCGGCTTGAAGTCGATCCGTTCGGGCGTCGGCGCGCTCTGCCCGTCGTGGTAGCCCTCGATCACCGGCACGTCGTCACGCGCATAGACCGGCGGATACCCGTCCACCGGATCGTCATAGAGCACGCAGAGCACCTTCGCCATCGCCACTGACCTCCCCTGGATCGCAGTTCTCCATCGCCGTCAGGCGGCGTCTACTGTACCTGCACGCAGCGCTCGTCGGAGCTCCCCCGCTCGCGCACCAGCCGCGCGAAAATGCACGCCGCTGACCGACCGCGCCCGGCGGGGAACGCGCCGGCGGAGCCTGCTAGCTCTTCCCCGAGGAGCCGATCGCCTCTTCGGCCAGCGCGAGCGTCTGGCTGGGAGTGCGGTTGCGATACAGCGCGGCGGCGTGACGCCAGGCCTCGAGCAGTGCCTGCGGCTGCTCGCCGAGCAGCGCCGAGAGCTCCCCGGCCCCCGCCCCGTCGGCGCCGGCGACGTCCGCGGGCGCCGCCGGCGGCTCCCCCGTCGTCGCGGCCGCCTGCTGCTGGCCACCTGACCTGCATTGCGCGAGCATCCGCTCGGTCACATCCTCGCCCTCGCGCTCGGCCCTCGGCCAGCCGCGACCCATCGACAGCTGCCCGATCGGGATCTCCGGACCCTGGAGGATCGTCAGCTTGGCCTCGTGCGGATTCCATTTGTGTTCGCCGAGCTCGACCCATTCCTGCCTGCTCCACGGCTCGGCGATCGCGCGCAGTTCGGGCTCTGACATGTTGAAGTGACAGCTGTTGTGCGGAAACTGGCGCATCTCGATGTGGTAGACGGTCGATGACATCGGCTACATCGTCTGCTCGGTGGGACGGATCAGCAGCTCGTTGATCGCCACGTGGCGCGGGCGCGTGACGATGTAGCTGATCGCGTCGGCGATGTCCTGGGATTGCAGGCGCTCGACGTTCGCCAGGCGCTTGATCATCTGCTCGCGCACCTCGGAGCGAACGTGATCGCCGAGCTCCGTCTCGACGGCGCCCGGCTCGACAAGCGACACACGCAGGTGACGCCCGGTGAACTCCTGGCGCGCGGACTCGCTGAAGGCCCCGACGCCGTGCTTGGTGAGGTTGTAGACGCCCGAGCCCAGGCGCGCGACGCGTCCCGCGACCGAGCTGATGTTCACGAGGTCCGACACCCGCCTGGGCTCCTGCTCGGCGGCGCACAGCAGATGCGCGAAGGCCGCGTGCGCGATGTAGAGCAGGCCCTGGACGTTCAGCGCGACCATGCGCTCCCATTCCTCGATCGGCGCGTCGAGCAGCGGGCCGAGCAGCATCACGCCGGCGTTGTTGACGACGGTGTCCAGGCGCCCGAGCTCGCTCGCGGTGCGCTCCACGGCTCCGGTCGCCTGCTCGCGGTCGGTCACGTCGGCCTCGATCGCCAGCGCGCGCCCGCCCTCGCGCTCGATGTCGGCCACGAGCGCGTCCAGACGGCTCTTGCGCCGCGCCACGACCGCAACGGCCGCGCCGCGCGCCGCCAGCGAGCGCGCGCTCGCCTCGCCTATCCCGCTGCTTGCGCCCGTGACGAGCGCCACGGTGCCGTCGAGCTGCTCAGTCATATTGCCTCCGATCCGGCGGCCGGCTCGCCGCGCTGTCGCATGCCCCGCGAACCGGTATGCCGCCGGCCGCCTCGCTGCGAGGATCGCAGCCCCGCGAGCCCCGCGCCTCGCAGCATAGGCGCCCGCCCGAGGATCGCGACTTTGAACCGCACCTTTCACATGGGCTATGTTTTGAGCAGGGTGCGGGGGGACGCCGGTTGCAGTGCTCGTCGTCGTCGCTTGCCGGCATGCCCTCGGCGCCCGCGACAGACAGCGCAATGCACATCGATCCCTACATCGTTCTCGGCAGCGCCGTCGTCGGCTTTCTCGTCGGCATGACCGGCGCAGGCGGAGGCGCGCTGATGACGCCGATGCTGATCCTGCTGTTCGGCGTAAAGCCCTCGGCGGCCATCTCCAGCGATCTCGTCGCCGCTGTCGTGATGCGGCCGGTCGGCGCGGGCGTGCACCTGCGCAAAGGCACGGTCAACCGCTCGCTCGTCGGCTGGATGGTGCTCGGCTCGGTCCCGATGGCCTTCCTGGGCGCCTACATCCTGCACGAGATCGGCCACACGAAGTCCGCGCAGGATCACATCGAGAAGGTCCTCGGCGCGGCGCTGCTCATCGGCGCCGCGGCGATGGTGCTGCGCTTCTTCCTCGACCAGCGCAGCTCCGAGAAGCGCACCGCCGAGATCCACGAGCTCGTGCCGCGCCCGGTGCTCACCGTGCTCATCGGCATGATCGGCGGGCTCGTCGTCGGCATGACGTCGGTGGGCTCTGGATCGCTCATGATCATCCTGCTGCTCTTCCTGTATCCGATGATCGGCGCAAAGCAGCTGGTCGGCACCGACCTCACGCAGGCCGTGCCGCTGACCGCCGCGGCCGCGCTCGGCGCGCTGGCCTTCGGCCACGTCGAATTCGGCGTCACGCTCTCGCTGATCATCGGCAGCGTGCCGGCCGTGCTCGTCGGCTCGATGTTCTCCTCGAGCGCGCCGGACCGCTACATCCGACCGGTCATCACGTTCGTGATCTTCGCCTCCGGTCTGAAGTACGCCGGCCTCGGCACCACGGCGCTCGGCTGGGTGCTCGTCGGAACGCTCGCGGCGGGCTTCGCGGGATGGCTCGTCTACTGGCAGCGCTCGGACCGCTTCGCCGGCGGCGGGCCGCCGGGCGGCCTGCCCGCGGAGGCCGACTAGCCAAAGCCCCCACGCCGCGCGAGCACAGCGGCGGCTAACTGGGCCGCGCGCCGGCCAGCGGCGCGGCATAGCGCAGGAACGGCTCGACATCCAGGCCGCGGCCCGTCGCCTGCTTGACGAGCGGGATCGTGTCCAGGCGCCGTCCGTGGCGATGGACGTGCTCGGCCAGCCAGCCGCGGATCGGCGCGACCTCGCCACGGCGCAGGTCCTCCTCGCGTGGGCCGAGGTCTGACTCGATCGCCTCCCACAGCTGTGCGGCGATCAGGCAGCCGAGCGCATAGCTTGGGAAATAGCCGAAGCTGCCGGCGCCCCAGTGGATGTCCTGCAGGCAGCCGACGGCGTCCGAGGGCACCTCGACACCGAGCAGCCGGCGCATGCCCTCCTGCCAGGCCCCGGGAAGCTCTAAGACCTCCAGGTCGCCTTCGATCAGCGCGAGCTCCAGCTCAAAGCGCAGCACGATGTGCAGTGGGTAGGTGAGCGGATCGGCCGATACGCGGATCAGCGACGGTTCCACGCGCACGAGCCTGTCGTGCAGATCGGCTGGCGCGACCTCAAAGCCGCCGCCGGCGAGCTCGGCCGACAGCACCTCGGCGAACGCGGGACTGCGCGCGACGTGGTTCTCCCACAGCTTGCTCTGGGACTCGTGCATCGACATCGAGGTGCCCGCGCCCAGGTTCGTGCCCGCCAGCGCCGGGTCGACCTGGCGCTCATAGAGCGCGTGGCCGTACTCGTGCAGCGAGCTCAGCAGCGACTCCACCTCGGCCTCGCTGTAGCGCGTGGTCAGACGCGTGTCGTGCGAGCCCAGCCACGCTGTGAAGGGGTGGTCTGAGACGTCCACGCGCCAGCTCGCGGGGTCGACGCCGATGCGCGCGAGCGTGCCGGCGACCGCCGCCTGCTGAGCGCTCACCGGCACCGTCAGCGGCTCGCGCGGGGACTGCGCGCGGGCGTCAGCCACGAGCGCCGGCAGCGCCGCGGCGAGCTCGGTGAACAGCTCGCGCAGGTCGGCCGCGCGCAGGCCGTAGTCGTAGTCCTGCAGCAGCGCGTCGTAGGGACCGCCGCCCTCCTCGGCCAGACACGCGCCGTACTCGCGGGCAAGCCTGACGTTCTGCTCGAGCGCCGGAGCAAACGCGGCGAAGTCGTCCGCGGCGCGCGCGACGCGCCAGCTCTCCTGACCCTCGGCGCTCGCGCGCGCGATCTCGACCGCGAGCTCGGTCGGAACGCGGCTCGCTCGCTGGAAGTCGCGGCGCGCCAGGCGCACGATGTCGGCGTCCACGCCGTCGAGCTGCTCGAGCTCGATCTCGCTCAGCCAGCCGTCTATCTCCTGCCCGGTGGAGCGCTCGTGCGTAAGCCGGGCAAGCGTGCCGAGCAGCTGCGCCCTGGCCGACGCGCCCTCGATGGGCATCGTCACCTGACGGTCCCACTCGGCGAGCATCTGCAGCGCGGAGAGATCCGACAGCTCGGTCAGGCGCGCGCGCAGCCGCTGAAGGGCGAGCGCGCTCAAAGCAGCGCGCGTCGCTGCGCGAGGGGAGCGTCTCGCAGGCTGTGCGTTCCCCCGATGCCGAGCTCATGGCAGAAGAACAGCAGCGAGGACGCCGGCGGTGCGCCGGCGGGCGACTCGTACCCCCCGATCCGATCGCGAGCCCGCCATCGAGCACCGCCGACGAGCGGCGCTGGGTCGGCGTCGGATTGCGTACGACCTGCACTGTGGCCATCATCCCATGACCCTCAGCGGCGGAACCTTGTTGTGACAGCTGCTCGGATGTGCGGTGCTGCCCGCGAGCCACCGCTCGACAGCGCGACGACCCCTGCTGTCAGCCCGACCACGATCGCTGCGCCTGAGGCGCCGCCCATCCCCCTGGTCGTCATCGCGCGCATGCTACCTCCGCCACCGGCGCCACTCGCGCGCTCACGCGAGCCTCATCGCCCCGGCGCCGCGACGAGCTATGCCGCCTGCAGCTCAGCGGCGATTGATGATTTACTCGGCCGCCCGGCGCTGTGAGCGCCTCGGCGTGGCGGCGCCGCTCGCCTCGTGCGAGCGGCACACGGCTGGTCACAGCTGCGAGAGCTACAGCTGGCGCCGGCGCGCGGCCGGCGCGAGCGCCGGGTTGGTCCAGCCGGCGTCTGTCGGGTTGATCGTCGTGCCGGGCGCGACGATCTCGTCGATGCGGTCAAGCAGCGCATCGTCGAGCTGCACCTCGGCTGCGCCGAGCTGAGATTCCAGCTGCTCGAGCGTCCGCGGCCCGATGATCGCGGCGGTCACGCCGGGGTGGCGGATCGCGAAGGCAAGCGACATGTGGATGAGCGACATGCCGGCCTCGTCGGCGAGCTTTGCCAGGGCGTCGGCCGCCTCGAGCTTGCGCTGGTTGGCGGGGATCGAGAGGTCATAGCGCTGGGGGATCAGCACCGAGCGCCGCGACGTCAGGTCCTCCGCGCCCTTGCGCCAGCGCCCGGACAGCCAGCCGCCGGCGAGTGGGCTCCACACGATCGTCGCCATGCCGAAGTGCTGACAGGTCGGAAGCACGTCCGCCTCGATCGCTCGTGCGAGGATCGAGTAGGGCGGCTGCTCGCACACGAAGCGCTGCAGGCCGCGCTCGCGCGACACCCACTGGGCGCACACGATCTGGGCGGCGGGGTAGGTGGAGCTGCCGATGTAGCGCACCTTGCCCTGGGTGACGAGATCCGAAAGGGCGCCGAGCGTCTCATCATGGTTTGTCCAGGGATCCCAGCGGTGCACCTGGTAGAGGTCGATCCAGTCTGTCTGCAGTCGTTTCAGCGACGCGTCCACCTCGCGCATGATCCAGCGCCGCGAGTTGCCCGCTTGGTTGGGGTCGTCGCCCATCGTGCCGTGCAGCTTGGTCGCGAGCACGACGTTGTCCCGCCGCCCGCCCGCAAGGGCCTTGCCGACGATCTCCTCCGAGCCCCCGCGCGAGTAGACGTCGGCGGTGTCGATGAAGTTGATCCCGGCGTCGAGCGCCGTGTGGATGATGCGAATCGAGGCGTCGTGGTCGGGCTCGCCCCACTCGCCGAACATCATCGCGCCCAGGCACAGCGGCGTGACGCTGACTCCGTCGGGCCGAGCATGCGCTGCTGCATGCGCACACCCTAGCGCCGCGCGTCGCGCGCCCCGAGCGCCGCTCGTCAGGCGCGCGCCGGGATGGCCGGCCGCCCGGCCGATCCCGGCGCGCGAGCGGGCCCGGGGCCTGCGGGCCCGCTCATCGGCGCCGCGGACGGCCCGGCCGCATATCCCCGGCCGGGCGACCGCGTCGCCTACTGGTTCTGTGCGTAGATGCTGCCCCAGGCGGCGCACAGAAGGTCAGAGAGCAGCATGTCGCGCTTCTCTTCGCTGCCGCCGTCTATGTCCTCGACCGCGCGCACGACGAGCGCTGCCGCAGCGACAGAGTCCAGGGGCCAGTCGTTGTTCGATTCCGGTTCCATCACCGACACCTCTTCCTGCATGACTGGCCGATCTGTATAACGCCTGGATAAAGGAGGTCTGTCGGGCTGGTAGCTGCCATGAGCGTGCCTTTCTGGGTGCATAGGCTCTGTTTCCTGACCTATCAACCATCCACACGCGCGCGAGTTTCGCTCGCCCGCGTGAGGTCTAAGTACAAATCGCACGAGCGCTGTTGGACGTTTTGGCACATTGACAACCGAGGCAGGACTGAGGCGGCGATCGCGGCCCGCCGCGCTGGGGCCAGGCGCGCGAGCGCGTGTGCGATCTTTGGCATGCCGTGACGCCGGACGCCGACAGCTACCCACGGGCATCCTCCGCAAAACCGCCCACCGCTGGCGCTCGCGCTGGCGCCGCGCCCCGGGCGGTGCGCGCGTTCGCCAGGGGCTCCGTGCAGGGCGTCGGCTTTCGCGACGCCACCCGGCGCCGCGCGCGCGAGCTCGGCGTGCTCGGCTGGGTGCGAAACGCCGACGACGGCACGCTGGCCGTGCACGCCGAGGGCCCTGTCGACGCCGTCGAGCAGCTGCTCGCGTTCCTGCGCACGGGCCCGCGCGGCGCCAGCGTCGCAGGCGTGCGCGTCGAGGAGGTGCGCGCGGAGGGACACGAGCAGTTCGCGATCCGCGGCGTGAGCGCCGGCGTGTTCGTCGTGCAGGAGCATGCCGCCACGGCGCGCCACTTCGACCTGCGCCTGCAGGTCGGCGGCGCGATGCGCTCCTGGGCGGTGCCCAAGGGCCCGTCGATGGACCCGGCCGTCAAGCGCCTCGCTGTCGAGGTCGAGGACCACGAGCTCGCGCACAACGACTTCGAAGGCCCGACCGCCCACGGCGGCGTGATCGTGTGGGACCGCGGCAGCTATGAGCAGGGCGGCCGCGTCGCCTGGCCGCAGGCGCTGGAGCGCGGTCACGCCGTGTTCGTGCTGCACGGCAGCAAGCTCCTCGGCGGCTTCGCGCTGCAGCGCACGCGCCCGGGCGAGAAGCCGCAGTGGCTGCTGATCAAGCGACGCGACGAGCTCGCGCGACCGGGCTCAGACGTCGTCGCCGAGAAGCCCGCGTCGGTGATCAGCGGTCGCGCGCTGGACGAGATCCTCGGCCAATGAGCCAGTCGCCCGGGCGGCGGGCTCCGCGCAGCTAGTTACAGCCGGTGATCCCGCCGTCGAGCGGGATGACGGTGGCGGTCAGATAGGAGCCCGCACGCGACGCGAGGAAGATCGCGAGGCCGGCGACGTCTTCGGGGCGCCCGATGCGCGCGAGCGGCACCATCTGCTCGACCAGCTCGCGACTCTCCGGCTCCTGCAACATGAACGCGGTCATCTTGCTCTCAAACGGCCCCGGCGCGATCGCGTTGACCGTGATGTTCTCGCCCGCCAGACGCTTGGCGAGGTGGCGCGTGAGCATGTGCACCGCCGCCTTGCTCGCGCTGTAGCTGTAGTTCTCCAGCTGCGGCGCGCGCAGCCCGTCGATCGATCCGATGTTGATCACGCGCGCCGGGTCCTCGGCGTCAGCCGCGGCGCGCAGCGCCGGCAGCAGCGCGACCGTTAGGTGAAAGACGCCCTCGACGTTCGTGTGCACGACCTTGTCCCAGCCGATCGCCGGAAACTCCTCCAGCGACGCGCCCCACCCGGCGCCCGCGTTGTTGACGAGGATGTCCAGCGTCGGGAAGCGCTCCTGCACAGCGCCGGCAAGCGTCTGCGCGCCCTCGGGCGAGGACACGTCCGCGGGGATCGCGACACAGTCACCGAGCTGACCGAGCTCGTTGGCGGCCGCCTGCACGTCGTCGGCCTTGCGCGAGGACACGATCACCCGCGCGCCCGCCTCCAGGAGCCCGCGCGCGATCATCAGCCCGATCCCCCGCGAGCCGCCGGTCACGAGCGCCGTCTTGCCGCTCACATCGAAAAGGCCGCTCATCGTCGCGACAGGCTATCGCTCCGCCGCACGCGCCGGAATCTGCGTAAAGCGCCGTTTCAACAGCCGCCGGTCGGGTAGGGGGGCCCTGACAGGACGGGTGGCCTCGACAGCACGCCCATCCGCCCCGCGAAGACTTCGAGGCATCGACCGCGGCCGAAACGGACGGCCGTGCCAGCGCGATGCCCAGCTGACCATGAGCAACACAGGAGGTACGACCACATGCGTCGTCTTATCGGCCTGCTTCTAGCGTCCTGCGCGGTCTCGCTGCTCTGCGCCGCCGGCGCAACCGCGGACTTCCACCGAGCGCGATCCCACGACACGCGAGCACGCCATCACCACCACCGACGCCATCGACACCGTCACCCACCCGAAGGCACGACCGGACCCACGTCACCCGTCGGGCCAACCGGCCCGACCGGGGAAACGGGAACCACCGGCGAAACCGGCACGACAGGAGCCACCGGCGGGTCCGGTGAAACGGGCCTGACGGGCGAAACGGGTCTCACGGGCGAAACAGGCGAAACGGGCGAAACGGGAGAAACGGGCCTGACGGGCGAAACAGGCGAAACCGGCCCCATCGGCGTAACAGGCGAAACCGGTCCCATCGGCGTGACGGGCGAAACCGGCCCCATCGGCGTGACCGGAGAAACGGGAGAAACGGGAGGAACGGGATCAACTGGGGAAACCGGTACGACCGGACCGACCGAAGAACCCGGGACGACCGGTGAAACCGGCTCGAGCGGCACCACCGGACCCGGCGGGGTCACCGGCGAAACTGGACCGACTGGCGAAACGGGCCTCACCGGCTCGACCGGTCCGATCGAAGTGCGCGAAGGAGGCGAAGAAGGCGCCACCGGCCCCATTGTTGAAGTGGGCACGACCGGCGAAACGGGCCTCACCGGCTCGACGGGTCCGATCGAAGTGCCGGTCGGTACCGAAGAAGGCGCCACCGGCCCCACCGGTGAAGTGGGCACGACCGGCGAAACGGGGTCCAGCGGCAACACCGGCGCGACTGGTGGAACCGGGGCCACTGGTTCGACGGGAGCCAGCGGCGAAACGGGGTCCAGCGGGGAAACCGGCTCGACAGGATCGAGCGGAGAATCGGGGCCGACGGGCGTCACTGGACCGACCGAAGGTGCGACGGGCGAAACGGGCCTCACCGGGACGACCGGGACCGCGGAATCGCGATGGAGCCCGCCGCGAGCGCTCACCTGGTACTGGCAGCTCCAGGGCGCGGTGGACAACTCGCACGCCGTCGACGCATATGACATCGACGGGTTCGACAACTCGGCCGCGGAGGTCGCGGCGCTGCACGAAAAAGGAATACACGTCATCTGCTATGTCGACGTCGGCACCTACGAGCCGTTTCGATCCGATGCCGGGTCCTTCCCGGCGTCGCTGCTGGGCAACAGCGTCGAAGGCTTCTCAGAAGAGAAGTGGCTGGACGTGCGCGAACTGTCGGCCCTGCAGCCGATCATGACCAAGCGCTTTGAGATGTGCAGGGAAAAGGGCTTTGACGCCGTCGAGCCCGACAACATCGACGGCTGGGAAAACAACACCGGATTCGAAATCAGCGCCGCACAGTCAGACGCCTATGACCAATGGGTCGCCGGGGAGGTTCACTCGCTCGGCATGGCGGTCTTTCAGAAGAACGACGGCGGCCAGACGGCCGCGCTGGATTCCGCCTTTGACGGCGCGATCACCGAGCAGTGCAACGAATTCGATGAATGCGCCGACTACGAGCCGTATCTGGCAAAGGGCGAGCCGGTGCTCAACGCCGAGTACGACCTGCCCACCGCCTCGTTCTGCCCGGCGGACATAGCGGCGGGCATCGAGGGCGCGCGCTTCAGCGTCGCGCTCGACGGCAGCGTCTTCGAACCGTGCGCGCAGACGGCTGAAGGCTGACCGCCCGCCGGCCGCTCAGACGGGCGGGCGATCCCGCCCGGCCAGGCCAGGCGGGTGACCTCCCGCCCGCCTGCCTGGTCTTGGCGCGAGTCGCCGCGGGCTCGAACCGGCCCGCGGCGCGCTCGCTGCGATCACCTCGAGATCCCCTGCAGGAACGGCACCATCTTGCTGAAGAATTCGTTGTTCGGATAGGCCCCTGCGGGATCGTTGTTGGAGTAGGAGCTCTCCCGGTTGATCAGCGTCAGATTGGACGCCGGGATCCCCGACTGCGCGGCGAGGATCTGCGCCGACTGTAGCGTGTTCGCCGCGCCGAACAGTTTGCCCGAGCTCGACCGACGTCAGTCGGTCCACCAGTCCTCCGGCGCGCGCACGCCGTCTCCGTCCTCCGGGCGATCTCGAGCCGACGGCGAGCAGGTCGAGTCCGTCGGGACCGCTCTCAAACGCGCGCACGGTGGCCGGCGCCACGCGCACGACATCCCACTGGCGCAGCTCGACGATGTCGTCGTCGAGCTTCACCTGACCAGAGCCGGCGAGCACGAGGTAGACCTCCTCCTGCTCGCGATGGCTGTGGCCCATAGGTGAGCGCACGTCAGGGTCATATGTGATGCGCGTCAGGCCGATGTGCTCGGAGTCGATGTGGCTGCGCGCGAAGCGCGCCTGGACGCCCGGCGCGCGCCCGCCCCCCGCGGCCTCGATGTCCATGAGGTTCTTGATCGTGTAGGCAGACATGGATCTCCCTTCTGGGTGACGTATGCCGCCAGCATGCCAAACGGCGCAAGCGGGCTCACGACGTCCTGCCGCCGAGCATCTCGGCAAAGCGCCGAGCGAACGTGTGGACGTCGCCGGGCCAGCGGGCGGAGAGATAGTTGCCGTCGCGCACGACGAAGGCGGGACGCTCGTCGCTCATGCTGTCGCGCGCGCGGCCGCTTGACTTCAGGCGAGCATCGACTTCGCCGGGATCGACGTCGAGAAAGTCCGCGGGCTCGCGAGCGAGCGCGTGACCTCCTGCTGCACCGACATGTATCCCTCTGGCTCGCCCGGCCGCTCGCGGTAGGTGCGGTAGTAGTCGCGATCCCAGAAGCGCGCGACGCGAGCCACCTGCCAGGCCCGGCGCTCGAGCGCCCACGTGAGGGCGGTCGTCTTTCGTCCGTAGAGCACCGAGCGCCCGCTGCGCTCGTCGACGCTGCGCGCGACGAGCAGCGCACCGTGGCAGATCGCGGCGATCGGCATGTTCCTGCGAAAGCCGTCGACGACGGTCGCCTGAAGCTCTGCGCTCTCCAGATAGCGACGCATCCCCCGGGCGCGATGACCGCCCGGGAACAGGAGCCCGCCGACGGCATCCAGGTCGATCTCGCTCCAGGCCATCGGCTCGAGGAAGCTGCGGGCTTTGATGAGCTCGCGCGTAGGCGGCACGTCCGCGAGCGTCGGCGCGCAGCGCGCGACCGATCGCCGTCACGTGAGAGAGGCCGGGGATCAGGCCCCACGGGTCAAGCCCCTCGCCCGTGACCATCAGCTCGTCGCCGCGAGCCGCAGCTCCCTCGGGCGTCGCGAAGCGGACGTCGTGACCGAGCCCGCAGAGCACCTGCCAGCTCACCGCCACCTCGGTCGGATCGAAGTCCAGCGCTGGGATCGGGATCAGAACCGATGTCAACTGTTTCCCATTGCGCAGTCGGGTCGTGTCGCGCGCCGAGCTCGACCGCGATCTAGCCGTCCAGCGACTCCTGCGTCAGCCCGAACGGGCTTCCCTCTGAGTCCTTGCAGATCGCCCATCGCTCGCCTGGATGGATGACGCTCCCTCCGAGCGTCGCGACCATCTCCAGCGACTCGGGAAGACTGTCGACCGTGAAGTAGGGCAGGGAGAACGAATCGCCCGGTCCGCGCCCGCGGGCATGAACACCGACCGCCGGCGCGTCCGAGCGCGTCTGCCAGCCCTCCCCCTCCGAGGCGCGGCGTGTCTGCAGCTCGACACCCAGGAGCGCTCCCCAGAAGCGACGCGCTCGCGCGGTGTCATCGGCGGGGAACTCGATGATGGAAAGCGGGGAACGTGCCATGGCTCGCACGATAAACGAGTTGTGTCCCTCCGCCGCGCGGACCTGGTCGCGAGCGGCAGTCGCCCACGAGGCACTCGGGGTCGCGCGCCAGCCTGAGCGCGCCGCATCCCGCTCCCGGCGTTCCGGTACGCTCGCCGGAGTGTCCGATGATCTGGTAGCGATCGCGACCGCGGCGAACGAGCCCGAAGCCGCGCTGCTCACCGAGCGTCTCGCGCAGGCCGGCATTCACGCCGTTTCACAGCGCGCGATCGGCAGCGCCGAATGGGGCTCCTCCGGAAGTCGCTACGTCTACGTCAAAGCCGCCGACGTGGAGCGTGCCAAAGGCCTGCTCAACGCTGACGAGTAGCACCGCCCGGTACCGGCGCGCGCGCCGGCGCTTGGGCCGCTCCCGCAAAGCCCAACCGGATGGAGGCCAGGATGAGCAGCATCGACGTGAGCAGTGTAAGCGCGGCAGGCGCCCCGACCGTGAAGGCCGGGGAATTCAAGCTCGAGGCTGTCGTCCTGCCTGTGTCCGACGTCGATCGGGCGAAGGACTTCTACGAAGGCCTCGACTGGAGGCTCGACGCCGACGTCGCCAGCGGCGAGGACTTCCGCATCGTTCAGCTCACGCCCCCGGGCTCGGAGTGCTCGATCCAATTTGGCACGAACATCGCGACGGGCGCGCCCGGCTCCGCCCAGTAGCCTGTATCTGGTCGTCCCCGACATCGAGGCTGCCCGCGACGAGCTGCTCGCCCGCGGCGTGGGCGTCAGCGAGGTCTTTCACGAGGGAGCGCCGGGCGCTCGCTTCCACGACTCAGGCCGTGCGCTCGGGCCGGCGCCCGACCGCAGCACCTACGGCTCGTTCGCGACCTTCAGCGACCCGGATGGCAACGGCTGGCTGCTCCAGGAGATCACGACGCGGCTGCCTGGTCGCTGAAGGGAGAGGTGCCAATGGCCACGACGTATGAATCCGTGGAGGACCTCGCGGAAGCCCTCAGGCGCGCAGCTGGCGCACACGGCGAACACGAGAGGCGAACGGGCAAGGCGGATCCGGACTGGCCGGACTGGCATGCGCTGTACATGGTGCGCGAGCGCGCCGGCGAGGAGCTGCCGACATGAGCAACGACTACGACGTGATCGTGCTCGGCGGCGGGTCGCCGGGTGAGCACTGCGCGGGCGCGCTCGCAGAGGGCGGCCTGCGCGTGGCCGTCGTCGAGCGCGAGCTCGTGGGAGGCGAGTGCTCCTACTGGGCCTGCATTCCGTCAAAGACGCTGCTGCGCCCGGGCGAAGCGGTGCACGGGGCGCGCGAGGCCGCGGCGAGCGCCGAGGTCGATGTCGAGGCGGCGCTTGCCTGGCGCGACTTCATGGTCTCTGACTATTCCGACGCCGGGCAGGAGCGCTGGCTGGGCGACCACGGCGTCGACCTGCTGCGCGGCAGCGGGCGCCTCGCCGGGCCAGGGGTCGTGGAGGTCGATGGTGTGCGCCACACCGCTGAGCACGTGGTTCTCGCCAACGGCGCCGATCCGGTCACGCCGCCCGTGCCGGGCCTGCGCGAGCTCGACGGCGTATGGACCAATCGCGAGGCGACCTCCATGAAGGCCGTCCCGCGCCGTCTGCTGATCCTCGGCGGCGGGCCGGTCGGCGTGGAGATGGGACAGGCCGTTGGCCGACTCGGCGGCGAGGCCGTCGTCATCGACATGGCCGAGCATGTGCTCGGGCGCGAGCCCGCGCCGCTGGGCGAGGCGCTCGGCGAGGTTCTGAGCAGCGAAGGCATCGAGCTCGTCATGTCTGCGAACGCGATCGCCGCACGGCACGAGGGCGAGGAATACGTCCTGGAGATCGACGACGGGCGCGAGCTTCGCGGTGACCGGCTGCTCGTCGCCACCGGCCGGCGTCCGCGGGTGCTCGGGCTGGGGCTGGAGACCGTCGGCGTCGAGGCGGACGCGCATGGAGTTCCGGTGGATGCGCACCTGCGCGCGGCCGAGCGCCTGTGGGCGATCGGCGACGTCAACGGCCTCTGGCCGCTGACCCACGTCGGCAAGTACCAGGGCGAGGTGGTCGCCGCGAACATCCTCGGCGAGCCGCGAAAGGCCAACTACGAGGCCGTTCCGCGCGTCGTCTACACGGACCCGCAGGCCGCGGCGGTCGGCGCTCCCGCTGGACGTTTCAGCGCCACGGTCCCCATATCGGACGTGTCGAAGACCGCGACCTACACCCGCGCGTATGCCGAGCAGAACGGGTTCTTGACGCTGCTGAGCGACGGCGAGCGGCTGACCGGCGCCTACGCGCTCGGTCCCGAGGCGGGCGAGTGGCTGCAGCAGGCCACGCTCGCGATCCGCGCCCATGTCCCACTCGACGTCCTGGCCGACACGATCCAGCCGTTTCCGACATTCTCAGAGATCTACGTGGCGGCGCTGAAGGCGCTGCGCGGCGAAACGGCGAGGGCGTCAAAGACCGTCAGCGCCGAACCACCGACGGCGAGCTGACCGAAGGAGAGCAGTCAACGGCCGCGTTTCTCCTCACCCCCGGCCTACAGCGGTGGAACCTGGTTGTTGACCTGCGTTCCGTGGTAGAGGTGATCGTGATCGCTGCACGCGGGCGGGAAGAAGAACTGGACGCTGTCGCTGCGGACGCCGTTGTAGCTCGCGAACAGGGTCGCGCGGCCGAGGGTGCCGAGCGCGCACTTGGGATCGTTGGTCGCCTGCACACGGACGCGGATCTTGATGATGTTTCCGGGGAAGCCCCACATCACCGCGACGTGCGAGTGATAGACGAGGTGGCGTTCAACGGTCATCGTGATCGCACGGGTTGGGTGATCTCGGGACCGGTCTTCCTGGCACAGGATTCCGGAGACGGTGTTGGCTCCGAGATCGATGTTGCCGTGGCCGCGCGCGAAGCTGCCCGTTTGATCGACCGGGGGTCCGGTGTGAAAACCCCATGGTGGAATCCCGTAGACGATCGGGATCTGGCCGCAGCCCGGTGAATAGGCGGACGCCTGACCGGCCATGGCGAGGAGGGCGAGCAGCGCCGTCAGCGCCAAGAGTGTGAGTCCAACGCGCCGGGTGAGGTGGTTCCTTGTCACCGGGTGGCGACTATAACCGCGGATTTCTCACACGCCCCGTGAGCGTGTCGCGACTGGACGAATGACCCAGGCCGCGTCTGGAGGCGGTCAGTCTCATGCTGGGCGCTCCAACCAGATCGCCCTCCTCCACTTCCTACTCTATAGCCGACAGGGGGGCTTGATTCAAGCCCCCGGGTGTGCCGCATAATGCCCGCCGCAGGCCAGAACCTACGGAAACGGGAGTGTCGAGATGAATGTGCTGTTGACGACGCGTAGGCCGCGGCGGGACATGAGGCTCGCGGTGCAGTCGCAGACGCTCGGCGCGGAGGTGCGGGCATGAGCGAGCATGCGGTGGTGATCGCCGGAGGCGGTCCGACGGGGATGATGCTGGCGGCTGAGTTGGCATTGGCGAAGGTCGACGTCGCGCTCGTCGAGCGGCGCCCGGATCACATGCTCGTCGGCTCGCGGGCCGGCGGTTTTCACTCGCGCACGATCGAGGTGCTCGACCAGCGCGGGGTCGCTGATCGATTCCTCGCGGAGGGTCAGGTCGCCCAGGCCGCGAGCTTCGGCACGACGGTGTTGGACATGGGCGACTTCCCGACGCGTCATCCATACTCGCTCGGGATCTGGCAGAACCAGATCGAGCAGATCATGGCTGCCTGGGTCGCCGAGCTGCCGGTGCGGATCCATTACGGCAGCGAGGTGACGGGCTTTGCGCAGGATGACACCGGCGTCGACGTCGAGCTGTCAGACGGCCGGTCGCTGCGAGCGCGCTACCTCGTCGGCTGCGACGGTGCGCGCAGCATCATCCGACAGGGAGCCGGCATCGAGTTCCCAGGATGGGATGCGACGAGGAGCAACCTGATCGCCGAGGTGCAGATGAGCGAGGAGCCCGAGCTGGGCGTCCGGTACGACGACATCGGCGTTCACGGCATCGGCAGGTTGGAGTACGAGATCCGCGACGGCGAGATCATCTACAGCGATCGGGGGCCGGTGCGCGTCACGGTGACCGAGCGCCAGATCGGGTCCAGCACCGAGCCCGCGCTTCACGAACTGAGCGAGGCGTTGATCACCGTCTACGGCACCGACTTCGGGGTCCACAGCCCCACCTGGATCTCCAGGTTCACCGACATGACACGTCAGGCGACCGCCTACCGCGCGGGAAGAGTCCTGCTCGCCGGCGACTCGGCGCACGTGCACTACCCGGCCGGCGGACAGGGTCTCAGCCTCGGTGTGCAGGATGCCGTGAACCTGGGATGGAAGCTGGCCCAGGTCGTCAACGGAACCTCTCCAGAGAGCCTCCTGGACAGCTATCAGAACGAGCGCCACCCTGTGGTTGCCCGCGCGCTTCGGTACACGATGGCCATAACGGTGCTCCAGCGCCATGACGAGCGCACGAAGGCTCTGGTCGATGTCGTTTCGGAGCTGGCGATCATGGCCGAGCCTCGCAAGCTGCTCGCCGGGATCGAGCTCCGGGCTGGACATTCACTACGACCTTGGCGAGGGCCACCCGCTGCTCGGACGCCGCATGCCCGACCTGGACCTGGTGACGGCAGGCGGCCCGCTTCGGGTCTTCGAGCTGCTGCACGGCGCCAGGCCGCTGCTGCTGAACCTCGGTGAGCCCGACAGCTTTGACATCACTCCATGGTCCGATCGCGTTCAGCTGATCGACGCTGAATATGACGGCGTGTGGGAGCTTCCGGTGCTTGGCGCGGTCACCGCTCCCACCGCCGTGCTGGTCAGGCCGGACGGATACGTGGCCTGGGTCGGAGAGCCGGCCGATCCTGGACTGCCTGAAGCGCTGACCACCTGGTTTGGACCGCCGGCTGCGACATAGCGCCAAGGGGCCAGGCGCAGGCGAACGGCCAAGGAGCGCGCCGATGCGCGACGGCGGCCGGCGCCCTCAGCCGATTCGCTCCGCGAGCTCGACGATGATTTCCTCCGGGCCGCGGACGTAGCAGAGCCGGTAGATGTCCTCATAGCGTTCGACCTCGCCGACGAGCTCCGCGCCGCGGGCCCGCAGGCGAGCGACGACGGCGTCGATGTCGTCGACGGCGAATGTGACATGGCGCAGGCCCGGAGCGTTCGCCGGCGCGTGCCGATCGCCGCCCGAGCCCGACGGGGCGTGGAACTTCGCCAGCTCGATCCGTCCGTGGCCGTCCGGCGTCTGCAGCATCGCGATCTCTGCCTGAACGCCATCGAGCCCCACGACGCGGTCAACCCAGCGGCCCTCGACCGCCGTCTCGCCCTGCAGCTCCATTCCGAGCTCGACGAAGAACGCAGTCGCGTCCGCGAGGTCCTGGACCACGATGCCCACGTGGTCCATGCGCTGGATCGTCATGCGCCCGAGGGTAGCGACGCGACGGCCCCGACTGCGTCGGCCTATCCCGCGCGCGCCGGAATCGGCTGAGCCAGCGGGGCGGGCCCGGGAGCCGCGGGGAAGGGGTCCGCGAAGTACTGGGTCTCGTGCGTGACGAGACCGTCGGTGATCTGCATGATGCTGACCGAATGCGTGGGCACACCGTCATAGGTGATCAAGCACTCGCTCACCCAAAGGTCGCCGCCGCCTAGGGTCCGGCGGATGGTGAAGTGACGCTCGGCAGGATGCCCGCCGCGCTGCGCTTGGATCTTCGATCTACCTCTGAAGCGCTCGCCGGACTGCGGGTAGTCAAGGATCGCGTCGGCGGCGTAGATCGCGTGCTCGGTCTCGATGTCCCCGCGCTCGGAGACCTCCCGGTGCTGCTGGATCCGAGCCCTGACATCGAGTTCACGATTGGCTGTGCTGCTCACGCGTTCGCACCTCGTGACCGTAGAGAGTGTCGCTCGCCTCGCGTAACAGATGCTACCCGAGGGTTCTCGCGCATTGCCGCGTCAGCGACCGGTAAAGATCTCGTGGATCCGCACGTCGAAAGGGAGGCGTCGGCGCCAGTCCGCGTTGCATCAAGTGTCTAGTAGCGGAACCTCACCTGCCACGGACGGAAGTTGCCCATGAAACCTGTGGCCGTCACCTTGACCTCGATCTTGTCGCCCGGGACTGCAGAGCCCGAGCCGCTCGCATTCGAGCAGTCACCTTTGCTCGTCGAGATCACCGTGCAGGAGAGCAGCGTGGCCCCGGTCGTGTTGTCGGTGACCGCGACGAGCACGGCTTCTTTGCCGATCAGCGTCGCATCCGTTTCAGCAGACAGGCTGCTCACCGTCGCCCCGTTGGCGGGCGCCACCGCCAATAGATTGCTGGCGGAGTAGCCACCCGTCGCCCGCGGACAGACGCCGTTGCCAGCGCCGCCGAGCGCGGTGAAGCTCAGGCAGTTTCCGCTCGGCACGGCCTCCGGGCTAGCGAATATCGCGATCGCCGCGTCACCGGCCTGGCCGGCTGCGCCGGTTGCCCCGCTCGGGCCCGTTGCGCCCGTGACTCCTTCCTTGCCGGTCGGTCCGATGGGTCCGGTGGCGCCGCTCGCGCCCGTTGCTCCGTTCGGTCCAGTTGCACCCGTGCCCCCTTCCTTGCCGGCCGCTCCTTCTCGACCGAGCGGTCCCGCCGGGCCGGGTTCACCGGTCACACCGGTTGTTCCAGTCGCGCCGGTTGCTCCGACGGTTCCCGCCGCTCCAGCTTCCCCCTGGGCACCGCTCGCACCGGTCACTCCCTGTGGTCCGCTCGCGCCAGTGGCTCCCGTCGCGCCGGTCACGCCGCTGGCCCCCGTCGCTCCCCCGGGACCGCTCGGACCAGTCGCTCCCGTTGGGCCAGTCGCTCCGGTCACGCCGCTGGCTCCCGCTGCTCCCTGCCCTCCAGCCGCCCCCGTGGCCCCGGTCGGACCGGTCGCCCCGACCGCGCCCGTTGGGCCTTGCGTGCCCGTCGGCAAACCCGAAAACATCGATACGGTTTCGGAGAAGGAGTTGGCGACCGCCAGCAGCCCGCCGCTCGGGCTAAAGGCCACCGAGCGCGGGCGATCTCCGCTATCGAATGCTCCAACTTCGTTGAGTTTCCCCGACGCTCCCACCTCAAACACCGACGCCGTGTTGGAGTCGTTGGCAGTCGCGAGTAGACCGCCGCTCGGGCTGAACGCTACCGACTGCGGGCCTTCCCCGGTGTTGAACGCTCCGACTTCTTTGAGCTTCGCCGGCGCTTCCACTTCAAAGACCGACACGTTGTTGGAGTAGTAGTTCGTGACTGCGAGCAGCCGGCCGCTCGGGCTGAAGGCAACAGAGTCGGGGCCCGATCTGCCTTTGAACGTTCCCGCCTCTTTGAGCTGCCCCGACTCCCCCACTTCAAACAGCGACACCGCGTTGGATTCGTTGGCGGTCGCGAGTAGCCCGCCGCTCGGGCTGAAGGCGACCGAGTTCAGGTGGTCCCCGACGTTGACCGCTCCGACTTCTTTGAGCTTCCCCGACGCTTCCACTTCAAACATCAACACGTTGTTGGAGTAGTAGTTCGTGACTGCGAGCAGCCGGCCGCTCGGGCTGAAGCAAACGGAGTCCGGGTTTTCGCCGGCGGTGAAGGCTCCGACTTCTTTTAGCCCCCCCGACGCCAAGACTTCAAGCACCGATACCGTGTCGGAACCGACGCTCGCTACCGCGAGCAGCTCCCCGCTCGGGCTGAAGGTAACCGCAATCGGGTCTGACCCGGCGCCGAGGGCTCCAACTTCTTTGAGCGTCCCAGATGCCTCCACTTCAAACATCGACACGCCATCGGAGCCGCTGACGACTGCGAGCAGTCCGCCGCTCGGGCTAAAGGCAACCGAGTCAGGTCGAGACCTTGTGGCGAACGGCGAGCCCAAGACCTGGCCGATAGCCAGAGCCGAAGGCGCAGCCAGACATAGGAGAGAGATCGCCAGCACCAGCGCCACCGCTAAGCCGCCGCCATGCGAGGAGCCTCTCTGCAATCCGATCACGCCCTCCCCCGTGAGATCCCCAGCCTTTTCGAGCAGGATACTCGACCTCGCCTTTTTGCGGTCGGCAACGAAAGTACCGCTCCGAACTGCTCCGTTCATTTGCCGCTGACGCCGCCCCTGTGTGGCGACGACGAGCACCTCAAGGCCAGCTGCCTCAATATCGGCGGGCTCCTCGGCGGGGAGCCGACTTCCTTCAAACCTAATCGGGGAGGTTGAGTGAAGATGGCTTGGGTGCTTGCGATGTGGTGAGGCCTGGGCGGATTTGTGGGCGGGCCCGAGGCGACCGCGTGCAGCTTGATGGCGTGGGGCGTCCGTAACCGGGCCTAGCCTTGCCCGCGTGCCTAGCGCCGACGTCATCGCGGAGGCCCGCAACCCGGAGGGCCATCTCGTCCAGCTCGAGCAATCAGCGTGGGACCACGTGCTCGAACAACACGTCGAGATGAGGGACCACCTTGCAGAGACGATGGCGGCTATCAGTGGCCCGGATAAGCGCGAACCTGACGTCCGAGCCGGCCGCGAACGCTACTTCCGCCGCGGAGGGCCGCTGCGGTGGATTCGGGTCGTGACGGAGCTGTCAGGCAGCGTGGACCGCGTCGTGACAGCCTTCCCGCAGTCCAACGATCCCGGCTCGGTAAGCTGGCAGCGATGACTGTCCACGTCGGTCCGTACGAGTTCGATCACGTCTCTTACGACAAGGATGGGGATGTCCTCTACCTGCGGCGAGGACCGGAGAGGCCGGCCGCCGACACATTCGGGACCCCGGAGGGGCACGCCGTACGTCTCGATGAGAATGGTGAGGTCATCGGCATCACGATCGTCAACGCCAAGTGGCTCCAGGAACGAGACGGGGGACTCAAAGTCACGGTGCCCAGCCTGATGGAGACTGACCCCGGCGATCTCGCCAAGGCACTGGCCGCAGCCTGAGAGGACGCCACATGGTCAGCGACCGAATCAGCGAGCCGCTACCAGTTCAACTGGATTGGGTCTGCGCCGTCAGCCAGAGCGCGAGCCACCGCGACGCTGAAGTAGCTGCGGCAGCCTCCGGCCGGGTGCGCAGGGATCAGACCCTCGTCAGTCTGACAGCGAAGCTCGCGCTCGTCCGCACCACTCAACAGATGCAGAAGCCGATCGACCGCATCGCGCAAGGCGACGACCGCTCCGTCGCGCGCCTGATCTCAGGCCTTGAGGACTCAGGGGCGAGCTGACGTGGCGCTCGCCGTCGCAGCGGTTCTACTACTAGGCGCCCTCCTCCAAACGCTTGCTTAGACGCTCCAGCTGCGGACGGAGAACCGGCAATTCGTCCTCAACGACATCCCACACCAGGCCAAGCTCCACGCCGAAGTACTCGTGGATCAGCCTGTCGCGCATGCCGGCGATCTTCCGCCACGGGATCGCGGCTCCAGAGCGCACGTGCCGTCGGATATGCCCTTGACCGCTTGGCCGAGGATCTCGATGTTGCGGATCACCGCGTCGTGGGTCTTGCCGTCCGAGAAGAACGCCTCGCGGTCCTCGACCGTGTAGCGCTGGATCGCGTCTACCGCGTCGATGGCATGGAGCAGCTGCGCCCGCTCGTCCTTCACAGCGGGACGGCCTCGGCGAAAATGCGCTCCCGCATGTAGGGGCTCACGCCTCCGTCGGTGAGCACATCGACATGGGTGCCAAGCAGATCCTCCAAGTCCTGCCAGAGCCCCACGAGATCGAGCAGATTGCGTCCCGGCTCCATTTCAACAAGGAGATCGACATCGCTGCTCGCCTCAGCTTCGCCCCTCGCGGTCGAGCCGAACACGCGCACGTTGCGAGCCCCGTGCTCGGCAGCGTGCGCCAAGATTTCCCGCTTTCTTGCACGGAGTCCGGCGAGATCGAACTGGGTCTGTACGGCGTTCATCTGAAGGTCACGTTACCGCCCGGATCGGAGCGTCGGGCAGGCGTCGCGACCTCCAACACGGCATCTTGAGCCTATGCGAGCCGCATCTGCGTGTAGCCGGCCGTCCGCTCATACGCAGCGGTGACGCGATCGAGCGCACGCTCGCGGTCGCGATGCCCGTAAAGCTTGCGCACAAGCTCGCCGCCGTCGGTGTGCCCGAGCGCGATCGCAACGTCCTCAGACGGCAGCTCGAGCACGTTGACCATGTACCAGCCGGCGAAGTACCGCGTGGCTAGGTAGAGGCTCCCCTCCCACCCCGCCGCAGCCCTGACGGCCTTCCAGTGGTAGAAGAGCGCCGAGGCGGTCCAGTGGCTGCCGCGAATCGGCGCGAAGCAGAACTCGCCTTCGACCGGGAGCGAGAGGATTGCCTCGCGTGCCGGCTCGGTCAGCGGCGCCTCCCGAGTCTGGCCGTTCGTCGGCGACGTAACGTGTGGGCCATTGCGCTCACTCCACGCTCGGCATGCGCTCACCTGTCGAGTACGAGCAGCTTCTCTACGCTGAGCAAGAGCAGGACGACCACACGACCGAGAACATCAAGTCAAGAAGTGTCGTCTGAAGCGAGGGAAGTTCATATGATGCCCGCGTGCTGCCCGGACTGGACTTAGAAGGTCTTTCAAAATGAGTTGAGGCGTCGCCAGCAGAGGATTGAGCAGGCGAGTGTGAGGAAGGCTGTGTGCATGTCGGGGTCGCGCTCGTACCGGATTCGCAGGCGCCGGAAGTTGTGCAGGTGAGCAAAGCCCCGCTCGACGACCCATCGCTGACGGCCGAGACCCGAGCCGTGCGTCTTGGTACGACGCGCGATTACCGGCGTGATGCCAAGAGCTCGCAGTAGTCGTCGGTGCTTGTCGTGGTCATAGCCACGGTCGGCGAGAAGGCGATCGGGTTTCTGGCGTGGCCGGCCGACCTTCCCGGTGACGGGCCGTCGGTGGAGGGCTTCGATCAGCGGGATCAGCTGAGTGACATCGTTGCGGTTCCCGCCGGTCAGGCTGATTGCGAGGGGGACACCGCTCGCGTCGACCAGCAAATGGTGCTTTGAGCCCCTACGGGCACGGTCTACCGGGGATGGCCCCGTCAGGAGCCCCCCAAAAGGGCGCGGATATGGCTGGCGTCAACCGAGGCGCGTGACCAGTCGATCTTCCCCGCAGCGTTCAACTTCACCAGCAGCTTCTGGTGAAGCGCGTCCCAGATACCAGCCTTCTGCCAGGTCCGCAGCCGCCGCCAGCACGTCACTCCCGAGCCGTAGCCGTACTCGCGCGGGAGGTCCTCCCAGGCGATCCCGGTGTGCAGCACGTGCAGGATCCCGTTGAGCGCCAGCCGATCATCGATCGCCTTGCGCCCGGGGTAACGACGACGACGCTCGCGCACCGGGATCAACGGCTCGATCTCCCGCCACAGCTCATCACTGATCTCGAATCGAGAGGGCACCTCCACGACCTCCAATCCTCGGGGACACACCCCAAGGATTCAAGACCGGCCGACATACCCCTTCATTTTGGAAAGACCTTCTTAGCCGCTATTCGCCACTACTGCGAGCAACGCGTCCCGCCGCAAGCAATTCACGAACTCCGCTCCGAGCTTGTTCTGACTCCCGACGCAGCGACCATCGTCGAACGCAGGGCACCCTGGCGTGAGGACTTTGGTCCGGAGTGGACCAGCCGGGGCGTCGCGCGCCTGCGCTACAGCGCCAAGAGCGGCATATGGACGCTCTACCACAGCGACCGCAACGGCCGCTGGCATCGATATGACCTGATCGGCCCCACGAAGGACATTCGAGTCCTCCTCGACGAGGTGGACCGCGACCCCACGTGCATCTTTTGGGGCTGAGACAACCGCCCACAGATCAACCTTCTCGCGATTCCTGTTCCCCGTTTGTTCCCCGTGGGGCGAAGCCGACACCGCAAAACAAATCCGGGAACACGGGAACACGCAGATTTGCAGGGCTTTCCTTGTATCGGGGAGACTGGTTGAAGGTAGCTTGCGTGCTTACGATCCGGCGGGGCGTGGGCGGATTCGTGGGCGGTCTGACCGAACGGATCAGCGAGATGCGATCGTGCTCCGGCTCATCGGAAGTGCGGATAGGTCCAGATCGGGAGCGTCGCGTGCACTGTCTGCAACGCATGGCCGCCGGACATCAGACTGAGCCACAGGTCGATCGTTACCTTGTAGCGGTGGTGTCGCAGAAGGTAGGAGCGCACCACTCCGCGCACATGCTTCGGCACGAGGAACCGAACATCTTGCACGCCGCCGGAGGCGATGGTTCGGGTGGCCAAGGCCAGACGCAGCGCATGCGCGCGGCCCGGTAGCCGTATGATCGCTCGGCCGGAAAGTGAACATGGGGAGCTACGACAGACTGTGCGCAACGTCAGCGATCGGGCGTTGATTAGCGGCTGCGGCGTGTTCGTGATCAGCTGGAGCAGGGGTCCCGCAGGCATAGGAGTGGGCCTCGACGTCGTGGGGATGGCGGTGGAGGTGCCAGCTGTGCGCGCCGGTTCTTCGCCGAGGTAGGTGTAGGTCGGGCCATTCGTGGAAGCGCCGTTCGTCGGATCCTTGACGACGACTTCGTCGTTGCCAGGCGCCGTGGCGGACGTCGTGGCGGTAATTTCTTCTTCACTCAGCACTTTCACCGATGTCGCCTGGGCGCCGATCGTTACGGTGTCGCCTCCATGAAAGGCGGAGCCCCGGATCGTGATCGAGGTGCCGCCAGCAGCGGCACCGGAGGCTGGTTCGACGCTCGCCACGTGCGGGGCCGGCGCACCGCTATCGACCGCCAGACCGAACAATTCGCCTGCGCCGGTGGAGATAAAGCTCTGTTCGACGCCTGTGCCGTTGAGGTTGGCTCGCCCGATGGGGCCGGCAAACCGGTTGGCCCAGTAGACGTGCGTGCCATCGACCGCCACCCAGTCGGTTATGCCCGTGCTGGTGATGAAGCTCTGTTCGACGCCTGTGCCGTTGAGGTTGGCCCGCCCGATCGTAGACGCTCCCTCGTTGGCCCAGTAGAGGTGCGCGCCATCGACCGCCAACCCGATCGGTGCGTTCGCCCCGGTGATGAAGCTCTGTTCGACGCCTGTGCCGTTGAGGTTTGCCCGCCCGATCGTGTTGCCATTGAAGTTGGCCCAGTAGACGTGCGCGCCATCGACGGCCACCCCGGTCGGATGATTCGCGCCGGTGATGAAGCTCTGTTCGGCGCCTGTCCCGTTGAGGTTGGCCCGCCCGATGTTGCCCGCAGGTTCGTTGGCCCAGTAGACGTGCGCGCCATCGACAGCCACCCCGACCGGTTCGCTCGCGCCGGTGATGAAGCTCTGTTCGGCGCCTGTCCCGTTGAGGTTGGCCCGCCCGATGGTGTTCGCTTCCTCGTTGGCCCAGTAGACGTGGGCGTTATCGACCGCTAGCCCGAGCGGTCTTTTCGCGCCGGTGATGAAGCTCTGTTCGGCGCCCGCGCCAGTTAAGTTGGCCCGCCCGATCGTGGTGGCGGATGCGTTGGCCCAGTAGAGGTAGGCGCCCGCCTGCGACGCCCAGGCCGATCCCAAAACGACAAGTACCCCACAGGTCAGGGCGACGATCGCGGCGAGAGGCATCATCCTGCGCCCGGCGCCCGCGAGCGCGCGGGGGCGCTGGCGATGGGGCTCGGTCTCATCGACGGCTAGCCCGGCACACGCAGCGACACCTGCTCGGGAAAACACCCCGCGTGCGCGCATCCTGGGCCTCCGCTGGTCGGTTTGCACGCGGTCACATCGGTGCCTCAGGCCTGAAGCTTTAGGCGTGCCGCGTCAGGAGCCGGTTCGCGGCTCCAAACGCCTCGCGATGATCAACAAGCGATCGCGCGCCTTGGAGGATGTCGCTGCGCTCCTGCTCGCTCATGTCGGCGCTGTCCGCGACACTCGCCAGAACGCTGCCGATCAGCACAGCGAGCCGCCGCCCGGACTGGCCGCCTTGTCGAAGCGCTATAAGCGCCGCCACTTGCTGCGGCGTCATCTGTGCCAGCAGTAGCGCCCGGGCGACCGCGGCACTGTAGTACCGGCGGTGCGTGCCAGCCCGGTGTGCCGGGATGAGATCCTCGTCGGTCCAGTGGCGTAGCTGACGCTCGCTCGCCCCGCTTAGGACGTGCAACTGCCCGAGCGTGAGCGGATAGCGGATCGGGTCCGGAAGCCTCGGATGCAGGCTTGGCTGCGCGACCCATTCCTGCTGCTCCTGAGAGAGCTCGGCGTACACCCTCTCCTCCCACGCTCGCGCCGCCTCCTCCTCGTCGACCTGAAAGCCATCCTGGGCGGCCGAGGGCCGCCTCGTGGCATCACGCTCTGCCAGTGGCGATGCAAGAAGCTGGCGCTGGGCCTCAGAGAGCCGCTTGGGCGAGTATCGCTCGGCCAGGCGCGCTAGCCGCACCCTTGCCTCGATTGGAAGCTCCGGTCGATCAGCGAAGCCGTCTGTCGATTCGCCGCGATACGTGTAGCCACGTCCATCGGCGCGGACCAACGGAAGAGGGTTTGCGATGGTGGCGGGCTCCGATCCATCTCGACGCTTCGTGGCAGCTTCATGGCACGAGCCTACCGGCGAGTCGTGAAGAGCTCGGGGCGCCCGGATCACAACCGGGCACGCTGGGCCCATGGCCCGTGGGCGGTCAGCCCCTCGTCACGTGGGCGGTTCGTGGGCGGAACGCCCAGAAAGCGCGATAGACCGCTCGCCTGTCGCTCCCGGCCACATCACCCCGCGATCCCAGCCCCAGAGCCAAATCCTGCCCGCTCAGGAGGCTCCGAGCACCTCCCAGCATCCATCAAGATTTCTATCGGGGAGACAGGATTTGAACCTGCGACCGCCCGGCCCCCAGCCGGGTGCGCTACCAGACTGCGCCACTCCCCGTAGCGACAAGCGGGCGACGGGAATCGAACCCGCCCTAGAAGCTTGGAAGGCTTCTGTGCAACCACAACACTTCGCCCGCCAGTCCAGCGCCCCATCTTACCGGGCACCCCCGTGACGGCGGGCCTCGGCGGGGAATGCATCGCGTCGGCGGGGCGTCGGAGGCGTCGCCAGCGGGCCATTCGCCGATTCCCGCAAAGTCCGTCCAACGGGCCGACTACGGTTTGACGGTGTCCCAGAGGCCGCTGGCCATCGTCTCCGCGCTCGCGCTCGGAGACTACGTGCTGTGGAACTGGTCGCTCGGCGCCAACCACTACGTGCTGGCGCTCATCGCCGGGCTCACGCTGCCGCCGCTGGCGATCGTGCTCGTCTGGCTGCTCGCCATGAGCGTCGCGCGACTCGTCGGCCGCTTCACGATCGGCTCGCGCGCCCGCGCCCAGGAGCGCCGCCTCACGGCGCTCGACCGCACCCTGCGCGCCAGAAGCGCGCGCCAGTCGGCAACCCCGCAGAGCCTGCCCGCGAGCGCCGCGGCCGAGCCCCCCGTCCAGCCCTCCGCCTCCAGCCACTCGGACAAGCTCGCGGCTTGACACCGCGCCCCTCACGTCAGTGAGCGGCCGCGCGCGACCCCCGCTCCTACGCTCGACATCGGCACGCGTCGCCCTCGGGCTGCTCGTCGTCGCGATCGCCGGCGTCGTGCTCGCCGGCTACCTCTACGAGCGCCACCGCACCGGCAACATCTACCACCCGCACGCACGCTTCTTGGCCCAGCCGACGCCCAAACTGGCGGCAAAGGGCCCCGAACGCGTGGACTGGCCGCTCTACGGCTACAACCGTGAACACACGCGCTTCTTCCCCGCTCCACCGGCCCTGCGCCCGCCCTTTCACCAGCTGTGGGTGCACAACAGTCACGCGCTGCTCGAGTTCCCGCCGGTGATCTACGGCGACCACATCTTCCAGCTCGCCGACAACGGCGTGCTCAGCGCGATCAACAAGCACACAGGCCACACGTTCTGGACGCGCCAGCTCGGCGCCCTGGCGGCCTCGGCGCCCGCGGTCGACGCGACGACGGTCTACGTCACGATCCTGACCAACGGCTATGACCGCCACCGCGGGCGCGTCGTCGCGCTGAACACCGCCAGCGGCGCCACACGCTGGTCGCGCGCGCTGTCGAGTCCCAGCGAGTCCTCGCCGCTGCTCGACCACGGCAGGATCTACTTCGGCTCACAGAACGGCACCGTCTATGCGCTCGACGCCGGCAACGGCGCGGTCGCCTGGACCTACCACGCGCACGGATCGGTCAAGGCCTCCCCGTCGCTGGCCGACGGCATGCTCTACTTCGGCGACTACTCCGGCCATATCCAGGCGATATCCGAGCAGACCGGCCGGCGCATCTGGATCAGCGGCTCCGGCGGCGCGCTGCTCGGCAACGGCACCTTCTACTCGACCGCCGCCGTCATCTACGGCCGCGTCTTCCTCGGCAACACCGACGGTCGCGTCTATGCGTATGACGCGTTCACCGGCGGCCTGGACTGGGCGGTGCAGACGGGCGCCTACGTCTACGCCTCCCCCGCCGTCACCAACGCGCCCGGCCTGGGGCCGACCATCTACCTTGGCTCCTACAACGGAACCTTCTACGCCCTGAACGCGCGCTCGGGGCACATCAGCTGGCGCTTCAAGGCTCACGGGCGCATCTCCGGCTCGGCGACGATCATCGGCAACGTCGTCTACTTCGCAGACCTCGGCCAGCACCGCACCTACGGCCTCGGCATCTCGACCGGTCGCGTGCTCTTCCAGAAGGGAACCGGCTCCTTTGACCCGGTCATCAGCGACGCCGAACACCTCTACCTGACCGGCTACACCGGCCTCTACGGCCTCGCGCCCGAATAGACGCGCGCGCCGGACGCTCGCGGACGAGCCCGCCACCGCGACGCGGCTCAGCCGCAGCCGCTCCCGATCCCCAGCGCACGCGCCAGCGAGAAGCGCGCACCCACGACGATCGTGCCGCTCGCGCGCGCCCGCACCGCGGTCCAGCCGCCCGGCGCGCGGCGCACGCACGCCGAGCCACGCTCGACCGCCCAGTAGCGCGAGTAGCGCACACGCACGACAAACCGCCCCGGCGCGCTCGCGCGCAGCGCGAAGCGGCTGCTGCCCAGCGAGGCAAGCCGCCCGGGGCCCGCGGCCAGCGGCGTCGGCGAGCCCACGGCATAGATGCGCCAGTGCGCGCTCTGAAAGACCAGCGACAGGAACGGCAGCCCGCGGCGTATGAGCACACCCTCCCGCGCGCTGGAGGGATCGAGCGCCGTGTCGGGCAGCGCCACGTAGCGCACGGCCTGATCGTGCAGCCAGCGGTCGTACGCGGCCGCCGTGAGCCCGCTCGCGAGCAGCACGCCGTCATAGCGCTCCTCCAGCTGCTTCTCCCAGCCGCGCGCGAGCGACACGCTCGGCGCCAGCAGCGCCGCCTCCCAGTGCGAGCGCGTGAGCGGCACCTCGACGCGCACGGGACCCTGCACGTGCTGCGCAAGAAAGCGCTCGACGGGCGCGTAGTAGGCGGCGCTCGTCGACGCACTCCCGGCGACCGCGCGCGTTTCGCGCACCGGCCCCCACAGCACCCACACCCCGATCAGCGCGAGCGCCGCGCACGCGAGCGCCGGCATGCGCCCGCGCGCGTCGAGCACAGCGCACACCAGCAGCGGAGCGGCGAGCAGCACCGCGTAGCGCTCGACGTTGCTGCCCATCGGCGTGCGCACGACGAGGCACAGCACGCACGCCGCGACGAACACCAGCGCCGCGACGCGCAGCAGCTGTGCGCCGCGCGGCAGCGCCAGCGCGAACACGACGACGACGAGCATCGTCGCGACGAACGACCGCGCCGGAAAGGGCTCAAAGCCGCCGTCGCCGAACAGCGCGGCCAGCATCCCCGCGGCCAGGAGCGCCGGCGCGCCGAGCACGAGCGCGCCGCGCGCGCGCCAGCGCCAGAGCGCCTCGCTCACACCCGCCAGCGCCAGCAGCAGCCCGGCGACCGGGCTCGCGACGGCGCACAGCACAGCCAGCGCGACCGCCGCGGCGGTGCGCCCGCGCATGAATGCGAGCACGGCGCCGAGCGCAAACGGCACGCCGAGCGCGAACGTCAGCCGCCCGCTCCACACGTCGCCGGCCGCCGCGAGCGCGAAACACGCCGCGCCCCAGCTCGCGGCGCTGCGCGAGAACAGCTCGCGCGCGATCGCGACGAACAGCAGCGTCGAAGCCAGCACAGACAGGCACGCCACGAGCCGCAGCCCGAGCGCCGACCCGAGCGCCGGGAACAGCAGGCTGTAGCCCAGCAGCTCGTGACCGCCGTACCAGTGCGTGTCCACGAGCTGCAGGCCGAACCGCCTGAACAGGCTCACGCGGTAGACCTGCGCGGCCAGGTCGGGCGCGCGCGGGAACACGACCAGCCAGGCCGCGAGCGCCACCAAGGCAACGGCCACGCCCAGGAGGAGGGAAGCGTGGCCGCGCTTGGCGAGAAGTTCGTCCGGGGTCCGGCGTGCTACCCCGCCGGACCCCGCCACATCCGCCGGGTCAGCGACGGATCTGTACTCATACGAACCCTCCAGCGCGCCGGAAGTAGCTGTCGAGCCGCCTGCGATCTGACAGATGATGACGAGGCCGCGCACGAGGCGCGGCTCCAGCGCGAGCGGACCGGCATGCGCGGAGCGTCGAGATAATGGTCCCGTGACAGACCGCGAGCGAATCCCTCGCCGACTCGTCGCGCGCCTCGCGCCGGCGCTCGTCGCGCTGTGCCTCGCGCTGGCCGGCTGCGGCACGACCCACCCGGGCGCGATCGGCACCAGCGAGCTCGCCGAAGCGCAGACGTTCCCCTACTACCGCGTCTACTGGGTCGGGACGAGCTTCGCCGGTCATCCGCTCGTCGCGGCCGACGGCCAGCGCGACTACATCGCCTCGGTCGGCGACAGCGTCTTCTACGGCGACTGCGTCCCCGGCAAGCACATCGTCGGCGGCAGCTGCCTGCTGCCGCTGCAGGTGACGACGGTCATCTACGCGCTTCACTCAAACGCCTCGCTCGGCACCCAGCGCAACACGGTCATCCGCGGCGTCCCGGCGGCGATCTACGACGAAGGTCGCTCGATCGAGCTCTACACCGGGCGCGTGGCCATCGACGTGCTCGCCGACACGTTCACCAACGCGCTCGCCGCCGCGATGGCGCTGCGCCCGATCAACGCGCCCGGCGCTCCCTCAGACGCGCTCCCGGAGCCCGTCTACTGCCCTGGCCTGTCCGGCTCCACCGACGCACAGGTGCGTGCGGTCATGGCCAGCCTCCCCGGCCAGGCGTGCCAGCACACCAGCCAGCAGCTGGCCTACGTCAACAGCATCACGCGCTAGCCACCGCTAGCCGACCGACACCGGCGGCGACACCGGCTTGCCGATCTCACGGCGCAGGCTGAGGAACGCGACCGAGCCGATCAGCGCTGGCACCCACAGCGAGATCGCGCGGTAGATGACGACGGCGGCCAGCACCATCGACGCCGGGCGCACGCCGAACAGCAGCAGCATTCCGACCAGGCCGCCTTCCACCGCGACGATGCCGGCCGGGATCGGCAGCGAGTTGGCGAGCATGCCCACCAGATAGGCCATCGCGACGACCCACACCGAAGGCGCCGGGCCGAACGCCGCGAGGCTCGCATATAGCGCGAGGTTGTCAAAGGCCCAGTAGGCCACGGCGCCCAGCAGGCGCCAGTCGTGCTCGCCGATCAGCCGCACCGCGTCGCCGACACCCTCGCCGAGCGCCGTCAGCGCGACGACCATGCGACCGTGCTCGGCTTCACGCCGGCGCGCCGCCCGCCGCGCCCAGCCGGCCAGCGCGAGCGTGCCCGCGATCGTCGCGATCGCCACAATCGCCGGCAGCAGCGTCAGCAGCGGGTCGCGCGAGCCGGGCAGCACGCCAGCCCACATGAGCACGCCGATGATCGCCACGGCGCCGACGTTGACCGCACTCGTGAGCACGAAGATGAGCACCGAGCGACGCGCTATCCGCTGCACCGAGATGCCTTTGCTGCGCAGCACCCAGGCCCCGAGCGCGATGCCCGCCAGGCCGCTCACCGACACGACCGAGTTGACCGCGAGCTCAGACAGCGACAGGCGCGAGACCAGCCGGCGCCCGAGCATGCCGAAGACCAGACCGAACAGCACGACGTAGCCCAGGCACGACAGCAGCTCGAGGCTTACCGCCGAGGCGACGCGCAGCGGGTCGGCGTCGGTGATCAGCTCGCCCGCGGCGCGCAGCCCCGGCACGCCGAGCAGCAGACCGGCGACGATCACGAAGAAGACCGCGAGGCTGATGATGCTGTTGCGCAGCGTGCGCGACTGCGACGCCAGTTCCTGCGCGACGTCCGCGCGCCCTGCGCCCTCCTCAGCGATGTTGCGCTCCAAGCATGCGTCCCGCTCTCCTTGGCCTCGCGTGCACCGCGCACACTAGAACGCCCGGCGACGCACCGCCGCAAGCGCTCACGCTAGCCTCAGTGTGCGTTCTTCGAGCCGTCGCGCCAACGGCGCGCGGGCCGACCGGGGGCGGAGGGCGCTCGCACATGGCAGAGCAAGCGCGCATACTCGTGGTGGACGACGAGCCGGCGGTTCAGAACGCGCTCTCGCGCGCGCTCGCGCTCGAGCGCTACGAGGTCGCCCAGGCCGGCGACGGGCGCGAAGCCCTGGAACGCCTCGGGGCCGCTGTCTACGAGGCGATCATCCTCGACATCTCGATGCCGCACGTCAACGGTCTGGAAGTCTGCCGGCGTCTGCGCGAAGGCGGCGACCGAACGCCGGTGCTGATGCTCACCGCGCGCGAGGAGGTCGACGACCGCGTCGCCGGCCTGGATGCAGGCGCCGACGACTACCTCGTCAAGCCGTTCGCCCTGCGCGAGCTGCTCGCGCGCGTGCGCGCGCTGCTGCGTCGCAGCAGCGAGGAGGACGAACAGGGCGCAGAGCTCGTCTTCGCGGACCTGCGCCTGGACCGGCTGGCCCACGAAGCGTGGCGCGGACCGCGCATGCTCCAGCTCACGCGCACCGAGTTCCAGCTGCTGGAGATGTTCCTGCGCCACCCCCGCCAGGTGCTCACCCGCTCGGCGATCTTCGAGCACGTCTGGGGCTATGACTTCGGCGCGACGTCCAACTCGCTCGGCGTCTACATGGGCTACCTGCGGCGAAAGACCGAGGAGGGCGGCGAGCCGCGCCTGCTGCACACCGTGCGCGGCGTCGGCTACGTCCTGCGCGCATGAGCTTCAGGCGGCGCATCACGCTCGTCTCGGCCGCCGCGGTCGCGATCGCGGTCGTGCTCGCGTCGGTGCTCACCTACGTGCTCGTCTCCCACCAGCTGCACAACCAGATCGACTCCCAGCTGACCAGCCGCGGCGACAGCCTGCGCTTCGTCGCCGACTCGCCGGCCAGCCGCACCGGACGCGGGCTGCTCGCCGTGATCCGCCGCGGCGACGCCGACAGCGAGACACCGCCGCGCGTCACGGGCTCGGCGGGGCCCGGCAACCCCTCCGCCCGCGCGAACCAGACGAGCCGTCCACGCGGCACGCGCGGGCAGTCGAGCAACCCGCCGCTGAACGGCCTGCAGGCGCGCCCAAACCAGGTCCGCGGCTACCAGCAGCTGATCGACTCCCACGGCAACGTGCTGTTTCGCTCCAGCGCCGCGGTCACCCTCCCGGTTGACCCGCGCACGCGCGAACTGGCAGCAGGAGTCGGCCATCACTTCTTCAGGGACGCGCTGCTCGACGGCGTTCCAGTGCGCATCCTCGCCGAGCGCATCGCGCCCGGACACGCGGTCGAGCTCGCCCAGCCGCTCACCGAAGTCAACCACCTCCTCTACAACCTGCGCCTGATCCTCGTGCTGCTCGGCCTCGGCGGCATCGCGCTCGCCGCGCTGCTCGGGCGGCTGGTCGCCGGCGCCGCCGTGGCGCCCGTCAGACGCCTGACGCAGACCGCCGAGCACGTCGCCGAGACGCAGGACCTATCTCAACGCATCTCGCCGAGCGGCGAAGACGAGATCGGGCGCCTCGCTCGCAGCTTCAACGCGATGCTCGACGCGCTGCAGCTCTCGATGAACGCGCTCGACGCGTCCGTGGACGCCCAGCGCCAGCTGGTCGCCGACGCCTCGCACGAGCTGCGCACGCCCGTCACGAGCCTGCGCATGAACATCGAGATCCTCCAACGCGCCGAGGACATGGAGCTCGAGGATCGCCAGCGCCTGCTCGACGACGTCGTCGAGCAGATCGAGGAGCTGACGCTGCTGATGAACGACCTCATCGACCTCGCGCGCGGCGAGGAGCCGCACCTGGACAGCGAGGACGTGCGCCTGGACGCGATCGTCGAGCAGATCGTCGAGCGCGCGCGCCGCCGCTCCCCGGACACGACGTTCATCATCGATCTCGAACCGCGCGTGATCGCCGGCGTCGGCGCGCGTCTGGAGCGCGCGGTCGCAAACCTCGTCGACAACGCCGTGAAGTACAGCCCCGCGGGCGAACCCGTCGAGATCCGCCTGCGCCGCGACGAGCTGACCGTCCGCGACCACGGCCCGGGCATCTCCGCCGAGGACCTGCCGCACGTCTTCGACCGCTTCTACCGCGGCGCCGAGGCGCGCGGGCGCCCAGGCTCGGGCCTCGGGCTTGCGATCGTCCGCCAGGTCGCCAGCCAGCACGGCGCGATCGTCGCGGCAGAGCCGGCACCCGGCGGCGGCACGCTCATGCGCCTGAGCCTGCGCGGCAGCGAGCCGGTCGGCCGCGAGCCGCTCGACGAGCGCGACCCGGGCGAGCTCTACCTCACGGCCTGACGACCGTCGGGCGCTGCTCGCCCTGCGAACGCACCCGCCGGCGCGCGCGCTCGCGAAAGGCCGCCGGCGCCAGGCCGTAGCGGCGACGAAACGCGAGCGCGAAGTGCGACGCGTTGCGATAGCCGGCCAGGCGCGCCACGTCGTGCACGGCTATCGCCGGCTGCTCGACGAGCAGGTCCGCCGCGGCGCGCATGCGCCGCTGAAGCAGGTCCTCGTGAAACGTCGTCGACCCGAACTGCTGATAGGCGCGCTGCACCTGTCGTGGCGAGCTCGCCAGCGCGCCCGCCACGACGGCCAGCGTGAGCGGCCTGCGGTAGTGGCGCGCCACGACGGCGCGCGCGAGCAGATACAGGCGACGGCGCTCGGCGAGCGTGGTCGTGCGCACATCTCCGGCTCCGACCGCCGCGCGGCGAACGGGACAGCGCGCCCAGCACTCGTGCGTGCGGCCGCCGCGGGCTGGGCGCTATCCGGCGTAGCGCAGCGCCACGCGCTCGGCCGCAGCGCAGTAGGAGCCGCCGAACAGCAGCGCGTGCACGAGCAGCGGAAGCAGCTGGTAGAGCTCCACGCGATCCCGCCAGCCGTCGGCCAGCGGCGAGACCTCGTCGTAGGCGTCGAACACGCGCTCGCTCGGCGCGCCGAACAGCCGCAGCATCGCCAGATCGACCTCGCGATGCCCACCGTAGGCGGAGGGATCGATCAGCACCGGGCGCCCGTCGCTGTCGGCCATCGCGTTGCCCGACCACAGGTCGCCGTGCAGGCGCGCCGGCGGCTCGGTCGGGCCCGTCAGCTCGTGCATGCTCTCGCACACGTCCTCGATCGCCTCGATCGCGCCGCGCGGCAGCGCGCGGCGGTCGTGCGCGATCTGCGCCAGCGGCGCCAGGCGCCGTCGCGCGTAGAACTCCGGCCAGTCGGCCGCCGGCTCGTTGGGCAGGCGCAGCGAGCCAAAGCCGGCGGCCGTTTCGCGCGCAGGCCAGCCGAAGCACGGCGCGCCGGCGGCGTGCGTGAGCGCCAGTCCCCGGCCGAGCAGCTCCGCTCCCGCCTCGTCCAGTCGCCCGGGCGCGATCCACTCCAGCGCGAGGTACTCGTCGTGGACGTCGAGCACCTGCGGGGTGCGCAGCTGGCCCGGCTCGGCCAGCCATGCAAGGCCGGCGGCCTCCGCCGCGTACTCGCCCGGCGCGGCGTCCGAGCGCGTCTTGACGAACGCCTCGCCGCCATCGGCAAGCGTTACGCGAAAGGCCTCGTTGATGTCTCCGCCGCCGATCGCTCGAACGTTCGTGGCGCCGCCGGGCAGCGTCACGCGCGCAGCTCGGCGAGCAGCCCGTCGCACGCCGCGAGCACGAGGTCGAGCACTTCCTCGAAGCCCTCCGAGCCCCCGTAGTAGGGGTCCGGGACGTCGAGGTCCTCGGCGTCCTCGCTGGCGGGGTCGAACTCGCGCAGCAGCCGCACCCTCGCGCGCGCCTGGTCGTCGGGAGCGAGCGCGAGCAGGTCGTCCATGTTCGAGCGATCCATCGCGAGCAGCAGGTCGAAGTCGTCGAAGTCGCCCTCGTCGACCTGACGCGCGGCGCCGCGCAGCTCGATCCCGCGCGCCTGCGCGGTGGCGCTCGCGCGCGCATCGGGCGGGCTGCCCAGATGCCAGGCGCCGGTGCCCGCGGAGTCGAGCTCGACGCTGTCCTGCAGGCCGGCCTCGGCGACGACCGTGCGCATCACGCCCTCGGCGGTGGGCGAGCGACAGATGTTGCCCAGGCAGACGAACAGCAGGCGCACGCGCGCGCTCTACTCCTCGCCCAGCTCGAGCACGGCGAGGAACGCCTCCTGAGGCACCTCGACGCGCCCGACCTGCTTCATGCGCTTCTTGCCCTCCTTCTGTTTGGCGAGAAGCTTTTTCTTGCGCGTGATGTCGCCGCCGTAGCAGCCTGAGATCACGTCCTTGCGAAACGCCTTCACGGTCTCGCGGGCGATCACATGGGAGCCGATCGCCGCCTGTATCGGCACGTCGTACTGCTGGCGCGGGATGCGCTTGCGCAGCTTCTCGGTGAGCGTGCGCCCGATCTCATAGGCCTTCTCGCGGTGGACGATCATCGACAGCGCGTCGACCGGGTCGCCGGCGAGCAGCACATCGAGCTTGACGAGATCCGAGGGCTTGACGCCGTTGAGCTCGTAGTCCAGCGACGCGTAGCCTTTGGTGCGCGACTTCAGCTGGTCGAAGAAGTCGAGCACGATTTCAGCGAGCGGCAGCTCGTAGGTCATCTGCACGCGCTCGGGCGAGAGGTAGTGCATGCCGGTGTGCTCGCCGCGGCGCTCCTGGCAGAGCTCCATGACCGCGCCGACGAACTCTTTGGGCGCGATCACCGAGGCGCTGATGAACGGCTCGCGGATCTCCTCGATCGTGCCCGGATCGGGCATGTCCGATGGGTTGTGCACCTCGAGCCCCTCGCCGCTGGTGAGCGTGACGTCGAACTCGACCGAGGGCATCGTGGCCAGCAGCTCGAGGTCGTACTCGCGCTCCAGGCGCTCGCGCACGATGTCCATGTGCAGCAGCCCGAGGAAGCCGCAGCGAAAGCCGAAGCCCAGCGCGTCCGATGTCTCGGGCTCCCACGAAAGCGCGGCGTCGTTGAGAACGAGCTTCTCGAGCGCGTCGCGCAGGTCGCCGTAGTCGTCGGAGTCGATCGGGAACAGCCCGCAGAAGACCATCGGCTTGACCTCGCGGTAGCCGGGCAGCGCCTCTGTGGCCTCGGCGCCGGCGGTGCGGCTGCCGGGCCCTGACGTTCTCGTGCGTGTTGTGAGCGTGTCGCCGACGCGCAGCAGCGTGACGTCCTTCAGGCCGGTGATCAGGTAGCCGACCTCGCCGGCGGCGAGCTGGTCGGTGGGCATCATCTGCGGGCTGAACACGCCGATGTCGTCGATGTCGGCCTCGGTGGCGGTGGCCATCGCGCGAATCGCCTCGCCCTTTTTGAACACGCCGTCGACGACGCGGATGTAGGCGATCACGCCGCGATACTGGTCGAACTCGGAGTCGAAGATGAGCGCGCGCGGGGGCGCGTCAGGGTCGCCGGAGGGCGGCGGTACGCGAGCGATCAGCTCCTCGAGCACCTCCCCCACCCCCTCGCCCGTCTTGCCGCTGATCTTCAGGATGCCCTCGGGCGCCTCGCCAATCAGGTCGCTGACCTCGCCGGCGACGCGCTCGGGCTCGGCGCCGGGCAGGTCGATCTTGTTCAGGCACGGGATCAGCTCCAGGCCCGACTCGATCGCGAGGTAGGTGTTGGCGACCGTCTGCGCCTCGACTCCCTGGGCGGCGTCGACGACGAGCAGCGCGCCCTCGCAGGCCGCCAGCGAGCGCGAGACCTCATACGTGAAGTCGACGTGGCCGGGCGTGTCGATCAGGTGCAGCTGGTAGGTCTCGCCGTCGCTTGCGGTGTAGAACACGCGCACCGCCTGCGCCTTGATCGTGATCCCGCGCTCGCGCTCGAGGTCCATCGAGTCGAGCACCTGCGCGCGCATCTCGCGCGCCGACACCGTGTGCGTCAGCTCGAGGATGCGATCGGCCAGCGTCGACTTCCCGTGGTCGATGTGGGCGATGATGCAGAAGTTGCGGATATGAGCCTGGTCCATGGGCCGCTACAGCCTAGAAGGCGCCGCGCGCGACGCTCGCCGACGCCGCTACGCGCGCCCGAGCTGCGCGCGGATCAGGCGCGAGACCTGATGTGCCTCTGGCACGCGCATCGTGAGAACCGCGCGCATGTAGACGAGCACGCCTGCGAGGCCAGCGGCGCCGACGCTGACGATCTGCGCGGCCAGCGACGTGCCCAGCAGCTCGTGCAGTGCCCACCAGACCGCCCATGAAACGCCAGCCAGGAGGGCTGAGGCAACCAGGATGCGCGCCGTGATCATCGTGGTCTGCGCGCCTTCCAGGCGACCGTTGAAGCCGATGCGCAGGCGGTGCAGCTGCAGACCGAGCATCACGGCGTTGGCCGCGACCGTTCCGATGATCAGGCCGGCGATGCCGAGCGGTTTGTAGAGCCCGATCGAGACGATGATGTCGACGATGATGTTCAGCGCCGCCAGCCGCGTCGGGATCCACGGACGCTGCACCGCGAAGAACACGCGCGTCAGCAGCAGGTTCAGCCCGCCGAACGGAAGGCTGAAGGCGAACCAGAACAGCGCCACGGAGACCAGGCCCGTCGAGCGGGCGTCGAAGTGCCCGCGCTGGAACACCAGCCGCACGATCGGCGTGGTGAGCACGATGATGAACACCGCCGCTGGGATCAGCAGCAGGTTGATCTGGCGCATCCCGATGCCGATCGTGCGGCGCATCGGCGCGACCTCCCTGCGGGCGGCCATGCGGCTGAGCGTGGGAAACAGCACCGTTGCGACCGCGACGCTGAACAGACCCTGGGGCAGCATGTAGATGCGAAACGCGTTGTCGATCGCGCGGGGCGCTTCGTCGGATACGAGCGTGCCGAACACCGAGTTGATGAGCTGGTCGAGGTTGACGATCCCCAGGCCGATCGTGACGGGCAGCATGAGGCCGAACACCTGGCGGATGCGCGGGTCATGCCAGTCGATCTTCATCTGCAGGCGAAAGTCGATGCGCCCGAGCGCGCCGAAGGCCATCGACATCTGCACGAACGTCGCCACGAGAACCGCGATCGCCAGCGCGTAGACCTCGTTGCCTTCTTCAAAGCCGCCATGGAAGTGCGGGCGCAGGACGACGAGCAGGACGATGATCACGACGTTCCACACCGCCGGCGAGATCGCCGGGATCGTGAAGTGTTCATAGGACTGCAGCACGCCGACGAGCAGGCCGTTGAGCCCCAGCAGCAGGACGACGGGGAACAGCACGCGCGAGAACCCGACCGTCAGCGCGTCCAGCGGCGGCCCGAACTTGGGCCCGGTGAACAGCGGCATGATCACGCCGGCGCCCAGGATGAAGAACGCGGTGATCGCGCCGAGCCCGATCAGCAGGATCCAGAAAAGTGTCGAGGCAAGCCGCACCGCCTCGCTGCGGCGGCCCTGCTGGAGCAGGTCGGTGAACACCGGAACGAACGCCGCCGACAGGGCGGCGTTGGCGAACAGGTTGGCCACCAGGTTGGGGATCTGAAAGGCGATCGTGTACGCCGAAGCGGGGCCGCCGGTGCCGAAGAAGCCGGCGGCGATGATTTCGCGCACGAGCCCCGCGACCCGCGAGACCCCCGTGGCGATCGAGAAGATCGCCGTGTTGCGCGCGATGCGCCCGCCGCCCGGATGATCCGGGACGGCCTCCCTGCCGTCGCCGCCGGCCGGCTGCTCGGGCATGACGACGCCCCCGTATTCCTCCCCGAAGCTCGCGTCCGGAACGCCGATGAGCTCGGTCGAGATGTCGACGGGCGGCTCGGCGGGCGGTTCGTCGTCTCCTGAGATCTCGGGCAAGGCCGCTATAGTACGGCGCTCCTGAGATGGCGAACATCCATTCACAGAAGAAGCGCATCCTGCGCTCAGAGCGCGAGCGCGTCGAGAATCGTCGCTACACCTCGACGATCAAGACGCAGTTTCGACGCCTGGAATCGCTCGTCGGGGAGGGCGACGCGCCCGCCCTCGACACCGCTCACCGCGAGCTCATGAGCACGATCGACAAGGCCGTCAAGCGCGGCGCGCTGCACGCCAACACGGGCGCGCGCAAGAAGTCACGCGCGGCGCGCGTTCGCGCCACCACATCCTGATCGTCGCGGCGCCCCGCGCACGACGCACGACTGCGAGGCCACCTTCTCCGGCAGCGTGGAGACGCGCGCTAAGCGGTCATCGTTTCGATCGCGCGCAGCGCAAGCGTGTCCTCGCTGAGCGCGGCGCTGGCGCTGCGCCCGCATCCAGGCGGCGCCCCGCCACGGGAGTTGAGCTCGAGCTCGGCCAGCGCGCTGAGCGCGTGGCGCAGGCGCTCGGGGTCTGAGCGCGACACGTCGGCGATGAAACGCTCGGCGGCCCGCTGGGGCATGCGCAGCGTGCGCCGCACGTCGCCCGCCGACTCGCCCAGCTGCAGCCGCTGGGCGACAGACAGGGCGTCGCGCAGGCGCTGAGCGAGCAGGTATGTGAGCCCCGCCAGCCGCTCACCCTGCTCGCGAAGGCTCAGATAGACCTGGGTGGCGACACCGCGATCCCCGGCCACGAGCGCGTCCGCAAGCGTGTAGGCGCGTTGCTCGGAGGAGTGGGCGGCGCGATCTTCGATCTGCTCGACGCTCACCGCGCCGGCCCCGAGCTCCAGCTCGAGCTTCTCGAGCTCGCGCAGCAGCCGCTGCTGGCGCTCGCCGACCTGACGCACGAGCGCCCTGGCCGCCGCTTCGTCGAGCACGAGCTCGATGCTCGCCGCCTGCCCGCGGACCCACTTGGGCAGCTGCCAGGGCTTGACCGTCGTGCGCGCGACGATCTGACCGCCGGCGGCGCGCACGGCCTCGTGCAGCGCAGCCGGTGCGGTGGCACGGCCCTCCTCGCGCGCGAACAGCGCGAGCGTCGTTTCAGGCGGCATGGATGCAAGCGCAGGCACGAGCTCGCGCTTGACCTCGGCCTCCTTGAAGCGCTCGGCCCCATCGACGAGGATCACCCGCCCGAGCCCCTCCCCTTCGGCGCCCATCGCGAAGGTCATCGCCGACAGCGCACCCGCCACCCCGGCCGGGGTGGCGGCCTCGCCGGTGAGCAGCTCGAGGGTCGTCCCCGCCTGCTGGCGCTCGGCGAGCGCGCGCAGTCCCGCGCGCCGCTCGGCGATCGCGCCATGATCGTCGCCGTGGATCAGGTAGACGGGCTTGAGTACGGCCATCGCGCGCGCTATCGCACCACGAGGTTCACGAGCTTGCCGGGCACCACGATCTCCTTGACTATCTCCTTGCCGTCGATGTGCGCGCGGACGTTCGTCGCGGCGAGGCAGAGCTCCTTGAGCTCGTCGGGGCCGGCGTCAGACGCCGCCTGCACGCGGTCGCGAAGTTTCCCGTTGACCTGGCAGACCAGCTCATAGACCTCGCGCTCCAGCAGGGCAGGGTCGGCCTGAGGCCATGGCTGCTCCCACACGCGCTCGCCCGTCAACAGCTCGTAGATGTCCGCGCACACGTGCGGCGCGAAGGGAAACAGCAGCGAGGCCGCCGTCGCGAGCGCGAAGCGCAGCGTCTCGCCCTCGACGGAGTCGCGCAGCCGCGAGGAGTCGTTGAGCAGCTCCATGACCGCCGCGATCGCGGTGTTGAAGGCAAAGCGGCGCAGGTCGCCTGAGACCTTCTCGATCGCCCAGTGCGCCTTGCGCATGAGCTCGAGGTCGGGACCCTCGGCGGACACCGCCCCTCCCCCCCTCTCGGGGCCCTGCTCGGTGGCCGCGGCGATCTCGGCGGCCAGGCGCCACAGCCGCGCCAGGAAGCGGTGCACACCCTCGACGCCGTCGTCTGACCAGTCGGCGTCCTGGTCGGGCGGGCCGATGAACAGGATGTAGCAGCGCGCCGTGTCTGAGCCCAGCCGCTGGACGATCGACGCCGGTGAGACGACGTTACCGCGCGACTTGCTCATCTTCGCACCGTCCTTGGTCACCATGCCCTGCGTGAACAGCGCGCTGAAGGGCTCCTGGAAGTCGAGGTGGCCGAGGTCCGCGAGCGCCTTGGTGAAGAAGCGCGCGTACATCAGATGGAGGATCGCGTGCTCGACGCCGCCGATGTACTGGTCGACGGGCATCCACTGCGCGACCGCGTCGCGGCCCCAGGCCGCGCGGTCGTTGGACGCATCGCAGTAACGCAGGAAGTACCACGAGGAATCGACGAACGTGTCCATCGTGTCGGTCTCGCGCAGCGCGCGCCCGGAGCACGACGGGCAGGTCGTGTTCACCCAGTCCTCGGCCGCGGCCAGCGGGGAGCGTCCCTTGGGCGTGTAGTCCTCGATGTCGGGCAGCTCGACGGGCAGCTGATCCTCGGGCACGGGAACGATCCCACAGCGCTCGCAGTGCACGATCGGGATCGGCGTGCCCCAGTAGCGCTGGCGCGACACCAGCCAGTCGCGCAGGCGGTAGTTGACCGAGGCGTGCCCCTTGCCGTCGCGGTCCAGCCACGCGACGATCGCCGACAGCGCCTCGCGGTTGGGCATGCCGTCGAAGTCGGGGCGTGAGTTCACGAGCGCTCCGTCTCCGCTGTAGGGCAGGCCCTCGGCATCGCGGGCCTGCTCGTCGGAGACTCCCTCGATGACGCGCCTGATCGGCAGGTCGAAGGCGCGGGCGAAGGCGTAGTCGCGCTCGTCGTGCGCCGGCACCGCCATGATCGCACCGGTGCCGTACTCCATGAGCACGTAGTCAGCGACGTACATCGGGATCTGCTCGCCGTTGACCGGGTTGGTGACGGTGCGCCCGAGCGCCACGCCGGTCTTCGGCTTCTCGACGTTGCCGCGCTCCTCGCCGGACTCGGTGATGGCGTGGTTGACGTACTCGTGCACCTGCGCCTCGCGGTCGGTCCCCTCGACCAGTCGGAGCACGTCTGGGTGCTCGGGGGCCATCACGAAGAACGTCGCGCCGAACAGCGTGTCGGGGCGCGTGGTGAACACCGGGTAGTCGATGCCGAGCTGCTCGCAGCGGAAGATCACCTCGGCGCCCTCCGAGCGCCCGATCCAGTTGCGCTGCATCGTCTTGACGTGCTCGGGCCAGTCAATCGCGTCGAGGTCGTTCAGCAGCCGCTCGGCGTAGTCGGTGATGCGAAAGAACCACTGGCGCAGCTGCCTGACCTCCACGAGCGCGCCGCAGCGCTCGCAATGGCCCTCGGCGTCGACCTGCTCGTTCGCGAGGACGGTCTGATCTTTGGGACACCACTTGACCGCCGCCTGCTTGCGGTAGGCGAGCCCCGCGTTGAACAGCTGCAGGAAGATCCACTGCGTCCAGCGGTAGTAGCTCGGCTCACTCGTGGCCAGCTCGCGCGACCAGTCGATCGAGATGCCCCACGAGTGAAACTGGCGCTGGAAGGAGGCGATCGACTCGGCGGTCGACACGCGGGGGTGCACGCCGGTCTTTATCGCGTGGTTCTCGGCCGGCAGCCCGAAGGAGTCGTAGCCCATCGGGTGAAGCACGCGCCGCCCCAGCCGGCGGTGGAAATGCGCGATTGCGTCGCCCACCGAATAGACCTTCAGATGGCCGATGTGCGGCTCGCCGCTGGGATAGGGCAGCATCTCCAAGACGTATGAGCTGCGCTCGCCGGCGCCCTGATCGTTCGACGGGCGCGCCGCGGCTCCCGGGTCGTCGTTTGCGACCTGCCAGGTGTGCTCGTCGGCCCATATCCGCTGCCAGCGGGGCTCGATCTCCTGTGGGTCATAGTGCAGATCGGACACGAAGGCGCAGGTTAGCGGCCACCCTGTGCGAAACCATCTGCGCAGCACGGGCGAGCGTTATTTAGGATGACGCGATGGAGGCACGCTTTCGCCCGTCCGCGCGCCCGCCCGCCCCGCGTTCGCCCGAGGGACCGGACGGACAGGACGAGCTGCTCGCGAGCGCTCCGGCGCGCGTCGCGGGCATCGTCGAGGCCGCCGAACGCGCAGGCGATGAGGTGCGCGCCCAGGCCGAGGCGCGAGGACGTGAGCGGATCGCCGAGGCAGATCGCGCGGCCGAGCACCGCGTGCGCGCCGCCGAGGACGAGGCGCGCGAGATCGTTCAGGCCGCCCTCGCCAAGGCCGAGGATGCGCGCAACGAGGCGCTCGCGACGGTGGGCCAGATCCACGGCGACGCCGACGCGCGTCTTCGCGAGGCCGACGCGGCCCGCGAGCAGGCGCAGTCAGACGCCGAGGGAACTCGTCTGGCCGCCCGACGCGAGGCCGAGCAGATCCGCGGCACCGCGCGCCAGGAGAGCGAGAAGAAGCTCAGCGACGCGCATACCCACGCGCAGGAGGAACTGGCGAGCGCACGCTCAGAGGCAGAGCGCACGATCACGGGCGCTCGCTCGGAGGCCGAGCGGACGATCACCGATGCGCGCGCGGAGGCCGAGCAAACGCTCGCTGCATCGCGCGAGCGCGCAGACCAGCTGCTCGCGAGCGCCGCCCAGGAATCCGAGCGCACGCTCACGGCCGCCGCCGAAAGCAGCGAGCAGTCGCTCGCGCTCGCCAGAGACGAGGCGCAGCGGCTGCTGACATCGGCTACAGAGGAGTCGGCCGCCCTTCGCGGCAGCGCCCAGGAGGAGGCCACGCGCATCCAGGCGCAGACGAGCGAGGAGACCGAGCGCCTTGTCGCGGCACGCCAGGCCGAGCTCGGCCGCCTGCGCGACGAGGCCGACGAGCAGGCTCAGCAGATCAGATCGAAGGCGAGGGCCGATGCGCGCGACATCGTCGGCGATGCGCACAGCGTTGCGCGCGAGGTGCTCGGGGAGGGCACCGCGCTGTCGCGCAACCTGCGCGAGCTGTCAGCCTCGTTGCGCAACAACGCCGACCGCCTGCTGCGCGACGTGCGCCTGGCCCACGGCGGGCTCACGGCCCGCCTGGACCAGGCCAGCCCGGGCGCCGCAGAGCGCCTCGGGCGCGGACGCAACGTCGATCCAGACGACGACGCGCCTGGCGACGACCTCGAAGTCCCGGAGTTCATTCCGCCTGAATGACCCCGGGGTAGGGCGCCACCCGCTGACGGCGCTCGCCAAGGGCGACACGGCGTTATACGATGACTCCGACGCGGGGCTATAGCTCAGCTGGGAGAGCGTCGCGCTGGCAGCGCGAAGGTCGTCGGTTCGAGCCCGACTAGCTCCATCGCCCATCCGCGTTAGCCGCTTGCGCTCCCGGTAGGGTCGAGCCATGACCGCGCTGCACATCGGGCGGTTCATGGACCGTCACGCGCGCGACGTCGCAGCGCTCTGCAGCGCCGAGGGCTGGGCCTCCTGGAGTGACGAGCGAGCGGTCCTCGACGCGCTGACGGCGCCCGGCGTCGTGGCGCTCGTGGCCAGCGAAGGCGACGCCGTCGTGGGCGCGATCGAGGTCCTCACGGACATGCAGGCCAGCTGGATGGTCGCGATGCTCGTCGTTGCCGGCCAATATCGCTGGCGCGGTGTTGGGCGCGAGCTGTTGCAGCAGGCCGCCGTCCGCGCTCACGCGCCTCGCCTGGACGTTCTCGCCGAGGGCGACGGGCCGCTTTTCTACCGCGCGCTCGGCGGTAGGGAGATGGCGGGGTTCCGCCTGCACCCGGAGCAGATGCGAAAGCCAGACAGCTCCGGCGACCACGATGCAGCGTCTAGGGACAGCGTCTAGGTCACCGAGGGAAGCGCGCCGCCCAGAGCTCGTGCTCAACACGAACGGCGTTGACGACGTAGGAGATCAGCCGATACCAGCCGGCGAGGACCACGAGCTCGAGCAGCTGTTCGTCGTCGAAGCGCTCCGCATGCGCGAGGCGAGCTCCTCGTGAACGGCGAGCGTGCGAAAGAGCCCGAGCGGCTCGATGTCGGAGTCCGGGGGCATGTAGCTGGCCAGCAGCCGCGCGATGTCGGGAGCGTAGGGCGCCGCCAGCGGCGCAATTCTTGGAGCGGGCATGTCGTATCCTTTGCTTCGATAGTCGAAGCAAAGGAGTTTAGCTTCTGTTTTCGAAGCAGGTGGTTCCCAGGCCGGGCGTGGCGGTCCGCGGCTCGAGCACGGGCCGGCCGATCATGGCGTTGTTCGATCTGCTCGGGCGGCGCTGGACCCTGCGCGTGCTGTGGGAGCTTCGCGAGGAGCGCCTGACGTTCCGCGAGCTGCAGGCCCGCTGTGCGGCGATGTCCTCCAGCGTGCTCAGCCAGCGCCTGCGCGAGCTGCGTCAGACCGGCGTGGTGACAGCGCACGACGATGGCGGCTACAGCCTCACCGGCGAGGGCGAGGCCCTGCTGCGAGCGCTCTCGCCGCTGGACGCGTGGGCCACGCGCTGGGCCCAACGCGGCTAGCGCTCGCCGGGCTCTGGCGCGGCTTCGTCGGCGAGAAGCGTCGCCGAGCCGCTGGCGCTCACGCTGACCTCGGTGCCAGCGGGAAGCGCGTGCTCGCCGCCGACCCGCACGAGCAGCGATCGCGCGCTCAGGCCCGCGTGGGCATCTACGACGACGCTCATGACGGCGTCGTGGCCGTAGTAGCGACACTGCTCCACGCGCCCGGCAAGGCTCGGCGCGCCGCCCGCGTCCGGCTCGTGCGCGTTGCGCGGACGGACCTGAAGCTGCTCTGGGCGTAGGAGGACAACGCCCTGCACCTCGCCCGGCGGCGCACCGCCGCGCACGGCGAGCGCGCCGAGCGGGGTCTTTGCCACACCGTCCTGCAGCGCCGCGTCTATCAGGTTGGCCGCCCCGAGAAAGCGCGCGAGGCGTGCATCGGCCGGTTGGTTGTAGAGATCGTCGGGCGAGCCGGCCTGCACGATCCGCCCGTCACGCAGGACCGCGACGCTGTCGGCCAGCGAGAGGGCCTCCTCCTGGTCATGGGTGACGAGCACGGTCGTGATGCCCTGCTGGCGCAGCAGCGCGCTACCTCCTCGCGCACCGCGTCCGCAGCGTCGCGTCCAGCGAGGAGAAGGGCTCGTCCAGCAGCAGCAGCTCGGGTCGCAGCGCAAGCGCGCGAGCGAGCGCCGCGCGCTGACGCTCGCCGCCGGAAAGCTGATGCGGGCAGGCGCCGCGCAAGCTGCGCTGATACCGACCATCTCCAGCAGCTCGGCGACGGCGGCGCCGCGGCGTTCGGCGCGCGTCAGGCCGAAGCCGACGTTGGCCTCGACGCTCAGGTGGGGGAACAGCGCGCCCTCCTGGGGGACGTAGCCGATCCGCCGACGCTCCGGCGCGACGAATGCGTGCGTGGTCGTCGAGCGTCCTTGCGCCAAGCTCGATGCTGCCCCGCTGCGGCCCGCTCGAGGCCTGCGATCAGGCGAAGCAGGGTCGTCTTGCCGCACCCCGACAGCCCGAGCACCGCGCTGAGCGAGCCTGCGGGAACATCGAGGTCGACGCCCGCGCAGCACCGTCGTGCCCGGCGCGTAGCCCTTCCCAGATCGCGACACGGCGAGCGTTGCTCATCGTCTGTCCAATCCGCGCAAGCGCGGTCATGCGCCGGCGTGAGCAGGTAGGCGGGGACGGCCGAGATCGCGACGATCGTCGCCGCGTAGGGGGCGGCCGCGCCGTAGGAGAAGTCGCTCGTGTAGGCCCAGAACTGCGTGGCGAGCGTGTTGACGCCGGTCGGGCGCAGCAGCAACGTCGCGGTCAGCTCGGTCGCCGAGGAGATGAACACGAGCGCGAACGCGGCCGCCAAGCCCGGGCGCGATCAGCGGCAGGGTGACGCGAAACCAGACCGACGACCGGACGCCGGCCGAGCGAACGGGCGACCTCCTCCAGGCTGCGGCGGGGCGTGCGCCAACGCCGCGCGCACGCCGACCACGGCCAGCGGCAGGAAGAGGATCGCGTAGGCGACGATCAGCTCCAGCGTGCTCTGGTAGAGCGCAAGCGCGTGGCGGACCGAGAAGGACACGAGTCCCAGCGCGACACGAGGCCGGGGAGCGCCTGGGGCAGGTAGGCGAGCGCGCTCGATCAGCGGTCGAGAGGCGGTTGCGGTGGCGCATCGCGAGCGCCGTGACTGGGATCGCCATGCCCGTTGCGAGCGCGGCGGCGGCGGCGCTGAGCTCGGCGGTGTGCCGGCGTCGGTGAGGATCGAGGCCGAGGGCAGCGTGTCGAGCCGCCGCGGATCGGCCAGTAGACGAGCGAGCCGAGGGGCACGCCCGAGCGCCAACGCCGCGAGCGCGAGCAGCCCGAGCAGCACGGGGATCTGAGCAGCGCCCGAGCGCGACCCGCGTTTGCGATCGCGCGCCGCATGCCCGGTCCGCGCTAGCAGCGCCCGCGGCCGACGAGGGTCAGCTCGCAGGCGAGCGCGGCGATACCGAGCGCCACGAGCACGAGCGACAGCGCGCACGCCGCCGCCGTGTCGAAGCCGAGCTTGAACTCGGTGAAGATCGCGACGGTGAAGGTCTGGTACTGGACGATCTCAAACGCGCCGTACTCGGCCAGCAGGCCGAGCGTCACGAGCAGGCACCCGCCGAGCACCGCGGGCAGCATCTGGCGCAAGGTCACCGCGAAGAACATCCGCCAAGGGCCCAGGCCGAGGCTGCGCGCCACCTCCTCCAGGGCCGGGTCGGCGCCGGCCAAGCGCCGCCAGCGACCGGCAGGAAGACGAGTGGGTATAGCGACAGCGTCATGATCAGCACCGCCGCCAGGTAACCGTGCAGGCCCGGGCTCGAGCGAGACCCAGCCGAAGCCGACGACGAAGTCGGGAATGCCGAGCGGCAGCACCAGCACTACCGCCCACAGGCGGCGTGCCCGGGACGTGGTGCGCTCCACACACCAGGCCGCCGCGACGCCGAGCAGCAGCGCACAGCGACGGTGCACGCGAGCGCCAGGCGCAGCGTGTTCCACAGCAGCACGGCGGTCGCGTGGCGGAGCAGCAGGCGCTCCCACTTCACTCCAGCCAGACTGCTGCGGCCTGGTCGACCAGGAAGACGAGCGGCAACAGCACGAGGCCCGCGGCGAGGAGCCGCCCGCGATCGCACCAGCGCAGTGCCGCCAGCCAGCCCAGGCTCGCGCCCAGCCCACAGGCGCGCGACCGGCCGCGGGCGTAGGGTGCGCAGCGAGCGTGCTAATCGCGCGCGGCTCTCACAGCAGCCCGAGCTTCTGCTCGAGTTCCAATGCCGCCGAGCCGTCGCCCAGTTCAGCGAGCGAGATGGCGCCGGTTGGAGCGACTGGAAGGAGCGCAGTCCCGTGCGCCGGGCTCACGCCGGGTCGCAGCGGGTACTCGTAGCTGTGGCTGTGGGCGATCACTTCTTGGCCGTTCGCGCTGACGAGAAACGCGACGAAGGCTTGTGCCGCCGCCTGGTGTGGAGCTGGACTTCAGAATGGCTGCTCCGGACACGTTGACCAGGTCGCCGGGGCTGTGCGGGGCGAAGTAGTGAAGGCCGAATGCAGTGCCGATCTGCGCCGACCTCGTCGCGCAGGCGGTACCAGTAGTAGTGGTTGATCAGGCCGACCGCGCTCTCGCCGTTGTTGACTTGCGCCACGACCGTCTCGTTGTCGGGGTAGATCTTGCTGTTTGCCTTCAGCGCCTTCAGCCACTTTTCCGCGGCGGCGGTGCCGTCGAACTTGGTGATCGACGTGATCAGCGGTTGGAAGTCGGTCTCCGAGGGCGCGAAGCCAAGCTTGCCCTTCCACTTCGGTTCGGCCAGTTCCAGGATCGAGTTGGGCAGCTCGGCCGGTTGACCTGGCCGGTGTTGTAGACGAGCACCGACACGCGCGCCGAGACGCCCGACCCAGTCTCCCTGGGCGGAGCTGTAGCGCGCCGGGACCGACGCGAGCGTCGATGGCGCGATGGGCGCGAGCAGACCTTGCTCGCGCAGCGGTTCCAGGGCCGGCGTGTTCTCGGTGTAGAAGACGTCGGCCGGTGAGCTCTGGCCCTCTTGCAGGATCTGGTTGGCCAGGGTGGCCTCGTCGTCAGAGCGAATGTTGACTTTCATGCTCGTCTGCTTTTCGAAGGCCGCTACCAGCATCGAGGTCGTCTGTTCGTGCTGGCCGTTGTACAGCGTGATCGACTGGCCGGCGAGCTCGGCGGCGCTGCTCGCGCCCGAGGCGGTCGGGGTGAAGCTGCCCCCGCTGTGGCTGCTCCCACAACCGGCGAGCAGCGTCGTCGCGATCAGGGACGCGAGGACGGGAACAGACAGACGGCAAAATGGCATGCAGGCAATCCGATCTCAGCGGTCGGGATTGGGACGGCCAGAACCTAGCACAAAGTTAGGGTGCCCTAACCGGCTGCGAGACAGCTGGCGCGTACGCCGCGCACGCTGTCGCGATGCCCGTCTGGCGGGCCAGCAAACAATTGCGGCGCCCACGTGAGCGGACGCCGCAGTCTGATTCAGGAGGAGGGGGCGCCCCGGCTCACGCCGGGGCGCCTGGAGCACAGGCTTTCCATGCCTGTCGCATCACGTGCCCGCCCCGACTCGCCGTGTGACGGACGGGCACGAGAGGACGTCTTGCCTAGCGGCGCGGGCAGGGCGCCTTGTATGTGCTGATCACCGTTTCACCCGTGGCCCGAAGCGGGAGCGCGTTGAGGTTCGCGAACATCAGTTCAGACTTGATCGGGTAGCCGCCCTTCGGGCACGTCTTGGGCATGCGGCCGTAGTAGAAGGCCTTGCCGTCCTTCTTGTAGGCCGACGCCGGACGTCACGTTGATCGATTCCGTCGACGCGTCGGGTGCTCCCGGAACAGTTTCCACGAGTGGAACTTCGGTCGCGTACTTCGGTCCGTAGGGAGCTCCGACGACGCTTTTGGTCGACGGAGGAGATGAATTCAAACGACGCCGGAGTCGTTCCTGCACGGTCAGGAACTGAAGCTTCCGCCGGGCGCGAAGAATCCAGATACGGCCACTTTCTCCGGAACGCGTTCGGTTCCGAATGTCACAAATCCGTGCGCTTAACCAGAGGTCGTGAGCCTCGATGCGGGCGGGACATGAACTTCGGGCCGAGATTTTTGAGTGACGTCGGCGAACACGACGCAAAGCCGCTGGAGTTGATCACCGTTCCCTTGGGGAAGTAGGTGTTGACGCCGATCAGCGGCGGCTGGAAATCCACCGTATTCGGTTCCTTTGATGGTCCATTCGAATTTCACCGCCGCACCGGCGCCGAGGATGTTGCCGGTGTTGGGGAATCCCGCGATCGGGACCGCGCGTGCTTTGAACGTTACGACCGGTGTCGCCGAGGCGATGCCGGGGACCGCAAGCGCCGCTACGCCAAGCGTGGCCAGGCAGCTGAGTGCTTTGCGCAACATGTGACCTTCCTTCGCTGGTTGTGACAGATGGTATCCTAAGACCCAGCGGGCGAAACTACATCGCTTGGGTTCCTTCGGTCCGGCAGACGCCGGTGTGACTGTCCTCTGCTCGTAGAACACGCCACAGGCGAAAAGGTCGCGATTACACACCAATGAGCTATGTCCAGGCTAGCGACCTGATGGCGCACTCGGTCGCGCGGCTCGGCGAAGCGCAGCGCCTCATAGGCGATCAGCGCGCACAGCACGCGGCGAGGATGCCGACCGTGACAAGCGCGGGCAGGACGAGCCCAGCCGGGATCAGCGCGAGCAGCGCCAGATCGCGCACAGAATGCGGCGAACGCTGAGCGTGTGCATGTTGCGCAGCGGAACGCAACGTGGGCCAGCAGATACATCGCGCCGCCGCCCAACAACGCGACCGCCGGCATGAGTCGCAGAGGGGCGTCGACGTGCTCGAGCGTCAGCTTCAACCCCACGGCGATCAGCGCGACACCGGCGACCATCGGGAAGTGAAGGTAGGAGTAGGAGTCGCGTGCAATCTCGTTCTGCTCGCGCCCTCGCGCGGCGCTCGCCAGCCGCCGCGCCGCGACGATCGCCGCGACGTCGAAGTAGACCCACCAGAGCGCCGCCGAGATCACGACGCCGAGGACCGCGGCTGCGACGACGCCGGCGCCGATGGTCGGTTTGGCCGCGACCCCGATCGCGACGATCGACTCGCCCAGCGCGATGATGATGATCGCCCCGTGGCGCTCGGCGAAATGTCCTGGCACGAGCTTCCAGCCATCGATGCCGAACAGGTACGGGCCGCCGCTGTCCAGCGCCAGCGCGAGCGCACCACAGCGCCAGCTCGCGGCCAGCCGCCTGTGAACGCGGCGCGTGATCAGCAGGCCCGACGCAGATCGCCGTGCTGACACGGCCAGCCCGAGCACCGAGTGACGCAGGCGCCTCGTCGTCGCGACTGGCGAGCATGAACAGCAGGATGTGCGCGATCCGCACGAGCGCATAGGCGCAGGCGAACAGCAGCGCCTCTGAGCCAAAGGCTCCGGGCACACACAGCGCGGCGACCAGGAAGCCCGCCATCGCCCCGAACATGGCCAGGCGGACCGCCCCCTCCTCGGGGTCAACGACGCTCGTCAACCAGGCGTAGCCGCCCCACGACCACCACAGCACGGCGAGCACGAGCATTCCCTCGAGAATCCCCTTCCACCCTCCCGTGCGGATGACCAGCGTGGTGCACTGCGTGAGCGCGAGCACGAACACGAGGTCGAAGAACAGCTCGAGCGGCGTCACCCGCTCGCCATCTCGCATCACCGCGCGCACGCGCGGGGTGCGATTCAACGGGCTGGCGCTCACCGCCTCATCTTCGCAGCAGCGCCCGTCCACCTGAAGATGGCACGTGCCGGCGTCCGATCAGGCGCGCGGCGCGCTGGCGCCGGAGCGGGCTTGGCGCCGGCCGAGTAGCCGGCCGGCGCCCCCATTGGCCGATCAGTGCAATGACGTGTCCGGCTCGCCCGCTGAGCTGAGGGCCTGCGCGCCGTTGCTGGGCGCCTGCTGGCGACAGTAGTACCCGGGGCTCCCAAGTCAAACCGAACCAGACGTTCCACCAGCCGCGCTGGGCGCGAGCACCCGATGGCGCCTGGTGTCCCGAGTCAGAAATTCGGGGTGAGTTTGCCGAGTGGATGGTCGAGTCTGACGGTCGACGGCGGCGCGGTGCGTACCGGTGGTACATGAGCGACGTCGGCGGGCGTCAGGCGCGGGCAGGCGCCGGGAAACGCCGTCGAATTTCTGACTCGGGACGCTAGATGCGCTCGCCGGCCGCCCGCGCCGGAGCCTCGCCCCACAGCTGCTCGAGGCGGTAGAAGTCGCGCGTCTCGGGCGTGAAGATGTGCGCGACGACATCGAGGTAGTCCATCAGGATCCAGTCGGCGCGACCCGCGCCCTCGACGCGGCGCGGAAGCAGGTCGTGCTCGCGCTTGAGCCCTTCGAGGATGCCGTCATGGATCGCCTTGGTCTGGCGCGGCGTGTTGCCCGAGCAGACCAGGAAGTAGTCGGTGTAGCCAAGCACCCCGCGCAGGTCGAGCTCCACGATGTCCACGGCCTTCTTGTCGGCCGCGTAGCGCACCATCTCGGCGATCAGCTCCTCAGGTGCCATCACACGGGCTCCGCGACGTCCTGGCGGTAGAGCTCGTGCTCGGCCACGTAGCGGGCGACAGCCGGGCCAACGAGGTCGGCGATCCGCTCTCCCCACACCGCGCGCCTGCGCACCATCGAAGAGGAGATGTCAACGAGCTCCATGTCGAGAAACCTCACCTCGGCGGCCCGGCTCACGGCGGCGACCGCGTCGAGCACCCGTCCGCGGGCAGAGCCGGCCCGGGCGGCCACGGCGAGCTGCGCAAGCTCGAGCACGCGCTCTGGCTCGTGCCACGAAGGCAGCGTGGCGGCCACGTCTGGCCCACGAGGAAGGTGAGCTCGGCGCCCGGGTGTGTGGCGTGGATGGCGCTCAGGCTGTCCACGGTATAGGACACCCCTCCGCGCTCGATCTCCAGCGCGCACACGCCGAGGCCGTCGACGCCGTCTGTGAGCAGGCGACACATTTGCAGGCGGTGCCGCGGGTCCGGGGTCAAGCTCGGCCGCCTTGTGCGGCGCGCTGCTGGCCGGCATCAGCAGCACGCGCTGCAGCTGCAGCTCCTCGAGCACGCGTCGCGTGCCAGCGCGGGATGTCCGAGGTGAGGTGGATTGAACGTGCCACCGAGGATGCCGACGTGCGCCACGGAGGTCGATCAGGCGCGCGTCTGCCCGTCGCCCTCGATGAGGTACTTGAAGGTGCACAGCTCGCGCAGGCCGATCGGCCCGCGCACGTGCAGCTTCTGGGTCGAGTTGCCGATCTCGGCGCCCATGCCCATCTCTCCACCGTCGGTGAAACGGGTCGACGCGTTGACATAGACGCAGGCCGCGTCGACCCCGAGCTCAAAGGCGCGCGCGGCGCGCTCGTGTCCTGGGTGACGATCGCCTCCGAATGACCGCTGCCGTAGCGCGCGATGTGCTCGATCGCCTCCTCGACGCAGTCCACGACCGCCACGGCGAGCGTCAGCGCGAGGTACTCGGTCGCCCAGTCCTCCTCGCTCGCCGCCGGAGCCATCGCGCCCGCAAGCTCACGGGCCCGCTCATCGCCGCGCAGCTGACGCCGGCGTCCTGCAGCGAAGCAGCGGCCCGCGCCAGGAAGCTCTCGGCGATCGGCTCGTGCACGAGCAGCGTCTCGGCGGCGTTGCATACGCCCGGGCGCTGCGTCTTCGCGTTCAGCACGATCGCCTCGGCGCGCTCGAGGTCCGCATGGGCGTCGACATAGACGTGACAGTTGCCCGAGGCCGCGTAGATCACGGGCACTGTTGCCACATCCTGAAGCGCCGCCTTCAGGCCCTCGCCTCCGCGCGGGATGACGAGGTCGACGGTGTCGCTCTGCGTGGCGAGCTCGCCGAGCTCCTCGCGCCCGCCGCCGGCCAAGAGGCCGACGCAGCCCTCCGGCAGGCCGGCGTCGACGACCGCGTCAGCCGCGATACGCGCGAGCGCGGCGTTTGAGTGAAGCGCCGAGGACGAGCCGCGCAGCACGATCGCGTTACCCGACTTCAGGCACAGCGCCGCGGCGTCGATCGTGACGTTCGGGCGCGCCTCGTAGACGACCGCCACGACGCCGAGCGGCACGCGTACCTTGCGGACGTCAAGGCCGTTTGCCAGCCGCCTGCCCTCGATCACCTCGCCGACGGGGTCAGCCAGGGCCACGATCTTCAGCACGGCGCTCGCGATCCCCTCGATACGCGACTCGTCCAGCGACAGCCTGTCCAACAACGCGTCGCTGAGGCCCGACCTCGCGACCGGCCCGCATGTCCTGCTCGTTGGCGTCGAGGATCTCCCGCGTGCGCGAGCAAAGGCCCGCCGCGATCAACCGCAGAGCCTCGTCACGCGTGGCGCTTGGGGCGCGCGCAAGCTCACCGGCCGCACGCTTGGCGGCACGACAGACGTCTGCGACCGGCGAGGCGACGGTTGCCATCGCTAAAGGGTAGACGCCCCCGCTCAGTCGACGACGAGATAGTCGCGGTGAACGACCTCATCGGTCGCGCGCGGCAGGATCTCGCGCACTGCCTGGGACTTCATCCCCATCACCTGTCGCAGCTCGGTGCCGAGTAGTTGCAGATGCCCTTTGCCAGCGGCTCGACGGTCAGCGGCTCATCGCGCTCCACGATCTCCACCGCGTCGCCCGCGTCGAAGTCGCCCCGCACCTCGACGACCCCCACCGGGAGCAGGCTGGCGGCGCTCTCGCGCACCGCACGGGCGGCACCGCCATCGATCAGCAGCGTGCCGCGCGAAGGCTTGGCGTACTTCAGCCACAGCTTGAACGAGCTGTAGCCGGCGTCTCGCGGGGCAAAGCGCGTCCCGCGGGCCTCGCCCGCGAGGACCGCCTCGAGCGCGCCCTCCGCCAGGCCGCTGCAGATCACGGTCGCGATCCCGGCGGCGGTCGCCATGTCCGCCGCGACGACCTTCGATCGCATGCCGCCCGAGCCCAGTGGCGAGGTCGCATGACCGATCTGAAGCTCGTCGAGAAGCGAGTAGTCGCTGACCTCCTCCACGAGCTCGGCATCTGGGTGAAGGCGCGGATCGGCCGTGAACAGACCCTCGATGTCGCTGAGCAGCACGAGGCGATCGGCCCCCACGAGCACAGCCACCTGCGCGGCGAGGAAATCATTGTCGCCGAAGGAGATCTCGTCCGTCGTCGTCGTGTCGTTCTCGTTGATCACCGGCACGACCCGCCACTGCAACAGTCGCGCGAGCGTCTGGCGTGCGTTGAGGTAGTGCGTGCGCGCGCTCATGTCAAAGAACGTGAGCAGCACCTGAGCGCTCGTCACACCCTGCTCGCGCAGCAGCTCGTCGTAGACCCGATAGAGCTTTCCCTGGCCCACGGCGCTCGCGGCCTGCAGGTCCTCGACGCTGCTCGGTCGTTGCCCGAGGCCCATCACGCGCATCCCGCGAGCGATCGCGCCGCTGGACACCAGCACCACGTCCTCGCCCTGGCGGTGCAAGGTCACCGTCGCTGCGCAGATCCGCGACAACTGTCCTGGCGCAGCTCGCCCGAATCATCGGCGACGACGCTCGAGCCGAGCTTGATGACCACCCGTCCCATCAGCGCAGAGAGACTACGCGGCCGCGCCCGGGTCCAGCTCGAAGGCCATCCCCGCGATATGCACATCGTCTCCGGCGACGAAGCCGGCGTCCTGCAGCGCTCGCAGCACGCCGAGCTTGCGCAGTCGTTCCTCGACGTAGGCCATCGCATCCTCGTTGTCGACGTCATGGCGCGCGATCAGGCGCTCGATTCCGCCACCGCTGACCTCAAAGCGCCCCTCGTCGATGCGGCGCACGGACACGCCGCGATCGCGGCCCCCGGGGCGGAAGACCATGTGCTCGGCGAGCTCGCCCACGTCGGCGTCACGCTGACTGCCCGCCGCGACGCCACCGGTCTCGGCGGCGGGCGCGTCGGCGGGCACCGTCGCCAGCAGCAGCTCGGCGAGCTCGCGCAATCCCGCGCCGGTCGCGCTGGACGTCGCGAGCACCGGGACCTCGGGCCCGAGCCGTCCTTCCATTCGGCGACTGCATCCGTGGCACGCTGCGCGGTGACGAGGTCTGACTTTGACAGCGCGAGCACCCGCGGCAGGCGCGCCAGGCGCTCGTCGTAGGCGCGAGAGCTCGCGCTCGATCGTCGCGTGGTTGGCCAGAGCGTCATGCGTCTCGCCACCGCTCAGCTCGCGGCGCGAGGTCAAGCACGTGGACGAGCATGCCGCGTGCGCTCGACGTGCGCCAGGAAATCGTGTCCCAGCCCCGCGCCGGCGCTGGCGCCCTCGATCAGGCCCGGGATGTCGGCGACGACGAGCTGGCGTTCCTCGCCTTCGACAACACCGAGGACAGGTGACAGGGTCGTGAACGGGTAGTCGGCCACCTTCGGCGCCGCCCGCGTGAGCCGCGCGAGCAGCGAGGACTTGCCGGCGTTGGGCAGCCCGACGAGGCCGACGTCGGCCAGCAGCTTCAGCCGAGCTCGACCAGCCCTCCTCGCCCGCGAGGCCCCGCTCGGCGAACCGCGGCGCCTGTCGGGTCGGCGTGGCAAAGCGCTTGTTGCCGCGCCCGCCGCTGCCGCCGCGCGCGAGCACCGACGCGCTGCCCGTCGGCGAGCAGCTCCCAGCGCCGGCCGCGCAGGTCTCCGTCCTCGGCCCCCTGCGCATCGGTGCCCGGCGGAACCCTGATCGTCACGGTGTCGCCTTCGGCGCCGTGGCGCAGCGCGCCTTCGCCATGCCCGCCGCGGCCGGCATGGAAATGCGCTTTGCGCCGGAAGCGCGTGCAGATCGCGCAGCGACTGGTCGCACACGAGCACGACCTCCCCCCGCGCCCCCCGTCGCCACCGTCGGGACCACCACGCGGCACGTGCGCTTCGCGGCGGAAGCTCAGGCAGCCATTGCCGCCGGCGCCCCCAGCCACGTGGATCCTCGCGCGATCGTGCAACATGCGCAGATGGTGACAGTCGACGCCTCGCGCTCCGGCGACCGGAGGCAGCGGAAGTCCACGTCCAGCTCGAGCGCGAGCGCCAAACGCGATACGACATGGGAGCGACAGCGATGAGCAACGAGGCCATGCACGGACCCGGTGACGGCGTCTTTCTGATCACGGGCGCGTCATCGGGCATCGGCGCCGCGACCGCCCGCCACGCGAGCGCGGCCGGCTGGCGGGTGGTGCTCGCGGCCCGCTCCGAGGAGCAGCCTGCTGTCGCTGGCCGATGAGCTGGGCGCACCCGAGCGGGCGCTGGCGGTCCGCTGCGACGTGACCGAGTGGGAGGAGCAGCAGCGCATGGTGCCGGCCGCGCTGCAGGCCTTCGGGAAACTCGACGTCGCGTTTGCCAACGCCGGCTTTGGGGGTCCCCGCGGCTTTCTCGCCGACACCCCGGAGCACTGGAGGCAGATGGTCCTGACAAACGTCTACGGCGCGGCGCTCACGCTGCGCGCAACGATCCCGTCGCTGAAGGAGTCGCGCGGGCACCTGCTGCTGACCTCGAGCGTGGCGGGCCGGCGCGCGCTGCCGGGTTCGATCTACTCGACGACCAAGCACGCGGTCACCGCGATGGGCGAGGCCGCGCGCCAGGACCTGACGGGACCGGGGTGCGGGTCACGCTGATCGAGCCCGGCATGACCGACACGCCCTTCTTCGACGAGCGCCCCAGCGAAGCGCTGCAGGACGACGACATCGCCCGCGCCGTGCTCTACGCGGTCTCCCAGCCGCCCCACGTGGACGTCAACGAGATCCTCATCCGCCCCATCTCCCAACCGCTGTAGACCTTCACTACGGCAGCGAGGCGGCGAAGTAGAAGCAGGCGCCGGCCGCGGCGCCCGCGATCGCGACGGTCCCGATCACGCCGGCGCGCGGCAGCTCGCGCCGGGCGGCGATCGTGGCAAACGTGTCCACGGTGTCTGCGAGCCCGCACGCGGCCTGCACGAGCGGACCCGCGCTCGCGTCGTCAAGCGTCTTCAGCGCCGCGAGGCCAAGCGCGAGGTCGCGCGCGCCGAGCATGCGCGCGAGATGGCGCACGGTGGGCGTCGCGGCGTGCGAGCCCAGCCAGCCGGCGGTCACCCGCTCGGGCGCTGCGAGTATCGCGGCACCCAGCACCGCGCGCCCGCTCGCGAGCATCCACGCGGCACGGCGGGTGGTCACAGCGACTCAGCCGGACTGCTCGTCGGCGAGCACACTCACCACGCGCCCGCGCCGGCCGGTGGTGAAGCTGACGGTGCCGGCGGAGCGCGCGAACAGCGTGTCGTCCTTACCGATCCCCACGCCTTCGCCCGGCTTGAATTTGGTCCCGCGCTGGCGAACGATGATCTCTCCGCCTGTGACCGTCTGGCCGGCGAACGTCTTTACGCCGAGCCGTTGCGCGTTTGAGTCACGCCCGTTGCGGCTGGAGCCAAGGCCCTTCTTATGCGCCATCTCTCCTCCTCCTCGGCTTTCGGTTTGGCCGGTTTTTCATCTCGGGCGCTTCGCTTTGGTGGCGCCGTCTTTGGCTTTCGCCGCCGCACTCGCTTTCGCCGCCAGCTTTCGGCGTCGGTAGCCTCCGCGGTCTCCCTTTGCCCGCGGTTTCGACGCTTTGGCGCTCGCTTTCGCCTGGCTCCGGCTGTTCCGCTTTCGCCGGCGGCTTTGGCTTTCGCGGCGTCTTTCGCTTTCGCCGGCGCGGCTTTGGCGTCGGGAGCCGCCGCCGCCTCGGGCGCGGTTTTCGCGCGCCCTTCGCCGTGGATCTTTGGCCGGCGGGCTTCCCCGCTTTCGCCGGCGCCTCGGCCTTCGCCGAGGAACCACCGCTGCAGAGCCAGCTCGGTGACCTCGATCCGCGTCAGCTCCTGGCGGTGTCCGTTGCGGCGCTTGTACCCGCGCTTGGGCTTGAACTTGGCCACCCTCAGCTTCTCGCCGCGCTCGTGCGCGATTACCTTGGCGGTGACCTTCACCTTGGCGAGGCCGGCGGCGTCGAACACGGTCTCCTCGGAGCGGTACAGGAGCGGCTGCAGCGTGATGCTCGAGCCCTCATCGGCCGCCAGCCGCTCGACCAGCAGGTGCTGGCCGCGCTCGACGCGGTACTGCTTGCCGCCGGTCTTCACGATCGCGTACATGCCTTCGTCTCTCCGTTTACTCCGTGCTCGCCTTGGCCCTTGCAGCAGAACGGCGTCGCCCGCCTCTACGGCCGCGACGCCGAGGGGGCCGATTGTAGGCGATCGGCGGCGCTCGCGGTGGCCTCGACGACCTCGCCCGACTCGTCACAGGAGCAGCGCTGTGGCCGCGGTACGCCCGACCTGGTCGATGCGGACCATCCGCTTCTCGCCCACGTGCGGAGCGGCGCCGGCTATCGAGATGATGTAGCCGTCGATTTTGGCCACCGCATCATCGACGTCGTACATGTGCGGCTCGACGATCTCGACCAGCACCTCATCGCCCTCGCGGAAGGGCAGCGCCCGCTCCTCGACCTCTTCGCGCGTTCCCATGAAGGTGATCGCGAAGTGATCGAGTGTGAGCCCTTCAGAGCCCTCGAACAGGAACGACTTTCCCGTGTCGGCCTCGAGCGCGTGGAGCACCCGCGAGCCGTGACCGGTGAACTCGGTGGTGACGCGGGCGTTGATCTGCACGAGGAACGCCTCCACGTCTGCGTGTTCGGCGGCGATGTCCCGCAGGCGCCGCTCGAACTCGATCGCGATCGTCTCCTCGGAGAGAATCACGCCCTCTCCGTCGCAGGTCGGGCACGGTCTGCTCATGATCTCGCGCACGCCCTCGGTCACGTTCTGGCGGGTCATCTCGACCAGCCCGAGCTTCGAGATCTCCGCGGTGAAGGTCTTCGTGCGGTCCTCGTCGAGCGTCTTTCGGAGCGTCTTCATGACCGCGTCGCGGTTGCGAGCGCGAGCCATGTCGATGAAGTCGATGACGATGATCCCGCCGATGTCGCGCAGGCGAAGCTGGTTGACGACCTCCTCGGCGGCCTCGAGGTTCGTCTTGGTGATCGTCGCCTCGAGCCCGGCGCCCTTCCCGCGGCCGATGAAGCTGCCCGAGTTGACGTCGATGACCGTCAGCGCCTCGGCGTAGTCGATCATCAGGTAGCCGCCGCTCGGCAGATCCACGCGCCGCGAGAGCACACCCTCGATCGCCTTGTCGACGCCGTAGGCCTCGAACAGCGGCTCGCTCGCCGTCCCACAGCTCCACCCGCTCGACCAGCTCGGGCGCGGTGCGCGAGAAGAACGACACGAGCCGGCGGTGCTGCAGCTCGTCGTCGACGATCGCCTTCTCGAAGTGGGCGGAGAAGATGTCGCGCACGACGCGCACCGAGAGATCGGCCTCCTGGAAGACGAGATCCGGGCGCGGTCGTCTCGTCCACGCGCTTGACGAGCACCTCGTGGAGCTTGTGCAGGTACTTCAGCTCGCGTTCGAAGTCCTCTCGCTTGGCGCCGTGGGCGGCGGTCCGGATGATCGCCCCGCCTCCGCCCAGCGCGAGGCCGGATGTCTGGCGGCGCAGGCGTTCACGCTCCTTGTCCTCGAGACGGCGTGAGACCCCGACCCCCTCGCCCGTCGGGGCGTAGACCATGTAGCGGCCGGCGATCGTGAGCTCCATCGACAGCCGCGCGCCCTTGGTCTTCAGCGGGTCCTTGACGACCTGCACGACGATCTCCTGGCCGGGCGAGAGCAGGTCTGCGATCTTGCGCCCGCTGCCGCTCCTGCCGCGCTTGGGCGCCGCGACGCCCGGCAGCACGATCTCATCGACGTGCAGGAAGCCGTTCTTTTCCAGTCCGATGTCGACGAACGCCGCCTCCAGGCCCGGGAGCACGTTGTCGACCTTGCCCTTGTAGATGTTCCCGACGATCGAGCGCCCACCGCGACGCTCTATGTACAGCTCAGCGATGCGATAGTCGGCTCCCGGTGATCCTCGCCGCGCGGCTTGCGGCGACGTGCTTGAAGAGGACTTCGCGGCGCCCGGTGATCCGGTCGCCTCCAGCAGCGCGACGCGCGTCTCGGCGCGATCGACGCTGACAAGCACTTGCTTTCTCAATTTTTTGATCCAGTCTTGGTGTCATATGTCAGTAGAGCGGCACGCGGCCCTTCAGCGCTGCCGAGGCGCGCGCCCGAGCGTAGATTGACTGCAGCAGGCCTACGGCCAGCAGAGTCGCGATGACCGAGGAGCCGCCGTAGCTCATGAGCGGCAGCGTTATGCCTGTGATGGGCATGATCCCAATGGTCATGCCCACGTTGACGAAAACTTGAAACATCAGCATAGCCGCTACACCGGCGGCCACGAGCGAGCCGAACAGGTCCTTGGCCATCACGAGGATGCGCAGCGCACGCGAGATCAGCAGCGCGTAGAGCCCGAGCACGAGCGCCGCGCCGACGAAGCCGTACTGCTCGCCGACCGCCGCGAACACGAAGTCGGTGTCGGCCTCGGGCACGAAGTTCAGCTTGATCTGCGTAGCGTTCTCGCCGCGCCCGGTCTTCTGGCCGGAGCCGATCGCGATCTTCGACTCCTGCTGCTGCCAGCCGGCGCTGCGTGGGTTGTCGGAGGGATGCAGGAACGCCGTCAGCCGTTCTTCCTGATAGGGCTTGAGCAGGTGCACGTTGGCAAGCGGGGCGACCCCGAGCACGAGCGTCACGCGACACGATCGCAAGCACCACGATCGCGGCCAGCTGGCGCCACGGACGTGCCGGCGACGACGAGCAGCGTGAAGGCGATCACCATGTAGACCATCCCCGAGCCGAGATCGGGCTGGGCGATCGACGAGCATCGCGGGGATGAGCGCCGCCAGCAGCACGCGTGCCGTCGTCTCGCGCTCGCGCAGACGTCGCGCGCGGTCGACGATCGAGGGCCGACAGCGAGAGGATCAGCAGCACCTTCCCGAGCTCCGAGGCCTGGAAGGAGAAGAACGGCAGGCTGATCGCGCGCTGTGCTCCGTTGGCCGCGCGCCCGAGCCCGAACACCGCCAGGATGCTCAGGATCAGCGTCGCGTAAATCGCGTTTTTGAACTGGCGCAGCCGCGCGTAGTCCAAGCGCGAGAGCAAGAGCATGCAGATCGCCCCGACGACCAGGTAGGTCAGCTGGCGATCGACGTAGTAGTGCGGCTGGCCGGGGACCAGCGCCGCGCGTCGCGGCTCCGAGCGTCACGATCGAGCAGACGGCCGAGACCGACCACCGCGAGCGTCAGCGCCGGATCGAGCGGCAGCCGCAGAGGTTGCCGGACGCGCGCTCCTGCGGGCGCTCTCGCGCCTGGATGGCGTCGCGGGCGCTTGCCGTGCCGGCTGCGGTGTTTGGAGTCATCTCAGTTCGCGTTCGCACTCAGAACGTTTTCGAGCTTCCGGCGACGAACTTCTCCGGCTTGCCGAACCACTGCGAGGCCATCAGGCGCGCGATCGGCGCCGCCGTTTCGGCGCCGAAGCCGCCCTGCTCACGGTGACCGCGATCACGATCGGGCGGGACGGATCGCCGATGTAGCACATGTACCAGGACTGGTCTTCCTTGCCGACATGTTCAGCGGTGCCCGTCTTTCCGTACACCGGGTGCTGCGCCTGGTCCCAGCCCGCCCAGACATCTGCCGAGGTGCCCCCCGGCTGGCTCGCCGCCTCGTGGATGCCCTGCATCACGAGGTCCAGATATTCGTCGTTGAGGTGGACGTGGCGGACCGGCGGGAAGGGCAGCGCCTGGACGAGAGCGTCCCTGCGAGTCGTCGATCTCCATCCCGAGGTGCGGGCGCACGACGGTGCCTTCGCCGCCGTTCATGTAGGCGTTGGCAAGCGTCGAGTAGGCGACGGCCATCTGCAGCGGCGAGGTCAGCAGGTCGCCCTGGCCGACCGCGAGGTGCATGTTGTCGCCGACGCTCCAGGGCCGCACTTCGCGACGTAGCCGCACGAGGCGCTGTGCGTCCGATGCTCGCAGGCGAGCTCGAGCGCGTTCACTTGGCCCGCCAGGCCGGTCGGGCACGACGCCCTGGAACTCGCTCGGCAGGTCGATCCCGGTCGGCTGGCCAACGCCGAGCTCGTGCGCCATCTTCTGGATCACGTTGCCGTGGCTGTTGGCGAGCTCGCCGACTTCGAAGAAGTAGGTGTCGGAGGAGACCTTCAGCGCTTCGACGAGCCCGACCGCGCCGTAGTCCGCCATGCCGGCATTGCAGAACTGCTCGGTCGAGACCGATATGCACTGCCCCGCGCCGAGCCCCTCGGTCGGGTTGATGACGCCGGCTTCGAGCGCGCCCATCGCGGTGATCGGCTTGAACGTCGAGCCGGTCGGATAGGTGCCGTTGACGGCGCGGTCGGTGAGCGGCGCGGGCGCTTCTTCGCTGCCGCCGGCGCGGCCCTCGAGCGATGCGTATTCCGCCTTGGTCAGCGGTTTGGCGAACTTGTTCGGGTTGAAGCGTCGGGGAGGAGCCGATCGCGAGCACCTGGCCGTTGCGGGGGTCGAGCGCGACGAACGCTCCGGCGTCGGCCGGTTTGCCACCCGCCCTGGCGTTTTCGATGCCCTCAGCAAGCGCCTTTTCGCTCTCCTTCTGCAGCCCGAGGTCGAGCGTCACCTTGAGGCTGTGCCCTGCCACCGGGTGGGTCGGGGCGAGCGTGCTCGGCACCGGATAGCCTGCCGCGTCGACCTCCACGCGCTGCACCCCCGGGCTCCCGCGCAGGTAGCGGTCGTAGTAGTACTCGAGGCCTTCCTGACCGACCACCGTGCCCTGGCTGACACCACGGAAGGGGCGCAGCTTGAGCTCCGATTCGGAGACCTGACCGACGTACCCGAGCACCTGGGCGGCCATCTCGCCGTAGGGGTAGGCGCGGATCGAGACCGGTTCCTGGACGACGCCCGGGGAATCGTTCTGACGCTCGGCCAGCACGGTCAGGACACCCGCGCCCGCGTCGGTCTTGATCGTCACCGGCGCGTAGGGCACCGTCGTGCGTCCCTTGATCACGAGCGCTTCGATGTGCCGCGGGTTCATCGCCAGGAGCCTGCCGAGACGCGCGTAGAGGGCGCGGCGCGGGGCCCGGGCGGCGGTAGCGCCGAGGGGATGATCCTGACCGCGTTGGTCACCCGGCTGGAGACGATCGGCTGGCCTTCACGATCGAGGATCTCCCCTCGCGGGGCTGCGATCGGCAGGTCGCGAACACGGTTGGCGTTGGCCTGCGCGACGTACTGTTCGCCGGAGAGCACCTGCAGGTACCAGAGCCGAAAGAAGATCATCGCGAACATCGCCATCGCGAGGCCGCCGAGCACCGCCACCCGCAGCGCCAGCTGGGGCGAGACCGGCGGCGGCGAGCCCGCGCCGGAGCTGTCGCCGCGGGCGGAAACGCTCGATCGCACTCATCGGCGAGCGCGAGAGCGGACTGAGACCGCCGGTCGTGTAGGCGCGCCGGCGGCGGCGGCGGGGATCGTCGGGCAGGCCGCCGATCAGACAGCGGCGGACCAGCACCCACATCGGCAGCGCGACGACCGTGTTCACAGCCGTCCCGAGCACGATCTGGCGCACGAGCTCAAGGCTCACCGGCGCATCGACGCCGAGCATGAACTCGATCACCGAGTAGCCGACCAGCGAGCGGGCGATGGCGCAGCGCCGACCAGCAGCGGCGTGAGCGCCGCCTGAGGGTCGCGCAGCTCGCGCAGGCGCCCGGCCCAGTAGCCGATCAGGGTGAAGATCAGCGAGGTGATCCCGAGCGTCTGCACCAGCGCGAGGTCGACCAGCAGGCCGACCGCGAAGCCGCTCGCCGCCCCCGGCGTCGAGCCGCACAGCAGCCCGACGAAGGCGACGAGCAGCGGCGAGAGGTCGACGTTGACTCCGAACACCGGCACCTCGGAGACGACGCCGATCTGCAAGAACACAACCGCCCAGCGAGAGCGCCGCGATGCGTGCGATGAGGCCGGCGAAGGAGCGCCGGTCATTCGACCCCCCTCGTCGAGGCGAGCTGTTCGCCGCCGGTGACCGGCCGTCGGGCTCTGACCCGGCGGCAGGCTGCTCGCCACGTTGCTCAGGTTCGAGGGAAGAGTTCCCGGCGCCGCTGTCAGCACCTGCACGATGTCGAGGTCGTGAAGGTCGGCCGTCGGGTGCACGTTGACGGACTTGTACGCGCTTTCTTCGTTCACCGAGGTGATCTGCCCGATCAGGATGCCCGGCGGGTAGAGGGAGTCGTCGGGGCCTGCGACCGTGCCGGAGGTGACGACGTATTCGCCGGGGTTGGCGTACGCGTTGGCCGGCAGGTACTGCAGCAGCAGGTCGTTGGGGTCGCCGACCTTCGGCTGCACGATTCCGGTCGCGCTGCCCGTGCCGATCCTCGCCGAGACGCCGATCGAGCTGTCGGTGATGAGGCTGATCTGGGCGCCGTCGGGGGCCGCCTGGGTGACCTTGCCGACCAGACCTTCGCCGTTGATGACCGGGTCGTTGACCTGGACGCCCGCCGACTGGCCCTGGTCGATCGTCGCCGTCGCGTACCAGATGTTCGGTGATTTGCCGACCACCGTCGCGGTCACGGGGCGGTAGTCGCCCACACTCAGCTGCTTGTCGAGATGGGAGAGGCCCGCGAGCTCCCGGTATGAGCGCTGTTCGCGCCTGGTCGGCGATCAGCTGCGTCGCAGCACGTCGACCTGCTTGCGTAGCTCGTCACGCTGGCTTTTCGCGTGCAGCGTGTCGTCGAACCAGCCGAACAGGTTGTCGAACCGGCGCAAGCGCCTTGTTGGCACCGTCCTGGATCGGCGAGATCACGGTCAGGAAGCCGCGCTGCACGTCGTGCAGGCGCCCGCCCGGCGCCTCGCCGAAGTATGCGGTCAGCAGTACCAGGGAGAGCACGACGAGCAGCACGAGCACCGCACGTCGACGTCTGACCGTCTTGTCATACACCGATCAGGACCCTCCGAACCGTTCATCCAGGGCCTATTCCCGACAGGCCGCAGAGACCCGACAGGACCGGCGTCAAAGAGTACCCAGGGGTGCCGCCGCCTGTCACGGCGGCTCATCGCCGCCGTTTTTGCGAAAGGCGGTTGGAGCGGTGGATCGCCTCGAACTCCTCCAGCGAGCGTCCCGAGCCGACGGCGACGCAGGTCAGCGGCGACTCGGCCAGATGCGCGGGCATCTGGGTCTCCTCGCGCAGGCGCTCGTCGAGTCCCTGGAGCAGCGCGCCGCCGCCCGCGAGCATGATGCCCCGATCCATGATGTCCGAGGCGAGCTCGGGCGGCGTGCGGTCGAGCGTCTCCTTGACCGCGTCGAGGATCTGGTTGAGCGGCTCTTCCAGCGCGGTGCGGATCTCCTCGCTGGTGATCACGACCGTCTTGGGAAGCCCCGCGACCATGTCACGGCCGCGAATCTCGGCCTGCAGCTCCTCGGCCATCGCACACGCCGAGCCGATCTCGAGCTTGAGCTCCTCCGCCGTCTGCTGGCCGATCAGGAGCTTGTACTCGCGCTTTGCGTAGTTGATGATCGCCTCGTCCATCTCGTCGCCGCCCACGCGGATCGACTGCGACACGACGATGCCCCCGAGCGAGATGACCGCGACCTCCGACGTGCCGCCGCCGATGTCCACGACCATCGAGCCGGTCGGCTCGCCGACCGGCAGGCCGGCGCCGATCGCAGCAGCCATCGGCTCCTCGATGAGGTAGGCGGTGCGAGCGCCCGCCGACAGGCAGGCCTCCTCGACCGCGCGCTTCTCGACGCCCGTCACGCCCGAGGGAACGCACACGACCACGCGCGGGTGCGCCCAGCGGTTCTGGTGGACCTTCTGGATGAAGTGACGCAGCATCTCCTCGGTCACGTCGAAGTCGGCGATCACGCCGTCCTTCAGCGGGCGGATCGCCTGGATCGTCCCCGGGGTGCGCCCGAGCATGCGCTTGGCCTCGATGCCCACGGCGTGCACTTCGCCGGTGCGCGAGTCGATCGCGACGACGCTTGGCTCCGAGAGCACGATCCCGCGCCCGCGAACGTATACGAGCGTGTTTGCGGTGCCGAGATCGACGGCCATGTCACGCCCGCCGAACCCGGTCAGATAGCTGAAAATTCCCATGGATGAGTGGCGGCACACTCCGGTCCAGCCACGCGCCGCTCGTCTCGCAGCGCGCCTAGCGTCCGGTCAACGGCGCCGACCCGGAGGTACCGCGGGGCAGTCTAGCGAACGCCCGTGGCCGCCAGACAACCTCTGCGAGCGTATTTGCAGGCCAAACGCCTCAGCCCGGCGGATCGGCGAGCAGCCGCGGGTGCATGTCCAGCAACGCAGCGAGCGGCAGCCCGACGACGTTCTCATAGTCGCCCTCGCACCGCTCTCACGAGCGCCGCGCCCGCGCCCTGGATCGCATAGCCGCCCGCGCGCCCGCGCCACTCGCCCGTGGCCAGGTACCAGTCGAGCAGTCGCGCATCGAGCACGCGGAAGCTCACCTCGGTGCTCACGGTCGCCGTGAGCTCGCGCCCGTCCAGCACGAGCACGAGGCCGCTGAGAACCGTGTGGGTCGCATCGCTGAGCGCCCGCAGGGTCTCGCGCGCGGCCGTCTCGTCGGTGGGCTTGCCGTAGATCTTGCCCGCGAGCGCCACGAGCGTGTCGCAACCGAGCACGTCACCGCGTCCCCGGCAGCGCCGCGACCGCGCGGGCCTTTCTGAGCGCGTTCTCCAGCGCGACCTCGGCGGGCTCGCCGCTGTGGAGCTCGTGCACCTCCGCGGGACGCACGACGAAGCGCACCCCGATGCGCTCCAGGATCGCCCGCCGCTGGGGCGAGCTCGACGCGAGCGTGAGCGTCGCGCCGCCCGGCCGGCTAGAGCTCGCCAAAGAAGAGCGCGCACTCGCGCGCCGCGGACTCGGCCGAGTCCGAGCCGTGCACCATGTTCTGCCCGACCTCCAGCGCGATAGTCGCCACGGATCGAGCCGGGCGCGGCCTCCAGCGGATCGGTGGCGCCGATCACCTGACGCGCCGCCTTCACGGCGCCGCTTCCCTCCAGGACCATCGCGACAAGCGGGCCCGAGGTGATGAATGCCACCAGCTCGCCGAAGAACGGGCGCTCGGCGTGCTCGGCGTAGTGGCGCTCGGCGAGCTCGGTGGTCATCGTCATGTGCGACAGCGCGGCGATACGAAGGCCCTTGCGCTCGAAGCGAGCGACGATCTCGCCGGTCAGGCCCCGCGCGAAGGCGTCGGGCTTTACGAGGATGAGTGTTCTCTCCATGGGTCCCTTGTGGTCGAGGTGGGCGGTCAGAGGTCCGTCGGCGAGTCGATCAGCTCGCGCCCCACCCACGTCTCGGCGGTGCGCGTGGTCGATCGGCTCTCCTCGGTCTCCGCCGCGGCGGGCGGCTCGGCACGACGTCGCCTGCGACGTGATGGCGCAGCCCCGGGCACCTCGGTCTCGCAGTAGGGGCAGATCGCCCACTCGCGGTCCAGCGGTCGCTGACAGCTCACGCAGCGGTCCTTGAGCTTGCGCAGACAGCTCGGGCAGCGGATGAAGTCGCGCTCGATGCGGTAGTCGCAGTGCGGGCAGAGCCCGACATCGAAGTCGTGCAGCCTCGCCTCGGCCGCGTGGATCTCCAGTTCGCGCTCGTGCACGTCCTCGAGGTACTCCGGCGGTCGCAGGACCATGTAGATGATCGTTCCGACGAAGGGGAACAGCGACGCTGCGGTCGCACACCCGACGAGCATCGGATCGATGATCCGTCGCCGCGCATCCATGTAGGTCCAGTAGATCAGCGCGAAGTACAGGACGACCACGAACACGATCAGCAGGTCGATGACCAGGCTCAGGCCGCTGCTTTCGATTCCGAAGTATGCGAATGGCACCATTTGCAGGCCTCTCGATGCGCGCAAAGGCGCACAGGAAGGCTGAGTTTAGAGTCTTTTTGAGCTGCAAACGTACATTTCGCTATGCAGGCCCCGGACACCTTCCGCGGCAAGCACGGCGGCTTCTGGCCCGCTCACAGGAACAGGCGCCCGAACCCGTAGCCCGCGGCGAAGAAGATCAGGATCACGACCGCGACGAGCAGCGCCACGCCGCCGACCATCTTCAGCACCGACGGTCCGTCGCCGTTCATCGCGACTCGTCGCGCCGCCCGCTCGCCAAGCAGATCGCCCACGAGATACACCGAGCCCGTGGCCAGCACCGCTCGCTCGCCGTCGTTGCTCCCCGATTCGCGCGCCCAGCCGCGAGCCAGCGCCAGCGCGCGCGCCGGTTGGGGCTCGCATGCCGTCTGCTCGAAGCCGAGCTGACGCGCGAGCGACTGAAGCGCAGCCGGTGAGAGAGCTCGGGAGCTCGGCGGCGCGGTGAACCAGGCGCGCTCGCAGACGCCTAGCAGCAGCTCGAGCATCTGCGCGGCGTCCTTGTCGTCCAGCACGCCCATCACGAGCCCGATCCGCCGCCCGTTGAGCACCTCGGGAAGCGCAGCCACGAGCGCCGCGACGGCATGCGGGTTGTGGGCGCCGTCGAGCACGGTCAGCGGATCGCTGTCGATCACGTCCAGGCGCCCTGCGATCGCGGTGGCGCTCGCCGCCGCTGTGATGGCTTTCGGGTCGATCGCGATCCCGGCGCCCTGCAGATAGGCCTCGGCCGCAGCCTGCGCGAGCGCGAAGTTGCATCGTTGAAAGGCGCCCCTGGCCCGCAGGGATGGCAGCTCGGGCGCCTCGCGGGCGCGCACGATCCTCGCGCCGCGCTCACGCGCCACGCGATCTGCGACGAGCAGCGCTTCGTCGGCCAGCTGCTCATCCAGGACGAGCGTCCCGCCCTGCGCCAGCACGGCCAGCTTCTCCTCTGCGATGTCCCTGATCGTCGGCCCCAGCCACCGCGTGTGCTCCAGGCCGACGTTCGTTAGGACGCTCACCGGAGCGTCGATCACGCTCGTGGCGTCATAGCGACCGCCGAGGCCGGCCTCGACGACCGCCACCTGCACGTCGCCTTCGGCCATCTCCCAGAAGGCCGCGGCGGTAAGCAGTTCGAACTGCGTGACGTGGTCGTCGTCTGACAGCGTGCGGTTGACCTGTTCGGCGGCTCGCGCCGCGCGCGCGATCGCCTCCGCGAAGACCTCTGCGGGGAGCTCGCGCTCGTCGATCTGCACACGCTCGCGGTAGGACACGAGATGCGGCGAGGTGTAGGCCCCCGTGCGCAGGCCGTGGCGCGCGAGGATCGCGGCGATCATGCGCGTCGTCGAGGACTTGCCGTTGGTGCCGAGCACGTGGATCGCGGCAAATCGCCGCTGCGGCGAGCCCAGCGCGGTCATCATCCGCCGCATCCGGTCCAGCCCGAAGCGCATGCCGAAGAGCTCCAGCGAGCGTAGCTGGCTTTCGGCTCGGTCCTCGGTCCAGCCCGATCGCGCGTCAGATCCGGCTCGCACGTCGCGCGGACGCGAGGCGCTCATCGATGCTTGCGCCGGCGGCCGGGCGCCGCCAGCCCCCGCAGCTCGCGGCCGATGCCAAGCAGATCGAGCTTGCCCAGGAGGGCCAGCAGCTCGTCGCGCTCCTTGCGATTCAGGTTTCCCGGGCGCCCACGCGACCGGCTGACCAGCGAGGCGATGCGCGCGCGCTCCTTCGCCGACAGCGCAGTCCAGCGCTTCGTCACCACCACGCCCACCCGCAACATCGCCGCCCACGGGATCGCCCTGAGGCGAGAGGTCTTCGAGCTGGCAGCTTTCGACCTACGCACAGGCGCGATCCTAGCCGGAGTGCGCGTCAGGCCGATTTCTCGTGCAGCGACGCGTCGTCGGCGTCTTCGGGCGCGGCTTCTGTGACGAGCGTCGGGGTCAGGCCTCGCTCGACGGTCTCCTTGGTGACCACGCACTTCTTGACGTCGCGTCGCGAGGGCAGTTCGAACTGCACGTCGAGCAGGATCTCCTCGATGATCGAGCGAAGCCCCCGCGCGCCCGTTTCGCGCGCGAGGCCCTTCTCGGCCACCGCGGTCAGCGAGTCCTCGGAGAACACGAGCTCGATGCCGTCGAACGCGAAAAAGCGTGCGAACTGCTTGACCAGCGCGTTGCGCGGCTCGACGAGAATCGATACGAGATCCTCCCGCGTCAGCTGGTGCACCGCGCTCATCACCGGCAGACGACCGACGAACTCCGGGATCAGGCCGTACTCGATCAGATCCTCGGGCAGGCAGTGCTCGAAGACTTCGCCGGTGTCGCGCTCTGCCTTTGCCTCGATCGCCGCCGCGAACCCGACGCCTTTGTGCCCGATGCGCCGCTCGATGACCTTGTCGAGGTTGGCGAACGCGCCACCGCAGATGAACAGCACGTTGGTCGTGTCGATCGTGAGGAACTCCTGGTGGGGATGCTTGCGACCCCCCTGGGGCGGAACGGACGCCTGCGTGCCCTCGAGGATCTTCAGCAGCGCCTGCTGCACGCCCTCGCCGGAGACGTCGCGCGTGATCGACGGGTTGTCGGCCTTGCGCGCGATCTTGTCGACCTCGTCTATGTAGATGATCCCCGTCTCAGCCTTCTTGACGTCGTAGTCGGCCGCCTGGATCAGCTTCAGGAGGATGTTCTCGACGTCCTCGCCGACATACCCGGCCTCGGTCAGCGCGGTCGCGTCGGCGATCGCGAAGGGCACGTTGAGGATCCGCGCGAGCGTCTGCGCGAGCAGCGTCTTGCCGCAGCCGGTGGGCCCGAGCAGCAGGATGTTGGACTTCTGCAGCTCGATGTCGGACTCGCCGGACATCATCATCTGCACGCGCTTGTAATGGTTGTAGACAGCCACCGAGAGCGTGCGCTTGGAGGCGTCCTGCCCGACCACATACTCGTCGAGCACCTCATAGATCTCACGCGGCTTGGGCAGGTTCTCCAGATCGAACGCGGGCGGAGCCGACAGCTCCTCGTCGATGATCTCGTTGCAGAGGTCGATGCACTCGTCGCAGATGTAGACGCCGGGGCCGGCGATGAGCTTCTTGACCTGCCGCTGGGACTTGCCGCAGAAGCTGCACAGGAGCTGCTCGTTGGAGTCGGTCGGTCGCGCCATCGAGGTGAATCAGTCCCTAGTGCTCTGAGATGACGCGATCGATGATGCCGTACTCCTTGGCCTCCTCAGAGCTCATGAAGTAATCGCGCTCGGTGTCTTTGCGCACATCCTGCAGCTGCTTGTGCGTGTGCTTGGCGATGATCTCATCCAGGCGCTGGCGCACGTCGATGATCTCTTTGGCGTGGATCTCGATGTCGGTCGCCTGGCCCTGAAAGCTGGAGGAGACCTGGTGGATGAGAATCTTGGCGTTGGGCAGCGCCATGCGCTTGCCCTCGGCGCCGCCCGCGAGCAGCAGCGCGCCCATCGACATCGCGATACCGACGCAGATCGTCTGCACATCGGGCTTGATGAACTGCATCGTGTCGTAGATCGCCAGGCCCGCATAGACCGACCCGCCGGGCGAGTTGATGTACAGCGAGACATCCTTTTCGGGATCGTCTGACTCCAGGTGAAGCAGCTGCGCGACGATCAGATTGGCGACCTGATCGTCCACGGGCGTGCCGAGGAAGATGATCCGCTCGTTGAGCAGACGGCTGTAGATGTCAAACGCACGCTCACCGCGCGAGGTCTGCTCGACGACCATTGGAACAAGTGGGCTCATAGTCCTCGCTTTGGTTTCGCTTCGCCGGCTCGATTCCTTCTGCAAGGCTAGCGATCCGGCGTCCACAACCGGCCAGGCGCCTTCGTGGGCGTCTCTGCATCGCCCCCCTCGCCGGGCGTCCACAGCTTCTCCTTGGCGAGCGCGCGCTCGATGGGGATCGGCTTGGCGCGCTCGGCGATCAGGTCGATCGCCTGGCGAGCGGCAAGACCCTCGCGCATCTCCTCCAGACGCCCGCGCTCGCGCAGGTCGTCGACCAGCTTCTGCGGCTCGAGCCCCTCGCGCTGGGCGGTTGGCGTGATCGCCTCCAGCAGCTCGGCCTCGGAAGGTTCGATCCCCTCCTCGGCGACGAGCGCGGTCAGGACCGCCTCACGGCGCAGCGCCCGCTCGGCCTCGGGCGCCATCTCAGTGACGATGTCTGGCTCCTCGCGGCCGACCGCGTTCAGATAGGCCTCGCGTGACACGCCCTGATGAGAGAGCGTGTGCAGCATGCGCTCCCACATCTCGCGTGAGCGCGCCTGGATCAGCTCGTCTGTGACGGGCACCTGTGCCTGGGCGACCGCAGCGTCCAGCGCGGCTTCGCGGAACTCGTCCTCCACACGCCGCTCCTGCTCGGCCATGAGGCGCGTGCCGATGTTCTCGCGCAGCTCTGCGAGGTCGTCGAAGCCGGCGTCGATCGCCAGGTCGTCGTCGATCTCGGGCAGGCTTCGGCTCTTGACCTCCTTGACGGTGACCTCGAAGCGGGTGTCGCGGCCGGCGAGTTTCTCGTCGGAGAAGTCATCGGGGAAGGTCAGCGCGAGTGTGCGCGTCTCGCCGGCCGTTGCGCCGAGCAGTCCCTCCTGAAAGCCAGGGATCAGGTTGCCGGCCAGCTCAACGAGCTGATCGCGTCCCTCCCCTCCGGCGATCGGAGCCGCCTGTCCAGGTGCGTCGACGTCCTCGCCGTCCTCGCCGTCGCCGCCGGCGTCCTCCTCACCGACGAGGCTCGCCACGTAGTCGACAACGACGAAATCGCTCTCCCCCGCGGCGCGCTCAACGGTCTCAAGACGCGCCAGGCGCTCGCGGACGGTCTCAATCTCAGCTTCGATCTGCTCCTCGGTGACGGTTGGCTGTCCCCGCCCCACCTCCAGACCGCTGTAGTTGCCGAGCGTCGCTTTGGGCAGCACGCCGATCTCGATAGAGAACTGCAGCGCGCCTCCCTGGTCGGGCAACGTGCCGACGTCTATCTTCGGGTCGCCCACCGGCACGATCCTCGATGCCTCGATCGCGCCGGCATACCAGCTCGGCAGTCCCGCACGCACCGCCTCGTCGAGCACGGCCTCGCGCCCGACTCGCTGCAGCACGAGCGGCGCCGGCACCTTGCCCTTGCGAAAACCGGGCACCTTCATGTTGCGCCCGAGCTCGCTCGCGGTGTGCTCGACGCGCCGCTGCAGCTCCTCGGGGGGCACCTGAACGTCGACTCGCACGCGCGACTCGGGCAGCTCGGTGACGGTGGTCTGGACGGCTACGGCCATCGCCGCCACGATACCGTGCGACGAGATGCGCTTCGCGGATCGACGTCAGCGGAGCGCGAGGACCCTGGAGACCTGGCTGTGGACCGGCCCCATCGGGCACTTCGTCGGAGGCGTGCTCGACATCGGCGGCGCGCTCACCCGCCACCTGCTGGCCCGCGCGGTCGCGCGCATACGCACGCGCGCTGCGCGTCGATAGCGCCCCCCACCGTGGCACCCCGGGGGCGCCGCGGCGCCCCCGGGTGCGCGGTGGCGCAGGGCGTCAGGCGGCGGCCGGCGCCGGGCTCCTGCCGAAGGCGAGCGTGACGTCGCGGGGCAGGACGAGCACCGGGCAGGTGGCGATCTCGATGAGGTGCATCGCCGAGCTGCTGACGAGCACGCGGCCGGGGGCCGCAACGGGACGCGAGTCGAAGACCATCAGGTCGGTCTCCTCGTTGGCGACCGGCGCGAGGTTGGCGCCGAGGGCGCCGGCGAGCGCCTGCGCGGTCGCCTCGGCACCGCCACCGCCGTCGGGGACGGCCACGATGTTCTTGATCTGGAAGTCGCTCTCGTCGGCGAGGTCCGCGGGCGCGATGGCGATCGCCTTGGGACCGCCGTCGAGCAGACGGGTCGAAGAGTTTCCAGGGCCGATGTGGCCCTTGGCGGTGTGCGAGTCCGAGCAGAAGACGATTGCATCGGCCCCGATCTCATCGGCCAGCTTGCTCAACGCCGTGGGCGTCGAGCGGTCTGTCGCGACATATTTTCCCGCAGCCGGGATGCCCAGCAGCTCGACCCCGCGGTCGACCAGCGCTTCGGCCTCCTTCTGGGCCGCTGCCTCGGCTTGGGGGTCTGCTTCTTGGGTGTGGCGGACGTAGGCCAGCGATATCTCGGCACCGGCGTGCCCGAACAGCCGTCCGAGCGCGACGGCGTCGTCCTCGTTGGCGGTTCCGTCGTAGGAAACGATGAACTTGGCAGACATGGCGACTCCTGTTGAGTGGCGGTTTAGAGGTGTGATCTGAAGACGACCCGTGGATCATAATCGCACCTTCCTGCCATCAGCTCCAGTGAAGGTTATAATGAAAGCTATTAGCGATGCTTATGGATAGCCCATGCTGAACGTAGGGAGGCTGCGCGTGCTCAGGGAGGTCGCCTACCGCGGCTCGTTCTCGGCTGCCGCAGAGGCGCTCTCCTACACCCAGTCGGCGGTCTCCCAGCAGATCGCGGCCCTGGAGGCGGAAACCGGGATGACGCTGCTCGAGCGTCATCCGCGCGGCGTCAGCCTGACCGCGAGCGGCCAGACGCTCGTCGGGCACGCCGAGGGCATCCTTGCTCGGCTGGAGACCGCCGAGGCGGCGCTCGCGGCGATCGCCGGCCTGCGCGGCGGGCGGCTGCGCATGGCCTCCTTCCCCACCGCCGGCGCGACGCTGATGCCGCTGGCGATCGCCACCTTTCGCGAGTCCCATCCCGATGTCGAGCTGACGCTGGCCGAGGGCGAGCCCGAGGAGGTCGTCCCGCGCCTGCGCGCCGGCGAGCTCGACCTGGCGTTGCTGTTCGAGTTCGCCGAGGAGAGCCCGCTCGAGGAGGGGCTTGCCCGAGTGGAGCTGCTGGCGGACCCGATGTACCTGGCGCTCCCCCGGGAGCATCCGCTGGCCGCCAAGGGCCACCTCCGCCTGGCGGACCTCAGCGACGAAGCCTGGGTTCAGGCCTCCAGCGCAAGCCCCTGTGCGCGTCACGTCGTGCGCTGCTGTCATGCGGCCTCCTTCGAGCCCTACGTGGCCTTCGAGAGCGACGACTACCAGACGGTCCAGGGCCTGGTGGCGGCCGGAGTCGGCGTCGCGCTGATACCTGAGCTGGCCCTGTCGGTCGTCCGGGAGGACATCGTCGTCCGCGCGCTGGCGCCCGCGCCCCCGGTCCGCCGGGTGATCGCCGCGACCTCGGCCGGCGCGCGACTGGTCCCGGCGGCGCCGGCGATGCTCACGGTGCTCGTGCAGGCCGCGGCGCGCTATCAGGCGACACGCCCGTTCGCGCCCGCCGTGAGCTGACCGCCCGCTCACTCGCGTCCGGGTCGGGTGTCACCTTGGTGAAGACCACATGAGCATCCTGTTGCTGATCGTCGGAGTCCTGCTGGGCGGCGCATGCGCCGCGCTGTTCGTGCGCGCTCGCGTGGCGGACGATCGCGACGCGCTGCGCGAGGAGCTGCGCTCGGTCTCGACCGAGAGCCGCGAGCGGATGCGCGATGAAATGAAGGCGATCTCCGCAGACGTGCTCAAGCAGACCGGCGACTCGCTCGCTGAGCGCCTCGGCGAGCGCGAGCGCGCGGCCGTCGGCGAGATGGCCAGGCGGACCGAGGAATGGAAGGGCCTCGTGCGCCCGATGAACGAGAAGCTCGGCAAGGTCGAGAGTGAGATCGGCCGCCTGGAGCGTGAGCGCAAGCACGCCCAGGGCGAACTGGCGAACATGGTGCGCCAGCTGCACGAGGGAGTCGGCGGGCTGCGTGAGGAGACCGGCAACCTCGTCTCCGCACTCAAGCGCCCCGCGACGCGAGGCGCATGGGGCGAGATCCAGCTGCGCAACGTCGTCGAGATGGCGGGCATGGTCGCTCACTGCGACTTCGTCGAGCAGAGCACGATCCAGACCGACGACGGGAGCCTGAGGCCCGACCTGCTGGTGCGCCTTCCGGGTGGCAAGGTGATCGTCGTCGACTCCAAGGTGCCGCTGGACGCATACCTCGCCGCGCTCGAGGCCAAGGAGGACACCCAGCGCGAGCTGCACCTCACGCGCCACGCCAAGCAGACGCGCGAGCACATCACCAAACTCGCTTCCAAGGCCTACCACCGCCAGTTCGACTCGACGCCCGAGCTCGTCGTCATGTTCGTGCCCTCTGACGGCATCTACCAGGCGGCGCTGGCCGAGGATCCCGCGCTGATCGAATACGGCGTCGCCCAGCAGGTGCTGATGGCCACGCCGACCACGCTCATCGGGCTACTTCGCGCTGTGCACTATGGTTGGCGCCAGGAGCTGATCGCAGAGTCCGCACGCGAGATCGCCGAGGCCGCACGGGAGCTCCACAGACGCCTCGGGCGGTTTGTCGAACCGCTCGCCAAGGTCGGGCGCCAGCTGGACTCCGCGGTCTCCGCCTACAACGAGGCGGTCGGTTCCTTCGACGCGCGGGTGGTTCCGCAGCTGCGGCGCATCGAGCAGGCCGGAGCCGCGTCTGAGCGCGAGGTGACGGCGCCGCCGGCGGCGCAGAGCGCAGCTCGCGCGGTCACGGCGCGCCTGGCGGACCCCGGCGATGAGCAGCCGGCACTCGAGCGCTCGGCGCAGAGGCAGGCAGAGCTGACCGAGCTGCACGCATCGGCGCTGTCAGAGGACTTGCCGGGAGACGGTCCGCTCCACGCTCACCAAGGACCGACTCGGCCCGCCAGCGAGCGGATCGTCGCCGACCGGCGATGATCAGCACGACCAGCGCGAGCGCGACGGGCACTGTCGCGGGGAGCTCGTCGATCACGTAGAACAGCAGGTCGAACGCGAGCGCGAGCAGAGCGGTGAGCGCTGCCCCGAGCAGTTGCGTGCGACGACTGACCGAGGCGGCGAGCAGTCCCCCGAGCGCAGCCGCGACGAACAGGTCTCCATACCCCATCACCGCCGAGCCCAGCGCGGCGCTCTGCAGCTGCGGCAGGCCGGCCGCGGGGTGAGCCGCGTTGAGCGCGTTGTTGGGCTTCTGGAGCAGGTCGGATACGACCAGCGCGGTGTCGGCTGCCGCCATCGCGACGATGCCGCCGGCAAGCCAGCGCCGCGGCGTGACCGTCGCGAGCAGAACTCCGAGCGCGACGCAGCTGAGCGCCGAGAGGACCAGCGCCGCCGCCTGCCCTGCCAGACCCCCTCTGTCAGCCCAGGCCAGTGCGAACAGGGGCGCGACGGCAAGTGCGCGCCACGGCTTGGCGCCCTGGGACAGCCAGCCGAGCGCCACAGCCGCGAGCAGCGGCACCGCGCAGAGCGCCAGATAGGTCAGGCCCTGGGCGCTCGCGTGCTGTGCAGCCGTTCCAGCCAGCACGAAGAGCACGACCGACGCGGGCAGGACGACCGCCCAGCGACCGTCTCGCAGGGAGGCGAGCCTGGGCGTCTTGAGAGCTCGCGGAAGCGCGACGATCACGCCCTGGCCGAGCGAGAGCAGGGCGATCGAGATCCAGAACGGCAACACATCACCCAACATAGATGCCTCGTCAGTGCCCGAGCTGCACCGTCTTTACGATCAGCAGCACGACGGCCACGACCAGGTAGCCGCGCAGCAGCAGCATCGCCGCCTTTCTCCCCGGCGACCAAACGGGGCGCTCGAGCAGCGCCAGCGGCGGCATCGTCCATGTGTTGCGCCGCTCCCTCGGCATGTCGGCGATCTCGACCGCGACCGCCGTCGGCCGGTTGCGCAGCGCCAACAGGCCGGCGACGGCCAGCACCAGCGCGATCACGAGCGAGAGGTAGAAGAACAGCTGCGCGACGTCGACGTTGGGAAACACCGTGCTGAGCATCAGGATCAGCGAGAGCTCCACCAGTATCCCGATGATCACGGTGGCGATCCCGTTCAGCCAGCGCGGGTTACACCATGGACCGAGCACCTCGCGGTCGTTGCACAGCAACAGCAGAAAGACGGTTGCGCTCGGCAGCAACACCCCTGCGAGCGCCTGCACCGATGTCGTGATCAGTCCGAGCGGCGCGCCGGGAATGAGGGTGATGCCGGCCGCCGCGATCACCATCAGCGTGAAGCTCGCGTAGAAGGCCTTGGCGTCCAGCGGGCCACGGTTGAGCGAGTGCTTGGCCTCGAACACGTCACCGAAGGCGTACGACGTGGCAAGCGTGACGGCGGCCGCGCCGATCAGCGACGCGTTGAGCAGGATGATCGCGAACAGTGTTCCCGAGCTCGAGCCCACCTGATGCGCGAGTTCGCTGGCCACGGCGCCGGCGTTGGTGAACTGCCCGAACGACGACGTTCCGGCGAAGGCGAACGCCGTGACCGTGATCAGCGCCCCGGCGCCGATCACCACGACGAACGCGCCGATCACCGTGTCGACGCGCTCGTAGTTGATCCAGCGCGGTGTGATCCGCTTGTCGATGATGTTCGACTGCTGGAAGAACAGCTGCCATGGCGCGATCGTCGTGCCCACGATCGCGATGATCAGCAGGATCGACGTCGAGTTGGCCCCGCCCTCGATCTGCGGTGAGAAGGTGTGCTGGGCGACGTCTGAGAAGGTCGGGTGCGCGAGCACGAGCAGCGGGATGACGAGGAAGTTCGCCGCGATGAACACGTACATGAAGCGCTCCCAGCTGCGGAAGCTCCCTGTCGAGGTGATCCCGATGAGCGCGACGGCGGCCAGTGGAACTGCGACGTAGCGGCTGACGCCGAAGTAGCTCAGCGCGAGGCTCACGCCGATGAACTCGGTCACGATCGTGAGGAAGTTCAAGATGAATAGATCGCCGACCGAGAACCATCCCCAGAAGCGCCCGAAACGCTCGTTGATCAGGCGTGCGTGGCCCACGCCGGTGACCGCGCCGAGGCGAATCACCATCTCCTGGTTGACGATCAGCACCGGGATCAGCAGCAGCAGGACCCACAGCAGGCTCGTCCCGTAGTTCTGTCCGGCCTGCGCATAGGTCGACACCCCACCGGCGTCGTTGTCGCCGACCATCACGATCAGCCCTGGGCCCATGATCGCCAGCAGCGCCATCGCGCGCGACCGCCAGCCGTGGCGCTCGCCGCTGTCGTGCATGCGGATCGTCCCGAGCGCCCCCCGAATGTCGCCGATGTGCGCCTCGTCGAGCACCGGGGGCACGCCCGTGTGCTGGGTGCCGGCGACACCCTGCTCAGAGCTCGCGGCTCCGACAAGAGTCGTCTGCTCATCGCTCATCTCGGTCGACCTCCTCTCTTGTGCGCTCGGGTGGGTTGGCGCCGTGTGCGCGGCGCTTGCTCTTGGCGCGCGCCCAAGCGGTGAGGAGTCCCGATAAGGGCGTGGACTAGGCCACGGGGGACGTACCCGACGGGCGCGCTGCCGGCTCGGTACTTCGTGGCTGTTCTCGGTCCATGCCGGCCTCCTTCCTGCGCTCCGCGGTTGGGCTCATCCGAGGCCCAGCCTAGCAACGGTCGATGGCGCCCGTGACCCTGACCGGCGTCATTGCGCAGAGACCCGTTTTCAGTCGCGGGCGACGCCGAACCGCCTGCGCCAGCCGGCTGGCAGGGTGAGCTCGAGCACGTCATCGACGGTGATCACGCCGACGATCCGCTCGTCGGCTCCGAGCACCGGGAGCATGAGCAGGTTGTAGTCGGTCATCGTGCGCGCAACCTCGGGCAGATCGGCGTCGGCGCCGACCGACACAGGCTCGTGCTCGGCCAGATCTCGCAGGTGGGTCTCGGGGCTCGCGCGCAGCAGCGTGACGACCGGGACCGACCCCGTGAGGCCGCCATCGATATCGCATAGATAGACGGTCGTGAGCGTCTCGGGCGCGAGTTCGCTGTCGCGGATGCGCTCGATCGCGGCGCTCGCGCTGTCCTCGCCCTGCAGGCCGATGAAGTCGGGGCTCATCAGGCCGCCCGCCGTCTCGGGGTTGTAGCCGAGCAGCCCTTCGATCTGCCGGCGCTGGGTGGACGGCAGTAGGGCGAGGATTCGCGCTCGGCGCTCCTGATCGATCTCGGCGATCAGATCGGCGGCGTCGTCGGCGGCCATGCGAGCGATCACGGCCGCCACCTGCGGGTCGGGACGCTCTGAGATGAACTCCAGCTGGTGGTGCTCGTCGAGCTCCTCGAAGACATCGGCCTCGAGCTCGCGGTCCTGACCGACGGCCTCGATGATCTCCTCGCCCTCGTCGTGCGAAGCCGCCTCGACGAGATCCGCGATCTCCGCCGGATGCAGATTGGCCAGCTTGCGGTGCGACAGGCGCAGCCGCGCGCTTGGAACGTGACCGACGAAGGGCTCCATGTCCGTCCAGTCGAGGTAGGGACGATCTCCCACGAGGCTGCGCAGCGCGCGCGGCAGCAACCGTCGCAGACGCGCACGCGCGCTGGCGTCGACACCCACCACGCGCCACCAGCCATCGATGCAGGCCAGTTCGATCTCGTGCGCGGTGACCAGCCGAGGAGGCTCGGCCTCCACGTTGACGAGCTTGCGGCCGAGCACGTCGCCGCCGAGCAGCACCTCGCCCACGCGACGCTCAAAGCGCCCGAGGCTGAGCTTTTCACCGGACAGGCGCACGCTTCCGGGCGCAAGCTCGGCGACGTGGTCCACCGGCACGAACAGCTCGCGCCCCCCGATCCTCGCCTTCAGACCGGTGACCGGCGGATATCCGCCGTCGGCCAGACGGACGATCAGGTCCTCAACCCTCCCGAGACGCTCCCCCGCTCGATCCAGCAGCGGGCTGCGCAAGACGGCGGACAGATGCAGCACCTGCTGTGTCACAGCGCACCTAACGTTACGCCACTCTCCGGATTCGTCCGGACGCCGACGGTCAGTTTCGGCGAACTCGCGCTCGGCGTGTGCCGCGCGCCGGTGCTAGTCGGCCTGGGGGCCCTCGGCGAGGAGGGCCGCGCCGAGCGCTCCGCCGAGGTCGCCCAGTTCGGCCACCTGGACGGTGGGCGGGCGATAATCGATGAACAGGTGCGGCTGCATCGCCTCGGCGATCCGCTCTGCGTACTCCTCTCCGAAGCGAACGCCGAGCCCGCCGCCGATGATCACCGCCGGCACCTCGAGCAGGTTCACGGCCGAAGCGATCCCCGCGCCGAGCGCCCCGACGGCGCGATCGATGAGCTCGGTCGCGAGCTCGTCGCCGTGCTCGATCGCGTGGGCCCAGACGCCGCTCGTGAGGCGGGTGCGACCGCGCTCCTTCATCAACTTGAAAAGCTGGGTTTTCTGTCCCCTATCGACCATGCGCTGGGCGTGGCCTTCCATCGCGCTGCGCCCGGCGTAGGCCTCCATGCAGCCGCGCCGCCCGCACGTGCAGCGTGCGCCGTTGATCTTCACCACCATGTGGCCGATCTCGCCGGCCCCGCCACGCCCGGTCCAGGGGCGACCGTCGAGGATCAGCCCGCCTCCGACGCCGGTTCCCCAGAACACCCCGAGCAGCGAGTCCAGGTCGCGCCCCGCCCCCAGCTCGAACTCGGCGTTCGTGGCGACCTGGACGTCGTTGCCCACGCTCACCGGCACCCCGAGCGCGCCACGCAGCGCGTCTGCGAGCGGGAACGTCCCGTCCCAGCCGGGCAGGTTTCGCGCGCCGGACACGTTGCCGCCATCGATCGTTCCCGGCGATCCCACGCCGATCGCAGTCAGCTCGGCCGGGTCCACCCCGGCGGCTCGCGCAGCGTCGCATAGCGCGCCCTCGATCTCCGAGACGACATCACCCGGCCCACCGTCGGTCGGGGTTGGTCGCCGAGCCGAGCCGACTACGGTGTGCTCCTCGTCGACCACCACCGCCTGGATCTTCGTACCGCCAAGGTCGATCCCGCCTCGGGTGAGCATCAGACGGATAATCGCAGAAGGCCAGGGCGCTCCCGGCACAAGAGGGATAAAGAAGCTGGAACTCGCGCTTTATGTGAATTTAGCCCCGCTTGCAGGGTTTCTTCGCTGTCTCTTACCGCCCTGGACAAAGATCGTGAGGACCTAGATGACCAATCGCACCAGAGGATCCTGGCTCGTATACGTACTGGGGGCTCTCTGCGCCGGTGCGATCGTGACAGCCGTGCTCGTCGTGGGCCCGGCGTCGGGCAGTCAGGCGAAAATCACCCGCACCGCGACCGCCGCACAGGGTGTCGTGCAGTCGACGGTCTCCGGCAGCGGCAACCTGCAGCCCATCACCCAGCTGAACCTCGGCTTCAAGACGAGCGGGACGGTCACGCACATCTATGTCACCCAGGGCGAGCAGGTCGCGCAGGGCCAGCTGCTGGCGACGCTCGACCCGCAGAGCGCCGAAGTTGCGCTGGAACAGGCCAAGGCCGCGCTGCAGTCCGCCGAAGCCAACCTCGTCAAGGTGCAAGAAACCGACGGCGAAACGTCGGCCGGCTCGAGCGGGGGCGGCGCGACCGCCTCGTCGGCCTCACGCGGCGAAGCCGCCTCGGAGCCGACCGCCGCCACGGCGCGCTTGGCGGCCTACCCCGGCAATCCGACGACCACCGCGACGACGCCTGCGGCCACGGCACCGACCTCGACCACGCCGGCGGGCACGACGCCGACCTCGACCACGCCGGCGGGCACGACGCCGACGGCAACCGCGCCGACGAGCACCACGCCGAGCAAGACGCCAGCGACCACGACGCCTGCGACGAGTCCTCCGAGCAAAACCAGGACGACGACATCCCCGACCACGACCGGCTCGCACGAACGCGAAGGCAAGGAAGCGAGCTCCAGCTCCTCCTCGTCCAAACCGACCGTGAGCGCCGCGACGCGCGAAGCGAACCTCGCATCCGCCAGGGCAGCCGTGAGGAGCGACAAGCTGACGGTGCAGAGCGCCGAACAGGCCGTCCAGGACACCAAGCTCTTCGCGCCCGACGACGGCACGATCGTCTCGCTCTCGGGCCAGGTAGGCGAAGTCGTCTCGGGAAGCGGCACGACCAAGGCCTCGAGCTCGAGCAGCGCCTCGAGCGGATCGGGATCGAGCGCGACCGCGGGAACCGGCGCTGCCGGGTCGGGCCGCTCCGCCGCCGGCGGCTCCACGGCCGCCGCCGGCGCCTCTTCGAGCTCCGGGTCCTCCACCTCCTCCAGCTCGGCCTTTGCGATCCTCAGCAACCTGACGTCCATGCAGCTCGTGGTCCCGCTGAGCGAATCGGAAATCGGACATGTGAAGGTCGGTCAGATCGCGACCATCACCGTCGAAGCGCTGGAAGGGCGCAAGCTCGCGGCACACGTCTTCGAAGTCGCGACGCTCTCCACCAGCAACAGCGGCGTCGTCAGCTACGACGTCACCTTTCAGCTCGACCAGATGGAAGCGGGGCTGAAACCCGGGATGAGCGCCACCGCCGAAGTCGTCGTAAAGCAGGAAGAAGGAGTCAACGTGCCCACCAGCGCGATCACCGCTGGCTCGGTGACGGTCATACAGAACGGCAAGCAGGTGCGACGGCGCGTGACCACCGGGCTGGCCGGCAACAGCTCCACCGTCATCCTCAGCGGCCTGAAGGCCGGTGAAAAGGTCGCCCTGCCCGTCGCAACCACCACCACGAGCAGCTCGAGCGCACGCGGCGCCACCGGCCGCGGCGGCCTCGGCGGCGGGGCGCTGGGCGGCGGCCTCGGCGGCGGTGGATTCGGAGGCGGAGGCGCCGCCTTCTTCAGGGGCGGCGGCTGATGCGACGTCCCCTGCGCTCCAGAGCGCAAGCGCCGCCTCGCACCGCCCGCTCGCGCCCGCTCGCGGCACGCGCGGCGCCACAACGCCGCACCGGCGGCGGCCTTCGTCCGCCCCATCCCGTCATCCAGGTGCGCGAGGTCACGAAGATCTTCGCGCTGGGCCAGATCAGGGTGCGCGCGCTGCGCAACGTCTCCCTTAGCATCGACTCCGGCGACTTCGTGGCGATCATGGGAAGCTCGGGCAGCGGCAAGAGCACGTTGATGAACATCCTCGGCTGCCTGGACATCCCCACCAGCGGCCGCTACCTGATCGACGGCGTCGACGTGAGCCACATGGACGAGGACGATCTCGCGGACCTGCGCAACCGCAAGATCGGCTTCGTCTTCCAGAGCTTCAACCTCGTGCCGCGCACGAGCGCGCTCACCAACGTCGAGCTGCCGCTGGCCTATGCCGGGCTACGGGGAGCGGCCCGCAGGCGGCGCGCCGAAGGCGCGCTGCGCTCGGTCGGGATGGCGAACCGGATGAGCCACCAGCCCTCGGAGCTCTCGGGCGGCCAGCAGCAGCGCGTGGCGGTCGCCCGCGCGCTCGTGACCAACCCATCGCTGATCCTCGCCGACGAGCCGACCGGCAACCTGGACTCGCACTCCACCGAGGACGTCCTGCGGATCTTCGCGCGCCTGAACGAAGAAGGCCGGACGGTCGTGATGATCACCCACGAGCCAGATGTCGCAGATCAAGCCAAGCGCGTCATCCGGCTGAGCGACGGAGAGATCGTCGAGGATCGACGCACGGCGGGCGTGCTCGACCCGCCACCGGTCATCCAGCGGCAGAAGTCAGCCCACCCCGTCGATCCCGGCGCGGTCGGAGTCGGACCATGATCGGCCCCGAGACGCTTCGCATCGCCTGGAGCGGCATCACCGCGAACAAGCTCCGCTCGGGTCTGACGATCCTCGGCATGACGATCGGCGTGGCGTCGGTCATCGTGCTGATCGCCGTCGGCAACGGATCCTCCAAGGCCGTGCAGTCGCGTATCCAGAGTCTCGGAACCAACGTGCTGGTCGTACAGGCCAGCGGCGGCTTTCGCGGCGGCGCGCGGGCAAGCACCACCGCGAGCATCTCGCTGACCAAGCAGGACGCTGAAGCGCTCCAGAACCCGGGCCTCGCACCTGACGTCAACAGCGCTTCGCCGGTCGTCAATGCGACCGGCGTGAAACTCGTTGCGGGCAGCTCGAGCTACGAACCGTCCTCGTTCGTCGGCACCACGCCCTCGTATGTAGGCGCTCACAGCTACAAGATCGCCGAAGGCGCACCCTTCACGTCCGAAGATGTCAGCGAGCACCGACGGGTCGCGCTGATCGGTCAGACTGTCCTGCAGGAACTCTTCGCGGGGCAGAGCCCGGTCGGCCAGAACATGAAGGTCAACGGCAGCAACTACGAAGTGGTCGGCGTGCTGGCCTCCAAGGGGTCAAACGGCGCCACCAACGAGGACGACGTCGTGATGGCGCCGATCACGACCGTGCAGGACTCGCTGAGCGGCGCAGGTCCCATCGACTCGATCACCGTCCAGGCGAAGTCCGAATCCTCGCTCAACGCTGCCGAAGCCGAGGTTACGCAGATCCTCGACGAACGCCACAAGATCAAGGACACCGCCGAACCGGGCTTCAGCGTGCTCAACCAGGGGTCGCTGCTGGAAACATCCAGCTCGACCAGCAGTGTGTTCACGACGCTGCTCGGTGAGGTGGCCGCGATCTCGCTGCTCGTCGGAGGGATCGGGGTGATGAACATCATGCTCGTGAGCGTCACCGAGCGCACGCGCGAGATCGGCATCCGCAAGGCGATCGGCGCCCGACGCGGCGACATCCTTACCCAGTTCCTCACCGAGGCGGTGCTCGTCTCGATGTTCGGTGGGCTGACCGGCGTGGCCGTCGGCATCATCGGTAGTCAGTTCAAGATCGCCGGTGTGCAGCCCGAGGTCGCCACCTACTCGATCTTCCTCGCCTTCGGCGCGGCCGTGCTCTCGGGCCTGTTCTTCGGTACCTATCCCGCCGCGCGAGCGGCCCACCTCAGACCCATCGAGGCGCTTCGCTTTGAGTGAGTCACCGTCCCCCCACCAGGAGCCCGCCATGCCCCCCGACGAACCCGCCATCGCGGACACCTCCGCTCAGGACGTCACCGCTCAGGCCCAGCCCACCGCCGAGTATGGGCCGGTCGCCGAGCGCGACGAATGGCTTGAGGAACCGACAGAGCTGCCCCCGCGACCGCGGAGACGGCTTCTCAGCCCGGTGCCGCTGGCGCTGCTCGGGGTCCTGGTCACCGCGTGCGGATTCATCGGCGGCGTGCTCGTCGAGAAGGGTCAGGCGACCTCGACATCCTCAGCGGGCGCCGCCGGGAGCCTGGCCTCGCGCTTCGCGGCCCTTCGCTCGGGCGCCTCCGGAGCAAGCGGCAGCTCCGGCGCCGCCGGCTTTGCGGGCGGCTTCGGCGGCGCGGGCGCAACCGCGGGCAGTGTCGCCTACATCAGCGGCGACACGTTGTATGTCACAACTGCGGAAGGCAACACCGTGAAGGTCACAACCTCGCCCGCCACGACCGTGACCAAGACCGTGAAATCCGAGGTCGGGAGCATCCACCCCGGTGAAACGGTGACCGCCACCGGCGCGACGGGCTCGAGCGGAGCGGTCGACGCGGAATCGATCAGGGTCGGCGGCGGCACGAGCGCGCTGTTCGGAGGCGGCTCGGGGCGTTCACGCGCAAGCGCCGGCGGCGAAGGCGCCGGGCCGGCTCTGTTCGGAGGCGGCGGCTAGAGCTGGCTCGCGCTTATCGCCCCCTAACCCGGCTCGACTACCCTGGCGCGGCGGTCCTCGACAGACGGCGCGACGACTGGCCTCGCCCAACACCAAGTACCAGAGAAGGAGCTCCATGCCTCGTATCGACAAGACACACAGGTCCCCGACCAGAGCGCTCGCCGCACTGACCCTCTTGCTCGCCTGCCTGGGACTCGCGGCCTGCGGAGGCTCCTCGTCGACGACGACCGCCAGCACGGCGGCCGCCAGCACGACCGCGAGCTCGTCAGCCTCGGGGGGAACATCCGGCGCAAGCGGCGCGACCGGGGCCCGGTCCGGGCGTTTTGCGGCGCTTCGCGACTGCTTGCAGCAGCACGGCATCACGTTGCCCAAACGCACTCCTGGCCAGGGGCGTCCTCCCGGAAGCGGAGGATTCCTCGGCGGCTCCGGCGGCGCGGCACTGCCCAACGGTGTGACCCGCGGACAGTTCGAAGCGGCGATGAAGGCGTGCGGTGGAGGCAGCTTCGGCGGCGGGCGCGCGCGTTTCAACAGCCCGCAGTTCAAGCAGGCCCTGACGAAGTTCGCCGCCTGCATGCGCGAAAACGGCGTCAACGTGCCGACGCCGAACACATCGGGCAGCGGTCCCATCTTCAGCACCAAGGGCCTGAACGTCAACGGGGCACAGTTCAAGAACGCCGAGCAGAAGTGCCGCCCCGACCTGGCGGCCGCCGGCCTGCGGCGCGGCGCTCCGGGCGGCGGCCCGCCGACGGGAGCGCCGCCGGGCTCAGGCGAAGCGTCGGCCGGCTAGGCACAGACCCTGGAAGCTCGCTTCATCCGGGCTGCCGGCGCAGCCGGCGGCCCGGAGCGCACGGGCGCTGAAGCTAGTGACCCGAGGGCGTCTTGGGATCGGGGATCGCGGCCGAGCTTGGCTTGCTCGCGATCTTCGGAACCGGCAGCGCCGCGACGCGCGATATCAGCTGATCCCACTGTGCGGCGCTCAGTTCGCCGCCGACCACGACGGGGGCGGGCGCGGTCGGCCCGCTGGTCGCCGAGTGAGCAGCCGTGGCCGTCTGGGCGCCCGGGATCTGCGCGGGGGCGGGCGCGAACACGATCTCGATGTAGTCGCCATGGTCTGCCTTCGCCTGGGTGATCGGCGCCTGCGGATAGCGCATCAGGCTGACGATCTTGCGGGGGAGGAAGTCGCTCTGCAGCGTCAGCAGCGTGCGGATCGTCGTGTCGGTGATCGAGCCGGTGCCCTGATGACCGGCGATCGCCACGCCGTTGATGCGGGTGATCGCGAGCGCGTCGCCATCATGCCCGGGGGTCACGTAGCCGGCGCTCGCGTAGGCGTCGCCGGTGCACGGCAGCGTGCCGACGGTCGGCTTCAGCCCGCTGCGCGACAGAAAGCCGAGCACCGCCAGCGCGCGCTTGTCGATCGCTCCAGAGGCGACTTCGTGGCGCCCGCATGCCGACATCGAGATGCCGGGATCGGCCAGGACCTCGCGCTCGAGCTCGCTCTTTGAGAGCAGGAACACGTCGCTGGCCGTGGCGGCGATCAGGTCGACTTCGCCCTTGGCGCCTTCGGGGTGGAGCGCATTGTCGAGCTCAGCCCAGTTGGCGGCGATCGCGCGTGGATCGACCGGACTGGGGTCGCCCGCAAGGCGAATCGCAAAGCGCATGTGGCCGTAGCGGGCGCCCGCAGGAGCCCTGACATGGCCGAGCACGGTGCCCTGCGCGACGACCGAGCCGCGTCGCAGCGGGAGCGTCGTGGGGCTGGCGTGGGACTGCTGATGAGCCGCGCTGGCCACGGCGGCGGCGGCGGCAGCGGCGCGCGCGTCAGGGTTGCCCGGATGCGCGAACAGCCGTACCCTGCCCATCCCCTTGGGCACAGCTTCGCTCGTGCCCGCCTGTTCGGTGGTCGTCGTCGTGACGCCGCCCGCCGTGCCCTGAGCCGACGGGACCGCGGCCTTGAGCGTGACCGGCGACTGGCGCCCGGCGCTGGCCGGCTGGGTCGGCGCGGGATCGTGTGCGTCGGCGACGACGGCCGAGCCGGCGGGCGAGGTGGGCGCAGGCTTGGGCACGCGGTAGGTCGGGGCGACGCTTCCCAGCCCCGCATACGTGAAGACATCGCCGAACACGTCGCGCAGCACGACGTACCTGCCGAGCCGGCGCGAGGCGCCGAGGCCGACGACGCGACCGCTCTGAGCCGCAACAGCCGCTGCGTTTCGTTCGGTCATGACTTCGACGAGCTCCAGCGGCTGGGTGCTCGGTGTGCGCTTGGCTGTGGCAGCGGCGGCCGAAGCTGTGGGTGATGGCGCCGTCTGTCCCGCCGCCGGCGCGACCGGCGTGGCCGGCGACCTGGCTGGCGCAGCGGCGGACGGCGACGCAGGCGCGCTCGACGGGGCAGGCGCAGCGCCGGGCTCCGCCACGGCGTTGGCGGTCGCGTTGGCGGGTCCCGGCGTGACAACCGGTGCGCCCCACAGCACGCGCTTGCCGGTCACCGGCGGGCGAGCGTCGACGAGGCCGGTGAGCGTGGCCACGACGGGCGTCGGGTAGCTGGAGATGAGCTTCGCGCGCAGCAGCACCGAATCGACATATTCCTGGGAGTGGTTGTAGGCGAGGATCGCCTGGCTGAGGTTGTGCGCCGCGCCGGCTGCACGCAGGTAGCGGGCCGCGGCGAAGATCGCGTCGACCGGGTTGTAGGGGTCGGCATAGCCGGCGTCCAGCGCGTCCACGCCGTACTGCATCCACGTCGAGGGCATGAACTGCATCCAGCCCTCCGCGCCGGCCGATGACACCGAAAGGTCGGTCCCGTAATCGGTCTCGATTTCGTTGATCGCGGCGAGGATCTGCCAGGGGACGCCGTACTCGACGGCCGCAGCCTGGTAGATCGGCAGCAGGAACAGCGGCACCCGGTAGAACTGCAGGGCCTGCGCCGAGGCGGCGGAGTTCCCGAGCTGCGCAGCGAGCGCTCCAAGCTGACCGGCCGCCAGCTGCGGCGGTGGCGCCACGCCGTTCGGTCCCGTGGCGCCCGTCGCGCTGGTCGCGCCGGTCGCGCCGGTTGCGCCGGTCGCCCCTGTCGCGCCGGCTCGCGAGCTGCCACGCGGTCCGTTCGTCGCGCCGGCGGTGGTGTGCGAGCCCGAACCGGACCCTCCGCGCTCGGTCGGCGCGCCGGACTGCTTGGAGTCGCCCTGCGTCTGGACGCCCTGACCGACAACGGCTGGTGACGAGGAGCTGCCCTGACCGGTGGGGCCGGAGGGCGAGGATGGCGCCGGCTCACTGCTCGGCGCCTGGGGCGTAGTCGCGGTGGTCGTCGAGGGGGGCGGTGCCGAGGATGTCGGGGTCGTGGACTGTCCGGTCCCGGTCTGCGGGCCGCTGCCGGAGACTTCGGGCGCGGTCACGGGGGCCGAGGCGTCGGTGGCCGAGTGCGCGTCGGACAGCGATGAGCCCAGCGCGCCGCTGGACAGCGGGCCGCCGAGGCCGACCGCGGTCAGGCCTCCTCCGGCGACGGCTCCGAGCAGCGCGCGCACGGCGCGTCCACGCCCACCTCTCAGTGGCGACATGCGCCTCCCCGGATCTTCTGCCGATGTTCCCATGGTCGTTTTCGGTTCGCGCGGCCCACGCCGCAAGCGCGGCCGCCGACGGTCAATATCGGCAGCCAACCACGAACCCGTAAAGGATTGGTAATCACAACTAATCACACCGCGCCATTGGACGGGCTGTGCCCGCGCGCAAAAGGTCCCGCATCTGAGCCACTTCTACCCCCGCTTCGCCGGTGCTCACGCAACCGCTGCAGGGCGCCTGGACGCTCCACGCGCACGCGTACCTCGCTACCCTGAGGGCCATGGAAGCCGTTTTCTCGGTGACGCAGGTGATCATCTCGGTGGTCCTCGTGCTGCTCGTGCTGATGCACTCGGGCAAAGACGCCGGGCTGTCCGGCGCCTTCGGCGTCGGCAGCGGGGCGGGTCCGCTCGGCGGCGGCTCGATGGTCGAGCGCAACCTCAATCGCTGGACGATCTTCTTCGCGATCCTGTTCGTCGCGAACGCGGTGCTGCTGCTCAAGGCGCCGTGGGAATAGCCGCCTCGTCCTCGTCCTCGACGCTCTCAAACTCAAGCCCGTCGCGCTCGATCTCCAGCTGAGCGTCGCCAGGGCCACCCGGCCGCCCGGCGGAGACCGCGGCGCCGGGCTCAGGCTCATCCAGGCGATCCAGGATCTCGAGCGCCTCCACGCGAAGCGCGGTGTCGGTCGCGCGGTAGTCCTCCAGCGACAGCTTTCCCATCCGGTAGTCGAGCTCCAGGTCACGGATGTCTCGGTACTTGGATTCCCTGGCCGCCAGCAGCGAGGCGCGCAGCGGCGTCTGCGAGCGCGCCTGCACGCGGCGACGCAGCGCGCCCGGCGCGGGCCAGAACGCGACCAGCGCGCCCCCAACCACGATCAGCCCGCCGATCCAGATCCACATGACCAGCGGCGAGACGATGAAGTGGAACTGCGCCTGCGGCGGGTTCTGCAGGTAGGCGCGCGCCAGGTAGCCGATGGCGATGATCCCGTCTTCGGGCGATAGCGTTCGGTTGCCGGCTTTGATCACGCGCTGCAGCGCGGGCGCTTCGATGTTCGGCTCGATCGCGCTCCAGACGTCGCGGGTCAGACCGGAGTCCATGCTCACGTGGCTCACCGGCTGACCGCCGATCAGGCTGCCCACCGTGCCCTGGCTGGCTTCCTGCGAGGCGTAGTAGCCCTCGCTCGGGTCGAGCGTCGCCACATGGCGACCGTTCCTGGTCACGTCGATGATCGCGCCGAGGCTGAGCGTGGAGCCGGTGTGCGCGGCGTCGTACTTCGGCGTGATCGTCGCGGTCGGGCGCACGTAGCGCACCCGATAGGAGCCGACCCGCGTCGACTGGCCGGGAGACAGGCCGAGCTCAGAGGCGTGCTGGAAGGACGACGAGGCGGCCACGCCGATGAACAGGACCGCGATGCCGATGTGCACGATGTAGCCGCCGTAGCGTCTGCGATTGCGCTGCACGAGCCCGGCAAGCGCGGTCGGAGCCGACTCGCCCGCGCTGGCTCGCCGGGCGCGCACGCCGCGCGCGAACTCCTGCCCGACAGCGCCCAGCACGAAGGCGCCGCAGCAGAACATCGCGATCGCAAGCGGGCTGCCGTGGACCCCGGCGCCGAGCAGGCCGACGAGCACCAGCAGCGAGACCAGCGCGGGCGCGACGAAGTTGGCGCGCGCGTTGGCGAGCGTCGCTCGCCTCCAGGCGATCACCGGGCCGATGCCGCTGAGCAGCACGAGCACGAGAGCAAGCGGCACGGTGTAGCGGTCGAACCACGGCGGCCCGACCGATGCTTCCTGACCGGTCAACGCCTTGGATATGAGCGGGAACCACGTGCCCCAGAAGATCACGAAGCAGAGTCCGACGAGCACGAGGTTGTTGGCCACGAAGATCGACTCGCGCGACAGCAGCGAGTCCAGGCGATGCTCGGATCGCAGCATGTCGCGCCGCGTGACGACCAGATAGATCGAACCTGCGATCAGCGTCGCGATCAGCACCACGAACGGCACCCCGAGCGTCGCGCCTCCGAAGGCGTGGATCGAGTTGAGGATCCCGCTGCGCACGAGGAACGTGCCCATGATCGCCAGCGTCCCGGTGGCGCACACGAGCGAGACGTTCCAGATCTTCAGCATCCCGCGTTTCTCCTGGATCATCAGCGAGTGCAGGAACGCCGTGCCAGTCAGCCATGGCATCAGCGAGGCGTTCTCGACGGCGTCCCAGCCCCAGTATCCGCCCCAGCCGAGCTCGGAGTAGGACCAGCGCGCGCCGAGCAGGATGCCGACGCCCAGGAACAGCCATGCCGCGAACGCAAAGCGCCGGACGGCTTTGATCCAGTCCGCGTCCAATCGGCGCGCGAGCAGCGCTCCCATGCCGAAGGCGAGCGGGATCGTGCACAGCGTGTAGCCCGAGTAGAGCATCGGCGGGTGGATCATCATCGTCGGGAAGCGCAGCAGCGGATCAAGGCCCACGCCTTCGGCCGGCGCGGGGCTGGTCGTGTCAAAGGGCGTCGCGTAGAAGATCATCAGCGACACGAAGAAGGCTCCGAAGCCGAGCAGGATCGCCGTCGCGTACGCGGCCACCTCGCGCAGGCGCCCGCGCACGAGAAACAGCGCAAGGCTCGACCACAACGACAGCAGCCACGCCCACAGGAGCAGCGAGCCTTCCTGTGACGCCCACACGGCCGCGGCGCGATAGAAGGCCGGGGTCGTCCTGCTGGAGGTGTCGGCGACCGTGTTGAACGTGAAGTCGTTGCGCAGGAACGCGATCTCGAGCAGCCCGAAGGCCAGCGTGAGGATCCCCGCGAGCGCATAGACCGAGCGCCGCCCGGACCTGACGAACTCGGGCTTGCCCGCGCGCACCCCGTAGACCGAAGCGCCGATGCCGTAGAGCGACACCGCAAGCGCCGCGAACAGGCAGAGGCGTCCGAACGGCGCCATCAGCGGCTGCCGTGCCAGCTGCCGGGGCGCGCCCGCGCGAGAGCCATCAGGAGCTCTGCTTGGCCGGCGGCGGAGCGGTCTTGTACTTCGACGGGCACTTGGTTATCAGCGAGTCGCGTTCGCCGACGAACCGCCCGCCCTCGCGCTGCACCGTGACGATCACCTCGCGTCCTTCGCGAAAGGGATCGGGGACGGTGCCCGTGTAGCTGATCGGGATCACGGTGCCCCCGACGCGATCCTCTACGCCGAAGCCGAGCACAGCGCCGTCCCGATGGACCGAGCCGGTCACGACCGTTCCGGTCAGCTGGTAGCTGCGCCCGGGCTGCGCCTCGCGGACGAGCTGCGTGGGCGTCAGCGCGGGGCTTGCCGCGCTGAAGCTCGTGTAGATCAGCGCGCTGGCGAGAATCACAGCGGCGCTGAGCGCCGCGATCAATCGCACGGTGCGCTTTCGCGAGGGGCTCATCGGCGCTAAGTATTTCAGACCGGTTTTGCCATCGCTGCGGTCTCACCGGCCCCATGCCTTTCGGGGGGCGCGCCCGGACGAGGAAATCTCTCTTGCAGAGCGAAACCTTTTGGCGTCTGAAACGTCTTATCCGTGAAGCGACATGAGAACAGGCCTCCCAAAGACCCTCACCGAGCGCCGCCACGCGCGCCGCCACCGCAGCCGCCCGGCGGCACCGCGGGCGCACGAGCACGCCGCGCCCCTGGCGGGCGCCCCCTCAGCGCTTGCGCGCACGCGCGAAGCCGGCGGTCCGATCGACTGCGCCTCCTACAACTGCCAGTGCGGCTACGTGTTCGTGGCGCAGGTCTCGACGACCGTCACGTGCCCTCACTGTCAGACCGGCCAGGTCTGGTAGCGAGAGCCCCGCGGTCCCGCCGCTAGCGGGTCTGCCAGGCTTCCTCCTCGCGGGTCAGCGTGAGCACGGCCCTCGGGAGCTTCCCGGCGGCGACGTCTGCGACGGTCACGTTCTCGAGCACCTCGCGCAGGTTCGTGCGCAGCGCGACCCATACCTGACGCAGCGATTCGGCCGAGCCAACGTACTCGATCTCCTCAGGGCGCTGGCCGCGCACCCCGACGAGCGGCCCCTCGACTGCCCGAATCACGTCTGCCAGGCTCAGCTCGCGGGCGGGCCTGGCAAGCCAATAGCCGCCCTCGGGACCGCGCTGGCTGCGAACGATCCCCGAGGAGCGCAGCTGAGTGAGGATGTTCTCCAGGAACGACAGCGGAATTCCCTGGGCCTTGGCGACATCGTCGACCTTGCGCGGCGACTCCTGGCTGCTCTCGACGAGCTCGATGGCAGCACGCACGGCGTAGTCGGCCTTCGCGGTCACGTGCATGGGTTGATTGTTCCCGAATTGGCGGCGGAGAGCGGCGTCGGGGAGCGGCCTGCAACATGTCACGCAGGCGCCGCGCTCAGCCGATCGCCCAGATCCCACGGGCCGTAGCATCTGCTCATGGGCCCTCGCTGGCACTGGGACTTCGAGGACGAGGAGCGCGCGCGCGCCGCGACACCGCCACCGATCGTCGCGCCACCCTCGGCTCCCGGGCCCCACGCGAGCGTCGAGCGCCGCGCGATCCTGCGCCGGCGAAGGGGCGCGGTCATTGGCGCCGGGCTCGTCGCGATCATCGCGATTGCGGCGATCGTCGCCCTGCTGAGGTCCTCGCACGCGACGTCACAGCCGACCTCGAGCCGGCTCGCGGCGTCGGCCCGCCTGGCCCGCGCGAGGCGCCGGCAGCCCGCGCCCGACGACGGCCAGCCGCCCGGCGGCAACGCCGCAGCGGTCGCAAAGGTGCTCGCCTACACCCCGTTCGTCAGCGGGGGCGGGACCAGCGGACGCGACGTCGCGCTGACCTTCGACGACGGTCCAGGCCCATACACGCCCGGCGTGCTGAGCGTGCTCGAGCGCTTCCACGTGCGCGCCACGTTCTTCACGGTGGGAGCGATGGAGCGCTACTTCAGCGCCTCGACGGTGCGCGAGATCCACGACGACGACGTCATCGGCGACCACACCGAGACCCATCCGCAGCTCGCGCTCATGTCGGCGCGCGAACAGCGCGAAGAGCTGTTCGAACCAATCGCGCGCGTCGAACTGCTCGGCGGACCCAGACCGCATCTGTTCCGCCCGCCGTACGGCTCTTATGACGCGACCACCATGCGCGAACTGCGCCGGCTGCACCTGCTGATGGTCCTGTGGTCGGTGGACACCGGCGACTACCTGCGCCCGGGCGTCAGCGTGATCGCCGAACGTGCGCTGACGGGCGCGCACCCCGGCGCCATCATCCTCATGCATGACGCGGGCGGCGACCGATCGCAGACGATCGCGGCGCTTCCCGCGATCATCGACGGGCTGCGCGCCCGCGGCTATCACCTCGTCACCGTGCCGCAGCTGCTCGCGGACGATCCTCCCCCAGCCGGGCAGCCGCTGCCGGCCAACCTGAGCGGGGACTGAGCCGGCCCTCGGCGCCCGCCCAGCGACTCAGGTCACTCGGGGATGTCCTCGGAGTACTCGCCGGTGGCGTCCACGGCGAAGACGGGCAGCATCAGCTGCAGGCTCGCGCCCCGCGGAGGGGTGATCGTCAGGATGCCCGCCGCGGTGAGCCTGACCCAGGAGGGAACCGGCGCACCACCCGGTTCGGTCAGCAGGTAGAAGCGATACGGCGCCACGCCGCCGCTGGCCGTCAGCCGGGCGACGGTGCTGACGCCATCGGGCACCGTGCCAAGCGCCGGCAAGCCGATGCGTATGCTCGGGTCGACCGCTCCCGGCGCTGATCCCGGGATCGCAAAGAAGGCGTCTGTCGCGCCCGGATCCCTCGCCTCCAGCGCGGCCGAGCGGGCGAGCACCTGCGGCGATAGCGCGGCGTCGGCGAGAGCCGTGAGCAGCCGCCCCGCTCGTGTCGCGCCGCTCGACCCTCCAACCACGCAGCGTCGCATCGCAGCGAGCGACGCAGCGGGGGTGATCGCCGACGAGGCGGCGCCGACGAGCGCCGTCGCAAGGCAGCCGGGCGCGAGCGCCGGCAGCGAGCTGCCATGCGCCGCGGCGCTGAGCACGGTCCACGCGCGCCCCGCCAGCGCCGACAGTTGGTTACCGGCCGCGCTCACGGCGATCTGGCGCGCGGCGGTCGCAGGCGGCGGGCGATCGAGCGCGACCGTCGCTCGCGCGTAGGGACCGAGGACGAGCAGATCCTCGGTACCGCCAAGCGCTGCGAGCAGACGCTGAAGCTGCGCGCCGGGCCGGTTCGACGGCGACAGCCCGACCACTTGCGCGGGCGCGCCGGTGATCGTGATCAGCTGCGCGTAGTCGCGGTTGTTCGTCACGTTCAACAGCGCGCCCGTCTGCGTCGTCGAAGGCGACAGGCAAGCCGAGATCCGCGCAGGGCCGACGCTCGCCGTCGGGCGCGCGGTGATCCAGGACGCCACGGAGGTGCACGCAGCGCGCGGGGCGATGGCCGCGCCCGCGAGGCGCAGCGCGCCGCCGCGATCGACGCCCGCGCCGGCCGCGAGCGCCAGGTCGCCGGACGCCAGCAGTGCCGCGAGCACGCAGGTCGCGCACCAGATCACGCGCAGCGACCGCCGGCGCGCGCGCGCGTCGGCGAGCGTCGGCGATGAGCGAGCACCGCGGGTCTCGTGACGGGCGATCAACTGTGAAGACACCTCCTTCTGCGCGTCGCCGCGTTGCGGACGATTGTCTTCTTGATACTAACCGAGCTCCCGGCGCAGACGCGCCGGCAGCAACGACCGCTATCGCGACGATGAGCAACGGTCGGCTCTCGCGGCGCACCTCGCCCGCGCGACGCCGCGCACGGCCCCGACGCGTCCTGCGGGTGAGGCCGTCGAGGCGCATGGGCGGCTATTCTGCGCCGCAGATGTGCGGGCTGGGCGAAGATCGCGTCGGATCCCCCGCGGATGGATCCTGAGGCGCTGCGCACCCGTCGCGAGGCCAGGCGGCGAGCCACGCGCCGCCGGCGGCGCTTGACGGTCGTGATCGCCGCCGCCGCCGCGCTCGCCGCGCTCGCGGTGGTCCTCGTCGCCGGTCACGGGGTCCGATCGAGCACGCTGCGCACACGGCCGAACGCCGCTCGCGCGAGCACCGGGCGCGGACCGGCCGCGAGCACCTCGGCGAGCACAGGCCCGCCGCCGGGCTCAGGAGCGCCAACCGGACACCCGGGACCGGACCCGATTCCGATCCTCATGTACCACGTGATCGCGCCAGCACCGACGGGTGCTCCCTTCCCGGGCCTGTACGTCACGCCCGGCGAATTCGCAGCGCAGATGCATGCGCTCAAGCAGGCGGGATGGCACGCCGTGACGCTCGACCAGGCGCGCGCCTACTGGCAGGACGGAGCGCGTCTGGGCACGGGCAAGCCGATCGTCCTGAGCTTCGACAACGGCTACCGCTCCCAATACACCAACGCGCTGCCGGTGCTGCGTCAGCTGGGCTGGGTGGGCGACGAGAACATCCAGCTCACCGGGCTACCGCCCTCGCAGGGCGGGCTGAGCACCGCACAGGTGCAGGGGCTGATCGCGGCCGGCTGGGAGCTCGACACGCAGGGGATCAGCCACGCCGACCTCATCTCGCTCGACGCCCGGCAGTTGCACGACCAGGTCGCCACCGCGCGCGCGACGCTCCAGCGGCGCTTTCACGTCCCGGTCGACTGGTTCTGCTACCCGTCGGGCCACTACAACGCCACCGTCATAGCTGCGGTCAAGCAGGCCGGGTACGTCGGCTCGACGACCGTCGTGCCGGGCTGGGCGCATAGCGGCGAAGACCGCTACCGCCTCCACCGCCTGCGCGTGCTCGGCGACACGAGCCCACAGCAGCTGCTCTCGCTGATCTCCGACACCCGCGAGAACCCCTCGGCACCGCCGTCCTACGGCGCCGCGACCGGCGGCGAATCCTGACGCGCGCCGCCCGGCGCAAGCGGGCAGCCGCTAGACCAGGAAGCTCGGCGGGGCGCCGAACTCGGCGTCGAGCTTGGCCTGCGCGACGTCGGTGAACGGGACGATCCCGAAGATCAGCATCGGCTTGTCGTCTCGGCGGAAGTACCCGATCGGCGGCACGTTCCAGGCCTTGTCCATCCGCACCGCCAGCTCGTTGACGGGCACGTCGACCGCGCACAGCGGCACGCCGAGCGTGTCGCGCAGGTGCAGGAACACGCCCGAGGGCGCAAACGCGAAGAAGAATTCAGCGCCGGCCTGGCGGGCGAAGATCATCGAAGCGCGTACGACCGCACGCGTGCCAGCCCAATCCTCGGAGGCGAAGCGGCCGAATTCGACCACTCGCCTGCGATGGTTGTCGATGAACGCGCGCATGCCCGGGCTCAGCAGGAAGTACTTCTCGGCATCGATCTGCGGGCGCTTGGACCCGAGCTCCAGCGCCGCCGTCGACACGACGCGCTCGCCGCGCCGGGCGACGAACAGGACGTCGGGACGGGTCACCCAGTGGACGTTGTAGGTCTCCTGGTAGCGGTCGGCGCAGTAGCCGAGACCCTCGGCCATCTCCTCGGCCGTGATCGTCGCGCTGACCGTCGGGCGCTCGGTGAGCCGCACGCGGCCCCTGCCACCCGTGCGACCCGGCGCCGGCGCACGCCTCGTCTGCAGCGGACGGCGCGTGTTTGCGGAAGCACTCATGTCTTTGGCCAGCTCTGCGCTCGCATTGGAGCGACACCGCCTCGAGGGATCGTGGAAAGGCGAACGCTATCACGCCCGCAAAGCACGCCTACACCGTCCCGCTCCCCCTCCGGCCGGTGTCACGACGAGGGCGCCGAGCGTCCCTTCGGGAACCTTGACATCGCGATCGCAGGATAGAGCGGCGGACGGGTCTCGAACCCGCGACCTCGAGCTTGGGAAGCTCACGCTCTACCAACTGAGCTACCGCCGCGCGACCGCAGATCTTACGCGCGAGCGGCTCGGTGCATCGCCCGCGGCTCTACCCTTGGTCGGCCGTGAAACGCCACGTGGTGCCGATCCTCGTCTCGCTCGCGGGCGCCTGCCTGGTCGGCGCTGCTGATCTACGGCGTGTCGACCCAGTCGACCAGCCGCACGCTGGACGAGCTCGTCGCACGCCGAGCGTTCCCGGCCGCGCCCGACGCCGCGAGCATGCTGCCCGTGCTCGGCGGACACGGCGACTCCTCGCTGGCGTCCTACCGCGGGCAAGGTCGTCGTGCTGAACTTCTGGGCCTCCTGGTGTGAACCCTGCCAGGTCGAGGCGCCGATGCTCAGCGCGCGCAGCACAGCTGCGCGCGCCGGCGCCACGGTGCTCGGCGTGACCTACCAGGACGCCTCGCCCGACTCGCGAAGCTTCGTGCGCAGCTACCGCCTCACCTACCCCAACCTGCGCGACGCCGGACGGCGACTTCGTTCGCTCCTACGGGACCGACGAGCTGCCCGAGAGCTTCATCATCAACCGCGACGGGCAGATCGTCGCCATCTCCCGCGGCGAGATCGAACAGGCCTTCCTCGAACCACGCGCGCTCGCAGAGCTCGCCGACAGCTCGTGACGCGCGTCCTGAGCGCGGCGGCGCTGCTCTACGCGGCGTACCCGCCGCCGCGCGCTCGCCGCGTCGCTGCTCGTCTGCCGCCGCGCTCAGCGCCGCCGCGCGAGCCCGCCGCGTCGAGCAGCGCGCCTCGCTGCCGACGATCGAGCGCCAGGTGATGTGCGTCACCTGCAAAATCCCGCTGAACGTCGCCGAGTCGCCGCAGGCCGACCGCGAGCGCGCCTTCATCGCCGAGACTGATCGCCGAGGGCGAGAGCGAAGCGCAGATCAAGCGCACGCTCGTCGCCCAGTACGGCCCGGCGGTGCTCGCGCTGCCGAGCGCCCACGGCTTTGACCTCGCCGCCTACCTCGTGCCGCTGGCCGCCGTGCTCGGCCTGCTGCTCGTGCTCGCGCTGCTACTGCCCCGCTGGCGGCGCGCACGCGCGCGTGAGCGGGCCGCGGGCGCGCGCGGACCGGCGCCGCTCAGCCCGGCTGACGCGCCCGGCTCGACGCCGACATCGCGCGCTTTGACTGAGCGCCGCAAGCGGCCGCGCCGCGCCGCTACATCTCCTGCGGCGCGCTACCCCGAGCAGCTCCAGGCAGCGCGCGATCGTGCTCGCGGCTCGCGACCGACAGCGCGATCCGGAACGATTCGCTGCTCTCCGGCTCGGCGCCGACGACGCGGCAGTCGCGGTAGAAGGCAGTGAAGACCTGGGCGAGCTCCAGCGCGTAGGCGGCGATCCGGTGCGGGGCACGACGCTCGGCCGCCTCGTCGACGCTCGCGGGAAGGCGAGCAGCTGCGGCGATCAGCGCGCGCTCGGCCGCGTGCAGCGGCCGCGGCTGCGACCTCCCGCGCACCGCCGGCGCTCGCGCGCCTGCAACGCGGTCGGCGCCGCGCGCGCGCGAGCATCGAGGCGATCCGCGCATGCGCGTACTGCACGTAGTAGACGGGGTTCTCGCTGGACTGCTCGCGCGCGAGGTCGAGGTCGAGGTCGATCGCGGTGTCGTGCGAGCGCGACAGCAGGAACCAGCGGGCGGCATCGACGCCGATCTCCGCCGACCAGGTCGTCGAGCGTGACGAAGTCGCCCGCGCGCTTTGACATCTGCGCGCGCTCTCCGCGAGCGCACGAGGTGCACGAGCTGCATGATCAGGAGCTCGAGCTCCGTCGGGATCGCCGCCGAGCGCCTCGTAGGCGGCCTTCATCCGCAGCACGTAGCCGTGGTGGTCGGCCCCCCACACGTCGATCTGCCGCTCGAAGCCGCGCTCGCGCTTGTCCTGGTGGTAGGCGATGTCCGAGGCGAAGTAGGTGTGCTCGCCGGTGGAGCGCACGAGCACGCGGTCCTTGTCGTCGCCGTACTCGGTCGTGCGCAGCCACAGCGCACCCTCGCTGCGGTAGGTGCGGCCCTGCTGCTCGAGGATCGCGAGCGCGTGCGCCACCGGGCTCGGATCGCCCTCGTGCAGCGCGCTCTCATACGTCCAGCAGTCGAAGCTCACGCCGAACGTGGCCAGCGAGCGCCGGATCTCCCGACGATCACCGCGACGGCCGCGCGGCCCAGCTCGGCCGGGTCGTCGAGTCGCGGCGTTCGCGAGGCTCGCCGCCAAGGCGCTGCGACGTAGTCGCCCTGGTAGCCGTCCTCGGCCACCTCCTCGCCGCGCGCCAGCGCGCCGATCGACTCGCCGAGCTTGCGCACCTGCGCCCCGGCGTCGTTGACATAGAACTCGCGCTGCGACGTCGTGGCCGTGAAAGGCCAGAATGCGAGCAAGCGCGTCGCCGTAGGCGGCGTTGCGGGCGTGGCCGACGTGCATCGGCCCGGTCGGGTTGGCGGACACGAACTCGACGAGCATGCGCTCGGGCGCCTGCGCCGAGCCCGGCTCCGAAGCGCATCGCCGGCCGCGAGCACTCGCGCAAGCGCCGCCGGTCAGCCAGGAGTCGGCCATGAACAGGTTGAGGAAGCCCGGACCCCGCCACCTCGAAGCGCTCGAGGCTCGCGCCGAGCGCTGGCCTCAGCTCCTCGCCGAGGCGCTCTGCGACCTCGCGCGGCGCGCAGCCGAGCGCCGGCGCGAGCAGCAGCGCGGCGTTGGTCGAGTAGTCGCCGAGCTCGGCGCGGCGGGGGCGCTCCAGGGTGATCGACCCGCGCGCGCCCGACCGGCGCCCGCGACCTCGCGGTCGCGCATCACCGCACCGCGCAGAGCGCTCAGCAGCCGACCCGCGCGAGCAGAGGCTCGACGGCGGCTCGTTGATCACTGGGAGGGGGTCGGTCATCGGTCCGTGCTCGACGATTGCGATACTAGCTGCGTGAACGATCAAGACTCAGGCGCCGAGCGCCACATAAACATCCACCTCTCCCCCGAGATCATGGGGGGCGTCTACGCGAACTTCGCCAACGTCAGCCACTCCGACTACGAGTTCACGGTCACGTTCGCGCGCGTCGACCACGAGGTCGAGGCCGAGGAGGTTCCCGGCGTGGTCGTCTCTCGCGTCAATCTCTCCCGCGCTTCATGCGCGAGCTGATCGACGCGATGGAGGACAACTACTCCAAGTGGCGGACCCGCGAGGGCATCAAGAACCTGCCCGAGTACGGCGGGACCGAGGCCGGGATCAGACGAGGGGTAGGGCCTGCCGGGGCTCCGCGGTCCCGGCGCCGACGCTAGAAGCCGCGAGCGGCAGAAGACGATGAAGGTCGCGGTCATCTCTGACATCCACGGCAACCGCCACGCGTTCGAGGCCACGCTCGAGGCGGTCGCCGCCAGCGAAGCCGCAGAGCTGTGGTGCCTCGGCGACCTGGTCGGCTACGGCGCCGAGCCGGACGCCTGCGTCGAGCTCGCGCGCGAGCACGCCGCGGTCTGCCTCGCGGGCAACCACGACCTCGCCGTCACCGGCGAGATCCCGCTCGAGGAGTTCTCGCGCGGCGCGAGCCTCGCGGTCCAGTGGACCCAGGAAGTGATCGCGCCGGAGAACCTCGCGTTCCTTGCCGAGCCTGCGCCCGCAGGGCCAGGAGGGCCCGATCGGGCTCTACCACGCCAGCCCGCGCGACCCGGTCTGGGAGTACGTGCTCTCGACGCTGCTGGCCGAGCTGTGCCTGGACGCCCAGCGTCAGCGTGTCTGCCTGATCGGCCATTCCCACGTCGCGCTCTCGTTCGTTCGCCGCGAGGGCGAGCTGGCGACCGGCGAGCCGCGTCGCGACGGCACGCGAGCTCGACATCGCGACGGGCGAGTGGCTGCTCAACCCGGGCAGCGTCGGCCAGCCACGCGACGGCGACCCGCGGGCGGCGTGGCTGCTGCTCGATCTCGACGGGCTGAGCGCGTCGTTCATGCGCACCGAGTACGACGTCGCGGGCGCGGCGGCGGCGATCCGCGCGGCGAGGCTGCCCGACTCGCTGGCCCAGCGGCTGGAGTACGGTCAGTGACGATGGGCATGCGCGCGCCACGCAGCAGGCTGCTTGCGGCATTGCCGGGCGGCGTCGCGCTCCTGGCGCTCGCGGCCTGCGGCGGCTCGGCAAGGGCCTGATCCCGAGCGCGAACGCCGGGCCGCTGCGCAGCGACTTCGAAAACGTCGTCCAGGCGGCCGAAGCGGGCGGCGGCGTGTGCACGGGCACCGAAGCAGCGTTGCTGAAGACCGACCGCGACTACGAGCGCGCTCGGGGCCGGCGTCGACGCCGGCCTGCGCTCCAGGCTGGGCGAAGGCATCGCCAAGCTGCGCTCGAGGCCCTGGTGCTGTGCGCGCAGCCGCATCCGCAGGCTACCGTGACAAGCACGACGACGAAGATCGACAGCGCCCACGAGGACCACCACGACGCCGACGGTCACGCAGACGACATCCCGGTCACGACGCCCACGACCGCGACGCCGCCGGCGCCCACGGAAGGCGGCGGCACGGCCGCGCCGGGCACCGGCGAACCCGTGCCCGGCGGCGAACAGGGCGCGGGCGGCAGCAGCCCCGGCGAGCGGACAGCCCGGCGGTCCGGAAGGCGCCGGCGGGCCGGGTGCCGGCAACGGCTCGGCGGGCGAGCAAATGAGCAGCCAGGAGATCGCCGGGCGCTATCGGCTGGAAGGCAGGCTGGGCTTCGGCGGGATGTCGACCGTCCACCTCGCACTCGACCTGCGCCTCGAGCGCCAGGTGGCAGTCAAGCTTTTGGCCGAGCACCTCGCCGAGGATCCTGCGTTCGTATCGCGCTTTCAGCGCGAGGCGCAGGCGGCTGCGCGCCTCGTGCACCCCAACATCGTTCAGGTGTTCGACTCCGGCCAGGACCGAGCGCCGGCCAGTACTTCATCGTGATGGAGTACATCGAGGGCGCCTCCTGCGCGGAGATCCTGCGCGATGACGGCTGGGTGGAGGTCGAGGATGCGATCTCGATCATCGAGCAGGCGTGCGAGGGGCTGCATTACGCGCACCGCCATGGCGTCGTGCACCGCGATGTCAAGCCCGGGCAACCTGCTGCGCTCGCGCGAGGGCGAGGTCAAGCTCGCCGACTTCGGCATCGCCAAGGCCACCGAGCAGTCGAGCATCACCCAGGTCGGATCGGTGCTCGGGACCGCCGCCTACCTGGCTCCCGAGCAGGCCCGCGGAGAGGAGGCCGGGCCACGCGCCGACCTCTACGCGCTCGGCGTCGTCACCTACCAGCTGATCTCCGGCCGCCTCCCCTACGAGGCCACCTCGCTGACCGAGCTGGCGCTCAAGCAGCAGCATGAGGCCCTCCGATGCTCGACACGCTCGTCGCGGCGGTCAGTCCCGAGCTGGCGGACGCGGTTGCGATCGCGCTCGCGCTCGACCCCAGGGACCGCTACCAGACGGCCCGCGAGATGGGACGCGCGCTGGTCGATGGCGCGGGCGGCATCGCGCCCGGCGAGCGACGGCTGCGGCAGCGGGGCGAGCACCGGCCAGGCGACGCGCGTGCTCTCGGCGATCGTCCCTCACGCTGGCCGGCCAGCCGAGCGCCTCGGCGCGCGGAGCTCGTCACCCCGCGCCGTCCTCGCCCGGCACCACCGGGGCGCCGGGCCGCGGCCTTCCCCGGCGCCCGCCGGCGCGCCGCCGGCGCCGTCGCGGCCGGGCCGGCGCGTATTCCTCGCGCTCGTGGCCCTGCTGGCGCTGGCCGGCGTGTCGTCGCGGTCGTGTTCCTCACCGCTCCGGCGCCGACCAGGATCGCGCTTCGCAACGTCGTCTACTCCGACGTCAAGCAGACCTCCTCCGCACTGCAACAGCTCGTCTCCGAAAACACGAAATAGGACACGGCTGCGCCCGAGCGGCACGCCACCGATGCTCGCCCTGGTCAACGTCAGCCACCTCGTCGAAGTCTCCGGCTATCCGTTGCTGTTCGTGGTCGTGATGGCGGAGTCTGCCGGTGTGCCGGTGCCGGGCGAGACCGGCCTGATCGCCGCCGGCGGTGCTCGCCAGCCGGGGCAAGCTGCAGATCGAGTTCGTGATCGCCGTCGCCGCAGCTGGGCGCGATCGTCGGCGACAACCGCGGCTATCTGATCGGCCGCAAGGGCGGTCGCTGGCTGCTGGAACGACCCGGCGCGCTTCGAGCGCCAGCGGCGGCAGGTCCTGCGCGCCGGCGAGCCGTTCTTCGAGCGCCACGGCCCGAAGGCCGTGTTCTTCGGTCGCTTCATCCTCGGGCTGCGTACCTGGGCCTCGTGGATCGCGGGCGCGACCCACATGCGCTGGCGCTCGTTCGTGCTCTGGAACGCGCTCGGAGGAATCTGCTGGGCGACGGCGATCGGCCTGCTCGCCTACTTCCTCGGCAAGACCGCCCAAAACGCGATCGAGGCGTTCGGGATCTACGGCCTCGCGTGGTGATCGCTCGTCGGGGGCTTTTTCGCCTCGCGCACCGCCGCCACCGACCGCAGTCCGCGAGCAGCGGCTGGCCCAACGCTCAGCCGCCGGCGAGGACGCCGCGAGCCCGGCGCCCGGCGGCGCAAATCCGGAGGCCAGCCGCGCGCTGAGGCGGCTTCGGCGCGCGGTCAGCGCTCGAGTGCCGGCGCCGGCGTCCGCCGTCGCGCCGGCTGCAGCTGATCGGCGCCGGCCGTGCCGTTGCACGGCGCGATGCGCTCCCACATATCCGCCAGCAGCGAGCAGTTCGCCCTCGGAGAAGCGCGAGAAGAAGTGCTCGCGCATGACGGCCAGGTGGGTGCCACGAGCTTCCTGCAGGCGCTCGCGGCCGGCGGGGGTGAGGCAGGCGTAGGAGCCGCGGGCGTCCTGCTCGCATGAGCAGCGCTCGAGCAGGCCGTCGCGCTCGAGTCGATCGACGAGGCGGGTGAGCCCGCTGCGCGAGAGCTGGGCCTCGTCGGCGAGGTCGCACATCCGCATTCGCCCCCTGCCCGCCTGCTCGAGGTGGTGAGCACCTCGTAGGAGCTCATCGGCAGCGGTGAGCCGGTCGAGCTCGGAGTCCAGCCGCTTGGCCAGGCAGGCATGCGCTCTCAGCGGCCCGCGCCAGGCGCGGCTCCCCTACGTGTGGGCCTCCTGCTCCGAGGGGGCAGTCGTGACGGCGGTCGCGGTCGACATGAATTGTTCCAGTCAGCCTTCCATCCGAAGATAGCGCGCCGACGACGCGGAGATGCGCTCAGGACGCGAAGCGCGCCACGCCGACAGCTCATCAGCGGCCGCAGCGGCAGCGGCGCAGAGCGCTGAGCGGCTCTGCGGACTGGGCTCGCGCGCCATGTAGACGTCGGCTGGAAGCCTGCTGCAACAGCGCGCAGCCAGCTCGGAGGCCGCGTGCGCCGGAGCAGATCGAGCGCCGCCAACGCTCGACGCCGCTCACCTGCACCAGCGCTGCTGCTCCGCTGCGGGAGTCACACGCTCGTAGACGCGCGGCTCGACGAAGTGGTTGACATGCGCCGATGAAGTCGTTCTCAGCAGCGACAAGAGAGCCTCGTCGTCTCCCCAAAGCGCCTGCTCAACTCGAACATACAACGCACGCGGCGCGGCGCTCCACGTCTCACTCGATCAGCGAGCGCCCTGTCATCTTCGCGGCTGCTCGATGCCGAGCAGCGCCAGCACCGTCGGCGCCACGTCGGCGAGGATTCCGCCCTGTGCTCGCAGCTTCACGCCGCTCGCGGTGACGATCAGCGGAACCGGGTTCAGCGAGTGCGCGGTGTTCGGGCTGCCGTCTGGCTCGAGCATGTGGTCGGCGTTGCCGTGATCGGCGGTGACCACGCACGCGCCGCCCGCCTCGTGGACAGCCGCGACCACCTCGCCCAGACACTCGTCGACGGTCTCGATCGCGCTCACGGCCGCCGTCGATCACGCCCGTGTGACCGACCATGTCGGCGTTGGCGAAGTTGATGATCCCGAAGCGCGGCCGGTCGTGCGCGCCATGCGCCGACGAACGCGCTCGCAGCCTCGCGCGCGCTCATCTGCGGCTTGTGGTCATACGTCGGCACGTCGCGCGGCGAGGGCACGAGCTCGCGCCGCTCGCCGGCCAGCGGCGACTCCTCGCCGCCGTTGAAGAAGTACGTCACGTGCGGGTACTTCTCGGTCTCTGCGACATGCAGCTGGGCCGCGCCGGCTTGCGCGAGCACGAGCGACAGCGTCGTCGCCGGGCGCTGCGGCGAGAAGACCACCGGATACGGCCAGCCCTCCTCGTACTCGGTGAGCGTCGCATAGCGCGCGACGGGCGCCGCACCGCCGCGCCCCTCCCAGCCCGGCAGCTCCTCGTCGCCCTCGCCGAACCCCGGCTCGGCCAGCGCGCGCGTGAGCTCGCGCATGCGATCGGGGCGGAAGTTGAAGGCGATCACGCTGTCGCGCGGCCCGATCGGCGCGCCGGCGCCGACGAGCGTCGGCTCGATGAACTCGTCGCTCTCTCCGCGCTCATAGGCCGCGCGCACCGCCTCGTGGCCGCTGGCGGCGACGTGCGCGCCGCGCCCGTGCACGAGCAGGTCATAGGCGCGCTGCGTGCGCTCCCAGCGGCGATCGCGATCCATCGCCCAGTAGCGCCCGACGACAGTGCCCACGCGCGCGCCCGGCATGCGCTCCAGCTCGGCGAGATAGCCGGCGCCGGCGTGCGGCAGCGTGTCGCGGCCGTCGGTGAACGCATGCACGACGAGCTCGCCCTCTGACAGCTCGCGGCCGAGCTCGATCAGCGCGCGCAGATGCTCCAGCGAGGAATGCACGCCGCCGTCTGACACGAGCCCGAGCAGGTGCACGCGCTCGGCCCCGCTGAACGCCGCGCGCAGGACGTCGCTCTGCGCCAGCGAGCCATCGGCGATCGCATCGTCGATGCGCACGAGGTCCTGGCGCACGACGGCGCCCGCGCCGAGGTTCAGATGGCCCACCTCGCTGTTTCCCATCTGCCCCTCGGGCAGCCCCACCGCCCTGCCCCACGCCGTGAGCGTCGTGTGCGCGCAGGCGGCCCAGAGCTCGTCGAAGACGGGCGTGTCGGCTTGCGAGACCGCATTGCCCGGCCCCGGCTCGGCCAGCCCCCAGCCATCGAGCACGATCAGGCAGGCGCACGGGGCGGGCAGGCTCCGCGGGCCGTCGGGCAGCGCCATCAGGCCGCGGCAGCGACGATCTCGGCGAACGACCCGGCCTGCAGCGAGGCGCCGCCGACCAGCGCGCCGTCGACATCCGGCAGGCTCAGCAGCTCTCCGGCGTTCTCGGGCTTGACCGAGCCGCCATAGAGCACGCGCAGCGTCCTCGCTGCTTCTGCGTCGCGGTCGCCGACGAGCGCGCGGATGAAGCCGATCGCCTCCTGCGCCTGCTCGGGCGTCGCAACCCTTCCGGTGCCGATCGCCCAGATCGGCTCATAGGCGATCACGACCCGCGCGAGCTGCTCGTCTGGCACGCCCGCGAGATCCTCGCGAACCTGCTGGCGCAGCTTGCGGTCGGTTCCGCCGCTGTCGCGCTCGTCCTCGGTCTCGCCGACGCACAGGATCGGCACGAGCCCCGCGGCCAGCGCAGCGGGCACCTTGAGCGCGAGCGCCTTGTCGGTCTCCCCGCACGCGGCGCGCCGCTCGGAGTGCCCGAGCACGACGCCGCGCACGTCGAGCTCCTCGAGCATCGGCGGCGAGATCTCGCCGGTGAACGCACCCTCGGCGTCGTGGTGCATGTTCTGCGCGAACACCTCCACGCGCGACCCGCGGGCGCTGTCGACCATTGCGTGCAGATCGGTGAACGGCACGCAGATCGCGACGTCGACGCCGTCGACCGCGGACACGCGCGGCAGCAGCGCCTGGATGTACTCCTCGGCCTGCGCAACGGTCTTGTGCATCTTCCAGTTGCCCGCCACGAATGGCGTGCGGCCCATCAGGAGGCGACTCCCGCGCCGTCGAGCGCCGCCACTCCGGGCAGCACGCGGCCCTCCACCAGCTCCAGCGTGGCGCCGCCGCCAGTCGAGAGATGGTCCACGGTGTCCTCCATGTCGAACCGCGCGAGCGCGGCCGCTGAGTCCCCGCCGCCGACGACCGTCAGCGCCTCGGTGCGCGCGACCGCGTCGGCAACCGCGCGCGTGCCGGCCGCGAACGGCTCGAGCTCGAACGCGCCCATCGGCCCGTTCCAGAAGACCGTCCCCGCGCGCGCGATCTCCTCGGCGTAGCGCCTGGCGGTGACCGGCCCGATGTCCAGGCCCATCCAGCCCGCCGGCACCTCTACGCCGTGGAGCACCCGGTGCTCGGCATCGGCCGCGAGGCGATCGCCGATCACGAGGTCGTCGGGCGTCATCACCGACGCGCGGCCGGGCTTGATCGCCTCGGCCAGCAGCGCGCGCGCGTGCTCGGTGTCGTCGTCGTCGCACAGCGAGTCGCCGACCCTGTGGCCCTGCGCGCACAGGAACGGGAAGCACATCGCTCCGCCGATCATCAGGAAGTCGGCGATCTGCAGGAAGCGGTCGATCACGCCGATCTTGTCGGCGACCTTGGAGCCGCCGATCACCACGCTCAGCGGGCGGGCCGGGCTCCGCAGGATCCTGCTGAGCGTCACGACCTCCCGTTCGAGCAGCCTGCCGGCGGCGCTCGGCAGCAGGTGCGCAACGCCCTCGGTGCTCGCGTGCGCGCGGTGCGCGACGCCGAAGGCGTCGTTGACGTAGAGCTCGGCGAGCTCGGCGAGCGCCTGCGCAAGCTCTGGATCGTTTCGCTTCTCGCCCGGCTCGAAGCGCACGTTCTCCAGCAGCAGCACGTCGCCGTCGCCGAGCTTTTCGGTCAGCTCGCGCACCTCCTCGCCGACGACCGCCGGCGCGAGCTGCACTTCGGCGCCGCTGAGCTCGGCCAGGCGCGCCGCGACGGGCGCGAGCGAAAGCTCGGGATCACGACGGCCGTCTGGGCGCCCGAGGTGCGTGACGAGCACCAAGCGCGCGCCCTTGCCGCGCAGCTCTTCGATCGTCGGCAGCGCCGCGACTATCCGCGTATCGTCGGCCACGGCCGGGCGCCCGTCGTCGCCTGGCTTCAGCGGAACGTTGAAGTCGACCCGCACGAGCACGCGCTTGCCGCGAACGTCAAGGTCGTCAAGGCTCCTCATCGGCTCACTCCTTTCCTCTCCGCCCCATCACGATATCCTCCGCGCGACCGCCGTCGGCCGCGCGCCCCCGGGGACCGGGCTCACAGGACCCTCTGCACGACATCCACGACGCGGTTGGAGTAGCCCCACTCGTTGTCATACCAGGCGACCACCTTGAGCATCGTCGAGCTCATCACGGCGGTCAGCTGCGAGTCGACGATCGCCGAGAACGGCGACTGCACGATGTCGCTGGAGACGATCGGGTCTTCGGTGTACTGCATGATCCCCGCGAGCGGACCGCTCTCCGCGGCCGCCTTCAGCTCTCCGTTGACCTCCTCCACCGACGTCTCGCGTGCGCACTCGACGGTGAGATCGACGACCGAGCCGGTCGGCACCGGCGCGCGCACGGCGAAGCCGTTGAGCTTGCCCTGGAGCTCTGGGATCACGACGCCGATCGCCTTCGCCGCGCCGGTCGAGGCCGGGATCAGGTTGATCGCCGCAGCGCGCGCGCGGCGCAGGTCTTTGTGCGGCATGTCCTGCAGGCGCTGATCGGCGGTATAGGCGTGGATCGTCGTCATCAGGCCGTGCCTTATGCCGACCGTGTCGTTGATCACCTTGGCGACCGGCGCCAGGCAGTTGGTCGTGCACGACGCGTTGGAGATCACGTCATGGGCTCCGCGGTCGTACACCTCGTCGAAGTTGACGCCCAGCACGACCGTCGCGTCGGGGTCGGTCGCCGGCGCGGAGATCACGACCTTGCTGGCGCCCTGCGCGAGATGCTTCGCGGCGCTCTCGCGATCGGCGAACAGGCCGGTCGACTCGATCACGACGTCGACGCCGAGCTCGCCCCACGGCAGCGCGCCCGGGTCGCGCTCGGCGAGCACCTTCAGCTCGCGTCCGTCGACCGTCAGACCGCCGTCGTGCACCTCGACGGTCCCCGGATAGGGACCGAGGATCGAGTCGTACTTGAGCAGATGCCCGAGCGTGCGCGGGTCGGTGAGGTCGTTGACCGCCACCCACTCGATGTCCGTCCCGCCTGTCCCCCGGGACATCGCGGCGCGAAAGACGTTCCGGCCGATCCGACCGAATCCGTTGATTCCCACGCGTATCGGCAACTATCGTCTCCTGAACCGAAAATGAACGATGCCGGACACGCGGAGCAGCGCCCCTGCGCCCGGCGAGGGCCCGAAGGCTATCAGCGCCCCGTCGCGCCGAGCCGGAAAGCGCCCGCAAGCGACCGCCGCGGCGGTCGCGCTAGCTCGCGCGGCGCTGCTTGTCGATGTCGCGGTGGCTGACCGCCACATCCAGGCTGTCCCAGTCGCGGTAGCGCGTCGCGAGGTGCTCTGCGATCGCGACCGAGCGGTGGCGTCCGCCGGTGCAGCCGATCGCGATCACCAGGTGCGCCTTGCCCTCGGCGACGTACTGCGCGAGCAGGAAGTCCAGCAGCGCGTGCAGCCTCACGTAGAGCTCCTGCAGCCGGCCGTCGGCCGCTATGTACTCGATCACGCGCTCGTCCAGGCCGGTCAGATCGCGCAGCTGCGGCTCGTAGTGCGGGTTGGCCAGGAAGCGCACGTCGAAGGCCAGATCCTCACCGCGCGGCGGGCCGTGCTTGAAGCCGAAGCTCGTGAACGTGAGCGCGAGGCGCCCGGCCAGCTTGCCCGGCAGCAGCTCGTCGGCGATCCGCTCGCGCAGCGCGGTCGCGGACATGTCGGTCGTGTCGATCACGAGGTGCGCGCTGCTGCGCAGCGGCTCGAGCAGCGCGCGCTCGGACGCGATGCCCGCCGCCACGCTGCCCTCGGGCGCGAGCGGATGGCGCCGGCGCGTCTCCTTGTAGCGCGTCACGAGCGTCTGCTCGCCGGCCTCGAGGAACAGCACGTGGTGCGTGAGCCCGAGCGCCTCCAGTTCATCGACGACCGCGCGCAGCGCCTCGAAGTACACGCCGCCGCGCACGTCGGAGGCGACCGCGGCGCGCTCGACCTTCGAGCCCTTGTGCATGAACAGCTCGACGAGCGAGCGGATCATCTCCGGCGGCAGGTTGTCGACGCAGAAGTAGCCGGCGTCCTCGAACACGTTCATCGCGGTCGACTTCCCCGCGCCCGAGAAGCCGGTGATCACCACCAGCTCCTGCAGGCGCGACTGCGCCGCCGCCGTCGACCCGGACTTGTCGGCCGACCTGCGCTCGCTGGCCCCCAGCAGTGGCCGCAGAGGTCTTATCACTGCCATCGTGGCCATTGTGCCGCGATAGACGGACAATTGCGTAGGTCCCGCCCGCGCGCGGCGCGCCGCGCAGCACGCGCGCCGCTAGCCGCCGACGCGATGCAGATGGCCGTGCAGCTCGCGCGCGACCTTCGCCGGGAGGCCCGGCACCGCCTGCAGCTCCTCGCTGGACGCCGCGACGACCGCCTCGGGCGAGCCGAAGTGACCGAGCAGCGCGCGCTTTCGCGCGGGGCCCACGCCAGGCAGCTCGTCGAGCAGCGAGCGGGTCATCGCGCGATCGCGACGCGCGCGGTGATGGGTGATCGCAAAGCGGTGCGCCTCGTCGCGCACGCGCTGCAGCAGCTGCAGCTCGGGCGTCGCATGGTCGAGCACCAGCGGCGCGGCGCGCCCTGGCAGGAACACCTCCTCGATGCGCTTGGCCAGCGACACGACCGCCACGCCGCGCTCGCGAAAGGCGCGCAGCGGCCGCAGGCCGGCCGCGAGCTGACCCTTGCCGCCGTCGATCACGACAACGTTCGGCAGCGCCGCGAAGCTCGCGTCGTAGGCGGGGTCGTGCGAGGAGATGTCCGCCTGCGCCTGCCACTGCGCCATGCGGCGCTCGAGCACCTCGGCCATCGCCGCATAGTCGTCGGAGCGCCCTGGCGCCAGCGAGCGGATCGTGAAGCGCCTGTAGTCGGCCTTCTTCGGCGCGCCGCCCTCGAACACGACCATCGAGGCGACCGTGTGATCGCCGCCCAGGTGCGAGATGTCAAAGCACTCGATCCGCACCGGCGGCGCGTCCAGCCCGAGCGCGCGCTGGAGCCCGTCGAGCGCGTCCACCCTGCTCTGGCGGCGGCGCTCAGCGCGCAGGCGCTCCTGGTCGAGCGCCAGCAGCGCGTTGCGCTGCGCGAGCTCGAGGATCCGCCGCTTGCTGCCGCGCTCGGCGAGGCGGATCTCGACCGGCCCGGCGCGACGGCTCGCGAGCGCCTGCGCCAGCACGTCCTTGCGCGCGGGCTCAGGCGCCTGCTGCTCCTCGCCCGCGAGCTCGCCCCCGACCACCAGCAGCGCGGGGATCGCGACGTGGCCGCCGTAGTACTGCAGGATGAACTCTTCGGCGACCTCGCCGGCGCCGCGCTCGGTCTCGTTGGCCAGGTAGAACGACTGGCGGTCGGCGAGCACGCCGTCGCGCACCTGGAAGACCTGCGCGTTGGCGTCCGCGCCGTCGAGCGCGACGGCGACGGCATCGAACGTGCCGGCGGACTCGCCGGCGACGCGCCCGCGCTCCAGCAGCGCGCGCACGGCCGTCAGGCGGTTGCGCTCGAGCATCGCCTGCTCGAACTCCTCGGCCGCGCTCGCCGCGAGCATGCGCTTTTCCAGATCGCGCTCGATCGCGGCGAAGCGGCCCGACAGGAAGTCGATCACCCCGTCGATTCCGCGGCGGTAGTCTCGCTTTGACACATAGTCGACGCACGGCGCCTCGCAGCGCTTGATGTAGTAGTCGAGGCACGGGCTGCCGCTGCGCCGCCCGGGCTCGGCGCCGGTGCACGAGCGGAACATGAACACCTTCGAGAGCACGTCGAGCGTCGAGCGCACGCGCTTGGCGTTGGAGTACGGCCCGAAGTAGGCGCGCCCGGCGCGGTGGCGCTCGCGCGTGAAGTACACGCGCGGAAACGCCTCGTCGAGCGAGATCGCGATGAACGGATAGGACTTGTCGTCGCGCAGGCGGATGTTGAAGCGCGGGCGGTACTGCTTGATGAAGCTCTGCTCGGCGAGCAGCGCCTCGGCCTCGCTGGCGACCACCACGCACTCGACGTGCACGACGCTCGCGACCATCTCCGCGTGGCCGGGGCTGCTCGGCACGTGCGCCGTCGCGAAGTGCGACGCGACGCGCTTGCGCACCGACTTCGCCTTGCCGACGTAGATCACGCGGTCGCGCGCGTCGCGAAACAGGTACACGCCCGGCGCGTCTGGCAGCGCGCGCCGCTGCGCCGCGAGATCGCGCGCGGCCGTCTCGCCTGCGCTCATCGTTTCGCCCTCGGTCACGCTCTCGAGGATAGAGTCGCGCCTCGGCGCGATCTCGCACGCACGCAGGCACGCGCGCGCTCGCCCGGGCGGCCGGCTGGCCGCGGTCAGGTCAGGCCACGGCTGCTCGCACGGGCGCCTGGGTGAATACGATGGTTATACGGAGTAGCTGAGGTGAGTAACAGGATGCGCTCCGGCGTGTCATCGCTAGCACTCGGCGTATGACGATGGTCTATACGCGAGAGCGCGGAGCGTATGCGAGAGCGCGGGGCGCCGTCTCGAGTCACCCTTCGCTCACTCCCCGCGCACTCCCCGTATAGCAATGGTCTATACGCCGCCCGCGTCGCGGCCGCGCGCCGCCGCCGCGCGCCGCGCGCGCGCGTCATTCGTACGCGCGCCAGCGCCGGTAGACCATGAGGAAGCCGTACACGACGGCCGCGACGAGCACGAACCAGACGGCTTTGCCCGACGAGGTTTCCCACATGCGCGCGCGCGCGACGATCGCGAACATCGTCGTCGCGAGCGCGCCATAGAAGAGCGCGCGATAGCGGTCGCCGAGGCCGTGGATCGCGACGCGGTTTTCCCGATAGAGATAGAGCCCGAGGAAGCCGAAACCCACACCGAAGCCGACGTAGATGAGCGCCGTGAACGTGTCCGCCGCCCGGCCGCCGCCGGGCAGTAGAAACACGGCCGCCGCGATCACGAGCACGATCGCGACGTTGCGCGCGGTCTTCAGCTCCATCGCAGCAAAGTCTAGGCGCTCGTCGGACCCAGGTCACCGGTCGCTCGCCTGACCCGGGTCACTGGTCGACGAGCGCCTCCAGGCGCGCGTAGGCCTCCTCGACGGCTCGGCGCGCGGCCGTGTGTCGCGCCTGCGACTTCGCCGACTCGTACTTCGTCGCCCATGCCTCGGGCTGCGAGAGCTCGTCCTCGACGAGGCGCAACGCCGCCTCCGCCTCCTCCACCGCCTGCTCGGCCTTCTGCTCCTGGCTGACGCGGTTCTTCGACGGTCCCTTCGCCTTCGCCCGCCCCTTCGGCGCCGCGCCGTTGCTGTCGCGTGAGTCGTCTGTCGTTCCAGACGGCGCATGCGCCGTCTGGCGGGGCGGCGCATGCGCCGCCCCGGGCCGGCCCGCATGCGGGCCGGCCTCCAGATCGCTCGCGCGCCGCTCCTCGCGCACGCGCACGTACTCCGGCCAGCCGCCCACGTAGCTGCGCAGCGCGCGATCCTCGACGGCGATCGTGCGCGTGCCGACGGCGTCGAGCAGCGCGCGGTCGTGGGACACGAGCAGGATCGCGCCCGTGAAGGCCCGCAGCGCATCCTCGAGCGCCTCGCGACTCTCGATGTCCAGATGGTTGGTCGGCTCGTCGAGGATCAGCACGTTGGCGCCCGAATGCACGAGCACCGCCAGCGAGAGGCGTCGCCGCTCGCCGCCGGACAGCCCGTCGAGCGGTTTCTCGGCCTCCTCGCCGGAGAACAGGAAGCGCCCGAGCAGCGCGCGCGCCTTGTTCGGCGTCAGCCCGGTCGCGCGTCCGGCGGCCTCGAGCACGCTCTGTCCGGCCTGGCCGCCCGCGCCCAGCTCGTCGGCGTGCTGGGAGAGGTAGCCGATGCTCACGTTGTGCCCGGTGCTGAGCCTGCCCGCAGCCGGCGCGCGCCGACCGGCGAGCACCTCGATGAGCGTCGTCTTGCCCGTCCCGTTCGGCCCCACCAGCGAGACGTGCTCGCCGCGCTCGAGCCACAGCTCGGCGTGCTCGAGCAGCGTGATCGGCCCGCCGCGATGGCCGTCCGCGGCATCGCCGCCATCGCCGCCGCTGTCGTCGCCGCCGATCTCGATGCGCGCGTCCAGCAGCTCGAACACGACGCGCCCGGTGCGCTCGGGCTCCTTGAACTCGAACCCCAGCCCGCGCTCGCTCTTGGGATCGCGCTCGATGCGCTCGATCTTCGCGAGCCGCTTGACGCGCGACTGCGCCTGGCGCGCCTTCGTGCTCTTCGCGCGGAAGCGCTCGATGAAGCGCTCCATGCGCGCGATCTCGGCCTGCTGCTTGTCGATCGCGCGACCGAGCGCGAGCTCGCGCGCTGCCTGCTCGCGGCGCCACTGATGCCACGGTCCGGCGAAGTAGCGCGAGCGCCCAGCCTCGATCTCGAGCACCGCCGTGCCGACCGCCTCCAGGAACCAGCGATCATGCGCGACGAGCACGACCGCCGCCTCCATGTCCACGAGCGACTGCTCCAGCCACTCCAGCGACTCGATGTCCAGGTGATTCGTCGGCTCGTCGAGCAGCAGCACGTCTGCGCCGGTCGCAAGCGCGCGCGCGAGCGAGGCGCGCGTGAGCTGCCCGCCCGAGAACGTGTCGAGCGCGCGCTCGAGGTCGGCATCGCTGAAGCCGAGCCCGCGCGCGACGCCCGACGCGCGGTCGCGCCACAGGTAGCCGCCCTGGGACTCGAGCTCGGCCTGCGCTCGCGCGTAGCGCGCCAGCGTCGCCTCGCCGGTGTCGCCGTCGGCCATCCGCCGCTCGAGCTCGCCCAGCTGCGCCTCGAGCGCGAGCTCCACCGTGCAGCCTGAGAGGATGTAGTCGCGCAGCAGCCGCTCGCGCTCGCGCGGCGGGCGCTGGTCGTGCAGCGCTATGCGCACGCCCTTGGCGACGCTCAGCTCGCCGCGGTCGATCGACGTCTCGCCGGCCAGCATGCGCAGCAGCGTCGTCTTGCCCTCGCCGTTGCGCGCGGCCAGCGTCATTCGTTCGCGGCGCTCGAGCCTGAACGAGACGCCTCGCAGCAGCGGCCGGCCGGCCACGTCCTTGTGCAGATCGGCAGCGGTCAGCAGCGCCATCGCAGCTGATGGTAGGCGCGCCACGCGCGCGCGCATGCCGCCGCGCACGCGCGACCGCGCACGCACTGCCGCGCCTGGCGCTTTCAGTAGCATCACGCGCAAGCGATGCGCCGCCGCCGCATAACAGCCCTGCTCTTCTACGCGCTCACGCTCGCACTCGTGCTCGCCCCTGCAGCGAGCGCCGAAGAAAGCCCGAGCTACGGTCGCGGCCTGTACGGCGCGACCGACGACAAAGTCGTCACCGACGCGGGCTTCATCCTGATCATCTTCTTCCCCACGTTCGTCTTCCTCATGAGCATGCTCCAGCGCCATCTGGAGAAGCGCAAGGACGCGCGCAAGGCGGCGCACAAGGCGCACCTCGCAAACAGCCAGTGGCACGGCGGCTGGTAGCGCCGGCGCCCCGCGCGCGACGCGGCCGCCGCTGAGCGCGATCACGATGAGCGAGCGCCAGCCCGTCCGCTACGAGCTTCGCGACGCCGCGGCGCTCGTCACGATCGATCGACAGCATCGCCGAAACGCCGTCGACGGCGCGACCGCGGAGGCGCTCCACGATGCCTACATGCGCTTCGAGCGCGACGAGCAGGCGCGCGTGCTCGTGCTCGCCGGCGAGGGCGGCGTCGCCTTCTGCGCGGGCGCCGACCTGAAGGCGCTCGCGAGCTTCGCGCCGCGCCTGGACGCGCCGAGCGGTCCGATGGGCTTCACGCGGCTGACGCCCTCCAAGCCGACGATCGCGGCGATCTCGGGCTACGCGCTCGCGGGCGGCCTCGAGCTCGCGCTGTGGTGCGACCTGCGGATCGCCACCGAGGACTCCACGCTCGGCTACCCCGAGCGCCGCTGGGGCGTGCCGCTGATCGACGGCGGCACCCAGCGGCTACCGCGCATCGTCGGCCTCGGACGCGCGCTCGACCTGATCCTCACCGGGCGCATGATCGGCGCCGCCGAGGCGCTCTCGATCGGCCTGCTGACAGAGGTCGTCGCGCCCGGCGAGCACCTGCCGCGCGCGCTCGCGCTGGCCGCGGGGCTCGCGAGCTTCCCGCAGCGCACGATGCTCGCCGACCGGCGCGCGGCGATCGAGGGCCTCGGCATGACGCTCGCCGACGGTCTCGCGCTCGAGGCGCGCGCCGGGCCGGCTGTCTTCGAGGACGCCCAGCGCGGCGCCGCGCGCTTTGTCGCCGGCGAGGGCCGCTCGGGAGCCGGCGCGGGCGCGTGAGGACTATTCTCGCCTGACGATGGCCTACTTCGTGACCGGCGCGACCGGCTTCATCGGTCGCCACCTCGTGCAGCAGCTGCTGGAAAAGCGCCAGGGCAAGGTCTACGTGCTCGTGCGCAACGGCTCGCTCGGGCGCGTGGACGATCTGATCGAAGGCTGGCGCGCGAGCGTCGGCGCGCGAGCCGCCGGGCGTGTCGAGCCGGTGCTCGGCGACCTGCGAAGCCCGCTGCTGGGCGTCGCGCAGGAGCGCGCGGACGAGCTGCGCGGCAAGATCGACCACGTCTTTCACCTCGCGGCGCTCTACGACATGACGGCCTCGGCCGAGCAGAACACGGCGCTGAACATCGGCGGCACCGCGCACGCGGTCGAGCTGGCTCGCGCGCTGGACGCCGGATGCCTGCACCACGTCTCCTCGGTCGCCGTCGCCGGCACCTACCGCGGCGTGTTCACCGAGAGCGCCTTCGACGAGGGCCAGAAGCTGCCGTCGGCCTATCACCGCACGAAGTTCGAGAGCGAGCAGATCGTGCGCGAGCAGCCCTACGTGCCATGGCGCGTGTACCGCCCGGGCATCGTCGTCGGCGACTCGCTGACCGGCGAGATGGACAAGATCGACGGCCCCTACTACTTCTTCAAGTCGATCCAGCGCATGCGGCGCGTGGTCCCGGAGTGGCTGCCGCTGATCGGGATCGACCTCGGCGCCACGAACGTCGTGCCCGTCGACTGGGTCGCTGCGGCGATGGATCACATCGCGCACGAGCCGCAGCTCGACGGTCGCGCCTTTCACCTGACCGACCCGCGCCCGCAGACGGTCGAGGAGCTCTTCAACGAGCTCGCCGCCGCCGCGCACGCGCCGCGCGTCGCGCTCAGCGTCGACAGGCGGATCACCGACATCGTGCCGCGCTGGCCGCTCTCGCTGGCGTTCGCGCTGCCGCCCTTTCGCCAGCTGCGCAGGGTCGGCCTGTCAGAGCTCGGCATCCCCGAGGAGGTGCTCTCGCACATCGAGCTCACGCCCACGTTCGACACTCAGGACGCGCACGAGGCGCTGAAGGGCTCCGCGCTGCAGCAGCCGCCCCCGCTCAGCGAGTACGCGCCGCGGCTGTGGGACTACTGGGAGCGTGAGATGGACAGACCCACCGGCGGGCGCTCGCGGCGCGAGGCGCTGCGCGGCAAGCACGTGCTGATCACCGGCGCCTCGTCCGGGATCGGCCGCGCAGCGGCGCTGAAGATCGCCGCCGCCGGCGGCATTCCGCTGCTCGTCGCGCGCAACGTCGAGAAGCTCGAGGAACTGCGCGCCGAGATCGTCGTCGCCGGCGGCACCGCGTACGTCTACGCGGCCGACATCTCCGACATGGACTCCGTCGAACAGCTCATCGAGCGCATCCTCGCCGACCATCGCGACGTGGACATGCTCGTCAACAACGCCGGGCGCTCGATTCGCCGCTCGATCGCGCTCAGCTACGACCGCTTCCACGACTTCGAACGCACGATGCAGCTCAACTACTTCGGCGCTGTCAAGCTGATCATCGGGCTGATGCCGCACATGCGCGAGCGCGGCTCGGGCCACATCGTGAACATCTCCTCGATCGGCGTGCAGGCCAACCCGCCGCGCTTCTCGGCCTACGTCGCCTCCAAGGCGGCGCTCGACGCGTTCAGCCGCGTGGTCGCCTCGGAGGTGATCGGCGACGGCGTGACGTTCACGACGATCCACATGCCGCTCGTGCGCACGCCGATGATCAGCCCGACGAAAATGTACGACGCATTTCCCGCGATCACGCCCGAGGAGGCAGGCGAGATGATCTGCGAGGCGCTGCGCGCGCGCCCCAAGCACATGGGCACGCGGCTGGGCACGTTCGGCGAGGTCGCCTACACGCTCGCCCCGACGCTCGTCGACCGCCTGCTGCATCTCGCCTATCGCGTCTTCCCGGACTCCGCGGCCGCCAAGGGCCAGCCCGACGTCGACGAGCGCGCGTCCTTCGAACAGATCGCCATGGCGACGCTCACGCGGGGCGTGCACTGGTAGCAGCGGCGGCTGCTCGCGCGCGTCGGCGCGGCGCGCGCGTGTTGGGATGATGGGAAGGTGAGCGACACGTCTGCGGCGATCGAGGTGCGCGCGCTGCGCAAGAGCTACGACGGGCACGACGCGCTGCGCGGGATCGACCTGAGCGTCGCGCGCGGCGAGGTGTTCGGCCTGCTCGGGCCCAACGGCGCGGGCAAGACGACGACCGTCGAGATCCTCGAGGGCTACCGCGAGCGCACGAGCGGCGAGCTCTCGGTGCTCGGCTTCGACCCGGCGCGCCGCCCGATCGAGCTGCGTCGGCGCATCGGCATCGTGCTGCAGAGCGGCGGCATCTACAGCCAGGTCACGCCGCGCGAGGCGCTGCGCCACTGGGCGAGCTTCTACCCGGCTCCGCGCAGCGTCGACGAGGTGCTCGCGCTGGCCGGCCTGCGCGAGCAGGCCGACGTGCGCAGCCGCAAGCTCTCCGGCGGCCAGCTGCGGCGGCTGGACTTCGCGCTGGCGCTCGTCGGCGATCCCGAGCTGATCTTCCTCGACGAGCCGACGACAGGCTTTGACCCCGAGGCCCGGCGCGCCGCGTGGGACACGGTGCGCTCGCTGCGCGCGCTCGGCAAGACGATCCTGCTGACCACGCACTACCTCGACGAGGCCCAGGCGCTGGCCGATCGCGTGGCGATCGTCAAGGGCGGGCGCGTGCTCGCGATCGGGCCGCCGCGCGAGCTCGGCGTGGGCGCCGCGCACTACCGCGTCGCCTACCGCAACGGCGACGGCGAGCTCGTCGAGCGCGAGACCGACGATCCGACCGCGCTGCTGCACGAGCTGACGGCCGCTGCGCTCGCGCGCGGCGAGCGCCTGGAGGAGCTGAGCGTCGCGCGCCCGACGCTCGAGGACGTCTACCTGGAGCTCACCGCCGATGCCTGAGCTGACCGCAAGCGCGCCCGCCGCGCGCGCTCCGGCGCCGCTCACGCTCGCCTGGCGCCAGTATCGGCTCGAGCGCCGCATGTTCTGGCGCAACCCGAGCGCCGCGTTCTTCAACTTCCTGCTGCCGCTGCTGATCCTGGCCGGCGGCGGGCTGATCCTGCGCGGCAACCAGCACGGGCTGAACCTGCTCGTGCCGTCGATCGCCGGCATGAGCATCATGTCCACGACGTTCACCGCGCTCGCCTACAACATCGTCTTCCTGCGCGAGCGCGGCGTGCTCAAGCGCATCCGCGGCACGCCGCTGCCGACGATCTCCTACTTCGGCGGCGTCGCCGCCAACGCCGTCACGAACACCGCCATGCAGATCGTGATCATCGTGCTCGCGGGCCGCGCCTTCTTCGGGATCGGCTGGCCGCAGGACTGGCTGGCGCTGTTCGTCTTCACCATCGCCGGCGTCATCTGCTTTTCCTCGCTCGGCGTCGCCTTCGCGCACGCGATTCCGAATTTCGAGTCCACGGCGGCCTACGTCAACGCCGTATTCCTGCCCGTCGTCGGCGTCTCGTTCTTCGTCGTCGACTCGACGAGCGCGCCGTCGTTTCTCTCGAACATCGCGCGCGCGCTGCCGCTCACGCCGCTCATCGAGGGCCTCTCGGGCGCGCTCGTCACCGGCGCGAGCCGCTCGAGCAACCTCGACTGGCTCGCCGTCATAGCTCTGTGGAGCGTGCTCGGCGTCTACTTCGCCGTGCGCGGCTTCTCCTGGCAGCAGCGACGCGGATAGCCGACCGCGCGCCCCCGCCCGCCCGCCGCGCGAGCGCACGGCACGCTGAAGGCCGACGCGTCGACCAATAGGATGGCCCGCGCGATGGCCAACGCCATCTTCACCCGCTCGGCCAACGAGCGCTACATCCCCAGCGAGCATGCGCGCGGGCCGTGGGATGCCGACGCGCTGCACGGCGGCGCGCCCGCCGCGCTCATCACGCGCGAGTTCGAGCGCATGGAACCGGGCTCCCAGCTGGCGATCGCGCGCCTGAGCTTCGAGTTCCTCAAACCGATCCGCTTCGAGCCGCTGCTGCTCAGCACCGAGGTGATCCGCGACGGCCGCCGCGTGCAGGTGCTCGGCGCCGAGCTGCGCGCCGGCAGCGAGCTGATCTGCAGGGCCAGCGCGCTGCGCATCCAGGAGGTGCCCGCCGGACTGCCCAGCAACGGGCCGCCGCCGGCCGCCGCGATGCCCGGGCCCGAGGAGGGCACGGCGCAGGAGTTTGCGCTCAACGGCTCGACCGCGGCGAGCTTCGCGACGACCGGCATCGAGATGAGCTGGCTCAGCGATCCCTGGTCGCTCGGCCCGGGGCGCGTGTGGATGCGCCCGCGCCTGCACTTCCTGCCCGACGATCCCGCCACGCCGCTCATGCGCCTCGCCGGCGTCGCCGACTTCGGCAACGGCATCGCGGCCGAGCTGCCCTTCGACCAGTACTTCTTCATCAACGCCGACCTCACGATCCACCTCTGGCGCCGGCCGGTCGGCGAATGGATCGGCCTCGACGCGCGCACGCTGCTGATCGAGAACGGCGTCGGCACCGCCGAAAGCGTGCTCCACGACCTCGACGGGCCCGTCGCGCAGGCTTTCCAGACGCTCGTCGTCCAGCCGCGCTGACGCGCCGCGCCGCATGCCGAGGCCCCGCGCCGCGCCGCTCCGCGACCGCCTACCCCGCCCGCGGCCCCGCGTCGCCCGTTCGGGCTCAGCCGCCGAGGCCGGCCGAGACTGCGTCCAGGCGCGCCAGCTCGTCGTCTGAGAGCGCCAGCGCGACCGACTCGGTCAGCTGTGTGAGCTGCGCGAGCGACGTCGCGCTCGCGATCGGCGCGACCACGGTCGGCTGGCGCCTCAGCCAGGCCAGCGACGACAGCCGCGACGCTGCTCGCGCGCTCCTGCGCGATCTGGCGCAGGCGTCCAGCACCGCGAAGCCGCGCTCGTTGAGGTAGCTGTCGCGCATGCCCGCGGCACGCGGGCTGTCCACCCGGGTCCTCGCCACGGCCGTACTTGCCGGTGAGAAAGCCCCGGCGCAGCGCGAAGTAGGGCACGCAGGCGAGACCGGCCTCCTGCGCAGACGGTCGGCGCAGCTCGCCCTCGTACTTCGCGCGCTCGAGCAGGTTGTAGTGCGGCTGCAGCGCCACGAACGAGGCCATGCCCTCCTCGCGGCCCAGCTCGCAGCGCCTCGCGCAGGCGCGCCGCGCTGTAGTTGGAGGCCGCGGCGTGGCGGATCTTGCCCTCGCCGATCAGCGCACCGAAAGGCGCCCGAGCGTCTCCTCAGCGGCGTGTCCGGGTCGTCGCGGTGGGCGTAGTAGAGGTCGACGCGGTCGATGCCCAGACGCTCCAGCGAGCCCTCGATCGCCGCGCGGATCGTGCTCTCGGCCAGGCCCGGGCGCTCGCGGCGACATGCCGACCTTGGTCGCGATCACGAGCTGCGTCGCGGTTGCCGCGCGCGGCGATCCAGCGGCCGATGATGCGCTCCGAGGTGCCGGCGCCGGCCGGCGTCCAGTGACCGTAGGAGTCGGCGGTGTCGATGAAGTTGCCGCCCGCCGCGCACGTAGGCGTCGAGCACCTCGAAGGAGCGCTCCTCGTCGAGCGTCCAGCCGAACACGTTGCCGCCCAGGCAGAGCCGAACACGTCGAGATCGGTGTTCCCCAGGCGGCAAGCGCGCCATCGCGCCCGGCAGCCCTAGCGTCCGCCGTCCGCGGCGAAGCTCTGGATGGGCGGCGCAGACGGCGCGCATGTCGGCGCCCGCCTCGGCGACTGTCGCGCTCGCCGTCGCCGGCGGCGGCGCCCGGCGGGCTCGCCGAGGTGGTGAACCGCGCGTCGACCGCGCGCGCCGCGTGTCGGTCGCGTCCGCGGGCAGGAAGCGTTCGAGCGCGTGCAGCTCGCGCACGATCACGTTGATGATCGGCGGCACCACCTCGCGCACGGGCGTCTCGTCGCCGGTCCGCCGACCCGCCAGACCGGCGGCGAGCTGTGGCGCTCCAGGCGTCCGCGGGCGAGCAGCAGCGGCTCGGCGCGCGCGAGCTGGCGATGGCGCTCGTAGACCGCGCGCGGGACGATCAGGTTGATCGTGCCGAACTCGTCCTCGAACAGCAGGAACATCGTGCCCTTCGCGGTCCCCGGCCGCTGGCGGGCGATGACCAGGCCGGCGACCGCCACCGCGCAGCGTTCGGCAGGCGCGCGAGCTGGGCGCTGGTGGCGAGCATCGTGCGCGGTCAGGCGCGGGCGCAGGATCGCCATCGCGTGATCGCCGACCGTCACGCCGCTGGTCGCGTAGTCGGCGATCAGCCGCTGCCAGCGGCTCGAGCGGGCGCAGGCGCGGCGCGCCGGGCAGCTCCAGCGGCAGCGCGAGCTGCGCTGCCGTCCGCGCCACGCCGCGGCGGGCGCGGCGACGCCGAGCTGCCACAGCGCCGACGCGCCTGCGCTCTGACGCCGACCGCACCGCCGCGGTGATCGACGAGGCTGTCGCAGGCGCCCGACCAGGCGAGCTGCTCGAGCGTGACGCGCCCCGCGCCAGCTGCGCGCGGCGAGCTCGCCGAGGCTGGCGAACGGCCCGCCCCGCTCGCGCTCGGCGACCAGCTCGCGCACCTCCGCCGCGACGGCACGCCCTTGACGTAGCCGAGCCCGAGCCGCACGCCGCCGTCCTCGCACCGAGCACTGCGCCTGCGGAGGCGTTGACGTCGAGCCCCAGCACCGCGATCCCGCGTCGCTGCGCCTCGTGCACGAGGCTGTCGGGGCGTAGAAGCCCATCGGCTGCTCGTTCAGCAGCGCGCACAGGAACTCCGGGCCGTAGTGGACGCGCAGCCACGTCGACTGGTAGGCGAGCAGGCCGAAGGCGGCGCTGTGCGCCTTGGGGAAGCCGAAGCCGGCGAAGCCCGGCGACCATCTCCCACACGCGCTCGGCCGTCGCGCGCGATCGGCGCCGACGTGGCGCACGCGCGCCCGCGATGAAGCGCTCGCGGTGGCGCTGCGAGCAGCTCGTGCGAGCGCTTGCGGCTCATCGCCCGGCGCAGGCCGTCGGCCTCGCCGGGCGTGAAGCCGGCGAAGGCCTCGGCGACCTCCATCACCTGGTCCTGGAAGATGATCGTGCCGAGCGTCTCCCGCAGGACCGGCTCGAGCGCAGGGTGCTCGTAGGGGATCTCGTAAGTCCGGGTCCTCGCGCAGGCGCCGGCGGCGCTCGATGTAGGGGTTGACCGCGCCGCCCTGGATCGGCCCCGGGCGCACGATCGCCACCTGCGATCGTCAGGTCGTCGAGGTTCTCGGGCCGCGTGCGCCGCAGCGACTGCATCTGCGCGCGGCTCTCGATCTGGAAGACGCCGACCGTGTCCGCCCTGCGGATCGCCCTGAAGGTCTCGCTGGTCGTCGAAGGGGATCCGCGAGAGGTCGATGCGCTCGCCGCGCGTGCGCGCGATCATGCTCCACGCAGCGCTCGACCGCCGAGAGCATGCCCAGCCCGAGCAGGTCGATCTTCAGGAAGCCGGCATCCGCGCAGGAGTCCTTGTCCCACTGCACCATCTGCCTGCCCTCCATCGCCGCCGGCACGACCGGGCAGCAGTCGATCAGCGGGCGCGTGGCGACGACCATCCCGCCGGAGTGCTGGGAGAGGTGGCGCGGCAGCCCGTAGGCCTCGCTCGACCAGGCGCTCCAGCCAGCGCCAGCGCACCGACGCCCCGCTGCGCCCGCGCGCCTGCGGCCCGCGCGCCGCCCGCGCGCCGCGATGTCGTGCTCGGCCACGCCCCCGTAGCGTCTCGCCGCCGCGCGCGACACGCTCGATCTCGCCCGCGGGCAGGCCGAGCACCTTGCCCAGCTCGCGGATCGCCCCGCGCGAGCGGAAGGTCGGGAAGGCCGCCACCAGCGCCGCGCGCTCGCGGCCGTAGCGCTCGTGCACGCGCGGGATCAGCACCTCGCGGATGTCGCGCGGGAAGTCGAGGTCGATGTCGGGCAGCTCGCTCAGCTCCTCGTGCAGGAAGCGCCCGAGCGCCAGCCCGTTGGCGATCGGGTCGATGTGCGAGAGGCCGGTCAGGTAGCAGACGATCGAGGAGACCGACGAGCCGCGCCCGCGACCGGGCGCCAGCAGCGCGCGCGCCGAGTCGCGGCCCGCGCACCTCCGCGGCGACCTCGCGCGCGAGCTCGAGCATCTCGTGGTGCAGCAGGAAGAAGCCCGCCAGGCCGAGCTTCTCGATCACGCGCAGCTCCTGCTCCAGGCGCGCGCCAGCCTCCTCGCCAGCGCCGCGCGCGACGCCGGCGCGCCGGCCCGTAGCGCTCCTGCGAGCGCTGCGCGGCAGAGCTCGGCCAGGCGCCGCTGCGAGCCCGCGTCCTCGGCGCCGGGATAGCGGTAGCCGAGGTCCCTGCGTCAGGTCGAAGCGCAGCTCGCTCGGCCAGCGCGCAGCGTCTCGCGGACCGCCTCGGGGTGGTCGGCGAAGCGGCTGGCCATCGCCTGCGGCGAGCTCATCACGTGGCTGTGGTTGCCGCGCCGCAGCGGCTCGGAGGCGTCGAGCGTGGTGTGATGGCGCAGCGCCACGAAGGCGTCCTGCAGCTCGCGCACGCGCGCGCGCGTGCGCGTGCACGTCGCCGGTCGCCACGCACGCGCACGCCCAGCCGCCGGGCGAGCGCGGCTGCAGCGCGCGGTTGCGCGCGCGGTCGTGGCGGCGCGTAGGGGCGCTGCAGCTCGACGCGCAGGCCCTCCGGCGCCGAAGGCGTCGAGCAGCCGCCGCGCGCGGCTCGGCTCGTCGTGGACCGCCGATCACGGCGCTCGGCGCAGCCGGTCAGGCAGACGAGGCCCTCGGCATGGTCGAGCACCGTCTGCAGCGCCACCGACGGCTCGCCGCGCTCACGCCGCGCGGGCCTCGCGCGTGTGGGCGTGGGCGAGCGTGATGATCCGGCAGAGGTTGCGCCAGCCGCGCGCGTCGCGCACGAGCAGCGTGAGATGGCGATCGCCGCGCCTGCGCCTGCCGCATCGGGCCAGGTCGATCTCCGCGCCGTGGATCGCGCGCACGCTCGCTGTCCTGCAGCGCCATGCGCCAGCTCCATCGAGCCCGACACCGAGTTGTGGTCGGTGAGCGCCAGCGCGTCGTAGCCGAGCTCGCCGCGCCGCTGCGCCAGCTCCTCCGGCAGCGAGACGCCGTCCAGGAAGGAGTAGGCCGAGTGGCAGTGCAGCTCGACGTAGGGCGCCGTCGTCGGACATCGCGCTGCACCTGCTCAGGCCGGCTGCATGAACCAGCCGCCGCGAGCGCAGGTCGTGGAAGACGACGAGGTTGCGCCCGCGCACGCTCACGAGCTCCCAGTAGCGCCGGCGCAGCGGCTCGCTCGGTCCACCAGCGGTCCTCCACCAGCCAGGACTCGCGCACCTGACTCGATCGCTTCGCCGTCGACCGCGCGCCGGCTGACCGTCTCGCTCCACGGCGCACGCAGCGCCGGTCGCGGCAGACCGAGGGTACGCGCGCCACTCACTGCCGGGAACGGCGTGAGCACGACCCGGCGCTCGGGCACGCGCGAGTCGCGGATCCACGCAGAGCAGCGCGCAGCGCCGCCTCCGGCCCGGCCACCGCGCGCACCTGCGCGACAGCCTCGCGCAGGCGCTGCGTGCGCGAGCGCTGCGACCCTGCTCGAGCAGCGCGCCGCTGCTCGCCGGCCGGCGGACCGAAGCGCTCCACGCCCAGGCGCAGCGCCTCCGCCGGCGCCGGCAGCAGCGCAAGGCGCAGCGACAGCGCCAGGCGCATGCGCTCGCGGATCGGAGAGCGCCTGGCGGAACACGACCCGCTCGCGCCAGGTCCCCTCCCTCGACGCAGGCGCGCCGAGAGCGTCACCGCCCGCAGCGTGCGCCCGCGCCGCCCGGGCCGCGCCAGCAGGCGGTCGACGAGCACGCCCAGCACCCGCTCGAGCACCGGCCCAGAGCTGGCGTCGCCCACCTCCATCGACCTCCTCCAGGCGATCCTCGACGACGCGCGGGCGCAGCGGCGTGTCCTCACCGCGGGCCAGCCGGTGCGCGAGCACGCCGGGCTCGCCGAAGCGGTCGGCAAGCGCAGCGCGCGACAGCTTCGCGAGCTCCCCCAGCGTGCGCACGCCGAGGCGCTCGAGCGGCTCGACCAGCGCCGCGGTCTCCTCGCGAAAGCGCAGCAGCTCGACCGGCGGCTGCCGAGCCAGCGCTCGCTCGCCGTGTCGCCCTCAGCGACCAGCGGCCGGCGCGAGCTGGCCGCGAGCGCAGCCGCCAGCGCGCAGAAGCGCGTCGGCCCGGCGCCCACATGCGCCGAGCGGCCGCCGAGCGACGGGCGAACGGCGCGGCGGGCCGCGGCGATCAGCCCGGCGCTCCCGCCGTGGAGCCCGCGCAGCCCGTCGGCCTCGAAGTAGGCGAGGCCCGCGCGCGCCGGCTCGACGGCCGCGCCGATCCCCTCCAGCGCAGCCACCATCTGCTCCCAGGCCTCTGCCACCCCCAGCGGGTCGGCCGGCACGAGCACGAGCTCGGGGCAGCGCGCCAGCGCCTCCCCCAGCGCCATCCCGGCCGACCACCCCGCACGCCTCCGCCGCCCCGGAGACCTCCCCCACCCGCTGCTCGGGCACCTGCCGGAGCGCGATCGCGAGCGCGCGCCCGGCGAGCGCCTCGCGGGCCGCCGGCGGCGAGCGACCAGCTCGAAGCGGGGAAGATGGACGCACACGACCATACGAACATATGTTCGCATGGTCTCCGCACTCACCGCCCAGCGCTTGCGGGCGTGCGCCCGTCAATCCATCGTCAGCGGTCCCTCGCGCCGATCCGCTGAGGAACTGGTGCACGAACGGGTTCTCCGAGGCGAACATCTGCTCGGCGTCGCCCGCTTCCACGATCCGCCCTCGCCACAGGAGCGCGATGTATTCGCCGATCTGCGCGCCGAGGCGATGTCGTGCGTGACGACGATGTACGTGCCCCCGTGGAGCGAGTGCATCTCCTGGATCAGTTCGCACAGCAGCGCCGTGCGCACGGGGTCGAGACCCGAGTCGGGCTCGTCGAAGATCACGATGTCGGGCTCCATCACGAGCGCCCGCGCGAACCCGGCGCGCTTGCGCATGCCGCCGGAGAGCTGGGAGGGCAGGTCGTCGCATCGCATCCGCCAGCCCGACGTCCGCCAGGCGCTCGGATGACCAGCTCGGCGATCTCCGCCTCGGAGGTGTCGGTGTGCTGGCGCAGCGGGAAGGCGACGTTGTCGAACACCGACATCGACCCGAACAGCGCGCCGTCCTGAAACAGCACGCCGATTTTGCGCCGCAGCGCGAGCAGGTCGGGCATGGTCAGCTTGGACACCGACTGGCCGTGCACGATGACATCGCCGGAGTCGGGGAACATCAGCCCGATGATGTGCTTGATCAGCACGCTCTTGCCCGTCCCCGACGGGCCGAGCACGACCGTGATCGTGTCGTCGGGGAACGCGACGTTCAGGCCGTTGAGGACCGGCACCCCGCCGAGACGCTTGTGCACGTCCAGGCAGCGGATCGACCACCGCTCGTCGTCGGGCTCGCCCGCGAAGTCGACGTCGCCGGAGTGATATTGAAAGTGCTCGTCGGTCATTCTCTTTCCTCCGTAGACGACGTGCGGGAACTGGCCGGTGTTGCCGTTGAACGTGAACGGCCCCTGCTGGCTGCAGGGCGGCGCCGCGACCGCGTTGGGCGTTCCGGGCGTGTTTGCGACTTTGAACTGGATGATCTGTTCGATCAGGCTCTGCGGAGACCGTTTCGCTGGGCGGGCCGCTGACCGACGGCGCTGAGTTCGCGCACGAGCCGCCGCTGAAGACCTGCAGCCCGTCGCTGCCGAGCGCATTGAAGGCGCCGGGCTTGAAGTAGGGGTTGGCGCGGTTGGTGCCCACGCGGTTGGGGTAGACCGCGAGGCCTTCGGGGTTGAACACGAGCATCGTACGCAGATAGTGCTCCTTGGGACCGAGGTTTTCGGTGCTGCCGTTGCCTCCGTTGGCCTCCGAGGCGGCCGTCAGGTTGGCGAAGAACGCCTGCAGCTCGGGCACGTATTCGCCGAGCGACTGCAGGAACGGATCGGTGTTGTGCAGCACCGGCCTGAAGTTTTCAAGCACGCGGGACGGTGAGGTCGAGCACCTTCTTGAAGGACGGCAGACCCTTCTTAGCGGCCTTGCTCAGCGGCCCCAGCGCGGTCAGGAAGTCGTTGAACTGCGGCGTGAACGGCTTGGCCGCCTTCAGCAGCTTCTGCAGCGAGCGCTCGGCAGGCTTGACTTCTTCGCAGATAGGGGCTGGCGACCACCGAGAACTTGTCGAGCGTGCGCAGCGCCACGATCGAGTTGCGCTCGAACCTCGGCAGCTCGCGGAAGGCCTCGCGCGAACTCCGTGGCTGGCCGAGGCGGCAGCGTGGAAGGTGTGTTCACCGTTGGTGATAGCCCTTCGCAGCTGATGATCGCGCCCGGACAGCGCCTGGAACACGACGCCGGTGTTGTGCACGAGCTCGCGCACCGCGCCTTCCTGGGTCGCGAGGAGCGACACGAGCTGGTTGGCGTGTTCGACGAACGGCTCGAACGTGGCAAACGACGGCGTTGAGCTGTTCGCCGCGTCCGGCGATCGCGGCGCGCCTGGTACTTCTGCCAGACCTGGAAGTTTCGCCGCGTGTTGCGGATCGAACAGCGAGAGGATGTCATCGAGCGTCACGAACGGTTCGACCTGGCGTTCGGCCAGCTGGCCGCCGTCGGGCAGGTACGGGCCGTCCTGCGCCCTGCGGGTTCAGCTTCGACGTAGGTCTCCCCGAGCAGCGTCTTCTGGCGTAGGATCGCGTGCATGTTGGCGCGGATCGGCGCATATTTGCTCGTCAGTTCCAGCGACGCGTGGGTGCGGCCGTCGCTTGCCGAGCTTCAGCGAGATCGACGTGGCCGACGGTCACGCCGCTGATGCGCACGTCTGACTGTTCGGCGAGCGACAGCGTCCGCGGGAAGGCGACCGTGAACCGGTAGCCCTTCGGTTTCAGCGGCAGCGGCCCGCCGAAGGATCCCCACAGGAACATCAGCAGCCCGAAGCAGCTCAGCGTGAAGAGGATGATCACGAGCAGGTTGCCGAATGTCGGCGCGCGCTTCTGCATCGCTCAGCCCCCCGTCCCCGCGGTCGCCGTCGTCGGCCCTGTGCGGCCTCCAGTGCGGAGAGCTTCCCGCCGCCGAGGCCGCCGAACAGGCCGCCGGCGATCGTCGGGCGTGGCCTTGCGGCGCGACGTGCGCAGCCGATGCCGTGGCTTTGCCGTTGCAGGATGCCGGCCGCCTGGCAGGCTGCCTTGTTCGGCGGGTTCAGCAGCCCGACGAGCAGGTTCACCGTCGGGTTGATCGTCGCGATCGGCGCGAGCAGCGGCGCGACGTTGCAGTTGAGGTAGATCAGGCTGCGGCCGAGCGCGCCGTGCGCGTCGGCGGAGCTGACGACGCTGTTGAGGTTGTGGTTGGCCCAGTCCAGGAAGAAGATGAAGCCGGCCTGGTTCGGGCCCGGGTTGTACGCGAGCTCGTTGAAGAATTCGTTGAGCACGCCAGAACGCTTTCGGCGAACTTCGGGAACGCTTCGCCGAGTTCCTGGGTGTCCGGCTTGAGCTGGTTGACGACCGGCAGGATTTCGCGCGCGAACGGCCTCATTTCGTTCTTGATCACCGGCGTCACCGCTTCATACATGTTGCTGCGAGGCCGCGTTGGCCGGGCCGAGCGCCCGCGCGAAGGGCTCGAGCTTGTGCAGCGTCGGGCCGAGCACGCCCGCCGCGGTCGCAGCTTGCCGAATCCGTTCTTGGACTTCGCGCAGCGCGCCCGGCAGCAGATGAGCAGGCTCTCGACGCTCTGTTCCTGCTTGGCGAACACGGCGAACACGGCGTTGGAGGCATCGACGAGTTCGGCCAGCTGCTTGTCCTTGGCGCCGAGCGGCTACGACAGCAGGCGGAAATTGTGGATCGCGCGCGCGGTGTTCGGCGTGGCGGATTTCAAGCTGCTCGGCGATTTCCTCGATCGAGCCGCGCCGGTCGGGGCGAAGCGCTTGAACGTCGCCGACGAGCGCCTTGCCGTTGTTCTTGAGCCCTTCGCCGGCCCCCGCCAGCAGCTCCTGCAGGTAGACGCGCGTTTCGGCATCGAGACCGGCGAGGAATTCGTCGAAGTCGATGTTCGGCGCGGTCTGGGACTCGCGGGAGCGTCGTCGCCGCTCTGCAGCCGTCCCGCCGACGGGTTGCCCGGGTTGACCTCGACCGTCATGTCCTGCAGGTTGGTCTTCGGGCGCATCAGCAGCGTCGCGTTCCTGTAGATGCGCGCGTACTTGGGTTGATTTTCATCGTCACCAGCGCGACACCCGTTGTGCAGCTCGACGCCCGCGATTTCGCCGATCTTCGCCCCGGCGATCGTCACCGCCTGGCCCTGGCCGGCGTCAGCGCCTGCGCGGTCTGCAGTTCGGCCTTCAGCACGAAGTAGTTCTTCCCGAACACCGGCACCCAACTCGGGAGCTTCAGGTTCTCGTGCGCGAGGATGTAGCCGCCGGTGACCGCTGCGATCACAACCATCATGAGCACGGCGATGAACGCCGAGCGGTAGCGCTCGATCTGGTCGCGGACGCTGAGGCCGCCTTCGTGGACTTCGCCGGGCGCCATCTCACCCGCCCCCGTCAGCCGGGCCCTGTGACAGCGGGCCGTTGAAGTTCGGCAGCTTCTGGGTGTAGCAGGGCACGAGCGGCTTGTAGGGAGGCTCGTCCTCGGGATAGGCGGGCCGGGTTCCCTGCGGCGGCAGCGACCGCGTGGGCGAGCAGCTGCAGCCCTTTGATTTTCGTGTTGAGGATCGACACCGGCGCCGAGGTCAGCGTCTGCCCGCCGCTCGGCACGAGGAAGCGGGCCATCGTGCCGTTGCCGTCAAAGCCCTGCCCGATGCGAGTTCAGGCCCGCCAGCGAGTACCAGAACTCCTTGTAGTCTTCGACGCCCGAGCGTGCTCGAGCCGTCCTGGATGCTTGGTGTTGCCCGCCGGGAAGACGACGTTCGTCGTCGCACTTGGCCACCAGTTCTGACTGGTGGTAGAAGGGGATCTGTTCGCTCTGCAGTCTCACGAGCGCGGGCGTTGCTTCATCGAGGCCCTGGCGACCCCGCCGAGCTCGCTCGGGGCGAGCGACGCCTGGATCTGTGCGATCCACGGCAGCGCCGCGCGGATCATCGCGTTGGTGTTCTTGACGCCCGGAAGGATCTCGGTCGAGAACGCTGCGATCGGCGGGAACGCCTCGTTCAGCTCGTGAAGCCCGCATCGATCGCCGTCAGCGAGCTCGGCAGCAGAGCGACCGCCGCTTGCAGCGCCGCGGATTCCGTCGGCGAAAGCGCGGAAGAACGCGTTGAAGTTGACGATCAGTTCGCTGAGCTGCTGTTCGTGGACGTTCAGCGCGGCGGTGAACTTGCCGAGGCCGGCGACGAGCTTTGAGAGGTCGTGCTGTTCGGTGCCGCTGATCGCCTGGTTGAGGACCGCCGTCGCGCGCAGCGACTTGGGACCCCGCTGGTAGGAGCGGTTGAGCGCCTGCGCGCCGTTCATGCCGCGGACTTCGGGGTCCTGTTCGGCGTTGTCGGCGGGCGTCGGCTTTCGCGTCAGCGCCGATCGCCGAAGCCGATCAGGAAGTTCTGCAGGTTCTCACGCGTGTCGCTGTTCAGCGCGTCGAGCACCTGGTCGAGCTGGACCGGGTCGGAGGTCTGCGATATCGGGATCGTGTAGCCCGAGGAGACCGTCGGCGACGACGGGCTGCCGGGCTTCAGTTCGACGAACCAGTTGCCTTCCAGGAAGGTGCGCGGGCGGATCTTGACGGTCGCGTCTGCGTGGATCGGCAAGCCGCCGTTTTCTATTTCCATCGTCACGCACGCCCGCGTTGCCCTCGCGCGATACGCGGGTGACCTTGCCGACGTTCACGCCCGGCGATGCGCACCGGCGAGGTCTTGCGAACGTTCAGAGCAGTCAGAAGACCGCCTTCAGGCGAAAGCCGTGTTTGAACGGCACGTGCTTGGTGAAGCCGAAGTACACGCCGATCGCGCCACGATCACGATCAGCACGATCGCCGTAGCGCACAGGGTTCTTGCGCCCGAGCTCCGACGCCGGCGTCTCGTCATAGCGCCGCCACCAGCGTTTGCGGGCCATCTGCTCGTTCCCCTTCCGCTCGACTTGGGCTTCTGGTGCTGATGCCGAGGGTCTTGAGCGTCGAGGATGGGTACTTTTCCCCGAACAGGTTCTGTTCGCGGGTCGTGATTTCGTGACGGTTCCCGTCGTGCCCGGCACGTTGCCGACGACCGTCTTGCCCGGGATGTAGGTCTCGTTGGCCGGCTTCGCAGTTGTTCGCCGGCTGTCCCGGTCCGGTGACGTTCGGGTAGGGGTTGGCGTGCAGGTAGTTGTTGTTGATGATCGCCGCGCTGTCGAAGGCGTGTTCGACGGACGGCCCGCTCGCGGGCGCCGAGGACGGGAAGGCCCTCGTTGTTGGGCCCGTTCGGGTTGAGCACGATGCCCGGCGTGCGAGCGTGCCGACGCCGATGTTCTCAGACTGCAGGCTCGCGAGGTTGCGGAACGCGAGCGTGAAGTAGTTGCAGGTCGCCTGCTCGGGCGCGAGCCCGGCGAGGAGCGGGTTGGCCAGACTCGAGCGTTTCGGTGATGTCTTCCAGCGCCACGGGGACGATCGGGTTCTCGCGCGAATTCGGCCAGCGCGTGGTTGGAGGGGCGAGCTCCTGGTTGAGCGCCGTGGCCGAGCGCAGGTTGACGGTACCGATGGTGATCGCGTGGGCCAGCGGCGGCGCGACGGAGACGAGCAGCTTCGCGCTCGGTCGTAGCAGGCGAATGGATTCGGTCTGTTTTTCCTGGAAGTCGCGCCTCGAAGGGGAGCGAGTGAATCGCCTGTTCGAGCGACGGCGGACCGAGCGACGGTCGCTTCTTCGAGGTGCCGGCGCGACGCCGGCCCAGGCCGTGAAGAAGGTGTCGAGGTCGACATAGAAGGCGGCCTGCGTGCGATGGCCACCGGCGCGGCCTGTGCGTTGTAGCGTTCGAGCGCGATGAAGAACTCGCGCAGCTCGGTCGCCGGCGCGGCGAGGTTGCGCAGCACGGGGATCGCGTTGGTTACGAGCGGACGCAGCGTGCGATCGTGTTGTTGATGCCGAGCCCGCGGCCCGCTACGCCATCGCCGAAGTTGTTCAGGTTGACCTTGTTCGCCGTCCTCGTCTTCGTGCTGAACATGTTGAAGAGGTCTTCGATGTTCACCGGTTCGCGCGCCTGGGTGACCGGGATCGTCTGCCCTGATCTTCAGCTCCCGTTGCGAGGTGCCCTTATCGAGCTGCACGTACTTCAGGCCGATCGAGGAGACCGACTGCACGATCGCTTTGGTGTCGACGGGCAGCGGTTCCGCTTCTTTTTCGAGCTTCAGGTCGCGATCGCCGTGACGCGCCCGGTCTTCGGGTCCTGCGTGGGCGTCATTTTTCGACCACGCCCACGCGCGAGCCGCCGACGCGACCTGGTTTGAGGCCTCCAGGCCCGACGCTTCCGGCAGGGCGACTTTGATGTTGTAGGTGGGAACGAACGGCAGGCCGTTATTGGCGTTGTAGGAGAGGTACACGGCCACCACCACGATCAGCGTGGTGATCGCGCCGATCAGCAGCGGGCTTCGGCGAGCGAGCTGCGGGGACGGGGGTTCATCAGGGGGTCTCCGACGGGTCGCAGCTGAGCGCTTCGCCGTCGGTGAACGGCGAGGAGCCATCGGCCGCCGGCTGCGTCGCCGCGCCCGGGCAGCGACGCAGCTGGTTGCTCTTCAGCCCTTCCAGCGCTTGCGGCGGTTTGCCGGGGTCAGGTTGTTGTTTTCGCCGAGTTTGAAGTCGGGGAAGAGCGGGCCGATCCGCACGTAATGGCCGTTGGCGTCGTAGTAGGACGCCGGCCTGCGCCGAACGTCCGCAGCGTGCCGACGAGATCAGGGGTGTAGGGGCCGAAGACGGCGCGTGATCGGCACCGATTCCGCGCAGCGCCTGACCGTCGCCGGCGACGCCGTCGTGAGCGCCTTCGCGAGCTTCGGGAGCGCGGTGGCGAATTCGGTCAGGTCGTTGTTCGCGCCCGGCCGGCTGAAGGACAGGCTGAAGTTGTGGACGACCGGCGTGGCGGTCGCCGAGCAGCGGCCGAAGCTGGGTGAAGAGCGTGTTCAGCGGCTTGTTCGTGGGTTTGGAGGCGTCGACGAACTTCGTCAGCGCGGCGAACGTCGAGGGGATCTGGCGAAGGCCGTGTTGCCTTCACGCAGCGCGAGCGGCAGCTCGTGCAGGCCCTCGGCGAGGTCTTCCTGGCGCGAGCCGATCGCCTGGAAGGTCGTGTCGGCGTTGCCGATCAGGTCGGTCAGATCTTCCTTGCGGGCGGCGATCGTGGTGACCGCCTTCGCGGTTTCCACGAGGAAGTGCGTGAACACCGGCTGGTCGAGCGCGAGCTGGTGCGAGGAAGTGGTCGGTCGCGGCGGTGGCGGCCGGGAAGTATTCGATCGATCGCCCGTAGGCGCGGCTCGACCCCGGCGACCTGTTCGGCGAATCCCTGGATGACCTGCTGCAGGCCCCGGCGCGTCTTCGGGTTCAGCGTGTTGAAGAGCTGGTCGAGGTCGACGACTTCCTTCGTCGCCGACGCCGGCAGCGTCGCTCCGTCGGGCAGCGCCGGCGCGCTGTTGGGTCCTGGCGTGAGCGCGATGTAGCGGTTGGCGACGCGTCGCCAGCGACGGCACCCGCACCTGGGCGACGGTCCCCTGGTGCAGCGGCGTGAGCGGGCGCTTCACGTAGATCGTGACCAGCGCTTTGTAGTTGTGGCGTGAGTTCGATGTTCGTGACGCTCCGACCGGAACGCCCCCGACCTGGACCTGATCGCCCCTGCACGAGCTGCCCGGCGTCGGTGAAGACAGGTGGTAGGTCGCGCCGCCACCGCCCGCGAAGATCAGGTAGGCGACGACCAGCACGACGACGCCGAGCGCGCCGAGCGCGGCGAGGCCGCGGCCGAGCATCGACGGCGGCGTGCCGGGCGTCTGGCGCCGGCGGCGAGGACCGCCCGGAGGCGGCGGCTCGGAGCGCCGGGAGCTGCTGGGGGGGCTAGTCGTTGCCACCGCTCTGTCCTTGGTCGCCCGTCGAGCCTTCGCCGGACCGGGCCCGCTGCCGGACGGCTGCGCGTCGGGGATCGCCCGCGCGCGAGGGCTTGCTCGCGACCGTCGGATTGGGGATCTCGCCGAGCCGCGCGATCAGCTCTATCCACTGCGTTCGGCGACAGCGGAGGAGCCGAGCGACGCCGGCGGCATGCGCGCCGCTCGGCGTCGGCGCGCTGAAGGCGAACTGGATGTAGTCGTGATCGCTCGGAGCTTGACGATCGACTCCTGGGCGCTCGGGATAGCGGACCGGGCTGATGATCCGTCGAGGCCGCGTGGAGCCCTGCAGCGTCAGCAGCCGTGGAACGGTCGATTTCGGCGATCGAGCCCGAGCCCTGGTGGTCGCGATCGCGAGCGAGTTGACCGCCGTGAGGTCGACCTTTTCGCCGCGCCGCGCCGGCGCGTTGTGTCCGAGCGCCGGCGAGCGATGCCGCTGCAGGCGATGCCCGGTGACGGTCGGCTTCAGGCCCGACACCGAGAGGAACTCGAGCGTCGCCAGCAGCCGCCGGTCGACGCCGCCCGCCCTGGATCGCCTGGCGCTCGCAGCGGCCAAGGCGGACGCCGTGGTCGCGCAGCACCTGGCGCTCGAGCTGGCGCTGTGGTCTCCAGCAGCACCTGTCCCGACGCCGCCGACGCAGTCGGCGAGGAACGATTCTCGCCTTGGCCGGTTGACGGACGGCCGTGTTTTCGAGCGCCACCCAGCCATCGAGGATCGGCTTGGGGTCGATCAGCGGCGCGCCGACCGCGGCTGGGCGGATCTGGAAGAACATCTGCCCGGAGCGCGCCGACGACGGGCCGAGCACCGTGCCCGCGATCACCTGGACGCCAACTCGCAGCGGGTGCAGGTAGACCTCGTCTGGAGCCTTCCCTGAAGACGCGGACCGTCGCCGACGACCTGTGCGGTGAGGGGCGGCGCCGGGCGGCCGGGGGAGCCGGGGTGGCGTCCAGCGCCACCACCGCCTCCCAGCCCCAGCGAGCCGGCACCGGCGGAAAGCGGCGCGCCGGTCTGGGCACCGGCGGAAGCCGGCCCGCTCGGGCGGGGGTTCGGCGGTCGCGCCGAGGCGCCGGCCGGCGGGCGCCGCCGATGCGCTGACGTGAGCGCCCGGCGCCGGGCGCAGCACCGGATAGAGCTCGCGACCGAGCCGAGCTGGGAGTAGACATACGTGTTGCCGTACGCGTCGCGCAGCGCGACGAACCGCCCCAGCGTCGGAGAGCTGCCGATCTGCACGACTTCCCCGTCCTGCGCGGCGATCACGGGCGCGCCGGCTTCGGAGTAGATCGTCGTGCCCACGAGCGTCTGCGCCGGCTTGCGAGCCGCTTGCGGGGATCGTCTGGAACCCGTCGCTGAAGTGCGCGGCGGCGTGCACGGGGAAGCGCGCTTCGGTCAGGCCGATCACCGCGCCCAGCAGCTGGGGCGGCGTGCCGCCGAGCAGCTCGGCGCGCTGCAGCACGGAGGTCACGTACGCCTGCGAGTGGTTGTAGGAGAAGATCGCGGCGCGGATGTTCGTGTCGCCGCCCGCGGCACGCAGGTAGCGTGCCGCGGCGAAGATCGCGTCCGCCGGGTTGTAGGGGTCCTTGAAGCCGCTGCCCGTCGCGTCGACGCCGTACTGCGCCCACTCGGTCGGCAGGAACTGCATCCATCCCTCGGCGCCCGCACTCGAGACGCTGAGGTCGCGACCGTAGTCGGTCTCGACCTCGTTGATCGCCGCGAGCACCTGCCAGGGAATCCCGTAGGCGCTGCCGGCGGCCTGGTAGATCGGCAGCAGGAACGGCGGCACGCGGAAGTTTTCGATGAAGAAGCTCGGGACGCCGGCCAGCGAGCCCGACAGCGCGAGCGGCAGCGCCGGCGTGAGCGCCGAGGGCGCGGGCGCGCGCCTGGTGCCCGGCGGCGCCGGTGCTCCAGACGCTCCGGCGGCGCCGGTCGGCCTTGCGTTTCGGCTGACCGGCGCCGCTGAGGGCGGCGCGCGGGCGCGGCGCGCGGACCGGTGCTGCCCTGGGCCTGCTGGGCCTGTACCTGCGGCTGGGCGGCGCCTTCGGGCGATGCGCTCGGGGGCGCTGCGGCGCGGGGGTTCCGACGGCGCCGGCGCGGGCGCGGCCGGTTCGGGCGCTGGCGCACGCGGCGGCGAGCGCCGGGGTTCCGGCGGGGCCGGGGGACCGTCGTCGTGCCCTGTTCGTCGCCGAGGCTGCCGGCCGGCAGCAGCCAGCGCGAGCACGCACCGACCCGCAAGCAGCAGGCCGATGGTGCGCTGACGTGTGCTCATCACCGGCTCGGCCTAGTTGCCAAGCAGGTAGTTGAGGAGCATGCCGTCCGCGCCGGACTCTTCTTGCCGGGCGTGTAGTAGGTGGTGCCTGCGCTCGAGCCGCCGACCGGCTGGACCGAGGGCCCGATCCCGCCGGCAGCCCGAGCGACTGCGCGGTCGGTGGCCGAGCCCGGGTATTTGGCAAGCGCCTGCGCCGGCGTCGCGCCTTTGAGGATGGCGAGCGTGCGATCCATCACGAGGCTCGGGTCGTCGGGCGCTCGCGGCCGTGCGCGCTTCGGCCGCCGCGCCGGTTTCCGTGCCAGTCGACTGAGCAGGTGCGCATCGCAGCCCGGGGCCGGTGCGATGGCGTATTTCAGGCAGATCGTCGCCGAGGCCCTCGGTACGCAGGAAGTGCCCGAGCGAGTCATAGCCGTTGGCCGCGCCGGCGCCCAGGAAGATGAAGTCCATGATGCGCTCCAGACCGCCCGTGTCGCGCAGGCTGGTGAAGAGCTTCGCGAAGTTCGTCGCGAACGGGCTTGGCGGCCGCGCCGAAGGGCTTCAGCCGTTCGAGCAGCGGTTTGGACGGCCACCAGCGCCGGGCCGGACACCTTTGGCGGTCTTGCCGAGGCTCTTGAAGAAGACGGTCGAGCTGCTCGGAGTATGCCGGCAGGCCGACGAAAGCCTTGTCGATCGACGGCGCGGCGATGCCGAGGTCGGTGAACGTCGGGGTGACCTGTTCGGCGAACCGGCCGAGCCGTTCGGCAGACGGGCCGAGCTGGCGCAGGAACGGCGGGAAGAGCTGGAGGTTGAGTTCGAGGGCGCGCGAGATGGCGGGCGCTCGCCTGCGCGACGGTGTTGCTCTGGACGAAGTAGTCGGCGTACTGCTTGCGGATGGCCGCCAGCGGCGCCAGCTGCTTGTCGGAGTCCACCGCGAGCCTTGCCAGCACGTGGTTCTCGTCGGCGAGGATGGCGAGGACCCTGTTCGAGTTCCTGCAAGCGCCGGGTTGGCGCGCCGGATGACTTCTTTGAGGTCGCTGCCCGCGGCCCGCGAGGCCGGCGCCGAGTTCGTTGAGGATGATCGTCAGGCGCTCGCGTTCGGGCAGGCGGTTGATGTCGTTGAGCAGGTCCGGGTCGACCGGGCTGTCGGTGTTCTGACCGGGCAGGAGCTCCTGGCCGGCGCCTTCGTGCCCGCTCGGGATCTTGTGCAGCGGGGGCGGCAACGGCGTGCCTTCCACGCGCGGCTGGGTCGGCAGGCAGTCGACGAACTTCTCGCCGAGCAGCGCCTGCGGGCGGATCGTGCAGCTCGCGTCGGAGCGGAAGCCTTGAAGCCGGGGTTGCTTGATCTCAGCACGACGGCCGCCTTCTGCTGCGGCGTCGGCGTGACCGAGCTGACGTGACCGACCGTGACGCCGTCGATCTTCACGTTCTCGCCCGGGGATGATGTTGCCGGCGTCATCGAAGATCGCCCGCACTTCGTAGTTGCCGTTGGAGCCGCCGGCCGAGGTTGCAGCAGCACGATCGCCGACGAGCGCGACGACGCCGACCGCGCCGAAGGCGGCCACGCACCCATCTCCTCGACCCGTCGGACTGCCTCATCGATCCTTCCTTACGTTCGACGACAAGTCGGACGGCCCCAGTCCTGCTGGGGCCGTCCGTCCCACCCCTTCAGCGGCCAGCGCGCGCGCTGAGCGCACGAGCTGGTCACCGTGATCATCTGCCGCTTACTTCCTCGGGCACGGCGCCTTGTAGGTGCTCGTGACGACTTCCCCTGTGGCTCTGGCCGGAAGCGCGCCAGGTTCGCGAAGATCAGTTCGGACTTGACCGGGAAACCGCCCTTCGGGCACTTCGTCGGCTCGCGTACCGTAGTAGATCGCCTTGCCGCCCTTCTTGATCGCCGCGCCGGCCGTGACGTTGATCGATTCGGTCGATGCGTCGGGCGCTCCCGGCACCGTTTCGACGAGCGGCACTTCGGTTATGTACTCGGGCCGCATACGGCGCGCCCACCTGGTGTTTTGTGCGAGGACGCGATGAATTCAAACGACGCCGGCGTGGTCCCGACGGTGAGGAACTGCAGCTGGCCGGCCGGGGCGAAGAAGCCTTCGATCGACGACTTTCTCCGGGACGCGTTCTTCCGAACGTGACGAAGCCATTGGCTTCACCGGCGGTCGTCAGCCTGGACGACTTCGGGCAGGCCTTGCCGCCGATGTTTTTCAAGCGACGTGGGCGGGCAGGCGGAGAAACCGGCCGGGTTGATCTTCGTGCCTGCCGGGAAGAACGTGTTGACGCCGATCAGCGGCGGCGGGAATCCCCCGTATTCGGTTCCCTTGATCGTCCATTCGAACTTCGACCGCGGCGCCAGCGCCGAGGATGTTGCCGGTGTGCGGGAAGCCCGGGAATCGGTACCGCTGCCGCTTTGAACGTGACGGTCGGCGCCGCCGAGGCGGCGCCGGGCACGCCGAGAACGGCAAGCCCGAGCAAGGCCAGACAGGTGGATGCTCTGCGCATCAGCTTCTCTCTCCTCTTGTTGATGGACATGTCCGCCTCGATCCGGGCAGCTCCGAGGCCATGCTGGCCCGGCGACATCGAGATCCCCGGTGATGGCCGGAGAACAGTGGCGAGTTCGACGACGATTGTATCTCTCAGGGTTGATGGCTGCAACCGCCGATCCGGCGGGCGGAGGACATCTTCTACAGCATCGTCGCCGATTTGTCGGCGCCCGCGAGGCGCATTCGGAACACCTTTCGCGCGGCCGCTCACGAGGTCCCCAAGTGGTGGCCGAGACTCCAACGCAGCTCGGTTAGCGGCGACATCGATGGCACGCCTTCGTGTTAGCCGTTACAACATAAACCTCAACTGAAGGTTTAGTTTTTTTACGTGGACTCGCGCTCGCCCCTGATCAGCCGGGCGACAGCTCCAGCGCGTCGCTGCTCGTAGCTGACGCCGAGCGGCTCAGCACGACCCGCCGCGGGCCGGCTGCGCACCGCGCCCGGCGACCAGCGGCGTCGTGGCCCGATTTCGCGCGCCGCGCGACGACGGCCCCGCCCGCCGCCGGGCGGCAGTAGACGGCGAAGCCGCAGCCCATGTTGAACGTCGAGTAGGCCGCCGCGGGGGTCAGGCCGGCGCGCCGACGATCAACCGAGCACCTCGGGGACCGGCGGGAGGACGTTGATCTCGTACGTGAGCTCCCGCGGCGGGCGCATCAGCTTCGCGAGCCCGTGGCCGGTGATGTGGCTCAGGTAGGTCGACCGGCAGCCGCTCGGACACGAGGCGCTCAACGAGCCGCGCGTACATCACGCGACGGCGATCGAGCAGCGCCTCGCCGAAGCGCCGTCCGCTCGGAAGCGCGGTCGCGTAGCCCGTCGGGCAGGCGGGACGGCGACCAGGCGCGCCAGCGATGAGCCGTTGGCGTGCAGGCCGCTGCTCGCGACGATCACGATCTCATCGCCCGGCGGCCAGCTCGTCGCCCAGGATCGGCGCCACGCCCGGCGGGAGCGACGCCGATCGCGCTGCCGGCAAGCTCGATGTCCGCGTCGGCGACGAGCCCGGGCAGCGACGGCGACTCGCCTCCGCCCCACGTGCAGCCCGCGTCGCGCGCACGCCTCGCGCCAGCCCTCGACGAGCGCGCCCGCGCGCGTCGGGGCGCAGGTACCAGTCAGAGGCGCCGGTCGCGAAGTAGGCGTTCACGACGAGCGGCAGCGCGCCCACGCAGCAGAGGTCGTTGACGATCGCGGCGACGGTGTCGTAGGCGACCGCGTCGAAGCGGTTGACGCCCTCGCCTTCGAGCACCTGGCGCGCGATGACCGACTTGGTTCCGAGGCCCTCGACGACGAACGCGAGCGAACGCCCATCGAGCTCGAACACGAACGCCGGCTGTCCGCGCGACGCGTCGATCGCCCGGCCGCCTCTGGCCGCGAGCAGCGGCGAGGTCGAGAGCGCCCTTGACATCGCCAGGCGCTTGCCCTCGTCGAGGGACTCGTAGTCCACACCGGCCTGCTGATAGTCCACGCCAGAGTCCTCGCCATCGGCGCGCGCGCTGCGCTGACTGCCCTCGTGGTCGCTCATCGGCGATGATCCTAAGCCTCAAGGCCCATAGCCACCAACGAGGAGACCCGATGGACTTTCAGCCAAGCGAGCGCTGCGCCGAATTCAAGGAGCGCCTGACCGCGTTCATGGACGAGCACGTCCTCCCGGCCGAGCCGGTCTACCACCGCCAGCTGCAGCGAGTCCGGCGACGCCCACAGCCAGCCGGCGATCATGGAGGAGCTCAAGGTTCGCGCGCGCGAGGCGGGGCTCTGGAACATGTTCCTGCCAGACGCGGAGCTCGGAGCCGGACTGTCCAACAGCGACTACGCGCCGCTCGCCGAGATCCTCGGGCGCTCGCACATCGCCTCGGAGGCATGCAACTGCTCGGCCCCTGACACCGGCAACATGGAGGTGCTGTTCCAGTTCGCCACCCCCGAGCAGAAGGAGCAGTGGCTGATGCCGCTGCTCGACGGCGAGATCCGCTCGGCGTTCGCGATGACAGAGCCCGACGTCGCCTCCTCCGACGCGACGAACATCGCGTTGAAAATCGATCGGGACGGCGACGAGTACGTGCTCAACGGGCGCAAGTGGTGGACCTCGGGGGCCTATCACCCGCACGCGCGGATCATGATCGTGATGGGCAAGACGAGCGTCGACGGGCCGCGCCACAAACAGCAGAGCCAGATCCTCGTCCCCTTCGACACGCCCGGCGTGACCGTCGTGCGCAACCTGCCCGTGTTCGGCTACATGGACCACGAGGGTCACGCTGAAGTCGAGTTCAAGGACGTTCGCGTGCCGGCCTCGAACATCATCTCCGGCGAGGGCGACGGGTTCATGATCGCCCAGGCGCGTCTGGGTCCGGGGCGCATCCACCACTGCATGCGCTCGATCGGCGCCGCCGAGCGTGCTCTGGAGGCGATGTGCAAGCGCGCGGTGTCACGCGTGACGTTCGGCCAGCCGCTGGCCGCGCGCGCCAACATCCAGGACTGGATCGCCGAGTCGCGCATCGAAATCGAGATGGCGCGCCTGCTGACGCTGAAGGCCGCCTGGCTGATGGACACGGTCGGCAACCGCCACGCGCGCACCGAGATCTCGGCGATCAAGGTGGCGGCGCCGAACGTGGCGCTGAAGGTGCTCGACCGCGCCATCCAGGTCCACGGCGGCGGCGGGGTCTCAGACGACTTTCCGCTGGCCTCGACGTACGCGCACCTGCGCACGCTGCGCCTCGCCGACGGCCCGGACGAGGTCCACAAGCTGTCGATCGCCCGGCGCGAGCTCGCGCCCTACATGCCACGCGAGGACAAGGCGTGAACAGACGCGGGAGCGCCGCTGAGCGCAAGGCGGGACACAACGTGAACCTGAGGTTGAGGGTTGTCTGATTCAAGGGTTCGGGCGGCCTTCGGGTGTGCCCACGGCAGGCAGACATGAGCACGCTCGTCTACGCGGAGCGCCCGGCCCGTGTCGACCCCGCGGGCCTGCTCTTCCTGCACCACGGGCGCGGAACCAACGAGCTCGACCTGCTTCCGCTCGCCGACGCGCTCGACCCGCAGGGCCGCCTGCACGTTGTCGCGCCGCGCGCACCGCTGACGCTCGCAGGCTCGCCCGGCAATCACTGGTACCTGGTTCCGCGGGTCGGCTATCCCGACCCGGAGACGTTCCGCTCGGCGCTCGCGCAGCTGGCCGAGCTTCACGACGAGATCTGGGAGCGAACCGGGCTGGGGCCCGAGCAGACGGTGCTTGGCGGCTTCTCGATGGGATCGGTCATGAGCTATGCGCTCGGACTCGACGCGGAGCGCCCGGTGCCGGGCGGCGTGCTGGCGCTGTCGGGCTTTCTGCCACGCGTGGAGGGTTGGGAGCCGGATCTCGCCTCGCGCAAGGGCCTGCGCGTGTTCATCGCGCACGGGACCAAAGACCAGGTGATCGACGTCGGCTTTGCGCGCGCGACACGCGACGAGCTGCAGGCAGCAGGGCTGAAGGTCGAGTACCACGAGTCCGAAGCCGGGCACCACATCGACCCGCGGGGCATTCCGCTTGTCGTGCAGTGGCTGAAGGACACGCTGCCGGTCGACTGAGCGGGACGCAGTCGCCCGAGGCGCGCGTCAGCCGTCCGAGTTGATCTGGCGGATCAGCTCGCCGAGCACCGTCTCGGCGTCCTCATTGGCCACCTGACAGGTGCCGGCAGCCTCGTGCCCGCCGCCGCCGTAGGAGAGCATGAGCGCGCCGACATCGGTCTTGCTCGAGCGATCGACGATCGACTTGCCGACCGCGAAGACGGTGTTCTGTTGTTTGAGGCCCCACAGAACGTGGATCGAGATGTTGCACTGCGGGTGCAGCGCGTAGATCATGAAGCGGTTGGTCGGATGAATCACCTCGTCCTCGCGGAGGTCGAGGACGACGAGGTTGTCCTGCACGGTCGATCGCTGCATCAGCTGTGCCTCGGCGGCCGGAGCGTGCTCGTCGTAGAGCGCCACGCGTTCGACGACATCGGGCATCTGCAGAACCTCCTCGACGGTGCTCTGCAGACAGGCGTCGATCAGCTCCATCATCAGCTGATAGTTGGAGATGCGAAAGTCGCGAAAGCGGCCCAGCCCGGTTCGCGGGTCCATCAGGAAGCTCAGCAGGATCCAGCCGCTGGGAGCCTTGATCTCCTCGAGCGAGAACAGCGCGCTGTCGGCCCTGTCGACGGCGTCCATGATCCCCTCGCCGACCAGCTGAAAGCGCTCTGCACCCCCGAAGTAGTCAAAGACCACGCGCGCGGCCGAGAGCGCGCCCGGAACGATGATGTGGTTCTCGGCGCCGTTTTCCAGGCGCAGCGTCTCGCTCTCGTGGTGATCGAAGGCCAGGCGCACGCCGGGAACGTAGGGAAGGTTGGTCGTGATATCACGGTCGGTGAGCTCGACGAGCCCGTCCTGCATGTCCTTCGGGTGAACGAACTTGATCTCGTCGAGGATGCCGAGCTCTTTCAGCAGCGCAGCGCACACCAGCCCGTCGAAGTCGCTACGGGTCACAAGGCGACACTTCTCCATGGTGCTCGATGCCATCGAACTCTCTGCTCCTTGCGCGTCGGTTCCCAGGAGACTTCGGCAGAAATGCGCCGATCCTGAACCGCGGGTCGCACAGTAGACAGCGATCGCAGCAGCTTGCTCGCGCCTGCAGGCCACCAGGTGCCGCGCGATCGTGCGATCTGGTCGGTTCGGCGCCGATAGACGGCGCGTCAGGCGCGACGCTCAGACCGCGACGGGTCCCGGGTGCAGGACGTCCGGGTCGTGACCTGGGATCACGGTCGCGCCAGCATCGCGAAGCCCGCGCAGGCGAGCGGCCGACTGCGCCTGCGCGCCGAAGTCATCGGCAAAGCTTGGGAATCGCAGGTCGTCCAGCGTTGCCGCGAAGTGCGCGACGTCCACTCCCAGCACGAGGTCCTCGCCGACGCGCACCGACTGATGTCCCGGCGTGTGTCCGGGCGTGAGCAGCAGCTCGATCGATCCGTCGCCGAGCAGATCGTGGTCGCCATCGACGAGGATCACCTCGCGATCGTCCAACGCGTAGTCGCGCGGGAGGAAGAAGTTGCGCGCGATGGCGTCTGCGTCCTGGCCGGCCTCCCACTCCCGCCGCTGGACGACGATCGGTATCGAGCTTGGCAGCAGCGCGAGGGCACCGGCATGGTCGAAGTGCAGGTGGGTCAGCACGATGCGCGTGAGCGTGCTCACGTCCAGCTGCTCGGTGATGTCCTGCTCCTGCTCGAGCTCGAACGGCCGCCCGTAGTAGCCCTCGGGGTCGCGCGCGCCCCGAGGGTGCAGCCCCGTGTCGACGAGGATCCGCTCATCCGCGGTCTCGATCAGATACGCGGGCACGGGGAAGCGGATCCGGGCCTCGGGAGGTTCGCCCTGGCGATACACGACCGCAGGAGAGGAAACCCAGCCGACGTTGAACCTTTCGACGTGCACGCGGCCTCAGCTCAAACGGTCAGGCGCCAAACCAGCGCGCTCGGCGACTTGACCCGAACTGCTCCTTCTTGGCGACCAGCTCGGAGGATGGAGCGTTGAACGTCCCGGTGCGCGACGGTCCCGAGAGGAAGTCGATGTCGACGCTCCCCACGCGCCCCTTGCCGAACTCGATGTAGCACGTCCCCTGGCCGAGATAGCGGCCCGGCGGCTCGCCGCCCTGGCGCTTGGCGATCAGCGTCTTGGCCACGACGCGCGCGGCGCCCTCCGCGAACACGCCGGCCTTCGGAACGCCCGCGGTGCAGACGTCGCCGATCGCATGGACCCCGGGAAAGCGCGTCTGCAGAGTGTCTGACTCGACGGGAACATAGCCGTCCTCGGTCATGCCGCTCGCGATCACCACATCGGGGGCCCGATGCTTCGGCACGCCGAGGAACAGGTCGAACGCGAGCTCGCTGTCATCGTCGAGCAGCGCGACGCTGCGCTGCGGATCGATCGAGCTCACGCGCCGGCCGCCGAGGAACGCAATGTCGCGCGCGGCGAACTCCTCGAGCAGCGCGGCCGACGTCTCGGGCGACGGCGGCACCGGCGTGCCGAGCGGCATCACGAACGAGATCTGACACGCGTCGCGCACGCCGCGCGCGGTCAGCTCGTCGTGCAGCAGCAGCGCGCACTCGCTCGGCGCCGGCGGGCACTTGAACGGCGCGCCGCACACGCCGATGATCGCGTGCCCTTCGGAGAACGTCGGGAGGATCCCCGCCAGACGCTCGGCGCCGGCCACGGAGTAGAACTCATCGGCGCCCTCGGCGAGACCCGGCGTGGCGTCCATGTCGTAGTCGGCGCCGAGCGCGATGACGAGCGTGTCGGCGTCGTGCACACTCGCATCGGTGGTGACTCGGCGCGCCTCGGGGTCGATCGCGGTGATCGTCTCCCGCAGGAAGCGCACACCGGGCTTGACGATGTCGCCGTAGCGCAGGCGGACGGCGTCGGGCGTGGTGCGACCGAACATCACGTCGAGCTTTGAGAAGCCGAACACGAAGCTGTCGTTCCTGTCGATCAGCGTCACTTCGGCGTCCTCGCCGAGCGCCTCGGACAGCATCGTGGACAGCTCCAGCCCGCCAAATCCCGCGCCGAGTATGACGATACGTTCGCTCACGCCTGTCCCTCCAGGTCGACCCTCGCGCGGGCGCGCGGCGCACCCGGCTGTGCCTACCCTATCGGGCGCCGCTGCCGTGAACGGCTCAGTCCGCGAGCAGCGATGCGAGCTTGTCGAGCTGACTGCCCCAGCCGAGCTTGGCCATCTCGACGAGCTCGTCGGCGCAGATCATGCGCGAGGTGACGACGACGTTCGTGCGGCTGTCGCCGAGATCGATGAACTCGACGGTCGTCTCACCCGACTCGAGCATCGGATGGTCGGTGCTCTGCTCGCCGAACGACAGGCGCTCGAGGGGCTCGACCACACCGAAGTGGCCATCGCTGGGGTACTCCTGCCCATCGGGCCCAACCATGGTCATCCGGCAGACGCCGCCAGGGCGCAGGTCGAACTCGATCTTCTCGCGCGGCGTCGTGAAGTGCTCGGGTCCCCACCAGCGCGCGACTTCATCGGGGTCGGTCCACACGCTCCAGACGAGCCCGCGCGGGGCGTCGAGCTCGCGTTCGATCACGATCGTGTGCTCTGCCATCTCGGACTGCTCACTCATCGCCGTCTGCCTTTCGCCGAAGCTAGCGCACCGCCTCGGCGCGAAGGCGCCCGGCGACGTCGATGACGATCTGCGCGAGCTCAGGGCCGGCGTCCTCCTGACTGAAGTGCGCGACGTCCTCGAGAGTCGTGTGTGGCTGGCCCTCGGCGCCGGGGATCAGTTTCCTGAGAACCCGGTCGGCTCCGCCGGTGACCGGGTCGGAGTCACCGAACGCGCACACGAACGGCTTTTGCCAGGTTTTCAGCACCTCCCAGGCGGCGCGGTTGGCAGCCGAGGCCGGGTCGTCGGGGGTGATCGGCACAAGCGAAGGGAACTGGCGCGCCCCGGCCTTGAACCGCTCGTCCGGAAAGGGCGCGTCATATGCCGCGATCTCCTCGGATGAGAGCTCGCGCTTGCTCGCCCGGCTCACGATCCGCCCGATGTCAAACCGCTCGGCCGTCCGCGAGAACTCCCGCCACGCCCTGAAGGCGTCACCCGGGTCGTGGTCTCCGGTGGGGAGCATCGTGTTCGAGGCCACGACCGCGGCGAACCGGTCGGGGTGCTCGGCCACGAGGCGCAGGCCGAGCAGGCCGCCCCAGTCCTGGCAGAACAGCAGCACCTCGTGGAGGTCGAGCTGTTCCACGACCAGGCTCGTCAGCCACGACACGTGCCGGGCGTAGGTGTAGTCCTCACCCGCCGCCGGCTTGTCCGAGCGCCCGAAGCCGATCAGGTCGGGGGCGATAACCCGCAGTCCGGCGTCCAGCAGCGGCGGGATCATTGTCCTGTAGAGATAGGACCAGGACGGCTCCCCGTGCAGCAGCAGCACGGGCTGCCCCTGGTCGGGGCCCTCGTCCACGTAGGCCATCCGCACGACCGCCCCGTCGGCGTCCACCTCGGCATAGTGGGGCTCCCACTCCCAGCCGGCGAGATCCGCGAAGCGCTCGTCCGGGGTCCTGAGCGTCTGCATCACATCCTCCTCTGGCTTAGAGCTATTAGTGGAGACGGTGGGAATCGAACCCACGTCCGCGATCGCGTGAGAATGGCTTCTACGAGCGTAGCCGGCGCTCTGATCTCATCCCCTGTTCGCCGCGCCGGCGGGGTTCCGGGGGACCAGCCTCCTGAAGTGTTCCCGGCTTGGCGGAGGCGATCCGCACCGGGTGAGCCCGCTTTCTGATCCCGGCCTTCCCCGCCGCGGGCGAGCGGGGCCCGAGACCTCCTGCCTAGTTTCTAGCTAGGCAGCGAGGGGGAACTCGTGAGAGTCCGCACTTATTGTTTTCCCGGGTGTTTTACGAGGCCGCCCGGGACCTCGACTCGCCACCATCCCCGCGAACCGACCGCGTCGAAGCCTGTCGTCCCCGGGAATGTCCTGCAGCCCAGTCTAGCGCCGCCAGCCCGCGCGATTCAGCGCGCGACGGCCGGAGATGAAAACGACGCGGCCCCGAGCCGTTTGAGGACCCGCGCCGCCTGACCCTAGAGCCCGGCTTTGCTGGTGGCGCGGCCTCACACCTCGGTGGCCTCGCTCTTTTGCGGCTCGGTTCCGCGTCTGAATTCAACCTAGCCACAGCCCGCCGCCAATGCAAGGCCCGCGCGAGACAGACCTCGCACTTTCTGAAAAAAACAGCCGGCGCACGCTCCCGGTCGCGCTCTGCGGGCCGATACGGCGCACCAGCGATCGCGCCGGCGAGCGCGCCTGGCTTCCTGTTAGGAAGCGCTTAGCAGCAGTGGCACAATGGATCCATGACCGATAGCGATCTCTCCCTCCCCGCGCCGACTCCGGCGACGGTTCCGGCGCCCGTCCGCGCACTGGGGCATCCGGTTGTCATCGAGCACCCGCCGGTCAACGAGAACCCGTTCGGCCAGCCACCGGCCGGACCGAAGCGCGCAGCTCGCAGCCTGCGTGGGCGGATCGGCAGTGCGCTGGCTGCGATCGCCGCGGTGTTCGCCAAGTTCTTCGCCGCGATCAAAGGCCTCCTCCTGCTCCTGCCGAAGACCAAACTGCTCCTCACCGCCGGCACGGCGCTCGTCTCGGTCGCCGCCTACGCGCTGTTCTGGGGATGGACGTTCGCGTTCGGCTTCGTCGTGCTGATCTTCGTGCACGAGATGGGGCACGTGATCGCGCTCAGACGCGAGGGGCTCAAGGCGAGCGCGCCGATGTTCATTCCCTTCCTCGGCGCCGCGATCTTCGCCAAGTCGCTGGGCGAGGACGCTCTGGCGGAGGCTCGCGTGGGCCTCGCCGGGCCCATCCTCGGCACCGCTGGGGCCATCGTGTGCCTCGTCATCGCCGAAGTCACCGGCAGCGACATGTTCCGCGCGCTCGCCTACATCGGCTTCTTCCTGAACCTCTTCAACCTCCTGCCGGTCGTGCCGCTGGACGGCGGGCGCGCGATGGCCGCGATGGCGCCATGGATGTGGTTTCTGGGCTTCGGAGCGCTCGTGGCGCTTGCGCTTGTGTTCCCCAACCCGATCATCTGGATCATCGTGCTGTTCGCCGGCCTTGAGACCTGGCGCCGCTGGCAGGGACGCAACTCGCGCACGATCGAGCAGGCGGCCTACTACCGGGTCTCTCCGCGCGCAAGGCTTGCCGTGGGTGCTGTCTACATCGGGCTCATCGCGCTGCTCGTGCTCGGGATGCACGACTCGCACATCCTCACGAGCTCGGGCCACAGCTTCCGCTCGATCTAGCGCTCAGTGTTCGCGGATCGACCGTTCCATGTCGCGCTTGGTCTCGCGCTCGCGGATCGTGTTGCGCTTGTCATAGAGGTCCTTGCCGCGGGCGAGCGCGACCTCGACCTTGGCGTGCGGGCCGACGAAGTAGATGCGCGTGGGAACCAGCGTAAGCCCGCGCTCGGCCGAGCGCGCCGCGAGGCGGTCGAGCTCACGCCTGTGCGCGAGTAGCTTGCGCGGGCGCTCTGGGTCGTGGTTCTCGCGCGACGCCGGCCCGTAGGGCGGGATGTAGACGGAGTGCAGCCACAGCTCGCCCTCGCGGATCGCCGCATAGCCGTCCTTGAGCTGCGCGCCCGTCGTGCGCAGCGACTTGACCTCGGTGCCCTCGAGCACGATCCCGCACTCCAGTCGCTCCAGGAGCTCATAGCGATAGGACGCATAGCGGTTTGAGGCGACGTCACCGCTGCCGACCTTGCGCTTTCCCTTGCCCTTTGCCATCGGACAGACGAGCCTAGATGGTCGTGTGCGCAATCGAGGCTCGCACGGTCACGTAGGCGGCGCGAGCTCGAGGTCCACGCGGCCGCGTACCGCCTCCACCCGCACGACGCGCACCGCCAGCGAGTCGCCCAGGCGCAACGTGCTCCCCGTCCGCTCGCCCTGGAGGATCGTGCCCTGCTCGTTGAGCTCCCACCACTCGCGCGGTTGCTCACGCTCGCCGCCGCCACCGGGACCGCGCGTCCGCGAACGCCCTGTCTGCGCGAGCGCCGCCATGCGCCGGACGGCCAGCATGCCCTCATAGGCGCCCTCGCCGAACGTCGCAAACGCGCCGGCCGAGATCAGGCCGACCACCTCGCCGCTGAAGACCTGTTCCCAGCCTCCCTCGTGCAGCAGACGCTCGAGCGCAAAGCACCGCGCGACGTCGTCGGCGTCGCGCTCGGTGATCATCGCCTCGCGCTCGCGCTCAGAGGTCCATACACCGAGCTCCCCGAGCTCGCCCGAGCGCGGCGCCTGCTCGTCGCCGGCGACCGCCGAGAGCAGCGCGCGATGGCAGACGAGGTCCGGATAGCGCCGGATCGGGGACGTGAAATGGCAGTAGCCGCTGGAGTGCAGCCCGGCGTGCCCGATGTTGACCGGTGAGTAGTAGGCCTGCTTGAGCGAGCGCAGCACGAGCGCGCTGAGAGCGCGTTGGCCTCTCCCGGTGCGCCGCACGTGGTCCTCGACCAGTTTGGAGATGGGGCCGAGCAGCTCGGCGGCCTGCGAGGCCGACAGCGCCTCGGGAACCGGCGGAGTGGGCACCTGCAGCGATGCGAGCTGGTCGACGAGGCGCTCGATGCGCTGCGGATCCGGGCGCTCGTGGACGCGATACAGACACGGCACGCCTCGCTTGGACAGGAGCTCGGCGACGGCCTCGTTGGCGGCGATCATGAGGTGCTCGATCACACGGTGGGACTCGGTCTGCGAGCGCACGCGGATCTCGCGCACGTCGCCGTGCTCGTCGAACACGAACTCTGGCTCCTGTGAGTCGATCGCGAGCGCCCCCGCGCGTTCACGCTTTGTCGCGAGCGCGCCAGCAACGGCGCGCGCAGCCGACAGCGCCTGCCCCCAAGGCCCGGCCGCGGCCTCCTGGCCAGCGAAGATTCGATCGACCTGCTCGTAGTCGAGCCGCGCATCGGAGCGGACGAGCGATCGCTCGAAGGCTGCACGCACGACCTTCGCGCCGCGAAGCTGCAGCTCCACCGTGACGGCCCGGCGCTCGGCGCCCGGGCGCAGGGAGCACGCATCGTCAGAGAGCGCCCGCGGCAGCATCGGCTCGACCGCGCCCGGCACGTAGACGCTCGTGGCGCGCCGGCGCGCCTCGAGGTCGACCGGCGACCCGGGCTGCACGTGGGCGGCGACGTCCGCGATGTGCACCCGCACCGTCGTCGTGCCGTCAGCGTTCTGCTCGGCCGAGATCGCGTCGTCGAAATCGCGCGCCGAAGCCGGGTCGATCGTGAATGTGGCCAGATCGCGCAGGTCGCGCCGGTGCCCTGCGGCGACCTCGCGCTCGGCCTCAGCGGCACTGCGATCGCGGGCGCGGTCGGCCTGCTCCTGGACGGCCGGCTCAAAGCCGCGGCTCGCTCCCCTATCGAGCAGCAGCGCCTCGATGACGTCGCGCGCGACGTCCGGCCGTCCGATGACGCGCAGCACCCGCGCACCCGTCCGGCGCCCGTCGGCGCCGACGAGCACGAGGTCGCCCGCGGCTACGCGCCCGCGTCCGCGACCGTGCGCGCCGCGGGCGGAAGAGACGGCGATCCTCATCGCCTGCCCACCGCGTGCGCCACCGCCATCGCGCTCTGCGAACAGCGGCTCGGCGACCAGGAACCGCCCGCGTCGCTGCAGTACCGCGACCCTGGCTCCGGCCGGCGCCGGTGAGCTCACCTGACTTTGGCCGCCAGCGTGTTCAGCGCGACGGACAGCCCATGCGGCGTGTCGACGCCGTTTGGCACGAGCACTTCTGGCGTGATGCCCGCGCCCTGTTTGATCCCGCCGCCTCCCAGGTTCCGCCCGTTGGGCGTGAAGTACTCGCCGACCGTTATGTCAAGCGCGCCGCCGTTGGACAGCGGCTCCTCCTCCTGGAAGACGCCCTTGCCGAACGTGTGGGTGCCGACGACCGTCGCGCGGTGATGGTCCTGCAGCGCGGCAGTCACGATCTCCGAGGCCGATGCCGTGTTGGAATCGACCAGCACGACGAGTGGGATCGACGTGGGAATCGCGCCGCCGACCGCGCTCAGCGTCACGGTCGGCTGCGTGCGCCCGCGCGTGGTCACGATGGTTCCCTTGGGAATGAAGATGCTCGCGATCAGCTGCGCCTCCTCGACCAGGCCGCCGCCGTTTGCCCGCAGGTCGAACACCAGCCCGCGGGCTCCGGCGCGCAGCTCGCGTTCGACCGCCTCGCGAACTTCGGCGTGTGCGCCGGGGCTGAACGTGGCCAGCTCGACGACCCCGAGCTTGATGCCGTGCACGGTCACGGTGCGCGAGGCCACGACTGGCTCTGAGATCGTGGCCCTCGTGATCGTCATCGTGCGCGTCGAGGGGCGCCCGCCGCGACGGGGGCTGGGCACTTGGATCGTCAGGCGCACGTCGGTCCCGGGCGCACCCTTGATCCGCGCCGCGGCCGCGTCGGCTGTCAATCCGGCGAGCCGCTGTCCGTCGACCGCGAGAATCAGGTCGCCTGGCTGCAGTCGTGCCCGTGAAGCCGGCGAGGAGTCGAACACGCGCCCGATCAACAGCCCACGCTGGAGCGTCGCGGCGCGGCTGTCGGGGCTGACCACGACCCCGATGCCGGTGAAGCTCGGAGGAGCCGTGAATTCGCGGTATTCCTGGGGGTCGAGATAGTGCGAGAAGCGATCCTTCAGGCTCGCCACGAGCCCGGAGATCGAGGAGTCCGCGAGGCGCGGCTTGGGGATCGGGCGGTAGTAGTCGTGAGCGATCCTGTTGATCGCTTCGTCGACGACCTCTGTCGAGTGGTTTGAGACGAACGTGCTGCGCGCGAACGCCGGCACGTCCGACGGGTGCCCACCGATCCACACGCCCGCCACGAGCACGATCGGCAGCAGGAGCGCGAGGACGATCGTCAAGGGCCGCTGACGAGGACGAGGCGCGGGCTGTCGTCCGGGCGCGGACATCGACCAGCCAAGCCTAGTGAAGGCAGCGCCGTCACGGGCGGATAAGGTTGGCGCACGATGGCGAGCGTCCAGACGACCACGACCGCGGGCAACGGCCTGCCGGTCCACAGAATCCCGCTGCCGGGAACTCGCGCGCTGACCGTGCTCGTGGCCTTCGACGCCGGCGCTCGGGCTGAGCGTCCGCAGGAGAACGGCATGGCCCATTTCCTCGAGCACCTCGTGTTCAAGGGCGGCGAGAAGTACCCGACCTACAAGCAGGTCAACGAGACGGCGGAGCGGCTGGGAGGCGTGCTGAACGCCTACACAAGCCACGATCTCGTCGCGTTTCACATCACCGTGCGCGCCGAGAGCGCGCTGCAGGCGATCGACCTGCTCACCGACTTCGTCGGACGCCCGTGCATCGACGCGGAGGAGCTCGACCGCGAGCGCGGCGTCGTGATCCAGGAGATCAACCGCGCATACGACCAGCCATCGACCGTCGCCGAGTACCTGATCGACAGCGCCGCGTTCGGCGAGCACCCGCTCGGGCGTACGGTGCTCGGGCCCGAGGAGAACCTGCGCAGCTTCACGCGCGAGGGGATCGTCGCCTTCCGCGAGCGCCGCTGGGCGGGCGCAAACGGGGGCGCGTTTCTCGCCGGCAACCTCGACCACCTGCCCGACGCGGCCGCGCTTGACGAGTGCTTCGAGCGCTTTCCCGCGCTCGCGGCTCCCGAGCCCTTTGAAGCCGCGCCGGACTTCATGCCCCAGAAGCGCGTCGAGCAGCGCGACACCAACCAGTCGCACCTGCGCATGATCTACAGGCCAGCCGTGCCGGTGTCAGACCCGCGCAAGCGCGCTGCGCTGAAAATCTACGCGACGCTGCTCGGGGGCTCGATGGGCTCGCGGCTGTTCGACGAGATCCGTGAGAAGCGTGGCCTGTGCTATTCGGTCTACGCGATCGACCATGCCTTCGCAGACGTGCCGATCCTGCAGCTCGGGTCGGGCCTCGAGTCGAGCAAGTGCATCGAGGCATACACGCGCATGCGCGAGATCGTCGACGAGCTGCGCGACGAGGGTCCGACCGAGGAGGAGGTCCAGCGCGCGCGGGCCTACTCCGCGGGGCGGCGCGTGCTTGCCTTCGAGAGCACCAACGCGGTCGCCAGCTACGCGGCCAACCAGGCGATCGTGTTCGGCGAGGAGATCGATCCCGACGAGGCGATCGCCGCGCTGGACGCCGTCACATATGACGAGGTGCGCGAGGTCGCGGCCAGCGTCGCGGACAACCTCGCTGTGGCATGCGTCGGACCGCACAGCGTCGACGAGTTCTGACGGCGCGCTTCTGGCGGCTGCAGCCGACGTCAGTTACCTCCGCTGTATCTGCTCTTTGAGCTCAGGTGGCTGGCGAGCATTGCCCAGCGCCGGGAGCGGCGCAGGGCGGGGGCGGGGTGGCTCGGCCCCCGAAGACCGGCTCAGCCGATCGCGACCATGCGATCGATCGGCACGCGGGCGCGTGCGGCGATCTCGGGCGCGACACGCACCTCGTGCTGGAGGTCGCGCAACGAGTCGCGCAGCTTGGGAAGCGTGATCATCTTCATGTACATGCACGATGCCTCGGGGTTGGCCGGGATGAAGTCCACGTCCGGCGCGGCCAGCTGCAGCGGGTAGAGCATGCCGGTCTCGGTGGCCACGACGACCTCCTCGCGGCGCTGGGCGTCCTCGTCGCCGTCCTCGCCGGAGTGCACGCGGCGCTCGGCCTCGCGGGCATATTTGAGCATCCCGCCGGTGGAGAGCATGTACACGCCCTCGCCGGGCACGTCGCCCGCAGCCACGTACTCCATCACGCTCGTCGAGCAGCCGCACTCCGGATGGATCAGAAAGTCGGCGTCGGGGTGTGCGGCGCGCGTCGCCTGGATGTCATCGGGGCGGATGCCCGCGTGGACGTGGCACTCGCCGTCCCACACGTGCATCGGACGACCGAGGCGCCTTTCCACATAGGCGCCAAGCCACATGTCGGGGCCGAACAGGATCTCTGCATCCTCGCCGTGCCTGGCGTAGATATGACGCACGACGTCGACCGCGTTTGACGACGTGCAGCAGTAGTCGGTGAGCGCCTTGACCTCGGCGGTCGTGTTGACGTACATCACGACGATGGCGCCCGGATGCTCGTCCTTCCAGTCCGCCAGCTGTGCGGCGTCGATCGACGCCGCCAGCGAGCAGCCGGCATCCAGATCGGGGATCAGCACGGTCTTCTCGGGACACAGAACCGATGCGGTCTCGGCCATGAAGTGCACACCGCAGAAGACGATCACGTCGGCGTCGGCGGCGGCGGCCATCCGCGAGAGCCCGAGCGAGTCGCCCACGTAATCGGCCACATCCTGGACCTCTGGCACCTGGTAGTTGTGCGCGAGGACGACGGCGTTTCGCTGCTCTGCGAGCGTCCGGACCTCGTCCTTGAGCTCGCTGATCTGCTCGCCGGAAAGCCCATCCGGGCGGGCCATCGGCAACGTAGTGGCCATCGGCAGGTTCACGCGATGATCTCCAGCGTCAGGGACAGATCCAGGGCGGGCGCCGAATGGGTCAGCGCACCCATCGACACCCAGTCTACCCCTGTCCGCGCGCAGGCCTGCAGCGTCTGCAGCGTCACGCCGCCGCTGGCCTCGAGGCGCGCGCGCCCAGCGACCTGCGCAACCGCCGCGCGCAGCTGCTCGTGATCCATGTTGTCCAGCAGCAGACGTGGCGCGCCGGCGGCGAGCGCCTCGTCGATCTCGCCGGGATCGCGCACCTCGACCTCGAGCGTGCCCGCGAGCGCGGGCGCGGCCTCGCGCGCCCGCGCTACCGCGTTGGAGATCCCGCCCGCGGCGGCGATGTGGTTCTCCTTGATGAGAATCGCGTCATACAGGCCGGCTCGGTGGTTGTCGGCCCCGCCGGCCGCGACCGCCGCCTTCTCGAGATCCCGCAGTCCCGGGATCGTCTTGCGCGTGTCTAGCACCCGGGCGCCCGTGCCCTGCACCGCGCGCGCCGCGCGCGCCGCCATCGTCGCGACGCCCGAGAGGTGCGTGAGGAAGTTCAGCGCGGTCCGCTCGCCGGTCAGCAGCGCGCGCGCCGCGCCCTGCACCTCGAGCACCGGCCCCCCTCCTCGCGCCACACGCCCTCCTGCACCCGCCGCCGTGCGACAGCGCCGTCGTCGAGCTCGGCGAACACGCGCTCGGTGACGGCGAGCCCGTAGATCACACCGGGCGCCTTCTGGGTGATCAGCGCACGAGCGCGCGCGTACTCCTCGACGGTCGCGCTCGTCGTGACATCGCCGCTGCCCACGTCCTCTGCGAGCGCCCGGCGCACCAGCGCCTGCAGCTGCTCGCCGGAGCGCCCGTCGCTCATCGCGCGGGACGAGCCGGCGCCGCGCTCACCTGCGCCCCAGCAGATAGGCGCGCACGAACCCGTCCAGGTCGCCGTCGAGCACGCGCTGGACGTCACCCATCTCGTGGCTCGTGCGGTGGTCCTTGACCATCGTGTAGGGGTGCAGCACGTAGGAGCGGATCTGCGAGCCAAAGTTGACATCCTGCGCCTCGCCCTTCTCGCGCGCGATCTCTTCCTGGCGTTCGCGCTCGCGACGCTCGAGCAGCTTCGCGCGCAGCATCGCCATCGCGGTAGCGCGGTTGGAGGACTGTGAGCGCTCGTTCTGGCACTGCACGACGACGCCCGTCGGGCGATGCGTGATCCTCACCGCCGAATCGGTCTTGTTGACGTGCTGGCCGCCGGCGCCCGAGGCGCGGTAGGTGTCGACCTGCAGATCGTCGTCGTCGATCTCGATCTCGCCGGTGTCCTTGACGACGGGTGCGACCTCGACGCCGGCGAAGCTCGTCTGGCGGCGATGAGCGGAGTCAAACGGCGATAGGCGCACGAGCCGGTGTACCCCGCGCTCGGCGCCGAACAGGCCGTAGGCGTTCTCGCCGCTGACGCGAAAGGTCGCCGACTTCAGGCCGGCTTCCTCGCCCGGGCTCGCCTCGAGCAACTCAACCTTGAAGTCGCGACGCTCGGCCCAGCGCATCAGCATGCGCAGGACCATCTCGGCCCAGTCCTGGGCGTCGGTCCCGCCCGCCCCGGCATTGACTGTCACGAGCGCGTCGCCGGCGTCGTAGCGCCCCGAGAACAGCCGCTGCTCCTCGAGCTCGGCCAGCCGCGCCTCCACCGAGGAGATCTGCTCGTCGACCTCGTCCTGCAGCGACGCATCCTCGGCGCCCATCTCGACCAGGCCGTCGAGATCGCCGACGTCGCTCTCCAGAGTCCTGAACGTCTCCAGCCGACGCGCGGCGCGCGCGTGCTCGGCGGACACCGACGCCGCCCGCTCGGCATCCTCCCAGAACGCCTCGTCGCCCATCTGCTGCTCGAGCACGCTCACGCGCTCGCCGAGTGCTACCGGGTCAAAGATAGTCCGCAAGCAGCTTCATCTGCTCGCGGATCGCCGCCAGGCGCTGAGGGATCGACTCGCTGGCGGCGGCTGTGGCCATACCCCCACGCTATCAGCGCCGGTGGCGTTCGCAGGCGCGCCCCGCACGGCGCCCGGACTAGCCGATTTCCTGCACGTGACCGCAGTTGCTGACCGCGTACTGCGGCGCGCAGTAGGTCTGCGTCATCCATGTGGCGCGAAAGCTCTTCACGAAGCGTTCCAGCGCGTGCTCCTTGGCCGCCTTGCCGCGGTGACCCGCGAGCGCGTGGCGCTGGAGACGCTGGGAGAGGAGGTTCAGTTCGACGCGCAGGAGCAGATCGGCGATCGTCTGGCCGGAGCTGCGCAGGAACGCGGCGAATTCCCCGCGCTTGTGAAACTCGGCGGCTCGCAGGTGGCGAAATTCCTTCTTGACGGTCCTCGCGGAGACGCTGATGCCGTGTGCGGCGGATTCGCCCTTGACCCATCCGGCGGAGATCAGGAAACCGAGCACCTCGTCATGGGCTTCAGTCGGCGTGGGCCCAGAGGTGCCCTTGCGTGCGATCGTGAGCCAGTGCGAGTAGGTCGCGCCGGTGATCGCCTGCGAGCCGACGCACACGAGCACCTGCGTCGGCGCGGGTTCGGCGCCGGGCACCGGCGCAGGCGCAGCCGCGGGCGCCGCCGGCGGCGGACATGCCCCAGCACGAACTTCAGCGCCGCTCGCGCCGGTCCCAACACCAAGCAGGATCACGAGAGCCAGCGCGGCAACACAGGCTCCCAGCATGGCGTGCTTGGCACGCAAGCGACCGAGGACGCCGCCCCGCGCCGCGTCCACGCGCATCTAGGCGCCGTGGCAGCGCTTGAACTTCTTACCCGAGCCACACCAACACGGGTCGTTGCGCCCGACCTGGTGCTCCTCGTCGACCACGCGCTGCTCGACGACCGGCGCCATCGCCACCTCGCCATCGCCGCCGTAGCCCTCCACGCCGGCGGGCACCATTCCGGCGTCGGCCGCGGCCCCGGCAATCGCGCCCGCGCCCGCGACGCTGTGGCCGCCCGAGTAGGAGACGCGCCCGGCGCGCGTGGCGTTGCCGGCGGCGGCGAAGCTCGGGGCCGGGACCGCGCCGCCGTTCTCGCCCTCGACGTTGACCTGGACGTTGAAGATCATGCGCGCGTAGTCCGACCAGACGGTGTTCATCAGATCGCCGAACAGCGTGAACGCCTCGTTCTTGTAGGCGACGAGCGGATCGATCTGGGCAAAGCCGCGCAGATGGATGCCCTCGCGCAGGTAGTCCATGTCGAACAGGTGCTCGCGCCAGCGGTCGTCGATGATCTGCAGCAGCAGGAAGCGCTCGAGCGCGCCCATCAGCTCCTCGCCGAGCGCCTGCTCGCGCGCGTCATACAGCGCGAGCGCCTGCTGGGTGATGCTGTCGATCAGCCCGTCGCGGTCGGCCGACTCGGGATCGAGCTCGTCGCCGACCTCCAGCGGGATGAACTGACCGACTGCGGTGAGCAGCCCGTTGACGTCCCAGTCCTCGACGAAGTCGCCGGGCGTGTACGTGTCGACCGCGCGCTCGAGCACCTTCGCGATTTCCTCGCGCGCCTCCTGGCCGATGCTCTTGCCCTCGAGCACCTCGTCGCGATAGCTGTAGATCACGCGCCGCTGCTCGTTCATCACGTCGTCGTACTCGAGCACGCGTTTGCGAATCAGGAAGTTCTGCTCCTCCACCTTCTTCTGCGCTTTCTCGATCTGCTTGGAGAGCATGCTGGCCTCGATCGGTTCCTCGTTGCCCTCGTCATCCAGGCCGCCGAGTTTGTCGAGGATCTTGTAGATCCGATCACCGGCGAACAGTCGCACCAGGTCGTCTTCGGCCGACAGGAAGAAACGCGACTCCCCGGGATCGCCCTGGCGCCCGGCGCGCCCGCGCAGCTGGTTGTCGATGCGTCGCGACTCGTGGCGCTCGGTGCCACAGATGAACAGCCCGCCCGCCGCCATCACGCGCTCGCGGTCGCCTGCCACCTTCGCGTCGATCTCCGTCACGAGCGCGTTGAAGCGTGCCTCATAGCCTTCGGCATCAGGCGTGATGCCCTCTTTGATGAGCTGCTGGCGCGCGAGATGCTCCGCGTTTCCGCCGAGCTTGATGTCGACGCCGCGCCCTGCCATGTTCGTCGCGATCGTGACCGAGCCAGGCTGACCTGCCTCGGCGACGGTCTCAGCCTCGCGCGCGGCGTGCTCGGGCTTGGCGTTGAGCACGGTGTGCGGGATGCCGCTTTTCTTCAGCCTGTCGCCCAGCAGTTCTGAGACCTCGACGGAGATCGTGCCGACGAGCACCGGCTGGCCGTTCTCGTGGCGCGCGGCGATTTCCTTGACGACCGCCGTCCACTTGCCCTCCTTGGTCTTGTAGACCTGATCGTTGCGGTCCTCGCGAATCATCGCTTCGTTTGTCGGGACCTGCACGACGGGCAGCTCGTAGATCTTCATGAACTCGGTCGCCTCGGTCAGCGCGGTTCCGGTCATGCCGGAGAGCTTGTCGTAGAGGCGGAAGTAGTTCTGATAGGTGATCGTCGCAAGCGTCTGGTTCTCCTCCTGGATCGACACGCCCTCCTTGGCCTCGATCGCCTGGTGCAGACCCTCCGACCAGCGCCTGCCCTCGAGGATCCGGCCGGTGAACTCGTCGATGATCGCCACCTCGCCGTCGATCACGGCGTAGTCGACGTCGCGCTTGTACAGCGACTCGGCGCGCAGCGCCTGAATCAGGTGGTTGACGAGGTGGCCGTTCTCGGCACGGTAGAGATGGTCGATGCCCAGGAAGCGCTCGGCCTTCGCGACACCCTGCTCGGTGATCGAGACCGTCTTGTGCTTCTCATCGGGCTCGAAGTCGAAGTCGGCGACGTAGTGCTTCTTGCTGCGCGGATCCATGCCTTCCGGGGTCTTGCCACCAACCATGCGCGGGGCCAGCCGCGCGAACTTCACATACAGGTCGGCGGCCTGTTCGGGCGCACCCGAGATGATCAGCGGCGTTCGCGCCTCGTCGATGAGGATGTTGTCGACCTCGTCCACGACCGCGAAGGAGTGCCCGCGCTGGACCTTTTCGGCGAGATCCTTGGCCATGTTGTCGCGCAGGTAGTCAAAGCCGAACTCGGAGTTCGTCCCGTAGACCACGTCGCAGGCGTAGGCCTGCTGCTTGTCCTCGTAGACCTGCATGTTCTGCAGCACGCCCACCGAGACGCCGAGCGCCTCGTATATCGGGCCCATCCATTCCGCGTCGCGACGAGCCAGGTAGTCGTTGACCGTCACGACGTGCACGCCCCTGCGCTCGCCCGACTCCTTGTCGCGCACGGCCAGCGAGTTCAGCACGACGGCAAGCGTCGCGGTGAGCGTCTTGCCCTCGCCGGTGCGCATCTCGGCGATCTGACCCTCGTGCAGCGCCATGGCGCCGATCAGCTGCACGTCGAAGTGGCGCATCGCCATCCGGCGCCTGCCTGTCTCGCGAACTATCGCAAAGCACTCCGGCAGCAGCGCATCGAGCTCCTCGCCCTCGCGCGCACGATCGCGGAGCTCGTCCATCCGCTCGCGCAGCTCCTGATCGCTCTCGAGCTCGAGCTCTGACTCGAACGCGTTGATCAGCGCGACGCGGCGCTCATAGGACTTGAACTTCTTCGCCTCGCCGACGTTCAGCGCGCGATCGAGCAGGGAGGGCATTGGCCAAGGATAGCTTCCGGCAAGCGCCCCCGTGCCGTCGCTGCCGCCGCCTTACATCGACGGCAGCGAGCTCCCCTGCGCGGCGGCGCGCGCCATCTCGCGGGCGCCGGCCGCATGCGCCTCGCGGCGGTGACGGCGTTTGTCGCGGTGACGCTTGACCTGGCGCGCGAGCTCGTCGATCACGAGGTTCAGCGTGTGCCCCATGTCGCGCGAGGCGTCGTGCGCCCGCAGCGTGACGCCCTTGAGATAGAGGGTCGCCTCGACCACCTGGCAGTCGGCGACACGCGGGTTTGGCTCCTTGAAGAGCTCTATCTCCAGGCGAGCGAGGTCTGAGACCTGCTTGGAGACCTTGGCGAGACGGCGCTCGGCGTGCGTGCGCACCTCGTCGGTGACCGGAACGTTGCGACCCTTGATGTCAATCTGCATCACAGGCTCCCTTTCGGTCGGCTGGGACCATCGCCAGCTTCCCTGCCGGCATATCGTCTGTCGCTGGAAGAGACGCCCGAGACGCCCCTGACCAGAGCCCTCGGCCCCTCCCGGCGCTATGTATCCATCCAGGCTAGCAACGCCGGAACACGTACTCACCCGCGGCCGCCGCGCGCGGCCCTAAGCGCGGCTACGGAGGCTCGCGAGGATGCCGCGGTGCCCGGCGATGGCGTCGATCAGGATGGCCCGCGGCGCGACCTCGCTTCCGGGAAGCAGGATGCTCGAGCGCAGCATCGCGCCGTCGCCCACGCGCGCGCCGTCACCGAGCACGATCGGCCCGATCATGCGCACCCCGTCGCCAATCTGCACGTCGCGCCCGATCCAGGCGTCGCCCTCGAGCTCGACATCGACCGGCAATGGCGAGCCCTCACCCACCGTCACCCCGGGACGGACCTCCTCGCCGTCCATCGACAGCCGCAGCTCGCCCGCCAGCGCGTCGAAGGTGCCCTGGCGCAGCTCGCCGAGCGAGCCGATGTCGTTCCAGTAGTCGCGCACCTCGTGCACGTAGAAGGCGACGTCGTTCTCGAGCAGCGCGGGGAAGACGTCCTGGGCCCAGTCCGCGAACGGGCCCTGCGGGAAGTAGTCGAAGATCGCCGGCTCGAACACGTAGATGCCGCAGTTGCCCAGGTCCGACAGCGCCTCATCGGGCGCCGGCTTCTCCTGAAAGCCCGTGATCCGCCCCACGCGATCGTGCAGCACGACGCCGAACTCGCGCGTGTCGCGCACCTTCTTGACGGCGAGCGTCGCGATCCCGCCGGCCTCGCGGTGACGAGCTGCAAGCGCGGTCAGGTCGATGTCGGTCAGCGCGTCGCCGGAGATCACCAGAAACGCGTCGTCGCCGAAGAACTCGGCGCATCCCCGCACACCACCGGCGGTCCCCAGCAGCTCCGGCTCCTCTTTGTAGGAGATGCGCTGTCCGAAGTGCTCGCGGATCGTCTGCGGGAAGTAGTGCAGGTTCGCGATCACCTCGTCAAATCCGTGGCTCTCGAGCAGCTCGAGGATGTGCTCCATCACCGGCCGGTCGAGCACAGGCACCATCGGCTTGGTGATCTCGTACGTCAGCGGCCGCAGCCGCGTGCCCAGGCCCGCCGCAAGGACCATCGCTCTCATCGGCGCATCCTTTCAACTCACGCTCCCGCAGGGCGCCACGCCCCCGCCCGATGATCGCCCAGGCGGCTGCTGGTCAAACGAGGCAAGGACGCAGGCAGCGTGGCGTGCTTCGCACGCGAGCGACCGAGGACACCGCCGCGCGCCGGCCACGGGCCGCTCCCGCGTTCAGCCGGCCCGCCGTTGGTCAAGCGAGGCAAGGACGCAGGGAGCGTGGCGTGCTTCGCACGCGAGCGAGCGAGGACACCGCCGCGCGCCGGCCAACGGCGGGCCGGGGTTAGTAGCGGTAGTGGTCGGGCTTGTACGGGCCCTCGACCGGGATACCCAGATAGGCCGCCTGCTCGGCGGTCAGCTTCGGTCAGCCGAACGCCCAGCGCATCCAGGTGCAGCCTCGCGACCTTCTCGTCGAGGTGCTTTGGCAGCACGTAGACCCGGCGCTCATACTCGTCGTTCTTGGAGAACAGCTCGATCTGAGCGATCGTCTGGTTGGAGAACGAGTTGCTCATCACGAAGCTGGGGTGGCCGGTGGCGTTGCCGAGGTTCAGCAGGCGTCCCTCGGACAGCATGATGATCGCGTGGCCGTCGGGGAAGACCCACTTGTCGACCTGCGGCTTGATGTTCACGCGCTCGATCCCGGGCACCTTGGCGAGGCCCGCGATGTCGATCTCGTTGTCGAAGTGCCCGATGTTCCCGACGATCGCCTGATGCTTCATCTTGGCCATGTGCTCGGCGGTGATGATGTCGCGGTTGCCGGTGGCCGTCACGAAGATGTCGGCCTCGCCGACCACTTCGTCCAGCGTGCGCACCTCGTAGCCCTGCATCGAGGCCTGCAGCGCGCAGATCGGGTCGATCTCTGTGACGACCACGCGCGCGCCCTGACCGCGCAGCGATTCCGCACAGCCCTTGCCGACGTCGCCAAAGCCGCAGATCAGCGCGACCTTGCCGCCGATCATCACGTCCGTCGCGCGGTTGATCCCGTCGACCAGCGAGTGCCGGCAGCCGTAGAGGTTGTCGAACTTGGACTTCGTGACGGAGTCGTTGACGTTGATCGCTGCGAACAGCAGCTCGCCGCGCTCGGTCATCTCATACAGCCGGTGCACACCGGTCGTCGTCTCCTCGGTAACGCCTTTGATCTCGCGGCCGATCGCGGTCCAGCGCTGAGGGTCCTCTGACAGCGTGCGCGTGAGCAGCGAGAGGATGACTTCGAACTCCTCGGAGTCCGCGCTGGCCGGATCGGGCACGGCGCCCGCCGCCTCGTACTCGGTGCCCTTGTGGACGAGCAGCGTCGCATCGCCGCCGTCGTCGAGGATCATGTTCGGGCCGCCCTGCGGCCAGCTGAGCGCCTGCTCAGTGCACCACCAGTACTCCTCCAGCGTCTCGCCCTTCCAGGCGAATACCGGCACTCCACGTGGCTGCTCGGCGCTCCCGTCCTGCCCCACCGCGACCGCCGCGGCCGCGTGGTCCTGGGTGGAGAAGATGTTGCAGCTGCACCAGCGCACCTCGGCGCCGAGCGCCGTCAGCGTCTCGATGAGCACTGCCGTCTGGATCGTCATGTGCAGCGAGCCGGTGATTCGCGCGCCCTTCAGCGGCTGGCTGGCCGCATACTCGGCGCGGATCGCCATCAGCCCGGGCATCTCGTGCTCGGCGAGCGTGATCTCCTTGCGGCCGAACTCCGCGAGCGAGAGATCGGCGACCTTGAAGTCGGTGTCTGTGCCAGCTGGCACGGCGGTTGCTGTGGTCATGGCCGTCACCCTACCAGCAGCACTACGAGGGCTCCGCGGCCCCTGAGACGGCCGTCCGGGCCGCCGCGAGCGCCCGTCACGCCCTGGCCAGCGCCGCCTTGAGTTCGTCGATAACGGTCACCGGGCCCGGGTCGACGCCGCGCAGAGCGGCGAGGTAGATCGACACGAGATCGCCGAGCAGCACGAGCGAGATCACGCGGTCGATTGCGGTCTGACCGCGCGTCTGCAGCCTGAAGCTGGCCGCCGAGCTCGGCGCGATCGCGCGCTCGGTCAGGTCCATCCGCTCCTTGACGCGCGGGTGGGCATCTGAGTCGTCGAGGAACACGGCCGAGAAGCGCCCAAGCTCCTGCGCGCCCTCCCAGCCGGCGATCTCGTTGTGGTCGAGCTCTGGCAGCTCGTGCGCGAAGCAGGGCTGCTTGGCGTTCTCGTTGATCTGCGTCTTCCAGCGATAGGCGATCGGCGCGGTCAGCCCGGCTCCGGCGACGACCGGCGTGCTGGCGTAGAGACCGCGCGCGACCTCCTTGGCCAGCGAGTCCTCCGCGGCGTCCGGTCCCCAGTCGGCCACGAGCTGTTCGCTGTGCGAGGCGGCCACGTCGATCTCTGACGTGAGGCGCGGCCCGGCGCCGCTGAGCGCCGCCACCTCGAGCGCCGCCACGGTCATGTAGGCGACAGCAGCGCGCGGCTGAAAGCCCGCGGGCAGCGGGATCACGGGCACGCCGTCGGCGCGCGCCATCTCGGCCAGGCGACCGCCTGTCGTCACAACCGTCCGCGCGGCGCCGAGCGCGCCGGCCGACTCATAGCAGGCAAGCGTCTCCTCGGTGTCGCCGGAGTAGCTGGCGCACAGCACCATCGTGTCAGGCGTCGTCCACGTCGGCAGCCCGTAGGCGCGCGTGACGAAGATGGGCCGCGAGGCCTGGTCTGCGAGCGCGGCGCGAGCCAGCGCGCCGCCGATCGCCGAGCCGCCCATGCCGGCCACCACCAGGCCAGCCGAGGTGTCCAGCGGCTGCATGTCCGCCGACTCCACGCGCCACAGCGCGTCGCGCAGCTGCTCCGGCAGCCCCAGCACATGGCTCAGCTGATCTGAGCTGTCGATGCGGGCGATCGCCTCACGCGAGAGCTCCTGCGCGGCCGATGTCGCTGCGAGGCTGCCGTCGGTCATCTGCTGCTTAACCTCCTGGTGGTGGGGACGAGGAGCCCGCCGGAACGCGGTGCCGGCGGCTAGAACCTGATCGCGCCATCGGGCAGCGCGACACCGGGAAAGATACGCGCCCCGTGCGCGATCACGTTGTCCGCCCCGATGGTGACCCCCTCGCCGAGCACGGCGCCGCCCGTGATCTGGCTGCGCGCGCCCACCCGACAGCCCGCCGAGATGATGCAGTCGCGCAGCGTGCACCCCTCGCCGATCTGCGCACCGTTGAGGATCACCGATCGCTGCACCGTCGTGCCGGCGCCGATCGACACGTCGCTGGCCAGCACCACGAGGCTGCCAACCTGGCTGCCCTGCGCGACGCTCACCCCGCGCTCGAGGACCGCCGGAGGGACCACGCGGCCCTGCACGCGCGCGCCATCGTCGACCGCCAGCCAGCCCTCCCCCATGCGCTGCGCGACGGCCGTGCGAACGTTCCCGGCGATGATGTCGAACGTGCCCTGCAGATAGCGCTCGGGGGTGCCGATGTCCAGCCAGTAGCCCTCGGCGGCATAGCCGTACAGGCCGGCGCCGATCAGCCGCGGCCACACCTCGCGCTCGATCGACACGTTCTGATCGGCGGGCACGATGTCGAGCACCTCGCGCTGCAGCACGTAGGCGCCCGCGCTGATCAGGTTCGTGTCGATGCTGTCAGGGCTTGGCTTCTCGACGAAGTCGCGCACGGAGCGGTCCTCGTGCAGGTGCACGAGGCCGTAGGCCGAGGGGTCGGCGACCGGCACAAGCGCGAGCGTCGCCTTGGCGCCCGTCTGCTCGTGTTGGGCCATCTGCGCGGACAGGTCGATATCGGTGAGCACATCGCCGTTGAGCACCAGAAACCGCTCGTCGAGCATCGATTCGGCGTACTTCAGCGCGCCGGCGGTGCCGCGCGGGTCGGGCTCCTCGACGAAGCGCAGACGGATGTCCATGCCCGACCCGTCACCCAGCACGTTGCGCACGCTCGTGGCCAGAAAGCCGCAGGACATGATCACGTCGTCGATGCCGTGGTCCTTCAGCCACTGCAGCATGAAGGAGATGAACGGCCGGTCGACGAGCGGAACGACGGGCTTTGGCACCGTCGAGGTGAGCGGGCGCAGCCGCGTGCCCTCGCCGCCGACGAGAATCACCGCCTGCATCAGCCCTCGCCGCCTCTGCCGATGCCTTCATAGACCAGCCCGGCCGCACGCAGCGCTTCGCCGTCGAGCGCGTTGCGCCCATCGATCACCACGTTGCCGCGCATCGCCGCCGCGACCTGCGTCCAGTCGCACTGAAGGAACTCGGCCCACTCGGTCACGAGCACCACCGCGTCGGCGTCGCGCGCGGCGTCGAGCGGTGACCCGGCGAAGACGATCGAGCTCACGAGGCTGCGCGCCTGGCGCTCGGCGACCGGGTCATACGCGACGACCTCCGCGCCATCGGCGCTCAGGCGCGCGGAGAGCACCAGCGAGGAGGCCTCGCGCATGTCGTCGGTGTTCGGCTTGAACGCCAGGCCGAAGAGCGCTATGCGCCGCCCGACCAGCCCGCCGAGGTGCTTGTGCAGCTTGCCGATCACCCGGCGCTTCTGCAGTTCGTTGACCTCGATCACGGCGGTCAGCAGCTGGAAGTGGTAGCCGGAGTTGCCCGCCAGCTGCTTTAGCGCGTCGACGTCCTTGGGGAAGCAGCTGCCGCCGAAGCCGATCCCGGCATGCAGGAACTTGGGGCCGATGCGCGCGTCCAGCCCCATCCCGCGCGCGACCTCGACCACGTCTGAACCGGTCTCCTCGCACACGTTGGCGATCTCGTTGATGAACGAGATCTTCGTCGCCAGGAACGCGTTGGACGCGAGCTTGACCATCTCGGCGCTCGCGATGTCGGTGCGCACGAGCTGCGCCTGCAGTGGCGCGTAGAGCTCGATCACCGCGTCGCCGGCCCAGTCGCCGCTATCCCCCACGACGACCCTGTCAGGGTGCAGGAAGTCCTGTACCGCAGAGCCCTCCTTGAGGAACTCGGGGCAGGAGACGTAGCTGAGCCCGGTCTTGCCCTGGGACTGAAGCGTGCGCTGCACCGAGGCGCCCGTCCCGCACGGCACGGTCGACTTCATCACAAGCGCACGATCCTCGGACGCGGGGATCGCATCCAGCACGGCGTGCACCGCCGAGAGGTCGGCGTCGCCGGAGTACGTGGCGGGGGTCCCGACCGCGACGAACAGCAGCCGTGCGTGCGCCAGCGCGTCGCCGAGCTCGGTGGAGAAGTGAAGTCGCGCGGAGTTACGCGCCAGCAGCTCCTTGAGCCCGGGCTCATAGATCGGCACCTCGCCCGCCTTCAGGCGCTCGATCTTCTCGGCGTCGACGTCCACGCACCAGACGTCGCTGCCGAGCTCGGCGAAGCCTGCGGCCGTCACGAGGCCGACGTAGCCGGTGCCGATCACGCCGATCGGTTCGCGCTCTGAGCTCATGAGGCGGGAAGGCTAGCCGCTGCGCCGACCGGACGATGAGCCTCCACCAGCCCGGCGAGCCGACTGCGCACGCACTTCACCGACCGAGCACAAACACCGGGTGCCTGTCGGCGATGCTGCGCAGCTCCTCCTCGCTGGCGTCGGGTCCGACACCTTCGAAGAAGACGCCGACCTCGGCTTTCCAGCGTTTCAGGTAGGCGCGCAGCACCGGGATCTTTCGCTCGTCGTCGAGCTCGACCGCGGTGAAGCGCTCGCTGCGCGCCCCGAGCCGCAGACGGCCCTCGCCGCTGACGCGCAGGTTGCGCACCCACTGCGTCTGACCGCGCGGCGCGACCAGATAGCGCTCGCCGTCGAGCGCGAGGAGGTTCACCGGCGTCCGACGCCAGGCACCCGAGGTCCGGCCCTGGACTTCGAGCACGCGCGAGCCCCACACGCTGATCCCCAGCCGCGTCAGCCCCGCGATAGCGCGGTTGAAGACGTTCTTCGTAAACCAACCCGGGCGCTTGAAGTGCTGATCCTGGGACGCGTGCATCGGCACGCCCACACTATTGGCCCGTGGCGAGAAAGGCCTCGTAGCGGCGAACGTCGCGCAGCGCGCGCGCGTATTCCTCGCTGCCGGCATCCGCGCGCTCGGCGACTCCACGCGCGTCGGATAGTTTGGCCTCGAGCGCGCCGCGGTCCAGCTGGTCGGGCGCGAGCGCCTCCTCGACGAGCACGAGCGCGCGGTTGTCGGCGAACTGGATGTAGCCCTCCGCCTGCGCGAAGCGGACGATGTCGGTCTCCGAGCGATACAGGCGAAGCTCGGTCGGCTCGAGCGTCGCCAGCAGCGGCTCGTGGTTGGCGAGGATGCCGATCGAGCCCACGGTCGTGCGCGTGGAGAGCATTTCGATCTCCTCGGAGAACACCTCACCCTCGGGCGTGAGCACTTCTGCTGGGAACTTGGCGTGACTCATTTCCTTGGCCGCCTCGACGACCTCGTCGATCGTGCCCTTCAGGAAGAACGCGCTCTCCGGCACCTCGTCGTGCTTGCCCTCGATGATCTCCGCGAAGCCGCGGATCGTCTCGGCGATCGGCACGTAGGCGCCGGGTGTGCCGGTGAACTCTTCGGCCACGAAGAACGGCTGGGAGAGGAAGCGCTCAATGCGCCGCGCGCGCTGCACGGTGAGCTTGTCCTCGTCTGAGAGCTCGTCGATCCCGAGGATCGCGATGATGTCCTGAAGCTCCTTGTAGCGCTGCAGGATCTCCTTTACGGAGTTGGCCACGTTGAAGTGGTCCTCGCCGACGATGTCGGCCTTCAGGATCGTAGAGGTCGAGTCCAGCGGGTCGACCGCCGGGTAGATGCCTTTTTCAGAGATCGCACGCGAGAGCGCGGTGGTCGCGTTGAGGTGCGCGAACACCGACGCCGGCGCGGGGTCGGTGTAGTCGTCGGCGGGCACGTAGATCGCCTGGATGGAGGTGACCGAGCCGCTCTTGGTCGAGGTGATGCGCTCCTGCAGCTGTCCCATCTCGGTCTCCAGCGTCGGCTGGTAGCCGACCTGCGAGGGCATGCGCCCCAGCAGGGCCGAGACCTCGGAGCCGGCCTGCACGAAGCGGAAGATGTTGTCAATGAACAGCAGCACGTCCTGACCCTTGTCGCGGAAGTATTCGGCCATCGTCAGCCCCGACAGCGCGACGCGCATGCGCGCGCCAGGCGGCTCGTTCATCTGCCCGAACACGAGCATCGTCTTGTCCAGCACACCGGACTCCTTCATCTCCAGCCACAGGTCGTTGCCCTCTCGCGAGCGCTCGCCGACGCCGCAGAATGCCGACAGGCCGCCGTGCTCCTTGGCGAGGTTGTGGATGAGCTCCTGGATGAGCACCGTCTTGCCCACGCCGGCGCCGCCGAACAGCCCGACCTTGCCGCCCTTGGCATACGGCGCAAGCAGGTCGATCACCTTGATGCCGGTCTCGAACATCTCGGTCGTCGGCGTGAGGTCCTCGACGCGCGGGGCATCCTGGTGGATGCCGCGGCGCTCGATGCCGGCCGGCAGCGGCTCGCCGAGGTCGATCGGTTCGCCGAGCAGGTTGAAGATCCGCCCGAGCGTCGCCTCGCCCACCGGCACCGAGATCGGCGCGCCCGTGTCGACCACCTCCACACCACGCGCGAGCCCGTCGGTCGTGTCCATCGCGACCGCGCGCACGCGGTCGTCGCCCAGGTGCTGCTGGACCTCGCACACGAGCACGTCGCCGCCAGCCTCGCTGCTGATCCCCGGCGCCTCCTCGTCGGCCGCCGCCGTGGGGCGCGCCACCGTGATGGCGTGGTTGATCTCGGGGAGGCGCTCGGTGAACACGGCCTCGATCACGACGCCCTGGATCTCCTCGATGCGCCCGACGTTGCGCTGAGCGCCGTTGGCGCCCTGCGGGGCGGTATTTGTGGTCTCTGTGGCGATGCTGGCCTCCATGAGTGCGTCTCCTAGTTCAGTTGCGAAAAATCGCTTGAAGTTGTTGGTTGGCGCCTGCTCGTCAGGGCGCCCGTCTGGCGTGGCGATGGGCAAGACCGGCAGGGACGCAGGGAGCGAAGTGTGCGAAAGCACATGAGCGACCGAGGACGCCGCATGTCGCAGCCCAGCGTCACGCCAGACCCTCGGCGCCGGCTACGACCTCCATGATCTCCTGCGTGATCTCCGCCTGGCGCGCCCTGTTCATCTGCAGCGTGTAGTCGGTGATGATTTCTCCGGCGTTCTCCGAAGCGCTGCGCATCGCGGTCATCTGCGCGCCGAAGAACCCGGCGGCCGACTCCACGAGCGCGCGGTAGATCGAGATCTCCACGTAGTCGGGGACCAGCCTGCGCAGGATCTTGTCGGGCTCTGGCTCGTACTCGACGGGCGTCGGGCGGTGCGGCTCTTGCGACCCCTCGTCCTCGTCGTCGACGATCGCGCGCGCGAGCGGCAGCAGCGTTTCGCGCGTGACGGTCTGCGTGAGCGGCGAGACGTAGGAGTTGTAGATGAGCTCGACGCGGTCGACCTTGCCGTCGACGTAGGCGGCGATGATGTCGCCGCCCACCGAGCGGGCGTCGGCAAACGCCGGCCGGTCGGCGAAACCCGAGTAGCTGCCGCTCAGCTCGCGTCCCCGGAAGCTCAGCGACGATACGCCGCGGCGCCCCGTCGCATACCAGACGCTCTGCTGACCATTCTCGCCCAGCTCGCTCGACAGGCGCAGCCCGGCACGGATGATCTGCGAGTTAAAGCCGCCGGCCAGGCCACGATCACCTGTGATCAGGAGCAGGCCGACGTTGCTTTCGGAGTCGTGCGCCTTCAGCAGCGGCAGACCCGAGACCTCCGAGCCGGCCGCGCGCGCGGCCTGGCTGGTCATGCGGCGAAGCGCGCTCGCGTAGGGTCGCAGCGACTCGATGCGCTGCTCGGCGCGCCGCAGGCGAGCGGCCGCGACCATCTCCATCGCGCGCGTGATCTTCTGGATGTTCTTGACCGACGCGATCTTGTTCTTGACGTCCCGCTGAGATGCCATGAGCTCTACCCGTGGCGGCTAGACCGCCGCAGCCTCCTCGAGCTTCTCGCCCTCCTCGTCGAGGTCATAGCCGAAGTCCTGCGCGAACGCGCCGACCGCGTCGCCGACGCCCTTCTGGGTCTCCTCAGACCAGTCGCCACCGGCGATCTTCGCCCTCAGATCACCGTGCTGGGAGTGCATGCGTTCGGTCAGCGAAAGCAGGAACTCCGGCACGCGCTCGACGTTCAGCCGGTCCAGGAAGCCGTTCGTCGCGGCGAAGATCTGCACGGTCTGGTCCTCGACGGGCAGCGGGGCGCGCTCGTGCTGGTTGAGCGTCGCCACGAGCCGTTCACCGCGCGCGAGCGTGCGCTGGGTGTCGACGTCGAGGTCTGAGCCGAACTGCGCGAAGGCCTCGAGGTCGCGGTACTGGGAGAGCTCGAGCTTGATGCGCCCGGCGACCTTCTTCATCGGGCCGATCTGCGCGTTGCCGCCGACGCGCGAGACCGAGATTCCGACGTTGATCGCCGGGCGCACGCCGGAGTTGAAGAGTTTGGACTCCAGGAAGATCTGGCCGTCGGTGATCGAGATCACGTTCGTCGGGATGTAGGCCGACACGTCGCCGGCCTGCGTCTCGATGACGGGCAGCGCGGTCAGCGAGCCGCCGCCGAGCTCGTCGTTGAGCTTGACCGCGCGCTCGAGCAGGCGCGAATGCAGGTAGAAGACGTCTCCGGGGTATGCCTCGCGGCCCGGTGGGCGGCGCAGCAGCAGCGACATCTGCCGGTAGGCGTAGGCGTGCTTTGTCAGGTCGTCGTACACGCAGAGCGCGGCACGGCCTTTGTAGAGGAAGTGCTCGCCCATCGCGCAGCCCGCGTAGGGCGCCATGAACTTGATCGGCGCCGCCTCGTCGGCGGGCGCTGCCACGATGATCGTGTTGTCCAGCGCGTTGTTCTCGTCGAGCGTCTGCGCAAGCGCCACCACCGTGGACATGCGCTGGCCGATCGCCACGTAGACGGACACCACGCCGCTGTCCTTGTTGTTGATGATCGTGTCGACGGCGATCGCCGTCTTGCCGGTCTGGCGATCGCCGATGATCAGCTCGCGCTGGCCGCGGCCGATCGGGATCATCGCGTCGATCGCCTTCAGGCCGGTCTGCATCGGTTCCTTGACCGGCTGGCGCTGGACGACGCCGGGCGCCTTGAACTCGGCCGGGCGCGTCTCGCTCACGTCGATCGGCCCCTTGCCGTCCAGCGGGCGCCCCAGCGGATCGACGATCCGCCCCAGCAGCTGCTCGCCCACGGGGATCTCCAGCAGCGAGCCGGTGCGCCTCACCGTGTCGCCCTCTGAGATCTTCTCCCACTCGCCGAACAGCACGGCGCCCACGTTGTCGGACTCGAGGTTCAGCGCAAGCCCGGTCACCCCGTGCGGGAGCTCGAGCATCTCGAAGGACATGCAGTTCTCGAGCCCGTGCAGACGCGCGATGCCGTCGGCGACCGACAGCACGGTGCCCACCTCGGTGAGCTCGGCCCGGCCGGCGTCGAGCCCCTCGATGCGGCTCTTCAGGATGCTTGTGATCTCGTCGGGATTGATCTGCATGGTTGCTAAGAGGCTCCTTGGGCAACGTGCCTGCGCAGCTGCTCCAGTCGGTTGCGAATTGAGGCATCGAGAATCGAGTTGCCCACCCTGACCACGATGCCGCCCAGGATGTCGGGATCGACGCGCGTCGAGAGCGTCACCTTGCGTCCGGCGCGCTCGCCGATCGTCTGACCGAGGTTCTCGGTGGTCGCCTGATCGAGCGCGATCGCGCTCGTGATCTCCACCGGCAGCGTCCTGTTCTCCTCCTCCCACAGCCGCTCGTACTCCTGGCGGATGCGGAATATCACCGGCATGCGGTGGTTCTCGATCAGCAGGCTGAGGAAGTTGAGCATGGCCGGGTCGGCGTCCTGGAGCACGCGCCCGAGGCCGTCCTGCTTCTCCGCGGTGGAGAAGTAGGGCGAGAAGAAGAACATCGACAGCTCGCGGTTGTCGCTCAGCGCATCGGCGACCTGCCCGAGCTGCTCGCGCAGCGGGTCGAGCTTCCCCTGCTCGCGCGCCACCTGGAACAGCGAGCGGGCGTATACCTGGGCGAGCTCCTCCATCTAGCGATCCCCCCCGGACATCAGTTGCTCGATGCGCCCGAGGAAAGGCCCGAGAAGTCGAGCTCGCCGAGCGCCTCCTCGACCAGCCTGCGCTGGTCGGCGTCGTTGAGCGTCTTGCGGGTGACCTTCTCGGTCGCGAGCACCGTGAGGTCGGCGACCTCGCGACGAAGGTCGTCGAGCGCGCGGCTGGTGGCCGTCTCGATGTCGCGTTCAGCGCGCTTGGCGGCTTCTGCGAGCAGCTCCTGGCCCCGCTGCTTGGCCTCGCTCTCGTGCGACTCGGCCGTCTGGCGGGCACGCTGAACGATCTCCTCGGACTGCGCCCGGGCCTCCGCCAGACGCTCGCGATATTCGGCGAGGATCTTGTCGGCCTCCTCGCGCGTGCGCTCGGCAGCGTCTATCGACTCGTCGATGCTCGCGCGACGTTCGTCGAGCGCGGCGATGATGCGCGGGAACACGGCTCTTTTGAGGATGTAGAGCGAGATGCCGAAAACGACGAACGTCCAGACCATGAGGCCGACGTTCGGCGTGATCAGCCACGACTCGCTGGCGAGCGGTGCGGCGACGATGGTGGCGAGAGCGTGCATCGTGACCTACAGGAAGAAGGCGATGAAGCCGCCCACCAGGCCGTAGAAGAACGTCGCCTCGGTGAGGGCGAAGCCGAGCCATTGGATGGAGGTGATCTCGTCTCTCATCTCGGGCTGGCGGGTGGTCGCCTCGATCACCTTGCCGAAGAGCATCCCGATGCCTGCGCCTGCGCCCGCTGCGCCTCCGCCGGCGCCCACGCCGAGCGCGATCGCTTTACCGGCGTTCGCGCCAACTTCCTTTGACGCTTCCACTGCGGCGGCCAGCGGAGTGCCTATATGGATAGACATGAAAGGTAAGACGTGAGCGAGCATCGTTCTCCTTGTCGAGTGCTTAGTGGCTTGCGGCGGTCGCCCCGCCGAGGTAGATGGCCGTCAGGATGGCGAAGATGAATGCCTGCAGACCCGCGATCAGAACCGCCTCGAACAGGTAGATCACGACCCCGATCGGCAGCGTCAGCCAGCCCAGCAGTTGCAGCCCGAGGAGCACGGCGAGGTTCCCCGCCATGAAGTCGATCAGCAGATGCCCGGCGAGCAGGTTCGCCCATAGCCGGATGGTCAGCGAGAGGGGCCGCAGGATGAAGTTGGACAGCAACTCCAGCGGAAAGATCAGGATCAGCATCGGTCCGCCGACGCCCTTCGGGATCAGGCTTTTCAGGTAACCGATGGGACCGTGAGCGCGCACTCCTTCGATGTTGTATGCGACGAACACTCCGAGCGCGAGCACGAGCGGCACCGCCACGTTCGTCACGGCAGCGTAGATCTGGAACGACGGGATGTGCGCGCCGAACACGTTGAACGTGTTCTGTGAGTCGACCGGCAGCGGGATGTAGCCGATCAGGTTGGACACGAGGATGAAGATGAACAGCGTGAACACGAGCGGAAACCATTTCTTGCTCAGCTTTTCACTCATGTTGTCGCGCGTCACCTGCGACATCAGGTTGTAGGCGCCCTCCACGGCCACCTGCAGGCGCCCGGGCCGCTTCTGCATGTGCCGCGCGACGTACAGCATGATCCCGAGTGTGAGGATCGTCGCGATCAGCAGGTAGAGAACGCCCTTGTCGAACTGCAGCGGGCCGGCGATCTTGAACCAGCTTTCGAGGTGAAAGCTGTCGATCACCTTGAAGTTTTCGTTTTTGTGACCGTGGATCCCAAAGCCGACGGCGAACGCGACGAGCCCCAGCACGTAGACGACCGCGATGCTCAGCGTGATCTTCCTCGCTTTGCTCATCCCCCCCGTGGCCTTCGTCGCCTCCTCGACGGTGGTCATCGCGCGGCCTTCCGGCTACCGCCGTGCGGCGGGCGACCGGTGAGCACCTTGATCGCGAACGCCACCGAGTAGGCGGCGCAGATGACGACGGCCGCCGTGAGACCGTCGGCGCGCCCGCCGACGACGCCCGCGAGGACGATCGCGCCGGCCAGCAGCCAGATGCGCCCGAAGGCCTCGAACAGGCTGATGCCGAGCTTCGTGCGCGGCTCGGAGGCTTTTACGACCAGGCGCTTGTCGGCCTGCTGCAGGATGCTCTGCACCACCCACGCGATGGCTCCGACGAGGTATCCGAACGTCGGCACGCCCATCGCCAGCGCGACCGGCGTGGCGAGCACGACGAGCACCACGTCGAGGTTGCGCAGGAGCGCCCACGCGCCGGCTGCGGACGGTGAAACCCGCCGCATTTGCGGCGATGCAAGGGCTACGCCGCCTGCCGAGGCAGCGCGCGTGAGGTCATGGCGATTTTCGTTTGCGTCAAGGTCAGGCATGTGGTGGCCGCCACCCTACAGACGAGAAGATCCGCGCGTGGGTCTGCTGCGGATCTTCGAGGCGCTCCCTCCCCCGAGGCGGCGGCGCTCAGTCTACCTGGTCAGAGACTTCGTAACAAGTTTGTGACAGTCGGTACGCGGGTCGGTCCGCCCGAGCGCGCCACAGTTTTGTCGCAATTTGCACCAACGCCACCGCGAGCGCGATCGTCGCCAGCCCGCCGACGATGTCCAGCAGGAAGTGGTTGCCGGTGGCGAGCACCGCGACGGCCGTGACGCACGGATAGACGACCGCCAGCGCGCGCAGCCAGCGACGCGCCGTCAGCTGCCACACGACGATCGTGCACCACACGGCCCACGCGATGTGCAGCGAGGGCATGGCGGCCAGCTGGTTGGCGTGCGACGCCAGTTCACCGGTGTGCCACGAGCCGAAGGCGCCGGTCGAGGCGACCACGTCGGTGAACCCGGGCAGCATGCGCGGCGGCGCGACCGGGTAGCGCCAGAACACGACGAAGGCGAGCAGGTTCACGACCACGAGCGTGTTGCGCAGCGGCCTGTAGCGATCCGCCCGCCGCCACCACAGAAAGCCGAGCAGCCCGAGCGTGACGATGAAGTGCGCGTTGTCGTAGTAGTCGGCGAGCAGGAGGCCCACCGTGTGGTGAGTGGCCACCCAGCGATCGAGCGTGAGCTCCGGGTCCAGGCCGAGCGTGCGCTCCAGCGAGAGGATGCTGCGCGCGTGCGCGAGCGCGAGATGAACGCGCAGCGGAGCGAGGTTCGTCGTTGCGTCGTAGACCCAGCACAGCCATACGACAACCAGGCCCTCGACCCACCAGCGCGGGCGAGCAACAACCTGCTCGCGCTGCTCGGAGTCCAGCGCGGCGTGGGCGCCGTGCGCCCTTGCTCCGGTGTCGATCGAAACCGCCGTGGACAAGCCCTCATGTTATCCGCCGACCCAGAGGTCGCAGGGGGGCCGTCAGGCAGACACAGGCTGCAGGCCGCGTTCTGAGAGCACCTGCAGCACACGCGGCAGCGCCGCTGCGGTGCGCCGCCACGAGCCGGGCGCGGAGTAGTCGTCGGCGTCGTGCAGCAGCAGCACCGAGCCTTCGCCGACACCGTCCGTGACGCGCGCGGCGATCGACTCCGGCGTGGCGTCCCTGCTCCAGTCCCTGCCCCACTGCGTCCACAGAAGCGCCCGCCAGCCGTGCGATCGGGCGATCCGCAGCGCCGATGCGTTGATCACGCCGTAGGGAGGCCGGTAGAGCTCGATCGGGCGCTCGGTCTCCTGCTCGATGAGCGCCTGCGCGGTCGCGATGTCCTCGCGCACCTGCCAGGGCGCCAGGCGCAGCAGGTTGCGATGGCGATGACAGTGAAGGCCGACGGCATGGCCTGCCGCGACGATCTCGCGCGCAAGCCCCGGGTTGCGCTGCACCTGCTCGCCGACGAGAAAGAACGTGGCGCTGACGCCGGCGGTCGCGAGGATCTCGAGCACAGCCGGCGTGCCCTGCGCATGTGGACCGTCGTCGAAGGTGATCGCATAGCCGCGACCGCTGCTCGTCCGGTCGGCGATCCCGAGCGGCTCGCGCATCGCCGGCCACGCCCCGGCGAGCGCGGGCAGGAAGTAGCTGCCCATCGCCGCAGCCGCGAGGGCACGTCCTAGCGGCCCGCCCGGGCTGCGATGATCGTTGACGTCTATGGTCGATCTGGTCCTGGGAGTCCTGGCAGCCGTCGGTGCGTCGACGCTCTACAGCCTAGGGATCACGATCCAGGCGCTGGACGCCAAGGAGGCGCCCGCGCACGAGCAGCTGCGCCTGGCGCTCGCGTGGCGCCTGGCCAGGCGCGCGCGCTGGCTGGCGGGCACCGCGCTGTCGATCCTCGGTTGGCCGCTGCAGGTGCTCGCGCTGCTGCTGGCTCCACTGGTGCTCGTGCAGCCGGCGCTGGCGATCGGCCTGCTCGTGCTGCTGTTCTTCGCCCAGCGAATACTCGACGAGCAGCCGGGACGGACCGAGCACATCGCGATGGCGGCGATCCTGATCGGCGTCGTCGGCATCAGCCTCAGCGCGCCCCCGCGCACGACCGGCCACACCTCCTCGCACCTGACGATCATCGTCGTGCTGTTCGCGCTGGCGGCGCTCAGCCTGCTTCCCTATCTGATGCGCTCGCTGCTGCACACCTCGCCGACGATCACGATGCTCGGCGCCGGCTTTGCCTATGCGTGGACCGGAGTTGCGACCAAGCTCGCCGCCGACGACCTCGCCACCGGACATCTCGGGGTGGCGATCGCCTGGGCGCTCGCGACGGCCGCGGGCTCCGGCGTGGCGCTGCTCAGCGAGATGAGCGCCCTGCAGGCACGCCCGGCCATCCAGGTGGCGCCGGTCGTGTTCGTCACCCAGACGGCCGTGCCAGTGGCGCTTGCGCCGTTCCTGTTCGGCGAGCGCTTCAGCGACACGCCGCTCTACGGCGTTCCGCTGATCGCGGCGCTGGCGCTGCTGATCGCCGGCGCCACGATGCTCGTGCGCTCCCCGCTGCTGCTGGCGCTTATCGAAGGCGAGCGCAGCAACTTCGCCAGCGGCTCGACGGCCAGCCCCTCCGAGCCCAGCCACGAGACGACCCGCTCGAGCCCGAGGACCGATGACGGCGAGCCGCTGACGGCCACGACGACGACGTCTCCGGCGCGCGCAGGGCGATGAGGCAGCGGCCCCGCCGCGCTGACCCGCAGCGCGCCGCTGACCGGAGTCGCGCCGATGCTGCGTGCCAGCACGAGCTGGCCGACGGCCAGTCCGCCGCTGGGCTGCAGGTAGTAGAAGCGGCGGCCCAGCCCCAGCGCGCGGGCCTGCGCGTGCAGCGTGGCTCCCGTGTGGATCCAGCGCATCGGCGCCGAGCCCGGCACTTCGGGCATGAGTTCGTCGCGCAGCGAGCGCAGCCGCCTGATGTCCAGCGGGCGCGGCGTGCGCCCGGCGTCGGCAAAGGAGACGTGGATGCCCTTGGCGGCCAGCGTGGCCGCGATCACGCGCGAGTAGCCCGCGGGAACCCGCACGACGACGCCAACGACGCGCTGGTCGGTGTTCACATGTGCGATCGGGTGCACGCGCAGCAGCTTCTGGGCCAGCGCGGTGACCTCGTCGGTCGACATCACCCAGCCGCCCACGAACAGCAGCAATGCCAGCTGCGAGGCGATCGCGGCCGTGCGCAGGCGCCACGCCGGGATCGGTCGCACTCGCACCGGCGCGTCGAGCACGATGTCAGCGGCATCGACCTGCTGCTTGGCGTCCGCATCGACGAGCCCGTTCGTCGTCGCGTTCGCGGCGCCGGCCGGGCCCTCTGAGGCAAAGCTCGCCTGAACCTGTTCGCGAAGCTCGTCGGTGTCGTTGGCCAGGCGCAGCAGGTCGAGATCGGCCATGGCGCGCGTGTTCAGGCGCGCGTGGCCCACCGGCAGGCCGTATGACACGACCGGGGTGCCCGCGACCATCGCCTCCAGGCAGGTCACACCGCCGGTCGAGTGCACGAGCACGTCGGCCGCCGCCAGCAGCTCGGGCATCCTGTCGGTGAACTCGAACACGTGCACGCGCTCGTGCTCAGCGAAGGCGCTGCGCAGCTTGCCCGCGAGCGGCTCGTTGCGCCCGGCCAGGCAGACGATGCTGCTCACCTCGGCAACGCGCGTGAACTCGCGCACGGCGCCCGCGATGTCGCCCACGCCCCAGCCGCCGCCGGAGACGACGACCATGCGTCCGTGCTCGGGAAGCCCGAGCGCCCGACGGGACTCGACCGGGCAGCGCGGGCTGAGGAACTCCGCGGAGATCAGCGGGCGCGCGAGCCTGGCGCTCCCGGGCCCCGCGATCGCCTCGACCGCCGAGATCGACTCGTCGTACATGACGATGTGCGTGTCTATCCCCGACTGCGCCCAGAAGAACAGGCCCGTCAGATCGGTGATCGTGGCGACGGTCGGACAGCGAACGACGCCGGTGCGCCGCAGGCGTGCGAGCACGACCGTGACCGCCGGATAGGTCGAGACGATCACGTCGGGCTCATGGGCGGCGATGCAGCGCGCGAGCGGGCGCGAACCCAGCAGGCACAACAGCCGGCGCGTCAGGCCGCGAATCGGCGCGATGTGCTCGAGCAGCCAGTAGATCGCCGTGTAGGTCCAGGGCATGAAGCGCAGCTGCACGCGGTAGCCGTCCTCGACCACGGGACGCAGCAGCGGCCCCATCGCCGCGAGGCCGTCGATAACGGCCACCTCGGCGGGCTGCGGGGCATCGTCGATCTGGCGCGCGAGCGCTCGCGCGGCGGCGGCGTGACCCTCGCCGACGTCGGCCGAGAGGACCAGAACGCGACGAGGCCCCGGCGTGCGCGGCTGTGGACGTTTGCCGTGTCGACTTCGCATATGCAGATTCAGCCCCGTGCGCGGGCCTTCGGCGCCTGTGCACCCGCGGCACTACCCCCCGTCGGGCGCTCGGCGCACACATTAGCGGCTGACGCGAACGCCTAGCGTCCGGGGGGACGCAACAATGAGTCGATGCAGGCAGCCACGCCCACGAGCCGCCTGCGAATCGACGGTCCGACGGACGGACCCAGCGACGCCCGGCCGGGCGCTGCGCAGCCCGCGATCGCCTTGCGTGTGCTCGGCTTCCTCGGGCTGCTGGGCGTCGCCGCGAGCGTGTTCGCGATCAGCGCGGGCGCCGCGACACGGCCGTCGCAGTACGTGCCGGGGCGCAGCGGCGGCTGGCCCGGCTGGCTGGCGGGCCCCCTGCAGGGCCTCGATGTCGGCCTAACCAAGGGCAGCTTTCAGGCGCTCACGCTGCTCATGTGCGCCAGCTACGCGCTCGTGCTGATCGCCGCACGGTCGCTGTCGATGCGGTCGATCGCCGTGGCGATCGTGCTCGCGAACGTCGCCGTGCTGCTCGGCCCGCCGCTGATCTCCCAGGATGTCTTCGGCTACATCGGCTTTGCGCGCATGGGCGCGCTGCACGGCCTGGATCCCTATACGCGCGTGGCGGCCGACGCCCCCGGCGACCCGATCTTCAGCTTTCTCGGATGGCCATTTCTGAACTCGCCATATGGCCCGCTGTTCACGCTCGCAAGCTATGCGACGGTGCCGCTCGGTATCGCGGGCGCGCTGTGGACGTTCAAGGCCATCGCGGTGGCGTCCAGTCTCGGCGCGGTCGCGCTGATCTCGCGCGCGGCCGCGCGGATGGGTCACAGCGCCCGCTGGGCGGTGGCGTTCGTGGGGCTGAACCCCGTGCTGCTGTCACTGGCAGCCGCCGGCGCGCACAACGACACGCTCGTGCTTCTGTTCCTGTCGGCCGCGCTGGCGCTCACCGCCACCGCCGCGCCGCCACGGCGTGGCGGGCACTCGCACGACGAGGGCGCCGCGCCCGGCGCGCGCTACGGCGCGGGCGCGCTGGCGCTCGCCGCGGGCGTGGGGATCAAGGTCACCGCAGGGGTTCTGCTGCCGTTTCTCGTGCTGGCGCCGGCGACGTGGCGCCAGCGGGCACGGACGGCCGTCACGGCAGGGCTCGGGCTGGTGATCGTGGCCGCGATCGGCGTCGCCGGGTTCGGCGTGCATGCGCTCGGCTTCCTGGACGCCGTGGGCGAGCAGCAGCAGCTCGTCGCGGTCCACAGCATCCCCGCCGAGACGGCGCGCCTGTTCGGGCTCGCGGGCACGCCGGGCTGGTGGCGGCACCTGTTCGTCGCCGGCTTCGCCGTCGTGCTCGTTGTGGCGTTGTGGCTCACGGCCAGGGGTCACGACTGGCGCGTGGCCGCGGGCTGGACGACGCTCGCCCTGCTCGTCTCCACGGCCTGGCTGCTGCCCTGGTATGCGATCTGGGCGCTCCCGCTAGCGGCGGTCAGCGGCGATCGGCGTCTGCGCGGCGCCACGCTCGTCTTCTGCGCGTATGCCGTGCTGATCCACCTTCCCCTCGCCGACGGGCTGCTCAGCCCGTCCACGCACCACGCGGCCATCCGCCAGGTCCTGGTCATTCGCTGACGGCGCGCCGGGCGAGACGACCTGGAACTCGCCCGTCTCGAAGTCTTCGGCCACGCCCTGTTCGATCTCGGCCGAGGAGGCCTCGGGTCGCAGGCGCCGCAGCCGGACCGCGTCCAGGCGCCTGAACTTGAGGATCTCGAGCACGTAGACGAGGTAGATGCTGGCCGCGATCACGAGCAGCGCGAGCGCGATCATGACGAGCGTCCAGCCCGCGTTCAGGTGGCCTTTGTGGTCGCTGTAGGGGATGAAGCGCAGCGCCAGTGCCAGGCCGGCGAGCAGCAGCGTCCAGGCGTACAGGTAGGCGATCGTGCGCCTGCTGGAGAAGCCGATCCGCGCCATGCGATGGTGGAAGTGCTCGCTGTCGGAGGCATAGATCGGGCGCCGGTACTTCACGCGCTTGAGCACGACGAACGTGGTGTCCATAAACGGGACCGCGAGCAAGATCAGCGGAAGCACGAACGACACGACAGCGGCGGTCTTCACGGCCGCCTCGACGGTGATCACGCCCATCAGCAGCCCGAGCAGGTTCGCGCCGCAGTCGCCCATGAAGCTCAGCGCGGGCGGGAAGTTGTAGATCAGGAAGCCGAGCGCGGCGCCGGCCGTGAGCGCTGCGAGCACGCCCGGCTGAGCTCGGTTGAGGTCAAACGCGATGACCGCGAGCGCGGCGGCGATGATCGCGCAGACCCCGGCGGCGAGCCCGTCGACGCCGTCGGAGAAGTTGACGACGTTCATCAGCGCGACGAGGCCGACCACCGTGAGCACCGGACCCGCGTTCGTGATCCCCGCGTTGGGGAAGTCCAGTTTGCCCACGAACGGCAGCGTGATGGCCTTCACGGTCACGCCGTAGTGCACGACGATCACAGCGGCCAGCACCTGGCCGAGGAGCTTCACCGCCGGAGGGAGGTCGAAGCGATCGTCGAGCGCCCCCACGAGCGTGATCAGCGCGGCGGCGAGCGAGCACGCCCTCCCACAGCCGATCGGCGCTCCCGTAGCCGCGCGGCAGCCAGATCAGCGCGGCGACGAGCACGCCGCCGAAGATCGCCAGGCCGCCCAGCAGCGGCGTGGGCCGTTCAGACAGGCCGCGCTCGCGCGGCTCGTCGATCGCTCCGACCGCGCGCGCGAAGCGCATCGTGACCGGCGTGAGCAGCGCGGTCACGGCCGCGGCTACGAGAAAGGCATAGAGCGCGTCGAGCTCTGTCGGTTGACGCATGGACCTCGCACAGCATCGCAGGCAACGGGGTCATACGCAGCGGGCACGCCCGCCCCGTCTTTATCTACGCCGGCGCGCCGCTGACGAGGCCCTCGTAGAGCGGGTAGCGCGCGACGATGCCCTGCACGCGCTCGGCGAGCGCCGGGGCGGCGGCGGGGAAATCGTCGGCGAGCAGCGTCTGCGCGATGAGCTGACCGACCTCGACGAAGTCCTCCTGCTGCAGTCCCCGCGTGGCCAGCGCCGGCGTCCCGATGCGCAGGCCGGAGGCCTGCATCGGCGGGCGCGGGTCAAACGGAACAGCGTTGCGGTTGACGGTTATGCCGATCTCGTGCAGGCGATCCTCGGCCTCGCGACCGCTCAGCTCGGGACGCAGATCGCGCAGGTCGACGAGCACCAGGTGCACGTCGGTGCCGTCGGTCAGCACGTTCAGCCCAGCGCTCTGTCCCTCGGCGGACAGCAGCTGCTCGGCAAGCGCCCTGGCGCCCGCGACGGTGCGCTCCTGGCGCTCGCGGAACAGCTCGCTTTTGGCGATCCTCAGCGCCACGGCCTTGCCGGCGATCACGTGCTCCAGCGGACCACCCTGCTGACCGGGGAAGACCGCGGAGTCGATCTGCTTGGCGTACTGCTCCTTGCAGAGGATGATCCCGGCGCGCGGCCCGCCGAGCGTCTTGTGGGTCGTCGTCGTGACCACGTCTGCGCCGAGCGTCGACCGGGTTGGGATGCAGGCCGGCGGCAACCAGCCCCGCGAAATGCGCCATGTCGACCATCAGCAGCGCGCCCACCTCGTCGGCGATCTCGCGAAAGCGCGCGAGGTCGAGCTGGCGCGGATAGGCAGACCAGCCCGCAAGCAGAAGCTTCGGCCGGCGCTCGCGCGCGAGGCGCGCGACCTCGTCCATGTCGATGCGGCTGCTGTCGCGATCGACCTCGTAGGCGGCGATGTCATACAGCTTCCCCGACACGTTGATCTTCATCCCGTGCGTGAGGTGCCCGCCGTGTGCCAGCGACAGGCCCATGATCGTGTCTCCCGGCGCCAGCAGCGCGTGGTAGGCGGCAGTGTTGGCCTGCGCGCCGGAGTGCGGCTGGACATTTGCGTGCTCTGCCCCGAACAGCGCCTTGGCACGGTCGATCGCGAGCTGCTCGGAGACGTCGACCCACTCGCAGCCGCCGTAGTAGCGGCGACCCGGATAGCCCTCGGCGTACTTGTTCGTGAGCACCGAGCCCTGGCATTCGAGAACCGCGCGCGGCACGAAGTTCTCCGAGGCGATCATCTCCAGCGTGCCCTGCTGGCGCTCGAGCTCCCCGCGCAGCGCCTCGGCGACCTCGGGGTCGACCTCCTCCAGCGGACGGTCGAAATAGTCGGGGCTCGGCTCGGACACGGCGCTCTCCTTAGGCAGGGGACGGCGGCTGATATGCCCAGGCGCGCGGCGACTTCGCTAGCCGCTCCCCGGTGGTCTCTTCCACCTCACAGCGCCAGTCGCGGCAGCAGCTTGAGACTAGCACGAGCGCGACCGTCGCAAAGCCGCGACGGCGGAGCGTCAGACCCCGCCCGCCAGGCCGCCGAGCACCTCCGCGACAACCCCGCCCGACACGGCGCCGGCGCGAAGCACGCTCCAGGCGCCGACACGCTCGTAGTCGCGCAGGTCGACGACCGTCGAGGCGACGCCGGGCAGCTCGCCCGCGTCAAGCTCCATGTCGGCCCCATCGCGCAGCGCGCGCGCCACGTCGGTCAGTCGCCGGGCCTCGGGCTGGCCGGAGAGGTTGGCGCTCGACTGAAGCACCGCGCGGTCCAGCGACGCCGAGCGCCGCCAGCGGCGCCGTCAGCCGAGGCACGCGCAGGCCCAGCGTGTCGGGATCCGGGCCGCAGGCGATCGGGAAACGACGCCTGCGATTGGGCAGCAGCAGCGTGAGCGCGCCCGGCAGCAGCGCGCGCACGGCTGCGCGCTCGCCCGGCGCCAGCTCGGGCAGCGCCGCGAGCGCCGCGGCCAGCGAGAGGAACATGACCGCCGCCGGGCGATCGGCCGGGCGGCCCTTGAGCTCATACAGCGCGCCGCGCGCCGAGCTCGCTCTCCGCGTCGCAGGCGATCCCATAGACCGTGTCGGCTGGGCAGCAGCGCAACACCGCCGCGCGACAGGCACGCCTCCAGACGCGCCGCGTCGGCGCCGCCGAGCCCGCACGCGCTCACGCTACCCGCCCGTCGCGCGCGCGCCGGCCGGCCACCACGCGCTCGATTCCCGCGAGATCGCGCTCGCTCCAGACGGTCGGGAAGCCGGCATCGCGCATCAGCTCCATGACCGCGCCGGCCTGCCCGGCGCCGACCTCCAGCGCGATGAGCCCGATTCGCGCGCGCTCGGCCACCTGTGCGAGCAGCGCCGCGGATCGTCACCAGGCCGTCGGCGCCGGCGAAGAGCGCCTGGGCGGGCTCGTGACGAATGATCTCCGGCGCCAGCGCGGCGCGGTCGCCCTCGGCCACGTACGGCGGGTTGCTGAGGAGCGCGTCGAACTCGTCCTCGACGCCCGTGAGCAGGTCGGCGGCCAGCCAGCGCACCGTCAGCCCCAGCCGCTGCCCGTTGGCGCGCGCCAGCGCCAGCGCCTGCTCGCTGACGTCGCTGGCGGCGATGTCGAGGTCGGGTCGCTCGTCGGCGAGCGCGAGCGCGACCGCGCCGCTGCCGGTGCCGAGGTCGAGCACGCGCGCGCCTCGCCGCAAGCTCGCGCGCGGCGATCTCGACGAGCAGCTCGGTCTCCGGGCGCGGCACGAGCGCGCGGCGGTCCACGCTCAGCTCGCAGCGCGCGAAAGCCGCGACAGCCGACGATGTAGGCGACGGGCTCGCGCTCGACCGCGCGACGGCGCACGGCGTCCTGAAAGGCGCGCACCGCGGAACCCGCCACGGTCAGCTCGTCGCGGTCGACGAGCAGCCGCTCGCGGCTGACCCCCAGCGCGTGTGCCAGCAGCACTTCGGCATCGAGCGTCGGCGTTTCACAGCCGGCCGCGCCGATCGCCGTGACCGCGCCGTCGAGCGCCTCGCGAACCGGCGTGCCGGCGTCAGGACCCGGAAGCTTGCGCACGCGCCACGCTCACTGGGCCGCCTGCGCCAGTCGCCTGCGCCGCTCGTCCGCCGCGAGCGCCGCGCTGAGCTCCTCGAGCTGGCCTTCGAGGACCTGATCGAGGTTATGCACGGTCAGCTTGACCCGGTGGTCGGTGACCCTGCGCTCGCCGTAGTTGTAGGTGCGGATCTTCTCGGCGCGATCGCCGGTCCCGACCTGCGAGCGGCGGTCGGCAGCGAGCTCGGCCTGCTGCTCGGCCAGCGCGCGCTCATACAGGCGTGCGCGCAGCACGCGCATCGCCTTCTCGCGGTTCTGCAGCTGGGACTTCTCGTCCTGCATCGACACGACGATGCCGGACGGCCTGTGCGTGATGCGCACGGCCGAGTCGGTCGTGTTGACCGACTGCCCGCCGGGCCCCGAGGAGCGGTAGACGTCGATCTGCAGGTCGCCGGGGTCGACGTGCACGTCGACGTCCTCGGCCTCGGGCAGCACGGCGACCGTCGCCGTCGAGGTGTGGATGCGCCCCTGGGACTCGGTCTGGGGCACGCGCTGCACGCGATGCGTGCCGCCCTCGAACTTGAACACCGAGTAGGCGCCATCGCCCTTGATCGCGAACGTGTACTTGCCCTCGCCGATGTCCATCGGCTCCGTCGCGAAGCCGAGCTGCTCGGCGTACTTGCTCAGCATCCGGTACAGGTCGCCCGCCCACAGCCCGGCCTCCTCGCCGCCGGCGCCGCCCTGGATCTCGACGATCACGTTCTTGTCGTCGTTGGGGTCGCGCTCGATCATCGCCAGGCGGATCTCCTCCTCGAGCTCCTCGATTCGCTCGCGCGCGACGCGGTCGAGCATCTCGCGCAGCTCGGGATCCTCGCCATCCTCCGAGAGCATCTCTTCGGCGCCGGCCGCGTCATCCTGCGCGCGGCGCCACTGCGGTCGCGAGCCTGTGCGGCGGGCTCGAGCTGGCGATAGGCGCGCCCGACCTCGGCATAGCGCTCGCGGTCGCCGATCACATCGGGGTCGGTCATCTGCTCGCCGAGCTCGGCAAAGCGCGTCTCGATCTGCGCGACGAGGGGTTCGATCATCGAGAGCGGAGTCTAGGCGGTCGCCACGGCCGCGCGCGCGAGGGCCGCGCGCAGCGCTAGGCGACGACCTCGACGCCGACCAGGTCAGCGGCGGACAGCTCGCCGGGCGTCTCGCAGCTCGAGCACCGCCTGCAGCGCGGCGATCGCGACCGCGAGCTGGTCGAGATCGGGCTCGCGCGTGGTCAGCAGCTGGAGCTTCAGCCCCGGCCACATGAGCGCGCGCACCCAGCGCCGGCTGCGGTTGCGTCCGGCGAACTTGATCAGCTCGAAGGAGATGCCGGCGATCAGCGGCACCCCGAGGATGCGCGTCGCCAGCAGCCAGTACCAGGCGGGCAGGCCGATCGGCGCGAACACGAAGATCGCGACGATCATCACGACGAGCAGGAAGCTCGTGCCGCAGCGCGGGTGCAGCCGCGAGAAGCGCTGCGCGTTGGCCGGCGTCAGCGTCAGCCCCGCCTCGAAGCAGGAGATCGTCTTGTGCTCGGCGCCGTGGTACTCGAAGACCCGCCGCAGGTGATGCAGGCGCGAGAGCAGCAGCAGGTAGCCGAGGAAGATGCCGTGCGCACAGGCCCTCGACCACCCAGAAGAGCACCGGCGAGCCCAGCTGGTGCTTGACCAGGCTCGTGAGCGCCGACCGGGATGACGAAGAACAGCCCGATCGCGAGCACGAGCGCGACGACGATCGTGCCCGCCCAGACCGCCGCCGGGATCTCCTCGGGCTCCTGCTCGTCGCCGCCGTCCTCGGCCTCCAGCGCGCCGGGCGCCGGCGCTTCCACGGGCAGCTGCGCGTTGGCGGAGATCTCGAGCGCGCGGAAGCCGATCGCCAGCGAGCCGCCGAGCGCGACGACGCCGCGGATGATCGGCAGGCGCAGCCAGCGGTGGCGCTGCAGCGCCGATTTCAGCGGGAACGTGCTGACCTCGATCTCGCCGAGCGCCGCCTCCTCGCCGGGCGAGTAGTCCTCCTCCGCAGCTGCTCGAGCGTCGGCTTGCGCACCGCGACCGCCCAGTGGGAGATCGCCGCGCATCATCACGCCCTCGAGCACCGCCTGGCCGCCGACGGGCGCGTCGCGCTGGGCGGTCAGCTCGCCGTTCGGCGGCGCCCCGGTGGGCTGCAGGTCGCGCTCGACGAGCGCCGGCCCGTGTGCTGCTGAGCCGCCGTTGCGCGCGGGCGCGATCTCCTGCTCGACCGGGCTCGCGGACGAGCCGCCGGCGAGAGGCGCGGACATCGGCCTACTGCGCGGAGCGAGCCTGCGCTGAGTGCAGACGGCCCTTGGCGACGCGGCGCTGGAAGCGCTCGACGCGTCCCCCGGTGTCCAGCAGCTTCTGGCGGCCGGTGTAGAAGGGGTGGCACTGCGAGCAGACCTCGACGTGCAGCTCCTCCTGGGTGGAGCGGGTCAGGAACTCGTTCCCGCAGGTGCAGCGCACGTGTGCCTGAACGTAGTTGGGGTGGATCTTCGCCTTCATACGAGGATGATTCTAGCGAGCGCTAGCTTCCGGCGGGCGAGGAAGCGCCGTCGCCGGGTGAGCTCGGCCCAGACGACGCCGCCGGCGCGGCGGGCTGAACGCACCTGGGCGTATTGAGCTGCATGCGCCTGATCACGTGGCCGTGGGCGTTCAGCCAGCGGAAGTTCAGCACCGCGCGATAGACGGCCGGCGCCGCGAGGTTGGTGACCTGTCGCAGGTCCTTGTAGGTCTTCACGCCCTGCTGGGCTTCGACCCAGGAGCCCAGGCCGGGCGCAGAGATCATGTGAAACTGCGCGTCGCTGGAGCGTCGCTGCACCAGATAGGTGCGCATCTGCATGCGCGAGCTCCCCGGTATGAGCGTCATCTGCCCGGCGAACGTCAGCGAGCGTTCACTTTCAGTGCCCGCGGTGACGCACTGCGTGAGCGTCGCGCTGGCAACCGCGGCGCCCGTGCCCGGCACGGTCTGCTGAACGTCCTGGGCGCCTTCGAACACGACGACGCTGCGCGCCGACGACGTGCTCGCGAGCGAAAGCGACACCAGCGCGCACACGCTGAACAGGGGGAGGGCAGAGCGCCGGAAACTCGTCATCACACTGCTAACACCCTGCACCGACGGAGGTTTCGCAGGACTCCCGGATGCGCAGCTCTGGCAGGCTTTGACGCTCCCGCCCTCAGGTGATCTGGTAGAGCGGGCCGTCGCCGCCCTCGGGCGCCGTCAGCCGGCCGCCCTTGGCGGTGATCGCGCCGCACTGGACGCAGTTGGTGTAGTTGACGATCACGTCGACGTCGCCGTGCTCGGGCGCGTCCTCGGGGATCTCGTACACGCCGGCCGGGCACATCCAGCGCCAGGTCTCGGCGACCTCGCGCGGCACGTGTTTCTGCACGCGAATGTGGTTCGGCGCGTCGTCGCGCGTGGCGTTGCCCGTGATGAAGACCGAGGAGAGCTTGTCGAAGGTGTATTTCCCGTCCGGCTTGGGATAGCCGTCCTTGGTGTCGCCGACGAACATCGGCTTCGTCGTCGTTGCGGTGCCGGTCCGCGCGCGCCCGGGAAGCTGCCTTTGCTGGATCTGCTGGATGCCGCTGAGCGGCCCGCCGAGCGAGCAGGCCCTTCTGAAGCGGCTGGCGGCGTTTCGCACCTCCCACAGCTCGCTGCCGCACCGAGGACCGCTCGATCGCCTGCTCGTAGTCGGAGAAGTCATGGCTGGCCGCGCTTGAGCGCCGCGTAGATCGACTCGGCCGCGAGCATGCCCGACTTGATGCAGTGGTGCACGCCCTTCAGCGCCATCGTGTCAACCATGCCGCCGGAGTCGCCGACGAGCACGGCGCCGGGCATCGAGAGCTTGGGCATCGACCAGTAGCCGCCGCCGGGGAGCGCCTTGGCGCCCCACGCGACGCGCTCGCCGCCCTCGAGGATCCGTTGGACGAGCGGGTGGGTCTTGAACGTCTGCAGCAGGTCATGCGCGGAGGTCGTCGCGTCGGCGTACTCGAGCTCGACGACGAAGCCGATCGAGACGAGATCCTCGCCGGTCTTCTCGTCCTTCATCGGGTAGATCCACGTGCCGCCGATCTGGCCGTACTTGGTCGAGATCTTCAGCGGCCAGGGGCCCATCGTGTGGATCAGGCGGTCGAGCGGCTTGGGGACCTTCCAGACCTCCTTGACGCCAAGCTCCCAGACCTGCGGCTCGCGGTCCTCGGCGAGGTCGAACTCGCGGATCGCCGCGCCCGTCAGGTGGCCCCAGCAGCCCTCGGCGAGCACCGTGGCCTGCGCCTTGATGTCGGTGCCGGGCTCGAAGTTGCCGAGCGGCTCGCCGTCCTTGCCGCGCCCCTTGTCGCCCGAGCGCACGCCGACGACACGACCGTCCTCGACGATCAGCTGGGTGGCCGAGGTCTCGGTGAGGATGTAGGCGCCGGCCTCCTCGGCCAGGCGCTGCTGGTAGCGGGCGAGCGCCGAGACCGAGACGACCTCGTTGCCGTGGTTCTTGAACGGCGGCGGCGGCGGGATGCGCAGCGAGAGCTTGGCCGTCGGCGTGAGGTAGACCGCCTCCTTCGTCACCTCGCCAAAGGCGAAGCCCTCCTCGCGCCACTGCTCGCGGGTCATCTCCGGGAACAGCTCTTGCAGCGGCGCCGGGCGCATGACCGCACCCGACAGGTTGTGTCCACCGCAGGTCTTGGCCTTCTCGATGACCGCGACCGGAACTTCACCCAGGCGCTCCATCGTCTCGGGGTCATCACCGAGCAGCTGCAGCAGCCGATTGGCGCAGGCCAGGCCCGCCGTGCCGCCTCCGACGATCGCGACGCCGACCTCGATCAGCTCGTCCTCGTCGTCGAGGCCGCGCTTGACGAACTCCTTCTGGGGGTCGACCGGCGGCGGGATACTGCCGCCGGGGCGACCTTGCCGTTGCTCGAGCCGTTGTGAGCGCGCCATCGCTCACGCTCAGCTGGCCTTCTTCGCCTTCACGGCCTCGGTGAGCTTGGGCAGGATCTTGTTCAGGTCGCCGATGATCCCGAGGTCGGAGAATTCGAAGATCGGCGCGTTTGAGTCCTTGTTGATCGCGACGATGTTCTCCGAGGACTGCATACCCACCTTGTGCTGGATCGCACCGGAGATGCCGGCGGCGAGGTACAGCTTCGGCGCGACCGTCTTGCCCGTCTGACCGATCTGCGCCGCATACGGGTACCACCCGGCGTCGACCACCGCGCGGGTCGCGGCCACCGCGCTGTTGCCGCCGAAGGCGCTCGCAAGGTCCTCCGCCAGCTGGAAGCCCTCGGCCTTGCCCAGGCCGCGGCCGCCGGCGACGAGGATGTCGGCGCCCTCGATGTCGACGTCGGCGCCGCGCTGTTCGCCGCGCGTGACCATCGTCGCCTGCGAGGCGTGCGGGCTGAGCTCGAAGCTGAGCTGCTCGACGGGCGCGTCGGCGCCGCCGGAGTCGTTGGCCTCGAACGCGTTCAGACGACCGATGATGATCCCGACGTCGGAGCGGTATTTGATTTCGGAGATCGCCGAGTCGCCGAGGATCGGGCGCTCCGCGATCAGCTCGCCGCCCTCGGCGCGCACGTCGGTGACCTCCATCACCACGCCGGCGTCCAGGCGCGCGGCGAGGCCGGCGCCGATCTCAAAGCCGAGCAGACCGCCGCCGAACAGCGCGTAGGAGTAGCCGCCAGCGGAGATCGCCGCCGCCATCGCGTCGACCAGCGGCTGCGCGAGACCCTCGGGCCCCTCCGCCACGAGCACCTTCTTGGCGCCGTATTTGCCGAGCGAGGCGGCCAGCTCGTTCGGGACGCCCTCGCCGAGCAGGATCGCGTGGGCCTCGCCGCCGAGCTCGGCCGCGAGCTTGGCGCCCTCGGAGACCGCGCCGAGCGAGTTCTTGTTGATCGCGCCGTCGTAGTGCAGCGCGTATACAAGGATGTTTGCCATGTCAGTTCAGTTCCTTTTCGCTCATCCACGGACTAGATGAGCTTGCGCTCGTCGAGCCAGGCGACGATCTTCTCGACCGTCTCGTCGGTGTCCTCGTCCTCGATGATCTCGCCCGCGGCCTTGGCCGGCGGCGGTTTTGCGGCGACCCACTGAGCGGCTGAGTTGTCGCCGCCGACCATGCTCGCGTCGATGCTCGACGTCCGCCGCGCTGACGGCGTCCAGCGGCTTCTTCTTGGCGCCCATGATCGCCTTCAGCGAGGGGTAGCGCGGCTCGTTGATCGCGTCGCCGACGGAGATCACAGCCGGCAGCTTGATCTGCACGGTGTCGTAGCCGTACTCGGCCTGACGCTCGCAGCGAAGCGCGTCGCCCTCGACGTCCATCTTGATGACCTGCGTGAGCGAGGGCATGCCGAGATGCTCGGCGACGACCGCGCCGATCGTGTAGCACTCGCCGTCATCTGACTGCTGGCCGAGCAGGACGAGGTCGGGGCTCTCGCGCTGCAGCGTCTTGGCGAGCGCGTAGCCGGTCGCCGCCACGTCTGAGCCGGCGACCGCCGGGTCGCTGAGGTGCACCGAGCGATCCGCACCGAGCGAGACCGCCTTGTGCAGCGCGCGCATGTGCGCTGTCGGGGCCCATCGTCACGGCGACGATCTCCTCGACGGGGGTTGCGCCGCCCTCTTTGATCTGCATGGCCGCCTCGATGGCGTGCGTGTCGTAGGGGTTGAGGTTCTTCTCCCCGCTGCGGTCCATACGCCCCGTCGAGGGGTCGATCTTCTTTTCGACGGCGGCGTCCGGAACCTCCTTCACCAGGACGCATATCTTCATTTCAGGGCAACTCCTTCGGGGGTTCTGTTGAGGACGATCGTATCTGTTTGTCCGGTTGACTGACGCGTCAATCAATCTTTGATCGCGCGTGCGCGCAGATCAGTGACGGGTGGCGGTCGCGTTGCGGATGAAGTCAACGATCGCCTGGGTGGGCGCGCCGGGCGTGAACACCTCGGCGACGCCGAGCTCCTTCAGCTCGGGGATATCCTCGGCCGGGATCGTGCCGCCGACGGTGACCACGACGTCATCGACGTCCTGCTCGTGCAGCAGCGCCACGATGCGCGGGACGAGCGTCATGTGCGCGCCGGAGAGGATCGACAGGCCGACGGCGTCGGCGTCCTCCTGGATGACGGTCTCGACGATCTGCTCCGGGGTCTGGTGCAGGCCGGTGTAGATGACCTCCATGCCGGCGTCGCGCAGCGCACGGGCGATGATCTTCGCGCCGCGATCATGCCCGTCGAGGCCGGGCTTGGCGACGACCACGCGTATCTTGCCGGCTGTCTGAGAGTCGGACATCGGCTGGCAGGTTACGCCTGCGAACGCGTCGAGGACCGCCCGACGCGCAGGCCCGCGCGATCACGAGCCAGTCGGACCAGCCCGCCGAGCGCGGCCGCGGCGGTCAGCGCGGCGATCGCCTTGAGCCTGCGTCCGAGGCGATCCAGCGTCAGGACCTCCCAGCCTTCCTGCATCGCGATGCGGCGAAGGTCCGCGTCCGGATTGACGACCACCGCGTGGCGCACGGCGCGGAGCATCGGCAGGTCGGACTCCGAGTCCGAGTAGGCGTAGGAGGACGACAGATCGATGTCGTCGCGCGCGGCGACCTCGCGCATCGAGAGCACCTTGCCCTCGCGATAGTTGAACGGACCGGCCGGGCGCCCGGTGTAGTGGCCGTCGACGATCTCAGAGCGCGTGCCCAGGCCGCCGTCGAAATAGAGCACGTGCGCCAGCAGGTCGGCCATCTCCTGGGAGGCGGCGGTCAGGATGTACACCGGCACGCCGGCGTCCTGGTGGGCGTAGGCGCGCTCGAGCATCTGCGGATAGAGGCGCGGGAGGACGCCCTCGAGCACCCGCGGCGAGAGCCGCTGAAGGTCGCGGACGGGCACCCCCGCGATCATCTCGCCGACCCGCCGCCGCACGTCATCGGCGCGGTCGTCGGTGGACCCGCGCAGGCGGAAGCGGAGGTTCTCGTACAGGTCGCGCGCCAGGCGCCGTCGCGAGATCATCCCCGTCTCGTAGGCGGCGCGCGCGAAGAACACGCCGGACGAGCCGGCCATCAACGTCTTATCGAGGTCAAAGAACGCGGCCGGCCGCGTCGACCGATGGCCGTTGCCGCCCTCGTTGCCGCCCTCGTTCACTGGATGACTGAGTCCACGGTCATGTGCCCTGCTCTGGGGACTCGATCGTCTAGACCTTGACTATCATCGCGTCGCCCTGGCCGCCGCCAGAGCAGATCGCGACGCAACCAAGGCCGCCGCCGCGCCTGCGCAGCTCGAGCACGAGGCTGCCGAGTATGCGTGCGCCGGAGGCGCCGATCGGATGCCCGAGCGCGACCGCGCCGCCGTTGACGTTGACGCGATCCTCGTCGATGCCCAGCGAGCGGATCGAGTTCAGCGTCACCGACGCGAAGGCCTCGTTGATCTCCCAGAGATCGATGTCGCCGGGCTGCAGGCCGGCCTTGTCGAGCGCCTTCTTGGCCGCGCTCGCGGGCGTCGTGGCGAGGTATGCGAAGTCGTTGGCGCTCTGGGCGTGCGCGACGATCTCGGCGAGCGCCTCCTTGCCGTTGGCCGTCGCCCACTCATCCGAGGAGAGCACGAGCGCGCCGGCCCCGTCGTTGACACCGGGCGAGTTGCCGGCGGTGTGCGAGCCCTCCTTGCCCACGAGCCCCGGCAGCGCGGCGAGCTTCTCCAGCGAGGTGTCGCGGCGCGGACCTTCGTCGATCTCGACGACCGTGTCGCCCTTGCGCCCCTTGACGGTGACCGGGACGATCTCTTCGGGGAGCCGTCCCTCGTCCGTGGCCTTCAACGCGAGCTCGTGCGAGCGCAGCGCCCAGCGATCGAGGTCCGCGCGCGTCATCTCGAGCTCCTCGCCGACCTCGGTCGCCTCGACGAACATCTGCTTGCCCGAGAAGGGGTTCGTGAGACCGTCATGCACCATCGAGTCAAGCGCCTTCACGTCGCCCATGCGAAAGCCAAAGCGCGCTCCGGGGAGCAGGTAGGGCGCCTGGGACATCGACTCCATGCCGCCGCCGACACCGACCTGCATGTCGCCGGCGCGGATCGCCTGATCGATGATCACCGAGGCGCGCAGGCCCGATGCGCAGACCTTGTTGATCGTCTCCGACGAGACCTCCTTGGGGATCCCGGCCTTGATCTGCGCCTGACGCGAGGGGATCTGACCCTGGCCGGCCTGCAGCACCTGGCCCATGACCACGTGGTCCGACCTGCTCAGCCTCGACGCCGGCGCGCTCGAGCGCCGCCTCGATCGCCAGCCCGCCGAGCGCGGTCGCGTCCAGCGTGGACAGTCCGCCGCCCATCTTGCCGATCGGGGTGCGCGCGGTGCCGAGAATCACTGTCTTTGGCATCGGAACGTGGCTCTCCTGTCGGTCGATGGCTGAATCAGACGGGGCAGTCGGCATGTAGTAGACGGATCGCGTCCCCGGTGCGGGTGCCGCGCGGACGTGCACAGCCGACCGGCGCCGGCGCCGTCGCGAGCTCGCCGGGATGACGCGCACGTGAGAACGCGCCGTGCGCCGGGCGGCTATCGTGCGCGGCCGATGCAGGTCTCCGCCACGACGCAGCCCGCCGCGAGCACCGATGCCGACACGATCGCCGTGGGCGTGTTCGAGGGCGAGGAGCTGCCGGAGGGCACGCCCGAGGAGCTGCGCGAGCTGCTGCGAGTCGGCGAGGCGCGGCGGTCGCCAAGTCGCTGGCGCTGACCCACGCGGACGGGACGCGCTGGCTGCTCGTGGGCCTGGGCGCGCGCGCGGATCTCACGCCCGAGCGCGCACGCGTGGCGGCGGCAGCCGTGCACGGGCGCGCGCTCGACATCGCCACGCGCACGCTCTGTCTGGCATGGTGCCGCGCGCGCGACGAGCGCGGATCGCTGGCCGGCGCTCGTCGAGGGCACGGTGCTCGCCGACTACCGCTTCGACGAGCACAAGTCTCCGACCGGCGAGGACGATGCGGGATTCACCGCCCAAGCACCTCGAGGCGCTGATCATCTCGGCGCGCAACGCAGAGCGAGAGCGCCTGCAGAGGACGGTCGCCGACGCGGCGCTCGTCGCCGAGGCGGTGAACGGCGCGCGCGACCTGCAGAACCGCCCGGCCAACGACCTCACGCCGACCGCGCTCGCGGAGCACGCGCGGGCGCTGGCCGGCGAGATCGACGCGCTGAGCGGTCGAGATCGAGGGACGCGAGGGATCGAGGCGCGCGGCATGGGCGCATTCGCGGCCGTCGCGCAGGGCTCCGAGAGGAGCCCGCGCTGATCACGCTGCGCTACGAGGCCGCCGGGCGGCGCGCGCGAGGCGCCCCGATGCTCGGCTTCGTCGGCAAGGCGGTGACGTTCGACAGCGGCGGCATCTCGCTGAAGCCCGGCGCGAAAATGGCCGAGATGAAGTTCGACATGTCCGGCGGCGCCGCGGTGGTCAGGCGGTCGCCGCGATCGCGCGCCTGCAGCTGCCGGTCGAGCTCGTCGCGCGTCGTCGGCGCGACCGAGAACCTCCCGAGCGGCGGCGCGGTCAAGCCGGGCGACATCGTCACGCGTCCAACGGCAAGACGATCGAGGTCAACAACACCGACGCCGAGGGCCGGCTCGTGCTGGCGGACTGCCTCGTGCACGCGGTCGAGCAGGGCGCCGAGCGGATCGTCGACCTCGCGACGCTCACCGGTGCGGTGATCGTCGCGCTCGGCTCGACCTACGCCGGGCTGATGAGCAACGACGACGACCTCTCGCAGCGCAGTCATCGCGGCCGGCGAGCAGCACCGGCGAGATCGTCTGGCGGCTGCCGCTGCACGAGGAGTACGACGAGCTCATCAAGGGCACCTACGGCGACCTCGACAACGCGCCCGAAGCGCGCAAGGCCGGCACGATCGTCGGCGGGGCGTTCCTCTCGAACTTCGTCGGCGACACGCCCTGGGCGCACCTGGACATCGCCGGCTCGGCCTGGGACCTGGGGCGCGCCTACGCGCCCAAGGGCGCGTCGGGCTACGGCGTGCGCCTGCTCGTGGAGCTCGCGCGCTCCTACGGCGCCTGAGCGCGCCAGCGCGCGGCCTCGCGGCCGCCCGGGGCGCGACGCGCTCGCATGACCTCCACCCAGCCGACGCCGCGCGGATCGATGAACGCTCGGTGGCCGCCCCCGCCTCGCCCTCGATCTCGACCAGCTCGACCTGGCGCCGGCCGCGAGCGCGGCGGCTCGCGTAGTTGCGGCTGAGCTCGACCGAGACGGTCGTCGTCGTGCACGCCGTGGACCAGCAGCGCCGGCATCGACAGCGGGAGGCGCGCCATCGGATCGGCCAGCGTCATAGCGCTCGGGCAGCTCGCTCGGGCGAGCCGCCCATGAAGCGCCCGCGCGCGCTCCGCCGTGCCAACGGCGGTAGGCGCCGGCGAGGTCGCAGACGCCGGCCAGCGAGATGACCGCTCGCAGCGCCACCGGCGCGGGACCCCCAGCGCTCCAGGCGCCCCGGCGGGCAGCTGCTCGCGCCCGGCGGCCCACAGCGCGAGATGACCGCCGGCGGAGTGGCCGGCGATCGCTCACGCGCGCTGAGGTCGAGCGGCGCGTCGATCTGCGCCAGGTGATCGATCGCGCGGCGCACGTCGGCGAACGTGGCCGGCCACCGCCGCCGTTGCCGAGCCGCCGGTACTCGATGTTCCACGCCGCCCAGCCGCGGCCATCAGATCGCTGCGCGAGCGCGCGCATCACGATCCTGCCGTAGCGCGAGTGCCAGGAGCCGCCGTGGATCGAGCACCATGACCGGATGCGGACCGGCCCCGCCGGCAGATGCAGGTCGGCCAGCTGAGACCGATCGCCGCCATAGCGTAGGTGCGCCCGCGCACGCGCAGGAAGTCGCAGGATCACGGCGCGAACGAGCCACGGGCGCCATCCTAGACGCGCGGCGACCTGTGAGAATGCACGCGCGCGTGGACTTCGACCTCTCCCCCGAGCACGAGCTGATCCGGCGCACCGTGCGCGAGTTCGCCGAGGGCGAGGTCGCGCCGGTGGCCGAGGAGCTCGACCGCACGAAGGCCTTCCCGTACGAGATCGTCGCGCAAGCTCGGCGCAGCTCAGCCTGATGGGCATCCCCTTCCCGCGAGGAGTACGGCGGCGGCGGCGGCGACACGCTCGCCTACGCGCTCGCCGTCGAGGAGCTCACGCGCGTCGACTCGTCGGTGGCGATCACGCTGTGCGCGCACACCTCGCTGGGAACGCAGCCGATCTACCTGTTCGGCTCCGAGGAGCAGAAGCGCGAGTGGCTGCCGCGACTGTGCTCCGGCGAGCGGCTCGGCGCCTTCGGCCTGACCGAGCCCGAGGCCGGCTCGGACGCCGGCAACACCCGCACGCGCGCGCGCCTGCAGGACGGCGAATGGGTGATCGACGGCGCCAAGCAGTTCATCACCAACGCCGGCACCGACATCTCGGGCGTCGTGTGCATCACGGCCGTCACCGGCGAGAGCGGCGGCGAGCAGCGAGATCTCCAACCTGATCGTCGCCAACGGCACTCCCGGCTATGAGCAGGGCGAGCCCTATCGCAAGATGGGCTGGAACGCCTCGGACACCCGACCGCTCACCTTCAGCGAATGCCGCGTGCCCGAGGAGAACCTGCTCGGCCCCCGCGGCGCCGGCTTCAAGCAGTTCCTGCACATCCTCGACATCGGCCGCATCGGCGTCGCGGCGATGGGCGTCGGGCTCGCGCAGGGCGCGCTCGACGAGGCGCTCGCATACGCCAAGGAGCGCAGGGCGTTCGGCAAGCCGATCTCGAAGTTCCAGGCGATCCAGTGCAAGCTCGCGGACATGTCGACCGAGATCGAGGCCGCGCGGCTGCTCGTCTACAAGGCGGCGCTTGAGAAGGACGCAGGGCGCAACTTCACGCTGACCGCGGCGCAGGCGAAGCTGAAGACCGGCCGCCTGGCGGTGCGCTGCTGCTGAGGAGGCCGTGCAGATCCACGGCGGCTACGGCTACATCGAGGAGTACCCCGTCTGCCGCTTCTACCGCGACGCGAAGATCCTCACGATCGGCGAGGGCACCGACGAGATCCAGCAGATGGTGATCGCGCGCGCGCTCGGCGCCTAGTCGCGATTCCTCTCCGTGACAGGCCGGCGTTGCCGGCCACGGAGGCGCACTGTGCGCCTCGCGGGCGGTGCATGCACCGCCCGCATGCCGGCGTGCATGCCGCCCCGCACGGCGCATGCGCCGTTGAACAGCGACGAGCCCTCAGCGCCCAGCAGCGCGGTCGCGGCGCTGGCCGGTCGAGGCGGCGCTGCACGACCTCGTCGAGCAGCTCCTGAAGCGGCGTCGTCGCTCAGCTCCTCCTCCAGGCGCCGGCGCATGCGAGCCGTCGCGATCGAGAGCACCTCGCTGCGCAGGTTGCGCGTCGCCGCTCCTGCCAGCTCGCCCGCGGCGAGGATGTGCGCGCGGTGCTCCTCCAGGCGCTGCACGAGCTCGCGCACGCCGGCGCCGCTGCGTGGCCTCGGTCTTGACGATCGGCACCCGCCAGCTCTCGCGCACCTCGCTCTGGCGGCGGTCGAGGTTGGCGAGCGAGAGCACGCCGCGGATCTCGCGCACCATCGTGTCGGTGAGCGGGATGGTCGGCCTTGTTGATCGACGATCACGTCCGGGATCTCCATCACGCCCGCCTTCAGCGCCTGGATCGAGTCGCCCGAGCCCGGCATCAGCACGAGCACGATCGTGTCGGCGTGATCGATGATGTCGATCTCCGCCTGGCCGACGCCGACCGTCTCCACGAACACGTCCTCGCGACCGGCCGCGTCGAGCAGCAGCGCCGCCTGCAGCGCCGCCTCCGACAGCCCGCCGAGCGCGCCGCGGTTGGCCATCGAGCGGATGAACACGCCCTGGTCGAGGAAGTGCTCGGTCAGGCGGATGCGATCGCCCAGCAGCGCCCCCTGCGTGAACGGCGAAGAGGGGTCGATCGAGAGCACGCCGACGGTCCTCGCCCGCCTCGCGCCGCAGCCTTCGTCAGCGCGCCGATCAGCGTCGACTTGCCCGACGCCGGGCGGCCCGGTGAAGCCGACCACCGCCGCGTTGCCGGTGTGCGGGTAGACCTCGCGCACGAGCTCCCAGCCCTCGGGGCGGTCGTCCTCGACCAGCGAGATCGCGCGCGCCAGCGCGCGACGGTCGCCGTCGAGCAGGCGCTGTGCGAGCGTCGCATCCGCTGTCATCGCGCGCAATCATCGCAGGGCCGCGCGACTCCGGCGGCGCAGCTCACGCAGGGCATACGATTCCTCGGGCGATGGAGCCGCTGCTGGCGCAACCGAGCGAGCTGTCACGCCGAGAGGCACGACGGCGCCGCTGCGCCGCGCGCCCGCGCCGCTGCACGGCGGACCGCTCGCGCTGCTGCGCTTCATGCGCGCCAACAACATGCTCAACCGCCGCTACGCGCGGCTGCTGGCGCGCTACGTGCTGCTGAAGCTGCGCTATCGCTGGCGCCTGCAGACGGACGGGATCTGCTTCATCTGCCCGGGCGTCCAGCTCGAGATCGGCCGCGACGCGACGCTGCGCGATCGGGCGCTGGGCGTGGATCGGGCACGGCATGCAAGATCCGCGTGCACGAGGGCGAGGTGAGATCGGCGCGAAGACGGTGATGGGCCAGGAGTGCACGATCTCGGCCTATCAGCACGTCTCGATCGGGCGCGAGTGCATCCTCGCCGACCGCGTCATGCTGATCGACTTCGACCACGGCGTCGTCGAGGTCGAGCGCCCGATCCGCCTGCAGGGCATCTACAAGCGCGACGTGCGCGTCGGCCACAACGTGTGGATCGGCTACGGCGCGTGCGTCCTGCGCGGCGTGAGCGTCGGCGACAACAGCATCGTCGGGACCAGCTCGGTCGTGACGAAGGACGTGCCCGACAACGCCGTCGTCGGCGGCGTGCCCGCGCGCGTCATCCGCATGCGCGAGGCGCCTCAGCGATGCGCTGGGCGCCCTGACACGCGCACGCCGGCTTTCAGCGCTCACATGGCCCCGAGCGCCGCCGCGTCGGCGTGCGCGGCGATGTTGCGCAGCTCGGCCGATCCGTCGGCCCGCTCGCCCGCCTGCAGCGCACGCTCAAGCGCACGGCGATGACCGGCAAAGCGCTCCCTGGCATATGCGGTCGCGAGATCGCGCGAGACGAGAACGGCCAGTCGCTGGCCTGTAGCGCGAGCAGCTCACGCGCCGCCGTCGCCGTGACGGTGCGGCCGGCCGCGATGACCTCGAGCTCTGCCGCGCGCGACGCGAAGGCCATGTCGGCGACGACCGGCGCAGACCATGTCGACAGATCGCCGTCCTGGCCCCACGTCGTCACCTCCTGCTCGCCGCCGAGCTGACGCGACGCGGGATCACATCGCGCCAGCGCGTCGTCCAGTCGCAGCAGCGACAGCCCCTGGCGCGCGCACTCCTGCACGACGGCCGCCAGCCAGGCGACGCCCTCATACCACCAGTGCCCCAGCAGCTCGGTGTCCAGCGCGCACACGGCCAGCCCGCCGCCCGGCTGCCCGGCGCCGGCGTCGCGCAGGCGCACGATCGTGCGCGCCACGAAATCACGCGCATGCTCGCGCGCCTGCGCCTGCGCACGCTCGTGGTCATACGCGCGACCGTCGTTCGACCACGGTTTGTGGTGATGGATCGTGTGGTGGTGGTAGTCGCGATAGGCGCCGGCGGCCGGATAGCCGTCGTCGCTCCACACGAGCGCCATCGTCGCGCGGTCGATCGGAACGAGCACGATCCCGTCATCGCCCCACAGCGGGCGAAGGTGCTCGCCGGCGCCCAGGCCGAAGCGAGCGGTCAGCTCGACGCACGTGCTGCGCACGCCGGCGCGCGCGAGGATCGGCTCGAGCCATCGCGCGTGCGCGCACTCGGGCAGCCAGAAGCCGCCGCTCCAGGAGCAGCTGGCGTCGAAGCGCAGGCGGTGGGCGTGCACGCCGGCCTGCACCTGAAGCCGCGCTCCGGCGTCGGTGGCGAGCAGCGGGAGCACCGCGTGGGTCGCCGAGGAGGTCCACTGTGCGTGCGGCGCGAGCGCTGCGCAGAGATCGCCGTCGCGCTCGCCGAAGCGCTCCAGCGCGCGCTCGTAGTCCTCTCGCCAGGCGCGCTGGAGCTCGCCGGCAAGCTGCTCCTCGCCGGCGGCGCGCAGGCCGGCCACGTCCTGCTCGTGGATCGCGCGTCGCGTCTGCTCGATGAAGTGCTCAAAACGCTCGCGCACGCCCTCGCCCTGGAGCTGATCGCATAGAACCGGCGTGAGCGAGACGGTGAGCGGCGCGCCGGAGTCCAGCAGTTCCAGCAGCGGCAGGTAGCAGTCGATCATCGCGGTCCACAGCCACTCCTCGCCGAACGGCCACGTGTCGAAGCCCTCGACATAGGGCATGTGCGTGTGGAGCACGATCGCGAGCGCGCCGCGGTCCCCGCCGCGCTCGCTCATGCGCGGCAGACGGCCACGAAGTCCAGCGCCCGGTCCAGATCGGACTCGCGCTCGCTGCGCAGGGCGAAGTCGCGCGCGGAGATCGCGGGCGTGAAGCGGTCATAGAACGGTCGCGTGATCCGCAGGCTGCGATGAACGGAGTCCCAGCCGGCGCGCAGCGCCAGCTCGTGCGCGCGCAGGCGGCGCGCATGGAAGACGCCGAACAGCTCGACGCTCGCGAACGTTGCACCGCAGAGCTCGCCGAACTCGCTCGCCCGGTACTCGTGCACGTGCCACGGGTTCCCGGAGCGCTCGGCGCCCTTCGGCGCGAGCGTGAGCACGTTCGGGGTCGAGACGAACACCGGTCCGCCATCGGTCAGCGAGCGGAAGTGCGCCAGCGCGGTGGCGGGCTCGGCGAGGTGCTCGATCGTCTGCAGGAACACGACGCAGTCGGCGGGCTCGGCGAAGGTTTCGACGAGCGCGCGCGCGAAGTGCAGGTTCGAGGCGCCATAGCGCAGGCGCGCATGCTCGTGAGCCTCGGGGTTGGCGTCGACGCCGACCACCTCCGATGCGCGCCGCGCGAGCACATCGGCGCCATAGCCCTCGCCGCAGGCCATGTCGATCACGCTCATCCCGCCGACCTGCGCCGCGATCCATTCATAGACGACCAGGTGGCGGCGAAACCAGTAGTTCTCCTCAGGCACGTCTGGAAGCGTGCGCTCGCCGGTGAGCGCGAGCGGCGGCACGCCCGCGGGCTGGTCGCGCTGCTCGTAGCGCGCGCCGCTCATGGCCGGCCCGCCCTCGCCGCGCAGGCGTGGTTCAAAGGCGCCGTCACGGCGGGCGAGTATATGGTGGTCGCCCGTGTCACCCCGACTCAGCGCGGAAGAGATCCGCGACGTAAACACGCGCTACCACGACGTGGCGGCCGAGCACTACGACAGCAAGTGGGGGATCGACTTCGGCGCGCTCGGCCGCGCGCAGGTCACGGCCAAGCTCCGCAAGGCGCTCGGCCGCGAGCCCGGGCGCTATGCGCGATCGCTGGAGATCGGCGCCGGAACCGGCTACTTCACGCTGAACATGCTCGCCGCGGGGATGGTCGGGCAGGCTACGTGCAGCGACATCTCGCCGGGCATGCTCGACACGCTGCAGGCCAACGCGCGACGGCTCGGCCTGGTCGTCCACACCGAGACGGCCGACGCCGAGCGCCTGCCCTTCGCCGACGCCAGCTTCGATCTCGTGCTCGGCCACGCCGTGCTGCACCACATTCCCGATCTCCCGCGCGCGTTCGCCGAGTTCGCGCGCGTGCTCGCGCCCGGAGGCACGCTCGTCTTCGCCGGCGAGCCGTCGCTCGTCGGCGATCACCTCGCGAGCCTGCCCAAGCGCGCCGGCGGCGCGCTGGCGCCGGTGTGGCGCCGCGTGATCGGTGCGCGCGCCCGTGGCGAGGACGTCGCCGAAGACGAGGCCACGCTCGAAGCGACCGTCGACGTCCACGCCTTCGCGCCGGCGGAGCTGACACGCCTGGCCAGCGAGGCCGGGCTGCACGCTGTGCGAATCACCGGCGAGGAGCTGCTGGCCAACTGGTTCGGATGGACCAACCGCACGCTCGAGTCCACCGCCCGCCCCGACGACGTTCCCTGGCTCTGGCGTCAGTACGCCTTTCGCGGCTACCGCATCCTGCAGGAGGTCGACGACCGCCTGCTGGAGTCGCGCCTGCCCGCAGCCGTCTTCTACAACCTCATGATCTCGGCGACCAAGCCGACTGGACGACTCGAGCCCGCGAGCCGCTGAGCTCACATCGGCAGGCCGCAGACCTTCTGGGCGACCTGCAGGACGAACAGCGCGAGCTTGCGAAACACCTTCGGCTGGCCGGCGGAGTTGTCGGCGAAGCGCACGCTGCCGCTTTCGTCGCGCAGCGTGTAGCTGAGCACCGAGCCGGGCCGCGGCGCGAGCGCTGTGTGAGCCGACACCTGTTCGCTGATTTCTTCCTGGATGGCGCGCGCTTCGATCAGCTGTGCGTCTGAAAGCTTGCGCGTCGGCTTCTGCGCCGCGCTGGCGTTGCACGTCACGCCGCCTTCTTCGTTCACGACCAGCGTGAGCGACGCACCCGGAATGCTGCCGCTGCGCTGAACGATGAACAGGTCGGGCGCTTTGAACGCCCCGCCGCAGCCGGCCAGCACGCCGGCGAGCGTCGCGAGCGCCAGCAGCGTCCTCATGCCTGCACCGCCACCCCGCCGCGACGCGGGTCGCCGGCGCCGGTCAGGCGCGCATCCGCGCTGAGCACCGCCTGCACGCCGCCGAAGAAGAGGTTCAGGTCATGGAAGGCGACGACCTCGCGCGGCGGGTCGCGCGCGCGCAGCATGTCGACATCGATGCCCGGCTCGTGGTAGACGATCCCGTCCTCGAAGTGCACCCGCGGCGCGCGCACGGCGTCCTCGGCGCCCAGGCCGCGATCGACGACCCCGACGATCGTCTGCAGCAACGCCGAGCGTATGCGGTTGGAGCCAGCGCTGCCGAGCACGAGCTCGACCTGCGATCCGCGCAGCACGATCGTCGGCGCCATCATGCTCGGCATCCGCCGCCCGGGCGGATGGCGGTGAAAGCCCAGCGGGTTCAGATCCTCCTCGCCCATCACGTTGTTGACGTGAATCCCGGTCCCCGGGACGACGACGCCCGAGCCCTCGCCGTTGCTGCACGTCACCGAGCACGCCAGCCCGTCTGAGTCCATCACCGAGATGTGCGTCGTGGAACCGAGCCGCGACGCGAGGAAGCGCTCGAGGAAGCCCTCCTCGCCGAGGCCCTCCAGGAACTCCGGCGTGCGCTCGCGCTGCGCTGCTTCCATCGCCGCGATCACCTCGCTCACGGGCGGCGGCTGAGGCCCGCGCGCCAGCAGCGCGAGCGAGTAGGCCAGCAGCGTGCCGCCGGCCGACGGCGGCGGGTTGGTGATCACCTCGCGATCGCGATAGCCCACGCTCAGCGGCCGGCGCTCGATCACCTCATAGGCAGCGAGCTCGCGCGCGCTGAGCGAGCCCCCGCGCTCGGTCAGCCAGCGACAGACGGCGGCCGCGATGTCACCCCGGTAGAACGGCTCCGCGCCCTCCGCTCCCAGACGCGCCAGCGCGTCCGCGAGCTCAGGGTCGCGCAACGTCTCGCCCTCGCCGAGCACCCTCCCATCAGGCGCCCACAGCGCGGCGCACTCGGGCGTCGAGGTGAGCAGGTCGGCGAGGATCTCGGCGACGTAGGCCTGGCCATGGTTGAGCTCCACGCCCTCCCGAGCAAGCTGCGCGGCCGGCTCGGCGAGCGCCGCAAGCGGAAGCGTCCCCCAGCGCTCGGCCGCCGCACAGACCCCCGCGGGAGTCCCGTAGACCCCGCACGACGCCGGCCCGATGAAGAAGACCTGCATCGCATCGCCGAACGACACGTCGATCGCCTGCAGCTCGGCTGCGGCACCGTCGTCGCGCCGCGCGGGCGCCTGCACGAAGAAGTCAAGCAGCGTCGGCTCTCGCCCGGCGCCCGCGACGAGCATGTACCCGCCGGCGCCAAGCCCGGTGAGCAGCGGCTCGGCGACAAACGACGTGAGCATCGCCCCGATCGCAGCGTCGACCGCATTCCCGCCCTCGCGCAGGACCGTCGCCCCCGCCGCGGCGGTCAGCGGATGTCCGGCGGCGACGACTCCCTTTTCACCTGTCACCGGGCAGCGATAGTAGACCCCCGCGAGGTCAGGGAGCGTCCCGCGCCGCTTGCACGCGAGCGACCGAGGACGCAGCTATGCGAGGGCCCTGCCGCCCGCCCTCTGAGTGCGTTCGACCAAGCAGAGCAAGGACGCAGCGAGCGTGGCGTACGGACGTACGCGAGCGACCGAGGACGCAGCTACGCGCCGGTCGAACGCGCTCAGAAATTCGGGAGGAACTCAGGGACGTCTAACTCATCCACCGCAAGCCCCCCGCCCCGCCGCGGCTGCGCCGGCGGCCGCGGCCCTGACGCCACACGCCGCACTCGCGGCTCGCCCGCCGGTTCGGTCAGACGGCTGACGCTCTTGCGCCGACCCTCGTCGCCGTAGCCGGTGGCGACGACCGTCACCCACACCTGGTCGTCGAGCTTCTCGTCGACCATCGCACCAAAGATGATGTTCGCGTCGGGGTGGGCCGCCTCGGAGACCGTCTTTGCAGCCTCGTTGACCTCCCACAGCGAGAGGTCGCGCCCTCCCGTTATCGAAAGGAGGATCGAGCGCGCTCCATCGACCGAGGTCTCGAGCAGCGGCGAGGAGATGGCCTGTATCGCCGCCTGCGACGCGCGACTCTCGCCTACGCCCATTCCGATCCCCAGCAGCGCGCTTCCGGCCTCGCTCATGATCGTGCGCACGTCGGCGAAGTCGAGGTTGATCAGTCCCGGGAGCGTCACGAGATCCGAGATGCCCTGCACACCCTGGCGCAGCACGTCGTCGGCGACGCGGAAGGCCTCGACCATCGCCGTCTGCTTGTCGAGCACCGACAGCAGCCGGTTGTTGGGCACGACGATCAGCGTGTCGACCTCGCCGGCCAGCGCGGCGACGCCCTCGTCGGCCTGCGACGCGCGCCGCGAGCCCTCAAAGCCGAACGGCTTGGTGACGATCGCGACCGTCAGCGCACCGATTTCGCGCGAGATCCTCGCGATGACAGGGGCGGCGCCGGTGCCCGTGCCTCCGCCCGCGCCCGCCGTGATGAAGATCATGTCCGAGCCCTTCAGCAGCGCCTTGACGCGGTCGTAGTCCTCCATCGCCGCACCCCTGCCGACCTCCGCATCCGAGCCCGAGCCAAGACCGCGTGTGAGCTCGGCGCCGATGCGCAGCGTGATGTCGGCAGCGGAGTACTCGAGCGATTGCACGTCGGTGTTGATGGCCACGAACTCGACTCCCTCGACCTCGGCCTCCACCATCCGATTGACGGCATTGACACCGGCGCCGCCCACTCCGACCACCCGGATCACCGGCTGGCCTGGTTCAGAGGGGCCGCGCGCGAGCTCGTGCTCGCGCGAGTAGTCGTCCATCACCGGGTGCGCGGGAGCGCGGTCTGTCGCAGAAGCCGGAATCTCCGAGGAAAACGCGTGACGTAGGCGCTCCTGGGGGCTCGGGATGTGCACTTCGTCCTCCTGTGCATGCGCCCCCGCGGCGGCAGGATCGGCGGGACGCTCGAAGGAGGGGTGCGGCTGAGAGCTCTGGCGTTCGCTCGGCTCGGGCGGCGCGTCGTCCGCTTCGCCCTCCAGGCCCTCGGTCTTGCGAAACAGCGCGGCGAGCGGGCCCTCGCGCATGCTCGCGCGTTTAGAGCTTGCCATTTGCCAGAACCTCCTGGGCGAGCTGACGATAGGACTGGGCCGCCACGCCATCAGGCTCATACCTGAGTACCGACATGCCCTTCACCGGGGCCTCCGCAAACCTCACGGTCTTGCGGATGCGCGAGGCGAACACGCGGTCGCCGAAGTTCTCTTCGAGGATCTCGATCGCCTCCTTGGCGTGAATCGTGCGCGTGTCCACCAACGTCGGGAGTATCCCCTCGATTTCAACGCGCTCGTTGAGGTGCTCACGAATCATCGCGAGCGTGTTCTGCAGCTGAATGAGTCCACGCATCGATAGATACTCGCATTGCACGGGGACGATAACCCTGTCAGCCGCTGTGAGCGCATTGATCGTGAGCAGGCCGAGGCTCGGAGGCGTGTCGATGCAGATGAAGTCGTAGTCCTCGACGATCGGCAGAAAGGCTTTTTCCAGCGAGCGCTCCCGCCCGATCATCGTCGACATCGCGATCTCGGCTCCCGCGAGATCGATCGACGCACAGGCCACGTCCACCTCGCGCTTTCTGATCACCTCGCGGATCGAGACCTTGTGGACCAGCACGTCGTACATCGATTTCTCGATCGAGTCCGGATCGATCCCCTGGGACATCGTCAGGTTGCCCTGCGGGTCCATGTCGACGCACAGAACCCGATGGCCCTCCTCGGCGAACGCGGCGGCCAGGTTGAGCGTCGTCGTTGTCTTGGCCACGCCGCCCTTCTGATTGGCGAACGCGATGACCTTGGCGTTTCCTTCCACGGGATGCTCCGATGCTCGATTGCGGGAAGCCGTCGGGTGGAGTATTCGCATAGCGACCCACGATTCCTGCATGCCTCCTATGGATCGCGCATGGGCCGTTACGCGCGTGACTAGGATCCGTTGATGCCCGTGAGCACGCACGATGGCCTGCGCGAGCGCCTCGCGGGCAAGCGGGTCTGCATCTGCCTCGGCGCCGGCGGTGTCGGCAAGACGACGACGTCGGCCGCACTGGCGCTCGGGCTCGCAGCCGCAGGGCAGAAGGTGGCGGTCGTCACGATCGATCCGGCCGAACGCCTCGCCGCTGCGCTCGGGCTGCGCGAGCTCTCCCACGAGCCGAGTCGGATCGAGCCGTCGCTGTTCGAGGCCCAGGGCGTCGAGATGAAGGGCGAAATGTGGGCGATGATGCTCGACGTCAAGCGCACGCTCGACGACGTGGTGAGCAGGCTGGCGAGCGAGCAGGCCGAGCGCGACGAAATCCTCTCCAACCGCATCTACCGCGAGCTCTCCTCCGCCGTGGCCGGATCGCAGGAGCTGAGCGCGATCGTGAAGCTCTACGAGCTGCACCACGAACGAGACTTCGACGTCATCGTGCTCGACACGCCGCCCTCGCGCAACGCGCTGGACTTCCTCGACGCGCCCGGCAGGATGCTCGGCTTCCTCGACGGGCGGGCGCTGAAGATGTTCATTGCGCCGGGCGGGCTGACCGCACGGCTGCTCGGGCGCTCGACCGGCCTCGTCTTCTCGCTGTTCGCGCGGATGACCGGCGTCGATCTGCTCGGCGACCTGTCGACCTTCTTCAATTCGATGTCCGGGGTGCTCGACGGCTTCGGCGAGCGGACGCGCGACGTCGCCGAGCTGCTGCGCGACCCGGCAACGACGTTCATGGTCGTCACCTCGCCCGAGCCCGACACGGCCCGCGAGGCCGTGTTCCTCGCGGGCAAGCTTCAGGCCGCCGGCATGGCGCGCGGCGCGGTGATCGTCAATCGCGTCAACGGCAGCGGGCTCGACGGGCACTCGGCCGCGGACGTCGAGGCGCTGCTCGCGTCACCGCTCGGAGAGCGCCTCGCAGGTCGCGTCGCGTCGAATCTCGAGGACTTCGATGCGCTGGCCAGGCGCGATGCGGCCACTGTGGCGCTGCTGCAGAGCGAGCTCCACGAGCGGGCGCCGATCCTCGTGCCGCACCTAGACGAGGACGTGCAGGATCTCGCCGGCCTCGCCAGGATCGCCGAGCGGCTGTTCGGCTGAGTCGACGGCTTCGGTGGCCTCCTCGTCGGGTTCGACGAGCAGCTCGTCGGCGAGGCTGACGAGGTCCAGCTTCAGATGGCCGCAGATCATGTCGCGCAGCAGCGCGCGCAGATGATCGGAGATCTCTCGCGCCAGCGTGAGCGTCGCGGCACGCTCGTCGAGCGTGCCGGCGATCACCGCGCGCTCGAGCGCAAGCGCTTTCGTGACGCGCCCGGTCAGGCGCGCGCGCTGTTCGGGCGTTGCGCACAGCGCGGCCAGCCTCCCTGCGAGCAGCCCGGTGGAGGGCCCCTCGGGCTCGAGCAGCGCGCGCAGCGCCAGCAGGTGATCGCTCAGGCCCTCGTATGCGCTCGCACGCTCGCAGCCGAGCTCAAAGCGCCTCAGCGCCCAGGCGAGCTCGTTCGCGCAGGGCGAGCGTCGCGAGACGAGATTGCAGAACGCCCGCAGCTCATCCTCCTGCTCGGCGGCGACCACGAGCATCCCGTGGGGACGACCGCCGGCGCCTAGCGCGATCGTGCGCCAACGACCGTCGCTCCCGCCGGTGCGCACCCATCCGAGCTCGCCGAGCGTAACGCGCCCGTCGCCGAACAGGCGAAGCGCTCGCAGCAGGTCCACCAGCAGCTCGCGCCCGGCCGCGATCAGTGCAGCTTCGCCACCGTCATCGCCTGCCACGCGGTCGTCACGAGCCGCGAGCTCCTCGCCGGGACCCTGTCCCGGCTCGAGCGCCAGGCAGACGAGCAGGTGCTGACCGCGGCCGTCTTCTCCCAGACGCGCGGCCTGCGGGGCGTCGCCGGGTGCGTCGGCGGACGCGATCGTCAGGCCCGTGGTCAGTGCGATCTCCTCTGACGCGATCGTCAGCCCGTGCAGCGTGGCGAGCATCGTCACGGTGTCGCCCTCGCCGGCCAGCTCGACACGCTGGAGCCGTTCGATCGCCGCCTGCGCGCGCTCGCGCGAGAGCTCGAAATCGGTGCGTCCATCGAAGACATCGGCGAGCAGCTCCCGCAGCGCGATCTTGACCTGCGACTGTCCGCGAGCGCGGACGCCCGGTCCCATGCGCGCCCGCATGTCGCGCGCGACGATGCCCTGCGTATCGCCGACGCCTCTCGAGGCCAGGTAGCGCTCGAGCCCGTGCATGTCCTGCAGCACGCGCACGGCGGCAGCATGCTGGGGCAGTCGCGCGAGCTCCTCGGCGCGGTCGGTGATGAACTCGTCGGTCAGCGGCTCATAGCAGTAGAGCGTGGTCTGCGCGCCCGCGCGCCCGCGGTGAGCCGCAAGCTCGAACGGCACCTCCGCGCCCTGCGTGAGCTCGGCTCGCAGAAGCGCACCGGCGGCTTCGATGAAGGCGAAAAGCGCCGTCTGCTGATCATCCGAAAGCCCGCTCGAGCGCATGGAACTGTGAGTTCGCGGCGCAGGGGCACGCTCCTGCTCGGGCAGCGACGATTGCAGCCCTCCACCCCACCCCCGGGATCGGGCGCGGATCAGCCGACGACGATGCTAGGCGAGAGCGGCGGAGACGCCCGCGAGCGCCTCTTCGGCGGTGGCGCTGTCGGCGCACTCGGCGCCAAGCCAGCGTTCACCGTAGGCGCGCATGTCATCGATGATCGGCAGCAGCGCGAGGCCCTTGTCGGTCAGCGCGTACTCGACGCGCGGCGGCACTTCGCCGAAGGTCTGGCGCTCGACGATCTCCTGCTCCTCCAGCGCGCGCAGCCGGAGCGACAGCGTGCGCGGGCTGATCCCGACCAGCGAGCGTTCGAGCTCGCAGAATCGAGAGCACCCTTCAGACAGCTCGCGGACGAGCAGCAGCGTCCACTTCGCGCACACAACCTCGGCTGTCCTGCACACCGGGCATGTCTCATCTACAGCCATACGACTATTACTTTACCAACTGAAGTAACGAGGCCCGCCGCTGCGCGGAGCGCTCGAACGACAGGCGCGCCGCCGGCCGAGGAGGCCCGGCGGCGCCCTGTTCCAGGAGGGTGGGCGGGGCGGAAGGCATCCTGCCCCCGCCCCTGCCCGGTGGCGCGACCCAACGGGCCAGTCGAGCCGCACCCAACAAACAACGCCCGGCTGTCGTGACTGTTTCGCGGGACGCGCTCGGTTAGCGCAGCGGAGGTATGACGGCGAAACCTAGCGGCGAGACGCGCCTACAAGCGCTAAACGACGGTGAGCGACGGTTTGGACTCGTCCTCGCGTTTCTCCTCCGCGGAGGCGACATCCTCCATCGTCGTCCCGCGGCGTCCATCGGCCTGCATGAGCAGCTTGAAGTCGTGCGGGCTGGAGGCCACCTCCATGGCGTCCTCGAACGTGACGCGCCCTGCCTTGACGTGGCCGAACAGGGCCTGGTCGAAGGTCTGCATGCCGTAGTAGCCACCGGCCGTGATCACCTCGACGAGCTTGCCCGTCTGCGTGGGGTCCATGATCATGTCGCGCACGCGACCGGTCATGCGCATGATCTCGCAGACCGCGACCCGTCCGCCGTCGGCGCCGGGCACCAGTCGCTGGGAGATCACGCCCTTGATCGTGCCGGCGATCATGCTCCGCGCCTGCTGGTGCTGGTGGGGCGGGAAGAAGTCGAGCATGCGATTGATCGACTCGGTGGCGTCGACGGTGTGGATCGTGGAGAGCACGAGGTGCCCGGTCTCCGCCGCCGAGAGCGCAGTCTGCACGGTCTCCTCGTCGCGCATCTCGCCGACCAGGATGACGTCGGGGTCCTGGCGCAGGACCCGGCGCAGTGCGCGCTTGAACGACGCCGTGTCGGTGCCGACCTCGCGCTGGTTGATCACCGAGCGCTTGTCTTCGTGCACGAACTCGATCGGGTCCTCGATCGTCACGATGTGTTTGTTCATCGTGTAGTTCATGTGATCGATCATCGCCGCGAGCGTCGTCGACTTCCCCGATCCGGTCGTTCCCGTGAGCAGGATGATCCCCCGCTCCTCCTCGGCCAGTTCGCGGATCACCGTCGGCAGCGAAAGCTCTTCGATCGTGCTGATCTTGTGCGGGACCGCGCGGCAGGCCAGCGAGGTCATGCCGCGCTGCTTGAAGGCGTTGATGCGGTAGCGCGCGACCCCGGGGATTTCATAGGAGAAGTCGACCTCGTGCTCTTCCTCGAACTCGAGCAACCTGCCCTCGTCGCTGAGCAGCGTACGCAGCGCCGCTTCTGTGTCCTCAGGGGCGAGCGGCGTCGCGGTCGCGTCGGCGGCGAGCTCGCCGTGTACGCGATAGAGCGGCCCGGCGCCCACCTTCAGGTGCAGATCGGAGCCCTCTTTGGCCACCAGCTCGCGCAGCGACTGGGTAACGTCGAACATGTCGGCTTGATCGGCAACCGCCCGCGCAGCCTGAATAGTCCTGCCCAGACCTGGACAAACGCCCGCCGCCGGGCAAGCCGTCTATTTCACGAGCGATCGAGGACGCAGCAGGCCGACAGCGCGCCCCTGACGGTCGGATCGGATTTCCTGGCAAGGACGCAGAGCGAAGTGTGCAGGCGCACACGAGCGATCGAGGACGCCGCCAGGGAGCCCGAGGCGGCCGTCAGGCAAGGACGCAGGGAGCGAAGCGTGCGAGACGCACATGGGCGACCGAGGACGCCGTCAGACGGCCGAGACGGCCGTCAGGTCAGGCGACGTCGCGGAGCTTTTGCGCCTCCGCCAGACTCTGCAGCTTCTTCAGCGACTGATTCTCGATCTGACGTATGCGCTCGCGAGTCACGTTGAACGTGCGACCGACCTCGTCGAGCGTGCGCGGGTGCTCGCCGCCGAGCCCGTAGCGCAGCTCGAGCACACGGCGTTCGCGATAGGAGAGGTTCTCAAGCGCCTCGCGCAGCGCCTCCTTGGTGAGGATCTCGGCGGCGCGCTCATACGGTGACTCCGCGCGCTCGTCAGCGATGAACTGGCCGAACTCCGACTCCTCCTCATCGCCGACGGGCTTCTCTAGCGACACGGGCGCCTGTGCGGAACGCTTGATCGAGTCGACCTCCTCGGGGTCGATGCCGGTGACCTCGGCGATCTCGTCGGCCGTCGGTTCCCGGCCGAGCTCGGTGACCAGCTTGCGCTCGGCGCGGCCGATCTTGTTGAGCTTCTCGACGACGTGCACGGGAATGCGAATCGTGCGCGCCTTGTCCGCCAGCGCTCGCGCGATCGCCTGGCGAATCCACCACGTCGCGTACGTCGAGAACTTGAAGCCCTTGCGGTAGTCGAACTTCTCCGCGGCGCGCACGAGGCCGAGGGTGCCCTCCTGGATCAGGTCGAGGAAGGGCAGGCCCTGGTTGCGGTAGTTCTTGGCGATCGACACGACCAGGCGCAGGTTGGACTCGACCATCTTCTGCTTGGCGTCGAGATCGCCGCGCTCGATGCGCTTTGCGAGATCGACCTCCTCCTGGGCCGTGAGCAGACGAACCTTGCCGATGTCCTTGAGGAACAGCTGCAGCGAGTCGGTCGTCATGTCCGGCTTGAGGTCGAGCGCAGTTTTGGCTTTGCGCCGCGCCCGCTTGTCGGGCGCGCGCTCGAGCTGTGCGGAGGCGGCGATGGCCGGGTCGATGTCCTCGACGAGCTCTATCTCCGCTTTCTCGAGGAACCCGTGGAGCTCCTCGACGTCTGACTCGTCCAGGTCGAGCTCGGACACTGACTTCGAGATCTCCGCGTAGGAGAGCACCCCCACCTGCTGACCCTTGGCCAGCAGGCCCTTGACCTCATCCAGCTCCTGCAGCTCGACTACTGACATCTGTTTTCGTTCTCCCGACGATCGACGATCCGGCCGCTGATCCCGCGGCCCCGCTGGATTATGGCTCCGACCAGCGCTCATCCAGAACCGGCCACAGGGCGCCTGGGCGGCATCGAGCGCAGTCTCGATCTCCATGCTAACGACTCGCCGGTGTCCTTCAAGCGATCAGCATGTCGCGAATGGATCTCTGCACGCACCGAGCGCAACATGCGCGATGATGCACCGATGACCCAGAGCACCAACGGCGACGGCAAACGGAAATCCACTCGCTCGGTCCCCGCCCAGGGCTTCGAGACCGAAGACGACTCGGCGCGCACGCCGATCCAGCCGCCCGGCCCCGCCGAGCTCGTCGCCTCGGCCGCGGGGATGGTGGGCGACCTCGCAAAGAGCGGGTTCTCGCTGAGCGAACGTCTCGTCAAAGACGTCGTCTCGCGCCTACCGCGACCCTGACGAAACGGCTCCGGCGAGTCGATTCGCCCGCGAGCACGGCTGCCCTGCGACCTCGCGGCGACGCCGGGCCCGTTATGTATACTCGCGCCCACGCCGAGCTTTTGCAGCCCAGGTTGCAGAAGACGGGGGACCCAACGCGGACCGCATGTCCGCTGGGGCGAATCGGTCCTAACCCGACCGTAGCGCCGCCGTTCACCGGCCGCGCGAGCCCGTCAGCTCACCCCGTAGGCGCTATTGACGATGACGCGGATCCAACGCACGACAACGACACTCCTCGCCCTGATCGCATGCAGCGCATGCGCGACGGCGATCGCACCGGTGGCGCTGGCCTCCACCGGCGGGTCCAGCGCGCCAGCCTCCGCACACCGGACCGCCAAGGCGCACAAGGGCGCGATCGCGACCTGGTTCGGGCCTGGCTTCTACGGTCAGAAGACCGCCTGCGGACAGACGCTCACGCCGCTGGTCGTCGGCGTCGCCAACCGCACGCTGCCGTGCGGCACGCTCGTGCAGGTCGGCTACCACGGCAAGGCGCTGACGGTGCCCGTGCTCGACCGCGGGCCCTACTCGAACATCGGCGCCGACTGGGACCTGACAGCAGGGGCGGCGGAAGCGCTTGGGATCGAAGAAACCGTGAGGATCACCACGCGCGTGATCGGCAGCGTGCCAAACACGCCCACGCTAGGTGCGCCAGCGCTGTCGCCGGAAGCGCTCGCGGTCGGCGGCGCACAGGCCGGCGGCTGAGCGACTAATGCGGGGACCGGCCGGGCCACGCGCCCGAGAGCCGGACGAGCACTAGAGCAGATCCTCGATCGTGGCCGGGCGCCGCCGCGCCCGCGGCGAACGGCTCTCGACGTCGCCGGGTCCCGAGTGCTCGTCGACGAGCACGGCGGTCGACGCTCCCCGCCGCTCGCTCGCGCGCACGGACGGCGCCGGCGAGAAGTCGGCATGCACCGGACCCAGCCGCTCGCCGAGCGAGGCAGCGAAGTCGGCGCGCGGCTCGGCCGAGCGTGACAGCGCGCCCACGACGCCCGCCACCGAGACAAGACGCTCGGAGAGCTCAGCTACGCGCTCAGGACGCGGATCGACGAGCTCCTCACGCAGCGCCTCCCAGAGCAGGTCCGAGAGCCGTTGCGCCGCCTGCGCCGCGAGAACCACACGCGCGGCCGCTGCGCTCTCAATCCGGTCATCGCTCACACGGTGAATATCAGCAGATCCCGACAACGGACCGCGCAGACCAGGAACGCGCACGCGCCGGCGCAGCGGCTGCCGGAGGGTAGCCTGCCTCACGTGAGGGTCGCGACGATCGAGAACCTCGAAGACCACACGGCCCAGGACGAGCTCACGGGCGCTGTGCGCTCGGTTCAGGCCGCCGATCTGCGCATGGCGCAGGCCACGCTGAGCGCTCTCTGGCTGGCGCCCAACCTGGAGCGCCTCGCGCGCACCTACTGGCGCTTCCTGACGCGCGTCACGCTCGGCCTGGTACGCGTGCGCTACTCGCCGAGCGAGCGCTCGCTCGTGCTGCTCGGGCCACCGCTGCGACTGCTCACGTTCGCCGCGCCCGAGTATGAGATGGACTCGGGCCACGGGCTCGTGCGCTGGCGAATCGAGCGAGGGCTACTCGTCGCCAAGCGCGGACGAGGCGGCGGCTACCTGCAGATCGAGGTTCGCCGCGAGGATGCACCCGTGCCGGGCGGCGCAGGCCTCGGAGCGGCACCAGCTCAGCGCAGCTCGCGCCTACACGTGGAGGTCGAGGTGGCCGGCTTCTACCCCGCGATCGCCTCGGGGCTCGGGAGGCGCTTCTACGGCATCACGCAGTCGCGCATTCATGTGCTGATCACACGCAGCTTCCTGCGTTCGCTCGCGCGCCTGGACCTCGCGGAGTCGCGTGTCGGAACGCTCGGCGGCACTGACCGGCAGCCAGCCTCGTAGATACGATCGCTATACCGCTGTCGCGAACGAAAACGTACGACTCACCCGGACTGTGTGTCGTCTTTTAAACCCCGTATAGCGATGGTATGTACCGGGTATCTACCATGGTCATACGGCGCTTTCGGCACGACACAAGCCGCCCGGGCCCACGAAGCCACCGGAGCCAGGGATGCCCGGAGCCAGCGGTTCCCGGAGCCAGGGATGCCCGGAGCCAGGGATGCCCGGAGCCAGCGGTGCCCGGAGCCAGCGGTGCCCGGAGCCAGGGGTGCCCGTGGTGGCGAGCGTCAGCCGCGCAGCGCAGCGAGCTTTGCGCGGTCGTGCGTCGCGCGGATGCGCCGAACGGTGCCTGAGCGCGTGCGCATGACCAGCGACTCGGTGGTCGCGCCGCCGGCGCTCGGGTAGCGCACGCCCTGGAGCACATCGCCGTCGGTGATCCCGGTGGCCGAGAAGAACACGTCGTCGCCGGCGACGAGCTCGTCGCGCGTCAGCACGCGCTTCAGGTCATAGCCGCCATCCACGGCAGCGCGGCGTTCGGCGTCGTCGCGCGGCCACAGCCGACCGAGCAGCTGCCCGCCCAGGCACTTGACGGCCGCCGCAGAGATGACGCCCTCCGGCGTGCCGCCGATCCCCCACAGCAGGTCGACGGGCGAGCGCTCAGTAACAGCCAGCAGCGAGGCCGCGACGTCGCCATGGGGGATCAGGCGCACGCGGGCGCCCGCCTCGCGAATCTCGGCGATCCCCTTCTCGTGTCGCGCGCGATCGAGCACGACGACCATCACGTCGCTCACCGCCGAGCCCTTGCGCTGCGCGACCAGCCGGACGGTCTCTGCGAGCGGACGATCGAGGTCCAGCGCGTCGGCTATCTCGGGAGAGCCGGCCATCTTCTCCATGTAGACGCACGGACCCGGGTCGAACATCGTGCCGCGCGCCGACAGCGCGATCACCGACAGGGAGTTGGACATGCCGTGGGCCGCGAGCGTGGTGCCCTCCAGCGGATCCACCGCGATGTCCACCTGCGGCGGCGAGCCGTCGCCGATCTGCTCGCCGTTGTAGAGCATCGGCGCCTCGTCCTTCTCGCCCTCGCCGATCACGACCACGCCATCCATCTGGATCGAGTGCAGCATGTAGCGCATGCCGTCCACCGCTGCCTGGTCGGCGGCCTCCTTGTCGCCCTGACCGACGAGCGGCGCGGCCGCCAGAGCCGCGGCCTCGGTCACGCGCACGAGCTCGAGTGCGAGGTTGCGATCGGGCCGCTGGTTGGTGGTGTCGTCTGCCATGGTTGGTGGTGTCGTCTGCCAAGTTCTCGTGAGCGAGGGTCGTTCGCCGGCTACCCGAACTGCGGCTGCAGTCGCCGCTCGGAGGGCCCGCGGATGCAGCCGCAAGCGCCGACAACGTACACCAGCCGCGTGGCGTTTAGGATCGTGGCGTGACCGACGACCGAGCCGCAACCGTCGAGCCCGAGATTCCATCGTCGCTCCGGGCCGCGGTGGACGCCAAGCTCCAGCTGGCGGCCGACGAGCGGGTCGCCCCGCGCCTGGCGAAAGCCGACGCCACGCTGTGGGGAGCGCCCGACACGCCAGAGGTCGCAAACCGCCTCGGCTGGCTGACGATCGCCAAGCGGATGCTCGACGAGCTGCCCTCGCTCGAGAAGTTCGACGGCGGCATCGCACGCGACGGCGTGCGCGATGTCGTGCTGCTGGGAATGGGCGGCTCCTCGCTCGCGCCCGAGGTGCTCAGGCGATGCTTTGACGACTCGTCGGGGGACGGCCCGCGACTGCACGTGCTCGACAGCACCGACGCCGGAACGATCTCCGCGGTGCAGGCTGCGATCGACCCCGAGGCCACGCTGTTCCTCGTCTCCTCGAAGTCGGGCGGAACGATCGAGCCACTGTCCCTGTTCGCGCACTTCTGGTCGGTGTCGCCGACAGGCAGCTCGTTCGCGGCCGTGACCGATCCCGGCTCCGGCCTGCAGCGACTGGCCGAGGAGCATCACTTTCGCGGCGTGTTCGCCGGCGACCCCGACATCGGCGGACGCTACAGCGCGCTATCGGCGTTCGGAATCGTTCCAGCCTCGCTGATCGGCGCGCCGGTCTCCCAGCTGCTCGTGGGTTCCGCGAGCGCATGGGACACGCAGCTGGCGGGCGACTCGCACGGGCTCGGAGCCGGCGTGTGGATGGGCGCGGCGCTGAGCGCGCTGGCCCAGGCCGGACGCGACAAGCTCACGTTCCTCATCGACCCCGCGCTGCCAGGGCTGGGCCTGTGGCTCGAGCAGCTCGTCGCGGAGTCGACCGGCAAGCACGGAACGGGCATCCTGCCGGTAGCCGAGGAGCCGCCGGGCGAGCCTGGCTCCTACGGCGACGATCGCGTGTTCATGCACATAGACGCCTCCGGCGGCGAGGGCCCGCTCGCAGACGCGATGCGCGCCTACGCCGCTGCGGGTCATCCTGTTTTCAGCGTGCCCACGCGCGGCCCGTCAGACCTCGGTCGCGTATTTCTGCTCGCCGAGCTAGCCGTGGCGGTCGCCGGCTGGGGCCTAGAGATCAACCCGTTCGACCAGCCCAACGTGCAGCAGGCCAAGGACGCAACCAACCGTGTGCTGGACGGCTATCGATCCGACGGCACGCTGCCGACGATCGCCGACGCCGACGAGAACGCGCTCCGTTCGCTGATCGCCACCGCGAGCCCGCCCGGCTACGTGGCGATCATGGGCTACGTGCAGCCCTCCGAGGAGTTCGACGCCGCGGTCGCGGAGCTGCGCAGCACGATCCGCGACGCGACACGCGCGACGACGACGTTCGGCTACGGCCCGCGCTTCCTGCACTCGACCGGGCAGTTCCACAAGGGCGGGCCGCCGACGGGGCGCTTCCTGCAGATCCTGCACGACGGACCTCAGGACGTCGACATTCCCGGTCAGCCGTACACCTTCACAACACTCAAGAACGCGCAGGCGACGGGCGACCTGCAGACCCTGCGCGAGCTCGGCCTGCCGGCACAGCGCGTGCGTCTTGACGGCGACGATCCGCCCGCGGCGCTGAGACGGTTGACACACACGATCAAGGAGCTCTTTCGATGACGCAGATCGGGTTTGTGGGGCTGGGAAAGATGGGCGGCAACATGGTGCACCGCATCCGCCGCGACTCAGACCACGAGGTGGTCGCGTTCGACTTCGACGACAGGGCCGTCAAGCAGGCGGTCAGGAATGGTGCGTGGGGCGCCGACTCGCTGAAGACCCTTGTCAAGGGCCTGGATGCGCCGCGGATGGTGTGGATCATGGTGCCCGCCGGCGAGCCGACGCAGCAGACCGTCAACGAGCTCGCGAAGCTGCTCGAGCCCGGCGACACGATCATCGACGGCGGAAACTCGCGCTGGACCGACGACAAGCGACGTTCACTCGAGCTGAAAAAAAAGCGCATCGACTACGTCGACGTGGGCGTCTCGGGCGGCGTATGGGGGTTGGAGGTCGGCTACTGCATGATGGTCGGCGGACCGCAGAAAGCGGTCAACAGGCTCGCTCCGATACTCGACGTGCTCGCGCCGGAGACCAACGAGATGAGCCGCGCGGCGATCGGCAAGCGCGGCTGGCTTCGCTTCGGCCCGTCGGGCGCGGGCCACTACGTCAAGATGGTCCACAACGGCGTCGAGTACGGGCTGATGCAGGCCTACGCCGAGGGTTTTGACGTCTTTGACAAGTGCGAGTACGAGCTCGACAACGCGCAGATCGCCCATCTGTGGGGGCAGGGCTCGGTCGTGCGCTCGTGGCTGTGCGAACTGGCCGCGCGCGCCTTTGAAGCCGACGGCAACGACCTCGGCGCTATCGAGGGCTACACGGCTGACTCCGGCGAGGGGCGCTGGACGATCGCCGACGCCACCGACCACGACGTGCCCACGCCCGTGATCACCGCCGCGCTCTACACGCGCTTTCGGTCGCGCGGCAACGGCGACTTCGGCGACCGGGTGCTGGCCGCGCTGCGCAATCAGTTCGGCGGGCACGCCGTCGTGAGCGCGCCGACCGCGAGCAAGCGCACCGCCAAGACGAGCCAGGCCACGGCCAAAAAGGCCAAAGCCGCAAAAACGGCACGCGCCGGGACCGCACGCAAGCGCGCGAGCCGCGCGTGACCACGGCCGGCGAATCGGCGGTGGCGGAGCCGCAGAACCCGCTCGTCGCCGGTCTGGAGCGACTGCCGGTCGCCCCGACAACGCTCGTGATCTTCGGCGCCACCGGCGACCTGTCCCGGCGCAAACTGCTGCCGGCGCTCTACAACCTCGCCCACGAGGGCGCGCTGCCGGAGCGCTTCAACCTCGTGGGCGTGTCGCGCAAACCGATATCGGACGAGGATTTCGGCTCCGAGTGCGAGCAGGCGATCCGCGAATTCTCGCGCCGCGAGCCCAGCGAGGACGTGCTCAAGGGGCTGCTCGCGAACGTCAGATACGTGGCGGGCACGTTCGACGACGGCGAGATGTACGCGACGCTCGGCGAGGCGCTGGACGGCTTTGACGAGCAGGCGGGCGAACGACTGCACCGCGCCTTCTACCTCTCGACCGCGCCGGAGTTCTTCGAGACGATCATCGGCCAGCTCGGCGGTAGCGGCCTATCGCGCCGCGCGCACACCGAGGTGCGCGTGATCATCGAGAAGCCATTCGGCACGTCCCTCGCCGAGGCGCGCGCGCTCAACGGGCGCGTGCTCAGCGTGTTCGACGAGTCCCAGGTGTTCCGCATCGACCACTACCTGGGCAAGGAGACGGTGCAGAACATGCTGGCCTTCCGCTTCGCCAACGGGATGTTCGAGCCGCTGTGGAACCGCAACTACATCGACAGCGTGCAGATCACCGCCGCCGAGGACATCGGGATCGGCAGCCGCGCCGGCTACTACGACTCCTCAGGCGCACTCCGCGACCTGATCCAGAACCACATGCTGCAGCTGCTCTGCCACGTTGCGATGGAGCCGCCGGGCAGCTTCACCGCTGAAGACGTGCGCAACGAGAAGGTCAAGGTGCTGCACGCGATCCACGCGCCGAGGGCCGAGGAGATCCCGCAGATGGCGGTGCGCGCGCAGTACGCCGCCGGTCACGTCGGCGGTGAGGAGGTCGTCGGCTACCTGCAGGAGCTGGGCATCCCCAAGGACTCGATCACCGAGAGCTATGCCGCGCTGCGCCTGGAGGTCGACAACTGGCGCTGGGCCGGCGTTCCCTTCTATCTGCGGGCCGGCAAGCGTCTCGCGCGCAAGGTGACCGAGATCGCGGTCACGCTCAAGCCCGTCCCCCACCTCGCCTTCAGCCAGGAAGGCTCGCTGGGCGTGCACCCCAACCAGCTCGTGATGACCCTGCAGCCCAACGAGGGCGTCGCGCTTCAGCTCGGTGCGAAGATCCCCGGGACGCGCATGAGCATCCGCCCGGTGAACATGGAGTTCCTGTACGGCACCTCGTTTCTGTCGCAGTCGCCCGAGGCCTACGAGCGGCTGATCATGGACGCGATGCGCGGCGACCCCACGCTGTTCACGCGCAACGACGAGGTCGAGGCGCAGTGGGAGATCTGCGACCCGATCGTCACCAGCTGGGCAGAGACCCCGGGGCCGCTGCCCAAATATGAAGCCGGCTCCCAGGGCCCGGCGCAGGCCGGCGACATCATGTTCGAGGGACAGGCCTGGAGGGCGATCTGAGCATGGGCGGCACGACCCGGTGGTAGCGGTCAGCGACGCCGTCTGGAGCGAGCAGGACACGACCCCGGACGCGATCGAAGCGGCGCTGCGCGCGCTGCTCAACGAGCGCCACGCCGAAGACGCCGGCTACGTGCCTGCGCGCGTGCTGAACATGATCGCGCTCGTCGAGCACGAATGGAGCGGCGAGATCGCCAACAGGCTGCGCGGCGTCGGGCGCTACCACGCCTCGCGAACCGTCGTGCTCTCCTACGAGCCCAGGCGCACGCAGCTGGATGCGGTCGTGTCGGTGGCCTCAGACGGCGATCCCAAGCCCGGGGAGGTGACGCCGCTGCGCGAGACCGTGATCGTCGAGCTCGGCGACCGCCACCTCGCGGACCTCGCGACGATCGCGGACCCGCTCGTCGTGACCGACCTGCCGACCCTGCTGTGGTCCCCGCACGGCCACCACGAGCAGGCCGACGCGCTGCTGGGCCTCAGCCAGGCGATGCTCGTCGACTCGATCGAGGAGCCGGTGTGGCGCGACGCGATCGACCGCGCGTCGCGCCTGTCGCAGGACGTCTACGTGGTGGACCTCGCGTGGCTGCGATCGACGCCGTGGCGCGAGCGAGTAGCCGCCGCCTTCGATCCGCCCAGGCGCCGCGGGGAGCTGCACGCGCTGAGCTCGATCACCGTCAGGCATCACGAGGCCTCGACGGTCGCGGCGATGCTGTTCGTCGGCTGGCTGGCGTCGCGGCTCGGCTGGCAGCTTGAGAGCTCGCAGATCGACGGACACGGCGCCGCCGAGCTGATGACGGGCGTCGCCCACTCGGCCGCCGGCGAGCGGGGCGGCAGCGACATAGCGCTGCGCCTGGAGGTCGACGCGACGATGGCGGTGCCGGGCCTGGCCGGCGTGGAGCTGGGCAGCGCGTCGGGCCTGCGCATACGCCTGGACCGCGGCACCGGCGGCCTACGCGCGAGCCGCCGCGACGCCGACGGCGAGGAACGCACGTGGACGGTGCTCGGCGCCTCGCGCGGCGAGGGCGGCATCCTGGGCGAGGGAATCCGCCAGGCGCTGCTTCGCGACCCGACCTACACGCCGGCGCTGATGGCCGCACAGGCGATGCTGCCATGACGACGCTCACGACGCTGGCAGACGCCGAGGCCGCCTCCCGGCGGGCGGCCGCCGAGATCGCGCGCGAGCTCACGCAGGCTCGCACGCAACGCGGCAGCGCGCACGTCGCGCTCAGCGGCGGAGGCACGCCGGCGCGGACCTACGAACTGCTGGCCGGCGAGCTCGACAGCTTCGACGGGATCGAGGTGTGGTTCGTCGACGAGCGCTGCGTGGGCCCCGAGGACGAGCAGAGCAACTACCTGCTGGCCGCGCGCACGCTGATCGAGCCGGCGGGCCTGCCCGCCGCGCAGGTCCACCGCATGGAGGGCGAGCTCGGCCCGCAGGCCGGCGCCGAGCGCTACGCGCGGGAGCTGCGCGAGCACGCGCCGGCGGGCGTGCCGGGCGGCCTGCCCGTGCTCGACATGATGGTGCTCGGCATCGGGCCAGACGGACACGTCGCCTCGCTGTTCCCGGGGGCCGCGACGCTGCAGGCGCCCGAAACCGAGCTGTGCCTGGGCGTGAGCGACTCGCCCAAGCCGCCGCCGGAGCGGATCACGCTCAGCCTCGGCGTGCTGCGCGCCGCCAGGCGCAGCGTCCTGCTCGCGCTCGGCGCAAGCAAGGCCGACGCGATCAGCGCGATGCTCGCCGAGCCCACCGATCACGTCCCCGCGAGCCTGCTCGCGCGCGGGCGCCTCACGGTGATCGTCGACGACGCGGCCGCGCCACCGCCACCGGCTCGCTGAGCGCGCGCGGGCTCACGCAACTGCGAGGCCCTCGCAGCGCGAGCACGCCGCGAAGTTCCTAGAGTAGCCACAGGCACTCATGGCGACCGCGCCCGCGACCACGTCTCCGAGCACCACCGCAACTCCCGAGCAGGCCCTCGCGGACCTCGCCCACGTGCGCGAGATGACGCTCGCGCTCGTGGAGCCGCTGAGCGAGGACGAGCTCTCGCGCGTTCACTCGCCGCTGATGAGCCCGCTCGTGTGGGACCTCGGCCACATCGCCGCGTACGAGGACCTGTGGATCAGCCATCGAATCGGCGGCCTCGAGCTGCTGCGGAGAGACCTCGCCGACGTCTACGACGCCTTCGAGACGCCGCGCGCGGTGCGCGGGGACATCGAGGCGCTCGGCGTGGCCGACTCGCTGTCCTATATGCGCGACGTGCGCGCACGCACGCGCGAGGTGATCGCCGAGCGGGGCTTGGGCGACGGGGTGGTCGTCGAGATGGTCACCCGCCACGAGCTCCAGCACACCGAGACGATGCGCCAGACGCTCGCGCTCGCGGGCCTGCTGTCCGCCAGCGACTGCTCCGAGATCGGCCGTCCGATCACCAGCGGCGAGCGACGCGCCGGCGGCGAGCACGCCGCGGGCCAGACCGGCGACTGGATCGACATCGCGGCTGGGCCCTTTGAGATGGGCGCGGCCGGACACGACTTCTCATACGACAACGAGCGGCCCAGTCACATGCTCGAGCTGTCCGCCTATGCGATCTCTCGCCACCCGGTGACGGTCGCCGCATGGATGCGCTTCGCGCAGGACGGCGGCTATGACCGGCGCGAGCTGTGGTCAGACGAGGGCTGGGCCTGGCGCACCGAGCAGGCATCGCCCGTCGATCCGGCTGTCGCTGCCGCCGAGCCGCAGGCGCCGGTATGCCACGTCTGCTGGTTCGAGGCCGATGCGTTCGCGAGGGCCCACGGCGCGCGCCTGCCCGCCGAGGTCGAGTGGGAGAAGGCCGCGAAGCTCGGCGCGCTGGAGGATGTCGGTCGGGTGTGGGAGTGGACGGCAACTTGCTTCGGCGGCTATCCGGGCTTCGTCGCGCACCCCTACCGGGAGTACTCCGAGGTCTTCTTCGGTGACTCCTACCGCGTGCTGCGCGGCGGCTCGTGGGCAACGCACCCGCGCGTGGGGACGCTCACGTTTCGTAACTGGGACCTCCCCCAGCGCCGCCAGATATTCGCCGGACTACGTCTGGCGCGTGAGGCCGCGTAACGGCGGCGGCAGCGCACGCGGCGCGATCTGCGCTAGCGTGCCCAGCGACTGAGAGGGAGCGATGGACCAGGTGACGACAACCGAGCCAGCGCATGAGCGGGCGATTCGCATCGACTCCCATCTGGGGGACGCCGAGGAGCGCTCACTCGCCGAGGACGTGCTCGACGGGCTCACACGCCCGTTCAAGGAGCTGCCGCCCAAGCACTTCTACGACCAGCGCGGCGCCGAGCTGTTCGACAAGATCTGCGAGCTGCCCGAGTACTACCCGACGCGCACCGAGCGCACGATCCTGCAGGAGTCCGCACGCGAGCTGGCGGCGCTGACCGGCGCGGTGGAGCTCGTCGAGCTCGGCTCGGGCACGGCGGCCAAGACACGCGTGCTGCTGGATGCGCTGCGCGAGGCCGGCACGCTGCAGCGCTACGTCCCGGTCGACGTGACAGAGAGCATGGTCCGCGAGTGCGCGCAGGAGCTGACCGGCGAGTACCCGGGGCTGCGCGTGCACGGCGTGATCGGCGACTTCGAGCGCCACCTCGAACACATCCCCCCCGCCAGCGGCCCGCGCATCGTCGCGTTCCTCGGCGGCACGATCGGCAACTTCCCGCCCGGCAGCCGCCGGCGCGTGCTGCGCGAGATCTCCAGCCTGCTCGGTCCCGAGGACCACCTGCTCATGGGCACCGACCTCGTCAAGGACCCAGAGGTGCTCGAGGCCGCCTACGACGATGCGCAGGGGGTCACCGCGGAGTTCAACCGCAATGTGCTGCGCGTGCTCAACCGCGAACTGGAAGCGGACTTCGACCCCGACGACTTCGAGCACGTCGCGCTCTTTGACCGCGAGCACGAGTGGATCGAGATGCGGCTGCGCTCGCGCCGCGACCACACGACGCTCGTTCGCGCGCTGGATCTCCCGGTGCACTTCGGCGAAGGCGAGGAGCTTCGCACTGAGATCAGCGCCAAGTTCACGCCCGTGCGTCTCGAGGGCGACCTGGCCGCGGCCGGCCTGGAGCTCGTGCGCTGGCTGACCGATCCCGACGAGCTGTTCGCGCTCACGCTCTCGCGGCCGGCGAGCGACTAGCCCATGCAGATCGAGGGCTCTTCGGCAGTCGTGTCCGGCGGCGCCTCAGGACTGGGCGAGGCTACCGCGCGTGAGCTGCACGCGCGCGGCGCGATCGTGACGATCGCAGACGTAAACGCCGAGAAGGGCGAGGCACTGGCGTCCGAGCTCGGGATCGCCTTCGTCGCGTGCGACGTGCGCGAGGAGGACCAGGTGCAGGCGGCCGTCGAGCGGGCCGCCGCGGTCGACGGCGGGCTGCGCATCGCGATGGCCTGCGCCGGCACGGGCTGGGCGCAGAAGGTCGCCGGCTCCAAGGGCCCTCACCCGCTGATGCCCTTCGAGATGATCATCGCGATCAACCTGATCGGCACGTTCAACCTTCTGCGCCTGGCCGCAAGCGCGATGATCGCCAACGAGCCCGCCGAGGACGCAGAGCGCGGGGTGTGCGTGAATACCGCCTCCGTGGCAGCCTACGAGGGCCAGGTGGGGCAGATCGCCTACTCGGCGTCCAAGGGCGGCGTCGTCGGCATGACGCTGCCCGCCGCCCGCGACCTGTCGCAGCACGGGATCCGCGTCAACACGATCGCTCCGGGCCTGTTCGACACGCCGCTGCTTGCCGCGCTGCCCGAGGAGGCGCGGGCGAAACTGGGCGCGGGCGTCCCGTACCCGCCGCGCCTCGGCCGCCCGGCGGAGTATGCGCAGCTGGCCTGCCACGTCATCGAGAACCGCATGCTCAACGGCGAGACGATCCGTCTCGACGGCGCGCTGCGCATGCAGCCCCGCTAACGCGAGCGCGCGAGCGCGAGCCTGACGATGCGCCCGTAGCCGCCGCCGCCCGCCGCCGCCTGGGCGCGCACCGTTGCGAGCAGACGCAGCCTGTGATCGCGGCGCAGCAGCTCGCGCGCGTCTCGTGAGAGACGCACCGCGATCGTGGCCTGCGCACCCGGCCTCAGCGCTATGCGCGCCGAGACGCCGGCCTCGACTCGCCTGAGGTGCGCGCGGTGCGCGCCTCGCCGTGCGGCGCGGCCGCAGCACGCGACTGAGCTCGAGGCGCCCGGCACAGTCGCGGCGCATCGTATGCGGACAGCGCACGTGCACTCGCGCGATCCCGGCGCCTGAGTGCCGACGTGGTCGCGGAGCAACCGTGAGGCCGACGCCGAAGGCGAACACCGCGTTGTCGCCGGGCGCCGCCACGTAGACCGAGCGCCCGTCGGAGCTCACAGCCGTCCCGGAGATCGCGTTCAACGAGGGAAAGCTCGCGCAGCGACTGTCTTCGCTCGCCGCACAGGACACCTCCGTCAGCTTGCCGCTGGACGGGTCGCGCGAGAACACGACCGCCGATGCGTTGCCGACCGCGTAGACCATCGAACCGTCGCCCGTGACCGCGATCGATTCAACGCTCGACAGGCCCGGGAGCTCGGTGCAGCCGCTGGGCGGCGGCGGTGCTTCGTGTTCTTCGCCGCCGCCTTCTTCACCGCCTTCTTCACCGGATTCGTGCTTTTCGGGCTCCGGGCTTTCCTGCACGCACCCGACATCCGACAGCGCGCCGCTGCTCGAGTCGCGGGCCAGCACGTCGATACGCCCGTGGCCGTCTGAGCTGTCAGCGACGTACACGTTCTTCGCGTCCGGGCTGATCGCGAGCTGCGTCGGCGCCGTGAGCAGCCGGCTGGCGGTGCACAGACCGGGCGGCGGGGCCACCATCAGACAGCTGCTCTCGCTGAGCAGGCCCGTCGGGCCGTGCCGAAAGACATCGACCGCCTTGCTCGTCGGCGCGAGCGCGTAGACCTGTTCGCCCGCGGGCCCCAGCGCCAGCGAGTCCAGCCCGCGGGTCGAGACGCCGACCGCGCACGTGCCGTCATAGCCGTTGACCGCGATGCACGGGTTGGACAGGAAGGCCGGCTCCGGCACGCCGAAGATCGAGGCGACGGTCGCTTCCGGGGGGCTCGCGCCGGCGGCACCCGTTGCGCCGGCACCAGTCGCGCCGGTGGCACCTGTCGCGCCCGTCGCGCCGGTGGAGACGAGCGATCCGGTCAGCGTCGAGACCGAGCCGAGCGTGGGCGAGCCGATGTACAGCGCTCCCCCGTCGGCGCTCGTCACCAGCGCGCTCGAGCCGGGGAACACGTTGGCCGGCGCGCAGCCCGATCCGGGATAGGGGTGGTACTGAAAGCAGCCCAGCCGCGTGAGCATCCCGGTCGCGGGATCGCGCGAGAACGCGACGACGCTCGCAGACAGGTTCGAGGCGACGAACACGGTCAGGCCGTCCGGGCTCACGGTCACGCCGTCCGCGCCCAGCAGCGACGGCGTTGGCGTGCACGCGCCCGAGGCGCCTTCGCGGCCATCGGTCCCATCGGAGCTCAGGCATCCGACCTCGCTGATCGCGCCGCTCGCGGGATCGCGCTTGAGAATCGCCAGCGAGCCGAAGCTCGCGGCGACCGTCGGTTCGGTCCTGCCCGACGCCACATACACGTTGTTGCCGTCTGGCGATATCGCGACGGCGCTGGCGCCGACGAGCGCCTTCCCTTCACCGCAGCTCGCGGAGGCGTCGCTCGAGTTTCCGGGCGCCACCAGGCAGCCGCCGGCACCGCTCAGCTGCCCGAAGCCGGTCGCCGCGGTCGCGCTCGCGGGCGCGACCGCGAGGCCAAGACCCGCCACGATGCTCGCGGCAAGGACGACCCTTCCCGACACGGTCCTTCGCTCGCGCATCATCCTCCGGCTCGGCTGACCTCGATCGCTAGCTGTTCGCCGCGAGCGCGCGATCCCCTGCAGAGAACAACGTCGCGCGTGCGCGCGAGAGGGCGACGCGATCGGTCGCCTCCCGCCCGCACGACGCGGCGCCGCCGTCAGGCGGCGCTCATCAAAAAGTCGTCAGCTCAGGCGTTCAACGAGCATCGCCATGCCCTGACCGCCGGCCACGCACATCGACTCGATGCCGAACGTCTGATCGCGCGTCTCGAGGTCGTTGAGCAGCGTCGTCATGATCCGCGCACCGGTCATGCCGAAGGGGTGCCCGAGCGCGATCGCCCCGCCGTAGGGGTTGAGTTTCTCCTCGTCGATCCCGAGCTCCTGCTTGCAGGGCACGATCTGCGCGGCGAACGCCTCGTTGATCTCCACGACGTCGATGTCGCTCATCGACATCTTCGTCGCGGCGAGCAGTTTCTGGATCGCCGGGATCGGACCAAGGCCCATCACCTCGGGGCGAAGCGCCGCGACGGTCGAGGCGATGATGCGCGCGCGCGGTTTCAGGCCGAGCTGCGAGGCCTTCTCGTCGCTCATGATCAGCAGCGCCGCGGCGCCGTCGTTGAGCGGGCAGGAGTTGCCGGCCGTCACCGAGCCACCCTCCTTGAAGACCGGCTTCAGCGCGCCGAGCACCTCCATCGTCGTGCCCGGCCGCGGGCCGTCGTCCTTGGTGACCACGGTCTCGGGCAGGTCGACCTCGTTGCCCTCCTTGTCGGTCTCTGAGTGCGCGGGCACCGTCACCGGCACTATCTCTGAGTCAAAGTGCCCGCTCTCGACGGCCGCCACCGCGCGGTTCTGGGAGATCACGGCCCATTCGTCCTGCGCCTCGCGCGTGACGCCCTTCTGCTCGACCACGTTCTCGGCGGTCATGCCCATCGGGATGTACACGTCGTACGGTGCGCCCTCGGAGCCATCGAGCTGGTGGTTGAGCTCTGGCGGCGTGCTGCGGCCCACGCGGCTGACCGACTCGACGCCGGCCGCGACGTAGGTGTCGCCCTCGCCTGTCTTGATCGCATGAAAGGCCATCCGCGCGGTCATCAGCGAGGAGGAGCAGAAGCGGTTGACCGTGCAGCCCGGCACGTGGTAGTCGATGCCCGCCAGCAGCAGCGCGATGCGTCCGACGTTGTAGCCCGACTCGCCCTGCCCGTACGCACACCCCATGAGCACGTCGACGACCGTGCTGAAGTCGACCTCCGGGTTGCGCTCGATCAGCGCCCTGAGCGGGATCGCGGCGAGGTCGTCGGGGCGAACGGCTCTCAGCGACCCCTTCACCGCACGTCCGATCGGCGTGCGTATTGCGTCGACGATCACTGCTTCTGGCATTGCGAGCCTCTTTCTCCTCGTAGTAGTTGTACAGCGAACTATATGTCAATCCGCACGATCCGCGGGGCCGCGGACGCCCGGCTAGAGATCGAGCCGCGAGACGCCCAGCTCGTCAAAGCCGACGTGGTGCGCCAGCTCGTGGCGCACGGTCCGCGTCACCTGATCGCGCAGCAGCTCGCCGTCGTGGCCGAAGTCGCGCCGAAGCGTGTCGCGGAAGATCACGATCCTGTCGTGCGTGTCGTCGCGTCGCGATCCGCCGCCTTCATACAGCCCGTAGGCACCCCGCCGCCGGCCCCCGTCGGAGATCACGACAGCGACATGCGAAAGCGCGTTTCGCAGCAGGTCTGGCAGGTCGTCGAGCGCATCGCGCACGAGCTCCTCGAAGTCGGCGTCGTCGAGCGGGTCGAGCTCCAGGAACTCGTTTTCCTCGGGGTCAACCGTGAGGCCTTCGCGCGCGAGCTTCTCCGAGCGGCGCACGATCTCGTCGAACTCGGTCTCGGACTCGGGGTCGCGCCAGTTGGCCAGGCGCACGGCGATGAAGGCGGCCGCGCCCATCAGCACGGCTGCCACGATGACCCCGAGCGCGATGTCCTCGACGACGCGCACCGCGCCCACCGTGCTGAACCCCTGGCCGATCACGACGACGGCCAGCCCGGCCGACATGGCGATCAGCGCAGCCAGGCCAACGCGCTGGCTCCTGCGCAGCGTGCCCGGACCTCGAGAGGAGCTCACCGGCGGCCTACCTCAGCGTGCGCGCGATGACGAGCCGCTGGATCTCGTTCGTGCCCTCATAGATCTGGGTGATCTTCGCATCCCTCATCATTCGCTCCAGCGGATACTCCTTGACGTAACCGTAGCCGCCCAGCACCTGAATCGCCTCGATGGTCACCGCCATCGCGGTGTCTGAACAGAAGACCTTCGCCATCGAGGAATACTTCCCGAGCCGCGGGCTGCCCTGATCGGCCATCGCGCACGCCTTGTAGAGCAGCTCGCGCCCCGCGGCGATCTGCGTCTCCATGTCGGCGAGCTTGAACTGGATCGCCTGGAACTCGTTGATCGCCTTGCCGAACTGGCGGCGTTCGCGCGCGTACGCCACGGCGTAGTCGGTCGCCCCCTGCGCGATCCCAACCGCCTGCGCGGCCGCCCCGAGCCGGGTGCGTTCGAGCGTTCCAAGCGCGACCGACAGGCCCTTTCCGACGTCGCCGATCACGTTCTCGACCGGCACGCGCACGTCATCGAAGATCGGCTGGCCGGTCGGCGAGCCGCGGATGCCGAGCTTGTGCTCGAGCTTGCCGACGCTGAAGCCGGGACGATCGGCCTCCACGACGAACGCCGTCAGGCGCCCGCTCTCGCGATCGCTGACCGCGAAGCAGATGTAGAAGTCGGCCACGCCGAGGTTCGTGATCCAGTTCTTGGTGCCGCTGATCACCCACTCATCGCCGTCGCGCACCGCGCTCGTCCTCATCCCCGCCGGATCGGAGCCGGCCTCGGGCTCTGACAGCGCGAACGCCGGCGACCACTCCCCGCTGGCGCATCTCGGCAGAAAGCGCTGCTTGAGCTCCTCCGAGCCATAGAGCTGGATCGGCAGCGTGCCGAGCTCCTGCACCATCAGGATCAGCGCGCACGACGCATCGACCATCGCCAGCTGCTCGATCGCCATGTTGAGCATCAGCGTGCCGGTGCCGGTGCCACCATGCTCGACCGAGAACGGCAGCCCCAGCACGTCCTGCTCGGCGAGCAGCTTGCGGATGTCCCACGGGTACTCGGCGCGCTCGTCGATCTCTGAGGACCGCGGCGCGATCCGCTCGCGCGCGATCTGCGCGATCGTCGCGCAGAAGTCCAGGTTCTCCTGGGGGACCGTGTACACGTCGCTGGCGACCGGCACGCGCGTGATCCTAGTCGCCTGCGCCCACCCCGGCCGCCGGGGATCGTGGAATCGATCATCTAGGCTGCGCTCACGATGAGCGCCGCCCCGGAGAGCCCCGACATCGAGCTCGCTCCAGAGCGCGTCGCTCAGCGGCTCGCGGAGGACCCCGAGCTTCAGCTGATCGACGTGCGCGAGCCCTATGAGCACGAGGCGGGCCACATCGAGCACGCGCGCCACATCCCGCTCGTGCAGCTGTCGGCCGAGGCCCCCACGCTCGACCGCGAGCGCGCGGTCGTCTTCTACTGCCGCGTCGGCAGCCGCTCGCGGATGGCCGCCCAGGCGCTGCGCGCCGCGGGCCTGGAGGCCTACACGATGAGCGGCGGGCTGATGCGCTGGGCGAGCGAGGGCCGCCCGCTCGTGCCCGAGGGCGGCCATGTTGCAGACCACTGACGGCCGGCGGAGCAGCCGCGCCGGAGAAAGGAGCTCCGATGGAGGCATCCGATGAGTACCCGGACGTGATCACCGGCGAGGGCTACGCGGTGGCCCACCTGGACGATCTCGGCGACAGCTACGGCTTTCGCAAGGTCCGCAAGGGCCTCGGCGTGAGCGCGTTCGGCGTCAACGCGATCATCGTCCCGGCCGGCTACGAAGGCAACCCCCACTACCACGACACCCAGGAGGAGCTCTACTTCGTGCACGCCGGCACGGTCGAGATGGAGTTCGGCGACGACTCCGTGCAGCGCCTGCGCCCGGGCTCCTTCGCGCGCGTGGACGCGGCCACCGTGCGCAGGATCAAAAACGTCGGCGCCGACGACGCGGTCTACGTGTGCGTCGGCGGCAAGGATGGCTACGTCGGGCGCGACGGGCGCATGGCCGACGGGCAGCAGAGCGCGGGACCGCCCGGGGCCGCGCCCGCGAGCGCCGGCGGCTGAAGGCCGGCCGGCGGCTGAACGACGTCAGGGCGCGTGGCCGCCCCGGACGAATGATCGCCCCGCAGCGTCGGGTCCGCCACCACGCGCACATCGACGCCCGGAAGTCCCCGCAGCAGCCGCGCCAGCAGCGAGCCGTCATCGCCCGAGAGCACGCGACCCAGGCCCCGCCGGCGGGCCGGCGTGCCCATCAGGACGTACGTCGTCCCGAGCCCGCGCGCCAGCTCGATCGCCGTGGCGGCCACGTCCTCGCCCTCCTCGACGTGCAGGCGCACGCCGAGCGTGGCCGTCAGTCGCCGCAGCGCCTCCAGGCGCTCGCGATCCTCTGAGCTCGGCGCGCGCCCGGGCGGGCGCACGACGAGCACGTCCAGCTCGGCGTCCAGGCGCTGGGCGGAGCGCCACGCGCGGCGCACGACGCGCTCTGAGTGCGGTGCGAGCGTCGCCAGCGCGAGCAGGCGCTCGGCGATCGGCTGCACGGGCGCTTCGATCGGCGCCGCACGACCCTCCTCGTCGCGACGCATCAGCGGCGACGGCTCGCGCACGAGGCGCTTGATCTCGACGTCCTCGGCGACCTGACGCAGTGCGGTCTCGCGCAAGGCGGCGAGGTTCTCGAGCTTGAAGAAGTTGTTCAGCGCGGCGGGCACGCGCTCGGCCCGATACACCTTGCCCGCGCGCAGGCGCGCGATCAGCGCCTCGGGAGTCAGATCGATGAGCACGACCTCATCGGCCTCGGAGAGCACCTCGTCGGGGATCGTCTCACGCACGCGCGTGCCCGTCAGCTGGGTGACCTGGTCGTTGAGGCTCTCCAGGTGCTGCACGTTGATCGTGGAGATCACATCGATGCCGGCGTCGAGCACATCGCGCACGTCCTCGAAGCGCTTCTCGTGCTCGAGTCCCGGAGCGTTCGTGTGCGCGAGCTCGTCGATCAGGCAGAGCTCGGGCCTGCGCGCGAGCACCGCTGGCAGGTCCATCTCCTCCAGCGGCGTGCCGCGGTAGACCACGTGGCGGCGCGGCAGGATCTCAAGGCCCGCGGCCTGCGCGAGCGTATCCTCGCGGCCGTGGCCCTCCAGGTAGCCGATCACGACGTCGCGGCCGTTGTCGGCCTCGGCCGCGCCGTCCTGGAGCATGCGGTAGGTCTTCCCCACGCCCGGCGCCATGCCGATGAAGACCTTCAGCTGCCCTCGCTCGTCAGGCATCGCCGCATTGTCGTGCAGCGTGCGGAGGACCGGCCATCCCGAGCCTGGGCCCGTCGAGGATCGCCCCGTCGATAGAGTGCCTCGCGGAGTGCCGGGAAGCCTGGTCGGCGTGCCACCAACCGTGGAGGACGTCTTGACCGGGAGCCCGAGCGACAGTTCCGCAGCGCAGCGGGGCCGATGCGCCGCTGCACAGAGTCGCCGCGAAGGGGGTCGCTAGCGTGTCCGACGCGCTCCTGGGCATCCTCTTCGTCGCCTGCGTCGCGATCAGCCTCGCCTTCAGCTGGCTGCTCGTCGTGCGCATCGAGCGCGTCGGCGCTCGCCTGGGCCTCTCTGAGGCGCTGCTCGGCATGCTCGCGGCGCTGGCGGCCGACGCCCCCGAGATCACGGCTGCCGTGACAGCCATCGTGCGCCACGATCCGCACATCGGGGCGGGCGTCGTGATCGGCTCGAACGTCTTCAACCTCGCCGCGCTGCTCGGCCTCTCGGCTGTCGTCGCCGGTCAGATCGCGCTGCATCGCAGAGTGATCGAGCTGAGCGGCGCGGTAGCGCTGCTCATGGCAGCGCTGTGCCTGGCGGTCGTGCTCGGCGCACTCGCACCGATCGCCGGGCTGGTCGTGGCGCTCGCGCTGTTCGTTCCCTACCTGGCGATTCTCGGCGCGGGCAGCAACCGCCTCGCGCGCCTGAGGCTTCCCACGAAGTGGACTCGCTGGCTGACGGCTGCGGTGTCCGAGGAGGAGGCCGAGCTGCAGCCGGCGATCCACCCGCGCCGCGGGCGCCTCAGCGATGAGATCCTCGCGCTGATCGCGGCGCTGGTCGTGGTCGGCGCGAGCATTGTGATGGAGCGCGCCGCGTCAGAGCTCGGCACGCGTCACGCCGTCGCGGGCATCATCACGGGCGGGATCGTCCTCGCTGCCGTCACGAGCCTCCCCAACGCAGTCGCGGCTGTCTATCTCGCTTCGCGCGCCCGCGGCACCGCCGTGCTCAGCACGGCGCTCAACAGCAACGCGCTGAACGTGCTGGGCGGCCTGCTCATTCCCGCGGCGATCGTCGGCCTCGGTTCCCCGTCGACGGCAACGACGTTCGTCGCCGTCAGCTACCTGGCGATGACCGCGCTCGTGCTCGCTCTGGCATACGTGAACCGCGGGCTGCGCCGGCGCAGCGGAGCGATCGTGATCGCCACCTACGTCGCGTTCGTGATCGGGCTGCTGCTCATCGACTGACGCCGGGCGCCACCACTCGCCAGGTCAGAAATGCCCGCCGACCACACTGGCCGAGATCCGGCGCGTATCGTCGGGTGCGGGCCTGAGAATGAGGATCTCGGCGGGGACGCGCTCGAGCAGCCATCGCAGGTCGTCGTGGCTCAGCCCTGCCCGCGGGTCTTCATCGGCGGAAACGATGATGCGATCGAACTGCTCCTCGTCGAGCAGTTTGCGAAGCGCGTCGCGAGCCGAGCGCCCGCGGCCCACCCGCGAGTCGACGGCGATGCCCTGCCACGACAGGCTCTGCTCGATCGACTCGAGGAGCGGCATCCCGCTCGCGCACTGCACCGGGAGGGCCGTCTCCAGCGGCAGGTTCATCGGCACGCGCGCCAGGAACGCGGGCATGACGATCGCGTTCTCGGCCTTTGCGAGTCGCACGGCGGCCTCGAAGGCGCGTCGGGAGATCGCCTGACCGCTGAACGGGAGCAGAATCCGGCGCACCGGGCGGGGGCGGTCGCGCGCCACCCGGCGCCCGTGCGGGGGCAGCCAGTAGCCAGCGGCTATCCCCGCGAGCACGCCGCCGGCGGCGACGATGAAGAAGGTCGCGACGCTCACGACTTCTCGCCGTTCACGCGACGCGAGCGATCGGCCACGATCCGGACGTCGACACCGGGGAGGCGCGCCATCAGGCGCTGGGGCAACGGCACACGAAGTCTTGCAAGGCCGCGGGCCGGGCGCGAGTGGCCGACCAGGATGTAGGTCGTGTGGCGGCGCGTCGCCACATCGACGATCGTCGCCGCCACGTCGTCGGACTCCTCCTCGAGCATCCTCGCGCCGAGCACCGACGCGAGCTGTCGCAGCGCGGCCAGCGAGCGCTCCGCGTCCTCCGACAGCGTCTGGCCCGGCCTGCGTACCCACAGGACGTCCAGATCGGCGCCCAGGCGCTGAGCGGAGCGCCACGCGCGGCGCACGAGGCGCTGCGTGCCCGGATAGGGCTCGACGAGCGCAAGCAGACGCTCGCCGACGGCCTGCGCCGCGTCCGCGGCAACGCTCTGCTCGCGTGAGCCGATCAGCTCGGTGGTCAGGCGCTTGGCACCCACGCCCTCCGCGACCTGACGCAGCGCGACCTCGCGCAACGCGGCGAGGTTCTCGATCTTGAAGAAGTTGTTCAGCGCCGCGTCGATGCGCTCGGGCGGATAGACCTTCCCGGCGCGCAGGCGTTCCAGCAGCGCCTCCGGCGTGATGTCGATGAGCACCACCTCGTCGGCGCGCGCGAGGATGGCGTCGGGGATCGTCTCGCGCACGCGGATGCCGCTGAGCTCGGTCACATGGTCGTTCAGCGACTCGAGGTGCTGGACGTTCAGCGTAGAGATCACGTCGATCCCGGCCGCGAGGACCTCTTCGACATCCTCGTAGCGCTTGGCGTGCGCGGTGCCGGGGGCGTTCGTGTGGGCGAGCTCGTCGATCAGACACAGCTCGGGCGCGCGGTTGAGAATCGCCGTGAGATCCATCTCTTCGAGCGTCGCGTGCCGGTAGGTCACACGCATCAGCGGCAGCCTTGGCAGCCCCTCGGCCAGCTGAGCGGTCTCAGCGCGACCGTGTGTCTCGAGCAGGCCGATCGTGACGTCATGACCCGCCCGCATTTCCGCCTGTCCCTCGAGCAGCATGCGATAGGTCTTGCCCGACCCGGCGGCCATCCCGAGGAAGACCTTCAGGCGCCCGTGGCTCCGATCGGTTGACGCGGTCGTGGAGGCCGAGGGTTCGATCGGACTTCACTCGCCGCTCATCCGCCGAGCAGGTTGAAGACGATGAGGTCGATCAGCTTGATGCCGATGAACGGGGCGATGATCCCGCCCAGCCCATAGATCAGCAGGTTGCGGCGCAGCAACGCGCTCGCGCCGATCGGCCGGTAGCGCACCCCGCGCAACGACAGCGGGATGAGCAGCGGGATCACGAGCGCGTTGAAGATGATCGCCGAGACGATCGCGCTCTGGGGATTGCCCAGATCCATGATGTTGAGCACGTGCAGCGGCCCCTTGCCCCCGGGGCTGGTCGCGTACGTCGCCACGAATATGGCCGGCAGGATCGCGAAGTACTTGGCGACGTCGTTGGCGATCGAGAACGTCGTCAGCGCGCCGCGCGTGATCAGCAGCTGCTTGCCCACCTCGACGATCTCGATCAGCTTCGTCGGGTTGGAGTCGAGATCCACCATGTTGCCCGCCTCGCGCGCGGCCTGGGTGCCGGAGTTCATCGCCACGCCGACGTCGGCCTGAGCCAGCGCGGGCGCGTCGTTGGTGCCGTCACCGGTCATCGCGACCAGCCGGCCATCCTGCTGCTGCTCGCGGATCAGCGCCAGCTTGCGCTCGGGGGTGGCTTCGGCCAGGAAATCGTCGACGCCCGACTCCTCGGCGATCTTCGCGGCGGTGAGGCGATTGTCGCCGGTCACCATGACCGTTTTGATGCCCATCGCCCGCAGCTGGTCGAAGCGAACGCGCATGCCCTCCTTGATCGTGTCCTTGAGGTAGACGACACCGAGCACCTGGTTGTCGCGCGCGACAGCCAGCGGTGTGCCGCCCTCGTTGCCGATCCGATCGAGCTGCGCCTGCAGCTCCGGCGGCGGCGAGCCGCCTTCGCTGCGCACGAGCTCGATGATCGCGTCGCCGGCGCCCTTGCGCAGGCGCCTGCCGTCGATGTCCACGCCGCTCATCCTCGTCTGCGCCGTGAACGGCACGAACTCGGCATTGATCGAGGTCATGTCGTGCTCGCGGATGCCGTACTGCTTGGCCAGCACGACGATCGAGCGGCCCTCGGGCGTCTCGTCTGCGAGCGATGACAGCTGCGCGACCTCGGCCAGCTCGGACTCGGGCACGCCGGGCATCGGCACGAACTCCGACGCCAGCCGGTTGCCGATCGTGATCGTGCCGGTCTTGTCGAGCAGCAGCACGTCGACGTCGCCCGAGGCCTCCACCGCGCGACCCGACAGCGCGAGCACGTTGCGGCGCACCAGACGGTCCATGCCGGCGATCCCGATCGCCGACAGCAGCGCACCGATCGTGGTCGGGATCAGCGCGACAAGCAGCGCGATCAGCGTCGTCTCTGAGATCGCCGTACCGGAGAACAGGCCGAAGGGGCGCAGCGTCGCGACGACGATCAGGAAGATCAGCGTCAGCGCCGCGAGCAGGATGTTCAGCGCGATCTCGTTCGGCGTCTTGCGTCGCTCGGCTCCCTCGACGAGCGCGATCATCCGGTCCAGGAACGACTGACCCGGCTCCTGGGTGATTTCCACGACGATCTCATCCGAGGTCACCCGCGTGCCGCCCGTCACGGCGCTGCGGTCTCCGCCGGACTCGCGGATCACCGGCGCGGACTCTCCGGTGATCGCCGACTCGTCCACCGTCGCGATGCCCTCGATCACGGTGCCATCGCCGGGGATCAGCTCTCCGGCGGGCACGACCACGATGTCCCCCCGCGTGAGCTCGGAGGCAGCCTTCGACGAGCCGTCGCGCATCCTGGCGACGGTCTCCTTGCGCATGTTGCGCAGCGTGTCCGCCTGCGCACGCCCGCGACCCTCGGCGAAGGCCTCGGCCATGTTCGCGAACACGACGGTCAGCCACAGCCAGAAGGCGATCGTGAACGTGTACCAGGCGGGCTCGTGGCCGCCACCGAGCGGCTTGCCGCCGAACACCTGGATCAGCCACGTGACGGTCGTGATGACCGAGCCGATCTCCACGACGAACATCACGGGGTTGCGGACCTGCACGCGCGGGTCGAGCTTCTTGAAGCTGTCGATCAGAGCATGCCCGACGAGGTCGCGCTGGAACAGCGAAATCGCCTGCCGCTCGTGGGTTGCGGGCATTTGCGCGGACATCAGCTCGTGCCTCCCGTCAGGCGGTCGAGCGCTAGGTTGAGCTCGAGCACGTTCACGCCTTCCTCACCGGAGAACCCGAGCCCGCGGCCCGAGGTGTAGCTTCGCGATCAGCTTGTCCACGCTCGTGAGCGGCATATGACGCACGGCCGCCATGCGGTGAGCCTGGATCCACGCATTGGCCTTTGAGATTTCCGGGTCGAGGTTCGAAGCCGGAGGTGTTGGCCGCATCCACCGGAACGTGGGCTGCTGTAAGGCCCGGGTCATAGGGCCTGTTGAGTTCGAGATAGGCCTTGATGTTTTCGGCGTCGGCTTCCTCGGTTCGCGTGCTGTTGGGGCCGCGGTTTGAGAAGGTGCTGGCCGCCGCGTTGTACGCGCCCCCTTCGGTGGCCGAGGGGCGCGTCTGGAAGTAGCGAGGATCTGGTTCTGTCACCACCGCACCTTTGACTTCCTTGGGCTTGCCGTTCTTTCCGAGCACCGGCGTCCCGAAGTTCTGGCCGATGATCTTCGAGCCGACGAGCTTCCCGTCGACGTAGATCTGCTGCCCGTTGGCGTTGCCGGGGAAGGCGAGCTGACTGATGCCCGTGATCGCCAGCGGGTAGACGAGCGCCGAGCAGGATCGCGAACACGATTACGCCGATGATCGATGTGACGATGTCGCGTCGCACTCATCAGTAGAGGTGTCCGGTCAGGCCCTGGACGATCGGTCCGAGCAACAGGGCGGGGAAGAACGTCAGCGCGCCGACGAGGATGATCACGCCGATCAGCAGCACGACGAACGTGCCGTTGTCGGTGCGCATCGTGCCGAGACCCGCGGGGGTGACGCGCTTGCCCGCCAGCGCACCGGCGACCGCGAGCGCGAACAGGATCGGCGCATAGCGCGCGAACAGCATGTCGAAGCCGCCAAGCAGGTCGGTGAAGGTGATGCCGTGAGATCCGACGTTTCCGGCGTTCGGCTGGATGAAGCCCGTGTAGCCGGCGAACGCCGAGCCGTTGTTGTTCGCCTGAGAGAGATAGGCGTAGAAGGTCTCCGAGAAGCCCTGCGGGGTATTGCCACCCGCTTTCGACAGCGCCACTTCGGCGATCGACTTGCGCCCGGCGCTGCTCGCGGTGGCCAGCGCCGTGCAGAACAGCGCCGCGAGCGGCGTGATCAGGATCCCCAGCCCGGCGAGCTTGATCTCCCTCGCCTCGAGCTTCTTGCCCAGCCACTCAGGCGTTCGTCCCACCATCAGCCCACCGATGAACACCGCCAGCAGGACGTACAGCAGGATCGAGTACAGGCCCGTGCCGACGCCGCCGAAGATCACCTCGCTGGCGGACAGGTTGGCGAAGGGCACTGCTCCGCCGATGCCCGTGAACGACTCAATCGCGCTGTTGACCGCGCCGCAGGAGGTGACGGTCGTGACGACGTCGAACAGCGCCGAGCCGGCGATCCCGAAGCGCTGCTCCTTGCCTTCCATGTTGCCGCCGGTCGAGCCAGAGATCACGTGCGTGTGCAGGCCGGCGGCGTGCTGGGCGGGCGAGCCGTGCGCCTCGGCGATGTACGCGACGCCACCGCGCCGAGGAACATGAGCATCATCGCCGCGTAGATCGCGTAGCCCTGGCGGCGGTTGCCGCTCATTCGCCCGTAGAGGAACACGAGCGCCGCCGGGATGATCAGCACGGCCAGCATCTCGAAGAAGTTGGTGAACGCGGTCGGGTTCTCGAACGGATGCGCCGAGTTCGTGTTGAAGAATCCGCCGCCGTTGGTCCCGAGCTCCTTGATCGCCTCCTGCGAGGCGACCGGACCCATCGCGATCGACTGCGTCAGGCCGGTGATCGTGTGCACCGTCAGGTAGGTGGAGAGGTTCGCGAGCACGCCCTGGGAGACGAGCACGATCGCGACGATCACCGACAGCGGCGCGAGCACGTAGAGGATCGTGCGCACCAGGTCCTGCCAGAAGTTGCCGATGCTCTTGCCGCTGCGCCCGATGATCCCGCGCACGAGCGCGACCGCCACGACGATGCCAACTCCGGCCGAAAGCCAGTTCTGGACGGTCAGCCCGATCATCTGGCTGAGATAGGTCATCGTCGTCTCGCCGCCGTAGTACTGCCAGTTGGTGTTCGTCATGAACGACGAGACCGTGTTGAACGTCACGTTCCATGGAGCCGAGTGGTAGCCGAGCGGGTTCAGCGCGTGGGGAACGAAGAACGCGTTCTGCGTGCGCAGGATGAAATACAAAAACAGCCAGCCGGCAAGCGAGAAGATGAGCAGGCTTTTTGCGTAGGACTTCCAGTCCTGCTCGCGCTTGGGGTCGACCCTGAGGATGCCGTACAAGAACCGCTCGGGCCACGCGAAGATCGGCGTGAGAAAAACCCGCTCTCCGGTGTACACATTCGCCATGTAGCTGCCCAGCGGGAGGGCGAGCGCGGTCAGGATGACCGCGAAGAGCACGATCGTCAGCCAGCCGGCGAACGTCATGTCCTAGAGGTTCTCCCCGCGGATCAGCGCGTAGAAGAGGTAGGCGATCACGAGCACCGCGACGACGAGGCCAAAGAAGTCCGCGGCGCTCATGTGCGCGATGAAGAAGGCCAGCGGAAGCGAAGCCGTCATACCCGGTCGATCCCCTCGACCATGAACAGCAGGATCACGAACATCAGGATCCCGAGAGCGATCGCCACAACGTCCATGGAAAGCACTATCGACGCGGGCACATCACGGCCGCATAACGATCCCCGCGCCCGCCATTACGATTTCGTTACGGGCCGCTGATCGGCCCCCTCTCACGCAAAAGGGTGCTCGGTCAACCGCCCACGGCGGCGGGCAAGGGCCCGCGGCAGCCGTCACATCGCGAATCGGTAACCGACCCCCGGGTCGGTGACGATGTAGCGCGGTCCCGCGTCGCCCTCTGGCTCGATCTTCGCCCGCAGCCGCGCGATGTGCGTGCGCAGCGGCTGGATGTCATCGACGTACTCCGGCCCCCATACCTCCGCGATCAGCTTGCGGTGTGTCATCAACCGCCCGCGGTTGCGCACGAGCACGCGCAGCAGATCGAACTCGATCGGGGTGAGATGGACCGCCTGTGAGTCGCGCCGCACGACCCGTGCGCCCAGATCGACCTCGAGTCCCTCGACGCTGATCGTCGGCTGCTCCTCTGCTCGTGCGGCGCGGCGCAGCGCTGCCTGCAGGCGAGCCACGAGCTCGCGCGCGCCGAACGGCTTGGTGATGTAGTCGTCGGCCCCGGCCTCGAGGGCTCTCACCTTCTGCTCCTCCTCGCCCACCGCCGAGAGCACGAGGATCGGCATCTCGCTCCATTCGCGCAGCGTGCGCGTCACCTCCACGCCGTCGCCGTCGGGCAGGACGAGGTCGACGATCGCCGCATCCGGCGGGCGCACGGCCGCGAGATCGAGCGCCTGGGAGGCCGTCTCGGCGCCGACCGCCTCAAAGCCGGCCTCGCGCAGCAACACTTTCAGCGCGCGCAGGATCTGCGACTCGTCGTCGACGACGAGCACGCGCGGCGCCTTGGCGGGAGTAGCCGGCCCCTGCGAGCTCACGTGGCCTGCACGTGTCCACCGGCCGAGGTGGCCGCCGCGGCGACCGGGGCGTCCTCGGGCGCCTCGCCCGAGTCCTCGAGCGGAAGCTCGAACACGAACGTCGCTCCCTGTCCCGGCAGCGACTCGACATGCAGCGAGCCCCCGTTGGCCTCCGCAAAGCCGCGCGCGATCGCCAGGCCCAGGCCCGAGCCGCGGTGCCCGCCCGCAGATGTGCCGGCGCGGTAGAAGGGCTCGAAGACACGCTCGAGCTGCGCCGGCGGGAATCCCGGGGCCGCGATCCACCACGCGCACGATCACCCTATCACCCGCCGGCCTGTGACCGTTTGGCAGCGTCTCGCGGATGCGTCCCTCGGTCGCGCGTCCCTCGCTCGCGCCCGGACGGCGAGCGCCGCGCGAGGCTGCGCACCGCCCGCGCGCGCACCGAGACCGGATGCCCGCCGGAGTGCCGGCGGGCGTTCTCGAGCACGTTGACGAGCGCGCGCTCCATCTGCACCGGATCGACCTCCACGAGCGGCAGATCACGATCGATCGAGAGGCTGAACTCCTCCTCGCCCGCCGCCAGCTCCTGCAGCGCCGCGCGGATCAGCTCGTCAACCGACGTCAGGTCCCTTCGCGGCTCGGCGGCGCCGGCTTGCAGGCGCGAGAGATCGAGCAGGTTGTCGACCAGCCTGGCCAGCCGCCGCGTCTCCTCCTGGATGACCGCCGCCATCTCCGCCGCTCGGCGTCTGACAGCGCGGGCGAGCTGAGGGCCTCTCCGGCCGTCGGAGATCGCCGTGAGCGGCGAGCGCAGGTCGTGCGACACAGCCCGCAGCAGCGCCGTCTTGACCGTATCGGCACGGCGCAGCGCGACGGTCTCGACAACGCCACCGAGCAGCGCCTCGCGCTCCAGCGCCGCGCTCAGCAGCCCCTCCAGCGCCGGCACGACGCGCTCCTGCAGGCGGCGCAGGCTCGACCTCGGGGGTGTCGGCGCCCACGAGCAGCGTGCCCAGGCGCTGGGTGCCCTCGCGCAGCGGAAAGGCGATCGTCCGATCGTCTCCCTCGACGGCCTCCATCTCGATCGCCGCCGAGCTCAGCTCGAGCGTCTGGGCCAGTCGGGCAGCCGCCGTCGGCAGCGCCTGCGACAGGTCGTCGCCGCGCAGCAGCAGACGCGCCATCTCGGCCGCCAGGTCGGCCTCGCGCCGACGCTCCTGGGCGTCGTTGCCCCGCGCACGCGTGATCTCCGCGACAGAGCTCGCAAGCACGGCGACGACGACGAACGTGACCAGGGCGACCCAGTTGCTGGAGTCGCGAATCGTGAACTGCCCGACCGGCGGCAGATGGAAGAAGTTGAACGCGACGGCGCTCAGCAGCGCGGTGCACACGCCCATCCAGGCGCCCCACGTCAGCGACACGACGAGCACCGCGGGCAGGTAGACGACGCTCAGCGAGACGACCGGCGCGATCTGCTTGAGCGGGTAGACGATCGACCGTGCACAGCGCCACCGCCGCCACGGCGATCACCACGCCGACGCGCCTGCTCGGGCGGCTCCGGGGTCAGCAGAAATCCAAACGGAGCCGACACGTCTTCAGCCTAATGACGAACGGAGCGGGATTTCCCATCCCGCTCCGCTCTGTGCGCCCTGCTTGGTGAGTTGCGGCGGTGGCCGGAGGAGAGAGTTTCGAGCGCCCGCCGAAGGACACCCCCCCACGCGCGCTGCTTGGGGCTGCGATCTCGCCGCGGTCAATACTGCTCGCCTGGCCCCGCGCGCGTGTAACCCAATCGTGACCCGGCTGTGACGATCCCGTGAGTGTGATCTGGGTCACATACGGGCAGCCAAGCTCAGTGAAATTACCCCCGCTCCTGCGCGAGGCGTTCGCCGGCGGCACGAGCCTCGTCTGGGTCGGGGTAGTGCGTGAACCGCTCGATCTTCCCGTTCGTCCATGTGATGAGGTGCGCCGCCCGCTGCTCGACGCGACCTTTGCCGCCGACCAAGCGGCCGCTCTCCCGAACAACGCTAAGCACGACGCCGTGCCCGAGATCGAGGAGCTCCTCCTCCTCGTACCGGTAGTCCTCCCAGCTCCGACGCCAGTCCTCGACAAAGCCCCTGATCGCCTCCGCCCCCTCGAAGGTCCCTAGCCCAGCGGCGGACGCGTCATACACCGCGTCGGCGGCGAACAGGCTCATCACCCCGTCAAGGTCACCGCGACTCATGGCCTCGTACCCCTGTCGCGCAAGCCTCACCAGGTCGAGGGTCATGGATTCCTCGGGCATCTCCCGGTCAGTATCACGGACGGGCTCGCGTCAGCGCTTCTACAGTCGCTGCCCAGATGTCATCGAGGTCGCAGACCACGCGTCGTAAAATGTCTCATTCGACCTGCGAGGCGAAAGCGCAAAGTGCGCCAGCGCTAGTGCAGCAGCTCCTTGACGTAGCGCTGGTGCAACCGCCCGAGGGTGGTCCTTTCCGGGTGGAAGTCGACGACGTTCCACAGGATATCCGGCGGCGGGCGCCCACGCGATGATCAGGTAGATCCCGACGGCGATCGTCGGCCGCGCAGGCGCCGCGACTTGACAGCGCCGCCAGCGGCAGCAGCCACAGCACATACCAGGGCAGCACCCAGCTGAGCGTCAGCAGCAGAGCGACGCTGGCCCAGCCTGAAGCGGTGATCGTCCGATCGAACAGCGAGCCGCCGCCCCGCCACGCGTAGACACAGCAGAGCCCGACGATCACCACGAGCAGCGCCGTTGAGGACGGTGCGCAACGTGTCGCTCTCCCCTCCGGCGCCGAGCGCCAGACCGATCAAGGTTGGGCACGCTCGTGCTGGTCACGAGCCAGCTCTGGGTGCTCAGGTCTGGAATGTGCAGGCCGAACGGCGAGCAGGCTGGCGCCGCCGCAGACACGATCACCCCCAGCACGATCCGAGCAGAACCTGGATCGAATCGCCTGGGCGTCTTCAGCAGCCCGGCGAGCACGACCGGGATCAGCACGCCGCCGGAGGCCTTGATCGCGGCGGCGGTCACGAGCGCCGCCCCGGCGCCGATGTCGGTCGGGGTCAGCGGCAACATCCAGCCGCGCACGCGCTCGCCCAGCGAGCGGCCGCCGGTCCAGCCGGCGAGACGCGGCGGCCTGATCGGGCGCATCACGCGAGCCGGGTCCGCAGCAGCAGCAGGAAGAAGCCGAGCATGATCAGCAGGACCATCAGGAAGTCGTTGTGGTCTCCGCCGAGCCCCCACACCAGCACGATCGGGTTCAGCCCGACGAGCACGATCGCGGCGACCGGGTCGCGGCCGAGGAGCCGTGCGCACTTCCACACGAGGAAGATCGTCGCGAGGCTGGCCGCGGCGAGCACGGTCTTGATCGCCCAGAAGGAGGCCGCGACGCCGAGCGGGACAAGCACGAACGTGAGGATCGTGAACATCGGCCCATAGGGACTCAGGAGCTCGTGCCAGTTGCTGATCTCGAAGCTCGGATCGTCGTGCGGCTCGACGATCGGAATCGTCGTGTAGGGGTTGAGGTGGTGAACCACCTCCATGCGCCCGTAGTTGATGTAGTTAAAGACGTCGGTCAGCGCCAGCGGCGGCGCCAGCAGGAAGATCGCGTGCGCCGCGAGGATCGCGCCGATCGCCCACTTCGCGCGCAGGCGCGGCGACGTAGCTCGATCGCGGCCAGGTAGCCCGCGTACATCGCGACGATCGCGCCGGAGAACACGTAGCGCTGCGGCGGTCGCGTTGCGCGTCAGCCCGGCCAGATCCCGCCGAGGGGGCCGGCCATCCAGCCGGGGAAGAAATTCGTATGGCTGGTCGGCGAGAAGATGCTCGGCCGGTCGGCCGCCATGACGACGACCAAGAGGCTGCAGACCACGATCGCCGCAAGCGCGACGTGCGATCCACCTTGCGCCGTGAATGCACTGAGAGCCCGCCAATGCGGGCTCTCAGAAGGGAAACTTGTTCGTCGCGGGGCCGAGGCCCCGCGCGAACAGTGCTAGATCGGCCAGAGTCGATCGGCGAGACGTTGACGGCCTTGGGGCCCTTGTCGCCCTGCTCGGGGTCATAGGACACCTTCGCGCCCTCCTGCAGCGAGCGATATCCCTCGCCGTTGATCCCGGTGTGATGGACGAACAGGTCCTTGTCGCCGTCATCGGGGGTGATGAAGCCGAAGCCCTTGTCGTCGCTGAACCACTTTACGGTGCCAGTTGGCATGTGGATACTCCTCCACGGATCGTGCGTGCTGCTCCGCGGAGGATGCTGGTAGAGCTTCGACCTGCGAGCGCTTGCACTGCTTTTCGCCGGTCTTATGCGCCGGCCAGACTGCACGACCGTAGCAGGTATCCCCGACCGAGTGTTATCGGCATGTGGCTTCCCAATCGGGATCGCGGCCGCCGCCGGCCGGCCGCGGGCTAGTGTGCCGTGCTCGAAATGGCGGCAGCGGGGCCGCCCGCCGTTCACGCGCGACTCACAGGATGAGCAGCCAGAGCCAACTCCGATCCCGAGCGCCCCGCGGCACAGCCGATCACGCTGAGGCGTCTGCTGCACGGCGGGGGAGCCGATGAGCGTGGCGGGGCCGTCGAGGGTTTCGGACTGCTCGATCGCGCGGCCGCTCCCGCGCGCCCGTATCTGGTGCTCAACATGGTCAGCACGCTCGACGGCCGCGCGAGCATCGAGCGGGCGCTCGGGCGGCTCGGAAACCGCGCCGACCGGGAGCTCTTCCAGGGACTGCGCGCCGGCCGTGGACGGCGTGATCGTAGGAGCCGGCACCGTGCGCCGGAGCGCTACGGCAGGATCATCCGCGACGAGCCAAGCAGGCGCGAGCGCGTCGCGCACGGCCTCAGCGGAGAGCCGCTCGCATGCATCGTCTCGGCGGGCCTGTCGCTGCCGGTCGGAGATCCCATTGCTCGCCGACCCGAGGCGCACGTGTCGTGATCGTGACCCCTCGCAGGAGAGCCTGCGGCGACGCGCCGCGCGCATGGACTACGTGCGTGCCAGCGCGGCGGGCTGCTGGACCTCGCGCGAGCGCTCGCCGAGCTGCGCGAGCGGTTCGCGATCGACACGCTGCTGTGCGAGGGCGGGCCACACCTCAACAGCGAGCTGTTACGCAGGGGCTCGTGGACGAGCTGCTCCTCTCGCTGTCGCCCAAGCTCGCGGGCGGCGACGACGAGCCGGTGACACTGCGCTGCGGATCGTCGCAGGCCCCGGAGCTGCAGCCGCCGTGGCGATCAAGCTGCTCGGCGCGGCCGAGAGCGAGTCGCATCTGTTCCTGCGCTACGGCGTTGAGCGCCGGAGCGGCGTCTCCTGCCAGAGCGCGTCTCGCGCGAGACGATGCTCAGCAGCTCGCTGGCCAGGTGGCGCCCTCGGCCGCGTTCAGCGCGGGGTCGCGGCGATGCGCACGACCACCTCGTCGCCGTCAAGCTCCTCGAGCGTGATCCGCGGCGCGTCCCGCAGCGGGGTCTCGATCATCCGCTCGAGGGTCTCCTGTAGATCGCTCGGCGTCATGCCCGCGCGCAGTCGCGCGCGCAGGTTGACCGCCTCGGGCTCGCGCAACGGCAGCACCGCCACGTTCAGCACGACGCTGTTGGGGACCATGATCGAGTCGTCGCCGGTGGCAAACGTCGTGTACAGCAACCCGAGCGAGCTGACCGTACCCTCGATCTGCCCCGCCAGCGGACCGCCCTGCAGGCGCACGCGCTCGCCGACGCGAAACGGGCGCGCGCTGAGCAGAACGGTGCCTGCGATCAGGTTGCCGAGCGTCTGCTGTGCGGCGAGGCCGAGGATCACGGCCGTGAAAGCCCCTCCGAGGGCGAGCGTGCGCGGTTCGATGCCGGCGACACGCAGAGCGACGAGCGCCGCCACCGCCACGGTCGCCAGGCGGATCAGGAATCCCACCGTTCCCGCCGTGGCGGGATCCAGACGCCGGAACAGCGGCGGACCGAGCGCGCGACCGAGGTCGCGCGCGATCGCCCAGCCAAGGATCATCAGGGCGACAACGGTGGCCGCCGTGACGATGTCTCAAGCGTGTTCGAGTACAGGTGAGCCGGGTGGCCGGGGCGCCCCGGCACCGCCGTGCCGAGCAGGCTGAGGCGGTTGTTGTAGAGGACCACGACAGCGATGAAGGACCGGCACCAGCAGACCGCCTCCAGGCCCGCGCGTTTGACCACGCGCGGGTTGATCTGGCGCAGCAGGCCGACCTCCTGCCATGCGTGGCTGCGGGTCTCGAACATCTTCTGGGGGGTCTTGGGGATCGGCATCGCGAGCACCCATGGTGCCAAGAGCTCGCGACGGTTCGCCGGCACCTGGGCGCCCAGGCCGGCTCAGGTCTGCGTGTAGATGACCATCGCCCCACCGAAGACCAGGCAGTAGATCGCGAACGGCATCAGCGTCTTGGTCTTGAAGTAGCCGACGAGGAAGCGAACGGTGAAGAAAGCGGTCATCGGCCGCCGACGACGCAGCCGACGATCGCCTGGCCGCGGATCCCGTCGCCGAGGTGCCCGAGCAGATCGGGAAGCTTCACGAGGCCCGCGGCGAGGATGATCGGCGTCGCGAGCAGGAAGGCGAAGCGGGCCGAGTCGCTGTGGTCGAGACCACGCGCCAGACCGGCGCCCATCGTGACACCGTCGCGGCTGATGCCGGCGACGAGCGCGGTCGACTGGGCGGCGCCGATGACGAAGGCTTCGCGGTACTCCAGCGTGTCGAGCTTGCGCCCCCCATCCGGCTTCGCACCCTCGCGGACCGCCAGTTCGCGCACCTCGGCGCGGCGGCGGTAGCGCTCGGCGGCGAACAGCAGGCACGCCGTTGACCATCAGGAAGATCGCCGCAATCTCGGGCTTTGCCGTCAGCGTGCGCAGCTGATGCTCGAAGACGCAGGCCGATGATGCCGGCGGGGATGCTGGCGAAGATGATCAGCCAAGCCAGGCGCTCTGTGGGGGTCTCGGCGCGCCGCTTTCCCACAGTGGAGAAGAGCGCCTTCACGATCCTCACCCATTCGCCCCGGTAGTAGGCGAGCAGCCCGAGCGCGCTGCCGACGTGGAGCATCACGACGAACGCCAGCCAGAAGGACTCGGGCTGCGATTGGGCGTCGACGAGCTCATTCCATCCGAACAGCGTCGGGAACAGCACCGTGTGCCCGAGACTCGAGATCGGGAACAGCTCGGTCACCCCCTGCAGGACCCCGAGCACGATCGCCTGGAAGTAGCTGAGCGCCGAGGCGATGGGAACGGCGACCGCGGTCAACATTGCCGCGAAGGTTATTGGCCGCGACGGTCCGCGCGTACATCTCCCGGCGGGCGACCGGCGCATGAACCCGCCACGCGCCCATCGGCGCTCGCCCCTCAGCGCTTCCCGCGCTCAGCGCCGCCGGCCGCGCTTGAGCGTGATGCCCTCGAGCACGTGCGCGACCGTCTCGCAGGCGTCCACCGCCGCCTCGAGCGACTCGAAGATGTCCTTCCAGCGGATCACCACCATCGGGTCGATTCCCTCGGCGAACAGCGAGGCGACCCCGTCGCGCTGGAGGCGGTCGCCCTCGTTCTCGAGGCGGTGGATCTCGACCAGGTGCGGCGCGAGCTCCTCGCCGTCTCGCAGGCAGCGCAGCGCCCGCTGATCTCTGCGCCGGCGTCGACGAGCACTCGGCGAAGTCGACCGCCTGCTCCATCGGCGCTTCCACCCCGTAGAGGTCCAGCTGGGCGGCGGCCTGCTCGGTGTAGTCGACGACATCGTCGAGCGCCGTCGCCAGCGCGTAGCCGTCGCCGGCGTCGAACGGCGCACGACCCGCCTCCCCGCCGGCAGCCGGTGGATGATGTCGTGCGTGATGCGGTCGCCCTTGCGCTCGCACGCACCGCAGGTCCCGGGCGAGCGTGGCGTGCTCGGGGATAGCGGCGAGCAGCTCGCGCAGCAGCAGGCCGAGCGCTCGACGTTCTGTCCCGCATCCTCGACCAGCGTCATCAGGTCGCGTCGAGCGGGCGGCGCAGGAGGCGCATCGCGCGAGGATTATGGACATCGACACGCCTCGCCGAGCGCATTCACGAGTTCTTCACGACTCGATCACGACTTTGCAACGCGCTGGTCGACCGGATCGAGCGAGGCTATGGCCGTGGCGGGATTGCCCGACAACGCGAGCACCCTGTATGCGGGCGAACTGGAGATCCGGCTCGGCGAGGGGCTCGTGCTGGCCACCGGCCGAGCGCTGACGCTGTCGGTGCGTGAGTTCGAGCTGCTGGTCGCGATGGCCGGGCGCGCGGGCGCGATCGTCACGCGCGATCGAGCTCTACGGGAGGTGTGGGGCGGCGAGCTGCGGCCCGGGGACCGCTCGGTCGACGTTTACGTGAGCAAGCTGCGGGGCAAGCTCGAGACGGCGATGCCCGACCGCCGCTTCATCCACACCCATCCCGGCTTCGGCTACCGCTTTCAGCCCGCAGCCCGCGCGCGAGGCGGGGCACTCGGCGCGCGGCGGGGGCTGGACGCGGAGCCCGACGGCGACGAGCGATGCGACCGGCTTTCACGAAATGTTCACATCGAGGCGGCCGGCGATTGAGAGAGACTTGCGCCTGGCACCGACCGGTCGGCTGCGGCGAAGCGGCCCGTCAGAGCCGGCGACACACAATCCCAGTCAGAGGAGAAGCAGTGATCCAAGAACAAGATGGGCGCGCTCGTGGGTTGCGCGCTGCTCGCGCTCGGCGTTGGCGCATGCGGCAGCTCCAGCAGCTCGTCCAGCTCGACGTTCCTCCAGCAGCGGTCGCTCGGCGACCGATCTCGGGGGCCGGCTCGACGTTCGCCGCCCCGGTCTACGAACAGTGGGCCTCCGCGCAGTCCGGCCTCACGGTCAACTACCAGGCCGTCGGCTCCGGCGCGGGCATCACCTCGCTCGAGGCCAAGACCGTCGACTTCGGCGCGAGCGACCCGCCGCTGAAGCCGGCAGAATTCGCGGCGCTTGAAAAGGTCGGACCGGTCCTGCAGATCCCGATGTTCCTCGGAGCGATCACGGTCTCCTACAACCTCCCCGGCGTGAAGACCGGCCTGAAGCTCGAAGGCAAGACGATCGCCGACATCTTCCTCGGCAAGATCAAGACCTGGAACGACCCGGCGATCACGGCGCTGAACCCCGGCGTCACGCTGCCGAGCACGCCGATCACGGTGATCCACCGCTCGGACTCCTCCGGCACGACCGCCGGCTTCACCGGCTTCCTCGCCGCGGTCGACCCCGAATTCAAGAGCAAGGTCGGCGAAGGCAAGGACGTGCAGTGGCCGGCCGGCACGGGCGCCAAGGGCAACGCCGGCGTCGCCGGCGCGGTGCAGCAGACCGCGGGCGCCGTCGGCTACGTCGAGCAGGCCTACGCGCTGGCGCACAAGTTCACCTACGCATCGGTCAAGAACAAGGCCGGCAACTTCGTCGCGCCGACGCCTCGCCTCGACGAGCGCCGCCGGCAAGGGTGTGACGGTGCCGGCGAACCTCGGGATCAAAGTCACCAACCCGAGCGGGCCAGCCGCATACCCGATCACCTCGCAGACGTTCATCGTCGTCTACAAGGAATCGTGCAAGGCGGGCATTCCCGGCGGCGAAGCTGCCGCCAAGGGGGTCGTGAAGTTCCTCAACTACGGCCTCGGCGCCAGGGCCAGGCGATCCTCTCCCAGGCCGACTACGCGGCGCTGCCGCCGGCGATCCTCGAAAAGTCGAAGGCGGCCGCTGCAGCGGCTCGAGTGCAACGGCTCGCCGCTCGGCGGCTGAGCCAAGCACGCGCCTGCATGACTCCGCGGCTCGAGATCGGACATACGGGCTCATGGAGGCGGCATCGATCCCGAGCGGCGAGCGCTCGATCCTCGGGCGCTCGCCGCTCGCGCGCCTGCCCGACCGCGTGCTGCGGTACGGGCTCACCGCACTGGCGGCGCTGATCCTCGCGCTGATCGTCTACTTCTTCTTCCGCCTCGTCGGCGAAGCGCGGCCGGCGTTCGCAAAGTTCGGCGTCCTCGGCTTCACCTTCGGCAACGACTGGAACGTCTCCGCCGAACAGTTCGGCGCGCTGCCGCTGGTCGTCGGCACGCTGATCACCTCGGGGCTCGCGCTGCTGATCGGCGTCCCGGTCGCGGTCGCGACCGCGATCTACATCACCGAGCTGTGCCCGCGCGCGTGCGCGCTCCGATCACCGTCCTGATCGAGCTGCTCGCGGCCGTGCCCTCGGTCGTGTACGGGCTGTGGGGTATCTTCTTCCTCGCGCCCCGAAGCTGCTGCCGGTCGAGCAGTGGGTCGCCGAACACGCTCTCGTTCATCCCCTTCATCGGCGGCGGCACGGTGACGATCCCCAACTACTTCGTCGCCGGCCTGATCCTCGCGATCATGATCCTGCCGATCGTCAGCGCGATCTCGCGCGAGGTGATGGCCACGGTGCCCGGCGACCACAAGGAGGCGGCGCTCGGGCTCGGAGCGACGCGCTGGGAGATGATCCGCCTGGCCGTGCTCCCGTACTGCCGCGGCGGGATCATCGGCGGCGCGATGCTCGGCCTCGGCCGCGCGATCGGCGAGACGATCGCGGTCACGATCATGATCGGCGACGCGCCGCACGCTCGGCCATCACCTCTTCGGCCAGGGCTACAGCCTCGCGGCGGTGATCGCCAACGAGTTCGGCGAGGCGCAGGGCCTGCACCGCTCGGCGCTGTTCGCCGCGGGGCTGGTCCTGTTCGTGCTGACGCTGCGTCGTGAACGCGATCGCGCGCCTGATCGTGCTGCGCGCGGCGCGCGCCGCGAGCGCCGAGCGGCGCGCTGCGGCCGACCGACGGCCGCGGCCTCGCGCGCCGATCGCCTGGGACGGCCGGGCCTGTGAGCGACGAGCGCCTCGCCCGCTTTGCGCCGAGCGCCGCGCGCGCAGGCGCCGCGACCGCCTCGCGCGCGGCGGCGATCCTCGCCGCCACGATCCTCGCGCTGATCCCGCTCGCGCTGATCATCTTCTACCTGCTGCAGCAAGGGCCTCGGCTCGTGGAGCGCGAGCTTCTTCACGACCGACCCGACCGGCAACACGTTCTTCAAAAGCTCCTCGATCGGCGGGATCCAGAGCGCGATCCTCGGCACGATCGAGATCGTCGCGCTGGCGTCGGTGATCGCCATCCCGATCGGCATCGGCGTGGCGATCTGGCTGGTCGAGTACGGCCGCAACAGCTGGTTCGCGCACACCGTGCGCTTCTTCGTCGACGTGCTCACGGGCGTCCCGTCGATCCTCTTCGGCCTGTTCGTCTACATCGTCGCTGATCATCGGCACCGGCAGCTCCTACGCCGGCTACAAGGGCGCGCTCGCGCTGGCGCTGCTGATGCTCCCGGTCGTCATGCGCTCCGCCGAGGTGGTGCTGCTGCTCGTTCCCGGTGCGCTGCGCGAGTCCGCGCTGGCGCTCGGCGCGCCGCGCTGGCGGGTGATCTTCAGCATCGTGCTGCCGACCGCGCTGCCCGGGATGGTGACCGGCGTGCTGCTGGCGATCGCGCGCGCCGCCGGCGAGACGGCGCCGCTGCTGTTCACCGCGGGGGCGACCCACAAGACGACGACCAACCTCGGCGGTTCATGAACTCGCTGCCTGTGCAAATCTACAACGACGTCACATCTCCGACCACAGCCGTGGTAAACCGTGCCTGGGGGGCCGCGCTGACCCTGGTCGTCATGATCCTCGTGCTCAATCTGATCGCCCGCCTCGTCTCGCGAAGGAGCCGCCTTGCATGACAGTCCCCCCAACACCGACGGGCCGCTCACCCCAGACCGCTGAGATGGAGCCAGACGACCTCGATCGAGCAGGAGCCAGCCGGCCGCGATCCAGCCGGTCCCGCGCCACCCAAGCCCAGCGTCGCCCGGTCACGCGCGCGCGGGCGCTGATCAAGCCCGGGCTGGCCGTGCAGGCTCGAGGGACTGCGCGCCTTCTACGGCGACGCCGAGCAGGTCAAGGGCGTGGACCTCGAGTTCAGCGCCAACGAGGTGACCGCGATCATCGGACCATCGGGCTGTGGCAAGTCGACGATGGTGCGCTGCATCAACCGCATGCACGAGGAGATCCCCGGCGCACGCGCCGAGGGCCGGGTGCTGCTCGACGACGTCGACGTCTATGGGCCCTCGGTCGACGTCGTCGCGGTGCGCCGCGCGATCGGGATGGTCTTCCAGAAGCCCAACCCGTTCCCGACGATGTCGGTCTATCGACAACGTCGCCGCCGGTCTGCGGCTGACGCGCGGGCGCCGGCGGCGACGTCCGCGAGCAGGTCGAGACCGCGCTGCGCGGCGCAGGCCTGTGGGAGGAGGTCGAAGGATCGCCTGCAGCAGCCCGGGGCCGGGCTGTCCGGCGGCCAGCAGCAGCGGCTGTGCATCGCCCGCTCGCTCGCGGTGGACCCCGAGGTGATCCTGATGGACGAGCCCTGCTCGGCGCTCGATCCGATCGCGACGCTGAAGATCGAGGAGCTGATCGACGAGCTCAAGACGCGCGTCACGATCGTGATCGTCACGCACAACATGCAGCAGGCCGCGCGCGTCGCCGACCGCACCGCGTTCATGCTCGGCGGCGAACTCGTCGAGGTCGGCCCGACCGCAGGAGATCTTCACGACCCCCGGCGACTCCGCGAACCGAGGAATATGTCACCGGAAAGTTCGGCTAGCGATCGACGCCGGCGGACCGCGCGGGCGCTCTCGATGGACGACGACCCGCTGACGGCGGCGGAGCTTGATCCAGCGACGAAGCCCGCGGGCAGGGTCGCGCGCACTTCCAGCAGCAGCTGCCCGAGCTGCAGGAGCGCGCGCTCGGCGGCCTCGACCTCGTCGTCGAGCAGCTCGACCGCGTGCTCGAGGCGCTCGATCCACCAGGACGTCGAGCTCGCGCAGATGGTGATCGCCGACGACGACCGCCTCGACGGGCGCTACCTGGAGGTCCACCAGGGCATCCTCTCGCTGCTCGCGCTGCAGGCGCCCGTGGCCGGCGACCTGCGCCTCGTCGCGGCGCTGCTTGCACGTGATCATGCGCATCGAGCGGATGGGCGATCAGTGCGTGAACATCGCCAAGCTGATCCCGCTCTCGGGCCACGAGCCGCCGGTGCGCCGCGAGGTGCTCGAGGTGCTCGCGAAGATGGGCGCGCACGCGCGCTCGGAGGTCGTGCAATGTCGCGCGGCGTTCGCCGCGCGCGACGTCGAACTGGCCGAGGACCTCGTGCGCCAGGATCACGAGATCAACCGCCTCAACCGCGAGATCTTCCGCATGGCGATCGACATCGGCGAGGATCCCGACACGCGCGAGTGGGCGATGCTCATGATCGCTCGTCGCCCGAGCGCTGGAGCGCATCGGCGACAACGCCGTGGACATCGGCGAGCAGGTGGCCTTCGTCGTGACCGGGCCTGTTCCGGGAGTTCTCCGACTCCTCCACACCGCAGGCGATGCCCGCGCCGCGCCTGACGAAATGCGCAGCCGCTCTGAGCGCCCGCAAATTAGCGGCTTTGGGCTGTGAACATTGTGTGACCAAATCATCGCGGCGATCGAGTGCCGTCCGCCCCGTTCCCGTACACTCGGCGCGATGACGGAGGGCATCATCCGCCAAGGAGGAGGCGGCTCCATCAGCGCGCCGTAGGCAGGCATCCTCGCTGCGGATCGCCGTGCTCGACCGCGACAGCGGCTTCATCCAGGTTCTCAGCAAGCGTCTCGACCGCCTCGGCTGGGAGCACCGCGTGCTCGCCAGCCCGGTCCCGACCGACGCGATCGCCGCGATGCGCCTCAGCGCGCTGGTCGTCGATCTGGCCGTGCTCGGGCCCACAGGCGTGGGAATGGCTCGAGCGTCTCTGCGGCGCGCTGCCGGAGCTGGGCGTCGTCGTCTGCACCGGCCCCTCGACCGTCGCGCAGCGTGTGCGCGGTCTGCGCTTGGGCGCCGATGACTGGATCACCAAGCCCTGCCACCCCGAGGAGGTCATCGCCCGCGTTCAGGGCGTCGTGCGCCGCCGCCGGCGGGCGCGCAGCAACGCGCGAGGTCAAGCCGCTGCTGGCCGGCGAGGTCGAGATCCGCACCGACCGCTTCCAGGCGTTCGTCGCCGGGCAGAGCGTCGATCTGACCCGACGCGAGTTCGAGCTGATCGAGCTGCTCGCGACGGCCGAGGGGCGCGTGCTCGAGCGCGAGGAGATCTACTCGCGCCTGTGGGGCTACACGATGGTGCGCGGCGACCGCTCGGTGGACGTGTTCGTGCGCAAGCTGCGCCAGAAGCTCGAGAAGGCCTCGCCGCGCTGGCGCTACATCCACACCCACTTCGGCATCGGCTACCGCTTCGCAGCGGAATCGCGAGACGCCGGCTACGTCGAGGAGCCCGCGTCAATCCCCGTCGACTGGGATGCCGGCGATCAGGGCGAGTTCCCGGGGTCGCATGAGCACCGCGAGCTCGCCGCGGACCGCGCCCTCTAGGCGCACGACCGCAAGCCCACCCTTCTTCAGGTCGATCCGACCCGACGTCAAGTCGCGGGCGATGCCCGAGAGATCGGGCTCATGTCCGACGAGCAGCAGGCGCCCGTCGACATCGATCGCGCTCAGCTCCTCGAGCGCCTGGCCGGCGTCGAAGCCGCCCGCGAGCGCCGTGTGACTGCGTATTCGCGTGCGCTGGGCCTCACTCCACTGCTCGCCCGCCAGCTGCGCGGTTTCGCGCGCTCGCGCCTTGGGGCTGAAGAGCACCGCCTCGAACGTCACGCCGACGCGTGCGAGCGCGATGCCGGCGACAAGCGCCTGCTGCCTCCCTCGCTCTGTCAGCGCGCGGTCTGCGTCGGGCCGTATGCCGTGAGGCTCCGCGTCCGCGTGACGTAGTAGCCACAGTTGGCGCGCCATCCCTAGGGGCTCACCCTATCGCGATCTTTGACGTGGCGGCTCGGATTAAGGTTGTAGCGTGACTGCAGACATGCCAGATCACGAGGAGTACGAGGCCGGCGCAGCAGACGGGCCACGACAGCGCACTCGGCTGATCGACGGCTCCGAGCCGCAGCGATCAGACCCGGTGTGGCCCGGCGAGGCGACCCAGCGGCGCCCGACACGCGACGAGCGGAGCATCGTGTGGGAGAGCGACGCGCCCGACAGCGTCCAGCCTGTGGCCCCGAGAGCCGGGCGCGAGCTCAGGGCGCCGGCGATCGACACGCCGGGACACAACGGTGGCGAGCAGATCGACCTGCACGACCCACGTCTGTACCTGAACCGCGAGCTCTCCTGGCTTGACTTCAACGACCGGGTGCTTCAGCTCGCCGAAGACGAACGCCTGCCGCTGCTCGAGCGTGCAAAGTTCTGCGCGATCTACACGACCAACCTCGACGAGTTCTACATGGTGCGCGTCGCGGGTCTGTGCGAGCAGATCGATGCCGGCGTCGAGAGCCCCGGGCCCGACGGGCGAATCCCCTCCGAGACGCTCGCGCCGATCCGCGAGCGCGTGCTGGGGCTCGGCAGAAGGCTTACCGACTGCTTTGAAGGCCAGCTGAGACCGGCGCTTGCCGACAACGACATCCGCATGGTCGGGGTGGAGGAGCTCGACGAGGATCGGCGCCTGGAACTGGCCGAGCATTTCGAGAAGACGATCTTCCCCGCGCTCACGCCTCTGGCGGTCGCTCCCGGGCGACCGTTCCCCTACATCTCCAACCTCTCGCTGAGCCTCGCGGTTCTGGTCGGCGATCCCGATACCCACCAGACCGTGTTCGCGCGCGTGAAGGTGCCGACGGAGATCCTGCCGCGCTTCGTGACGGTCAAGTCCCCGCCGGGCACCTCGCTGATGGTGGCCCTGGAGGATGTGATCGCCCATCACCTCGACTCGCTCTTCCCCGGCATGGAGATCGTCGACTACAGCGTCTTTCGCGTCACACGCGACGCCGACCTCGAGGTATCAGACGACGCTGCCGACCTGCTGCAGGCCGTCGAGGACGAGCTGCGCCGCCGGCGCTTTGGCGAGATCGTCCGCGTCGAGGTCGGCACCGCGTGCTCGTTGCAGCTGCGCGAGGAACTGACCTCGCTGCTGGGCGTCAAGGAGAACGAGGTCTACCCGGTCGAAGGCCTGCTGGACATGGGCGCGCTGTGGCAGATCGTCAAACAGCCGGGCCACCAGCAGCTGCGCGAGGAGCCCCTCACCGGGATCATCCACCCGCGCCTGCTGCGCCGTGAGGGTGAGCGCCCCGACGTGCTTGGAGCGATGCGCGAAGGCGACCTGCTCGTGCACCATCCCTACGTCTCCTTCGCCACGTCGGTTGAGCGTCTGGTCGAACAGGCCGTCGCCGATCCCAACGTGCTCGCGATCAAGCAGACTGTGTACCGCACGAGCGACGACTCACCGCTCGTGCCGGCGCTGATCGACGCCACCGAGCGCGGCAAGCAGGCGGTCGCGCTCGTCGAGCTCAAGGCGCGCTTTGACGAGCGCATGAACATCCACTGGGCAAAGGCGCTGGAGGAGGCGGGTGTCCACGTCGTCTACGGTCAGCCGGGGCTGAAGACGCACGCCAAGTGCGTGCTGGTCGTGCGCCGCGAGGGCGACGGCGTGCGCAACTACGTGCACATCGGCACCGGCAACTACCACTCCGCGACCGCCCGCCTGTACACCGACTTCGGCCTGTTCACGACAGACGAGCAGATCGGCGCTGACGTCGCCGAAATGTTCAACTACCTGACCGGATACGGGCGTCCGCTGCACTACCGCAAGGTGCTCACCGCGCCGAACCACCTGCGCGACAGCATCCTCACCGAGATCAGGCAGACGATCGCCGCCCACTCGCCCGAGACGCCCGCGCGGATCGCGATGAAGATGAACGCGCTCGTCGACGGGCCGTGCATCCGCGCGCTGTACGAGGCCTCCCAGGCCGGCGTGCGCGTGGACCTCAACGTCCGCGGAATCTGCTGTCTGCGCCCGCAGCTGGAGGGAGTCTCAGAGAACATCCGCGTGGTCTCGATCGTCGGGCGGCTGCTCGAGCACTCGCGCGTGTTCGCCTTTGAGCGCAACGGCGCGTACACCGCTCTACATCGGCTCGGCCGACCTGATGCCGCGCAACCTCGACCACCGTGTCGAGCTCGCCGTGCCGATCGAGTCCGCCGAGCTGCGCGCGGAGATCCTGGACACGCTGGAGCGCGCCTTCGCCGACAACCAGAACTCCTGGGAGCTCGATGGTCACGGCGAATGGCACAGGCGCACACCGAGTCCCGGCGAACCGCCGCGCAGCCTGCAGCTCGAGCTGGCCGAGCTCTACGCCAGGCGCGCCGCGACAGAGCGTGCGAGCGGCGAGGGCGCCGGTGGGCTCTCAGAGCGCACGCAGCCGGCTCACTGAACGCCGGCCGTCACCGAGTCAAGGGCGACTCGCAGCTCATCGACGGTCTGGTAGTCCAGCCCGAGCCGATGGTCATGGCGATAGCGAACGACTCCCTGCTCGTCGATCACGATGACCGAGCGCTTGGTGCCCATGCGCGGCGAGAACGCGCCGTAGGCGCGAGCCACCTCGCGATCGACGTCGGCCAGCAGCGGCACGTTGAGCCCGTGCTTGGCGACGAATCCCTCGTGCGAGGCGAGATCCTGGGATGAGATGCCCACGACGGTCGCACCCAGCGCGTCAAAGTCCTCGCTGTGGTCGCGATAGGAGCAGAACTGTTTGGTGCAGACCATCGTGTTGTCGCCGGGGTAGAACAGGAGCACCACGCGCTCGCCCCGATGCTCAGACAGCTTGAAGGGACCGCTCGTCCCGGGGAGCTCGAAGTCCGGAGCCTGCTCGCCTACGGCTGGGGTCCTGGCCATGCTCCTCCTTCACGGTCGCGCGACGACAGGGCGCCAGCATATCGGTCTGCGCATGGCCACACGCAAACCGGTGGCGTCGCCTCAAACGTCGCGCTCATCCTCGTGGGTCGCTGAGCAATCGCGCAGCGGTGGCGCACACGTTTGCGCGATCGATCGCCGGCGCGCCGGTTGGGTGCAGGACGCGCGAGCGCTAGCCTCGGTGCGACATGGAGGAGTCCCTGGCAGGGCAGCTGCTTCTCGCCTCTCCCACACTGCGCGACCCCAACTTCGCTCGCGCCGTCGTGCTGATCGGAGTCCACAGCGAGGAAGGGGCCATGGGCGTGGTGCTCAACCGTCCCTCGGCGGTCACCGTCGGCGAGGCCGTGCCGCAGCTGGAGGAGGCGGTCGACGAGTCTGAGCCCGTCTATGTCGGCGGCCCGGTGCAGCCGAGCTCGATCGTGTTCCTGGCCGAGTTCCTGGACCCCTCCCCCGCTGGGCTGCTCGTGCTCGGGCGTATCGGCTTTCCGGCGCCGGATGCAGACATCGGTGAGCTGGCGCAGGCCACGGCGCGCCGGCGTGTCTTCGCGGGCTATGCGGGCTGGGGCGAGGGCCAGCTGGACGCCGAGGTCGACCAGGGCGACTGGATCGCCCACACCGCGCTAGCGGAGGATGTCTTCACCGACTCGCCCGATGAGCTGTGGAGCAGCGCGCTCGTGAGAAAGGGCGGCAGCTACGCGCTGCTCGCGCGCATGCCCGCCGATCCGACGGTCAATTGAGCGAGGCGCGCTAGAGTCAAGCATTCGACCCTCGAGGTCAGCGACCCCCCCGGGTCCATCAGATGGCCGCGCTGCCGTGGTCCTCTGAAACAGGCCGTGATCCCTGGAGGACGACCCCGAATGCTCAAGCTCGCTCGCTGGTCAACGTCTAATCGCTGGTTCGTGCTGCTCGGCTGGGTGGCGCTGCTGTTCATCGTCGGCGCCCTCGCGGGCAAGGCCGGCACGTCGTATTCGAACAACTTCACGATCCCCAACTCCGACGCTCAGCGCGCGACGGACCTGCTGGAACACAGCTTCCCCGCGCAGGCCGGCGACCGCGACACGATCGTCTTCAAGACCAGCTCAGGCAGCGTCCACGACCCGCAAGTGCGCGCGCACATGGAAAGCGTGTTCGCCAAGGTGGCCACGCTTCCCCACGTCGCCGGCGTGATCAGCCCCTACTCCCCCGCATCGGGCGGCAAGGCGATCTCGGCCGACGGCAAGATCGCGTTCGCGACGGTCGTCTTTGATCAGAAGGCCAACAACCTTCCCAAGCAGGCGCCCGAACGCGTCGTGAACGTGGCTCGCGCCGGTGCGCGGCCGGGCCTCGAGGTCGAGCTCGGGGGCCAGGCAATCGAGTTGACCGAGCAGGAAGGCTTCGGCATCGCGACCGGCGTCGGGCTGCTCGCGGCCATCGTCGTGCTGCTGCTCACCTTCGGCTCGCTGCTGGCGATGGGTCTGCCGATCGTCACTGCTCTGTTCGGTCTGGGCACCGGCCTGAGCGCGATCGCGCTGTTCACGCATGTTGTGGACACGCCGAACTTCTCCTCGGAGCTCGCGGCGATGATCGGCCTGGGCGTCGGCATCGACTACGCGCTGTTCATCCTCACGCGCTACCGCGAGGCCTACCACACCCCGGGGCCGACGTTTGAGAACGTGCGCGAGTCCGTCGTGCACGCCATGGACACGGCGGGGCGCGCGGTGGTGTTCGCGGGCACGACCGTCGTGATCGCGCTGCTGGGCATGATGCTGCTCGGCGTCGAATTCCTCTACGGCGTCGCGATCTCGGCGTCGATCGGCGTGCTGCTCATGATGCTCGGCTCGATCACGCTGCTTCCCGCGCTGCTCACGTTCGCGGGCGCCCGGGTGGCCCGGCCCTCGCGACGCGCGCGCCGTCGCGCGGCGAAGGCCGAGAAGGCCGGCGAACCGGCACCCGCGGGCGGTGGCATGTGGATCCGCTGGAGCGCAGCGATCCAGCGCCGGCCATGGGTTGTCGCGCTCACGTCTGCGGGGATCATGCTTCTGATCGCGACGCCTGCGATAGCGCTGCGCCTGGGCTCGGGCGACGCAGCCAACGACCCCGCGAGCCAGACAACCCACCGCGCCTATGAGCTGCTGGCCCAAGGGTTCGGTCAAGGCTTCAACGGGCCGCTGCTCGTCGTCGCAAAGACGCCCCCGACGACCGGCGGCATCTCAGCCTCGGGCGCCGCTGACGTGCAAGCTCTGCGCGCCAAGCTGGCGACCGTGCCCGGCGTGGTCGCAGTCGCACCCGCAAGGACAAACCCGGCGGGCGACGTGTCCGCGATCTCCGTCTACCCGCGCTCCTCGCCGCAGGCCTACGCGACGACACAGCTTGTGGAACACCTCCGCAGCGACGTGATCCCGAAGGTCGAGTCCCAGACGAGCATGAACGTGTATATCGGCGGCTTCACCGCCGGGGGCATCGACTTCGCCAGCGTGCTCGCGAACAAGCTCCCGCTGTTCATCGGCGTTGTCGTGCTGCTGAGCGCGCTGCTGCTGCTGATCGTGTTCCGTTCGTTCGTGATACCGCTGCAGGCGGCGGTCATGAACCTGCTGAGCATCAGCGCCGCGCTGGGGGTGATCGTCGCGATCTTCCAGTGGGGCTGGTTCGGCAGCCTGTTCGGGGTGCAGCAGGGGCCGATCGAGTCGTTCATACCCGTGATGCTGTTCGCGATCGTGTTCGGCCTGTCGATGGACTACGAGGTCTTCCTGATCTCGCGCATGCACGAGCGCTGGACGCAGACGCGCGACCACCACAAGGCCATCGCCGAGGGCCTCGCGCTGACCGGGCGCGTCGTCACCGCCGCGGCGGCGATCATGGTCTGCGTGTTCCTGTCCTTCATGCTGCTCAACGGCCGCGTGATCAAAGAGTTCGGCCTGAGCCTCGCGAGCGCCGTGTTCCTGGACGCGCTCGTCGTGCGCTGCCTGCTGCTGCCCTCGGTGCTGCATCTCGTCGGCGAGCGGACCTGGTGGATACCGGCCTGGCTTGACCGCATCCTGCCGCGCGTGAACATCGAGGGCACCCCTCTGCCCGCGCAGGATCCCGAGGCCGAGCGTGACTCCGGGGTACTCCCTACGCCCGAAGCACGCCCGCGCGCGCGCGCCGGCGTCGCGACGGAGGGAGCGGAGGGCTGAGCCCACGGACGGGCCGCGGAGCGATATTCGCTCTGCGGCTCTGCACTGTTGCTTCGCTGCTCGCGCTGCTCGGCGGAGCGACGAATGCTCGCGCGATGGGCGCCGCGGGCACGCCGCCGGCAACGGCCCAGCGCCCCGCAGCACAGACGACACCGAGGGCCAGCTCGGTCGTGGTCGTGTTCGCGCCTCCAAGCGCCCACCCGATCTCAGCGCAGCTCCCAGCCCCTGCGAGGCCCGAAGAGGCCTTTGAGCGAGGACTCGCCCGGCTCAGCGGCGTGTCGGTGGCGATCCTCTCAGCCACCCAGGGCGCCTACACCCGGGGCCAGCTGCTGCTGGACGCCACTCAGGGGGCACGCGTTGCCGGCTCGTCCTACGGGCACCCCCTGCCGCCCGCGATGTCGCTGACGACAGGCAGCCTGGACGGGCAAATCGACGGCTTCTTCGCGGCGCGACGGCGCGCTGAAGACGCGCCCCAGCTGCTGCGCCCCGGGCTGCTGGCCCAGATGATCCCCGGCGGCGGCGGCTATGCGGGCATCGCCGGCGACGACGGCCTCGACGCACTGCTCGCCGCCGATCGCGGAGGCCACGTCGCGTCGGCCTCGCTGGGCAGCGCGCCGACACTGCTGGCGCGAATCGCGGCCGTGCGATCGCAGAGGAGGCTCGTCGTCGGCGACCTCCCCGGCGGTGAAGAAGGCTACCGCGACCTGCTAACGCTGGCTTCCGGGCGCTCCGTCGGCGAGGTCCTGCTCGTGATCGAGCGCGTGAGCGCGCCGAAGGGCCACGAACTGCTGTGGCTCGGGGCCGCCGGACTCCCCGGCGCGTCTCACCCCGGCACGCTGAGCTCCCAGACCACCAACCAGCGCGGTCTCGTGTCGGCCGTGGACATCGCCCCGACAATCCTCACCGAGCTGGGTCTCGCTCCTCTCCCCGCCGACATGCGCGGCTATCCCATCCGCGTCAAGCCCTCCTCGGATGGCGCGAGCCTCCGCTCACTGATGGCCAGGCTGCATGTGATCGGCGAGCGGCGTGGCACGGCGCTGCGCTGGCTGCTCGGCGCCTGGGCTCTGCTCGTTGGCTTGAGCGCTCCGTTTGCGCGGGCGCGCCCGGTCGCGGTTCGCGCCGGAGCGCTCGGCGTGCTGTGGATGCCGGCTGTCTCGCTCGTGCCCGCTGCAATCGAGCCAAGCGCGGGCGTGGAGTACCTGACGATCGCCGTCGGGTGTCTCATCCTGGGCGCGCTCTCAGCCCTCCTGCTCCCCTGGCCGCGAGCCCCGCTTGCGCCGGCGATCGTGACCCTCATCGCGCTGACCGCCGATGCGCTCGCGGGCGCCCAGCTGCTGATGCGCTCGCTGCTCGGCCCCGATCCGGAGCTCGGCGCCCGCTTCTACGGCATCGGAAACGAGCTGAAGTCCGGCCTTGCCGTGCTCACACTCGCGGCGGTCGCCGCCGCGCTCTATCCGGTGGCCGACGTATCGGACCGCAGGCGCCGCGCGATCGCGACGATGGCCTGCACGGGCATCGTGCTCGCGGTGATCGAGGGCTCGGCGCGAATCGGCGCGGGCGTCGGGGGCGTGATCCTCGTCAGCGCGGGATTTGCCGTTGCGACGGTCGTGCTGCTTCCCGGGGCGCTCACGCGCAAACGCCTGCTGATCGTGCTCGGTGCACCCGTGGTCGCGCTCGCTGTGCTCGCCGGGCTGGACCTCGCCACAGCACACGGAAGCGGTCACTTCACCGGCAGCATCCTGCATGCGCGCTCCGCCGGCGACCTGCGAGACGTGATCGTCCGCCGCTACCGGGCCGCCTGGGACGAGCTCAGAAACCACGCCATGCCCTACCTCACGGCGCTGTCGCTGCTGGGCGCAGGCCTCGGAATGGCCTATCGCAGGCGGGTGCTGTCGCCGGTCTCCTATGACCCTGTCTGGCAGGCCGCATTCGCCGGCGGCCTCACGGCCGGTGTGATCGGCGCGCTGGTCGAGGACTCGGGCCCCGTGCTGCTGGTCGTCGCCACGCTCGCGCTGGGCTGCCTGCTCGCCTACCTCTGGGGCTGGCCCGCGTCAAGCGCGCAGGAGGCTGGCGATCACGAGTACGCCCCGACGCTCCCGGCGCCCCAGCCGACCACAAGTGTCTAGCACCGCGCCATCACTGTTCGGCCCGGAGCCTCTTGATCGCCTCTTCGAGCCGGTCAGCGGTGGCTTTTGGGCGCGTTGTAGACGAGCTTGTCGAACGCCGGCAGAGCAGGGTTCGCCGCATATCCCAGCCGCTTGAGGCCGAACAGTTCCTCGATGCTGCGCAGCAGCGAGAAGTGGTTGTAGTAGCCGAGTTCGTCGACGCTTCCGGCCTTCACGTAGGGGGACAGCAGGAGCAGGCCGACGCGGCCTCCACCGCCGGTGGCGGAGACCTGCCCGCCGCCCAGCGCGCTGGGTGCAGTGGCGCCCGTCGGCCCCGTGGCGCCGCTTGGGCCCGTCGTGCCGGTCGCGCCCGTTGCTCCCCCGGCCGCCAGGTTCGGATACTGGGGCGTTTCACAGCAGGCGCTCGGATCGGCGCTGGGCCCCGTCTGGGGCGCCTGATCGAAGGTGATCGCGATCAGCCCCCCTTGCTTGTAGGCGGCCGAGCTGCGTATCTCCGGGACGACCGTGCGCAGGAAGGCATCCGCGGCGGCGAGGCCCGCCGGCGCTCCCGGGCTGCAGGGCTGTTCGCTTGCGTCATGGCAGCGGTCGGGAACGATGAATGCCAGCGACGGCGCGGTGCTCGCGCTCTTGACGTCGCGCGAAAGCTCGGCCAGGCCGACGTCCTCTTCGGCACAGCTGGCGCCGTCGATCAGCGAATGGAAGTAGACGAAGGGATTGCGCCACGTCACGTAGGCGTCACCCGAGAGCGCTTCATGGTCGGGGTCGCCCGCTCCGATCGGCGGGTGGCGGCAGCTCGTGGCTTCGCCCGGCGCGCCGCTTTCGACATCCTCCACATAGGCCTTCCAGGTCTTGTGAGCCGCGGTCAGCTGATTGGCGATCGTCAGCGTCTGCGATGGATACACGCAGCCGCTGCCCAGCACCTGTTCTTCGGCGCCGAGCGTGCTCTGGGCGATGTCGGCGAACGTCGGGCAATCTTCGGCGGTCTGAGCCGTGGGCCCTTGACCACTGACGAGCGCGATCTCGTTGGCGAGCTCGCTCGGGGCCACCGCGTAGTAGTTGCGCAGCACCTCGCCTCCTGAGGCAAGCGTCTTGGACAGGTATGTGGCCGCGGAAGCGGCGCCGAACGCTTCGTCGTAGCCGTGTTCTGAGAGCACGATCATGAACACGTGCTTGATTGGCGGAAGCCCGTTGCCGGCCGGGGGCGTGGCGCCTTCGCCACCCGGTGCCTTTGACTTCGCGGGACCGGTGGCGCCCGTCGCCGATGTCGCGCCGCTCGGGCTTTCGGCGGGTTCGGCCGTGCTCGCAGCGCTGCTGGGTTCGGGCGTGCTTTCGGGCTGAGCGGGCGCAGGGACGGCGGCTGCGGCCGGCGCCGTTTGCGTCGGAGGCATGTCGGCGAGCAGCACGCCGGGCGAGCTCGGCGCCGGCGGGCGTACCGTCGAGCCGACGATGACGCCGAACGCCAGCAGCGCCATCACCGCCACGGCAACGGCCTGCGGCCGGGGCATCGGCCAGCCCGCGGGCCACAGCGTCAGACCTTCTCCAGCCTGCTCGACTCCATCCTCAGTGGTCGTCGGCGCCGACGCGGGCTGCGCGGCGACGGGCTCGCCGTCCAGTGCCGCCCGGCCCGCGCGGATCGCCTGAACGTGGCGCGCGATCGCACGCGGCGGCGCGCCACGTCGGGCCCCGCATTCAACGCAGTAGCGCTGGTCGGGCGCGAGCGGGGCCTCGCACTCGACGCAGCGCACCGCAAGACTGTCCTGGATCAGGGGTGCCACCGGTGTCGCTCAGTGTTGCATTCCAGCGGCGCCCCGCTCGCCCCTCAGCATTTCGATAACACGCTGTTAACAAGTTCACAGGAGGTGAGACCGATACTCCGCCAAGCTATAGACAGATCGCTGCGACTGGCGCCGAGCTCGCGCAGCGCCTTCTAGGGGCTGCCCATGGATTCGGTAGACGTCACGACATTTTCCGAGGCCGATGGTGTCCGCACGAGGCGAATCGCGGTGAGCGCAGACGAGCCCAACATGCCCTCGATGGGCCACACGCAGGCTGCGACGGACGCGCGGTGCGCGGAGTGCGGCGCACCGATGGCCTCCGACCAGCGGTACTGCGTCGAGTGCGGTGAACGGCGAGGCGAGCCGCGATTTCCAGCTGTCATCGACGACGCCGACACGGCGCCGTCGCCGGCCGCCGTGACCGCCGGCCGGCGATCCCGACTATCGCCGAACAGCACGCTGATCGCCTTCGTAGGGACGCTGCTGCTCGCGATGGGCGTGGGCGTTCTGATCGGACGCTCGGGGAGCAGCTCCCCGGGCCGCGATGCAGCCTCTGGCGTCCAGGTCGTGACGGTGGGTGGCAGTGGAGCGGCGGCTGCCGCCCCCACCGGCGCCACGGGGACCACCTCGAGCACCGCCGCCGCCGCCGCCAAACCGAGCTCGACCAAATCGTCTACCCCTGGCGCATCGGCCGCCAAAGCCAAGGCGAAACTACCCCCTCCGACGGTGAAGGTGGGCAGCACGGGGACCGGCAAGGGATACAAGAACGGTCACTTCACCGGCGAATTCTTCGGGTCAGAAGAATGACCCGGTCGTCTGTGGCGATGCGACGGCCAGGCATCGAGAGGGCCGCATGGGCATCCTAGACCCGGTCGGCAACGGCGCGGTCGACCACGAGGCCACCCACCAAGAGGCGGGCGCACCGCCCGCCGAGCCCATCACGGCGCCCCCGAGACCCATGCCCGAGAGCGGAGGCGAGTGGGTGGTCGACCTCGAGCGTCGTCGAGATCAGCTGACGGCCCGTGTGGCCGAACTGCAGTGGGACCTCGGGGGGCTCGCCTATGAGATGGCCATCCGCAACCGGGTGCGGGTGGACGTGCTGATCAGGCGGGCGGCCAGCCTGCAGGATGTCGACGCCGAGCTCGGCGAGGTGGAGAGGATCCTGCGCATGGAGAAGACCGGCGTGGCCGGCATCTGCGGCTCGTGCGACGCCCCGCACAGCGGCGGAGCGGTCTTCTGCTGGCAGTGTGGCCATCCGCTGCTGGAGCAGGTCTCCAGCGACTCGATCGGCACGCCCTAGCCGCAACTCGCTGACGAGGACAGCCGATCAGCCGAAGCGTCCCGTGACATAGTCGCGGGTCCGCGGGTCCGCGGGTCGGGTGAAGATCTTCTCCGTCTCGTCGTACTCGATCAGCGTGCCCGCGCGCTGCCCGCTCGGCTTGAGGTTAAAGAACGCAGTCAGATCGGCCACGCGCGCCGCCTGCTGCATATTGTGGGTGACGATGACGATCGTGTAACGGTGCTTGAGCGTGTGCATGAGCTCCTCGATCGACGCCGTGGCAATCGGGTCAAGTGCCGACGCCGGCTCGTCGAGCAGCAGGACGTCGGGCTCGATCGCGATCGCGCGCGCGATACACAGCCTCTGCTGCTGACCCCCCGACAGCGCGAGCGCGCTGTCACGCAGGCGGTCCTTGACCTCGTCCCACAGCGCCGCATCGCGCAGCGCCCGCTCCACCCGCTCGTCGAGCTCGGCCTTGGCGCCGAGGTTGCGCGGAGCCCAGGCGATGTTGTCGTAGATGGACTTCGGGAACGGGTTGGGCTTCTGAAAGACCATCCCGATGCGCCGGCGCACCTCGACGTGGTTGACGCCGCCGGCGTACAGGTCGTGCCCGTGATAGAGGATCTGCCCCTCCAAGCGAAAGCCCGGCACCGAATCGTTCATCCTGTTGAGGCTGCGCAGGAACGTCGTCTTGCCGCAGCCCGACGGCCCGATCAGGGCGGTGATCACGTTGCGATAGATCTTCATCCTGACGTCCTCGACAGCCCTCTTGGTCCCGTAGGAGATGGATAGGTCGTGCACGTCGAAGACAGCCTCGCGCGCCTTGGCGCGCCCCGCACCGTCGCCGTTGGCCCGTTGCGCTGGAAGCCGCGCCGTGTCCGGTGCATGGATCCTTACGCGCCGCAGAACCGAGGGCGTCTCCTCGGGCGTGCTGGCACTCTCGTTCGGCGGTGTCATCGCGTCGGGCAGGGTCACTGCGTCATCTTCGCACGGCTGCGCGCCAGCAGCATGCGCGCGCCGACGTTGGCCACAAGGATGAGTGCGAGCAGCACGAACGCGGCGCCCCACGCGCGGGTGAAGCCGAGTTGATTGGCTTCCTGGGAGAGCGAGTAGATCATGATCGGGATGTTTGGGATCGCTTCGCCGAAGAAGTTCAGCGAAACCGCGTGGCCGAAAACTGCGCAGGCGAACAGCAGCGGAGCCGTCTCGCCAGCCGCCCGTGCGCCTGCGAGGATGACGCCCGTGACTATCCCCCCGGAGGCTGCAGGCAACACGACCCCGAAGACGGTGCGCCAGCGGCTCATCCCCAGCGCGTCGGATGCCTCGCGCAACGTGTGCGGCACGAGCGCCAGCACCTCCTGAGTCGAGCGCGCGATCAGGGGCAGCATGACGATCGAGAGTCCAACCGATCCGGCGAACCCCGACTGGTGCTGGTGGTCGACGAGCAGGCCGAAGACGAAGAGACCCACGATGATCGTGGGCAGCCCGTTCATCAGATCGAGCACAAGCCTGATCGCCCGAGCGGCGCGAGCATTTGCGAACTCGTTGAGGTAAAGCGCGATCGATATCCCGAGCGGCATCGCGATCGCGATCGCGACCACGGCCAGTAGTGCCGTGCCGACGAGCGCAGGGCCGATCCCGCCCAGGGTTTCGGGGTTCTTTGGTAGATCCTTGACGAGGAATCCGAGACTGAGAGCGCTGACGCCGCGCGAGAAGACTCCAAAGACGACGACCGCGAGCACAGCCACCGCGAGCAGCGACGCGACGACCGCTCCGCATTCGGTCAAGCGGCTGACCGCTTCACGGCGGCGCAAGTTGCCCGAGGCGACGAGTGGCGCAGTGGGATCGAGGAGCGCCGTCATCGCTTCACAGCACCCTGGAGGCTGAAGCGGCGCTCGATCCACACGGCGAAGAGATTCGTGGCGAGGCCGATCATAAGCAGGATGAGCGCAAGGTAGAAGAGCGAGGAGATGTGAAGCTTCGACACCGCGCCCGGGAACTGGTTGGCGATGCGACTGGCCAGCGTGTCGCCTGTGGAGAAGAGCGAGCGGTGGATGACGTTCCCGGCGCCGATCACCTGCGTTACGGCGATGGCCTCGCCCAGCGCGCGCCCCAGGCCGAGACACGAGACCGCCGCCAGACCCGGTCTGGTGGATTGCAGGACCACGCCTCGCATCACCTCCCAGCGGGTGGCACCCAGCGCCGCGGCGCCATCTCGCAGCTCGGGTGGGACCGTCAGGAAGAGATCACGGCTGAGTGCCGCGATGATCGGCAGAACCATGATCGTGAGAACCAAGCCCGCCGTGAACACGCTCGTCCCCGTAGTCTGCGGCGGCCCGAACAGCGGGATGAAGCCCAGCACATCGTGCAGCAGGGGCTCCACGTGTTTTTGCGTGAAGGGCGCCAGCACGAGCAGGCCCCAGAAGCCGAGGATCACGCTGGGAATCGCGGCGAGCATCTCCACCAGCGGCCCCACAACGGCTCGCACCGGCGGCGGGGCGATCAGGCTCAGGAAGAGCCCGATGGCGATCCCTAACGGCACCGCCAGCAGGAGCGCCATGGTGGACGTGACGAGCGTCCCGTACAGCATGACCCCCGCGCCGAAGTGTTCGAAGGGCACCGACCACTTGGTGTCTGTGACGAAGGCCAGCCCGAAGTGCGAGATCGCAAGGCCGGCGCCGTTGACAACCTCGTAGACGACACCAACCATCACCGCAATCCCCAGCAGTGCAGCCAGCGCACAGGCGCCGTACAGCAGCCCGTCGCCGAAGCGATCGACCCTTCTGATCGTTCTGCTGGGCGCGCCCGTACGGAGCAGGAGGCGGCGGGCGGAGCCTACATCGACCGACATCGCCGCGGAGTCTAGGGAACCAGCGGACCGTTTTGCGCCCCGCCTCGGACGTTCACAACTTTTACAAAAGTCCGTAACAACTTCGCAACAGGTCGGCTCCGACCCGCTGCAATGTTATCGCCGTACTCTCACGCGATGCTACCCGCGCGCACTAGCCCAACGTCTGAAAGGAAAGCACTTGACTCGCACCAGGTTGGTAGGTCTCACCGTCGCAGCGCTGATCGCCACCGCGATCAGCGGAACCGCAGCGGCGAGCGCAGGCGCGACCGGCATCACCGGAGCCGGATCCACGCTCGTTGCGCCGCTGGTCGAAAAATGGGCGGAAGCCTTCAAGACAAAGTTCGGCATCCCGGTCACCTACGCCAGCCTGGGTTCGGGGCGGGCATCTCCGACATCACGGCGCGTACGGTCACCTTCGGGGCCTCTGACGCCCCGTTGACGCCGGCCCAGGCCTCCGCCTGCAACGGCTGCTACCAGATGCCCTGGGCGCTGACCGGCGTTGGGCTGGGCTTCCATCTGGAAGGCGTGGCCAAACTCCACGTTACTGGCCCGATACTGGCCAAGATCTACCTCGGCCAGATAACCAACTGGGACAACCCGGCGCTGAAGAAGATCAATCCGGGTGTCAACCTGCCCAACCTGGCGATCACACCCGTCTACCGCAGCGACGGCTCAGGCGACACCTACGCCTTCACCAACTACCTATCGGATGTCTCGCCCGAATGGAAGGCGAAGAAGGGCTACGCGACAACCGTCGCCTTCGAAGTGGGAACCGGCGGCAAAGGCAGTGCCGGCGTGTCGGCCGTCATCGCCTCCACGAACGGGGCGATCGGCTACATCCCGGGGTCCTATTTGCTCGCGCACGGGATTCCCCCGGCCGGAGTGCAGAATGCGGCGGGCAAGTACGAGGTCCCCAACCTTCCCAACATCGAGGCCGCCGCCTCGGGAATCAAGAAGGTGCCGGCCAACAACGAACTGCACATCGTCGATCCGCCGAAGAGCAACAAGAAGGCCTACCCGATCTCGACGTTCAGCTACGCGCTCGTCCCGAAGTCGACCTCCCAGCCGGGCGAAGTGGGCAAGTTCGTCCTATGGGCGATGGGCGAAGGTCAGCAGTACGCCGCTGCTCTGGACTTTGCATCGATCCCGAAGGTGGTGTTGAAAGCAGCGATCGCGACGGCGAAACAGCTGAGCTAGGGCGGAAGCATCGCAACCACTCCTGCGATCGATCTCGCAGGCAACGAGACCACACCGGCCGGGTCACAGTCTCTGTGGCCCGGCCGGTCGTGTTTGTCAGCCGGCGTCGGAGGAGGACGGCGCGGCCGGTGCGCCGTCCTGGCCTTCGTTGACGCGCCGGCGGCGATCCACCAGCAGGACCGCCGTGACGACGATGATCACGAGGATCACGAGGCCCGCCGCGATGTAGCGCAGTTTGTGGTGGGAGGCCTTGCTCGCCGTCTTTGATTTCGCCACGGCGATCGCATACGGCGTGCCGACCGCCTTCGCGCGCGCCTCGAGCTGGGCCTGTTCAGCCGGCGCGTAGACCACGGTCATGTGCTGGCCGTTGTTCAGCGAGACGTGGACGTGCCCGGGAGCGGGCGTGGGGTGAAAGGCCAGCGCGTGCACTTCGTGCTTGGCCAGCTGCGCCTCGAGCGCCGGCAGGCTCTCGTGCTGAAAATGGATGACCGTGGTCGCCGCAAACGCCGGTGTGCTCGCGAGGGCAAACGCGATCGCACAGGCGACGAGCGGGGTTGTGGTGGCGAGCCGTGCTCGCGTCGTGACGCTCATCCGCGCCACCCTATACGCCGCACCTAAAGCGCGCAGGCTCCGCAGGCCCTGTCCCAGCCGATCTCCCCAACAGCGGCGCCCGAGCGCTCAGACGCGTGCCGTGTCGCGACGGTAGGCGCGCACGGCGATCACGCTGAGGACGGCCGTCCAGGCTGCGATCACCAGCCAGCCCTTCACCGGCCAAGCGTGCCCACCGAGCGCCACGTGGCTTGCCTGGACGAGCCAGTAGGAAGGGAGCAGCTGGGCGACCTGATGCAGGAAGCCGTGAGTCGCGATCGGGCCCCAGGCGCCGCCCAGCAGCGCCAGCAGCGTCACGGTCCCTCCGAGCGCCGGACCGATCGACTCGGGGGTCAGAACGTGACCGAGCGCAATCCCCAGAGCCGCCAGCGGTATCAGCCCAACGAGGATCAGTCCTGTCATCTTCAGCCACTCGTCCGCGGGCAGGCGCACACCGAGCGCCGCGCCCGAGATGAACAGCGCCGCGAGGCTGACGAGCGCCATGGCGTAGGCCGTGAGCACCTTCGCGCGGAAGTAAGCGCGCGGAGGCAGCGGCGTGATCCGCAGCTGCCGATTCCAGCCCAGGGCCCGCTCAGCGGCGATGCGCGCCCCGCAGGAGAGCATCGCGCTCATGGTGCCAAACGTGGCCAGCCCGACCATCAGGTACAGCGGCGCCGACAGACCGGAGCTGGCGAAGTCGCTCACGTTGCGGTTGGGACCGGCGATCACGAAGAACAGGACGAGCGGGAAGCCAAGCGACAGAAAGAAGAAACGCCGGTTGCGAAACGTGCGCAGCAGCTCGAATCGTGTGTAGACGAACGAGCTCATGCGCCACCGCCATTGCTCGCAAGCGCCGCCCGAGCCCCGATGGACTCCTCGCCCGTGAGCTCCACGAACGCCTGCTCGAGACCCGCGGCAGCGATCTCGATGTCGCGCGCCTGGGGATGCTCGGCGAGCAGCACGCGGATCGTCGCATCCGAGTCGGTGCAGCTGAGGATCGCCACGTCGCCGTGACGCTCGGCCGCGCCGACGCCGGGGAGCGCCGCGAGCGTCGCGGTGTCGACGCCGGGCAGCGTCGTGCGGATCGTGCGCGTTCCCACCATCGCCTTGATCTCGGTGGTCGGACCGTCGGCGACGATCCGCCCATGGGCCATCAGCACCGCGCGATCCGCGTAGGCGTCGGCCTCCTCCAGGTAGTGGGTCGCGAACAGGACCGTCTTGCCGCGGGCGGCAAACGCGCGCATCGTCGCCCAGAAGCCGCGCCTGCCCTCCACGTCCATCGCCGCGGTGGGCTCGTCGAGCACGAGCAGGTCGGGATTGCTCGTAAGCGCGATGGCGAAGCGAACGCGCTGAGCCTGCCCGCCGGACAACTTCTGCGTGCGCTGGTCGGCGATCTCCCTGACACCCGTCAGCTCAAGCACCTCGTCGACCTCCAGCGGTTGCGGGTACAGCGAGGCCATCATCGCCACGAGCTCGCGGACCGAAAGATCCCTGAGCAGCTGACCGGCCTGGAGCATCGCGCCGACGGCTCCCTGCTGGATCGCCTGGCTCGGTGAGCGCCCGAAGATCGACACGCTCCCGGTGTCGGGCTCCAGGAGGCCGAGCAGCATGTCGATCGTGGTCGACTTGCCCGCCCCGTTGGGTCCGAGCAGCGCGACGGTCTCGCCCGCCGCTATCTGCACGTCGATCCCCTGCACCGCTCTGATCGGTCCGTGCGGGCCGTCGAAGGACCTCGCCAGGCCGTGAAGCTCGATCCCGCCGCGCCCGCCCGGCGCCGCGCGCTCGTCACCGAGCGCCGGGACGGTGGCGGTCCGGGTCATTTGCGGGCGTTTCTCATCGCCTTCAAACGCTCAACCTTCCCCAGCTCGAGCTTGCGCAAACGCACCGCGTCGGGCGTCACCTCGAGCTGCTCGTCCTCGCGCACGAACTCGAGCGCTTCGTCGAGCGTCAGTTTGCGGTGTGCGTCGAGCCGCACGAGCACGTCGGAGGTCGAGGAGCGCATGTTGGTGAGGTGCTTCTCCTTGACGGGGTTGACGTCGAGATCGTCCGAGCGCGTGTTCTCGCCGATGATCATCCCCTCATAGACCTCCTCGCCGGGACCGACGAACAGCGCGCCCCGCTCCTGCAAGGTGAAGAGCGAGAAGGTGACGGTGGCGCCGCGCCGATCGGCCACCAGGGCTCCGGTGTTGCGCGTGAGCAGCTCCCCCGCCCAGGGCTCCCAACGGTCGAAGACGTGGTGCATGATCCCGGTTCCACGAGTCTCCGTGAGGAACTCCGTGCGAAAGCCGATCAGGCCGCGTGCGGGAACGAGATAGTCCATCCGCACCCAGCCCGTGCCGTGATTGGTCATGTGCTCCATACGTCCCTTGCGCGCCGCGAGCAGCTGCGTGACGGTTCCGACATGCTCCTCGGGCACGTCCACCGAGAGGCGCTCGACCGGCTCGTGGCGCTTGCCATCGACCTCGCGCTCGACCACGTGGGGCTGCCCGACGGTCATCTCAAAGCCCTCGCGACGCATCATCTCCACGAGCACCGCCAGCTGCAGCTCGCCGCGGCCCTGCACCTCATAGGTGTCCGGACGATCGGTCTCTGTTACGCGCAGCGACACGTTTCCGACGAGCTCCTGGTCAAGGCGTCCCTTGATCTGGCGTGCGGTCAGCTTCGTGCCGCCTTTGCCGGCCAGCGGCGACGTGTTGACGCCGATCGTGATCGACATCGCGGGCTCGTCGACGGTGATCACCGGCAGCGGGCGCGGGTCGTCGGGATCGGCGAGCGTCTCGCCGATCGTCACCTCTTCGATGCCCGCCACCGCGATGATTTCACCGGGCCCGGCCCTCGCCGCCTCGACACGCTGGAGCGCCTCGGTGACGTAGAGCTCTGTGACCTGCGCGCGCTCGATCGAGCCGTTGGCGCGACACCAGGCGATCTGCTGTCCCTTGGCGATCTCGCCGTGGCGCACGCGGCAGATCGCCAGCCTGCCGACGTAGGGCGAGGCATCGAGGTTCGTGACGAGCGCCTGCAGCGGGTGCTCCGGGTCATACATCGGCGCCGGTATGCGCTCCAGCAGCAGGTCGAGCAGCGGCGCGAGATCGCCCTCGGTGAGCGTGTCTCCGGGCTCATAGCTCAGCGACGCGACCCCGGCCTTGGCGTTGGCATAGACGATCGGGAACTCGATCTGATGCTCGTCGGCGTCGAGATCGAGGAACAGCTCATAGACCTCGTCGACGACCTCAGACACACGCGCGTCGGGACGATCCACCTTGTTGATCACGAGGATCACCGGCAGCTTCGCCTCCAGCGCCTTGCGCAGCACGAAGCGCGTCTGCGGGAGCGGCCCCTCTGAAGCGTCGACGAGCAGCAGCACCCCGTCCACCATCGTCAGCCCGCGCTCGACCTCGCCGCCGAAGTCGGCGTGCCCGGGGGTGTCGATGATGTTCAGCTTGACGCCGCGGTAGTGCAGCGACGTGTTCTTGGCGAGGATCGTGATCCCCTTCTCGCGCTCGAGGTCCATCGAGTCGAGCACGCGCGTCGCGACGTCCTGGCCGGTGCGAAAGGCGCCGGATTGCCACAGCATCGCGTCGACGAGCGTCGTCTTGCCGTGATCGACATGCGCGACGATCGCGACGTTTCGTATGTCCTCTCGGGGCGTAAGCACGGCGCAACAGGCTAGCGGTCGCGCGCGCTGGGTCCCGGGCGTCCGTCAGCTGTGATCTCTGCCTGGCCTACCGGCCCCGGCGGATCCCGGATCATCGCGCGCGGGTTCAACCCCAACGTCGTCACCGCCGGGCGCTGACTGACGGTGGCGCGCGCCCCCCATCGCCCGGGGCAGCGCGCGCAGCCCGAAGCGTGCAAGCGCGGTCGGATAGCGTTCGGCGGCGAGGATCGTCTGCTCCAGCGCAGCGGCGAAACGTCTGATCTCCTCCTCCTCGACGACCAGCGCCGGGAGCGCCTTGATCACGTTCATCCGGTGCCCCGCCACCTGGCAGAGGATTCGGTGCTCGTGAAACAGCGGCACCGTGATCAGCTGAGAGAACAGACCCGGCTGACGGCGCTCGACCATCTCCCAGAGCGACCTGCGCGCGCGACCCGCGGGCGGCCCGAATTCGATCGCCCACATCAGCCCGAGGCCGCGCACCTCTCTGACCACCTCATGGCGCTCGGCCAGCGGTCGCGTCAGCTCCAGCAGCAGCTCGCCCATTCGCCGCGAGCGCTCGACCAGGCCCTCGCGCTCGATCACGCGCAGCGTGGCGAGCGCCGCGGCAGCCGCGAGGTCGTTGCCGCCGAACGTGGACCCATGGCGAACGGCTCGCTCCATCCCATCGAACACCCGGTCAAAGGCCGCGCGCGACACGAGCACGGCCCCGATCGGCACGAGCCCTCCCGACAGAGCCTTGGCCAGGCACACGATGTCGGGCTCGAGCGCCCAGTGCTCAGCGGCGAGAAAGCGCCCCGTGCGTCCCACGCCCGTCTGAACCTCATCGCAGACGAACAGCGCGCCCGCCTCGCGACATGCCCGCTGGGCTTCCTCCAGGTAGCCCTCGGGGGGCAGGTTCACGCCCTTGCCCTGCACGGGCTCGACGATCAGACAGGCTACGTCGCCGCGCGCAAGCTCGGCGCGCAGCGCGTCCAGATCACCCCAGCCGACCGGGTCACAGCCGCCAACGAGCGGTCCAAAGCCCTCGCGGAAGATCTCGTCCCCGTTGAGCGACAGCGAGCCGAGCGTCAGGCCGTGAAACGCATGCTCGGCATAGAGCACCCGCGGACGCCCGGTCGCCGCGCGGGCGATCTTGATCGCGGCCTCGACGGCCTCGGTGCCACTGTTGGCCGGGACCATTGCGCCGACGCTCCCGGGAGCGCGCGCCAGCAGCTGCTCGGCAAGCACGCCACTGAGCAGCGTCACGCCGAGCTGGGGCAGGTTGCCCGTGCGAGCGGCCATCACGTCCTCGATCGCGGCGACCGCCTCGGGATGGTTGCGACCGATCGCAAACACGCCGTAGCCGCCGAACATGTCCAGATAGCGCGCGCCGGTCGAATCGATCAGGTGCGCCCCCTCCCCGCCCGTCCACGTCCGGTCAAAGCCCAGCGTGCGCAGGATCCGGCCCATCTGCGGGTTCAGAAAGCGGTCGTTGAGCGCCATCTCCTCGCCGCTACGGGCGCTGAGGATCTCGCTCACCGGTGGCAGGCTCGAGCCGAACACCGCCGCTAAGCCTATGAGGCTGTGGGCGCACGCGCCCGAGACACGCTGCGGCGTGTCATAGCTCAGACAGGCGGCGCTCGATGAAGCGCCGCTCTGACTCGGCGTGCACGAGCGAGCGAGCGAGCTCGTAGGCGTCGCGCGCCTGGGCGGTGCGCCCCAGGCGTCGCAGCAGGTCGGCGCGAGCTGCGTGAAAGTAGTGGTAGTCCTCCAGGTCGAGCTCGTCGAGCGCATCGAGGCCGGCCTGCGGGCTCTGTGCTTCGGCGAGCGCGACCGCGCGATTGAGCTCGACGACCGGGGAACCGGTCAGCGTCACGAGCTCGCCATATAGCACGACGATCTGCTCCCAGTCGCTCTCGTCGTCCGCGTGCAGCGAGGCGATCGCCGCCTGCAAGACGTAGGAGCCGCGCCCGCGCAGCGCGAGCGCACGGGCCAGCGCCTTGCGTCCGCACGCGATCTCCTCGCGATCCCACAGCGCATGATCCTGATCTGCGAGCAGCACGATGTCGCCGTGCGCAAAACGCGCGTCGCGCCGCGAGTCGTGCAGCAGCATCAGGGCCAGCAGACCATGAACGTCTGGCTCGTCGGGCATCAGCTCGGCCAGGCAGCGTCCCAGGCCGATCGCCTCGCCCGACAGCTCGCCACGCCCGGCGTAGCCCTCATTGAAGATCAGATACACGACCGCAAGCACGGCGGCCAGGCGGTCGGGCAGCAGGTGTGCGGGCGGGATTCGAAAGGGAATCCCGGCGTCCCTGATCTTGCGCTTGGCGCGCACCAGGCGCTGGGCCATCGTCGCCTCACCGACGAGGAAGGCGCGCGCCACCTCCTCGGTGCTCAGGCCGCCCAGCGTTCGCAGGGTGAGCGCCACCTGGGCGTCGCTGGCGAGCGCCGGGTGACAGCAGGTGAAGATGAGCTCGAGGCGCTCGTCGGGGAACTCGGTCTCGGGCATCTCCGGTTCGGACATCTGATCGGCCGCCAGCAGCTTGGTCTTCTCCGACAGGCTGCGATCACGACGGATGCGATCGATTGCCCGATTGCGCGCCGTCGCGATCAGCCAGGCGGCGGGACTGGCGGGCGTTCCGTCGCGCGGCCAGCGTTCCGCCGCAATCGCAAAGGCCTCCTGAGCGGCCTCCTCGGCGAGCTCGAAATCGCCGAGGAAGCCGATCAGCGCAGCGAGCACACGTCCCCACTGCTCTCGGAAGACCTGCTCGATCAGCGCTGCACCACCGGTCGCACCTCGACAGCGCCGCCCATTCGCGCGGCCGGGATCCGCGACGCGATCTCGATCGCGTCGTCGAGGTTGCCAGCCTCGAACAGGAAGTAGCCGCCGAGCGCCTCCTTGGTCTCAGCGAACGGGCCGTCTGTCGTGAGCGTCCTGCCGTCGGCGACGCGCACCGTCGTGGCGGTGGCGGTGGGCTGCAGCTGGGCGCCGGCGGTCACGCCCGGCTCGCCGGAGATCGCCAAGTACTCCGCCGTGATCGCCGCACGCTCGTCGTCTGCGAGGCCCGCATACGCCGCGTCGGCGCCGTTGAGGAATATCTGAAGCATGTACTGCATCGCAGCCTCCTTGTCAGGGTGTGGTCGCCTCTGAGACGAACGGCACAGGCAAAAATCGACATGCCCGTGCAAATTAATCCATCGCCCGTCCCTCAGTCGCATGTCGAAGGTGAGCGCAACCTGGGGCATGCCTGTCGAGACACAGTCGCACGCCTACGTCGCGGTGATCCGCGAGCGACTCCGTTGCGTACATTCAGGTGATGTCACGCCTACGACGACCGAGCGCGCCTTGGAAGAGCAGCCTGCGGAAGCTGGCTGACGAGGAGCTCATGCAGCTCGTCGCCGCCAACGACGCCGACGCCTTCGAGGTCATCGTCGAGCGCCATGCGGACGCCGCCTTCTCGCTCGCCTACCGCATGTGCGGCAGGCGGTCGCTCGCCGAGGACGTCGCTCAGGAGGCGCTGCTAGCGGTGTGGCGAAGCGGCGGACGCTATGACCGCACGCGCGGAAGCGTGCGCACGTGGACCCTCGGCATAGTGCACAACCGCGCGGTCGACGCCCTGCGCCGTAGCAGCGTGCACGAGCGCAGGCGCAGTGACGACGACGGTATCGAGGAGACGCTTCAGGCGCCCGAGGAGACCGACACCCAGGCGATCGCCAACACCGCGTCCAGAGAGATCCGCGGCGCGCTGGGCGAGCTGCCCGAGGAGCAGCGACAGGTGATCGAGCTCGCGTACTTCGGTGGCTTCACCCACACCGAGATAGCATCAATGCTCGACACCCCGATCGGGACCGTCAAGGGCCGTATGCGCCTCGGACTGAACAAGCTCAAAGACCATCTCCACGGTTGGGAGGCGGTCGGCGCATGACCACTCACGACCCCTACGCCGACTGCGAGAGCTGTGTCGACGCCGCCCCCTACGTCCTCGGCGCGCTGGAGGACGAGGACCGCTTCCGCGCGCACCTGAGCACATGCGCGGTGTGCCGCGCAGAGGTCGCCGAGCTTCAGCTGGTCGCCGACCGCCTGCCCGAGTCGACCCCGCTGGTCCTCGCGCCGCTCGCGCTTCGCGATCGCACGCTCGCGATCGCACGCTCAGAGGCCGAGCTGCTGCAGGCCGCAGGAACGGCCGCAGACCAGCCGCCGCGCCCGGCGCGCTGGCGCGCACGGCGCGTCTCGCTCGTGGCCACGGGCGTGGCGGTCGCGGCGAGCGCCGCGGTCGCCGCGGCGATCGCGCTGAGCGTCGGTTCCTCGACCAGCGAACACGTGACCTCCGGCGGCCCGACAGCCTCAGGGGCCAGCGCCTCGGTGCGCCAGGTCGGCGGCCACTCAGAACTCGTCGTCTCGAGGATGCCCCAGCCGCCGGCGGGCAAGATCTACGAGGTGTGGCTGGCACACGGCTCTGGATCGCCGCAGCCGACGAACGCGCTCTTCGACGTCACCCGCGCGGGCAGCGCCTCGGTCGCCGTGCCTCCCAGCTCGACGCCGGTCAAGGAACTGCTCGTGACCGCCGAGCCGCGTGGGGGCAGTGCGCACCCGACGAGCGCACCCGTGATCCGCGTCGCGCTCAACGCATAGCGGGCGAGCGATCTGCGCCGTCAGATTGCGCGGCTCACGCCGGGCTGGCTAGGTTATGAGTGTGGCTGTCGACGGTTCGGAAGGCATAGAAGGGTCAAACATGCGACCTCGCGGGACAGGCATGACCCGGCGCGTGCCGGCTCAACGGCGCAGCCGTGAGCGGGTCGAGCAGATCATGCAGGCGGCGAGCGAGCTGCTTGCCGCCGGCGGCGTGGAGGCGCTGACGACACGCGCGCTGGCCGAGCACACCGGCATCCCGGTCGCGACGATCTACCGCTACTTCGCCAACCGCGACGCGATCATCGCCGCCTACCTCGACCACGACCTCGAGGCGATCCAGTACTCGCTGCGCACCGCTCTCGTGGGCATCGAGACGGTGACCTTCCGCTCTGCCGTCGAGGCCTCGGTGCTGGCCCATCTGCGCCATCACCAGACCCATCCGGAGGGCGTTCAGGTGTGGTTCCTCGGGCGCCAGAACGCGGTCGTCGCGAGCGCGGTCAGAGAGCTCGATATGCGGCTCGCCAGATGGTGGCGGGAGGCGCTGAAAGAGACCGGAATGCTCGCGGAGACCCCCGACTTCAACGCCGAGCTGCTCGTGGGCCTGGGCGACCGGATGTTCGAGTTCGTCTTCAGTGCCGAGCGCACGCCGCCCGAGCAGGAAACCATCGTGCTGAGCTTCGTCGACATGATCGCGGGCTACATGGAGAGCTTTGCGACCCCGACCGGCCTCGCGGGCGTGTCGGCTGAACGCTTCCTTCTGGCGCTCGACGAGGAGCCGGCGCAGGGCGCGGCGACCGGCCGATCCGAAAGCCGCGCGAGAGCCGTCGGACAGTAGATTCCAGCGGCGCCCAAAGGGCGCAGCCCAAATCGCGACGACCCGATCACCCGCCAGACGCCGTCTGAACGGCGTCAGGACTGCGCGGAATCGCGCGTCTGGGCCTCCAGGCGCTCGATGACCTCAGCACGGTCGGTGCCGTGGGTGCGCAGGACGTGATCGAAGTCTGTCCCGTAGACGTGCATAACGGCGATCAGCACGTCGATCGTGCCCACCAGTCTCGCTCCTCGTTGCTCGGCGATCTGGACCGCCCGCGCTGTCACCCAGCCCACGGTGTCGCGGCCGCCGTCAAGGTTGGAGGTGCGCTCGACGTCGTCGTCCTTCTGATCAGGAAGCGTCATCTCGCTGACTCCGAGCGCCTGCAGCACAGTCCCCGCTTCACCGTAGAGGCGAAGCACCCGCAGCCAGCGCTCGGCCTCGCCTTCGAGGCTTCCCGCGAAGGGCATCGCGGTGGAGGCTATCCCCAGCACGATCGCGGCATCGGGAGCAAGACCCGGCTCGGCGCCGCCCCGCGCGTTCACGCTCCGGCGGGTATCAGCCGGCATGCGCCGCCTCCTTTCGAACATGGGCCAGCGCGTCGTCGGCGGTCGCGAGGATCGCAAAGCTGTGATCGAGTCCCGATGTCTCGAAGACCCGCAGCATGTCGGGCTGCGCACAGGCGATCGCCAACCGCGCGTCGTCGCTGTGGGTGTTGACGCCCACCAGGGCGCTGACGGCTGCCGCATCGAGCAGCGTGGCTCCCGAGAGATCCACGACCAGCTGGCTGCAGCCCGCCTGCATCGCCTCGACAAGCATCCACTTCAGGCGCGGCGCGCCGGCGAGGTCGAGCTCGCCCTCGACGGTCACCACGCACGTCTTTTCGTCGGGCAGGCGCCTGCCGATGTCAAAGGCGGCGGAGCCCGGCTTGTCGAATCTCTCGGCCCGACTGAGCATGGGTCCTCACTTAGAGCGTCGTATGAGAACGGCACGGGGCGCAAAACCCGAGCCGTCCGTGGCTTGGGGCCTAGGACCAGCGTCGGCATCGCCCGCACATCCGTGATCGCAAGTCCTGAGCGGTCAACGAGTGTCCGGTCCGGAAACTGGCCGATCAGGCATCCCAGCCGCAGACGGCCCGCGAGAGGCGTGGACCCCAGCCGCGACCGGCCCGACATGCAGAGCGACCCCCCGTTGCCGAGGGGTCGCTCTGTTGCTTTGGTTGTGGGTGATCGGGGTCTCGGAAGGCCCCGCTCGATTGGGGCGTTCTAGAAGGGCATGTGTTCTGCGTCGGGGAGCTGGTTCTCCAGTTCGCCCGGGTTGCAGTCATATGGCTTCAGGAACGCGCTCCCGAGGACACACCTCCAGTCGCTCTGGAAGGTCTCGCTCGGCGCCCCCGACAGACCCGGGTTCGGGAACGTCGCGGACACCATGTAGGCGGGACCGCTCTGGCGTGCTTTCATCCCCTGTTCGAAGGCGTAGCCGTCGGCCAGGAGTTCGGCCTCGCTGAACGCGGTGCCGATGAAATCGACCCCGATCGGGTCGCCACCGGCGGAGCTGTTCTCGGCGCCGAATCCGGCCGGCACCGTCAGCACCGGGTAGCCGGCTCGATCGGCGATCCCCACCAGCGGGCTGCCGCTCGGGACCATGATGGCCGAGTCGCCGCCCGTTTTGAGGATGCCGTCGATCACTTCCTGGTCTTCTTTCTTTCCTTTCGCGAGGTTTTCTTCGTAGGCGGTTTTCGTCGCCGGGTTGGCTCGTTTCGACCGCCTCGGCGGCCACCAGTCCGGCCTGCCCGAACTTCAGGCCCTCGACCGGGTTGGCGTTGTTGTATTCGATGATTTCCTGCAGCGATTTGGCGCCTTTGCTGTGTTTGGTGAACCCTTTCGGGGTCGACAGGTAGGCGTTCAGATCGCTGTGGAATTCATAGGGGATGACGCTCGGCGCCGTGGTTCCGGTGCCAGGCGTCACTTCGTTGGTCGTTGCCCCAAGCGTCGCCAGCTTGGCAACCGCTTCGGGATACGGCACTGTCGTGGTTTTAGCGATCACGGCGATTTTCTTGCCGCTCAACGCCGTGGTCGTCAGGCCGGACAGGTAGTTCGGCACCGGCGGCTGGCCCAACGTGGCCGGGTCGCTCGGGTCCGGACCGGCGAGCACGCCGAGCGTGGTCGCCACGTCGGTGACCGTCTGGCCGATCGGGCCAGGCGAGTCCTGTGACTTGGCAACCGGCAGGGTGCCCGTGCGGCTGATGAGCCCGACCGTCGGCTTCAGTCCCACGACGCCGGCGTTACTAGCCGGTGCGATCAGCTGGGCCGCTTCGGTCGAGGTCTCCATGCCGATCGCCAGCGGCGAAAGGCCGACGGACACTGCGTCCGCCCAGCCTCCCGAGGAGCCGCCGACGTTCTTGTTGGTGTCGGAGGCCAGCAGCACCTGACCACCCAGCGACGAGTAGCCCTGCGGCATGTTGGGGCCTTCGAACGCACCACCGAGCTCGGTCGTGTTCGTGTCACCGAGGATGATCGCACCCGCCGCCTTCAGCTTGGCAACGATCGCGGAGTCCGCCGACGGCATCGTGTCCTGCAGGGCGATCGAGCCGGCGCTCGTCGGGAGACCGAAGACGTTCATCGAGTCATCGACGACCACCGGAATGCCCGCCAGGGCTCCGAGCGGCGGTTTCTTCTTCTTGAAGCGAAGCTGGTCGCTTTCTTCTGCTTCTTCGACTGCGTTGTCGTTGACGTTGCGAATCGCCTGTATCGCCGGGCCGTCGGCGTTGGTGAGCGCGATGCGGTAGAGCTCCGCCTTCACCAGCTGCTTTGAGGTCAGCGTCTTGGCGTTCATCATTTCCTCGAGCGTCTTCGCCGAGGTCGTTTCGAGTGAGAACGGCAGGAGCTTAGGCTGCTTGCCGATTTCTTCGGTGATCGAAACGTAGTCCGGGTTGCAGTGGCCGCGGCTCGCGAACGGCTCCGCGGGCACGGTGTGAGCACACCGATACAGCGCGGGGTCGATGTCTGCCGTCGGCTGACGCAGTTTCAGGGACTGTTCGATCACGTAGCCCACGCCGATCATGTTGAACTCGTCGTAGGCGCCGCCGCCGAGGTCGATCCCGATGGGGCGTCGCTGCGTCGTGGTGTAACCACCCGGGACGACCATCAACGGCATTCCCGCCTGCGGAGCGCTCGGTGTCGAGCCGACTACCGCGATCACCGGTCCGCCACCACCGCTCGGTTCGGTCATCATCTTTTCGATCGCGGCCTGCGTGGCTTTCTTCTCCAGCGGCAGGATTGGTTTCGAATTCTTTCTGGTTTTTGCCGCCGAAGACATCTTCTGCTTCGGACTCTTTCTTGTGCGTTGAGTTGCCGTCCTTCAGTCGCCTCCTGCGGGTTGGTGTTCATCCACCGCGACCTCTTCGAGGAGGCTGTGGACCGGCACTTTCGGAGCCGAGATGCGCGTAGTACTCGTCGATCGTGGCGTGCGCCTCATAGCCGCTCGGCAGACCAGGCGATGTTTCCGCTTTGGTCTGAGCGTCGGGCACCATGATCGCGCCCGGCTGCTTCCAGAGCTGTGATGGCTTTCTGGATCGCTTCCTCGGTCGGCGTCGGGGTGCACGTGGTCGCCGGCGCGACCGGCGTGCACGTGTTGCCGTTGTAGCCGATGCGCTTGCCTTTGACGAAGCTCATGGTCAGCGCTTCGGAGTAGTTCGGCACCGTCGTGAACGGCGCCGGCTCGATGTCGCCGTTTTTGAGGAATTCGGGACCCTCCATGCCTTCGTACTCTGCGTCGGATTCCGGATCTGTTCCGGGGATCTCGGCGAGCGACTGGAGGGTCTTCGCGGCATCTTCGACCGTCTTCTCGATTGGACCCGCGGTGTCGCGGGAGACGTCGATCGGGGCGATGCCGAAGCCCGGCACGAGGCCGAGCGTCGGTTTGAGCCCGACGACCTCCTCAGCGGTGGACGGGCTGATGATCGATCCGCCCGTTTCGGTGCCGATCGTCAACGTGACCAGCCCCGCGGCCTCAGCCGCACCCGAACCCGAGGATGAGCCGCTCGGCGGTCGTGGCGGAGTCGTTCGCGTTCAGCACCTGACCCGTTACGTTCGAGAAGCCGGACGGCTGGCTGCCGAAGCTGTTGGCCCACTCGGACAGGCCTAGCTTGCCGAGGATGACCACGCCGTGCTCGCGCAGGTTGCGAGCCACGCCGGAGTCCTTTTCAGGGAAGGATTCGCGCAGCGCCCAATCACCGGCCGTGGTGTACATCGGCGTCGCGTCGATGATGTCCTTCAGCCCGATCGGCACACCCATCAGCGGGCCGAGGATGATCCCTTTCTTACGGTCCTGATCGGTCTTCTTGGCTTCTTCCAGAGCCAGCGGGTTGAGCTGTGTGAAAGCGTTCAAACCCGCGCCGGCCTTGTTGAGCGCCGCGATCCGCGCGTAGTAGTCCTTGACGAGTTCCACCGAGGTGATCTGGCCTTTTTCCATCATCTTCTCGGCTTCGCCGCCGGTCAAGGTTTCCAAGTTCAATTTCGCTGCGTGCGCCGATGAGACGCATGTGAGCATGCCTAGCGACAGAACGAGCCCCAGCGAGGCCAGCACGATCGCCAAGCGATGCCGAAGAGCATCGGTCATCACGTGGTTCCTTCCAGTGTTTTTGGGGGGGATATCCGGTGCGAGCAGCGAGCGCCAGCAATATCAGCCGGCCACCACAGGTGACCAGGGCCGGAGATGCCCCCTCACGGCTCACTCCGTCGCCCGTACCGAAGTACTCGAGCGCAACCCTGCCATTTCGGCCTGTTGGGCGATTCGGCCACCTGTCCAAGATCTCGACCGGCGCCTCTGTGCCGATGTCGAGTCGATGCCCCCAAGAGGCTCGAGTTGAGGGCATTCGCCACAAACCTAGGTGCATCTGTCACGAATATCGAAACGCTTTATTACGAAGCTCGCCGGGTTTGCGACAAGAGCAGTCGCGCGTCACAGGCCGATGCCACAGGTGTGACATCACGCCCTCGCGGCGGCGGGTAGGCTGGGGAGACCAACGGCGGGAGGAGCAAGGCATGAGCGAGGTGCTGCAGAAATCGGTCGAGGACGGGGTGGCTGTGCTCACCCTCAACCGTCCGGATCGGCTGAACGCGTGGACGGCGGAGCTGGAAGAGGCCTACTTCGCGGCCCTCGAGCAGTGCTCGGGGTCAGAGGCCGTGCGAGCGATCGTTGTGACCGGAGCCGGCCGGGGTTTCTGCGCCGGCGCGGACATGCAGGGCCTGCAGGCCCTCGGTGACAGCCCCGACGTGGCCAGCTCGACCCAGCGCGACCGCCGTCCCCAGACGTTTCCCCGTTCGATTCCCAAGCCGATCGTGGCCGCGATCAACGGAGCGTGCGCCGGGATCGGGCTCGTTCAGGCGCTGATGTGCGACATCCGCTTCGCGGCGCGCGACGCAAAGTTCACGACGGCGTTCTCTCGTCGCGGGCTGATCGCCGAGCACGGCATCGCCTGGATCCTTCCGCGACTCATCGGCTCGGCCAACGCGCTCGACCTCCTGCTGTCGGGCCGTGTGATCCTCGGCGAGGAGGCCGCGACGCTCGGGCTCGTGAACCGGGCGCTCGATCGGGACACGCTGCTTGCCGAGACGATGGCCTATGCGCGCGAGCTCGCCGTGCAGTGCTCGCCGGCGAGCATGGCGATCATGAAGCGCCAGGTCTACGCCGACCTCGAGCGAGGCCTCCCCGAGGCGCTCGCCAACGCCGACGAGCTGATGATCGAGTCCTTTACGGCACCGGACTTCGGCGAGGGGGTGGCGAGCTTCCTCGAGCGTCGCGAGCCGCGGTTCGCCGAGCTCGCGAGCTAGCCGGCATCGGGCAGGCGGACGCGCACGCCGCCGAGTTCGACCGCCTCGCGCCCTGCGCGCTGCCCGGGCTCCAGCTCGACGGCTATCTCCACGATCCCCGTCCTGCCCCCCGGCGTCAGCCCGCAGAAGCGAACCTCCCCGCCGTCGAGCTCGATCGTGCGCTGCGAGGCCGCGACTCCAAGCACGTGCGCCCAGCGAGCTGCGACGGCATCGGGGTCCTCGACGGCCACCGTGATCCCGGCGAGATGTCCGGGCGCGCCCTGCCCCGTGCGGCCAGTCCACTGCGGTCCGCCCCAGCGCCAGGTTCCGTAGGGCTTTGACTGGTCCAGCGCAACGATCGCCCCGCCCATGTCGCCTGGATGCAGGTGGTCATCGGAGATGTCGGGCAGATCCACCTGCCACACGACGCGGATGCCGAGCTCGCGTGCACGCGAGCGGGCGCCATCGAGGTCCTCGAAGTCGAACATCGCCATGTAGCCGCCGTCGCCGCCCTGGCGTGCCAGATAGCGCCCGGCCGCCGTGTCGGGCTGCGTCGGCGAAACAATCTCGATGAAGCAGTCGCCGAGCGCAAAGACGTTGTTCGCCAACCCGAACAGCGACACGCCGGGATCGCGGAACGGCTCCTGCAGGCCAAGCTGCGCCCTCAGCTCACCTGCCACGGGATCGATCTCGCCCGCCACGAGCACGGCCTGACGCAGCCGCACACCCAGACGAGGCTCGTCCATGGCCCTGACGCTATCGAGCCTGTCGCCTCGAGGACCCGCGGATGAGCTCGCGATCAGGCATTGAGCGGCGAGCCTTGGGTCAGCGGCCTGGCGGCCACGTCGTCCTCGAGCTCGAGCAGTAGGCGCTTGCGCTCGAGTCCGCCGCCGTACCCGGTGAGGCTGCCGTCCGCCCCGATCACGCGGTGGCAGGGAACGATCACCGCGATCGGGTTGTTCGCATTGGCCAGCCCGACGGCGCGCGCCGCCGACGGCTCGCCGATGCGCCGTGCGAGCTCTCCGTAGCTCTCGGTCTCGCCGTAGGGGATGTCGCAGAGCGCCTGCCATACGCGTCGCTGAAAATCGCTGCCGCGCATGTCCAGCTCGAGGTCGAATTCGATCCGCTGACCGTCGAAGTACTCACGCAGCTGATCGACGACGCCCTGCAGCGCAGAGGGATCCTCGATCCAGCTCGGGTCGACCTGCATCGACTTACGACCCTCCTGCATATAGAGGCCGTGAAGCGCTTGGCCGTCGCCGACGAGCAGCAGCTCGCCGATCGGGCTCGACATGGTCGTGTATCGCAGGGGCGATTCCGTGTACATGGATGCTCCTTTCCCTAGGCCGCTAGTCGCGGCCGATGTGATCGATTGCTGGTCGCCCGGGGCTCGGCCTCGCCGGCGAGGTGGCCCCACAGGTACTGGACGGCGTAGGCGCGATAGGGACGCCAGCGCTCGCTCAGGCGCTCAACCGCCGCAACGTCGTCGGCCTGTCCGAGACGCTTGACGGCGCGACGGACGCCTAGGTCGCTGGCCGGGAACGCGTCGGGGTCGCGCAACGCACGCATCGCGACGTATTCCGCGGTCCAGGTTCCGACGCCGGGCAGCGCGAGCAGCTGGGTGCGCGTCCGTTCACGGTCAGCGCCGGCGTCGAGCGCGAGCTCGCCGCAGGCGATCGCGCCGTTCAGGCTCGCGAGCGCGGCCAGACGCGCGCGCGGCATGCCGATCGTGTCGAGGTCGAGCCCGGCGAGCTGCTCGGGGCTTGGGAAGGCATGGGTCACATCGCCGAGCGGGCGCGCGAGCGGCGTCCCGCACGACTGCACGAGACGTCCGGCCAGCGTCGACGCTCCGGCCAGCGAGATCTGCTGTCCCAGCAGCGCGCGAACCGCGAGCTCGTGTCCGTCGACCGACCCGACGACGCGCCTGCCCGGCACGGCTCGCACGAGCGGGCCGAGCAGCTTGTCGGCACCGAGGATCTCGGTCACCGCCTGAGGGTCTGAGTCGAGGTCCAGGAGCGTTCGCGAGCGTTGTACCGCGGTCGCCAGATCGCGCAGGTCGTCCAGCCAGAAGCGCGCCTGAACGTGGCCATCGACCGGTCGCAGCTCGACGCTCCCGGCGCCGTGGGGTAGGCGCAGGGCGCGCCGATAGGCGCCGTCGACGACCTCCTCCAACCCGCCCACCGCACGCCGCCCGAGGAACTCGATCAGCCCGCCGCCGTCCAGCGGCGCTCTGTAGGGAAGGCGCAGGCTGACCGCGCCGCTGTCCTGGGCGCCCCGATGGCGACTGGTGCGCTGGCGCAGCATGCGCGGTGTCACGGCGAACACCTCGCGGATCGTCGAGTTGAACTGCCTCACGCTGCGAAACCCGGCGGCGAACGCGACGCCGGCGATCGAGATATCGGTGGTCTCGAGCAGGACGCGGGCGGTCTGCGCGCGCTGCGCGCGGGCGAGCGCCAGCGGGCCCACGCCGAGCACCGACACCAGCCGCCGATGGACGTGGCGCTCGGTGTAGCCGAGCCGGCACGCCAAACCAGCGACGCCCTCGCGATCGACCACGCCGTCCGCGATCAACCGCATGGCCCGCCCGACGAGGTCGGCGCGCGCGTCCCACTCCGGAGAGCCCGGCGTCGCGTCGGGGCGACAGCGCTTGCAGGCGCGAAAACCGGCGGCCTGGGCCCCCGCCGCCGTCGCGAAGAACCGCACGTTTTCCCGCTTGGGCGTGCGCGCGGGACAGCTCGGCCGGCAGTAGATCCCGGTAGACGTCACGCCACAGAACACCCACCCGTCAAAACGCGCGTCACATGCCTCTATCGCCTGCCAGCAGCGGTCAGAATCAAATTCCATGTGCTGCACTGTCGCATGCCGGAGCGATCATTTCTGGCGGAAATCGGACCCGTAGGTTAGACGGTGTCCGATAGCCGCCACTGCCGCGGGCGACGCCACGCCGCATGGTGGTGGCGCGGAGCGAAACGCGGCCCTGCCAGACCACGCCCGTCCCTTTTCCTGGATCATTGGTGATCTGGTGGTTCATGTCAGCGTGACCCTCCTCAAAGGGTTCACAGCCGCCGTCAACGGCGTGGCGGTCCCGGCGAGCGCCTGGCGGCTCAAGAAGGCCCGTGAGCTCGTCAAGCTGCTCGCGCTCGCTCCGGGTCACCGACTCCATCGCGAGCAGGCGATGGACGTGCTCTGGAGCGACCGTGAGCCGGCCTCGGCCGCGAACAACCTCCATCAGGCCGTCCACGTGGCGCGGCGAGCGCTCGACGGGAGCGCGATCGAGGTGCGCGACCAAATGCTCCGGCTGACGGCGGATGTCGACGTCGACCAGCTGCAGCGAGCCGCCGAACGCGCACGCCGGGAGCGCACCCCCGCCGCCTATCGTGCAGCGCTCTCGCTCTACGGCGGAGAGCTGCTGCCGGAAAACCGCTACGACGACTGGGCGGCGCAGCGACGCGAAGAGCTCGCGGAGCTCGCCGTCGAGCTGACAGCAGAGCTCGCCGAGCTCGACGGCGCCGATGGGGCCCACGAAACCCGCGCCGCCGGCGACCGGCCGTTCACGGTGCCCACGGATCCGAGCTCCTTCGTCGGGCGCCACCGCGAGCTCTCCGAGCTCAGAGCGCTGCTTGCGAACACGCGCCTGCTGACGCTCGCGGGGACAGGCGGGACCGGCAAGACGCGGCTCGCGCTCGAGCTGGCCTCCGCGAGCGCGCCGTCGCGTCCAGACGGTGCGGTGCTTGTCGAGCTCGCGGCACTCACGCACGCGCAGCAGATTCCCGACGCGATCGCTGCCGCGCTGGAACTCCACGCCCTGCCGGGGCAGGAGCTCGCGCAGGCGGTCGTCGAGTTCCTCGCCGCTCGCTCGCTGCTGCTCGTTCTCGACAACTGCGAGCACCTCCTGGCAGCCGCGAGCGCGCTTGCCGCCACGCTCCTGCGAGCGGCGCCTGAGATCACGATTCTGGCGACCAGCCGCGAGCCGCTTCGCGCGCCGGGCGAGGTCGTCTTCCGCGTCGCGTCGCTGGACATCCCCAATCCCGAGCACGCGATCGAGCCCCAACAGCTCCTTCGCTACGAGGCCGTGCAGCTGTTCGTGGACCGGGCCACCGCGGCGGCGCCGACGTTCGTGCTCGACGAGGACAACGCGCCCGACGTCGCGCGCATCTGCTTTCGCCTCGACGGCCTGCCGCTGGCGCTCGAGCTGGCCGCCGGACGCCTGGGCGCGCTTGGCTCCAGGGCGATCGCCGAGCGCCTGGACGATCGCTTCCGCGTACTCCGAACGAGCAGCAACGCGTCCCCCACGCGACAGCAGACGCTTGCCGCAGCGCTGCAGTGGAGCCACGATCTCCTCGCGCCCGACGAGCAGATGCTGTTCAGGCGGCTTGCCGGCTTCGCTGGAGGATTCGAGCTCCAAGCGGCCGAGATCGTCTGCAGTGGCCGCGACCTCGACGCCGTCGACGTCGCCGACGTGCTGGCGCGCCTGGTGGAGAAGTCTCTCGTCACAGCCGACGAGCACTCCTCCCGCGAACGCCGCTACCGCCTCCTGGAGACCGTTCGCCTGTACGCAGGCGAACGACTGTCAGAGGCCGGCGAGGCGGCCGTCGTCGTCGACCGTCACGCCGACTGGGCGCTCGCGCGCGCGCAGGACGAGCGCGGCTCGCCACGTCTCGACGGCGATGCCCAGAACATGCGCGCGGCGCTTGACGTCCTGCTGGCGAGCAGGCCTGTCGACGCTCTGCGGCTCTGCGTGGCTCTCGGGCCGTTCTGGCTGCGACGCATCGACCTCCAGGAGGCCCGCGGGCGATTTGACGAAGCGCTGGCGGCCTGCCCTCAGCGCACAGCGCTCCGGGCAGAGGGTTTGCTCACCGCCGCAGCGCTCGACTATCGCAGCGGCACGCTCTCGCGCGGCATCGCCGATGCCGAGGAGAGTCGGTCCATCGCCTCTGAAGTCGGCGACGCCCGCGCGGAGTGGCGGGCGCTCCAGTTGCTGGGAGAGTTCGAGATCGCCACCGATGTTGCAGACGGTGCGATGGCCTGGCTGCAGCGCGCTCTGGAGCTTGCGCGCCGTGAGGGCCTAGCGGCGTGCGAGGCGATCTCGATCTATTCGTGCGGCGTCGCACGCTGGATCTCCGGGGATCTTGCGCTGGCCGAGGAGCTCGTCAGCGAGAGCTCGTCGTTGTTCGATGCTCTGCACGGCTCAACCGAGCGGATCCCCTCCCTGCTGAACATCGCCGAGCTGCGGACCGATCAGTTCAAGGACAGGCCCGGTCTGCGCATCGTCTTCGAGGACACGCTGCAGCCGTTCCTCGAGGTTTCCTGCGATGCAGCCGCCAGCTACGCGCTCGTAAACCGAGCCGGCATCGCGCGCGCACGTGGAGACCTCGCGCGCTCGCGCGTCCTGCTCGATGAGAGCGCGGCGCGCTTTGCCGTCTGTGACGACGGGCGCGGCAAGGCAGCGGTGCTCGTCCGACGCGCCTACCTCGACCTCGCAGAGGGCGATCTCGACGCGGCCCGGGGGGCCCTCGAGGAGGCCCTCGCGCTGCGGCGCACGCAGTTCGATCGCCGCGGGATCGGCCTCACGCTCGCGGGTCTCGGCCTGATCGAAACGCAGGCCGGTGACCATGAAGGCGCCGCGCGGCGCCTGGCGGAGGCTCGAGGCATCTTTCGCCGAGCGGGAGATCGATGGGGCCTGGCAAGCACGCTGTGGCGAACCGCCGATCTTGCGCTGGCACGCGAAGATCTCGACGAGGCGGAGGCGGCGCTGCAGGAAGCCCGCGCGATTCTCGGGGCAACCGAGCGCGAGAGCTGGATCGCCAACACGCTCGTCGGCCTGGCCGAGGTGGCGCGGCTGCGCGGCAACGTTCAGGAGGCCTCCGAGCTCCTTGCCGACGCGCGCTCGCGCTATGACGCACGCGATGACGTCCCGGGTCTCATCGACGTGCGGGAGCGGATGCGAAGCCTCGCTAAGAAGCCGCTAAGTGAGGGCAAAGGAGTGGCGGATAGGACTTCCGGCACACCTACTAGGAAAGGCAGGGGGCCATGAGCCACGCAATCGCTCCGGTGCTCGGGGAGGCAACGCTTCAGGAACTGCGAGACGGGGTCCGGGGAGAGATCCTTACCGCCGGCGACGACGGCTACGCGGAGGCGTGCCGGATCTGGAACGGCGCGCACGACGCCCGCAGGCCCGCGGTGATCGTTCGCTGCGCGGGCGCCGCCGACGTGATCGCGGCGGTCGGCTTCGGGCGCGCCAACGACCTCACGATCGCCGTGCGCGGAGGCGGCCACAGCGTGGCGGGCTTCTCGACATGTGACGACGGGATCGTCATCGATCTCGCGCCGATGTCCGGCGTGCGTGTCGACCCGGTGGCGCGGCGCGCGGTGGTCGGCGCAGGCGCCGTCTGGCGCGATGTCGACCACGAGACCCAGGCCCACGGGCTCGCGACAACCGGCGGTCTCGTCTCGAGCACCGGCGTGGCCGGGTTCACGCTCGGGGGCGGAATCGGTTGGACGATGCGCAGCTTCGGCCTGGCGTGCGACAACCTCGTCGCGGCGGACGTCGTCACGGCCGACGGGCGCCTTGTTCGTGCAAGCGAGTCAGAGAACGCGGAGCTGCTGTGGGGCCTGCGCGGCGGCGGCGGCAACTTCGGGGTGGTGACGCAGTTCGAGCTCAACCTGCATCCGCTCGGTCCCATGATCTACGCCGGGCCGATCTTCTACCCGGCCGAGGCCAGCGGCGACCTTCTCCGCGCGTTTCGCGACTGGGCGGCGGATGCCCCCGATGAGATCACCGCGCTCGTCAACCTCACGACCGCGCCCCCGCTGCCGGTCATCCCGCAGGAGTGGCACGGGAGGAAGGTCGCGGCGTTCATCGCTGCCTCGACGGGCCCGCTCGAGAACGGCGATGCGCTGGTCGGATCCTTCCGTCAGGTGGCAGAGCCGATCGCCGATCTGCTTGGCCCGATGCCCTACCAGGCGATCCAGACCCTCATCGATCCGCTGTGGGAGAAGGGGATCCAGTCCTATTTCAAGGCCACCAATCTCGCGCGCCTCGATGACGAGCTCATCGCGCGACTGTGCGAGATGCACCTCGCCGCACCGGGCCCGCAGTGCGAGATCCATGTGCACCAGATGGGCGGCGCGGTGGCGCGCGTCGGCGAAGGCGCGACGGCCTTCGCGGAGCGCTCGATGCCGTTCGTGCTCAACGCAGTGACCGGCTGGCATGACCCGGACGTTGGCGCTGACCATCAGCAGTGGGCGCGCACGGTGATCGCGGCTGCATCCGACGCCTCGACCGGCCGGGCCTACGTCAACTTCCTTGGCGACGGCGCCCAGGCGCACGCGGCCTACGGCGATGAGACGTATGCGCGCCTGAGCTCGCTGAAGACCCAGTACGACCCGACGAACGTGTTCCGGCTCAACCAGAACGTCGAGCCGTCCGCCTGATCCGAACAGGCCGGCCGCGGCGCGAGCGCCGCGGCCGCCAGCGGCATCGCTCGGCGACACTGGCCAGCCGGCCAGTTTTGGCGTAGGCTTTGAGCGTGGCGCTTGTCGGTCCTCCTCCGCTGAAGGACACGAGCCCGTTTGGGGCGTTGATGAGCGACCTCAGAGCTGAGCGGCGTGCCTCGGTTCCGTTTCCGCCCGGAGAGACGAGCTTCTCGCTCGCGCGCACCCAGCGCTTTGACCGCGAACCGCTGCCGCTGCTGCTGGAGGCCTACGAGCGGTTCGGACCCGTGTTCACGCTGCGCCTGTTCCACAGCAACGCGGTGTTCATGCTCGGCCCCGCCGCCAACCACTACGTGACCGTGTCCCACGCGGACAACTTCCTGTGGCGCGAGGGGTACTTCCGCGAACTGACGGGCCTAATGGGGGACGGCCTGCTGACGATCGATGGCGACTTTCACCGTCACTCGCGCCAGGTCATGCTTCCGGCCTTCCATCGCGAGCAGATCGCGCGTTCGGTGGACGGCGTGATCGAGGAGACCGCGCGAGCCCTTGCCGACTGGACCCCCGGCGAGGAGCTCGACCTCTATGCGTGGACGCGCCGCCTGAGCCTTCGCGTGGCGATGCGGGCGCTTTTCGGCCTTGACCCCGACGGTGGGCGCGCCCGATCGATCGACGCGGCCGAGCTCTTCGAGCGCGCGCTGTCCTTCTTCGCGCGCCCCTATGCGATGAAAATCCTGCGCGGCCCGCGCTCTCCCTGGCGCCAGATGCAGGAGGCCGCGCGAGGCCTCAACGCGCTCATCTACGCCGAGATGGCCGACCGTCGTCGATCGCACGGCGGGCCCGGCGAGGACATCCTCGGCCTCCTCCTGCAGGCGCGCGACGACCAGGGCAACGGCCTCAGCGACCGTCAGATCCGCGACGAGGTGATGACGCTGATGTTCGCCGGCCACGACACGACGACATCGACGATCGCCTTCATGTTCCACGAGCTCGCGCGCAACCCGCAGGTCGTGCAGCGGCTGCTCGCCGAGCAGGACGCGCAGCTGAGCGCCGGGCGCCCGACGGTCGCGCAGCTCACCGCGGGCGAGCTCCCCCAGCTGGAGATGGTGCTCGAGGAGACGCTGCGCAAGTACCCGCCCGCCTGGATCGGCCCGCGCCGCGCGATCGAGCCGTACGAGTTCGAAGGGATGTCGGTTCCCGGGCGAGCGTTCGTCAACTACTGCTCGTGGGCGTCGCACCACCTGCCCGACGTCTTCCCCGAACCGGACCGCTTCCTGCCCGAGCGCTTTGCGCCCGACGCGCGCGCCGCGCTTCCAAAGGGCGCATACGTGCCCTTCGGCGGCGGCTCGCGAACATGCATCGGGATGCGTTTCGGCCAGCTGGAGGTCCGCGCGATCGCGACGATGATCCTGTCGCGCTTCACGCTCTCGCTGCCCGCGGACTTCCGGCTCACGATCCGCCAGATGCCCACGATCAGCCCGCGCGAGGGTCTGCCCGTGATCATCGCCGCGCGACCGGTCGCCAGGCCGCTCGCGGCAGAGCCCGTGCCCGCCTGAGCTGGGATCGGTTGCGCCGATCGCCGGTTCGGCCGCTAGCGGCGAGCTCTGCGTTTGGGCGCCAGGGTGCTCGTGAACTTCACGGCGCGACGCACCCACCCGTCAAGCTGGCGCTTGGTTTTTAGCGCCTCGGGCTCCACGTGTATCCAGCCGCGCATCGGTCGCCCGCGCATCACGATCTGTTTGGTGTGCGGACGCGCCAGCGCGTCGTCGCTGTCCGCCTCACCCACGCGCACCATCACTCCGCCGCGCGTCGAGGCGGTTATCGCCATGTTGCCGTCGAGCAGAAAGGCGAGGCCGCCGAACATGGCCTTCTCGCTCACGCCGTCCTGGTCGGTGAGCAGATCCCTTATCCGCTGCGCGAGCTCCTCGTCGTAGGCCATTGCCCCGCGAGCGTACATCGCCGGCGTGCCGGCGGCGATCAGGAGCGCGGCTGCAGGAATTCCACGATCGCCAGCGCCATCGCCCTCGCGGCCGCGCGCTGAAACGAGCTCGTGATGAGGCGTGACGCGTCCACGCTGTTGCGCATGTTGCCGCACTCGATGAGCACCTTCGGGACGGTCGTGAGGTTGAGCCCGGCGAGGTTGTCGCGCGGAGAGATCGCGTCAGTTCCGTCATAGGTGCTCTCGGGCATGCCCGTCAGCGAGCGAAAGCGTTCGCGCAGATCGCGGCCAAAGCGCCTCGACGCTCCGATGACGCCGTCGTTGGGACCATCGGCCACGGGCTCGAGCACCGTGAAGCCCCTGCCCTGCGGAGGACCGCCGTCGGCGTGAATGTCGAGCGCGACGTCGGCGTGCGCCTCGTTGATGATCTGCGAGCGCCGATCGACGCAGGGCCCGACGCCGGCGTCGCTGGTCCTCGTCAGGACGACCGCGGCGCCATCGTCGCGGAGGTCGCCCGCGAGATAGCGGGCGACGTTGAAGTTGAAGCGCGCCTCGGTGTAGCCGCCGTCGGTTTCGGTCCCGGTCGTGTCGCAGGCCTCCTGCTCGCGCCCGTTCCAGATGAGGTGGTCGATGTAGGCGGGATCGGAGTAGTTGCGGCCGTTGTGACCCGGGTCGATGCCGATGATCTTCCCGGCGAGAGGTTGTGAGACGGGCGGTGCGCCGGGCACAGCGGTGGCGACCGGAGTCGAGGTCCTGACCGCAGGGCGCAAAGAGGTCGACGTTGTCGGAGGGACAGGTGCAGATGCAGCTGCAACCGGGGTGGCCACACCGACGCTCGGCTTGGCGGACGCGCAGCCTGAGAGCGACGCCGCCGCGAGCAGCAGCATCACGACGCGCGCCGCGCGCCGTGGATGTCGCACGGCGTGCCGCGGAACTCCTCGACGGCGACCGAACCGCCAGCGCATCTCGTGCTCCCATGTCAAGGGCTGGTCGCTATTTGCGAACTCCCGGATGGGGTGCTGAGCGACTCTCAATAGCTGCGGCAACTATGTCACGCGCGCCGCCCGCTGCCCGCCACACCCGCGAGCAGCAGCGCGGCCCCGGCTTGAAAACCCCCGACGTCGCTGCGGGAACGGGCCACGAGCATCACGCCCTCGAGGCCGCTTACGATCGTCGACGCCGTCTCGCGCGCCGAGCCTTGATAGCTGAGGCTCGCATCCTCGCGGCCCTCTTCGAGGACGCGCTGCAGCCAGGTCTCGTTGTCGTCGAGGAACGCGACGACCGCGCCGCGGATCGACTCGGGCAGCGTCTCGTGCTCGGCCGCGAGCATCCCGCAGAGGCACATGCGTCCTTCGCGCAGCACCGTCGCATAGAGCCCCGCGTAGGCCTCGAGCTTGGCGGGCGCAGGGATCGACTTCGAGTCGATCTCGCTGAGCGATCGAGCAAAGCGCTCCGAGTAGCGCGCGATCAGCGCCTCGCCCAGCCGGGCCTTGGTCGGGAAGTGATGATGGAGGCTCGCCTTGGTGATCGACAGCTCGAGCGCGACATCGGCGTAGCTGAACCCGTTGAATCCGCGGACCTGAACGAGCCGTTCGGCGACGTCGAGGATCCGCGTGCGGGTATCTCCGGCGCGGGCGGGCGGGCGCCTGGTTGAGGGGGTCGCGCTCTGGCGCGCAGCAGCCATCGTGAGATTCTCGCAATCGGGGTTGACAGTCCTACCTACTAGTAGATAGATTAGCTGCTCGGCAAGGTGGCGACCTCACAAAAGGAGTCCCCGTGAGCTTCAAGATCGCTCATGCAGACGACTGCGAGACAAACGGCGACTGGCAGCTCGTGCGCCGCACGCTGGAGGTGACGTCGTTTGGGGTGAACGTCGTCCAGATACCCGTTGGCGGGCAGATCCCCGAGCACGACGAGGTCGACCGCGACCAGGAGGAGCTGTTCTACGTGCTCGCCGGCAGCCCGGAGCTCGTCGTCGACGGCGAGGAGCACCCGCTGCGCGAAGGCGTGTTTGCACGGGTCGATCCCGACCACCGCCGGACCGTCGTCAACCCCGGCTCTGAGCCCGCGAGCGTGCTCATCGTCTCAGCGCCCCGATCCAGCGGCTATGAGCCGATGGCCTGGGCATGACAACCGCGACCGACCAGCTGCACGAGACGATCGCCGCCTACAACGAAGCGTGGAACGAGCACGACGTGCAGCGGATCGCCTCGATGCACGCGCCGGACATGGTGTTCGAGAACCACACCGCCGGCGAGCGAGCCGAGGGCGAGCAGGCGATCGAGCACATCGCAGGCATCTTTCAGTCCTGGCCGGACATCGAGTTCAGGACCCGGCGTCTGTATGTGCGAGAGGACCTGGTCGTGCAGGAGTGGACCGCCAGCGCGACCCACGTCAAGCCGCTCAGCCGCGGTGAGATCGTCGCGGAGCCCTCGGGCAGGCGGATCGAATGGAAGGGCATGGATGTGATTCCGTTTGAGGACGGCAAGGTCAAGCGCAAGGACGTCTACTCAGACTCGGTGTCGATCCTCAGCCAGGTTGGCCTGCTCTAGCCAGGGGCGTCCGGGCGCTCGCGCGCCCTCTAGATCATTCGTGTACTGCGAGATCCTGCTTGCGCATTCCCGTCGGGCGCCCGGGTATGCTGGTCGTCGCGATTGGGGGCGCGGCCGGTCAGAGCGACCGCCTAGCGCTGCCAGAGAAAGGGGTCCGATGATCCCCACAGCAACACCCGCAGACACCGCCGGGACGGAGGTGCGCGCCGCGCCGCTGAGCGTCGCCGACCCCGAGCTGACGACCCGCGTGTCTGACGAGGCCTCGATGCGAGCCGTGCTCGCTCCCTACGCCCAGCCGCACGCTGGACGCGCGCTCCTCGACATCGTGACGTCGGTGGTGCCCTATCTGGCGCTCTGCGTGGCGATGTACTTCGCGCTTGACGTCTCGGTGCTTCTCGCGCTGGCGCTCGCGATCCCGGCGTCCGCGCTCCTGGTGCGCACCTTCATCGTCTTCCACGACTGCTCACACGGCTCGTTCGTGAGATCGCGGCGTGCGAACAGGTGGCTTGGCACAGGGCTCGGGCTGCTTCTCTACTCACCGTTTCTGCGCTGGCGCCATGACCACGCGGTTCACCACGCGACGTCTGGCGATCTGCACCGACGAGGGGTCGGCGACGTGCGCACGCTGACCGTCGCCGAATATTACGCCCTGGACTGGCGGGGACGGCTGGGATACCGGCTGCTGCGCAACCCGATCGTGATGTTCGTCTTCGGGCCGATCGTCGCGATGATCATCGGCCCACGAATAGTCGCCAAGGGGGCGCGCCCGCGAATGCGACGCAGCGTGATCGCCACGAACATCGCGCTGGCGGTGTTGGTGGGAGGCCTCTGCCTGCTGATCGGCTGGCGCGACTACCTGCTGATCGCCGGCCCCTCCGCGCTGCTTGCGGGATCGATCGGCATCTGGCTGTTCTACGTTCAGCATCAGTTCGAGGACACCTACTGGGAGAGCGGGGAGACGTGGAGCTACGCCGACGCGGCTTTGCGCGGCAGCTCCTACCTGAAGCTGCCCAAGGTGCTGCAGTTCTGCACCGGCAACATCGGCCTTCACCACGTTCACCATCTCAGCGCGCGCATTCCCAACTACAACCTGCAGCGCGCGCACGACGAGAATCCGATCTTTCACGACGTTCCGGTTCTCTCGCTGCGGGACGGTGTGCACGCTGTCTCGCTCAAGCTCTGGGACCCCGATAGCAAGCGCCTCTTGACGTTCGCCCAGGCACGCAGCTGTCACGGCCGCACGAACGCCTTGCCGCAGGGCTCGACAGCCTGAATAGGTACCCCTCGCCCTGACGGGGAGCGCCCGCCGCTCGTTCGCGGCTGGGGGAAAGGCGGTCGCTGAGCTGCGACGATGCGCCGGGAAGATGGAGCCCGTCGCGCACAGAGCCACGCGCTGCTTCGGCGAGGGCGACGCCCTCATGGAGGACTACCACGACCGCGAGTGGGGCCTGCCCGTGCTCGACGAGCGCGGGCTGTTCGAGCGGATGAGCCTCGAGGCCTTTCAGTCCGGGCTGTCGTGGCGGACGATCCTCGCCAAGCGCGACGCGTTTCGAGCCGCGTTCGCCGGCTTTGACCCAGACAGGGTTGCGCGCTTTGGCGACGCCGACGTGGCGCGCCTGCTCGCAGACGCCGGCATCGTTCGCAATCGCGCGAAGATCGAGGCGACGCTCGCGAACGCCGAAGCGGCGGTCGCGTTGCGTGCGACCGGCGAGTCGCTCGACGCGCTCATTCGCGCCCACGCACCCGCGTCCGCTCGGCCCGCGCCCGCGGAGCTGGGGCGACGTGCCGGCCAGGACTCCCGAGACGGCCTCGCTGGCGCGCGAGCTCAAGCGCCGCGGCTTTCGCTTCGTCGGGCCGACGACGCTCTATGCGCTCATGCAGGCGTGTGGCCTGGTGGACGATCACCTGGCCGCCTGCCCCGCGCGACCGGCCGTCGAGCGGGCGCGCCGCGCTGCCGGCCTTCTACAAGCGCGACGTCGGCAGCCTCACAGCACAGGCGGCTCGTAGGAGGTCAGCCGGAAGCTCTCGCGCTCGGCCATGCGCGCGAACCATCCGTTGAGCTCATCCAGCGAGGCCAACAGCTCGGGAGCCTTCTCTCGCGCATTGGATACCTGAGGCGCGAGGTACAGGTCGGCCAGCGTGACGCCAGCCCCGACGAGAAATGGTCCTGAGCCGATGAGGGCATCGAGCCGCTCGAGCACGGCCCTGGCGGTGGCGAGCTCCTCGTCGGTCGGCGCGCGCTTGCGGGGAATGCCCCGCACAACTTCTCGAAAGGCGTAGTCCGCGCATCGGCTGAGCCATTCGCGCATCAGCGTCCGCTCGTTGAGCCCTGGCGGTTGAAGCGCGGGCCCGTCGAACGCCTCATCCATGTAGCTCGTGATCGCGAGACCCTCGGTGATCATCCGCCCGTCATGCTCGAGGACCGGGATGCGGCTGAACGGGTGCATGGCAGCGTGCTCGACGCTGCCACGGGCGACCGGGACCAGCTCGTAGTCGACGGCCTTCTCGACGCAGGTCATGCACGCCGTGCGGGTCCATGTCGAGACCGGATAGCCGTGTATGCGCACCGCCGTCATCGCCGAGAGAGCTTCAGGCGTTGGCGGGACCAGCATCGCAGCCATACAGATGTTCGCGCAGCTGGTCGCAGCCCTCGGCCGACCAGCGCCCGCTCGTCTCCAGAGACTCGATGAGCTCCTCGGCGCCGCGAAGCAGCCGTCGGCCATCCGGCTCGCCAAACAACAGCGCGTCGGCGGCTTCCAGCAGCTCATCGCGCTCCTTGGCGTGCAACTTCGTCGGTCCCTGGTGGTCGATCGCGGCGAGCAGCGCCGTGTAGTGGGCACCGCGTGCAGTCATCAGCTCGGGCGTGGTCGTCATCCTGTCCCAGGTTAGCCGCCTTCGCTCGACGGATGTAATAGTGCGCGGATGGCGAGCTCGAACATGGAGCAGCTGCGAGCCGGCTACGAGGCGCTCGCACAGACGGGGGAATGGCCTACCGAGCCGGCGCCGCTTGGCGCGGAGTTTGAGCTGCACCAGGACCCCGTTCTCGACAACGCGAAGGTGTTTCGCGGTCCCGGCGCTCCCGCGGCGCTGATCGCGCTGACCGCCGAGTCGCTGGCTGAGCCGGCGGTCCGTGCGGAGCGTTTCATCGAGGCGCCGGCCGGCGAGATCGTGGTCATCGTGCGCGTCAGCGGCCACGGGAGGGCAAGCGGGATCGCGATCGACCGACAGCAGGCTCACATTTGGCGCTTTGAGGGACAGAACGCCCGGGAGCTGACCGTGCACGGCAGTTCCGAGGATGCGCTGCGCGCGCTTGGCCTGCACGAGTGGCCGCCCGCGTGAGCGACGAGCCGTTTCGGCCAGACGTGCTGATCGTCGGAGCCGGCCTCGCCGGCCTGGTTGCGGCCCACGAGCTCGTAAAGGCCGGTCGTAGTGTCGTGATCTTCGATCAGGAGAACCGCGAGAACCTCGGCGGACAGGCGTTCTGGTCGCTGGGCGGGCTGTTCTTCGTGGACTCCCCGGAGCAACGCCGGATGGGGATCAGGGATTCCCACGAGCTGGCGCTGCAGGACTGGCTTGGCTCTGCTCAGTTTGACCGTGACCGCGAGGACCACTGGCCGCGGCGGTGGGCAGAGGCCTACGTGCGCTTCGCGGCGACCGAGAAGCGCCGGTATCTGCGCGAGCTCGGACTGCGCGTCGTGCCGCTGTCGGCTGGGCCGAGCGCGGTGACGGGCGCGCGCTCGGCCATGGCAACTCCGTGCCGCGCTTTCACCTCACATGGGGCACCGGTCCGGAGGTCGTGCGGGTGTTTGCGGAGCCGGTGCTCGCTGGCGAGCGGCGAGGTCTCGTCAGATTGCGTTTCGCCATCGCGTCGACGAGCTGCTCGTAGAGAGCGGCGCCGCCGTGGGCGTGCGTGGAACCGTGCTCGCGCCCAGCGATGCTGCACGCGGTGTCGCCTCGAACCGCGAAGCCGTCGATCAGTTCGAGCTGCGCGGAGATGCGGTCGTACTGACCACGGGCGGCATCGGCCACAACTTCGATCTGATCCGAGAAAGCTGGCCCGAAGACCGGCTCGGACCCGCGCCCGAGTACATGATCGCCGGCGTTCCGGCACACGTCGACGGACGGATGCTGAAGATCGCCAGCGACGCCGGCGCCGACATCGTCAACAGCGATCGCATGTGGCACTACACCGAGGGCATCCACAACTGGGACCCGATCTGGCCACAGCACGCGATCCGCATCATCCCGGGTCCGTCGTCGCTCTGGCTCGACGCCAACGGAGACCGCATGGAGGCCCCGAACTTCCCCGGCTTCGACACGCTGGGCACGCTCAAGCGGATCCTCTCGACCGGCCACGACTACTCGTGGTTCATCCTCACGCAGTCGATCATCGAGAGGGAGTTCGCGCTCTCGGGCTCAGAGCAGAACCCGGATATCACGGGCAAGGACCTGAGGCTGCTGGCGCGAAGCCGCATCGCCAAGGGCGCCCCGGGCCGGTCGACGCGTTCAAGCGCCGCGGCTCGGACTTCGTAGTTCGCGACACGCTGCCAGAGCTCGTCGCCGCGATGAACGAGATCGCACGAGGGCCTCAGCTCGACGCAGATCACGTCGAGCGGGAGGTGGCCGCTCGCGACGCCGAGGTCCAGAACCGCTACGGCAAGGACGCGCAGATCATGGCGATCACCAACGCCCGCCAGTACCGCGCGGATCGACTCGCCCGCGTCGCCAAGCCCCACCGCCTGCTCGATCCGCCCACGGACCTCTCATCGCCGTGCGCCTGAACGTCCTCACCCGCAAGACCCTCGGCGGCCTGGAGACCAACCTGGACTCGCAGGTGATCCGCCCCGACGGGTCGCCGTTTGCGGGCTGTATGCCGCCGGCGAGGTCGCGGGCTTCGGCGGCGGCGGCGTGCACGGCTACAACGCGCTGGAGGGAACGTTCCTCGGGGGGTGCATCTTCTCCGGCCGCGCGGCCGGGCGAGCGCTCGCGGCGCGCCGCGGGACGTGAGCTGCTCGCCACGTGGGCTGCGCTCGGCGGGGCGATCTGAACGGGAACTGCGACTACCGCGCAGCCGCAACCCAGCTGCGCTCGAGATCCACGATCACGTGGGTGACCGGGATGTCGAGCTCCTCCCGCAGACGCTCGACGACGCCGGTCTCAAGCCAGTTCGACTTGCGGCGCGGGTGGGTTGAGATGATCACCTCGTCGGCGCCGAACAGGCGCAGCTCGTCCTCGATCGCGCCGAGCGCGGCGTTCGCATCGCCCACCTTCCCGGTGGCGTTGAGACCCTCGAGCGACGCCCAGGCCAGCGCCGCGGCGAGCCGCTCCTGGGCCTCCTCGCGCTCCTCGTCGATGTCAGAGGCGATGTAGTGTGCGCGCGAGGCGAGTATCGGCGCCACCACCCTCAGTTCCGCTCCATCCCCACAGCGACGGCGTATCAGTGCCCGCAGCTCCTCGCCGACCAGCGTTCGGTTCGCGATCACGAGCACTCTGCGCCGTGACGAATCCTTCGTCCGCGGCCCCTCCGAGGCCGCGTCTCGCAGCGTCAGGCGTCGGTCCGCGTCCTTGGTGGAGACGCCCCAGATCACAGCGCCGAGCACGCCGCCGCCGAACAGCGCGATCCCTGCAGCCTCACTGACCAGCACGCCCAGCGCCAGCGAAGCGCCGGCCAACCCCGCGCCGCCGACCGTGAGCCGGAAGGCATCTGCCTCACTGCGAACCGGGTTACGCATCACAACCTCCAAGCCAAGAGGAGGACCTGACTCCAGGGTACCGCGGAAGCCAGCGCGGGATGCGCTTCTGCGCCTTAGGCGGAACAATCGCGACCGGTCACTGCACGGCGCTGTGTACCTGGAGGCGCTCCAGCTCGTTGGCGATGACGGTCGCACCGTCGCTGCGGGCGAGGGCGCCGGCCATCGCGCGGGCACCCTGTTTGATCGACTGGTCCTCGAGGGCCCGCGAGATCACGCGGCGCAGCTTCTCGGGGGAGCTCTTCTTGCTGACCCTCACGCCGGCGTGCGCGACGACCACGCGGGCGGCGTTATCGGGCTGGTCGCGACCATCGGGAATGCAGACGAGCGGAACGCCATCGGCGAGGGCGGCGTTGACCGTTTGCCAGCCCGCGTGGGTGATGACGAGCGCCGCGTGTGGAAGAACGGTTCGATGCGAGACGAAAGCCACGCTGCGCGCGTTGTCGGGGATGCGGAGCTGACTCGGGTCGAGCGCGGGCCCGGCCGTGAGCAGCGCTCGGACGCGCAGCCCGGCCACGGCGTCGAGGACGCGCTGGGCGAGCGCCCGCTGGTTCATGTAGCTCGTGCTGAAGCTGATCAGCACCAGCGGATCGGTGTTCTCTGAAGGCCACGGTGACTCCCACTCCTTCTCGAATGGCTCGAACGCGGGGCCCACGTAGTGGACATTCGCGGGGAGCTGGGCTTTGCTCGAGAAGTCGAGCTCCGGGGCGGTCATCACGTAGATCGCCCGCACGCCGCGGACCTGGTCGTTCCAGTCCTTCAGCGGCGTGAGCCCATGCTCGGCACGGACATCGTTGAGCACCGGCAGCCCGGCTGCGGAGAAGCGGCGGGTCATGGCATTGAGCAGGCGGTCGCGCGCAGCACCCAACGGACCCCCCATCGGCTTCAGGCCGCTGAACAGCGGCGGCGCGCCGCGAGCTGGAAGGGGATACGGGCAGTGAACGAGCGCGACCGCGGGTATGCCTGCGTGCTCGGCAGCGATCGCCGCGGCGATGAAAAGCCAATCGAACACGACCACGTCGGCGCTCCAGTCGCCGAGCAGCTCGACGTTCTCCCGCGTCGCATCCCGCAGCGGTGCGATCGGAGCATCGCGCATTCGTTTCGCGGCGCCAAGCGGCGTGCGCGCCTCCCAGTCGCGTATCGGGTCGGTCTCCGGATGCGTGATGTCGAGGTCGGGAAGCCACCGGCGGATCGCGACGAACTCAGCCCCGGTGCGCTCGATCCGTGCCCGCGCGGCGCTGTGGGCCAGGACGCGCACCTCGTGGCCCCGCTCGACGAGCTCCCGTGTGAGCGCCAGCTGTGGTGGGGCGTTGCCGCTGAACGCCAGGAGAGTCTGGAAGACTCGCATATACTTCATCTTAGTCCTACCAAGATGAAAATGTCAAGCGCCTCCACCCCAACACGCCGATATCGGATGTCCGCGCGAGCCGATGCCGCTGCCGCGACCGGCGAGCGGCTGCTCGCCGCGGCCTGGAAGCACTTCGGCACGCGAGCCTACGAGGAGGTCCGCCTGCGCGAGATCGCCGCCGACGCGGGCGTCACCGAACAGACGCTTCTCGCCCGGTTTCACTCCAAGGACGAGCTACTCACCGCCGCATACAGGTGGTGGGGTATGCGCGAGATGGAGCGCCGCGACGCCGCTTCAGTCGATCGCTTCCCCGACGCGGTCGCCAACGTGTTCGACCACTACGAGGCGCACGGAACGGCGATCCTGCGCATGCTCTCCCAAGAGGACCGCATCCCCGCCATCCGCAACCTGACGGACAAGGGCAGGGCCTACCACCGCGATTGGGCAAGCAGAGTCTTCCAGCCACTCCTCGCCGGCCTGCCGCGCGCGTCCAGAGAGCGCCGGCTCACAGCCCTCGTGATCGCGACCGACGTGCTGGTGTGGAAGCAACTGCGACTCGACATGCGGCTCAGCCGCCCCCAAGCGGAAAAGATCGTCCTGGAGATGATCGAGTCCTACTCGCGGCGATCGAGTTCGCCGCCGGCCTCGGCAAATCGCATCAATATGGATTGATATATCCTCCTGAATCATCCTCGCACCGCGTCCACGTCCGACCAGCCCGGTGCCCGGCATGCTGCGCCTGGCAGGCAATCAGCTGCGCTGGCGGCTGATCAGCGAGCTCGCCTACAGCGACCGCAGGGTCGGCGAGCTATGCGCGCTACTCGGTCGAGAGCAGAACCTCATCTCCTACCACCTCGCTCGCCTGCGCGACGGAGGGCTGGTGTCCCGGCGGCGCAGCACCTTCGACGGCCGCGACTCCTATTACATCCTCGACCTGGCCCGCTGCCGTGAGCTGATCGCAGAGAGCGGCGTGGCGCTACACCCCGGCCTGCGTCTCTCGCCGCCGGACACCCGTCGCCAGAGCGCTTCCCGCGCCCCGCTTCGGATCCTCTTCCTCTGCACCGGGAACAGCGCGCGCTCGCAGATCGCCGAGGCGCTGGCGGAAGATCTCGGCGGCGGCGGCGTGGAGGCCGAGAGCGCCGGAAGTCACCCGAAGCCGCTGCATCCGAACGCAGTGCGCGTGATGCGCGAGTACGGCATCGACCTGCAGGGCCGGCGCACGAAGAACCTGAGCGAGTTCGCCGGCCGGTCCTTTGACTGCGTGGTGAGTCTCTGTGACCGCGTGCGCGAGGTCTGCCCCGAGTTCCCGGGTCACCCCGAGACGATCCACTGGAGCGTGCCCGACCCGGCGCGCGAGGGGGGCAGTGACAAGGAGAGCTACCCCGCTTTTCAGCGCATCGCAGCAGAGCTCGCGGTTCGCGTGCCCTTCCTGCTCGACCTGATCGAGCACGTCCACTCAACCCAGGAGGTGATGGAGCAGTGACCCAACCACAGGCAACCGTCCGCTACTTCGTCCGCGACGTAGACGCGGCAATCGACTTCTACTGTCAGCAGCTGGGCTTCGACGAGATCATGCATCCCGCCCCGACCTTCGCGATGCTCTCGCGGGGCCCGCTGCGACTCGTGCTGAGCGTGCCCGGTGGCGGACCAGGTGGCGGGCAGCCAATGCCCGATGGCACGCTCCCGGAGCCCGGAGGCTGGAATCGCTTTCAGGTCGCGGTTGAGGACCTCGAGGCGACGGTCGCCGACCTGCGCGAGCGCGGAGCACGGTTTCGCAACGAGATCGTGACGGGAGTCGGCGGCAAGCAGATCCTCGTCGAGGACCCCTCCGGGAATCTCGTCGAGCTCTTCCAGCTCACCGCCGCGTGACGGCCAGCTCGCCAGAGCGCGTCGCGGCAAGACCCTCGCTCGGGGTGGTCGCGCGAGAGTGGACTCGGATCGGCGTGACCGGGTTCGGTGGTCCGCCGGCGCACATCGCGTTGCTGCGCAGGCTCGTCGTGGAGCGCATGGGCTGGATGGACGCGCGCTCCTTCGAGGACGCGATCGCCGCCTGCGACCTGCTGCCGGGGCCGGCATCGACGCAGCTGGCGATCTTCTGCGCCTACCGCGTCGCGGGCCCCTCCGGGGCGATCGTCGGCGGCCTGGGCTTCATCGTGCCCGCCGTCGCGATGATCATCCCGCTCTCGGTGGTCTTTCTCGGCACATGCGCCCCCACGCTGGGTCCTGGGTGCGGGGGCGGGTGCCGGTGCCGCGGTCGCCGCGGTCGCGGTCCAGGCGGCGCGCGGCCTCCTCGGGCCCAGCTTTGGGCGAGTTCGCGGGCAGCGGGCGCGGAGCGCCCGCTGGTTCGCGTACCTCGTCGCGGGCATCGTTGCGGCGGCGCTGATCGGTGCCTACCTGGTGGTGGTGTTGCTTGCCTGCGGAGCGCTCGAGCTCTTCCTGCAGCGGCGACCGTGGACCGCGAAGAACGGGCCCATCGGGCTCGGGACGGTCCCGGCATCGCTTGCCCAAGGCGGGATCGGCGCCCTCGCATGGACGGCATTGAAGGTGGGGGCGCTCTCGTTCGGGGGCGGCTTCGTGATCATCCCGCTGATGCAGGGCGATGCCGTCCACGTCTACCACTGGATGACCAACGCGCAGTTCCTCAACGCCGTCGCGCTCGGCCAGGTCACTCCCGGCCCGGTGGTGGCCACGGTCGCCGCGGTCGGCTATGCGGCCCACGGTGTCGCCGGCGGCGTCCTCGCGGCCTTCGTGGCGTTCACCCCGTCGTTCTCCTTCATCCTGCTGGGCGGACAGCGCTTCGAGCGTCTGCGTGAGAACCCACGACCGCGTGCGTTCCTCGATGGGGCCGGTCCGGCCGCCATGGGCGCGATTCTGGGCGCCGCGATCACCCTGGCCGGCGCCCTCTCCGAGGCGTGGCAGCTCGCGGTGCTGGCCGCGGCCGCCGTGGCGTTGCTCGTCGTCAACCGCGGCGTCGTCGAGACCCTGCTCGGCGCGGCGGCCATAGGGGTGCTGGCCGCCCTCGCCGGTGCGCCACTGCCCTAGCCTCCGTCGGAGCCGCGCGCATCGTTCCCGTGCCAACCACGGCGTCCGCACCAGCCACGACCGTCGGCCGGCTGCAGCTCGCATCGAAGTCGCGGCGGTGGGCGCCGGCCGTCGCCCGCGCCTCGCGGACGCGCACGCCCTCCTGCCGGTGCAGGAGGGCGTGCGCTGGGCTGGTCCGCGCTGCGGTCACCGCCCCTACGGTGCGGTCGGCAGCGTCAGTTTGGCCTGCAGGCTGACGAGACCCGTGACCTGCTGCGGGTAGAACAGGTCCGAGGCGTCGGTCAGCTGCAGCGTGACCTTGCTCGACGGTGTGAGGTTCCACGTGACCATGTTCAGCGGCACGGTCACCGTGTGGCTGAGGCCGTTGAGCGTCAGCGGTATCACCGTCGCCTGGTTGTCCAGAACGACACCCGTGGAGCTTGCCACGAGCTGTGCCACTATCGGCGTGCTGGACTTGGTGGCGAGGCCGCTGTAGGTGAGCGTCAGCTGCGGCGCTTCGAGCGTCTCGACCGACGAGCTCGGCGCGGAGACGGCGATGTTGACGGCATTCAGCGCCTTCGTCGCCTCGACACCCAGCAGGCCAGAGGTGTCCAGCGGACTGATGCCGAGCGTGCCGCTGCCGCTCGCCGTCACCTTTCCACTCGACGCCACGGGGTAGGATTCCGCCGAACGCCACGTGCCGGTCTGATCGAGGTATTCGAAGCCGGGCCCAGTCGAGACACTCTGACCCTTGAGGTACTTGTTCAGGAACGTCAGCTCCGCTTCTGTGACGTGGCCATTGGGACCGACCGGCTGGTTGCAGATCCCGTGCCCGCCGCAGTACCACATCATCTTCACCGGCGTGCCCGCCGCGCGCAGCGCGTCGTAGGTGCGCACGTCGCCGGCCAGCGGGAACAGCGTGTCGACGGTGCCGGCGAGCAGCAGCGTGGGCGTGGTGATCTGCTTGATCACAGGCCCCGGGCTGGCCGCTTCCTCGAACGCGATCGCCGATGCCGGCACTTTGCCGGTGAGCACCGCATTGCACGAGGTGCTCAGTTCGGGGGCGTAGCGCGCCCCGACCACGTCGCCGATGCCGCACAGGATCCCGCCCCATCCCGCCTTGACCACCCCGTTGGGGCCCAGCGCTTCCAGCAGCGAGTACCACGACATGTTCGGCTCGATCGCCGCCAGGCGATGGTCGTCGGCCGCCGAGGAGAGCTGCACGCCGCCGCCGTAGCTGAAGCCGGTCATGCCCACGACGGGGTCGTCGGTGCCCTTCAGCTTCGCCCCGGGCAGCGTCGCCAGCCAGTTGATGATCGCGGTCACGTCGCGGCCCTCGTAGGAGGGACTGTCGTCCTCGACCTGCCCGCCCGAGGCATACCAGCCGCGGCTGTCCCAGGTGACGACGTTGTAGCCGTCCGCGGTGAGCGTCGCCGGTCCGAGCAGTTCGGCGTTGATCTCGAACAACGATTCGACGCCGATCGCGTTGACCGTCCCGATCAGACTCGAATACGCCGGCAGCCCCCAGAAGGATCCCTCGAGCACCGTCGGCGCGGTCTGTCCCTGCTGCAGGCCCTGGGCCGGATAGAAGTTCACATCCAGCTGCGTGCCGTCAAAGGACGCGACCTGTGCGTTTTCGATCGGCGCGATCAGCGGTGCGGCCATCGCGCCCGGCGCGCACGCGAGAGCAATCACCGCAGCCGCCAGTGCCACCATGAACGTCAGATGACGCCGAACCCCATGCCAAACCATCTGCCCCTCCTCTTCATTCGTTGGCGTGCGAGCTCATACGGCCTCCCTGAAATCGGTGGCTTGCACCCCACCGGTTTCAGGGAGGCCCGAATGAACACGTCCTCGAGAAATACGTTTCGCTGGATCACAGGACCATCAGCGGTCCGGCCGTGAACGCGGCGAGCGCCTTCGTGATCCATCGCGACCTTGATTGCTCACAACTCCTCCCTGTGCGATCGAGTGGACTCCAGCCCGGGGGGGACCCTGCGCTGGCACCACACGCTCCTCGCGGCGAAAAAGTAGCACCGGCGTACCAGATTGTCAAAACGAGACTCGGGGGGCTGCCCCGTCGGGGGGCCTGCCCCGAGACCACGGAGATGCCATATGTTATGTATGGTACATTGACCAGGTGGTCAAGACGACGATCTACTTGCCGGACGAGCTTCATCAGGGGGTCAAGCACGCGGCGAAGGAGCGGGGCACCAGCGAGGCTGAGCTGATCCGCACGGCGGTTCGTCACGAGCTGCTTGGCGCACCAGCGGATCAGCAGGAGCGCGCTCAGCGGCGGGCCCGCCTATTGGCGGCGATGGGCAAGCTCGACAGCTCCGCCTACCCCTCTGGCTACCTCGATGAGCTCCGCGCCGAGTGGCGCGGCTGATCGTTCTCGACGCGAGCGTCGCAATCGCCGCACTTTCGGCGGATGACGCACACCACAATGCGGCGGTGGACGCGCTTGCCGGCGCGAGCAATGACGAGCTCGTTCTCGCGGCCACGACAAGGGCGGAGATCCTTGTTGGTCCTGCTCGCATGGGCGGCATGGCCCTAACGGCCGCCCGAGACTTCGCAGACGGCTGCGAGACGGTCCCCGTCAGCGCCGCCATCGCCGACGACGCCGCGGCGCTGAAGGCTCGCCACCGCGGCCTCAGCCTGCCTGACGCAATCGCTCTGATGGTCGCCGAGATGATCGACGCCGACGCTGTTTGGACGTTCGATCGGCGCTGGCGCGATGTTCATCAGCGGGTCGCGATTCCGTAGCAGCTATCGCCGGCCGGCGCTGGTGAGTAGTGCGCTCTCTCTTAGCCCGCGCGAATAACCCCTGCGGTCCGGGTTGCGGTCCGTTCGCCCGCTCCTGTGGTCCCTGTGCGGTCCCAATCCCGCGAACATCCCCGAACGCCGCGAACGCCGCCCCCGCGATCACGGCGTTTCGCGGTTTTTCGCTCCTGTCCGCAGATCTTCGGGGTTCTTGAACCGGTGACGTTTATCGGGGCGCCCGGTTCATATTGGTCGCTTTTTGGCTTTCCAGAGCCGTTTTGTAGAAGGCTTGCGAACCATTTGCGAACTAAACACCGGAGAGACGCAGCGCTTTGCGAACCAGACGACCCGGGCGTCTCGACAGGCGGTGTCCAGACGAGTGCTTTCGCCGCGAAGAAGGCGTCTCCCGCACGCCAGACGAGACGCTCGCAGCTCGTCCAACTCAGCAGTCTCGGCGGCCTTCACCGACACGCTTGCATCCGAGACAAAGCACTCGTGTCGTGCGTTCGCCGACCTCGGCCTCGCTCCCGACACCGGCATCTGACCTCTACTCGGCCAGGCCCGACGCCCGCGACGCCTCGTCGTGATCGCGAAGCGCATCGAGGGCTTCCTCCCACGTCCAGTAGAGGTCCTGGCGCTCGACCAGTCCACGCGGCGAGAAGTAGTAGATGATGCCGGTTATCCGACTGATGGGAACGCCGCTGCCTCGGCCACGCCCGACGATCGCGGCGCGCAGCACGACGCGATCTCCGAGATCGATGATCTGTTCAGGTCGTACGTAGAAGTCATCGAGGTCCTCTGTCCAGTCGCGCCATACGTCGAGGAACCCCTGCTGACCTTCGTAGCGCTCGGGGAGGCCGAGACCGCGAGCGGCCTGGCCAGGGTTCCGCAACTCAACGTCCGGCTCGTAGAAGCGCAGCGGGACCGCGTAATCCTCTCGTGCTCCTGCCTCCATACCGCGCGTGATGCCGCGCTTCAGCATCCGCCCCCGCAGATGCGATCCGGGTGGCAGACGCGCCAAGCCTCTCATCATCAGTCGCACGAGCGGGGTCGGTAGCCGCAGCAGCACCCGCTCCTCGATAGAGCGGTCAGCATCCACGTTCTGCTGCGACATCGCCTACCACCGCTGCTGCGCGAGGCGTTCGGCGGCGGGGCGGGCCTCGTCTGGGTCGGGGTAGTGCTTGAACCACTCGATCTTGCCGTTCGCCCATGTGATGAGGTGCGCCGCCCGCTGCTCGACGCGACCTTTGCCGCCGAACAAGCGGCCGCTCTCCCGAACGAGGCTAAGCGTGACGCCGTGCCCGAGATCGAGAATCTCCTCGTTCTCGTAGCGATAGTCCTCCCAGCTTCGACGCCAGTCCTCCACGAAGCCCCTGATCGCCTCCTCGCCCTCGAAAGTCCCCAACCCGGCGTCGGACGCGTCATACACCGCGTCGGGGGCAAAGAGGCTCATCACCGCGTCAAGATCACCGCGACTCATGGCTCTTCGTACCCCTGCCCCGCAAGCCTCACCAGGTCGGGGGTCGTGGACTCCTCGGGCATCGTCCGCTCAGTATCCAGGACCGCCGCTTCCAGCAGGAGGCTGTTTCATAACCCCTGGTCTGTCCGGCGGGTTTAAGAAGCTTCTGGGCATGGCTCAGAACTTCATCGAATGTGATCGTGAGCAGTTGTTGTTGATGTCCCCGTCGCTGCGCGAGTGGCTGCCGGAGAACCATCTGGCGTGGTTCGTGATCGACGCGGTCAAGGACATCGACCTCGCGCCCTTCTACGCCCGTTATCGCGAGGACGGTTGGGGCCGTGCGGCCTATGACCCGGCGATGATGGTCGCGATCGTGCTCTACGCCTATTCAAGGGGCCAGCGCTCCTCGCGGGGTATCGAGCGCGCGTGCGTGGAGGACGTCGCCTACCGCGTGATCGCGTCGAACCTCGCTCCTGATCACGTGACGATCAACCGCTTTCGCTCCGAGCACGCAGACGCGCTCGCCGGGCTGTTTAGCAGCGTGCTCACCTTGTGCGCACGAGCGGGGATGGTCAAGGTCGGCACGATCGCAGTCGACGCCGCGAAGGTCCACGCGAACGCGAGTCGTGAGGCGAACGCCGACTTCGATCAGATCGCGCGGGAGATCCTCGAAGAGGCCGCCGAAGTCGACGCTGCCGAGGATGAGCTCTATGGCGATAAGCGCGGCGATGAGCTACCAGAGCACCTGTCGACCAGCCAGGGTCGTCGTGGCTGGCTGCGTGAGGCCAAACGCCAGCTCGATGAGGAACGCGCCAAAGAAGCCAAGCCGATCCCGCGGTCTCGCCCGGCACGGTTGAAAGAGGCCAAGCGTCGTCTGCAGGAGGAGCTGTGGGCGGAGTCCCGCGCGAACGCCGCCTATGAGCACTACCGGGTGCATGCACGGGACAGCAGAGGTCGCCGGCTCGGGGCCTCACCCACCCCCTACGCACCGCCCGAGACTCCCACGGGGAAGATCAACCTGACTGACCCGGACTCGCGCATGCTGAAGGCCTCGCGCGGCTACGTTCAGGGCTACAACGCCCAAGCGGCCGTCAACGAGAACCAGATCGTGATCGCGGCCGAGGTCACGGTCGACTCACCGGACTTCGGACACCTTGAGCCGATGCTCGACGCCGCCCGCAGCGAACTGGAGACGGCCGGCGTCACAGAGACGCCGGGGGTGCTGCTCGCCGACGCCGGCTACTGGAACAAGGAGCAGATGGAGAACGTCATCAACCACGGGATTCAGGTGCTGATCCCGCCCGACGCCGGCAAGCGCAAGGGCAGTCGTCCAGGATGGGACGGCGGCGCCTATGCGCATATGCGCCGCGTGCTCTCCACTGAGCTCGGCCGCGCGCTCTACCGAAAACGCCAGGCAATGATCGAGCCGGTGTTCGGACATGCGAAGTTCAACCGCCGGATGGGTCGCCTCCAACGCCGTGGCAGGGCCGCCGCCAGGTCGGAATGGCGACTAATCACCGCTACCCACAACCTGCTGAAGCTCCACAGCCACCAGATAGCGACCACAGGAGCCTGAAAGGGTCCGGGAACGCCCGGTCGGGCCTATCCGTCTCACCGCCGCCAAGACCACCACGCCCCTCAGAACGCGAACCCTCCCGCGAACGCCCGCGCTGACGTACGCGCGAAGGTTTGCGAAACAGCCTCCTCCGAAAGCAGCGGTCCGGGATACTCACCGCAGGATGCCCCACGAGTCCACGACCCCCGACCTGATGGAGTTGCAGAAGCGGCTCACCGCAGCTACCAATCGCGGCGACGTCGATGCGATCATGGCCTTCTACACGCCGGATGCCGTGTATGACATGTCGCCGGTGGGTATGGACGTCTTTCAGGCGCAGGCGGCAGCGCGTAACTTCATTGAGGACTGGTGGACCTCCTACGAGGAGAGCGAGTTCGAGGCCGAGGAACCTCTCGACCTTGGCAACGGAGTCGGCTTTCGCGTGCTCGTTCTGAAGGGTCGTCCAGTCGGCAGCAGCGGTGAGGTTCAGCTGCGCTACGGAACCGTCAGCATGTGGGAGGACGGCAAGATTGCGCGAATCACGAACTACACCAACATCGACGAGGCCCGTCGCGCCGCCGAACGCCTCGCACAGGAGCGGGGGTAGGCGATGTCTGAGAACCTGGACCTTGTGCGCTCGATCTACGCGGCGTGGCAACGCGGCGACTACAGCGATGTCGGCTGGGCCGAGCCGGAGATCGCATACGAGATGGCCGGCGGTCCAGGCCCGGGCGTCCGGACTGGCATAGAAGGGATGGCTGAAGCCTTCCGCAACATGCTCGGGGCGTGGACCGATTGGAGGGTCACGGCACACGACTACCTCGAGGTGGACAGCGAGCGCGTGCTCGTGCCCTATCACTTCACGGCCCGCGGCCGGGCGAGCGGACTCGAAATGGGGCAACTGGACACCCAAGGGGCGACCCTGTTCCACCTACACGGTGGTCGAGTCACCAGGATCGTCCAGTACTTCGACCGCGACCGCGCCTTCGCCGACCTCGGCCTGGAGGAGTAGGCCATGTCGCAGGAGAGCTCATGACGCCGTTGGCGTCACCCTCGACGGATGAAATGGGCGAGACTTTGTGGCGTCGTCCAACAGAGGCCGTCCACGTTCTGGCACCACGAGTCCGCCAGGAGAAGGCCGGGGAGCCCACGGAACCCCAACTGTTGCCATGCGCACGTCAAGCAGAATCTTTGAGCTCGAGGGCTCCCACGGGCGACACGCTGCTGTCGATCTGGTGGAGGTGTGAGATGGAACGCGTCTATGAGCGCTGTGCTGGGCTCGATGTGCATAAAGCGCGAGTCACTGTCTGCGTGCATGTTCCTGACCAGTCGGGTGTTCGCTCGGAGCTGCGGGCAGAGTTCGGCACGATGACCGGTGACTTGCTCGGCCTGCGCGACTGGCTGAAGGGTCTCGGCGTGACGCACGTGGCGATGGAGGCGACGGGCGTGTATTGGAAGCCGGTCTACTACTTGCTCGAGGACGACTTCGAGCTGTTGCTCGTCAACGCCCAGCATGTCAAGAACGTGCCTGGCCGCAAGACCGATGTGCAGGATGCGCAGTGGTTGTGCCAGCTGCTCGAGCACGGCTTGTTGAAATCGAGCTTCGTGCCACCCCATCCGATCCGCGAGCTGCGCGATCTGACGCGCTATCGCAAGTCGCTTGTGTGGGAGCGTGGCCGTGAGGCCAACCGGCTGCAGAAGGTGCTCGAGGACGCCAACATCAAGCTCGCCTCGGTGGCCAGCCGACCGCTCGGCGTCTCGGGCAAGGCGATGCTCAAGGCTCTCTGCGACGGCGAGTCAGACCCTCAGGCGCTAGCCGATCTCGCCAAGGGCAAGCTGCGCGCGAAGCTGCCGGCGCTGCGGGCCGCGCTGGAGGGCCGCTTCAGAGGGCATCACGCGCTGCTCGTCTCGCATCTGCTCGCCCATATCGAGTATCTCGACGAGACGATCAACTCGCTCTCGGCGGAGATCGAGGAGCGCGTGCGCCCTTTCGAACGTCAGGTCGAGCTGCTGTGCACGATCCCCGGGGTGGGTGAGCGCACCGCGGAGGTAATCATCGCCGAGCTCGGCCCCGACGTCGAGCGCTTTCCTTCCCACCGGCACGCCGCGAGCTGGGCCGCCGTCTGTCCCGGCCACGATGAGTCCGCGGGCAAGCGCCGCTCGGGCAAGACGCGCAAGGGCGACAGCTGGCTGCGGGTCGCCCTGATCGAGGCCGCCAACAGCGCGGCGGGTCGCACCAAAGACACATACCTGCGCGCTCAATACCTGCGCATACGTCGCCGCCGCGGACACAAGAAGGCGATCGTCGCGGTCGCTCACTCGATCCTTGTCAGCGCCTACCACGTACTCCAGGACGGGGTCTCCTACCAGGAGCTCGGCGGCGACTACTTCCTCACCCGAGAAGACCGCAAGCGCATCACGCAAAGGCTCGTCCGCCAGTTAGAACGACTCGGCCAAACCGTTACGCTCGAGCCCACGACAGCGGAGGCAGGATGAGCGCTTATTTCTAAGCAGAACGTGGAGATCGTCAAGCGGGGGATAGACGCATTCAACCATCGCAACGTTGACCTGCTGGCCACGCTCGCGACTCCTGACTTCGCGTGGTTCCCTGCGCTTCCCGGTGTCGTGGAGGGCGACGGCTACCGCGGCCGCGAGGGCGTTGAAATGTATTTCGAGGAAATCTTCAATACCTGGGGGAGCTTTGCGTGATCGGTGGCGAGTTCGGCGATCTCGGCGACCGCGTGCTCGTGCTCGGTCGAACCGAGGGACGTGGGAGAGGCAGTGGCGTCCAGGTCGATTCGCCGATTGGTGTCATCTATGACTTTCGCGACGGCAAGATGTCGCGCGTCCTCGCCTATTTCGATCACGGCGAGGCGTTGCGGGCGGCTGGTCTCTCCGCATAGCGGTCAGGTGCCGGCGTCCGGTGCCGCCGTCGGTGCTGCCAACGCGCTCGCCCCCAGCCGACACGCTCAGCGCTGTCGCAAAGGACGGTGATCGGACATGTCCGACGAGGCACGGCGCGCCTTGCGCGAGGACCAGGCGTGGCCACCTCCGAGTCGGCGCCAGTCGCAAACGCGCGCGGGGATATGCTTCCCGTCATGACGCCCGGGAGTGGAGAATGAACCGCGGACTGCCAAGCCTGGCGATCGTATGAGGGGAGCCAGCGGAAGGGGCGGGCCCGTCGTTACACCCGTTGCACCCGCAGGCGCGCCAAGGCCGTTCAGAAGCCTCGAGGAGCGCTTTATCGTCAGCTTCCCAAGTTTTTACCGGGTAGCCACCGCGCTGCTCCTCGGCCTGGTGCGGCCGCGGACGCGAGCACGTCGGCACTTCGTGCGCCATGCTGTTGCCTCTGGATGGGCCGCGGTGCAGCGTCGCGACTTTGAGCTGATGCTCGTGCGTTACGCACCCAGCATCGTGTATGACGCCGACGCCGGCCTCCAGGCGCTGGGAGTTCCCGGCTCGGCGCGTGGGCGAGCGGAGATGGCAAGCGTACTGGCGGAGATATTGGACGTATTCGATCGCTTTGAACTCGCCCCGGCGCTGGTCGTCGACCTCGGTGAGTCTCTGATTGTGCTCGGCGCGAGCCGCGTGCACGGCCGGGGGAGTGGCATTGAGCTAGACACCCACGTTGCCCAGCTGCTAACGCTCGAGCGCGGTCTCGTGGTGCGCGAGCGCGACTTTTTCAGGTGGGACGACGCGCTGCGCGCGGCAGCACTCGACCCGACCATACTCAACCTACCCGGGTGACGGAGGCGTCGCCGTCCTTTCGCTATCGCGGACGAGCGAGCGTCTGGGGCAAGAGCCGCGCTGACGCTCGCTCGGGACGACCGATGAAAGTCAAGTGGTTGGCGGTTAATTTAGGATGAGATTTCGGGCAGCTGATCGGTCGCGGGGTCCTGTTGAAGGCCACAGAACGCGTTTGTGGCGTTGGTTTTGGGCGGGACGGTGGCCGAGCGGCGCGGATCCCACCGTTTTTGGGTCGTCGCCGGAACGGGCCGGCGTGTTGCCGAGGAGCCTTGACGGCGTTAGGCTTTTGGTGGGCGCGAGTAGAGGACGAGTCGAAGTGCAGACGTCAGGGGCTCGTGGTCTGCCGCGCGACTTTGCCCCTTGAGGGCTTTTGTGATGCGCGCCCCGGTGTCACGCTCGCGCCCGCTTTGTTTTTCGGTGTGGCGGCCTGCCAGTCTGAGACCATCCGCTTGTAGGAGGCCTCGGCTTGCTCGGCGAGCTTGCGCTCACCGTCGCGCATCGCCTGCCTGGTGGCCCACACGCCGGTCGGGGTGCCCTTCAGGGTCCGGGCGCCGGCACGGATCTCCAGCAGCCGTAGCTTCTTGGCGGTCAGGGAGGGCTGCTGGTGGGCGTAGTCCTCCCCGCGGGTGAGCAGGAACCAGAACAGGCAGCAGAGCTTGCGCGCGCTCGCGACAATCGCGATCCCGTGTGCACGGCGGGTGCGTATGCGCTGGTAGAAGGCGTGCTGCGGGCCGGGCTGGCGAACGGCACTCCAGGCCGCCTCGAGCAGCGCCCCGCGCGTCGATGCGGAGCCCTGCTTTGAGATGTGTCCGCCCGTCCGGCGCTGAGCCTGACTGATAGACGCGCGGGTCAAGGCCCAGGTAGCCGACCAGCGACCGCGGGTCTGAGAAGCGGCGGATATCGCCGACCGCCGCCATGAAGCTCGCCGCGCAGATCACGTTCACCCCCGGCACTGTCATCAGCCGCCTGATCTCCGCGGAGTCGAGCGCCGCCGCCGCGATCTGGCGCTCCACCGCGCCGATCTCACCATCGAGGAACTCGACGTGGCGCAGGCACGCCCGATCGTCTCCGACTCCTCCAGCGGCAACTCGAGCCCGGCCAGCCAGCGGCGCCCCTTGACCCCGAACAGGTCTGAGGTGGGCGGGCGGCCCACGAGCCGGCGCACGAGGACCGCGTGGATCTCGTTCTTGGAGCGCGAGCGTGCGCGCACCAGCTGCTCCCGCCGCGCCAGGCGACGGCGCATCACCCGGCAGCGCTCATCCGGTGACCACACGCCGTCCAGCTCACCGGCTGCCAACAGCCGCGCGAGCGTGCGCGCATCCAGCCGGTCGGTCTTCGCGCGCGCCTGACGGATTCCCGTATCGGCAGGGCTCACGACGACCACCCGAGCGACGTGCCGCTCGAGGATCCGCGCGACCTCCCACGCGCCACCGCTGACCTCGAGCGCCACCCGATCCCGTGGATCAAGACTCCCGCCGAACAGCTCCAGCGCCTCGGGCGTCGTATCAACCCGCCCTGAGGAGCTCACCTCCCCGTGCTGCGCGACCGCGACCTCACAGAAATCACGGTGCACATCCAACCCGACCGCCCTACCAGCCAAAATCACCACGTCCTCCTCTGATTGTGTGAACCACTGGAGAAGCAGCGGGCTAACGACAACGACCGATACGTGCTCACGGCACACCCGGGCAAGTCGCAGGGGCGGCCACCGAAACTTCCCGGGCTCGAAGCCCATCGTCCAAAACGGCCTGCCCCACTACGTTCTCCCTGAAAGCCCCTGTCCCGGTCAGCCGACCCTAATGCAATCGGCCCCCAGCAGCAGCCTCCAAGACCGCATTTTCATGCCCCGAATCTCGACAGCGCCGACCCGGCCTGGCAGACGACCGCTACGCCAGCGAAGCAGCCGCGCTCGGGTCTATGCCTGCGGCGCCACGCTCGTACGACCGATTGCGAACCACAGACGCCCGACTTGCTCCCGATTTGCGAACCAGAGCGTCCTCTCGGCCCCGCGGTATCCGAACTGAAGCCCCGAAAACACGGGCCTAAGCATACGATTTCCAGGCCTTTTTGCTCACCGACCCGGCGCTTCCGGAAGCCGTGAACCGGTGACCTCACCGGCGCCAGAAAACCTCTGCAAATACCACACTTTTCGTAAGCGTTCAGTCCCCCAACGCTCAGGTGAGCAGTGGGACCGGATCGCCCCGGGCGTGGGCGGCGAGCAGCTCGCTCATGTAGGCGAACAGCGAGCGGCGCTGAAGGCGGCACGTGACCGACGCTGAGAGCAGTCGCTCGATCCGCCGTTCGCCCTGCTCGGACTGGCTGCCGAGCGAAAGCTTGCGGTAGATGACCGCGCCTCGGAGCCCTCGCTCGGCGTGGTTGTTGGTCGGCTGCACGCCCTCGTGGGCGGCGAACGTCCACAGCGCCGGCCAGAGCTTCAGCAGGTTGCGCGCCATGCCGCGACAGCGCCTGTTGCGCGCTCGCTTCGCGGCGAAGGAGCGGATGATCGGCTTGTGGGTGCGCTGCAGTGAGCCGATCGTGCGTTTCAGCTGCCAGCGGTCGTGAGTGTGAGCGAAGACCTCCCACGCCCAGAAGACGCGCTCGCACAGCTCAAGGCCTGCCTCGCCGAACTCCTTCTCCGCGGCGAGCCCTTCGGCGTGGGCTTGAAAATCTCGCCGCAGGTGCGACCAGCAGATCTGGCGGCGGGCAAGCGGCAGGTGGGCATAGGCCCACCAGCGGTCGGAGGTCACGATCGCCTCGGTGTCGGCGAGCAGGCTCTTGGCGCGATCCTCGTGCCGGTCGGGAGCGAGCTGAAAGAGGGCGTGGCGGTCGGTGAACATTCCCCACAGCGCGCGGCGCTCGCCGGCCGTGCGCCAGCCGGTCTCGTCCATGTTCAGGCTCTCGCCTGAGCGCACGCGCGCTCGAAGCCGCTCATAGGGATCCGCCAGCGCCTGCGCGGCGCGCTCGAGGATCGCCTCGACCGTGCCGCTGCACAGGCGCGCGCCGAACAGCTCTTCGGCGAGCTCCACCACATCGCAGCGAGAGACGCGGTTGCGCACCGACAGTGCCGCCACGGCCGCTTCAAAGCGCGGGCCGAATGCGCTCCCGGCGACGTCGGCGGGCAGCATCGCCCGGGTCCGCTCACCGCAGCCGGGGCAGCGCACGCGCGGGCAGCGGTGCTCGATCAGTTGCGTGGAGATCACCGGCAGCTCTTCGATCTGGTGGCGCACCGGCTCGCCCACCGCGAGCAGCTCACCTGGGGCGAAGACATGGCCGCACGCGCAGCGCTCGGGCCAGTGCTCGATCGACTCATCGACCGCCGCGAGCGGCAACAGCTCGCGACCGTGGCCCTCGTGCCCCGGCTGGGCGCCCTGCGAAAATCCTGAGCGATCCTTGCCCCGCACCCGGTGCTTGCCAGGCGGATCAGAGCTCGGCGGACGCGAAGAGTTGCGCGAGCTCTTGCTCAGCTCGCGCTCGAGCTTCTCGACGCGGGCTTCCAGTTGCTGGATGCGGCGGTCCATGCGCAGCAGCACCTCGACGACTGCCTCGCGTCCCGCGTCGTAGATGGCCTCCGCCTCACGACGGTCCACGCTTCGTAGTTCGACGCGGCTGGGTCATGTCCCCCAACCAACTGAACGCTTACCACTTTTCGGGTACCGAGGGGAGGTCTCGAAGACCATGAATTTATCGGGGCGCCCGGATTCGAACCGGGGACCTCACCGACCCGAACGGTGCGCGCTACCAGGCTGCGCCACGCCCCGACGCGCCGACCAGTATTCCATACGGCTATCGTCGCCTGGCCGTGGCCGCCGCGATCGCTGACATCCTCGCCGAGATCGACCGACTACTGGAGCCCGATCGCTTCGAGGACTACGGGCCCAACGGCCTGCAGGTTCCCGGGCCCGACGAGGTGGCTGTGCTGGCCAGCGGCGTGTCCGCGAACGCCGAGCTCTTCGAGCTGGCGGCGGCCGAGCACGCCGACCTGCTGATCGTCCACCACGGCCTCTTCTGGGGCTCGCCGCTCGGGCCGATCGACGCACAGCTCAAGCGCCGCCTGAAGATCCTCTTCGACGCCGACATCGCGCTCGCCGCCTACCACCTGCCGCTGGACGCGCATGGCGAGCTCGGCAACAACGCGCTGCTGGCACGCGCGCTTGGCGCGGATGATCTCGAGCCCTTCGCCGAGCATCGCGGCGAGACGATCGGCTTCATCGCCCGGCTGCCCGGGGAGGGCATGGCCCCCGGTGAGCTCGTCGCGAGGGTGCGAGAGCTGACCGATCGCGAGCCGCTCGTGTTTGACCGCGGCCCCGATCGGGTAGAGAGGCTCGCGATCGTGTCCGGCGCTGGTGCCGACTACCTCGCTGAGGCAAGCGCCGCCGGCGCCGACGCGCTGCTCACAGGCGAATGCCCTGAGCGCGCGATGGCCCAGGCTCGCGAGCTCGGCCTGCACCTCATCGCAGCCGGCCACTACGCGACTGAGACGTTCGGTATCCGGCGCCTCGGCGAGGATCTCGCCGCACGCTTCGGCCTACGACACGTGTTCCTGGACGTCCCCAACCCCCTGTGAACGCGGTCCAACTTTTCACAACAGCTCGCGTCAGGGTCTAAGATCAAGTGACAAAGAGACCACGGAGGAGGTCCTTCATGGAGCTGGAGGCCGTCGCAATGGCGTCGACCACCGGGTCGAACACGATCGCCGATCTGATCCCGCGCTCAGCAGCCGCGCACGCCGAGCACGTAGCCATACGCTTCAAGCGCGACGGTGACTGGCATGACGTCACCTACGCACAGCTGGCGGAGACCGTTCAGGAGATCGCGATCGGCCTGATTGACCTGGATCTGCAGCCGGGCGAGCGCATCTGCATCCTGGCCAACACCCGGCCGGAGTGGTCCTACGCGGACCTCGCGGCGGTCTCCGCCGGGCTCGTCGTCGTGCCGATCTACCCGACCAACTCTCCCGAGGAGTGCCACTGGGTGATCTCCGACTCTGGCGCGAGCGCGATCGTGTGCGAGAACGCCGAGCAGCTCGCCAAGGTGCAGCAGGTCCAGGACGAGCTTCCCGACCTGCGCACGATCATCGTGATCGACGGACCCGAGCAGAGCTCCCCCAACGGCAGCCCGCGCATCACGCGCTCGGCACCGATGATCACTCTCGATGAGGTGCGCGAGCGCGGCCACGGGCAGTCCGCCGAGGAGCTCGAAGCGCGCCGCGCAGCGGTCCGCCCTGAGGACCTGCTCACGATCATCTACACCTCGGGCACCACCGGCCCGCCGAAGGGCTGCATGCTCAGCCACGGCAACTACCGCGCGATCATCAACATGGTCGCCGAGGCCGGTGAGATCCGCTCAGACGAGAGCACCTACCTCTATCTGCCGCTCGCGCATTCCTACGGGCTGCTCGTGCAGCTCTCGGCCTTTGACCTCGGCAGCACGCTCGCCTACTTCGGCGGCGACACCAACAAGATCATCGCCGAGCTCTCTGAAGTCCACCCCACCTACCTGCCCTCGGTGCCGCGGATCTTCGAAAAGATCTACACGCTCGCGCAGTCGACGATCGAGTCTCAGTCGCCCGAGGAGCAGGAACGCGCCCGCGCCGACATCGCACTGGGAGCGCGCGTGCGCGACCTGATGAACCGCGGCGAGGACGTGCCCGAGGAGCTGCTGGCGCTGTTCGACGAAGCCGACGAGCGTCTCTACAAGCACGTGCGCGCGATCTTCGGCGGTGAGCTGCGTCACGCGACGTCAGGCGCGGCGCCGATCGCCCACGAGATCCTCGAATTCTTCTGGGCCTGCGGCGTGCCGGTGCTCGAGGGCTACGGCATGACCGAGACCGCCACCTCGGCGGCCATCTCGACCGTCGAGAACCATCGCTTCGGCACCGTCGGGCGGGCGCTGCCCGGCGTGCAGATCAAGACCGCCGAGGACGGCGAGATCCTGATCAAGGGCGCGAACATCTTCGGCGGGTACTACAACCGCGACGCCGGCTCCTTCGGCGACGTCGAGGAGGGATGGCTGCACACCGGCGACCTCGGCTCGATCGACGAGGACGGCTACATCACGATCACCGGGCGCAAGAAGGACATCATCATCACGGCTGGCGGCAAGAACCTCACGCCGGCCAACATCGAGAACGACCTCAGGCAGTCGCGCTGGATCTCCCAGGCGGTCATGCACGGCGACAAGCGCGCCTACCCAATCGTGCTGATCACGCTCGACGAGGAAGAGATCGCCGGCTACGCAAAGGCCCACGGCCTGCCGACCGACATTCCCACGCTCGCCCAGGACCCCGGCGTGCGGGAGCTGATCCAGGAGGAAGTCGACCGCGCGAACGCCAAATACGCTCGCGTCGAGCAGGTCAAGAAGTTCGCGATCCTCGACCACGACCTCTCCCAGGCCACCGGCGAGCTCACGCCGACGCTGAAGGTCAAGCGCAACGTCGTCAACGAGAAGTACGCCGAGCTGATCGACTCGCTCTACGCGAGCTGAGGTCCCGCATCGTGGCAACTCGCGGGCTTTCGCGAGCTCGAGCCCGACTGCGGTGCCGAGCTTCGTGGCGCAAGCTGCCAACATAGGGAAAGATGCGCTCCGATCCCAGCGACAGCGGCGGACTGTTCGTCGGCCGCCGCCCAGGCACGGCCCCGACCCACTTTCGCGCGCTGCCCAAACGCGGCAGCGCGACCCGCCAGCGCCTCGACGGCGCCGGCGCCGGCGTGCTGCTCGCGATGATGATCTTCCTCTGCCTGCTCTGCTGGGGCCCGATCCCGGTCCTCTGCCTGTGGGTGGGCTCGCACGTCGACTACCTGAGCGGCAGCGTGAGCCTCGGCATCCTCGTCTCGTTCCTCGGGCTGTTCGCGCTCATGTTCGGCGCGCTCGCGCTGATGAAGCGAATCGACCAGGCGTGGATCCTCGTTCGCCGCGCGGCAGGACACGACCAGCGCACCGGCGCGCTCGGGCGAATCTTCGGGGTGACCGCGATCGTATGCGCCGCGGCGTTCCTGCTCTGGTTCCTCGTCATCCACGGTCCCGGCACCGGCCTCGTCTCCAAGGGCGAAGGGTGAGCGCCGCACAGGCGCAGTACCCGGGCGTCCGCCCAGCCGGACGCGACGTTCGCTGCTAGAACCACCGCAGCATGGGCCTGCTCGACTACTACCGCCAGTTCGAAGGGATGACCGAGGAGGAGGTCAACATCGAGCTGCGCGAGCAGGACGCCGAGCGCCGCCGCAAAGCGCTCACGCAGGTGCAGACGCTCGACCTCTCCCAGACGACCTGGCCCGAGCTCCCCCACCCGCGCATCGTCAACGCGATCACGTACGTCGCGCGACGCGGAATCAACCGCTACCCGCACCTGCGCGGCTCAGACCTGCGCGACCAGCTCGCCGAGCGCCACGGCGTCGACCCCGCCCGCCTGATCCTCGGCAACGGTGCCGCCGAGCTGCTGAGCTCGGCCACCCGCGCGCTCATCGAGCCCGGCCAGATGCTGCTGAGCACATGGCCCTCCTACCCGCTGTATCCGATCATGGCAAGGCGAGCCCACGGCCGCGCTGTGCCGATCTCAGGCGGCGTGGATGAGCTGCTCGCGGCCGTGCCCGAGCACGACACGCGCGTCATCGCGCTGGCAAGCCCCAACGACCCGACCGGCGAGCTGCTCTCCACCGAGGCGCTGACCCGCCTGCTGCGGGGACTGCCCGAGCGCGTCGCGGTCCTGCTCGACGAGTCGCTCGTCGAGTTCTCAGACGCCCAGCCGATCGACTCCTCGCTGGCGCTTCTCGAGGACCACCCGCGCCTGCTCGTGTTTCGCAGCTTCTCCAAGGCATGGGGCCTCGCCGGCCTGCGCGTCGGCTATGCGATCGGCGGGCCCGGAGCGGAGGAGCTGCTCGCTGCGCTACAGCCCGATCTCGGCGTATCTGAGGTCTCCCAGGCCGGCGTGCTGGAGGCCCTGCACAGCTGCTCAGAGCTGCTGCTCGAGAACGTCGCAGGGATCTGCCGCGAGCGCCCGCTGCTGGCCGCCGCGCTGCGCGAGCGCTCATTCGAGGTGGCGGACAGTCAGGCCAACTTCCTGTGGGTCGCTCATCCGACGCTGCAGGGCGCAGAGCTCGCCGCGCAGCTTGCCCAGGCGGGCGTGCTCGTGGCCGCAGGCGACGCGCTGGGCGAGCCGGCGCACGCGCGCATCGCGATACGCAACGACCAGGCCTCACAGCGCCTGCTCAGCGCGATCGACAAAGTCATCTAGAGCTCACACGTCGTCGCGCCTCTGAAAGGGCGCATTGGGTGCGCTCTGGCTGCCGCGGGCCGGCGTCAGCTGGCAAGACCCGACTGGCGGCGCAGCAGCGCTCCTGCGGTGCCAGCCAACAGCTGGCGCCAACCGCCTGTGTCGTGAGCCTCGTCCAGCCCCGCGACGACCTCGGTCAGACGCTCGCCGGAGATGTCGATCTCGTGACGCTCGGCGATCTCGCTGAAGCGGTCGTATTCGGAGGCCAGGTAGCGCGTCACCGACTCGAAGCCGTGACGGGCGATCTCGACGCGCGAAGCGAAGTTCATCATCGAGGTCTCGAACATGAGCTCGTCGCTCGCCTCGGGCTCGATCAGCACGATGTCCACGCCCGGGTAGGTCTCCTTCCAGTGCGCCGCCTGCTCGTGCAGGCGCTGGTGGGCGACGAGCTTGAAGGCCTGGTAGCCGATCTGCGGGAAGCCCATGCGCGATACGCGCTTTGCCTCCGGGTCCTCGTCGTCGCCCTTGGCAGGCTCGGCTTTCACGAAGGGCACGATCGGGTTGATCACGACGACGAGCTTCGCTCCCGCCTCGACCGCGATGTCGAGGTTGGTCGTCGAGAGGATCGCCCCGTCGATCAGTTCGCGCCCGTCGATCTCCACGGGTGTGTAGACCATCGGCAGCGCGCCGGAGGCCCGCACGGCCGTTGAGATCGGCACGTGTTCATGGCCCTCGGCGCCGAACACGACGCGCTCGCAGGAGTCCAGATCGGTCGCGGGCAGGTACAGCTCGCAGGCGAGGTCCCTGAAGTCGTTGGTGCGATCGGGGTCGTCGAGGATGCGCCGCAGGTAGTTCTCGATGCCCGCGCCTGTGTAGAGGCCCGGTGGGAGCCCCTCGGCGAGCTCGAGCATGATGTCCATCAGCGTCACCGTCCCGCGCTGGAAGACGAGCTTGCGGGCGATCTCCAGCGTGCGCAGCGGCAGCAGCACACCCTTCTGCGCCAGCCCGACCAGGTTGGGGCTGAGCAGATCGCCGAGATCCGCGGCGCGGAAGCTCGCCTCGCCGTGGCGCACGAGCACGCGCATCATTTCGTCGGGCGTCACGCCGTTTGCGCAGAGCGCCGCGATGAACGACCCGGCCGACGAGCCGACGTAGACGTCAAAGCCGTTGACCGAGCTGTTGACGGCGAGCAGGTCCAGCGCACGCAGCGCGCCGATCTCGTATACCCCTCCGGTGAAGCCACCGCCACCGAGCACCAGAGCGGTCTTGTGGCGCCTGGGCCGTCGCCGCCGATCGGCGGCCCCGGGCCGCCCAACCCCGCGCGGCGCTTTCGCGCGGCGGCGCGGCGCTACTTTTGCCTTCTCGTTGGTCTTTGGTTCCAGCTTGACAACCTTTCCCATGACAGATTCATTTTACGGCTACCGTCCCCCTGCAAGCCGGGTGACCGCGCCCAGGCGCCATCGCATCACTTCGTTGATCTCGCGAACAACCCTGCGTCCATCGGTCATGCGAGCGCGCTCGCGGGCCGTCTGGGCGCTGGGCGCACTCTGCTGTTTGGCGGCGCTCGGCGCGCTGTTCGCGCCGTACGCCGGCGCGAGCGTCAGCCTCAGCCACCTGCAAAGCGACCTCACCCGCCAGCTTGCGCTGGGCGGCCAGGCCGACGGCGCCTACGTCTATGACATGACGACCAAACAGGCGCTGTTCGCAGAGCGTGCCACCGCCAAGCGCCCGCCGGCCTCCGTCGAGAAGCTCTACACCGCGACCACGGCGCTGCAGCTGATGGGAGCCTCGGGCACGTTGAGCACGACTGTCTTCGGCGTCGGCCGTCTGGCGCCCGGCGGCGTCTGGGAAGGCGACCTGTATCTGCGTGGCGGTGGCGACCCGACGTTCGGAAGCTCCTCGTTCATCACCAGCCACTACGGCGGCGTGGGCACGTCGATCACGACGCTCGCCACGCAGCTGGTGCGCGTCGCTGGCATCCATCACATCACGGGCTCGGTCCTGGGTGACGAGTCCTGGTTTGACTCGCTGCGCGGCGAGCCCTCCAGCAACTACGCGCCCGACCCCTTCCTGGAAGGCACGCTCAGCGGCGTCGCGTTCAACCGCGGCGCGAGCGGCTCTGAACACGGCGCCCACGCCCCCGCAGCCTTCGCCGCGCGCGAGCTGTGGGGGGCCCTGAAGGGCGACGGCGTGAGCATCAGGGGCACGAGCGGCTCGGCGACGACGCCGCCCGGCGCCGTCCAGCTTGCCCAGCTGAAATCCCCGCCGCTGTCGCAGCTGCTCGGGCTCACGCTCCCACCCTCTGACAACTTCTTCGCCGAGACGCTCGTCAAGGACCTCGGCGCGCTCTACGGCGGCGCGGGAACGACGGCCGCGGGCACGGCGGTCGTGCGCAAGACGATCTCCTCGCTGCTCGGCCTGCATCCACAGGTCGTCGACGGCTCGGGGCTCTCCCCATCAGACAAAACCTCGCCCTATGAAATCTCAGACCTGCTGGCCGGCGTGGAGCCCACTTCCGTGGGCGCGGTGCTTCGCGGCGACCTCGCGGTCGCCGGAAGAAGCGGCACGCTTGCCCCGCGCATGCGCCACACCACCGCGGAAGGACGCTGCGAGGCCAAGACGGGAACGCTCACCGGCGCGTCGAACCTCGCCGGCTACTGCCAGGCCGTCAACGGACATCTGCTCGTGTTCGCGATCTTCACCGACGGGATCTCCACCGAATACGCGCACGTGCTGCAGGACCACATGACGATCACGATCTCCGACTACTGACCGAGAATCGCGCGCAGCCCGTCCTCGTCGAGCACCGTGACACCCAGGCGCTCAGCCTTGGCGAGCTTGGATCCCGGGCTCTCGCCGGCGACCACGTAGTCGGTCTTCTTGGACACCGAACCCGTCACGCGCCCGCCCGCCGCCGTGATCTGCTCGGTGGCCTGCTCGCGTGAGAGCTGTGGGAGCGTCCCGGTCAGCACGAGCGTCTTGTCGGCCAGCGGCCCCTCAGAGGGCGCCGCGCCCTTTTCGCGCAGGCGCAGTCCGTGCGCGCGCAGGTCCTCTATCAGCGCGCGCATGCGCTCATCCTTCAGCTGCGCTGCGATGAGCGCGGCCATCTTCTCGCCGATCCCCTGCGTCTGGGCGATCTCCTCTTCGCTGGCCGCGCACAGCGAGTCGATGTCGCGAAAGCGCTGGGCGAGGTTGCGCGCGGTCACCTCGCCGACCTCCTCGATGCCAAGCGCGAAGAGCACGCGCGAGAACGGGCGCTGCTTTGACTGCTCGATCGCGCGCAGCAGGTTCTCAGCCGACAGCTCGCCGAACCCCTCGAGCGGCACGAGCTGCTCGGCGCTCAGCCGGTAGTAGTCGCCAGCGGTCCTGATCAGGCCCTGCTCCTGCAGGAGCGCGACCTGCTTCTCGCCCAGGCCGTCGATGTCCATCGCGCCGCGCGAGACGAAGTGCTTGAGCAGCTGCCAGGCGCGCGCCGGGCAGTCGCGGTTGGGACACATCGTGAACACGCTCTCGGGCGGCTTGACCGTCGGCGTGTTGCAGAAGGGACAGCGGGCGGGCGGGCGCGGTCGCCGCGGGCGCCGCGCACGCTCGGCCACGTGCGGCGCGGGCGAGACCACCTGCGGGATCACGTCGCCGGCGCGCAGCACGATCACCTCCTCGCCGGGGCGGATGTCCTTGCGCGCGAGGTCCTCCTCGTTGTGCAGCGTCGCGAGCTTGATCGTCACGCCGCCGACGGCGACCGGCTCGAGCACCGCGTAGGGGCGCAGATCGCCGAACTTGCCGACATTCCACATCACCTTCTCGAGCTTCGTCACGGCGGTGGTCGGCGGGAACTTCCATGCCACCGCCCAGCGCGGATCGCGCCCGACCGATCCCAGCCGGCGCTGCAGCGCAAGGTCTGACACCTTCACGACGACGCCGTCTATCTCGAAGTCGAGCTCCCCGCGGCGGCTCTGCCAGGCAAGGCACTGCTCGACGACCTCGTCCTCGCCCGTCAGCAGCTGGATGTCGCGATTGACGCGAAAGCCGTGCTCGCGCAGCCAGCCGAGCGCCTCCCAGTGGGTCTGGAACGACAGGCCCTCGGTGACTCCCACCTGATAGCACCAGATCGACAACGGCCGCTCGGCGGCGAGCGCCGGGTCCAGCTGGCGCACGGTCCCCGCGGCGGAGTTGCGCGGGTTCATGAACGTCGACAGCCCCTGCTCGGCGCGACGCTCGTTCACGGCCGCGAAGTCCTTCAGCGACATGTAGAGCTCGCCGCGCACCTCGAGCAGGGGCGGTGCGTCTGTGACGCGCAGCGGGATCGCGCCGATCGTGCGCAGATTGTGCGTGATGTCCTCGCCGATCTCGCCATTGCCGCGGGTGGCGCCGCGCTCGAGCACGCCGTCGCGATAGACGAGGCTGATCGCCAGGCCATCGATCTTCGGCTCGACGACGAACTGGAAGTCGGGATCCTCGATCCCCTCCCGCGCGAGATGGGTTCGCATCCGCTGCACCCACGCGCGCAGCTCCTCTGCGCTTCGCGCGTTGCTCAGCGAGAGCATCGGCTCCAGGTGGCGCACCTTCTCCAGGCGCCCGACCGGCTCGCCGCCAACCCGCTGGGTCGGCGAGTCCGGCGTCAGGAGCTGTGGATGGCGCGCCTCGATCTCGCGAAGCTCATCCAGCAGCCCGTCGTACTGGTCGTCGCCGATCTCGGGGTCGTCGAGGACGTAGTAGCGGTGGGAGTGGTGGGCGAGCGTCCTGCGAAGCTCCTTCACCCGCGCAAGCGTCTCGGACGTCGGCTGCGCAGGGGCTTTGGCCCCCGCACTCATGGCGTCTGCTCGCCTGGCGCGTCCAGCAGCTGCCGCAGGTCAAAGCGCCGCAGCGCCTCGAGGCTCTGGTGATCGGTGAGGTCGAAGTGGATTGGCGTGACAGCGATCTGACCGCCGGCCACAACCGCGAGATCGGTGCCCGGGACATCGTGAAAGCCGGGGTCTGAACCGTAGATCCAGTAGCGGCGGCGATGCTCCTCCTCGCGCTCCAGCTTGAGCTCGTCGCGATAGATGCGCTTGCCGATCGTCGCGACCTCCACCCCGCTCGGCGGCGCCGCCGGCACGTTGACGTTCAGCAGCGTCGCACCCGGCAGCGGCACGTCCTCGATCCGCTGCACCATGCGCGCGATGAACTGAGCGGCCCGCTCGAACGCGAACCCGCCGTCGAAGCGGTAGTCCAGCGCACCGGCGCCCGACTGTTGAGAGACCGCGATCGCCGGCAGCCCGAGCACCAGGCCCTCGAGCGCGGCCGCGACGGTGCCCGAGTAGGTGATGTCATCGCCGAGGTTCGCCCCGTGGTTGATCCCCGCCACGACGAGATCGGCCGCGAAGCCTTCGACGAGCCCGAGGCTCGCGAGACGCACGCAGTCCACCGGCGTGCCGTCTGTCGCATATCCGACAGACCCATCGGAGAAGGGCACTTCGGCGACCCACAGCGGCCTGCGAGTGGTGATCGAGCGCGCCATCGCCGAGCGGTTGCCGTCCGGCGCGATCACCGCCAGGCGCACGCCCTCGACGGCCATCAGCGCCCGACGCAGCGTCTGCAGGCCCTCGGCTTCGATCCCGTCGTCGTTTGTGAGCAGCACGTTGAGCATCGGTGCACGTGCAGCATAGGAGCAGCTTCGGCCGGGCCAGGCCGATCCTCCCCGGTGTCGGACAGGCGCTTTGCGGCCTAGCCTGGACTAACCCCGGGTTGTAGTGACAGCTCGGTAGATCAGCGAGAGCTTTGTTGTGGGACGACCCCGGCCAGCTGGCCGGGGTCGTCCGCGCTTGTGCTCAGGCTCCCCTCTGTCCGGCAAGACGAAGGGAAGGAGCAGTTGCGTATCCCATGATGACGTGCTGTTCGGCTACCGCCTGCGGCTCTTCACGCTCGCCGAGGAGCTCGGCAACGTGTCGGAGGCCTGCCGGCGAATGGGGGTCAGCCGCCAGACCTACTATCGGCTCAAGCACCAGACCCAGCGTTGGGGGATCGAGGCGCTGAGGGTCCGCGAGCGCCGCAGACCGCGCCAGCCCAACGAGATCGGCCCGCACCTGGAGCAGCGGATCGTGGCGTTCAGCCTCGCCCACCCAGGGATGGGCCCGCGGCGGATCTCGGCCGAACTGGCCAGGGAGAAGTGGGGCGGGCTGCGCATCTCAGAGCACGGCGTCTGGCGTGTGCTCTGCCGTGTCGGCCTGAACACCCGCACAAAGCGCCTGGCGCTGATCGCAAGGCACCGCGATCCCTATGAGCGTGCTCCCTGCCCGCCGCCGCCTGAGCGCCACATCGAGGCTTCTGAGCCCGGCGAGCTCGTGCAGATGGACTGCTTCTTCATCGGGCGGCTGTCGGGGAGCAAGGGTTCTGTCTGGCAGTACACGGCGATCGACGTCGCCTCGGGCTTCACCTGGGCAGAGCTTCATTCCTCAGAGCGAAACCCGCGCTCGCGCCACTGTCAAGCGCCGCTTCATCGCCTTTGCCACGGGCTTGCGCTGGCCGGCTGGAAGCTCAGGGCCGTGTCAACCGATAACGGCTCGGAGTTCGTCTCGGGGGACTTCAGGACGGCTGTGGAGAGCCACGACGCCCGCCAGCGTCGCATCAAGGCAGGCAGGCCGACGAGCAACGGCTGTGTCGAGCGCGTGCAGCTGACGCTACTCGAGGAGTGCTGGCGGGCGAGCTTTGCCCGCTCGCTGGTGCCCAAGATCACGGCGCTGCGCAGGGACCTTGAGGAGTACCTCGCCTACTACAACTTCGACCGTGCCCACACCGGGCGCCTGACCCGAGGTCGCGTCCCTGGTGACATCGTCTACGGTGCTCGCAAGATGGGAGCTGCCCGATGAGCGGCTGTCACCAGGACCTGGGAATAGGACAGCCTAGGAGCGGCTCGGCGATCGGACGTGCTCGTAGGAGACACTCGCGAGCGCCAGGCCGTGCGCAGGCGCCGTGCGCCCGCCCTCAGAACGCGGCTGGCCGTCCAGCAGCCGCGTGAAATCATCGATCGCGCGCTGCGCGGTGGCGACTTCGAGCATCGTGCCGACGAGCACCCGGTTCATGTGGCGCACGAACATGTCCGCCTCGATCCAGAACTCCAGGAGGTCTCCGTCCGCGCGCCATTCGGCGCGTCGCACGTCGCAGCGAAAGCGGGTGTGCTCGGTTTCAGACGGCGTGAACGCCCTGAAATCGTGGCTGCCCGCCAGCGCGGCCGCACACGCCACGAGCGCCTCGCGATCGAGGTCCCCCGACCACCAGTAACTGTCCGCACGGCGCAGCGCGCTGCGAGTGCGCCGCGCGAGCACGCGGTAGCAGTAGGTCCTGCTTGTGGCGTCGCGCCGCGCGTCGAAGGTTCTGGGCGCCGGTTCGGCGGCGAGCACCGCGATGTCGTCGTCGAGCAGCGAGTTCAGCCGCTGTGGATCGAGCGCCTCGTGGCGGTAGCTGGCGACCTGGCCCCAGGCGTGGACGCCGCGATCGGTTCTCCCGGCCACCCTCAGCGTCATCCGCTGCCCATCGGAGTCGATCTCGCCGAGCACGGTGTGCAGCGCGCGTTCGAGCTCGCCCTGCACTGTGCGCTTGCCGGGCTGGCGCGCCCAGCCGGCAAAGCCCGCGCCGTCGTACTCGAGCGTGAGCTTGGTGACCATCGCGCGCAGCGCCGGCGCGAGCGATGCTCAGACGAGCTCGATGAAGACCATCTCGGTCGCGTCGCTGCGACGCGGACCGAGCTTGAGGATGCGCGTGTAGCCGCCCGGCCTGTCGGCGTAGCGCGGCGCAACGTCCTCGAACAGCTTGTGCACGGCGAACTTGTCCTGCGCGAGCGTCGACAGCGCCTGACGGCGCGCGTGCAGGTCGCCCCGCTTGGCCAGCGTGATCAGTTTCTCGATCTCGGGCTTGACCGCCTTCGCCTTGGCCTGCGTGGTTTCAATCCGCTCGTGCTCGATGATCCCCTTGCTGAGATTCATCAGCAGCGCCTTGCGATGCGCGGAATCGCGGCTGAGCTTGTTTTTCTTCTTCTGATGGCGCATGGTCGGAAAGTGTAGTTGCCTGAGACGGTAGGTCGTTGGGAGGTGGGGAATCGTCTGTTTGCCAAGACGCCCTAGGAGGTTCGATGATCAAGCCAGGCAAGGACGCAGTGAGCGAAGTGTGCTTCGCACATGAGCGATCGAGGACGCCGCCTGGCGCAGGTCAGCGGGCCTCCTAGTCCTGGCGAAGGTTCAGGCCGCGAGAATGCAGCGTTTCGATGACCTCGTCGATCGACTTCTTGCCGAAGTTCGGGATCGCGTTGAGCTCGGCCTCTGACTTTGAGATCAGGTCGCCGACCGTCTGGATGCCCGCGCGCTTGAGGCAGTTGTACGAGCGCACGCCGAGCTCGAGCTCCTCGATCAGGATGCTCCACTCCTCGCCCTGCAGCGCCGGCGGAGCGCCGCCCGCAACCGCGAGGCCGTGACCGTCGAGCTGTCCGCCCGGGCTCGCGCGCAGCTCCTGGATGCGGTCTGCGTCGGTGAAGATCGCCAGCTGGGAGATGAGCAGCTCGGCCGCCTCGCGCAGCGCTGCCTGTGAGTCGATCGAGCCGTCTGTCTCGACGTCCAGCGTGAGCTTGTCGAAGTCCGTCTTCTGACCCACGCGCGCCTGCTCGACGGCGTAGGCCACACGTCTCACCGGCGAGAAGATCGAGTCGATCGGGATCACGCCGATCGGCTGGTCGGCGGACTTGTTCTCCTCAGCCGGGCGGTAGCCGCGGCCGCGGCCAATGGTCATGTAGAGCTCGAGCTTGGTTTTTTTCTCGAGCGTCGCGATGTGCACGTCGGGGTTGAGGATCTCCACGCCCGCCGGCAGGTCGATGTCCTTTGCGGTTATCTCACCGGGCCCGGTCACGACCAGCGGCGCCTCCACCTCTGTAGCGTCGGAGTGCATCCGACAGACGATTCCCTTCAGGTTCAGCACGATGTCGGTCACGTCCTCCTTGACACCGGTGATCGTCGAGAACTCATGCGCGACGCCCTCGATCCGCACGCTGGTGACGGCTGCGCCGGCCAGCGAAGAGAGCAACACGCGCCGCAGCGAGTTGCCGAAGGTGTAGCCAAAGCCGCGGTCCAGCGGCTCGATCGTGAAGGTGCCACGGTTCTGCTCCGCGGACTCGCTTGTGATCCGGGGGATTTGGAAGTCGAGCATCAGAGTCCTAACGTCGTTTTGGTGTCGCACCGGCGTCATCGAGGACGCCGGCTCGGGAGCGCCGCCGCCAGTCGAGCGCGGCGCGAGAAAAGCCTGCTACTTCGAGTACAGCTCGACGATGAGCTGCTCCTGCACCGGCGCAGCGACCTCACGCCGCTCCGGCTTGCGCAGCACCTTGGCCGTCAGCGACTCGTGATCGGCCTGCAGCCACGCGGGGATCTGCCCCGTGAGCTCGGTCGCGTCCCTGACCGCCTGCGTGGCCGGCGTGTCAGCCTTGATCGCGATCACGTCGCCCGGTCGCACCTGGTAGCTCGGGATGTCCACGCGCCGTCCATTGACCGTCCAGTGCCCATGACGGATCAGCTGACGACCCTGCCGGCGCGAGGCGGCGAAGCCCAAGCGCACGAGCACGTTGTCCAGGCGACACTCGAGCAGCGCGAGCAGGTTCTCACCCGTGATCCCCGGCTGGCGCGAGGCTCGTTCGTAGTAGCCGTGGAACTGGCGCTCCAGCACGCCGTAGTAACGGCGCGCCTTCTGCTTCTCGCGCAGCTGCAGCCTGTACTCACTCTGTTTGAGCCGCCCGCGGCCATGCTCGCCCGGCGGATAGGAGCGGCGCTCGACGCCGCACTTGTCGGTCAGGCAGCGCTCGCCCTTCAGGAAAAGCTTCTGCCCCTCGCGGCGGCATTGCTTGCACTGCGGAGAAGTGTCTCGTGCCATTTGAGCCGGTGCCCCTCTTGTCCTCGTCGCCGACGTACTGCGCTAGACGCGCCGCCGCTTGCGCGGCCGGCAGCCGTTGTGAGCCTGCGGCGTCACGTCCTTGACGCCCGTCACCTCCAGACCCGCCGCCTGCAGCGAGCGGATCGCCGTCTCACGTCCGGAGCCCGGACCCTTGACGTGCACCTCTACCTTCGCGAGCCCCTGCTCGATGCCCTTGCGCGCCGCGGCATCCGCGGTCACCTGGGCGGCGAACGGAGTCGACTTGCGCGACCCCTTGAAGCCCGCCCCACCGGCAGACTCCCACGCGATCACGTTGCCCTGCGTGTCGGTCAACGACACGATCGTGTTGTTGAACGACGTCTTGATGTGCGCCTGGCCGATCGGGATGTTCTTCTTGGCCTTGCGCCGCCCGCGGGCGCGTTTCGGAGCAGCCATCAGACCGGCGCGGGCCCTCCCGGCCCGCACATCGATCCGCCCAGCGCGCGCTGGGCGCTGCTGTAGGCACCGTGGCCGCTCACTTCTTCCCCGCCTTCTTCTTTCCCGCCACCTGCATACGCTTGGGGCCCTTGCGCGTCCGCGCGTTGGTCTTCGTCTTCTGCCCGCGCACGGGCAGGCCGCGACGGTGGCGAAGGCCCCGGTAGCAGGCAATCTCCTGAAGTCTTTTGATGTCCTGCGAACGCTCGCGACGCAGGTCTCCCTCGACGGTCAGGTTCTCGTCGATCGCGTCACGCAGCTTGCCGACCTCGTCCTCGGTGAGGTCGCGCACGTAGGTGTCGGGGTTGACCCCGACTTCCGCGAGGATCTTGTTCGACGTCGCGCGGCCGATGCCGTAGATGTAGGTCAGCCCGATCTCAGATCGCTTGTTCAGCGGCAGGTTGATGCCGGCGATTCTCGCCATCTACCCCTGCCTCTGCTTGTGGCGCTTGTTCTGGCAGATCACCAATACGACGCCGTTGCGGCGGATGATCTTGCACTTCTCGCACATCGGCTTGACCGACGGTCTTACCTTCATGATCCCTTTCGGCGGCTGGGTTCCGGCGACTCGGCTCTGGCTGCCGTTGCGGCTGCCGCTACCGGTCGAGGAGACGCGCACGCACCTGCCCCAGGCATGTGCATGAGCATGAACTGGGGATGGTAGCAACTTCGCTGTCGCGCGGCCGCCTCAGCCGACGTCGCCAGCGGTCTGCCCGACAGCGTGCACCGACGGGCTCATCGCGGCGCTGCTGGGCCGCTCGTGATCGCCCGAAAGATGCCACGGCGTGAGGATCCTCGGCCCGTCGCCGGTGATCGCGATCGTGAACTCGAAATGCGCGGCCGGAGAGGAGTCCTCAGAGAGAATCGCCCAGCCATCGCTTCCCATTCGCACGTCCGCGTGACCGGCGGTCATCATCGGCTCCACCGCGATCACCATGCCCTCTTCCAGCAGCGGTCCCTTGCCCGCGCGCCCATAGTTGGGCACCTGCGGATCCTCGTGCATGTTGCGCCCGACGCCGTGACCGACGAGCGAGCGCACAATTGCCAGGCCGCCGTTCTCAGCCGTGGTCTGAATCGCGTTCGAGAGATCGCCGATGCGCCGTCCGGGCCAGCATTGCGAGACGCCCGCGTGCAGCGACTGCTCGGTGACGTCGAGCAGGTTCTGAGCCTGATCGTCGATCTCGCCGACCGCGAACGTGCGCGCCGCGTCGGCGACCCAGCCGTCGAGGGTCACGCCGACATCGATCGAGATCACGTCGCCCGCCTTCAGGCGGTAGGGCCCCGGGATACCATGCACGACCATCGCGTTGGGCGATGCGCAGATCGAGCCGGGAAACCCGCGATAGCCCTTGAACGTTGGGGTCGCGCCCTGCGCGCGGATGTGGCGCTCGGCGGCCGCGTCCAGCTCGGCGGTGCTCACGCCCTCGCGAGCCTGGCCGGCGAGCAGACGGAGGGTGTCCACGAGAATCGCGCCCGCAGCCGCCATCTTCTCGATCTCCTGCGCGGACTTCTTGATGATCATCGCAAGCGCAGCTTAGCCTGCGGCTAGAGGTCCTCCTCCAGGCGCAACGTGGCGACCGTCGCGCGCACGCGGTCGTGCACCTCATCCGGACTGCGGGTGCCGTCAAAGCGGCGCAGCAGACCCAGGCCGTCATAGCGCTCGATCAGCGGCTCGGTCTGAGCGTGGTAGACCTCCAGGCGCCGGCGGATCGTGTCCTCGTGGTCGTCGTCGCGCTGCATCAGCCGCGAGCCGTCCTGGTCACAGACTTCGTCGTGCTTGGGCGGGTCGAACTCGACGTGGTAGATGTGGCTCTGGTTCTTGACGCAAACACGCCGCCCGGCGATACGCCTGACCACCTCCTCGTCGGGCGCATCGACAAGCAGCGCGGCGCTCAGGCGCCGGTCGAGGCCCTGCAGCGCGTCGTCGAGCGCGCTGGCCTGCTCGATGTTGCGCGGATACCCGTCGAGCAGGAAGCCGTCGAGCGCATCGTCGCGACCGAGGCGCCGGGCAATCATCCCGACGATCACCGCGTCGGGCACGAGGTCGCCGACGTCCATGTAGCGCTTGGCCGCCCTGCCGAGCTCGCTACCCTCGGCGACCTCCATGCGCAGCATGTCTCCCGTCGAGATGTGCGCCAGCCCGAAATCATCGTGCAGGCGCTCGGCCTGAGTCCCCTTCCCCGCCCCCGGTGGACCAAGCAGTATCAGGTTCAGCTCGGACACTGACGAGCAGCCTACCCTTCGGGCCGTCCGCGCGCCGCCCCGCCCAGCGCGCGTCTCGCGAACGCCGCGTCGCGGCGTTCGAGCTACTTCAAGAAGCCCTCGTAGCTGCGCATCATCAGCTGTGCCTCGAGCTGCTTCATCGATTCGAGCGCGACGCCGATCACGATCAGAATCGAGGTCCCGCCCAGCTGGAAGTTCTCATGCGTGCGATCGAGCAGGATCGTCGGCAGCGCAGCGACAGCGGCCAGGAACAGCGCGCCCGGGAACGTCAGGCGGGCGAGGATGCGATCCAGGAATTCGGCGGTCGGGCGCCCGGGTCTGACGCCGGGGATGAAGCCACCGTACTTCTTCAGGTTGTCGGCCTGGTCGACGGGGTTGAACGTGACCGCGGTGTAGAAGTAGGTGAAGACGATGATGAAGATCGTCTGACCGACGAGGAAATGCCAGCCGTTGGGCGTGAAGAAGTCAGACAGCTGCGTGCCCCAGTGGGTTTTGACGAGCTGGCCTATCGTGGGCAGGAAGGTCATGATGCTGACGGCGAAGATGACCGGAATCACGCCCGCCATGTTCACGCGTAGCGGAAGGTAGGTCTGGCCGCCTTCGGTCATGCGCCGTCCGATCACGCGCTTTGCGTACTGCACCGGGATGCGGCGCTGGCCCTCCTGCACGAACACGATGCCCGCGACAACGGCCAGTACGAGGAAGGGCATCATCACCTTGAAGACCTGGTCCTGGCTGGTCCACCAGAGCTGCACGCCCTGCGGCAGCCGCGAGACGATCGAGGCGAATATCAGCAGAGAGATCCCGTTGCCGATGCCGCGCTGGGTGATCAGCTCGCCGATCCACATCAGCAGCACGCAGCCCGTGGTCAGGCAGACGACGATCAGGAAGATATGGGGCGCGTCGAAGTGCTTGACGACCGATTCGCCTGCTTTGGCCTGCTCTGAGTGAAAGAGGAAGACGTAGCCGATGGACTGCGCAAAGGCCAGGCCGACGGTCAGGTAGCGCGTGTACTGCGTGATCCGCGCCTGGCCGACCTCGCCTTCCTTGGAGAGCTTTTCAAGCGAGGGCACGGCCACCTGCAGCAGCTGCAGGATGATCGAGGCCGTGATGTAGGGCATGATCCCCAGCGCGAAGATCGCCAGACGCGAGAGGCCGCCGCCGGAGAACAGGTTCAGCAGGCCGAGGATGTTCGATCCCGCGAAGTTTTTCTGCAGGTTGTTGATCGCCGTCAGGTTGACTCCCGGGACCGGGATGTGCGAGCCGAAACGGTAGATCAGCAGCATCCCCGCGGTGAACGCGATCTTCTTGCGGATATCCGCGACCTGGAATGCGTTGAGGATCGTTGCGAGCATGTCTTAGCTGACGGTCTGGGAAGCGATACCGGCTCAGCGCCTCGCGACGCTCCCCGTGCGTGCGACGACCGAGTCTAGTGCAAATGCGCCGCCCCGATGGCAGCTTGAGCGAAAACGGCGCGTCCGATCAGCGCGCCGGCGCCCACGATCGCTAGCGGTCGATGACCTTGCAGGAGCCGCCGGCGGCCTCGATGCGCTCGCGCGCACCGGCACTGAAGCCATGCGCATGGACGGTCAGCGCCTTCGTCAGCTCACCCTTGGCGAGCACCTTGACGGGGATGCCCCGGCGCGTGGCCAGGCCATTGGCCGCCATCAGCTCGGGCGTCACCTCGGCTCCGGCGTCAAAGCGGCTGTCGAGCGCCTCGATGTTCACAGGCTGGGTATGCGTGCGAAAGGGCTCAAACGGCATCGACTTCTTCATGTGCGGTCCGCGCAGCTTTCGCATCCGCATGTGGATCGGCATCTGGCCGCCCTCAAAGCGAGCCCTGCTCTTGGACCCCGAGCGTGAGCCCGCGCCCTTCTGGCCGCGGCCGGACGTCTTGCCGGTGCCCGATCCTTCACCGCGCCCGATGCGCTTGCGCGGCCGCCGGCTGCCGGGCGCGGGCGAGAGGCTGTGCAGCCCGATCCGCTCCTCGGTGTTGTCCTCGCTCGGGCTCACTTGCCCTCTTGGACCTCGACGAGGTGGCGCACGGCGTGGAGCATGCCGCGGGCCTGCGGAGAGTCGCTCACCTTGACGCTGTGTCCGATGCGCCGGAGGCCGAGCGAGCGCAGGGTGTCGAGCTGTTTCTGATCGGCGCCGTTGCGCGAGCGTCGCTGTGTGACGACGAGCGTGCTCACGATGCGCCCTCCTGCGCGGCGCCATCGGCGCTCGCCGCCGCCACGGCGGCTGGCTCACCGTTCTCGCTGCCCGGCGCGATCGTTGCCTGGCCCGCAGCCGCCGCGACGCCGTCGGCCTTCTCGCCGCCCAGGCCGAGCACCTGGTTGATCGAAAGCCCGCGCAGCTCGGCGACCTCCGCGGGGGTGCGCAGGCCACGCAGGCCCGCGACCGTCGCCTTGACGAGGTTGATCGGGTTCTGCGTCCCGAGACTCTTCGACAGGATGTCGTGGATTCCCGCGAGCTCGAGCACGGCGCGCACGCCACCGCCGGCGATCACGCCGGTACCGGGGGCGGCGGGCTTCAGGAAGACGCGCCCGGCCCCGAACACACCTGTCGTCTGATGGGTGATCGTGCTGCCGTGCTTGGGCACCTTGAAGAGATCCTTCTTGGCGCGCTCCACGCCCTTCTGGATCGCGAGCGGGACCTCGTTGGCCTTCCCGTAGCCGACCCCGACGACCTCCCGTTCGTCGCCGACGACGACGAGCGCGGTGAACGAGAAGCGGCGCCCGCCCTTGACGACCTTGGCGACGCGGTTGATCTCGACCACGCGCTCCTGCAGGTCGAGACCCGCAGAGCTCACCGAGCGATCTAGTGACATTGGCTGGAGGTGCTTGGCATTGGAATGGAGAGGGTAGCGGCCGCGTCGCCCGCGAGCTAGACGGTGATCCCGGTCTCGCGGATCGCTTCGGCAAAAGCACGCACGTGGCCGTGATAGCGATAGCCACCGCGGTCGAACACGGCCTCGCTGATTCCGGCGGCCTTGGCGCGCTCCGCGAGCAGCTCGCCGGCGCGCTTGGTGCGCTCTGCTTTCGCGAGCTTGCGCAGCTCCGGCTCATACCAGTTGACGGCGGCCAGCGTGTGGCCGCTGCGGTCGTCGATCAGCTGCGCGGACAGGCCGCTGTTGGAGCGGAACACCGAGATCCTCGGCCGCGTTGCGCTACCGGTGATCTTCGCGCGCACCCGCCGGCGGCGCTTGAGGCGACGGTCGCCCTTGGTAAGCACGGTCATGCGCGCACCTCAGTTCTGCACATCGCCCCGCATGGACCCGTAGGGCAAGCTGGGCAAGGACGCAGGGAGCGAAGCGTGCGACGCACATGAGCGACCGAGGACGCAGATCCAGCGCAGCGATATAGGTTCATGCGCGCTTGCCTACCTTGCGGGGGACGTACTCGCCCTCGTAGCGGATGCCCTTGCCCTTGTACGGCTCGGGCTTGCGCTGCTTGCGGATGATCGCGGCCGTCTCGCCGACGAGCTGCTTGGAGATGCCCTTCACGACCACGCGCGTCGGCTGGGGCACCTCGAACTCGATGCCCTCGGGCGCCGGGATGTTCACAGGGTGCGAGTAACCGACGGCGAGCTCGAGGCTCTTGCCCTTCAGCTGCGCGCGATACCCGACGCCCTGGATCTCGAGGCGCTTTTCATATCCGTCGGTCACGCCGTGAACCATGTTGGCGACGAGCGAGCGGGTCAGGCCGTGCAGCGCGCGGTGTTCGCCACGGTCGGTCGGCCGGCTGACGAGCAGCTGCTCGCCATCCTGCTTGACCTCGATGTCGCGGTGGATGCGCTCGGAAAGCTCGCCCTTGGGGCCCTTCACGCTCACGGACTCGGGCTCGATCGCGACGGTCACGCCGGAGGGCACGGTGATCGGCTGTCTACCAATTCTCGACATCGTCCACGCTCACCAGACCTGCGCGAGAACCTCGCCGCCGACACCGGCTGCGCGAGCATCGTGTCCGGTCATCACGCCGTGCGAGGTCGACACGATCGCCGTGCCCATCCCGCCGACGACCTTGGGAATGTGCTTGGCATCGACATACGTCCGGCGGCCCGGTCGCGACACCCGTCGCAGCCCCGAGATCGCCGAGCGGCGGTCCTCGGTGTACTTGAGGCGGATCTGGATCATCTCGCCGGCTGCGCCGTCGGGCGCAGGCACGATCGTCCACTGGTCGATGTATCCCTGCTCGTCGAGTATGCGAGCGAGCTCGGCCTTCAGTTTCGAAGCGGGGATGTCCACGGTCTCGTGCGCAGCGCGAATCGCATTGCGCACGCGCGTGAGAAAGTCGGCTATCGGATCGGTCATGGACATGGCTGGTGCGTGTCAGCTCCTACCAGGAGGACTTCGTCATCCCCGGGATGAGGCCGTTGTGGGCGAGCTCGCGAAGACAGATGCGGCACACCCCGAACTTGCGATACACCGCGCGCGGACGGCCGCAGCGTGTGCAGCGAGTATAGGCGCGCGTCTCGAACTTCGGCTTTCGCGCCTGCTTGACGCGCAGCGATGTCTTGGCCATCAGTCTGACTCCTCCTCGTCGGCTGTCTTCTCCTGCTCGACCTCGGCGTCCCCGTCGCCAGCGGTCTCCTCGCCGGCCTGCGCGGCCGGCTCCTGCGCGGCGTCCTCGCCGGCGTCCTCGACGGCTGTCGACTGCCCTGCGGTCGGCTCCTCGGCGGTCGGCTCCTCGACGGTCGGCTCGTCTGCGATCGGCTCCTCCTCCGACGCGGACTCCTCCGCCGCGGGCTCGGGCTCGGCCTGTGAAGTCTCGTCGGCCGGCTCAGGCTTGGCCTGCTTGGCCTTGGCTTTCGCGGGCGCGCCGTTGTCATCAGCCTCGGCCGCTTCGCGTGTCGCCTTCTCCTCGGCCGCGTCCTGCGCCGCCTGCTCGTCGGCGGCCCGGTCATAGCCGCGGGGACGACCCTGCGGAGAGAACGGCAGCCCGAAGGCCGCGAGCAGCGCGTAGGCCTCGATGTCGCTGGCGGCGCTGGTTGTGATCGTGATGTCCATCCCCCGCACCTCGTCCACAGCGTCGTAGTCGATTTCGGGGAAGATGATCTGTTCGCGGACGCCGATCGAGTAGTTGCCGCGACCATCGAAGGAGCGGGGATTCAGCCCGCGGAAGTCGCGGATGCGCGGAATCGCGATCGAGACGAGCCGGTCGAGGAACTCATAGCCGCGATCGGCGCGGAGCGTCGCCGCAACGCCGACCGGCATGCCCTCGCGCAGTTTGAAGGCTGCTATCGACTTGCGCGCGCGCCGCACGCTGGGTTGCTGGCCGGCGATCGTCGCGAGCTGCTCCGTTGCCGCCTTGAGCACTTTGGAGTCCTGCTTGGCCTGCCCGACGGCCATGTTGAGCGTGATCTTCTCTAGCTTGGGCGCCTGCATCACCGACGAGTAGCCAAAGCGCTCGATCAGCGCAGGGCGGATCTCGTCCAGGTAGCGGACCTTCAGGCGAGCTGGCGGGGCAGTCGCGCTCATGTCAGTCGATCGCCATGCCCGAGCTCTTGGCGACCCGGGAGCGCTCTTTGCCTTTGCGCTCGATGCGGACACGGCTCCGGTTACCCTTTGAGTCGAGCAGCATCACGTTGGAGATGTGGATCGCCGCCTCGGTGTCGATCACGCCGCCGAGCTGGGACTCGGTGCCCGGGTAGAGCTGTTCTTTGACGGGCGCCTGCGGGCGCACGTGACGCTTGACCATGTTCAGGCCCTCGACGTAGACGCGCTCGCGTGCTGTCTCGACCCGCAGCACGCGGCCCTTCTTGCCGCGGTCCTTGCCCGCGATGAGCTGCACCTGATCACCGGAGCGGATCTTCAGCTTGCGGCGCTTGGGCCTGGCGGACGGGGCCATCAGAGCACCTCCGGCGCCAGCGACACGATCTTCATGAAGTTGCGCTCGCGCAGTTCGCGAGCCACGGGGCCGAAGACGCGAGTGCCGCGCGGATTGTTCTGCTCGTCGATGATCACCGCGGCGTTCTCGTCGAAGGCTATGTAGGTGCCGTCGTCGCGCCCGATCGGCTTCTTCGTGCGCACGACCACGGCGGTCACGACCTCGCCCTTTTTCACGGCGCCCTGCGGATTGGCCTGCTTGACGGTCGCGGTGATGACGTCGCCGACGTGCGCGTAGCGGCGCCGCGAGCCGCCCTTGACGCGAATGCAGAGGATTTCGCGCGCGCCGGTGTTGTCGGCGACGCGCAGCCGCGTCTCGTTCTGGATCATGCTCGGGCCTCCATCCAGGCGCCCGTGACGTGAAAATCTGCGATTTTCATCGCGCCCGCTCCAGCACATCGACGAGCGCCCAGCGCTTGGTCTTGGACAGCGGCCTGCTCTCGATCACGCGCACGACGTCGCCGATGTGCGCGTCGTTGTTCTCGTCGTGAGCATGCAGCGTGCTTGAGCTGCGCACGATCTTCTCGTAGCGGCGGTGACGTCGGGCGATGTCGATGCGCACCGTGATCGTCTTCTCGGCCTTGTCGGAGACGACGATCCCCTGGCGCTCGCGGCGCGCGCCCTCGACCGGGGCGTGGACGGGCGGGAGCGGCTCGCGGGCGGGCGCCGACGCCCTGCGCTCGGCGGCTTTCGCGCGTTCCTGGCTGCGACGCGCACTGCGTCGCTTGGCCTTGACGGCGCGCAGCTGCAGACGCTCGGCGTGACGCTCCTCCGCGCTTCGCACGGGCTTGGCGCTTCCCTCGTGGCGAGAGCGCTCGCGGCGGCGCTTCTCCTTCGGTGAAAGCTTCTCGGCAGGCTCGGCGGCCGGTGCTCCGCCGCCAGCGGCCGGCGTCTCCTCGGCCGCCGCCGGCGCCTTCTCGGCACTGGCGTCCTGAGCCTCGTCGGCCTGCGCCTCTGGCGCGTCGTCGGCCTCGGGCTCGGCGGCCTCGGGCTCAGCGGCCTCGGGCTCAGCGGCCTCGGGCTCAGCGGCCTGGGGCTCGGCGGCCTCGGGCTCAGCGGCCTGTGGCTCAGCGGCCTCGGGGGCCTCGGGCGTCTCAGGCGTCTCGTTCTCTGTCTCGTCAGCCATCTCTATTGCCCATCCCCTGTCGCGATGCCGCTGAGCGAGCGCTCGCGGGCGACGGTCAGAAGGCGTGCGAGGTCGCGCTTGGTGCGCGTGAGCGAGGCCGTGTCCTCGAGTTCGCCCGTCGCGTTTGCAAAGCGCAGGCCGAGCAGCTCCCGGCGCAGCTCGCCGACGCGCTTGCCCAGTTCTGAGTCCTCCATGTCGCGGATCTCCTTTGCGCGCATCTGACTAGTCCTCGCGCAGGACGAACTTGGATTTCAGCGGCAGCTTGTGCGCGGCGAGGCGAATGGCGTCGCGTGCCAGCGGCTCAGATACGCCGGCCAGCTCGAACATCACGCGCCCGGGCTTGACGACAGCCACCCAGCCTTCGGGATTGCCCTTGCCCGAGCCCATGCGCGTCTCGGCGGGCTTCTTGGTGACCGGCTTGTCGGGAAAGACGTTGATCCACACCTTGCCGCCACGCTTGATCTTGCGCGTCATGGCAACTCGAGCAGCCTCGATCTGGCGGTCGGTCAGCCAGCCGCTCTCGAGCGCCTTGAGGCCGTACTCGCCGAACTGGACCTTGACCTGGCCGCGCGAAACGCCGCCGCGGCGCCCGCGGTGCTGCTTGCGGTGCTTGACACGCTTGGGGGAGAGCATCAGCGCGAGATCCCACCTGAGTTGCCGCCTCGACCGCGTCCGCCACCGCCGCCGCCCGGTCCGCGCCCGCCGCCGGGCCCGCCACCAGGTCCCCGCCCGCCGCCGGGCCCGCGCCCGCCGCCCCCGGGTCCCCGTCCGCCGCGTCCGCCTCGGCCCCTGCCGTCGCGCCCGTCGCGGCCGTCGCGCTCGTTGCCGGGCGCGGAGGGAGCGGTCATGTCGGTGAGGTCGGTGCCGGTGTAGCCCTCGGGCATGATCTCGCCCTTGTTCATCCAGCACTTCACACCGATCCCGCCGAACGTCGTGCGCGCCTCATAGAAGCCGTAGTCGATGTCGGCGCGCATCGTGTGCAGCGGGACGCGGCCGTCGGAGTAGCTTTCGGTGCGCGCCATCTCGGCGCCGCCCAGGCGTCCGGAGACCTGGACCTTCACGCCCTTTGCGCCGGAGCGCATCGCGCTTGTGAGCGCGCGCTTCATCGCGCGACGGAACGCGACGCGGTTCTGCAGCTGCTCGGCGATCGACTGAGCGACGAGCTTGGCGTCGAGCTCCGGGCGCTTGATCTCGAGGATGTTCACCTTGATCTGCTTGGAGGTCATCCCGTGCAGCTCCTTGCGCAGCGCATCGACTTCACTGCCCGACTTGCCGATCACGATGCCGGGACGCGCCGTGTGGATGTTGACCTCGAGTTCGTTTGAGTCCTTGCGGATCGTGATGTCCGACAGGCCGGCGTGGGCGAGCTTCTTGAAGATGTGCTCGCGGATGCGCACGTCCTCGGCCAGATACTCCGCGAAGTTCTTCTCGTTGAACCAGTTGGACTTCCAGTCGTGGATGTAGCCCACGCGCATTGCCTCTGGATGAACCTTCTGTCCCATCTCTGTCAGCTCTTCTTCCCGGTCGGCTGTGGGTCTGTCTGTGGAGTGAGTGTGATCGTCAGGTGGCTCGTGCGCTTGCGAATGGCCGACGCTCGACCCATTGCGCGCGGACGGAAGCGCTTGATCGTAGGGCCTTCGTCTGCGTAGGCCTCACGAACGACGAGATCGTCCTCGAGCAGTTCGTGGTTGCTCTCCGCATTGGCCACGGCGGACTCGAGCAGCTTGCTCCAGTCCCTGGCCACGTCGCGCGGCGTGAAGGCGAGGATAGCGCGCGCCTCCTGGACGGACTTGCCGCGCAGATGGCCGCATACCATGCGCGCCTTGCGCGCGGAGGTGCGCACGTAGCGCGCATGCGCACTGACGACCGGTCTGCGAGCGACGGCGTTCATCGCACTCGTCCTGAGCCCGCGTGTCCACGGAAGACGCGCGTGGGCGCGAACTCGCCAAGCTTGTGACCGACCATCGACTCGCTGATGAACACCGGCACGTGCTTCTTGCCGTCGTGAACGGCGATCGTGTGACCGACCATCTCCGGAAAGATCGTCGACGCGCGCGACCACGTCCGCAGCATTTTTTTGTTGTTGGCGGCGTTGAGCGCTTCGATGCGCGACATCAGGCGCTCTTCCACCCACGGGCCCTTCTTGGACGACCTACTCACTTTCTGCACCGCCTTCCACGGACGCGCAGGGCAAGACTGCCAAGGACGCAGGGAGCTGGCTCATTATTTCTTGCCCTTCCCGCGGCGCCTACCGCGCACGATCGCGGAGTTGGAAGCCTTGTTCTTCTTGCGTGTGCGGTAGCCGAGCGTCGGCACCCCCCACGGCGTGACCGGGTGACGCCCGGCGGTGGTCGATCCCTCGCCGCCTCCGTGCGGGTGGTCGACCGGGTTCATCGCGACGCCGCGCGTCTGCGGGCGCACGCCCATGTGACGCTTGCGCCCCGCCTTGCCGACCTTCACGTTCTGGTGGTCGGCGTTACCGATCACTCCGACCGTCGCGCGACACTCGGCGCGCACCGTGCGCATCTCGCCGGAGGGCAGTCGCAGCGTGGCGATGTCGCCGTCCTTTGCCATGAGCTGCACCGATGCGCCGGCGGAGCGGGCCATCTGCCCGCCGCGGCCCGGCTGTAGCTCGACGTAGTGGACGACCGTGCCGACGGGCATGCGCGCAAGCTCCATGCAGTTGCCGACCGCGATGTCGGCGGTCGTCGCCTGAGGCGACGGTCATGCCGACGGTCAGCCGCTGGGGCGCGAGGATGTAGCGCTTCTCGCCGTCTGCGTAGTGCAGCAGCGCGATGTAGGCGGAGCGGTTGGGGTCGTACTCGATCGCGGCGACCCTCGCGTCCACGCCGTCCTTGTTGCGCTTGAAGTCGATGCGCCGGTAGGCGCGCTTGGCGCCGCCGCCGCGGTGGCGCGAGGTCTTGCGCCCGTGCGCGTTTCGACCGCCGCTCTTCTTCAGTCCTTCGACGAGCGACTTCTCGGGCTCTGACCTTCGTGATCTCAGCGAAGTCGGGGTAGGAGACGAAGCGTCTTCCGGGGCTCGTGGGCTTGGGCTTGCGGATGGGCATGGCTCTAGCCCTCCGGCGCCTGCAGGCCATGGAAGATCGGGATGCTCTCGCCGGCGCGCGAGCTGCACGATCGCCTTCTTCCAAGTGCGCGTCTGCCCGCGCGTGATGCCGCGGCGCTTTGGTTTGGACTTGACGTTCGATCGTCCTCACGCCGAGCACGTGCACGTCGAAGAGCGCCTCCACCGCCTGGCGGATCTGCGTCTTGTGCGCGTCGGGGTGCACGCGGAACATGTAGCGACCGACGGCCGAGAGCACGTAGCTCTTCTCGGAGACGACCGGGCGGATGATCACCTGCGAGATGTCCATCAGGCCGTCGCCTTCGAGCGCTGCGGCTTTGCCGGCGCGCTCGCTCAGCGCCTGCAGCGCGGTCTCTGAAACGACCAGCGAGGCCGCGCCGAGCAGGTCGGTCACGCCGACGTTCTCGCGCTCAGCACCGCCACGCGAGCGAGGTTGCGAAAGGACAGGGCGGCCGAGGACTCCTCGGCGGCGAGCACCACGAGCGTCGGGCAGCGGCTGGCCCCGAATCCTCGAGCAGGTCGAGCGCCTGGCGCGTCTTCGGCGCCTCGAAGGCGGCCACGTCGAGCGATCGCCAGCGAGCCGCGCTCGGCGTGCAGCGAGAGCCCGCTGCGCAGCGCAGCGCGCTGCTCCTTGCGGTTGACCTTGAAGGTGTAGGAGCGCGGCTGCGGGCCGAACACGACGCCGCCGCCGGTCCAGATGGGCGAGCGGTTGGAGCCGGCGCGCGCGCGGCCGGTGCCCTTCTGACGCCAGGGCTTGGCGCCACCGCCGGAGACCATGGCGCGCGTCTTGGTGGCCGCCGTGCCGCGCCGGCGAGCGGCCTGCTCGGCGCGCACGCTCTGGTGAACGAGCGAGCCGGCGAAGCGCGCACCGAAAGCGGTGTCGTCGAGCTTGACCTTCTTGGTCGGCGCCGAGCACCGGGGCCTCAGCCATCGCTACGCACCTCCACCACACCGCCGGTGGGCCCGGGAACCGAGCCGCGCAGCAGCAGCAGGTTCTCCTTCTCATCCACGGCCACGATCTCAAGACCCTTCTGGGTGACCCGCTTGTTGCCCATCTGCCCTGGTCCGCGGATGCCCTTGATCACGCGCGAGGGCGTCGCCGAGGCGCCGATCGAGCCGGGGGCGCGAACGTTGTGGGAGCCGTGGGACTTCGGCCCGCAGACGAAGTTGTGGCGCTTGATCGTGCCCTGGAAGCCCTTGCCCTTGGAGATGCCGGCGACCTTCACATGGCCGCCCGACCTCGAACACGCCGACGGTCACCGTCTCGCCGAGCTGCAGCTCGCCGGCCTCGCCGCGGAACTCGGCCAGGTGGCGCATGCGGCGGCGCGTCGGCCTTCTTCAGATGGCCGAGCTCGGGCTTTGAGATGTGCTTCTCCTTGGTCTGCCCGAAGGCCAGCTGCACGGCGTCATAGCCGTCGCGCTCAGGGGAGCGGATCGCGGTCACGGGGCAGGGTCCGGCCTGCAGCACGGTGACGCGCGCGACGCTTCCATCCTCCTGGAAGACCTGGGTCATGCCGAGCTTCTTGGCGAGGATGGCGGGCATAGTAGAGCGTGCGGTCGAGATCGAGGTTCAGGTGGCCAGGCGGATCTCGATGTCCACACCGGCCGGGAGGTGATCCAGGCGCTGGAGGGAGTCGACCGTCTTGGGCGTCGGCTGGTGGATGTCGATCAGGCGCTTGTGCGTGCGGATCTCGAAGTGCTCGCGCGAGTCCTTGTCCTTGAAGGGCGAGCGGATCACGCAGTAGACGTTCTTCTCGGTCGGTAGCGGCACGGGTCCGGACACCTCGCGCCGGTGCGCGTGGCCGTCTCCACGATCTCCTTCGCCGCGGACTCGATGGCGGAGGTGTCGTAGGCCTTGAGCCTGATGCGGATCTTGTTTTGTGTGGCCGATGCCATCAACTGTTTCTGAAGCTCTGTCTCGGTGTAATGTTGGTCTGGTTGCTTCTGCGTTTCGATTCTTGCGCTGCTCGTTGCGGTGCTCAGGCGGCGGGCGGACACCCCGCCGAGCCCCTCCGAGGCGGCGACGAAGAGCGGATCCCCTCGCAGGGATCCGCTCCCATTGCCACCACCACGCCTCTCCGGCGGAGCTGTGATTGTCGTATCGGACTGCCAATATGCCCGCCCCCGCGAAGTCCGAGGGTGGCGGGTACTACTCGATGATCTCTGTCACCACTCCTGAGCCGACCGTGCGACCGCCCTCCCTGATGGCAAAGCGCAGGCCCTGGTCCATAGCGATCGGCTGGATCAATTCGATCTCCATCTGAACGTTGTCGCCGGGCATGACCATCTCCACTCCATCGGGCAGCTTGGCCACTCCGGTGACGTCGGTGGTACGGAAGTAGAACTGTGGACGGTAACCCGTGAAGAACGGGGTGTGGCGTCCACCCTCCTCCTTCTTGAGCACGTAGACCTCAGCCTTGTACTTGGTGTGCGGGGTGATGGAGCCCGGCTTGCACAGCACCTGTCCGCGCTCGATCTCCTCGCGCTTGGTGCCACGAAGCAGGCAGCCAACGTTGTCGCCCGCCTGACCCTGATCGAGGATCTTGCGGAACATCTCAACGCCCGTGACGACCGTTGAGGTGGAGTCGTGGACTCCAACGATTTCGACCGTGTCACCGGTGTTGACGATGCCCTGCTCGACGCGGCCGGTGGCCACCGTGCCACGGCCGGTGATCGAGAACACGTCCTCGACCGGCATCAGGAAGGGCTTGTCGAGCTCCCGGACGGGCTCGGGGATGTAGGTGTCGAGCGCGGCCGCAAGCTCGATGATCTTCTCCTTGTATTTCTCATCGCCCTCGAGCGCCTTCAGCGCCGAGCCGGTGATGAACGGGATGTCGTCACCCGGGAAGTCGTATTCGGAGAGCAGCTCGCGGACCTCGACCTCGACCAGCTCCAACAGCTCCTCGTCATCGACCATGTCGGCCTTGTTGAGAAACACCACGATGTAGGGGACGCCGACCTGGCGGGCGAGCAGGATGTGCTCACGCGTCTGGGGCATCGGGCCGTCGGCTGCTGAGACCACGAGGATCGCGCCGTCCATCTGCGCGGCGCCCGTGATCATGTTCTTCACGTAGTCGGCGTGGCCGGGACAGTCGACGTGTGCGTAGTGACGGTTCTCCGTCTGATACTCCACGTGCGAGGTGGCGATCGTGATGCCGCGTTCCTTCTCCTCGGGCGCGTTGTCGATCTCGGCGAAGGTGCGGGCTTCCGCTCCTCCGTGCTCTGCCAGCACCGTCGTGATGGCAGCGGTCAGCGTCGTCTTGCCATGGTCGATGTGACCGATGGTCCCGACGTTGACATGCGGCTTGTCGCGCTCGAACTTCTCCTTCGCCACTTTTCGTCCACTCCTAAATCGACTTGTATGTTCGCCTCTGTGAGGGCGAACCTGGGAAATCTATCTGAATGCAGCGTGCATGGGTGCTGCTACTGACGTCCGCTGTGCGTGCTGGAACTGCTAGGCCGGAACAGGTTCTCCGGTCCGCGATTCAACGATCTTTTCGCCGATGTTCGGCGGGACCTGCTCGTAAGCCTCGAACTGCATCGTGTGGGTCGCGCGTCCCTGCGTGTTGGAACGCAGGTCCGTTGCGTAACCGAACATCTCAGACAGGGGCACCCGCGCGGTCACCGCCAGTGCGTTGCCGCGGCGCTCCTGACCCTCGACGCGTCCAGGCGACGGCTGAGGTCGCCGATCACCTCACCGAGGAAGTCCTCGGGTGTGACCACCTCGACCGCGAAGATCGGCTCGAGCAGCACGGGCTTGGCGCGCCGTGCGGCCTCCTTGAAGGCGATCGAGCCCGCGACCTTGAAGGCGATCTCCGAGGAGTCCACGTCGTGGTACTTGCCATCGGTGAGCGTCACCTTCATGTCGACCATCGGATAGCCGGCCTTCACGCCGTTCTCCAGCGCCTCTTCGACGCCCTTCTTCACCGCCGGGATGTATTCGGAGGGGATCGATCCGCCCTTGATTTTGCTGACGAACTCGAATCCCTCGCCGGGCGTCGGCTCGAGGTCGATGAAGACCACGCCGAACTGGCCCGAGCCGCCGGTCTGGCGCACGAACTTGCCTTCGATCTTCTCCACCGTGGACGGTGACCGTCTCGCGGTAGGAGACCTGCGGGCGACCGACGTTTGCTTCGACCCCAAACTCTCTCTTCATGCGGTCGACGAGCACCTCGAGGTGAAGCTCGCCCATGCCCGAGATCTCCGTCTGGCCGGTCTCTTCGTTGGTGCGCACCTGGAAGGTCGGGTCCTCCTCGGCCAGGCGACCCAGCGCGATCGACATCTTCTCCTGGTCGATCTTCGTCTTGGGCTCGACGGCAACCTTGATGACGGGCTCGGGGAAGACGATGTTCTCGAGGTGGATGGGCGCGTCGGGGGCGGCCAGCGTGTCGCCGGTGATGACCTGCTTGATGCCGACAGCCGCCGCGATGTCGCCGGCGTAGACCTCGGAGACCTCCTCGCGCTCGTTGGCGTGCATCATCAGGATGCGCCCGATCCGCTCGGTGCGTCCGGAGCCCACGTTGAGCACGCGCGCGCCGGCCTCCAGATGGCCGGAGTAGACGCGGAAGTAGGTGAGCTTGCCGACGTAGGGGTCGGCGGCGATCTTGAACGCGAGCGCGGCGAACGGCTCTGAGTCGTCAGCGTGGCGGATGACCTCGCGCTCGGCCTCCTCGCCCTTGATCAGCTCGGTGCCGACGACCGGCGGCACGTCAAGCGGCGAGGGCAGGTAGTCGATGACCGCGTCGAGCAGCGGCTGCACGCCCTTGTTCTTGAACGAGGACCCGCACAGCACCGGCGTCAGCTTGGTCGACAGCGTGGCCTTGCGGATCGCCTCCTTGAGCACCGCCTCGGGCACCTCGGCCTCCTCGAGCAGCAGCTCGAGCAGAGCGTCGTCGTAGTGGGAGACCTCCTCGAGCAGGTGCTCGCGCGCGGCGGCGGCCGCTTCGGCGAGGTTCTCGGGGATGTCGATTTCGTCCTGTTCGGTGCCGAGCTCGTCCTTGTAGACGATGGCTTTCATCGTCACGAGGTCGACGATGCCCAGGAAGTCGCCCTCGGCGCCGATCGGCAGCTGGATCGGCACGGGGTGCGCGCCCAGGCGGTCGATCATCGTCTTCACGCCCATGTCGAAGTCGGCGCCGGTGCGGTCCATCTTGTTGATGTAGGCGATGCGCGGCACGTGGTACTTGTCGGCCTGGCGCCAGACGGTCTCGGACTGGGGCTCGACGCCGGCGACCGAGTCGAACAGCGCGATCGCGCCGTCGAGCACGCGCAGCGAGCGCTCGACCTCGACCGTGAAGTCCACGTGGCCGGGCGTGTCGATGATGTTGATGCGGTGGCCCTTCCACTGCGCGGTGGTGGCAGCGGAGGTGATCGTGATGCCGCGCTCCTGCTCCTGCTCCATCCAGTCCATCGTCGCGGCGCCGTCGTGCACCTCGCCGATCTTGTAGGTGCGGCCGGTGTAGTAGAGGATGCGCTCGGTCGTCGTCGTCTTGCCGGCGTCGATGTGCGCCATGATCCCGATGTTCCGGGTGTTTTGGAGTGTGAACTTACGTGGCATGTCTGGTGGCTTCCGGAAGAGGGAGGAGTGTGGTGGGGAGCGGCGCTTGAAGAACAGAGTTGGTGGTGAGGTGTTTCAGGGCAAAAAAAATGGCCCCCCGGGCCCACGCACGCTGCTGGTCTTCTCTGGACCGGTCCGCGTCGTTATCTGCTCGAGGTCTCCATCTTGATATCCGGCTCCGCGGGTGGACGTTCCGCTACCGCGTCCCTGCCCGCGCACCAGGCGAGCCCGACTATAGCAGAGCAAATCGGCCGATCAGCCCGGCGCCATATGGGTTTCAGCGCCTGTCGCGGGTACCCGTTGACGGAGGCTTTCAGCCGTCCACCGCGGGGACGTCCTCGAACGACCGCACCGAGCAGCTCGAGCACGCGCGTGGCGGCCCGCAGATCCCTCTCCCTCGACGCCATCCAGGGCCGCTTCCCAGCGACTGCGCCAGGCCTCGCGCTTGGCCTCGATCTTGCGAGCGCCCTGTGGGGTCAGGCGCGAGACGACCACACGGCGGTCGGTCTCCGAGCGGACCCTTTCGACGTGGCCGGACTCGGCCAGGTGGTCGAGCATCGGCGTCACGGTCGCCGGGCTGAGCCGGGCCGCGGCGGCCAGGTCTCCCGCCGAGAGCTCGCCGCGCTCGTCGAGCTCGATCAGCAGCTCGAACTGAGCGTGACTGAGCTCTGAACCGCCGAGATGGGTATCGCGGCCGCGCAGGCGGTTGAGGATGCGGAACACGCGGCGGAAGGCGGCGCCGAGCTCGTCGAGCTCGGCCCCGCTTCGTGGGCTTGGCCGTTCGGGCTGGCTGTGACGGGTGTGCTCATGCGCAGCTCCCTAGGCCCCGAGCGGCTCGACGGTCGCCTCGGCGTTCGAGGCCGCGCGGCTGAGCTTGGCGCGCGGGTGCTCTGCGCGCAGCAGCACCACGCACGGGACCAGCCCGAGCGCGGCCATCCCGAACGACCACCAGTAGGCGGTGTTGAAGGCGTGCGCCAGGTGTCGGTCGAGGGGGAAATCCCGCTCGCCCGCTGGAGCACGACCGCCAGCACGGCCGTTCCGATCGCACCGCCGATGCGCTGCAGCACGTTCAGCTGCGGCGTCGCGTCGGAGAGCTGATCGGGGCGCAGCGAGGCGAACGCCGTGGTCATCGCCGGCATGAAGGAGAAGCCGATGCCGATGCCGCGCACGAGCAGGACCGGCGAGATGCCGACAATCGAGGTGCTCGGGCCGATGAAGGCGAGGGGAATCGTGCTCAGGCACAGGACCGAGACGCCAACGAGCGCGACGCGGCCGCCGCCGAAGCGATCGGTCAGGCGCCCGGCAATCGGCATCGCGACCAGCATTCCGAGACCCTGCGGCCCTGACCAGCAGGCCCGGTCGCGATCAGGCTCTCGTGGCGGACTTCCTGGTAGTAGAGGGGCACGAGGATCATCGCTCCGAACAGCGCCGCGCCGAGCGCGAACGTCGTGAACGACGCGGCCGCGAAGATGCGGTTCTTGTAGAGCCGGAGTCCAGCAGCGGGCGCTCGACGCGCAGAGCGTGCCAGCAGAAGACGCCCGGTCAGCACGAGGCCCGCGAGGATCGGCCCGATCGACGGCCGGGGCGAGCAGATCGGTGTGGCGTGGCGAGCTGTGAGAGTCCGTAGACGATGGCGGTCGACGCCGTGGACAGCAGCGCCAGGCCGAGAACGTCCAGACGCCCGGCCTCACCTGATTCGGTGTGCGGAATGATCCGCCAGCCGAGGAAGAACGCGAGGAAGCCGATCGGGACGTTGACCAGGAAGATCCACGACCAGTGCAGGCTCTCGAGGATCGTCCCGCCGACGACCGGCCCGAGGATCGGGCCGAGCATCGCGGGCATCGCGACGATGCCCATCACGCGGCCCATCCGCTTGGGGCCCGCGACCTGGGCCATGATCAGCTGGGCGACTGGCATGATCATTCCGCCGCCGGCGCCCTGCAGGACGCGGAAGAGCACGAGCTCGGTCGTGCTCGTCGCGATCGCGCACAGTGCCGAGCCGACCGTGAACAGCACCAGCGAGGTCATGTACACGCGCTTTGCGCCGAAGCGCCGGGCGGCCCAGCCGGTGATCGGGATGACCGCGGCCAGCGACAGCAGATAGCCGGTGATGACCCACTGGATCTGCGCGAGCGAGCTGTGCAGGTCGTGCCCCAGCGTGCGCAGCGCGACGTTGACGATCGTCGTGTCGAGGATCGACATGATCATCCCGAGGATCACCACGCCGGCGATCTTCCACACGTAGGGCTCTATGCGGTCGGAGGCCTCCGGGTGAAAGCCGGGGTCGGATGTCGTGGTGTCCGGGGGAGACATTCGGTACCGAAAGTTTAGGTACCAAATCTTCCTTCTTCAAGGGTCTGTGAGCATCGCACAGTCGCGCGCCGGCCATTAGTTCCGCCAGCGGGCCGAGGGCCAAGCTGGCCAAGGACGCAGGGAGCGAAGTGTGCGAGAGCACATGAGCGACCGAGGACGCCGGCCAGCGCCGGCCATTAGTTGCCGCCAGCGGGCCGAGGGCCAAGCTGGCCAAGGACGCAGGGAGCGAAGTGTGCGAGAGCACATGAGCGACCGAGGACGCCGGCCAGCGCCGGCCATCGGCCCGCTGGCTACCAGCGGTAGTGGGCGAAGGCCTTGTTGGCCTGCGCCATGCGGTAGATGTCGTCCTTGCGCTTGTACGCGCCGCCCTGCTGGGACTGCGCGTCGGTCAGCTCGTTGGCCAGGCGCTGGGCCATCGTCTTCTCACGGCGCTGGCGCGCGAACTCGACGAGCCAGCGCACAGCCAGCGTGCGCGCGCGCGGCCGGGCACCTCGACGGGCACCTGGTAGGTGGCGCCGCCGACGCGGCTCGAGCGGACCTCGAGCGAGGGCGTCGAGAGCTTTGATCGAGGCCTCGAGCGTCTCGACCGGGTCTTTGTCGCTGCGCTCGCCGATCAGCGCGAGCGCGTCGTAGACGATCCGCTCGGCGGTGGACTTCTTGCCGTCGAGCATCACCTTGTTGATCACCTGCTGCACGAGCTTGGAGCGGTGTAGGGGTCTGCCTCAACGGGCGGATCTGGGCTGCTGCGCGGCGGGGCATGGGTCCTATTTTTTCTTCACGCCGTACTGCGAGCGCGCCTTCTTGCGGTCGCTGACGCCGGCGGCGTCGAGCGTGCCGCGCACGACCTTGTAGCGCACGCCCGGCAGATCCTTGACGCGGCCGCCGCGCACGAGCACGACCGAGTGCTCCTGCAGGTTGTGGCCCTCGCCGGGGATGTAGGCGGTGACCTCGATCGAGCCGGAGATGCGCACGCGCGCGACCTTTCGCAGCGCGGAGTTAGGCTTCTTCGGCGTCGTCGTGTACACGCGCGTGCACACGCCGCGGCGCTGCGGCGCGGCGACTTTCTTTTTGCGCCCGGTGCCGGACTTCAGGCCCGGCGTCGCGAGCTTCTTCTTGGGCGCGAGGCGTCCCTTGCGGACCAGCTGAGAGGTCGTCGGCATTCGGAGCGAGATGCTAGCAGCGCTAGGCGCTCGCGGGCACGCCGAGCTGCGCGCACTCGGCGCGGGCATCAGCGCCGCAGGCCACGATCACGAGCACGAAGGCGACCCCTGCACGACGACGCCCAGCGGGCTGCCGGCGATCGGGTCGCCGAACACGAGGATCCCGCCGGCGATGCCCGCGATGTTCGCGGCCGTGCCGGTGACTGCGATCACCGGGATGGCCTCGCCGTCCTGCAGGCCGCGTGCGGAAGCGTAGAAGGCGACGATCGAGGCGAGCACGGCGACGGCCAGCCACGGGCTGAGCGCAGCCCCAGCAACCCGTGCGCGCCGGTGATCCCGGTCAGCGCCTTGATCGCGGTGTCGGAGACGCCGAACAGCGTGCCGGCGGCGGCGCCCAGCATCACGCCGTGATGCTCGACGCGGCCCGCCCATTCGCGGGCCCATGATCAGCAGCGCCGCCGACCCCGAACAGCGCGGCCTCGAAGGCGATCATCGCCGCCTGGGAGAAGTGCGAGTGCGCGCCGTGCATCGCCGGCAGCGTGATGCCGAGCAGCACGAGGCCCGCGGCGGTCAGCGACAGGCCGATCCACTGGCGGCGACCGACCTCAAAGCCGAACAGGCGGTCTGCCATGACGGCGATGAACACGACGCCGGCGGCGAGCGCGACCTGGACGACCGACATCGGCGCGAGCGCGAGCGCGGCGACGTGCAGCCCCCAGCTGGCGCGTCGCGATGATCATGCCGAGCGCGAACCACTTGCGAGGAGTAGAGCCTGCGCGCCGAGCGCAACGGGTGGCGCACATCGACCTTGGCCACCGAGTTTGCGCCCCGGTGCTTGTAGAAGAAGCCAGGTTCGCCACGAAGGCGCAGGCGAGGGCGAGGAGGATGCCGAGATCGATGGGTCATAGAAGGGCCGTTGGGGGCGGACGGGTCGGTGAGATCCGATCGACGGGCGCGGCTGGTGCTGCTTTACTGCCTCGCCAGCGCATCGGCACATTACTGCGGCCATCGAACCTGTGTGGAAGCTAAAGAACCCTCACCACCTCTCGCCCAGGCGCAATGCCGAAAAGCCGCTGCTGCTGGTCGACATCGACGGCGTGCATGTCGCTGTTCGGCAGCCCGGCGATCGCCGGCCAGCGCAGCCTCTCGACGATCTCGAGCGCCGATGGCGATGCCGGCGAGCCCGCAGGGGCGCTTCCACTCGATCGACGGCATACCGCACTTCCTTTCGCTACGGCGCCGCCGCGCACCTGCTGGGGCTGCGCGACAGCTATCGAGCTCGTGTGGGCCAGCGGCTGGGAGGAGCGCGCCAACGAACACCTGCCGCACCTGCTCGGCATGCCGGCGCGGCTGCCGTTCCTGCGCTTCTCGCGCGAGCCCGAGCGGGCCGACGCGGCAAAGCCCACTGGAAGCTCGACGCGATCGACAGCTATGCCGGCGAGCGCGCGCTTGCCTGGATCGACGACGCGCTTCAACGCGGCCTGCCACGAGTGGGCGCAGGCGCGCAGCGCGCCGACGCTGCTCGTCGCAAACAGAGCCCGCAGAACGGGCTCACGCCGCGCGAGGCGCAGACGCTGCGCGCACTGGGCGCAGGCGCTTGCGCCGCGCTGAGCGCGCCCGCGACGCGCAGCGGTGCTGAGACCGTCGCGCCCATCGGGCTCACGCCGCCTTCGCTGGCGCCCGGGCACAGCGCCCGCAGCGATGTCCCGGGGCCGCCCGGCGAGCTGACGAGCGGGACAGACCAGCCGCCGTCAGCGTCGCTGATCGTCTGCGCGAGCGTCTGCTCGCCGACGAGCTGCCCGCGCTCTGAGACGCTTCGCGCCTGCACAGCACGGGCGCGCCGGCGATCGCGCCGCCCGCCAGGAACTCCACGCGCCCGCCGACGACGAGGCTCAGCGAGCCCGGCGCCGCGGCGGGCGGCGGCGCTCTGTCCTTCGGCCTGGGCGCCCGCGGCAGCCGGCGCGGGCAGCGGCGCCTGGCCGGCGAGCGCCAGCGTCACCCGCGCGGGATGACCGGCGAGGCTGGGATGCGCTGGCGAAGCGCGGGCAGCTCGCCATAGAGCGCGTCGCCCGGGCAGTCGGTGCTGTCGGCGTCGCGATGCCCGGCGATGCGCGGCAGCGAGACGCGCGCGCCGGCCGGGAAGCGGCTGTAGACGGCACCGGCAGGGTTCACGCGGACGGTGACGCGACCCAGCGACGGCGACGCCATGCAGCGAGAGCTTCCAGGCCAGCAGCGCCTCCAGCGCGCTGCCCGCGGCGCGGCGAGATCGGAGCTGCTCATGAATTCGCCGAGCACCGCGATGCCCGTCGAGACGGTGTTGTAGCCGCCGGCCTGCGCGCCGACGACAGGCTCGTCGATGCCGCCCGCGCGCGCCTCGAAGATGCGCCCGTAGAGGTCGACGACGAAGTTGTAGCCGATGTCATTCCAGCCGTCGCACGTAGCGGTGAAAGACGTAGATCGCGCGCAGCATCGCGGGCACCTCGCCCGGCGAGTAGCCGTTCGGGTTCTCGGTGTGGTGCACGAACGCCAGCCTCCACCGCGCCATACTGCGGGCGCACCCGCGGCGGTGCCATCCCCTGCGCCCACGCGCGCCGCGCGATGATCGGCGGCTGGCCGGCCCGGCCGAGAGCGTCGGCGTCGCCAGCAGCGAGCGCCGCGGCGCGCGCGAGCGGCTCGGCGGCGAGCGCCTGACGCGCGCGCGCCGAGCCCGTCGCTGACGTCGACGCAGGCCAGGCGCACGCCGCCCAGCGCGCGGTCGCAGCGGAGCTGCCACCGCGCTGCTGCCGCCGCTCCACACGGGCTCGCCCACGATCGTCTGCGCCGGCGCGCGGGCCGTCCGGCCCATGGCCGCCGGCGCCGGCGCTCGCCCACACGCTCCAGCGTCCGTCGCGCGTCGCGGAAGCGAAGCTGCACGCGCGCGTGCGCGTCCCGCGCGAAAGCTCGACGCCGAGCGAGGTCGGCGTTCCGTGCCAGCTCGACCTGCTCGCCGCCGGCGCCCGCGCGCAGGCGCCCCAGCGAGTGCCAGAAGAGCACCGGTCGCGCGTCGCCCGCGGGCTCAGCACGATGCTCGGCGGCCAGCGCCGAGCCGCGCCCCAGCACCCCGCCCGCGAGCGCTCCGGCGGCTCGCGGCGAGCATCGATCGGCGCGTCATGCCGCGCTCACTCATCGCCCACCAAGAACAGCACAATGGCCCAAGGCCGCGCCGCTCGGACACGAGCTTGTGCACTCAGCACACCAGCCCGGCGAGATCGCTCTCGCCGGGCGCGCGGCGCTGCGCGCGGCTGTGCTAGTCGTCAGAGCCCTGGTCGGGGATCTCGAGATCGGCGAGCTCCTCGACGAAGCCCGGATCGCCTTCGCCGGCGCCGATCTTCTCGAGCGAGGCGAGGTCGGCGTCGAACTCCTGTCCGTAGCCGCCGCCCAGCGCCGTCGGCGCCAGAGAGGCCCAGCTCGGCGGCGATCTCGTCCTGGTCGAGCAGGCCGACGTCGTCGATCGCGCGCGGCAGCGGCTCTGACGGTTCGATCTCGATCCGCCGGTAGCGCTTGAGGCCGGTGGCCGCCGGGATCAGCTTGCCGATGATCACGTTCTCCTTCAGCCCGTTCAGACGGTCGGTCTTGCCCTCGAGCGCGGCGTCGGTGAGCACCTTCGTCGTCTCCTGGAAGGAGGCGGCCGACAGGAACGAGTCGGTGTTCAGCGATGCCTTGGTGATGCCCGAGGATGATGTCCTCGAACTGCGCGGCCTCTCCGCCGCCCTTGCCCGCGGCCTCGTTGACCTTCGCGAACTCGAAGCGGTCGACGAACTGGCCGGGCAGGTAGTCGGTGTCGCCCTTCTGGTCGACGCGCACCTTCTTCAGCATCTGACGAACGATCAGCTCGATGTGCTTGTCGTTGATGTCCACGCCCTGGGACTTGTAGACCTCCTGCACCTCCTTGACGAGGTACTGCTCGGTCTCGGTGCGCCCGCGGATGGCCAGCAGCTCGTGCGGGTAGACCGAGCCCTCGTTGAGCTGCCTGCCCGCGCTGATCTTGTCGCCCGCGTTGACGAACAGACGCGTGCGCCGCGGGAAGGAGTGGCGGTGCTCCTCGCCGGCTTCGTCGGTGATCGACGACCGTGAGCGCCTTGTCGGTCTCCTCGATCGAGACGACGCCGTCCTGCTCGGCGATCTTCGCAAGGCCCTTCGGCTTGCGCGCCTCGAAGAGCTCGACGATCCGCGGCAGACCGTGCGTGATGTCCGCGCCGGCGACGCCGCCGGTGTGGAACGTGCGCATCGTCAGCTGCGTGCCGGGCTCGCCGATCGACTGCGCGGCGATGATGCCGACCGCGTCGCCGATCTGCGCGAGCGCGCCGGTGGCCATGGCCCGCCCGTAGCACATCTGGCACACGCCGCTGGGCGCCTCGCACTTGAGCACCGAGCGCACGGGCACTGTGACGTCGACGCCCTTCTCGTGGTCGTCGGCGAACGCCTCGGCGATGTCGGCGAGCTCGGCGCGGCCGATTTCCGCGCCCTGCTCGGCGAGCATGCGCCCGCGCTTGGTCGTGATCGGCAGCGCGGCGACTCGCCCGACGAGACCGTCGTTGGGCTCTCCGTCGTCCTTGAACACCGGCATCTCGATGTACTCCTCGGTCCCACAGTCGGGCTCGCGGATGATCACGTCCTGCGCCACGTCGACCAGGCGACGGGTCAGGTAGCCGGAGTCGGCCGTTCGCAGCGCGGTGTCGGCCAGCCCCTTTCGCGCGCCGTGCGTGGAGATGAAGTACTCGAGCACCGACAGGCCCTCCATGAAGTTGGCCTTGATCGGGCGCTCGATGATTTCACCCTTCGGGTTTGCCATCAGACCGCGCATCCCGGCGAGCTGGCGGATCTGCTTGAACGAGCCGCGCGCGCCGGAGTTGGCCATCATGAAGATGGGGTTCAGCACGTCGAGGTTGTCGATCATCGCGTCCGCCACGTCGTCGGTCGCCGCGTTCCACTTCTCCACGATCGCCTCGTGGCGCTCCTGCTGGGTGATCAGGCCCATGTCGTACTGGTCTGCGATCTCGCCGACGAGCGCCTCGTACTTATCGAGGATCGCCTGCTTCTCGGGCGGCACGATCACGTCGTTCTTGGAGATCGTGATGCCGGCCTGCGTGGCGTACTTGAAGCCGAGGTCCTTGAAGGCGTCGAGCACGAGCGAGATCGTCGTCGGCCCGTAGCGTCTGCACGAGCGCGTCGATCAGGCGCGTCGTGTCGCGCTTCTTCATCGACTGGTTGACGAACGCGTACTTCGAGGCGTCGAACTCCTCGCCGAGCGCCTCGTCGAGCGCCCGCTCGATGCGGTCGTTGTAGATGATCCGCCCGATCGTCGTGAGCACGTGCCCGCCCTCGCGCCCGAACGGGCGGAACTCGGCCAGGTCGTGCAGTTTGACGACGTTGCCCTCGTATGAGAGCTCGGCCTCCTGCGCGGTGCGGAAGACGTGCGGGCGAGGCTCGCTGGCGGGCCACTTGCCGCTCGTCAGCAGTTCGCGTTTGTCCGCGAGCTCCTTCTCCTCCGGCCCGTAGGTCAGGTAGTAGGCGCCGAGGATCATGTCCTGCGTCGGCGTCGCCAGCGGCGCGCCGTGCGCGGGGGACAGGATGTTGTTGGACGAGAGCATCAGGATGCGCGCCTCGGCCTGCGCCTCGGCCCAGAGCGGCAGGTGCACCGCCATCTGGTCGCCGTCGAAGTCGGCGTTGAAGGCGTGGCAGACCAGCGGGTGGACCTGGATCGCCTTGCCCTCGACGAGCAGCGGCTCAAACGCCTGGATGCCAAGACGGTGCAGCGTCGGCGCGCGGTTGAGCAGCACCGGGTGCTCGTGGATGACCTCCTCGAGCACGTCCCACACCTCGCCGATCATCGAGTCGACCATCTTCTTGGCGGCCTTGATGTTCTGCGCGGACTTGCGCTCGACCAGGCGCGCCATGATGAACGGCTTGAACAGCTCGAGCGCCATGATCTTCGGCAGCCCGCACTGGTGCAGCTTGAGATACGGGCCGGCGACGATCACCGAGCGCCCGGAGTAGTCCACGCGCTTGCCGAGCAGGTTCTGGCGGAAGCGCCCCTGCTTGCCCTTGAGCATGTCCGAGAGGCTCTTCAGCGGCCGGTTTCCCGGGCCGGTGACAGGACGCCCGCGGCGGCCGTTGTCAAACAGCGCGTCGACGGCCTCCTGCAGCATGCGCTTCTCGTTGTTGACGATGATCTCCGGCGCGCCGAGGTCCAGCAGTCGCTTGAGCCGGTTGTTGCGGTTGATCACGCGCCGGTAGAGGTCGTTGAGGTCCGACGTCGCGAAGCGCCCACCGTCGAGCTGCACCATCGGGCGAAGCTCCGGCGGGATCACCGGCACGGCGTCGAGCACCATCATCTCGGGCTTGTTGCCCGACTGGATGAAGGCCGAGACGACCTTCAGGCGCTTGACAGCGCGAGCCTGCTTCTGGCCTTTGCCGGTCTTGACCTGGTCCTCGAGCTCGACGCGTTCTGACTCGAGATCGACCTGTGCGAGCAGGTCGCGAACCGATTCGGCGCCCATGCCGCCGCGGAAGTACTCACCGAAGCCATAGGGCGAGCCGAAGCGCTCCTTGAGCTCGCGGAAAGTCGTCTCGTCGTGCTCGATCTGCTTGGGCTCCATCGTCTTGAAGAGCTCCCACACATTGCGCAGCCGCTCGGCCGCATCGTCGATGTAGGCTTCGGTGTCGGCGATATCGGCGTCGAAGGTCTTGTTGAGCTCCTTGGTCAGGCGCTCGCGCTCGTCGTCTGAGACTTTGGACAGGTTGACGTCCAGCGAGTCGGCCCACAGGTGGTCCTCGTCGTTGAACTTCGTCTGCTTGGCGGTCTGCAGGTACTTCTCACGGCGCTTGAGCGACTCGCGCAGCTCGAGCACGCGCTCCTCACGCTCGGCGGCGTAGGAGTCGAGAACCTTGTTGACCTCCTTCTCGAGCGTGTCGAGATCCTTCGCGCGCGCCTCATCGTCCACCCACGTGACGATCGAGGCGGCGAAGTAGAGGACCTTCTCCAGTTCCTTGGGCGCCATGTCGAGCAGGTAGCCGATGCGGCTGGGCACGCCCTTGAAGAACCAGATGTGGCTGACCGGCGCCGCCAGGTCGACGTGGCCCATGCGCTCGCGGCGAACCTTCGAGCGCGTGACCTCCACGCCGCAGCGCTCGCACACGATGCCCTTGTAGCGAACCCGCTTGTACTTGCCGCAGTAGCACTCCCAGTCCTTGGTGGGACCGAAGATGCGCTCGCAGAACAGGCCGTCCTTCTCTGGCTTGAGCGTGCGGTAGTTGATCGTCTCCGGCTTGGTGACCTCGCCTGAGCTCCAGCTGCGAATCTGCTTGGAGGAGGCGAGCGAGATCTCGATGGCGTCAAAATTATTAATGTCGATCATGAGTGTGAGGCTTTCTGACTGGGCGTGTCGGGGGCGAAGCCTCTTAGGTCGATCATGTGTTCAGCTTTCGCTCGCGGGTGAAACGGGATTGGAATCTCTCGACTGGGTGATCCCGTGCTGCTGGCGCCTGATGCGCGGGACCCGGGTGCTGATCGGCGCCTGCGATCAGCGCCCGGCTTGCAGACTCGGCACACGCCGCCGCCCCGCCGGCGGCGGCTGGCCGGTGCAGCGACTACGTCTCGGCCACCTTCTCCTCTGCAACCTCCTCGGCGAGGTCCGCGAGCGCGTCGTCGCCCAGGCCCCCTCCCTCCTCGAGGTCATCTGCGCCAAGCGCGACCGGGCCGTCGCCGAGCGACTCCAGCGAGCGCTCGCCGTCTGCCTCAGCGCTGTCGGCCGCCTCACCGTCTCCCTCGGCGCCGCCGTCGCCGGTGGCCGCAGCGCGGACACCCGAGAGGTCGATGCCAAGCTCCTCGGCGGCCCGCAGCAGGTCGTCGTCTTCATCGCGGATCTCGGTCCGCTCGCCCTCCTCGGAGACGACGTTGACGTCGAGCGCCAGGGACTGCATCTCCTTGAGCAGCACCTTGAAGGACTCCGGGATCGACGGCTCGGCGATGTTCTCGCCCTTGACGATCGCCTCGTAGGCCTTCACACGCCCGACCGTGTCGTCGGACTTGATCGTGAGCATCTCCTGCAGCGTGTAGGCCGCGCCGAACGCCTCCAGCGCCCAGACCTCCATCTCGCCGAAGCGCTGCCCGCCGAACTGCGCCTTGCCGCCCAGCGGCTGCTGGGTGACAAGCGAGTAGGGACCGGTCGAGCGGGCGTGGATCTTGTCGTCGACCAGGTGCAGGAGCTTGAGGATGTACATGTAGCCCACCGTCACCTGCTCTGAGAACGGCTCGCCGGTGCGCCCGTTGAACAGCGTCATCTTTCCCGACGCCTGCTCGCCCGGACGGCGGCTCTTGTCGATGTCCATGCGGATGCGGCCCTTGTGCTCGTCCTGCCAGCGCACGAGCGCCTGATCGACGTCTTCGATGGTCGCGCCGTCGAACACGGGCGTGGCCACGTAGACGCGTCCCGTCGCGCCGTTGCCGTTGCCCGACTTGACCAGCGAGCCCTGATAGGCCTCGGAGCCGTCGTCATACCAGCCCTGCGCCGCCGCCCAGCCGAGGTGCGTCTCGAGGATCTGGCCAACGTTCATTCGGCTCGGCACGCCCAGCGGGTTGAGGATCACGTCGACCGGCGTCCCGTCCTCCAGGAACGGCATGTCCTGAACGTCGACGATCTTGGAGATCACACCCTTGTTGCCGTGACGGCCCGCGAGCTTGTCGCCCTCGGAGATCTTGCGCTTCTTGGCAACGAACACGCGCACGAGGTCGTTGACCCCCGGCGGCAGGTCGTCGCCGGCTTCGCGGCTGAACGTCTTGACGTCGATGACCACGCCGCCCTCGCCGTGGGGGACCTTCAGCGAGGTGTCGCGCACCTCGCGCGCCTTCTCCTTGAAGATCGCGCGAATCAGCTTCTCCTCGGCGGTCAGCTCGGTCTCACCCTTGGGCGTGACCTTGCCGACGAGCAGGTCGCCGGAGATGACCTCCGCGCCCACGCGCACGATGCCTCGGTCGTCGAGGTTCCGCAGCGACTCCTCCGAACGGTTGGGGATGTCGCGGGTGATCTCCTCCTCGCCGAGCTTGGTCGTGCGGGCGTCGATCTCGTACTCCTCGATGTGGATCGAGGTCAGCTCGTCATCCTGCACCAGGCGCTTTGACAGGATGATGGCGTCCTCGAAGTTGTAGCCCTCCCAGGACATGAACGCGACCATCAGGTTCTTGCCGAGCGCCATTTCGCCCTTGTCCGTCGAGGAGCCGTCGGCCAGGACGTCGCCCTCTTTGATCTTCTGAGCGGTTCGCACGAGCGGCTTGTGGTGAATCAGCGTGCCCTGGTTTGAGCGCATGTACTTGTGCAGCTCGTACTCGCTCTTCTTGCCGTCGTTGCCGGCGATCACGATCTGATCTGCGTCGACGTAGTCGACCGTGCCGGCGCTCGACGGCGAGCAGCACGTCGCCCGTGTCAAGCGCGGCGCGGCGCTCCATGCCGGTTCCAACCAGCGGCGCGTCGGCCTTCAGCAGCGGCACGGCCTGGCGCTGCATGTTGGAACCCATCAGCGCGCGGTTGGCGTCGTCGTGCTCGAGGAACGGGATCATCGCCGTCGCCACCGACCAGATCTGCTCGGGCGACACATCGACGAGGTCCACGTCTTTGGGCCCGACCGTGACGTACTGGCCGGCCTGGGTGCGACACAGGATCTCGGGGCCCTTCAGGCGCCCGGTCTTGGGGTCGATCGGCGTGTTGGCCTGCGCGATCAACAGCTCCTCTTCCTGGGTCGCGTCCAGGCGTACGACATCCTCGGTGAGCACACCGTCCTTGACCACCCGGTAGGGGGTCGTCACGAAGCCGTATTCAGAGACCTCGGCGAACGAGGACAGCGAGCCGATCAGCCCGATGTTCGGGCCCTCGGGCGTCTCGATCGGGCACATGCGCCCGTAGTGGGTCGGGTGCACATCGCGCACCTCGATCGGCGCACGCTCGCGCGTCAGCCCGCCCGCTCCCAGCGCCGACAGGCGGCGGCGGTGCGTGAGCCCCGCCAGCGAATTGGTCTGGTCCATGAACTGCGACAGCTGCGAGGAGCCGAAGAACTCCTTCAGCGCCGCCACGACCGGGCGGATGTTGATGATCGTCTGCGGCGTGATCGTGTCGGCGTCCTCGGTCGTCAGGCGCTCGCGCACGACGCGCTCCATGCGGTAGAGGCCGATCCGGAAAGCCTCCTGGATCAGCTCGCCGACGGTGCGCAGGCGGCGATTGCCGAAGTGCTCGTACTCGTCGAGGTGTTCGGCGACCGGCTCGCGGGGCATGCTCATCGCCTCCGCCGCGTAGTCCTTGATCTCGATCTCGCCGTCCTCGGGAATGCCGAGGCGCTTGGGCAGCGAGACGAGCTCCTTGATCAGCGCGAGGATGTCCTCCTTGGTGAGCGTGCGCGTCTCGATGTCGACGTCCACGCCAAGGCGCGAGTTGAGCTTGTAGCGCCCCACGCGCGTGAGGTCGTAGCGCTTGGGATCGAAGAACAGCTGGTTGAGCAGCGTCTTCGCGTTGTCGACACTCGGCGGCTCGCCCGGGCGCTGCTTCTTGAACAGCTCGATCAGCGCGCCCTCTTCGGTTCGCGTCGCTTCGGTGTCGGACTCGATCGTGTTGCGGATGTACAGCGAGTTCTCGAACAGCTTGAGGATTTCCTCGTCGCCCGCGTAGCCCATCGCCCGCAGCAGCACGGTGACCGGAAGCTTGCGCTTGCGGTCGATGCGTACGAAGACCTTGCCCTTCTTGTCGATCTCGAGCTCCAGCCAGGAGCCGCGCGCCGGCATCAGGTTGGCGATGAAGACCTGCTTCTCGCGGTCCTTGGGCTCCATCAGGTAGGCGCCCGGCGAGCGCACGAGCTGCGTGACGACCACGCGCTCTGTTCCGTTGATCACGAACGTGCCGCGCTCGGTCATCCAGGGGAAGTCGCCCATGAAGACCGACTGCTCGCGGATCTCGCCGGTCTCGCGGTTGATGAACGCGACGGTGACCGTGAGCGGACGCGCGTACGTGAGGTCCTTCTCGCGGCACTGGTCGAGCGAGGCGACCGGCTCGTCGAAGATGAACTCGCCGAACTGCACGGCGAGGTTGCCGGTGTAGTCCTCGATCGGGGAGATGTCGTCGATCGTCTCGCGCAGGCCGCCGTGCTTGGGGTCGGTCAGCCAGTGAAACGAGCGGCGTTGAATGTCAATCAGGTTCGGGACGTCAAGGGTCTTGCTGAGGCGCGCGAAACTACGGCGCGTACGGAGGGCATCTGCAGCAGCCAAGAAACGACTCCTTCGGAGGGCGAGGAACGGGCAGCGGAGCGCGCCGAAGCGCGACCAGCAAAGATAGCACAGACCATCGGCGCCCTCAAGGGCGGCCGACGCTCACGGACCCCGCCCCGGCGGCGCGTATGTAGCGCGACGTCGTGCCTTGGGCGGCTACGGCTATTGGTCAGCGCGCGGACCTTAGCGCAAAACGCGGGAAATTGATAGCGATGCACGACAAACGGTCCCGCCGCGGCGGGACCGTTTGCGAAGGCTTCAGATCGCGGGCGCGAGGCCCGCGGAAGGCGCTGCTACTTCACCTCGACGGCCGCGCCGGCCTCCTCGAGTTCCTGCTTGAGCTTGTCGGCCTCCTCGCGTTCGATGCCCTCCTTGACCGGCTTGGGGGCCTCGTCGACGAGCGCCTTGGCCTCTTTGAGGCCGAGGCCCGTGGCGGCGCGCACGACCTTGATCACCTGGATCTTCTTGTCGCCGCCGGAGGCGAGGATCACGTCGACAGTCCCGCTCTCTTCCTCGGCGGCGCCCGCGTCGCCACCGCCGCCGGCCGCGGCCGGAGCCGCGGCGGCTACGGCCGTCGCGGACACGCCGAACTCCTCCTCGAGCGCCTTGATCCGCTCGGCGAGCTCGAGCACCGAGATGCCCTTGAGCTCCTCGATCCAATCCTGTGTGCTGGTTGCCATGTTCTTCAGTCCTCCTTGGTGGAACTCGTCTCGGCGTCATCGGACCCGGCCTCAGCCGAGACGTCCGCCTGGTTGTCGTCCTCTTGCGCCGGGACTCCTGCTCCGGCTCAGCTTGGTCCTGCGGCTCGGCGGCCTCCTCGCCCGCCGGCTCCTCGGCGGGCGCCTCGTCCTGCGCCGGCGCCTCCGCGGCGGGCTCATCCTCGGGCGCCTCAGCGGCTGGCGGCTCCTCGACGGGCGCCTCGGCCTCTGTCGCCTGCTCTTGCGCGGCGGGCGCCGGCTCCTCGGCGACCTCCGCAGCCGGCTCCTCGGCGACCTGCGGCGCCTCGGGCTCGTGCGCGGGCGCATCGTTTGAGGCCTCGGCCGCCTCGGGCGCGGCCTGTGGCGCCGGCGACTCGCCGGCCGGCGGCTCGCCGGCGGGGATCTCGCCGGACCTTCTTCTCCTGCACCTGGCCGAGCGCGATCGCGAGACCGCTGACGAGCGCGTTGAGCGAGCGCACGAGGCCGCCGACCGGCGCGGCGACGATGCCGACCAGCTGGCCATAGAGCGTCTCGCGCGAGGGCAGGCGCGATATCGAGCGAATCTGGTCGGGGTCCAGCGGAGCGCCGTCCATCAGCCCGCCCTTGAACGGGAGCAGCTGCGTGGCGCGACCCTGGTCGGCGATCGCCTTGGCGGCGACAGCGACGTCGCCGCGCACGAACGTGAGCGCGGTCGGACCCGACAGGAACTCCTTGAGCGTCTCGGCGCCGACCTGATCGGCGGCGCGCTCGGTGAGCGAGTTCTTGACCACCTTGAACGTCGCGTCCGCCTCGCGCAGTTTGGCGCGCAGCTCGGCGGCGTCGGGCACGGTGATGCCGCGGTAGTCCACCGCGAAGATCGCGCTGGACTCCTCGATTTCTGTGGCGATCTCGGCGATCGCCACGGCCTTCTCGTCTCGGTTCATCTGCTCGATCGCTCTCTTTCGGTGTGGCTTGCCCGCGTGCAGGCGGACGTGAGAGCGCGATCGCATGACCGCTGCTACTCGCTCCAGCCTGCCCCGGGCTTCCCCGCTCTCGCGGCGCCGAGGGTCTCGGGCGGTGCGCTTGGTGGCAGGGAGTGTAGAGACTCGCCGCGAAAAGCGGCGCGGCGCGCGCCGGCGATCAGACCGACGCCGAGGCGAGCAGTCGCGATGGGCGCGAGGCGGCGAGCGCCCGACCGGCGAGCGTGCGCACGAGCAGCGCCGCGAGACCCAGGGTGCACGCCGCGTAGAGCGCGCTCAGGAGCGTGAAGCTCAGATGTGCGACGGCGAAGTTCCCGAACAGCAGATAGGCCACAGCTGTCGCGGCGAGCGCGCGCAGCGGGAGGCGCTCGCCGGAGACGGCGTCCCAGGCCAGCAGCGAGAACAGCAGCGACACGTGGTAGTAGTCCGCGGTCTCGGTGTTCAGCGTGCAGCGCAACAGCAGCACGAGCGACATCAGCGCGAAGGCATCGTCGCGGCGCAGCGGCAGGCGGCGGGTCCGCGCGACGATCAGCGTGGCTGCGAGCGCGCCCAGCACGGCGAGCGGGCGAAGCGCGCGCTCGATCACGAACGGCAGCGAATGAAAGCTCTCCGGGACCGTGGCGCCTTCGACGGCGAGGTGGCGGGTCACGTCGGGCGCCGGCAGCCACCACCAGCTCCACAGCGAGATGAAGTGACTGGAGCCGTGCGTGAGCGAGAGCTGGTTGCGCAGGAACGCAAGGGGGGCGCCGATCGCCTCGGGGATCGAGACGAGCGCGGCAAGCGCGAGCGCGCCGATGAGCGCGCGCCCGCGGTCGCGACCGAGCGCGAGCACGACCGGGAGGATCGCGACGACCATCCACTGCTTGGCGGCGATCGCGAGCCCGAGCAGCACGACGCTCAGCAGCCAGCGCCGCCCCAGCGCCGCGACGAGCGCGCCGATGCACAGGCTCGCCGTGAGCAGCTCCTCGGGATGTCCGGCGGCCAGCGCCGAGCTGACGAGCGGGTTCGCCATCGCCACGAGCACGATCGCCCACTCGCCCAGCACGCCGCTCCCGCGACGCCGGGCGATGGCTCCCAGCCAGAGCGCGAGAGCCGCCACCGAGAGCACGCCCGCGAGCGCGCCCCAGCGGTAGATGCTCAGCTGTGTCGGCGACCCGGCGTAGGCGATCGCGGCAAACGGCGCGCGCGCGAGCAGCGACACATCGCCCATCGCCGGGCGAGCGAGCGCGAAGGCGTGCAGGTTGCCGTGGAGCAGCGCGGTCATCGCGGGCCCGGCGTCGGCCGGGTAGTCGCCGAGCTGTGCCACCGAGAACGCCAGGTGCGCGCCGATCAGCAGCGCCACCGCCACCAGCGCCAGGCGGTTCAGACAGCCGAGATAGGGTCTCACACCACGACTATCGGGCCAGGCGGCGAGCCGCTTGATCCCTGCCGGGGCTGGCCGGCGATCAGTCTGCGCGCGCGGTGCGCCTCGGGCGCGCGCTCAGGCCGCGGTGCGCGCGGCCGGGTCCACCTTCACGCCCGGACCCATCGTCGAGGTGAGCGTGATCGAGCGCAGGTAGCGGCCCTTGGCGACCGACGGCCGTGCGCGGATCAGCTCCTCGACGACCGCGGAGTAGTTCTCCAGCAGCTGCGCGTCGTCGAAGCTCGCCTTGCCGATCACCATGTGCACGATCGCCGTGCGGTCGGTGCGGTACTCGACCTTGCCCGACTTGGACTCCTCGACGGCCTTGGCGACGTCCATCGTCACGGTGCCGACTTTCGGGTTGGGCATCTTGCCCGACGGGCCGAGTATGCGGCCCAGGCGTCCGACGACCGACATCATGTCGGGCGTGGCGATCGCCACGTCGAACTCGTCGAAGCCCTCCTCGATGCGTTTTGCCAGATCGTCGCCGCCGACCACGTCGGCGCCGGCCTCCTGCGCTTCGCGCACCTTGTCGCCCTGCGCGAACACCGCGATCTTCACGTCGCGTCCCAGGCCGTTGGGCAGCGCGATCGTGCCGCGCAGCTGCTCGTCGGCATGACGCACGTTCAGCCCGGTGCGCACGTGCAGCTCGACGGACTCGTCGAACTTGGCGCTCGCGAGGCTTTTCACCAGCGCGACGGCCTCGGCGGGCTCGTACTCGCGCTCGCGATCGACTTTCGCCAGGCCCTCGCGGTGCCGGCGCCCGTGCGAGCTCATGGGGCCACCTCGACGCCCATGGAACGCGCGGTTCCGGCGATGATCTTCGCCGCCTGGTCGACATCGTGCGCGTTGAGGTCGTCGAGCTTTCGCTCGGCGATCTCGCGCAGCTGCGCCTGGGTGATCGTGCCGACCTTCGTGCGGTTGGGCTCGCCCGAGCCCTTGCCGATTTTGAGCGCCTGCTTGATCAGCACCGCGGCCGGCGGCGTCTTGGTGATGAACGTGAACGAGCGGTCCTCGTAGACGGTGATCACGACCGGGATGACCGTGCCGGTTTCGCTCTGCGTCTGCGCGTTGAACGCCTTGCAGAACTCCATGATGTTGATCCCGTGCTGGCCCAGCGCAGGTCCGACCGGCGGGGCGGGGCTCGCCTGCCCGGCATTTGCCTGCAGCTTGATCGTCGTCAGAACCTTCTTAGCCATGTTGCTGTCGTCTCGTCTTCTGTTCTATTCGTACATTCGTGCGTCGCTGAGCTTATTCGGAACTGAGCGACTGAGCGGGTCGAGGGCCAAGCCAGTCAAGGACGCAGTGAGCGAAGTGTGCGCGAGCACACGAGCGATCGAGGACGCCGAATGGCGCCGGCCATCGACCCGCTCAGAGCTTTTTGACTTGGTCGAAGCCGACCTCCACCGGCGTCTCCCGCCCGAAGATTGATACCAGCACCTTGAGCTTCGCCGCGTCGTCGTTGATCTCCGAGATCTCGCCCGAGAAGTCAGACAGCGGCCCGGAGACGACCTTCACGGACTCGCCGATCGCGAACTGCGCACGCGCGCGGGTCGCCGTGGCGACCTCCTTGTGCAGCAGCCGGTCGACCTCGACCTGGGTCAGCGGCACGGGCGCCTGCGAGGCGCCGACGAAGCCTGTCACGCCGGGCGTGCCCTTGACGACTCCCCACGAGTCCTCGTTGAGCTCCATGTTGACGAGCACGTAGCCGGGCATCGTGCGCTTCTCGACGGTGATCTTCTGGTTGTCCTTCATGTCGGACACCGCTTCGGTCGGCACGACCACGCTGCGGACCGCGCGCTGCTGGCCCAGCGAGACGACGCGGTGCTCGAGGTTGTGCTTGACCTTGTTCTCGTGGCCGGAATATGTGTTCACGACATACCAGCGAAACATTCAAAAGCTCCTGAGGTGCGGCGTTGTGCGGGTCTGAGGTTCTGGCGCCCGAGGACCGAGGAGGTCGAGGACGCAGTGAGCGAAGCGTGCTTCGCACGTGAGCGAGCGAGGACGCAGAGATGCGAAGGTCATTCGGGCGTCAGAGGATGGCGTTGACGATTTCCTTGGCGACGAAGTCGGCGAGGCCGAGGTAGGCGCCGGCGACGACGACGAAGCCGAGCACGACGGCCGTCGCCTGGAAGACCTGCCGGCGGTCAGGCCACTGCACGCGGTGCAGCTCGGCCCAGCTGGCGCGCAGGAACGCGACCGCGCGATTGCCGCTCTTGGGTGTGGGCGCGCCGGAGGCCTGCTCGGGCGTGGCCAGGTGCGATCCGCTGTCGGTCGAGAGCGCCCTGCGCTCGTCGACGGTGAGGTCGCCCTCGGCTTCGGCCTCGTTCTCGATTTCAGGCTCGCTGAGTCGCGCCGGGTCGGTCTCGCTGTCGAATTCGGCGTCGGTCGCCGGCACGCCGCCGGCGCCGCTGACGAGCGCCGCGTCGAACTCGTCGACCTCGGCGGAGGCGTGCTCGAGCGCACCGGGGATGTGCGCGTCGCTGGGAAGCGCGGGCGTCGGCTGTGCGACATCGTCAGCGTTGGCGTCCCCGCCCGAGCCGTTTCCGGCGGCGGAGGCGCCGCGACGGCCGCGGCGCTGCTTTGCGCGTTTGCGATCACGGGCCACGGCAGCGCTCCCGCGCTAGCGAGTCTCCCGGTGGCTGGTGTGCCTGCGACACCAGCGGCAGTACTTGCGCAGCGTGACGCGATCCGGGTTGTTGCGTTTGCTCTTATTGGTCTGGTAGTTGCGGTGCTTGCACTCCTCGCAGGCGAGGGTGATAGCGATCCGGACGTCTCCGCGGGCCATGTGAGAGTTCCCTGCGTGGTGGTTTGAAAAGCGGTCGAGGCGAAGAAAAACCTCGCCCAGGCGAGGTCCAAGCAGTCTAGCGCGCTTGCGAGGATCGGGTCACCGCGCGTCGAAGCACCGACCGAAGCCACTTCCCCGCCGGCCGCACGGGCCGCCTGAGCCCTCCCGACCGGAGCAAAGCCTAGAGAAGGAGACGCGAGCATGCATCTTCCCGAGCCGATTCCGGCAAGCGTCCAGGACGAGACGTTCGCCGGGGTCACCTACCATATACGCGGCGAGCTCGTGCCCGAGCTGCAGATCGAGGTGGGCCAGGCGAGCGTGATGTTCGAGCACCACGTGATGCTGTGGAAGGAGACCCAGCTGAACGTCGAGCTCAAGAAGCTGCCGGGCGCGGTCAAACGCAAGGTCGCCGGCCTGGAGTTCTTCGTCACCAAGACAGCGGGCTCGGGACGCATCGCCTTCTCGCGCGACTCGCCGGGCCAGTGCGTGCCGCTTCACCTGCGCCAGGGCGAGGGCCTGGACGTGCGCGAGCACCAGTTCATCGCCGCGACCGACAACCTCGACTACACCTTCGAACGCATCAAGGGCGTGCAGAACATGGTGCTCGGCGGCTCGGGCTTCTTCATGGACAAGTTCCGCGCCACGAGCGGCGACGCGCTCGTCTGGCTGCACGGGCACGGCAACGTGTTCCTCGTGCAGCTCGACGCCGGCGAGCAGCTCGACGTCGAGCCCGGCGCCTGGCTGTTCAAGGACCCATCGGTCAAGCTCGAGGCGATGACCATGGGCCTGAAGAGCGGCGTGTTCGGCGGCGGCGGCAAGCTGACCTGGAACCGCTTCACCGGCCCAGGCCGCCTGGCGATCCAGACGATGTTCATCGCGCCGCTGGAGGGCGAAGCGTCGCCCGCGGGCGCGGCGGCGGCCGGCGGCGTCGCGGGCGCGCTGATCAGCGGCCTGGCGGGAAAATCAGCGCCGGGCCGATCGCCGCGTAGATCGCCCGCGGGCGCGGGGATCTCTTAGGGGCCCGCCTCTGTGGGCGGGCTCGCGCGGGTCGCGCGGTGGCGCGCCTACTCATACAGCGTGAACGCGGCGAGCACCACGTACAGCGCGACCAGCGCCCAGCCCTCGAATTCGGCCGCTTCGCCGTCGCCGGTCACCTGCCAGAGCGCAAGCCCGGCGAGCGCGAGCGCGCCGATGTAGATCGGCGCCAGGGCGAACGTCAGCGTGGTCGCGAGCGCGAAGGAGACGAGCACGAGCACCGGGAACAGGAACGCGGCGATCTGCGCGACGGAGTTTTTGACGACCGAGATCGCGAGGTCCGAGCGGCCCTTGTAGGCGAGCACGAGGCCGGCCGTGTTCTCCACCGCGTTGCCGGCGATCGCGACGATCACGAGGCCGGCGAACGCCTGGGAGAGGTTCAGCTGCTCGATCGCCGGCGACAGGCCGTTGATAAACCAGTCGGACACGAACGCCGAGGCGACCCCGCCGGCGAGCAGCAGCGAGATCGTCAGCGCCAGCGACAGCCGCGGCGCGCCGGCGGCCAGGTCGCCCGCGACCGCCACGTCGGCCTCGCCGGCCTCGCGCGCACCCCTTTCCCCCGGCGCCGTGTCGGAGCGAAGGTAGGGCACGACCCACGCCAGGTAGACGACGAGCAGGCAGATCGCGCCGACGATCGAGATCGACTTCACGTGGTGGCTGGCGGGATCGTGCGCCGCGAGCGACAGGCCGAGCAGCACGATGATGAAGACCGTCACCTGCAGCAGCGTCGCGGTGTCGCGCGGCAGGCGCTTTGAGAAGCGCATGATGCCGTCGGGCGACCGCCGCGCGCCCACGACGAGCACGAGGCCGAGCACGAGCAGCGCGTTGGCGAGGATCGAGCCGACGATCGCCGTCTGCGCGACGACCAGCTCGCCCTTCTGCAGCGCGAAGATCACGACGAACAGCTCGGGCAGGTTGCCGAGCGTCGACTGCAGCATGCCGGTCACGCCGGGCCCGAAGCGCTCGCCCAGCTGCTCGGTGGCAAACGACACCACCCAGGCCAGCCCGGCGAGCGCGAGCGTGGCGATCGCAAAGCGCGGCACCGCCGCCCAGGCCTGGTAGTTGGCCACGCCGGCCAGCGCGGTGAGAACCACGATCAGCGCCAGCATCGCGCGCTCCGGCGTGCTCAGAGGACATCGCGCGGGGCGAGCATAGTCAGCGTGCAGGACCTCCCCGTCGACGGCGCCGCGTCGGCGGCGGCCGTCGCCAGCCCGCACGCTCCGATCACCGCGAACGCCGCGTCGGCCGCGAGGCCGACCCCTGGAAGTGGCGGCCGTGTGCGAGCTCAGTGATGCTCGAGCACGCGGTCGATGAGACCGTACTCGAGCGCCTGCGGAGCGGTGAAGAAGCGGTCGCGCTCCATGTCGCCGCGCACTTCATCGGAGGTCTTGCCGGTGTGCTCGGCGTAGATCGCGTCGATCTGTTTGCGCATGTTGAGGATCTCGCGCGCGTGGATCTCGATGTCCGTCGACTGGCCTTCGAAGCCGGCCGACGGCTGATGGATGAGGATCCGCGAGTTGGCCAGCGCGGCGCGCTTGCCCTTCGTGCCGCCGGCGAGCAGCAGCGAGCCCATCGACATCGCCACGCCGACGCACATCGTCGCGATGTCGGGCTTGACGAACTTCATCGTGTCGTAGATCGCAAGCCCGGAGTAGATCGAGCCGCCAGGCGAGTTGATGTAGATCGAGATGTCCTTTTCGGGATCCTCGCTCTCGAGGTGCAGCAGCTGCGCGACGACGAGGTTGGCGACCTGGTCTTCGATCGGCGTGCCGAGGAAGATGATCCGCTCGTTGAGCAGGCGCGAGTAGATGTCGAACTCGCGTTCCCCGCGCGCGGTCTGCTCGATCACCATCGGTATCAGCGGCATGCGGCCACCCTATCCGCTGCGCCCGGCGACCCCGCACGCACGCTCGCACCGCTCCGCGCGCGAGCGCTCATATGTTGACCGTGCGCATGCCGACCGGGTCATAGCGGTCGCCCGCCGCCGCGGGCAGCGCCTGCGCGATCTCAGCCACCTCGTCATCGCTCAGCGACACGTCGGCCGCGGCGAGGTTCTCCTCGAGGTAGCGCACGTGCTTGGTGCCGGGGATCGGCACGATGTCCTGCCCGCGCGCCAGCACCCAGGCCAGCGCGAGCTGCCCCGGCGTCACGCCCTTCTCGCCGGCGAGCTCCTTGAGGAGCTCGGCGAGCTCGAGGTTGCGCTGCAGGTTCTCGCCGGTGAAGCGCGGGCCGTGGCGGCGGAAGTCGCTCTCGTCGAGCTCCTCGGTCGAGGTGAAGCGCCCCGACAGGAAGCCGCGTCCCAGCGGCGCGTAGGCGACGAGCGCGATGCCGAGCTCGCGCAACGTCGCGAGGATGCCGTCGGTCTCGACATCGCGCGTCCACAGCGAGTACTCGCTCTGCAGCGCGCTGATCGGGTGCGTGGCGTGCGCCCGGCGGATCGTCTCGGCGCCGGCCTCCGAGAGCCCGAGGAAGCGCACCTTGCCCTCGGTCACGAGCTCGCCCATCGCGCCGACCGTCTCCTCGATCGGCGTGCTCGGGTCCACGCGGTGCTGGTAGTAGAGGTCTATGTGATCGACCTGCAGGCGCTTGAGCGACGCCTCGCAGGCTTCGCGCACGTACTCCGGGCGCCCGTCGATCACGCGGTTGATCAGGTCGTTGTCGCGGATCAGCTTGATGCCGAACTTGGTCGCCAGGAACACCTCGTCGCGCCGGCCCGCGATCGCGCCCGCGATCAGTCGCTCGTTGGTGTGCGGCCCGTACATGTCAGACGTGTCCAGAAAGCTGCAGCCGAGCTCCAGCGCGCGATGGATCGTGCGCACCGCCTCGCCTTCGTCGGCCGCGCCGTAGAAGGCCGACATGCCCATGCAGCCCAGGCCGATCTCCGACACCTCCGGGCCGTCCACTCCCAGCGTGCGCGTCTTCATCGCTCGTCCTTTCAGATCGGTTGGCGCGGCTGACAGCCCCCTGCGCGGCGATCGATGCGCGACCGCGAGGAGCCTGTCGGACCCGGGTATACCAGCCGCGACACGCCTGCCGGGAGTCTCGGCGTCAAGCAGACATAATGTCGGCGCGATGTTCCCGGTGAACCTGCCCAACGTGCTCACGGTGGCGAGGATCATGCTCGTGCCGGTGCTCGTCGTCGCGCTGCTCGGCAACACGCCGGGCGGCGACGTGCTGGCCGCGATCGTGTTCGTGCTCGCGTCGGTGACCGACTTCGTCGACGGGCGCCTAGCGCGCGCGCAGGACTCGGTGACGACGTTCGGCAAGCTCATGGACCCGCTCGCCGACAAGCTGCTCGTGATCGCTGCGCTGATCTCGCTGGTCTCCCTGCACCGGCTCGCGGCGTGGGTCGCGATGGTGATCATCACGCGCGAGCTCGCGGTGACCGTGCTGCGACTCGGCGCCTCGCAGGCCGGCGTGACGATGGCGGCGAGCATGCTCGGCAAGGTCAAGACCTGCCTGCAGATCGCGATGGTGCTCGCGATCATCACCGTGCACGGACAGCCGGCATGGCTGACGGCGCTGATCTACGTGACCGTGATCGTCACGGTCTGGTCGGGCCTGGACTTCTTCTTCGGCCTGCGCCGCCGGCTCGCGGCGCAGCCGCGCGCCCTGAGCGCCGCCCAGCTCGAGCCATTCTTCAACGCTCGTCTGATGCGGCGCGGGCTCGCCGGACTCGATCTCAGATCGCAGCTCTGAGAGCAGGCCGTGGCGCTCGGCGACGACGTTGTGTTGGTGGATCGTCTCGAGGTTCTCCTGGCGCGCGAGCACGAACGTGGCGCCGTCGAGCTCGGGGAAGCCGCGCGCGACGCCGGCGATCATCTCGCGCACGCAGTCCTCGACGAAGCGCGGGCGCCGGTGCGCCTTCTCCACCACCGCGACCTCGTCGGAGCGCTTCATCAGCTCATAGATCTCAGACGACATCGACGCCTCGGCGATCGCCAGCAGCGCGCGCGCGTCGATCTCGGCCACGCAGTCCTCGATGCAGCCGATGTGCAGGGTCGCCAGCCCGCGCTGGTTGTGCGTCGCGACAGGCACGCGCTCGAGCACGCGCTGCACCTGCTCCTCTGAGAAGCCGTCGCCGATCAGCCGCTCGCGCGCACGACCTGCCACGAGCTCCTGTGCGCACGGGCAGGCGGTGATGCCCGTCGCCGACACCCCGACGATGCGCCGCGTTCCGTGCTCGTGGGCGACCGCGCGGCCGAAGAGCGTGTAGATCTCCTGCGTCTGCACGCCCGACACGGGCGCGGGCTTGTGCTCGGGGTAGCGCGCCTGGATCGTGACCTCCGCGCGCGCCGCGCCCTGGCGCTCGCGCACGAGCTCGGCGATGTGCTGCGCGAGCGTCTCGGCGCGAAAGGGCGACTCGCTGAGCACGACCGCGCCGATCGCCTCGTTGACGACCTCGTCAAAGCGCGACATGTGCGCGCCCTTCTGGTCGCGGCTGAGGTCCACCAGGCACTCCAGCCGCGCAAAGAACAGCTCGTCTGCGATGCGCACGACCTTCTCGACGCCCGTCACGCCCACGCGCGAGAGCCCGAGCGGCACGCCTGGCGCGCGCGCCTGCACGTCGTCGCCGACATCGCGGCGGTCAGGCGAGTGTGAAACGGGTTGCGCTGCCGGCACCGAGGGCTAGCCTAGCGCGCGCCCGCGCGCTGCCAACCGTCTCCCTGTCCAGGCGACGCCACATCTTGCGCGCATTCTGGTATCACTCCGCGTTGAGCTCATCAGCGAGCTCATGCTTGGCTCTTCGAGTCAAACCGTGGGAGATGGGTAGGAAGGCTCGGAGGCCGCGCACGATGCAACGGAACTGCCAATGCCGCCAGCGCACCGCATAGGAGGAGCAGCGTAGACAAGGGTGTCGCGCGGCCCTGCCGTCGCGACTAAACGTCGGGTGGATCCTGGGGGTCCCAAGGTGAGCGAAAAGCTTGAGGGTCTGTTGACAGCACCGGTCGGCTCCCCGGAGGAGGAGCTGAGCGAGATCGTCGTCAGGGGAGCCGAGGAGGACCTCGGCGCGATGATCGCGAAGGTACGCCCGCGGGGGCTCGAGGAGGACGAGCTCTCCAGCTCCGACCGCAGCGGGGAGCACAGCGAAGTCATCGCGCGCTCCCCCGGCCGGTCCTCCGCAGAGCGACGGCCGGCCGCGCGCGAGCTCTCGGCCGAGCCGAGCCTCGACTCCCTGCGGCTGTACCTGCGCACGATCGGCCGCGTGCCGCTGCTCACCGCCGACGAGGAGATCGCGCTGGCCAAGCGCATCGAACGCGGCGACGTCGCCGCCAAGGAACACATGATCGAGGCCAACCTGCGCCTGGTCGTGTCGATCGCCAAGGGCTACGTCGGGCGCGGCCTACGCTGCTCGACCTCATCCAGGAGGGCTCGCTCGGGCTGATCCGCGCGGTGGAGAAGTTCGATCACCGTCGCGGCCACAGGTTCTCGACGTACGCCAGCTGGTGGATTCGCCAGGCGGTCATTCGCTCGCTCGCCGACAAGGGACGCACGATCCGCATCCCGGTGCACATGGTCGAGCGCCTGAACCGGCTGGCCGCGGCGGAGCGACGGCTGGTGCAGCGACTCGGCCGCGAGCCGACGGTCCCCCAGCTGGCGGCCGAGCTTCAGTGCGAGCAGCGCGAGGTGCGCGACATCATGCGCCTCGCCCAGCAGCCGATCTCCCTCGAGCGCCCCGTCGGCGACGGCGAGGACTCAGAGCTGGCCGACCTGGTCGAGGACGTCTCGGCCGCCTCGCCGTTCGACGTGGCCTCCGAGGCGCTGCGCCGCGAGAGCATCGCGCGCGTGCTCTCCTCGCTGTCGCGCCGCGAGCGCGCGGTGATCGAGATGCGCTACGGGATCGTCGGCGGACAGTCGCGAACGCTCGAGGAGGTCGGACGCGCGTTTCAGATCACGCGCGAGCGCGTGCGTCAGATCGAGAGCCAGACGCTCAAAAAGCTGCAGTCGCTCCCCGACGCACAGCAGCTTCGCGAGGCCTCCTAGTCTGACTCGGGACACTAGGGGACCATCTCGCCGCCGGACGCCTAAACTACGCCCGCCCCGGCGGGGTTCCCGAGCGGTCAAAGGGGACGCGCTGTAAACGCGTTGGCTCTGCCTTCGCAGGTTCGAATCCTGCCCCCGCCACTGCACCACCGGGCGCGAGCACGCGCCTCCCGGCGACACCGTACCGGTGAAGCGCGTGCCGCAAGCCGATGTCGAAGCGGGCGTGCCCCGGCTCACTACGATGGGCCTGTGAGCGGCCAGAGACTGCCCGGAGGGGTGGTGCATAAACTGCCCGCCGACCTGCGGATGGCGCTGATCGCCAACGCGACGGCGCTCGATGCCTGGAAGGACATCACGCCGCTGGCCCGCAACGAGTTCATCTGCTGGTAGAGGATGCCAAGCAGCAGGCCACCCGAGAGCGCCGCATCCGGCGAACCCGCGAGGAGCTCGAAGAAGGCCAGCGCCGACCCTGCTGCTGGCCTGGATGCAAGCACCGCGAGCGCACCGGCAGCTAGCAGCTCGGGCATCCGGCGCCGCACACGGTTGTCGCTAAGATCAGTCTTTGTTTCTAACTCGGGGAGCGAGGGAAAGACATGGCCGGCGCAGTGTCGCATGAGACATCTGTCTGTGGAACTTTCGTCTGCTCTCGGCGAGAGTCAGCGCCGTGGACTCAGCACGCAGCCAGTTCGCCGTAAACCTCCGCGATCAGCGTGATCGTGCCGGTCTCTCGCAGGAGGCGCTCGCGGAGCTGTGCAACCTGCATCGCACCGAGATCAGCCTGCTGGAGCGCTGCAAGCGCTCGCCGCGCCTGGAGACGATCGTGATCCTCGCGCGCGGCCTGCAGCTCTCCTCGCCGGGCGAGCTGCTCAAGGGCATAGCTAGCCGCCCTGTCCCGCGAACTGGATCTTTTTGCCCGATCGCGCGCACACCTCGGGCGCTTTCCCCGGCGGCACTTTGAAATGGCCGATCGTGCATTTGTATTTTTCCGGCTCCCCGGTCGTCGTCGACGTGTAGAGCTTGTAGGAACGAGTCGGCCGCCTGGCAGCTGACGCCCTGCGTCGTGATGTCGCTGACGGTGCACTTGACTTTGGTGGCCGGCGCGCCGTCTTCGCCAGGGCGTCTGATCGTGATCGTGTGCGACCCGCAGCTCTGCGTCGCTGCGGCGACCGACGCGCCCGGCGCGAGCGCCGCGACGCCGGCGAGCATCGCAAGCGCGCTGTGATCGCGGCCGGTCCGTGCCATCCGTGGGCTCTCATCCAGCCCTCTTTCGTCACGCCGGAGCCCTCTGGCGCCGAGCTGCGGGGAGCATACTCCGACGCGCGCCCTGCCCCGGCCGGCGCTCCGCCTGTTCGAGCGCTGGCCGAGGCGGCCAGGCGGGCCTCGCAAGACCCCCGCAAGCGCGCTACAGTCCAGCCTCTCCAGCGCCCAGCTAGCTCAGTTGGTAGAGCACTTCCATGGAAGGCGCTAAGCTGTCAGAGCCAGCCGTCGTAGTCCTGCAGAGTCAGGCTTTCTGCGGACCAGCGGGCCCGTAGCGAACCTGACGTGACGCCACCGGTGCCCCCAGGAGCACCCCAACAACGGCCACCCTAGCACCCTCGGCGGTCCTAGAAGCCGACGTCGGGACTCGAACCCGAGACCCCCTCCTTACCATGGAGGTGCTCTACCAGCTGAGCTACGTCGGCGTGGCCAAATCCTAGCCGTTGAGCCATCCTCAGGGGCCTGGCGGGCGACATAAACTGACCGCAGCTGGCACGCGATCGGGCGCCGGGAAGTCCCCGGGGACTTCCTGTGGGGAAGCGCCAGAGTTTGGCGGGCATGTTTGGCCAGGTGGACCGGAGCCATGAAACGGTCGGCCAGGGTCAGGCGAGCTGGCTGGATTGCTGGGTGGCGTCTGCCGATAGGGATTGGGTCAGACACGGAGACCGTCGGGCCAGCAAACTGCGGGCGAGCACAGCCGCCCCCTAAGGACTCCCCAGGGCCGGGGGCCAATCCCGGCGCACATAACGCGAAAAGGGGCCTGCCCCCTGGCCCCCTTTTCGCATTTTCGGTCGCGCGGCTCCAGCGGGCCAATGGGCACAACGCGGCGTTGGACCAGAGAGGCGTCTGGCCAGTCTGTGGACCGCGCACCTAGCGCCCTTTCTGTGCAGATCCTGTGACCTTGATCGCGGCCGATCAGCGCCGCCCGGTCGTGTCTCCTACACTCCCGCGCGATGGCAGAGGACATCGGCGCCAACGGAGCGGCGATCCACAGCACGCCTGGCGGCATGTCTCCGCGGATCGCAGTCCTCGATCGAGACAGCGGCTTCATCCAGGTCCTTAGCAAGCGCCTCGACGGTCTCGGTGGGAGCACCGGGTGCTGGCGAGCCCGGTGCAAAGCGATGCGATAGCCGCGATGCGCCTCAGCGCGCTCGTCGTCGACCTCGCGGTTCTCGGGCCCGCAGCGTGGGAATGGCTACAGCGCCTGTGCGGCGCGCTGCCGGAGGCTGGGGATCGTGGTCTGCACTGGACCCTCTTCTGTGGCCCAGCGGGTCCGGGGGCTTCGCCTCGGCGCTGATGACTGGATCACCAAGCCGTGTCACCCCGAGGAGGTGATCGCCCGCGTGCAGGGCCGACTCCCCCATCGTCGTCGTGGGCTTAGCGACGCTGAGGTCAAGCCCCTGCTGACCGGCGAGCTCGAGATCCGTCCAGACCGCTTCCAGGCGTTCGTCGCCGGACAGAGCCTTCAGCTCACCAGGCGTGAGTTCGAGCTGATCGAGTTGCTCTCGACAGCGGAGGGAACGGTGCTCGAGCGTGACGAAGATCCACTCTTGCCTGTGGGGCTACACGATGGCCGCCCGTGACCGTTCGGTCGACGTCTTCGTGCGAAAGCTTCGCCAGAAGCTCGAGAACGCGTCTCCAGGCTGGCGCTACATCCACACCCATTTCGGAATCGGCTACCGCTTCGCCGCGGAACCGCGCGACGGCGCCGACTTACACGAGCGGGGACCGTTAGCCCGGTCGGCTGCAGTGGCGACGAGGAGGCCGGACCCGGTGGGCTGCGTTCACCTTTCGGGCCTTCTAGGGCGCCTCACGCTTGGTGTTGATCACGCCGTCGGGCTTGCGGACCTTAAAACGATAACTCGTCGCGGGGGGGAGAGTTCCTAATTACCACCCAGAGCCAAACCCAGGCGGTCATCGGAGGGGTCTGTACACGCGCCCGGCGCCTAATGTACACCTCGACAAATCTCAGAAAACCTACGCAAAGCGCTCATCCGTCGTCACGAGACGACGGCGAGGAACAGGCCTGTGTGCGCCTCCCCGGGCAGCCATCCACTCCTCCACACGCAGGGCGGCGCCAAGCTGGTCGCTGAGGCGACGTAGTGCTGAACCAGGTCTCTCTGGAGACCGTCAAGGTGCCAGATCCCCTCCTCGGCTTTCATGTCGTGCACGCTGACGAATGAGATCTCAACTTCCGTCACGTACCGGCGAAACTCATCCACCGCAGCCCCTCAGCGCCCCGTCTAGCACCCGCTCCTGGAGGCGCCGCGTCGTGACGCCAACCTCGTAGCTCTCCTCGTCCAACTCCTCGCCGAGTCGGGTAGTTTGCCTTGCTCCTTCAACGTTTCTGGTCGTGGAAGATCACCCTCGCGGTGCAGCGCACGAGGCGTTGCAGCGCGTCCTGGAGTTCCAGCAGCGTTTCGCGCTGGAACGCGTGGCTCTGCTCCTCGAGCCGTTCCCTGACTGACGCTCGGCGCGCCATCTCCTCGCGCGCGGCCGCTCGCTCGTCACGAGCCCGCTCATTGTGTCCCGCGAGCACGTAGCCCGCGAGGCCCGTAGCCGCGGCACGACAAGGCCGAGGACGCGATCCAGTTGGGAACCGTCGTCACGCGCCGAGTATCGGGGCCGAGTCGGACGATCACGGCGGAGTTCGGTGTCGGCGGAGCCGGCGGCCTACTATGACGTCACGATGACAGTGCACGGCGCCAGTCGGTGTACATGTCTGGCCGGCCGGCGCGCTCCCAGAGCCCGTCCGTCGCGCCAGAGAGCCCGTCCCAGTCGCCGCGCACGTCCGCCTCGCTGAGGAGCGCCCATCCGACCTCCTCCAGGCGCAGATCGGCCTTGCCGGCGCTGCACGGCCAGCAGGCGGTGACCAGGTCGGCCTGCTCCAGCCACCGCCGCCATGACCGCCGGGGTCGACGTGGTCGAGGCTCGTGGAGACGAGGAGGTAGGCCGGGTGAACCTGCCCGGCTTTCCAGTTGGGGTGGACGGGAACTCCTCGGGGTATATCTCCGAGAGGAGCCGTAGCACGGGCGGGGCGATCGTCCTGGCGCGGCAGCAGCGGACGTCCAACTGTCGCGGCGGTGGACGGCGACCTTCGCGGCCATGGGCGCGGCCGGCGCGCTCGACTGGATCCGCCGCTGCCCGATGTCGGCGAGAATCTCGCCTGCGCGCGCCGCGTCGTCGGCGAGCGTGGCCGCCACAAGCTCCCCGAGCGCGCCGGCGACCCGCTCGGCCGCCGGCGAGGGGGAGCGCACCGAGCCGAGAAGCGGTCCTTGCGGGCGCGACTAACCAAATCCTCGATCGAGTCCAGCCCCGTCCGTTCCCTCAACGTGTCGAGGCGCATGTCGGAGTGGTCGAGGGAGCCACGTCGTACTCGCGCTCTATGTTGCCTATGTGGGTGTCGCCCCTCTTCTGGCGCAGCTCCCCGTCGTCGTCGCGGGTCCGGTCGGTGTGCATGTTCTTCGCTCGTTCGTGGTGGTGACTCATGGCGCTCCTTCCTTACTCGTCGTGGTCGAACACATGTTCGGATTGTACAGAAGGCTCCGACGGCCCATCCGTCACTCCCGTAGCGGTGCCTTGGGCAGCGGCGGGCCGCTCGTCGTCCACCCACCCGACGCCACCCGAGCCGTCTCGGAGCGGCCAAACGCGCGCCTTGCGAAACCCTACCATGGGTTATGCCCGCAAGTGATTTCGCCCGGCCAGCGGACCCGTGTCGTTTTGCCCGCTCATCTTGACGCTGACCGTGGCGAACTCGGCCGGGTACGGGTTGAAGCTGCCGTGCTGCTGCGCGGCTGTGTGGGTCTTTGGTTTGCTTGAAAAAGGCTTCGCTTCGCGCGTCCCCAACGCCGTAGACGGCGGTTCCCCAAACCACGAGGACAACGGTCCAGACTCCGCTCAGGTCGTGCGAAGCGGCGTGGACGAGGACGTAGACGAGCAACGCACACCACGGGATGAACCGCTCCGCGAAAGGTGGAGGCAGGTTTTATTGAGTGGTCTGTCTCGCTCTTGTCTGCTCGTACTCGACGGGGGTTAGCCGGTCGCAGCTGCCGTGTAGTCGTTGGTGGTTGTACCAGTCGACCCATTGAAGGGTCGCGAACTCGACCTGCTCTATCGTCTTCCATGGTCCTTGCTGGTTGATCAGCTCGGTCTTGTAGAGCCCGATCGTGGACTCAGCGACGGCGTTGTCATACCCATCGCCGATAGATCCGATCGAGGGGTCAGCGCCCGCATCCACCAGGCGCTGGGTGAAGGCAAAACTGGTGTATTGACTGCCGGCGTCGGAATGTGCAATCAGGCCCTGAGGGACAGGCTGGCCGTGATGGTCGCGGGCCCACAGCGCCATCTCCAGCGTGTCGAGCACGAGCGGTGTTTTCATCGTGGTGTCGGCCTTCCAGCCGACGATCCGCCGGGAGAACACGTCGATCGTGAACGCGACATAGACCACACCCGACCAGGCCGGCACATACGTGAAGTCCGAGACCCACAGCCGGTTCGGGGCGCGGCGCTTTGAAGTCACGGTCCACGAGGTCCGGGGCACGGGTCGATTGCCCGTCGGGGATCGTGGTGCGCCGCTTCTTGCCACGCACAGCGCCTTTCAGGCCCTCGCGGGCCATCAGGCGTTCCACGGTGCAGCGGGCGACCTTGACGTCTTCGCGCGCAGCTGCCACCAGACCTTGCGCACGCCATAGACACCGAGGTTCTTCTCGTGCACCTCACGGATCCGCGCGGCCAGCTCCTCGTCGCGAACGGCCCGCTCTGAGGGAGTCGCCTCCCGAGCCTTGACCGCGTAATACGTCGACGGGGCGATCCCCAGCATCCTGCAGATCGGCTCGACCCCAAACTCACCGCGGTGCTCGTCGATCATGCGGCTCATCTCCTTGGCTGCGGGTCGAGCTCCCGCGCGAAGAAAGCCGACGCGGCCTTCAGGATCTCGTTCGCCCGGCGCAGCTCCTTGTTCTCACGCTCGAGCTCCTTGATCCTCGCTGCCTCCTCGCTGCTGACGCCTGGCCGGCGCCCACCATCGACTTCGGCTCTGGCGCACCCACTTCCGCAACGTCTCGGCCGTCATCCCGCACTTCTGCGCGATCGAGGTGATCGCCGCCCATTCGTTCGGATACTCCCGCCGGTGCTCCATCACCAGCCGCACAGCCCGCTCCCTGACCTCAGCCGGATACCTCTTGCCCTTGGTTGTCATCGCCCAATCCTCTCAAGCGATCAGGCCTCCAAGATTCCCGGAGCGGTTCACTGCGATGAGCTTCACGGCTTACTGCCTACCTTTCTGGCTTCTCTGGCCGCCCCTCGATTGGAGCGACACGATGCCAAGATGCAGGTTAGACAGACGGTCGGATGGATCGACTTCGAGAGCGCTCCGCGTCACGGTTCTTGGCGAGCGACGCCACGTAACGATGCGTTGGGATCGGAGTACACTGGGACGATCAATCGCGACCGCCAAGAGCCTTCGACCAACGCGGACCCCCGCGTGGCTGCGATCCCGACCGACAAGCCGAGGACATGCGCACGCTGCATCGGCTGAGCGGCGAAGGCTTCAACGGAGCACACGAGCTAGGCTCGCTACTGCTGGCCCTCGATCAGCACCCGAATCTCCGGTCGCCACGACATGGCGGTGTCCACCGGCCGCGATGAGCTTGGAGTTGCGCGGATCATCGAGCAGTTTCGGCAGGTCGAGATTCAGTGCAAAGCCAACTTCACGGCTGATCTGCGTCGGCGACACCGGGTCGCCTAGAACACTCAGCCGATCCATCGGATAGGCAGGTCTTCGCGGCATAAGAGCGACGACACTCGGTTGTGGCGGGAGAGCCTCCTACTCAGCCGCGGAGAGCACGAACATGGAGCCGCAGACGAGCCCGAGGAGCCAAGGCGGCACACGGG
>CAVVMI010000008.1:0-8984 GCA_963749385.1 uncultured Solirubrobacterales bacterium
AAGGGCCAGCGCGTTTTCTGCCCGACGAAGTAGAGCCTTTCTCCCTGTAAATCAGCAAGTTTTTAGTCAGCACCGGCCGCCGCCGATACGGCTGTAGGGGTTCCGTGGACTGTTCCCGTGGACTGAAGGAGCCCGACGCCGATGCCAACACCCCTTTCCGGACACCTCGAGACCCGATTGCTCGCGGATGGACGCCGCGCCTTCTACGCGAAGATCCGAACCGACCGCCACGCGCTCGGCCGGGAGCCTGAGTGGACCAAGGCCCGTGCCGAGCGTTTCCTGAACGCAACGCTGCTGCCAGCAGCCAAGCTGCGCCAGCGGTGGTGGGACCTAATCCCTGCGCCCGATGCGGATCCCGCGCCGACGCGGTCTCTGACGGTCTGGCGCGCGTGCACAGAGTGGGTGGAGTGGCGTGAGACCAGGAGCGAGAACCGCAACACGCGCAGCGCTGCGACCTCGCCTGTCGTCAAGCACCTGCTCCCGTTCTTTGCGTTCGTGGATGCGGGGCAAACGATCCAGCGCCCGCTGTCCAACATCGACGCAGGGCTGGTTGCTCAGTTCATCGAGCGTAAGCGACGGGAACGTGCGATCCTCACCGACCTTGCCGAGAAGCTGGCGGAGGCGAGCGCCGAGGAGCTGCAGGATCTGGAGCGGCTCACGAAATCCGCGACCGTCGATCTGGACGAGGACGAAGTCGTGCTGCTACGCCGCTACGGGCAGCGGGGCGGGTGCCACAAGCTGTCCGATCCGGACGCGCGCGGGCGGATCAGCCTCTCGAGCCGAGGGCTGAAGGACTCGGAGATCAACCGGTGCCTGTCGACGCTGTGCAGCGTGGTTGACCGCGCCAACCGCCGACACGGGCTGCAGATCCCCGATCCGACCCTCGACATGCGGCTGCGGGGAGCTGCGCCGAACCGCAATTGGCTGTGGCCGCACCACGTCGAGGCGCTGATCGCCGCGGCGTGCTTCTTGGACGAGCGCGAAGGACGCTACGCGCACAACGGCCGCGAGGCAGCCATCTGGGTGCTCGCCCTTTGCGGACCACGAGTGCACGAGTTCTGCGCCTTCACCTGGCGCGACCTCTCCGCCGCCGGCCTCACCATCAGGAAGTCAAAGACCGACGCCGGGAGACGAACGATCCAGGTCCCCACGGTGGCCCGAGACGCGCTCGCGGCCCATCGCGCACGGCTCCTCGACGCGGGCGCGGATACCCCGATCTGGCCGACCTCCACCGGCCGGCGGCGCGATCGCAACAACGTACGTACGCGGCTACTCGCCCCGGTGATCGAGGCCGCACGCGCCGCCCTTGAGCGCTCCGATGTGGACGAACCGCTCCCGGAGCGGGTCACGCCACACACGTTCCGGCGCACCGCGGCGACCTCGTGGTACTGGCTCGGACGCGACGAGCGTGCCACGATGCATGAGATCGGGCACCGCAGCAGCCGCCTCACCCTCGAGGTCTACGCGCAACCCCGCCCCCGCGATCCCAAACAGAAACAGATGCTCGAGGCATGGATGGCGGGCGTCGAGATCTGAGCGATCCCGCCGTTGACGCGCGCCGCGTTCAGACGAACTCGATCAATCCGTGACCGTTGCCGCCCGCGCCGCGTTTTGGGCGCGGTCGTCGCCGTTTCTCGACCGGCGTGAGCGTCCTGCCGTGCATGTATGCGTCCGCCGTGGGCAGGTAGTAGCGAAGCTTGCTGTTGGCCGAGTTCGAGATCGGCGTCGCGCCAAGATGAAGCTTGTGCTCGTTGATCCACTTGACGCCCACCCCGAAGCGATGCGCCAGCTGCGCTGCGCTCACATAGAACTGCCCGGGCGGGATGTCGAGCCTCTGCGTGCCATCGGGGGCTGAGTCGAGCTCGGCCGGGTGCGTTGCCGGGTCAGGCCGCGGGAGCTGGGTGGCGCACTTCGCCATACAAGGGTAGGACGAGGCGAGGAACCCGCTTAGGAGAGAACTCGAAGACGAGATCCGGCGTGGGCGGCCAAGCGGGAGCGAGCGCGAGGGGTTCACCGGCCGTGTGAGCTGTAGTGAGAATTAGAACGCTTCGCGACTGCGAACACGCACAAGATCTCTCGTTTTGAGAGATGTCGTACCGCAGTTCGTCCGCTCGCTGGACGATATCTCTCAATTTGAGATATATTGTCCAATGTGCCTGGATCGGTTTATGACGCCGTGTTTGAGCTGGGAGCCGACAACTACGGCTTTGTTACCCAGGAGCAGGCGCGGGCGTCGGGCATCCCGGCGCAGCGGCTGGTGGTGCTGGAGGATCGCGGGCTGCTCGAACGGCGCCGGCACGGCCTGTATCGCGTGGTGGCGCTGCCGGTGAGCCCGCTCGACAGCTACATGGAGGCGACCCTGTGGCCGGTCGGCGTGCAGGGGGTGCTGTCGGACGAGACCGCGCTCGAGCTCCACGGGCTGAGCGACGTGAGCCCGGCCAAGATCCACATCACCGTGCCGCGCAGCCATCGCACCCGGCGGGCGGTACCGGCTCAGTACGTCATCCATCGTCACGATCTCGACGCCGGCGACGTGACCAGCTACGAGGGGATCCCGATCGTCACCGCGGCGCAGGCGATCCGCGATGCCGACGCCAGCCATCTCGGTCCGGCTTTGATCCGTCAGGCGATCGACGACGGTGAGCGGCTGGGCAAGTTGAGCCAGTCCGCCGCCGCCCAGCTGCGCCAGGAGATGCTCGGGCCGTGACCGACTATCGCCCCCCCAGGCGCACGCCCAGCCAGGTGGGACATCTGGAGCGGTTGCTGCAGAGCTACGGCCGGGCGACCGGGATGGCGCCCAATCGGTTGCGGCGCTGGATGACGATGATGGTGATGATCGGTGCGCTTGACCGCGTGCAGGCCGATCCCGACGAGCCGCTGTTTCTGGTCAAGGGTGGGGTGGCCATGGAGCTTCGGCTGCGGCAGGGGGCGCGCGCCACCCGTGACCTCGACATGGTCTTCCTCGGGGATCCCGGCCAGCTGCTGGCCGCGCTGGATGCCGCGCTGGCAGAGCCCTACTCGTTGTTTACCTTCGAGCGCGGCCCGGCCGAGCCGATCGGGTCCACCGGCTCGCAGCGTCTTGATGTCAGGGTCGCATTCAACGGGCGCTCGTGGGCGACGGTGCGGCTCGAGATCTCACCGCCCGAGGGCCGGTCGGGCGAGGAGTCGCAGATCCTCGACGCGATCAGCATCGAGGACTTCGGGCTGATCGGGCCCGACAAGGTGCGCTGCCTGTCGATTCGCTATCAGATCGCGCAGAAGCTGCACGCCTGCACCGAGGAGTTCCCGACCGGCCGCGAGAACGACCGCTTCCGCGACCTCATCGACCTGTTGCTGCTGCGCGCGCTGGACCCCGACCTTGTGGCCATCCGCCATGCCTGCGTCGACATCTTCGGTACCCGGGCCGAGCATGACTGGCCGCCGACCCTGACCGCGCCGGCAAGCTGGGCCGAGCCGTACGCTCGGCTCGCGCGCGAGCTGGAGTTCGCGGTCGATGATCTCGACGAGGCGGCCAGGCTGGTGCGCGAGTTCATCGCGGAGATCGACGCCGCGGTCGAGATCGGGCCCGTGGCACTCCGTCCGGGGCAGACGTGGCGCCGCGACGACGGCGTTCGCGTCGAGATCCAGGAGGCCGATTCGACCCGGCTGGTCGTCAACCAGTTCGACCCCGCGAACGGCACGACGGTCGCCAACGCGATCGATCCCGGCGACGTCGAGGGCATGGTGCTTGTCGCCGATCCGAGCCTGCCGTCGTGGCAGGTCACGGTGATCGGCGCGTTTGACGGCCCGGCCCACGCTGCTCTGTTGCGCGTCGGCGAGGTCTCGGGCGCCTCCTCGCTGCGCGTGCTCGACGGCGGCCTGACCGGCCCGATGCTGGACGCGAGGATCGTCGCGCGCGACGAGGCGACGGCACGGGCGCTGGCGGCGTCGGTGCTCCCGGTGGGGACCACAGTCGTCGCCGTCAGCCGGGCGTAGCTGGGCACGGCGCGTTGAGGTTGCCCGGGGGCGGGCCTGTGGCCGGGTGCCGACGTCCAGGAGCGGGCACGGGCCTCGTGGTGTGCACGCAGCTCATGTGGAGCCCGCGGGCCCGCGGGCCGGACGCAGCGGCAATCCGGCGGGCGGCGGGGCACCCCGGCGTGATGGAGCGACCGCGGCGCGGCTCAGGCGAGGGCGGTCGCGGGCGTGACCGATGGGGCAACGACGACGGTGGTGGTGAGCCCAGCCTCGAGGCCGGCGAGGTCGGTCTCGAGCGCGGCAGGGTTGTCCACGCGGCCGGCGGGGTCGTACACGAAGCACACGAGGACCTCGCAGTCGGGGTGTCGGCGGTAGTGCGCCTTGTCGCTGGTGAGCTCCTCGACGAGCTTTCGCTGGGTGAGCCCCGCGCGGGTCATCTTGGTCTCGATGATGGTCTTCTCTCGCTTGAGCAGGAAGTCGAGTCGGGTGCGGCTGCCGCCGTAGCTGGGGACGTTCTCCTCGGGCCGGACATCGTCGAAGTGCAGCCGCAGCAGCGCGTGAATCGCATCCTGTACGTCGTACTCGTCATTGATCTCAAAGCCCGGACGGCCGCCGTGGCGCTGCGCAAGCTCGCGAGCGAACAGGGGGAAGCGGCGACACAGCGTGTGCAGCAGGGCGATGGTGTCGCGCTTGGAGCGGTCCAGCTGCCAGCGGTCCTGGTGGGCGGAGCGCAGCGTCCGTTCGACGGCGGTGGCGATCGCCACCGACGCCACCGCGGCGCGCGCGACGTCGGGGACCTCGACGGGGGTGAGCGCGGCGCGCGCGAGGACATCGCGCTCGAGGTCCAACGACGAGACGATGCCGAGCGCGGCGGCGCTCGCCGGGTCCGACTCGGCGACCCAGTGCAGGAGGGACAGCTCGGCCAGATCAAGCTCCGGCGCCAGGGTCAGCGGGGTCGGCGTGAGATCGAGCGCGATGGCGGCAATCGCCGCCATCGCCCGAGTCGAGATGTCATCGGCGAGCTTGGCGGCGCCGTCGCGCATGACTCTGTTCAGCCATTCGGAGATCTCCGGCCTCTGCTCGGCGCAGACTTGGGCGCCGAGCACGATGCCGAGGAGCTCGACTGGGCGGTAGAAGAACGAGGCGCGATCGGGCGGGAACGGGTCGCGTTCGGTGAGGCGAAGCGCGCCGTCGGCCCACCGCTCGTGGCGTGGCTCAGTGGGGTCAAGCGTCAGGGCGAAGCCCTCGGCTGCGAGCACGGGGGCTTCGGCGAGGCGGCTCTGCGGGATCGCCTGCCAGGCCTCGAGGGCCTCTTGCAGGGCGATCTGGACCGCCGTGGGTGGATCGCGCCCGACGCGCCGGTAGACATGGGCGGCGAAGCCGGTCTCCGGTGAGGGCCAGGCGGCGCGTCGGATGATGAGATCGTCGAGCTGACCGAGCAGCGTGGCGAAGGAGCCGGCCAGCGGCGTGCTCACAGAAACCACCGGCTGGCGCGGAGCTTGGTGTTGAGCATCGCGGGCGACCAGTCGGGCAGCACGCGGAAGCGCGCCAACAGTGTGGCGATCAGCTCGGAGTAGTAGATGGTCACAGGCTGGTGCACCGGCAGCGTCGAGCGCCACGACAGGGAGCTGAACTTGAGCGCCTGCTCGGTGAGGTAGGTGAGATCGCGAAAGTCCGACGCCGGGTGCAGCCGGACCAACAGCGGATCGGGGAGCGGAGCGCCGGGGCGCTTGATCAATCGCGGCCCGTTGACCGCTAGCAGTCGCTGGTAGCGGCCGACCTGAACGATGGTGCCGCGCTCGGGGGCGTACTGCCCCTTGCGCGCGGTGGTGTTGCGCGCCTCCAGGCCGGGCTGCGCACGGTCGGTGATCGTGTAGGGGTGCTCCTTGCCGACGGTGAGAAACGCGAACTCGATCGTCTGCTCGCCGGCCAGCTCCTTGACGCAGTCGCCGACGATGTCCCCCACGTGGATGTTGCGCAGCGGCTTGGGCGAGTGGCACACGATCCGGACGGTGTCCCCGGGGCGCCACCCGTTGCGCTGACGGATCTCGCGCAGCACCTGCAGCGTCGAGCTGCGCAGGATCTCGGCGTACTCCTCGTAGGGGCACTCGCGAGAGATGTTGTTGAGGAGGTAGTTGCCGTCGCCGCGGAACACGGTGGTGATTCCGACGAAGCGCTGCCGCGGCTCGAACCGGCTCCCGGAGACCTCGGCGGTTCCGACGCCGATCACGATCTCGTCGTTGATCGTCAGGTCGTGATCGACGGTCCACGGGACGCCGCCCATCTTGGCGTAGAGCGCGAGGGTGATGTTCTGGAGGATCCACTGCAGGGAGTCGGCCGGCAGGCGTAGGTTGGAGAGGCGGATTTCCTGGGATGGGATCCCGGCCATCAACAGGAGCGCCTTGGCGTTGAGGTAGGGGCTGTCGAGGCCTGGGAGGGCGGCGTGCTCGTCGAGCACTACGACGATCGCTGCGTCCGCGGACTCCTGTTGCTCGAGGAAGCGTTCGATCGCTTCGCGGTAGTTCGCGGCGGCTCCGCGGTCGCCCGCTCGCAGCCAGGGGACCTGGACGAGGGCGAACTCGGGATTGGTCAGCCCGTAGGTCTTGGCGAAGCCGCCGCCGAACGCGGCGCGGCCTCGGCGGGGTTGGATGCCGTCGCGCAGGGAGCGCAGGAACGTCTCGACCGGTCCCTGCACGGTGTCCGGGAAGACGACCGCGATGCGAGGGCTCTTGCGGGGAAATGTCTCGCGGCTGAATGGGCCGTGCGCCTCGATGCCCGGCCACGCGTATTGATTGCGCTTGGTCTTGGCGGCGTCAAAGCAGTACTCGACGGGGCTGGCGCGGACTACGGTGCGGTAATCGGGGGCGTTGGCGATGGCGATCCGCGAGCCGACGGTGCACCCCAGCGTGGGCGCGAGCGACAGCGGCGAGTTTCGCGCCAGGAACTCGCCCATCGCCTTGGTTTGGCGCTCCCGGGCCGGGCCGGTCAGCAGTAGGTCCTCCTCGTGGCGACGCGCCTGTTCGAAGGCGTCGTATCGCCGACCGAGCAGCTGCGTCAGACAACGGCGAAACACCGCCGAGGATCCCTCGAGCGTCACCGCGGCCGCGTCGACGTTCGTCTCGCCGGTCAGTGACTCAGACAGGGTGACGATTCCGTCGCTGACCGTTTCGATCCGGCCGACCAGCATCGGCTGGCCGGGTTCGCGCTCTCGCCGGATCACGTCGAGCCCGGCGAGCGTGACCCCGGCCGCGGCCAGCTCCTCGAGGTCGGCCGTCACCAGGCGACGTGTGCCGATGTCGACGAACAGGCCGAGGAACGGTTGGTCGTTGCGCAGCTCGGTCAGACGAACCTCGAGCGTGTAGCGAGGGCGGATCTCGAATCCGCCGAGCAGCTCGGTGCGCTGGACGCCGGCCGAGTGCAGGGTCGCGGCTACCAGCTCTTGCTTCTGGGCGAGGAACGTGTACGGCCGGGTTCGATACGCGTCATACCCTTGGATATGGCGAGGGAGCGACGCGTTGACCAGGTAACTGACGAAGCCCAGCTCCTCGCGGCAGCCGAGCTCGACCTCTTCCCCGCGGGGATCGACGTCCTCGCCGATCGGGACGGCGAGGACGTCGTCGCCTCGGCGCCACAGCGACCAGTCCGGGTGGGCCGCCCTGAGCTCGCCGACGGTGCCCGTGTCCGGGAGTGGCCATCGGAAGGCCCGGAATCGCTCGGCCGACAGCTCGATGCGGAATCCGTTGAGAAAGAGAGTGGGGTCGCTCACGTTGCGATCGCCCGGGCGGGCAGGTCTGGTTGGCGCGAGGATAGGCAGCGCCTCGGACGCCACCCGGGACAGTGCGCGGGACGGCTCTGTCTGACACCGGGCGTACTCTCGGCGCCACACAGCGAATGAACGGGAGGTCGGGACGTGGGCATGTTCAGCCTGGATGAGTTAGTGGCCGCGCGGGATGCCGCGCGCAGCTTCAGTGCGCTGCTCGAGAAGCTGCGAAGCGCGCAGGCCAAACGGTTCGTGATCGTGTTCCGCAATCGCCCTCAAGCGGTACTCCTACACGTGGCCGAGTACGAGCGTCTGGTGCACGCGGCTCGTGCCGGCGAACGACACGCGGCCTGAGCTCACTCGGTCGCGGAGGATGGACGCCTCAGGCGTGCCGGGTCGGCGACCGGCCGAGACCTATGACGGCTGATCGGCGAGGCGCTCGACGCGACGCGCCAGCTCGGAGCCGGGTCACGTCGAGAGCGGCGGCGATGCGCGCGATCGTCCCCCAGCCGGATTGGTGCGCCCGGCCTCGATTTGTGAAAGCCAGGTCTCGTTGAGGTCGGCGGCGTCGGCGACCTGGCGCTGGGTTAGCTCACGCTCCTGACCGAGCTGGCGGAGCGCTCAACGGAGCATCGCGGTACGGTCTATGTCACCGCAAGCGGCGTGGTAGCGGCATGTTCAGGTCGGATCGCTCACCGAGTTGACCCCCGCTCGGCCGCGCCTCCGCTCCTGTACGGTGGCGGACGCCCCCACTCGCCTCGGCCGCACCATCGCCGAGCTCGGCCGGATCGCCCAGACGGCTGCACCTCCGCTCGTGGATCGACAACGAGGCGCTCCGCCGCGAGGCCAGTGCCGGGCTCACCCGCCACGAGGACCGGCACTCCCGTCGCTCGGGTTTTCACGGAAACCAGGGCGAACTGCGGCAGCCGTACCCGAGGGCCAAGAAGACCGGCTCGGACGCGCTCGGCTTCGCGCTCAACGCTGGTGCGCTGCAAAGCCCAATACCTCGACGACGCCATCGCCCAGATACGCGCCACCGGCCATCAGATCATCGACGACAACCTCCAGCGACCCTCACGGATGCAACACGAACACATCGACACGCTCGGCCATTCCCCTTCACTAGGCTCCACGATCTCGCCGAGGCGCGCGGCGACCAGCTATGGTAACTCGGCCAAGATCCTTGGCGTACGTTCCTGTTCGATTGCGGCTGGTAGGCCTGATCGCCGCGAGTCCATGATTGCCACCGGCGCGAGCCTGCGAACCAGCA
>CAVVMI010000009.1:0-407090 GCA_963749385.1 uncultured Solirubrobacterales bacterium
CCTAGCCTGTCCTATTCCCAGGTCCTGGTGACAGCCGCTCATCGGGCAGCTCCCATCTTGCGAGCACCGTAGACGATGTCACCAGGGACGCGACCTCGGGTCAGGCGCCCGGTGTGGGCACGGTCGAAGTTGTAGTAGGCGAGGTACTCCTCAAGGTCCCTGCGCAGCGCCGTGATCTTGGGCACCAGCGAGCGGGCAAAGCTCGCTCGCCAGCACTCCTCGAGTAGCGTCAGCTGCACGCGCTCGACACAGCCGTTGCTCGTCGGCCTGCCTGCCTTGATGCGACGCTGGCGGGCGTCGTGGCTCTCCACAGCCGTCCTGAAGTCCCCCGAGACGAACTCCGAGCCGTTATCGGTTGACACGGCCCTGAGCTTCCAGCCGGCCAGCGCAAGCTCGTGGCAAAGGCGATGAAGCAGCGCTTGACAGTGGCGCGAGCGCGGGTTTCGCTCTGAGGAATGAAGCTCTGCCCAGGTGAAGCCCGAGGCGACGTCGATCGCCGTGTACTGCCAGACAGAACCCTTGCTCCCCGACAGCCGCCCGATGAAGAAGCAGTCCATCTGCACGAGCTCGCCGGGCTCAGAAGCCTCGATGTGGCGCTCAGGCGGCGGCGGGCAGGGAGCACGCTCATAGGGATCGCGGTGCCTTGCGATCAGCGCCAGGCGCTTTGTGCGGGTGTTCAGGCCGACACGGCAGAGCACACGCCAGACGCCGTGCTCTGAGATGCGCAGCCCGCCCCACTTCTCCCTGGCCAGTTCGGCCGAGATCCGCCGCGGGCCCATCCCTGGGTGGGCGAGGCTGAACGCCACGATCCGCTGCTCCAGGTGCGGGCCGATCTCGTTGGGCTGGCGCGGTCTGCGGCGCTCGCGGACCCTCAGCGCCTCGATCCCCCAACGCTGGGTCTGGTGCTTGAGCCGATAGTAGGTCTGGCGGCTGACCCCCATTCGCCGGCAGGCCTCCGACACGTTGCCGAGCTCCTCGGCGAGCGTGAAGAGCCGCAGGCGGTAGCCGAACAGCACGTCATCATGGGACACGCAACTGCTCCTTCCCTTCGTCTTGCCGGACAGAGGGGAGCCTGAGCACAAGCGCGGACGACCCCGGCCAGCTGGCCGGGGTCGTCCACAACAAAGCTCTCGCTGATCTACCGAGCTGTCACTACAACCCGGGGTTAGTCCAGGCTAGCTCCCGGGAGTCTCTCACGCCGTGCACAGAAGCCGGGCTACCATGTTGGACCTGGTGCCGGACGAGAGGGGGGTCCACATGGGTTTGTTGGTCCCCAGCGCGCCCATCAACCGCGCTGGCGCCTACCTCAGTCGACGTTGGCACGGCCTCGATCGCAGCCAAAGAGTGGCAGTCGTCGGTATGACGGTCTTGACTACCGGCGCGGTTGCCGTGCGCGCTTGGCTGATTGTCGGGTACAGCCAGGCATTCCTGGGGTTCCCAGATTCCAGTCTTTACGTGTCTTCTGCGGAGAAGGCACTCTTCGGCAGCCCAGAATATGCCAACTTCTACCAAAAACCCGCCGGCTACCCGATCCTTCTAAGGATAATTCACGTCTTCAGTGGCGACCTGAGTGTCACGATTCTCGTGCAGCACATCCTCGGGATCGCCACAGGCGTGCTGCTCTATAAGGCAGTACGGCGTACGGGTGCGCCGCCGTACCTGGGACTTCTTCCCGCAGCCATCGTGTTCTTCGGAGGGACGGGACTATTCCTCGAGCACTCGCTGCTCGCCGACGCCCCGTTCGCATTTGCTCAGGCCGTCGGCGTGTACGCGGCCGTCGGCGCGCTGAGCGAACCGGGGTTACGTTGGCCGCTGCTTGCGGGCGTTGCAATCGGCGTCTCCTTCCTGATCAAGCCCGTAGGCCTTGCGAGCGCGTTACTCGTGCCCCCGCTACTACTGCTCGCTACTCCGGGGTCGCGTCGCCGCCGGCTGCGCAGCGCGACGTCGGCTGCCCTCGCGATAGTCGCGATGGTCTCTGCCTACGTCACCGCGCAGGGCCTGATCACCGGATACTGGGGATATGTGCGGGAGGACGGCTGGAATCTCTACGCCCGAGTAGCTACCTTCGCTGACTGCTCGCAGTTCAGACCACCCAAGGGCCTGCGGCTCTTGTGCCCCACGGAATCGCTCGAACACCGTATGAGCCAAAACGGATTTGAGTACTCCGCAGCCTCACCAGCGATCCGCTTCTACACACGCCATGATCCGGCGGGGTGGAACACCGCTCTGAAAAGATTCAGCGTCGCTGCGATCGAGCAGGAGCCGATCGCCTACCTCAAGGCCATCCTGTATGGGCTGCCCTTCTACATCACCGATCGACCCGGCGAAGGTTACACACCCACAGCGCTAAGAGAAGAACTGCTCACCGCCACTGGACGGCCCGGAGTCATTGCAGGCTACTATCCCCATTATCAGGCCTACACGAGACAGTCGGGCTCCATCCTCCCACTCGTGTTCTATGAGGAGCACACCCGCGTCCAAGGTGCCCTTCTCATCGTGCTTTTGCTGGTGGCGATCACCGGTGCGCCGCTGCTGACGGGTCGTCAGCGGTGGGGCGCGATCCTATTCACGCTCACAGCAATTTTCTCGGCGACACTCGCAGTTGCCGGCAACAGCTATGACGCGCGTTACGCCTACCCGACCTTCGGGCCGCTGGCCGCCGGGGCGGCGCTCGGTGCGTGGGGGATAGCAACCCGCTTCAATCGAGAGAGGGTGCGTCGATGGCCTAAAGGTCATGGGACCGGTGGCTATGTGCCTCGATAGGCGTCGCGTTCCCGCGACTACGCGAGCCACAACACGATCACGACTGCTTCGCTCCGGGAAGGAGGCGTCTGGACGGGCCTGCCCGATACTGCTCGTCCTCGCCCGCAGCAGCAGTGAGATCCCCTCGGTGTCGGGCTGCCGCTATGACATGGGGAGAATGAGCCTTCCTGGATCGGGCGGCCCTTGAAAGCAAGAAGGAGTCCCACTATCTGCTTGGCCGCTAGAATCGAGGTACATGTCGGCTATCGGTGGCTCGGAGTGGGCTGGGCACGCCCGTACTGTGCTCGATCAGGCGGGACATCGTAAAGGCGGCGCCCGCGACGCGATGATCGACCTCCTTGCGAGCCAGTCATGCGCGCTCAGTGCCCTGGACATCGAAGATCGCCTCCGCGAAGGTGACCGTCGCGTGGCTCGCGCGAGCATCTATCGGATCCTGGAGCTTCTGCAGGAGCGGGGGCTCGTCGCGCGCCTGGATCTGGGCGGCGGCATGACCCGCTATGAGCTGGTCGATCCTGCCGGCGCTCATCATCACCATCTGCTGTGCGATTCCTGCGGGAGCCTGGTGCCCTTCGATGACGGTGATCTGGAGCGCTCCATTGACCGGCTCTCGCGTCGCCTCGGGTTCGACACGCACGACCACGAGGTCATCCTTCGTGGCGACTGCGCAGCCTGCCAGACCTAGTCGCTTCGTCGGCCAACGGTCACGCTGACGCATCGTGGCGTTGCGGCGAGCGCGGCTGCTGGACGCCACGCACGGTGCGGATGGGGTGCGTGGCCGCTCTCGTTGGCTCATCCAGACGAGTGCCTGTAGCGTGCGCTCGCCATGGTCATTACAAGAAAAAGACCCAGACTCAATACTATGTTATGGTCTCCTGCCGCCGGCCCGGTGAGGTGCCGCGAGTTGTGTCCACCTTCTGATCGAGGTTGCCTATGAAGATCGCTTCACGCCGCACCGCGCCCCGTCCTGCCCAGCTCGTCGTGCCTGGGGCTGTGCTGCTACTCGCGCTCATGCTCGCCGGATGCGGCAGTAGCTCCAGTGGGGCAAGCTCCTCCGCCCCAGCGTCCTCGGGCGGGGGCTCTTCGACCTCTCCGATCACGGCGGTCGCAGCGGAGAACGAGTACGCGAACGTGCTGGAACAGATCGGCGGCAAATACGTGAAGGTCACCGCGATCGAGAGCAACCCGAACACCGACCCGCACACCTATGAGGCGAGCGCAAGCACCGCCCGGGCTGTCGCCGGAGCGAAGATGCTGATCGAAAACGGTGTGGGCTATGACACCTTCATGGAAAAGATCGCGTCGGCCTCACCCGACTCTTTGCGGAAGGTCATCAACGTCCAGAAGCTGCTCGGCCTGCCGGAATCGACTCTCAACCCGCACCTCTGGTACAAACCCGAAACGATGCCGGCGGTGGCCAAGGCGCTGGTCAGCGACCTATCGGCTCTTGACCCCGCTCACGCGCCGTACTTCCAGGAAAACGCCAAGAGGTTCGAAGCATCGCTGCAGCCGTGGTACACGGCGCTGAGGGAATTCAGCAAGCGCCATCCGAATACCACGGTCGCGACGACGGAGCCGGTCGCGGACTACATGCTCGAAGCCGCCGGGATCAAGAACCTGACGCCGTTCAGCATGCAGGCGGACATCATGAACGGCACCGACCCGGCGCCGCAGAACGTGAGTCTTGAGAACGGTCTGTTCTCCGGGCACAAGGTCAAGATATTCGTGCACAACCAGCAGGTCACTGACTCACTCACCGAATCGTTCGTCAAGGCCGCGAAGAGCGCGGGGATTCCCGTGGTCGGGGTATACGAGACGATGCCAACCCCCGGCTATGACTACCAGTCGTGGATGCAGGCTGAGGTCAAGGCCCTGGAAAAGGCGGTCTCTGAAAACGTCTCGACAGAAAAGCTGTGAACTCTGCACGCGCCTCAGTGAGCGAGAACATCCTCGAGGTGCAGAACGTCGAGGTGTGGCTTTCCGGCCGCAAGATCCTCGATGAGGTGAGCTTCAGCATTGCGCCCGGAGAGTTCACGGGGCTGATCGGATCAAACGGGGCGGGCAAGACGACCCTGTTCCGGGTGATCCTCGGGCTGCAGTCGGCGAGCGCGGGGGACGTCCTGATCGCGGGACGCTCCCGAGCACGAGGAAGCCAACTGATCGGCTTCGTCCCCCAGAAGTTCCAGCTGGACCCGGACCTGCCGCTGCGGGCGCGGGACCTCGTCGCACTCGGCCTGGACGCCAACCGCCTCGGCGTGCCGCGCCCGTCCCGCGCACGCCGCGCGCTGGTCGATGAGATGCTGGCGGCGGTCGACGCCGGCGGCTTCGCCGATACCCGCGTCGGCAGACTCTCGGGGGGAGAGCAGCAGCGAATCCTGATCGCCCACGCCCTGATCGCACGCCCCCGATTGCTGCTCCTGGACGAGCCGTTGGCGAACCTCGACCTGCGCAGCGCCCACGAGGTCGTGGCGCTACTCGCCCGGATCGCCCGTGAGCAGGACATCGCCGTGTTGATCTCAGCGCACGAGATCAACCCTCTGCTCGGGGTGATGGACCGGATCGTCTACCTGGCCGCAGGACGCGCCGTGAGCGGCACGACCGATGAGGTCGTCCGTGCGGACGTCCTCAGCAGGCTGTACGGCCACCACGTCGACGTCCTGAACGTCCACGGGCGCGTGCTGATCGTCGCGGGCGCCGGTGAGGCAGCGGATCTCGCCGGGCACGAGGTCGCCTTCCCAACCACCGAGGAGGTCTCGTGAGTCATCTCCTAAGTCCGGTTTTCGCCCCTGGGTTCTTTGAAAGCGAAGCGGTTCACATCGCGCTCGGCGTCGGAGCGATCGCCGCGATCGCAACGGGAGTCGTCGGGGTCTTCACGGTCATGCGGGGGCAGTCATTCGCAGGCGAGGCATTCGGTGACATCGGCACGACAGGAGGCTCCGGAGCATTCCTAGTCGGGGTTGGGCCGCTGTGGGGATTCGTCGTGGGCAACCTCGTCGCCGCCACGGCTATGGAGATGATCGGTGTCCAGCGCACCCGCGGACGGGACCTCGCCACCGGGATCGTGCTCGGCGCGTCTATCGGACTGGCCGCGCTCTTCCTCTACCTCGCGACGACTGAGCAGAGCACCACGGGCGCGACGGTAACGATCCTGTTCGGGTCGGCGTTCGCGATTGCGAGCTCGACGGTCCCGCTGATACTGCTTCTGAGTGTGCTCGTGCTCGGCCTGATCCTCGCGCTCTACCGTCCGCTGCTGCTAGCCACGGTGAGCCCCGAGATGGCAGCCGCCCGCGGAATCCACGTCCGGCTCGTTGGGGCGCTCTACCTGCTCGCACTCGCACTCGCCGCCGCGCTTTCCGCGATCACGATAGGTTCGATTCTCGGGACGGCGCTGCTCATCGGCCCGGCAGCGAGCGCTCTGCGGCTCACAAAGCGTCCGCTGCTGGCGATGCTCGCCGCGGCCGGGATCGGGATCGGGGCGATGTGGCTGGGGGTGATGCTCGCCTACGACAGCTACGAATGGCCTCCCTCAGGACACGGGTGGCCGGTGAGCTTCTTTGTCGTGAGCATCGTCCTCCTCGTCTACCTCCTCTCCGGGCTGCCCGAGCGACGAACCCGACGCCATTCTGAGGATCCTCGCCCGACGCCGGCAACGATCGCCGTGCCCGAGAGCCAGTAGAGACGCCAGTCATGTTCTCTGGGTTTATGGTCAACGCCTGGGAGGTCGCGAGCATCGTCGCGGTCGTCGCCGGGATCGTCGGCTTCTTCACGGTGCTGCGCGGCTCGGCGTTCGCGGCCCACGCGCTCCCGAACGGGGCCTTCGCAGGGGCCGCCGGCGCGAGCCTGATCGGGGTCAGCACGCTGCTCGGCCTTGGCGTCTTCTCCCTTGCCGGAGCACTTGGGATCGGCCTGCTCGGCCGCAGGGGACGCCACGACGTCGCGACCGCTCTGACGCTCGTGATGATGTTGGGCCTTGGCGCACTGTTCCTCAGCTTCAGCGAAGAGTACGCACCCGCCGTCTACTCGCTCCTGTTCGGAGAGGTCCTCGGCATCTCGAGCAACGACATAGCCCCAACCGCGATCCTCGGCCTCCTGTGCGTCCTCGCGATCGCCTTTCTGTACCGGCCGCTGATGCTCTCCTCTGTGCTGCCGGAGGTCGGAGAGGCTCGCGGCGTGAGCAGCTTTCGGATGGAGATCTGCTTCCTGATCGTCCTCGCACTGGCCACAGCCATGACCGTGCCGGTCGTCGGGACGCTGCTCATCTTCAGCCTGATGATCGGTGCCCCCGCAGCCGCTCGATCATTCACCGACCGGCCCCCGCTCGCGATGGCCCTGTCGGTGGCATTCGCGCTGCTGATCGTATGGTTCGCGATCGGCGCCTCCTATCAGACCAACTACCCCGTCGGGTTCTTCGTCGGCAGCGCCAGCGCCGTCTCCTATGCGATCGGGCGCCTCTGGAGCGCATCTCGAAGCCGCCGCAGACCCGAACCGCGCCAGGCTTAGACCAAGGCCGCGCGTCGCCCAAGGCCGCGCGTCGCCCAAGGCCTTGCTCGGCTGGGTGGAGGAGGTGAGTTCTCAGTCGCGCCTGGACTGCCGCTACTGCGGCAGGATGTCCCCGGGGAGCGTGGCTCCCTCGGCCGCGACGGTCCCGTCGCTGTCCCCGTAGCTCGGCTCGTGAGCATCCACCGAGGTGCCGGGGAGCCGGGCCGAGTAGATCGAGTGTGCGCGTAGCAGTCGGGAGAGGACCGTCGCCTCCACGACTGCCAGGAGCATCGGCACCATCAGGCCGTCAACCTTATGGGTCAGCTCGAGTAGCAGGACGATCGCTGCCAGGGGAGCCTGCATGCTCGCGGCGAGAACCGCGGCACCACCGATCACCGCGTAGCTCCCGAGCGGCGTACCCGGCCAGATCTGCAACCAGCCGTCACCCAGCGCCCCGCCCAGTACCGTGCCGAGCATCAGCGTGGGCGTGAACAGGCCCCCGGGCGCGCCGCTGCCCAGGCACGCCGCCGTCGCGAGAGGCTTCAGCACGATCAGAACCGCCATCACGCCGACCGCAAGGCGGCCCACCAGCGCGAGTTGCACAACGCCCTTGCCGTTGCCGAGGACCTGCGGATAGGCGATCGCCACCACCCCCAGCGCAGTGAATACCGCTATCGGTGCCGCGACCCTGAGCCAGCCGGCGGGGCGAAGCGCATGCGCGCTTCTGATCAGGCGGATGTACACCACCGAGGCGAGTCCTGCGATCGGCCCGATCACGAGCGCCCAGACGATCTGCGAGGAATGCACGTTGTAGCTAGGGACAAGGTAGGTGGGCCGCGAGGACAGTGCCACCCAGGAGACCGCGGTGGCGATCAAGCTGGTCGCGAGCGCCGGGAGCACCAGCGGCAAGCTGAGCGTGCCGAGCAGCACCTCGAGCGCGAACAGCGCACCACCAAGCGGGACGTTGTACACCGCCGCCATGCCGGCGCCCGCTCCCGACGCCACCAGCAGGCGGCGCTGCCAGACCGGTAGCCGCGCCCAGTCACTCAAGGCGCTCGCGACCGCCGCGCCAACCTGTTGGGGGGCCGCCTCGCGGCCGAGGGACGCTCCGAGTCCGACGATCACGATCGAGTCCACTGCGCGCGCGAAACTGCCCACGAGCGGCATGTGTCCAGCACGCAGCCAGAGCCCCTCTGAGACCTCGCCTCCTCCACCCAGCCGCGCAAGGCCGAGGGCGGCGACGCCCGCGATCACGCCACCACAGGCCAGCACGAGCACCCTGCGAGCATCCGAGGCGCGTTCAGCGCCTTCAAGGAAATGGCCCGTCTCATACGACCACGCCAGATGCTGAACGGCGTGCAGGAGCCCGATTAGCGCTACTGCACCGAGACCGGCCGCCACTCCGATCAGCACCACGAGCATCCAGAAGCGCGGGCTGTAGCTCGCGACGATCCCGCGACCCGGAACGTTTGGCTGAGCAGATACCGACGCCATCCTCCGCGCAGTCTGACGGGCGGAGCGGGAGTCACGGGGCCCAGGGAGGCGACGACGCGCTAGATGGTGCCGCCGGTAGCTACATCAACCGCTCCGGGAGGATCAATCGCGCCGATGTCGCCGCGCGCGGGCTCAGGCTCGGGCAGTTGCGGAGCGAGCGATGGTGATCTCCCAGTAGCCGACCGCGAGATCGGCCGTCCCAAGCACCAGGAAGAAGGCTGCCCATCCGTAAGCGCCGTAGGAGAGTATGAATGCGCCGATCCCGGCCGCGACGATGCCACCGGCAATACGCATGACCCCAAAGACGCGGAGGTGGCGGTACTCCCATGGGATGATCAGGCGTTGCAAGCCGGATCGCGGTGGAGATGCCCACCACTCGCGCAGACGCTTCGCGCCGGTGTTGTGGTTGGGCGCGTTCATCGGGCCTCCTGCTCATGCTCGCTTCAGGAACCTCAGGCCGAACGCCGCGAACACCAGGACGATGCCGACGTTCACCATCAGGCGCTCCCAGAACCGATGCCTGAAGAACAAGACGTCCACGCCGACCACGACGGCTACCATCGCGAGCACGTAAAGCACGACGCCTGCCTGCCTGCTCATCGTTTCAGCCTACCGCTCGAGGACCGCGTCGCGGCCACGGACGCCGCCGCCGGTCGGCTGTGTGTCGGGCGCTTCCCCACAACGTCATCGTCGAAATACCTGCGCGACTTGGGAGCCTCCGCCGGCCGGGGGCTGGTCGCGCGCGAGCGCCTTCTACCGGCGATCGCCCCTGCGGCGACGCAGCGCAGCGACGAGCACGACAAGTCCGAGTACCAGCAGCGCGTCGCCGAGAGAACCGCTGAGCGCCGTCCATCGCCCGCCCAGCAGCATCCCAAGCAGGAGGAACCCGCTCGCCCACAGCACGCAACCCACGGTGGTCATGAAGACAAACGGCGCGACGGCGACGCGGGCATGGCCCGCGGGCAGCGAGACGAACGTACGCGCGAGCGGCATCAATCGCGCAAGGAATACCGCGCGGATGCCGTGCCGGGCGAAGAGCTCGTCGCAGCGAGCGAGGCCTCGGTCGAGCGAGCCCGCCGCGGCGGTCCCGGATGTGAGCCGGCCGACTCCATAGGCGATCAGCGATCCCACGAGGTTGCCCGCGGTCGCGGCGGCGAGTGCCGTCGAGAACGGCATCCACCCTTGGTGGACGGCGAATCCCGCCGCCAGCAGCGTGATCTCGCTAGGGACCGGAATGCACGCGCTCTCCGGGACCATGAGGAGAAACACGCCAAACGGCCCCAGGCGTGTCACGAGGCTACTCACAGGCCATCCAAGCCTCTCGGTGTCATGGGTCCGCGATACTCTGGCAGATAAGCAAGGTTAGTACTTTAGGTCCCTTATCTATTGCCCCGGGCACGCCACAGCCAAACCGACGCCGCCGAGGCCCTCTCGACGGTCGCGCCTCTCGCGACCCGCTGGATCGAACGGCTGCTTGCCGGCCACGATCCGCCGCTGACCGTGCCCCAATACCTGGCCCTACACGCGATCGCCACCGAGGGTGTCTCCACCACCGAGCTCGCGCGGCAGGCGGGGGTATCGGGTCCCGCGGTCTCCCAGCTGCTCGCAGGCCTCGCCGCGGCGGGCCTGATCGAGCGCGAGCCGCTAGCCGCAGACCGGCGCCGCCAGGCGCTAGCCCTCTCCGCCGACGGTCAGCGCTGCTCTCGCTCGGCCGCAGCGCTGCTCCGCCGTCGGCTCAGCACACTCCTCAGCGACCTTCCGCACCCCGAGGCCGAGGCCCTCGCGCGCGCGCTCCCGAGGGTTGAGGCGGCGCTCGCGGGCACCGCACCACCACGACGACCGCCACCCCCGCCACCCCCGAGGAACCACCCGCGCCCCGCGCCACGCCCTCGAGCGTGATCCCCAGGGTGGTGCGCCAGGATTCTTCAGGCACTAGAAGCACCTCCTGACATCCGCTTTCGCGCAGCGGCGCGAACCTCGCCCGAGTCAATCAACGCCCTGCTTTGCGCGGACATCGGTGCGTGCAGATTTATCAGCCGTCACCGTCGGCGCCCCAACGTTGATGCCATGCTCGCGCTTACTCGACTGGTCCATCACAGTCTGGTGACATTTTGTTCACATCTGGTCCGGCTGGCGTGCATAGCTTCGGGCAGATCAACCCCTTCCCTAAAGGAGATAGATAGTGGCTACCAGCAAGGATGACCGAGGGGCGCGCTTACGTGCCCGGGCTGTGCAGGGAAGCGCCCTGGCCGCGACTGCCCTAGCAGCGCTTGCAGTCGCGCCCGCCGCGGGCGCACATGCGCTCCCGGGCTTCGGCGGTTTCGATCTTCACCGGTCCGGCCTGCAGCCCAACAGCCTCGTGATTTCCGGGACGGTTTTCCCGGGCGACGGCATCAACCTCACCACCAAGCAGAACCTACCGTTCGTCGACACGTTCGTCGGAGGCCCTGAGGCGAAGGCGCTCGAGACAAGCAAGACCGCGACCCTCAGCGATTGGGTACCCGACACCTTCGCGCAGGCGGTGATCGGCGGCCAGTACCCCGAGGTGTTCAACAACGCCTCCTCCGACGGCAGCTTCGGCGTCGACACCCCGATCGACCTGTGGAACGTGAGCCTGGGTGGCATTCCGCTCGGAGGTGTCCAGGTCCCGACCAACCAGATGGTCACGAGCTTCGAGTCCAAGTCGGAGCTGGCGGTGAACGTCGCCACCAACGGCCAGAGCCTCAGCTTCTCCGGCTACGGCGCTCCGAACGGCAGCGTGGACGCATCGAACTCAAACACCCCCGGCGTGTTCGACTTCACCAACCCGGACGTCGCTGGCGAGAACAGCACCTACACGGCGGGTGGTTACTACCGCGTCGCGGGCGACCTGTCGAGCAACGGCAGTTGGACGTTTACCGACACCAACTCCTACTCAGGTGACAACGAGCGCGCGGTTCTGCTCGACTCCGCGGACAATGAGTTTCTGGCGGCCGGCAACGACAATAACGGCGACTCGAACAAGGTGACGAGCCCTGCCCTGGCGACTCTGGCCGGGGATGTCTTCAGCAGCCTTGGCGAGGACACGGGCGCGCAGAGCTACCCCGAGTCGTTCCAGCCGCAGAGCGCGCAGAGCCCGCTCACGCCGCCGGCCACCCTGGCGGGAGCCCTGAGCTTCTCCCCGAGCGACAAGGCCGGCAAGGACACGAACTTCCGTGGCCTGACGGTCTACAACAACGTGGTGTACTACACCAAGGGCTCCGGCTCAAACGGCGCCGACACGCTGTACTTCATCAACACCGATGACCCTGTTGGCAGCACTGACCCCGCGTACGCCTGCCCGACGCAGAGCTTCACCGCCACCGGCACTGAGGGCGGCGTCGCTTCCTCGGTGAACGTGGATGTGCCGGTCGGCCTGCCCCAGCCAGGTGCTGCGCTTCCGAGTCCCGGCGTCACGTACCAAATGTGCATCCTGAACGGCTTCAACGAGGTTCCGGCTGCCTTCGACCAGAACGACACATTCCCGTTCGGCATCTGGTTCGCCAACAAGGACACGCTGTACCTGGCCGACGAGGGCTCAGGCGCATTCGGCGATGATCCGGCTTCCGCCGATCCGACCAGCCCCTACGCCGATGCTGCCGCGTCTACGACCGCCGGCCTGCAGAAGTGGGTCTTCAACCAGACCACCCAGCAGTGGCAGCTGGCCTACACGCTGCAGAACGGCCTGAACCTCGGTCAGCCGTACACCGTTGCGGGCTACCCGACCGGCGACAACACCGCCGAAGGCGGCTCCGGCCTGCCATGGGCTCCGGCCACAGACGGTCTGCGCAACATCAGCGGACACGTCGACGGTTTCGGCACCGTGACCATCTACGCCACGACATCCACGGTGAGCGGCAGCGGTGACCAGGGCGGTGACCCCAACCGGGTGGTTGCGATCACCGATCAGCTCGGCGCCACCAAGCCCGGCTTCGAGCGCTTCAGCACAATCGCTCCGCCACGCTTCGGCGTTCGCTACGGCGGTGTAGCGGTTCTGCCCGCTACCTGGGGCGTCCGCTAAGCGGCTCAGTCAGCTGGGCGCGTTCTGCGGGGGTGCCGGCCTGCGAGCCGGCACCCCCGGTGCGCCTCTGGAAGGACGCGGGCCCGGCGTTCGATCCTGGGACGGTTACCGGGGGTGGCGTGGAGTGGGCTTTGGGCGGTCATAGCGGGGGCTTCGCCCACCGAATCGAGGAGTCGTGGTCAGTGGCGCTAGACGGACCACAAAGCTTGGGTGGGTGAGAGGCGTGCGGCTCGTAGGGCGGGGATGAGTCCGGCGACCGCACCGATGATGAGGGACGCGGCGATACCGCCGACCCAGGCTTCGGTGGGAATAACGGTGGCCCAGTGTTTGGTGTGGGCGTAGACGGCGGTGGACGTAGCGCCGAGGGCAACCCCGACGGCGCCGCCGAGCGCGGCGAGCAGGATTGCCTCCGAAAGGAATTGTGCGCGTATTTGTCCGCGCGTCGCGCCGAGCGCCCGTCTGAGGCCGATCTCGGAGCGGCGCTCCAAGACGCTGATGATCATTATGTTCGCGACCCCGACCGCGCCTACCAGGAGGGCGACGGCGCCGAGGCCTAGGAACAGGCCGTCGAGGGCGCTCTTGGCGTCGGCTTGGGCGACGAGGGCGTCGGATGGCTGGCTGACGTTGACCTCGCTGGGGCTCTCCGGGTTGGCGGTGGCGGCGAGAAGGTTGTCGACCGCGTTGACTCGGTCGGTTTCGGCGCGGAGGTAGATGGTGGAGGGATGCCCGTCGAAGTTCAGGTACTTCTGTGCTGCGGGGTAGCCGACCAAGACGGAGGTGTCGATGGCGGAGGCGAGCACGGCCGGTTTGAGGATGCCGGCCACGTAGAACCATTGGCCGCCCACCCAGATCCGCTCGGCGGGGTCGATGCGGTCGATCCCGAGCAGTTGGGCGGTGGCGGCTCCGAGGACGGCGACAGGCTCTTGAGCGGTGGCGCCGTTGAGGTAGTGGCCTTTGGCGACAGTGGTGGCGAGTACCGGAAGGAGGTCGAGGGATGCGGCTTGGACGGCCAGGCCGTTGGTCTCGACCGCGGGAATGTAGGGGGTGCGGAAGGCGTTGGCGCCGCTGACCGCCCCGGTGCTCTGCACCCTCTGCACACCGCGGATACGGCCGATCATGCCCGGTGCCGTGGTCGGCAGCTCGACGGCGCCGCCGGTGAGGCTCTGCCCGTTGCTGACGGTCAGCAGGTTGGTGCCGAGCTGGTTTATCTCGTTGAGCAGGCCAGCCTGGGAAGAGGCCGACAGGCCGAGCACGGCGACGATGGCTGCCACACCGATGGCGATGCCGAGCGCGGACAGCCCGGCCCGCAGCCTGCGGGTGCGCAACCCGACGGTGGAGAGCCGGGTCAGGTCGGCGAGCGATAGCCGTCTCCGGGTCAGTGTGGCGGTGGAGCTCACGACGGCTCCTCGCCTCGGAGGCGGGGGTCAGTGCCGGAGGCGGGCTCGCTGTCGGCGACGATCTGGCCGTCGAGGATCTCGACCCTGCGGCGCATCCGCTCGGCGATGGCGCGGTCGTGGGTGATGACCACGATGGTCGAGCCGGCCTGGTGGAGCTGGTCGATCAAGACCAGGATGGACTCGCCGGTCGCCTGGTCGAGGTTTCCGGTCGGCTCGTCAGCGAGCACGATCGCGGGCTGGCCGACCAGGGCTCGGGCGATCGCGACCCGCTGGCGTTGGCCGCCGGAGAGCTGGGTGGGACGGGCCTTGGGGCGCTCGCTCAGGCCGACCAGCTCTAGGGCCTCGACGGCGCGCTGGCGACGCTGGTCGAGGGGGGTACCGGTGTAGAGGAGCCCGTCGGCGACGTTGTCCAACACCGTCGCGTGCTCGGCCAGGAAGAACTGCTGAAAGACGAAACCGATCCGGGTGGCCCGCAGGTAGGCGACGTCCTCGTCGGCCATCGTTGCCACGTCGAGGCCGGTGATCCGCACCCGGCCGCTGGTGGGCCGGTCGAGGGTGCCCATCAGTTGCAGCAGCGTGGTCTTGCCGGACCCCGAGGGGCCTACGATCCCGACGAGCTCCCCCTGGCCAATGGCGAGGTTCACCTCGCGCAGGGCGCGGACGGGCGGCTCGCCGGGGTAGCTCTTGGTGACGTTGTCCACATCGAGTACAGGCACCTCTGCGGTCGCGAAGCCGTCCCCGGCCGTGACCGCACTGCTGCTTGGCGTGGGTGGCGAAGTGGAGGTCATGTGGTGGCGACCACCACTTCTTGGCCGGCCGCCAGAGCCTGGGCGGTGACCTGCACTAGCCCTGAGGCGTCGTCGAACAGTCCGAGCGAGACCGGCACGAGATGGTTGCGCGCGCCTGCGGCGACGACTTCGACGGCATAGCCCCCGCTGGACTGGGCCAGCAGCGCGGTCACTGGCACCACTAGGGCGTTCGACACGCTGGCGGTGGTGATTCCGACCTGCACCGGGGCCTGATCCCACGTGCCAGTCGCGGCAGGGTCAGAGGGGGTGACGCCCACGGTGATGGTCGGCATGCTGCTCTCCGAGCCGTTTGACGAGCAGGTGTCCGTTTCCGGCGCGGCGGAGCTGGACCCCGACCCGCCCGACCCTGAGCTCGATGGGCAGGTGGCGACGGCCCCGACCGAGGAGACGACCCCTGGCGTGGTCCGGTTGCTGGGCAGGGTGATGCTCACCTTGTCCCCGATCGCCATCGTGGTCTGCTCTGAGGCGCTCAGCGCCACCTGCACCTGGCGGGCGGTCGAGGTACCCTGCACCACGATCTCACCTGGCTGGGTGCTGCCCCCGAGCTGCGCCGGCACGCTCGTCACCCGCACCGCGGAGGGCTCGAACACCTCCTGGCCGAGAGTCAGCGTGCCGTTCTGTGTCGCCCCCACGGTGGCCTGGAGCTTTTGCACGGCGGTGATGGTGGCCGGCCCGAAGAAGGTGGACTTTGGGCTGAGCTGAGCTCGGGTGGCATAGCCGAGCGCGACCAGATCCGCGTTGAGCTCGGCTACGTCGGGGCCGCCCGCTCCGGCTGACAGGGTCCGATAGGCAGGTGTTGAGCCATACAGCAACACCACCGGGCGATCGTTGACCCGGTAGAGCACTTGCCCCCGCGAGACAACCTGCCCGGCCAAGGGCAGCTCGGTGTATATCCCGCGGACCTGGCTGATCACGGAGTACGGTGACCCGTCCGATTGCGCGCGATAGGTGAGAGTCCCCGCCTCGGACACCATGGCGGCGAGCGCCCGCCGTTCCACCTTCACGGTGTTCACCGGCGGCTGCTGCGCGGCCGAGGCCTGTTGCTTCGCACCGGACATGACGACCACAGCGCCGGTGGCGGTTACGGCAGCCAGGACGGCCGCTGCGCCCAGCGCCCACGTCTTTCGCCTCATCGCTCGACCCCCGCTGCCGCCGCGTCATCGCTGCACTTCTGCATCGCGGCCTTGAGAATGCTCATCCCACCGGGCTCTGCGACGGATGGGATTTGATTCGTGTCGACGAGAGGCTGACCATTGGTGGGGTCCGGGAAGTCCGGCACACCGTTGGCGCGGATGCACTGCGCGAACTCGCGGGCAGCCTGCATCTGCTGGGGGCTCCGCGGGCTGCCCATGAACCCCGCTGGCTCCAGGGCCTTACACGCGCTTATGGCCTGCGTGAACGCCGGGGTGCTCGTGTCCACCGACGAGCCGTTCGCGATCCCGTCGATGGTGAACTCGCCCGATGCGCCCGGGTCTGGGAAGTCTCTGACCCTGTTACTGCGCATGCACTCGGCGAACCTCACCGCCTTCTGAGTGGCGGCGGCGGTGTTGTCGGCAGCGCTGCTGCCCGTGCTGGTGCCGGCGGGCGCGCTCGAACCGCACGCGCTGATCATGACGGCCATTGCGATCAGGGCAAGAGCGGCGGCCAGCGGCCATCGTTTTCTATGCATTCGTTCTCCTGCGGGTGGTGGTTGGCTGCGTCGACGTCAAGGCTGTGCCGGGGCGAGACCGCGAGCTGCGTGCGAACGCCGGGTGGGCGAGGAGGACGGCGAGTCCCGCGCCAATCTCGCCGCAGCGGCGTCGGCCGCACACGGTCGATCGAGAGCGGCGCGCCGAAGTCAGTCCTCGTCGCCTGGAGGTCACGCCGCCATTCAAGGCAGCCGGGTGTTGCCAGCACGTATCGCTTTTTCGATACGCCGGCGATATGTTCCAGCTCGTAGCATCGAAGCGTGCGCGTGCTGGTCGTCGAGGACGAGCCCCTCATGGCGGACGCCATCCGCGATGGGCTGCGCCTGGAGGCCATTGCCACAGATATCGCCAGTGACGGTGACGCGGCCCTCGAGCTGCTGAGCGTCAACGCCTACGACATCGCCGTCCTCGACCGGGACATTCCGGGGCCGTCTGGCGATGAGATCGCCAAACGGATCGTCGCCTCGGGCAGCGGCATGCCGATCCTCATGCTGACCGCCGCCGATCGTCTCGACGACAAGACCTCGGGGTTCGAGCTTGGCGCCGACGACTATCTCACCAAGCCGTTCGAGCTCCAGGAGCTCGTCCTTCGTCTCAGAGCACTCGACCGCCGGCGCGGCCATAACCGACCACCCGTGCGAGAAATTGCAGGGCTGCGTGTCGATCCGTTTCGTCGCGAGGTCTACCGAGACGGCCGCTACGTCGCGCTCACCCGTAAGCAGTTCGCGGTGCTCGAGGTTCTCGTTGCTGCCGAAGGCGGAGTTGTCAGCGCCGAGGAACTATTGAACCGGGCGTGGGATGAGAACGCCGATCCGTTCACCAACGCCGTCCGCATCACGGTCTCGGCCCTGCGCAAACGCCTGGGAGAACCGGAGGTCATCGCCACAGTGGCCGGCGTCGGATACCGCATCGACTCTCAACCAGACACGGGAGGAGATCGTGAATAGAGGCGCCGGCCCCACCCCACGTCGGATGCTCCACCTGCCCTCACGGACCGTCCGCCTGCGCCTGACCTTGCTTTACAGTGCCCTCTTTTTCATTTCCGGGGTGGCGCTGCTCGCGATCACCTACCTGATCTTCCGCCGCGCCTCCCGGGTCAACGTGATCGTCCCGAACGGGCCTACGCACAGTGGGGCCGCTCGGGACGCTGCCACCGAACTGAGATACGCCGAACTCGTCCGCCATTCGACCGATGCACTCCACCACGGGCTCCTCCGGTCCGTAATCGCGCTGGTGATCATGACCGCGATTTCGATCGCACTCGGCTGGCTGGTTGCGGGTCGGGTCCTGCAACCGCTGCGCGCGATGACGGCGACAACGCGGCAGATCTCCGAGCACAGCCTGAACGAGCGCCTCGCGCTCGCGGGGCCCCGCGACGAGTTGAAGGATCTTGCCGACACGATCGACGGCCTCCTCGGGCGGCTCCAGGCACACGTCGCCGAACAGCAGAGGTTCGCCGCCAACGCCTCCCACGAGCTGCGCACCCCGTTGGCGATCACCAAGACGCTCCTCGACGTGGCCCGCAGCGATCCGAACCGCGACGACGGCGAGCTCGTCGAGCGCCTTCACGCCGTCAACACCCGGGCGATCGACCTCACCGAGGCATTGCTCCTACTCAGCCGCGCCGACCAGCGTTCCTTCACCCGAGAGGACGTCGACCTGTCCCTCATGGCAGAAGAAGCCGCTGAGGCGCTCCTCCCGCTTGCAGACGAGCTCGGCGTCACGATCGAGACCTGCGTCGAGACGGCGCCCACCAGCGGCTCGCGCACGCTTCTGCTGCAGCTGAGCACGAACCTCGTTCACAATGCGATCGTCCACAACTTGCCTGACAAAGGCACCGTTTGGATCTCGACCAGCGCTCGCCCCGACGTCGCGGAGCTCACGGTCGAGAACACGGGCGAGACGCTCGCGCCCGAAGTGCTCTCCACACTTGCCGAGCGATTTCTACGCGCCGACGAACGCGTCCGCGCCGACCAAGCAGGCGTCGGTCTCGGCCTAGCGATCGTCGAGCGCATCACCCAAGCACACGACGGCACCCTCACGCTTACCCCGCGAGCCGCCGGCGGGCTGCGCGCCACGGTGCGGATCCCCGTCGCGTCGCCGCATCGATGACCGGAACGAGGTACCGGGCTCAGGCGCTGGCGAGGGCTGCCCCGCGTTTCCTCGCGCTAGACGCTCCCGCCGAAGTTTTCACAGCGCGCTTTGAACGTCGGATCATCCGCCCCGAGCTGGTTGAGCACGTTCGCCAGCGCCGGCGAATCCTCGGTGATACCGATGTGGCCGGTTTCATCGCTCGGGCACTGTTCCTGGACCAGTATGTCCGTCACGCCGGGGCCGTGCAGGAACGCGTTCGTGTATGGCGTAACCACCTCGTCATTGCTCGTCTCGATCACCACATAGCGGACCCCCGGCTCGAGCGGTTCGCCTTCCCCGAAGAGCTTCTTGACGAACGCCGAGCCTTCCTCCTGTTCGGCCAGCGCAGGTGCTTCGGCCGCTTCGATGAGCGGGGATCCGATCGTGGACACGCCAGGCACGCTGTTGGTCAGGGTGATCAACCCATCGACAGTCGTGCCGTGGTTGCTCGGCGCGAGCCCGATCAGCGTGTTCACCTTCGCGGCGCCACCCAGGTACTTGAGGTAGTAGTTCGGCATCATCCCACCCTGGGAATGGCCCACGAGGTCGACGTGCGAAGCTCCCGTCTGCGACAGGACGTGGTTGACGAAGGTGCCGAGTTCTTCAGCCGAGTGGGCGATGTGGCCCAGGCCATCGACCCGCCCGCCGAGCGATAGCGCCGTTTCGCCGTAGTTGAAGGCGTACACGCAGTAGCCCTGATTGGCCAGAAGCGGGGAGAGCGACACCCAGTTCGAACCCTCGTCCTCGATCGTGCCGTGGATCAGCACAACTGGATAGGGGTGCGTCGAGCTCGGTCTGCAGCCGTCGTTTGCCCCGGCGAGCGTCGTCGGGTGGAGCAACTCGGCGGTCGTGAAGTCCAGCAGCGCTTCGCTCCCATACGGCACGTGATACTCCGCGCTCGCGCTCGCGGCAGCCGTGAGGGACATCAAGGCGGCGGCGGTTGCCGCCAGCAGGGTACATTTGAGTCGCATCCTGGTCTCCTCCTGCTCGTCCGTTCTCCCCTCGCTTCAACGCCGCACCGAGGCGCGCGAGCCACCTGACGTCCATACCCACCCGCGAGTGCTTCTAATCGCGGGATGTGCCAGCACGCGAACAACGCGGGCGGCGCGGCTTTCAGAACTTGTGACCGCGGGTCCAGTTCTCGGCCGCCGGGACCGTCGCGCCTGAGCTCCGCTTCAACCGGCGCGGGAGCTGCGGCCGCCAACATTTGTTGACTATCACACACAAGCCCAGACGCTGGGGTTATCTTCGTCACTCGTAGCGATTGTTTCGCGGGCGGCGCGGTGATCTCGCCCGCATCCAAACAGGGGGCGATGCTGCCAGGACAAGGCGGGGACCCGCTCGGCCGTCCAACGCGGCTGACGATTCTCGAGTGACTCAGCGGTCCTAGATCGGCGTTGGGGGCTTGTCATGCGTTGCGCGGCAGATCACTCACATCGAACAGACAGCCGGGGTGATATCGACTCCCGGTTTCCCAAACTCGATCGGAGCAGGAGGCGACATGACACCCAGGGGACAAAGATCGGCAAGGCCGTCGGTGCTGGCGGTGAGTGTCATCGCGGTGGCGCTGACGCTCATGATGGGATGGGGCGCGTTGGCGGCGCGCGCAGCCGACTACCAGGACAACAATCTCAACGTCTGCGAGGGCGAAAAATCATTTCTGCTCGTGAAAGAATGGTGCCAGTGGGGAGGCCACGTCACAGGCTTCCATAACACGGCGATCGGCCCCGACATGATGGAACTGCTCACCTCCGGTAACGCAAACAGCGCAATGGGTTTTCTGGCGCTCGCCGAGGTCAAAACCGGCTCCGCCAACACCGCCACGGGCGTGGAAGCGCTCGAGTCCAACAGGAGCGCGATCGACAATACAGCGGTCGGTGTCGGCGCCTTGAAGTCCGACATCGAATCCTTCAACACCGCGATCGGAGCCAACGCGCTGTCCTCCAACACCACCGGCGAGGACAACACTGCGACAGGCCTCTCGGCGCTCTTCTCGAACACCACGGGCGCCGACAACACAGCGACCGGTCAGGACGCGCTTGCCTCCAATCGAACCGGCTTCAACAACACGGCCGCCGGAACCGAAGCGCTCTTCGTGAACACGCTGGGGAGCGAAAACGTCGCGGATGGCAATCGCGCGCTCTTCAGCAACGTTCGCGGCGCCCACAACCTTGGTAGCGGCGCCTCAGCGCTCCTGATCAACAAGACCGGGAACTTCAACGTCGCCCTGGGCGACCACGCGGGCGCGAAGATCACGAGATCGAGCAACATCGACATCTCAAACGAAGGCCTTCCGGGAGACGAAGACACGACGCGCATCGGCACTGAAGCTCCCAACACGCGCGGGCTGGCCGGGCGAGCGTTCATCGCCGGGATCTGGGCGAAATCGATCGCGGGTCCACTGTGCGGCGTGGTCGTGAACCAGGAAGGACAGCTCGGCTGTGGTAAAGGAAGCATCGGCCCGACTGGACCAACCGGCGTCGCCGGTCCTTCGGGCGCCACTGGCCCAACTGGACCCAAGGGTGCCACTGGCGCGACCGGTCCGGCCGGCACGACGGGCGTCACCGGCGCGACGGGCGACACGGGTGAACAGGGCGCGACCGGCCCGACGGGGCCAGAGGGCGAAAAAGGCGAAGCCGGCGTGACAGGTGCGACGGGACCGGCCGGCGAGAAAGGCGATCAGGGCGCGACCGGCCCGACGGGACCGAAGGGCGAAAAGGGTGATGCCGGAGCAACGGGCGAAGATGGAGCGACCGGCCCCGTCGGCGTGACCGGCGAAGCGGGTCCGACCGGTCCCGCGGGCCCTACCGGTCCGACTGGCGCCGCCGGCTCTGAAGATGAGGCGATCGCGACGTTCGCCGGCAACGAAGTGGACGCGTCTGGAGGACCGGCCGGGCCCTCCGAGGTATGCCTGAACTACACCGAGATCGCACCCGGTCGGGGCTCGGGCGCGTGCCCGCCGCCCACGCCCCATTGGTCGGCGAGCCCGCTGCTGGCCGGCCCGACTCCCGAAGGGCCGCTGGCCGTGGGAGCGCAGGTCCACGATCTGTATGTCGACACGAGCGTGCTGGTGACAGCCGAAGTCGAAGTCGTCGACAACACGACCGGGACCGTGCTGAGCTCGTGTGCCTTGGTTGCGACCGAAGTCTGCCACGCGATGGCGGGCTCCAACGTGTCAGAAGGTGACAACATCGAGGTCAGGGTGAAAAACGCCTCGCGCGTAGCGAGCTATCGCGTGAGGTTCCGCTACTAGGCGCCCCACGATCTGACGAGGGCAGGCGACGGGGCCTCGGTGTGCCCCGTCGCACGGGGCGCGCCGTGCGGGTCTCGAGGTATCGCACGCTCGCTGCGGGGGGACCGGACTCACGACCGGCCGGCGTTAGGCCGTAGTAGGATCGCCTCACTGTCAACGTCCGGGGTGCCGGGCGGTGGTGTCCGACCGGTCGGGTTGGTTCTCGGGCTGGCGACGGGCTGACTCTTAGGCTCGCTGTCGACCACTTGGTCTGACCGACATCGGTTGTGTCGCCCGCCGCCGCCCGAGGATCTCCGGCGTGACTTGATAGGAGCATGGCTTTGCCCCAAGTGAGGTCTGTCCACCGGAGGTCCATCCGTAGGTGGCACCCAACGAAAGGACGAGGCCAATGATGGTGATCGGAGTGGACACGCACAAGAGCACACACGCCATGGCTGCGGTCATAGCGGATACCGGGATGCTTGCTTCAGAGCGCGAGATCGCGGCCTCTGAGCACGGCCACTGCGAAGCGTTGCGCTGGGCAAGGGCCCTGCACGCGGAGCGGGTCTGGGCGATAGAGGACTGTCGGCACGTCTCGCGGCGCCTGGAGCAGGCCCTGATCGCAGCGGGCGAGCGAGTAGTCCGCGTGGCGCCGAAGATGATGGGCGCCTCGCGGCGTGCAGAGCGTGAGCCGGGGAAGTCCGACCAGATCGACGCCCGGGCTGTCGCACGCGCTGTGGTCAAAGATGGCGTGGAGCGCTTCCCGGCAGCCTTCCTGGACGAGCGGGCACTTGAGATTCGCCTGCTGGCCGATCATCGCTCAGACCTGATCGCCGAGCGCACGCGCATGATCAACCGTTTGCGCTGGCATCTGGTCGACCTCTGCCCCGAGCTCGAGGCGAGCATTCCCGCCCGCCAGCTCGATAACGCGTCGATGCTACAGCGCATCGCCCGCCGCCTGCGCCGCGAAGAGCGCACCGGACGCACCCGGGTGGCGCTTGAATTGGTGACGAGCATCCGCGCAACCTCGCTGAAGGCCAATGCGATCGAGCGCGAGCTGAGCTCGCTGGTCTCGGCCTACCGGCCGGCGTTGCTGGCCGAGCGGGGCTTGGGCGTGCTAACCGCGGCGACGCTGATCGGGCGCACAGCCGGCGCCGAGCGCTTCCCTACCGACTCGCACTTCGCGCGCCAGGCCGGCGTGGCACCAGTGCCGGTGTCCTCGGGACGCAAAGACCGCCACCGGCTGCATCGCGGCGGTGATCGCCAGCTCAACCGCGCGCTGCACGTGATCGCAATCACACGCGCAAGGATCGACCCGCAGACCCGCGCCTACCTTGATCGCAAGCGCGCCGAGGGGAAGAGCAACCGCGAGGCCCTACGCTGCCTCAAGCGCCACCTCGCACGTCAGGTACACCGCCTTCTCTCGATGCCCCCCGTCCACCCCGATCACAGGACACGGATCCAGCTGAATTCCGCAATTTCCGTGCCCTGCTTGACATAGGAGCAACCGATGGAGGAGAAGGACGCGGTCATCGTCGGCGCCCGCTGCGCCGGCTCGACGCTCGCGATGGGGCTCGCCGAGCGCGGATGGGACGTGCTGCTGGTCGACCGGGACACCTTCCCGAGCGAGACGATCTCCACTCACGGTGTCTACCCGAACACCCTCGCCCGGTTCGACCAGCTCGGGGTGATGGACACCTTGCGCGCGTCCCACGACGTCGCGCTGCTTGCAAACCGGTTGGTGGGCCTGGGGCACGAGGTGGCGGGTCTGTTCTCGCCCATCGAGGGATACGACCGCATGGCAGTGATACGGCGATCGGCTCTTGACAAGGCGATAGTCGACACCGCCCTGGCGGCCGGGGTCGAGGTACGGTTCGGCGAGCGGGTCGTCGACCTGATCGGGTCCGGGACCGAGGAGGACCCGGTCTCTGGCGTGGTTATGGAGAACGGCGACCGGGTGAAGGCGAAGTGGGTCTTCGGTGCCGATGGCCGGAGCTCAACTGTCGCGCAGAAGCTCGGCATCGAGAAGGAGCGCGTTATCAAGGGCGAGGTCGCGTTTCTGTTCGCCTACTGGCGCGACATCCCCGACAACGGCTACGGCACGTTGGAGATCCACGAACGCGAGTTCGCGAGCCGCACCGCGGTCGAGGACGGACTCCACCTGCTGATCGCGATCGGCGATGCGGAGCTCTCCCGCGGGGCTCAGCGCGAACGCCATCAGAAGTACGACGAGCTCCTGAGGCGCTTCCCGGAGATGATCGAGCCCGAGGTATTGGACCGAGCCGAGATGGTCACCGACGTCATCGTGGCGCCCGAGTCGCTGATGCGCGGGTTCTTCCGCAAGCCAACCGGCCCAGGCTGGGCGCTGCTCGGCGACGCGGGCCACTTCAAGCATCCGGGCACGGCGCAGGGGATCTGCGACGCCGTGGAGCAGGCGATCTATATCGCGGAGCAACTCTCGGGTCCGGATTCGGCTCTTGACAGCTACGAGGCCTGGCGCGACGGCCGCGCCATCGAGCACTACGACTGGTCGTTTGCCTGGGGCCGGTTTCCCCACGTCGAGACGTCGGAGAAGCTATGGCGCGGATGGGCGAGGGACCCCGACGCGGGCCAGGACCTGCGCGACTCGTTCAGCCGTCTGGTGGAGCCGTCCCAGGTCATGAGCAAGGAGAGGCTGGCGCGCTGGTTGAGACCCGACCCGCACATGGCTTCATAGATCGGGAATCCATTACGAGGATCTCCCGCGACATCGCTATTCCCATCTCTCAGCGAGCGCTGCCTCCCTCCAACCCCGGTGTGGTTGGACGTAGGCGTAGAAGGCCGTCGCCGATTCCCTACAGCCCGGCCTCATACGCCCGCGCCATCAGCGATGGCCCATCTCAGGCGCTCGAGGCGACCGCTTCCAGCTCGGCGAGATCGCGGATCTGGCCCAGCCGGATGCTGTTGCCGGAGGGGTCGCGGAAGCCGGAGTCGATCCCGTACGGACGCTCCTCCGGAGGTTCGTGGAACTCGACGCCGCGGGACTTCAGTTCTTCGTAGGTCCTCTGGCAGTCGTCGGTCGTGAGGAACACCGTTCCCGCGAAGCCCTTGGCCATCAGGCTCTCGACCTGCTCGGTGGTCTCCTGGTCCATGATCGGCGGACCGGGGACCGCCATCAGCACGATCGACACATCCGGCTGTCCAGGGGGCGAGACAGCCAGCCAGCGGAAGTCCCCCAACTCGGGCAGCGTGACGTCGGCGGCTATCTCCATGCCGACCTTCTCCGTGTAGAAGGCCAACGCCTCCTCCTGGTCCTGGACCCACAGCTGGGCGTTTGTGATCTTGAACATCGGATTCTCCTTTCAACAGGGGACGATGCAGTCAAGCTAGACCGGTTGCTCGCTCCTGTCTTCTCGAAAAGTGCGCTTCTGCGGGCGGCCGTAGGCCCGTACGATGCAGCCTGGAACCAGCGCCATATCGGCGGCCGCCGGGAAGCGCTCGCGGTAGGCCGCCGGAGACAGCCCAAACGTGCGCGTGAAGCTCGTCGTGAACGAGCCGAGACTCGTCAGGCCGACGGACAGGCAGATGTCGGAGATCGAGCGGTCCGTGCTCCGCAGCAGCGCGGCGGCTCGCTCCAGGCGCCGGGTCAGCAGGTAGGCGTAGGGCGATTCCCCGAACGCCCGCCGGAACTCGCGGCTGAAGTGCGCCTTTGAGAGCCTCGCTGCCGCGGCCATCTCCTCGACTCCCAACGGCTCGGCGTAGCGAGCGTCCGCGAGATCCCTTGCGCGCAACAGGTGGCGGGCGGGGGGAGCGAAGGCCATCGCGCCAGTATTGCGCTCGGCGCGTTCTCCGGCTGGCCCCGGCGGCGCTGGAACGCCTCGGGCGGCGCAGCGGATGGGCGCCGCTGCGCCACGGCGGGGCCGGTGTCAGGCCTGAAGGCCGTAGCTGAGGTAGACGAAGCCGTTCGCGAACGTGCGCGTGTCCTTCAGCTGCAGCTTGGAGTGGATGCCTGCCGGGAGGGCGGGCCTGCCGGCGCCGACGATCGCGGGCGCCAGCAGGAGCCGCAGCTCGTCCACGAGCCCCGCGGTGATGGCCTGCCCGCCGAGCTCGGCGCCCCCGATCGAGAGCTGGCTGGGCGAGGACTCCTTGAGGCGACGGATCACATCGGCGGTCAGCTCACGCTCGATCCTGGTCCTCGCGCTGGAGGCCTCCTGCAGGGTGCGCGAGAAGACGATCTTGTCCGCCGCGCGCCAGATCTCCGCGTACTCGCGGGTCACCGCCGACGTTCCACCCTGCGTCTCCCAGAAGACCATCGTCTCGTACATACGCCGCCCGTAGAGGTAGAGGCCGACGGGGCGCTCCAGCCGGTTGACGAAGGCGTGCACGTCCGGGCCCGGGGATGCCCAGTCGAAGTTGCCGTGCTCGTCCTCGATGAAGCCGTCCAGCGAGGCGATGGCGGTGTAGGTGAGCTTGGTCATAAACCTCGATGTTCCCATCCCGCCGGTGGCCCCGCGGCTAAAGGACGAAGGGGATGAGCATCTTCGTGTGCGCTCGGTACGCCGGATACGTCGTGGGGAATGTTGCGGTGAGGTTCTTCTCCTCGACGGATGCCGAGTAGTAGAAGTAGGCACCCAGGATCGCCACGATGATCAGGCCGATCAGGTTGCTTGCGAGTGCGGTTCCGAGCAGCCCGGCGAGGAGTCCAGAGTAGATCGGGTGGCGCACGAATCGGTAGGGGCCCGAGGTAACGAGCTCTGGCTCGGCCTTCTGGGTCATCGGCATGCCCCAGTTGCGCCCGAGCTGTACGCGAGCCCAGACCGCCAGTGCGATCCCGGAAGCGAACACGACGGCCCCGATCGCCGCGACAACCGAGCTGTGGACGGCCAGGCCGCCGCTACCGAAGACGCGGAGAAGGAGGACGACCGATAGGGCGGTCGCGCCAGTCATCGGGAACCGACGCCTGCTGCCTCTGCCCTCCTTCACGCCGAAGGCAGATGCGAACCAGTAGACCAGGAAGATGACCCAGGCGACGGTGATGGCGGTCTTCAGCGCATGCATAGCGGTCGAGCGTCGGTTGATGGGCCGACGCCCTTCAGCCTACGGCCGAGCTCGCCCAGCACCCCGGCCTCGGTTGCTTCGACGTCGCCGAATCGCGTCGGCAGATGGCGCTGCCTCGTGTGGGCCGCCGGTGCCGTCGCCCGCGCGCCAGGAGAGCGCGCCGGCGCCGGCGAGCTCCAAGATATCTCCGCTACCGATCGGTGGGCTCCGGCAAGCGTCGCCGTGGTATCCCGGTGACCTCCCATGCTCGTCCCAATGCACTTCCAAACAGCCCCACGATGACCAGCACCAAGGCGCGCTGCAATGCAGAGCTCTGAGCGTCGGCCAGGAGCGCAATGGCGAGGCCGAGTTGGATTGAATAGCCTCCGGCCGAAATGACCGCAAAGGTGATGTTCTGCCTGCGGGTGGGAAAGCCGCGGGAGAAGTTCCCGGCCAGCTTTGCTCGCCGTATCAAGCGGCTGGTGGCCAGCAAGCCGACCATCGCCATCACGAGATTGGATGCCCCAAAGACCTCGGCGCCTCCGGTCAACGCGACGATCGAGACGAAGAAGGCGTCGACCAAAGCAAGGAATGCGCTTCCGGCCAGAACAGTCCGCCTCTCCCGGGTCTTCGCGTCTTCATCGTCGGCGTTGACGACCGACACCGCCACGACCAGCAGGCCGAGGATGGCGGCAGATGCGCCCGCGCTCGCAGCGAAGAACATTTCGTAGTGGCCCAGCAACAGCGCCACCTTACGAGCATCGCCCGGTCACTCGCATCCAGGACCGGCGTCAGCGGTGGACAGTGACGCGGTCGCCTGATGCCTCTGACCCTTATCCCGGCGGGTGCTCGTCAGCCCACCAGTCGCGCTGACCCTCCACGTCGTCGCGCGGATTCTCGCCGAGGTCGGGCGCACCGAAGACGAGGATCTCGAGGCCGTCCCGCCCGCCTTCGTAGCCTCGCCACGTGCCGGCTGGGACGCGAACGACGTCCCACTCCTTGACCTCGACGATCTCGTCGTCGAGCTTCATCCGCCCGCTACCGCGCACGACCACGTAGATCTCCTCCTGCTCCTTATGCGTGTGGCCGTATGGAAAGCGATAGTCGGGCGGGATGCGCTGGTAGCAAAGCCCGCACCGCTCGAGCTCGAGCGCCTTGCTTGCGTGGCGAAACTCGAGGTCCGGCGCGCCGTCGAAGTTGGACCCGAGATCCTCCAGATCCTCCTTGAGGTTCTTGAGCGTGAACGGCACGGGCGCGATCCTACTATTCAAGCGGGAGCACGATGCCCGTCTCCGGACGACGGGCGATCTCGTCCTCCAGATGCTGCGGCGGCTACCTCCGCCGGTGGAACACCGACTCGACGTTCGTGCCGTCTGGGTCCAGCACATAGGCGCTGCAGCAGCCCGGAGCGCAATGTGCCCGTTCCCCGGGAATGCCGTTGTCGAGGTAGCCGGCCGCTGTGGCGGCCTCGTGGAAGTCCTGAACGGTGCGCTGGTCTGGGGCGGGAAAGGCAAGGTGTAGATTCTCCGTCGCCGGCGTGCCGTCCGCGACAAGCGAAAATGTCGCCCACGCACCGCGGAACTGGCGGCCCTCCCGCCAACGCCGGCCCTCGCGCAGACCCGTGTGTCGGGCGAGAGTGTCATAGAAGGCCGACGACGCCTGCACGTCGCGCACGCGTATCCAAAGGTGGTCGATATGCCCGCCCCGGCGAACGTCGTTGTGGATGACCGCCTCGGCGCTGTTACCGTCGGGATCGCGCAGGAACGCTCCGTAGTAGCTGTCGGTGTACTGCGGACGCTCCCCCGGTTCGCCATCGTCCACGCCACCCGCGCCCAGGCCGGCGCGCCAGAACGCCCCTACATCCTCACGCGTAGGTGAGACGAACGCGACATGCAGGTGCCGGGTGGGCGGATGCTCGCCGTCCGCGGCCATGATCGAGAAGTCGCTCCACGCGACCCGGTTCACGCCGGCGTGGGTTGGCTCGATGCCGAGCCGCTCGAGCGTCGTCCGATAGAAGCGCTCCGACGCCGCGAGGTCCGCGACGCGAATGGTGACGTGGTCGAACATGAACTAACTGCGCTAAGCGTTGTAAGACGTCGGCACCGACTCAGGCGAGCGCCTGTTCCATCCGTGAAATGGCGAGTAGTCGCCCGCGTCCCATGCTTCGCGCAGCCCGGGCTTGCCCAGATCCCAATCGGGACGGACCTCGCGGGTCACGGTCCGCAGGTCGTGCGAGAGATCCACGAAGGAGGGACGTCCCCAGAACCAGTAGCCGTTGTAGACACTGTGGATGACCAGCCCCGGCTTGAGCACGAGCGTGTGGGGGATCATCGGGTCGTGCTCGGGGTCGGTGTACTCCTGGATCTCGAGGTCCTTCTGGACCGTCCGCTCCGGGTCGGAGAGGAAGGGCCACTGGGCGCCGACGGACGCGCGGAACTCCTGGTTTGTGTGGTGGGTGTCGGTCGAGATGGTGGCAACCTTCGTGTAGGCCACCGCGATCTTGGGGTAGTTGGCGGCGAGCTCGAGGTGCTGCTGGTGCTCCTTGGGGCAGTAGTGCCCGCGCGCGAGCGTGAGGATCAGCGGGTCGTCGCCTTGGATCTCGCTGAGCTTTCGAGCAACGTTCTCGTGATCGGGCAACTCGTAATCGGGGAAGGTGCCGCCGGGGGCGATGTCGCTGCGCATGATCTGCTCCTGTCCATGGTTGGGAGTGGCCGTCTCGTCCGCTCGCGCCTGAGGTGTGGTTCACGGGCCCGTACGCCGGTCAGCGGCACGGAGTGGACCAGTGGTGACCCGTGCGCTACGACAGCCATTCGGGGCTACATTGAGCCTAGTCAACGGGCGCCACGGGCGCCAGAAGGGGGGTCTTCCCGATGAGCGCCCACACACCGGTGTGCGAGTTGCTGGGGATCGAGCAGCCGATCGTCCAGGCGCCGGTGTCTGCGGATCCCCGCCTGCCCGCCGCGGTCTCCAACGCCGGCGCACTGGGCAGCGTGGCGCTGTGGTGGGCCGATGACGCCGGAGACCTGGTTGGCGAGACGGCAGCGCTCACCGACCGGCCCTTCGCCGGCAATTTCGTTCTCACCTCCGATCAGCACCGTCGACTCGATCAGGCGCTTTCCGCCGGTCTGCGGATCGTCTCGTTCCTCTTGGGCGATCCCGACGCCTACGTCGACTCGGTGCACGACGCCGGAGGGCTTGTCTTGCAGACGGTCGCGAGCGCCGAGGAAGCGCGGCGCGCGGTCGGATGTGGAGCGGACATCATCGTTGCGCAGGGTTGGGAGGCGGGCGGGCACCTACGGGGTGGCGTGGCAACGCTCCCATTGGTGCCGGCGGTGGTCGACGCGGTGGCGCCGGTGCCGGTCATCGCGGCCGGTGGGATCGGCGACGCTCGAGGAGTCGCGGCCGTGCTCGCCCTCGGCGCGCAGGCCGCCTGGCTGGGCACTCGGTTTCTCCTCGCCGACGAGATGCCGATCCATGAGGAGTATCGGCAGCGCCTGATAGCCGCGAGCGAGACCGATGCAGAGTGGTACGCCAATCTCTATGAGGTGGGGTGGCCGGATTCCCCCCATCGCGCGATCCACAACTCAACGGCCGAGAGATGGGAGGCCGCGGGCCGACCGCCGCCGGGTAGTCGCCCGGGAGAAGGGGAGGTGATAGCGCGCTTTGCCTCGGGCGAACCGATCGTCCGATATTCCCCCGCCCCCCCGCTCGTTGGAACGACCGGCGAGATCGAGGCGCTATCGCTGTGGGCCGGGCAGAGCGTCGCGCTCGCCAAACAGACACAGCCCGCCGCGGAGATCGTGGCCGAGCTCGTCTCGAGCTTGTAGCGCGCGCTCCAGACCGAGTTCATGAACCCCAAGGGCGAGCCGATCACGGACGTGGATGGGCGGCCACGACGTGACGTGAGAGTGAGCGAATGCAACAGCGGATCAGGACGGCGGACGCCAACCTCTGGCCAGCGTCGTCTGACCAACCTCGATGATGTAGCCGTCGGGATCGCGAACGTAGCAGCGGATCTCGGTCTCGTGCTGCTTGGGCGGCGTCAGGAATTCGGCGCCTCGCGCGCTCCACTCGCCGTACACAGCCTGGATGTCCGCTACCCGGATGTTGAGGAAACTGCTCACGCGATCTGGATCGGGCAGCCTCTGGAGTGTGACGGTCGGCTTGTCGTCTGTCGGGCCGCCTCCGAGGTTGATGATGATCCAGCTGTTGGCCAGCGCGACGTAGGTCACCTCGTCACCCGCCTCGCCAGAGATAACAGTCTTACCGCCCAGCACATCGGTGTAAAAGCGGCGGGAACGCTCGACATCATCGGAAACGATGAAGTGAGCCAGGACCATTTCCTCATTGATGTTGCTCATGATGACCTCCGATATTGGAAAGCGCGCCGTGGTCGCGCCTTACACCGCCGCGCGGTCAGGGTCCGGCGCGCCGGCAGCCGTCGACGCGCAGGAGCTCTCCGGTCACCGGCTGCGCCGACTCGAGAAAGAGGATCGCGCCGACCACATCCTCGACCTCGGCCTCATAAACGCTGTCGACGCGTTCCACACGCCGAGCGTAGGGGACATCGTCGCACCCTGGACGCTCGTTGCAGACGAGTCGCAGGAGGCGGGCTTCCGGTCGGTCATGTTCATCCGCCAGGTACAGCGCCGCCATCCCTGCTCCACTTCCAATTTATACCACCCACGGGACCTTCATGAAGCCTCGGGTTGTGCTGTAAAACCGCTAGCCGAGACCAGAACCTACGGAGACGGAGTCGCGAAATGGGTGTGCTGTTGTTGACGTATCCGACGGGAGTGTGGCGATGAACGAGCATGCGGTGGTGATCGCCGGAGGCGGTCCGACGGGGATGATGCTGGCGGCCGAGCTGGCGTTGGCGAAGGTTGACGTCGCGGTCGTCGAGCGGCGTCCCGATCACTTGCTGGTCGGCTCACGGGCCGGCGGTTTTCACTCGCGCACGATCGAGGTGCTCGATCAGCGCGGGGTCGCTGATCGGTTTCTGGCGGAGGGTCAGACGGCTCAGGCCGCGAGCTTCGGCACGACCGTGTTGGACATGAGCGACTTCCCGACTCGTCATCCGTATTCGCTCGGGATCTGGCAGAACCAGATTGAGCGGATCATGGCCGCCTGGGTCGCCGAGCTGCCGGTGCGGGTCTACTACGGAAGCGAGGTGGCGGGCTTTGCGCAAGACGACACCGGCGTTGACGTCGAGCTTGCCGACGGCGAGGCGCTGCGAGCGCGCTACCTCGTCGGGTGTGACGGAGGGCCCAGCATCATCCGACAAGGAGCCGGCATCGAGTTCGCGGGCTGGGACGCGACGAGGAGCAACCTGATCGCGGAGGTCGAGATGAGCGAGGAGCCGGAGTTGGGCGTCCGGTACGACGAGCTCGGCGTCCACGGCATCGGCAGGCTGGAGTACGAGATCCGCGACGGCGAGGTGGTCTACAGCGATCGCGGACCGGTGCGGGTCACGGTGACCGAGCGCCAGATCGGGCCCAGCGGCGAGCCCACCCTGCGCGATCTCAGCGAGGCGCTGATCACGGTCTACGGCACCGACTTCGGGGTTCACCGCCCCACGTGGATCTCCAGGTTCACCGACATGACGCGTCAGGCAGCCGCCTACCGCGCTGGGCGGGTCCTGCTCGCCGGCGACTCCGCGCACGTGCACTACCCGACGGGCGGACAGGGCCTAAGCCTCGGCGTGCAGGATGCCGTGAACCTGGGATGGAAGCTGGCCCAGGTGGTAAACGAGACCTCCGCCGAGCGCCTGCTGGATACCTACCACGACGAGCGCCACCCGGCAGCTGCCCGCGTGCTTGCACACACGATGGCCAAAACCGCGCTGCTGCGCTCGGACGCGCGCATGAAGGCCCTGGCCGATGTCGTGTCCGAGCTGGCGACCATGGACGAGCCTCGCAAGCTGCTCGCCGGCATCTTCTCCGGCCTGGACATCCATTACGACCTCGGCGAGGGACATCCGCTGCTCGGACGCCGCATGCCCGATCTGGACCTCGCGACCACCGATGGCCCGCTCCGGGCCTTCGAGCTGCTGCACGACGCCAGGCCGGCGCTGCTGAACCTCGGTGAGCCCGACAGCTTTGACAACACTCCATGGGCGGACCGCGTGCAGCTGGTCGACGCCGAATATGACGGCCCGTGGGAGCTACCGGTACTCGGCGCGGTCACCGCGCCCACAGCTGTCTTGATCCGCCCCGATGGATACGTCGCGTGGGTCGGAGAGCCAGCGGATCCTGGGCTCCCTGACGCGCTGAGCACCTGGTTCGGACCGCCCACCGCGGCGTAGCGCAGCCGCCGATCAGCCTAGATGCCCGCTCAGGAGAACTCCGTGACCGAGTAGACGGGATGGCTGACGCGTGCTGGCGAGCTCCCCTTGCTGTCGGCGGTATGCACGCAGAAGGGCTCAAAGCGCCCGTGGTCAAGAATCGCGACCACGATGTCGCCGCCCTTGGAAAGCGGCCTGCCGACCTCGATCTCCCGGTCTTCTCCATCGAAGCGACAGCTCAGCTTGAAGATCCGGCGCGACCGCGCCGGGCACCCGGCGGCGAGCATGGAACGCTCGCGCAGCTCGCTGTAGGTCTCCTCGGCGCGCGGCCCCTCCGACTCGACGCCTGCGACGAAGAAGCTCGTCATCTGCGTCGCGCCTTGGCTGCGACGACGGGATAGCGCCGGCGCTCATCGGCCGTCATCTTGCGGATCCTCAGCGAGCCGTTTTTGACCTGGCGCTGGATCTCCTGCAGCTTCTCGCGGCGGCGCTCGGCGGCCCGATCTGCGTGAGTGGGCATACTCTAGGCTAGCGCGCCCGCTGGGCAGGCCCCGTAGGAACGCCGGCGCGGTCACCGTGGGCGCAGTAGGCTGGACAGATGCCATCGCTTGCGCCGGGCGAAGCGCCGGCCGCGCCGCTTCGCGGCGAGCTGCGCTACGGGCTCGAGCTGGCGCGCCTGCTCATCGATCGAGACTTTCTTCGTCCTGTGCGCCGACCGGGCAGTCCTGCGGTGCTGCTCGTGCCGGGGTTCATGGCGGGGGATCAGTCGCTGAACGTACTCGGGGGATGGCTGCGCCGGCGCGGTTCGCGCACTGAACGGGCCGGCATCCTGCTCAACACCGATTGCGCCGAGCGCGCCCTGGATGGGATCGAGTCGCGTTTGCGGCGCCTCGCCGCGCGCGAGTCTGGCCGTGTGGTGGTGATCGGGCAGAGCCGGGGCGGCCAGCTCGCACGTGTCGCGGCCCTTCGCAACCCGGATCTGGTCAGCATGATCGTGATGCTCGGCTCTCCGGTGCTCGACCCGCTCGGCGTCGGTCCGGCGGTGCTGGGGGCGGTGCGCTCGGTGGCGCTGCTCGGCGACCTCGGCGTTCCCGGCATGCTTTCCAACGAATGCGGCGACGGTCCCTGCTGTGCCGCGTTTCGCGAGGATCTGCTGGCGCCGCTACCAGCGGACATGCGTGCCGCGGCGATCTACTCGCTCAGCGACGGAATCGTCTCCTGGCGGGCGTGTCTCGATCCGTGCGCAGATCACATCGAGGTGCAGTCGAGCCACGGTGGCATGTCGGTGAACCCGGATGTCTATCGCGTTCTCGCGGGGCTCCTCGATGAGGAGGTGGACCGATGGACTGGATGAGCCCGATGGACGCTTCGTTCCTGCACATCGAGGGCCCGCTGAACCCGATGCACGTCGGCGGCGTGAGCATCTTCGAGGGCCCGGCCCCGCCGTTTGCGCAGCTCCAGGAGATGGTGGCCGGGAAGCTCGGCCTCGTCCCGCGCTACCGCCAGAAGATCTGCTTCGTTCCGCTCGGCCTGGGCCGCCCGGTGTGGGTGGACGATCCGCACTTCAATCTCTCCTATCACCTGCGTCACACAGCCCTCCCGGCGCCTGGCAGCGACGATCAGCTGCGCCGCTCGGCCGCACGCGTATTCGCCCAGCACCTCGATCGTGACAAGCCGCTCTGGGAGATCTGGATGGTCGAGGGATTGAGCGAAAGCCGCTGGGCGCTGATGTCGAAGGTCCATCACTGCATGGTCGACGGGGTCTCCGCGACCGATCTGATGTCAGGCATGTTCGAGGACGACACTGCACCGGCAGCGCCTCACGCCTGGGAGCCCAGGCCCGAGCCGAGTGATGCCGAGCTCGTGCTGCGGTCGCTCACGCACCGCACGGTCAATCCGTCCGAGCAGCTGCGCAGCCTGCGCGCGGCGGTGCGCACACCGCGTGCGTCGCTCGTCCAGGCACGCGACCTGCTGCGCGGCATGACCTCGGCCGCGCAGGTGATGCGCCCGCTGGGCAGCTCTTCGCTCACCGGCCCGATCGGGCCGCATCGCACCTGGAGCTGCGCACAGGTACGCCTGAGCGACGTCAAGGCGGTCCGGACCGCGCTTGGCGGGACCGTCAACGACGTTGTGCTGACGGTCGTCTCCGGCGGGCTGCGTGACCTGCTCGAGTCGCGCGGCGAGCGCGTCGCCGACCGCACCATCCGCGCGCTCGTACCGGTGTCGGTCCGCCGGCCCGACGAGCTCGGCGTCTACAACAACCGGGTGTCGGCGATGTTCGCAGAGCTCCCGATCGGTGTCGCCGATCCGGCGGCTCGACTGGACTCTGTGCGCGCGCAGATGGGCGGCCTCAAGCAGTCAAAGCAGGCCGTCGCCGGTGACGTGCTGACGTCGCTCTCGGGCTTCGCTCCGCCGATGTTGCTCGCGATGGGCGCACGCCTGGCCGCGCGCTCTCCATCGCTCGGGGTGCAGACCGGCGTGACGAACGTGCCCGGGCCCCAACAGCCCTTGCGCACGCTCGGGCGAAGGCTGCTCGAGTCCTTTCCCTTCGTTCCCGTGATCGGTCAGGTGCGCATCTCGATCGCGATCTTCTCCTACGACGGCGGTCTGTACTTCGGTGTCACCGGCGACTACGACAGCTCGAGCGACATCGACATCCTCACCGACGGCGTCGGGCGGTCGATGGCGGAGCTCCTTGCGCTCGTCGTCCCGCCGCCGGCGAGCAGAAAAACGCCCAGGCCGAAGAAAACCGCGAGCAAAGCCGACAGGCCCCGAGCCTGAACGGCCCTGGCGTCGAGGCCGGGCGGGCCGTGAGGTTCCGCCCGGCCTCGGCGCGCTGAGCCGCTTCGCGAGGTCTTTTGGTCAGAGAGCGCCGGCGGTCGAGTTGGCCTGCTCACTGAGCCGGCTGTTCTCCGGGACGAACTTGCTCGCGATGAACGTGGCGCCCTGAGGATCGGCGATCACGGCCATCCTGACCCAGGGCGCATCGAACGGCGCGACGACCACCTGGCCGCCGAGCTCCTCGGCCGTCGCGGCCGTGGCGTCGGCGTCCTCGACCGCGAACGTCACGCTCCAGTGAGCGGGCACCTCGGGTTGCTCCTCGGCGATCGGGTTGAGCGTGGCGACCACGTCCGCAAAGCCCTCCGGAGCCCCGCTCTGCGCCATCCGCTCGCGCGAGCCCGGGATCGCGCTGTTCGAGGAAGCTGCCGTAGCCGGGCAGGCGCCACATCCCGGCTCCGCCCCCGAAGCCGAGCGCCTGCCAGTCCGAACAGCAGGCCGTAGAACGCCTTGGCGCCCTCGGGGTCGCGGGTGTTCAGGCCGTTGAAGTTCAGCGAGCCGGGCTCGTTGACGATCTGCGCTCCCTTGTGCTCCTTGGCCTGCCAGACGCAGAACGCGGCTCCCTCGGGATCGGCGAACACCGCCATGCGCCCGGCGTCCATGACGTCGCAAGGGTCGCTGAGGACGCGCCCGCCTCCGTCCAGCACCTTCGCTGCCGCCTCGTCGGCGCTCTGCACCCAGATGTACGTGTTCCACGTGGCCATCGGCGGCCCGCCCTCCGGCGCGACCCGAACGGCCGCCACGTCGCCGCCGTGCAGGCGGGCGATGAAGTAGCTGCCCGGCTGCGCCCGGCGGCGATGCGTCCTGGAAATCCCATCCGAACAGGCCGCCGTAGAAGGCGACGGCGGCCTGCTGGATCGGGTTGGCTGGTGTCGACCCAGCATGGAACGCCGGGCAGGTATCCGTCTCGCTCGATCATCGAATGCTCCCTTCTGGCTCGTTGTCATCACGAAGCACCCTACGATTGGTTTAGGCCAGGATCTGTCCTCAATCGGCAGGACAATGGAAATCCGATGAGCCAGACCGCGAGCCGACTTCTGGAGCTGCTCTCGATGCTCCAGGCGCCGGCGCGACTGGGCCGGCAACGAGCTGGCCGACCGCCTCGAAGTGTCCGGGCGGACGGTCCGGCGCGACATCGAGCGCCTGCGCCAGCTCGGATACCCGGTGGACTCGCTCACCGGGATCGCCGGGGGATACCGGCTTCGCGCCGGCAAGCGCGATGCCGCCGCTGCTGCTCGATGACGAGGAGGCGATCGCGATCGCGGTCGGCCTTCGCACCGCCGCCGGCGCATCGGTCGCGGGCATCGAGGAAGCGGCCGTGCGCGCGCTGGTCAAGCTCGAGCAGGTCCTGCCGGCGCACCTGCGCCGTCGGGTCCGAGCGCTGGGCTCGGCGACGTTCACGGCCCCGGTCGCCGGGTCCGACGGTCGATCCCCAGCATCTGACCGAGATCGCGACCGCCTGTCGTGACTACGAGCTGCCTTCGCTTCGGCTACCGCCGGCGAGATGGCACCGAGAGCAACCGCGAGGTCGAGCCGCACTCGCTCGTCAACCGCGGCCGGCGCTGGTATCTGGTCGCCTGGGATCGTCGTCGCGAGGACTGGCGCACCTTTCGGATCGACAGGCTGAGCCAAGCCGGCATCGAGCGGCATGCGCTTCATGCCGCGCGAGCTCCCGGGAGCCGATCCGGCTCAGTTCGTGGCGCGGAGCATCGCCGCGGCGCCGAGTCGATTCGAGGCCCGGGTCACACTCCACGCTTCCGCGCAGCAGATCAAGAGCTCCGTTCCCAGGAGCTGGGGCACGATCGAGGCGATCGACTTCAGAGTCCTGCGAGTACCGAGCGAGCGACGACGACATCAGGTGGCTGGCACTGCGCATCGCGATGCTCGGCGTGGACTTCGAGGTGCACGAGCCGCCTGAGCTGATCGACCAACTGCGCACGCTCGCCCGGCGGCTGCAGCGCGGCGCCGGCTGAGCCGGCGATCGGTTTTCCAGCATCGGCTGCTAGGACTCCGGGCGAGATCTCATGCGCATAGCCACCTGGAACGTCAACTCGGTCAAGCAGCGCGTGCCTCGGCTGCTGCCCTGGCTCGACGAGCGCCGGCCGGACGTAGTCTGCCTTCAGGAGACAAAGCTCGTGGACGACGCTTTCGAAGGGCTGCTGGGTGAGGAGCTCGCGTCACGCGGCTACGCGGCCGCCCTTCACGGTGAAGTGCAGTGGAACGGCGTGGCGATCCTCTCGCGGGTCGGCCTCGACGACATCGTGAAGGGATTTGCGGGCGCCCCGGCTTTCCCCGCGAGGAGGCGCGCGCGGTTTCCGCGACCTGCGACGGGATCCGCGTGCACAGCGTCTACGTGCCGAACGGGCGCACGCCCGATTCTGAGCACTACCGCTACAAGCTCGCCTGGCTGGCCGCGCTGCGAGACGCGCTCGCCGCCGATTCGCGGGACACGGTCGTGTGCGGAGACATGAACATCGCGCCCACCGATGCAGACGTGTTCGATCCGCAGGCCTACGTCGGGCAGACGCACGTCACGCCCGCCGAGCGCGCCGCGCTGGGCGAGCTGCTGGACGCGGGACTGCGCGACGTCGTGCGCGATCGCTGGCCCGCCGAGCGCGTGTTCACCTACTGGGACTACCGCGCCGGGATGTTCCACCAGGACCTCGGGATGCGTATCGATCTCGTTCTGGCGAGCGTCGCGCTCGCCGACAGGGTTGCGGCCGCGTGGGTGGACCGCCAGGCGCGCAAGGGCAAGGGGCCCAGCGATCATGCGCCCGTGATCGTCGACCTCGACACCGCGCTCGACGGCGACATCGGTCCGGTCGTCCCGCCGCCATCGGCGCCGGCGGTCAAGCGCCCGTCGGTCAGGCTGCCTCAGTCCTGACGCGAGGCGATCTCCGCCAGCGAGGCGAGATATCGCCGCGGGAACCCCTGGCGCTCGGCGGCCGCGACCAGACGGCCGATGTAGTCACCAGAAGGCGCCACCTCGCTGTGCTCCTTGGCGAGCACGGTGTAGAAGATCGCGTCGTGATGTGAGCCATCGCGAGCATGCACGCGCCCGCGCTGGCGCGTATAGGCCCAGCCCAGACCCTCTTTGCGGTCGAGCTGTTCCAGATCACGCTCGTCCAGCTCATAGACCACGCCCCAGACCTCATCGCCGGCGGCGGGGACCACGTCGGCCACGCCGCTGCCGCTGATGACCGAGCGCCGCGTGAACGCCAGGCGGTATCCGTCAAGGCGAGCGCTCCCCAGACATCGCGACGAGGGGCAGCGCGCGAGCATCTGGCGCACATCCATGTTGCTGCCGTATGCGAAGTACTTGGTGAGCATGTCGCGATTCTCCTCGTGCGGCTGCTGTTTGCGACGGCGCAGGCGACGGCGCCAGGACTCGACGTCAGCGCGGCGCGGTGCGGTGCGGCGGCGCCCTTCATCAGCTCCGCTCGTCGGCGTCGAGCAGCTCCATCATCAGGCTGTCATGCCACCCGCCGCCGTCGGCGTCGCGCTCGGCCTGGCGCATCACCCCGACGGACCTGAAGCCGACCTTCTCATAGCAGGCGATCGCCTGCCGGTTCTCGGCGGCGGGGTCGACGGTGACCCGGTGGTGGCCGCGCTCGTCGAACAGCAGCTCGACGATCCGCGAGACGGCCTGCGCGCCCAGGCCCCGCGCGTGCAGCGCGGGGTCCAGAAAGATGTCGATCCCGGCATGGCGGTACTTGGGCTCGTTCTCCTCCCAGAACTGGATCAGCCCGGCCACGGCGCCGTCGACCTCGATCGTGAATCGCGCCGACGCGGGCTCGTCCCAGGGGAACTCCTCAGCCGGCTCATCCCACCAGCGCGCGACCTCGGGGGTTCGGTGGATGCGCAGAAGCTCGGCCTCGTCACCGCGGGCCAGCGCGCGCAGCTGCAGGACCTGCTCGCTCATCGCCTGACGCAGGACCTTAACGGCAGCTCGCGCCGGGGCGACCCGGCGCGAGCGCGTTCTGCTGGAGGTTCCTGCGGGTGCTCCGCGTTGGCCGCGGAGCGGATTTCCTAGCGGCTGTGGGGATCGATGTAGACGTCGTCGATCGCCCAGGCACCTCCGTACTGTTCGGGCTTGAACTCGAGCTTGGCGTTGATCGAGCTCGTCGAGTTGCTCAGCGGCAGCGTGGTCGCGAGCTGCTCGATCGGGCTCACGGCCCACGACGTACCGGTCTGCAGCGAGCCGACGGTCGTCTCGTGCACGGTCCCCGAGGAGTCGGTCCACAGCAGGACCACGTTCAGCACGGCCCAGCTGCCGCTGGTCTGCTTCGCGAAGAAGCGGAAGGACGGCTCGGTCGTGTTGATGCAGAATGACGGCGAGACCGCCACGCCGGTGGGCTGGATGGCCAGCGAGTGCGAGCCTCCCGCGACGTTGTAGCTCTCGTTGCCGCTCACGACAGACGAGCCGGTCAGCGACCAGCCTGTCGTGCCGGACTCAAACGATCCGCCGGACAGCGGGGCGTATGAGGCGGTGTCCCCGAATTTGGAGAACGGCGTGGACGTCGCGCCCGTCGCGCACGAGGAGCTCGATGACGAGCTCGATGAGCCGGATGCGAGCGCAGACGAAGCGTTTGCCGCGGCCGGGATGGCGCCGATCAGCAGTGCGCCACCGAATAGGACAACCGCGATCCTTCGCAGCTGTCGGGGAAGAATTACATAGGGCATCTCAGGAACCTCCATCACACGCCGCGACAACCGCGGCCGATTTGGTGAGGCCGGCGGCTGGGCGATCTTCTGGAGATCCCTGGCTTTGCGTCCCCGCCTCGCGACGGGTTTGCCCTGAGCGACTTCTTTCTTTTCAGAACCGTTATCGACCCGCGCGAGAACGGACTTGAGCGATGTCCCTCAGATACTGGACACATCTGGACACGCGGTGAAACGGCCCGTCGACGCACGAAGGGCGCGCCACGCAAAAGCGTGTGGCGCGCCCTCTGTCGGCCGATCGGATCGGTCAGCGGCTGTGGGGATCGATGTAGACGTCGTCGATCGCCCACGTTCCAGATCCTTCGGGCTGGAACTGCAGCTGGGCGTTGAGCGTGCTGCCGGGCATCCAGAGGGGCAGCTTGGTTGCCAGTGGCAGGGTCTGCGTGGCGGCCCACGAGGAGCTGCCCGGGACCGAGCCGACCGGCGTGTAGTGGCGGATGCCGATGATGTCGCGCCAGACGATGGTCACGGCCAGGCTCGAGCGCCCGCCGCCCGTCTGGCGTGCGTAGAACCGGAACGTCGGATCTTCGCCGTTGATGCAGAACGTCGGCGATGTCGCCGTTCCGCGGGGTTCTATTTCCAGCGCGTGTGTGCCGCCGGCGACGCTGGCGCCGGTCACGACTTCGGCGTTGTTCAGCAGCCAGCCCGTCGCGCCCGATTCAAACGAGCTGCCGGAGAGCAGGCTGTACAGCGATAGGTCTCCGAGGCTCGCGAACGGCGTGGACGTCGTGGCTGAAGGACAAGCGGCGCCGGCGACCGCCGGAACAGCTCCGATGAGCATGGCGGCGCCGAACAGGGCAACGGCGATCCTTCGCAGCTGCCGGGGTGCAATTACATATGGCATCTCAGGAACCTCCATCTCATGTCACGACAACCGCGACCGATTTGGTGAGGTCGGCGGCTGGGCGATCTTCTGGAGATCCCTGGCTTTGCGTCCCCGCCTCGCGACGGGTTTGCCCTGAGCGACTTCCTACTTCCCAGAGCATCGGCATCGGGGGACGATCTCTTTAGCGCTCGGGCGCGATCCGCGCGAGCCGGCGCCGGTACGTTTGCGGGAGCCGCGCGCGAGGGCTCGGGCTAGACGCGCGAGCGCGAGCGCATGTTGCCGCGCGGGTCGTAGGCCTTGTGCTCGTACATCCGGCTATCGGCGAGGTGCAGAAGCGCTTTTCCGCTGCCGGCGTCCTCAGGCCAGCGCGCGACGCCCAGCGAGCCGGTCACCTCGAGCGTGCCGCCCGTCACGCTGAACGGGTTGGCGAAGATGCCCTCGACGCGCTCGACGATCTGCGACAGGTCGTCCTCGGTCTCCAGGCGGGCGACTATCAGGAACTCGTCGCCGCCCTGGCGAAACACGCGGTCGTGATCGCGCAGGCTGCCCACGAGGCGATCGGCCACCGCGCGCAGCAGCTCGTCGCCCGCGAGGTGCCCCATCGTGTCGTTGACCTCCTTGAAGCCGTCGAGGTCCACGAACAGCAGCGCGAACTGATCTGACGCTGGCCCGGACGTAACGGCGGCGAGCTGGTCATCGAAGGCCAGGCGGTTCCAGAGGCCGGTCAGGCCGTCGTGGTGGGCGAGCCAGGAGACCTTGTCGCGCTCCTGGCGCAGGGCGTATTCGACGCGCGAGGTTCGCGCGAGCAGGCTTTGGATGCCGACGAGCGCGAGCACCGCGAAGCTGAACGCGGCCGGCCCGCTGGTCTGGTCGACCCACAGTGCGATCACGAGCACCGCGGTGGAGAGCGCGAGCGCGGGGAACAGCGTCCGCCAGGTCGTCAGGTAGGGGACGAGCGTGTGCATCGAGGACTGCCGGTAGCCGAGGTAGTTGTGGGCGGCCACGAGCAGCAGGCTGATGAAATCGGCGACGAGGCTCACCGCGAAGACGATCAAGAAGAACGCGGCGCCGTGGCCCAGCTCTTCGCCGGCGGTCGTGAGCACCACGCCGGCGATGAGCGCAAACGCGCCGGCCGAGGTCAGGTTGCAGGCCAGGTCGCTGACCGACGAGCGGCGTTCGGCGTAGTGGAAGCGCGCCGAGATGAACGGCGCGATCTCGCTCGCGAACGCGGCGACGACGGCGGGAAGCGGGCCGTTGAGCGCGGCCAGCGCGAGTATGCAGACGCCGTTCAGCGAGAAGGCGTGGGAGTCCTTGGCAGAGTCAGAGCTCGTCACTTTCACGCTGTGCGACCTGCTCCAGACCGTCAGCGCGACGATCATCACGATCAGCAGCGGGTTGTGCCAGTTGGAGTCGCCGAGGATCGCGACCACGACGATCAGCGCGTAGAGCGCGAAGAAGAAGACCGTGCACCAGACCGAGGGCGCCCGCGTGTCGGCGCTGCCCGCGCCGTGCTCGGAGCCCGGTGGCGCGACGTCGTGGAGCCGGCCCTGCAGATCCAGGGACGCGCCGTCTGAGGTCAGACTCTCTTGGAACTTGAGCACGTTCATCTGATCTCAGATCGGGGTGCGCGATCCAGTCCTGGGCATCTCGATCATTTTCGACACGGCTGGCGCAGCGCTTGATCGCCGGCGCGGGCAGCGGACGTCTCGTCGCGGCGGTGCTGCGGGCTGCTGATAGGGTCGCTCGATGGCTCCGAAGCGCATGCTCGGCGTTCTCAGAGCGCTCTGCGCAGCCGCCATCGCGTGGCCCGCGTCGGATCCGCGGCGCCGCGGATCTACGAGCGCCAGCAACCGGTGAGCGGCACAGACTTCCCACCGAACTGCTCGTAGATGGACACGCCGGTCTTCTACTTCGATCTCGGCTCGCCCTACGCCTACCTGAGCGCGGAGCGACTCTCGGGCCTCTTCCCGCAGGGCGTCCTCTGGCAGCCGGTGCTGCTCGGCGCGATCTTCCAGCTGACCGGCCGCAGCTCGTGGTCGATCGGCGACCCCGAGCGCCGCCGGGCGGGCATGGCGGAGATCGAGCGGCGCGCGAGCGCCTACGGCCTGCCGGCGCTCTGCTGGCCGGACCCGTGGCCGGCCAACACGCTGACGGCGATGCGCGCGGCGACGTTTGCCGCGCGGGCGGGCGCGGCGCGCGAGTTCGCGCTGGCGGCCTTTCGCGACGCCTTCACCGCCGCCGTCGACCTGACCGCGCCCGAGGCCGTGCTCGCCGCGGGCGAGCACGCGGGCCTCGACGGCGTGCAGCTGCAGCGCGCGGTGGCCGATCCGGACGTAAAGCGCGAGCTGCGAGCGGCCAGCGACGCGGCGCATGCACTGGGCGTGATCGGCGTCCCGACCGTCGCGGTCGGCGGCGAGCTGTTCTGGGGCGACGATCGCCTGGACGAGGCGGTCGAGCACGCGCGCGCCAGCTCTGGCGCCTAGCGCCGCGCGGGGCTTCAGAGCGCTCGCCCGCGCACCGCGGTCCGCTCGCCTTTCGCGTCGCGCGAAAGCGTGCTTAGATACGAGCCCTGCGAGCAGCCTAGACTGCTCGACAGCGAGCGCCCGTAGCTCAGTGGTCAACGGTTCTCTTCGGGGAGCCAAAGAGCAGCGGTCTTTCAAGCCGCAGGCCGCGGGTTCGATTCCCGCCGGGCGCACTCCTCTCCCCCGCCGCCTCGCTCGCGACCGCGCCGAGGCGCGCTCGGAGGTTCTGGACGGACCGGTCGCAGAGTCCCGGCCGGCCAGTGCGGGCAGGGATTCGTGCAAGCCCTGGTGCGATTGGCAACGATGTTTGACATTCTGCGTAAAACGTGATTTATATGTCTGCGCGAGAGGACTCGCGATTGTGATGTAGACAAGGGAGCCCGTCGCTTTGAAGCATCGAAGCTTTCAGAGGGGCGGGGTCAAGGGGTAGAGGTCGAGCAGGATGCGAGGCCGGGAAGGGGCAGCTTGCAGATGAGATCGTTCGCCTGCCAGGAGCAACGGATGCTCCGCACACTTCACGGACGCTGGCCCTACCGGCGCTCCCACTGCCGTCACGATCTGCACATGCTTGTACGCGTGCGGCCGCACACCCAGGTGTGTCCGTCGGGCCGTGCGCACTCGCTGGCGGTTCTGCCAGCAGGGAGGCGCCGACCCCACGCCGGCTAGGGAGGGCTGGCCGGTGGGCGCCAGGGGGGTGGGAACCTACGCCGCCGGGCCCGAGCGGGACGCCGCACGGGCTGGCGGTTGTAGGTTGTGCGCAGCGAGCGAGTCGACGCGCTGCGCGTGTTCTGAGATCGCGTCGATCAGCTCGGGCCATGCCGCGCGCGGCAGGTCGTGGCCCATGCCCTCGATCATCAGCAGCCGCGCGCCGCTGATCGCCTCGGCCGTTGCGCGCCCGCCCGAGGGGCTCACCAGCGGGTCGACCGTGCCGTGGATCACGAGCGTGGGCGTGTGGATCCTACGCAGCTGCGCGGTGCGGTCGCCGGAGGCGATGATGGCCGCGAGCTGACGCGTCGGGCCCGTGGGATCGTGATCGCGGTCATAGCTCTGCGCGGCCTGCTCGCGAATGTCCTCGACGTCCTGTGGCAGCCCTCTGGAGCCGATCGCCTGGAAGACCTCCTGCGCGGCCGCGATGCTCGCGTCGCGTCCGCGGGGAGGGCGGCGCATGAACATCGCGTAGAGGGCCAGCTTCGGCTGACCGCTGAAGCGGCTGCCGGTGTTGGACATGATCGAGACGAGCGAGCGGGCTTTGTCGGGGTGGCGCGCGCAGAGCGTCTGAGCGATCATCCCGCCCATCGAGGCGCCGATGATGTGCGCGGGCGAGAGGCCCAGGCCGTCGATCAGCCCGGCGGTGTCGTCGGCCATGTCCTCGAGCCTGTAGGTGGCGCGGGGCGGGCGCGCCACCGCGCGAAGCGCGAGCTGGGCGATGTTCGGCGGGCGTGCCGCGATGTGCGTGGAGCGTCCGATATCGCGGTTGTCGAAGCGCACGACGTACAGCCCGCGGTCGGCCAGCTGGCGACAGAAGTCCTCATGCCAGGCGACCATCTGGACCGCCAGGCCCATGATCAGGACCGCCGGTGGGTCCGCCGGGTCGCCGAACGTCTCATAGCAGAGCGTCACACCGCGTCCCACGTCACAGAACTGCTCGTGCATCGTGGTGTGACTCTAGCCCCTGTCGTCGCTAGGATCGAGGCACGGATGGAGGCCAGACTTCAATCGAGTGCCTCGAGCGCACACACGGCGACCGACAACGGCGAGCTGCGCCGGCTCTCGATCGACACCGTCCGATGTCTGGCGATGGACAGCGTGCAGCGCGCCAACGCCGGCCATCCGGGGACGGCGATGGCGCTCGCGCCGCTGGCCTGCACGATCTTCCGCGACTTCCTCGCCGCCAACCCGGCTGACCCGGCCTGGGCGGATCGCGACCGCTTCGTGCTCTCCAGCGGGCATGCGTGCGTGCTGCAGTACTCGCTGCTGCACCTGACCGGATATGACCTGGGCCTCGACGACCTGCGTCAGTTTCGCCAGTGGGGCTCGCGCACGCCCGGGCACCCCGAGCGTGGACACACCCCGGGGATCGAGATCACGACGGGGCCGCTGGGACAGGGGGTGGCCAACGCGGTCGGCATGGCGATGGCCGAGCGCTTCCTGGCCGACGGCTTCAACCGGCCGGGGTATGAGCTCGTCGATCATCACGTCTATGCGATCTGCTCCGACGGCGACATGATGGAGGGGATCTCCCAGGAAGCCGCCTCGGTCGCGGGAAACTTCGCGCTCGGCAAGCTGATCGTCTGCTACGACGACAACCGGATCACGATCGACGGCACGACCGCGCTCTCCTTCGATGGCGAGAACCACCGCGCGAGGATGCTGGCCAACGGCTGGCACGTGCAGTCGGTCGAGGACTCCGAGGACCTCGAGGCGCTGGCCGGCGCGCTCAGCTGCGCGCGCGAGGAACGCGAGCGCCCTTCGTTCATCTCGATCCGCTCGCACATCGCATATCCGGCGCCCAACGCGACCGACACGGCCAAGTCCCACGGTGCGCCGCTGGGCGAGAGCGAGGTCAGAGCGACCAAGGAGCTGATGGGCTTTGACCCCGACGAGACGTTCGTGGTGCCCGAGGGGGTCTATGACCACATGTCGCTGCGCGACTCGGGTGCGGCGGCCCAGCGCGACTGGGAGCAGCGCCAGCGGATCTGGCGCGACGCCTTCCCGGATCTGGCCGAGGAATGGGACCGCGCCTGGGCGGGGCGCCTGCGCGACGGCTGGCGCGAGGCGCTGCCGCAGTTCGCGCCCGGCGAAGAGCTCGCCACCCGCGCCGCCGGGCAGAAGACGATGGCGGCATTCTCCGAGCTCGCGCCGACGATGATCGGCGGCGCCGCGGACTTGGTGGAGTCGACCAAGACGCTGTTCGAGGGCGCGGGCGAGTTCTCATCGGTGCACTCCGGGCGCAACGTCCCGTTCGGCATCCGCGAGCATGCGATGGGCGCGATCGTCAACGGGGCCGCCGCGCACGGCGGGATCGTCAAGCCCTACGGCTCGACGTTCCTCATTTTCTCAGACTACATGCGCGGATCGGTGCGCCTGTCGGCGCTCATGGGGCTGGCGGTCGTGTGGGTCTGGACCCACGACTCGGTCGGCCTGGGCGAGGACGGGCCGACGCATCAGCCGATCGAGCAGTACGCGTCGCTTCGCGCGATCCCGCAGCTGTGGGTCATCCGCCCCGCGGACGCCAACGAGACCGCGGCGGCGTGGGAGGCTGCGCTTGCGCGCGAGGACGGTCCGGTGGCGCTGCTGCTCTCGCGCCAGGCCACGCCGGTGCTCGACCGCGCAGAGGTGGCGCCCGCCTCCGGGCTCGCGCGCGGCGGCTACGTGCTGTGGGACTCCGCCGGCTACGCCGCCGCCAACGGCGACGCCTCGGCTGCGCCGCAGCTGATCATGATCTCGACGGGCACGGAGGTCGCGCCGACGCTGCAGGCCGCGCGCACGCTCGCCGGTGAGGGCGTCGCGGTGCGCGTCGTGTCGATGCCGTGCATGGAGCTCTTCGAAGCTCAGCCGGACGAGTACCGCGAGCAGGTGCTGCCGCGCGCGGTCACCAAGCGCCTGGCGGTCGAGCCCGGCGCCACGATGAGCTGGTGGAAGTGGGTTGGCAGCGACGGAGACGTGCTGGGGCTCGATCGCTTTGGCGCGTCGGCGCCGGGCGAGAAGGTGCTCAGCGAGCTGGGCTTCAGCGTGGACGGCATCGCCGCCCGGGCGCGTGCCCTCATCGAAAGGAGATCGGATGTCCGCTGAAAGTCGCAACCCGCTGCAGGCGCTGTCGGCGCTGGGGCAGAGCGTGTGGGTTGACTTCCTCTCGCGCGAGTCGATCCGCGGAGGGCACCTGCAGAGCCTGATCGACGACTACTCCGTAGTCGGTGCCACGTCGAACCCGACGATCTTCCAGAAGGCGATGAGCGAAGGCGACGCCTACGACGAGCAGCTGCGCGAGCTCCCCCGGGAGGACGTCGCGAAGGTGTTCTGGGCGCTGGCCCAGCAGGACGTCAGCGACGCCTGCGATCTGTTTGCACCCGTATGGGAGGCGGGAGGCGGCCGCGACGGCTACGTGTCGCTGGAGGTCGATCCGCGCCTGGCCTACGACACGCTTGCCAGCTATCGCGAGGCGATCAGGCTGCACGAGGAGATCGATCGCCCCAACCTGATGGTGAAGATCCCGGCGACGCGGCCGGGGCTCGCCGCGATCGAGGATGCGCTGGCCAAGGGGCGCTCGATCAACATCACGCTGATCTTCTCGCTGCGCCGCTACGCCGAGGTCGCCGAGTCCTACGTGCGCGGGCTGGAGCGACTGGTCGCCGAGGGCGGCGACCCGTCGAAGGTCGCCTCGGTGGCGAGCTTCTTCGTGTCGCGGATAGACACCGAGGCAGACCGGCGCCTGGAGGAGCTGGGCGCGCCCGACGAGCTCAAGGGCAAGCTTGCGATCGCCAACGCCAAGCTCGCCTACGCGCACTACCTGGAGGTCTTCGCCGGGCCGCGCTGGGAGTTCCTCGCGTCCAAGGGCGCCACGCCCCAGCGGGTGCTGTGGGCGTCGACATCGACCAAGAACCCGGCCTATCCCGACACGCTCTACATCGAGCAGCTGCTCGGGCCGGACACCGTGGACACGATCCCCGAGGACACGATCCTCGCCTACGCCGACCACGGCGAGCCGCAGGCGCGCCTCGGGCGGGATCTCGACGAGGCGCACGCGCTGATGGCGCGTCTGGCCGATGCGGGCCTGGACTACGACGATGTCACCGACACGCTGGAGCGCGAGGGCGTGGAGAAATTCGAAGCGTCCTTCGACGATCTGCTGAAGGCGCTCGGCGACAAGCTCCAGGCGCCGGCCGCCGCCTGAACGCACCTGCTGCCCTCCGGCGCCGGGCAGGCTCCGGTCAGGAGTAGGGAATCGGGATCAGCACGACGATCCGCAGCGGGCCCGAGGGAAACGCCTGCGCATGCAGCGTGAACACCCGGTAGCTGTGGCCGCGATAGCGATAGGGACCGCTCGCCGGCGGGCTGCCCGGCGACGGGCCCAGGCTGTTCTTGACGAGCGTCGGGCCCATGTACATCAGCACGCGCAGCCCGGCCAGGCGCCCGGTGAGGCGCTTGTAGCCCTCGTCATCCTGGATCGAGAGCACGATGCTGCCGATCGTGCGCCCGCGAAGGCGCAGCGGCGCGGTCACGGGTGCGAGCACGTACGGGCCGCCGACATCGGCCAGCAGCTGTCCGCCGGTGGCGCTCACGCGCAGGCGCACGACGTGCTCGTGAAGCAGTGCTTCGACGGCGCTGCGCGTGGCGGTAGGGTCCCGGCGCGCGACCGCGCTGAGCAGTGCCTGATCGTGCTGCACGCGCTGGACCTGTTCGGAGGCGTGCGCGCCTCGCTCACTGCGGTAGATGAGCGTCGCGACGCGGGTGAGCGTGTTCACGAGCGTCGCCTGGTCGTCGCGCCCGCACAGTGCCGCGAACGAGCTCGCGCGGCGCAGCAGGTAGACGCTCGCCGCGCTCGACGGGTAGGCCGTCACGGGGAAGGACGTGTAGCGGTAGGCCACGCCGTGGATCTTCGCGGTGCCCGCCTGCGGCAGTTCGCCGCGCGGTAGCGGGAACGAGCCGCCGATGCTCGCGCCGTGGGACCTGATGGACGTGAGCCCTTCGGTCACCCCGTCGACCTCGGCGACAAAGCCGCTGTCGCTCCATACGCTCGTCAAGAAGCTCCCAATCGCCGTGCCCGCGGGGTCCGTGAGCCTGCCGGCGATCGGCGCGAGCGACGGTGAGCCGACTTCGGCGAGCACCTGGCCGCCGGCCGGCGGTGCGCCTGGCGACGATTCGCCCGGGCCGCCCCGGCTGATCCGCAAGCTCGTCATGCGCCCCGCCGCGATGAGCGCCCGGGCGGTGCTCCGCGCGCGGGCGGCGTCGCCGTTTTCGATGGCTTCGCGGAGCGGGACCGAGGTGGTGATGAAGTGTTCGGCGGTCCCCGTCCGTTCGCTGGTCACGCCCTCGTGGTAGACGCGCGTGACGACGTCGCGCAGTACCTGCAGCACCTTCCCCGCGCAGTCGCCCTGGGCGGGGGTCGCTTCGGTGATGCCGGTGGGGGACGTGGTTTCCCGGGCGGCCATATCGTGGACGGTGGACGGTGGATCGATGTCGATCGTCGTCGTGCTGTCGCGCGCGCCCGAGCCGCAGCCGGCGGGCAACGCGACGAGCGCGAGCGCGAGCGCGATGCGTGTGGCGCTGGCACGGGTGCTCACGCGGCGTACCATCGAGCCCAAAGCTAAGCAAACGGTAACCGCGTCGTGAGTCTTCTCACATCGCGCCGGCGCGCCCGGACGCGGCTAGCGCGGAGGCGCGTAGACGGCCAGCCAGGCAAACAGGCTCGTCGTGGCGGCCTGCGTCTGGAGCATCCCCGGCAGCGCGTACTGGCGCGGGAGCGTTTCGCCGTTCCAGGACAGCAGGTACAGGCCTTCGCCGTCGAGTGCTCGCGTCTGCGCGTCCCGTGCGTTGTCGGCGGCGAGCTCGTACAGCGTTGGGTCGCCTTCGAGGCCGTACAGCGCGAGCATCCACTGCAGGTAGATTGCGTCGTACTGGGGCGAGAAGTCCAGCAGGTAGCCGAAGCGGTCCAGCGCAGTCTGCTTCAGCTGTTCGGCGCGCTGGCATTCGCCGGGCGTGGAGGTTAGGCGGCAGAGCAGCGCCTGGGCATAGATCAGCGGCGCCTCGATGTAGTCGATCGGTGTTTCGCTGATGTTGCTGGCCGCGTAGAGGCCGTTGCTCGTGCTGTAGCCGCTCGTGTTCGCCCACGCCAAAAAGCGACGGGCCTGCGCGAGGTCGAACGCCGATCCGGTCTGCTGGTAGAGCAGCGTCGCCAGCAGCGTGCCGGACGCGAGCGCCTCGCCGGCCTTGTAGGGGTGGTCCGTGTTCCACCAGATGCCGCCGCCCTGCTGGGCCCAGCCGACCGTCGCGATGTAGTGCAGCGCGCGCTGGGCGTCGGCGAGGTAGCGCCGTGTGCCCGTCGCGCGGTATGCGTTGATGAACGCGAGGCCCCACCAGCCGTTGTCGTCGAACCAGGTCTCGGTCGCGGGGTCGCGATCGCCGGGATAGGGCGAGAAGCCGGGCAGCGGGCGCAGGCCGTGGTTGAGGTAGCGCTCCGCGCCGCGCGCGAAGCGCGCGAGCTCCGCGCGGTTGGCCGGCGTCGGCGAGGCGATCGCGATCGCGTCCAGCGACTCGAACAGCGGCACGATGTCCCAGATCGTGGCCAGCGGGAAGCGTTCGCGGTCGTCCAGGCGCGCGTCATACCAGCCCAGGCGCCGGTCGCTCCAGCGCGTCAGGGCGCGCGAGACGCCGGCCTGGGCCAGGCTGAGGTAGCGCTGCTGAGCCGAGCTGAGCGCCGGGGCGACCGCGCTTGACGCGTGCGCAGGCCTCGCTGCTTGGACGCGAGCGCTCGTCTCCTGTGGCGCAGCGGATGCGCAGGCGCTAAAGCAGACGAGCGCGCTCGTCGAGAGGATGGCGAGGGCCTTGAGCATTCTCACGCCTACAACCCGACAGTAGGGCGGTGGTCGCGGCCACTACGCAGTTCGTCCATCGCGAGCCGTGTTCACAGCTCTTTATCGTTAATAGAGACCGCGCGTCTATGGTCGCCAGCGAGAAAGTGATGTGCGATGTCCCCTGAGAGCACGGCCGTGCCGGCCGCAGTGCTGCCCGCGCCGCCCTCTGAGCGTGGGCCGATGCTGCTCGCCTGCGCGATCGGCTGCCTCGGCGTCGCGGTGCTCGTCGCGGTGCTGACCGGTCTCGTCGGGCGCGCTCCGCATGCGCTCGCGCGCTCGGCGCCGCCGCCGGTGCTCGTCGTGGCCACGACGCCGACCCCCACCGCCGCCTCGCCGGCGGCCGCGCGCGCCGCGGTGTCCGGCGCCAGGCCCGCCGCGATCGTCGCCCGGCCGTCGGGCGCCGAGCAGAGCGCCGACGCGGCGCGCTTCGTCGACGACACCGAAAGCCACATCCCGCGGCGCTGGATGGAAGGCTTCTATCCGATCTACGGCGAGGCCCAGCGGACGTTCGGCGTCAACTGGCTGCTGATCGCCTCGATCCACAAACAGGAGTCGGCGTTCTCGACGGCCCCGTCGACCTACCAGGGCCTGAACTTCGCCGGCTGCTGTGGCGGCCCGATGCAGTTCAACGTCACCAACGGCCCGGTGACGACGTGGGACATGGTCAGCGACTCCTACATCTACGGTCGCCGGCCGGCCGCGTATGACCACATGACCGCCACGCACCCCTCGATCTACGACGACTTCGACGCGATCATGGCCGCAGCGCACCTGCTGTCGGCCGACGGCGCGACGTACGCGCTCAACGAAGGCGCATGGGACGCCGCGTATGACTACTACGGCCACGATGCGACCGGCGTGACCTACGCAGACCAGGTGCTCGCGCGCGCGATCGGCTGGTCCCAGCACGGCTTCTGCATCAACTGCGGCCTGGAAGGAGCGATGGTCGCCGCCGTGCACGCCGCCTACGGCGCGCCGGTGCTGGCGGCGCTCACCGCGTCCAGTGCGTCTGCGTCCAGTCGCCCGCGCTCCGCCACGCGTCGGCCCGTCGCGCGCGCCACGCGCTGAGCGAGCGCGCTCCCTGAAAGACACGACAGGCCCGCCGATGGCGGGCCCGAGGTGTGCGTGTCTGGCGCGCGGCAGCCACCGCGCGTCGGCTGCGCGTCAGTTGCTTGCGCCGGCGAGCAGCTCGCCGGCGGTGCGGTCGCTCGCGCCCGCCGTGCCGCCGAGCAGCCGCCGCGAGAGCTGCGCGCGGCGGAAGTACAGCGGCGCGTCGTGCTCCCACGTCGCGCCGATGCCGCCGTGCACCGAGATCATCGTGCGCGCCGCGGTGTCGAGCGCGTGGCCGGCGACCGAGCGGGCCGCGTTTGCCGCGACCGGGAACTCGTCCGGTTTTCCGTTGCGCGCCCAGCCCGCGTAGTAGAGCAGCGAGCGCCCGTTTTCGAGCTGGCGCAGGACCTCGACCAGCGAGTGCTTGACGGCCTGGTAGGAGCCGATCGCGCGTCCGAACGTGAAGCGCTCCTTGGCGTACTGCACCGACGTGTCCAGCGCGGTCTCCACGCTGCCCAGCGACTCGGCCGCGAGCAGCGCCTGAGCGAGATGCCATGCCGCCTGCAGCGATCTGCGGCGGCGCGTCGAGCACGACAGCGGGCGCGTCCTTCAGCGACACGTGACCCATCGAGCGCGTGGCGTCATAGCGGCGCACCGGCGTGACCTCGACGCCCGGCGCGTCGCCGAGCACGGCCACGCCGACGGGGCTGCCGTCTAGCATCGCCACGCCGACGAGCACGTTGGCGCCCGGCGCATCGGGGACGAACGAGAGGCTGCCGTTCAGCGCCACGCGGCCGTCCTCGCCGGCGGGGCCGGCGGTCGGCAGCGGCGAACGCTCGAGGCCGCTCGGCGGATCGACGGTCCAGCCGCGATCCACCGTGTCGTCCGGCGGGCAGGCGGGCAGGTAGGCCGCCCGGCGCTCGCCGCTGGCGAGATCGCCGAGGAACTCGGCGGCGTTGGGCGAGTCGTTGAGGATGGCCGACGCGGGGAGGTGGCCCAGCAGCGGGATGCCGGCGATCACGCGCCCGCACTCGCCGAGCACGAGCATCGCGTCGAAGACGTCCAGCCCGGCGCCGCCGTGCTCCTCGTGAGATCAGCAGCCCGGGCCAGCCCGCCTCGCAGGCGGTTGGCCACATGTCGGGCAGCTCGCCGTGACCGTCGAGCGCCTCGCGGGCGGCCTCGAGGGTCTTGAAGCGCGAGAGCGCACCGCGTGCGGCCTCGCGCAGGAACTCCTGCTCGTCTGAGAGAGAGAGGTTCATGCCGGCGCCCCTTCCTTTGAACGCAGCTCGGAGAACGGAATGCCCTTGTCCAGGCGCGGCTCCGATGGCAGGCCGAGCACGCGCTCGCCGATCGTGTTGCGCAGGATCTCCTCGGTTCCGCCTGCCGACTTCAGCCCCGGCAGGAACGAGATCATGTAGGCCCACTCGGCGTCGGTCGCGAGCGCGTCCGGGCCGGTGACGTCGGCGATCAGGTCGCCCGCGCGGATCGCGCCGTTGACGATCGTGACCTTCGCCAGACCGACCTCGGGGCCGGGTATCTGGCCTTTCGCCAGCGCCGTGAGCGTGCGGTAGCCGGTGAAGCGCACGGCAGTCAGTTCGGCCGCTATCTCGCCGAGCTGGCGACGCACCTCGGTGTCGCGCCGCGCATGCTCGTCTTCGGCGATCTTCAACGTGAAGCGCCCGGGCGTGTAGCCCATGCCCTCGCCCCCGAGGCCGATCGTGGCGCGCTCGAACATGAGCGTCGTCAGCGCGGTGCCCCAGCCGTTGCCCACGCCGCCGACGGTCGCGTCCGGGTCCAGCGCGACGTCGTCGAAGAACACCTCGTTGAACTCGGCCTCGCCGGAGATCTGGCGCAGGCCGCGGACCGTCACGCCCTCGGCGTCCATCGGCACGACGAACATCGTGAGGCCCTTGTGCTTGGGCACGTCTGGATCGGTGCGCGCGAGCAGCAGGCCGAAGGAGGCGAACTGCGCGTTGGTCGTCCACACCTTCTGGCCGCTGAGCTTCCAGCTGCCGTCGTCCTGCAGGCGCGCGCGCGCCTGCACCGCCGCGAGGTCAGAGCCCGCGGCGGGCTCTGAGAACAGCTGGCACCAGACCTCGTCGCCGTGCAGCATCGGGCCGAGGTAGCGCTCCTTCTGCTCCTCGCTGCCGTGCGCGATGATCGTCGGGCCCAGCATGCCGACGCCGATCACGTCGAGGATGCCGGGCACTTTCGCGCGGCCGATCTCCTGGTTGCAGATGACCTGCTCGATCGGGCCGAGGCCCTGTCCGCCGTACTCCTTCGGCCAGCTCACGCCGGCAAGTCCTGCCTCGGCGAGCTTGCCCTGCCAGGCGCGGCGCGCGGCGATGTAGGCGTCCTCGCCCTCGCTGTCGTGCGCGGGGCTCTGCACGGGCGGTGCTTCGCTCTTGTGCTCATCGAGCCAGGCGCGCACCTGCGTGCGGTATGCCGCCTGGTCTGGTGTGTCGTCGAGATCCACGGCTGCTCCTCGTCTCGTTGCCGGTCTTCTGCCGGTCTACGGGCTGGTGCTGGCGTGCTGCCAGTAGGTTGACTGACTAGTCAATCAGTGTAGAACAGGCTACACGTTTTCCCGCGCGCTGTCGAGCGTCCGCGGGCGCCTGCGGGGCGCTTCGCGGGCGCTGGCGACGCGGCCGCTGAGCGCGGTGCTCTGGGCTCGCCGGCGCCGGGCGCTATGCGCTGGGCGGCATCGCGGGCGCCGCCACGGGCGGCAGGTGGTAGACCTCTGAGAACGCGCGGTCGAGCAGGTAGGCGGCCTGCGTGCCGGGCGCCGGGGAGTGCAGCAGCACGACGCCCAGGCGCACGCCGTGGCGCTCGGCGGTCGCGACCAGGCAGCGACCCGCCGCTTCGGTCTGGCCGGTCTTCATGCCGGTCGTGCCCGGGTAGTGGTAGATGAGCAGCGGGTTGTTGTTGTAGAGGTACAGCCGCCCGCCCTTGATCGGGAACGGGAGAGCCGCGGTGTAGGTGCGCGTGACGCTCGCGATGCGCGGCTGGAGCAGGTCGACGTGCGCGAGGATCGCGAGGTCGGCGGCGCAGGAGTAGTTGCCCTTGTCGTAGTAGCCCGAGGGCGAGGAGTAGCGCGTGCAGCCCATGCCGAGTTTCGCCGCCTCGGCGTTCATGCGCGTGACGAAGCGGTTGACGGTGTGCGAGACGTGCTGCGCGAGCGCGACGGCGGCATCGTTGCCCGACGGCAGCAGCAGCCCGTAGAGCATGCTCTCGAGCTTGACGTGCTTGCCGAGCGGCAGCACGCCGACCTTCGAGCCGGCGGAGTCGATGGCCTGGCGGGTGATCAGCACGGGCGCGCCGGCGGGCGCCGATTTGACGACGAGCAGCGCGGTCATCATCTTCGTGAGGCTCGCGATGCGCAGGCGCGCGTAGGGGTTCTGCGACCACAGCACCTGGCCGGTGTCGAGGTTGAACAGCACGCCGGCGCGCGGCGGTTCGTGGAATGTGACGCGGATCGGCTGCTGCGCGGCGGAGGAGATGCCGCTGAGCGTCAGCGCGGCCGGGGCGAACGGGAGGCCGTCCTGGGAGAGTCGCGCCGTCGCCGCTGGCGCCGCGTGCGTGGCCGTGCGGGTGCTCGTGCTCGTCGCGTGAGCGCGGCCGTGCGAGCTCGCGCCGGCCATCGTGACGATCAGCGCCGCCGCGGCCGCGCCGAGCACGATCACGAGCGCGAACGCCACACGCCTGGTGCGCCGCCGCCGGCGCGTGGCCGCGCGCCGCGCGCGGCTCTGGTCGGGCGTCATGAAGGGCGAGCGGCTCATGGCCGCGCGGCGCGCGGTCGCTCTCTGTGCAGCGCAGGTCGCGGCGGTGCGAGCATCACCGGGGAGGATTGCGCAACGCGCCGACGATGCCAACGAGCATCAGCACGATGATGAAGATCGAGACCAGTCCGCCGATCGTCAGTCCCTGCTTCATGATCGTGGCGAGCGTGAGCCCGGCGAACCCGAGCAGGAACAGGAGCGCGACCGCGAGTATGCCGAGGCGCATCAGGCCTGCCGGCCGCGCTGAGCGCAACGGCCCCGCGGCGCGGAGTGCTCGAGCGCGCGCATCGCGTCAGTAGAGCGCAGCTCGCGGCGGTAGCCGCGCGGGCGGGGTGTCGCGCCGTGGTGGGTGTGCATGATGCCGGCCGGCGGCGGCCGGGATGCGCTCAGGCTGGCATCGCCGCGTCCGCCGCGAGCGGGCCGCTGCCGGCGCTCGCCTGCGGAACGTGCTGGTCGGCGTGGTAGGAAGAGCGCACGAGCGGCCCGGCGGCCACGTGCGCGAAGCCCAGCCGATAGGCGGCCTGCGCGAGCGCGGCGAACTCGTCGGGGTGCCAGTAGCGCACGACCGGCAGGTGGCGCTCGGAGGGACGCAGGTACTGCCCGACGGTGAGCACCTGCACGCCGTGCGCGCGCAGCGCGGCGAACGCGTCGACGATCTCGTCGTGGCTCTCGCCGAGGCCGACCATGAGCCCTGACTTCGTCACCACCTGGCCCTCGCCGAGCTCGCCCGCCAGGCGCAGCACGCGACAGGAGCGCTTGAACTCAGAGCCGCGGCGCGCCACCGGATACAGGCGCGGCACGACCTCGACGTTGTGGTTGAAGACGTCGGGGCGCTCGGCGAGCACCTTCGCGAGCGGCATCTCCTGGCCCTGGAAGTCGGGCGTGAGCACCTCGATCTGACAGCCCGGCGCCTGGCGGCGGATCTGGCGGATCACGCCGACGAACGCCGCGGCGCCCTTGTCGGGCAGGTCGTCGCGATCGACCGACGTGATGACCGCGTGGCGCAGCCCCATGCGCGCGACCGAGCGCGCCACGCGCGCGGGCTCCAGCGGATCGTTCCACGTCGGCCTGCCCGTCTTGACGTTGCAGAAGCCGCAGCGACGCGTGCACGTGTCGCCGAGGATCATGAACGTCGCGGTGCCGCGCTCCCAGCACTCGCCGACGTTCGGACAGGCGGCCTCCTGACACACGGTGTGCAGGTCTTCGTCGGCGATCAGCCGGCTCAGCTCGCGGTAGCGCTCGCCGCCGGGCGCGCGCACCTTGAACCACGGCGGCTTTCGCTCGCGCAGCGGGCGCACCTCGCTGCCGAGCACCGTCAGCACGTCCATGCCGCCCGGGTTGGCGCGCGATCGCGTGGCGCTCACGCGGGCACCGCCTGCGCTCGCGGGGAGCCCGCGGCGCCCTTGATGAGCTCCGCCCCTGCCGGGGCTGCGCCGCGGGCGTTCGCGCCGCCAGACCGCAGCTGAGCTTCGGATATCCAGTGCGCGCGCCGGCCGTGGGCGGCGCAGAAGCTGTCGGCCATGCGCGCGCGGAAGCGCTCGAAGATCGGCGTGCGCTCATACCGGCGCTCATCCGGCGCCGCTGCGCGCTCGCTCGCGCGCAGCTCGCGCGCGAGCGACGTCATCGCCACGTCGGGCAGCCCGCAGGCGACGACCCACGAGAACGGCGCGAGGTCGTTGTCCACGTTGATCGCGAAGCCGTGCGTGCTGACGCCGTGCGCGACGTGCAGCCCGATCGAGGCGATCTTGCGCTCGCGCACCCACACGCCCGTGTAGTCGATGCCCTCGTCGTGGCGCGAGCGGGCCTGCACGCCCTCGGCGCCGAGCGCGCCGATGATCGCCGCTTCCATCGTGCGCAGGAAGGCGCCGACGTCGGCTAGCGCCATGATCGGATAGCCGACCAGCTGGCCGGGCCCGTGGTAGGTGACGCGGCCGCCGCGGTCGGTGTCGAGCACCTCGATGCCGCGGGCGCGATAGACGTCCTCGGCGAGCGCGAGCTCGTCATCGCCGCTGCGCCGCCCGCGCGTGTAGACGGGCGGATGCTCCAGGAGCAGCAGCGTGTCGCCCAGCTCGCCGGCCTGCCGCCGGGCCCGCAGGCGCGCCTGAATGGCGAGCCCGTCGCGGTAGCCGACCGATCCGAGGTCGCATACCTGCAGGTCGTCGGAGGAGCCGTCGGCGAAGGTCATCTACCAGACTCAGCCTAGCGGCACGCTCGCGCGCAAAACCACGGGGTGCCGTGCTCGTGGCGTGAGTCAGAGCGTGAGCGAGGCCGGCTCGCGCAGCAGCTCGCCGATGCGGCGCAGGAACAGCGCCGCATCGGCGCCGTAGAGCACGCGGTGGTCGCAGCGCGAGCGTCAGGCTCAGCATGTGCCGCGCGACGGGCTCGCCGTCGCTGACGACCGCGCGCCGCTCGACGGCGCCGACGGCGAGGATCGCCACCTGCGGCGGGTTGATGATCGCGGTGAAGCTCGCGACGGCGAACATGCCGAGGTTGGAGACCGTGAACGTGCCGCCGCCGAGCTCCGGCGGCGTGATCGAGCCATCGCGCACGCGCGCGGCCAGCGCGCGCGTCTCGCGTGCGATCTCGCCGAGCGACTTCGCGTCGGCGTCGAACACCGTCGGCACGATCAGCGCGCCGCCTGCGGCCGGCTCGTCGGCGGGCGCGTCGACGGCGACGGCGACGCCGACGTTCACGCGCGAGTGCAGCGCCAGCGCGCCGTCGCGATAGCTGGAGTTCGCGCGCGGGTGCTCGCGCAGCGCGAGCGCGCAGGCCTTCACGACCATGTCGTTGTACGTCGGCGCGTGCTCTCCGGAGAGCCGCTTGAGCTTGGCGCGAAGCGCCACGCAGGCCTCCATGTCGACCTCGCTGCGCAGCGTGAACTCGGGGATCGTCGCCTTGGACTCGGCCATCCGGCGAGCGATCGTCTGCTGGGAGCGCGTGAGCGCCACGGTCGTCGTCGGGCCCTTCGCCGTCGCCACGTCGGGCGCGCCCGCCCGGCGATCGCCGCCATCGCGGCGCTCGGCGCTCGCCGCCTGGACGCCGGCCTGCCCGTCGCCGGCCCGCGCCGCGCCCGAGCCGGCCAGCGCGTCGCCGGCCGCCGCGCCGTCCCCGGCCGCCGCGCCCTCCCCGGCCGCCGCGCTGTCCCCGGCCGCGTGCACGTCGGCCTTCACTATCCGCCCGCCCGGGCCGCTGCCGGCGATCGCGTGCAGGTCCAGCCCCTGCTCGCTCGCCAGCCGCCGGGCCAGCGGCGAGGCCTTCACGCGCGCCGCGCCTCGCTCGGCGCCGCTCGGCGACCCGTCGTCGCTCGCGGACGCGGGGGCGCGCGATCGGTCCGAGCCTCCCTCGCGCACCGCCGCCGGCCGCGAGGCCGGCCTCTCATCATCGACGCCGCCCCCCGCCGCCGCGCCGCCGCCGCCGTGCGCGCCGACGGCGGCCGGCGCGCTGTCGCTGGCGTTCGTGGCGGCGCTGTCGCGCACGTGCGCGATGAGCGCGCCGACCGCGAGCGTGTCGCCCTCGCCGGCGACCGTCTGAAGCACGCCGCTCTGGTCTGACTCGTAGCTCATCGTCGCCTTGTCGGTCTCGATCTCGACGAGCTCCTCGCCGCGCTCGACCCGCTCGCCGTCGCGCTTGAGCCAGCGCAGGATCGTGCCCTCTTCCATCGTGTCCGACAGCCGCGGCATGACGATCTCGGCCATCAGCGCGCGCCGGTCGTGATCCCGATCGTCTGCAGCACCGCGTGCACGACCTGCGGCTCGTGCGGATAGGCGAGGTCCTCGAGCGGCTTGGAGTAGGGCATCGGCACGTCGGCTCCGCTCACGCGCGCGACCGGCGCGTCGAGGTCGTCGAAGGCCTGCTCGCCGACGAGCGCCGCGATGTTCGCGCCGACGCCGCCGTGCGGCCAGCCCTCCTCGACGATCACGCAGCGGTTGGTCTTGCGCACCGACGCGATGATCGTGTCGAGGTCGAGCGGGCGCAGCGTGCGCGGGTCGATCACCTCGGCCGCCACGCCGTGCTCGTCGGCCAGCGTCTGCGCCGCGCGCTGCGCCGTGAGCGCCATGCGCGAGATGCCGACGATCGTCACGTCGTCGCCCTCGCGCGCCACGCGCGCCTGTCCGAACGTCACCAGATGATCGGGATCGTCTGGCACCTCGCCGCGCACGCCGTAGAGCGACTCGTGCTCGATGAAGATCACCGGGTTCTCGTCGCGAATGGCCGCCTTCAGCAGGCCCTTCGCGTCGGCCGCGGTCGACGGCGCCGCGACGAGCAGGCCGGGCACGTGCAGGTAGAGCGCCTCCAGGCAGTGCGAGTGCGTCGGGCCGAGCTGGTGGCCGGCGCCCTGGGGCATGCGCACGACGAGCGGCACCGTGACCTGCCCGCCGAACATGTAGTGGATGGCCGCCGCGTGGTTGACGATCTGATCGAACGCGAGCAGCGAGAAGTTGATCGTCATCAGCTCGACCACCGGCCGCAGCCCGGTCATCGCCGCGCCGATGCCGACCCCGACGATCGTGTTCTCGGAGATCGGCGTGTCGCGCACGCGCTGCTCGCCGAAGCGCTCCAGCAGCCCCGCGGTGACCTTGAACGCGCCGCCGAACACGCCGATGTCCTCGCCCATCAGAAACACGCGCTCGTCGCGCGCGAGCTCCTCCGCGAGCGCGGCGCCGAGCGCCTCGCGATAGCGCATCTCCATCAGCCCGGCTCCCCGGCGCCGCCAGCCTCGCCGGCGGCCGCGGCCGGCGTGTCGGCGGCGGCTGGCACGCGCGCATCCTCGCCGGCGGCCAGCGCGTCGGTGAGCCGGCGCGGGATGTCGCCGGTGGGCTGGTCGCCGGGCTCGCCCGCGCCCGCGCCGTCTGAGTGCGTCGTGTCGAGCGAGTAGGAGCCGTGCACCTGCTCGCCGAGCACGTACACGTCGTCATACAGCGAATCGGCCGGCGGGAACGGCGAGCTGTCGGCGAACTCGACCGCTTCGTCGACGCGCCGCAGCGCGGTCGCGTCTATCTCGGCGAGCTGCGCCTCGTCGAGCACGCGCTCGCCCACGAGCAGCTCGCCGAAGGCGGGAATCGGATCGCGTTCGCGCCAGCGCGCGACCTCCTCCTTTGAGCGGTACTCCTCGGGGTCTGCCATCGAGTGTCCGCGGAAGCGGTAGGTGATCGCCTCGACGAGCAGCGGCCGGCGCTCCTCGCGCACGCGCGCGACCGCCTCGCAGAGCACGGCGTGCGTGTCGCGCACGTCCATCCCGTCACAGCGCATGCCCGGCACGCCGAGGCTCTCGCCCTTGCGTCCGAGGTCGGTGACCGCCGAGTGGCGGCTCAGCGCCGTGCCCATGCCGAACTGGTTGTTGGTCACCATGAACACGACCGGCAGCCGCCACAGCGCGGCGATGTTGAGCGTTTCGCCGAACGTGCCCTGGTTGGACGCGCCGTCGCCGAACACGCACAGCGTCACCTCGTCGGTCTGCTTGTAGTCGCTCGCGAGCGCGATGCCCGCGGCGATCGGCAGGTTGCCGCCGACGATCCCATAGCCGCCCATGAAGCGCCGTGCGGCGTCGAACATGTGCATCGAGCCGCCGCGACCGCGCGAGCATCCGTCGACGCGACCGAACAGCTCGGCCATCACGTTCTCGGGCGGCGTGCCGCGGACGAGCGCGTGGCCGTGCGAGCGGTAGGTCGAGATCAGGTAGTCGCTGTCGCGCAGCGCTCGCGCGCTGCCGACGATCGTCGCCTCCTCGCCGATCGACAGGTGCAGGAAGCCGCCGACCTTGGCCCGCGCGTACATCTCGCCCGCACGCTCCTCGAAGCGGCGGATGAGCGTCATCGTCTCAAGCCACTCGCGCGCTTCATCGGACTGCGCCAAGCCGTTGTCCATCAGCTGTCCACGGTACTCCAGCGCGCGAGGAAGTCCTCGGCGTCGAGCGCCGCGAGGTCGTCGCGCAGCGCGCGCGCCAGCCGCGAGGCGGCCTGCGGGGGCCGGTCCCAGAAGAGCACCACCTCGCCGTCGTCGATGTTCACGATCTCGACGTGGTCGGTGCGTCCGGCGTCGGCGATCACCGCGGGCGTGCGCCCGGCGCGCGTCACGATCAGCTCATACGCGCGACCTGCCCTCACGGCGCGAACCTGATCGCGGGCACGTCGCGCACGCCGGCGCTTGCCGCCTGCGCGGTCGCGCGCGCGAGCTCGCGCGCGACCGAGGCCAGGCGCGCGCCCTGACTGACCGCCTTGGGATGCATCTCGCAGGCCGCCGCCGCGATCAGCACGAAGTCCAGCTGCTCGAGGTCATGCCCGGCCGCGTACGCCTGACGGAAGGCCGCCTGCGCGAACGGCGCCGCGCGCCCGATCGAGCGTGCGTACGTCGCGACGTGCATCGCCAGCGAGCTGTCGAAGGGAAAGCGACGCGGCCAGCGCAGCGGCTGCAGCGAGAGCGCGCGCGCTCTCGCTGCGATGTCCTCGCGGAAGGCCTCCTGCTCCTCGCGGCAGCGGAACGCCTCGTCGCGTTCGGCGCCGGGGAGCTCGCTGGCGAGCACCGGATGCCAGTCGACGGGGCCGCGCACGAGCGCCATCACCTGCTCGGAGACCAGGTAGGCCAGCGGGCTGGCGAGGTCGAAGTAGAAGACAGCCGGCGAGCGCACGGCCTCATCTAGCCGTGGATCAGCCAGCCGTCCGCCGCGCGCCCGGCCTCCATCACGGCCTCCGAGAGCGTCGGGTGCCCGTGGATGATGCGCGCGACCTCGGGGTAGCCGCCCTCCAGCGCGCGCACGTTCACGAGCTCCTGGATCAGCTCGGTCGCGCGCGAGCCCACGATGTGACCGCCGAGCAGCTCGCCGTAGCGCGCGTCGCCGACGATCTTGATCAGCCCCGTGCGGTCGCCGTAGACGATGCCGCCGCCGACCGCGCCGTAGGGCACCTTGCCGACGACCACGTCATAGCCCTGCTCGCGCGCCTGCGCCTCGGTCAGCCCGAACGAGCCGACGTTCGGCGTGCAGAACGTCGCGCGCGGGATGTCGACGTAGGCGATCGGATGCGTCGGGCGCCCGGCGGAGTCCTCCGCGGCGATCACGCCCTCGTCAGACGCCTTGTGCGCGAGCGCCGGGCCGGCGACGAGGTCGCCGATCGCATACACGCCGGCGCGCGACGTGCGCAGCGCGCCGTCGACGCGCACGAGCCCCTGCTCGTCGAGCTCGACGCCCGCCTCGGCCAGGCCGAGCGCCTGCACGTCGGCGCTGCGCCCGGCGCAGATCACGAGCTGATCGACCTCCGCGGTCTCGCCGCCGTAGGAAAAGCTCACGCTGTCCTCGCGCGCCTTCACCGACTCGATCGGCGTGCCGGTGTGCACGCCGATCCCCTGGCGCTTGAGGCCGCGCTCGACGAGCCGCGAGATGTCGGCGTCCTCGCCCGGCAGCAGCCGCTCGACGGCCTCCAGCAGCAGCACCTCGCTGCCCAGCCGCGCGTAGGCCGACGCGATCTCGGTGCCCGAGGCGCCGGCCCCGACGACCGCCAGGCGCGCGGGCAGCTCCGCCAGCGCCCACGCCTCCTCGGTGCCGAGCACGCGCCCGCCGAGCTCCACGCCGGGGATGCCTCGCGGGACCGAGCCGCAGGCGAGGATCACCGTCGCCGTGCTCAGACTCCGATCGCCGACCCGCACGGTGACCACGCCCTGTGCGTCGCCGCCGCCCGCGCCGAGCGACGCCTCGCCCTCGATCACGTCGATCGAGTTTTTCTTCATCAACGATCCGACGCCGCCGGTCAGCGTGCTCACGACCTTCTCGCGTCGCGCCTGCACCGCCGGGTAGTTCACCTTCACCCCTGAGACGTCCAGGCCGTACTCCTGCGCGTCCTCTATCTCGCTGAGCAGATCGGCCGAGCGCAGCACGGCCTTCGCCGGAATGCACGCGTAGTTCAGGCAGCGTCCCCCGAGCTTGTCGCTCTCGACGATCGCGGTCCTTTTTCCGAGCTGAGCCGACCTGATCGCAGCCACGTAGCCGCCCGGTCCGGAGCCGATCACGATGCAGTCGTAGCTGTCCTCAGCCATGCGCAAGCGAGACTATCGAAAGCGCGAGCGCGCCCCGACAGGGCCGCCGTTAACCGCTGGACCTCGCGGATTTCCCCTGCTACCCTGCCTGATCTTCGTCGCGGACCGCCGGGATGGCGGCCGCCAGGAGGGACGACGGAATGAGCTGGGGAGACGGTAGGGGGATGGCTGGCGGCATGCGCGATGAGCACGTCGCAAGGTCTCGACGCCTCGTCGGCGCGCTGAAGCTGATCGCGTTGCTCGCGCTGCTCGGCGCGCTGCTCGCGCCGGCCGCCGCGCGCGCGGCCGAACCCACGAAGGGCAAGATCGCCGGGAGGGTGACAAGCGCGGGGATGCCGCTGCAGGGCGTGCTGGTCTGCGCGCTCACACAGGAAGGCCTGCTCGGCACCTGCTCGAGCGAGCTGACCGACACCAGCGGCGAATACACGATCGAAAACGTCGAACCGGGCACCTACTTCGTCGAATTCTCGACGCCGATCGGCAGCTTCATCACGCAGTTCTACAACGGCCAGTCGCTCGTCGCAAACGCCCAGCCGGTCACCGTCAAAGCAGGTGAAACGACGGCCGAAATCAACGCCGAAATGCAGGAAGGCGCACAGATCACCGGCACGCTCACCGACGCCGCCACCGAGCAGCCGCTCGTCGATGCCAAAGTCTGTGCGATCGGAGAAGTGATGGAATGCGTGCTGACCGACGGCGCGGGCGACTACTCGATCATGCGCCTCCCCGCGGGCACGTACCTCGTGCGATTCAGTTCCGAAGAACACGTCCAGTACTACCCGAACGTCCGCAACCCCGAAAAGGCGACGCTGCTGACGCTCGGGCTTGGGCAGCACGCGAGCGAAATCGACGACGAACTGGGGGCCGCGGGACAGCTGAGCGGCACGGTCACCAACCGCGAAACCAAGCAGCCGGTCGCCGAACTGAGCGTCTGTGCCACACCCACGGGCGAACCCGCCCCGGAAGACTGCGTGAAGACCGGCGAACACGGCGAATACACGATCGGCGGGCTGCCAAGCGGCGGCTACGAAGTCGTCTTCTCGTCGGAATTCACCGAGTCGACGACCGAGCAGGCGACGATCGTCGTGGGACAGACGACCGCGCTCGACGCCGAAGTGATCGACCTCGGGATGATCAGGGGGACCATCAGGCACGCCGAGAGCGGGCTGCCGGTCGTCAACAGCTTCGCCTGCGCGGGACACGATGTCGCAGAAAAATTCGAACCGCTTCGCTGCGGGCTCACCAATGAAAAAGGTGAATACACGATCGAAGACCTCCCGGACGGCTCATACGTCGTCGGGTTCGACTCGCTCGAGGAAGCGCTACCCGAAAACGAAAGACACTACCTGCCGACGTTCTACCAAGGGCAGAGCTCGGTGATGACAGCGCAGGAAGTGTCTGCGAGCGCCGGCACCGTCGTGAGCGGGATCGACGGTGAAGTATCAGCGCTGCAGCCGCTCCTGACCGTCCGCGAGGCCGGAACCGGCGCCGGTAGCGTCGAAAGCGAAACGTTCGGCATCTCCTGCCACGAATCGTGCTCGGAAGTGTTCCCGGTCGGCGAAAAATTGGCGCTCGCGGCAACGCCAGCCGAAGGCTCCACGTTCGTGGGCTGGTCGGGCGGCGGCTGCTCGGGCACGGGCAAGTGCGAAGTCACGCTGGATGCGAGCGTCGAAGTGACCGCGACGTTCACGGCCAACCCGCCACCGCCACCGCCACCCGCGACGCTCACGGTCAAGAGGGCCGGAACGGGATCGGGCTCGGTCGCGAGCACGCCGGCCGGCGTCGAATGCGGCACGACCTGCTCGGCCGAATTCCCATCTGGCGCGAAGGTCAGCCTCGCCGCCACCGCGGCCGAAGGCTCGACGTTCGCCGGCTGGCAAGGCGCCTGCACCGGCACCGGCCCGTGCGAAGTGACGGCCGAAGGCAGCGTCGAAGTGACCGCGACGTTCACGGCGAACGAAGCAATGCCGCCGCCGGTTGAAAAAGAAAACGGCTCCGGGGGGACGGGCGAAGCTGAAGTCGAACTCACCATCTACAGCGCGGGAGGCGGTACCGGGACGATCACGAGCGCGCCGGCCGGCATCGAATGCGGCTCCACCTGCACGGCCAGGTTCCCGGTCGGCACGCACGTGATCCTCACGGCGACGTCGACGGGGACTTCGACCTTCTTCGGCTGGGTGGGCGCCGATGCCTACTGCGAGATCTTCTCGAGAACATGCGAAGTGGTGCTCGAAGAAAACACGACCATCCAGGCGTTCTTCCTGAACGGGACGCCCGGCGGCGAGGGCGGCGGCGAAGGCGGCGGCGGCGCTGAAGAAGGCGGCTCGCAGACCGGCGGCGGGCTGACGCCGCCGGCCGGCGGTTCGGTGGATGTCGGCCCGTCGGGCGCGCTGACGCTGAAGGTCGGCTGCCTCGGCCACGAGACCAGCTGCAGCGGCACGATGACCCTGACCGCGCGCGTGAGGGGAATGACGCGGCTCCTGGGCAAGGGCACGTTCAAGGTGACCAACGGGAAGATCAGGTCGGTGACGATCCACCTGAACGCGCGCGGGCGCAAGCTGCTCAAGGCCGAGCACGTGCTCAGGGTGACGGTCACGATCGTCCTTCACAGCCCCGGCGCCGCGCCGCAGACCAGCCACACGCAGATCACACTGCGCGAAAAGGCCAAGAAGCACTGAGCCCAGCCGCTCGCGCTGGAGCGCGCGACTGGGCTCATTGCGGCTGTTCGCCGGCCTGCATCCGCCCCATCACGCGCACGAGCTTCCAGAACAGCCAGCCCGCGAGGCCGATGCTCAGCAGGCAGACGCCCGCCGCGAGGATCGTCGAGGCGACGACGAGCGCCAGCGAGGTGACGAGGATCTGGAAGGCCAGCAGCGCCTCAAAGCCGAGCACCGCCCAGTAGCGCCGCTGGTACATCCCAACCGCGAGCACCGCGAGCACCCCCGCGATGAACAGCCCGCCCGCCAGCGAGCCGCCGTGGCGGCTGAGGCCGTGCACGGTGAGCGCGCCCAGCACGACTCCCGCCGCGAGCACCAGCGCGACGGCTATCGCGACTCGCAACGCGGGCGGCCGCTCATCGGCGCCGAGCGGCGCGAGCTCCGCGCGGGCCTGCTCGTTGCGCATCTCGCCGCGGGTCTGCCTGTCCATCTAGCTGGCGGCTCCGCCGGCGTCCACGAGCTCGCGCAGCTCGCGTGCCGCGGCTCGCGGGTCCGCGGCGTCGGCAACGGCGCGAAGCACGCACACCGCGCGCGCGCCGGCAGCGAGAACCTCGCCGGCGTTCTGCGCGTCGATCCCGCCGATCGCGAAGAACGGCACCGCGGCATGCTGCGCGGCGTAGCTCACGAGCTCCACGCCCACCGCCGCCCGCCCGAGCTTCGTCGGCGTCTCGTGCACGGGTCCGACACCGATGTAGTCGACCGCCCGCGCGCCGCCGGCGGCGACGGGCAACGCGGCGTCGATCTCTCGGGGTGCGTGCGTCGATAGGCCGACGAGCAGCTCGTCGCCGACTAGCCCGCGCACGTCGGCGACGGCCATGTCGTCCTGTCCGACATGCACGCCGTCCGCCCCCGCCTCGCGCGCCACGGCGGGGCGGTCGTTGACGATCAGCAGCGCGCCCAGCTGCTCGCACAGCTCCTTCGCGCCGCGCGCGACGGCGACCAGCTCGCGATCGGCCATGCGCTTCTCGCGCAGCTGCACGATGTCGACGCCGCCCGCGATCGCAGCGCGAAGCAGCTCCTCGAGGCGGCGAGCATCCGCCGGGCCGTCGCCGGCGACGGCCGGACACACCAGATACAGGCGCGCCGCGGCCAGTCGCGCGCGGCGCTCTGCTCCGGTGTCGGCGGTGCTCATGCAGCGGAGTCTGGCAGGCCGGCTGCGCTGCTATGGCCCCAGCGCGGCGACTAGCATCGAGCCATGCGCGACAGCACGCCGTCAGCCGACGTAGTGGTCGTTGGAGCCGGCATCATCGGCCTGTCGGCCGCGCGGCGCGCCCGCGCCGCCGGCGCCAGCGTGACGGTGCTCGAGCGCGACGCGATCGGTCACGGCGCCTCGCACGTCGCGGCCGGGATGCTCGCGCCGGTCGCCGAGGCGGAGTTCGGCGCGGCCGGCAGGCGACTGCTGGCGCTCGGGCTGCGCTCGGCCGAGATGTGGCCCGCGTTCGCCGACGAGCTTCGGCATGCCAGCGGCGAGCAGACCGGCGTGCTCGAGACTGGCACGCTCGTCGTCGCACGCGACGACGACGAGGCGCGCGAGCTGGAGCGCCAGCTGGCCTTTCGTCGCTCGCTCGGCCTGCGCGCGCAGCGCCTGCTCGCGAGCGCCGCGCGCGAGCTCGAGCCGGCGCTCGCGCCGGGCCTGCGGCTGGCGATCGAAGCGCCCGACGATCACTCGGTCGACCCGCGCGCGGTCGTGCGCGCGCTCGCGCTCGCGTGTCGCCGCGACGGCGTCGAGCTGCTCGAGCACTGCGCCGCACGCACACTGCGCCTCGACGCGGCCGACGACCGCGTGACCGGTGTCGTGCTCGACGACGCGCGCGAGATCGACGCAGGTCAGGTGCTCGTCGCCTCCGGCGCGTGGGCCGGCGGAGTGGATGGCCTGCCCGCTGACGCGCAGGTGCCGGTGCGCCCGGTCAAGGGACAGATCCTGCGGCTGCGCGATCCGGCCGGCCCGGGGCTCGCGGCGCGCGTCGTGCGCTTCCGGCGCGGCTATCTGGTTCCGCGCGGCGACGGGCGCTACGTTCTCGGCGCGACCGTCGAGGAGAAGGGCTTTGAGCTCTCGCCCACGGCGGGCGGCGTCTATGAGCTGCTGCGCGACTGCCGCGAGCTTCTCCCCGGCGTCAGCGAGCTGGAGATCGAGGAGCTGTGCGTCGGTCTCCGGCCGGGCACGCCCGACAACGTCCCGATCGTCGGTCGCGGCGCGCTCGACGGCCTCGTCTGGGCGACCGGACACCACAGAAACGGCATCCTGCTCGCGCCGCTGACCGCTGAGCTCGCGGCCGCCGCGCTCGCCGGCGAGCAGCCCGATCGGCTCGCGGCCGCCTGCGCTCCCGAGCGCTTCGCGCAGGTCGCGGCATGATCACGGTGAACGGCACGCGCAGCGAGGTCCCGCCGGGCGAGACGCTCTGCGACGTGCTTGCACGGCTCGCGCTGGAGCCGGACGCCCGCGGCGTGGCGATCGCCGTCGACGGCGAGGTCGTCCCGCGCGCGCGCTGGGCGACGTTCACGCTGATCGACGACGCGCACGTCGAGGTGCTCACCGCCATGCAGGGAGGATGATCCAAGGATGAGCCAGCAGCCCGCCCGCACAGCTGCTCCCGCCAACGGCAGCACGCCCGATGACGCCCCGCCCCGCGATGGTGCCCCGGCCCGGGGTGACGCCCCGCCCCACGATGGCGCCGCGCCCCACGATGGCGCCTCGATCCGCGATGGCCCACGGCTCCGCGATCCGCCGCTGCTGATCGCCGGGCGCGAGCTTGGCTCGCGCCTGCTGCTCGGCACCGGCGGCTTTCCCTCGCTGGAGCTGCTGCGCGAAGCGATCGACGCGAGCGCCAGCGAGGTGGTGACCGTGGCCCTGCGACGCGTCGATCCAGCCGCGCGCGGCTCGCTCATAGACGTGCTCGGCGAGGCCGGCGTGACGCTGCTGCCGAACACCGCCGGCTGTCACACCGCGCGCGACGCGGTGCTCACAGCGCGGCTCGCGCGCGAGGCGTTCGAGACCGACTGGATCAAGCTCGAGGTGATCGGCGACGAGGACACGCTCCTGCCTGACGCGCCAGAGCTGCTGCGCGCGGCCGAGGTGCTCGTCGACGAGGGCTTTGTCGTGCTGCCGTACACGACGGACGACCCGGTGCTCGCGAAGCGCCTTGCGACGATCGGCTGCGCCGCGGTGATGCCGCTCGGCTCGCCGATCGGGAGCGGCATGGGGATCCGCAATCCCTACAACATCGGCCTGATCCGCGAAGCCGTCGACGTGCCCGTCGTGCTCGACGCCGGCATCGGCACCGCGTCGGATGCCGCGCTCGCGATGGAGCTCGGCTGCGACGCGGTGATGGCGGCCTCCGCGGTGTCTCGCGCGCAGGACCCGGTGCGAATGGCGCGCGCGATGGCCGCCGCGGTGCGCGCCGGCCAGCTCGCGCGCAACGCGGGTCGCATACCCAGGCGCCGCTACGCGACGGCCTCGACGTCCGACGAGGGTCTCGCGGACTTCGCTACTTGACGACTTCGATCGTGCCGTTCATCGACGCCGGGTGGATCGTGCACTCGTAGTGCACCACGCCGGGCTTGGTGAACCGCACGCTGAACGAGCGCCCTTCGCCAAACGTGCGCGAGGCGAACTTCTGCGGGCCGCCCTCACTGGTGACGTTGTGTTCGACGGAGTCGAGGTTCGTCCATGTGACCGTCGTGCCGACCTTCACGCGCAGCGTGTCGGGTTGGATCGTGATGTTCTTGTAGATGACGTGCACGCTTCCGCTGGCGATCGGCGCCGAGGCCGCGGGCGTGGCGAATTTCGGCCGCGTCGAGAATTTGACTTTCACGCTGCTGCTCGATGACGAGCCGCTCGCGCCCGTGCTGGCGGGCGACGTGCTGGCGCTCGAGGCGGTCGTCGAGCTGCTCGACGAGCCACAGCCCGCGACCAGCATCAGCGCGACGCAGGCCATGAGCGTGGACATGCCCTTCTTCATCGCTTCACTCACCCTAGCCTAGACTGGCTGCCCGATGTCGCGCCACTTTCTCACCGGAGCAGAGCTCTCGCGCGCCGAGCTCACGGCTCTGCTCGCCCGCGCGCAGCAGCTCAAGGCAGCGCCGCTGTCCTCGCCGGCTCTGTCCGGGCGCAGCGTCGCGCTGATCTTCGAGAAGCCCTCGACGCGCACGCGCCTGTCGTTCGAGGTCGGCGTGCACGAGCTCGGCGGCCACCCTGTCGTGCTGCGCGCCGACGAGCTTCAAATCTCGCGCGGCGAGGCGCTGCGCGACACCGCGCTCGTGCTCTCGCGACACGTCGCCGCGATCGGCATGCGGACCGGTCCCGACGCCAAGCTGCGCGAGCTGGCCGCGCACAGCGACGTGCCTGTGATCAACATGCTCACCGCTGACAACCACCCGTGTCAGGCACTGGCCGATCTGCTCACGCTGCGCGACGCATGCGGCTCGCTGGAGGGGCTGCGCGTGGCCTATGTCGGAGACGGCAACAACATCGCCCGCTCGCTCGCGCTGCTTGGGGCGCTCGCCGGAATGGACGTCGCGGTGGCCTCGCCGCCCGGCTACTCGCTGCCCGGCGACCTCGAGCTTCCGCCGGACGCACACGGCTCGCTCACGCTCTACGAGGACCCGCGCGAGGCGGTCGCCGGCGCGCGCGCTGTCTACACCGACGTCTGGGTGAGCATGGGCGACGAGCAGACGGCGGATGAGCGCCGCGCCGCGCTCGCGCTCTATCGCGTCGACGACGAGCTCCTGGATGCAGCGGCGCCCGGCGCCTTCGCGATGCACGACCTTCCCGCCCACCCCGGCGAGGAGATCACCTCCGAGGTCCTCTACGGCGCGCGCCAGCACATCTGGGACCAGGCCGAGAACCGCCGCCATGCCCAGAAGGCGCTGCTCGAGCTGCTCGTCACACCGGCGTGAGCACCCGGGCGGCGCCGGGCAGCATGAGGCCGCGCGGCGCGAGGCGGGGCGTTGTGAACGCGGGGAGCCGCGGCGTTGTGAAGGCGGGGAGCCGGGGCGTTGTGAAGGCGGGGAGCCGGGGCGATGTGAAGGCGGGGAGCCGGGGCGATGTGAAGGCGGGGAGTGTGTGTCGTGTTGCGCGAAAGGTGCGCGATGGTATATACGCCGGTCGCGCAGGCGGGGTGTGGGGGCTGTCGGGCGCGCGCACGAGCTCGCACGCGGCCGCGCTGTATAGACAATGGTGCACATTTTTCAAAATCGATATCACGGTCCCCGCCTTCACAGCCCAACCCGCGCGAACGCACACGAGCGCCCGCGCGGCCCCCTCTCACGCACCTCCAGCCCCACCGACCCGCTGAGCCAGCCATGACGGTAAACGCCGACGCCCCCCCATCCCCGCGCCCGCAGCGCGGCGACGAGCTCGAGCTGCGCATCGACTCGCTGGCCTTCGGCGGCGAGGGCGTCGCGCGGCTCGGCGACAGCGGCTATGTGGTGTTCGTCGCCGGCGCGATCCCCGGCGATCGCGTGCGGGCGGTCGTGCACAAGCGCAAGCGCAGCTACGCGCACGCGCGCACGCTGGAGGTGCTCGAACCGGGACCCGAGCGGATCGCACCCCTCGCGGATCACCCGGGCGTGCCCTGGCAGGTGATTCCCTACGAGCGCCAGCTCGAGATCAAGCGCGCGCAGGTGGACGAGGCGCTGCGCAGGATCGGCGGGCTCGACGGCTTCGAGCTGGAGCCGATCGTGCCGGCGCTCGAACAGTGGCGCTATCGCAACAAGCTCGAGTACTCCTTCGGCGCGGACGCCAGCGGAGAGCTCGTGTGCGGCTTCCACGTATCGGCGGGCGCGAACAGCGTGGCGGCGACGCACGACTGCCTGCTGGCCTCAGAGCGCGGCAACCTCGCGCGCGACGTCGCGCTGGCCTGGTGTCGGGCCGAGGGGCTCACGGCGTGGGATCGCGGCGCGCCAGGCGGGCGCGCTCGCAGAGGCGAACAGGATGCCCAGCGCACTGCGCCCGCGGTCGACGGGCGCGCGCGCCTGCGAAACCTCGTCGTGCGCGAAGGCCGCCGGCCGGGCAAGCTGCAGGTGCGCATCGTGAGCACCGAGGGCGAGCTGGATGCCGACGCGCTGGCCGCGACGCTCGAGGAGCAGCTGGGCGACAGCCTGGCCGGGGTGCTGTGGACGCGCTCGCGCAGCCTCGCCGAGACGACGGCCGGCGGCGAGACGGAGCTCGTGCGCGGCGACGAGGAGCTTCCCGAGCGCCTGGGCGATCTCGATCTGCGCATCTCGCCGGAGGCGTTCTTTCAGACGAACACCGAGATGGCCGAGCTGCTCTACGGCGTGGCCGGCGAGTACGCGGCGCTCGAGGGCTGGGAGCGCGTGTACGACCTCTACTGCGGCATCGGCACGATCGCGCTCACGCTCGCTCCGCGCGCGGGCGAGCTGTGGGGGATCGAGCTCGTCGAACAGGCGGTCGCGGATGCGATCGCCGGCGCGCAGCGCAACGAGATCACCAAGGCTCACTTCTTCGCCGGCGACACGCGGCTGGCGCTGCCCGAGCTCGTCACGCGCGCCGGGCGCCCCGACATCGTGCTCATCGATCCGCCCCGCGCTGGCCTATCCAAGAAGGTCGTCCACCGCATCATCGACGCGGCTCCGCGGCGCATCGTCTACGTCTCCTGCAACCCGACCACGCTGGCGCCCAACGCGGCCGAACTGGTCGAGGCCGGGTGGCGGCTTGCGCGGGTGAGACCGGTCGACATGTTTCCCCAGACCCACCACATCGAGTGCGTGGCCCTGTTCGAGCGGAGCGATGGCCGGCGCGCCTCGGCGTCCTCGGTCGCTCGCGTGCCCTAGCACGCCACGCTCCCTGCGTCCTTCACCAACGGCTCCGCCGTCGGTGCCGGCTTGACCCTCGCCTCGCTCGGTGCCGCGCCGCGGCCGCGCTCGGCGGGCGTCGATGGCCGGCACGGCTCCGGGTAGGCTTCGCGGGGTGCGCGCCGCCACGATCCGCGACGGGGAGATAGTCGTCGAGGAGCACGCCGACCCGGTGCCGGGCGGCGAAGAGGTGCTCGTGCGCGTGCACGCGGCTGGCCTGAACGGGGCGGACATGATGCAGCGCCGCGGCCTCTATCCGGCGCCGCCAGGCTCACCGCAGGACATCCCCGGGATGGAGCTCGCCGGCGAGGTGGCCGAACTGGGCCCCGGCGCGACACGCTTCTCGGTCGGCGACCGGGTGATGGCGATCATCGGCGGCGGCGCGCAGGCCGAGCTCGCCGTCGTGCACGAGCGTCTGCTGATGGACGTGCCGGCGGTGCTCGACTGGCCCGCGGCCGGCGGGCTGCCGGAGGTCTTCACGACGGCGCACGATGCGCTGTTCAGCCAGGCGCAACTGCGACCCGGCGAGCATCTGCTCGTGCACGGCGGCGCCGGCGGCGTCGGCACCGCGGCGATCCAGCTCGCGCGCACCGCAGGCGCGCGAGTGACCGCCACCGTGCGCAACGAGCAGCTGCGCCCGCAGGTCGCAGAGCTCGGCGCCGACGCGATCGACTGCGAGGGCTTCGCCGAGCACGGCCCGTTCGACGTGATCCTCGAGCTGGTCGGCGCGATCAACCTCGCGGACAACCTCCAGGCCCTCGCAACGCTCGGCCGGATCTCGGTCATCGGCGTGTCCGCCGGCGCGAAGGCCGAGCTGAACCTGCTCGCGCTGATGGGCAAGCGCGCGCGCATCCACGGCTCGACACTGCGGGCACGCGCGCTCGAGGACAAAGCCCTCGCGGCGCGGCTGCTCGAGCGCGAGGTGCTGCCGCTTTTCGCGGCGGGCTCTCTGCGCGTGCCGATCGCCGACACGCTCGCGCTGGACGAAGCTGCGGTCGCCTACGATCGCTTCGCCGCCGGCGGCAAGCTCGGCAAGATCGTGCTCGAGATCTGATCGCGAGAGCGCCGCACGCGGCGCTCTCCTGGACCGCGCATGCGCGGTCCAGCGCCCGGCGCATGCGCCGGGCGCCCCCCCGACGAGCGAGCGCTCAGTAGGGCGGCTGAGCGTCGTACCAGTCGCCGAGCGCGCGGAAGGCGGCCCAGAAGGCGCGCTTGGCGCTCTGGTCGTCGAGCGAGTCGTCGATGTTCGGCACGTACAGCGCATCGATCATCGGCGTCAGCTGCTGGATCTCGCCAAGGCGCGGCTCGAGCATGCGCGCGAGCGGCAGGTCCATCTCGTCCAGCGCGCCGAGCGCGTCGGCGCCCATCACGACGACGATCTTCGGCTGCACGATCGCGATCTCTTCGACCACGCGCGACATGCACGCCGGGTCGGCCAGCGAGGGGTCGCTCAGCGGGCACTTCGCGCACAGCGTGCCGTACACGGCGAGCGGGTCGATCGACAGGCGCTTGAGCGACTTCATCAGCGCACCGCCCGCGCGCCCGTAGAAGGCGACGCCCTCCTCGATCTCTGACGGCAGCGGCGAGTGCTTGAGCAGCATGATGTCCGCCTGCGGATGACCCGAGCCGAGCACCGGCATGAGGTTGCCGCGCGGGCAGTGCGGGCAGGACTGCAGATCGCGCGTGAGCATGTTCAGCTCACGGATCGCTCGCTCCAGATACTTCTCGCGGATCTCGTCATCGGTCACGGGCATCGACCCCGAGGGTTTTGACGAAGTCCCGAGCTGTCCCTTCCGCTGCACCGGCGCTTGCGCGCCCGCGTCGGGCGCCGGCTCGCCGCTCGCAGCGCTCGCACGCCCCCGGCGAGCACCCGCCATCTCAGCCTCGCGCCCCGCCCGTAGCCCGTCTCACGCGACGCGCCCGGCTTGCCCTGCGCGCCGACGGCGGCGTGGCGCGGGTCTGCAGGAACTTCAGCGCCTGCACGTAGAGCAGGCTCGTCGGGCGCGTGCTGATCTCCGCGTCGCGCAGCGACTGCAGGAACTCCGCCGGGCCGTCGAAGTCGCGCATCTTCACGCGCACCGAGCCCAGTCCCTGGGCGACGTGCGAGTCCGAGCCCGCGCCGGCGACGATGCGGTACTTGGCGGCGAACCGCTCAGCCTCCTCGTTGAAGGCGCCAATCGCCACCCGCGGGTTGTAGATCTCGATCGCGTCAACGTCGTCGACGATCGTGCGCAGGTGCTCGTAGTCGGGCACCGCGTGCATGCGGTCAAACGGGTGCGGCACGTACACGAGGCCGCCCTGGCGCTTGATCTCGGCGACCGTCTCGCGCAGGCTCATGCCGCGCGGGATCTTCTCCTCGATGAACAGCCCGATCACCTCGCCCTCGCTCGCCGTCTTGACCTCCTCGCCGACGATCACCTTCACGGGCGGGCGGGCATCCGATTCGCGCGCCCGCTCGCGTGCCTCCAGCGCACCGGAGACCTCGTTGTGGTCGGTCACCGCGATGGCGCCCAGTCCCTGCGCGCGCGCGGTCGCGAGCAGCACCTCGACCGGGGTTTCGCAGTCGCCGGAGTGATCGGTGTGCATGTGCAGGTCGACGTCGATCAGCTCGCGCGCCGCCAGTCGCTCGGCCAGCGCGCGGTCGCCTTCCAGCGGATGGCGTCGCGCGGCCAGCTCGGCGTAGATCTCCTCCAGACGCAGCGTCGCGTCCTCGCCGTCGGGCACGAGCTCGTACTCGCCCGGGAAGTGGCGCGCCATCAGCGCCGCGGTCTCGGGCAGGCTCGCGATGCGCGCGTCGAGGCGGCCGAAGAAGCTCTCGACGAAGCGACGCGCGACGAGCGTCGAGAGCAGTCGCTCGCTGGCGGAGTGGAAGGAGCCGACGTTCAGCGCACGCGAGTTGCGCAGCGCGGCGTTCGACGTGCTCGGGGCAAACGGCTCGTGCACGTGCACGAAGTCCAGCGGCACCACGCTCAGCAGTTCCTCGATCGTGCGCGCGACGTCGATCGGCAGCGCGGGCGAGCGCCTGCGCGCCGCGCCGGCCGGCACCTCGAGCACCTCGCCGACCGCGACGACCAGCGGACTGCCTTCGTCGGTCCCCTCGAGCAGGCTCGCCGGCTCATCGCGCGCGGCGCGCAGTCGCCGGCGCGACGCGCGCACCCGCTCCTGCGAGAGCGACGGCGCGAGGATCAGCACGCGGTGGCCGCGTCGCGACAGGCCCCCGGCCACCTCGCGCACGTGCGCGTTGCAGTCGTTGTCCTCCGCCTCCCATGGATACGGCGTGACGTGGGCGATCGCGAAGCTCTCCACCTACCAAGCATAGGCCCGCGCTCCCACCCCTGCCGCCGATCGGGCGGGCGGCCGCACCCGACGCTGCGTGAAGCTCCGGCCGGCGGGCCGGCGGGCCGGCGGGCGCGCGGGCCGGCCCGCGCTCAGGCGCGCGCGCGCTTGGGCGCCGCCGCGCGACGCGCGGGCTTGGCGGCGGCCCGCGCTCGCGGCGCGGTGCCGGGCTTGCGCGCGTAGCGCGCGATGAACTTCTCCGTGTCAGCGCGCGCTCGGTCGTCGGGGCGCTGATTCTGCGGCGACTTCATCAGGTAGGAGCTGGGGCCATCGAGCTGGCCGCCGATCCCGTGGTTCAGCGCCAGCTTGCAGCAGCGCACGGCGTCGATCACGATGCCGGCCGAATTGGGCGAGTCCCACACCTCGAGCTTGAGCTCGACGTTCAGCGGCACGTCGCCGAAGGCCTGGCCCTCGACGCGGATGTGCGCCCACTTGCGGTCGGTCAACCACGGCACGTAGTCCGACGGGCCGATGTACACGTCCTCCGCGGGCAGCACATCATCCATGATCGACGTGACGGCGTTGGTCTTGGAGATCTTCTTGGACTCCAGCCGCTCGCGCTCGAGCATGTTGTAGAAGTCCATGTTGCCGCCGACGTTCAGCTGCGACGTGCGCAGCATCTTCACCCCGCGGTCGGCGAACAGGCGCGCGAGCGTGCGGTGGACGATCGTCGCGCCGACCTGCGACTTGATGTCGTCGCCGACGATCGGCAGGCGGGCATGTTTGAAGCGCTTGTCCCAGTAGGGCTCGCGCGCGATGAACACCGGGATGCAGTTCACGAACCCGCATCCGGCCTCGAGCACCTGCTCGACGTACCACTTCGTCGCCTGCTCGGATCCGACGGGCAGGTAGGAGACGACCACGTCGGTGTGCGTCGCCTTGAGGATCTCGACGATGTCCGCGGTCTCGCCGGGCGCCTTGACGATCTTCTCCTTGAGGTACTTGCCGAGGCCGTCGTGCGTCATCCCGCGGTGCACCGGCACGTCCAGCCTGCGCGGCACCTTGGCGAACTTCATCGTGTTGTTCTGTCCGGCCCAGATCGCCTGGCCGAGGTCCTTGCCGACCTTCGCGGCGTCGATGTCGAAGGCCGCCGTGAACTCGATGTCGCTCACGTGGTAGCCGCCAAGGTCCACGTGCATCAGACCCGGCACGCGCTGCGTCGGGTCGGCGTCGCGGTAGTAGTGCACGCCCTGCACGAACGCCGAGGCGCAGTTGCCGACGCCGATGATCGCGACGCGCACCCTGTCGGACTGATAGCGCGCGGCGCCGTTGGATGAGGCCTCGCGGGCCCGGCCGCTGGCGTTGCCGTTGCTGTGCTGGGTTGCTGTCAAGAGCTCGTCCTTCCTGAAGGTTCCGCGGGCCGCGCTCGAGGCGAGCCCGATGCCAGCCGCCTGCCGGCACGCGGGCCGGGCGGCAGGGCGAATTTCCGCAGACTACCCCGCAGGCGGCGCGGGGTCACAGGCCAGCGCGCGGCGCACGTGCCAGATGCGCTGAAAGACGGTGATCACGCTGAGCGCGGCGAGCACGTAGACCGCCGGCTTGAGCAGCCCGAAGCCGCCCAGCCCCGCGCCGTGCGCGAACACCAGCCCGATCGACAGGATCACCACGCGCACCGGGCGCGTCGCGATGCCGACCTTGCACTCGACGCCGAGCGCCTCGGCGCGCGCTCGCGTGTAGCTGACGAGCAGCGAGGCGAACACCGCGACGACCACGGCCGCCACCGCCACGCGCTCGCCGGCGAGCGCGAACTGCGCGGCGACCGCGGCGAGCACGATGCCCTCCTCCGCGCGGTCGAGCGTCGAGTCCAGAAACGCGCCGAACGGCGTGCCCTTGCCCGACATGCGCGAGTAGCGGCCGTCGAGCGTGTCCATCGTCGAGCCGACGATGAACGCGATCCCGCCGAGGAACATCAGCCCTTCCCAGATCAGCGCCGCGGCGACCACGTTGAGCGCCAGCCCGGTCAGCGAGATCGCGTTGGGCGTCAGGCGCGACTCGATCAGACGGTTGCGCACGAGCTCGCGCCGCTGCGCGACCGTCACCGACGCACGCCGGCCCCCGCGCTCACGCGGGCCGCGCCGTTGCTGTCGGGGGGGTGTGAGGCCTGTGGAAGACATCGCCGCCGCTCGCTCAGCCGTTCGCCGTCGCCCGTGTCGGCGTGATCGTGTAGAAGCGCCACGCGCTCGGTCGCGCGCGTGCCAGCCACGTGGCGCCGTAGGCCGAGGCGGCTGCGGTCAGCGCGCCGAGCACCGCGTCGACGATGAAGTGGTTGGCGGTGACGACGATCACGAACGCGATGAGCAGCGGATATAGCAGCCACAGCATGCCGAGCAGGCGGTGGCGGCTGAGGCGCCACAGCGGCCAGGCGATCATCAGCGCGAACGCCACGTGCATCGAGGGCACCGCGGCATAAGGGTTGATCAGCGTGTTCAGCGAGGCGCTCGTGTGCGAGACGTGCACGCCGGTGAAGTCCGAGACCGCGTCGATGAAGCCCCACTCTGGCATGAACCGCGGCGGCGCCGTGGGGAACACGACGTAGCCCACGAGCGCGATCGCCATCGCGATCATGAACATGTTGCGGATGAAATAGAAGGAACGGTTGTGGCGCAGGTAGAAGTACAACAGCGCAGCCCCCGTCACCGTCGTCTGCGCGTTGACGTAGAGCCAGCTCGCGAACACCATCACGAAATGGCTGCCCGAGGCCCACGCCTGCAGGCTCGGCTCCACGAACACGTGCAGCGTGCGCTCGACGGAGATCAGATCGCGCGCATGCGCGAAGGCGACCGTCGCGTCCCCTGACACCAGGCCTCTGACGAGGCGGTAGGCGAGGTAGGTGGCTGCAAAGAGCGACACCTGCCGGAGAAGATCGATCCAGCCCCGCGGCAGGACGCGCGCCTGCAACCGGCGACCGCGGGCGAGCACATGTAAAAGCCTAGACGATGCCCGGTTCAGCTGCAGCGCTGGCCGTGCGCGAGCACGCGCTGCAGCGAGAAGGCGATGACCACGTGCACGCTGCCCGCGCGCGCCGCGCGAACCGCTGTGAAGCCGCCGGGCGCGCGCTGCACGCAGCCGCGGCTCTGAGACACCGCCCAGTAGGGCGTGAAGCGCACGCGCGCCGTGTACAGGCCCGCGCGCGGCACGCGCAGCGTGAATGACTCCGGTCCGAGCGCGCTCATCACCGCGGGCGGCGAGGCCAGCGGCGTCGAATGCTCCACCGCGTACAGACGCCAGCCGCGCGAGCGCCAGATCTCACGCAGGCCGGCGCGCGCCGCACCGCCGCCGGCGACCAGGCGCGCCTCTTCGCTGCCGGAGTAGTCCACGGGAGCGTCCGCGAGCGCGACATAGGAGATCGCGTTCGCCGACAGCCAGCGCTCGTAGCCCGCCGCGCTGAGCCTGCTCGACGATTCGTAGAAGAGCGCGTTGCGCGACACGTCGAGCTGGCGCTCCCAGCCGCGCGCGAGCGCGACGCTGGGCGCCATGAAGCGCGCCTCGGCGTGATCGCGCGTGGGCACGACCTCGATGCGCGCCGGCGCGCGCCCGTAGCCGACGTTCATCCGCGCGAGCTCGGCCAGCAGCGGCGTGAAGTAGCTGGCGCTCTCCGCCGGGTCTGACGCGCCCGACGCGAAGTCGGCGACCGGCGCGTTGGCCTGCCAGTAGACGAGGAACGGCGCGAGCACGAGCAGCAGGCGCGCGCGCCGCGGCAGCAGCGCGCAGGCGGCGACGGGCCCAGCGATCAGCGCGCCGAGCCGATCGGCGTTTCCGCCGACCGCCGTCGGCAGCGCGTAGGAGCCGATCAGCGCGAGCGCGTAGAGCAGCGTTCCGATCAGCAGCAGGCGCCGGCTGTAGGCGTAGCCGGTGCGCGCGTCGCGATCGCGTGCGATGAGCGCCGCGATCACCAGCACGCCGCCGAGCGCCGGCCAGAACGCCGAGCCGGCGAACGGCTGCGTTCCGCCTTCGGGGAACGCGAGCTGCAGCAGACCGACCGCCAGCAGCGCCGCCGCGGCGAGCGCGAGCGGCCAGGCGCAGCGCGCGAGCCCCGCGCCTAGCGCCCAGGCGAGCAGCGCGAGCGCCAGGAACGCGCCGGCGACCGGGCTGGCCAGCGAGCACAGCGGCGCGAGCGCGAGCGCAAGCCACGGGCGGCGCCGGCGGGCGGCGAGCAGGCAGGCCAGACCGAGCGCGAGGCCGAGATCGAAGGGCACACGGTTTGCCAGCAGCGCGACGGACGCGCCGAAGGCAAACCAGAGCCCGGCGACGCGCGTCGCCACGGCGGGAAACGCACCGTCGACGAGCAGCGCGAACAGCGCGGTCGCGGCGACCATCGACAGCGCGTTGAGCAGCTGCACGCCGATCCAGCTGCCGAGCGCCGGCGCCAGCAGCGAGTAGCCCGGCAGGTGGTGGCCGCCGTACCAGCCGTTGTCCCATAGCGTGAAGCCGGCCCGACCGAACAGTTCGCTGCGGTACGCGGCCGCCGCGAGATCGGCGCTCGGCGGCGCCTCGATCACGTACGCCAGACCGCACGCAGCGGTGATCGCCCAGGCGGGCACCCGGCCGGCGGCGCGCGCGAGGCGCCCGCCCTGCCCCGCCGGCGTCGAGCCGCGCCCGTCGCGACGCTCGGCGCCGAGCCGGCCTGCCGCCGCGGCGCCGAGCGCCGGCATTCGCTCAGGCCGCCCCGTCGGCCAGGAACGCGGCGATCGTCTCGATCAGGTCCGGGCGATCGAACCACGGCCAGTGCCCGGCATCCTCCAGCGTCAGCAGCTCCGCGCGCCCGAGCGCGTCGGCGTATCGGCGCGCGGAGCTCGCCGGGAGGTAGGGATCGCGCATGCCCCAAACGACCAGCGAGCGCATCTGCAGGCTCGCGAGCTGCGCACCGCTGGCGGCAAGCTGCTCCGGCGACGCGCTTCGATAGAGGCGAATGATCGCCCGCTGCGTGCCCTGATCGAAGTGCTCGAGCACGCTGTCCAGCCAGCTCTCCGGGAGCGGGCCGGGCGTCGCGTTGGCCTGCTCGGAAAGCCGGCGCAGCAGGCTCCTGCTCGTCGCGCCCATCGCGAGCTCGCCGAGCCCCGGCGTCCGCAGGATGCGCGCGATCCGGCTGTACTCCTGGCCGTCGAGCAGCGCCACCGCGTTGATCAGCACAAGGCGCTCGACGCGCTCGGGGTGGCGCTGGGCGAAGGCCAGGCCGACCGCCCCCCAGTCGTGCATCACCAGCTGCACGCGCTCGAGCGCCAGCTCCTGCAGGAAGCGCTCGATGAAGGCGGCGTACTCGTCGATCGTGAACCGCAGATAGCCGGGCTTGCCCGAGCGCCCGAAGCCGGGCAGGTCGACCGCGATGCCACCGCTCGCTTCCAGGAAGCCGGTCTCGTAGGCCGGCGCGATGAGGCGCACGTCGCCGCGCCGCATGGACCTCCACCAGCGGCGCCATCGCGATCGCACCCAGCGGTGCTCGCGCGGCGCGATCCAGTCGTCGCTGCTCCCCGGCACGCCGTGCAGATACAGCGGCACGGCCGCCGACGTGTCGGCGGGCGAGGGTGCTGGCGCGCTGCGCCAGAAGACCGGCAGCCCGTCGATCTCGGCGCTCTGGTCGCTGACCTCGGGCACCGGGCGAGAATAGTGACGGCCGCTGCGCACCGTCGAGGGCGCGGCTACCGTTTGCGCCATGCCTGCCGGCGCCGCCCGACGCGGCAAGCCAACGTCCTCGTGGAGGCCTCCCGCGCCCGCGCGCGTGCTGCGCGTACGCGATCGCCTGCGGGCCGTCTACGGCGTGCCGCTCATGCGCCCGCACGGCGACCCGGTCGCAGAGCTCGTGCTCACGGTGCTCTCGCAGAACACCAACGACCGCAATCGCGACGTCGCCTACCTGCGCCTGCGCGAACGCCTGCCGAGCTGGGAGCAGGTGCGCGACGCGCCCGTTCGCCGCGTCGAGCAGGCGATCAGGCCGGGCGGCATCTCAAAGGTCAAGTCGGCGCGCATCAAGGCGATCCTCCAGGCGATCGGCGGGCGCGGGGCGAGCGGGCGATCCGCAGAGCAGCTGTCCCTCGCATGGCTGGCGAGCACGGCGGTGCCCGAGGCCCAGAGCTACCTCGTCGCGCTCCCGGGCGTCGGGCGAAAGACGGCCGCATGCGTGCTGCTGTTCGCGTTCGGCATGCGCGACGTGCCCGTCGACACGCACGTCTCGCGCGTGGGCATGCGCCTGGGGCTGCTGCGCGACGGTGCTCCCTTCGATCAGCTGCACGACCAGATGCTCGCGCTCACCCCGCCCGGCCACGAGCTGGAGCTGCACGTCAACCTGCTGCGCCACGGCAGGCGCACGTGTCACGCGCGCAGGCCCGACTGCGATCACTGCGCGCTGGCCCGGATGTGCCCGAGCCGCAAGCTCTTCGTCTAACCGCGCGGGAGCACGGCGAACGCGATCACCGCGTAATGCAGGCCGGCGGCGAGCAGCACGAGCGCGTGAAAGACCTCGTGGTAGCCGAAGACGCGCGGAAACGGGTTCGGGCGTCCGCTGGCGTAGACGATCGCGCCCGCGGTGTAGAGCAGGCCGCCGGCGGCGAGCCCGGCCACGCCGAGCCAGCCGATCGCCGCGGGAAGTTCTCCGATGACCACGACCGACACCCAGCCGAGCGCGAGGTAAACCAGCGCGAACAGCCACTTGGGGGCGTCGATCCAGGCCAGCTTGAACACGACGCCGCCGAGCGCGCCGGCCCACACGACGATGAGGATCGTCGTCGCTGTGCCGCCGTGCAGCGCGAGCAGCGCCACGGGCGTGTACGTGCCCGCGATCAGCACGAAGATCATCGAGTGGTCCAGGCGCTTCATCCAGCGCCGCGCGCGCGGGCGCCACGTCACCCGGTGATAGAGCGCGCTCGTGCCGAGCAGCGCGGACACCGCGGCCGCGTAGATCACCGCCGCCGTGCGCGCCCGTCCGCCGGATGCCGCGAGGATTAGCGCGACGCCGCAGCCGACCGACACGAAGAACGCGTACTGATGCGAGACGCCGCGCAGTCGCGGCTTGATCGGCCCGATTCGCGCAAGCGTCGCAGCATCGAACGCCGGCTTGTTCATGGATCCAAGCTAGCGCGACGCGCGGCGCTTGTCGAGCGCGCGTCGCCGCTCAGGCGCCAGAGCCGTCGGCGACCGACGCGAGCTCGGGGTTCGGATCGCCGCTGGGCCGCCCGGCGCCCCCGGCGTCCGAGCTGATGCGACGCCTGGCATCCTGGTCGGCCGTCTCGCTCTGAAGGTCGGGCGACGAGCCCTCCGCGAGCTTTGCGCGCATGCGCTCGGGCGTGACGCGCACGACGTCCCAGGCCAGCCCGACGCGGGCCATGCCGAGGATCAGCCAGCCGGAGGGATCGAGCTCATACCAGCGCAGGCCATGGAAGGCCGACTGCGGAAAGGCATGGTGGTTGTGATGCCAGGCCTCGCCGAGCGAGGGCAGCGCAAGCCAGAAGACGTTCGTCGACTCGTCGTCGGTGGCAAATCGCCGATTGCCGAAGAAGTGGCAGATCGAGTTGATGCTCCACGTGATGTGGTGCACGAGGAAGATCCGCACGAGTCCGCCCCACAGCAGCGCGCTCAGGCCGCCCGCGACCCACGAGCCGCCGCTGAGCGCAAAGCCGAGCAGGAAAGGCACGAGCAGGCTCCCCAGCGCGATCAGCGGGAAGCCCTTGTTGATCCGCCGCATCGTCGGTTCTTCGAGCAGGTCGCGCGCGAAGCGTTTGGAGGACGCCTGGCCATGGGTCTCGAACAGCCAGCCGACGTGCGCGTGCCAGAGCCCGGCGATCATTCCGCGAAGCCCGGCGCCCCGACCGGCGTGAGGGCTGTGCGGGTCGCCCTCTTCGTCGGTGAACGTGTGGTGCTTGCGGTGGTCTGCGACCCAGTCGATCACCGGTCCCTGCAGCGACATCGAGCCGAGGATCGCCAGCGTATAGCGCATCCACGGGCGCGTCTGAAAGGCCCGGTGGGTGAGCAGCCGGTGAAAGCCGACCGTGACACCGACCGCGGTCAGCGCGTACATGACGGCGAGGATCACGAGATCGCGCGGCCCGAGGAAGCTGTTCCACAGCAGAACGCCTGCGAGGATGATTCCGAGGAACGGAATCACGACTGCCGCGATGTTCGCGTTGCGCTCTAGGCGGGTCACCTGGTGAGCATTATTCCCGCTCGGGCATACGAACACCTCCAGCGCGCGAAAAAACGGACGTTTGGGGGGGTGCTAGCGGTCTGCCGCGGTGCGTTCTGTGCTGTGCACGTGAACTTCGCTGGCCCGCGTCACGGCGCCCTGGGCCCCGTGCGGTCCAGCGGACCCCTGGGGCGACGCCAGCTGCGGGCCGCTGCCGTCGCGCTTTGATTCGTACATCGCACGGTCTGCCAGCGCGACGATCGTGTCCGCGTCGGCGTGGGCGCCTCGCTCGTATGCGACGCCGATGCTCAGGCGCACCTGGACCGAGGCCCGCATCAGGCGCGCCTCCTTGTGCTGCAGGCGCGCGACGCGCTCGGCGAGCTTCATCGCCTGCTCGGGTCCGCCGATGTTCGGGCACACGGCCAGGAACTCGTCACCGCCGATGCGCCCGACGACGTCTCCGGCGCGCAGCGCATTGCGAAGGCGCTGCGCCACGACGCTCAGCAGCTCGTCGCCTGTCGCGTGGCCCAGGCTGTCGTTGACCGCCTTGAAGCGATCGAGGTCCACGAACATCACCGCGCGGTCGCCGGTGGAGTCATCGGCGATGCTCTCCTCCAGCAGCGCCATGATCGAGCTGCGGTTGTAGCAGCCGGTGAGCTCGTCGTAGGTCGCGCGGCGCTTGAGCTCTTCGCGCATGCGCGCGTTGTCGGTGACGTCGGTGATACAGCCGATCGCGCCCGACACGGCGCTCCCGCGCCCGACCGCGCGCAGGCTGACCGCGCAGTAGCGGGTCTCGCCGTCGGGCGTGTAGAGCTCGACCTCGAGGTCGGCCGCGCGACCGGAGCTCAGCACGGCGTCCATCGCGCGCCGCAGCGCGGGGCGGCTGTGGTCTGTGACCGAGGTCAGCTGAGCCTCGACCGTGTCGGCCCGCTCGACCCCGAGGATCTCATGCAGGCGCCCGTTGGTGTAGGCGACGGCTCCCGCGGAGTCGAACTGCAGCAGTCCCACCGGGATCGCCTGCGCGAGCCCGTCGAGCAGCTCGTGCGCGGCCATCTCCTCGGATATGTCGACGAGCTCGGCGACCACGCAGCCGTTGTCGGGGTCGCCGAGCAGGTTGTGGTTGGTGACCTCCAACCACACCCAGTAGCCGTCGCGATGGCGATGGCGCACCCGCAGTCGCGGCCCCGGCCCGCTTGTCGCGATCATCGAGATCCAGTGGTCCACGGCAGCCGCCTGATCGTCTGGATGCATGAACTCGCTGCCGCGGTGGCCCTTCATCTCCTCCGCGCTCCATCCAAGGATCTTGGTCGTCGCCTCGTCGACGTCGATGATCACCGCGCGCGCGTCCTTGCGCATCGTGGCAAAGCGCGGCGCGGGCTCGGCGAGCGGCTCTTCGTCGATCGTGGCCTCAGGTGCGTCGGAAGCGGGGCGCATCACGCACACGATGATCGTCGCGCCGTGCGTCTCGCGCACGTCCAGCGCGTAAACCAGGCACTCGAGGTTGGGGTACCTGATCGGACGGACGATGTAGCGCACGGCGCCCTTCAGCGCAAGCATTTCCCAGGTGCGCAGCACCTCCTCGTCGTGGACCATCATGTCGACGCCCGAGCGTCCCTCGAGCACCGTGTTGCGCCGCAGCTTGACCGAGTCGGGCATGTCCACCATCACGCCGTCGATGCTGTGTGCGGCGACGGGCGCGTCTGGGAAGTGCTCCAGCAGCATCGCAAGCGCCGCGTCGAGCGTCTCGGCGTCCTGGTGCTCGGCGTGCTCGCGCTCGAAGACCTCGGCCACGAGCTCCTCGAGGCTGGCCCACCGCGCGCCGGACGGCTCGGCGGTTTCGGGCGGGGGCTCGGCGGGTACGGGCACCGACGTGTCCACGGCCTCCTGCGCACGCGCGGCTGCGCGGTTCGGGGCTTTCGTCGTCACCGAGTCGTGATCGGCCGCCGCCGACCGTCGGCTGAAAGCAGCGTCGTCGATCTCGACGTTTGGCGTTCACGGCGCGCGCAGGCGCCTCCCGCGGGACGCAGGGGCCATACCCCCGCCACAGTTGACTGCTGGGAGAAAATCTGCCATACTCTCGCTTAGATTTATCAAGCTGATTGAAGGAGTATTCCCGCATGGGCAAGACCATTGGCATCGACCTCGGCACGACGAACTCGTGCATGGCCGTGCTCGAGGGCGGTGAGCCCACCGTCATCGAGAACGCCGAGGGCGGCCGCACGACGCCCTCGGTCGTTGCGTTCACGAGCTCCGGCGAGCGACTGGTGGGAACCGTCGCCAAGCGCCAGGCAGTGACCAACCCGCAGAACACGATCTTCTCCATCAAGCGCTTCATGGGCCGCAAGGAGGCCGAGGTGCGCGAGGAGGAGTCGATCGTCCCCTACAAGGTCGTCTCCGGCCCCAACGGCGACGCGCGCGTCGAGGCAGGCGGCGAGCAGCATTCCCCCCGGAGATCTCCGCGATGATCCTCCAGAAGCTGAAGTCCGACGCCGAGGCCTATCTCGGTGAAAGCGTGGACGGCGCGGTCATCACGGTCCCCGCCTACTTCAACGACGACCAGCGCCAGGCCACGAAGGACGCCGGCAAGATCGCCGGGCTGGACGTCAAGCGCATCATCAATGAGCCCACGGCCGCGTCGCTGGCCTACGGCCTGGACAAGGAGTCAGACCAGACGATCCTCGTGTTCGACCTCGGCGGCGGCACGTTCGACGTGTCGGTGCTGGAGATCGGCGACGGCGTGTTCGAGGTCAAGTCGACCGCCGGCGACAACCACCTCGGCGGCGACAACTTCGACAAGGCGATCGTCGACTGGCTCGTCGCGGACTTCAAGCGCGACCAGGCGATCGACCTGAGTGCCGATCCGATGGCGCTGCAGCGGCTCTACGAGGCCGCCGAGAAGGCCAAGATCGAGCTGTCGACCACGCAGGAGACGCAGATCAACCTGCCGTTCATCACGGCCGACTCCTCCGGACCCAAGCACCTGGACACGCGCCTCACGCGCGCCAAGCTCTCCGAGCTCACCTCGGAGCTGCTGGACCGCGTCGTCGCGCCGGTCCGTCAGGCGATGGACGACGCCAAGAGCAAGGGCGTCAAGGAGATCGAGCACGTCGTGCTCGTCGGCGGCATGACGCGCATGCCGGCGGTGCAGGAGAAGGTCAAAGAGCTCACCGGCTCAGAGCCCCACCGCGGCGTGAACCCGGACGAGGTCGTGGCCGTCGGCGCCGCCATCCAGGCTGGAGTGCTGGCCGGCGACGTCAAGGACGTGCTGCTGCTCGACGTCACCCCGCTGACCCTGGGCATCGAGACCAAGGGCGGCGTGATGACCAAGCTGATCGAACGCAACACGACGATCCCGACACGCAAGGGCGAGGTCTTCTCGACGGCCGAGGACAACCAGCCGTCGGTCGAGATCCACGTCCTGCAGGGAGAGCGCGAGATGGCGACCTACAACAAGTCGCTGGGCAAGTTCCAGCTGACGGGCATCCCGCCGGCGCCGCGCGGCATCCCGCAGATCGAGGTCGCATTCGACATCGACGCCAACGGCATCCTCAACGTGTCCGCCAAGGATCTGGGCACCGGCAAGGAGCAGAAGATCGAGATCAAGTCGGGCTCGGGGCTGTCGGAGGAGGAGATCAGGAACATGGTCTCCGATGCCGAGTCCCACGCCGAGGAGGACCGCCGCGCGCGTGAGCTCGCGGAGGCCCGCAACAACGGCGAGAACGCGGCCTATCAGGCCGAGCGCCAGCTGACCGATCTCGGCGATCAGGTCGATGCCGACTCCAGGTCGCGCATCGAGGCTGCGATCAAGGAGGTTCGCGAGGCGCTGGAGACCGAGGACCCGACGGCGATCAACGCCAAGACGGAGTCCCTGCAGACCGCGTTCCACGCGGTGTCCGAGGCGATGTACCAGCGCGCCCAGGAGCAGGCGGCCGCCGGCGGCAACGGCAACGGCGCGAGCGCCGACGGCGCGGGCGGCGGCGAGACCTCCGACGAGGAGGACGTCGTCGACGCAGAGGTCGTCGACGAGCCCCAGGCGTAGGGTCAGACGATGATCCGCGACACCAGCGAGCCCACGCTGCACGACGATCCCGGCGCGGAATCCGCGCCGGGACGCGGTGCGGCCGCCGAGCCCGCGGGCGCGCACGCGCCCAACGGCGCAGACGCCGCCCGCCCGCTCTCGCCGGAGGGCTCGCCCGCGAGCGAGGCCGGCGGCGAGGCGGCCGAGCTCGCAGGGCGATCTCGACGAGCTCGTCGCCACGGCGGCGCAGCGCGACGAGTACCTCGCGCTCGCCCAGCGCACGCAGGCCGACTTCGAGAACTTCCGAAAGCGCGTTGCGCGCGACGCCGCGCTGGCCAAGGAGCGCGGCGTGGCGGGTCTGGTCAAGGAGCTGCTGCCGGCGCTCGACAACCTCGACCGCGCGCTCGAGGAGGCCGCGGACGCCAGCGGCGAGGAGGACCCTCTCCTGCAGGGGGTGCGCCTCGTCCGCGACGGCCTGTTCGCGGCGCTCGCGCGCGTCGGCGTCGAGTCGTTCTCGCCCGCCGGCGAGCCCTTCGATCCCGCCCTGCACGAGGCGATGGTCCAGCACCCCGTGGCCGGATTCGCCAGCGGCACCGTCGCCGAGGTCTACCAGCCCGGCTACCGGCTCGGCGATCAGGTCATCCGCCCGGCACGCGTCGTCGTCGCCGCGTAGCACAGGAGTGGACAGATGGCATCGCGTCCCGATTACTACAAGGCGCTCGGGGTCGACAAGAAGGCGACCGCCGAGGAGATCAAGAAGGCCTACCGCAAGCTGGCCCGCACGTACCACCCCGACCGCAACCCCGACGACAAGTCCGCCGAGGAGCGCTTCAAGGAGATCTCGCAGGCCTATGACGTGCTCGGCGATCCCGAGAAGCGCTCCCAGTACGACAGCGGCACCGGCTCGTTCTCGACCGGCGCCGGTCCGGGCGGCGGCTTTGGCGGCTTTGGCAACTTCGACTTCGACGCGTCGAACATGGGCGACATCCTGTCCAACCTGTTCTCGGGCGGCGCGCGCGCAGGCGGGGGGCGCCGGGCGCAGTCGCGCGCCCAGCGCGGCGCTGACCTGGAGGCGCAGGTCTCGATCTCCTTCGAGCAGTCGATCGCCGGCGCGCAGGTCCCGCTTTCGGTGCCCATGAGCACCCGCTGTCCGACCTGTCACGGCACCGGCGCCAAGCCGGGAACCACCCCCAAGGTCTGCCCCCGCTGTCAGGGACGCGGGGTCGAGGTCGAGGGGCAGGGCATGTTCTCGATCTCCCAGCCCTGCTCGCAGTGCGGCGGCTCGGGCACGATCATCGATGACCCCTGCCCGACGTGCGCGGGCGCCGGAGCCGTGCGCACGGTCAAGCGCATGCGCGTGAACATCCCGGCCGGCGTTCGCGACGGCAGCCGCGTGCGCCTCGCCGGCAAGGGCGAGCCCGGGCGCGACGGCGGCCCGCCGGGCGACCTCTATCTGATCACGCGCGTCGGCGCCCTCGCGCGTGTTCACGCGCAAGGGCGACAACCTCGAGGTTGAGGTCCCGCTGACGATCCCCGAGGCGCTCAACGGCGCCGAGGTGCAGGTGCCGACCCTCAACGGCGCGAAGACGCTGCGCGTGAAGGCCGGAACCAAGCCGGGCACCGTCCAGCGCCTGCGCGGCGAGGGTCCGCCGAAGCTCGGCGGCTCCTCGCGCGGGGACATCCACTACCGCTTCATGCTCGACGTCCCCGACGAGCTCGACCCAGCCCAGCGCGAGGCGGTCGACGCGCTGGCCAAGGTGATGAACGGCAACCCCCGCGCGCGCCTGTTCGAGGAGGCCTCGTCGTGAGAGGCCGCAGGCCGATAGCGCGCATCGAAGTCGCCGACGACCGCGGCGTGTTCATGATCTCCGTCGCCGCCGACCTGGCGAACATGCATCCGCAGACGCTGCGGATGTACGAGGCGCGCGGTCTGATCGAGCCCAAGCGCTCGCCCAAGGGCACGCGGCTGTACTCCCAGGAGGACGTGCAGCGCCTGCGGCGCATCCAGGAGATGACCGCGGAGCTCGGCCTCAACCTCGCCGGGGTCGAGCGCGTGCTGGACCTCGAGGAGGAGATCGAAGACATGCACGCACGCATCGAGGAGCTCGAGGTGCAGGCGCTGCGCGCGCAGGTCGAGCTGGCCGAACGCCTGGAGGAGGTGCGCCGCTCCTTCCGCGCCGAGCTCGTGCCCTACAGCTCGCGAGCACGCGACATCGTGCGCGCGAGCGACGTCCGCTCGCTGCTTCGCCCGAAAGAAGGGAGGAGCGCGCCATGGCCGCTAGCGGCGCACCCGCCGCGCGCAGCCGGGCCCAGCAGCGAGGAGGAGCAGAGCCCGCTGGAGCGCTTCGGCCGCGACCTGACCGAGGTGGCCGAGCAGGGCAAGCTCGACCCGGTGATCGGCCGCGACGAGGAGATCCGCCGCGTGATCCAGGTGCTCTCGCGGCGCACGAAGAACAACCCCGTGCTGATCGGCGAGCCGGGCGTCGGCAAGACGGCGATCGTCGAGGGCCTGGCCCAGCGGATCGTCTCCAAGGACGTGCCCGAGTCGCTGCGCGACCGTCGCGTGATCGCGCTCGACATGGGCGCGCTGATCGCCGGCGCCGCCTACCGCGGCGAGTTCGAGGAACGGCTGAAGGCCGTGCTCAAGGAGGTCGCCGACGCGCAGGGCACGATCATCCTGTTCCTCGACGAGCTCCACACGATCGTCGGCGCCGGCGCCGCCCAGGGCTCGGTCGACGCGTCCAACCTGCTGAAGCCGATGCTCGCGCGCGGCGAACTGCGCGCGGTCGGCGCGACGACGCTCGACGAGTACGCGAAGTACATCGAGAAGGACGCTGCGCTGGAGCGGCGCTTCCAGCCGGTGACCGTCGGAGAGCCGACCGTCGAGGACACGATCGCGATCCTGCGCGGCCTGAAGGAGCGCTACGAGGTCCACCACGGGGTGAGCATCCAGGACAGCGCGCTGATCGCCGCGGCGACGCTCTCCAACCGCTACATCGCCGACCGCTTCCTGCCCGACAAGGCGATCGACCTCGTCGACGAGGCGGCGTCGAAGATCCGCATCGAGATCGACTCGCTGCCGACCGAGATCGACGAGGTCGACCGGCGCGTCATGCAGCTGAAGATCGAGCTCGAGTCGCTGCGCAAGGAGAAGGGCGACGCCGCCAAGGAGCGCCGCGAGGCGATCGAGGCCGAGCTGACCGAGCTGGAAGCGCGCTCGGCCGAGATGAAGGAGCAGTGGCAGGCCGAGAAGGACGCGATCAGCGGGGATCTCGGAGACCAAGGAGCGTCTCGACGCCGCGCGCGTGGAGATGGAGCGCGCCGAACGCGAAGCCGACCTGCAGCGCGCCGCCGAGCTGCGCTACGGCGAGATCCCGGAGCTCGAACGCCAGGGTGTCCGAGTACGAAGCCGAAGAGCGCGAGCGAGGCGGCGGCGAGGCGCCGCGTGTTCCTCAAAGAGGAGGTCGACGCCGACGACATCGCCGAGGTCGTCGCGCGCTGGACCGGCATTCCCGTCAGCCGCCTGCATGGAGGGCGAAACCGAGAAGCTGCGTCCACATGGAGGAGCGCCTGCACGAGCGCGTCGTCGGCCAGGACGCCGCGATCGAGGCCGTCGCCACGGCGCTGCGCCGCTCGCGGGCCGGCCTGCAGGACCCCGACCGCCCGATCGGCTCGTTCCTGTTCCTCGGGCCGACCGGCGTCGGCAAGACCGAGCTCGCGCGCGCGCTGGCGGAGTTCATGTTCGACTCCCAGGAGGCGATGATCCGCATCGACATGACCGAGTACATGGAGAAACACTCCGTCTCCCGCCTGGTCGGCGCGCCCCCGGGCTACGTCGGCTACGAGGAGGGCGGCCAGCTGACCGAGGCCGTCCGCCGCCGCCCCTACGCGGTCGTGCTGCTCGACGAGATCGAGAAGGCGCACACCGACGTCTTCAACACGCTGCTGCAGGTGATGGACGACGGCCGCCTGACCGACGGCCAGGGCCGCACGGTCGACTTCAAGAACACGGTGCTGATCATGACCTCGAACATCCCCGTCGCCGGCGAGGAGCACGAGGCCGACGGACGCACGCCGCGGCGGCGGCCGACGCGCGCCTGCGCAGCGAACTGCTCGACTACTTCAAGCCCGAGTTCATCAACCGCCTCGACGACATCGTCCGCTTCCAGCGCGCTCACCCGCGAGCAGATCGCGCGAGATCGTCGAGCTGCAGGTCGAGCGCGTGATCGCGCGCGTCGCCGAGCGCGGCGTGCGACGTCACGCTCACCGACGACGCCAGGCAGCTGCTCGGCGAACATGGGCTATGACCCGACCTACGGCGCCCGCCCGCTGCAAGCGCGTGATCCAGAAGCAGCTCACCGACCGCCTCGCGCTGGCGCTGCTCGAGGGCGAGCTGCGCGAAGGCGACACCGTGCGCGTCGATGTCGACGAACGGCGAGCTCGTGCTCCAGACGGCGCCGGAGCAGGCCGCCGCCGTCTGAGAGCCGGGACGCCGAGTCCCGACATATCTCCGTGTGCTGGCCGCCCGACCTCTCGATCCGGTACAACGGATGCAGAGCACGCTCAGCGCGCGTGACAGTCCACGACGACCGAGGAGCCTCCATGCCCACCTACGTCATGCTCTCCACCCTGACTCCCGAGGGTGTGCAGACCGTCAAGAACAACCCGCAGCGCATCCAGGAGGTAAACAGCGAGGTCGAGCAGCTCGGTGCGATGGTCAAGGCGCAGTGGGCGACGCTCGGGCACGTCGACTTCATCTCGATCGTCGAGGCGCCCGACGAGGCGACGATGGCGCGCGTGTCGCTGGAGCTGGGCTCGCGAGGGACTGGCCGCTATGAGACGCTCGCGGCGATCCCGGTTGAGGACTTCATAGCCTCGCTGTGATGGACGACGCTGACGGGGAGACGGGTCGCGGGGGAGATGCGCCCGGCGAGACCCGCCAGGAGGGTGGGCCGTCTGGACGGCACGGGCGCCAGGATCCGGGCTCGGCGATCTCGCTGGTTCCGGACCCGCGCGCCGAGGCCGAGGCGCAGGCGCAGCTCGAGGAGTTCGACGTGGACGGTCCGCGGGTGGGCATCGTGATGGGCTCCGAGAGCGACATGGACAAGATGGTGAAGGCGGCGGGCGAGCTCGAGGAGCGCGGGATCGAGCACGAGATCCGCGTGATGTCGGCCCACCGCGAACCCGATGTCGTCGCCGAGTACGCGAAGACCGCGCGCGCACGCGGCCTGCGCGTGGTGATCGCCGGCGCGGGCATCTCCGCCGCGCTTCCGGGCGCGGTCGCTGCGCACACCGACATACCCGTGATCGGCGTGCCGCTCTCGGGCCGCCTGACGCGCGGCCGGCGGCCTGGACGCGATCCTCTCGATCGTGCAGATGCCCCCGGGCGTGCCGGTGGCGTGCGTCGGCCTCGACAACGCACGCAACGCCGCGATGCTCGCGGCGCAGATCCTCGCGCTGTGATCCGCGCTACACGCGTCCAGAGATCGGCCGTGTGTGGACGGACGAGGCGCGCATGGAGGCGCTGCGCCAGGTGGAGGTCGCGGCGTGCGAGGAGCTGCCCGAGCTGCTCGGCGCGCAGGGCCCCAGCGAGGCAGAGCTCGACGCGATGCGCGCGGCGACGTTCACCGTCGATGCGGTCAACGAGCGCGAGCGCGTAACCGATCACGACATGGCCGCGTTCGTCGACGTGCTCGCGCCTCCGCCGGCGAGGCCGGGCGCTGGATCCACTTCGGGCTGACCTCCTCAGACGTCGTCGACACGGGGCTCGCGCTGCAGCTGAAGGCCGCCGGCGAGATCGTCGTCGCCGGTGCGCGCGAGCTCGTGGTCGCGCTGGCCGAGCGCGCGCGCGAGCACGTCGGCACGCTGTGCGTCGGGCGCACGCACGGCGTGCACGCCGAGCCGACCACGTTCGGCGTCAAGCTCGCCGGGCTTCGCCTTCGAGGCCAGCCGCAACGCGTCGCGCCTGCGAGCGCGCCTTCGAGCAGGCGCAGGTCGGCGCCGTCTCGGGAGCTGTCGGCACCTACTCGGCGACCAGCCCCGAGTTCGAGGACGCGTGCTCGAGCGTCTGGGCCTGGGCCGCGAGGACGTCTCCACGCAGGTCGTGGCGCGCGACCGCCACGCCGAGCTGCTCAGCGCGATCGCGCTCGCCGGCGCCGGCCTGGAACGCCTGGCGATCGAGCTGCGACACCTGCAGCGCACCGAGGTGCGCGAGGCCGCAGGAGCCCTTCCGCGCCGGGCAGAAGGGCTCCTCGGCGATGCCGCACAAGCGAAACCCGGTCAAGAGCGAGCAGATCTCGGGTCTCGCCCGCGTACTGCGCGGCAACGCCCAGGCCGCGCTCGAGGATGTCGCGCTGTGGCACGAGCGCGACATCTCCCACTCCTCGGTCGAGCGCATCATCCTGCCCGACTCGACGATCCTGCTCGACTACCTCCAGCAGACGGCGATCGAGCTCGTGCGCGGCCTGCCGTCGACGAGCGAGCGCATGCGCGCGAACCTCGAGCTCACCCACGGTGCGCTGTTCTCCCAGCGCGTGCTGCTCGCGCTCGTCGCCGCCGGACGCTCGCGCGACGACGCCTACCGTGTCGTGCAGGAGCTCGCACAGCGGGCCTGGGACGAGGGCACGCCGCTGCGCGAGCTGCTCGCCGCCGACAGCCGCACGCAGGACCTCGATCTCGACGCGATCTTCGACTACGCGCAGTACGTGCGCCACGCGCCGGAGATCGTCGCGCGGCTGGACGCGATCGCCTAGCACTGCCCGTCGGCTGCGCGGCATCCCACGCGCGGCGTAGCCGGCTGTCGCGCGTGAGCTGGCGAGCGCTGCCGCGGGACCGCTCGCTAGAGTCAGCAAAACGATGATCGTGCTCGCCGACCTGCCCCTGATCGCGCGCGGGAAGGTGCGCGAGATGTACCAGCTGACGCAGTCGCAGCAGACGGGCGCCCCGAGCTCCTGATGGTCGCCAGCGACCGCATCTCGACCTACGACGCCGTCCACCCGACGCCGATCCCCGACAAGGGAAAGGTGCTGACCGGCCTGTCGGTCTTCTGGTTCGAAAGGACGCGCGAGATCGTCGCCAACCACATGATCTCGACGGTCGAGGGAGTGCCCGAGGAGGCGCTCGGGCGCGCGCTGGTCGTGCGCAGGCTGAACATGCTGCCGGTCGAGTGCGTCGTGCGCGGATACATCACCGGGTCGGGCTGGAAGGACTACCAGGCGACCGGCAGCGTGTCCGGCATCGAGCTGCCCGGCGGCCTGCGCGAGTCAGAGCGCCTGCCCGAGCCGATCTTCACGCCGAGCACGAAGGCCGACGAGGGTCATGACGAGGCGATCGACTTGGAGCGCGCGTGCGAGCTGGTCGGAGACCGCGAGCTGATGGTGCGCGTGCGCGACGTGTCGCTGGAGCTCTACTCCTTCGCGGCCGAGCACGCGCGCGACAACGGCGTGATCCTCGCCGACACGAAGTTCGAGTTCGGACTCGACGATGACGGGCAGCTGGTCGTCGGCGACGAGGTGCTCACGCCCGACTCCTCGCGCTACTGGCCTGCTCGACGGCTTCGAGGTCGGGCGCTCGCCAGCCGAGCTTCGACAAGCAGTACGTGCGCGACTGGGCGGCCTCCAGCGGATGGGACAAGCTTCCGCCGGCGCCTGCGCTCCCGGATGACGTGGTCGCCGGGACGCGCGCGCGCTACGTGCAGGCCTATGAGCTCATCACCGGCGAGCCGTTCGCCGAGTGGCTTGCGCGCACGGGCGTTGCGGTGGCGTGAGAGCCAGGGTGCTGATCCGCCCGAAGGCCGGCATCCTGGATCCTCAGGGTGAGGCCGTGCAGCGGGCGCTGCCGGCGCTCGGCTTCGAGGGTGTGGCCGACGTGCACGTCGGACGGCTGGTCGAGCTCGACGTGCCCGACCCCGGCCAGCTGCAGGCGATGTGCGAGAAGCTGCTCGCGAACCCGCTTGTCGAGGACTACGACGTGCAGCTGCTCGACGGCGACGCCTGAGCGCGCGTGAAGTTCGGCGTCCTCCAGTTTCCCGGCTCCTGCGACGAGGTCGACGCGCTGCAGGCGGCGCGGCGCGTCGGCGAAGCGCAGCTCGTCTGGCACCGCGATCGCGACCTCGGCGGCGCGGACGCGATCATCGTGCCGGGCGGCTTCTCCTACGGCGACTACCTGCGCGCCGGCGCGATCGCGCGCTTTGCGCCGGCGATGGAGTCGGTGATCGAGTTCGCGCGCGACGGGCGGCCTCGTGCTCGGGATCTGCAACGGCTTTCAGGTGCTCTGCGAGGCGCGGCCTGCTGCCCGGTGCCCTGCTCGGCAACGCGAACCGCCGCTTCACCTTTCGCCAGGTGCGCCTGGAGGTCGTGCGCGGCCGACACCGCCTTCACCGGCGCGTGTGAGCCCGGCGCGATGCTGAGCATTCCGGCCAAGCACGCCTGGGGGCGCTACTACGCCGACGAGGCCACGCTCGACGCGATGCAGGCGCGCGGTCAGGTCGTGCTGCGCTACGCGCCCGGCGAGAACTTCAACGGCTCGCTGCGCGAGATCGCCGGCGTGCGCAACGAGCGCGGGCAACGTGCTCGGCCTGATGCCCCACCCGGAGCATGCGGTCGACGAGCTGATCGGCGGCTCTGCCGACGGGCTGGCGATGTTCGAGTCGATGCGCCGCGAGGTGCAGGCGCGCGTATAACCATGGTGATACGAGCTGGCGCGGCGCCGGCGCCGACGCGTCGAGGACGCGCTGGCGCTCGGGCTCACGCGCGCGGAGTACGCGCTCGTGTGCGAGCAGCAGGGCGGGCGCGCGCCGAATCAGGTCGAGCTCGCGATGTACTCGCTGCTGTGGAGCGAGCACTGCGCCTACAAGCACTCCAAGCGCCTGCTGCGCACGCTGCCCACCGAGGGCGAGCACGTCGTGATGGGCCCCGGCGAGAACGCCGGGCGTGGTCGACGTCGGCGACGGCCTGGTGTGCGCGTTCAAGGTCGAGTCGCACAACCACCCGAGCGCCGTCGAGCCCTTCCAGGGAGCCGCGACCGGGGTCGGCGGCATCCTGCGCGACATCTTCGCGCTCGGCGCGCGGCCGATCGCCGTGCTCGACTCGCTGCGCTTCGGCGAGCTCGTCGAGCGCGCGTGCGCGCTACCTGCTCGACGGCGCGGTGTCGGGCATCGGCCACTACGGCAACTCGATCGGCGTTCCGACGGTCGGCGGCGAGGTCTACTTCGAGGGGCCCTACGAGCACAACTGCCTGGTCAACGCGATGGCGCTGGGGCTCGCGCCGCGCGAGCGCCTGGTGCGCAGCGCCGCCGCGGGCGTGGGCAACGTGGTCGTGCTGTTCGGCGCCTCGACCGGGCGCGACGGCATCGGCGGCGCGTCGGTGCTCGCGTCGGCCGAGCTCGGATCGACGGGCCGAGGGCGACGATGACAAGCGCCCGACCGTGCAGGTCGGCGATCCGTTCGAGGAGAAGAAGCTGCTGGAGTGCTCGCTGGAGCTGCTGGAGCGCGGCCTGGTCGTCTCGCTGCAGGATCTCGGCGCGGCGGGCCTGACCTCGGCGGCGGCCGAGATGGCGCCAAGGGCGAGGTCGGCATCGACATCGACGTCGCCGCGCGTGCCGCTGCGCGAGGCCGGACATGGAGCCGTTCGAGATCATGGTCAGCGAGTCCCAGGAGCGGATGCTCTGCGTGGTCGCGCCGGCCGACGTCGCGGCCGTGCTGGCGCTGTGCGAGAAGTGGGAGGTCGACGGCGCGGCGATCGGCGAGGTGACCGCGAGCGGGCGCATGCGCGTGCTCGACGGCGAGCGGCTGCTCGGCGACATGCCGGTGTGCGGCGCTCGTCGACGACTGCCCGCTGTATGACCTGAGCCCGGCCAAGCCCGCGCGAGCCGCTCGTACGCGCGCCGCGCCGCGCGCGCTCGCGCACCGACGCGGGCGCGCGCGGAGGCGCTGCTGGCGCTGCTTGCGAGCCCGAACATCGCCTCGCGCCGGCCGCTGTTCGAGCGCTACGACGCGATCGTGCAGTCGCGCACGGTGCGCCGCCCCGAGCAGGCCGACGCCGCGGTGCTCGCGCTGCCCGGACGGCGAGCGCGCTGGCGGTGAGCATCGACGGCAACGGCAGGCGCGTGGCCGCCGATCCCTACGCGGGCACGGTCGAGGCGGTGCTCGAGTGCGCGTCGAACCTCGCCTGCGTTGGCGCCGAGCCGCTGGGCACGACCAACAACCTCAACTTCGGCAACCCCGAGAAGCCGCACGTCGCCTGGCAGCTGAGCGAAGTCGGTGCGGGCCTGGGCGACGCCTGCCGGGCGCTGCAGGCGCCGATCGTCGGCGGCAACGTGTCGCTCTACAACGAGGGCGCCGACCGGCCCGATCTACCCGACGCCGGTGATCGGCATGGTCGGACGCCTGCCCGACGCCCGCGCGCGCCGGGCGGCTCGGCTTTCGCGGCGCGGGCGACGCGATCGCGCTCGTCGGGCCGTTCAGGCCTTCGCTCGGCCGCCAGCGAGCTGTCCAAGCTGCGCGGCGAGGCGCTCCCGGACGGCCTCGCGGAGATCGACATCGACGCCGTGCGCGCCGCGCAGCTCGCGGTGCGCGAGGCGGTGCGCGCGGGCGCTGCTGGAGAGCGCGCACGACATCGCCGAGGGCGGGCTCGCGGTCGCGCTGGCCGAGTGCTGCCTGGCCGGCGGGCTCGGCGCGCGAGGTGACGCTGGACGGCGACGCTCGCACGGGATGTCGGCCGCGAGGCGGCGCTGTTCGGCGAGGGCGCCGGCGGCTTCGTCGTGAGCGGCACCGCAGGACGCGCTGCGCGCGCTCGCGGGGCGACGTCCGCGTGACGGATCCGGCGCAGCGTCGGCGGCGATCGGCGCTGGGATCGAGATCGCCGGCGCGAGAGCGATCGAGCTCGACGCTCGGCGAGCTGGCCGGGCCGCACGAGGCGCTCGGCGGCGTGATGAGCGCTGCAAAGCGCGATGGCTGGCGGCCAGCGGCCAGGGAGGTCGCGTCAGATGGACCGCGACGGACCGCGCGACGAGTGCGGCGTGTTTCGGCATATACGCGCCCGGTCACGACGTCTCGCGCCTGTCGTACTTCGCGCTGTACGCGCTGCAGCACCGCGGCCAGGAGTCGGCCGGCATCGCCGCCGCCGACCGCGGCGGGCACATCATCACGCGCCGCGAGCTCGGCCTCGTCAGCCAGGTGTTCAGCGAGAACGACCTGCGCACGCTCGCGGGCGAGCTCGCGATCGGCCACGTGCGCTACTCGACACCGGGTCCAACGCCTGGGAGAACTCCCAGCCGGTGCAGCGCTCGGAGGGCACCAACGGCTCGCGGCGCGAGGTGGCGCTGGCGCACAACGGCAACCTGATCAACGCGCTCGAGCTGCACGAGGAGCTGCTCGACGCGCGGCGTCACGTTCAGCTCGACGTCTGACTCGGAGATCATCGCCGCGATGATCGCCACCCACCCGGCCGAGCGGGTCGAGGATGCGATCGCCGAGGTGCTGCCGCGCCTGCGCGGCGCCTTCTCGATCGTGGTGATGACCAAGGACCGCGTGGTCGCGTTCCGCGACCCCCACGGCCTGCGCCCGCTCGCGCTCGGCGTGCTCGACGCCGGGCCGAGCGAGGACGGACCGGCCGCGCTACTGCGTGGCGAGCGAGTCGTGCGCGTTCGACATCATCGGCGCGAAGCTTCCTGCGCGACGTGCGAGCCCGGCGAGATGGTCACGCTCGGCGAGGAGGGCCTGGAGAGCCGCATGGTCGCGCCGGGCGCGACGGCGCGCGTTCTGCGTGTTCGAGTACATCTACTTCGCGCGCCCGGACTCGCGCATGAACGACCAGGTGCTGCAGGTCGCGCGCGGGCGCATGGGCGAGATCCTGTGGCGCGAGGCGCCGGTGGAGGCCGACCTCGTGATCGCGGTGCCGGACTCCGGCAACCCGGCGGCGCGGGGCCTGGCGCGCGCGGCCGGGCTGCCCCAGGACGACGGCTTCGTCAAGAACCGCTACGTCGCGCGCACGTTCATCGCGCCCGGCCAGGAGCTGCGCAAGCACGGGCTGCGGCTGAAGTTCAACCCGCTCCCGGAGGTCGTCGCGGGCAAGCGACTGGTCGTCGTCGACGACTCGATCGTGCGCGGCAACACGACCCGCCAGATCGTGCAGATGCTGCGGGACGCTGGCGCCGCCGAGATCCACATGCGCATCTCGGCGCCGCCGATCAAGCACCCGTGCCACTACGGCATCGACATGTCCACGCGCGAGGAGATGATCGCGCACGGGCGCACCACCGAGGAGGTCGCCGCCGAGCTCGGCTGCGACTCGCTGCACTACCTCTCGCTGGAGGGCGTCTACGAGGCGGTCGGGCCACGCGCGCCACCCACTGCGACGCGTGCTTCACCGGCGAGTACCCGCTGCGAGGGAACCGGCGAGGGCACGGCAAGTACGCGCTCGAGGACGACCCGCGCGGCCGACGCCCCCCGCCCGCGATCCGCGCCTGCGCGGCATGCTCGCCGGCGCCGGCGGCGTTGTAGCGGCTACTGTAGGTCTCCGGCGCGACCCGCCGTCCGCCGGCCGGGCCTCGGCCAGCGCGACATGAACGCGATCTTCAAAAACGAGGCCGAGATCCTGACATCGAGCCCTCCTGGAGTGTCTTGGCAAGGCCGGACACCCTATCGGAAGGGCTTGCGGAGCTGACCTAGAGGACGCTGTCCTCGCGTGCGCCGGGGGCGTCTGTGTAGATGTTGTTGTAAGGGTGACGAACGATCGTCTGACCGTTCGTGGCGGACCGCTGCGCGTAGGCAAAGGCCCCCACGATCACCACTGTGACGATGATGCCTGTGAGCATTGGCTCACCTCGCTCTGTTCGAATTTCTCGGTCGTGATCGAGTCAAGCAGCAGCGGTCTTTAGCTCGTGTGAGGTATGTCACACCGCCTGGCGCTATGGTGCGGCGGTGGACGCGCCGCTGCCGATCGCCGTGCTCGTGTCGGGCGCGGGCACCAACCTGCAGGCGCTGCTGGACTCGGTGCACGGACGCGAGGCGCGGATCGTCGCCGTGGCCTCAAGCGTCGCCGAGGCGCCCGCGCTCGATCGCGCGCGCTCGGCGGGCGTCGAGACCGAGACGTTCGCGCGCTCGGCACTACGCCGATCGCGGGGAGCGCGACGTGGCGCTGGCCGACTGGCTGTCGGCGCGCGGCGCGCGGCTGGTCGTGCTCGCCGGCTACATGGAGCTGCTCGGCGAGCCGTTTCTCGCGCGCTTTCCCGACGCGGTGATCAACGTTCACCCGTCGCTGCTGCCGGCGTTTGCCGGTCTGTCGCGCGATCGAGCAGGCGCTCGCCTACGGGGTGAAGGTGTTCGGCGTGACGGTGCATTTCGTCGACGCGGGCGTGGACACCGGGCCGGTGATCTCCCAGCGCGCCGTCGAGCTGCCCCAGCGCGCGCGACCCGGCGGCGGTCCGCGAGGCGCTGCCCCGCTGGAGCACGCGCTGCTGACCGACGCGGTGCGCCGCTTTGCGCTCGGCAGCTGTCCGCAGATCCGCGAGAACCCGCGCCGCGTCGCGACCGCGGCGGCGAGGGATAGGCTCTGGTCATGAGCCCGACCAGGATCTCAGCGACGCCGAGGACGTGCTCGCGCGAGCGCAGGACGCGGCGGCCGAAGGACCGGACGCGGGCGCGCGACGCATCGTCGGCGAGCGCGACAGCGCCGCGGGGATCGAGCCGGCGGCGCCTGGCGAGGTGCGCGTGCGCAGGGCGCTGCTGTCGGTCTCCGACAAGGCGGGGATCGTCGAGCTTCGCGCGCGGCCTGGCGCAGCTTGGCGTGGAGATCGTCTCGACCGGCGGCACCGCGCGCGAGCTCTCGGCCGCCGGACTGCAGGTGCGCACGATCGACGACTTCACCGGCTTTCCGGAGATCATGGACGGGCGCGTGAAGACGCTTCACCCGAGGCTGTACGCCGGGCTGCTGGCCAGGCGCGACGACGAGCAGCACCTGCGCGCCGCCGCCGAGCAGCAGATCGAGCAGGTCGACCTGGTGTGCGTGAACCTCTACCCGTTCGAGCAGACGGTCGCGCGCGAGGGCGTGAGCGAGTCCGAGGCGATCGAGAACATCGACATCGGCGGGCCGACGATGATCCGCGCGGCGGCCAAGAACCAGCGAGTTCGCCGCGGTGCTCGTCGATCCCGGCGACTATGGCGCGATCCTCGCGGAGCTGCGCGGGAGCGTGCGCGACGGCGGGCAGGCGCCGCCGACGCCCCGCTGAAGCTCTCGCTGGCCACGCGCAGGCGGCTGGCGAGCAAGGCGTTCGCTTGCACGGCGCGCTATGACGCGGCGATCTCGACGTGGTTCTCGATGCGCACCTACGACGGCTTCCCGCCGACGTGGCGCGACGCCTACGAGAAGGTCGCAGACCTGCGCTATGGCGAGAATCCCGCACCAGGAGGCGGCCTTCTACGCGCGCGTGGGCTCGCCGACGCACCTGCTCGACGGTGTGCAGCAGCTGCACGGCAAGGAGCTGTCGTTCAACAACCTGCTCGACCTGAGCGCCGCGCGCGAGCTGGTCGAGGATTTCGATTCGCCGGCCTGCGCGATCGTCAAGCACAACAACCCGTGCGGCTGTGCGCTGGGCGACAGCGCGCAGATCGCCTACGAACGAGCCTTCGCATGCGATCCCCAGAGTGCCTACGGCGGCGTGATCGCGGTCAACCGACCCGTCGACGGCGCGTTCGCGCAGGAGCTCGCAAAGCAGTTCATCGAGGTGCTGCTCGCCCCCGGCTTCGACGAGCAGGCGCGCGCTGTGCTGATGGAGAAAAAAAACGTGCGGCTGCTGGAGCTCGCGGACTGGCCGCGGGTGAGCCGCGAGGTCGAAGGCAAGCCGGTGATCGGCGGGCAGCTCGTGCAGACGCGCGACGTCGTGTCAGAGACGCGCGAGCAGATGCGCGTGATGGGCGAGCGGGCGCCCGAGGAGGCCCAGTGGGAGGACCTGCTGTTCGCGTGGAAGGTGTGTCGCCACGTGCGCTCCAACGCGATCGTGATCGCAGCCGCCGGCGCCACGATCGGTATCGGCGCAGGGCAGACGAGCCGCGTGGACGCGGTGCGCATAGCCGTCGAGAAGGCGCGCGAGTTCCGATCCGATGCTGCTGGCGGGATCCTCGCTTGCCTCCGACGCCTACTTCCCCTTCGCCGACGGCCCGCAGCTGGCGATCGACGCCGGCGTGACGGCGATGATCCAGCCGGGCGGCTCGGTGCGCGATGGCGAGGTCGTCGCGGCGGCCGACGCTGCGGGCGTGGCGATGGTCGCGACCGAACGCCGGCACTTCAGGCACTAGCACGCGAGGACGGCCCGGCTGAAGGCGGTCGCCTCCAGCCGGGCTCCGTCGCGGGAGTCGTCCTAGGGTTCGGGGTCCTGGTTGTCCTTGATCTGGTTCCAGCCGCCGATGATCACGTGGCCCGGTTCCTTGCCGGCGTTTTAGACTTGACGAACGATGGAGAATGCGATATATCGTGTTACAACTTTGATAGCTCACGATAGGAGTTCGATATGTTCGCTCATGCGATCGATCCAAGAACAGAAGGACGTTGCGGACGCGGCGAGCCATATGACCTGGCCGCGCTGTGGGTCGCGATGACAGGAGAGCGCGGCGGGCGCCGGAGCAGGTCTGGCAGGCACCGCGAGGGAGCCGGAGCGCCCGAGGGTGGCCATCGCCACTGGGGACCGCGCGGGCGCAAGGCGCGCCGCGGAGACATCCGCACAGCCGCGCTGCTGCTGCTCGCCGAGGAGCCGCGCAACGGCTACCAGATCATGCAAGAGGTGGAGGAGCGCAGCGACGGCATGTGGCGACCCAGCCCCGGCTCGGTCTACCCCGCGCTCGCCCAGCTGGAGGACGAGGGCCTGATTCGCTCCGAGGAGAGCGACGGGCGCAAGCTGTTCGTGCTGACCGACGCCGGTCGGGAGCACGTCGCGCAGCGCGGCGAGGACAAGCCCGCGCCGTGGGAGCAGAGAGCGGCGACCAAGGCGAGCAGATGCGCCACCTCGGGCGGCTCATGCGCGAGGTCGGGTTCGCCTTCAGCCAGGTGATGCGCACCGGCAGCGAGTCGCAGGTCACCCAGGCGCGTGAGGTGCTGGCGACGACACGCCGCGACCTCTACCGGATACTCGCCGAGGGCGAGGACTAGCGAGCCGGCAAGTGCTCGATCGGGCTGGCGGCGGGGTCGATCGCCTGTGCCGAGACCCCCAGCAGCGGATCCATGACCTGGGTCTGCTCGGCGGGATCGGCCAGGCGCATCGCCTCCTTCAGCCGCGCGGGGTCGCGCGAAGCCAGGCGTTCGCTCAGCGGCTGCAGCAGGCCGCGCATCGCGATCGCGGCGCCGACCCAGCGCGGCGCCCAGACGCGCGCAGAGCGCCGTTCGATGCCCCGCTCGATCGCATCGATCGCGCTCGATAGCGGCGCGGGCTCGCGCGCGAAGCGCGGCAGCCCCTGTTGAGCGCTTCGGTCGACGGCTGCGCATAGGCGGCTTTGACCAGGTCGGTGTCGATGAAGCCGAAGTACGCGCAGCCGACGCGCGCGCCGCTCGGCGCGGTCTCCTGGCGAAGCGCGTCGCTGAGCGCCTCGACGCCGGCCTTCGTGGTCGTGTACGGGCCCATCATCGGCGTGCGCAGGATCGCCGACAGCGAGGCGATGTTCAGCAGATAGCCGCGGCGCGCGACGATCTGCTCGATCACCGCACGGTCGGTGCGCCAGACGCCGAGCAGGTTCACGGCCAGCGTGCGCTCGACCTGCTCGATCGGCGCGCTCGACAGCGGCCCCATGAAGGCCAGGCCGGCGTTGGCGATCGCGACGTCGATCCCGCCGAAGCACTCGACCGTGCCGTCGACGGCGCGGCGCAGCGCCTCGATGTCGGTCACATCCGCCTCAAACCACGCGGCGCGGCCGGCTCCCAGGCGCTCGGCGAGCGCCTGCAGGCGCTCGGGCTCCAGGCCGACGAGCGACACGTTGGCGCCCCTGCCGTGCAGGCGCTCGGATGTCGCTGCGCCGATCCCGCGCGCGGCGCCGGTTATGAAGACGGTGCGACCGGCGACGCCGTAGCGGGCAGCGCGGCTCATGACGCGCGCGCAGCGGTCGGCACTCGGGTGGGTGTGGTTGCTGGGTTCATCTCAGGCCTCGATTCCATCTCGCTTGCGGTGTCCTTCGATCTGCTCGCGCTCGGCCAGCCGGTTGGCGCGTCGCAGCTGGGCCTCGTGCTCGCGCCGGCGGTCCGTCTCGGACTCGGGGAGCAGGCCGGGGATCGGCTGCGGGCGACCATGATCGTCGATCGCGACCATCGTCAGATAGGCGGAGTTCGTGTGGCGCGTCTCGCCCGTGAACGGGTGCTCGGCCTCCACGCGCACGCCGACCTCCATCGAGGTCTGCCAGGCGGCGTTCACGCTCGCGCTCAGCGTGAGCACGTCGCCCACCTGAACCGGGTGGCGGAACGTCATGCGGTCGACCGCCGCGGTCACGACTGGCTGGCGCGCATGGCGGATGGCCGCCAGGCCGGCCGCTTCGTCGCACAGCTTCATCACCGTGCCGCCGTGAATGCGACCGGCGTTGTTGGCATCGGCGATGCCCATCCACTTCACCAGCGTCGCGCGGGCTTGGCTCATCGATCAGACCTCCGTCGCCGATCCTACCGGCGTCGCGCGGCCGGGTCCCTGGCGGTCCTGAACTTCGCGCGATGCAGCGAGATCCGTTCGCTGATGTTCTTGAAGCTGCGCGAGCCGGCGCGCGACCAGGAGAACTCCTCCTCGCCGGTCGCCTCGCGCACGGCCTTGGTCGCGAGCACGCTGCCGGGCCGCGCTCGCTCGGTGATGCGGCTGGCGATGTTGACCGGTCTGCCATACCAGTCACCCCAGCGGTTGATCGCCTGGCCGTAGGCGATTCCGGCGCGCAACGAGGGCAGGTCGTCCTGGGCCTCCACCGTGTCCACGAGCGAGAGCATCGCGCCGACGAGCGGCGCCGGCTGGGGCGAGACGAGCATCACGGCGTCGCCGATCGTCTTCACGAAGCGCACCGGCGGCCTGGCCACCTGGCGTCCGGCGGCCGACAGCCGCGCCGACATTCGCGCAAGCTCCTCGCCGGGAACGCGCTCGCCCAGCTTCGTGAAGCCGACGAGATCTGCGAACGCGACAGCGGTCGGCTGGGCCCCCGGCAGCGGCCAGGAGGCCTGCTCGGCGCCGCCGACGACGTCGCGGCGCACGAGCTCGCGCAGCTGGATGTTCAACGCGTAGTCGGGCAGCGGGCTGAGCAGCGGCATCAGCTCCAGAGCCGCACGCTCGAAGCGCAGGCTTAGATCGTTCTCGTTGTCGCCCGGGCGCAGGAAGGCTTCGCCGGTGATCCGGCGGATTCCTTCGGCCAGCGGGACCATCGCGTCGCCGAGCATCCTCGCGAGCTCCAGCAGGCCCTCTTCGGGCAGCCCCGCCTCCCTGAAGCTGCCAAATGCGCGCGCGGCCTTCACGTCGTCCTGGGAGAAGATCGCGTCCTCGGAAGCCGGCACGGGCAGCCCGAGCGCGTCGGCAAGCTCGAGCAGGAACGATTCGTCGACCTCGGCGAGCGCCGCCGCCTCGGCCGCGGTGTGGCGGGGGTCGCCGGAGAGCACGCGCTCGACGGGCAGCAGGGCCAGTCGTTTCTCGGCGATCGCATCCTTGAGCTCCTGCACGCTGAAGCCAGACTCGTGCAGCATGTCGAGCAGCGTCACCCGTCCGGCGCGCGCATCGGCGCCGAGTCCGTCCAGCATGCCCTCTGCTTCCCAGTCCAGCGTCATCGGCGCGTAAGGGTAGTGCGGCTGGGTCCTGTACGGTTCGCCCGCATGAGCGCGACGTCCGAGGAGCCCGAGGCCGACTACCACCTATTCCTGCAACCAGAGCAGGTGGCCGTGGCCGCCAGCGCGCTGCGCCTGCTGATCTCAGACGAGGCGCACGAGCCGCAGATACGCGGCCTGGCGCGCGAGGTGCTCGAGCTGCTCGCGGCGACGCCCGGCGATTCCGGCACGCTCACCGTGCCGCTGCGCGCCCAGCAGATGAAGATCACGCACACCGCGGTCCATCTGCTGCTCGACGACCTCCAGCGCGAGCAGGACGACGAGCGTCGTCTGCTGCGCGAGATCCTCGAGAAACTGCCCGACGAGCACTCGATCAGGGCGATCGAGCTCGACTAGCGTCAGCACCGGGCCCCGCGCAGGCGCGCACGAGGCGCGCCGCGGAACCCGCTGACAGATGCTCGCTGGCCGCTCGCAGCTCGCGAAATATCGTCATCCGCGATGCGCCACCTGGCGCGACGCGCGGAGGCGGCGCAATCGCGCTTGCCGGTGTGCGCTGCTGGTCTGATGCAGGGTTTAGGACACTACTTGAACCCTTCTCCGGCCCTGGAGGCCGTGCTTCGGGCCTTCCCGGATGGCGTTCCCGAGCCAAGCTCAGCGGTTCCGGTTCCAGAGGTCGTGCCGAGCCGGCAGGGCTACGGCAACGGTGCCGTGCTGAAGGCCGTCTCACGGGCCCTAGGGTGGACTAACCCCGGGTTGTAGTGACAGCTCGGTAGATCAGCGAGAGCTTTGTTGTGGGACGACCCCGGCCAGCTGGCCGGGGTCGTCCGCGCTTGTGCTCAGGCTCCCCTCTGTCCGGCAAGACGAAGGGAAGGAGCAGTTGCGTGTCCCATGATGACGTGCTGTTCGGCTACCGCCTGCGGCTCTTCACGCTCGCCGAGGAGCTCGGCAACGTGTCGGAGGCCTGCCGGCGAATGGGGGTCAGCCGCCAGACCTACTATCGGCTCAAGCACCAGACCCAGCGTTGGGGGATCGAGGCGCTGAGGGTCCGCGAGCGCCGCAGACCGCGCCAGCCCAACGAGATCGGCCCGCACCTGGAGCAGCGGATCGTGGCGTCAGCCTCGCCCACCCAGGGATGGGCCCGCGGCGGATCTCGGCCGAACTTGGCCAGGGAGAAGTGGGGCGGGATGCGCATCTCAGAGCACGGCGTCTGGCGTGTGCTCTGCCGTGTCGGCCTGAACACCCGCACAAAGCGCCTGGCGCTGATCGCAAGGCACCGCGATCCCTATGAGCGTGCTCCCTGCCCGCCGCCGCCTGAGCGCCACATCGAGGCTTCTGAGCCCGGCGAGCTCGTGCAGATGGACTGCTTCTTCATCGGGCGGCTGTCGGGGAGCAAGGGTTCTGTCTGGCAGTACACGGCGATCGACGTCGCCTCGGGCTTCACCTGGGCAGAGCTTCATTCCTCAGAGCGAAACCCGCGCTCGCGCCACTGTCAAGCGCTGCTTCATCGCCTTTGCCACGGGCTTGCGCTGGCCGGCTGGAAGCTCAGGGCCGTGTCAACCGATAACGGCTCGGAGTTCGTCTCGGGGGACTTCAGGACGGCTGTGGAGAGCCACGACGCCCGCCAGCGTCGCATCAAGGCAGGCAGGCCGACGAGCAACGGCTGTGTCGAGCGCGTGCAGCTGACGCTACTCGAGGAGTGCTGGCGAGCGAGCTTTGCCCGCTCGCTGGTGCCCAAGATCACGGCGCTGCGCAGGGACCTTGAGGAGTACCTCGCCTACTACAACTTCGACCGGGCCCACACCGGGCGCCTGACCCGAGGTCGCGTCCCTGGTGACATCGTCTACGGTGCTCGCAAGATGGGAGCTGCCCGATGAGCGGCTGTCACCAGGACCTGGGAATAGGACACCCTAGAGGCAGCCAATGGCCCCCGACGGCCCTGGAGGCGCACGTAGCGGTCGAGCGGCTTCTGGGCAAGCCAGTGGGCCCAGATTCGGTTCGGAGCTGCTTGGTGCGACAGGCCCGGGGGCCGAGCGCTCGCTTCGTGCGGGTCTCGCAAGGCCGTTACAGCCTGGCACGAGGGTAGTCCTTCGTCAAAGCGCGGGGGACCGCGATCGAGCGCTCAGCGCCTGGAACCGGACGGCGAAGCCGCAGCTGGTCAGCCTGCATGAGCAGGTCTCGAAACTCGGCGCTGACTTCCGGCTCCTCCCAGTAGTCCGGGATGCTCCGAGCCACCAGCTGAGCGCGAACTGGTCTCTCTCCTGGTCCTTCGATCTTCCGGTTCCCAGTCGCCTGATTGTCGGAACGCCTCGGCAGCGGCCTTCACCGCCGCCTGGCGCAGCTTTCCCGCCGTCGTCTCGTCGACGTTCTCGGCCGTCGCGAACTCGTCCACAGCCTGCGCAACGGCGCCCCGTATCGCAGTGACCGCCCGTCCGCCGGCTTGGCCGTCGGCCATCCGGCTGACGTAGTCGCTGAATGGATCGTTGCTGCTGGCCGGGTCACTCCGGCGTGTGGCGATCAGCAGCTCATAGATCCGACCACGCAGCCGCCGATTGAGCTCCGGTGCTTGGCGATCTGAGAAAGCACCGGCTGCATGACAATCCTCAACACCATTGCGGGCAGCCAGCGCTATCGCCTTGGCAGTGATGGCCTCAATATCTGGATTGGAGGCGTCCAAGCTAAATCCCTGATCAGTGGTGGTTGGATTGTGGTAGTCACACAATTACAATGCACGACAGTCAGGTGTCATGTCAGAGGGCCTTGCCCGCGTATTAGGTGTGATTGCCCTATGCGAAGGGGCGCCGAAGCGTACCGCAGCGGAAGGCGCCTGCCTAGCTTCGGGCGAGCCCCCAACGGGGACCCTGTCGTGTCCGACTTAGGCGAACTTTGTCAACGTCTCTCCACGTGACCCTCGCGGCGACTCAACCTTTGGGTCTCGCAGTCCAGGACGAAGGAACATCAGCTCTGTACCGCGATAGCGCGACTGAGCGCTGTAGCTCAGGTCGTACTCCACGGACCGAAAGCGACGATAGAGTCTACGTATCTCAGGGGTATCGTCATACGAAACAATCCAGGGCTGTTGAATATGCCTTACCAAAGACGCGATGTCTGCATGATCGGAAGCGGAGTAGTAATCCTGATACAGGCCCTTTTCCACCAAAAGATGGGGGATTGAGGTAGACAAAGCCGCTCTACGCCGATAGCCTCGTCTTGATGTAGTCGGCTGCGTCCATCGCTGTACTCGTTATCCGACTACGGTGACGCGCCACCTTCTGAATGCGCCGTATGAGATCATCCCGATTGAACCGGGCGTCGATCTTCCATTTGCCCGTCTGGTCCAAACCGCCAATGATTCCGCCACCAATGATGCCTGACCGCGACGTGCGGTTGAGAAACAGGGTGGAGAATGCTAGGTCTAAGTCAGTCGGCTCCACGTGATCTTGAATTTCGCGCTGCCGGTGCCACTCATCAACGGTTACGGCTGTTCTGAAATACGCCCGCAAAGACCGCCAGGATCGCTTAGTACGGCCTTCCAAAATGTCGAGATGCTACGGCTGAGATCGTTGATGTGCACATGAGGCGAGTAGTCCTCATACAGTAAAGATAAAGCCACAGCAGCTCCGCCCGCGTATAGCTCTATGTAGTCCGCACCAATCAGGTCGTTGCGGAGCACAAGCAACTTGATGAACTCGGCCAGCTTGCCCTTCCCGCCGGGATAGCGCAAGGGCGGACACATAGCGTTGCTCCGGGAGCCAACGCCGATACGATCTCCATCATCGGTTGAAGCGGTCCGAGGCGGCAAATAATTCGGGCGCCTTGGGATGCGTGTGCGGATTGTGGACGTACTGATGGAAGGTTGAAATGCCGGGAGCAACCAGCGAAGGCCCGTCGGCAATCTGCTCGATGGCCTTCTTCAGATCTTTAGACATTGATTTTTCGGCGTAGAGCTTCTTTGCGACGGCCTTGAGTCGCTTGGCGAGCGGATCACTGCTGACCACGGTGATTTTTTGCTCAGCTACGTAGTGGTCAACACCCAGCTCGATAAACACCCGTAACAGCACCGCACAGGCATTTGGATACTGATGGGCTGACATTGAAAGCAGCTCGTTGTAAATTGCGACAATGCGAGGAGGGGTAACATTGAGCTTCGCCCTCGTCGGGATCACAGCGGTGCGTGATGCCGATTTCGTCCTCGTGCGTTTGGTTGCTTTTGTAGCCGCTGGCGTCGTGCGACCAGCAGTCAGCCCAGCAAGACTTACCGGCTGCGACAAAGCGGATCGCTTTGCCGGTGTGACGGATTTTGGAAGCTGCGTCGCATAGTTGCGTCGGTCTTCGGCGGTATAGAGATCAGGTACGGTTACTCGGCCCGTCTTGAGATCATCTACGACGTGGCTCAAGCTCTTTGCCACGGCGTCCGGCTTATGCAATGCGACAACTTCGCTGTTCACCACATCTATCCCTAGCTTTTGTCGTGCCTCTGGCGAAGAAAGCAGGCGCTCTAGGCTGGTAAATATCTTCTGTTTTGATGCCTGCGCCTGTGCACTCAGTGATCCATGCTTGTCTACAAAGTCGATCACCTGGCCAGCCGGTTTACGGCTACCTGCATGGCGGGCGTTGAACCGATCCTTTTCGTCGGCCTCCCAGTCAACTAACCCGCGACCGCCATTCTGGCCGGTGTGTCTCAGTTCAATCCAGTGTCTTGCATCATCCTCGGTCTTGAACAACACGCAAGAAAGTTCTTCGAGGGGATTCTTCGCGTACTCGCTTGACAACTTCGCGAGCTTACGTTGATCCCTCTGTGAGAGAGCTGGCGCTATCAGTGAAGGGGTCTCAAGTGCCTTCAGGGCCAGCACTCTCCGATTACCCTCAATCACCTTGTACCGCTTGTGCGTGTCTCCGACCGCCACGACCGCGGTTAGCGTCGTTGGATCGGTGCCGTGCTGAACGATATCTCCAGCGAGCTTGACGATTCTCTCGCCCTGCTGCGCAGCGAGAGAAAGCGCTGTTTCCTGCTGGCCGGCCTGCTCAGTTTCCAGGCGAGGATTTCCCCCGTCCAGTAGAAGATCAATCGTAGGAATGTCGACGATCTCGGTCATGGTCGCGGCGGGCCCACCGCTAGGTCAGGGTCATATGCCGTCTGAGGCCGTAGCCTCCTTCGGCCTGAGCGTCGGAGGATAATACGGGTCCAGGCGGATATCCCATGCACGCTTCGCTGCATCGCTGATCGCAAATCGCTAGCGGGCCGACCGAGGCGGTCGGGTTACTCAAGCTCAGCAGCTCCATCGGATCGAGCTTGATCCGGCCCGCGATGCGCTCCAGGCTCTAGAGGGTCAGGTTGCGCTCGCCGCGCTCGATGCTGCCCACATAGGTGCGGTGGATGCCAAGGGCATCGGCAAGGGCCTCTCGGCTCAGGCTTTTGGCCTCTCGTTCGGCCCGGAGGTTGCGGCCATCCGAGTAAAGCGCCCAGCGCTGCGGTTGCGCCAGTCGGGCCCTGGCGCCGAATAGGGCCCGACGTTGTTCAGCGAGCCGTTATCAGGGTTCTTGAGCAAGCAGACGAGCCGATGCGGACGGATCGCATTCAGGCTGAGGTTGACCGCGCTCGGCCGGCGCGTCGCCGAGGAATCCGTAGCTGGACGCTCCGGAGCGGGTGCCGGGGCAGCGAGCTGCGATTCGAGTGCGTCGCGTGTGCGACGTTACTGGCGAGCAAACACCGATTAGACTGCCGCGGCGTGCCTGAGCGCCGGGTCATCACCACGCGAGTCGCCAGCAACGAGCCCTTGCCCGCCTACGGCGGGACGCAAGTCTCAGACGACGTGTTGGTGCGGCTCGCCGAGGCGATCCGCTCCGAAGCGATACCGATGGTCGTGCAGCAGATCACGCCCGTCCGCTTGGATCGCGCTGCCTTCGCGCCGCGGTGGTCGACCTTCCGAACGGCTACAAGGCGGTCGAGGCTGACTTCGAGGTTGATGCCGACGTCTGGGACGCCTTTCAAGCCGAACTTGGTGAGCAGGGTGCGCCGGGCGGCATGTCATTCACCTACGCAGAGCTGTTTGCGGAACTTGCCCCAAATGATTCGACCAAGACCGAGCAGTTCAGTCTGACCGCCGACGCGAGCCACTTCTCGGATGACGCTATCCACGACGCGGGAGCACGCCTCACCGAGTTCGGGACTGTCCGAGTGGGCCGGCTCTACCAGTTCGCTGACCTGCATACCTGCCGGGTCATCGTCGAGGTGGTCCACGATAGTGGAGGCCTGGACCCCGACCTATGGGCGGTGACGCTCGGGGTTATCAGCGCCGGTATCTACGACGCCATCAAGCGCCTGCTTCGTCGGCGGTCAAGCCAGCCAGACGACGACGCGCCGCCGCAGGTCGAGATCCATCGGAGCACGACGCCTGGCGGTGCGTCCGAGCAGAAGCTGCTGGTTCGGACGAACGCACGAGGCCGTTCTGAAAGAAGCGCTGGATCGCTTCCCGGCCACTGTTGCTAGACCCGAGGGCGTGCTGCTCTGGGACGCCGCCCGCGGGGACTGGGATCGAGCCGTAGGCTCAGGGCGAGATCGGGCTATTTCTTTTTCCGCGGTTTCGCTTTCCGCTTGGTGCCCGACAGGTCGCTTGCCGCGACGCTTCCTTGTGTTTTCGTGGATTTCGGATCACGCAGTATCTTCGAGGCTTTTTTCGCTACACGCTTGCTGGTGGCCATTGGAGGTGCCTCCGAGTCGCGGATTTAGGGCTTATAATTCTAGTCACGGGCAACGGACGGATCATCCAGGCTTGGACGACTTCCACGACCACGAATCAAGCCTCGGCCTCGACTTCGGCGGCGGTTTCCGGCTGGTTGCCAGCGTCAAGGCTGTTGCGCGGACCCTTCGGACTCGATCGGCGACGCGGCCAAGATATTGTCGAGCACCTTCCTCGCGCGTGGCTCAACTTGGGCGTCGTTCTCGACGAGCTTCGCGAGTTCGCGCGCCCGCTCGACGAGGGTTTGTCGCCACACTGCCGTTTCGGAGTTGCCGTGGGCACCATAGACCTTTACGGGCTGTCGGATGTCAACCAAGAAACGCCCGAGGGGGAGTGCTGTCGCCGGTTCATTGAGGATCAGCTCAACTCGGAACAGGTAGAGATAGCTGCCGAGCCCGTGGCCAACGGGACGACTGGTGCCGAGACGGATTGCGAACCGGTCGATATCTCCCGGTGGTACGCCTTGGTGCATCTCAACGTAGTCAAAGTCGTCTCCCAGGTCCGCGTCGTAGATATGGCTGACTCGGCGAAGGCTCGGAAACATAGGACGCGGGAAGGGCCACACTTCGATGTCGTAGAACCGGGCGGCCTGGATCGGGCAGGTCGTCGTTGCGCTGAGGTTCCTGACCGTGATATCGAGTGACAATGTCTCAAGCTTGTCATCGGCGCGTGTGAAGTTCACCGCGACGAGTTCGAGGCGCGCCTGCGCTCCTTCATGACGGTCGGCCCGGCGTTTGATGCGGTCGGCAAGAACTGCTGAGATCGTGGCCACAGCGATGGCGACGAGCGCCGGAATGAGGATCGTCGCACCATCGGCGGCAGCAAGGACGTTGAAGTCTCGAAGCATCGTTGTGGTTCTCCCCGAACCGGGGCCTAAGTTTGGCAGCGGACCTGCCGGCTAACCACGCCGGCTCGGACGCAGGAGCCGGGGAATCGGCCGTGACCGGATGAGTTTGCGGATCAGACTTGGGCCTGCTCCCCGAGGCTCTGACTGTGGGCCCAAGCTCCCAGACGGCGCGAAGTCATGGTATCCGGTGCAGATCTGGCGTAGGGCCCTGCGTGCTCGTACCGACGGCTGGACATCGCAAGGAATGCGCGCCCATGCCCTGTCCCGCTCGGGCGCGCCACGGAGGTTGGCACGGCGGCTGCGATGTGCTTTCCTAGTCCGTGATCCATGCCCGCGACAGCTGAACAGATCGCTCGCTACGTTCAAAGCCACCCGGCGTTTGCTCCCTACGCGCCGCGACCGGGCTACCCGGCGGGGATATGGGCTCATGGTGTCCTGCTGCCTCAGACTGCGCCGGAGTTGGCGGACGAACTGATCGAAGACGTCGGCTTCCGGGCTCTCGAACTCGGCGGCTTCCTAAGCACGCCGGACGGCGAGCTCATCGCTAGTGGGGTCGAGCTGGCGCTCCCAGGAGCAGACAGGCGGGTCGTCGGTCTCGCGGTCGATGCCTTGAAGCTAGCTGCATCTAAGCAAAGCGAGCTTACCCCGTTGCAGGTAGGCGGCTTGACAGTTGTGGGCCTGGCTTTGCTCTGGCTCCTCGCTGTCGGCTAGCCTCGCGCAACCGGTATTCAGGTCCCACGCCTATGGACCAGACTGCGGTGGCCAACCTCTGCCGACCGCAGCTCAGAGATGTGGCGTCTAACCGCTCAGGCGGCTAGACATACTGCCAGGTGCATTCGGTCCGGTCGTGTTCACCCCAATGCATGCAAGGAGCGAATGTTGAACCGGCAACGACGTTGTCCTTGACGCCCGAATGCTGGGTACATTCCACTTCGCCGGTTGTCGGCACCGTGTCTCCCGGCTTGTACGTTTCGGCCATCTGCCTCCCCTTTCGGTAGATCAAAGACCTGGGCCTAGACGGCGCACGCAGTCTAGCGAGCGACCGCTTGGTGGACGTCGCACAAGCGGGATCTTGCGGTGGCGTCAAGGTCTTGCGAGCGTCGCTGCTGCGACCTTAAGCTGCTGCCAGAGCGCACCGGCACCCGGAGCGGCAAGTTCAAGACGGCGATCAAACGAGAGACTTCCCCCTTGGGCGGGGTTCTCAGCTGTCTCGGCGAATAGGAACAAGAAGCACACGGTTCGGGCGATCAAAGTCCCTGGTTCGCCTGGAGGTGTGAGCGACCTTGCCAGCGCAGCATCGTCTGTTTCAAGTACGGAGGCGACGTACTTAGGATAACGACGCCGCAGCAGCATCGCCGCAGCCGCGTTGGCATCTAGCTCGTTTGGCTTGAGGCTGTAGAAGACGCCCGAACCGTCGAGCCCGCCCGCCTTCCAGCCCAAGATGGTGTTCGTAATTGCGTCCAGCTCGCGCATCGGATGCCCACATGCTGTGTACTGACGTGCATGCTCGATCTCATGTCGCAGCTTCGCTGTGAGCATCGCAATTGCGATCGGGTCGTCCTCATCGACATCCTCGAAAACCGCGATCCGGTGCCGAGCGATGACATCGGGGGAATTCGCGCCGGCGAGTATTGGTCCAACGAGCAGGTCATCCTCGTTGAGGAACTCGTTGGGCGGATACCATGCGGCCCTCGCGGAGCTGACCGCGGCACCGGGACACGCCACGAGGTGGAACTCGCGCCCGTCTACGCCGGCATCGTCGAGCGCCACTTCGAAGGCCTTGAGAAGAAAAGGATCGGCACTCCGCGACTCGGCCATCGTGTATGACTCTATCTGAGCGGCCGCACGGATTTGCTCGCGCGCGTAGAAGTCGCTCGGAGCGATCCTCTCCAGTGGCTACTCTCCGCAGCCATGTTGGAACTATGCCGTGCCTTGATTTGCCCAAACAGCGCGTTCGCAACCTTCGAGCGCAGTAGCGCGGGGAAGCCTTCGTCGCACGCGAGCCTGAAGTGGACGGAAGTGCTCAACGGTCGAGAGTGGGCGTCAGTCGTTTGGCTCGCCGCCTTCCTTATATGGGTGGTGAGCCGCCGAGACACGCGCGGATATCTCATGACCATAGTGCGCGTACCGTTTAGTACGGCTGTATTTCCGCGCGCCGCTCTCATGCTTGCGTACATCACCGGCGTTGTCATCGCTGCGTCGCGGGTGGGCCTGTGGGAAGCTCGCCTCATTGGCGCAACACTAGCTTGGGTGGCTGCGTCAGCCGCTGCTGGGTTCTTCAAGGTACTTCAGATCCCGGAGGACCGGCACTACTTCCACGCCGCACTTGCACGCGCCGTCGCAATTGCGGCTCTGATCGATGTGTACATCAATCTTTTTGTCGCTCCGTTTTGGATCGAGATATGGCTCTTGCCGGCAATTGCGCTCGTATACATGCTCAAAGCAGTGGGCGAGGCGAAAGACGAGTTCAAGGACACGAGGGGCTGCTTCAATGCGATGGCTGGCCTCATAGGCGTTGGCCTCCTGGCGTTTGCCACTGTCCATTGGATCAACGCAATTTCTGTTCCGAACCTGCCCCGACTTGGCACGAGTTTGATTCTGCCGATGTGGCTTAACGTAGCCCTCATACCGTTCAGCTACATACTCGCCGTGCAGCTTGTCTATCAGAGCGCTTTTGTCGATTTAGGGTCTGCGTCGAATGCCACCGGTGCCAGTCGGCGACGAGCCAAGCTGGCGCTTCTGCTCAGCGTCGGGCCGCGTGCCCATGCCCTCGGCGGTTTCGGGCCCCCGTGGCCCGATCGGCTCAACGCCGCTACGACGCTTGCCGACGCCCGACAGCTGGCACGCGAACTACGAGCCGGACGCGACCGGCCGAGAGCCGCAGCCTAGCGGAGCCCAACCGCTTTGCCGTCCCGATCACGCGCCGGCGGACTCCCACAGCGGCCTTCTACGGCCGCACAATCGGCGTCTGACGACGCATGGACCCGGGCGAGGGTCGGACCTCACGAAAAGCCCGATGGCTACGGGGCAAACATGGATCCGCCGATCACGCGAAGGGAGGTCAAGCGCGTGCTACACTACGCGGCCCGCCTAGCGCGTGCGCCGCGCGGCGGCAACCTTAGGTCGTTCCCTGCCGCAGCATGCGCATGGCAATCGCGTTACCAAACTGGCATCCACGCGTCCACGTTAGGTTTGGAGAGAAGCTCTACTTTTACCTGCTTCGCCTGCGGCAGCCGCTCCAGGAACCGGTAGCCGATCATATGCAGAAGATCCTGCTGCGAGCGGACATCGCGAGTGGCTGTGAGTATTCGGTATTTGGCCAGTGGGACGGGCTGCTACGCGTGTGGCTGCCCGAGGCATCGCAGCATCGGCTTTTGTTCGTGCTTGCCCAGGACCGAGACGTCGCGGAGGTGCGACACTTTGAAGCCGAGCAAGTGCGATATCTATGGACCGGAAAATCTGACGACCTGTCGCACCGAAAGCGGACTTCGCGGGTGTAATTGCTTCTCATGAGGCGGCAATTCGCCGCCTAGCCGAGACAATGTCTAGGCAGGCGCCGGATCCCGACAGTGCCGATGTGCGAGAACTGATGGCAAAGGATCTCCTTTTCGCACCACCTGACAAGAAAGGTGGGCAGGTGAAGTTCTACTGGTCTCTCACGCGAACCAGTACGAATACATCGCTTGACAGCGAGACAAGCACTCTTCTCCGAGCAATCAGAGAGGTTGGGGTGTCGTCATCCGCGTCCTTGTATACGGGAGTCGGCAACTTCACCAGCTACCTGCTGAGATGTGTAGCTAAGGACTATGCCAGCGTGCTGAAAATTACCGCCAAGCTCGACACATACCTAATGGAAATGAGCGTCGAGCGAACGACCTTCTTGCTCGCCAATTCATCGGCTAGGGAGTCGGACAATATCAACGGCTTGCGCCAGACTGGGTTCACGCGTGACGATCTACATGAGTTGACTAGCGATGTTCTTGGGCTAGGGCCCGACGCCACGGATATTTTCGCTCGGCTTCCGCCGGGGCAGCGCGACGCTTTGCACAGTCTCCTCGTTCGCACTCATGAGATAGCGCGAGACGACGATGCGCTGCGAGAAAAACTACGCACCCTTTTGCGGGCATGTCTCCGTAATGATCCCGAGGAGGTCACAGCGGCGCTCGGATTCCTCTTCGACACCGAGTACTTCCTCGGAGAATATCTAAAGACCGCTTGGGGTCAGCGGTACGGCGATTGGATGAGCTATTTAGCGAAGGAGTTTGAGCGCGCGCCGGGGACAGCACGATATGCGACGCAGGTTCGCGCCCCCGAGGACTGGACGCTCGGCACACTGGTTGGAATGATTAGCGCGACAGCTGAAACAGACCCAAAACTAGATGCACTTTTTGGGCAGGACCTTGGGCCTAGGTGGAAGACACAACTTCTTCGCTTGAGGGAGATTCGTAACAAGGTGGCACACGGACAGGTGCGCCGCGAGACCCGGCTCGATGATTTCGCGGGAAGTTGGGGACAGAGCCTCACAGTGATACTTGAGGACATCGCGCCCTTGCGGGGAACGTTGCAAAAACTACGACGTAGGAGCTAGTGCAATTTATGGCGGTGCAAGATAACATAAATACAAAGATGAACGATCAGTCGGAATTACCAGTGCATGATTCACGCGAGCTTGTCCCGGACATATGCCGGGAAACACGACAGCTGGCGATTGACTTGATCAGACGGGCAGGACCCACCACGGTTTTGGGCGTGCTTATCGAGCGGGATCCGGACGATCCGATCGTGCTGGAGGCTCTTGCGGGACGGCTGGGACGGTCGGTCGGAGCAGTGAGTTGGACGGTCGACATGCTTGTCGGGGAAAAGCTGTGTGGAAAGCTGGAGGAGGATGGAATCACCCGAGTGGTGGCGGTCGCGCCATACGAGGGCCACGACTCCGAATAGGGTTAGGAGTAGTGGACACGAGCGAACGGCGTGATGACGTCAGCAAGGACGGTGGTGGCGACTGCCGTGGTCGGTCCGTCGCTTGCGACACTTGCGGCCTTTGGGTCAGCGGTGGTTGCTGGGCTGGTCGTGCAGTGGCTGAAGCTCGTCGCACTTAGAAGGTCTTTCAAAATGACGCCAGCCGTCGCCAGCAGAGGATCGAGCAGGCGAGCGTGAGAAACGCGCTGTGCATGTCGGGGTCGCGCTCGTAGCGGATCCGTAGGCGCCGGAAGTTGTGCAGGTGAGCAAAGCCGCGCTCGACTACCCAGCGTTGGCGGCCGAGACCAGAGCCGTTGGCTGTTCCACGGCGGGCGATGACAGGCGCGATGCCGAGAGCCCGCAGCAGCCGGCGGTGCTTGTCGTGGTCATAACCTCGGTCGGCGAGCAGTCGATCGGGCTTCTGACGTGGGCGCCCGACCTTGCCGGCTACCGGTCGCCGGTAGAGGTCTTCGATCAGTGGCAGCAGTTGCGTGACGTCGTTGCGCTGCCCGCCGGTGAGGGAGATCGCCAGCGGGATGCCGCTGGCATCGACGAGCAAGTGGTGCTTTGAGCCCGTGCGGGCACGGTCTACCGGGGACGGCCCGGTCAGGAGCCCCCCAAAAGAGCGCGGATATGGCTGGCGTCAACTGAGGCGCGTGACCAGTCGATCTTCCCCGCCGCGTTCAGCTTCACTAGGAGCTTCTGGTGAAGCGCGTCCCAGACCCCGGCCTTCTGCCAGGTGCGCAGACGTCTCCAGCACGTCACACCTGAGCCGTAGCCGTACTCGCGCGGCAGATCCTCCCAGGCAATCCCGGTGTGCAGCACGTGCAAGATTCCATTGAGCGCCAGCCGGTCATCGATCGCCTTGCGGCCTGGATAGCGACGACGGCGCTCACGCACGGGTATCAGCGGCTCGATCTCCTGCCACAGCTCGTCAGTGATCTCGAATCGAGAGGGCACCTCCACAACCTCCAATCCTCGGGGACACACCCCAAGGATTCAAGGCCCAAGCCCTGAACCCTTCATTTTGAAAGGGGTTCTAAGCGGAAGGCCAGCACTGGTGCCGACGATTCTGTGGGAGAAGCGGGCGCAGGGTGTGACGATTGCCATATACGATATGTTCGGCGCGGCGGCGTTATGCGCGAGCTTGATTGTGCTGGGAGTTACGCGGCCACCGGCACTGGTTGAAGGATTTAAGACGTCACCGGTCATTGCCTGGGCGATTGTTGGCCTTGCTGGGCCGGTTTTGAGCGTCGGTGTTCTTAACCAGCTCGCGACTCGCGCGCTGGGCGCGTGGGCGGGCGCGAACGCGGGCGATGGACCGTCGAGACTGATAGGCCTGCTGAGTGAGGGCCGCTCTCGCGCATCCGGTCAAGTTGCGGATGCGATGTGGGCAAAGGCGCGGCGTGTACAAAGCCGGGAACGCCGTGAGCTCCTACGAAAAGCCCGATGGCTGACAACCGAGGGCTATTTGCACTTTGTGGATGTCGTAAAGGCCTTGCGCGAGCATGCAGCTAGAAGAGGAACGATTGCGACGCCGGTCGGGGAAATCATGGAGAGGCCGGCACGGTGGCCGGACGCAAACCCGGACCGGCATACATTCGAGCTAATCGCGACGGCCTTAGACTTCGACCTGGATGTCCCGATCGGAAGTGCGTGTGAGTGTGCAGCGGACAGCGCCTCCGAGATCGAGATTGAGACAGCCAACACAACGGGGAGAGATCAGGGTGAGTCCGAGAAGCGAGCCGAGCTGGGCGACGGAAAGAGGGAGTGAGGCTTAGAGAATCTGTGGTGCGTGTCGCACAAGTGCCAGTGGGCGACAACAAAGCGAGCGGGCCGAACGGACTTGAAGGCGCCCCATCGTCGCTTATGACCCCGGCTTGCGCGCCGGCTGGGTAATCCAGGCTGTGCAGGTCATCCAACGAGATCTCTAGAGGACGAGGTTAGCTGGACGAATGCGGCGCGCGAGAGTCTAGGTGTGCGCAGCCTCGCTTACTCGCAAATTGCGCGGTTCTCGCGAACAGCGAGCGGCGTCGAGTGAGCAGCCGTGACATGATCGAACAGCCCATCGTTCGCTTCGAGGAGTCTGGCTGTGAGCGTGCGTGAAGGTGTCTTCAGACTGGGAAGGGGGACGTGTCGATGATATGGCCGCGGCAAGACCAAGGGCGCTCGAATCGGATCTTGAGCGTCGTGCTTGTGCTCACGACCGCTTTGGTTGCCCTTGCGATCGGCGTCGCAGACGCAAATGAACCCACGAACACCCAGAGCATTAGTCTCTACGAAGACCCCGCCGTAAGCCTGTCAGAACCAAACGTGGTGGCTGTCGACCCCAGCGGCAACATCTGGGTGGCCGAAGGCGGCCGAGATCGTCTGCTGGAGTTCAACTCCGAACGCAAATACGTCAGGCAGCTGGGCACAGAAGGTTCGGGGCCGAGCCAGTTCAAAGGCATCGGTGGCATTGCCGTAGCCAGCGAAGGCCCTGACAAAGGGGACATCTATGTCGTCGACTCGGGCAACGACCGCGTTAAGGAGTTCGGCCCGTCCGGCGAACACCTAAGAGCGCCTAACAAAAAGAGGGTTTGGGATGCTGTTGTCGTAGACGGTGTCTATGGCGAAACCTTTGGTCAGTGATGGGCTGTGGGAGCGGATCGAGCCGCTTTTGCCTGTGGTGCAGCGGCGGTATCGGTATCCGGGTCGCAAGCGGGTGCCCGACCGGGCGGCGCTGACGGGCATCCTGTTCGTCTTGAAAACGGGCATCCCGTGGGAGCATCTGCCGCAGGAGATGGGGTGCGGGTCGGGCATGACTTGTTGGCGGCGGCTGCACGACTGGAACGAAGCGGGCGTGTGGGAACGGCTACACCATGTTCTCTTGGATGAGCTACAGGACGCCGACCAGCTCGACTGGTCAAGAGCGGTGGTGGATAGCTCGCATGTTCGGGCCAAAGGGGGGGCGCCAAGACCGGCCCCTCGCCGGTCGACCGCCGTCGGGCGGGCTCCAAGCACCACGTGATCTGCGAGGGCCAGGGCATCCCCCTGGTCGTGACGCTGACCGCCGCCAACCGCAACGACATCACCGAGCTCGTCCCGCTCGTCGATCGCGTCCCGCCGACCGGCCGCTATGGCAAGTTCCGCCCGAAGGCCCTGCTCGCCGACCGCGCGTATGACAGCCGCAAACACCGCAAGGCGCTGCGGGAGCGCGGCATCACACCCAGGATCGCCAAACGCGGCACCGGCCACGGCTCCGGCCTGGGCAAAGAACGCTGGGTCGTAGAGCGCACGATCGCCTGGCTGCACGCAAACCGACGGCTCGACCGCCGCTACGACCGCCGAGACGACATCCACGAAGCCTTCCTCACCATCGCCGCCGCGCTCATCTGCCACCAACACCTCCAGAAGTCATTCTGTTAGGTGCTCTAAACAGCTTCGGCGCGCCGTCGATCTCCGGAGGACAGCTGCTTGATCCGATCGCGATCACCATCGACTCCTCGGGCAACGTCTGGGTCGCGAACTACATCGGTGGCGAAGGCGACCGCATCGTGGAGTTCTCAGCCGAAGGCATAGAACTGGCCAAGTTTGGTTCAAACGGCTCCGGCGGCAAAGGAAAAATCGGCAACCCCTCTGGCCTGGCTATCTCAGGCGGGGATCTGTACGTCACTGAAGAGGAAAACTCCAGGGTTCAGGAGTTCTCGATCTCAAGCGAACACCTCGGCAAATTCGAACGCCAGTTCGACGAAAAAGAATCTGGCTCCAACAAACCCTATGGCATCGCGACAGCGCCGAGCACGGGCGACCTCTACGTGAGCGAAGTCGGCAACAACAGCGTCCAGGTGTTCAGCCCGGAAGGAACGTCCATCAGCGCCTTTGGCTCCTCCGGTAAAGAAACAGGAGACTTCTCCGGCCCAAAGGGGATCGCCATCGGGCCCTCTGGGAGCATCTACGTCGCCGACACGGGCAACAACCGTGTGGCGGAATGGGTCATCCCTCCGTCGAACACGCTCGCGCCTGCGATGTCCGGCCGGGGTGAAGTAGGCCAGACGATCACCGTGAATCCGGGCACCTGGACCGGCGGCTCGCCGATTTCCTACGAATATCAATGGCAGAGCTGCGAACCGGACGGCGAAGAATGTCACGCTATCGAAGGGGCGACGGCGTCCGATTACCGCTTGTTGGTTACGGACGTCGAAAGGACGGTGCGCGTGCTCGTAACGGCGTCCAACGCCGCTGGCAAAGAGAACGCGATATCACCAGCAAGTACGGTGATCGCGGATGGACCACCAATTGAGCTCGAAGGTCCGCTTGTCGTCGGAAGCCCGCATGCAGGTGCCACCCTGCAGGTCGACTCCGGTATTTGGGGCGGAAGCGAATCACAGATAAGCGATCAATGGGAACGGTGCGACGCTGGCGGTGCTGCGTGCGCCCCGATCTCGGGTGCGACCGGCTCGGAATATCAGGCGGGGGCCGAAGACATTGGGGCACGGCTCCGAGCGCGGGTGGGCGCAAGCAATGCTGAGGGGTCGATCACCGATGTGACGCCACCGAGCGAAGTGATCGGCGCCGCCACGTTGCTGCAGAATACTGTGTCGCCGAACATATCTGGCGTCGTGCGAGTCGGCGAAACGCTCACCGCGGAACCGGGGAGCTGGCTAGGGAGCGCCGGGCTGGTCTATACGTATCAATGGGAACAGTGCGACGGCGCCGGCCTCGCGTGTGAAGAAATCGCAGGCGCGACCGAACCGAGCTATGTCGTACCGACCGAAGCTGTCGGGCAAACGTTTCGGGTTGCCGTCACCGTCACCGAACCCGCCGAAGCCGTCACGGGGATTTCGGCCGCGACGGAGCCGGTCGCGGCTGGAGCCGCTCCGGCCGTCATCGAATCGCCCACAGTGACGGGCACGACGCTCGTCGGTTATACGGTGGAAGCGACAGCCGGAGAATTTGCCGGGACCGGAGCGCTGAGCCGCAGCTACAGTTGGCAGCGCTGCGACGAATACGGTGAAGCATGTAGTGCGATCTCTGGGGCCACGGCCAGTTCATACACCGTGTCATCGGCGGACATCGGGGGAACGCTGAGAGTGCTAGTCGCCGCTACTGATTCGGCTAGCCATACAACCGCGGCGCTCAGTCCGCCCGTCACCGTTAGCGCCGACACGCTCGCCAACCGCTCGCAACCGGTGGTACTGGGCCAAGATCACGAAGGACAGGTGCTCAGTGCAAATCCCGGGGTTTGGACTGGCGCCGGCGAAGTGACCTTCTCTGAGCAGTGGCAACAGTGCGAAGAGTCCGGCGAAGCCTGCCACAACATCGCGGGCGCGACGACGACGACGTATGAGCCCGGCGCATCAGACGTTGGCCACGAGATCCGGGTTGTTGTCACAGCAGCGATCGGATCGGAAAGCGCTAGTGTCTCATCGCCGACCACACCACCGATCGGCAATGAACAAAGCCCGCCGCTCAACATTTTTGAACCAACTATCGAAGGCGCGCCGACAGTGGGGCAGACAATGTCGGCGGAAGTCGGCAGCTGGGCGGGCTCGGAACCGATTTCCTACTCCTATCAGTGGGAACGCTGCGACGATGCGGACGAAGACTGCGTGGATATCGCAGGAGCAACGACATCAACGTATGTGCTGTCGGAAGCCGACGCGGGCTCGCTGGTGCGGGTGGCCGTCACGGCAGCGAATGAAGTGGGCAGCGAAACGCTCGTGTCACCACCAAGTGAAGAAATCGCTCACATTGGGCCACCGACGGACGTCGAAGCGCCGACCATCTCTGGCGTCGCCGTAGAGGGCGAGCAGCTGACTACGAGCAGCGGTGGTTGGCAGGGCTCGCGCCCACTGACTTTTTCGGATCGGTGGGAACGGTGTGATGCGATGGAGAAAGCTGTGTCGCGATCGAAGGCGCCATGGGCACCAATTACGTGCTGACCAGCGCCGATGTCGGGGAGACTGTCAGAGCCAGCCTCACGGCATCGAACGCCGCTGGCGAAGCTTCGGTGGTGGCGCTGCCAACGGCTGTAGTAGCGCCAGCCGCAGAAGCTGCCGCGTCACCCGCTATCGAAGCGATTCAGCTCAGCGATCCCTCGCTGTTAGCCGCATCAACGGTGGTCGAAGAGGAAGGGCAGCTGGTCAAGCCCGCCGTCTCCGACGCCGGCGAAGAGCTTTCGTCGAGCGCAGCGCTCACGAAGTCTTCGACAGGCAAGCAGACGCCGGGAGCGTTCGGAGTGGACACTCCGAACGGCGAACTGACGCTCGAACCGACCGAAGTATCACCGGCGGCCAGCGGCGTACCTACAATCGTGAACGGCACCGCCGCGGTGACCGCCGAAACGTCAGCGGCGACAGACACGGTCATGCGGCCAGACGCTCTCGGAGCGACGACGCTGCTTCAACTCGCTTCGTCCCGAGCGCCAACCTCGTTCTCGTGGACGGTCAACGTAAGCCCCGATGAGAAGCTCGAACGCCTGTCTGATGGGGCGATCGCGGTTGTGGAACCACCACCCACCGCCGACCTCGAGGGCCCGTTAGGCGAAGGCCTTGAAACGGAACTCGCAGGCGAAACGACAGCGCCTCATGCCGAAGGTCCAAGTGACGAAGAAGAAACCGGTGGTCCTTCGCTCATCGAAGCCTTGCCAGCTTCGCCGCACACCACAACACCGTTTGTTGAACCGGGAGCACACGAACTGCACCCGCAAGATACCGAGGCTTCCTATGAAGCCGGCGCGACAGCGCTGTCGAACGCCGAAACGGAAGCGGAAGGCACGACCCTCATGGTGATCGAGGCGCCGACCGTCGTGGACGCCTCGGGCGAATCGGTATCTGCGGCGTTGAGCGTTGATGGCGATACGGTGACCTTGACGCTGTCGCCGGGCTCGGGTGGCAGTTATCCAATGACGGCGGCGGTCAACGTGGCGTCACGCGGTAGCTCCGGAGCCAGCCCGGACGTCGGCGGTGGAGATAAGGTCGACTACGGCCTAGACGACCAACAGATCAGCGGCTTTCTTGCGTCAGAAGAACCAGGTCCCAAAGGGGAACCGATCCTAGTCGAACATCTGGACTCCCGCTTGACCCGCGGCGGCAGTCGTACGGCGCCACTACATCTCGGCACGGCGCGGCTCGTTCTCTACTGGAACACACCGTACACGAGTGCCCGCCTTAAGACCTGGTTGATTGCGGTCGGCAAAGCCAAACTCGAACCATTTATCACCTTGTCGCAGTGCTTGCAGGGAGACCTCGAACCGCCGGGGTGTCCAACTAAAGGTGAACCAACGACAAGCGAACCAACGCGCGACGTGCAACGGTATCGGGAAGCCTTTAAGAAGCTATTCGTGGGCCTGAGAAAACTCCACCGCGAAGACGCCGCTGTTCCGGCGGTGACGACGTGGGGCGCGTGGAATGAGCCCGATCGCGGCGGGAGCCCGTTGTCCGTGCAACCGGCGGGCGCCGAAATTGCTGCCTACCTATGGCAGACCGCACGGGCTGTGATGTCCGAAGCAGGATGTACTGGCTGCCGCGTCTTGGCGGGAGAATTTGCTGACTCGCTGCATCACTCGCCCTACGAGGAGACGTACGCCGCTACCATTCTCAATAAGCGGCGCTATTGGCATCACGGCATGCCCCAATATTGGGGCATGCATGACTACTACGATGTGGTCAACGCGTACCGGCATGAAGGTGATCCCAACGCAAAACGCTATCTCGACGATCTCCCGTGGGTCCGGCTCGGCAAGCCGCATCAGTGGATGACCGAGGCGGGGGTAGATTGAACGGAGACTATTGCCGATCTGGGCTGCTGGAAGAGGTACTCTGCTCACGATGCCCAGCTGAAAGGACCGTGTGCTCAGCAGCGCCTAGCGGCGGAAAACTTCCTCAATCTTGGGGATGTCACCGGCGCACGGGGAGCTCGCCGGTTTGAACGGGCGTACTACTTTGGTTATCGGGGTTCGCCGCTAGGGCTCTTCGATAGTGCATTGCTCGAACACACCGGGCATGAACCTGAAGACTGGCGGCCGGCGTACTGTGTGCTGGCGTTCAAGAGCCGTCGTTGCCCTCCGGCTGTAGACACGAACCCTCCGGTGGCAGGTGCCCGCACGACCACGTCGGACGAGGTGCAGCTCACTGTGGATCCGCGAGAATTAGCTACCAGTTATCAGGTGGAGTACGGCACCACGACCGCATACGGTCAGACCACGACTCCGGCGACGGTCGTTAATACTGAAGGCGAACAGAGTGAGACGGTGAGTATCACTGGGCTAGAACCGTGTACGACCTATCACTACCAAGCTGAGGCCGAAAGCGAAGCCAACGAAGGTGAAGCGAGTGTCGGCGGGGATCAAACCTTTAAGACCGGAGGATGCCTTCTTGGTGAAGGGACGGCGACGTTCAGATTTTTTCAGGTGTTCGGCAAAACAGAAGAGTCCGCAAGCGGAGGGGAATTGGAACTCAAGCAAGGAGCGTTCGAGGGTGCCGCGGAAATCGGCCGGCATGGGGAAGGCGGAGAACCGGGCCACGCTGAAGTACGCTTTGAAGTTGCGGAAGTGAGCGAGCCGCTGTCGGCGGAGACGGAATCGATCGTCTTCGAATATGTGTCTGGCAGCAAACGAATCGGGATAGCAGGAGCCTCCGGAAATCGCTTCATCGAGACAGTCCCTTCTGAAGGTGGGTCGCTTGTCGCGCAGGCCGAACTCCCCCTTACTGCGACCTGGAGATGGAAAGCGTATGGGCCGTAGGACGAACCGGGCGTCAGGGCTTTGTTACGTAGGTGATGTTGGTTGAGTGTGCCCAAACTCGTGCGAGTTATGTGGCGGCACGCATCGAGTGCGGCCGGAAAGCGGTGGAGCAGAGCGGGAGGCAAATACACCCGTCCAAACGTCCAGTCGGACCGCAACTTCCGGATGTCGATGTAGTCTTAGGGATGATGCTCCGAACCTTACTAGCGGCGAGCTTTTTGGCAATGACGTGTCTGGCGGCCGCGTGCCCGCTGGCTGGAGCTGCCGCGCGCCATACTGGGAGCCTATGCGAGCCGGTCGGGAGACATGTGGTGGCGGCAAGATTCGCAGGCGTTGGCCTACGAGGTCAACGACCCGCATGTCGGTCTAGCGATCCGCGCCTGCATGTACAGGGGTCAACGTGTGACTCACGTTGGCTTGCCAGTGGAATGCGGGACCGGAGTGTGTGAGGGCATCAGGGGCGTGCAACTTGCGGGCACACTGGTTGCCTACGAATCGCTTCAGACCACGTTGACTGGGGGTCGGTGGTTCGTGGTCGTGCGCGATCTGCGAAGCGGCCGGATTATTCGGCACGTCTCGACGGGAGCCCCGCTGAAGCCGACATCCGACACGGCAGGGGTCGGCCCTGTCACGGACCTAGTAGTTAAGGACAACGGCAGTGCTGCATGGATCGCCGACGACATAGAACGCACAACAGCGACAAGCGGACCGTCGTCGGAAACGCCTTACCTCGAGGTCTACGCATCTGACGGCTCTGGCACACGCTTGCTCGCGTCTGGTACGGACATTCAGTCATCGTCGCTTGCGCTAGCTGGCAGCACGGTGTACTGGACTCAGGCGAGCCGACCTTTCGTCGCCTTGCTGCGCTGACTGCTCCATCGCGAGACGGGCTATCGGAGCCGCGGAAGACGACACACGGGCAGTACGCGACGTCAGTCGAACCCCTCGCCGCGAGGGCGGCAACGCCAGCAGCCTATTGCCCAGGAGCCGTATTCCCCACTAGCGTGGAGACCGCGGGTGCCCTAGCAGTGCCAGCGGCTCGAGCCCGACGCGCTCAGCAAGGCGTTCCACGCTCTTGAGGGTCAGGTTGCGCTCGCCGCGCTCGATGCCACCCATGTAGGTGCGGTGGACGCCGAACATCTCGGCAAACGCCTCCTGGCTCAGGCCTTTGGCTTCGCGGTAGGCCCGCAGGTTGCGGCCAACCGCCCGCTGTAGCTCGCCTTCCACGCCGGGAAACGCTCCCGACTCGCTACTTGACAGTCTACAGACTTATAAGTAGCGTAGCCCGCTACCGCAAGCACCGCGCCGGAGGGGGCTACCAAACATGACCACGCTGAGCAGGCTTTTACGGGCGACAGATGAAGCGCGGCCTCTCGCTTGGCAACGGTATCGCTGCGATCGGTGGTCTGGCCGCCCTGATTGTCGGCATCGTGCTGCGCAGCCATTATGAGCCGCTGGCGCACGTCTGTAGCTCCGGGGTGGGCGTGGTTAGCCAGGCCTTCGTCCCAGCGGCCCAACACCAGTGCAGCACCGACAGCGGCCTGGCCGGCTTCGGCCTGGGCCTCGCCATTTTCGGCGGCTGCTGTTTGGTGGCGGCGTTCCTGAGCATGCAGGAGGTCTTCGCGATTGGCCAGCATGGAAAGTCCCGGACAGGGGCTCCAGCTAGTCGCCCCTACATGGAGCGGCTGAGGGATTCTAAATCAGGCCCGCTGCCTCAGACCAAGACCGATTCTTCGACCACCACTACCAAACGTCAGGAGCCAACATGAGCATTGGCCTGGCCTGGAGTGGCACCCATCTGACGGCCTCTTAATGGCTTTAGTGGCTTGGACGCGAAAGGATGTCCGCCATGCCACGAACGAGACCGCCGTATCCGCCGGAGTTCCGCCGCGAGGCCGTGCAGCTGGTGCTCGCCGGTCGGAGCGTCAGAGACGTAGCGCAGAGCTTGGGCTGCAGCGATCAGTCGCTGCATATCTGGGTAAAGCGCCACCAGCTCGATCAACGAGAACGCGACGATGGCCTGACGAGCGCAGAGCGCGAGGAGCTCCGGGAGCTCCGCAAACGGGTCAAGCGCGTCGAACAGGAGCGCGACATCCTCAAGCGAGCCGCGGTCCTCTTCGCAGCGGAGACCGAGACCCGGTGAGCGCCTACCGGATCATCTCGGCGGAGAGGGCCAGCTTCCCAGTCTCTGTGATGTGCGAGACGCTCGGGGTCTCCAAATCTGGGTTCCATGCCTGGGAGCGCCGGGCCCCGAGCGACCGCGAGCTGAGCGACGCGTGGCTGACCTCGAGGATCACCGAGATCCACGAGAACGCGCGCGGCGTCTACGGCTCGCGGCGGGTGCAGGCCGAGCTGCGGCTCGGCCAGGACATCGTCGTCTCGCGCAAACGGATCCGCAGGCTGATGCGCCAGGCCGGGATCTCGGGGCTGGTGAAGGTCAAGAAGGGCCGCACCACGATCCGGGTGCCCGGCGTGCGGGTCGCTGATGACCTGGTGGAACGGAAGTTCAGGCCCGACGGGCCGAACGTGCTGTGGGTCGCGGACATCGAGCGCCACGAGGTCCTGCATGACCGTGTGGAGGTGAGAGACCTCCGCGGCCTGTCTGTCGCAGCAGGTGGGCGCAAGCTGGGGGCAGCCTGATCCGGGAGGCGCCGGTGAGGGTGGACAGCAGCCCCGACAACGACGGGACGGGCCGGTACTGCCAGACGGTTCGGGTCCGGCAAGCAAGTTCAGAAGGTGTACGTGAGAAACCAGCGTTTGAAAGCCTCTCAATCGAATCCACCGGCTCTAACTTGGCGGATGTGGGCCGGGCTGCCGTGCGCACCCGACGATGTTGTCGGGGAACTCCTTGGGCCGGTTGATGTCGCCGGTCAGGAGGCCACGATGAATGCCTGCGGCGTAGTCGTGGCGATGCGGCAGGGGCATAGCTGGGCGCCTCCCTGGACGAGCGGTCATGCGGTGAACGTGGGAACCATTCCGGTGGCCCCTCATCCACTGGTCTTCGGGCTGGTGGACGGGAAGGCCCGTCGTCGGCTGATGTCGCCGGAGTGGGACGGAGGACTCGTAGTAGTCGGAGGCCGGGAAAGCCGGCCACATGGCGAAGGGGTCCAGCGAGATCGCAGCTTGGATGCGTCGTCAGGAGGTCGCTGGTGAATATCGGCGCTCCGTGGCCCGACCCAGGTGAGGCCGAGCGACGGGTACTCGTGATGCAGAGCAAGCTGCACCGATGGGCGGCCGCTGATCGCGGCCGCGTGTTCGATGACCTGCATAACCTCGTCTGTGACCCGGCGTTCCTGGTCGTGGCATGGAGCAGGGTGCGGGTCAACAAGGGCTCAAGGTCAGCGGGCGTCGATGGGATTGTCCCGTCGCGGATCGCTGACCCTGGCGCGTGGCTGTCCGAGCTTCGGGATGATCTGAAGGCCCGGCGGTTTCAGCCCGATCGCGCGCGCGAGCGGATGATCCCCAAGCGTGACGGGAAGCTTCGTCGGCTTGGCATCCCGACCGCGCGGGATCGGGTCGTGCAGGCGTCCTTGAAGCTGGTGCTCGAGCCGATCTTTGAGGCGGACTTCAAGCCATGCAGTTATGGCTTTCGCCCCAAGCGGCGAGCCCAGGACGCGATCGCCGAGATCCACCATCTCGGATCTCCCAATCGCAATTACGAATGGGTGTTCGAGGCGGACATCACGGCGTGCTTTGACGAGATCGACCATCGCGGCCTGATGGATCGGGTCGCGGCACGGATCTCTGACAAGCGCGTGCTGGGGTTGGTCCGGGCGTTTCTGGCCTCTGGGATTCTCACCGAGGCCGGGGCCAACCGGGCCACGCACACCGGCACCCCGCAAGGCGGAATCCTCTCGCCGCTGCTGGCCAACATCGCATTGTCGGTGTTGGATGAGCACTTCACACGCAAGTGGGAAGCGCTCGGCCCGAGCTGGACGCGCGCCAAGCGGCGCCGCGAAGGTGTCCCGGCCTATCGACTGGTCCGCTATGCGGACGACTTCGTCGTGATGGTCGCCGGCACCCGCGCGGACACCGAAGCGCTCTGGCCTGAGCTCGGCAGCGTGCTCTCACCAATGGGCTTGAGCCTGTCGGTCGAGAAGAGCGGGATCTGCCACATCGACGAGGGGTTCGACTTCCTCGGGTTCCGCATCCAGCGGCGCTCCTGGCACGGTCGGCCCGGCAAGCGAGCGATCTATACCTACCCGTCAAAGCGGTCGTTGGCCGCGGTGATCGGGAAAGTTCGGATGCTCACCCGCCGCGCTCGTCACCGAACACTGGCGGACTTGCTGCGAGCCATCAACCCGGTATTGCGGGGATGGTGCAGCTACTTCCGCCACGGCGCGTCAAAGCGCGTCTTCTGTTACCTCGACCACTTCACGTGGTGGAGGATCGTCAGTTGGCTGCGCAAGCGCCACCTCGGCCTCAACTGGGGCACCATCAGCCGCCGCTACCTCCCAGGATGGGAAATCCGCGACGGCCGTGTCGAGATGTTCCGGCCACGAGCGGAAACGGTCAACCGCTACCGCTACCGGGGCACGCTCATCCCCACACCATGGACCGAGCCGGCGTGATCTCGTGGAGAGCCGGATGCGCTGAAAGGTGCACGTCCGGTTCGGAGGGCGGGCCGGGGAAACGGGCCGGGCGAAAGCCCGACACCGCGCCCCGGTCCGACCCCTACACCTATCTCGAACCTGGGAGGGGTGGCTCTACCTCGCCGCCGTTCAGGACGCCTACAGCCGTGTCGGCGCCGGTGGAAAACTGACCCCCCTCTGCCGGTTGAATGTTGACCCCCTGGGTGGTGGTGGAGGCGTCCGGGGTGCTGGTGAGCCTGGCTCGATCGTGTTGTCGAGACCGGGAGAAGGGTTGTGCTGGACGTGGAGCGTTGGGCCGAGCTGTGCAGGGAACACTTCGTCCGCGGGGTCTCGATCAAGGAGCTGTCGCGCAGGACGGGTTTGGCGCGCAACACGATCCGGTTGGCGTTGCGTTCGCAGGAGCCGCCGAGCTATGAGCGAGCGCCGCGGCCGTCGAAGCTTGACCCGTTCAAGGAGGAGATCCATGAGCTGCTGCGCCAAGACCCGAAGCTGCCGGGGGTGCGGGTCCGGGAGCTGATCGAGCCGCTCGGCTTTGATGGCGGCAAGTCGATCGTTGATGACTATCTGCGCGAGGTGCGCCCGTTGTTTCTGCCGCGCCGGACGTTCCAGCGCACGGTCTATCGCCCGGGAGAGCTCTGCCAGTGGGATCTGTGGGAGACCTCCGCGCATGTGCCGGTCGGGCATGGCCAGCTGCGTCGGGCGTGGGTCGTGGTGGCGTGCATGGGCTATTCCCGTGCCGGCGCTGGGGCGCTGATCTTCAGCAAGCAAGCCCCGGACGTGTTGTGGGGCATGGCCCGCTGTCTTTGGTCGCTGGGTGCGCTGCCCGAGGTGCTGGTCTGGGACCGGGAGGGGTGCCTGCACGCCGGCGGTGGGCGCCCGACCGATGTCTATGCCGCGTTCTGCGGGCAGCTGACCGTCGACTGGCATTTCTGTCAGCCCGCCGACCCGCAGGCGAAGGGCGGCGTGGAGCGGCTGCAGGGGTATCTGGAGAGCAACTTCGAGCCGGGACGGCGGTTCGCGAACCACCTCGACTTCCAGCTGCAACTCGACGACTGGTTTCAGAAGGCCAACAGCCGGGCGCACCGGATGCTCAGAGCACGGCCCATCGACCGGCTCGCCGAGGAGCTCGAGACAATGCGAGCGCTCCCCGCCTCAGGGCCCGATGTCGACCGGCGTTGGGTGACGCGGGTGCCGCCGGACCCCTATCTGCGGTTCGACAGCAACGACTATTCCCTGGACCCCGGCCTGGCCGGGCGGCGCGTGGAGGTCCGCGCAGGCCAGCGAGAGATCACGGCCGTGGCCCTTGACAGCGGCGAGCTCGTCTGCCGCCACCAGCGCGCCTTCGCAAAGCACCGCACGATCACGATGCTGGAGCATGCCCGTTCGCTGAAGCAACGCAGAGGCGAGCAACGCCAGGATGTCGTTGTCGAGCAGCGTCCGCTCGCGGTCTATGACGGGCTGATCGCGTGAGCGCGACCTCAGAGCTCCAGCATCTGTTCCGGGCGATGAAGGCCCCCGCGGCCGCGAAGGCACTCCCGAAGCTCGCCGACAGGGCCCGAGCTGAGGAATGGAGCTATGAGCGCTTCGCCGAGGCGCTCCTCTCGACCGAGACCTCCGCGAGGGACGCGCACGGCGGAGATGCCCGCATCCGCACCGCCCGGTTCCCCGCGAGAAAGACGCTCGAGGAGTTCGACTTCACCTTCCAGCGCTCGATCAAGAAGCAGGTCATCGAGCACCTCGGCCAGCTCGACTTCCTGCACGCCCGCGAGAACGTCGTCCTCCTCGGACCACCAGGGACCGGCAAGACGCACCTCGCGATCGCCCTGGGGATCCGCGCGTGCCTCGCGGGCCAACGCGTCCTGTTTCGCACCGCGACTGAGTGGGTCGCACTGCTCGCCGACTCCCAGCGCCAGGGCCGCCTCGAGGACGAGCTCAAACGCCTCGAACGAATCCCGCTGCTGATCTGCGACGAGGTCGGCTACATACCGTTCGACCCGCAAGCCGCGAACCTGATGTTCATGCTCGTCTCCCGCCGCTACGAGCGCGCCAGCCTGATCATCACGAGCAACAAGCCCTTCTCCGCATGGGGCGAGGTCTTCGGTGATGACGCCGTCGCCGTCGCAATGATCGACCGGCTGGTCCACCACGCCGAGATCCTCTCCCTCAAGGGCGACAGCTACCGCCTCAAGGACCGCGACCTCGGACCCCGTCCAGCCCGCACGCCGGACACCGCCTGAGCCCCAACAAACAACCGCGCCGCCGGCAGCGCGCTCCGCTCGGCGCTACGCGCCTTCGCTCCACACGCAGCCGGCGCAACCCAGAGGGGGTCAGTTTTAGACCGGCGAAAGGGGGTGACTTTTCAACCGGCCTTGACAAGCCGAAGGATCGTCGGCTGGGCGATGACCGAGCACATGCGCACTGAGCTCGTCGCCGACGCGTTGCAGATGGCCGTCGCTCGTCGCCGGCCTGAGCCCGGGCTCATACATCACAGCGATCAGGGATCGCAAATTGGTCTCAACTGGTGCTCGCAACACCTTGATCGTGGAGGTGTTTATGGGCAGGCCGGCAGGATGGATGACGCAGCTGACGGGCAGGTCCCCGATGAAGTCGCCGGGTAAGCCGTCGCTTCGTCGGGACGTGGAGCGGTTGTTCTGGCGTGAGGTCGCCAGGGGTCTGAGTAGTGAGGACGCTGCGCTGGCTGTCGGCGCGTCCTCGGCGGCAGGCAGTCGCTGGTTTAGAGAACGTGGCGGGATGCCAACGTTCATGCTTGCCCCGCTCTCGGGGCGATACCTGTCGTTCGAGGAGCGGGAGGAGATCGCGATGCTTAGGGCGCAGGGCGTGGGAATCCGCGAGATCGCACGTCAGCTGGGGCGTGCCCCGTCGACGATCTCCAGGGAGCTGCGCCGCAACGCAGCCACTCGAGGTGGGCAGGTCGACTATCGCGCGTCGGTCGCGCAGTGGAAGGCGGAGCTGATCGCGCGCCGCCCGAAGACCGCGAAGCTCGCCGCTAACCCGCGGCTGAGCGAGTACGTCCAGGAGCGGCTTTCGGGGGAGGTTCGCCGGCCGGATGGAACGACGGTGCCAGGGCCTGCGACGACGCCGTGGAAGGGCCGGAACAAGCCAATGCGCCAGGACCGCAGTGGGCGAGCGCGTGGAGCCCGGAACAGATCTCCAACCGACTGAGGGTCGACTTCCCCGATGATGAGTCGATGCGGATATCGCACGAGGCGATCTATCAGGCGCTCTACGTGCAGGGCCGCGGCGCTCTTCGGCGAGAGCTCACCGCGTGCCTGCGCAGCGGCAGGGCGCTGCGGGTTCCCAGAGCCCGCGTGCGTGGACGTGGCAAGAGCTTCGTCACCGAGCAGATCTATGATTAGCGAGCGTCCCGCCGAGGCCGAGGATCGCGCTGTGCCTGGCCACTGGGAGGGCGATCTCATCCTCGGCGCCAACCAAACAGCGATCGGAACTCTCGTTGAGCGCAGCACACGGTTCACCATTCTGCTTCACCTGCCACCGATGCCCGGGCACGGTGGCCCAAGAGCAAAGCATGGGCCGCCGCTCGCCGGGCGCGGAGCCGAAGCAGTGCGCGATGCCATCACCGCTCAGATCACCACGTTGCCAGAGCAGCTACGCCGCTCGCTCACCTGGGACCAGGGCGCGGAGATGACACAACACACACAGGTCACAATCGACAGCGGGCTGCAGGTGTATTTCTGTGACCCTCAGAGCCCGTGGCAGCGGGGCACCAACGAGAACACCAACGGCCTGCTCCGCCAATACTTCCCCAAAGGCACGAACCTCGCCAGACACACCGCCGAGGAGCTCGAGGCGGTCGCTGCAACGCTCAACAGCAGACCGCGCAAGACGCTCGGCTGGTGCACGCCCTCCGAGGCGCTCGACCAGCATCTACGATCCCTTCCACTGCAAACCGTTGCGAGCACCGGTTGAATCCGCCCAATACGTCGCTCTGGGCTTCGGTCAGCAGGCCCGTGACGCCGGCATCGCAGTCTCCATGGGATCCAAGGGTGACGCCTACGACAACGCCGTCGCGGAGAGCTTCTTCGCGACGATCAAGAAGGAGCTCGTGCACCGGCAGTCATGGCCTTCACGGCGCGACCTCAGCTCCGCAGTCTTCGAGTACATCGAAGCCTTCTACAACCGCCAGAGACGACACTCAACGCTCGGATACCTCTCTCCGGAGGAGTTCGAGAGAAGGACCATCACGACCACGAACAACGACTAGCGACTAAAGCCCGTGGGAGGCCACGAAATGGGTGCCACTCCATCGGCAATTGCGAGCGGGCCTACGCCGAGGCGCCCGACCAGCTGCGGCGGCAGTTCAACCAGGCCCCCTTCAAGCGCATCCTGGTCGATGACGACTACAACGTGGCCAGCGAGCTGACCGAGCCCTTCGACTGGCTCCTTAGCGACCAGCTGCGCCGCGCGGCCGCAGCGAAGGAAAGCCAAGAGCTACAGCAGGCTGTCGAAGCGACGGTGCGCCGCCGTGCCGACAGCGGCCCAGACCACCAAAACCCAGGCCCCTCGTTGAGGAGCCTGGGTTTGAGTACGAGCTATATGGTGCCCCGTGCGAGACTCGAACTCGCCCCACCGGATTAAAGTCCGGCGCTCTGCCAGATGAGCTAACGGGGCCCGCGGCGCTCAGTCTGGCAGATGCGCGAGCGGCTCGGTAGGGCCGGGCGTCGGTACCTAGGGTTGTTCGTCGGCGGCGACCTGCAGCATCTCGTCGATGCGCGTGAGCTTCACCCGCGGTCGCCCGGCAGGCTCGCCCGCGGCGCGCTCGTGGCGGTCGATGCCTTCCCAGCCCTCGTAGGTGACCAGCTGCGGCTGGCGCGCGCTGAGCATCTGCAGCGCCGCGTCGGCGCCCGGCTCGCTCGGCACGGGGCCGGCGCCGTTGGCGGAAGCTACATCGGCGAGGATCGCGTCGACGGTCTCCTGCGCATCCTTCTTGTTCGTGCCGATCACGCCCGACGGGCCGCGCTTGATCCAGCCGACCACATACTCGCCCGCGAGCGGCGCTCCCTCGGGGTCCATCACGCGGCCCTGCTCGTTGGGGATCGTTCCCGCGCGCTCGTCGAAGGGGACTCCGCGCAGCGCCACGCCGCGATAGCCGATCGCGCGGAACAGCAGACCGGCGGGGATCGTCTCGTGCTCGCCCGTAGCCTGAGCGCGCAGGCCGCGCTCGCCCGCGGCGAGCTCGTTGCGCACGAGGCGCACGGCGGCGAGGTGCCCGTCCTCGCCCGCCTGCAGCTCGACCGGCGACAGCAGGAAGCGCAGCACGATGCGACGCTCATGGCCCGCGGGCTCGCGCTCGGCGTAGGAGCGCAGGATCTCGACGTTTCGCCGCGCGGTCATGTCGTCCTGCGCCTCTACGTCAGGCACCGACAGCCCGAGCTCCAGCTCGGCGGGATCGACGATCACGTCGACGTCCTGCAGCTCGCCGAGCTCGAGCAGCTCGGGGTTGGTGAAGGCGGCCTGCGCCGGTCCGCGGCGCCCGACGACGACGACCTCGCGCACGCTGCTGTCGGCGAGGACCTCCAGCGCGTGGTCGGCGATGTCGGTGCGCGCGAGCTCCTCGCTGCTCAGCACGAGCATGCGCGCGACGTCGATCGCGACGTTGCCGTTGCCGATCACCACCGCGCGCTGCGCCGAGAGGAGGTCGAACTCGAGATCGACATGGTCGGGGTGGCCGTTGTACCAGCCGACGAACTCGGTCGCAGGGTGCGAGCCGCGCAGCTCTTCGCCGGGGATGCCCAGCGGTCGGTCGACCGACGAACCGGTCGCATAGACGATCGCGTGGTAGTGCTGGCGCAGGTCCTCGCGCGAGACGTGCTCGCCGAAGGTCACGTTGCCAAAGAAGCGAAAGCGCGCGTGCGCGGCCGTCTTCTCGTAGACGCGCGTGACCGACTTGATCTTCGGGTGGTCGGGCGCCACGCCCGAGCGCACGAGGCCCCACGGCGTCGGCAGGCGCTCGATCATGTCGACCTCCACACGGCCGTCTGAGTCCTTGAGCAGGTGCCCAGCCGCGTAGAAGCCGGCCGGGCCGGAGCCGATCACTGCGATGCGGATTGGGGCGTCGTGTGTCATCTGAGTCTCTGCGCGCCACGCGGGCGCATGGGATGGGCGCGGCCCGATTCGAACGGGCGACCCCCTCGGTGTAAGCGAGGTGCTCTGACCAGCTGAGCTACACGCCCGGGCTTGGGCACCAAGGCTAGCGTCAGATCGCCACGAGCCGGCGGCCCGTCCTGCCAAGCTTCTGCACGTGCGCAGAGCTGGCCCGATCGTCGCGGTGTCTGTCGGCGTGCTCGCGCTGGCGCTCGTGCTCGCCCAGCTCCTGCTCCCGGGAATCGCAGCCAAACGAGTCTCCTCGCGGCTGGCGCGCTACGGCACGGTGGCCAGCGTCAGCGTGAGCGCATGGCCGGCCGTCGAGCTTCTGTGGGGCAGCGCGGACTCGGTCGACGTGCACGCGGCCCATCTGCACGTCACCCCGGCGCAGACGGCCGCGCTGCTGTGGGAAGCGCGCGGGATCGATCGCCTCACGCTGACCGCGAGCAGCGTGCGCGAGGGACCGCTGCGCCTGAGCGGCGTGAGCTTCCAGAAGCACGGCGACCAGCTCGCCGGGCAGGGACACATGAGCGAAGCCGCGGTCCAGGCGGCGCTGCCCGCCGGCATGCGCCTGCAGCTGCTGTCAAGCGAACGCGGCCAGGTGAAGGTTCGTGCCAGCGGGCAGGTCTCCGTCGGTGGACTCTTCGGCGCGGGCGTCTCGGTCGACCTGCTCGGGCTTGCCAGCGCCGGTCAGCTGATCGCGAGGCCTCTCGGACCGACGTTCGGCGGGCTGCATCTCACGCTCTTCTCGAGCCCGCACGTCCATGTCCAGGCGGTCGCGGCGAGCAGGCAGTCGTCAGGCGCGGGCGCCGCGAGCTATCTGCTGGCGATCCGCGCGCGGCTACACTGAGAGCCTGGACCGCGCTCGGGGCGGCGCCATGCGGCGGCCCGGTGTCCCTGCAGAGGTCGCTGAGCGCCAGCCTGACATACTGGGGCCGGCGCGGGCCGGTGAGAGGATCATCCCCGCACAACGCGGGGGCGTAGCTCAGCAGGTTAGAGCGCTGCCCTGTCACGGCAGAGGTCGCGGGTTCGAGTCCCGTCGCTCCCGTCAAAATCCCTGCAAATAGACGCATTTGGCCATTTGGAGGGCCGAACGCGGGGTTGACCCCCGTCGCGCCCGTACGTCGCCCCCTGTCCTGGAGCGGCGGTCCTGAACGAACGTCGCGAGCGTTCGTTCAGCTTTCTTTCACGTTGGCGCGTCAGCATCAGAGCATGCATCTGCTGGTCGTCGACGACGACGCGGCCGTGCGCGAGGCGCTCGAGCTCGTGCTCGACCTGAGCGGATTCGAGGTGGCGACCGCTGCCGATGGGCGCGAGGCGATTCGCAAGCTCGCGCGCGACTCTCCGGACGCGGTGATCCTCGACGTGCTGATGCCCGGGCTCGACGGGCTGGAGGTCTGCCGGCGGATACGGGCGACCGGTGATCGAACGCCGGTGCTGATGCTGACCGCCCGGGCAGAGGTGTCAGAGCGCGTGGCGGGTCTCGAGGCCGGCGCGGATGACTACCTGGCCAAGCCGTTTGCCCGCGAGGAGCTGGTCGCTCGCCTGCGCGCGCTGCTGCGGCGCACGGGCTGGGAGGGGGACGACGAACGGCTGCTGCGCTTCGAGGATCTCGAGCTCGATTCGCTCGCGCACGAGGCACGCCGCGACGGTCGCCTGCTCGAGCTGACGCGCACCGAGTTCCTGCTGCTTGAACTGCTCATGCGTCATCCCCGCCAGGTGCTCACGCGCGCGACGATCTTCGATCGCGTGTGGGGCTATGACTTCGGGCCGGCCTCGAACTCGCTGGAGGTCTACGTCGGCTACCTGCGCCGCAAGACCGAGGCCGCCGGCGAGCCACGTCTGGTGCATACGGTACGCGGGGTGGGCTACGTCCTGAGGTCCTCTGTGCGATGAGCTTTCGCCGGCGCATGATCCTGCTGGCGGCGGGAGCCGTCGCGGCCGCCGTCGTAATCGCGTCGGTCGTGGTGTACGTCGTGACGCGCAACGAGCTGCGCGGGCAGATCGACGCGAGCCTGCGCCAGAAGCTCACTCCGGGCCTGCCGCAGTCGGTCCGTGTCCGGATCAAGAACGTGAGCCCGGCCGAACTGGCCAAGCTACAGCGCGAAGGCGGGCTGCCACCGGGGCCGGTGCGCGAGATCGGCTTGGGCTCATCGGGGAGCGGCGCGACGGTGGCAAAGGGCTCCCCCGGAGGCAGCGGCCGCGAACGAAACTCGGTCACGATCGAACGCAAGGCCGGGTTCGCCGCCGGCAGCTCCGAGGGCGGCTCGGCCGTGCGGGTACCGTCGCCGAGCGGTGAGCCGCCCGCGCTCGCGAGGCTCGTGCTGCCTGCGCCGAAGCTCGGCGCCGCCGTCGGCTACGTCCAGCTGATCCAGTCCAATGGCCAGGTGCTGCGCTCGGAAAGCAGGGGGTCGGTGCTCCCCGTCACCGCCGCCGTGCGCGCGGTGGCGGCGGGCCGGCGCGGCGCGTTCTTCAGCGACGCGACCGTCGCCGGGACGCCAGTGCGGGTGCTGACCGAGCGCGCGCCCGAAGGCGGGGTGTGGCAGGCGGCCCTGCCGCTGGCCGACACGGACAGCACGCTCATGCACCTGAAGCTGGTGCTGGCGATCGTGTGCTTGGGCGGCATCGCGCTCGCGGCGGCGCTCGGGCTGCTCGTCTCGCGGGCGGCGCTCGTGCCCGTGCGCCGCCTGACCGGCGCCGCCGAACGGGTGGCCCGCACACAGGATCTGGGTCATCGCATCCCGGCGGGCGAGGAGGACGAGCTCGGCAGGTTGGCCGGCAGCTTCAACACGATGCTGGCGACCCTGGAGCGCTCGCGCCTGGCCCAGCGCCAGCTCGTCTCCGACGCGTCGCACGAGCTGCGCACGCCGCTGACCAGCGTGCAGGCCAACCTCGACGCGCTCGCGCTTGGCGAGGGCTTGTCCGCGCCCGAGCGCGCCCGCGTGATCGCCGCCGCGCGGGCGCAACTGCAAGAGCTGACCGTGCTGGTGGGCGACCTGGTCGACCTGTCCAAGACCGAGGTCGACCAGATCGAGGTCGAGGACGTGCGCCTCGATCTGGCCGTCGCCGGGGCGCTTCAGCGCGCCCGTCTGCACGCGCCGCAGTGTGATTTCTCCCTCGACGCCGAGCCGTGCCTGGTGCGCGCGGCGCCGGCGTGGCTGGATCGCGCGATCGCCAACCTGCTCGACAACGCGTGCAAATGGAACCCCCCGTCCCCGGCCGCCGGTCCCGTCGAGGTGCGCGTGCGCGATGGGCGCGTGGAGGTGCGCGACCACGGCCCCGGGATCGCCGCCGAGGATCTGTCGCGCGTGTTCGACCGCTTCTACCGCGCGCCGAGCGCGCGCGGACGGCCCGGATCGGGGCTGGGGCTGGCGATCGTGCGCCAGTTCGCCGAGACGCATGGCGGGACCGTGCACGCCGCCAACGATTCCGGCGGCGGCGCGCGGCTGACGCTCGAGCTCAAGCCGCTTGAGATGACCGACGCCGAGCTCATGGCGTCCAAGCCGAGGCATGGCCGATCGCTGTCGCCGCGGGGGCCGGACGCAAGTGCCGTTCACGAAGTTCCTCGCCCCCTCTAAGCCGATTCTCAGGTAGGACCGGTTTGCTGGGCGTGCCGCCGCGAGCGATCTCAAGATCGCTCGGCGGCACCACCGACCAGCGATCGACCCGCAGAGGAGCGCCATGTCCCGCCGTCTCGCACCCTTCTTCACCGCGCCAAGTGCCCGGCGCGCGCGGCTGGCGCTGCTCGTCGCCCTGGGCGCGATCGCCTCGAGCCTGATCCTGGCCGCCTGCGGAGGATCGACGGCGGCCTCCAACGCCGCCGACAAGGAACAGGCCCAGGAACAGAAGGCCGAAACGAAATTCGCCGACTTCGCCAAATGCCTGCGCGAACACGGCATCAACGCCGAATCCATTTCGCATCCCGGCGGCGGTCACGGCCTGAAGGTCAGCCCCGGTCAGGCGGGCGGCGGACCCGCCGCGATGGAAGCGGCGGAAAAGGCCTGCGCGCGCTACCGGCCCGAGCCGAAGGCGGTGAACCTCTCACCACAGCAGAAGGTCGAACACGAAGAAGCGGTGCAGAAGTTCGCCAGGTGCATGCGCGAACACGGGATCAAGGTGGAAGCCTCGGCGCAGGGTGGCGGCATCCAGATCAGGATCCATGCGCATCCGGGCGCGGAAGGCGCACCGAATCCGGAAAGCCCCGCCTTCCAATCCGCACAGAAGAACTGCCAGCGCCTGCTTCCGGGGGGCGGCCCCCAAGCAGGTGGTCCCGGTGCGCGCAAGGCGCCTGGCGGGGAAGGCTCCGGCTCGGGCAGTCTCCAGAGCCGGAGCGCCGGCTGAGACAGTGAGCGCACCGGTCGGTGATCGGCCAGACGGCGCGGCGGGGACCCCCGATGTCGCCGTCCCAGTCGAGGGTGCGGGCGAGCCGGCGCGCGCAGCCACAGCCGACCGCCGGCCCGATCGGGGGAGCAGCTTGGCCCCGGCGCAATCAGCGGAGAGCGGGCGTCGCCGCCGAGCGCTCGCCGCTGGCGCGGTGCTGGTCGTAGCGATCGCCGTCGCCGCCGTCGTGCTGACGCAGTCCGGCTCACCAGCCCGTGCCCCCGCCGCGACCGGGGTGCCGGCGGGGGAGACCACGACGACGATCACCCGTCGCACGCTCACGGAAAGCTCAACCGTCGACGGCACCCTCGGCTACGGCTCCTCACTCGAACTGTATGACCGGCTGTCGGGAACCTTCACGTGGTTGCCAGCCGTCGGCGCGGTCATCGCCCGGGGCGGGACGCTCTTCCGCGTCAACAACCTGCCCGTCGCGCTCATGTATGGGTCGGTGCCGGCCTATCGGACCCTCAAGGAGGGCGTCAGCGACGGCCCCGACGTGCTCGAGCTCAACGAGAACCTGATCGATCTCGGTTTCGACCCCTACGGCGACATCGCCGATGTCGACCATTTCAGCGAGGCCACGGCTGCCGCCGTTCGGCGCTGGCAGAAGACGGAGGGCCAGTCCCAAACAGGTGAAGTCGACCTCGGAAGGATCATCTTCGCCCCGGGCGCACGGCGCGTCACGGCGGTGAAGGTCGCGTTGGGCCAGGACCCCCCGGGCGCGTCGGGCGCGCATGAACCAGACGCCAACCCGCCGAGCTCGGGCGAACCCGAAAAGAAACCCAGCGCAAACGAAAAAGCCACCAACGAAAAACCGGCCAAGCAGAAGGCCGAAAGCGAAAAGGCGGCCCGGAAAAAGGCGGCCCGGAAAAAGGCGGCCCGGGAAAAGGCGGCCGAGGAAAAAGCGGCCGAGGAAAAAGCGGCCGAGGAAAAAGCCGCCCGCGAAAAAGCGCCCGCGGCAAATGACGCCAAAGAACCATCGGGCAAAGAGCCGGGTGAAAAAGGGGAAAATGAAGGCAGCGGAGCGGGGATGCCGGTGCTCACCACGACCTCCACCCGGCAAATCGTGCAGCTCAAAGTGAAAGCCGAACAGCAGACGCTCGCCCGCGTCGGCCAGTCGGCGCCCGTGACGCTCCCGGGCGGAGATGTCGTGCAGGGACGGATTATCGAAGTCGGCTCGGTGGCGAGCGCGGCGAGCGAAGGCGAAAAAGAAAAAGGCGGAGGCGGAGGCGGAGGAGAAAAAGGCGAAGCGGAATCGGCCACGATCCCGGTGACGCTCGCGCTCGAGCACCCGGTCGCCCACCTCGACGAGGCGCCGGTCAGCGTCGAACTGGTCAAGAGCGTCCGCCGCGACGTGCTCGCCGTACCGGCGACCGCGCTGACTGCCACAGCCGGCGGCGGCTACGCGATCGAGGTACTGGCAGGCGTTCGCCGCGTCGCGCTGGCCGTGACCCCGGGCATGTTCGCCAACGGCTACGTCCAGGTCGAAGGCGCGGGCGTCCGTGAAGGGCTGACGGTGATCGAGTCCGAATGAGCGTCGCGCCGCGACACGGTTCCGAAGGCGCGGATGACCCTGCTGCGGTCCTGGAGCTGATCGACGTGGTCAAGGACTATCCAGGCGGCGTGCAGGCGCTGCGCGGAGTGAACCTCGTGGTCCGGGAGGGCGAGCTGTGCGCGATCGTCGGACCGTCGGGCTCGGGCAAGTCCACGCTGCTGCACATCATGGGCACGCTCGAACGACCCACGAGCGGGGTCGTGCGGATCGCCGGCAGCGACGTCGCGGAGGCGTCGGACGGCGGGCTCGCCGCGCTGCGCGCGCGGCGGATCGGGTTCGTCTTCCAGCAGTTCCACCTGCTGGAGGCGCACACCGCGCTCGAGAACGTCGCGAACGGCCTGCTCTACACGGGGACGCCTGCACAGCGCCGCCGCCGGGCGGCCCGCGTGGCGCTCGATCGGGTCGGGCTGAGCCATCGCGCGGAGCACACGTCGGCGCTGCTGTCCGGCGGAGAGCGCCAGCGCGTGGCGATCGCCCGTGCGCTCGTCAGCTCACCTGCGATCGTGCTCGCCGACGAGCCGACCGGCAACCTGGACACGGCGAGCGGCGCCGGCATCCTGCGGCTGCTGCACGAGCTGAACGCACAGGGCACAACGGTCGTGGTGATCACCCACGACCGCGAGATCGCCGCGACGCTGCCACGGCGAGTGGAGCTGCGCGACGGGCACCTGATCCACGACGAGCTGGTGGCGGCGGCATGAGTGGCGCGGCCATCGCGATCCCCCGCAGTCGCCTGCTGCCCGCGGATGTCCTGCGCGTGGCGAGTGTGGGACTGCGCACCCGTCGCGTGCGAGCAGCGCTTTCGGCGCTGGGCGTCGCGATCGGGATCGCGGCGATGGTCGCCGTGCTGGGCATCTCTGAATCGAGCAAAGCGGGCCTGGTGGCCCAGCTCAACACGTTGGGAACCAACCTGCTGACCGTCGCGCCGGGGCAGACGTTCTTGGGCAAGTCGGCAGAGCTGCCCGAAGCGGCCGAGCGCACAGTGCGCAACCTCAGCAGCGTGCGCTCGGCGGCCGCGGTCACGGCGATCTCGGCAGCGAGCGTTCGGCGCAACCCCTATATCGAAGCTGCTGAAACGGGGGGAATCGGCGTCTACGCGGCCGATTCCGAGCTGCTGGCGACGCTTGGCGGGCGGATGCTGAAGGGCCGCTTTCTGGACTCCGCCAACGAACGCTATCCGCTGGTCGTGCTCGGCTCGGTCGCCGCCCAGCGGCTTGGTGTCAACGCGCTTACCGCGCGCGGGCGAGGAGTGCAGGTCTATCTCGGGGACATGTGGTTCACGGTCGCGGGCGTAATCGGTCCGCAGCCACTCGCGCCGGAAATCGAACGGGCGGCGCTGATCGGCTACCCGATCGCCCACAGCCTGTTCGCCACGAGCCGCCACGCAACGATGCTCTATGTGCGCGCCGACCCGGAACGCGTGCGCGAAGCGGACTCGCTGCTGGCCGCGACCGCCGACCCGCAGAACCCCGAAAACACCACGGTCAGCCGTCCCTCCGCCGCACTGCAGGCGCGCGCCGACGCCCAGAGCACGCTCACCGCCGTGTTCCTTGGTCTGGGCGCCGTGGCGTTGCTGGTCGGCGGCGTGGGGATCGCGAACGTGATGGTCATCTCCGTGCTCGAGCGTCGCCCGGAGATCGGCCTGCGGCGAGCGCTCGGAGCGCGCGCGGTGCACATCGGCGTGCAGTTCCTCGGCGAGTCGGTCCTGCTGTCGCTGCTCGGCGGAGTCGCCGGAATCGCGCTCGGCGCCGCTGCCACGGCCGGCTACGCCTCGAGCCAGGGGTGGATGGTGGTCGTGCCGGTGCTCGCCGTGGCAGGCGGGGTCGCGATCGCATTGATCCTCGGCGCGCTGGCAGGGCTGTACCCCGCCGTGCGCGCCGCTCGACTCGCGCCTGCGGCGGCTTTGCGCAGCGTGTAGGGATTCGAGCTTCCCGCCCACCGGATGCCTTCGGGATCAGGCCAGCCACGGCCCTCGGGCGGCGTTGCCCGCGGCTCGCTCCCGTGCGCTATTCTGCGGACGCACGTCGCGCAACCATCGGTTGCGTATTACTGAAAGGAGCCAGCGTGGCCGCGGACAGCGTCGAACGAGAGATCCTGATCGAGGCGAGCCCAGAGGTCGTCTGGGGAGTGATCACCGAGCCCGAGCAGATCAGCCGCTGGTTCAGCGACGAGGCACAGGTCGAGCGGCGCGCCGGCGCGGACGGCACGCTCACGTGGCGCCCCGGAGGCCGCGGCGCAGATGCAGAGAAAGAGCTCGACTCGATCGTGGCGATTCGGGTCGTCGATGCAGAGCCGTTTCGCCGGTTCTCGTTCCGCTGGAACCACCCAGAGGGCGCCGCGCCGGATGAGCGCAACTCGGCGCTCGTCGAGTTCAGCCTCACCGGGGAGGCCGGCGGGACACGGTTGAGGGTCGTCGAGAGCGGGATCGACGCCGTGACCCGCGACGACGAGGGTCGGACCCGCTACCGCGAGGGCCACGAACACGGCTGGGAGAAACATCTCGGCGAATTGCTCGACTACGTGGCTTCCGGGCAGCGCGGAGCGACCCCTTGACCGCGGCGACGCTCGCCGAGGACGACGCGCTGTGGTCGGCGGTGGCCGACCCCACGCGCCGGCGCGTGCTCGACGCGCTGCTCGAGCGCGGCGAGGCGACGACCACGACGCTCGCCGAGGGGCTGCCGGTCAGCAGACAGGCTGTCGCCAAGCACCTGGCCGTGCTGGACCGTGTCGGCCTGGTGGCGGGGCGGCGTCGCGGCCGCGAGGTGCGCTACGCGGTGCGGCCCGAGCGGGTGGACGATGCCGCCGGGGCGATGGCCCGCGTGGCCTTCAAGTGGGACAGGCGACTGGCACGGATCAAGCGGCTCGCCGAGTCCGCGCAGGCGCAGGACGGAATCGATCTCCAACACCGACAAGGAGGATGCAATGGCCGGTCACAGGACGGGAACCCGTGAGGAGTGGCTGTCGGCGCGCCTCGAGCTGCTCGACGCCGAGAAGGAGCTGACGCGGCGGGGTGACGAGCTGGCGCTGATGCGACAGGAGCTGCCGTGGGTCCCGATCGAGAAGGAGTACAGCTTCCAGACAGACGCAGGAACGGCGTCTCTCGCCGACCTGTTCGGCGGGCGCTCGCAGCTGCTCGTCTATCACTTCATGTTCGGTCCCGACTTCACCGCCGGCTGTCCGTCCTGCTCGGCGATCGCCGATGGCTTCTCCGGCTCGGTGGCCCACCTGGTCAACCACGACGTCGCGTTCACCGCGGTGTCGCGGGCGCCGCTGGCCAAGCTGCAGGACTACAAGCGGCGAATGGGATGGACGTTCCCCTGGGCGTCGTCGTTCGAGAGCGACTTCAACCACGACTTTCACACATCGCACACCGAGCAGGAATGGCAGTCAGGCGCCGTCGACTACAACTACCGGACAGCGGACTTTCGGTCATCCGAGGAGAGTCCCCTGCTCATCGAGATCGCCAGAGGCGCAGGCACGGATCCCGTGACCTTCAGAAGAGAGGGCCCCGGCATGAGCGCGTTCGCGCTGGAGGACGGCGTCGTGTTTCACACCTACTCGGCCTACGGGCGAGGCCTCGACGGCCTCTGGGGCATGTACTCGTGGCTTGACCGCGCGCCGCTCGGGCGAAACGAGAACGGCTTCTGGTGGCTCCGCCACGACGAATACGGGCAGGCCTGAGCCGTGGCGATGTCGGCGGGCGCAAGGAGCATGAGCGAGCCGAGCCGAGGGCCAGCACATCGGGCTGGTGCCCGGCGGCGGACCACAGGGCATGACCTCGCCGGTGGCCTACTGGCACGTGGCGGACATCGAGGCCAAGCTGGCTGAGGTGACCGCTGCAGGCGCCAGCGTCAAGGAGGCTCCGCGCGACGTCGGCGGCGGGCGCCTGGTGGCCACGTTCACCGATCCCGACGGCAACGTGCTCGGGCTGCTTCAGGAGCCGTGAGCTAGGGCGCTCGCGACGGGCTCGCGCGAGCGCACGAGGCCGCGCGGTGGCCGCGAGCTAGGCGGGCGTGGCGCTGTACTCCTCATCGCTGACATGCTCGCCCCATGTGACGGCGCTGCCCTGATCGTCGAGGAGATGCATCGCAATGTGAGTGATCTGGCGGTCGGGCGCAGCACCGTGCCAGTGATGCTCGCCGGGCTCGAAGAACACGCGATCGCCGGGCCGGAGGACCTCGACCGGTCCGCCGCGATGCTGACAGCGCCCGACGCCGTCTGTCACGTAGATCGTCTGGCCGTTTGGGTGGGTGTGCCACGCGGTGCGTGCTCCCGGAGCGAAGTGGACGCTCGCGGCCGCGACGCGCGACCGCTCAGACGGCGTGGCCACGGTGTCGATGTGAACGGCTCCGGTGAACCAGTCGGCTGGTCCGGGCGCGGTCTCGATCGAGCTCCTGGTGATCTGCATTGGCTTCTCCTTGGTTGCGGGCGCAGATGGGATCGGACGATCTTGCCATCGGACGGGCGGGCCGGCGGCTCGGCGGCGGACGGACGGGGCCTCAGCGGGCGCTGGGGCGCATGATCGTGCCCGGGGGTCGGCGCAGCCACCAGGTCGGCGGCCCGTCTGCCAGCGCGACATCCGTGGCCTCCACGAAGCCCCGGCGTTCGTAGAAGAGCCGGTTGGTCTGCCTCGAGGTCTCCAGGCAGCACGGCACGCCGTCAGCGTCGGCCCTTTCCAAAGCCGGGGCGAGCACGGCGCTCGCGAGGCCTTCGCGCTGGCGCGACGGGCTGGTCGCGAGCACGCCCAGGTACCAGTATGGATCTGGCGGCGAGGCTACCGCGAGGGCTTCTTTGTAGGCGATGAGTCGCTCGTGGGCCGGCTCGCCGGCTGTCGCGACGTAGCGCCCCCAGATCTCCTTGGCCAGCTGCTGGGGCTCGTTGCCGGCGCTCGGGCCATCCCACATCGCGACCGTCGCAAGGTCGTCGCTGACCCAGACGGTTCCCCAGTAGATCCTCAGGTCGAACAGCGTGCCGGCGAACTGGGGTGCGAGACGCGCGTACTCATCGGCGAACAGAAACGCCCACGCCGGATCCTCGGCGAAGGCGGCGGTTACGACATCGACCACCTGCGACCGCTCGGCCGCCGACGCTTTCCGGATCATCCCGGTGCGACGGGAAACTCCGACGCCGTCTGGCGGCGCAGCACCTCGGTCCCGAAGAACGCGAGCACGAGGAAGACGATGATCCCCGCCGGTTTGTGCGTGGCCGGGATCGGCCCCCAGATGAAGATCAGCAGCATGATCGCGGCGACGATTCCGTACGTCCATCCGGGCTGGTCGCGCAGGAACGGGGCGATCGCTTCGCGCCCCTTGGTGGCGATGCGCGCGGGTCCGGCGAACCAGGCGGCGGCTATCAGCGGCAGGCCGACGATCACGAACGCACCGGCGATTTCAGAAAGCATCTCGGTCGCGATCGAGAGCACGGCCTGAGCCGCCGGGCGGTTGGCTTCGACTTTCACCAGCGAGCCGCTCACCTGAGAGGTGAGGATCGCGCGCCCCGCGAACACGATCAGGCCGGCGAGCACGATCGCGATCCCTACCTGCATAAGCGTCTGGCGCCGCCGGGCGCGCGCCAGGAAGATCGCGAGCGCATAGAGCAGCGGCACGATGATCGTCAGCAGCAGGGAGAGCCCTTTGAGCGCTTTGACCCCGTCCTGCACGGCCTTGAGCTGCTTGGACTTCAGCACCTCGATGTGGGCCACCGACGGCGGGATTTTGGAGCTCACGTTGGGCAGGCCGAGGCGTTCAGCGATGCTCTCGACGATCGGGGCGAGGTCGAGCGTCACCTGACCCTGATTGGTCGAGACGGCGCCCTTGCCGTTGATGATGTCGAGGAAGGACTGGTCGGCGGCGCGATTGGCTGTCTTCCATGCTTCCTGGACATGCGCGTTGGCGAGCACGCGCTGGGCGGCCGTGATCGCGAGGTTCTGCAGCGCTCCCGCGACCGGCCCGGCCAGCGGCTGCAGCTGGGTGGGCAGCTGCTTCTTGAGTTCTTCAGAGACGTTGACGTGTGCATAGAGCTGATTGACGAGGTAGTTGGACGTGCTTTCGCGGATCTTTTCGTTCTGCAGCAGCCGTGTGCTCGTGTTGGCCCAGTTATTGGGATTGAGCAGCTGCCTGTTGGCCCAGACCGCGAATATGGCCACGACGGCAAGGACGGTCGTGCCCCAGATGAGCACGCGCACGAGCCATCGCCGTTCGTGAGGCGCACCACTCGGCTGGGCCTCAGCCATTCGGCTGGCCCCCATAACGACGCTGTCTGACCATCCGCGTGCTGATTGTGTCACTTGTCGCAGTCGTCAGCCAGATGATCAGGGTTGCGAGCGCGTACGTCTGAATGCCGTGGATGTAGAGCCCGCTGACGATCGCGTTGACGATGATCAGCGAGACGATCGTGGCGGCGAGCGCGAGCAGCCCGGCCAGCGCAACCGAGGCCTGGCGCACGAGCACGCGCAGGGCAAGCAGCTGAACCGCCAGGTGGACGAGCCAGAAGATGAGCGTCGCCTCGATGAGCGCCGTCGCGTCGAGCGAGAATTTGCTGAGCAGTGCGGTCGACAGGAGCAGGCCCGCCGCGACGCCGATCAGCGAGGCGACGAAACGAACCCCCAGACGCCTCAGCATGGCGACGATCCTACGCCTCCAGCGGTCGCCGGGTCGCTCGATCGACGCCCGATCGCGACGCTTGCCGTGGTGGCGCTAGACTCGGGCGCGGTGGAGGAAATCGAGCTTCCACGGGGTCTTTCCGTCGGGCACTGGACCGATCTCGAGGGCGCTACAGGCTGCACGGTCGTGATCGCCGCCGAGGGCGCGGTGGGCGGCGTGGACGTTCGCGGGGCCGCGCCCGCCACGCTTTCCACCGACTCGCTGCGGCCGGGCACGCTTGCCGTCGGGGTGCACGCGATCCTGCTGACCGGCGGCAGCGCGTTCGGCCTCGAGGCGGGGGGCGGGGTGATGCGCTACCTCGAGGAGCACGGGATCGGCTATGAGCTGGTCGGCGTTCGCGTGCCGATCGTGGCGGGCGCCGTCATCTTCGATCTGCCGATCGGCGATCCGAACGCGCGCCCGGACCGTGAGGCCGGATACGCGGCGTGCGCGGCGGCCACAACGCGTCCCGCGGTCGGCGCGGTCGGCGCGGGCACCGGAGCGAGCGTGGCCAAGGGCGGTGACGGATCGCAGCTGCGGCCCGGAGGCTTCGGGCTCGCAAGCGCCTCGGTCGCGGGAGCGAACGTGGTCGCGCTGATGGTCGTCAACGCCGTCGGTGGGATCTGGGACGACGAGCGCGGCGAGTGGGTCGCCGAGCTGAGTGGCTGGGATCGCGAGTCGGCGCTCGTCGCGGGCGCGAACACGACGATCGGGGTCGTAGCGACCGACGCGCAGCTGAGCAGGGAACAGGCGCAACCGGCTGGCCACGGTCGCCCACGACGGAATCGCCCGTGCGATTCGCCCGTCTCACACGATGTACGACGGCGACACGATCTTCACGCTCGCAACCGGCCACACGCCCGCGCCCTATGACGCCGTCGAGGCGGTAGCGGCGGAGCTCGTCGCGACCGCGATCGCCGGCGGCGTGCGCGCCGCCCAGCCATGAGTCTCGGGCAGCGAGCGAGCGCGAGTGAGATCGCGCCGGGCCAGGAGCTGGATTGAACGCCGGCGCGGTGCTGATCACCGGTGCCTCGACCGGCATCGGCAGAGCCTGCGCCGAACACCTGGACGGCCTCGGCTTCACGGTCCTTGCCGGCGTGCGCAAGCAGCCAGACGCCGACTCTCTGCGGACCGCGGGAGCGGGGCGAATCCAGACGCTGATGCTCGACGTGACCGACGGCGAGTCGATCGACGCGGCGATGCGGACCGTCGACTCGGCGGCGCCCGGCGGGCTCGCCGGCCTGGTCAACAACGCTGGCATCGCGATCGGAGGCCCGGCGGAGTTCGTGGCGCTGGCCGAGTGGCGGCGTGTGCTCGAGGTGAACCTCCTGGGTCAGATCGCCGTCACCCAGGCTGCGCTCCCGGCGCTCCGCCGGGCTCGCGGGCGCGTCGTCAACATGACCTCGGTCGGCGGCCGGCTCGCGATTCCCTTCTTCGGTCCCTACCACGCGTCCAAGTTCGCCCTCGAGGCCACGACCGACGTGCTGCGCATGGAGCTGCGACGTTTCGGCGTCGGGGTCGTGGCGATCGAGCCCGGAGCCGTGGCGACGCCGATCTGGGGCAAGGGCAGGGAGACCAGCGATCAGGCGATCGCGAGCATGCCAGTCGAGGCCGAGCAGCTCTACGGCGCCGGCCTTCAGGCGCTGCGCAGGGCGATCGACGACGCCGAGCGCTCCGGGGTCGCGCCGATCGAGGTCGCACGCGCGGTCGAGCATGCCCTCACAGCGCGGCGCCCGAGAGCCCGTTATGTCGTCGGCCGCGACGCGAAGATCCGCCTGGCGGTGGCGCGGCTTCTCCCCACGCGACTGATGGACAGCGCGATCCTCCGCGCGATGGGCACGTAGGCGGTTGACGGCGACCGCCGCGACCGCCGCGCCGCCTACGCCCTAGCCCTGTGGCGGTGCGGTCGCGGGGGCCGCCGGCAGCTTGGACTGAAACAGGCTCTCGGCGTCGGCGGCCGCTGCGGGCCGGCCGAGGTAGAAGCCCTGAGCCATTGCGCAGCCGAGCGACTGCAGCTTCGTCAGCTCCTCATGGGACTCGACGCCCGTTGCGATCACCGGCAGCGAGAGATCCTGTCCGGCCATGACGATGCCCTCGAGCAGCCAGCTGCGGTACTCCTCGTCTTCTGAGCCGGCGAGCGCGCCACGGTCCACCTTGAGGTAGTCCAGCGGCAGGCGCCGCAGGTCTGACTGATGTACGTATTCGCCGCCGAGCTCATCCAGCGCGATGCGCACGCCAAGCAGCTTGAGCTGCTGCGAGCTGGGCAGCCGCGGCGGACACGTCGCGCATGACGGTGGCTTCGGCGATGTCGAGCGTCAGCAGCGTGGGCCAGCCCGGATTGCTGAAGCGCGCGGCGAACGTCGGTGATGAACCCGTCGCGATAGAGCTGGCTGGCGGGAACCTTGATGCTGACAGCCGCCTGATGACCCGCGACGTTCCACGCGGCGGCGCCGCAGCAGGCTTGCTCGAGCGCCCAGCGCCCGAGCGGCACGATGAGGCCCGTTTCCTCCGCGACCGAGAGAAAGTCCTCTCCGACGAGCACCCCTCGCGTGGGATGCTGCCAGCGGATGAGCGCCTCGAGCGCCGCGACACGCTCGGTGGTGAGGTCGAAGATCGGCTGGTAATGCAGGAAGAGCTGACCCTCGGCCAGTGCCGCGTTCAGCTCCACCTCGAGCTCGCCGCGCCCCTCGATGACCGAGCGCATGTTGGCGTTGAACAACGTGTAGCGATCCTTGCCGGCGGCCTCGGCCGCGACCATCGCCTGGTGAGCGTCGCGCAGCAGTTCGTCGGGGGTCGCGTAGCGGCCGAACGCGACGCCGATGCTCACCGTGAGAGAGAAGCTGGGCCGAAGTCGTCAAGCTCGATCGGCCTGTGGAGCACCTCCATGACCCGGCGAGCAAGCGAGTCCAGGCGCATCCCGCGCGCGGCTGACTCGACGAGGACGACGAACTCGTCGCCCTCCAGGCGCCCGACCGTGTCGTGCGTGCGCACGACGTTCCCAAGACGCTCGGCGACGATCTGCAGGAGCTGGTCTCCAGCCTGGCGTCCGAGCTTGTCGTTGATGTCTTTGAACCAGTCGATGTCGATGAACAGCGCGCCCGACGAGCGAGTCCGACTGCGACCGGCGCGGGCGAGCATGCGCTCGGCGCGATCGAGCAGCAGCGCCCGGTTGGGCAGGCCGGTGAGCTCGTCGTAGAGCTCCGCACGGGGCATCTCGGGCTCGCTGGGAGCGCGGGCCGACAGGCGCCGGCTGCCGAGGACGAACGAGCGCGCGCGGCGAGCACGAGGCTGAGCAGTGAGCCGACGATCAGCAGCGCGAGCGCGCCGTCGTCGCTCAGCACGCCGGCGCTCGGCGCGGGCGGTCCGGAGGTCGTTGCGCTCCAGCCGCCGTGCAGGGTCACCCGTCTGTGTCGAGCTTGCAAGGGCGCTGCGCCCGCGGCGAATATGGCGGTGGAGCTGCCGGCCCGCCCGTCGCAGGGAGGCTGAATAACCGGCGTGATCGCTCAGCACTGCCCCCACGACTGTGCCCGGCGTGAACACCGCGCGCAGCCAGCCGGCGAACGCCGCCCGCGTCCGATGAAGCTCGAGGGCGGGGAGTGCCCCGGTACACGGGTGTGAGCACTTCAAGGCCGGGATTGGTCGCGCGGCCGTGGCCTGGTAGATGGTCTGAGCCGAGTCGCGCGAAGCCAGCAGGCCAGGCGTCGACGCGCAGCGATCGGTGCTCGAGTGCACAGACCCTGGGGCGCCCCGCGTGAGTTCAACGCTCGCCAGGCAGGAGTAGGGGCGGGCGCCGGCCGACCTGGACCGCTGCGCCGGACGCCCGTCGAGCCGAGCCTCAAACGCCGGCAGTTCAAGGCGCGCGGACGAGCGCGACGCGAAGCCCAGCCGCTGCAGCTCCGGTAGCGGCGGAAGAGCTCGCGACCAGTGCACCCACGTCTGGAATTGCGATGGCGACGGCTTCGCTGTGGATGCGAAGAAGGTGCTTGCGCCGACGACGAGGTCTTCCTCGTGCTGGATGTTCAGCGCGAGGGCCGAGTCGATCGCCGCCGATGTCTGGGCGAAGGCCGGCTTGGCCTTCGCGGCGTCCGAGCGTGCGAGCGCACGGGCGCCCAGCACCGAGGCCGCTACGCCGACCGCCAGGCACAGCAGTGCGATCGCAGCCCATGCGCCCACGTGTCCGGTTGGGACGGACGCGTCGACGACGCGTTGGCCTGACCCGGCACGTCCAGCGCGCGCGGCCCAGCGCTTGCAGAGGTCTCGGGCGTGACGCCGTCTGACATTGAGTCCCCTTTTTGGCGCGCGTGAGCAACGGCGGCGGTGACGACGTCCCAGACCCTCGATGCCGGCGCAGGTTCGCATCGTGGGTTGGCTGTCGGTCGGCCGGTGCGGGAGCTTTAGCCTTGCATCGCGTGTTGCTTCTGCGACGATGACGGCGATGCGCGGATGAGCTCAGAAGCGTTCCCGAGGGCGAGGCGATCACGGCGGCCGGGCTGGTGGCGCTACGAAGCCCAGCTGCACGAGCTCGAGACGACCGCGCGGCGCGAGATCGCAAAGCGGATCCTGGCAGCCCGTGACCTCGGCGATCTGAGTGAGAACGCCGACTACCACATCGCCAAGGAGGACCAGGCTCATCTGGAGACGAAGATCAAGAGCCTGCGCCAGCGCCAGCGCGATGCCGTGATCGTCGAGAGCGACACCGACGGCGAGGTGTTCGGCTTCGGCCGCACCGCGGAGGTGCTCGACGAGCAGGGCGGCGAGCTGCACACGTGGACGCTCGTCGGGCCGACCGAGGCCGACCTTGCGCTGGGACGGCTCTCCGCGCAGTCGCCCGTCGGCAAGGCGCTGCTCGATCGCGGCGTCGGCGAGTCCGTTGAGGTTCAGACGCCGCGCGGCGCGCGCAGCTATCAGGTCAAGCGCCTCGTTTCCTAGTCGCCGCGACGCCAGACGGCACGTGCAGTTCAAAGCGCCCGACGGTCAGGCTGACCGTTCCGCCGGCTTCTTCGAGCGCGCCGGGCCCGGTCTGGTCCTGGTAGATGACTTCGCCGGTCACGACGCCGGGGTGGAGGCCGCGCCGCAGGCCGCGGCCGAGTCGCATCGTCTCGACCTGACCGGCCTCCGGGTAGAGCGGTCGCGGTGGTCCGTAGCTGTTGACCTGCGAGGGCTGTCCGGATTCGTGCCACTTGACGGTGTAGGAGCTGTGCGCGCTGTCGATCGAGACGCGGAGACGAATCGCACGACCGCTTCGGATCCCCCGTCCCCGGCCGCGACCAGGCGCACGCGCAACGGCGAGGCGACCTGCGCTGCGGTCGGCGCGGGCGCTCTCGGCGCGACCCACCCGACCGGGACCTTCAGTGGCGGCGAGCATGCTTCGCGCCCGCCGATCCAGCTGCGCGAGGTGAGGTGGCACGTGGCGCCGTTTCGGTAATGCAGCTCTGTGATCGGACCGTCGACAGGGACGACGTCCTGGGTCCCGCCGGCGTTGAAGTTGAACAGCTGCGTGGGGGAGGCCCTGGTCACGATCAGGTAGGCGCCCTCGGGCCCGCTTGTGGCAAGTGTGTGGGTCTGGCCGTTGAGCACGTAGGTGACGCTCTGGGCGTCGGGCCCGAGCAGGCCGTAGTAGAGGTTTCGCTCGTCGCGCTGGGGGCACGTCGGGTAGGGATGGCCGTGTTCGCCGAAGCGTTCGAAGTGCCCGGCGGTGCTCGGGACGCAGCCGTTGCTGGCACGGCCGGTCCAGGCGCTGGCGGGGATATCCCCGACGACGGCGTTGATGAACAGGCGATTGTTTCCGTCGAGCAGCGTGCAGGCGCGCTTGGCGCCGAACGTGTCGACGCCGAACACGTGAAACAGGCCGTCGTCGCCGAAGGAGCTGTCCTGGCCGATCGCGCCGAGTTTGCCGTCCAACAGCCGGCCGACCTGGATGCAGCCTTCACCGCGTTTGGTGCTGAGCACGCGCATCCCCCATGGCGGTCCACCCGCCGGGTCGGAGGTCGTCACGGGCAGCACGCGCACGGTTCCCTTGACGATGCCGCCGTCGACCTGCGTATAGAACGATCTGCCCGACTGTTCGGCCGGAGCGCCGATGCGAATCACGCCGCCGGCGGCGAGCGCAGCGGTGCTGATCAGTAGCGTCGCGAGGATCACGATCGCCGAGGTGCGCGCCCGCCCGCGCCGCATCCACCCCGGGCGCGGCCTGCGGCGCGCTCGAACCGACCGCCGCAGCTGACCCTCGAGCTCGTCGAACACGTCGCTCATGCCTCTCCCTTCAGCCCGGCGCGCAGCTGACGCAGGCCCCGGTGCACGCGTTGTCGGACGACCTGCTCAGAGCAGCGCAGACGAGCGGCGATCTCGCCGTACTCCCGCTCCTCGACGAGCCGGGCGAGCAGCGCGACCCGGGTCGGCTCGGGCAGGCTTTCAAGCGCCTGGGCGAGTACGCCCTCCCCGATGGCGGCCCGCTCCTCCACGCGCGCGAGGTCGGCGTCGTGCACGACGAGCGCCTCCACGCCGAGGCGCCTGCGCGCGACGTCGGCCACTCGATCGTGGCGCAGGCTTTCACGCAGCTTGTTGCGCGCGATGCCGAACAGCCAGGCGACCGCTGGTCCGACTCCCTGGTAGGCGCCCGCGCTCGTCACGACCGCGGCGAACGTCTCGGCCGTCAGGTCGAGCGCCAGCTCGCGGTCGGCGACGCGCCGCATGAAGAACGCGAGGACCGCATCCAGGTGACGCCGGTAGAACACGGAGAACGCGTCGTCGTCTCCCCGCGCGATCCGCCTCAGAAGATCCCCTTCGTCAGGGTCCAAGCCCGCCATCACTCCTATAGTTGCCCGGGATCAGGCCTGTGTGACAGGGTCGCTGCGGCGGCCGCTGGAAGAGGCTCTCCAGGCCCCCCACGACCAGGCTCACGAGCACGTGGATCGCCGGGATCAGTCGGTGACGACGCCCATCAGCGACGCGGGGCGCCCGGGCAGGATCATCGCCGAGCCCGTGGCAAGCGCTACAGCCTTGCCGTCGGCGTTTACCACCTCCGCGTTGGCGACAGCCATCGTCCGTCCGCGATGCACGACGGTGGAGCGCGACACGAGCTCTCGGCCGTCGGGAGCGGCGGGTCGCAGGAAGTTGACCTTCAGGTCGATCATCGCGAGCGCCGTGCCCGCCGGCAGCGTCGTCTGGATGGCGCTCGCCAGCGCACAGTCGGCGAGCATCGCGATCACCCCGCCCTCGACTTTGGCAAGCGGGCTGCATAGCCACCGGGTGGCGGGCAGCACGAACGTGGCCGAGCCCTCGCTGGCCTCGACCGGCATCACGCCGAACAGATGGCTCATCGGTGGACGGGGCAGCTCGCCGGCGAGCTGCGCTTGCAGCACCTCCAGACCGCTCAGCCGATCCCAGATCTCCTGAGCGAGCACCTCGCCGGCAACCGGTCGCTCTTGTGGATCGGGGACCCCATGCTGCTCGGGCGCCGGCGGCTGGGGCGCCGGTGCCTCGGCGCCTGGCTCGATCTTCAGCGCGGGCAGGATGAAGCACAGCGAGCTGCCGTGGGCGATCAGACGCCCGAGCTCATCGTGGATGAAGACCTCCGAGAGCCCGAGCGAGCGTTTTCCGTTCACGAGGCGTCCAAGCGCCGTCAGCGCGCCGCCTGTGCGGGCGGGCTGCAGCAGGCGCAGCGACAGCTCCGAGGTGGTGAAGGGTGTGGCAGCCGCAAGCGTCGTCTGAATCGCGCACCCCAGCGGTCCGTCGGCCAGCACCGCGAGCGTCCCGTTTGCGATCACGCCCTGGGGCGATTGCAGCCAGTCAGACGCGGGCATCGTAAAGGTCGCGCTCCCGGCCCCGACCTCTATCGGGCGCATCCCTGTGAGATGCGCGATCGGCGGCGCGGGACAGCGCCCGGCGACCATCGCGCGCAGCTGGTCGATCCCCTGATGCTCTAGGAAGAGGGCCTCGGGGGGAAACCGCCGCGCGCCGTCTCTTGCCAGGGCTCTGTCATGTCAGCCGCCTTCAGCCGCCGGTGGCTGCTCGCGGTCGTAGTAGTCGACGGCGTCGTCGATGCGAAAGAGCTGACGCAGGCCGTCACCGGCTGGCGCCCGCTCGAAGGCGCCGAGCTTCCCGGAGTCCGGATAGATGACGATGTCGGGCTCGCCGTTGGTGCTGAAGGAGAGGAAGCGCACCGTCTCCCGGGTGCGGTTGACGAGCTGGTGGCCGCCGTTCTCCCCGCGCGGGAACGCGACCACCTCGCCCTCCTGCAGCTCGCGCCACCCGCCCGGCGTGCGCAGGCTCGGCCGGCCGGCGAGGACGACCACGAGCTCCTCCTCTGTGAAGTGATGGTGGTAGGGGTAGGCTGCTTCGCCGGACGGAACCTCCCACAGGCTGAGCCCCAGCCGCTCGCTGCCCGCCTGGCGGCTCAGGCGTGCGCGAGACGCGCGGAAGCCGGGGTTCTCGCGCAGCTCGTCGAACAGCGGGTCATTGAGATTCGGCACGCCGCCAGAGTACGCCGATCGCAGGTCTCACGCCGACTTTCGTTCGGCGAGGTACGCGCGCGCGAGGCGGTCCGAGGCGCGTGCCAGCCACGCCTCGGCGATCACCTCCTTCAGGCCGGCCAGCGATATGCGCTCGAGTCTCACGAGGATCGACGGGTGCCCGTCGAAGTGCGGCGTCGTGAAGAAGACGTCCGGCTCGTTGGCCAGCAGCGCCTCCTTGGCGCCGAGGTGCTCCACGCGCGCCCCGAGGATCGGTCCGTCCGGCGCACCGTCGCCGAGCGCCTCGATTTCGTTCTCGCGCAGGGGGCGCTCCCAAACGAACAGCCTGTCGTTGACCCGCCACTGAAAGTGGCCGCGCGACTCGCGCTCCTGCGCTCCGGGCAGGGCGAGGGCGATCCTGCGCACGCGCTTCCAGGCGACCGTCTCGCTCATCGCACGGCAGGGAGGCGAAGTCGGTGAGGCTCGAGCATCGCTCAAACTCTAGGGGGGTAGTCTGCACTGCGTGATCGAGCGACTCGGCGACATGCCCCCCGGGACCTACGGCTTTCGCGCCTGGGGCACGTTGAGCGCCAGCGACTACACCGACGTCGCGATCCCGCCGCTGCGTGAAGCGATCGATCGCGGTGAGAAGGTGCGCTTCCTCTTTCAGATCGGCCCCGACTTCAAAGGACTGCAGGCCGGAGCGGTGTGGCAGGAGATCAAGGCCGACATCGGCCTGGGGTTCCGTCACCTCTCGGCGTGGGAACGCACGGCTGTGGTGAGTGATGAGGAATGGCTGCGCCATGTGACCGCGACGTTCGACTGGATGCTGCCCGGCGAAATGCGGCTGTTCTCCCTGAGCGAGCTGGAGGCGGCGAAGGAGTGGCTCGCGCGGTGAGCTGACCGGGCGCTCGCGGCGTCTGGGTTGGTCAGCTGTGCCTGTGCTTCGGTGCTGGGCCCAGCTTCACGCCCACCACGGTCCTGTCGGCAAGGCGCAGTGCGACCCTCCTGCTCTGATGGGTCACGACCAGCCGACCGCGATGCCGGTGCGGGAGGGTGACTTTGCCGAGCCTGCAGTGATCCCTCGCGAGCATTCGCTGTGCGACCCGCAGCGTGTCTCCCTTCAGCTCGGGGACGACGCAGCGCTCAGATGGCGAAACGTGGCTCGCGCCCAGCGGTTCCTCGGCGGCTTCCTGTTCCACGCGCCTGAGCACTTCGGCCAGTTCGGCCGCCAGTTCGGCCGGCGAGGCGCCTTCTTCTTCGTCTTCGCTTTCCACGTCGCCGGCGCCTTCGCCCGGTTCGGGCGGTCTTTCCACACTGGCTGGGGGAGGCCCTTCCGTGGGTCCGGTCGCGCCCGTCGTTCCCCCTTCTGAGGTCGCCGCCGCGGGCGACGCCGGCGAGCTCGCCGCGCTTGCGCCGAAGGGAGCAGCGAGCAGAAGGACAGCTGCGCAGGCCGTGATGACCAGCTTGCGGGACATCGCACGACCGTAACAGCGATCCATCGAGGCGCGGCGGGCAGGCGCGCCAGCTGCCAGCTGCTCGCAGCTGGAGTGCGCGCCTAGGTGACGGCGTGCTCGAGGTCCGCGGCGACGTGGCGCAGCTGCAAGCCGGCGTATGTCAGCAGAAGGCCGCGAACCACGAGCACGATCCCGAAGATCACCGCGAGCGTTGCAAGGCCGAGTTCCGGCCACGACAGGACGACGATGCCGGCGGCGACATCGACGATCGCGACGAGCGCGTTCAGGCCGCGATCCTGGGGCAGCGTGAACGCCGCGATCAGGCGCACGACGCCGGCGACGACGAGCCAGATGCCGAGGATCAGCGTGAAGAAGATGAGCGTGTCAAACGGTTTCTTGATCAGCACGAGACCGGCGATCGCGCTGAGCACGCCGACGAGCGCGAGCAGGCCGCGGTTTGCGTTCTCGCCGAAGATCGAGCGAACGATCGCGATCACACCGTCGACGAGCAGGAAGATCCCCGCGATCACCGTGAACGTGCTCAGCGTTTCGTGCGGCGAGACGATCAGAAAGACGCCCACGCCGAGCGTCAGCACGCCGAACAGCGCAAACAGCCACCAGAGCGTCTGCACAACTTCCAGACTTTCTCGATCCTCGGTCGTCGTCACCACGTCACCCCCGTTGGCGTTGCACTTTGTATCTTACGTCACGCGCGTCGACGTTCCTGCTCTGCGCTTGACAGGTGACCGGTGGGTCACCTATGGTGCCGAAGCATGGACGAGGTTTTCAGGGCGCTCGCCGACCCCACGCGCCGCCGCCTGCTCGACGAGCTGTTCGGACACGACGGGCAGACGCTCAGCGCGCTCGAGCAGGGGCTTCCGATGACGCGGTTCGGCGTCATGAAGCATCTGCGCGTGCTCGAGGAGGCCGGCCTGGTGACCAGCAGGCGCCGCGGCCGCGAGAAGCTGCACTTCCTGAACCCCGTCCCCATCCGGCTCGTCCACGACAGGTGGGTGAGCAAGTACGCCGAGCCATGGGTCGCCGGCCTCTCGGGACTCAAGGCAGGACTGGAGGAAGAGACAATGGAGCAGGTCTTCGAGATCTACATCAAGACGACGCCTGAGCGCCTTTGGGAGGCGATCACCGACAGCGAGCTGCGTCGCAAGTACAACTTCGGCGTCGGCGTGAGCTCCGACTGGAGGCCGGGCTCCCCGTATGAGTCGACGCACCCGTCGTCGCCGACTCCGATCTGCGCCGGGGAGAACCTCGACGTCGACCCGCCGCGCCGTCTGGTGCAGAGCTTCAACGCGCTGTGGAGCGATCAGGTGGTCAGCGAAGGCGCCTCGCGGGTGACCTGGGAGATCGAGCCGGTTGGCGACTCCTGTCGGCTCACGGTCACCCACGACCAGCTGCGCGAGGGCGCCAACAGCGAACTCTACGGCGGCTGGCCGATGATCCTCTCCGGCCTGAAGACGCTGCTGGAGACCGGCGAGCTGCTCACGACGCCCGGATCGCTGATGTACTCGGCGGCCGGGGCGGCCGCGGGCGAGCACGCCTGACGGGTTCAACGTGGGGCAGGGCCCCGCCAATTCTGGTCACGCCTGTTGTCAACTAGCATCCAGCGCATGGCGCCGCCGGAGGAGATCGGGGTTCGCTGCGGCGCGCGCTTTGCGACCTACCCGGAGCTCTTCGGGCGGGCGCTGCGGGCCGCGCGCGGACTGAGCGAGCTCGGCATCGGCGCTGGCGACACTGTCGCGCTGCTCCTGCAGAACTCGATCGAGTTCCTCGAGGCCGGCATCGCCACGGCGCCGCTCGGGCGCGAGCGCCGTGCCGCTCAATTGGCACTGGCGCGGTGAGGAGATCGCATATGTCCTGAACGACAGCCAGGCCAAGGCGCTGATCGTGCACGCGGACCTGCTGGCAGCGATCGTGTCGAGCGTTCCGTCTGAGATCGCGCTGATCGTGGTGCCGCACGAGGACGAGCAACCGCCGGCGGACCTGCCGGACGGGGCCCTGTGGTGGCCGCAGTGGCTGGCGGCGAACGAGCCATGGGGCGAGACGCCCGAGTCGCCGCCGCGGAGCATCATGTACACCTCGGGGACGACCGGACGCCCGAAGGGTGTCGTGCGCACCGTGGTGACCGATGAGCAGCGCGAGACGATGCGCGCGATCCTCAGCCCGATCTTCAGGCTGGAGGAGGGGGAGCGCACGGTGATCCCTGCGCCGCTGTACCACGCGGCTCCAAGCGGCTACGCGCACGCCGCGGTCATGCGCCGCCTCGACATGACGCTCATGAGCGGCTTTGACGCCGAGGAGTTCCTGCGCATAGTCGCCGAGCAGCGCATCACGGTCGTGCAGATGGTCCCAACGATGTTCGTGCGACTGCTAGCGCTCCCGCCGGAGGTGCGGGAGCGCTATGACCTGTCCTCGCTTAGCTGGGTCGTGCACGGAGCGGCGCCCTGTCCGCCCGAGGTCAAGCGGGCGATGATCGACTGGCTCGGGCCGATCGTCACCGAGTACTACGGCGGCACGGAGACCGGCGCGGTCACCTTCTGCACCAGCGAGGAGTGGCTCGCGCACCCCGGGACCGTGGGGCGCCCGATCGACGGTGGCGTGGTGAAGGTCTTCGATGAGCGGGGCTCAGAGCTGCCGGCCGGACAGTCGGGAGACGTCTACATGTGGGTGCACGATTGGCCGGACTTCACATACGCCGGCGATGAGGAGAAGCGCCGCTCGGTCGAGCGCGACGGGCTCATCAGCTGCGGGGACATCGGCTACCTGGACTCAGACGGCTACCTGCATCTCAACGACCGTCGCAACGACATGGTCATCAGCGGTGGCGTGAACATCTACCCGGTCGAGATCGAGGCCTGCCTGCTGTCTCTGGCGGGCGTGCGCGACTGCGCGGTGTTCGGCATTCCCGACGAGGAATTCGGCGAGGCGCTCGCGGCGCACGTCGAACTCGAGGACGGCGCGCGGTTGAGCGCCGACGACCTGCGCGAGCACGTCCGCAGCAAGCTTGCGAGCTACAAGGCGCCGCGCGTGGTCGAGTTCAGCGACTCGCTGCCGCGCGAGGACTCGGGCAAGATCTTCAAGCGCCGTCTTCGCGAGCCCTACTGGGCCGGTCGCGAGCGGGCCATATAGGCCCCGCTCGGACTCGTCTGCGCGGCGCCTCGGCCTGCTTGTAGGCCCCGCCGCGGCGCTCGCCCCTCGCGGGCACGTGCGGCACGCGCAGCTGCACTCTGGCGGCAAATCCCGAACCTGGGTCAAGTTTGGTATTGGGCCCGCTCGTGCGCGGCGTGGCCCTTGGTTGCTAGGGTGTGCGCGACACAAGGCGGATCATGTCGCGTCGAACCCAAGTCGCTGTTGACTTTAGGATCCACCTTCGGTATCTTCGCGAGGCGCGCCAGGGGGTGCGCACGGGACGAGAGTTTTCGGGGACGGCCGTATACGGTCGGTCGTCCGCGACCCCTTTCGCCTCTCACGAGTACGACGCTCGTAACTCCCACAAATTCAGGAGGAGATAGAGGTGTTGCATCGCAAGGTCATGGCGCGTGCACTCGCGCTCTCAGTCTTCGCCATCCTTGTGATGGCTTCAAGCGCATGGGCCAGTCCGGTCGTTGGACCGGAAGGGTCGGCGTTCTACACACCGCCCACCGCGGAACCGGCAGGCAAAGCCGGCGAACTGGTCTGGTACCGCTCGGCGAAAATCAACCTCAAGGTCACGCTTCCCGCCAACAAGGCCTGGACGGTCCTCTACCAGTCGACCGACCAGAAAGGCAAACCGGACTTCGTGACCGGAACCGTGATCGTGCCGACGGGCAAATGGACCGGCAAAGGAACCCGGCCCGTGGTCACCGTGGGCATCGGCACGCAGGGCATCGCTCCGCAGTGTGCGCCATCCAAGCAGGTCACGACCGGCACCGAGTACGCCGGCGCCGAAGTCGTCGAGGCGCTCAAAGCCGGCTATGCGGTTGACCTCACCGACTACCAGGGCTACACCAACGGCGCGATCCCGACGTACACGGCGGGCAAGTCCGAGGGCCAGGCGGTCCTGGACATCGTGCGCGCCGCGCGCGAACTGCCCGAAGCCGGGCTCACCGAAAGCAACCCGACGTATGCGTGGGGCTACTCGCAGGGTGGACAGGCCGTCGGCTGGGCTGGCGAGATCCAGTCCACCTACGCTCCCAACGTCAAACTGTCGGGTGTAGCCGCCGGTGGCGTTCCGGCGAACCTGCAGGCGTTCGGCGCGTTCAGCGGCCAGTCTGTCGGATCGGGCCTCGGCATCATCTCGGCCATCGGACTGCAGTCGGCATACCCCGAACTGAACCTCGGGACGCTGACGCCGGCGGGCGAGAAAGCCGTCGAAGACGCGCTGACAGAGTGCGCGACGGAACTGATCACGACGCTCAACGGCGCGAACTTCCAGGAATTCACGACCAACCACGAGTCCCTTGAAGAACTGGAGAAATCAGAACCGAAGTTCGAAGCGGCCCTGGCCGAACAGAACCTCGACAACAAAGTCGTCCCCGCGCCCGTCTACCACTACCACGGCATCGAAGACGAGCTCGTGCCCGTCAAGCAGGACGTGGAACTGCACTACGACTGGTGTGCGCTGAAAGGCACGGACGACTTCCAGCTGTATCCGGCCGAGCACCTGTTCACCGACGGCATCGGCGCGCCGGTTGCGCTGAAGTGGATCGAAGAACGAGTCGCGGGCAAGACCGCGCCGAGCACGTGCGGACAGCACACTGCGAGCTCGACGCTGCCGTCCAACGCTCGTCTGACCCCCGAGGTCGGCGATCTGATCGTCAAACTCAACGAATGGAAGCTCACCGGCAAGGTGACCGAGAAGAAGTCGGGCATCTCCGAGGAACTCCCCGCGGGCTCGACGATCACCTCCACGGCCGACGCGACCACCCGTAAGCTGACCGCTGAACTGCACATCCCGCCGATCTCCCAGTCGTTCAGTGTGCTCGGCGTGCGGGTCACGGTCAAGGGTGCGCTGACGCCGACCGGACCGGCCACCGGCACGTTCGGGTTCTCGAGCAACGGCAGCGAAGTGTCCGAGAGCGCCGAAGGGGCCGCCAACGAGGAAGTCGGCTCTGTGTCGATCGGGATCATCAAGGTGCCGATCGGATGCAAGACGGTGGAACCGATCAAGCTGCCGCTGAGCATCAGCGAGCCCACGAACGCGCTTGCCTCGGGCAACTTCTCGTTCAAGGCGGAAGTGACCGTGCCTCCGTTCGGTAGCTGCGGTCTGCTGGGACCGGTGCTGACGGCCGCAACGTCAGGGCCGGGCAACACGGTTGAAATCACGGCGACTCCACCGGCGCCGATCAACTGGTAGCGACAGCTCGCCCGGCCGCAACGGCCGACGATCTGAAAGGGGGCGGTCACCGCGAGGTGGCCGCCCCTTTTCTGTCCGCGCATGCGCAGCCATGCACGCACCCGCGCATGAGAGTGCGAGCTCAGTCGGGCGGCTGCACGAGCACCTCGCGCAGTGCTGCGTTGCTCACGTCGTAGACGAAGCCGCGCACGCCGTCGCGATGGGGCAGGAACGGCGACTCGCGCACGCGCGAGATCGAGCGTCGCACGCTCTCCTGCAGATCGGAGAACGCCTCGATCTCAAACGGCGGCTCCGTCCCGGCCTCTGCTGTCAGCTTCCGGCGCAGCTGGAGCTCGTCCACTTTCTGCATGCCGCAGTCGGTGTGCTGGACGAGCATCACCTCACGAGTCCCGAGCAGGCGCTGTGAGATCGTCAGCGAGCGGATCACGTCGTCGGTCACCACCCCGCCGGCGTTGCGGACCATGTGCGCCTCGCCGAGGCCAAGGCCGAGAGCCCCGAGCACGTCCAGGCGGGCGTCCATGCAGGTGACGACGGCAACGGCGCGGCTGGGCCGCGGGTCGGCGGGAGCGTCCGCGCTGAAGCGGTCGAGCGCGCGGTTGGCGTCAAGCAGCTCGTCGATCGTGCTCATCGCCTCACCCTAGACATCCGAGATGCCGGCATCGTAGGATCTCGGCGGTGAGCTCGGCGGGCTACGCGGCCCAACTTCCCCAGGCGCGCGCGCAGACGCTGTTCGGACGGGTGATGGGCCTCGTGGCCCTCACCATCGGGACGGCCACGCTCGGCGTGTTCCTCGCACGCGAATGGGGCGGCGCCTACTGGTTCATCGCGTGGATTGTCGCGCTGGGCTGTCTCGTGGGCCTGAACGTCGCCAACTCGCGGGGCAATCACGGGCTGGCGCTCGGCCTGCTGCTCGTCTTCGGGTTGCTGATGGGCGTCGCCGTGTCGGCGACCGTCAACTACTACGCGCAAACCGATCCCACGGCGCTGCGCCAGGCCTTCGGTGCGACAGCGCTGTTCGTCGGTGGGCTCGGTGCCGGCGGCTACGCGATCCGCCGCGATCTCTCCTTCCTCTACCGGTTTGCGTTCTGGCTGCTGCTCGGGCTGATCGTGGCGGGCATCGTGTTCATCTTCGTGCGCATCGAGGCGCTCTACACGATCTACGCGATCCTCGGGCTGGCCATCTTCGGCCTCTATACCGTGCTCGACTTCAACCGCCTGCGCCGCGCGGGGAACAACGAAGCGATCCCGCTGGCGGCGGGGATCTTCCTCGACATCCTCAACATCTTTCTCTTCTTCCTGCAGCTGTTCGGGCGCTCCTCCTGAGGGGCCCTCTAACCGGGCTCCTCGTTCTCCGCCGAGGACTCGCGTGACTGGCGCAGCCAGTCGCTGAGCAGCTGCCCCGCCTCGCCGATCGACTCCCCCAGATCGCTGAACGTCTCGCGGAAGCGCCGGGCGTAGTGGGAAACGGCATCGCTGGCCTCGGCTCGCGGGCGCTGAGGCTCGTCGCGCGTGACGTAGGAGCCCCCGACTATCCGGTCATAGTCGCCGGAGCGAACCCAGTTCATGAGCTCGTGCACGCGCTGCACCGACATCGGATGGGTCAGGTTCAGGTCGGCGAACATCCGCGAGAAGCGATCGAATGGCGAGCCCTTTTCCCGGTACTCCTCGCCCTGGCGCATGAACGCGTCGAGGTCGAGGTTCTCCGCCTCTGCTCCGGCGGTGATGATCATCAGCGTGCGACACACCGCGAGCGGGTCGCGGATCACGAGCGCCGCCGCCCGATCGCAGCTGAGCTCCGCCGCGCGAAACCACTCCATCAGGGCGGCCTTCAACGGGAACAGGGGCACGGGCACGCCGGGCACGGCGGTGATGCGCAGGAGGATCACGAGCGCCGTCTGGTAGAGCACGTGGTCTGAGAGCACGTGGCCGGCCTCGTGCGCGAACACACCGCGCATCAGCTCGGGATCCAGCAGCGAGACGAGCTCGGAGTTGACGACCACGATCGGCCGCCCCGAGCCGATCGTGACCGCGTTGGCGGCGGGATACTGGGTCAGGTAGAGGTCGGGCGTGGGCTGCAAGTCCAGCGTGGCGTAGGCCCGCTCGTGGGCCTGCCAGACCGGGGTGAGCTGCTCGGCTCCGAGGCGCACCGCGCCCCCCAGCACGCCGCGTCGCAGCGCTCGCTCATAGCCGAACTCGATGACCCTGCGCACGACCGCGTCGAGGTGCGGGACGGCCTTCAGCGCCGCGGTCGCCGCGCGGTCCGCGGGATGCTCGTAGGCCTTGGACGAGATCCGCGACAGCTTGTAGCCCTCGACAGGTAGCGACACGGCGTGACAACCGTAGCGCCCCCTGCAGCGGGCCGTGCTCGGGCTCCGGCCGGCCTCGCCCCGAGGAACGACCGAAGCGGCCTGAGGCTAGCTCGCGGCCAGCAGCGGAACGTCGTGGGCGACTTCGCTCGGCTTCATGCTCGCCGAGTAGATCGTCGTCACCTTGCCGCTTGCGTCGATCCCGTACACGAGCGAGGTGTGGTTGATCGTCTGCGGGTCGCAGGCGCCTGCGCCGGGGCGATCTCACAGGGGACTCTCAGCACTCTCGCGAAGCTACCATGCGCGTCAGCTCCTCGCGCCGGTGCGCGGCGCTCGTTCGCGAGCGCATCGCCTCGCGCGCGCACGTACGCTGCACGTGCGTGATGCTCGTCCCGGCAGACGTACCGCCCACCACCGAGGCCCTGATCCAGCTGGGCCCGCTCACGCTCGTCTGCCTGCTCTACGCCAAACGCGCGCGCTCGCTCGCGCGCCTCGGTCACCCGGTGCCCGGCTGGCGCCAGGCCTGCTTCTATGGCGGGCTCGCGGTGATCGGGCTCGCGCTCACGGCGCTTGGCGCAATCAGCGACGAACTGCTGCTTGCGCACATGGCCGAGCACCTGCTGCTCGGAGACATCGCGGCGCTGCTGCTCGTGCTCGGCCTGACCGGTCCGCTTATCGCGCCGATCCTGCGCATCTCTTTCTTCAACCGCCTGCGTGTGCTGGCGCACCCGCTGATCGCCTTCCCGCTGTGGGCGATCGACATGTACGTCTGGCACCTGCCCGTGTTCTACGAAGCCGCGCTGAACCACCTCGGCATCCAAGTGCTCGAGCATGCGATGTTCCTCGGCTTCGGCATGAACATGTGGATGTGCCTGTTCGGGCCACTGCCGATGCCCAAGTGGTTCGGCGACTTCGCCAAGCTCGGGTACATCGCGGCGGTGCGCCTGACCGGGACCGTGCTGGGCAACATCTTCCTGTGGTCGGGCACCGTGTTCTACCCCTTCTACCTGCACGGCGACGCCGTCTGGCACATATCGCCGCTGGCCGACCAGAACATCGCCGGCGCGGTGATGATCGTCGAGGAGAGCTTCCTCACGCTCGGCCTTCTGTGCTGGCTGTTCCTGCGCACCGCCAAAGAGGGTGAGGAACGCCAGAACCTCCTCGACGTCGCGCAGGCGCGCGGCCTCGAACCGACCGAGGAGCGCGCCACGCGCGCCCTCAGCGCAGGTCGCGGGGCCGAGCTGCGCACCCGCCTGGAGGCGGGCGCAGGTGTGCCGGAGTCCCGCTGAGCGCCGCGTCGCCGCGCGCGCTCAGCGACCTGTCGCCGCGAGTTCTCCGAGCTCCTGCGCGCGCTCGTCGCGGTCGAGCATGTCGATGAACACCGCGACCAGCGCGATCCCGAACACGAGCACCTCGAGCAGGCACATGAGCGCGCCCGCGATGTGCTGATCGGTGGACGCCGAGATGCCGTAGGCGTGCGGACCCGTCGCATACAGCGGGTAGATCGTGTGGCTCATCCACGCCAGTGGCAGGCAGACAAGGGCGCTCGCACCGCGCGAGAAGCCCAGGTAGGTCAGACGCACCATGCCCGGGTTCCGGCGGTCGCTGGGCAGCGGTGTGATGATCAGCCACCACAACGCGAAGCCCGTGTAGAAGAGCGTCGCGTGCTCGAAGGCGTGCAGAACGGGGTGCTGGGCGGTGTAGTCGAAGATGGCCGGGATCGCCCAGATCCAGGTCGCCGCGGCCCACGCCGGCAGCGCCACCCAGGGCTTGGTGGCCGTCGCCCAGATGCGCCCCAGCGTGCCCTTGCGTGCGAGCGGCCTGATCGCTCCGCGCGGCAGCCCGAGCGGCAGCACGGGGGCCCGCAGGCCGAGGATCAGCAGCGCCGGAGCGATGTCGGCGAGCAGCGTGTGCTGGAACATGTGCGCCGACAGCAGCCATTTGTCGCCGATCGCGTCGATCGGCGACATCAGCGCGATCGCGAGCACGCCCAGCCCGCAGCCGTAGAACAGCCAGTGCCCCGGTCCAACGCGCTTCCCGGTGACGCGCCGCACGCGGCGCAGCATCGACACATAGAACGCGCCGGCGGCGATGAGCGCGATCAGCCCGAGCGGATCGAGGCTCCAACTGTCCCACCCGGGCGCGCCAGCCATGACGTGGCAGGCTATCGCAAAGCGCACGCCTGATTGCCCGCCGGGTCGGGGGGTAAGTTGGCCTGCGATGGAGGAGAAGGGGAACTCCGTCCGTGATGGGGCGTTCGCGGCGCGGGAGCTCACGGTCCGCTTCGGTGGGATCGTCGCGCTGGACGGCGTCTCGCTAGACGTCGCCCCGGGAGAGGTGCTCGGGATCATCGGCCCCAACGGCGCCGGCAAGACGACGCTGTTCAACGCGATCTGCGGGTTTGTGGCCGCCGATTCCGGCTCGCTTCACTGGCAGGGGCAGACGCTGCAGACAGTGCGCACTAACAGGCTCGCGCAGATGGGCATTGCGCGCACGCTGCAGGGGATCGGTCTGTTCCCCGGGCTGACGGTGCGCGAGAACGTGATGCTGGGCGCGCAGCGGTTTCGCGCCGCCGGCGTGTTCAGCGCGCTGCTCGGGCTGCCGCGCTCTGACCGCAGCGAGCGCGCGCTGCGTGAGCGTGCGACGAGAATGCTCGCGGAGCTCGGCTGCGATGACGTTGCCGACAGGCTGCCGCAGACGCTTCCCTACCCGACGCAGAAGCGCGTCGCGCTGGCGCGGGCGCTGGCATGCGAGCCGCAGCTGCTGCTGCTCGACGAGCCGGCCGGCGGGCTGGGCGGCGACGACGTGCGCGAGCTCGAGCAGCGCATCCGGGCACTGCGCGGCTCGATGGCGGTGATGCTTGTCGAGCACCGCATGGATCTCGTGATGTCCGCCTGCGATCGCGTGGTCGTGCTCGACTTCGGTCGCGTGATCGCCCAGGGCGACCCCGAGACCGTGCAGCGCGACGAGCGCGTGCTGAACGCCTACCTCGGCGGCGAGGAGGACGGCTCGGCTGGGCCCGCTCTGGGTGGTGCTGGCACATGAGCGAGGGGACGCTGCTGGAGGTGCAGGAGCTCAGCACTCACTACGGGCCCGTGCGCGCGCTGGATGGCGTGACGCTCGCCGTGGCGCAGGGAAGCGTGACGGCGGTTCTCGGGGCCAACGGCGCCGGCAAGACCTCGCTGCTGCGCACGATCTCGGGGCTGGAGCACGCCAGTGGCGGGCACGTGCGCCTGGACGGACAGGAGCTGCTGGGCGTCGCGGTCGAGGACATCGTGCGCCGTGGCGTGGCACACGTGCCCGAGCGTCGCGGCGTGATCGCCGAGCTCTCGACCGAGGAGAACCTGCGTCTCGGCGGGCTGTGGCGAGGCGCAGGTCAGGACGAGCTGGAGCACGCCTATGAGCTCTTTCCGCCGCTGCGCGAGCGGCGAACCCAGCCTGCGGCGTCGCTGTCCGGGGGCGAGCGCCAGATGCTGTCGATCGGCAGGGCGCTGATGGCGCGCCCGCGCGTGCTGCTGCTCGACGAGCCCTCGCTCGGCCTCGCGCCGCGTGTGAGCGCACAGATCATGGCGCTGATCCGCGGCCTGGCAAGCGATCGCGGGATCGGCGTCCTGCTCGTGGAGCAGAACGCGCGCGGCGCGCTGGCGGTCGCCGATCGCGGGATCGTGCTCAACCTCGGCCGCGTGGTCGCCGACGACACCGCGCAGACGATCTCCGCCGACGAGGGCCTGCGCAAGGCCTACCTGGGGTTCTGATGACGCGCTTCATCGACCTCACGCTGAACGGGATCTCGACCGGAGCGATCTACGCCGCGGTCGCGCTGGCGCTCGTGCTGATCTGGCGCGCGACGCGGATCGTCAACTTCGCCCAGGGCGCGATGCTCATGATCACGACATCGATCGCGCTCGGCGTGATCAACTCCTCGGGCTCCTACTGGCTGGGGTTCGCCGTCGCGCTCGCGTCAGCGGCCTCGTGCTCGGCGCGCTCGTCGAGCGCGTGCTGATTCGCCGGGTTGAGGATGGTCCGCCGCTGAACGCGGTGATCGTCGCGCTGGGCCTGCTGATCCTGCTGGAGGCGGTGGCGGGGATGATCTGGGGCAACACGCCGCGCTCCTTCCCGCCGGCCTTCTCGATCCGCGGCTATGACATCGGCGGCACGCGCGTGCTGTTCTCCCCAAACGACACGTTCACCGTGCTCGTCGTGCTCGCCGTGACGGCGCTCGCGCTGCGTGCGCTGTTCCTCGGCACGGACATCGGTCTGAAGATGCGCGCCGCGGCGTTTCGCCCCGAGGTCGCGCGCCTGCTCGGCGTGCGGGTCGGGCGCATGTTCACCTTGGGCTGGGCGCTGGCCGCGCTCGTGGGCTCGCTCGCCGGCGTGCTCGTTGCGCCGTCGGTGTTCGTCGGACCCAACCAGTTCGACGCGATCCTCGTGTTCGGCTTCACCGCCGCGGTGATAGGCGGGCTCGACAGCCCCGCGGGCGCGGTCGTCGGCGGGGTGTTACTCGGGCCTGGTGCTGTCCTACGTGTCGGGGTATGAGGGCTCGTCGCTGGTCACGCTGGCCGCGCTCGTCGTGCTCGTCGCCGTGCTGATGATCCGCCCGGGCGGACTCTTCTCGAGCACGCGAGAGAGGCGCGTGTGAGCGAGCTGGCCGCGAGGATCCGCAGTCCGCGCAGCACGCTGGTGCGCTCGCTGTGGCTCGTCGTGCTGCGGCGCGATCGCGGTGTACGTGCTCGTCAGCGAGCTGTTCAGCTCCTACCAGAACCTGCAGCTGGCCAACGGCGGCTACTACTTCGCCGCGCTCGCCGGGCTGACCGTGCTGACGGGGCTGAGCGGCCAGATCTCGCTCGGGCACGGCGCGCTGATGGCCGTCGGCGCATACACGGTGGCGTTGCTGGTCGGCAACGAACAGTGGGCGGTCGTGGCCGCGCTGGCCGCGTCGGTCGTGGTCAGCGTGGCCGTCGGCGTGCCGTCGGCGCCGCCGCTTCGCGGCTGCGCGGGCCCTACCTGGCCGGCGCAACGCTGGCGTTTGCCATCGGCCTGCCGGCGCTCGCCGACAAGTACCCGAACACGCTGGGCGGCGAGAACGGCCTGAGCATCAACCCGCCGACGCCGCCCTCCTGGCTGGGTGCAGAGCTTTCCGCTCGAGCGCTGGGAGGCCTGGATCGCATGTGCTCGGAGCGCTCGTCGCTCTGTTCGTGATGAACAACCTCGTGCGAAGCGGCTACGGGCGAGCTTTCAGCGCGGTGCGTGACGACGAGATAGCCGCCTCACTGTGCGGTCTGCGGGTCGGTCGCGTGCAGACGCTCGCGTTCGTCCTGAGCGCCGGCTGCGCGGGGCTCGGCGGCGGGCTGCTGGCGGTGGTGCTGCAACTCGCCTCGCCCGGTGCCTTCTCGCTCGAACTTTCGCTCGCCCTGCTCACGGCCGTCGTGCTAGGCGGGCTCGGCTCGCTGATCGGCGCCGTATGGGGGGCGGCGGTGCTCGTGCTCCTGCCGACGTGGACCGAACGACCTAGCGCACTCCTTCTCGCTTCCGACGCACGTCTCGGCGAACATGCCGCTGGCGATCTACGGGCTCGTCCTGATCGTCGCGATGCTGATGTGGCCCACCGGCATCCAGGGCGCGGTGCGGGCGCTCGTCACCCGCGTTCGTCCGCTCTTAGCCGCGGGCGCGGAAGGCGCCGGGATGAGCGGTCCCGTCACCCATATTCGTGTACCGATTGCTACAACTAACGGAGAGGAAGTGATCGAGTGAGCGCAAGCCATCAGCCAGGGCGGCCAGGAGAGACTCGACGACAGCGAACCGGCAAGGAGCGGCCATCCGGCACGAGAGAGTTGACGCAGTCCAGCCGGCAGGCAAGCAGTCAACCAGCATGAGGAGAGCGATGAGACGAAGGAGCTTCAAAGCCACTGCGACCGGTGTCGCCTGTGCGGCGCTGGTCGCGATCGTAGTCGCGGGCTGCGGTTCGAGCAGCAGCAGCAGCGACCCCGGCGTCACCTCGACAAGCGTCACCTTCGGCAGCCACCAGCCGCTCACCGGCCCCGCCGCCCCGGGCTACAGCGAGATCGCACCCGCATCGCAGGCATTCTTCAACTACCTGAACGCCCAGGGCGGCATCAACGGGCGCAAGATCAGCCTGATCAACAAGAACGACGAATACAACCCGGCCAAGACGGTCAACGTTACCCACGAACTCGTGCTGCAGGGCAACGTGTTCGGGATCTTCGAGGGGCTGGGCACGCCGACGCACACGAAGGTGGTGGGCTTCCTCAACAGCTCGAAAGTGCCGGACATGTTCGTCGCCTCCGGCTGTCCTGCTGGGACAACGGCACGCCCAGCCCTACACGTTCGGCTGGCAGCCGAACTACACGATCGAGGGCAAGATCCTCGGCCAGTACCTCAAGCAGCACTTCGCCGGCAAGAAGATCGGCGTGTTCTACCAGGACGACGACTTCGGACAGGGTGGCCTGACGGGATGAAGGACGAGCTGCCGGCGAGCCAGATCGTCTCGGCGCAGCCCTACCAGCCGGGCGGCACGAACGTCGCGCCGCAGATATCGGCGATCAAGGCCGCGGGCGCGGAAGTGCTCGTCGACTTCACCGTGCCGATCTACACCGCGCTCGGTCAGCTGACGTCGTTCACGCTCGGCTACAAACCGCAGCTGGTCGTGTCCAACGTGGGCATCGACCCGACGACGGTCGGCGGCCTGCTGAAGACCTTCTCCAAAGGCAAGGCGGGGACAGAACTGATCGAAGGCGCCATCACCGACGGCTACCTGCCCTCGGTCAGCGAAACCTCCAACCCGTGGATCGCGCTGTTCAAAAAGGTGCATGAAAAGTACGACGCGAGCGTGCCGTTCGACGGAAACGTCGAGTACGGGATGGCCAACGCCTACACGCTCGCCCAGGCGCTTCAGCTCGCCGGAAAGACTCTGATCGCGCGAAGACCTGATCAAGGCGGTCAACGAATCGGGCGCCAAACTGCAGGGCCCGGACTCGTGCCCATTCCGCTACTCGTCGACCGATCACGGCGGGTACGCGGCGTGGAGATGGGTCAGGTGCGCGACGGCAAGATCGTGCTGTTCGGCGGTCCGCTGATCACCGAACCGACGGCCGGTTCGCCGATCACGCCATACACCGGCACCCGCCGGCTCCCCCCGCAAGCGGGGTATCGGTGCCCTAGCCCGCACCGGCAGACGGCTGCCAGGATCGGCAGCCGACGCATGAGCGTTCGGCCGGCTCCCCCTGGGCCGGCCGAGCTCGTTGCACACCTCATCCACGTCGTCCGGTGGCCGAGCGCTCGCGTGCCCGGCCACCTCTCGGCCGTCGCCCGCGGGTAACCTGAGCCGATGCTCGCGCTGACCGCCTCTCCCGGAGCCGAGGGCAACGTGGCGCTGCTGAGGTCGCCGATCCACGGCCGCCGACCGCGAGGCGCTCGTGCGGGTCAGCGCGTTCTCGCTGAACCGCGGCGAGGTCAGGCGGCTGGCGGACATGCGCGACGGTGATCTCACCGGATGGGATGTTGCCGGCGTCGTGCAGCGCCCGGCAGCCGACGGCAGCGGGCCGCCCGAGCGGAGCGCGCGTGGTCGGGCTGACGCTCGGCGCCTGGGCGCAGCTGGCGGCGGTGGACACCGACGTGCTCGCGATGCTGCCCGACGAGGTCTCAGATGCCCAGGCCGCGACGCTGCCGGTCGCGGGCCTGACGGCGCTGAAGGCCTTCGATCTGGTCGGCTCGGTGCTCGCGCGACAGGGTGCTCGTGACAGGGGCGAGTGGCGGCGTCGGGCGCTTCGCGGTTCAGCTGGCGAGCATGGCCGGAGCTCACGTGACCGCCGTCTCATCCAGCGACCAGCGGGCGCAGGGCCTGCGCGAGCTCGGGGCTGACGAGGTGATCGATCAGCTGTCGAGCAGCGGCGCGGACTTCGACGCGATCATCGAGGCCGTGGGCGGCGCGACGCTGGCCGCCGCGCTGCAGCGCGTAAGCCCGTTCGGCACGGTCGTCTCGTTTGCCTCCAGCGACCCCGGCCCGGTGCAGTTCCCCACAAGGGCGTTCTTCGGGCGCGCGCCGGGCGCACGCCTGATCGGGCTGCTGCTGTTTGCCCAGCTGGAGCACGAGCGCAGCGGCGTGCGCGACCTGGGCCGCCTTGCCGAGCTCGTTGCGGCCGGGCGCCTTGAGTGCTCGATCGATGTGGAGGCCTCCTGGCGGCAGAGCGCCGACGCGATCGCCGCGCTGAGCGACCGCCGCATCGCCGGCAAGGCCGTCCTGCACGTCGACTGAGAGATCCGGCGGGCGGCGGCCCCGGCCGCGGCATTGTGATGGCGGGATGCCGGCGCTCAGGCGCTGTGCGCGAGCGCCCTGGTGGCGCGCTGGGCGTCGCGGTCGAGCACGGCTACGAGCGCGTCGACGACCCGCGGGTCAAACTGCGAGCCCGAGCAGCGGCGAAGCTCGGTCCGCGCGCTCGCCTGTCCGATCGACGAGCGGTATGCGCGATCGCTGGTCATCGCCTCAAAGGCGTCTGCGACGGCGAGAATGCGTGCCTCCAGAGGGACGTCGTCTCCCGACAGGCCGCGCGGGTAGCCGCGTCCGTCCGGGCGCTCGTGGTGGGCGCCAACCCACAAGCGCACGTCGCCGAGGCTTGGATGCTCGAGGATCTGAGCACCGAGCTCGGGGTGGCGCTTGATGATCTCGAACTCCTCGTCGGTGAGCTTCGCGGGCTTCTGCAGGATGACGTCGGGGACGCCGACCTTGCCGACGTCGTGCAGCATGCCGGCCAGCCGTACGCGCTCGACGCGCTGCTCGGAGAGCCCAAGCTCCTCGGCCATCATCGCCGCGTAGCGCCCGACCGTCTCGGAGTGGCGCGCGCTGCCGCTGAAACGCAGGTCGACGGCCTCGGCCAGCTCGAGCACCACGGCGACGAAGCGCTCACCGGCGATGTCGCGCGACTCGCGGTCCTGGCGCGCGTTGCCCTCCAGCGCGCTGCTGTGCAGCACGCTGCGGTCGCGGCCGTTGGCCTTGGCGGCGAACAGCGCGGCGTCAGCAGCGCGCAGCAGCGAGCCGGCCGTCTCGCCGTCCTCGGGGTGACCCGCCACGCCGAAGCTCAGCGTGATCGGCACCGCATCGGCGGCGAACTCCTCGCGCACGGCCTCGCGCAGTCGCTCGGCGATCACGAAGGCGTCGTGGCGCTCCGTGTCAGGGAGCACGAGCGCGAACTCCTCGCCGCCGACTCGCGCCAGCCCGTCGATCTGGCGCTTCTCGCGCGTCAGCAACGCGGCGAGCCGCTGCAGCGCGTCGTCGCCGACATGGTGGCCGGAGCGGTCGTTGACTTCCTTGAAGTGATCGACGTTGCCGACGACGAGCGTCACCTGGCTGTGACCGCGCCTTGCGCGCTCGAGCTCGAGATCGAGCAGTTCGCGAAAACCGCGGCGGTTGGAGAGCTTGGTGAGAGGGTCGGTGCGTGCGGCGTCATAGAGGCGCTCGATCAGCACCTCCACGCGCTCGCGCATCGAGCGGATGAGGATCGCGGCGACGAGCAGCGTGCCCATTCCGACCAGCCACCACGCGCCGGCGCCGCTCTCCGGTGGCCTCGCCGCGAGCAGCGCTCCGTAGGCGACGCCTATGTAGATCACCTGGATCGCGGTGCCCGATGTGCTGAAGAAGTAGGACGCATAGAGCGCGCTCCACAAAAAGAAGAACACGACCGGGCTCGGGCTGCCGGCGGAGAAGTAGGCGACTCCGGCGATCAGCGTGCTCCCGGCGCCGAGGACGAGCGGCAGCGTCCAGCCGGGGATCGTGTGCGCGCGCCAGAAGAGCACGGCGGCCAGCAGATAGGAGGCGCCCACGGTGAGCAGCAGGCCGAGCGTGCTCGAGGACCCCGGGTGGGGCAGGGCGGCGGTCAGCAGCGCGAGCGTCGCGCCGGCGGCGAACAGGCCGGCGAGGATCTGTGCCATGAGGCTCGTCTCAAAGCTGGTCGCACCCCTCCGGTCGTCCGGCTGGACCGGCGCGTGCGAGCTCGTCGTCGGTCAGCAACGCGGTCATACACGGTCAATGTCGGATAAAGACGCCGTTTTCATGAGCTTCGCGGACGATCCCCGACACCCGCGCAGGCGCTCCAAAACGCCGATCAGGAGGCGTGCCAGCCCGTGGGCAGACATAATCGGTCGCGCGGTAGCCAGCCGGCCCTCCGCGACCCGCCCGTCCCCACCGCCAGATCAGCGCCACAGCCACGAGATGAAGGCCATCCAGATCGTCGACCTCTCCGGTCCGCAGACCGCCCTCGCGCAGGTCGAGCTCGAGGATCCGCAGGCCGCCCATCCGTTCACGCCCGGGGAGGGCGTGCTCGTTGAGGTGCACGCCGCCGGCGTGTCGTTCCCCGAGGTGCTTCAGACGCGCGGCGAGTATCAGATCAAACCCGATCTCCCCTTCGTGCCCGGCAGCGAGGTGGGCGGGGTGGTGCTCAGCGCGCCCGACGGCGCCGCCGTGAAGCCGGGCGACCGGGTGGCGGCGTTCTGCGCGCTGGGAGGCTTCGCCGAGACGGTCGTCGCCCCTGAGTTCCTCACGTTCAAGCTCTCGCCAGAGCTCGACTTCGCAATGGGCGCCGCGCTGATCCTCAACTACCACACCGTCTATTTCGCGCTGGCGATGCGCGGGCGGCTGCGCGAGGGCGAGACCGTGCTCGTGCACGGTGGCGCCGGGGGCATCGGGACCGCGACACTGCAGGTTGCCAAGGGCATGGGAGCGCGCACGATCGCCGTCGTGTCCAGCGACGACAAGCAGCGCGTCGCCGAAGAGGCCGGTGCGGACGAGGTGCTGCGCTCAGACAGCGACTGGAAGGACCAGGTCAAGCAGCTGGGCGGCGCCGACGTGGTGCTCGATCCCGTGGGCGGCGACCGCTTCACCGACAGCCTGCGCAGCCTGCGCGAGAATGGCCGCCTGGTAGTCGTCGGGTTCACCGGCGGATCGATCCCAGAGGTGCGCGTCAACCGGCTGCTGCTGAACAACCTGGACGTCGTCGGCGCCGGCTGGGGCGCCTACGTGATGCGCAAGCCCGACGTGTGCCGTGAGATCGGCGCCGCGGTCAACGCGCTCGTCGATGCCGGCGCGATCCGGCCGATCGTCGGCGCGCGCTTTCCGATGGAGCGAGCGGGCGAGGCGCTGCAGGTGATCGACGGCCGCAGCGCCACCGGCAAGGTCGTGCTGGACGTGCGGGCGGCGTGAGCTGGCGGGGGCCCCGGGGGCTATCCCCACCATCTCGGAGGGGGAGGGCATCCGGAGGTCGGTGGATCGCTCCAGTGACTCACGCCGGACGCTCGGTCAAGATTGACGTATGAGCGTCGCTGCCGGACCGCGCATGGAGGCGCCCACGGAAGACGGCCTGTCGCCTGAGACGGAGCACGGCCCGTCGCCCGAGGAGATCCAGGTCCCGGTCGCCGAAACGCTCGATCGCGTGATCACCGGTGTGATCACCGGTCTTCCGCCGCTGCTGCTCGTGCTCGTCGGCTGGCAGCTGTGGAACAACACGCTGCACTGGCGTGACATCGTGATCTTTTTCGCGATGTACATCCCGATCGGCTTCGGCGTCACGGTCGGCTTCCATCGCCTGTTCACGCATCGAAGCTTTCAGACCTCGCCGGTGATGCGCGGGGTGCTCGGCATTCTCGGCACGATGGCAATCGAGGGTCCGCTGATCTCGTGGGTCGCAGACCACCGCAAGCACCACGCCTACTCCGATCGCGTCGGCGACCCGCACAGCCCCCACGTCGATCACGGGGGAGGTCTGCGCGGCGCGCTGCGCGGCCTTGCGCATGCGCACGTCGGCTGGCTGTTCGACCACACCCAGCGCGGCGCTCGCGAACGCTTCGCGCCGGACCTGCTGGCCGATCCGGTTATCAACTTCGTCGATCGCACGTTCATCCTGTGGTCGATCGTCGGGATCCTGATCCCGTTCGGGCTCGGCTATCTGATCGGCGGCACGCTCGCGGCGGGCCTCGAGGGCATGCTGTGGGGCGGCGCGGTGCGCGTGCTCGTGCTGCACCACGCGACCTACAGCATCAACTCGCTGTGTCACTACTTCGGGCGCAGGCGCTTTCAGACGACCGACCACTCGCGCAACCTCGTCTGGCTGACGCCGTTCACGTTTGGCGAGGCATGGCACAACAACCACCACGCCTTTCCCACGTCCGCCTTTCACGGCCTCGGCTGGCGCGAGTTCGACTCGTCGGGGCTGCTGATCAGCGGGCTGGAGCGCGCGCACCTCGTGTGGGACGTGCGGCGGGTCAGCCCGGCGCGCGAAGCCGAGAAGTCGCTCGCCGGCTGAGCGTGGCCCGCCCTCGGGCGGGCCGTGCGACCATTGGGTGCATGAGCGAGCGCGCCCGGCTGGCGGCGGATCCCCCGGTGGCCCCGGTGGCCCGCGGTCGTCGCTGGATGCCGACGCTCGCCGCGGGGCTCTCGGGGCGCCAGTACGCGCGCTCGCTGCTGCGGCGGTTCGCGTTCCTGTCCGCGGTGCTGCTCGTCGCGATCTGGGCGCTCGGCGGCCAGGGCTACTTCTGGCCGGCGTGGGCATGGCTGGGTCTCGGTGTCGCGGTGCTGCTGGACTTCACGGCGGGCTGGGCGTGGCGTCGCCCGCCGGGCGCCGTGCGCCGCGTCGCGTGCGTGTGGGCGCTCGTAAGCGCGGTGGCCGTGATCCTCGTGGCGACCTGGCTGCTCGCCTGGCTGCTGGCCGGCGTGAGCACGTTCTGGCCGGCCTGGGCTCTGCTCGGCATCGGCACGGCGGGCAGCGCCTACTCGCTGTTCGCGCTGCACGACCGTGTGCTGGTCGCCCGCGGGCGCCGCGCCCTGCGCGCGCGGATCGACATGCTCACGCGAACGCGTCGCCAGGCCGTCGACGCGCAGGCGGCCGAGCTGCGGCGCATCGAGCGCAACCTGCACGACGGGGCTCAGGCGCGACTCGTGGCGCTCACGCTGCAGCTGGGCAGAGCGGAGATGCGCGCCGAGGGGCAGCCGGAGGTGCAGCGGCTGATCTCCGAGGCCCAGGGCGAGGCGCGCCGCGCGATCGACGAGCTGCGCGACCTCGCCCGCGGCATCGTGCCGCCGCTGCTGGCCGATCGCGGCCTGGTTGCCGCCGTGCGCTCGCTGGCGGGACGCTACGGCCTTGGCACGACGATCGAGGTGAAGACCGATCGCTGCCTGGCCCCGGCCGTGGAGAGCGCCGCCTACTTCGTGATCGCCGAGGCGCTGACGAACACCGTCAAGCACTCGCAGGCGCGACGCAGCTGGGTGCGCCTGAGCGAGTCCGAGCGCTCGCTGCTGGTGCTCGTCGGCGACGACGGCCGCGGTGGCGCGGATCCCGAGGGGTCGGGCCTCGCCGGTCTGCGCGCGCGGGTCGAGGCGCTGGACGGCGAGCTGCGCCTGCACAGCCCGGAGGGCGAGGGAACGCTCGTGGAGGTGGGCATCCCGTGCGGGTCGTGATCGCCGAGGACCTCGCGCTGCTGCGCGAGGGCGTGGTGGCGCTGCTGCGCGAGAACGACATCGACGTCGTGGCCCAGGTCGAGGACGGCCCGGGCCTGCTGCGCGCGATCGCCGGGCATGCACCGGATCTCGCGATCGTCGACGTGCGCCTGCCGCCGACGTTCCGCGATGAGGGACTGCGCGCAGCGATCGAGGCGCGCCGGCGCCAGCCGCAGCTCAGCGTGCTCGTGCTCTCGCAGTACGTCGAGACGGCGTATGCCAGCGAGCTCATCGGCGAGGACGGCGCCGGGATCGGGTACCTGCTCAAGGAGCGCGTCGGTGATGTCAGGGCGTTCCTGGACGCGCTGCGGCGCGTCGCCGACGGTGGAACGGTGCTCGACCGCGAGGTCGTCACTCAGCTACTGGGCTCGCGCGAGGACCCCTCCGACGCGCTGGCGGGCCTCACGGTCCGCGAGCGCGAGACGCTCGCGCTGATGGCCGAGGGACGCTCGAACACCGCGATCGCCGAGGGCCTCGTGGTCACGCCGGGCGCCGTCGAGAAGCACATAACGAACATCTTCTCCAAGCTCGGGCTGCCGGCCTGCGAGGACGACCACCGGCGCGTGCTCGCCGTGCTCGCCTACCTGCGCGTGGCGCGGCCCGCAGCGGTAGGCAATGGTCAAACAGCGTCGGGCAGGAGCTGATAGAAACCTTGACCGATGGTGAGAGCGTGATCAGGGTCATCGGCGCGGGGCTTCCCCGCACCGCGACGACCACGCAGCTGGCGGCGCTGGAGCAGCTCGGCTTCGGTCCCTGCTACCACATGCGCGACCTGCTGAGCGACCTCGACAAGGGTCTGCCGCTGTGGGAAGACGTCGCCGATGAAAGCCCCGACTGGGATCGGATATTCGACGACGCGGTCTCGACGGTCGACTGGCCCTCGGCCCGCTTCTACCCGCAGCTGATGGACCGGTATCCCGACGCGAAGGTTCTGCTCTCAGAGCGCCCCGGTCCGGCCTGGGCGCGCAGCATGCAGCAGACCGTCTGGGGGATCTTCCACGGAGACTCGGTCATCCACCACGTCAGCGACGCGCGCGCGGTCGTCGATCCGCTGTGGCGCCGCTACACGACGTTGATGCGCAGGATCACGTGGAACGAGGGCGGCGCGCTCGCCGGCGACACGTCCACCGAGCAGGGCCTGATAGACGCCATGAACCGCTGGAACGACACGGTCAAGGAGACCGTGCCCGCCGATCGCCTGCTGGTCTGGGATCCGGCCGAAGGATGGGAGCCGCTGTGCAGCTTCCTTGAGGTCGACGCCCCCGACGGGCCGCTACCGCAGCTGAACACGACGGCCTCCTTCAGGGAGGGCATCATCGGCGGCTCGCTCGCGGTCGTCAACGAGTGGTGGGATCAGCGCGAACGCCCCAGCAGCGGCCTGCACGGCGCCGCGATCGGCTGAGCGGCGCGACGCCGCGCCCCGGGCGCGGGCGTCGGCTGAACAACGTGCTCAGGTTCTACGGCTAGCCCGGGATCGTCTTTGACGTGCCCAGCACCACGCCGCTGGCGCTGAGCGCCTGGACGGCGACGTAGGCCTCGGGCCCGGGGGTCGTCATCGTCGTCTCAAAGCCGTTGCGCGGCGTCACGGAGACGGGCACGAGCTGCTGTGGCGAGGCGCCGGCCAGCAGCTGCCAGGTGGCCGTCTGCGTGTCGCCGTTCCAGCTGGCGTACACGCTCACCGGGCCGGCCGTCGACGCCGCGGCGGCGATCGCGGGCGGTCCGGGCGGCGTGCCCGTCCAGGGGAAGCGGTAGGTGCGGTAGGACTGGTAGGTGCCGTGCATGTGGGCATCGAACAGCAGCTGCCCGCCGGCGCTGAACTCCGAGAAGTAGGGCGCTGAGCCCCAGCCGACGAACACGTCGCCGTTCGGCAGCATCTGCACGCTGCCCTGACTGCCCGAGAGCAGAGAGCCCTGGTGCTCGTACTCGCTCACGACCGTATCGGTCCGTGTCTGCGGGTCGATCGACAGCACGAGGCCGCGCGACTGCGGGTGCACCTTCGGGACGGCGCCGTTGTCGAACAGCGTGATCTCGCCGTTGGGCTGGACGGCCGCGTCGTGCTGGAAGGCCGTGGCGGCGCCGGGGCCGAGCCTGATGTTGGAGTGCTTGCCGCCGATCTCCGTCAGCACCTGTCCCGTGGTCGTGCTCAGTTCATACAGCGCCCACGTGTTGCGCGCCGAGATCAGCGTTCTGCCGTTCGCGAGCTGGTCGATCGAGTTCAGGTGAAAGTAGTCAAACGGCCATTCGCGGGTCGCGTTGACGGCCGAGCTGTAGGAGTCGGCCAGGGGGATGTGATCCACGCTGTGCCACTCGCGCCGCACGAGCCCGGTGCGCAGGTCCAGTTCCTCGTACACGCTGTCTGTGACCGCTCCGCCCTGCGGGCCGCCGAGCGCCGACACATTGCAGTAGATCGGGTTGAAGACCGTGAGCACCGCCGTTCCCTGGGGCGTGATGTGGAAGTCGTGCAGGTCGGCCCTGTAGCCGTTTCCGGCGTGCACGGTGCCGATCAGCCCGTAGGAGGAGTTGGCGATCACCTCTTCGCCCTCGCCGAATCCCTGCGGTGGGATGACCCCCTGCCACCAGGTGAGCACCGGCTGCCCGTTGTACTGCTGCACCTGGAGGTTCGTCGATTCGATCCCGCGCGGGAGCGGGTGAAACCACACCAGGTTGCCGGCTTCGTCGAGGATCATCGGCCCGCTCGGGCCGGGGCCGCCGTAGGGCGCGGAGAAGACGTCGCCGGGCGACGTCGCCGAAGAGCGCGCGGTGATCTGCAACGACGGCGGCGTGAGCGTCGGCAGCGAGTGGAAGTGCTGCATCTCGTTGTAGTCGCGCGTGGAGCTGGAATGCGCCGGCGGCAAATCGCTGATGGGGTCCTCGTGAGCGACCGTGAAGTGGTAGGCGAACGTGGCGTGGCCCTGCGCGGTCTGCACGCTGCCGCGGACCGTCACCGTCTCGCCGCTGCGAAAGGCGTGGGCGGGAACGAAGCTTGCGCCATCGCCCTGGGAGTAGGCGAGCAGGCGTCCGCTGTGCGCGCCGGTTTGAGACCCGCTGGCGCGCACGGCGCTGAGCGCGCCGGGCGGCGCCCCGAGGAGGCTGATCTGCGTGCTCGGGGAGGCGTCGTAGGAGTCGGGCAGCGGCGCGACCTGCAGCGTGGTTCCCGCGAGCACGTCTGAGCGATTGAGCACCGTCGGGGTGCAGCGCGCAGCCGCCGGCGAGCGGAACGCGGCCTCCTCGGCGAATATCCGCCGCGACGCGATGGCCAGCGTGGTCACGCTCGACAGCGCGACGAGCGCGCCACCCGCGGCCAGCGATCTGCGGAGCGCTACCGACGACAAGTCGTCCCTTGGCGTTGGGTCGTCATCGTGTCTACGTGATTCCTTTCCGGGGGGCGCATGGCGCGCCAACTGCAGGCGCGCGACCGGCGCAGCTCGCGCGGGACCGTCAGGTCACGGTTCTGGTCCGCGCGCGCCGATCCTACCGTTGGGACCCGCCGTGCACCCGCAAGTTGCCGCAGATTGGCCTAAGAATCTGCGAAAACAGGCGGCTGCTGCGATGCTGGCGTGATGCACGAACACGCCTCCAGCGAGCCGGATGGCCCGGCGGGGAGCTCGCACGAGGGCGACGCGGACGCACGACCGGGGACCGGCGCCGTGCACGTCGAGGCGCTGGAGCTGATGTCGGGCCTGCTGCTCAACGTGGCCGAGGGATCGCCGCCGGATGCGTTCTTCAGCAGCCTCTGCGAGGCGATCTGCGACCTGACATCGATGCGCCGCGCGGTGCTCTTTCGCTATGACAGCGCACACCAGCGGGTGCGCGCGGTGGGGGCTCACGGGATCTCGCTGGAGCGCTTTGCGGATCTCTTCGTGACCGTCGACTCGGTGCCGGTCGCGCGCCGCGCGCTCGGGCGCGATCGCGTGCTGGAAACGCACGGTACGGCGGACTTCGACGTGCCGAGCGCGCTGCGCGAGCCATTTGAAGACGCGCTGATCGTCTGCACGCCGATGGCCGCGGCGCGTCGCTATGTCGGCGTGGTGCTCAGCGAGCGCGACGCCGCCGCGCCGCCGATGGGCGAGGACGAGCGCAACCTGCTGTGGACGCTCGGCAAGGCCGTCGCGATGGCCTCGGTCGCCAGGGAGGTGACCGCGTCTGACGAGCGCAGCCGCCAGCTGCAGCAGCGGATCGACCTCGCGCGCGAGATCCACGAGGGCGTCGTGCAGCGGCTGTTCGGCGTCTCGCTCGCGCTGTCGCAGGCGACAGCAGCTCGATCGCAGACGTCCAGCGGCGCTGCGCCGAGGAGGTGCAGACGGCGCTCGGCGACCTGCGCACCGCGCTGCAGCGCCCGCTCGGGCACTCCGCGCGCCCGACCGACCGTGACGTTCGCCGAGGAGCTCGCGCGACTGCGCGGCCTGTACCCGGAGCTCGAGATCCGCTGCAGACCGGGCGCAGCGAGGCGGTCCCCGCGAACCTGGAGCCGCTCGCCCAGTCGGTCCTCGTCGAGGCGGTGCGCAACGCGCGCAAGCACGCGCGCGCCCGCGCGTGGAGGTCTCGCTGCGCAACGACGGGCGGCACGTTCGTGCTCGAGGTGCGCAACGACGGCGCCGAGCGCGCACAGCGGCGGGCGCGGCGGCATCGGGCTGCGCCTGGCCACGCTTCGAGGCCCTGCAGCAGCGCGGCGTGCTCGAGTACGGCGAGCTGAGCCGGGCACCTGGCAGGTCCGCCTGGTCGTGCCGACCGGACAGCAGGGCGACGGCGCGCGCGGGGGCGCAAGCGCTGTTCGCGACGGCACCGCGGCTTCCGGCGAGGAGCTGGGACCCGCGCGCGAACGCGCGGCTGCCGAGGCCCGCGATGGCCGCTGAGGGCCCGACGCGCCCGCCGTCGCCGCACAACGGCGACGGCGGGGATGGCCAGCGCCGCCTGCGCGTGCTGGTCGTCGACGACCACGATGTCGTGCACTGGGGCTTTCGCCTGATGCTCGGGCAGCTGCCGTGGGTGCAGCGCTGTCGCGGCGCGCGCACCGGCAGCGAGGCGCTCGCGATCTGCCGCGACTTCGAGCCGCACGTCGCGCTCGTCGACCTGCTGCTCGGCGGGCGAGTCCGGCCCGGAGCTGTCCGAGCAGCTGCGCGCGCTGCGCCGGCGCCGCGCGTGCTCCTGATGTCCGGCGCCGGCGGCATCTCGCCCGCGCGCGGCGCGCGCCGCGGGCGCCGCGGGCTTCATCTCCAAGGACTGGCGGCGCGGCGACATCGCCAAGCCGTGCGCATGGTGGGCGATGGCGGCGAGGTGTTCCAGCCACACGCGGCGACGCGGCGGCGCCGACGCTCACCGCGCGCGAGCGCGAGGTCCTCGGCCTGATCGCCGGCGGCGCGACCAACCGCGAGATCGCCGCAGGCGCTGCATCCTCTCGCCGCACACCATCCACGAGCACACGAGCTCGCTCTACCGCAAGCTCGGCGCACGCAACCGCGCCGACGCCGTGCAGCGCGCCCAGCGCCTGCGGCCTGCACCGCCGAGACGCGCCCGATAACCCCCCAACCGGGGGGTCATCGGGCGGGAAATTGGCGCCCTGGGGCCGATCACAAGGCAGGTACTGGGCGGCGCGCGGGTAGAAGTAGCGCAACGTTGTCCCGACAACCCCTCGTGTCCGCGTGACCGCGCTGCCCTAGCGGGGCTGTTCCCTGGCCAGGGCAGCCAGACGGCTGATCTGCGCGAGCTGGTCGCGCGCGCGCTGCCCGAGCTGCTCGAGCGCTGCGGCGAGCTCGTCGGCGAGGACTGCTTCGCGCGCGTCGAGCGAAGCACCCGCTTCGCCCAGCCGGCGATCTTCTTCTCGAGCCTCGCCGGCTTGATCCAGCTCGCGCGACGCGTGCGCGCCGGTCGCCTTCGCCGGCCACTCGCTCGGCGAGCTCACCGCGCTCGCCGCGGCCGGCGCGCTGGATCCCGAGGACGCGCTCGAGCTGGTCGTGCTGCGCGGCGCGCTGATGGACGAGGCTCGGGCGGCGCGCGAGGAAGCATGCTCGCGCGTGCTCGGCGCCAGCGAGGCGGCGGCGCGAGGTCGCCGCAGCGCCCGACGTCTGGTCGCCAACGACAACGCGCCCGGGCAGGTCGTGCTCGCCGGGCCGCGCGGCAGGCTGCGCGAGGCGTCCGAGACAGCCGCGAGCGCGGCGTGCGCGCGCTCCTGCTCGACGTCACCGGCGCGTTCCACTCGCCGTGCGATGGCCGGCGCCGAGGAGCCGTTCCGCGCGGCGCTCGACGCGCGTCGAGCTCGCGGCGCCGGCGGTGACGGTGTTCTCCGGCGTGACGCGCGCGCCGTTCCGCGACGTCCGCGACGAGCTGGCCGCAGGCGATCCTGCGCCGGTGCGCTGGCGCGAGACGATGACCGCGCTCGCCGCGCTCGGCGCCGACGCGTTCCTCGACGTCGGCCCCGACCAGGTGCTCGCGCGGCTGGTGGCGCGCAACCTGCCCGACGCCGAGGTGCTCGAGCCGCGGCGCTCATCGAGCGACGGGAGGCAGCGGTGTCCGGTGAGCATGGCCGCCTGAGGCGTCGCGCTGGCCGACCGCCGGAGGACCTGAGCGCGTCTCCGTCCCCGGGCGCCGGCCCCGGGCGCTTCGCAGCGCCGGCATCGTCGGCCTGGGCAGCGCGCTGCCCGAGCGCGTCGTGCCCAACGCCGAGATCGCGCGCGCGATCGGCGTCGAGCGACGACTGGATCGTGCGGCGCACCGGCATCCGCGAGCGCCGCTACGCCGCGCCCGGACGCGCGTGTCGCGAGCTCGCGCGCGCCGCCGGGCGCGCCGCGCTGGCCGACGCCGGCCTCGACGCCGCGCAGCTCGACCTGGTGCTCGTGGCGACGCTGCAGCCGGACTCGATCATGCCGAACGCCGCGCCGCAGGTCGCCCACGCGCTCGGGCTCGAGAGCGCCGCCGCGTTCGACATCGGCACCGCCTGCACCGGCTTCATCGCCGCGCTGGCCTGCGCGACCGCGCTGATCGAGTCCGGCCGCGCGCGCAACGTGCTCGTGATCGGCGCCGAGATCATCACGCGCCACGTCGACTCCGACGACCGCAACACCGCGGCGCTGTTCGGCGACGGCGCCGGCGCGATCGTCGTCTCGCTCGACGCCGCCGGGGCAGCTCGGCCCGGTCGTGCTCGGCAGCGACGGCGGCGCCGCCGCGGCGATCCGCCGACGCGCGACACGCGGCTGCTCGAGATGGACGGCCACGAGACGTTCAAGCAGCCGTGCGCCGCCTGGGCGAGTGCACCGCGAGGCGCTCGCAGCGCGCCGGCGTGGAGCTCGCGGACATCGACCTGTTCGTCTACCACCAGGCCAACACGCGCATCCTCGCCTCGCTCGGCCGAGCGCCTGGAGCTCGACGCGCGAGCGCGTGTTCGACTGCATCGCGAGCTCGGCAACACGACCGCCGCGAGCGTCCCGCTCGCGCTCGGCGAGGCGCGCCGCAGACGCGGCGTGCTCGCACCCGGCATGCGCGTGCTGCTTGGCGCGGTCGGCGCCGGCTTGACCTGGGGCGCGACCGTCGTCAAGTGGGGCGAGCGGTGAGCGCGATGCCTCCGAGCGCGAGGGCTGCGCGCTGGTCACCGGGCGTCTCGCGCGGGATCGGCGCGGCGATCGCCGCGCGCTCGCCGGCCGACGGCTGGCCGGTCGGCGTCAACTACCGCAAGCGACGAGCAGGGCGCCGCAGCGACCGTCGCCGCGATCGAGGGGGACGGCGGGCGCGCGGTCGCGGTGCGCGGCGACGTGACCGTCTGCTGAGGCGCTCGACGCGGCCTTCGATGCTGCGCGAGAGCGACTTCGGGCCCGTGCTCGTGCTCGTCAACAACGCCGGCGTGCGCGCCGACGACCTCGCGCTGTCGCTGAGCGACGAGGACTGGCGCGCGGTGATCGACACCAACCTGCGGCGCGCCTTCCGCGCCACGCGCCGCGCGCTGCGCGGCGATGATCCGCGCCCGCTTCGGCCGCGTCATCAACATCGCCTCGGTCGTCGGGCCGCGCGCCAACGCCGGCCAGGCCAACTACGCGGCCTCCAAGGCGGCCGTGATCGGCTTCACCAAGACGATCGCCGTCGAGGTCGCGCGCCGCGGGCGTGACCGTCAACGCGGTCGCGCCCGGCCTGATCGAGACCGACATGACCGAGCCGACCTCGACGGCACGCTGCTGAACGCGGTGCCGGCGCAGCGCGCCGGGAGCGCCGAGGAGGTCGCGGCCTGCGCGCGCTTCCTGGCCTCCGAGCGGCCGGCTACATCACCGGGACCACCCTGTACGTCGACGGCGGCCTCTCCGCCTAGACGTCGAGAGATTCATCAAAAGCAGTCAGATCGCGAACGGATAAACCCGAAAGGAGCACATGAGCACCGCAGTGACAGAAGCAGATCGAGAAGGTCATCATCGACTCGCTGGTCAGCTTCGGCGCGACGCCGAGCAGATCACCCGCGACGCCGAGCTCGAGGAGCTCGACATCGACTCGCTCGATCTCGCCGAGCTCTCGCAGATCATCGAGGAGCAGTTCGGGGTCGAGCTCACGGGCTCCGACGTCGCCGAGATCAGGACCGTCGGCGACGCGATCACCTGATCGCCGGGCGTGCGTAGAGAGATGGAGCCGCGTGCGTCGTCACCGGCGTCGGCGCGGTCACGCCGCTCGGCGTCGGCGCGCGCGCGCTCTACGAGCGCTGGGCGCGGGCGTGTGCGGGATCCGCGACGGCGAGGGCCGCTGCCGGACTTCGACGCCGACCGAGCACCTGTCGGTCAAGGAGGCCGGCGCGCCGACCGCTTCACGCAGCTCGCGCTCGTCGCGTCGTCGAGGCGCTCGCCGACGCCGGCTGGGAGAGCGAGCTGCCCTATGACCCGCGGCGCGATCGGCTCGATCATCGGCACCGGCATCGGCGGCATCGGCACGATTCGAGGCCAACGACACGCTGCGCGAACGCGGCCCCAAGCGCGTCTCGCCGCTGGCGGTGCCGCTGATGATGGGCAACGCCGGCGCGGCCGCGATGTCGCATGCGCCACGGCCTGCGCGGCCCGAGCTTCGGCACGATCTCGCGCCTGCTCGTCGGGCGCCGACGCGATCGGCAGCGGCGATGCGCACGATCGCAGACGGCGACGCAGACGCCGTCGTCGCGGGCGGCGCCGAGGCTGCGCTGACGCCGCTCTCGCGCGCGCCGCCTTCGGCGCGCTCGACGCGCTCTCTGAGAGCGGCGTCTCGCGCCCGTTCGACGCGCGCCGCGACGGCTTCGTGATGGGCGAGGGCGCGGCGGTGCTCGTGCTCGAGCGCGAGGGCGCGGCACGCGCGCGCGGGGCGCGCATGCTCGGCACGCTGCGCGGCTACGGCGCGAGCGCCGACGCCAACCACATGACCGCGCCCAGCGAGGACGGCTCCGGTCAGGCGGCGGCGATGACCGCCGCGCTCGCGGACGCCGGCGTCCGGCGCGGGCGAGGTCGTCTACGTCAACGCCCACGGCACCTCGACGCAGCTCAACGACCGCGCCGAGACGGTCGCGCTGAAGGCGCGCGCTCGGCGAGCGCGCGCGCCAGCATCCCGATCTCCTCGACCAAGTCGGCGATCGGCCACCTGCTCGGCGCGGCCGGCGCTGTCGAGGCCGTCGCCACGATCCTCGCGCTGCGCGAGCGCGTGGTCCCGCCGACGCTCGGCTTCTCGAGCAGCGCGACCGAGGGCCTCGACCTCGACTACGTGCCCGACAGCGCGCGCCCGCTCGAGCTGCCCGACGGCGAGGCGCCGCTCGCGATCTCGAACTCCTTCGGCTTCGGCGGCCACAACGCCGTGCTGTGTCTGGAGGCAACATGACGCTTGCGTCGTACTGGTTCCGCGGACCCGACGAGCGGCTGACGCCGCTCGGAGCGCCTCGAGGTGCTCTGCGACCCCGGCTCGCTGGAGCTGCTGCGCACGGAGGTGCTGTCGCGGCGCATGGGCGAGGGCGCGCAGCCCGGCGACGGCGTGATCGCGGCGCGCGCGCTGCGTCGACGGCCGCGCCGTCGCCGTATTCGCGCAGGACGCCTCGTTCGCCGGCGGCTCGCTCGGCGAGGCCCATGCCGAGACGGTCATCGCGGTGCTCGAGCTGGCCGAGCGCTCGCGCGTGCCGGTGATCGGCTTCGTCGAGTCGGCCGGCGCGCGCATGCAGGAGGGGCTCGCGGCGCTGTCGGGCTACGCGCGGATCTTCCGCCAAGCACGTGCGCCTGTCGGGCGTCGTGCCGCAGATCGCGGTCATCTGCGGCGCCATCGGCGGGCGGGTCGGCCTATGGCCCGGCGCTGACCGACTTCGTGATCATGACCGAGCGGCGCGGCATGTTCCTGACCGGCCCGGGCGTGGTCGCCAAGGTGACCGGCGAGGACGTCGACGCCGCGGCGCTCGGCGGCCTGCGCGTGCACGAGCGCAACGGCGTCTGCCACTTCGTCGCGCGCTCCGACCGTCGACGCCGCGCTGCTCGCGCGCGACCTGCTCGACTACCTGCCCCAGCACAGCGGACGAGGCGCCGCGGATCCGCCGGCCTCGGCCGCGCCCGCCCGGCACCGCGCCCGACTGCGACGGTCCCGCGCAGGAGCGCAAGGTCTACGACGTGCGCGACGTCGCGCGCGCGCTGCTCGACGGCGGGCGCATGCTCGAGATCTCGCCGCGCTGGGCGCGCAACATCGTCTGCGCGTTCGGCCGCCTGGACGGGCGCTCGGTCGGCATCGTCGCCAACCAGCCGCGGTACCTCGGCGGCGTGCTCGACGTCGATGCCTCGCAGAAGGCCGCGCGCTTCGTGCGCACCTGCAACCTGTTCGGCATCCCGCTCGCTCGTGCTCGTCGACACGCCGGGCTTCCTGCCCGGCACGCACCAGGAGAGCGTCGGCGTGATCCGCCAGGGGGCGAAGCTCGTCTACGCCTTCGCCGAGTGCACGGTGCCGCGCGTCACGGTCGATCCTGCGCAAGGCCTTCGGCGGCGCGTTCATCGCGATGAACAGCAAGGGGCTCGGCGCCGACTACGTGTTCGCCTGGCCGATCGGCGCAGCTGGGCGTGATGGGCGCGCCGCAGGCCGTCGAGATCATCAACCGCCGCGAGATCGAGGCAGCCGAGGACCCGGCTGCGGCACGCGTGCGCTCGCTGACGCCTACGCCGCCGAGCACCTGCAGTCGCAGGGCGCGAGCGGCGGCGGCTACGTCGACGAGGTGATCCACCCCGAGGACACGCGCGAGCGCGTCGCCGCCTGCCTGCAGATGCTCGCCGGCGTCGATCGCTGCGACGCTGCGCGCCGGGCAACATCCCGCTGTGAGCTCGAGGGCGCCGTATGCTCGACGGCAGGCGGCTCCTCGTCACGGGCGTGCTGACGCGCGGCTCGATCGCGTTCGAGGCCGCGCGCCGCGCGCAGGAGCTCGGCGCCGAGGTCGTGCTCACCGGCTTCGGGCGCGGCATGCGCCTGACCGAGCGCGCCGCCGGGCACCTCCCCGAGACCGCCGACGTGCTCGAGCTCGACGTCAACAGCGACCGAGGAGCTCGCGCGCGCTGCCGGCGAGCTCGACCTCGCGCTGGGGACGCACTCGACGGCGTGCTGCACGCGATCGCCTTCGCCCCGCCCGACGCGCTCGGCGGCGGCTTCCTCGAGACGCCCGCTGAGAGCGCGATCACCGCCTTTCAGACGAGCGCCTTCTCGCTGAAGGCGCTCGTCGCGGGCCTGCTCGCCGCTGCTGGAGGCCGCGCCGGACGGCGGCCGGCGTCGTCGGGCTGGACTTCGACGCGACCGTGGCCTGGCCGGTCTATGACTGGATGGGCGTCGCGAAGGCGGCGCTCGAGAGCGTCTCGCGCTACCTGGCGCGCGACCTCGGCCCGCCGAACGTGCGCGTGAACCTGGTCTCCGCCGGGCCCGATCGAGACGATCGCCGCCGGCGGCATCCCCGGCTTCGATCGAGCTGTCGGCGCTGTGGTCGGCGCAGGCGCCCGCTGGGCTGGGACCCGCGCGACGCCGCGCCGGTGGCCGAGCGGCGTCTGCTTCCTGCTCTCGCCGCTCGCGCGGCAGATCACCGGCGAGATCCTGCACGTCGACGGGGGCTTTCACGCGATGGGCTGTCCCAATCCGGACGCCATCCTGCCTGCCTGAATAAACGGTCGGCCGGCTGTGCGCGAGCTCGGCAGGTTGTTGGCTGGGCGCTCCGGCGGCGGCGCTGCGGTTATCTAACGGGCATGCCTCGCCCGAGCGCCATGCACGCCAGCGCGCTCGCGGCCGCAATCCTCGCCTGTGGCGTTCTCGCGGCGCCCGCGGCCGGCGTCGACCACATCGACGGGGTCTCTGACCAACACCTCGCTGAATGGGCGCGATCCTTCTCCACCGGTGCGCAGTTGAGCGCGCCCTTCCCGGGCTCGTTCGCCGGCCCATTGGCGGGCGGTCCCCTGTCGCGAATACGGCTCGCCCGCTACGTCGTGCAGTGGGACGTCATGGCCGGCGCGGGCTACCCGGGCGAACTGGCCAGCCTGCAGGGCTGGTATGACGCGACGCTCGCGCTCGGCCTCACGCCCGAGCTCGCGGTGGCCAACTACAACTGCGCCGGCTGCGCGGCGCCGGCGCGCGCGAGCGACTTCGCCGGTCAGCTGCAGGCGCTGTCCGCGCGCTTTCCCCAGATCGCCGTCTACGAGGCCTGGAACGAGCCCAACCTGCCGGGCAGCTTCTTCCTCGCGCCCGCGCGCGCGGGCGCTCTGCTGAACGCGACGTATGCGTTCTGCGCGCTGCACAGCTGCACCGCGGTGGCGGGGGACTTCTCCGACGCCGCGCCGGGGATGGCGAGCTATGAGCGCGAATACGAGCAGGCGCTCGCGCCGCGCGACCCGCTGAACTGGGGCATCCACCTCTATCATGCGGTCAAGTACGAAAGCCTGCAGACGCTCGAAGAGTTCCGCTCGCTGCTGCCCGACCCCGCGGGCGACCACGTCTGGTTCACCGAGCTCGGCGCCTACTACTGCGAGTTCGGCGATCTTCGCGGCGCCGCAGCGCAGAGCCAGAACGCGAGCTTTCTCGTGGACCGCCTGATCGCCTCGGCCGATCCGCTGCACGCCTTCTACTACCAGGCGGTGTGGCCATTCGGCGAACCGGCGCCGTGCGCGCCCGACACCGAAGACACCGCGCTCTATGCCGTTGACGAAGCTGGCGGTCCGCTGCGCTCACGTCCCGCGGCGAGCATCGTTCTCGCGCGGTGATCGCGAGGCGCCGTTGCAGTAGGTTCTGAGGATGGCGAAGATCGCTGTGCTCGGTGGAGGCGTGTGCGGTCTGGCCGGTGGCCTGATGCTCGCGCGCGACGGCCATGACGTCACGGTGTTCGAGCGCGACGAGGCCGCGGTGCCCGACTCCCACGACGCAGCCTGGGAGCATTGGTCGCGCGATGGCGTGACGCAGTTTCGCCAGGCGCATTTTTTTCAGCCCGCGGGACGCGTCGTGCTCGAAGAGGAGCTGCCCGACGTCCTCGCGGCGCTCGTGTCGGCGGGAGCCGCGCGTTTTGACCTGCTCGGGCTGATGCCCCCGACGATCACCGATCGAAGCCCCCGGCCGGGCGACGAGCGGTTCGTGACCTACACCGCGCGGCGCCCCACGATCGAGCGGGTGCTCGCCGCCGCGGCCGAGGAGCAGCCGGGCATGGACGTTCGCCGCGGGGCGGTCGTCAAGGAGCTCTCGATCGCGCGCGACAACGGGACGCCGCGCGTGACGGGCGTCGTGCTCGACGGCGGCGAGGCCCAGCAGGCGGACCTCGTGGTCGACGCAATGGGCCGCGCGTCGCAGCTGCCGCGCTGGCTCAGCGACGCCGAGCTCGCTCCTGTTCAGGAGGAGTCCGAGGACTCCGGCTTCATCTACTACACCCGCTTCTTTCGCTCCCGGGACGGATCCATGCCGCAGTATTTCGGTCCGCTGCTGGCCCCGATCGGGTCCTTCTCGCTGCTCACGCTGCCCTCCGACAACGACACGTGGTCTGTGACCGCATATGTCTCGAGCGGCGACAAACCGCTGAAGGCGATGCGCGACGCCGCGCCGTGGACGTCGGTCGTGCAGGCTTGTCCGCTGCAGGCGCACTGGCTGGACGGCGAGCCGATCTCCGACGTGATGGCGATGGGCGGCATCGTCGACCGCCACCGCCGCCTGGTCGAGGACGGGCGTCCGTCGATCACGGGCCTCGTGCTGCTCGGCGACGCCTGGGCGTGCACGAACCCCTCGCAGGGACGCGGGATGAGCCTCGGGCTGATGCACGCCCGCCGCCTGCCCGCCGTCGTGCGCTCTCATCTCGACGACCCGGCCGAGCTGGCCGAGGCGTGGGACGCGCTCACGCTCGAGGAGATGGTGCCGTGGTATCGCGGCACGGTCGAGGAGGACCGCAACCGGCTGCGCGAGATCGAAGCGCTGCGCGACGGCCGCGCCCGCGAGCCGGCGAGCGGCCCCTCGTCGTTGCGCGAAGCGCTGACCGTGGCGATGTTCGGCGACGCCGACCTCTTCAGGGCCTTCCTCGAAGATCGCTGCAGCCTCAAGCCGCTGAGCGAGACGCTCGCAGAGGACGGCATGGCCGGGCGCGTGCTCGAGCTGGCCGCCGGGCAGGAGCGCCACCCACTGCCGGGCCCGAACCGCGAGCAGCTGCTCGCGCTGCTCGCCTGAGCCGGGCTCGGGCGCTCGCCGCTAGAAGACGGGGGTCTCGGTGTAGTCGCCGAAGACCTGCTGCAGCGACTGCACGATCTCGCCCTCCTAGGCCTGTGCGCGGGCGCACCGCAGGAGCGCGTCCATCAGGTTGCGCCGCGGCTGGGCGGCGTCCTCGCGCAGCGCGGCGAGCGCTCGCTCGACGCTCGCGCCGTCGCGCTCGGCGCGCGACTCCCTGCAGGCGATCGAGCTGCTTGCGTTCAAGCGCCGGGTCGATGCGCAGCGTCGGGATCGGCTCTTCGTCCTCGCGCACGTAGCGGTTGACGCCGACGACAATCCGCTCGCCGGCATCGATCTCCTGCTGCAGCGCGAACGAGGCCTCGGCGATCTCGCGCTGGGGATAGTTGTCCTTGACCGCCTGCGACCATGCCGCCGAGCGCGTCGATCTTGGCGAAGTACTCATAGCAGCGCTCCTCCATCTCGTCGGTGAGCGCCTCGACGAAGTAGGAGCCGCCGAGCGGGTCGACGGTCGTCGTGACGCCGGTCTCGTGGGCGATCACCTGCTGGGTGCGCAGCGCGACCGCGACCGCCTCCTCGGTCGGCAGCGCGAGCGCCTCGTCATAGCTGTTGGTGTGCAGCGACTGCGTGCCGCCGAGCACGCCCGCCAGCGCCTCGATCGTCGTGCGCACGATGTTGTTCAGCGGCTGCTGCGCGGTCAGGCTGACCCCGGCGGTCTGCGAGTGGAAGCGCATCTGCCAGGAGCGCGGGCTGCTGCGCGCCGAAGGTCTCGCGCAGCTCGCGCGCCCAGATGCGCCGGGCGGCGCGGTACTTGGCGATCTCCTCGAAGAAATCGATCTGCGCGTTGAAGAAGAAGCTCAGGCGCGGTGCGAAGTCATCGACGTCCAGGCCGCGCTCGACAGCCTGCTGCACATAGGTCAGGCCGTCCTTGAGCGTGAACGCGAGCTCCTGCTGGGCCGTCGAGCCGGCCTCGCGGATGTGGTAGCCGGAGATCGAGATCGGGTGCCAGCGCGGCATGTGCCCGGTGCACCACTCGATCATGTCGCCGCACAGGCGCATCGCCGGGTCGATCGGAAAGCACCACTCCTTCTGGGCGATGTACTCCTTGAGGATGTCGGCCTGGATCGTGCCCGACAGGCGCTCGGGCGGCGTCGGGTGAGTCGGATCTGACTCCGCGGCGACGACGTAGAAGGCCAGCATGATCGCTGCCGGCGCGTTGATCGTCATCGACACCGAGACCTCGCCCAGGTCGATCCCGGAGAACAGCGTGCGCATGTCGGCGGGCGTGTCGATCGCCACGCCCTCGCGCCCGACCTCGCCGAGGCTGCGCATGTGGTCTGAGTCGTGGCCCATCAGCGAGGGCATGTCAAACGCCGTCGAGAGTCCCGTCTGGCCGTGATCGAGCAGGTAGCGGAAGCGCTCGTTGGTCTCCTCGCTCGTGCCGAAGCCCGCGAACTGGCGCATCGTCCACAGCCGCCCGCGGTACATCGACTCGTGGATTCCGCGCGTGTAGGGATACTCGCCCGGGCGTCCTATCGGGTCCTCTGGGCCGCCGACGCCGTCCGGCAGGTCCTGCGGCGTGTAGAGCTCGCGCACCGGCTCGCCCGAGAGCGTGCGAAAACCGGGCGCCGTCGGTGCTCGCCGCGGCGGCTTGGGGCTCACGGCCATGTGCAGACAATCCTAGTCGGCCCAAGGGTCGCGCTCTTCCATGGAGGCGTCTTCGTTTTCGCCGTCGACCAAAACAACCCCTCAAGACCAAAGGCGCAAAACATTCCATACAGCCGTTATGTAAGCTGTTAGACGATGGAGGCCGGGCTCCTCAGTTCAGGCGGCTCCGCCGCACGCAGGCCGAACGGCGGCAGCCACTCGCGTCGCGCTGCTGGACGCGACCGTCGACTGCCTGGCGCACGAGGGCTACGCGCAGACAACGACCCGTCGGGTTGCCGAACGCGCCGGCGTCACGCCGGGCGCGCTGCAACATCACTTCGACAGCAAGGTGGAGCTGCTGGGTCAAACCGAGACAGCACCTCGGAATCAGGTTCGTTCGCGAGCTGCTGTCCGATCCCCCGACCGACATTCCCTCGCTGCGGCTGCGCAACGAGGTGATGCTCGACCGCTGGTGGAAGCTGTGCGTCGGGCCGGAGTTCGACGCGATGGTCGAGCTGTGGGTCGCAGCACGCACCGACCAGGAACTGCGAGCGCGCCTGCTCGAGGCCGAACACGACAACGCCCACCTCGGCGTGCGCGGAACCCGCCTCGTCTTCCCCGAGCTCGCTGATCACCCCGGCTTCGCCGAGCTTATGGTGGACCGGTCGGGCGACCATGCGAGGGCTCGCGATGCTCAGGATCATCGACGAGGCCGGCGCTGAGCAGGCGTGGGTGGCGGCGCGCGCGCACCTCATCACGCTCTTCGCTGCGATGAGCGAGGCGGCCGGGATCCCGTGATCGGGCGCCTGCCGGTCAGCGGGGGTCGTGCGCAGGCGCCGGGCAGGCTCGCGAGGCGTTGGGGAAGCGGGTCCGCGCCCGCTTCGTGAATGCCAAGCGACTTGGCATAGCGGCCGCCACGGCGTTCCTGACGATCAACATCTGGACGGGCGCTCCCCTCTTTGCTCTCTGGGTCGGCTCGGAGTTCAGCGATCACAAGGTGCTCAGCATGGCGGCCGTCTTGGTCGTGCTGCTCGTTCTCGCGGTGCTGGTCGTCGTGATGGCCCTCGCGCTGACGTGGTTGAGCAACACGTACGACGAGCTCACGGACGACCCCCGGGCGAACGGCGTGCGACCTGGCTGCGCAGCATGCGCGCCGAGGAGGTGCGTCACATGAGCGGCCGGGTCGGGGTCAGCGCGCTCGAGCGAATCGTGGTGGCCAGCGTGTATCTGGCCGTCATCGCGCTGCTGGTGTGGCTTGTGTTCTTTGCCGGTCGATGGTCCGCAAGCGAGCTGCAGGGATGAGCGAGCGGGTCCGTCTGACGTCCTGGTGTCAGTAGCCTGATTCTCACGATGGTCGGTGCGCTGAAGCGGGAGCTGGGCGGCTGGTCGGTGCCGAGCACGTGCTGGAGGCGCCTCCGGGATCGCCCTACAACCGCGATGCTCGGGCCGGCGCGGGGTCGAGGGCCGCGCCGACGCCGTCGTGCTGCCGGGCAGCGCCGGGCGAGGTCGCGGCGGTGCTCGCGTGGTGCTACGAGCACGACGTCGCGCTCGTCGCGCGCGGAGGCGGAAGCGGGCTGGTCGGCGGCGCGGTGCCGATGCAGGGCGGCGTGGTCTGCTCGATGGAGCGCCTGCGAGCGGTGCGCGAGCTCGAGCCCGAGCTGTGGCGGATGGAGGTCGAGGCGGGCGTCAGCACCCGCCACGTGCAGCGCCTGGCGCGCGAGAACGGGCTGATGTTCGCGCCGGACCCCGGAGCCGCCGAGCAGTCCCAGATCGGCGGCAACGTCGCCACGAACGCCGGCGGGCCGCACGCGCTGAAGTACGGCGTGACGGGCGCGTGGGTCAGCGGGCTGGAGGTCGTGCTGGCGCCCGGTGAGCTCGTCGACCTCGGCGGCTGGGCGCGCAAGGACGTCGCCGGCTATGACCTGAAGAGCCTGCTCGATCGGCTCCGAGGGGACGCTCGGCGTCATCACGGCGGTGCGCCTGCGCCTGCTGCCCGCGCCGCGAGCCGGCGTGCGCTCGTCGTCTTCCTGGCGATCGCGCGAGGCGGGCTGTGCGGCGATGCTGCGCGTGCTCGCGGCCGGGCATGCAGCCGTCGGTGCTCGACTTCATCGACGGCGAGACGCTCTGCGCTCGTCGCGCCGGCGGGTACCCCGGCGAGCGGTTCCGCTGGATGCCGGCTTCTGCTCTGATCGTCGAGCTCGACGGCACGCGGCGCGCGAGGTCGCCGAGCAGCGCGATGCGCTGCTCGAGGTGCTTGGGGGCGAGGCGGTCGCGATCGACGAGCCGCTCGATCCCAGCGAGCTGTGGCGCTGGCGCGACGGCATCAACCCGGCCGTCGCCGGCGCGCGCGGCGCGAAGGTCAGCGAGGACGTGGTGTTCCCGGTCGAGCTGCTCGCGGAGGGTCTCGAGCGCTTCGAGCAGATCGCCAGGCGCCACGGGCTGCGTTCGTGCGCCTGGGGCCACGGCGGCGACGGCAACGTGCACGCGACGGTGCTCGTCGACCCGGCCCGCGAGGCCGAGCTGGACGCGAGCGCGCGCGGTCAGCGACGAGCTGTTCGATCTGGTCGTCTCGCTCGGCGGATCGATCGCGGGCGAGCACGGCGTCGGCTGGCTGAAGCGCGGGCGCCTTGCGAGGCAGTGGGACGAGCGTGCGGTGGAGCTGCACGAGGAGATCAAGCGCGCGTTTGATCCGAAGGGGCTGCTGAACCCGGGCAAGAAGCTCGCGAGGGCGCCCAGCGGTACTGGTCGGCCAGCCGACCAGTAGTCATATCGCGCACGCGAGCGGTACCGTCAGAGGGGTGACTCAGGTCCTGAGCTCGAGCTTCCGCTGTTTGACTACACCGGACACGCTCAGCGGAGAGCGCTTCCACGAGGCGATGGCCGCTCTGCGCGACCAGGGCTGGCTCGCGGCGGGTCCCTTCGGCAGCTACATCGTGCTCGACCGCGAGTCCGGCGAGTTCTTCCTGCGCACGCGCTCGGCGATCTTCCCGGGCATGAAGATCGCGGAGATCTTCGGCGTGACCGAGGGGCCGCTGTACGAGCAGATGCGGCGCAACATCCTGCACGTCAACGGGCCCGACCACACGCGCCTGCGCAGCCTCGTCAACCCCGCGCTCTCCCCGCGCGCCGTCGAGCGCTATCGCCCGCGGATGCGCGGGTTCCTGCAGCAGCTGCTCGACGAGGCGATCGAGTCGTCGTCGCCTCGGGCTCGGATGACGGCCACGGTGCGCGTGCGACTTCGTCGAGGCGTTCGCCAAGCCCTATCCCTCGCATGGCGATCGCGACGGTGATGGGCGCGCCGCTGCAGGACGCGCCGCGGCTGCACCACTGGTCCAACTGGATCCAGCGCCAGTTCGACGCGATCAGCATGGCGAACGAGCGCGACAAGATCGAGCAGGCCGTCGAGGAGTTCTACGTGTACGCGCGAGCGCTCGTCCGCGCGCGACGCGATGACCCCGGCGATGACCTGATCTCCAAGCTGATCGAGGCCGAAGAGGAGGGCGAGAAGCTCGACGAGGAGGAGTGCGTCAACCTCGTCTTCAACGTGCTCGCCGGCGGCGTGGACACGACCCAGAGCCAGCTCGCGCACGCCATCAGGCTGCTCGCCGAACACCCCGAGCAGTGGGCCGCTGCTGGTCGAGGACCCCTCGCTGGCCTCGCAGGCCGTCGAGGAGGCCGCTGCGCTACGAGCCGATCACGCCGTTCACAGCCCGGATCCTCACCGAGGAGGTCCAGTTCCGCGACGTCACGCTCCCGCGAGAGACGATCGTGATCGTCTGCGCGTTCACCGGCAACCGCGACCTGGAGGACGCCGGCGATGCATCGTCGGGGATGTCGACGCCGACACGTTCGACATCCTGGCCGACCGCCCGCGCGCGCGAGCGCTGACGTTCGGGGCCGGTGTGCACTACTGCCTGGGCGCCAACCTCGCGCGCCTGGAGATGCAGGAGGGGCTCACGTTCCTGGCCGCTCGCGCGAGCGACCTGAAGCTCGACGGCGAGCCCGAGTACGAGGGCGTCACCGGCATCTACGGGCTCGCCCGGCTGCCCGTCCGCTTCTCGGTCTGAGGGCGACCGCAGAGCGCGCGCAGCGCGGTCGGAGCATCATTCAGGGGGGGCCACGACGGCCCCGCACGCGACAACAGGTTGAGATGGCGGTACGGATACTGCAGAGGGCGATGATCGCGGGCCTCGCGCTGGGCGCGCTGCTCCCGGCGAGCGCGCAGGCGGGTCGCTACCACGTGTACTCCTGCCGCACGCCCGCGGGCCAGGCGGCGCCGACGGACGGGTGGAGCGGGTCGGTGCCGAGCGGGGGCGCCATCGACGACTTCGCGCGAAACACGTGCGCGGAAGGCGGCGCGCTGGTGGCGGCGCTTGGGGATGAGACGAGCCACACGGCGAACCTCGCATCGGTCACCTGGTCGTTCGGCGCCCCGCGGACGCGACGATCGACGGCCGCGACGCTATGGCGTGCGGGCGACACCGACGGCGGCGGCGGCGCTCCCGCGACGTATCAGTTCTGGCTCGCCGGACCGGTCGAGACCGACGTCGTTGACGAATGCATCTTCACGCTCGAGATGCGCGGGCGAGGGAGAATTCGGCGCAGCCGTTCTCGCCGATCAATCGCGTCGACGTTCCGACGCGCAAATCTCGGGTCGCGATCTCTACGTCAACGTGTCGTGCGCGGGCGTGCCAGGAGACGAATGCCCGGGCGGCGTCGGCGACGCCAACGGCTACGCCGCTGCCCTCTACCTCTATGCAGCCGACATCGTGCTCGAACAGACCGCCGGTCCCACCGCGACGAGCATCGGGCGGCGAACTTGCGAGCGCGTCCTCGGTGCGCGGGTCGAGCGACATCGCGTTCGCGGCCAGCGACCCCGGCTCGGGCGTGTACGAGGCGCTGTTCAGCGTCGACGGGCAGATCGTGCAGCGGACGGTGCTCGACGAAAACGGCGGCCGCTGCAGAGACGTGGGTCAGACGACGGATGGTCTGCCGGCCTTCCTCTACGTTCAGCCCTGCCCCGCCTCCCTCAGCGTCGACGTCCCGTTCGACACGACGACGGTTGCCAACGGCGCGCACCATCTCGTCGTGAGCGTGATCGACGCGGCCGGCAACTCCGCGGTGGTGCTCGATCGCGACGTGACCGTGTCAAACCCGCTCCCGCCCGGCGTGCCGGGACCGCCGAACGGGCGCAACGCCTCGGCGCACGCCGCGCTGAGCGTTCGCTGGAGGACGACGAGCCGCGAGCGGCTGGTCGCTCGCTACGGCCGCGCGCAGACGATCGACGGGCCGCCTCACGGCGCCCGGCGGCGCGCCGATCGAAGGAGCGCAGATCGACCTCACGGCGACCCCGGCCTTCGAGGGTGCGCAGCACGATCACGATGACCGGTCCCCGCACCGGCCCAGGGGGACGCTTCAGCATGCGCCTGGCGGCCGGTCTCTCCTCGCGCACGCTGCACTTCGCCTATCGCGCGCACACAAGCGACGCCCTGCCGGCCGCGACACGGACGTTGCAGCTCGTGACGGACGCCGGTCTTCGCCTGAGCGTCAGGCCGCACACCGCGAGCGCCGGCAGCTCGATCTTCTTCTCCGGGAAGCTGCTCGGCGGCCCGCTCCCGCTCGGCGGCAAGCAGCTCGTCCTGGAGGCGAGCTCCCCGGGCGGGCCGTGGATCCAGTTCGACGTCATCAGGACGCACGCCCGCGGGCGCTTCCGTGCCTCATACACGTTCAAGTTCCCGGGCCCGGCGGACTATCGCTTCCGGGCGGTCAGCGAACCTGAAGCCGATTTCCCCTACGCGACGGGGGCCTCGAACACGGTTGGCGTGCACGAGCACTGAGACTCGCCGGCCGGTGAAGGAGCCGACTCGGCGCGCGGGGTCACTAACCTGCCTCGCGCATGAAGGCGGTGATCCTGGCCGGGGGACTCGGCTCGCGACTCAGCGAGGAGACGGTGGCGCGTCCCAAGCCGATGGTCGAGATCGGCGGTCGGCCGATGCTCTGGCACATCATGCAGATCTACGCCGCGCACGGGATCGAGGATTTCGTGGTGTGCCTCGGCTACAAGGGCTACGTGATCAAGGAGTACTTCGCGAACTACTACCTGCACGCGTGCGACATCTCGGTCGACCTGGCCGATGGCGCGGTCGAGATCGACCGCTCGCATGCGCTGCCCTGGCGGGTGACGCTCGTCGACACCGGGCAGCAGACGATGACCGGCGGACGGCTCAAGCGCGTGCTGCCAAAGCTGGCCGGACGAGGAGTTCTGCTTCACATACGGCGACGGCGTCGCCGACATCGACATCGGCTCGCTCATCGCCTTCCATCGCGAGCAGGGCGCGCTTGCGACGGTGACCGCCGTGCAGCCGCCCGGGCGCTTTGGCGCGCTCAACGTGGAGGGCGAGCGGGTGCGCGAGTACGAGGAGAAGCCGCCCGGCGACCGCGGCTGGGCCAACGGCGGCTTCTTTGTGCTCTCCCCGGGTGTGGACAGCTACATCGACGGCGACGAGACGGTCTGGGAGCAGGAGCCGATGGGCAGGCTCGCGCGCGACGGACAGCTTGCCTGCTATCGCCACGAGGGGTTCTGGCAGGCGATGGACACGCTGCGCGATCGCAACCGGCTGGAGGCGCTGTGGCAGAGCGGAGACGCTCCCTGGCGGACCTCGGCATGAGCGCCGTCGATCCAGGCTTCTGGCGGGACCGGCGCGTGCTGCTCACCGGTCACACGGGCTTCAAGGGCGCCTGGCTGACGCTCTGGCTGGGATCGCTCGGCGCGCGGGTGACCGGCTTCTCGGCCGGCGCGCCGCCCGGGGAGTCGCTGTTTGAGCCAGGCGCGCGTGCAGGACGAGGCGCGGCGAACATCGCCGGGGACGTCTGCGACGCGGGTGCCGTCGAGGAGGCGATGCGCGCTGCCGACCCGCAGATCGTGATCCACATGGCCGCGCAGTCGCTCGTGCGGCGGTCGCTGGACGCCCGCGCGAGACCTTCGAGGCGAACGTGATGGGCACCGTCAACGTGCTCGAGGCGGCCCGCCGGCGCGCCGGGGGCGTGCAGGCGGTCGTGTGTGTGACATCTGACAAGTGCTATGAGAATCGCGAGCAGCAGGCCGGCTACGTCGAGGGCGACCCGCTCGGGGGGCGCGACCCCTACTCGAGCTCAAAGGCGTGCGCGGAGCTCGTCACCGCGGCCTACCGCAGCACGTTCTTCGCCGGTGAGAAGCTCGCGTCGGCGCGCGCGGGGAACGTGATCGGGGGCGGCGACTGGGCGCGCGATCGCCTCGTGCCCGACATCATGCGCGCCGCGCTGAGCAACGGAGAGGTGGTGGTGCGCAACCCGCACTCCGTTCGCCCGTGGCAGCACGTGCTCAACCCGCTCGGCGGCTACCTGCTGCTGGCCCAGGCGATCTGTCGCTCAGACGGCCATGCGTCGGCCTGGAACTTCGGACCGGCGGAGGAGCAGGCCCGCAGCGTCGGCTGGATCCTCGAGCGCATCGGCGAGCTGTGGCCCGGGCGGGTTCGCTGGTCCGCCCACGAGAGCGATGGCGGGGGAGAGGCGCGCCTGCTGCAGATCGACTCCTCGAGAGCGCGCAGCGAGCTCGGATGGCAGCCCTCGGTCGGCCTGGACGAGGCGCTGCAGAGCACCGTCGACTGGTACGTGCGCCTGGGTGAAGGCGCCGACATGCGGGCGGTGACGCTGGAGCAGATCGAGGCGCTGCAGCACGCGGGCGCGTCACCCTCCGGCGTGGCCGAGGCCCCCCTGACGTGACTCGCATGACCGTGTTCTCGATCCCCAAGGGGTTCGTCGATCCGCACGTGTCGCTGATCCAGCGCAACGCGCTGGCGAGCTGGAGAAGTCTCGGCAGCGACGTCGAGGTGCTCGTCATGGGCGACGACCCGGGCGTCGCGCAGGCGGCGGCCGAGCACGGTGCCACGCACATCGGCGAGCCGGTCAAGAACGAGTTCGGGACGCCGCTGCTGGACTGGGCGTTTCGCGAAGCGGCCGCTCGCGGAACGGGCGAGCTGCTCTGCTACGTGAACGCCGACATCATCCTGCTGGATGACTTCCTGCTCGCCGCGTGGCGCCTTCCACGTCGAGCCTACCTGGCAGTCGGCCAGCGCTGGGACTGCGACATCCGAACGCCGCTTGACTTCTCCGACGACGGGGCTCCGATCGCCGACGACGGTGTCCCGCTCGCGCGCTGGGCACACGAGCATGGCCGCCTGGATCTTGGACGCGGCAGCGACTACTTCCTGTACCCGCGCGCGACTGACTTCGGGCTGCCGGCGTTCGCCGTTGGACGCCCGGGGTGGGACAACTGGATGATGGGCCGCGCGCTGCAGCTTCGGATGCCGCTCATCGACATGACGCAGTGCACGACGGTCATCCACCAGAACCACGACTACGGTCACGTCGCGGCGCGCAGCGGCGCCGATTGGGAGGGTCCGGAGGCCGATCGCAATCGCGAGCTCGGAGGATGGCTGGAGCAGTACGTGCACAGCCCCGCCAACGCCACTCACCTGCTGACGCCCGACGGCCTGTTCAGGGCTCGTTCGTCCAGGCACCTGCGCGCGCGGCTGGAAGCGTTCGTCGCGCTGCGCCCCGTCGCGGCGCCGCTGCGCTGGCTGATCAGGCTCGTTCATCGCGGGCCGAGCTCGACGGCTCAGGCGCGATGAGCGGCTCAGACGGGTCTCCTGTCGCGTCCGCGGCGCGCCGTCTCGGCGGGCTACCGCTCGTGATGCCGTTGACGACGCGCGCCCTGTGCGCGCACATCGTGCGCGAGTCCGCGACCTTCTTCGCCCGCGAGATAGTGCGCCCGCCGGGTGTGCACTCCTACCGGCTTCGCGAAGGCGGCCTGACGGTCGCGCTTCGCCACCGCGCGCAGGACAGCGCGACGCTCGCCGAGGTCTTCCACCGCCGCGACTACGACACCAGCGGGGAGGTCGCCGCCGCGATCGGAGAGCCGCGCTCGATACTCGATCTCGGGGCCAACATCGGGCTGTTCGGCGTGCTCGCCGCGGCTCGCTGGCCGAACGCCGAGATCGTCGGCTACGAGGCCGACCCAGACAACGTCGCGGTCCACGAGCAGACGATCGCCGCCAACGGGCTCGGCGATCGCTGGCGAGTGGTGTGCGCCGCGGCAGGCGCGCACGAGGGCGAGGTGGAGCTCGCCGCCGGGCGCGCGATGGGCTCGTTTGTCGTGCAGCCCGGCACGGACCCGGGCGTGCCGACGATCAACGTGCCGATGCGCGACGTGATGGCCGAGGTCTGCGGCGCCGATCTGGTGAAGGTCGATATCGAGGGGGGCGAGTGGGAGATCATGCTCGACCCGCGGTTCGCCGAGAACCCGCCGCGGGTGATGGTGATCGAGTACCACCCGCATCTGTGCCCCGACGATGATCCTCGGGGCGCCGCCGAACGCGCGCTCGCGCACGCGAACCTGACCACGGCGCCGATCTGGCATCGGGCCGACGGCTACGGGATGCTGTGGGCCTGGCGACGCTGAGACGCCAACGGCCGGGCGCTTGAAGACATGGCCACAGACCACCAGGAGACCACGCTCGCCGAGCTCGAGCAGGATCTGCTCGACACGCCCGCCGCGGGGCCGGCGGCGGTTCGGGGGAGCGTTCTGCGCGTCAGCGGGTTCGTGCTCGGCGGGCTGCTCAGCATCCTCTCGCTGCCGCTGCTGACCAGGCATCTCGGGTTCAGCGAATACGGCCGCTATGCGACGGTGATCTCGCTCGTGACGATCGTGCAGGGAGTCACGGACGTCGGGCTCGGGCAGATCGGCGTCCGCGAGCACGCCACGCGCGCCGCGAGCGAGCGCGACGAGATGATGCGCAACCTGCTCGGCGTGCGCTTCCGCTCACGAGCGTGGGCGTGCTCCTCGCGACGGCCTTCGCGGTGGTCGCCGGCTACGACCGGGTGGTCGTGCTCGGAACGCTGCTCGCCGGGGTCGCGATGGTGCTGCAGGTGGTGCAGGGCACGTTCGCCGTGCCGCTGGCGGCGACGCTTCGCCTCGGGTGGGTCACGGCGCTGGAACTGCTGCGCCAGGTGCTGAGCGTCGTCGCGATCGTCGTGCTCGTGATCGCGGGCGCGCAGCTGCTTGCGTTCCTCGCGGTGCTCGTGCCGGTCGCGATCGTCGTGCTCGCGGTCACGGTCGTGCTCGTCCACGGCTCGATGCCGATGCGACCGTCGTTCGAGCGCGGGGAGTGGACGCTGCTCATCCGCGCCGTGCTTCCCTTCGCGGCGGCCGTCGCGATCGGGACCGTCTACCTGCGGATCACGGTCGTGCTGATGTCGCTGCTGGCGAGCGCGGTGCAGACGGGCTACTACGCGATCTCCTACAACGTCGTCGCGCAGCTGATCGCGATCCCCGCGCTCACCGTGGGCTCGGCTCTGCCTGTGCTCGCCCGCGCCGCGCGCGACGACGACGAGCGCCTGGACTACGGGCTACAGCGTCTGTTCGAGGTCACGCTGATCGTCGGCGTGGGTCTCGCGCTGACGCTTGCGATCGGCGCCGGGTTCATCATCGCGGTGCTCGCCAAGGGCGGCTCGCCGGAGTCCGTCGATGTCCTGGAGATCCAGTCGGTCGCCCTGCTGACGCAGTTCGTGGCGACGCCATGGCAGTACGGGCTGCTCTCGCTGCACCGCCATCGCGACCTGCTGGTGATCAGCGTCGCCTCGCTGATCGTCAGCGTCGTGCTGACGTTCGTGCTCGTGCCGGTCGCGCAGGCGCGGGGTGCGTCGATCGCGTTCTCCGGAGCCGAGCTCACGCTCGCCGCGAGCTCCTTCCTGCTCCTGCGCCGCGCTCATCCCGGTCTTCGCTTCTCGCCGCGGGTCCCCGTGCGCGTGGTCGCGGCCGCCGCGCTGGGCGCCGCGGTCCTTCTGATCCCGGGCCTGTCGAGCTTTGTCAGCGCGGCTCTGGCCTTCGTGATCTACGGTGCGGTGCTCGTCGCGCTTCGCGCGATCCCGGCCGAGCTGATCCAGGCGCTCCCGCTCCCCTCGCGACGGCGGGCGGGCTGATGGCCGCGCGCGATGAGGCGGCCGGCGCGTGGGGCGCGTCGCTGCGCTGATCGTGCGCGTCACGTTTGTCACACGTCGCTACTGGCCCGCGATCGGTGGCGTCGAACGAGTCGCGATGAGCCTCGGCGAGACGTTGCATCGCGACGGTCACGAGGTGCGCGTGGTCGCGCAGTGCGTCGACGAAGGCCATTTCGGGCGGATGACGCACATCATCCGCGAGAACAGGCCGTTCTCGCCGTTTGACCACGAGGGGGTCAGCGTCGTTCAGTTTCGGCCCTCGCGCCGGCGCAGATCGCTGCTGCTCCCCTTCGCCCTCGAGCTCGTGCCGCTCGGGGGCCGCCTCTCGCAGCGCTGGCTGCGCGCGCACACCGCCGGCTACTACGCGCGCGTGGTGGACGACGTGCTCTCCCCGCTGCTGGCCGACGCGGACATCGTGCATGTGCTCGGGGGCGAGGTCATGGCGGTGGCCGCCGTAGAGGCCGCGCAGCGGCTTGGCAAGCCGGCGGCGATCAGCCCTTTCGCCCACCCGGGCGATTGGGGCTTTGACTCCGGTTCGATCCGCGCCTACCGGGGCGCCGACGCGGTGATCGCGACGACCAGGGCAGACGCCGCCAACTATCGCGCCATCGGCGTGGCGCCCGAGCGCCTGGAGATCGTGGGCCTGCCGGTGCCCGCGGGCACCGCGGATGGCGCGGTGGGCGGGGTGCTCGACGCGCTGCCCGCCGCCGCTCCGCTCGTTGTGTTCCTGGGCGCACGCCGGCCCACCAAGGGGGTGGACGTCCTGCTCGAGGCCGCGCCGTCGCTGTGGGAGCGCCACCCCGACGCGCGCCTTGCCTTCGTCGGGCCTGGGAACCGTCTCGGCGCCGACGACGCCCGCCTACTTGACGTGGGGCGCGTCTCCGACGCAGAGCGCGCGGCCTGGCTTCGGCGCGCGAGCGTGCTCTGCCTGCCCTCCTCCAGCGAGTCCTTCGGGCTCGTGGTGGCGGAGGCGTGGAGCCACGGGGTGCCGGTCGTTGTGAGCGACCATCCCGTGCTTGCCGAGCTCGTCGAGGATTCCGGGGGCGGTGTCTCGGTCCCACGTGACGCGCGCTCGATCGCGGCCGCGATCGGCGAGCTGCTCGCCGATCGGCCTCGGGCGGACTTGCTCGGTGCCGCTGGAAGGGCCTACTGGCATGGTCATCTCACTCCCGAGGCGGTCGCCGAGCGTCATCTGGCGATCTACCGGAGGCTGATCGAGGCTCACGCGCCGGAGCGGCCCGCCAGCAGCTCGTCGTAGGCCGCGACAAGCCTCGCGGCGGCCGCGTCGGTCGAGTATCGGTCGGCCGCGGCCGCTGCGCCGGGCGCGGGCCCGCTGTGCGAGAGCACCTCTTTCAGCGTCCGCGCCAGACCAACCCAGTCACCCGGACTGAAATGGCGAGCCGCGTCGCCGGTGACCTCCGGGATCGCGCCCGAGCTGCTCGCCACGATCGGCAGGCCCGCCGCGAGCGCCTCCGCGAGCACCATGCCGAACTGCTCCTCCCAGGACCACGTCGGCAGGCTCGCCAGCACGATGCACGACGAGCGCCTGTAGATGCCGGGCATCTCGTCATAGGGGATGAAGCCGCGGAACTGCACCTCGTCGGCGATCCCGAGCTCCTGGGCGTAGGCACGAAGCCGCCGCTCCTCGGGCCCGCTGCCGACGATCAGCAGGCGCACATCGGTCGCCGCTCCCTGCGGCAGGCCACGGCGCAGCATGGCCACGGCTCGCATCACGTCCTGATGACCCTTCTCCCACACGAGCCGTCCGGGCGAGAGGACGATCGGCCCGGACTGCTCGATCGGCTCCGGTCGCTCGTCAGGAGCGCCGAAGCGGTCGATCGCGACCCCGGGAGCCGACACGCGGACGCGCTCCTCGCGCGCGCCCTCGAGCAGCAGCGACAGTCGCGCTCGCTCGGTTGCGGCGAGGAAGAGGTCGGTCTCGGCGAGCGTCACCGCGCGGTAGGAGCGCGTGCGCGTGTTGCGATAGGCGTCCAGGAACGGGATCGTCTCCCAGACCGTGAGGACGAGCTTGAAGCCCAGGCGCTGGCGCAGCTTCGCGGCCTGCATGCTGTACCAGTAGCCGAGCTCCTGGGAGTGGACGATGTCCGCGCCGGCGAGCGCCGCGGCGGGGCGCAGGTAGCGGTCGCCGGGAAGCCGCACGGCCATGTCGCCGATGCGCCCGGGGGGCAGCAGGTCACGCATCGTCCACGCGCGGCGAGCGGGCAGCCGCAGCGAGCGCGTGTCAAACCAGCCGCGCCGCGAGCGCACGTAGGTGACGTCGAAGCGCTCTGCGATCGCCGGGTGCTCCCAGGGGCGCAGCTCCCACGGGTTGGCCTGGTGACCGCGCAGGATCACGATCCGGGGTCGGGCGCGACCGACGCCGGCGCTCTCGAGGGGAGGCACGCCGCCAACATATATCCCCTCGTGCGGCGCCTGCACTAGGGTCTGGCGTCGCCATGAGGATCGCGATCGACGCGCGCGCCGCTGCGGAGGTCCCAGCGGGCCGCGGTCGTTACGTGCGCGAGCTGCTGCGGGCCCTCGCCGGGCTGGGCTTCGATCACGAGGTTCTCCTCTACGCGCGCCGCGCGTGGACGGAGGGGAACCTCGACGAGCGCTTCCGCTGGCGGCTCAGCCAGGCTCCGGGGCTCAGCTGGCCGCTTGCGGTCGGGCGCCGGATGTCGCGTGAGGCGGACGTCGGGCTCGCGTGCACGAGCTATGCGATGACCGCGCCGTGGAGCCTTCCGGGAGGCGCGATCGTGTGGGACTTCGCGCCCTTTGACCGCAGCCTGCGCGCGCCGCGCGGGAGCCTGCTGGAGCGGGTCACGCTGCCGATCGCGCTGCGGCGCTGCGGCGTGCTCGTGGCGATCTCAGAGGCCACGCGGGGCGAGCTGTCGCGGCGCTTTCCGCGAGCCGGATCGAAGACGATCGTTGCGCACCCCGCCGCCGACGCTCGCTTCTCACCACAGGCGGTCGCGGGGGACGAGCTCGTGCTGGCAAGACATGATCTGCGACGGCCCTACGCGCTCGTCACCGGGACGCTCGAGCCGCGCAAGAACCTCCCTCGCTTGATCGAGGCGTTCGCCGGCGTCGATCCGCAGCTGCGCCGCGACTGGACGCTTGCGCTCGCGGGCGCGACCGGCTGGCAGACCGACGAGACGTTCGCGTCGGTCGCGGCCCACGAGGGCCTCGTGCGGACGCTCGGCTACGTGCCCGACGAGGACCTCCCCTCGCTGTACAGGCAGGCCGAGGTGTTCTGCTACCCGTCGCTGTACGAGGGGTTCGGGATCCCCGTGCTCGAGGCGATGCAGTCGGGAACCGCGGTGCTCACGTCATCGGTCTCGAGCATGCCCGAGGTGGGCGGCGATGCCGTGCGCTACGCCGACCCTCGCGACGTGGGTGACATCCGCCGCGGCCTCGCCGAGCTGCTGGGCGATGAGGAGCTGCGGCGCCGCTGCGCCGCGGCCGGACCGATCCGCGCCAGGCAGTTCGACTGGACCGCGAGCGCGCGAATCGTGCTCTCCGCGCTCGAGCGCCTGGGGGGCGCGTAACCGTCAGCGCGTGGCCAGCAGCCACACGTTGCGGCGGTGAAACGGCAACCGTGCGAGCGCTGCGAACACGCGCGGGCGACGGTGTCGCGAGGTCCTCGCCGAGAGCACGCCCACGCCCGGCGTGACCGACTCATAGCCGACGTGCTGCACGTCGAATCCCTGATCGCTGAACAGCAGTCGAAATGCCCGCTTGGTGAACGGACGCCGGTGGGTGTAGTCGTCCCACACCCACCGCTGGGCGTCGGGCGAGGAGGCGAACACCCGTCCTCCCGGGGACAGGACGCGTCGCACCTCGCAGACCAGCGCGACAGGATCGGCCACATGCTCGAGCAGGTCCTTCATCACGACCGCGTCGAAGGATGCGTCGGGGAACGGCAGGGGCTCGTCCACATCGGCCTCGGTCACGTTGCGCCCGCGCTCGCGCGCGATCCGCACCGCGTCGGGCGAGCCGTCGACGCCCGTGTAGGAGCTGAAGTGCTCCGCCAGCCAGCCGGTGCCGCAGCCGATGTCCAGCAGGTTTGCTCCGGGCGGGAAGTGCCGCGTGACGTCCGCCCAGTAGCCGGGCTGGTCGTGCCAGTCGAAGTAGCTCAAGGGCGAGCGCACCGTAGCATCGTGGCCGCATGCCGTCGCCCAGACACGTGCTGCTGAACGCGCTCTACCTCGCCCCCGGCGCTTCGGGGGGACCGGAGACCTACCTGCGGGGCCTGGCCCCGGCGCTGGCCGACGGCTTTCCAGACCTGCGCCTGACGATCGCGACCACACCGTCGGGGGCGGCGGCGCTGCGGTCAGACGGCTGGGATCGCTTCGCCACGCTGCTCGCGCTTCCCTGCGAGGACGGGCAGCGCGTTCGCCGTCAGTGGGCCGAACAGGTGCTGCTGGCGCGCGCGGCGCGCCACAGCGGCGCGGAGATCGTGCACAGCCTCGCGAGCGTCGCGCCGATCCACGTCGGCGCGCGCTCGGTCGTGACGCTGCACGACGTGACGTTCATGCTACGCCCGACGTTCGGGCGCGCGACCACCTGGGGCATGGGTCTGCTGGTGAAGGAGGCCGCCCGGCGCGCCGACGGTCTGATCGCGGTCACCGCCGCCGCGCGCGATGAGATCTGCGCCGTGCTCGGCCTTTCGCCCGCGCGCTTCGCCATCATCCATCACGGACACGAGCCGACCCGCCACAGCCGGCCCACCCCGGCCGAAGCGCTGCGCGAGCGCCTCGGCCTGACGGGCCGGCGGGTGGTCCTGTGCGTGGCCGCCAAGCGCCCGCACAAGAACCAGGAGCTGCTGATCCGCGCTGCCGGTCAGCTCGACGATGACGTGGCGATCGTGCTCGCGGGGCACGCCGAGCCGTATGAGCAGCAGCTGCGTGCGCTCGCGCGCGAGCTGGGGATGCAGTCGCGCGTTCACTTCGTCGGCTATGTGTCAGATGCCGACCTCGAGGGCCTGTGGGGGCTGGCGTCCTGCGCGGCGTTCCCGACGCTCGGCGAGGGCTTCGGCATCCCGGTGATCGAGGCGCTGGCGCACGGGGTGCCGGTCGCGGCCTCCGACCTGCCTGTGCTGCGCGAGGTGGGCGGTGATCTGCCGCACTTCTTCGACCCTCACGACGCGGCCGATGCGGCACGTGCGATCGCGGCGGCGCTGGGCGACGAGGAAACCAGCCTGCGTGGGCCGGCCTACGCGGCGAGCTTCACGTGGAGCGCCGCGGCGCGCGCGACGTACGAGGTCTACGCGCGGGTGCTGGCGGGGCGATGAGCGCGCCGCCACGCCATGTCGGCCTGAACCTGATCTTCCTCGTGCCCGGCGAGACGGGCGGGATGGAGGTCTACGCGCGCGAGCTGATCCCCGCGCTGATCGCCCAGGCGCCGCCCGGCACACGCTTCACGGCGTTCATCAACCGCGAGGCGGCCGCCGCGCGCGCCGGCGCCCCATGGGGGGAGCTTCTGCCGGCCGTGACGGTTCCCGTGCGCGCCCGCCGTCGCGAGCAGTGGGTGTTCGGCGAGCAGGCGTTGCTCGTGCCGATGGCGCGGCGCGGCGGGGTTGATCTGCTGCACAGCCTGGCCAGCACGGCGCCGCTGTGGGGGCGCTTTGCGCGCGTGGTGACGGTGCACGACCTGATCTACGCGCGCTTCCCCGACGCGCACTCGGGCCTGCGCGACAAGGGCATGCGCTTGCTCGTGCCCGCGGGCGCTCGTCGCGCCGATCGCGTGATCGCCGACTCGCTGAGCACGCGCGAGGATCTCGTGGAGCTGGCCGGGATCGGCCGTGAGCGGATCGACGTCGTGCCGCTCGGACTGGGGACGCCGCGCCGCGCCGCGCCGCTTGGCGAGGGCGAGGTGCGCGCGCGCTTTGAGCTCGGCGATCGCGCCGTGGCGCTGAGCCTGTCGGCCAAGCGCCCGCACAAGAACCTGGGGGCGCTGATCGACGCGCTCGCGCTGATACCGACCGCGCGACGACCGCTGCTCGTGATCCCCGGCTACCCAACCTGGCATGAGCAGGAGCTCGTGCAGCGAGCGCGCGCGGCCGGCGTGAGCGCGGACGTGCGGCTGCTCGGGTGGCTCGCCGGACCCGAGCTCGAGGGCCTGTGGGCGCTGGCGAAGGCGTTCGTGTTTCCCTCGCTGTACGAGGGGTTCGGCCTGCCGGTGCTCGAGGCGATGGCGCGCGGGGTGCCGGTCGCCTGTCGAACGCCTCCTCGCTTCCCGAGGTGGCGGGCGACGCGGCGCTGCTGTTCGCGCCGCACGACACGGCGGCGATCGCCGATGCGCTGCAGCGGCTGCTCTTCGATCCGGCCGAGGCACAGCGACTGCGCGTGCGCGGGCTGGCACAGGCCGCGCAGTTCACCTGGGAGCGCACCGCGCGCGCGACGCTCGACAGCTACGTGCGCGCGCTATCGTCGCGATAGCTGTCCAGGACCGTGCGCAGAGAGCTCTCCAGCGAGAGGCGCTGTGCGTTGTCGGCAAACCAGCTCGCGGTGCTCTCGCGCAGGCGCATGCCCTGCTCGTGGACCTGGGCGATCGCGTCGGCTATCGCCTCTGCCTCGGGCCTCGCCACGATCACGCCGTTGACGCCCGGCTCGATCAGCTCGGTCGCCGCGTTGTCCTCGCCGGCGATCACGATGCTCGGGACGGCATGCGCGGCTGCCTCGACGACGATCATCCCGTAGCCCTCGCGGCTCGAGGGCAGCAGCATGCACATCGCGCTCGTGAGGGTCGAGTCGATCTCCTCCGCCGCGACGAAGCCAGGGCTCGTGATCATCTTGCGCGCATCGAGGCGCTCGATCGCGGCAAGCACCTGATCGCGCTCGGGTCCATCGCCGAAGAACACACCGCGCAGGCCATCGACGCGAGCTGCCGCGGCGGCCACGCCGGCGACGCCCAGCGGGGCGCGCTTCTCGGGGATCATCCTCCCGGCGAACAGCACGAGCGGCTCGGCCGCCCGGGCGACGGGTGGTTGCAGGGAGCCGGCGTACTCGCCGGTCAGCACCGTCACCTCCCCGCGCAGGCCCTCGCGGCGAAGGCGCTCTGCGTGCAGGCGCGAGAAGCAGAAGGCGCGCTGGGCGATGCGCGCGCACAGCAGCTGCACGCCGTGGCCCACCGGACCGCCCACCGGGCCCAGGTATTCCCTCCAGTAGGCGCGACTCCACACCTCGTGCCAGTCGACGACGAGGGCAAAGCGCCCGAGCCGGCGCGTCATGCCGGCTGCCAGCAGCGAGAAGTAGGGGAAGGAGGCCGTGTGGACGACGTCATAGCGGCGGCCGTGGCGCAGCAGGTGCCACAGCACGCCGGCGCCGAATGCCAGAGGCGGCAGGATGCGCCGTCGCCCGCTGTCGGTGTACAGCGCCATCCTCGGGCCGACGCTCAGGACGCGCACGCGGGGATCCAGCTGCGCGCGCTCTGCGCGATCCCACTGGCGCAGCGTCAGGTAGGTGACCTGATGTCCCTCGCCGGCAAGGCGGCGTGCGAGGTTCGCATACCAGCGCTCGGCTCCGCCGACGGTGTACGGGAACAGGCAGTCATAGACGACGCACACGCGCAAGGGCGCAAGCATGGCGCATCGCGAGGGCGTCGCTCGGGCTCCCCGGATGTCGCAGGTGGCGGAATCGGCGGCGGGAGAACGCTGTCAGCCCCGGGTCGCGAGCGGTCTGTGGCCGGCGTGTCTTGTAGGATCGAGCTTCAGAGCCACCGGCCAGAACGCTCCTTTTCATCGGATGCAGCGTTATAACCGCATGCTCAGAGCGCACGCCGGATGCGTCGCCTCGAGCCTGGGACGATGAGCACAGTCATCCAGACAAGCACTCCATCGGCCGACGACGCCGAGCTCACGCCGGCGCCGCTGGTGTCGGTCGTGATCCCGTGCCTGAACGAGGCGGAGAACATCACCGCCTGCGTCCAGGCGGCGCTGGAAGCGCTCAAGCGCATGGACGTGACCGGCGAGGTGGTCGTCGCCGACAACGACTCCGAGGATGACTCGGCGCGACTGGCCGAGGAGGCGGGCGCGCGCGTGGTGGTCGAACGCAGGCGCGGCTACGGCAGCGCCTACCTGGCGGGCTTCGCAGCCTCACGCGGCTCCTACATCGTGATGGCCGATGCGGATCTGACGTATGACTTCAACGACATACCCCGCTTCATCGCCGAGCTCGAAGGCGGCGCGGAGATGGTGATCGGCGACCGCATGGACAACATCCGTCCCGGCGCGATGCCCTGGCTGCACCGCTACGTGGGCAACCCCATGCTCACCGGGCTGCTCAACCTGCTCTTCCGCACCGGGATCAAGGACGCCCATTGCGGGATGCGCGCGCTGCGCCGCGACGTGCTGTCGCGACTAGAGCTGCGCACGACCGGCATGGAGTTCGCGTCGGAGATGGTGATCCGGGCCTCCAAGGAGAACCTCAGGATCGCCGAGTTCCCGATCGAATATCACCCGCGCGGCGGCGAGAGCAAGCTCTCGAGCTTCCGCGACGGCTGGCGGCACCTGCGCTTTCTGCTCGTGCACAGCCCCACTCACCTGTTCATCGTTCCGGGTGCGCTGCTCGCGGGCCTGGGGACGCTGATCGTCGTGCTCGTTGGCGCGGGCCTTGACTTCTTCGGGCGCGCCTGGGGGCTGCACGCGCTGATCGGCGGAGCGCTGCTGATGATCGTCGGTACGCAGGTGCTCGCGCTCGGTCTGTGCGCGCACGCATACGGCACCTACTTCATGAACGAGAAAGACCCCTGGTTCGATCGCATGCGCGCGCGCTTTCGCCTCGAGCACGGCCTCCTGCTCGGGGGCGCTGTGGCGCTCATCGGCGTCGTGATGGGTGGGGTCATCGTCGGCACCTGGATCGCGCACGGCTTCGGCTCGCTGGCAGACGAACACCTGGCGGTTGTCGCGGCGACGCTCGTGATCGTGGGCATCCAGATCTTTTTCTCCTCCTTCCTGCTGTCGATTCTCGGTCTGCGCCGCCATTCGTAAGAAGACGAGAGCTCGCTAGCAGCCGTGCGTTACGACCTCATGGCTGTGATCGGGGTTGCGCTCGTCATGTGGGTCAGCTGCCTCGGGTGCGGCCTCGCGCTCGAGCGCGTGCTCGGGCTGCGACTGCCCAACGCGCTTGTCCTGGCGCTCGGGCTGTGCGTCTCCTTCGTGCTCACGCTGCCGGTCTATGCGGCGGGCGCGGGCGACGCCGTGGCGATCGCGCTGCTCGCGATCGTGGCGATCGGCGGGCTCGTGTTCGCGACCGACGGTCTGCCGGCCCGGCTGAACCCGGGCTGGCCCGCGGTCGCCGGCCTGTTCGTCTACGTGCTCTACATGCTCCCGGTCATCGCGTATGGCCATTGGACGTGGTCGGGCTATGACTTCGTCAACGACTCCTCGTTCGAGATGCTGCTCGCCGAACACATCAAGGGCTTCGGGACGACTCTCGGGCGGATTCCCGAGACCAGTGACCGCGAGTTCCTCAGCTCCTATCTGAGCAACGGCTACCCGCTCGGGACACAGGCGCTGTTGGGGACCTTCAGCGGCCTCACCGACACGCCGGCCGCCGTGCTCTACCAGGGCTACATCGCGGGCCTGGCGGCGATCGCGTCGGTCTCGCTATCGACGGTCACCCGCGGCTTTCTGAGCGCGCGGCGCGCGGCTCTCGTCGGTCTCGTGGCGATGTCGGCCAACCTGACCTACCAGTACGCGCTGCAGGGGGGGATCAAGGAGATCGGACTGCTCGCCGTGCTGTGTGCGACGGCGGCGCTGACACGCGAGGCGATCTCCCAGGACCGGCCATATGCCGGGGGCGCACTGTTCGCCGTCGGCGCCGCCGCATCGCTAGCGACCTACAACGCGGTGGCGGCACCCTTCCTTGCCGCGATGCTCGCGCTCGCGGGGCTGAGCATCGTGCTCGTCAGACGGATCGTGCCCAGCTGGCGCTGGATCGGGCCGATCGCCGCGACGCTCGGCCTGAGCGCGCTGCTGGCGGTCCCGTCGCTGACGACACTGTCGACCTTCTTTCACGTGGCGCAAGCGGGACAGGGGGCGACGGGCGTCGGCGCAACACAGTTCGGGCAACTGCTCCGGCCGTTGCCGCTCAGCCAGGTCAGCGGTGTCTGGCTGGCGGCCGAATACCGCCTGCCGGTGATCCCTGAGCCCGCCGCGGCGCTGACCGTGCTCTCGGCCGCCGTGCTGCTGGCGCTCGTGCTTCCCGGGGTGATTTGGGGTCTGTGGAGAAAGGACGCCGGCCTGCTCCTGGTCGTCGGCGCGATGGGTCTTGTGCTGCTCGTGGTGTTCCCTCGGGTCAGCCCCTATGCGCAGGGCAAGCTGCTGGCGATCGCCAGCCCGGCGGTCGTGCTCGCCGCGCTGGCGGGACTGGCGGCGGTGCGCGGGCGCCTGTCGTGGGTGGCGCTCGGCGCGGCAGGTGCGCTCGCGCTGGCGATCCTGGCCTCGGACCTGCTCGCCTACGGCTATGACCGTGTCGCGCCGACCGCGCGCATGGAAGCCATTCGCGAGGTCGGGGATCACTTCCCCGGTCAGGGCCTCGTACTGTGGAACGAGTTCGAGGAGTACGCCAAGTACTTCGCGCGCGCGGCGAGGGTGAGCGTACCTTTCGAGGCGCTCACTCCCCAGCAGGTGCAGCTGCGCAAGCCGCAGTACTTCTACGGCCACTACTTCGACCTCGACGAAGAGCTTCTGTCGTTTGTCGAGGGCTACCCGATCATCGTCACGCGTCGTTCCCCTGCGGCGAGCCGCCCTCCGGCCAACTATCGGCTGGCCTATGAGAACAGCTACTACCTCGCCTGGCGACGCACGCCATCGCCGCAGGTGCTGCGCCATCTGCCCGAGCAGCAGCCCAACTCGCCCGCGGACGTGGCCTCGTGCGCCGCGGTCGAGCATCTGATCAAGGGCGCCCCCGCCGGCGCGCAGCTCGTCGTTGCCGTGGCGCCTGAATTCTCGTGGTTCGAACCGCTCTATTCCGACGATCGAACCTTTGCCTGGGGACGTGACCCCGCGCAGGCCGGCGCGGTCCTGCCCAACGCGCCGGGCCACGCGAGCTCCGAGCTCACAGTGCGCGCGGATGCGCGCTATGCCGTGTGGGTGCAGGGTGATTTCCCCCGCCCGCTCGTCGTTCACGTCGACGGGCGCGTCGTCGGCTCGGTGTCGGGGTCCAACACGCCCGGGCAGTGGCTGCAGGCCGCCTCGCTGCAGCTCGCGCCTGGGCGCCACCTGGTCAGCGTCACGCGCCCCGCGGGGCACAGGCATCTCGGGCCGGGCGAATGGAGCATCGGGACGATCGGCGCGGTCGGGCTCCAGCGCGAGGAGCCAGAGCGCCTGCGCACGGTTGCGCTCGCCGACTGGCGTGCGCTGTGCGGCGAGCGGGTGGACTGGATCGAGGTGGTGCGCCCGTGAGCGCCGCCGGCACCGGCGCCGGGACTCCATCGCCGGCGACCGGCCCGCGCAGCCGGGCGGCCGTCGGCGCCGTGCTGGCGGTCGGTCTGGCGGCGCTGCTCGTGACGTCGCTCGTGATCCTCGCAGACCACGCCTCGCGGCGGTCGGGGACCGATCTGACAACCGACACCGGCTACGCGATCTCGCTGGGGCCCGGGCAGCAGCTGTGCCAGCCGGGCGAGCTGCTGCCCGCCGACACGGCCGCGCTGCGGATCGACGCAGATCCCCGCGGTGCTGCGGGTCCGCCGCTGCAGGCACGCCTCGGTGGACCCTCGGGGGCGCTCAGCGAAGGCAGGCTGGCGCCCGGGTGGAGCCGCGGCTTGGTCCGCATCCCGCTCGCGCGCTTGGCGCGCGAGAGCTCGGGCGAAGTCTGCCTGCGCAACGTCGGCGCCCAGACGATCGCCTTCGGAGGCGAACTCCCCGCGCAGGGCTTTCAGATCACGGTCGCCGGCCAGACGTTCCCGGGACGCCTGCGGATCGAATACCTGCGGCCCGGGCGCGAATCCTGGCTGGCGCTCACGCCCACGATCGTCCACCGCTTCTCGCTGGGCAAGTCCGATCTCGTACGCCACTGGGCGGCGGCGGGAGTGCTTGCGCTGATGCTGATTGCCGCCGCGTTCGCCGGCTGGGCGCTCCTGCGGGAACCGGCATGACACGGTTGCCCGACGCCCGGTGGCGGAGCTCCTCCGCGCGGGCCATGGCGAGGCTTCGTCCTCCAAAGGCGGCGGTGCTCTGTGCTCTCGTGGCGCTCGCGTGTGGCCTGGCGTGGTCGCTCATCACGCCGCCGTTTCAGGTGCCTGACGAGAACGCGCACTACGCCTACGTGGCGCAGATCGCAGAACGCGGCACGCTGCCGCATCAGATCTCGCCCGAGGGCCCGCTCTCGCCACGCGAGGACGCGATGCTCGGAGCGCTGCTCACGTATGGGATCGCCGGCAAGGGCAACGATCCCTTCCTGTTCTCCCAGGCCCAGCAGGAAGTCGGTCGAAGCGACGGCCTCGCGGCCGCTGTCAGGACGCGGCAGCGGCGACGCGCTGACCGCGACGAACAACCCGCCTCTCTACTACGCGGTCGAGGCCGTTCCCTACAAGCTCGCGGGCGCGAGCCTGCTGAGCAAACTGAGCGCGATGCGACTGGTCTCGGCGCTCATGGGAGCCGTGACGGTGATGCTCGTCTACCTGTTCCTCACCGAGCTTCTGCCCGGGCGGCCATGGGCCTGGACGTCCGGCGCGCTGCTCGTTGCGTTCCAGCCGCTGTTCGGCTTCATGTCCGGCGGCGTGAACAACGACGATCTGCTCTATCTCGCTTCGGCCGGCGTGCTGTGGGCGATCGCCCGTGCGTTTCGGCGAGGGCTGTCGCCCGGCAGCGGGGCGCTGATGGGCGCCTTCCTGGCCGTCGGGCTGCTCGCCAAGTTGACGATGCTCGCCTTCGTGCCTGCCGTCGCGCTCGCGCTCGTCCTGCTCACAGCGAGCGCCTGGGAGGGCGATCGTGCGCGGGCGTTGCGCGGCGCGGCGTGGGCGGTCGCGGCAGTCGCGGTACCGGTGGTCGTCTTCATCGCGCTCGACCGCCTCGTCTGGCACCGTGCGTCGCTCCCGCCGGCCGTGAGCAGCGTGCAGGGAACCGCGGGGCGCGCGTTCAGCCGCCGCGAAGAGCTCAGCCACATCTGGCAGCTGTTCCTGCCGCCTCTGTGGATGCAGCACCAGTTCGGCTACTCGCCGCTGTGGGAAACGTGGTTCAAGGGTTTCTTCGGCACGTTCGGATGGCTCGACTTCACGTTCCCCGAGTGGGTGTTCGACTTCGCGCGCATCGTCGCGGCGGCGGTGTGCGTGCTGGCGATCGCAGAGCTCGTGCGCGGCCGGCGCGCGCTGCGCAGGCGCCTCGGTGAGCTCGCCGTGTACGCGACGGTCGTCGGTCGCGCTGATGCGTGGAGATCGGCGTCGAGTCCTACCGTGAACTGGTCATCAGCGGCGGGCGATTTGAGCAGGCGCGCTATCTGCTGCCGCTGCTGGGGCTGTATGCGGCGATCGCCGCGCTGGCGGTTCGCGTCGGGAGGCCGGCGCTGGGGGCCGGCGATCGGCGCCGCGCTCGTCGTGCTCGCGTTCGGCCACGAGGTCTTCGCGCAGGGACTCGCGATTGCGCGCTACTACACATGAGCGAGGTGACGGTCGCGATCCCGGTGTTGAATGGCGGCACGCATGCTGCGCCGCACGCTGCGCGCGCTGGCGCGCCAGACGGTGGTCCACGAGCTGCTCGTGTGCGACTCGGGCTCGCACGACGGCTCGGTGCGAGCGGCTCGCGAGCACGGCGCGCGGGTGATCGAGATCGCCGCCGGATCAGTTCAGCCACGGCGGCACCCGCAACCTGCTTGATGGAAGCCGCGCGGCGAGCACGTCGCGCTGCTGACCCAGGACGCCGAGCCTGCGGACGAGCACTGGCTGGAGGCGCTGCTGGGCGGCTTTGCGCTCGCGCGGGACGTGGCGCATCGCCTACGGCCCCTACGTCCCGCGCCCGCAGCGCCTCGCCGGCGGTGCGGATGGAGCTCGAGCGCTGGTTCGCCTCGCTCTCACCCGATGGCCGGCCGCGCGTCGATCGGCTGTCGGCGCAGGAGCGCGGCCGGGCCCGCCGAGCCCGGGCTGCCGGTTCAGGCGATGCTCGGAGCGCGAGGGTTCTTCACCGACGCCAACGCGTGCGTTCCGCGAGCGGCCTGGCTGCAGGTGCCGTTTCGCGAGGTCTCCTACGCGGAGGACCGCGTGCTCGCGATCGACATGCTGCGTGCCGGCTATGCGAAGGCCTTCGTGCCCGGAGCTGCCGTTCTGCACTCCCACGACTACACGGCGCTCGCAGCAGCTGCGCCGCTGCTTTGACGAGTGGCGGGGCCTGCGCGAGGTCTACGGCTGGCGCGAGCCGGGCTCGCCGGCGAGCGTCGCTCGGCAGCTGCGCGGCGAGCTCGGATACGCCCGGCGTGAGCTCGCACGCAGCGGGCGCGTCCGCCGAGGCGCGTCGCGCGACACTCGCTGGACATCGCCGTCACCATGTCGTGCGCCTGGCCGGTGCGCTGCTCGGCTCGCGCGCGGACCGGCTCCCGGCCGCCCTGTGCCGACGGCTGTCGCTCGAGGGGCGGGCGGGCTTTGAGCCGCTCGAGCTGGATGCCCGCGGCGAGGTCCCCTGGATGATCCAAAAGAGGAGACGCGCGTCGGGTGAGCGACCAACGACAGGACACAGACAACACGCCGCAAAGCCGCCGAGGCCCCCGATCGGCGACCGCCTCGGACGATAGCCGGGACGGCCCTCGACGGCGTCCATGCGCGGCCCGCTGGCGCGGCCTGCAGACGTCGGATCTACCTCACCTACCACTACCTGGGCTGGCGCACGCTGCTGTTCCGCGTGCTCACGTTCCCGCTGCGCTTCACCCCGCTGCGCCGCTGGCTGGCCTGCGCTCGACGTCACCGGCCATGACGCCTACCGCAGTGCGCTCGCCTGGTATCGCGAGCACGGCAAGCCGGTGGACATCGTGATCCCGAGCTATCGCGACGCCGAGCAGGTCGCGAAGCTCGTCGCCAAGCATCCACAGCGACGGTCCCGCGGGAGATGGCGCGCATCATCGTCGCCGACGACGCGCAGCGGCGCCGAGCACTGGCGGCGCTGGCGCGGATCGCCGGGATCGAGGTGTGATCGCGGGCGAGCAGAACCCCGGCTTCGCCGCCAACGTCAATCGCGGCCTGCGCGCCACCGAGCCAGACCGCGACGTGGTCGTGCTGAACTCCGACATCGAGGCGCGCGACCGGGCTGGCTGGCGTGCCTGCAGTACGCGCGCCGCCAAGGAGGACGACGTCGGGATCGTCGGCGCCCGGCTGCTGTATCCCGACGGGCGCATCCAGTTCGCCGGCACGGTCCGCAACCTCGGCGCGCCCGAGTGGTTCGACCACCGCTACCGCTTCAAGCCCGAGAACTGGGGGCCGGCCGGGCATCGCCGGGCCCGGTGCTCGCGGTGACGGGCGCGTGCATGTACGTCGCGCGCGAGGTGATCGAGCGAGGTCGGGCTGCTCGACGAGCGCTACCCGATGGCCTACGAGGACGTCGACTGGTGCCTGCGCGCCTGGCAGGCGGGCTTGCGCGTGATCTACTTCCCGGCCGCGAGCCTCTACCACCACGAGTCGGTCACGCGCGGCACCGAGGTCGGCGAGCGCGAGCGCGCCTCCCAGCGGGTCTTCTGGGAGCGTGGGGCGAGTTCTTTGAACGCGCGCGAGGTGCGCACGCCCGAGGGGAGGCTGCGGGTCGTCTACGTGACCGAGGACACCGGCATCGGCGGCGGTCATCGCGACATCTTCGAGCACCTCAACCGGCTCGCTCGAGCGCGGCCACGAGGTGGCGCTGTACACGCTCGGCGACCGCCCGAGTGGTTTGAGCTGCGCGCGCCCGTGCACAGCTTCGAGTTCTACGAGGAACTGGTCGCGGAGCTCGCCCAGCTGGACGCGATCAAGGTCGCCACCTGGTGGAACACCGCCGCGCCGGTGTGGCTGGCGAGCGTGCGTGCGCGGCATACCCGTGTACTTCGTGCAGGACATCGAGACCTCCTACTACCCCGACGACGAGTCGGTGCGCCACGCCGTGCTCGACTCCTACCGCCCGGAGTTCCACTACATGACGATCTCCTCCTGGAACCGCGAGCGCCTGCGCGAGCTGGGCCTCGACGCGGAGCTGATCCCGCCCGGGATCGACCTCGAGACGTTCCGCGCGCTGCCGAGGCACCGAGCGCCGCGACGACATGGTGCTCGCGCTCGGGCGCACCAACCCGCTGAAGAACCTGCCCCTGACGATCGACGCCTGGCGCGGGCTGGCCGAGCGCACGCCCGGGGGCCGCGCCCGAGCTGTGCCTGTTCGGGATCGAGCCCGAGCTGGCGGCAGGAGGACGGGGATCGCCTACGTCGAGTCGCCCAGCGACGAGCGGGTGAACGAGCTGTTCAACGAGGCCACGGTGTTCATCCAGACCTCCACCCACGAGGGCTTCGCGCTGCCGCCGCTCGAGTCGATGGCGACGGGTGGCGCGGTCGTGTGCACCGACGCCCACGGCAACCGCGACTTCTGCGTCGACGGCGACAACTGCCTGATGCCCGAGCCCGAGGCCGGCGTCTGTGAGCGCCGCGCTGGCGCGGCTGCTCGGGATCCGCGGCTGCGCGAGCGGCTCGGCGCGCGCCGGCATCGAGACGGCCAAGGACTACGCGTGGGAGCTGCGGATCGACGCGCTCGAGGGCTTCCTGGAAGGGGTCGGCCCGCCCGCGAGCAGCTGGTGCTCGACGGCGAGGGCGTCGAGCGACGCGGCGCCGACAGCGCGAGGGGCAGCGGCGGCGGTCTTCGCGACGAGCAGCCGGCCGAGCGCTGAGCGTCTGAGGAGCGAGCATGAAGGCTGAGTTCGCCGGGCGCTGCGCTGCCCGGCCTGCGGCGCGAGCACACGCTCACGCTGTGCGTCGAGGACAGCGACGAGCGCGAGGTGCGCGAGGGCCGTTGCGCTGCCGCGCCTGCGCGCGCGAGTTCGCGGTCCACCGCGGCGTTCCCGAGCTGCTGCACGACGCCGCCGGCGCACATCGTCGCCGAGGCCGCCGGGCTGGAGCGCTTCGCCGAGCAGATGCGCGGCCAGGGCTGGAGACCGCGAGACGGTGCTGGCGCTGCCCGAACCTCGAGCACGGCTACTGGTACGTGCAGGCGCGCTCGATGCACCAGCTGCTGACCACGGTTCCTTTCCGCGCCGGCCAGAGCAGGTCCTGGACGTCGGCTCGAACACCTGCTGGGCCGCCAACCACTTCGCCGAGCGGGGACTGCGCGCGATCGCGCTCGACATCGCCACCGCCGAGCTGCAGGGGCTGTACACGGCCGACTACTTCCTCGAGGACGGTCACGTGTTCTTCGAGCGCGTGCTCGGCTCGATGGACTGCGATCCCGCTGGCCTCGAGCAGCGTCGACTACGTCTACTGCTGCGAGGTACTGCACCACAACGACCCGGCGGGCCTGCGCCGCACGTTCGCGGAGATCTTCCGCGTGCTGCGCCCGGGCGGGCGCCTGCTGATGGTCAACGAGACGCTCAAGACGCTGCGCGACCCGCACGGGGTGCAACGTCGAGGGGGTGGAGCAGTACGAGGGCTACGAGCACGCCCACTGGGCGCTCCGCTACCGCTGGGAGGCGACGCGCGCCGGCTTCCTGACGGAGGTGACCGAGCCCCACTACCGCGCCTTCTTCGGCGACGCCGAGCTCACCGCCGACGCGCGGGCTGCCGGCCGCGCTCGCGCAACCTGCGCGGCCGCTTCGCCTTCCGCGCTGCGGCGCAGTCGGCCCGCGCGGCGCGTCTATCTGGCCTGGCTGAACAACGTCGGCGGTGGCGTGTCGATGAACATGATCGCCACCAAGCCGCGCGCGCTACGTCGGGCGCCACGAGCGGATGGCGCCGCCCGAGCGCCTGCTGCGCTCACTGGCCGCCGGCCTGCGCGAGCCGAGCGACCGCCGCCGCGGCGTGGCCCCGGCGCGCCTGCCGCGCACGCCCGAGCAGGCGCAGCGGCAGTTCGCGACAGCGTCCCGATAGCGGCTGACTACAGGCGAAGCGGTCCCCGTAGCGGCCGACTAGAGGTTCTCGGCGACCAGCGGCGCCGAGCGGTTGAACACCCAGAAGCCGAGCACGAAGATCGCGACCACGATCGCGAGCGGCGCCAGCAGCGCCGCCCAGCTGCCGAGCGCTGCTCCGGCGCTGAGCGTCGCGTGGTTGATCATCGCGTGGCGGAACTGCTGGAAGATGACCGCCAGCGGGTTGAGCATGTAGATGTGGAACAGCTTCGCATCCAGGACCGCTGTGGCTCGCGGCGCAGCAGCTTTTCGCGCACCGTTTCGACGGGGATGATCACCGGCGAGCAGTAGAACAGGATCTGGCTGAGACACTTCCCAGATCGGCTGGATGTCGCGGAGGCTCACGAACAGGGCCGACAGCAGCATCGCGATGCCCGTGGAGAAGACGACCAGCATCGCCAGGATCAGCGGCAGCTCGAGCCAGCTGAGCATCGGCGTGACGCCTAGCCAGCAGCGCGAAGATCAGCACGACGACCAGGTTCAGCGCCAGGTTGAACGAGCGCCGAGCAGCACGATCGACAGCGGGATCACCATCCGCGGGAACTGGATCTTGCGGACCAGGTTCTCGCGGTCCACGACGCTGCGCACGGCGCCGGCGGTGGCTTCGCTGAAGAACGTGAACAGCACGATCGACCCGAGCAGCTGGGCGCCGTAGTAGCTGCTCGCCGGCGCGGTTGGCGCTGTCGACGTGTGAGATCAGGACGAAGAACACGTACAGCACGCCGAACAGCAGCAGCGGGCGCATCAGCTGCCACACGTAGCCGAGCGCCGAGCCGAAGAAGCGCAGCTTGAATTCGTTGCGCGCGATGTTGTAGGTCAGGTGCCAGAAGCGCGACCAGTCGTCGGTCAGCGCGCGCGGGCCCTTGATCGGGCGGCCGAGGCCCTCGTAGGCCGACGGCTGGTGAGCTCAAGCCGGCGACCGCCTCGGTGCGAGCAGCCCTGCGTCGAGGCGCTGCGCGCTCGACGCCCACCTGGACGGGCAGGTCGACCAGCCCCGCCGAGCGCCGCCGCGCCCGTGACGACGAACGAGAAGCGCCCTCGAAGCGGTCCATCAGGTCCAGGCCGGTGCCGCGGTGGGCGAGCGTGAAGAGCGGGCTGTAGCGGCCGGGAGCGAGCACGTTCTCGAACGAGAACGAGAACAGCACCTCCTCGCCTGCGCGAAAGCTGCCGCTGCGCTCGTGCTCGCGGGCGGTCGTCGCGACGACGATCGCGACGTGGTCTTCGTTGAGCACGTACAGGCTGGCCACCGGGTCTTCGACGTCGACCATGAAGCTGACGAGCGCCTTGAGCGTGATCCGCTGGCCCTGGGCGACCGATGGCTGGCGCTCGCCGGTGCTCGTCCTCGACCCAGGCCTCGACGACGCGCGCGTCGCCGTCGCCCAGCGCCCGTCGCCGTCCTTGCCACTGCCTCGCCGGGTCGCGGCCGAAGTTGATCTCCAGGTAGCGGTCGGCCGACCTCGTGGGGCTCGCCGAGGTGGACCATCGCGCCGCGCTCGAGCAGCAGCGCGCGGTGGCAGAAGCGGTTCAGCGCACCCATGTCGTGGGTTACGAACACGATCGTGCGCCCCTCGTCGCGCATGCGGTTGAAGACGTCGAAGCACTTCTGCGCGAAGGCGGCGTCGCCGACCGCGAGCACCTCGTCGACGAGCAGGATGTCGGCGTCGACCTGGATCGCGACCGAGAAGGCCAGCCGCACGTGCATGCCCGAGGAGTAGTTCTTGAGCTTCAGCTCCTCGAACTCGCGCAGTTCGGCGAAGTCGATCACCGCGTCGTAGCGCGCCGGCGCGCCTCGCGCGGGGAGAGGCCCATCATGATCCCGTTGAGCACGACGTTGTCGCGCGCCGCGAGATCCTGGTTGAAGCCCACGCCGAGCTCGATGAAGGTCGACAGGCGCCCGTTCATCCAGATCTGGCCGCTGTCGACGCCGTAGATCCCGGCCAGGCACTTCAGCAGCGTGCTCTTGCCGCTGCCGTTGCGCCCGGCGATCCCGAAGAACTCGCCCGGCGCGAACGTCGAAGGTGATGTCGTGCAGCGCCGGGAAGGTCTGGTGGCGGGTGCGGCGCAGCGGATGCAGCGCGCGCTCCTTGAGCGTGTGCGCACGCTCCTCGGGCACGCGGAAGGTCTTGCTGACCGACTCGACGACGATCGGAGGCGAGGCGCTGCTGACCGGCTCGAGGCATCGGCGCAAGGGTACCGTGGGCACCCTCCGTCGCTCCCGGCAGCGCGGCGGCGACAGTCGCCGTCGTCTGACCGGCAGATACTCTGAGACGCCACATATGCTGATCGAGGTCACCGGCGCAGAGGCGCTCGAGCTCGAGCGAGGCTCGACGGTCGTGTGCATCGTGCTCGCATCGGGCGCTCGCCCGGGGGGCCCTGACGGGGATGCGCTGGCGACCGCTCGCAGCGTGCTCGGGCAGAGCGACGCGCAGACGCCGATCCTGATCGCGGGACCGGCGGACCGGGTGCGGCGGATCGGAAAGGCGCTCGACGCCGAGCCCGCGGCGGCCCGGCTGTTCGGCCTGGCGCTACAGGCGCCGCTCACGCAGACGCAGGCGCTGAACGCCGCGCTGCTCATCACCGCGCCGGCCGACGTCGCGCTCGTGACGCCGGGGATCCGGGTGTATGCCGGCTGGCTGGGCCGGCTTCGCGCCGCCGCTGTCAGCGACTCGACCGTCGCGAGCGCATCGCCGCTGTCGATCGCCCGCGGGGCGCTCGCGCTGTTCGGTGAGGGCCAGGCGCCGGAGCCCGATGAGGACGGCGAACGGGATGCGGCGCTCGTGCGCGAGCGCGGGCTGAGACTGTATCCGCGGACCGCTGCGATCGGTCCTGGCTGCGCCTATGTCCGGCGCAGCACGTTCGAGCTGCTCGGAGCCCTGAACGAGAAGCTCGAGCTGCCCGCGGCGCTCGAGGAGCTGGCCGCGCGGGCGATCTACGCCGGGATGCTTCACGTGCTGGCCGACGATGTGCTCGTCGCCGGTGGGGATGAGTCGCCCGCGTCCGGCTGCGGCGGGCCGATCCAGGAGACGCTCGCAGGCGACGAGCGCGGGCGCCTGCACCGAGCCGTGGGGGTCGGGCGCGGAGGCCCTGCGCGGGCTGTCGCTGACGATCGACGGGCGCGCGCTCACGGCGACGGCCGGCGGCACGCAGACCTACATCATCGACCTGGTCGACGGCGCTTCGAGCGCCGGGAACATCGCCGTGCGCGTGCGGCGTGGCACCGCGCGATCTCTCCGCTACGGGCCGCGAGGCGCTCGCCGATCTCGGGGTCGAGCTGCTCACATATGAAGAGGCGGCTCGACGGGCCACGGATGAGCGACGTGGTGCACCGTCCCCAGCAGGTCGTTCACAACCGATGATCTCGCGCTGCTGCGCCTGGTCGGCGAGCGGGTCGTGATCGGACAGCAGGACCTGATCGCCTACCACAACCCCTCCTACCATCGAGAGATCTCACGCCTGGCGGGCCTACAGGCGCACGACACGGATGGCGCTGGCCGGGGCCGATCAGGTCGTCTTCTTCTCCGAGCATGCCCGGCGCGACGCGCTGGCCGAGGACCTGGTGTGCGGAGGGGCGCACGCATGTGGTGGGCATCGGCGCCGATGAGCTCGAGCGCTTCAGCTCACCGGAGGCGCCCCCGAGGGGCTTGCGCCGGGCGAAGCCCTGCTGCTCTGTCTGGGCGCCGACTACGCGCACAAGAATCGTCCCTTCGCGATCGAGCTGCTGGGCGCGCTACGTCGCCGAGGCTGGACCGGGCGCCTCGTGCTCGCGGGCACGCACGTGCCGTTCGGCTCCTCGCGAGCGCGCGAGCGCGAGCTGCTGGAGGCCGACAGCGAGCTGGCCGAGCATGTCGTGGACCTCGGGCCGGTGGATGAGCCGCGCAAGAGGTGGCTGTATCGCAATGTATCCGCGCTGCTCTATCCGACCGTCTACGAGGGCTTCGGCCTGCTGCCCCTGGAGGCGGCCAGAGAGGGGCTTCCCTGTCTGTTCGCCGCCCAGGCTTCGCTGAGCGAGATCGCCGGCGACGCCGCGACGCTGCTGCAGTGGGATGCTGCGGCGAGCGCCGAGGCGGTCCTGCCGCTGCTCGGCGACGGGCCCCAGCGCGAGCGCCACCTGGCCCAGCTGCGCGCGCTGAGCGTGCCGACCTGGGCTGCCGTGGCCGATAAGCTCCTCGCCGTCTATGAGCATGCCGTGAGGGCGCCGGCGGCCGAGGCGGCCCCGCGGGTCTGGCAGGAGCTCGACCGCGAGGGCTACATCGTCAAGCTCGACGAAGACGCCGGGAAGCTCAAAACGATCGCGCAGGACTACCAGGATGCCTACCACGATCTACACGCGCGGGTTGCGAGCGGCCTGCCGCTGATCGACCGCGGCGGCCTGCTGAGCCCCGCACAGCAGCGCGGGCTGATGCGCGTGGCGGCTCGCGGGGGTCTGGGCGCGCTTGCGCTCTCGCCATTTGCCCTGCTGGGACGTGGCGGCGGCGCTGGCGATGCGCCGGGCGCGCACGGCGCGACGGGCGAGGAACCTGGCGCGGCTAGCCCGAGCTGACCGGCACTCGCTGTGGCTGCTGTGCCTGGCCGGGCTCGCGCGGCTCGGCCTCCTCACCGGAATGGGCCGGCTTCCCGTCCTTCTTCGGCGCACGAAACCGCGGCTCCAGCGGCAGCGTGCGCACGGGCTGGCGGCGCAGCGGCAGGCGCTCCTTGAAGCGGTACCAGAGGTGGTAGGGGACGTGGCGGCGCATGTAGGGCGTCGCGCGAGCGACCGCCTCGTCGTGGGAGATCGCGCGGCCGTGCACCCGCTGGCGCAGCGCGTCGCACTCGATCAGGCACTCGTCATACCAGGCGGAGGTCTTCTGCTCGTCGTGCACGCGAAACGCGCCAAGGAAGCGTGGCAGGCGAACCATCTTCGCGCCGCTCTCGCGCATCCGCAGCAGCAGGTCCCAGTCGACGGCGAAGCGCAGATCGGGATCGATCTGGCCGCCGGCTGCCTCCCAGGCTGCGCCGCCAGAAGAGGGTCTCCTGCGGTACGAAGTCCAGAAGCGCGAGCTCATCGTCGTCGTGGCGCGGCAGCACCATGCTGCCGATCTGGCCGTCGTTTTCGTCGATCATCACGCGGTGGCCATAGACGACGTCGACGTCGGGGTGCGCGGCGAAGTAGCGGGCGACGTACGCGAGCGACCCCGGCAGCAGCAGGTCGTCGGAGTTCAGGTAGGCCATGATCTCGCCGGAGGTGTGGGCGAACCCTCGGTTGATCGCGTCGCCCTGGCCGCCGTCGGGTTCTGAGGCCCAGCGCGTGAGCGAGCCGTCGAATCGCTTGAGCACGTCGGTCGTTTCGTCTGTCGAGCCACCGTCCTGAACGACGTACTCGAGGGCCGGATAGTTCTGGTTGACGACGCTGTAGAGCGTCCGCTCCAGAAAATGCCCCTGGTTGAAGGACGGCGTGGCGATCGAGATCGTCGGCGCGGGATCGGGCGCATCGGTCGTGAAATAGCTCGTGGGAACGACGAGCGGCACCGGAGGATGGTGGCTGAGGATCCCCAGGCGCGGTCTCAGCAGCTCTTTGAGCCGGCGGAGCGGATGCAGGCGTTCCTGGCGTTTGACGTTCTGCAGGTCGTTCTCGAGGAAGTGCTGGATCTCGAGCATCCGTCCCTCGATCAGGACGAGGCGGGCACAGATCGGGTTCGCGGGCTGACCTTGATCGTCCAGCGCGGGGTCGAGGTCGTTCCGGGCGGCCTCAAGCTGCTCGCGATAGTCCGCCAGGACGTCAGCGAGATACCGCTGCTCATGGCTCCTCACTGGCGATACTGTAGCTGCTCGCGTGCGCGGCCGGCCACCGCGGATCGGGCGCGGCGGCACGCTGAGATATGATCGAAATATGGTGTCTGCTCGCGATGCTCGGGTGGCGGCGTGGCCGACCTGAGCCTCATTGGCAAGCGCGTGCTGGTGACCGGCGGAGCAGGCTTTCTCGGTTCGCCGATCTGCCGACTGCTCGAGGAGCGCGGCGTTGCTGACATACAGGTTCCCAGGCGCGCCGAGTACGACCTGACCGACGAAGCGGCGGTGGCCAGGCTGTTCAGCGCCGCGCGCCCGGACGTCGTGCTTCACCTCGCCGCCGAGGTGGGCGGGATCGGCGCCAACCGTGACAACCCGGGCCGTTTCTTCTACGCGAACATGGCCATGGGGCTGCACGTGATCGAGCAGGCGCGACTCGCCGGCGTGCAGAAGCTCGTGCAGGTCGGGACGGTGTGCTCATATCCCAAGATCACGCCCGTCCCGTTCTCGGAGGAGAGCCTGTGGGACGGTTATCCCGAGGAGACCAATGCTCCATACGGGATCGCAAAGAAGGCGCTGCTCGTGATGCTCGGCGCCTACCGCGAACAGTACGAGTTCCCGGGGATCTTCCTGATGCCGACGAACCTGTACGGTCCGCGCGACAACTTCGACCCGCGGTCCAGCCACGTGATCCCGGCGCTCATACGAAAGTGCGAGGAGGCGCGCGTGTCCGGCAAGTCGAGCATCACATGCTGGGGCAGCGGAAGCGCTTCACGAGAGTTCCTCTACGTGGACGACTGTGCGGAGGCCATCGTGTCGGCCACCGAGCGTTTCGATGGTCCCGAGCCGGTGAACATCGGCGTCGGCAAGGAGATCACGATCCGCGACCTCGTCGAGCTGATCGCGCAGGTCACCGACTTCAACGGCGACATCAACTGGGACACGAGCAAGCCCGACGGTCAGCCGCGACGTGTCCTGGACACGACCAGGGCGGTCGAAAAGTTCGGCTTCGAAGCATCCACGTCCTTCGAGGACGGTCTCGGCAAGACGGTGGAGTGGTTTCGCGAGCACATGGGTGTGGGCGAGGCTGCCAGAGCCGGTTGACGGGGCTGGGCCGACCGGGCCCCGAGTGAGCGCTCGCGACGCTCATGTGACAGCGTGATGGCGAGCTCGGGACTTCAGGCGCGCTGATGGCGGAGCGACTCGAGCTCGGCATTGCGCTCGCGTAGCTGCTGAGTCGTGATCTCGAGATCGCGCAGGCGATCCTCCGCGGCCGTCTTGAGCTTGTCGATCAGCTCCAAGCGCTCGTCCGCTACGCGCTTGAGCTCTCCCACGAGCGTTTCGCGCTCGCGCGCCGCGTCGCGGTACTCGCGCCCTACGCGAACCGCTCCCTCGGCGAGTGCTCCGGCGCATTCGAGCAGATCTGGCATCAGCCGCCCGACCACGCGGTCGTGGAGAAAGACGAGATTTCCCATCGCACCACGCTCGACCTCGCCGTCGTCCCACTTCATGGTGACCAGGTCGTCGCGATGGACCACGAAGGCGAAATGGCCGAAGCCCCGCATTTTCAGTGAACCGACCATCTCCTCGGTTGTCCAAGGGCAGGCTCCCAGGCCGTGGGGCAGCTCGGTCCAGTGCTCGACCATCACGACGTCGGCCTTGATGTCGCCCATTCCCCGCACCACGGCGAGGTCGTGGCCCTCGGTGTCGATCTTGAGGATGCCTGTGGTCGCAGGGATCTCGCCGGCGGCGATCAGCGATGCTAGCGATCGCCGGGGACCGTGATCGACTCCCCCCACTCGATCTCGTCGGTGTTCGATCGCTCCAAAAGTGTGTGACCAAACGGCAACGGCGTTCCGTCCGGGCTTTGCGAGACGTGCAGCTCGGCCGTGCCATCGTGATCGCTCAGGGCCAGCTCGTGAACGGTCGCCCGCGGGTCCCGATCGAACCGCTCGCGCAGGGCGCGGGCGTTATCGGGGTGGGGGTCGATTACGTGAAGCGTCGTCGCGCCCGCCGCCAGCAGGTCACTGGCCAGGCTGCCCCGCTCGGCTCCGACGTCGATCAGGGTGCGCTCGTCGAGGTGCTGCAGCAGAGCGCTGAGCAGCTGGGACTCGGCGTCCTGGCCATAGAGGTCCATGTGCCGCCATGCTAGCGGCGGTGCTCGGACGGGCTGCGACGGCTGCTCTTGCACGACAGCACGCTCTCCTCGGCCAGGGGGCGCTCCCGCACCTGTCGTGCCGCGCCCCCGGCCCGGGCCCTCGGTCGCGCCCAATAAGCTGGCGCGCGATGCGCCGGTCCTTCCTTCGCAGGCCCCTCCGCTAGACGGGTGGGTCCGCTACTCCTAGCCCTCGGGCTGTTTGCAGGCTGGGCACTGATCGGCCTGGCGCTGCTGGCGCTCGTGCGAGCAGACACCTCAGAGCTTCGCGTCCTGCTCGTCGCGCCGACTCTAGGCGCGTGCCTGACGATGATCGCGCTCTTCGTGTTCAGCGAGGCGGGCGTCGCGATCGAGCGCACGGCGGTTCCAATCGCGATCGTCCTGCCGATCGTCTCGCTGGTCGTCATCTCTGTCCGCCGTCCGCGGCTTCATCCCGGCGCGCTCGCGGTGATCGCCGTGTGTGTGGCAGGAATCCTGCTGACCGCGTGGCCCATGTTCTCACTCGGCTTTCGTTGGCTGGGCAATGGAAACGACGACATGGGCAACTACGTTCTCTCGGCGCAGGCCCTTCTCAGACATGGACTGCTCTCACCTCCCGACGTCGCAGGCCTGTCGCAAGGCCGCGGCTACGCCGCGGCGCTCGCCTATCTGCACCACGTGGGCGCGCGTCCCGGCAGCGACATCCTGCTCGCCTTTGCGTCACGACTCGCCGGACCCCTTCCGTATGAGGTGTTCATGCCGGTCATCGTTGCCTTCGATCTTTGCCTGGCAAGCGCCGTCGCGGCGTTGGCGATGCAGGTCGAGAGGCCGTGGTGGGCGGCGCCGCTGGCAGCCGGCCTGTTCCTGCTCTCGCCACTTGCGAGCTATGGCGTCACCCAACAGCTGCTCGCTCAAGTTCTGGGCCTGGGAGTGATGGCTGCGTTGCTGGCGCTGCTGTTGCGCCCGGAGCTTCACCGAGGGAAAGGCGCAAGCGTCGCAGAGCTCGTGCCAATCGGCATCCTGGCGGCCGGCCTCATGCTCGGCTACCTGGAGCTCGTGCCCGAGATCGGTCTCGTCTACCTCGTCTACCTAGTTGTCCTCGCGACGCGAAGGCGGCTCGGTAGGGCGGCGCTGATCCGATTGTGGCTGCCTGCTGCAGCGATCGCGATCGTGCTGCTCAACAGCTACTTCTTCACCGAGCTCAGCTTTCTACGGGTCCAGTCGCAGCACGGCCTCTCCGCGGGCACCTACCCTCCGTTGTTCGGCTACGCGCTCGTCCCCAGCGCCCTGCCTGGCGTCGTCGGGTTGCAGACGCTTCCCCCCGGGCCCGGAACCTCGCATCTGAACCTCAGCATCGCGCTGGCGGCGATGCTGCTCGGCGTTGGGCTGATCGCCAGTTTGCTCAGCGCCCGACGCGGGGTGGGGGCGGCGATCGTACTGGTGGTGTCCGTGCTTCTGGCGGCGCTTCTGGCGCTGCAGGGCGGGGACTTCGGCCTCTTCAAGCTATCGATGTACGTGCAGCCGTTCCTGGCCGCCGCGGTCGCCATCTGGCTGTCCGGCTCTCAGCGCCGAGTGCTCCAGTTGATGGCAGGGGCGCTACTGGTTCTGCTTGTGCTCGCGGCGCTGCCGCGCCAGCGCGCCTACGTCAGGGAAAGCACCGATCCTGAGAACGTGCCCAACCTCTCTGCGCGAGACCTGATCCCGGCCTTCTCGGCCGCCGTCCGCCGCGATCGGGGTCCGATGGTCGCGGTCACCGAGAACCCTGTTCTCATCAAGCTCGAGGCGGCGAGCGCAGACGAACGCCCGGTCTACTTCCTGAGTCGAGACAGCTTCTCCGCCTTCGTGGAGAAATGGGTCAGCGAACTCACAGGTGCCAGCCACGCACGAGCAGCGGCCGCGCTACGCACGCTGCCCTGGAAGCAAACCTCGTTCGACCTGCGCGCGCCGGATCTGGGGCTCGACCCCTTCCAGGAGGACACGAGCGCCACCGCCAGCGTCAGATCCGGGCGGTGCGAGCTCGCGATTCCTGGTCCAGGCGAGCTTCCGTTCAATCGCTACTCGTTGCCGAGCGGTTCGCCGGATCTGGTCACGATGTCCTGTGAGGCGCCGCGCGACATCCTCGCGTTCGTCAACTCGGCTCTGGGGGAAAGCTTCTATCTGCCGGTTGTTAGGCGAAACGTGAGCTTCTACCAGCCGCAGCCAGATCCGTTCGCGCCCGAGCGCACGATGGCCGGTTTCGGACGCTACGCGCTCTTTCAAGTCTTGGGGGCGACTCCTGGCGAGCGGCTGGTCCTGGAAGTCACCGATACCTTCGATCACAATGGCTCGAACCTGCTGCCACCGGCCGCGGTCGTCGGATCAGCGCGGTCGCGGCTGCCGCTGCAGGGACGCGGGTCCGCGCGGGTCTTCTCGGCGCCTCTGGCGCCTCAGGTGATCGCCGGTACTCCATATGTCCTGCTCGATATGGGCGAGCCGGGAAAGCTTCCGAAGATCGTCCGCTCCGGGTTGCAGGGCCTCTACGGGCGCTCGGTCCCCACGGATCCGCGCTACCTCACGACGTACGTGAAGGACGTCTCGCTCGTGAGCGCCCAGCAGTACGAAGGTCTTCGTCCCCCTGCCGCGCTGCGAAGCTTCCCGGCCGATCTGGAAAATCCGGCGCTCGAATATTCCGGCATCTACGAGGATGGCTGGGTGGGCCAAAGCAGCGACGTGAGATTGTCGGGCGGCCCGGCGGCCGAACTCGTGGTGCGGGGTGAAGTTCCCGCTGGGGCAGGTGGGTCTGTCCGGGTGCTGCTCGATGGACGTCAGATTGCTGCGCGCGCAACCACGCCCGGTCGGCTGAACCTTGGCGTGGCGATTGCGCCATCGAGCGCGCCCAGGCGCGTCGAACTGCGGTTCGACAAGGCGATCAGGCTCGATCCGCCGGATCTCCGCCTCGCGTCGGCCCACCTGAGCTTGCTCGCGATCGAGCCGCGCTCGGGCCCCTGAGTCCTTACGACATGACCCAGACTGACCCCGCCCGCTCGGGACCTGACAGACTGTCGCCTGGATGGGGTCTGACGAGCACAGCTCCAGGTACCTTGCGGCTGCGGCAGAGCTCGTTTCGTCGCTGCCTGCGGACGGCCTCGACGCGATGGCGGTCGGCCTGGAGGCGGTGAGATCCCGCCGCGGGCGGCTGTTCGTGCTCGGCGTCGGCGGGGGCGCCGGCCACGCATCGCACGCCGTCAACGACTTTCGCAAGCTGTGCGCGCTGGAGAGCTACGCCCCGACCGACAATGTGTCAGAGCTCACCGCTCGCACCAACGACGATGGCTGGGAGACCTCGTTCAGCGCTTGGCTGGAGATCTCTCACCTCTCGGCCCGAGACGCCCTGCTCGTTTTCTCCGTGGGCGGGGGTTCGCGAGAGCACAACGTCTCACCCAACCTCGTCGCGGCGATGGAGGCGGCGCGCGATCTCGGCGCCGCAATCTACGGTGTGGCCGGAGCGCCGGGTGGGACGCTTGCGGAGCTTGCCGACGTCTCGATCTTGGTCGATGCGCCCAAGGACCTTCGAACTCCCCTTGTGGAGTCGCTGCAGGCCGTGGTGTGGCATGGGCTGGTCTCGCACCCGCGGCTCGCCGTCCGACAGGGGCATTGGGAGTCCCTGACGGCGCGCGCAAAGGCGTGACGGCGCGGGCACGGCCGGAAGCTGGCCGTGGTCCGCTCGCCTGGACGGCTGACGAGACATCGCGTCGAGCTTCGCCCGCCGTCTTCCTCGACCGCGACGGCGTGCTCAACCATGCGGTGCGCGATCCGCTCTCCGGGCTCCCAGAGTCTCCGCTTCGCCCGGACGATGTGACGTTGCTGCCGGGCGTGGCCGGCGCAGCGCGGGCCCTCGCCGACGCGGGCTTCGCGCTGGTGTGCGTCTCCAACCAGCCGGCCGCCGCCAAGGGCACGGCCACGGTGGAGAGCCTGATCGAGGTTCATCAGCGACTCCTCGCGTTGCTCGAAAGCGAGGGAGTCGTGTTCGATGCATGGCGTCTATGCCTGCACCACCCCGAGGGCGTGGTGCAGGAGCTGTCCGGCCGCTGTTCCTGTCGCAAGCCGGCCCCGGGCATGCTGTTGGATGCAGCCCAGGCGCTTGAAATCCATAGGACATGCTCGTGGACGCTCGGCGACACCGATACCGATGTCGAGGCGGGACGGGCTGCAGGCACCCGCACCGCGTTGATCGCATATCCTGGAAGCAGCCACAAGCGCAACGGCGGGGCGAGTCCCGACCTGACGGCGGTGGACCTTCCTCATGCCGTGGAGCAGATACTTGACTGGCGCACCCGTTAACCTTGTGCTTGCTCGAACGTCGCGACTGGTATCTTGACAGCTCGATTGGAGGCGGCCGTGCTCGATCAGATCTCCACAAGCATCTTCGCGGACGGAGCAGACCTAGACGGGATACTGAAGCTGGCGGCCGATCCGAGGATCTCCGGCTTCACCACCAACCCGACGCTCATGTGGAAGGCTGGGCTCACCGACTACGCCGAGTTCGCCAGGCGCCTGCTCGAGCGCATCACCGAGCACCCGATCTCGTTCGAGGTTGTCGCCGACGACGTGGAGGAAATGCGACGTCAGGCACGCATCATCTCCTCCTGGGGCAACAACGTGTACGTGAAGATCCCGGTCACCACGACCAAGGGCCAGTCCATGGCGCCGCTCGTGCGAGATCTCTCAGAGGCTGGCGTGAAGGTTAATGTCACAGCGCTTTTCACAACTGCGCAGGTGGAATTGATCACCTCAGCCGTGAAGGACGGTGCTCCATCCTACATCTCGGTGTTCGCCGGACGGATAGCCGACGCGGGAATCGACCCTATGCCGATAATGAGCCGCTCGGTCGACATCATGGTGCAGGCGCCGCGTTCAGAACTGATCTGGGCATCCCCGCGCGAGATCTTGAATCTGGTGCAGGCTGACCAGGTCGGCTGCCACATCATCACGATCACGCCGGATCTGCTCAAGAAGCTCGACTCGCTCGGCAAGAACCTGGAGCAGTACTCGCTTGATACGGTGAAGATGTTTCACGGTGACGCCGTAGCCGCAGGTTTCACGTTGTAACGGATGCGAGTCGTTCTCACGCACCGTTCCTCGTTGTCCCCCCACCTTCAAGACTTCCTCGGGAGAGCTCAGATGATCGACTCCGGCGCCTGGTGTTTGGAATCACCCTGCATAAGGATGTGCCACCGATGAGCATGATCTTCAGTCGGGCGCCGTTGCGAATCTCCCTCGGCGGGGGAGGTACCGATCTACCTTCCTATTACCGTGATTATGGTGGCTTTCTCGTGTCTGGGGCGATCGACAAGTACGTGTACATGCTCACTCACACGGTGTTCCAGCGACGCTATCGAATGAAGTACACCGAGCTGGAGGAGGTGGACGAGATCAGTGAGATTCGGCACCCGATCCTGCGTGAGGTGCTGCTACGGCACTGGCGGGGCGATCCGCTCGAGATAGCATCGGTCGCGGACGTACCGGCCGGAACGGGTATGGGCTCATCGGGCGCCTATACGGTGTGCCTGCTGAAGGGATTGGCCCATGCCCGGCGTATGGCCATCTCTCCCGGGGATCTCGCGGAGGCGGCGTGTGAGATCGAGATTGACGCGCTCGGCGAGCCCGTGGGCAAGCAGGATCCGTATGTCTCAGCGCACGGCGGTATCTGCACCTACACGTTTGACACCGACGGAACCGTGAGCGTCGAGTCCCTTGAGCTGGCGCCGAGTGTGCTCAGGCAGCTGCGCGATCAGATGCTCCTCTTCTACACCGGAGAGGCTCGCTCGGCATCAAAGCTGCTCGCCGATCAGGACACGCGCTCAAAGGCCGGCGAGAACGAGATGCTTGAGAATCTTCACCAGACCAAGGAACTCGGCCTGCGCAGCAGAGACCTGCTGTTGGATGGTGATCTCGAAGGGTATGCCGAACTCATGGACGAGCACTGGAGACACAAGCGCCAGCGCTCGGCGGGGATGACCAACGAGCGCATCGACATGCTCTACACGCTTGCGCGGCGCAGCGGCGCGCTCGGCGGCAAGCTCGTTGGAGCGGGCGGGGGTGGATTTTTGCTGGTCTTCGCGCGCCGCCCAGAGGACACTCGCCAGGCGATGGCGGCGGTGGGAGCCCCCGAGCTCGCGTTCGACTTCGAGTTCGGTGGCGCTCACTCCAGCGAGTACGCGTGAGCCGAGCGCACCTCACGGGCGCTGAGCCGATTGGGGCGTGCGATGAGTAGGCGCGCGCTGGTCACGGGGGGGTCCAAGGGCATCGGGCGAGCCGTCGCACGCGCTCTCGCAGACCGAGGGTGGAGTGTGACCCTGATGGCACGTGGCGGGTCCGATCTCGAGCGGACCTGTGCGGAGCTCGCGGGCGCGGGCCATCGGACGCTGATGCTCGATGTCGCCGACGAGCGTGGCTGGGAGCGCCTCGGCTCGGAGTTTGAAGACGTCCGCGGCCTCGTCTGTGCGGCGGCCATCCTCGATCCGATCGGGCCCGTGGGTAGCTACGACGCTGCGGCGTTCCGACGAACTCTTGAAGTCAACGTGATGGGCACGCTGTCGGCCATTCAAGCCTGCCTGCCAGGGCTGCGAGCCAGCCGTGGGTCGGTGGTCACCTTCAGCGGTGGGGGAGCGACCGCCCCCTTGCCGCGCTTTGACGCCTACGCGGCCTCGAAGGCGGCAGTCGCCCGGCTCACGGAGAACATGGCTCCAGAGCTGGAGCAGGCCGGGATCCGGATCAACTGCATCGCCCCCGGGTTCGTCGCCACGGACATACACAAGAGCACGCTGACGGCCGGACCGGAGGTCGTGGGCGCACGCTACTTCGAGCGCACGCTTCGAGAGCTGGAGCAGGGAGGTGTCCCGGCCAGCGAGGCCGCCGAGCTCGCGTGTACTCTGTTGGAGGACGATCAGGGTCCGTCTTTCACCGGCAGGCTCATCTCGGCCCAGTGGGATCCTTGGCGTGAGGCGAGCTTCTCGCAGAGACTGTCCGAGCACCCTGATTTGGCGACGTTGCGGCGGATCGACGACATGTTCTTTAGCGCCATTCCCCAAGGCGACGGATGACCGGCGTGTTGGGGGCGGCCCAGGCTGGCGGCGATGGCCTCTTGAGCATCGTGATTCCGGCCTACAACGAGGAGGAGAACATCGCGGCCGTATATCAGCGGCTCACCACGGTGATGGATGCCCTGGATATGGATTGGGAGCTGATCTTCAGCGTCGATCCGTCGACCGACCGCACCGAGGAGATGATCCTCGAGTTGCGGGAGGCCGATGCTCGCGTGAAGATGCTGCGCTTCTCTCGCCGCTTTGGCCAGCCGATGGCCATTCTCGCCGGGATGGAAGCCTCGTCCGGGGACGCTGTTGTTGTGATCGACTGCGACCTGCAGGATCCCCCGGAGCTGATCGTCGACATGGTCGCTCTCTGGCGGGAGGGTTACGACGTCGTGTATGCGCAGCGACGGAGCCGCGCCGGCGAGACGATTCCAAAGCGCATTGTCGCCGCGGTTGGCTACCGGGTGATCAAGCGCATAGCCGAGGTCGAGATTCCACCGAATACCGGTGATTTTCGCCTGATGAGCAGTCGTGTTGTCAACAACGTCGTGGCCCTCAAGGAGAGCCACGGGTTCTTGCGGGGTCTGGTCGGTCTCGTCGGCTTTCGGCAGACGAGCATCCTCTGTGACCGCGATCCGCGCACCGCTGGCAAGAGCAAGTACAACCGATTCTGGGGGTCACTGCTGATCGGCCTCAATGGGGTCGTCGGCTTCTCGCGCTATCCGCTTCAGCTCATCTCGATGGTTGGAACCGCCATCTCCGGCCTCGCGTTTGTGTTTGCGCTCGTGTACCTCGGACTCAAGCTTGGCGGCGTGGCCTTCCCGGTCGGCAACCCGACGATAGTCATCGTGGTTGCCTTCTTCAGCGGAATTCAACTGTTGTCGCTGGGGGTGATGGGGGAGTACGTCGGGCGCATCTACGATGAGACCCGCCAGCGGCCGAAGTTCATCATCGAGTCGAGCTACGGCGTCGAGGCTAACCGTTCCGCACACACCGTCGGGTGTGAGTATGAGAGATGAGCTTCCGCCTGTTTGCATCCTGGCGGGAGGCAAGGGCACCAGGCTCGGTGATCTCGTGCAGCAGGTCCCAAAGCCCTTGCTGTCAGTCGCTGGAGAGCCGTTCCTGATCCACCAGCTCCGTCTGCTGAAGGCGCATGGCGCCGCCCAGATCGTTCTGGCCGTCGGCTATCTCGGTGAGCTGATCGAGCGCCGAATCGGCCGCGAGCAGTTCGGCATGCGCATCGACTACAGCTACGATGGACCCGGCGCGGCGGGGACCCTGGGCGCGATCCGCCGAGCGTTGCCGATGCTGGGACAGCGCTTCCTGGTCCTCTATGGCGACACGTATTTGCGGATCGACTATCGCGGCGCGGTCGATGCTTGGACCAACAGCCGACGAGCCGGCCTGATGACCGTGCTCAAGAATGAGGGCAGGTGGGACACGTCCAACGCTCTCCTACGCGACGGCCTCGTCGAGCGCTACGACAAGTATCGCCCGAGCCCCGACATGCAGTGGATCGACTTCGGTCTTGGCGGGTTGACCGAGCACGCCCTGGACAGCGTCGACGAGCGGTCCACTGACCTGGCCGTTCTCTATCAGCGGCTGGCTGACGAGCGGCAGCTGTGCGGGTATGAGGCGTCAGAGCGATTCTTTGAGATCGGAACGCCAGCGTCTCTTCGCGAGGCCGATCGCTTTCTGCGGTCTCTGGGCGATGCGCGGACTCCGGTGTCCTAGGGCATGCGGCGTCCATGTGACCGTCAGGTGCGTGCATGCCGTTGTCAGCGCCAACAAATAGGCTTCAAGAGATGACCGAGGAGCAGATCGACCGTGACGACTGGGAGGCCCACTGGGAGGACTACGCGGCCGCGGCTGAGTTCAGTCCAGCCCAGATCTATCGCCGTTGGCTGACATTGCGGCTGCTGGAGCGAAGGGAGACGCCGCAGCGCGTCGTGGACTTCGGTAGCGGGCCAGGTGACCTTCTGCACGACGCGCGCAACCGCTGGCCGGGTGCCGAACTTCTGGGCCTTGAGCTGAGCGCTCGAGGCGTCGAGCTCGCCAAGGAGAAGGTGCCGGGAGTCCAGTTCGTCCAGGCCAACCTCGAGCTGGAGGATGCGCCCGAGGAGCGTTTTGCCGGCTGGGGCACGCATGCCGCATGCTCTGAGGTCCTCGAGCACGTCGACGATCCGGTGGCCTTGCTGCGCAACGCCCGCCACTACCTTCGGCCTGGGGCCCGGCTCGTGGTCACGGTGCCCGGTGGCTCCATATCCGCCTTCGATCGCCACATCGGGCATCGTCGTCACTACACCCCGGAGCTGCTGAGGCAGACGCTCGAGGATGCCGGCCTGGTGGCGGCGATGGTGGGAGGGGCGGGCTTTCCGTTCTTCAACGTGTACCGGTGGTTTGTGCTCACCCGCGGAGACCGAGTGATCAACGACGTCCTCGCCAGCGACGGTCGCCTGACCTTGCCGGCGAGGATCGCGATGCTTGCGTTCACGCCCTTGCTCACGCTCAGCCTGCCACGATCCCGGTGGGGAACGCAGATGTTCGCCGTGGCGTATGAGCCGCGCGCCGGCCACACATCCGCGAGTGATCGGCCCGAGGTTGCCCGGGAAGCCGGCAGGACGCTCGGGTATGGCTCGCCCGTCTAGCGGTCGCGCGGCATCCGGCGGCATCCACGTCGGGCTTAGTTGGGAAACCGCGCGCCGGTGAGGCGCACGTTTGTAGCGGGCGGCGCGGGCTTCATCGGTAGCCACCTCGTGCGTGAGCTGTTGCGACGGGCGGGCGAGGCAGTCGTTGTGTTCGACAACCTCTCCTCTGGCGAGGAAGGACACCTCGCCGACGTGCTCGACGACGATCGGCTGGCGCTCGTTGTGGCCGACCTTCAGGATGCGGAGGCTGTCACGAGCGCGATGGCGGGCTGCTCGCAGGTGTTCCACTTCGCCGCAAACCCAGACATTGCGCGCGCGGTCAGCGAGCCCACGATCGATTTCTGGCAGGGAACGTATCTGACCAACAACGTGGTCGATGCGATGCGGGTCAATGCGGTGCCGCGGATCGTCTATGCCTCGGGCTCGGGGGTTTACGGCGACCGTGGGACAGAGGAGGTCGATGAGGCGTTTGGACCGCTAGTCCCCGTGTCGACGTATGGAGCGAGCAAGCTCGCCTGTGAGGCGTTGCTTGCGGCCTATTCGCACATGTTCGGGATCGACGCGGTTGTGTTTCGCTTCGCGAACGTCGTCGGGGCGAATCAGACCCACGGGGTCACCTATGACTTCGTACGACGCCTCGTCGACGACCCGACTCGGTTGCGCATCCTGGGAGACGGAACGCAGAGCAAGTCCTACATTCACGTGAGCGACGTGGTGGCTGCGATGTTGCTGCTGAGCGACCAGGAGCCCGCAGGCTTCGAGGTGTTCAACGCCGGAACGGGCGACTACATCACCGTCACCGAGATCGCGGACGAGGTGGTGAGTCGTATGGGCTTGCAGGGTGTGCAGTATGACTACTCCGGAGGGAGTCGCGGATGGAAGGGCGACGTGCCGATCGTGCGCTTCAACAGCGAAAAGCTCGCTGCCAGGGGGTGGGTGTGTCGGCACGGCTCCCGCGAGGCGTTGATCGACTCCATCGAAGCGAACATTCGCGAGGCTCACCGGCAGGCCAGGCGATGAGCGTGCCCCGCCATCGCCGCGACGGCTCGTGAGCGACGGATCCGACAGGCTGCGCGTCCTGGTCGTGGGCTGCGGGCTCATCGGACGCCAGCGCATCGAGGCAATAGCGACGCTGCCCGACGCATGCTTGGCGGGCACCGTCGATCCCGCCGCTCCCGAGCCGCTCGAGGACTCCGGAGTGTCGCACCACAAAGACTTGAGCGAGGTCGACGGCGACGCCTACGACGCGGCCATCATCGCGGTTCCGCACGATCTTTCCGGCGACCTGGCGGCCGCCGTGCTGCGGGCGGGAAAGCCGGTGCTCATCGAGAAGCCGCTGGGGGTTACCGCCGTCCAGGCCGGCCATCTCGAACGGATGGCGGCCTCCCTGACCAAGCCGAGCTTCGTCGGCTACAACTACCGCTTTCTGCCGGCCATTCGCAGGATGCTCGAGATCTTGTCGGTGAGACAGCTGGGTCGCCTTCGGAACGTTGACCTGTTTCTCGGGCATGGCGGTCACCCGAAGTCCGATGAGGGCTGGAAGTTGGATCCGGCGCGGGCCGGCGGCGGTGTGCTGTTGGACCCGGGCGTTCACCTGCTCGATCTGATGCTCTTGATGGCGCCTGGTGTTGAATGCTCGGATATCCAGGCGACTCGCGGCTTTTGGCGCACGGGCATCGAGGAGGACCTGGTTGCGACGTTTCGGCTGGATCAGCTCCTGGTTACCGTACGGGTGTCGCACATCCGCTGGGTCAACACGTTTCGTGTCGAAGCAATGGGCGAGGAGGGCTACGCGATCGCTGAGGGGCGCGGTGGCACGTACGGGGATATGCGGCTGGCGATCGGGCGCAGGTGGGCGTGGAGTCGACCGGGCGCTGTGAGCCAGCGCGAGACTGAGGAGACCGACGACTTCGGCGCGGAGAACGTCAGCCTGCGCGAGGAGCTTGGCGCTGTGGTGGAGGTGTGGCGGACGGGCGTGCCCCGAGAGACGCCGGTTCATCCGGCTACGATGGCCGAGGCGCGAGCCGTCACGGAGCTATGTGAGCGGCTCTACGGCCGCCTGCGCTAGCTGGGAAATGCAACCGCGGTCCTCCTTCATCAAGCGTGCGCCCACATCGGCCGGGCGGGTGACCGCCTCGGCGCTGCGCACGCTGCGCTCGCCAAGATTGGGTCTCCTCGGCCAAGGGCTCCGGTTTGGGCTTGCGGGAGGGACCGTCGCGCTCGTCTATCTGGCGACGACGTTGGCGCTGGCCGACATCGTCGGGGTTCCCTTTCAGGCAGCCCTTGCAATCGGGCTGGGCGTGGGGCTGAGTGTGCATTTCACACTGCAGCGGACGTTCGTGTGGGTTCACCACGAGGAGTTCGCGCTGCCGATGCACCAGCAGGCCGGTCGATATCTGGCGGTCGCAGGGGTGCAATACGGGGTGACCGCTGCGTCGACGCTGCTGTTGCCAAGCGTGCTCGGAGTGCCCGTCGAGGTCGTGTACCTCGCGACCGTGGCGGTTGTCATCAGCGCGAACTTCCTTATGTTTCGCCATCGCATTTTCCATGCCAAGGTCCCCGGATCGCCTCCTGCTCGGTCAGACCGCGGGAGGTGATCGGAACGATCGCCGCTCGTCGTCGCCGCGGCCACGAGCGGCCGCCGGTCGCCGGTCCTGCGCACGCAGGTGGCTGCGCGGCCGGGTGGCCGTTTATTTGGGGAGATTGGACACACGCCCGGTGTTGTCTCCGACGTTCGTCGAGGCGTCCGCGCCGGCGTCAGGGTCGTTGCTCGGCCGACCGATGTAAAACGCGATGCAACGGTCACGGAAGACCAGCAGCTTGACCGGGTGGTTGCTCGGATTTGCGCTTGCCGCGGCACTTCTCGTCGCGCTGTTGGCGTCGGCCGGCGCGAGCGCCGCCACGACGTTCGGCGGCTCGCTGTCGGTTGCCGCCACGCTCAACACCTCCGAAAACCTCCGCTACCAGGGCACGAACACCGCCGTCCCGCCCACGGCGGAAGATCCGAGCGGAAGCGTGCACACGTCTCATTTCGGGGCCGACACGGCGTTATGGAACACGTCGGTGCCCGGCGGCTCTGCGGGCGCGCCGGCCGCCGGTCAGGCCGTGCGAGTCAGGTTGGAGGGCTGCGCCCAGCGCGCCAATGGCGGCCCGGAGCCGCTCACGCAGATTCATTTTCAGTCTCTGTCGCCGCTGCCGGGTGGTGGCGTGAAGGTCAACCTCAGCTCCCAGCCCTACAACGTCCCCGTGTGCGGGGAAGGCGGCGCGAGCGGTTGGACCGTGACGACATACGAACCGTTCGGCCTGTGCGTGGGCAAGGGCGACTACGTGGGTCTCAACGACGAGGGCGGATTCGTCGAACCGTTCTACCGAAGCGGCGTTCCCTACGAGGTGCTCGGCGCGGCGGCCGGCGCCACCGTGGACTCGTTCATCAAGGGAAACGGCACCGGCAACGGCGCGGTCCTTTCCCCCTCTGAAGTCTCGCCGATGGACGGATTCGCCTCCACTGAAGGCGCGGAGCTGATGCTGCAGGCAACGCTTGGCACCGGGCGCGAAGCGTTGACCGGGTGCGGTGGCACGCACGGCGTCTTCATCCCACCCGCGCCGGGCACGCCGGTGAAGGTCGGTCCGCAGACCGACGGAGTCAACCATGCGCGCATCGTCTCCGTGGCGATCTTCTGCAGGCTGGCGACGCCGTGCAGCGGGCTGGCGGAACTGGTCGAACCGGGCGCCAGCCGTGCCCGGCGCGCGTCCTTCGGCAGCAAGCGATTCACGATCCCGGCGAAAAGGACGGCGCACGTGCCGATTCGCGTGAGCGAACGGGTGCTCAGGTTGGTGCGCAAGTACCGCAGCGGCACGCACGCCACGCTGAGCGTTGCCGTCGCGGGCAAGACCGTGACGCAGACGATCACCGTGAAGATCTACGAGCGCGCCCGGCCGGGCCACTGCAGGCACAGCAGCCTGCGCGGTATTGCGCTGAGCGCTACCGCCCCGGCGGCACGCCCTCCAAGATCGAGCTCGGCGATCCACGGCCTGTCCCCCGGCGCGGGCTGCTGCGCGCGCCCGATCCCCGTGCCCGCGCACTTCAGCAGCGCCTCGTAGCGGGTCCACAGGCGCAGGAACTCGCTCGTGCGCCGCTCGGGGTGCAGCTGCAGCAGACGCTGGGCCTCGGCCGGCCCGAACGTGCGCGCCGCCAGCGAGACCTCGTCTCGTGGGCGGCGGGCGAGCTCGACGTCGACGCCGATCTCCTCGTCCGCCGCGAATGCGCACAGCGCGAGCGCGCCCGAGTGAGAGAGGCTGAAGCGGGGTTCTCCCGCGCCCAGCTCCCCAGCCAGCTGCGGCTTGCCGTGCGCGTTGCTCGCGAGGTGCAGCTGCAGCGGGTGCGTTTCGGTGTAGTGGCCGAGCAGCGTCCTCAGGACCGCGTGCGCGCGCACCCATCGCCCCCGCGCGCGCGGATCGCGCATGCGTGCCGCGCGGCCTCGCTCTGCCTGGCTGAGGAGCTCGGTGGCACGCTCGCTGCGAGCATCCAGATCGACACGCCAGACGTGAACTTCGCCCGCGTGTAGGCGAGGGTTGACGGGCCCAGGCCCCCAGTCGGTGCGCGAGGGCGGCGAGGCGACGGCGTGAAGCGAGGGCCTCATCTGCGATTGCGCTGGCATCCGAGGCAAATATAGGCTGCTGGGAGCCCGCTAAGCTGCGCGGCCGTGCGTGTGCTGGCGACCCGTCTGGCCGGACTGGTGGTGATCGAGCCGACCGTCAACCGTGACGAGCGCGGTTTCTTCAGCGAGACCTACCGCGAGCAGTGGCACGCCGAGCTGGGGATGCCAGACGGGGAGCGCTTCGTGCAGGACAACCACTCGCGCTCGGCGCGCGGCGTGGTGCGGGGCCTGCACTTCCACGTCGGCGCGGGTGCGGCCAAGCTCGTGCGCTGCGCGCGGGGAGAGATCCTCGACGTGGCGGTCGACCTGCGCCGCGGGTCGCCGACCTACGGCGAGTGGGACGCGGTGGCGCTCGACGACGAGAGCCTGCGCGAGGTGTATGTGCCCGTCGGCTTCGCCCACGGGTTCTGCGTGCTCAGCGACAGCGCCGACGTGATCTATCGCCAGTCGGCCTACTACGACCCGGCGCTCGAGCGCGGGATCGCATTCGATGACCCCGAGATCGGGATCCAGTGGCCGCTGCGCGCCGGCGAGCTGATCGTCTCAGATCGCGACGCGAACGCCCCGTCGCTGGCGCAAATGGCGGGCGAGCTGCCGTTCGAGTGGCATCCTTAGGCAGATGTCGGCACGTCTAGAGCGCCTGCGCGAGCGCACCAACGGCTACACGGTCACCGCCCAGCAGTACGTGTACTTCGCCTACGCCGCGCTCATCGCGCTGACCGTGATCGTGCTCACCGGCGCCGCCGTGCGCCTCACGGGCTCGGGCCTTGGCTGCCCGACCTGGCCGAAGTGCTACGGCAACGTGTATCCGCCGCTGAACTCCCACGCGGTGATCGAGTTCTCAAACCGCGTGCTCACCGCGCCCGTGTCGATCGCCGCCGGCCTCGCGTGGGTCGCGGCGCTGCGCCGGCGCCCCTACAGGCGCGATCTGGTGTGGCTGCTCGGGGCTGCTGCCGCTCGGCGTCGTCGGCCAGGCGGTGCTCGGCGGCTTCACGGTCAAAGGAGCGCTTGACTACGGCTGGGTGATGGGCCACTTCGCGCTGTCGATGCTGATCCTGGTCGCCGCGGTGGTGCTCGTTTGGCGCGCCGTGGGCGCGCGCCGCGAAGTGCCGGGTGGCGAGGGCGCGCGGGCCGCCGCGCACGCGCACGCGGGAGATCGCACGCTGGTCTGGTCGGTGCGCGCGCTCGTCGCGCTTGGGGCGCTGACGATCTTCGCCGGGACCGCCGCGACGGCGGCCGGTCCGCACGCCGGTGGATCGCCCGGTCAGAAGATCAATCGGCTGGATTTCGACGGTCGCGGCACGATGGATTTCGTGATCCATCGTCACGCCGAGATCGCGCTCGTGTTCAGTCTCGCGGCCGTGGTCGTGTGGTGGCTAGCGCGACGGCGCTCGGCCGACGCGATGCTCCAGCGCTCGCTGACGGTGATGTGCGTGTTGCTCGCGCTGCAGGGGGCCGTCGGGCTCGATCAATACGAGACGCACCTGCCCACAGAGCTCGTCTGGGTGCACGTGGCATTGGCCTGCGGGGCGTGGATCGCGACCGTATGGGCGCTGTGCGCCGCCGGCCGGCCGCAGACGTCCACGGCGCCTGTCGAGGCCCAACGGGCCGTCAGCGGCTCGCTCGTGACCGGCCCGCCGCTCAAGTTCCCCGGAAATTAGGGCTTCTCTGACGCGCAAACCCCGTGTTTTGGGGTCTCGCCGTCCTCACCAACGGTTAGCCTGCTGACAGCAACGACACTCAAGAAGGGAGTGGCATGACCAAGAACGAGCTGGCTGAGCAGGTGGCCAAGCGCAACGGAGTGGCCGCAAGCCAAGCCCGGCAGATGCTGGAGACCGCGATCGAGGTCGTCTCCGACGAGCTGGCCGCTGGGGGTGAGGTTGCGCTTGCTGGCTTCGGAAAGTTCAGCGTCAGCCACCGAGCAGCCCGGCAGGGTCGCAACCCGTCCACCGGTGCGACGATTCAGATTGCGGCGAGCAAGGCGGCGAAATTCTCGCCGGCGAGCGCGCTGAAGAAGCGCCTGAACGGCTGATCCGCTTTGCATATGCCCGGAGGCCGGCCGCCCGCGAGGGCGCGTGGCCTCCGGGTATAGTGTCCGCGGTCCTGGTCTAGCTGCGCGTTCCCACGACCTGCTCGGGGTCCCCTGAGGTGGCCTGGGGCTCGTCTGGTCCCTGGGTCTTGTCGGTGCCACCGGGGTGAAAGACGCCGTGGCGCGAGACCGTGAAATTGATGATCGGCAGCGCCACGACGGTCCCCAGGTAGACGACGTCGGTCGGGATTCCGAGGGCTTTTGGCAGCACGGCCGTGGCCAGCGCGGTCAGGCCGTATCCCACGGCGGCGATCGTCAGGTAGCGCCCGAGCTGATGGTGCGCGCGCAGGGCGAACTCCTCGTGATGACCCCATACAAAGCGTCGGTAGAGGGTGAACTGGACCAGCAGCGCCAGCGCGAAGCCGATCGCCAACGCGATCTGGAAGTGCAGCCCGGCGACGTCTGAGAGCACGATCGTGGTCGTCACGTAGACGACCAGGACCACGCCTCCGGCAAACAGGAAGCGTGCCCCTTCGCCGAGCAGCCCGGAGTCGCCCGAGCGCAGGTGCGCGACGAGCGAGAGCAGGCGCTGAGCGCGCGTCTGCGCTGGTTGCACGGGTTGCCCCACGCGGTTAACCGTAGAGGACCCCTGCGGCCGCCTGGCGGGGATGCAGGACTGCTCTCGCCCAGCTCCGGCCGGGGCCGAGCGCTCCCCGAGCGGTCTTTCACCGATCAGGGCTTCTCGTCGTAGCGCGGCAGCCCGTCGTCGGGGATCGGCTCCCACGCGGCTGCGTAGGCGACGAACTGCCTGTACTGCGGCCTCGCTCCGGGGTCGCGATCGAACGTGCCCATTCGTACGACCACCTGCTCGTCGGCGAATGGATCGCCGCTGAACACCGCAGAGCCGCACGTCGAGCAGAACAGCTTGGGTACGCCGGGCGCGGGAGGCTCGAAGGCGCGCAGCTCAGAGGCGCCGCTGAGCAGCCTAAAGCCCGAGCGGGGCACGAGCGCGTTCGCCGAGGAGCCCGTGCCGGTGCGGCGCTGACAGCGCGTGCAGTGGCAGTAGCGGGCCAGCGTCAGCGTCTCGGTGATCTGGTAGCGCACCGCGCCGCACAGACAGCCCCCGCCCAGTGGCTCCTGCGGCGACGGTTGCTTCGGTGCGTCGGGCACCGAGCAATCCTATGCGCCCGATGCGCCCGATCCAACCAGCCGGCGGTCGGCCGCAGCCTCGTCGAGCAGCTGCGTGAGGATCGTGTCGAGCTCGTGTGCCTGCTCGTGGTCGACCAGCGAGCCGTCTGAAGCGAAAGCCTCATCGGCCAGCCCGATTGGGAGTTCGCGATCGACCACGCGGGCGCCCGCGCCGCCGAGCGCCTTGCGCAGCTCCGCCTGTGCCCACACGGCCCCGAACATGCCCGTGCTCGCCCCGACGACCGCGGCCGGCTTGTTGGCCAGCGCCGCGGTCGCCGGGGGGCGGGAGGCCCAATCGATGGCGTTCTTGAGCTGCCCGGGGATCGAGTGGTTGTACTCGGGCGTGGCGAACAGCAGCGCGTCGGCCTCGGCGATCGCCGCGCGCCATCGCTCCACCGCCTCGTCGGGGGCGTGCTCGTCGTCCTCGTCGTAGGGCGGGATCGCCTTCAGCCCGTCGAACAGCACGAGCTCGGCCCGGGGCACGAGCAGCCGCGCCGCGGCGCCGAGCAGGCGCTTGTTGTGCGAGTCGCGGCGCAGCGAGCCCGATATGCCGAGCACCTTCATGACTAGGCCTCTGCCCGCGCGAGCTCGAGCTCGATCGTCAGCTTGACGTCGTTCGCCAACGCGAAGCCCCCTTTGGGAAGCGGGGCGTTCCACTCGAGGCCGAACTTCGTGCGGTCGATCGTCGTCTCGAGGTTGACACCGACCTTGACTGCGCCGCCGAGCGTCTCGACGGCGTCGGTGATCGTTCCCTGCGCCTGGATGGGGTGCGTCTGGTCCTTGATCGTCAGCTCGCCCTCGAGCGTCGAGCTGGTCGCCGTCGCGGAGCAGATCGGTCGAGTGAAATCGCAGCTCCGGGTAACGCTCGGAGTCGAAGAAGTCCGGCGCGCCGAGGTGGGCCTTGAGGTTCTCGTCCTTGACGGAGACCGAGTCGGCGCGGACGCTGCCGACCAGCTGCGCGGCGCCGTCCGGCTCGACGGTGAGGCTGGCGTCGAAGTCGTCAAAGTGGCCGCGGAACGTCGCGACGCCCATGTGTTTGACGGCGAAGCTGGCCGAGGAGTGCGTGGGGTCAAGCGTCCAGGTTCCGACCGGAAGCTGTGTGGCGGAGGTGGCGACTGCTGAGGCTGACATGGGATGCTCCTTTGTGGAAGAAGGGGAAAAATTAGACGGACTGCGGTCCGTATCGATAGAATAGCAAGAAATGGACCACAGTCCGGAAATACTCGATGATGGTTGTACGGCGGGCGATCAGGCCGTGGCCGCGCTGTCGTTGCCCCTCGCGGATACCCAGCACGAGCGTGCTGACGCAGCAAGAAACAGAGAGGCGATCATCTGTGCGGCTCAGCGTCTGATCTCAACGGCAGGCGCCGAAGGCGTCACGATGGACGCCGTCGCGTGTCAGGCGGGCGTCGGCAAGGGCACGCTGTTTCGCCGCTTCGGCGATCGGGCCGGCCTGTTTCGCGCGCTCATCGACGAGCGTGAGCGGGCCTTCCAGGAAGGCTTCATCCGCGGCGCGCCTCCGCTGGGTCCGGGCGCCTGTGCCCATCTGCGGTTGGTCGCCTTCGGCCATCGCCTGCTCGAGGAGATCGAGATCCAGGGTGACCTGCTCGCGGCCGCCGAGGCCGGCGCCGGCGGCGAGCGCCTGCGCCATCAGGTCTATGCCGCCCACCGTGTCCACCTGAGGACTCTGCTGCGCGACGCCTGTCCCGCGGGTGACGCCGACTACCTGGCCGACGTGCTCCTCGGCGCCCTCGCCGCCGAGCTCGTCCTCTACCAGCGCCGCGTGCTCGAGATGCCCCTGGACCGCCTCAAGGAGGGCTGGGTCCAGCTACTCGACGGCCTGGTCGGCGAGTGAGCGACCCTCAGCCGCAGCCGGTGTTGTTGCCGCAGCTGCAGAACAGGTGTAGCAAGACCCCGTCCGCTGCATCATCCCCCCGCACTGGCTGCACGCCGGTCCGAGATCGAGCCCCCGTAGCGCGCGGGAAGCACCGGCGGCGAGTCCGTGAGGGCCGCGGATGGAGCGCTCTGCGCCGCCGTTGCCGGCGGATGCATGGGACGAGTCCGCCGGCGGGGTCTCCGGTCCGGCGGTGTCTGACACCTGCACCGACTGGACGGCGTCCTGGGCGGCTTTGCGTGCGCGGACCTCGGGCGTGAGGATGCCGAGGTCCTCCTGGGCGTCGGTGTCCAGGAAGCGCGAGGCCAGCCAGCGCATGATGTAGTCGGGCATCGACTTGGCGAAGGGGATCTCCGGGTTGCCGGTGATGCCCTCGGGCTCGAAGCGCATGTAGCTGAACTTGCGCACGAGCGTCTCCAGCGGTACGCCGTACTGCAGCGAGATCGAGATCGCGGTCGCGAACGAGTTCATCATGCCGCGCAGCGTCGAGCCCTCCTTGCCGATGTCGGTGAGGAAGATCTCGCCGACGCTGCCGTCCTCGTACATGCCCGCGGTGATGTAGCCCTCGTGGCCGCCGATCGAGAACTTGTGCGTGATCGACTGGCGCTCGCGCGGCATGCGCTTGCGCTGCGGGCCGGCCTCGGCGAGCGCCTTCTCGACTGCCTCGGCGACGATCGCGTCGACGTCGATCTCCTCGGCCGGCGTCCTTGCCCTGATGAGCGTCGGTGCGCAGCGCCTGGGCGGTCTTCGAGCCGTCGCGGTAGATCGCCAGCGCCTTGACGCCCAGCCGCCAGGCCTGCGTGTAGGCGTCGGCGATGTCCTCGACGGTCGCGTCCTGGGGCAGGTTGACGGTCTTTGAGATCGCGCCCGAGATGAACGGCTGCACGGCGCCCATCATCTTCAGGTGGCCCATGTGCGAGATCGCGCGCTCGCCGACCGCGACATCGAACACCGGCAGGTGCTCGTCGACCAGGCCGGGGGCGCCGATGATCGTGCCGTGCTCGGCGAGGTGGGCCTCGATCTGCTCGACCTGCTGCTCTGAGTAGCCGAGCGTCTGCAAGCGCCAGCGGGACCGTGCGGTTGACGATCGTCATCTGCCCGCCGCCGACCAGCTCCTTGAACTTGACCAGCGAGAAGTCGGGCTCGACGCCGGTCGTGTCGCAGTCCATCAGGAAGGAGATCGTGCCGGTAGGCGCGAGCACGGTCGCCTGCGCGTTGCGGTAGCCGTTGCGCTCGCCGAGCTCGAGCGCCTCGTCCCATGAGCGCCGCGCGGCGGCGAGCAGCTCGCCGTCGGCGCACTGCTCGTCAGCGATCGCGTAGGCGGCGTCGCGGTGCATCGCCATCACGTGGTTGTGCGCCTCGCGGTTCTCCTCGTAGCGCTCGTAGGGGCCGAGCGCCGCCGCGACGCGAGCGGACTCGCGGTAGGCGCGCCCGGTCATGAGCGCCGTGATCGCCGCGGCGGTGCCGCGGCCGGCGTCGGAGTCATAGGGCATGCCGTTGCTCATCAGGTAGGCGCCGAGGTTCGCGTAGCCGAGGCCGAGCTGGCGGAAGGCGCGCGCGTTGACGCCGATCTCCTCGGTCGGGTAGCTGGAGGGGCCGACGACGATCTCCTGGGCCAGCAGCATGATGTCGACGGCGTGCTCGAAGGACTCGACGTCGAGCGTGCCGTCGGCGCGGCGGAACTTCATCAGGTTCAGCGAGGCGAGGTTGCAGGCCGAGTCGTCGACGTGCATGTACTCGCTGCAAGGGTTCGAGGCGTTGATGCGCCCGCTGTTCGGGCAGGTGTGCCAGCGGTTGATCGTCGTGTCGTACTGCACGCCCGGGTCCGCGCAGCGCCAGGCCGCCTCGGCGATCTCGCGCATCAGCTCGCGCGCGCTACGGCTCGCGTCGGCTCGCCGGTCGCTGCGGGAGATCAGCTGCCACTCGCCGTCCTCCTCGACGGCGCGCATGAATTCGTCGGTCACGCGCACCGAGTTGTTGGCGTTCTGGTACTGGATCGACTTGAAGCCCTCGCCGTCGATCGACATGTCAAAGCCCGCGTCGCGCAGCGCCGCGGCCTTGTCCTCCTCCTTGCGCCTTGCACCAGATGAACTCGCGGATGTCCGGGTGGTCGACGTCGAGCACGACCATCTTGGCCGCGCGGCGGGTCTTGCCGCCGGACTTGATCGTGCCCGGCCCAGGAGTCGGCGCCGCGCATGAACGAGACGGGCCCCGACGCCGTGCCGCCCTTGGCGAGCGGCTCCATCGAGCCGCGGATGTTCGAGAGGTTGATGCCCGAGCCAGAGCCGCCGCGGAAGATCATGCCCTCCTTGGTGTTCCAGTCGAGGATCGACTCCATCGTGTCCTCGACGGAGAGGATGAAGCAGGCGCTGCACTGCGGGCTCTCCTCGAAGCCGACGTTGAACCACACCGGCGAGTTGAAGGCCGCCATCTGGTGCAGCAGGATGTGCGTCAGCTCGGCGTTGAAGGCGTTGGCGTCCTCTTCGCTTGCGAAGTAGCCGCCGGCGCGACCCCAGCCGGTGATCGTGCCGGCGACGCGGCCGATCATCTCCTTGACCGAGCGCTCGCGCTCGGGCGAGCCGAGCTGTCCGCGGAAGTACTTCTGGGCGACGATGTTCGTCGCGTTCTGCGACCAGGCCTTCGGGAACTCGACGCCGGCGCTGCTCGAAGGCGACCTTCTCGCCGTGGCCGATGCGCGCGTCGCGCAGCTCCCACTCACGGCGTCGAAGGGGTGCGTGTCGGGCGAGGTGAACAGGCGTTTGACCGTGAGCGCGGTGCCGGGGGCTGTCTGCTGGGGATGGTGGACTGCGGGGTCGGGTTCATCGGCTTCCTCTCTGCTGCGCCGGCGTCGCGGACGCTCACTGAAAGCTGTTTGTCGGGCCGGTCATCCTCCCTCCAGGTCCGGACGGAGAAGCGCATCGTGCATCCAACCTCTATTTTAGACGCCCGGCAGGCGTCGAGTCGGGCTACCGTCCGAGCCTCAGCCAGTCGCCGAATTCGGCCCATGTCTCCGAGCGCGAAGCCCGCCTCGGCGATCGTGTGGCGCAGCGAGAGCAGCCAGCGGGGCTCGAACGCGCGCCGTCGCGCGATCGCCCAGGCCAGACAGGCGATCGCCACGAGGCCGGCGGCGATCGCGATCGCGATTTCCCCGCCGGACAGGCCGTGCCGGTGCTCGTGGGCGTGGTTGGCGTGCGCGGCGCGGCGACGAGCGCCTGAGCGCTGCTCACGAGCACGGCGAGCAGCGCGAGGACGAGCGCGGTGGCGCAGGCCGGAAGGCGGTGGGGCGGGCGGCGCATCGTCGTGGGGATGCTAGTCAGTCGTCTGCGCGCGTCCGCCGGCAGGGGCGGCTGCGGCGAGCAGGTCCTCGAGCGCGTCCAGCGCGTCGTCGAGCACCCGCTCTGGCGGCTGGGCCGCGTCGATCGTGCGGATGCGCTGAGGCTCGGCGCGCGCAAGCTGCTCGTACGCGTCCGCGATCGTGCGCGAAGAACTCTCGCTGCTCGCGCTCCAGGCGGTCGGGCGCGAGCGCGCGCTCGCGCAGGCGCGCCGCGGCCGGTCGCCGGCGAGATGCGCAGCAGCAGCGTGCGGTCGGGCCTGCAGGCCGCCGGTGGCGAACAGGTTGATCGCGCGCACCTCCTCGACGCCGAGCGCGCGGCCGGCGCCCTGGTAGGCCAGCGAGGAGTCGACGAAGCGGTCGAGCAGGACGAGAGCGCCGTCGCGCAGCAGCGGCGCGAGGCGCTCGTGCACGAGCTGCGCGCGCGCGGCCGCGTAGAGCAGCGCCTCGGCGCGGGGGGAGACGTCGAGCTGCGGGGTCCTTCGACGAGCGAGCGGATGCGCTCGGAGAGCTCCACGCCGCCGGGCTCGCGCAGCAGCGCGACCGCTGGCCGCGGGCGGCGAGCGCGTCCGCGAGAGCGCGTGGCGAGCGTGCTCTTGCCCGCGCCGTCGAGCCCCTCGATCGTGATCAGCGTGCCTGGCGCCACGCGGGTGACGGTATCGCCCGCGACGCCCGCAGCACCTACGATGCGCGGGTGACGCTCGTCGACGACGACCCGGCGCAGATGCTGCCCGGGCATCGAGGCCCATCCGCACGCGCGCGCGGTGCTCGCGCCGGCGCTTGCGGCCGCGGGGGCAGCCCGTCGCACGCCTACCTCTTTCACGGGCCGGCCGGGCAGCGGCAAGCGCGACGTCGCGCGTGCGTTCGCCGCGGCGCTGCTCGCCGAGCGGCCGGCGAGATCGAGGCGCGCGTGCCAGCGGATATCGCGCGGCAGCCACCCCGACGTGACCTGGGTCGCGCCGAGCGGCGCGGCGGAAATGCTCGTCGGCGACATCGATCGAGGCCGGTCGTGGCGGCGGCGACGCGCACGCCGTTTGAGGCCGCGCGGCGGGTGTTCGTGCTCGAGGGCGTGCACGCGATGAACGACCAGGCCGCCAACCGGATGCTCAAGACGCTCGAGGAGCCGCCGTCGTTCGTGCACCTGCTGCTGCTCACCGACCGCCGCGAGGACGTGCTGGCGACGGTCGCCTCGCGCTGCCAGCAGGTGCGCTTCGACGCGCTGCCGCCGGAGCGGATCGCGCAGCGGCTGCAGGTGCGACGACCGAGCGAGCGCGCGCGTGCGCGCGCCTTGCGCTCGGCGACGGGCGCATGGCGCGGCGCTGGCTCGCGAGCGAGGGGCGAGCGGCTGCGCGGGCGTGGTGCGCGTTTCGTCGCTCGGCGCTCGCCGACGGCGGCGACGAGCGCGGCTCGATCGCAGGGCTGCTCGATATCGCGAGGGCGGCGGGGGCGGAGCGCCGGTGCGCAGGCCGAGGAGCGCCTGCAGCGCGAGCTCGAGCTGGCGGGTGCCAGCGAGCGCCGGCGGCGTGAGCGCGAGGGGCAGGAGGCCAAGCGGCGCGGGCGAACGGCGTGCGCGCACGGCGACGCTCGACCTCGCGCTGCGCCTTGCCGAGCTGTGGCTGCGCGACGTGCTGTGCGTGCAGCGAGGGCGCCGGCGAGCTGATCCACGCCGTCGACGTGCGCGAGGAGATCGAGCGCGACGCGCGCGGGCGTGACGGCGTCGCGCTTGCGAGCGGCGATCGAGCTCGTGTCAGACACGCGCGTGGCGCTCTCGCTGAACGTGTCCGAGGAGCTTGCGCTCGAGGCGTGGCCTAGCGCCTGCAGCGCGCTGCTAGCGCGGCTGAGGCGATCGGCCCGAGGTTCGGGCAGAGGTCGTAGGTCTCGAACGCGAGGAAGCGCGAGAAGAGGCGGTTGTCGGGTCCGTGGAAGTCGGCCGAGCCGGTCGAGAGCAGCTCGAGCTCCTCGCAGCGTCTGGCCAGCAGCTCGGTCTGCTCGCGTGTGTGCGTGACGTAGAAGGCCTCGACGCCGTCGATGCCGAGCGCGCGGAAACGGTCGAGCGTGTCGAGCACCTCTGAGACGTCTGAGATGTCCCAGAAGGGGTGCGCCCAGACGGCGACGCCGCCGGCGGCGTGGATGGCGGCCACGGCCTCTGAGACGGTCGGCGTCTGGCGCAGGCGGAAGGCCGGTCTGCCCTCGATCAGATAGCCCCTGATCAGCGAGCCGATGTCGTCGATCTGCTCGTCGCGCAGGCGCTGTGAGTTGGCCGGGCTGGCGAGCACCGCTTCGGCCAGGTGCGGACGGCCGATCGGCTGGCCGTCGGCGATGCGGGCGCGGATCTCGCGTTCATCGAGCTCGAGCCCGAGATCGGTGAGCGCGGCGGCCATGCGCAGCGTGCGCTGCTCGCGGTCGGCCAGGAACTCTGCGAGCGCGTGCGCGAAGGCGGCGTCGGTGTGGTCGACGAGGTAGCCGAGGACGTGCAGTTCGCGTGGCTTGGCCGCGCCGTCGTCGACGACCGAGATCTCGACGGCGGGGACGACGCTGGACGCCCAGGCGCTCGCCCGCGGCGAGCGCCTCCGAGACGCCGTCGACCGTGTCGTGGTCGGTCAGCGCGAGCAGCTGCACGCCGCTTTCGCGCGCGCGCTGAACGACCTCTGAGGCGCTCAGTTCGCCGTCTGAGTGGGTCGAGTGCGACTGGAGGTCGAACCGGGGCGCCACGTGCCGGAGCGTATGTGATCGGCGCGGTGGTGGGCGCGTTCGTGGGGGAGCACGTCGGCGCCCGGCTCGCCGATCAGCTCGTCGTCGTCGCTGACGATCGCGCGGGCGACGCGCCTGGCGAACCGCTCGCGCAGGGCGCGCACGTCGGCGTGGTAGGCGCGCGCCTTCTTGTTGAGCGCGCCGTCAGCGCCGCGTCGGGCGCGCCGAGGCACGCGTATGCGGCGTCGGTCTCGGTCGCGCGCCGGGCCGCCTCGATCCAAGTGACCTCGAGGTAGGCGAGCGCGGTGCTGCGCTCCTCCTCAGGCAGCGGCTCGCCGTGCTCGAGCTCTGCAGAAGCGGCGCGACCTCGCGCTTAGCCAGTGCTGCTCGGCGTGTGAGCGCAGCAGCAGGCAGACGTCGGACGGTGGGAGGTGATCGGAGTGGTCGGTCAATGGGAGCATCCTTGCTCGAGTCCGCGCATGGGATCGGCGACCTGAGTGTGCTTCGACGCGGGCCGTCGCTGCTTTAGGAGACCGGAGCCAGCTTCCACGCTTTTTGCGGAAAATGGCTGGCCAGGTCGGCCGCATGATCGCGCGCGCTCAAGCGTCGGCGCTGGATCGGCCGATGTACATCGAGGCTAGAGAGCGTGCCGACGAGACCATGAGGGCGCCGAGATGGACATAGCCGGCTCCGATCCGACCCGCCGAACGGCTGGGCAGCACGCGCGTGCGGCCGTGCATGCGACTGCGCATGCGCACGCTGGTCACGCTCGGCGTGCTGGCCGTCGCGACGGCGTTGCTCGGGCGCACGTTCGGCCTGCACGACGTGCTGTTCCTCGCCTCTGAGGTGGCGCTGCTGGCGAGCATCTTCGTGATCTCGCGCTACGTGCTGCCGCTCGTCGAGCGCCGCGATCGCGGCGCGAGCGGCGAGGAGCACGTCGGCGGGCTGCTCGACGAGCTGCCGGGCGACGCTGGCGCGTGATCCACGACGCGAGCCTCGGGCGCGGCAACATCGACCACATCCTGATCGGCCCGGCGGGCGTGTTCACGGTCGAGACCAAGAGCCACCCCGGGCCGGTGCGCGTGGCCGGGTGCACGGCGCGACGATCGCGCCAGGCGCAGCGCGCAGCGCAAGGCGATCGAAGCAGGTGACGGCGTGAGGTCGAGCCGCTGATCGTGTACAGCCGCGCCTGGGTGGACCGGCCGCTGGCGCGCCGCAAGGGCGTGCGCGTCGTGCCCGCGCGGATGCTGCTCGGGCTACCTCTGCAAGCGCGCCGCGGCGCTCTCGCGCAGAGGAGATCGAGCGCGGTCCACGAGCGCGCTCGCGAGCGGCGCTGCGTCGAGCAGCGCTCGCGCGGGCGCGGCGCGCGACCGCCTGCATGCTGCCGGCTGAGGCGGCGGCGCCCGCGCGATCGGCGGCTCGCGCGCTGAGCGTGCGCCGCGAGCGGATGGCGTAGCGTGTAGTGCGATGGCGACCGACGCGTGACGCAGCGCGCGCGGACGGGCCCGCTCAGCGGCAGAACGACCACGGCGAGCGGCGCCGGCGGAGCAGGACTCCCGCCGGGGCCGCGGATGCCGGCGGTCGCGCAGACGCTGCGCGTGGGCGCTCGCGCCGACGTGGCTGATGGATCGCTGCGCGCGCGCGCTCGGCGAGACGTTCACGCTGACGTTCGCGCCGAGCGGGCTGAAGCTCGTGCTGGTCAGCGATCCGGAGGCGGTCAAGACGGTGTTCACGGCGCCGCCGGAGGTGGCGCCGTCGGGCGCCGGCAACTCGCCGATCGCGCCGGTCGATGGGGCCGAGCTCGGTGATCGTGCTGACGGGCGCGGAGCACATGCGCCAGCGCAAGCTGCTGCTGCCGCCGTTTCACGGCGAGCGCATGCGCGAGTACGAGGACGTGATCGTGCGAGGCGACGCGCGCGACATGGCGCAGCTGGCCGCTGGGCGGGCCGATGCGCCTGCAGGAGCGCACGCGCGCGATCACGCTGGAGGTGATCCTGCGCGCGGTGTTCGGCGTCGAGGCGGAGCGGATGGACGCGCTGCGCCAGGCGATCGCCGGGCTGCTCGAGCCGATGCAACTGACTGACGATGCTGCGCTGCGCGCTGCGCCGGCCGAGCCTCGAGCGCCCGCGCGGGCGCGATCGGGCGCGCGCTCGACCGCCTGGACGCGGTGATCTACGAGGAGCTCGCGCGCCGCCGCGCGCAGGGCGATCTCGCGCAGCGCACGGACATACTCTCGCTGCTGCTGCAGGCGCGCGACGAGGACGGGCGAGGCGATGACCGACGTCGAGCTGCGCGACGAGCTCGTGACGCTGCTGCTCGCCGGCCACGAGACGACGGCGACGTCGGTCGCGTGGGCTGTCGAGCGGCTTGTGCGCCATCCGCGAGAAGCTCGCGCGGCTGCTCGCGGAGATCGACGCGGGCGAGGCGGCGACGAGTACATGACGGCGGTCGTCAACGAGACGCTGCGCGTGCGGCCGGTCGTGCCGATCGTCGTGCGCACGCTGCAGGAGGAGCTGAAGGTCGGCGGCTACGTGCTGCCGGCCGGCACGCGCGTCGCGCCGTCGATCTACCTGACCAATCGCAATCCGCGCGTCTACGACGCAGCCGGCAGAGTTCCGCCCGGAGCGCTTCCTCGACCGCGCGCCCGAGACGTTCGCGTGGATCCCGTTCGGCGGCGGCATCCGCCGCTGCATCGGCGCGTCGTTCGCGCTGCTGGAGATGAGGCTGATGCTGCGCACGATGCTCGGCAGAGCTGACGCCGAGCGTGCCCGACGGGGAGCGTGTGGCGCGCGCGGCGAGTGGATGCGCCGCCGCGCGGTCACGCTCGTGCCGGCGGCGGGCGCGCGCGTCGGTGTGGGAGCGCCGTGCGGCGAGCGGCGCGCGCGGGTGAGCGGCTAGCGACTCGATGATGGGGCCGCCTCGCGGCGGCCGGCTCGGGCGTTCGTCGTGGCTCGTGTCCGCGGGTCGCGCGCGGCGGCGCGGCGATCCCGGCCGCGTGCGCGGGTAGCGTGGGGAGGATGCAGACCCCCGAGCAGCTGCTCGAGCGCTTCGGCCTGGAGTCCTTCCGGCCCGGGCAGCGCGAGGCGGTGCAGGCGGCGCTGGACGGCCGCGACAGCCTCGTGGTGATGCCGACCGGCGGTGGCAAGTCGCTCTGCTACCAGCTGCCCGCGCTTGGCCGACCGCGGTCTGGTCGTCGTCGTCAGCCCGCTGATCGCGCTGATGTCAGATCAGCGCGCGCGGCTCGAGCGGGGCGGGCGTGCGCGCGAGCATGCTGGCGTCGGGGATGGAGGACGGCCACAACGAGCAGGCGCTGCGCGACATCGAAGCGGGCGAGACGCAGCTCGTCCTCGCGGCGCCGGAGCGCTTCGGCTCGCGCCGCCTTCCGCGACGCGCTTGCGCGCAGCCGGGTCGCGCTGTTCGTCGTCGACGAGGCCCACTGCGTGGCCGAGTGGGGGCATGACTTCCGCCCCGACTACCTGCGCCTGGGCGACGCGATCGCGTCGCTCGGGACGCCCGGCGGTGATGGCGGCGACAGCGACGGCCACGCCGCGCGTGGCCGAGGAGATCGCGGCGCGGCTGGGGTTGCGGGACCCGGTGTCGATCCGCTCGGGCTTTGACCGGCCGAGCATCTGCTTTGACGTGGTCAGCGTCGAGGGCAAGGGGGCGCTTGCGCGCAAGTGGGCGGCGCTGATGTGCGTGCTCGGGGACGCCTCGGCGCGCCCGGCGATCGTCTACTGCGGGACCCGCCGCGACACCGAGTCCCTGGCAGGGCGGATTGCCGCGGAGGGGATCTCGACCGTCGCATACCACGCCGGCATGAGCCCCGATGCGCGGCGCGAGAGCCAGACCGCGTTCATGGAGGGGGCTGCGGAGGTGGTCGTGGCGACCAATGCGTTCGGGATGGGCGTCGACAAGGCCGACGTGCGGACGGTCGCCCACTGGGCGCTGCCGACGAGCCTGGAGGCCTACTACCAGGAGGCGGGCCGCGGAGGTCGTGACGGCATGCCGGCGCGCGCGCTGCTGCTTGCCGCGAGAATGGACCTCGGACGGCTGATCAGGTTCATCAACGAGCGTGAGACGAGCGTGGAGGACGTCAAGGGCTTCGTCGCGCGCCTGCGCGCGGGCGCGCATGAGGGGGTCGCCGAGATAAGCCATGGCGAGCTCGGCGAGCGTGATCGGGTGCTGCTGTCGATCGCCGAGCGGGCGGGCGCCGTGCAGCTGCAGCCGGGCGGGCAGGGCGGGCTGATCGTGACGCTGACCGGCGCCGGAAGCCCGCGCAGGGCGTGGGAGGCGATCAAGGCCGCAAAGGACAGGTCGTGGGAGTCCTATCGGTCGATCGAGCGGTACATGGCCGGCGGAGAGCGCTGTCGCCGGCGCCAGATCCTCGACCACTTCGGCGACCGCGAGGAGGGGCGCCCGGACGGGCGATGCTGTGACGTGTGCCAGCCCGACGACGTGCTGGAGCAGGCGGTCCGGGCGCCGATCGTGCGCACGCGCGCACGGACAGCTGCCGGGCGGCCCGGCGCCAGCCAGCCGTCTGAGCTCGAGCCGGTCGACGAGGCGAGCTTCGAGCAGCTCAGGGTCTGGCGGCACGCGCGTGCCGAAGGCAAGCCCGCCTACACGGTGGCCGCCAACGCGGTGCTCGAGGAGGTGCTGCGCCGGCGCCCGCGCAGCACCGGAGAGCTGATCGAGGTGCGGGGCATCGGCCCGGCCTTCTGCGAGAAGCACGGCGAGTCGCTGCTGGCCGAGTTGGATGCCCTCACCGAGGCGACTGCCGCCGCGCCCGAGGAGCGCGCGTCGGCGCTAGCATCAACGTCCGCGCCGACGTAGCTCAGCTGGTAGAGCACTTCACTCGTAATGAAGGGGTCCGGGGTTCGAGTCCCCGCGTCGGCTTGGAGATCCCGAGCGGCACTCTCAGCGGCGTGCTTGTGGGCTTTGAGCAGGTTTTGCGTGGTTCTGGTAGCTTCGCGACAGACCGTCACCGGTGGCCCCTCCTAGGACGGGAGGGCATCTCAGCGCGAGAGCACCCTTGGCAGCCCGGAGGGGGAGGTTCAGGTGGCGAGGATGGCAGGGCACGCCCCAGCGGTCCGTGCTCTGCTGAGCCATACCCCCAATGCCCGGCGGATTCAGCGTCGGGCACGGGAGTTCAGCAGGCGGTCCTTTGGACGGGGTGCGGCCGGCAGGGCTGCACACCGTCAATCTCGCAGGCGGCGTCCAGGTTCGCCTGCACTCCAAAAGCAAGGGAGATCACGATGAGTGCGTTCAAGGCCCTGCGGGGCCTACTACTAGGCACCCGCTCGGGAGCGTGGGCAGCGATGGTCCTGCGAACGGTGAGGCGGCCAAGCCTCCTGGCCAGCACGCTCGGACTGCTTGTGTTCATTGGCAGCGCGCAGGCAGCTTCAGCTTGGCATTTGACATCGGTATCACCAACCTCGGGCTGCCCAGGAACGGAAGTTGCCTTCACCGGGACCTCGTTCAGCGGGACGACTAGCAGTGTTCAGTGGAATAACCCGGCAGCGCTGTTCTACACGGAAGTCGGCACAGCCGCGAAAGTGACCAGCAGCACGAAAGCCACCGCGGTCGTGCCGATCTTCTTGAGCACCGAATCCCACGCGGGCACCGTCTCAATCGCGAGAAGCAACACGGTGTCCTTCACCTACACCGGTCTCGCGAACTGCCTCAAAGGCGCAACCGGGGCAACTGGGCCCACCGGAGCAACCGGAGCAACTGGAGCGCAAGGAGTGACCGGAGCGACAGGAGCGCAAGGCGCGACAGGACCAGCCGGAGCGATCGGAGGGCAAGGCCCGAGCGGACCAGAAGGCCCGACCGGAGCAGCCGGAGCGACCGGATCACAGGGCGTGGCCGGGGCGACTGGCCCCACCGGCGCAACGGGTGAACCCGGATCTACCGGCCCGACCGGCCCAGGAGGTCCGGAGTTCGTTGCCTCAGGCATCCAAGAAGGTAACAACACGATCCTCCTAAGCGAGTCTCCGGGGGTCAGCGTGACGATCACGGAACTGTCCGCTGGCCACTGGTCGATGTCAGCGAGCGGATTGGGCAACACGTGCCCGCTCCCGACGCTGACGCCACAAGCCGATTTCACCGCTGTTACCTATGGCGGAGGCGGGTGCGGCGGTGGAAATCTGGTCGGCACAGAAGTGACGACGGCGGACGGCAATGATCACAACTGGGGATTCCTTCTGGTTGGCGTCGACCCGCCAGGGAGCCCAGCGCCCGACCGACCTCCCTGAATCGCGCAGCCAGCTTGTACTGATGTATCCGACGGCCCGGCCCTCGCGGTCGGGCCGTCGTGGTTTGAGGCGCGATGCGGGCCGCGTATCCAGCGATGGCCTCCAAACCTCAGAGTTCTCGCTTAGAAGGTCTTTCAAAATGAAGGGGTATGTCGGCCGGTCTTGAATCCTTGGGGTGTGTCCCCGAGGATTGGAGGTCGTGGAGGTGCCCTCTCGATTCGAGATCAGTGATGAGCTGTGGCGGGAGATCGAGCCGTTGATCCCGGTGCGCGAGCGTCGTCGTCGTTACCCCGGGCGCAAGGCGATCGATGATCGGCTGGCGCTCAACGGGATCCTGCACGTGCTGCACACCGGGATCGCCTGGGAGGACCTCCCGCGCGAGTACGGCTACGGCTCGGGAGTGACGTGCTGGCGGCGGGCTGCGGACCTGGCAGAAGGCTGGTGTCTGGGACGCGCTTCACCAGAAGCTGCTGGTGAAGTTGAACGCTGCGGGGAAGATCGACTGGTCACGCGCCTCGGTTGACGCCAGCCATATCCGCGCCCTTTTGGGGGGCTCCTGACGGGGCCATCCCCGGTAGACCGTGCCCGTAGGGGCTCAAAGCACCATTTGCTGGTCGACGCGAGCGGCGTCCCCCTCGCAATCAGCCTGACCGGCGGGAACCGCAACGATGTCACTCAGCTGATCCCGCTGATCGAAGCCCTCCACCGACGGCCCGTCACCGGGAAGGTCGGCCGGCCACGCCAGAAACCCGATCGCCTTCTCGCCGACCGTGGCTATGACCACGACAAGCACCGACGACTACTGCGAGCTCTTGGCATCACGCCGGTAATCGCGCGTCGTACCAAGACGCACGGCTCGGGTCTCGGCCGTCAGCGATGGGTCGTCGAGCGGGGCTTTGCTCACCTGCACAACTTCCGGCGCCTGCGAATCCGGTACGAGCGCGACCCCGACATGCACACAGCCTTCCTCACACTCGCCTGCTCAATCCTCTGCTGGCGACGCCTCAACTCATTTGAAAGACTTTAAGGGCTACACGGAAGTAGGTGGTGGCCTGTGCGTCACAGCGTGGGCCACCACCCTGCCGCGCAAGTGCTTTGGATGCTGAGCGGGCGTCTGAGCATCGGCCGCGCTCACTAGTGCAAAGGTGGACAAGCGAGCGTCAGCACCGGTACGCATGACGCTCTCTCCTCGTCTAGGGGGCAGAGAGCCAGGCGCAGCCGGAGACGAGCGCCAAGAAGGCGTGTCCCGAAATATGTCCCGAACTCCGCAATTCTGAGCTCACCTGAACGCATCTGACGACGCGATGCATGGCTTAGCGATGCCGACGTCACGGCATCTCGACACACTCGTAATGAAGGGGTCCGGGGTTCGAGTCCCCGCGTCGGCTTGCGGATCCTCGAGGTCCATCGATGCGCGCGGCGTTCGGGCTGCGTCTCACACAGCGCGCTGCACCCTTCTACGATCGGGCGCTCGCGTCGAGCGTCAGCCGGTCACGACGAAGAACTTGACCGTCGCGTCGTTCGAGCGCTGACCGGCGGAATCCGTCGCTCGCACCAGCAGCACATAGGTTCCAGGTGCGAGCTGCTTGCCCTGGGCGATCTGCGCGAGCGTCACGCTGTGCCGGCCCGTCGCCATCGCGGCCCGTGCCAGGTGCAGCCGGATCGTCCGCCCGGTGCGAACATGCGCCGCCGGCACGCTGGCGGCCGAGCCGAGCGTGACGCCGTTGGCGCCGGTCAGGCCGGGGCCGATGACGCCGCCGATTTCGCTGTAGCTGCCGGGAGTCCGGCCCGGCGCGGGTCCGCATGTGCGGCGCCCGGGACTGCCGTCGCGACGCTTGACGACATACAGCACGCTCGCTGACTCGTTGAGCGTGTAGGAAAAAGCAAGCCCGCCCGAGCCCGAGCTCGGCGCGCCCGCGAGCTGCACGCGGGCAACGCATCGCGAGCGGGCGCGAAGCTGGCTGACGATCGGCGGCGACGGCGCTTTCACCGCGGGGGCCGCAGAGGCCGGAGATCCGGAGGCTGCAGACGCGACGGTCACCGGCTCGACGACGCTCGCCCGACTCGAGCCGTTGCACAACGCCGTCTGTCCCGTGAAGACGAACGTCGTCGAGCAGCCTCCGCTATCGCTGACCGTCAACCGCACCGAGTACGTGCCCGGCGCGCTGTAGGTGTGGCTCGTGGTCGCCGAGGTGGTCGTTTCGCCGGTCCCGTCGCCGAATTCCCATCGATATGTCCCGATCGCTCCGCGCGCGTCGCTCGACGCGGAGGCGTCGAAGCTCGTCGCAGTCCCGAGGGTCGCGGCGGCCTGTGCGACGAACGCCGCGATCGGCGCTTGCGCAGGGGTGATCGCGATCTCGAACGCCAGTCCCCCGACCGCGATCGGTGAACCCACGACGGTGTTCGTGGCGGTCGAGATCGCCGTCACGGCGTTCTCCGCGCCGCCTTCGCCGTCGTCCGTGTTGGTGACGTAGAGCGTCTTTCCATCCGGCGTGATCGCGTCGTCGACCGGCAGGCCCGGGCCGGTCGAGATCGGCGCCAGAGCGGCGTTCGTCGCGGTCAGGAAGGGCGTGACGCTGGTGCTGAATTCGTTGACCACGTAGGCCTTCTGCCCGTCGGGGGAGATCGCGATACCGAACGGCGCGGTTCCGATCGCAAACGGAGCGCCGGCGACGTTCGTCGCGGTGTCGATCGGCGTGACGACGCCCCCGAAACCAACGACGTAGGCGGTCTTGCCGTCGGGCGTGATCGCAATCGACGCCGAGGGTGTCGTGAGCGAGATCACGTCCACGACGGTGTTCGTGGTGGTGTCGATGACGGCGACCGCGTCGTTGCCTTCACCGCCCACGTAGAGCGTCCTGCCGTCGGGCGTGATTGCGATTGCGAAGGGAAATGCCACCGAGATCGGGATCGGGCTGCCCGCCGTCTTCGTGGTCGTGTCGATCGGCGTTACCGAGTCGCCCCCACGATTGGTGACGTAGGCGGTCTTGCCGTCGGGCGTGATCGCGATGCCCGTCGGCTCTGAGCCAACCGCGATGGCCGGGCCCGCGGTGTTCGTGGCCGTGTCGATCGGCGTCACCGAGTTGGAGGCGAAGTTCGCGACATACGCCGTGCTGCCGTCGGGTGTTATCGCGATTCCTACCGGCTCTGAGCCGACGGCGATCGGTGGACCAGCGGTGTTCGTGGCTGTGTCGATGGGGGTGACCTTGCCGATGATCGTCCCGGTGACGTAGGCCGTCTGCCCCCGGGCGCTCCCGGGCGCGAGCAGCAGGGGCGCAAGCAACGCCGCTGCCAGGAGGCGAACACCGATCCCCGGCCGCGGGCAGGCCCGACGCAGGAGCACGCACGCGAGCATGCGGCCAGCTTAAGGGGCGAACCGGCGGGCCCCGCCGTCACGGCGGCCGGGCGGACGCCGACATCACGGGCCCCTCGACACACTCGTAACGAAGGGTCCCGGGTTCGAGTCCCCGCGTCGGCTTGGAATCCCCGACGTCCATGGATAAGTGCGGCGTCCGTGGTGCGCCTCTCAGCGGTCCTGACAGTTAACCCTTTGGGCCTCCACAGACTCCCGTCGCCTTTTGGAAAGCGGGGCTTGCCGGATTGGGGGGCGAAGCGCCGCCTTTGCTGTTGACCATCCTGGCGAGGTTCCCGCTCGTGTGGATTTCGACGTCCAGGCCGTGTTCGCGCATGCACTTGGCCCACTTCCGGGCGACTTCTTCCTGCGCCACTCGTTCCTGCGCTGTCAGCTTGGGCGACGCGGCTTCCCGGTAGCGCTGGCAGGCCGCTTGCGCAGCTTCCAGGACCAGCGGCGACACCCGCAAGCCGCCCAGACCACCCTCCACGCGCAGGGCCTCACGACCTTCGGAGACCTCCGGGTTGGGGAAGTTCATGACGCCGTGCTCGCGCATGCACTTGGAGAACCTGAGGAGGTTGTCGCCGAGGCTGGCGGAGGAGGCGGAGGTGGCTGAGCTCGAGCCATGGGAGGATGGGCCGCCGCAGGCGGCGAGGAGCACGAAGCCAGCGAGCAGGAGTGGCGCGACCAGAGCGAGCGGCTTCACAGGGACGAGATGCGCGGGCGAGGGAGAACGCCTGCATCATGAAGCCGCTAGCTGAGAGTTGCCTTAGAGCCGGCGAGGAGTTCCGTGAAGCCCGGAGCGATCGTCACGAGGCTTCTTGGCATCCCACCAGGCAGGGTCCGCTGACGCCCGCGCTACCGGCCTGAGCCGGCCGCCAGCGCTTCCGGTGTCGCAGATCCCACTCCTCGGTCATCGGCCCGTTCCTCGGCGAGGCGCTCGGCGACAGTGCGAGCTTCGTCGACATCGTCGGTCTGGCGGGTGAGGCTCTTCGGCTCCATGCTTGGCCGCTAGAGCGGCGTCCGGGATACTCCGCTCACGATGTCCCAGGAGTCCACCATCGCTGGCGAGCGTGCTCATGTGTGGTCGCCCGAGGAGACCGTCATCTGGCACGATCTCGAGTGCGCCGCCTATCGCACCGACCTGCCGCTGTGGCTCGAGCTAGCTGCCGCCACACCTGGCGCCCCCGTGCTCGAGGTCGGTTGCGGCACCGGTCGCGTGGCGCTCGCGTTGGCGCGTGCAGGGCATCCCGTGACGGCGGTGGACGTCGACGTGGCCCTGCTGGCCGAGCTCGCGCGCCGGGCTGCCGCGCTCTCGGTGGAGGTCGTCCATGCGGACGCACGCGAGCTCGACCTGCCGTCGCGTGGATATGCGCTATGCGTGGCCGCCCTGCAGACGATCCAGCTCTTCGGCGGACCCGGGCCCCGTGCGCGCTTCCTCGCAGCTGCGCGCGAGCATCTGCGACCCGACGGCGTGCTCGCCTGCGCGATCGTCTCGACGCTCGAGTCCTACGGGCTCGTCGACGGCGACGAGCTACCACCCGCCGAGCACGTCCGCCGTGAAGGCCGCCTGTACGTCAGCCGCGCCATCGCCATGCGGGTGCGGGCGCGCACGATCGAGGTCAAGCGCCGGCGCCTGGTCATCGGCGAGGGCGGCCGCCGCGACGTGCTTGAGCCGACAGCCGCGGCGGTTCTGCAGCTCGCGCGCTTCACGGCATCGGAGCTTGAGCGCGAGGCCCGCGCCGTCGGCTTTACACCCCTTCCGCGCCGCGTGATCCCGGAAACGGACGAGTTCCTCGGCAGCGAGGTGGTGCTGCTGCGAGCATGAGCCCCGCACGGGCGGGCGCATGCTGCGCGCGTCTCACGCCCGCTTGTCGAGCATTGCCCCTCCCCATCAGTTGGCCGGGTCGCTCGTCCGCAGCTATGACGTGTCGGCTCTCGCTCCGGCGGCCTGAAACCCCCGCATGACGGCCCCGCGGCATTCCCTGTGGCAGTGAGGAGTGCAACGCGCGGGGCGCTTCTGCGTGTGTGTTACGACCTCGCTATTTGCGGAAATCCGGGACCCGACATTTGCAGGGAAAATACCTGCACATGGGGTCTACCCGCCCCAACCGCCTCACCGCGAGTGACGCCCTGTCCCACCGGACAATCCCCGATATCCATCGTCATCGGCGCCGCTCAGACGCGTATATCATCCGCACCGGCTGAATAGGTTCTGCGACGCGATGGCGTCAGCCGATCACGACGCGAACAGCAGGAAGCCGAGCGTTGTCAGGGACTGAGAAGGAGGACCGCATGGAGGTGGGCACGACCCTATGAGGACGGCGGGTATGGGGCTCTTGCGAGCGGCGGCCGTGTCGCTCGCCGCAGTCGCCTTGTGGCCTGTCGGAGTCGCCATGGCTGAAACGCCCGACATCACGATCGAGAGTCCCTCTAACGGGAGCGTGGCCAACAACCGAACGCCTTCCTTCACCGGGGCCACCAGCGATCCTCTCGATGAAGTGACGCTCAACATATACGCGGGCGCAACTGTCGGAACAGCGCTGCCTTTGCAGACCTTGAACACGTTGCTTCCCCCGGGCGGCGGCACGTGGTCTGCTGGCCCGAGCGAAGCCCTCCCCGATGGCACTTACACCGCACAGGCGGTGCAGACCAACCTCGCGATGCAAACCGGCACGAGCGAACCCGTGACCTTCACGGTGCGGACGACTTCGCCCACGGTGACCTTGAGCGCGCCTAGATCGCTGTCCAACGACACGACGCCGACCTTCAGCGGCACTGCGAGTGAAACCACTCCGGTCACGATCCAGATCTACGCCGGGGCAAAGGCCGAAGGGCCGGTCGTCTCGAGCGCCACGGCCGCAGGCACCGGAAGCGACTGGAGCTCTGACGATACGAGCCCGGCCCTGCCAAGCGGTGAGTACACGGCGGTTGCCACCCAGGAAAGCTCGCTCGCCTACCCCACCGGCGCCAGCGAACCGCAGACCTTCAGGGTCGATACCGAACCGCCGACGGTGATCCTGAACGCGCCCGAACTGCGCTCCAACGACACGACGCCGACCTTCAGCGGCACTGCGAGTGAAACCACTCCGGTCACGATCCAGATCTACGCCGGGGCAAAGGTGGAAGGCCCGGTCGTCTCGAGCGCCACAGCCACAGGCACCGGAAGCGACTGGAGCTCTGACGATACGAGCCCGGCCCTGCCGAGCGGTGAGTACACGGCGGTCGCCACCCAGGAAAGCTCGCTCGGAAACCCAGCCGGCACGAGCGAACCGCGGAGCTTCGACGTCGACACGGCCCCACCCACGGTGACCCTGAACGCGCCGGAATCGCCGTCTGACCACACGACGCCGACCTTCACCGGCCAAGCGAGCGAAAGCGCTCCGGTCACGATCCAGATCTACTCTGGTCCGACGGCCGGAGGCCCGGTCGTCTCGGTGGCGGCAGCCACCGGTAACGGCGGCGAATGGAGCTCCGGCCATGCGAGCCCGGCCCTGCCAAGCGGTCAGTACACGGCGGTCGCCACTCAGAAAAGCTTGCTCGGCAATCCCGCGGGCTCGAGCGAACCGCGGACCTTTGAAGTTGATACGGCCTCGCCCACGGTGACGCTGAACTCAGTGACGTCGCCGTCCAACAACACCACGCCGTCCTTCACCGGTACCGCGAGCGACACCACACCGGTCGTCGTCCAGATTTACAACGCGGCAAACTCGGAAGTCTCGAGCGTCACCGCGTCTCCCGCCGGGGGAAACTGGACCTCTGGCAAGATCAATCCGGCCCTGTCAAGCGGAACCTACCGCGCGGTCGCGAGCCAGGCGAGTTCCCTCGGGAACCCCTCGGGCGTGAGCGCGCCCGTTGCGTTCACGGTGGATACCGAACCGCCCACCGTGACCTTGAACTCGCCCGCGTTGCGCTCAAACAACACGACGCCGTCGTTCAGCGGCACGGCGAGCGACAGCACTACCGTTACGATCGAGATCTACGCTGGAGCCAAGGCAAAAGGCACGGCCGTCTCGAGCGCCACAGCCACACCCGTCGGCGGCGATTGGAGCTCCAGCAGTGCGAGTCCCTCCCTGGGAAACGGGCAGTACACGGCGGTGGCCAGCCAGGAAAGCTCCCTCGGGAACCCCGCCGGCACGAGCGAGTCGCGAAGCTTCGAAGTCGACACGGCCTCCCCCACGGTGATCCTGAACCCGCCGAAGTCGCCGTCAAACGACACGACGCCGACGTTCACCGGCACAGCGAGCGAATCTGCGCTGGTCACGATCGAGATCTACGCTGGAGCCACGGCGAAAGGCTCGCCCATATCGAGCGCCACCGCCACGGCGATGGGCGGGGACTGGGGCTCTGCCAGCGCGAGCCCCGCCTTGCCAGACGGTCAATACACGGCGGTTGCCACGCAGGAAAGCCTGTTCGAGAACCCTGCCGGCAAGAGCGAAGCGCAGACGTTCACGGTGGATACCGAACCGCCGACGGTGACCTTGAACGCGCCGAAGTCGCCATCGAACAACACGAGTCCCACCTTCACCGGGAGCGGGAGCGAAGCGACCCCGGTAACGATCCAGATCTACGCCGGGGCGAAGGCCGAAGGGCCGGTCGTCTCGAGCGCCACGGCCACCGGCAACGGCGCTGGCTGGAGCTCGGATGGTGCGAGCCCGGCCCTGTCAACCGGCGAGTACACCGCGGTGGCCAGCCAGGAAAGCTCGCTTGGAAACCCCTCCGGCGCGAGCGAGCCTCGGACCTTCGAAGTCGACACAGCTTCGCCGAGTGTGACCCTGAACGCGCCGAAATCGCCGTCCAACAACGTGGCGCCTCTTTTCACGGGCACCGCGAGCGACACAACCCCTGTGACGGTCCGGATCTACGATGAAGCAAGCTCAGAAGTTTCAAGCGCCACGGCGACACCCACGAGCGGCAAATGGACCTCGGGCCAGGCCAGCCCGGCGCTGTCGAGCGGCGAGCACGTCTACACGGCGGTCGCGACCCAGGAAAGCTCGCTCGGAAACCCAGCCGGCGTCAGCCAGCGCGTGACGTTCACCGTGGACACGACTGCCCCCACGGTGACACTGAACGCGCCGGTCTCTCGCTCCAGCGACACGACCCCCTCCTTCGCGGGTACCGCGAGCGATTCGACGCAGGTAGTCGTCGACATCTACCCCTACGAAAAGGAACCTCCGCCAAACCGCTCGCCCATTGCGCGCGCCGTCGCCACGCCCAGCGGAGGTAGCTGGAGCTCCGAACACGCGAGTCCGCCGCTGAACCCCACCAACGGCAGGGCGAGGTACACGGCGGTCGCCACTCAGGAGAGCTCGCTTGGAAACCCCACCGGTACGAGCGCGCCGCAGACCTTTACGGTGGACACAGCCGCACCGGCGGTAACCCTGAACGCCCCGTCCCCGCGGTCCAATGACACTACGCCAGCTTTCGGCGGGACCACGAATGAAGCCACCAACGTCGTTCTCCATATCTACGATGAAGAGAACCACGAAGTTTCGAGTGCCACGGCACCACCGACCATCGGCGCTTGGACCTCTGGCGCGGCGAGCCCCGCGCTGCCAGACGGGCGGTACACGGTCAAGGCCACCCAGGAAAGCGCCGTCGGAAACGATATCGGTGAAACGCCTTCGTTCCCGTTCACCGTCGACACGGTGCCGCCGCACCTCACGCTGAGCTATCAGCCCGACGGTAGCTCGAGCGCCGTGGTGACTGGGTCTGCCGGCACAGAAGAAGAACATGCCCTGCCGGACGTGGATGTGCAGCTGTTCTCGGGCTCGTCGATAGTCCCTGGCCAGACACCTCTTGTGGTGAATACGGTCAACGTGGTAGGCAAAGCGTGGTCTGCAACGTTCGCGGGCCTGAGTCCCGGCTCCTATACGGTTCGCGCCGAGCAGTCCGATGACGTCGGGAACCTTGGCGTGAGCAACACGGCCAGCTTCGCGATCGGTTCTGAGGCGACAGCCGCGGCCGTGCAGCCGCCGACAGCTCCGGTTGCCTCGTTCGCGTTCTTCCCGAGCGCTGCGCATACCGGTGAACCCATCTCGCTGGTATCGAGCTCTACCGACTCCGCCAGCCCGATCACGGCTTTCGCGTGGGATCTCGCGGGGACCGGCGCATTCGCGCCAGGAGGGAAGGCGATCAGCACGTCCTTCTCCAACCCCGGGGATCACCTCGTACGACTTCGCGTGACCGACGCCAATGGACTCTCTAGCGTCGCCGCCCAGACAATCCGGGTGACCTCGCCGCCCCTTCCCCTCATGCAGCCGTTCCCGATCGTGCGGATCCTGACGACCGTTACGCGTGCCGGGCTCAGGCTCAGGCTGCTGACCGTTCAGGCACCGGCAGGCGCCCGCATCACGGTGAAATGCGCCGGCCGCGGGTGTCCGGTGCGATCTCAACTACGAATGACAGCGTCAAGAAGGGCGCAAGCGGCGTCGGTGGAATTTCGACAGTTCGAGCGTCTGCTGCGCGCCGGTGTGGTCCTGGAAGTCCGGGTGTTCAAGCCCGGAGAGACCGGCAAGTACACGCGTTTTGCGATTCGCCGGGACAGGCTGCCCACTCGCTTGGACACGTGCCTCGGCCCAGCCGGGGGGAAGCCGATCGCATGCCCGTCCTCACAATGACCCCTCGCACACGAGCAATGGTCAGTCCTGGCGGCGTTGCGCGAGCGCTTGGCATACCTGCGACCAGGGGGCTCCTGCTCGCGGTTGCGGCCTCGCTGGTCGTGACCGTCGTTGGCCCGGCGGGCCTCGCCATGGCCGCATCGCCCCCTCTCGCGATTACGAGTCCGGCGAACGGAACCGTGACGAGCAGCCAGACGCCCTCCTTCAGTGGAACGACCGACCATCCGTACAGCGGTGAAGAAACGGAACCGTTCGAACCGGTGGTGCTAGAGATCTACGCTGGGGGGAGTGTGGAAGGCAGCCCAATACAGACCTTGAGAACCCCGGAATTTCTTGGCCAGAAATGGGCCGTCACGATCGAAAGTCTCCATCCCGGCGTCTATACCGCGCTCGCGGAGCAGTCCGGTGAAGAGAGCAACCCCGTGATGTTTACGGTGGACACGACGCCGCCAGCCTTAACGCTGACCTACCCGTCCAACGGCAGCTCGACGAGCAGCGGATCACAGCTGGTCGAAGGAACCGCCTCGGAAGCCGCCCGGCCCACGATCACGATCGCGCTCTTCTCCGGGTCTACCACCGAATCCCATGCCTACCTCGAGGCGCTTGCTGTGCAAGCCTCGAACGGGCACTGGTCTGCGACGTTCGGAGGATTGAGCCCGGGCACCTACACCGTTCGCGCCGAACAGTCCGACGAAATCGGCAACATCGGCTGGAGCGCACCGGCCACCTTCACGGTGAGCGCACCCCTCTCGGCTGGGCTCATGTCTCCGGTGGCGTCGTTCAGGTGGTTCCCGCCCGCTCCGAAGACCGGCGAAGGCGTCTCGCTGGTGTCGAGCTCGACCGAAATCGCGAGTCCGATCACCGCTTTCGCATGGGCTTTCGGCGCCGACGGGGCCTTTCAGGTGGGAGGTCCGGTGCTGAGCACCTCCTTCGCAACTCCCGGAGCCCACGTGGTCCGGCTGCGCGTGAGCGCGGCCGACGGCCTCTCGAGCGTCGTCACCGAGACGGTCCCGGTGAGCTCGCCTTCCCTCATACTCATGCAGCCCTTCCCGATCGTGCGGATCGTGGGCTCCAAGACCTCCTTCGGCGTGCACCTCGACCGGCTGACCGTTCAGGCGCCTATCGGGGCTCGGGTGACGGTGATGTGCCACGGGCGCGGTTGTCCGAGGAAGTCAGAAGGTCACGTCGCGACGGCGAGCAGCAAGCACGGCGCGGCGACGGCCACGCTCGCGTTCCGGGCGTTTGAGCGTTCCCTGCGAGCCGGTGTGACCCTGAGGATCTTGGTCACCAAGCCCGGCGAGATCGGCAAGTACACCCGCTTCACGATTCGTCGCGACAAGCTGCCCGCGCGGGTGGATTCGTGCCTGTTGCCGAGCGATCCCAACCCGATCGCGTGTCCGTCATGAGCACCGTGGGCATCGGGAGGCGTCGGATCCGCACGGGCAGAGCGGGCCCGTCCATCAGTTCCCGCGGGCCGCTCATCCTGGTGTCCGTGGCCGTGGTGTTCATCTGCTTCTTCGCGATCGGCCGCGCGACCGGCGCGGGAAACGCTACCCCGACGGAATCCTCGAGCCTCCCGGTTGCCTCGCTCAGGGTCGCGGTCCCCGTTCACCTCAGCGCGGTTCCAGCGATTGAAACCCTCCTGCCCGCGCCGCGACTCGCTCCCGCTTCGTCGAGCAGCGAGCCCCCCTCAACTCCGGCCTTCTCGCTGGCGCACGCATCCGCGCCTGCAGCGTCGACAGCTCCTCAGCCCTCGCCGCAGCCGGCGCCTTCGATCGCATCGACGCCGCAAAAAGCGCCAGCGCAGCAGGTGCACTCGCCCGCCCCCCGGTCTGCGCCATCGACCAATGGGTCGTCGGGGGGCAATGGCGGCGCCTCCAAGCCCTCCCCCGGCGGCGGCGGGACTTTCGAAAGCTCCGGCTGAAATGGATGAACAGTTACATTCGCCCCCTTTCCGGCAGCGTCGTCCTCCTCTTGGCCGCTGCCGCGATCATCGGCTATCTGACCGGAAATAGCCACTCGAATGGTGCATCGAATGGGTTGATGCGCACATTGTCCACGGCGAGCGTTCTGGTGGAATATCCCTCGGGCTGGCAACGAACCGCCCCAGGGCCCGAAATTCCCGGCCTCTCGGTGGTCAATGCGGTCGCGTTGGCACCGCGCGGCAATGGAGCTCAGGCGGGCCTGATCGTTGGAAAGCTCCCCGAAGGCGAAGCCAGCCCGCTCCCTCGGTCGTTTGTGGCACGAATCGGCCAGCTCCCCGATACCGAGGTCGTGAATCTTCTCGAAATCCAAGCGTACAAGTATCCCAAGCTGACCATTCCGGGTTTCGAGCGAAAACTCGCCATCTATTCGATCCCGAATCCCCCTAACGGCGATGGCACCGTGCTCGCCTGCTACGCCTCGGCGGCGTTCTCCTCCTACATGCGGGCATGTCAGCAGATCGTTGCGACCGTCACCCTCGTGGGCGAGTCCCAGCATTATGAATTGACCCCCGAACCCACTTACGCCCGGGAGCTCAATAGCTCGCTCGAGGTGCTGAATGGGCAACGCGTCGCGTTGAGGCGTGAAATGGGCTCGCGAACGGCGCTTGCGACCGCACAGCGAGCCGCCGCTCGACTCGCCGAAGCCTTCGCCAGCGCAGGTGCATCGGTGTCGGCGCTGGAACCCCCATTGGCCGCGCATCGGGCCCAGACCACGCTGTCGGACTCGATCTCACGGGCACACGAAGCGTATGCGGCGCTCGCCGCCGCGGCAGGGGAGGAAAGCACCGCCCGTTTCCCCGCAGCCCGCACGCAGGTCTATGAAGCCGAAGCGAGCGTCAATAACGCGCTTGAAGGCTTCGCGCTGCTCGGCTACCAGCAGCGGTAGGGGCGGACTCGGCTTGGTGCGAAGCCCGCCGCTCGGGCATCGGTCGCGGCTCGACGACCAGCTGCCGCTTGCGCCTCACAATGAAGGGGTCCGGGGTTTCGAGTCTCAGCGTCGCTGGGAGATCCCCGAGCTCCATCGATAGCGCGTGACAGGAGTGTTCGCGCGAGCCGTCGGATCACGTGATGGCCCGTCGCCGTGCGTGCAACGAGATAGAGTCCACGATCAGCGCGGCATCGGCGGTAGACCCGTGAGTCCCAACGAGTGGAGGTGGCAGATGGCCGAAACCGGACCGCCGGCAGAGGGAATTGTGCTGACCCACTTCATCGTCTCGGACGACCTCGAGCGCTCTCGGCGCTTCTACACCGACGTGCTCGGTGGCACGTTGGAACGCTCCGGTGAACCGACCAACGTTGCGCTCGCCAACACCTGGATCGTCATCAATCGGGGCGGAGGCCCGACCGACGACAAGCCCGCGGTCACTCTGGAGACGCCACGCGACCCCGACCGGGTCAGCAGCTTCCTCAATATCCGGGTCAAGGACATCGCGGCCGTGTACGCCGAATGGAGCGCCCGTGGTGCTCAATTCCTGACGCCGCCGAAGCAGCACCAGTACGAGATCCGCTGCTATATCCGTGATCCCGACGGTCATCTGATCGAGGTGGGGCAAACCACGGACCCAGAGGGGGACTGGACGCCCCCTCGGTGGCTGTCGAGCGCGGCCGGCGGGGAGCCCGCGCAGAGCATCTGATCGCCGATAGGGTCTTTCAGTCCGCTGCGCCGGCTCGGGTGCAGCGCGCGAATGACTCGACCTCCGCGATCACCGCAGGCCAGGCAAGCGAACCTCCGAAAGACGCGCGGCAGACGAACAGGGCGTCTGATTCTGAGCCCACGTGAGCGCGTCTGACGACGCGATGTGACTGGCGCGGGACCGCAATCGCGCCCGGCCCTGCCAGTCAGCGTTTTCGCATCGCCCCCTCCGCCAGGGCACCTGACGGCACATCGTCCATCTGTCCAAGGACGGGGGTGGCGCAGCGGATCCGTGACACAGTGCTCGCTTCGTGAGGCCTGCACATCGCAGGCCTCGTCTTTTGCAGGGGGATGGTCTCAACGAGGCGCAGCGCAGGCCACGCTTGCCGTTGCGCGTGACACGGAGGTGACTAATGCTGCGCCGTTCTTGTCGAACTCTCGCCCACACCGTCGCATTTTTGGCGGCAATTGTCGGATTTGCGCTGTCTACCGCTGTAGCAGCCGCGCGACCGTCTCGTCGACCGGCCGTCTGGTCACGCTCGGACTCCAAGCGGTTGGCCGCGTCCCGGACCAGGCGCGCAAAGAGACACATCTCTGTCGGGACTCACACACACGGCAAGATCGCTAACCCGGCGGCGAGTCGCAAAGTCCCGGCACGTGACGCGAGCCGCAAGAAAGGTGATCGTGGCGGTGGCTCTGGAGGTGGCCGCGGCTCGACCGGCGCCTCCGGTGGACCGACTGGCCCGGCGGGCCCGACAGGCCACACGGGGCCCACTGGCCCGACAGGCCCCGCGGCGCCGACGGGTCCCACTGGCCCGTCGGGCGCGACGGGCACGACGGGCCCCGCCGGCAGTGGAGGCACGGGGACAACGGGCGGCCTGCCTGAAGGCGGCACGACCGGTCCGTCTCAGTGCACGGTCGGTTCCGCTCCGTCTGGACCGCCCGCACCGTCAAGCGGCTGGAACGTCGCCTTCGCGGATGCCTTCTGTGCCCCCTTCGGGACAGCGGCGGGACAGGACCGCAGCTGGACGAGAGAAGAAAACGAAGATGGTTTCACCAACTCCAACGAATTAGAGGTCCTCAGGGCGAAGCAGGCGATGATCGGACCGGCAGGACTCGAACTCGCCTGCACTTACCGTGGTGGCTCCGGCAGAAAATATGAATGCGGAGCAGTTGACACCGCGGCCGGCTTTCACTGGAAGACGGACGAGGGCGAGACGATGGCCTTCGAATGCTATTGCCGGTGGCCGCTGAACACCGGCGAGGCCGACCCCGGCTGGTGGACCGACAACCACGAAGGCAACAACGAGTACGACTTCTTCGAGGGCTTCGGGTGGGGCGAACCGGCCCACGCGGAGGGTGAATACGACGGGGTTTTCCCGGCCATCGTCCAGTCCGGCGTCGAACATACTGTCTATGGCCTCACAAAGGGCCTGGGGTTCGATCCGGCGGCGGGCTTCCACCGCTACACGACCGTCCTCACACCTGACGGCGGCGACGCCTATACCGCCTCGGAGTACATTGACGGTGCGTACCGGTGGAGCGTCGGGTACACGACGAGCAGGCAGGCGCTCGACGACCTGAAGATCAGCTACGCCCTGCGTGCATACACCGGAGGCTTCACGTCGGGAACTCGCGACTTCGACATTCGCTCGGTCGCCGTCTATGAGGACGGCGCTCATGCGGGTCAGGACATGGAAGACGGCGGGGTGGCAACCGGCACCTCGGTTGCCACACCCTGAACGAGGGCGGCTGGGTCGTCCGATTCCCTGTGAAGGCGGCACGCGGCCTTCACAGGGATCGGAGGCCTGTGGATATCGCCGCGCCCGCGTGGCGCCGCACTGCGCCTGAGACCTCGCGGCACTGTTGACGAGAGGGCGATGCCCGTGGAGCCGACCGTGGTGGCGGGGTTGAACGATAACCTGAGCTCGAATGCCCGGACCTGCTCAACGAGGAGGGCGGCCTGAGCGGATCGCGCTCGTGCTCGCCGGCGGCGGGGCGCGCGGGGCGTACGAGGTCGGCGCGCTCGCCGCGCTGGCGCCGGCTCTCTCGGCGCGCGGCGAGACGCTTGACATCATCGTCGGGACCAGCATCGGCGCGCTCAACGGTGCGTTCCTCGCGGCTCGCGCGGGCGAACCGCTCCAGGCGGCGGCCGACGCTGCGCATCAGATGTGGCGTGAGCTTGGCTGGGGTGATGCGCTGCGCCCGCTGGTATCGCCGTATGAGCTCGGGCGTCTGCTGAGCGCCGGCGCGATGCTTGCCGGCGTGCCCGGTGCCGACCTGCCCGGGCTGCTGGACCCCTCGCCGCTGCGTGGCACGCTCGGCCGGCTTGTCAATTTCAGGCAGATTGCACGCAACGTCGAGGACGGGGCGCTGACCGCGGCCGCTGTCGTCGCGACCGATTACGCGACAACACGAAGTGTTGTCTTCCATCATGGCGGCCCCGCGCTCGGCCTTGACCCGATGCGCGCGATCGACTACGCCGCGACTGCGCTCGCGCCTGAACACGTGCTCGCGTCGGCCGCGATCCCGGGCGCCTTCCCGGCGGTCGAGGTCCGACGGCCGCGCTCGGCGGCTGGCTGCTATGGCGACGGCGGCGTGCGTCTCAACGCGCCGCTGTCGCCGGCGCTCGCGCTGGGCGCCGACCGTGTGCTTGTGATCGGTCTGAACCCCTCGGCGACGCGCGCGCGGGCATCGGCGCGACCGGATGCACTCGACGGCGTCGCGCAGCTGCTGCAGGTCGCGCTCGCCGATCAACTCGCCGACAACGTTGCGACACTCGCGAGCGTGAACGAGAGCCTCACAGCAGCGGGGTCATCCGCCGACGGAACCGGGCGGCGCCATCGAAGGATTCCCTACATCTTCATCGCGCCGAGCGATCGCCTGGAGATCGGACGTCTCGCGCGCGAGGTCTACAAGCGTCGCTACACGGGCATCCGCGGTCTCGTGCGCGATAGCAACCTCGCGCTGCTTGGGCGGATCGTCAACGCCGAGCACAGCGCGATCCACGGCGAGCTGCTCAGCTATCTGTTCCTCGCGCGCGAGTTCCTGGATGAGCTGATCGCGCTCGGACGGCGTGACGCCGAGCGTTGGCTTGATGCGCCACACGATGCCGGGGTATGGCAGATCGGGCGGCTCCCCGCCGACCCGACAGACACGGCGCCCGCACAGGGCCAGCAACGCAAACGCAGGTCTCGCGCAGTTCGCGCCTAACCCGCGCGCCCACGAACGCCAGAACCGTGACCGCATGGTGGGGCGCCTCGATGGAGAGCGCCCCACGCGCGTCGCGCTCGGACCGCCGATATCGCGCCTGGATTTGAGCTCGGCTCCGGGTAGAATCGACACGCGATCACGACACCCACGACACCCGCCGGACGACCGCGAACTGGCTCGCTGGGCGTCGGCTGGGACGCGCAAGGAGGTGTGGAATGGAGGAGTCCAAGCTCGAGACCGTAGGACTGTTCGCCGGGTTGTCTCGGCGCGAGATCGCCCGCTTGGCGAGCGTGACGGACGAGGTCGTGGTTCCCGCCGGCACCCGGCTCATCGATGAGGGTGCTTTCGCTCATGAGTTCCTGCTGATCGAGGCGGGCACCGCGGACGTCCGCCGTGGGAGCGAGCTGGTCGCCCAGCTCGGTCCGGGCGATTTCGCGGGGGAGATCGGTGTGATCCACGACGTCCGTCGCAATGCCACCGTGACGGCCTCCACCGACCTGACGGCGATCGTTATGACCGCCCGTGATCTGCGCCAGATCACCAGGGACATGCCCAGCGTGGCAGCGCAGATCGACGCGGCCATCGCGGCGCGCTCGACGAGCGCTGCCGCTCCCACGCGCAACTAGCCGGCTGCGCGGCCTCGGGCCGTAGCGAGGACGATCGGCCGGTCTGGCTCCGATCAGCCTCGCGCCGCCTCGGCGAACGCCTCGAGCTCGCCGGGGATATCGGGCCCCGCGGGCTGGTAGGCGATCTCCGTCGCTCCTGCCTCCTCGATCTGCGCGAGCCGCTCGCGCCAAGCGTCGTCGGTGAGAGCGAGCCCGGACGCGCTCAGCAGATCGCCTGTGACGAAGGCCCGGTCGTGGGCGTTGACGTGCACGAGGTGGCCGTAATGCATCGCGAGATGCCGGCGCTCGTCGGGAACGTCCCGGTAGGAGGCCAGCCACTCGCGCGACCGCTCCGCTGGCAGAAGACCGTGCTCGTAGCCGTAGTGGAGCATCACCGCTCCGGCGTGGCCCGCGGCCGCAAGGGACCGCTCAGAGTCAGGCGCCTCGCCGTCGCGCAGGACGGTCCCCATGATCAAAGCAACGCTCCAGTCAAAGCCCGCGAGCGCGGCGGTGGCGAAGATGCCGTCGCCGAGCTGTTGGGCGACTGCGATCCCCTTGGGGCCGCCGGCGCCGATCAGCCACTTGACCTCGATCGGCCGCTGCGGCGTGATGTCCGGCGAGTGCAGCATCTGGATCTGCGCGCCCTCCCATGTCACGGCCTCGCCGCGCAGCAGGCCCTGGAGCGTGCGGACATACTCAGCGACGAAGGTCCACGGCAGTGCGCGCTTGCCCATCGCCATCCGCCCGGTGAACCCGGATCCGACTGCCACGGTGACGCGCTCAGTGCCTGCCAGTTCGACGAGCGTGGCGATCGCGGCTGCGTTGGTCATCGGGTGGCGGTTGCTCGGCACCAGGACGCCTGGGCCCAGTCCGATGCGCTCGGTGCGCTCGGCGGCCCGGCAGAGCTGCACCCAGACGTCGGGATACAGCGGAGGCGAGTCATAGAAGAACGCCCGCTCGTAGCCGAGCGATTCAGCGAGTCGCGCGTGCTCGTGGCTCTGCGGTGACGTGGCGAAGGCGCAGGACAGGGTCAGCGACATGGGCTTCTCCTCAGGCGGGGACGGCGGCGGCCACTACTTCACCACACTGTGGGGATGAGCGGCCAGCTGCGGCGCATCGCTGACGAGCGGGCGGCGGTCGCCGAGCACGTGCGCCGGTTCGCGCTCGGTCCAACGATCTCACGCTTCCTGCTCGCGTTCAGGTGTTCGAGGGAAAACTCCTGGCGCGACATCACCACGTGCCCTGTCTGTCAACCCGGCGTCACGTGAGCATGCGGTAGACGTCGCCGCCCGCGTAGTCCAGACCAGGGAAACGTCTCAGCGAGCCTCCGCTCATGATCGTGAGGAGGCCCTTCCCGTTTGCTTGGGGCGGCGCCAGCGACAATCGAGCCTGGCCCAGTGCGTCCGCGCGCGCTTGTACCGGGGTCCCGTTCGCCGGCACCAGCCGGACCTCGTCACCGCGATGGAGGCCATCGACAAGGATCGAGTCGTCGCTGGTGACCCAGAAGTCCTGGAACCGAGCCTGGTAGGCGATCTCGAGCGCCTGGACCTCCAGGTAAGGCTGAAATGGTGGAACGATTGTCATCTCGAGTTCGTTTGACTCGTAGACGAGGCGCTCACCGAAATAGACAACGTAGCTCGAGACGCCGTCGGTACGCAACGTGATTGCCTCACTTACAGATGCCGTCGGGGACGGCGGGCTCGCCCAGAGGATGGTCGTGACGGCGTTGGCCAGGTGGCCTTCGGCGTAGCCCACCTCCCAGTGCGTGCTGCCCGCGTTGGTCACACTGGCTACCAACACGTAATTGATGTCTCCAGTTTGCTTGGTCGTGCCCGTTTGAACTGCGAACACCGCCTCTCCGGTCTGTGACGGTGAAATCACGTTGCGAGGCTCTCGCGACATACGAACATGGAACACGCTGCTCGCGGGATAGGCAGCCTGCGTAACGGCAAAGAACCCCTCGAAGGTCCCTGGCCGATGGGACCGACCCCGACGCGCAGACCATCGGGCTGCAAGCTCGTCCACGCGCGGGAGAGCGGGGCGGAGCCGTTGAGCTCGAAGTCGTTCAGCAGCGCCGCCGTGGGCGCTGCGGCGTTGAAGTCGTAGCTGATCAGCAAGCCGCTGCGCTCGCGCACGAGATCCGCTTGGATGGCCGTTTCCCCGGCTGGCGGAACCGGGCTTGAACCGCCACCGCCACCATCGACCGCGCGTAGCGCCCCCGCGCAGCGTTCCGGTAGATGGTGACGAGCAGCTGTGATCGTGGAAATACTACGGACGGACCCAGGTTGCTACTGCGCCAGCTCACCGGTGACGAGCCGCGCGCCCGGCTGGCACTTGACGAGCTCGCTGATCATGTCGCTGCGGCCACCTGATCGGCCCGGAATAGCGGCAAGGCCGCAACAGCGGCGGACCGGCCGACTGCGAGACGCTCCCCAAGGCGATGAGAGGAGGTAGGCGATGTCGCGGGAGAACGTCGACGTGATCCGCGGCAGCAATCGGCTGTCACGCTGCGCCACGCTCAGCTGGCCGGCGACATTCCCCGGATGTCCGGGCGCCGTCGACGTGTCTGTGCAGCCATAGCTCAAGGAGCGCGACCTGCCATAGCTTGTTGCCTTCGAGGGTTGTCTGGTGCTCGTTCGGCGCCGCGAGCAGGGTGCTCACGTACGTTGGATCGAAGACGGCGCGGCGCTCGACGCGCTCGGGTGTGAGCGCGTCCTGGACCAGCGCGAGCACGTCGCCTTCCAGGTGCGACAGCGCCGGGACCGGGAAATAGCCCTTCGGGCGATCGATGACCGAGTCCGGGAGCAGTCCGCGCGATATGCGCTTGAGGATGCCCTTGCCGCCCTCCGCGAGCTTGAGCTCGGCGGGGCAGCCCGCCGCCATCTCGACCAGCTCGTGGTCGAGGAAGGGCGTGCGTCCCTCCAGCCCCCAGGCCATCGTCATGTTGTCCACGCGCTTGACGGGATCATCCACCAGCATCACGTCGCTGTCCAGGCGCAGCGCCCGATCCAGCGGCGTGTGCATGCCTGGCATCGCGAAGTGACGCTGCACGAGCTCTCGCGAGGGATCGCAGCCGAGTCGCAGACGCGGATGCACCATCGCGCTGCACTCGGCGTGCGAGCGATCCACGAACTCGGCGATGTACTCGCTTGTGCCGCTCCCGCGAGTCTCGGCGAGCGGTGGATACCAGGAGTATCCGGCGAAGATCTCGTCGGCGCCCTGGCCAGACTGCACGACCTTCACGTGTCGCGAGACCTCCTCGCTGAGGAGGTGAAAGGCAACGCAGTCGTGGGAAACCATCGGCTCGCTCATCGCGCCGATCGCCGCGCCGATCGCCGGCAGCAGTCGTGCCGCGTCCACCTCGATGCGCTCATGAGCCGTCCCGAACTCGGCCGCCACGAGATCGGAATAGTGAAACTCGTCGCCGCGTTGGTCGCCCGCGTCGGGAAAGCCGATCGAGAACGTCGCAAGCCCGCGCTGGCCCTCGTCGGCGAGCAGCGCGACGATCAGGCTGGAGTCCAGCCCGCCCGAGAGCAGCACCCCGACGGGAACATCGGCGACCATGCGACGCTGCACAGCGGTCCGCAGGGCAGCGAGCGTCAACTCCTCCCAACCGTCGTCCGGAACGGAGCGCTCGGGGTCGGGCGTCGAGGACCAGTAGCGATGCTCGCTGCGCGCCCCGGTGGGCTCAACGGTCAGCAGCGTTGCCGGACCAAGCTTGCGCACTCCGCGCAGGATCGTCAGCGGTGCGGGCACGACGGAGTGAAAGCTCAGGTAGTGGTGAAGAGCGACTGGGTCGATCTCGGTGTCAATCCCGTCGCCCCCGGCCAGTAGCGCCGGCAGTGTGGATGCGAAGCGGAGCGCGCCGTCGACCTCTGCCAGATAGAGCGGCTTGATCCCGAGCCGATCGCGCCCGAGCACCACACGTCCCGACGCGGTCTCGACGATCGCAAAGGCGAACATGCCGACCAGGTGGTCCACGAAGCGCCGCGGGCCCCAGTGGTCAAACGCCTTGAGAATCACCTCGGTGTCGGAGGTGGAGCGAAACGAGTAGCCGGCTCCGATCAGCTCCTTGCGCAGCTCGTTGTGATTGTAGATACAGCCGTTGAAGGCGATCACAAGGCCGAGCTCGGGATCGCAGAGGGGCTGGTCGCCTCGGGGGCTGAGGTCGATGATCTTCAGTCGACGATGCACGAGCGCGACGCCCGCCTTGTGCCAGTCACCTGCCCCGTCTGGTCCTCGCGGCGCGAGCGACTGACTGATGCGCGCGAGGGCGTCAAGATCGGGCGCCCGCCCCCAGGCGACCTCCCCGCCGAGCCCACACATCAGAACGCGTCTGCGAGCGCCTCGACGAGACCGCCGAGTCCTGTTCCCTCGCGCGCACGCTCACGCTGTCGCTCGGTGCCCGGATGGCGACTGAGCTCGCGCGCGCTCTCCAGCTCGTCGCGGCAGCCGAGCTCATCTGCGTGCGCCGCGCACGCGTCGAGGGTGCTGGCGAGCACATCATGCGCGGAGACCTGACCCTCAATGTCGGGATCGAGGAACTGCGCATGCATGCCATCTCGGGCTGCCAGGAAGCGATTCTCGGAGAGCAGCTCGGCGCTCTGGTGTGGCGCGGGGGTCGCAGCGCTCGCGTTGACCTCCATGTGCACGAGCGACTGAACGAGCGCCACCAGCGCAGCAGAGTCCGCGACCGCGATCTGCGCGTCCATGATGCGCACCTCGACGGTGCCCCAGCGCGGCTGCAGCCGCACATCCCACCACAGGAACGTCGGCTCGGGAAAGGCGCCGCAGCGGAGCAGCATGTCGATGCTCTCGACGTAGTCCTCGTAGCCGGCGAACGCCCGAGGGAGCCCTACGCGGGGAAAGGCGCCGAACATCGGCGTTCGTGTCGACGCAAGCCCCGTCTCTCGTCCTTGCCAGAAGGGGGAGTTCGCCGACAGCGCGAGCAGCAGCGGAAGATGCGTACGCAGGCCGTTCATCGCGCGCACCGCATCCTCAGGGTCGGGGACCGCGACATGGACGTGCAGCGCGAACGTCGGCTCACGGCGCGCGAGCTCGCGCAGGGACGCGTAGAGCATCTGGTAGCGCTCTCCGCCAGAGATGCGCGTCTCCTGCCACACGGTCGAGGGGTGCATCCCGGCGCTGGCGACACGCAGCTGCCTGCCGGCCAGCTCGTTGCGCAGCTCGCCTCGCAGGGCGGCGAGCTCGGCGATGGCGTCGGGCACGCCGTCGTGTACCCCGGTTCGCAGCTCGAGTGCCGAGCTGTGCGTCTCGGCATCGACGTGGTCGGCGAGGTGGGTCGCCAACGAGGGAAGGATGCTGTCGATCCAAGAGGCAAGCGCGGAGTCGTTGGCGTGCAGCAGCATCACCTCCTCCTCGATGCCGACGGTCCACGGCCGACGGGTCTCCGGTGCGGGCCAATGCCCCCATGTCGGCAGCGCAAGTCGTTGCAGCGCAGCCACCACGTCAGGCCGCCCGCCGCACCGAGCGGGCGATCTCTCGTTCCTCGGCGGCGCGCACCAGACGCTCGAAAAGGGCAAGCTCGACCGGGTCGTCGTCGACCAGCGTCTCCGCGTGCCACTGCACCCCCAGCAGCAGCGACTCCTGGCGTCCCTCGATCGCCTCGACCACACCGTCATCCGACCATGCAACAGCGCCGAGGTCGCTACCGAGCTTGTCGACGCTTTGATGGTGGAAGGAGTTGACCTCGATCGGACCGGCGCCCACGACCTCGGCGAGGAGGCTGCCTGGCGCGATGCGGACCGCGTGCCTGGCCTCCTTGCCGGGCTCGCTGTCGCGGTGTACGACTGAGCCGTCGGTGATCTCCGGAACGTGCTGGTGAAGCGTACCGCCGCGCGCGATGTTCAGAGCCTGGGCGCCGCGGCAGATACCGACGATCGGCAGGCCGCGCTCCTCCGCCTCGCGGGCCAGCTCCACCTCGAAGGCATCGAGCTGAGGCTCGGTCGGGCCAAGCTCGGGATGCGCTTCGCTGCCGTAGGCGGACGGGTCGAGGTCTGGCCCACCCGAGAGCAGCACGCCGCTGAGCCGATCGAGCAGCGGCGCGATCCGGTCGAGCGCAAGCGGCGGGAGCACGACGGGCAGTCCGCCCGCCCGCTCGACCGCGCGCAGATACGGCAGCCCAAGCGCCATCTCCACGCGGGGCGGCTCGCCGTGGTGACTGCGACGGACCTGACTGGCGAGGCGCAGCTCAGAAGTCGTCACGCCGATGAGCACGGGATGCGGATGCAGCGCGGCGCGGGCGATCTCGGGATCAGAGCTCATGCGAGCACCCAGGTGTCCTTGGCGCCGCCGCGCTGAGAGGAGTTGACGACCAGCGACCCGCGCTCCAAGGCGACGCGCGTCAGCCCGCCGGGAAAGACCTCCACCCGATCGCCCGTGGCGAACGTGAACGGCCGAAGGTCGACGTGGCGCGGCTCCAGGACGCCCTCGCAGACCGTTGGCTGGCGGGAAAGCTGGACAGTCTCCTGCACGATGAACTCATCGGGGCGAGTCGTCAGTTGCAGTGAGACCGACGCGAGCGCCGCGGCGTCGGCGTGCGAGCCTACGACGACGCCGATCCCGCCGTGTCCGCTGCGCGGCTTGACGACGAGCTCTCCGATGCGCTCGATGGCCATCTCGAGAACGCCCGGCTGTGAGAGGTCGTACGTCGGCACCGATGCCAGCAGCGGCTCCTCACCGAGATAGAAGCGCACCATCTCCTCGACGTAGGAGTGCACGAGCTTGTCGTCGGCGACCCCGGTGCCGAACGCGTTCACGCAACCCAACGTCTGCGCTTGCAGCGGGCCGATCAGCACCTCACCGATGCTGGTGAGTGCTCCATCGCCATCGAACAGTCGATCCTCGTCGGTGCGCCGGTAGACGACGTCGACCGCGACGAGCCCGTCGTCGGTGCGAGCAAACAGACGATCGGAGCGGACGCTCAGATCTCCGAGCCGGACGAGCGGGAGCCCGAGCCGACGAGCGATCTCGCCGTGCTCGTAGTAGGCCGAGTTCGAGGGACCATCGGTCAGCACGATGACCGTGGGCTGCTCGCCGGCGTCCGCCGGGGCGCCCGCACGCAGCGCCTCGCCGAGCCACACGTAGGCGGGATCCAGGGAGCGCACGCGCATCCCGTCGGGTACCGACAGGTGCCCGCTGAGCGCCTCGCGGGCGGCGCACGCATAGGCAATCCCCGACGGCGTTCGCACGTTGTCCTCGAGCACCACGAACGGACCGTCCCCGTCGCGGACGAGATCCAGGCCGGCGATCGGGATCCAGCGACCCGACGCGGGCGGGAGCTGCGTCATCCGCGGCTCGAAAAACTCCGCGGTTTCGATCGCCGACCACGGCACACGACCGGCCGCGACGATCCGCCGCTCGCCGTACACGTCATCGACGAAGCGATCGAGCGACTCGGCGCGCTGCGCAAGGCCGGCGGCGAGCGCGTCCCACTGCTCCCGCTCGATCACGCGAGGAACGGGGTCCACGACGAAGGCCCGCACATCCTCGCTGTGGCCGGTGCCGAACGTGACGCTCTGCCGGCGCAGGTCATCCGAAAGCGCCCGCGACAGAGCGCGCAGATCCATCTCGTCGAGCGCGGCCAGCAGACGACCGGCGGCGTGCTGGGATTCCAGCGCGGCGATCTGCCAATTTTTGCAGGCGCGCCCGCGCCACGCTTTGGCCATGGGGCCAAGAAGGAGGTCCGCGAATGGGCCTTTCTGGGGAGCGGGTGCCGCCATGATCGCTGCGTCGGTCACGATTGGAACACCTGCGCCTGCGACGACGGCCGTTGCGGTCACAATGCACGTCCTCTTGGAAACCCTGAATCGTGATACAGCGCTGCTGGAAGCACTGCTCGGTGAAGTGCTCGAGGAGCAGGAAGGCCGCGCCTTTCGCGATCGCGTGTTCTGGCTACGCGAGACGGCGGCTCAGCTGCGCGACGGCAGCGAGTCCGCCGGGGAGCGGCTGGTTGGGTTCGTGTCGCGGCTGAGCTCGACCGCGCTTGAGCCATACGTCAGAGCGTGCTCGATGCAGTTGCAGCTGGCGAACATCGCTGAGGAGCTTGAGCGACTGCGCAGGCGCCGCGAGTATGACTTCGACACGAGCGTCCCCCAGCGCGAGTCGCTGGCAGCGACGAGTGCCGCTGCGGCCTTTCATTCCCAGGCGCAGATAAACGAGGCGCTCAGCTGCCTGGACATGCGCCTGGTGATGACCGCTCACCCCACCGATGCCATGCGGCGTTCGGTGTTCGACCATCAGCAGGCCGTATGGGCGGCAATGGAGCGCCTGGACGATGACCGTCTCGGACGCACCCAACGCCACCAGATCGAGGAGGAGCTGCGCGAGGCGCTGACGGTCTGGTGGCAGACCGACGCAGTCCGCCGGCTGCGCCCGGCGGTCGAGGAGGAGGTGCGACGCATCCTGTTCTTCTTCGAGGCGGTGCTCTTCGACGTCGCGCCGCAGCTCGAGTCTGAGATCTCGCGCTACTTTCGCACGCAGTGGCCACCCGCGCGCCCGGCGGTTCGCTTCGGCAGCTGGGCGGGCGGGGACATGGACGGCAATCCGCTCGTGACGCCCGACGCCGTGACGGCGACCCTCGCGCTGCATCGAGCGACCGTGCTGCGGCTGCTGAGCCGTCGCGTCGAGCGCCTGGCCGCACAGTTCTCCCAGGCCGACGAGCGGCTGCTGCTCGCCCCGTCGTTGCAGGCCTCGCTGGCGAGCGATCGCGAGGAGATGCCCGAGGTACCCCGCCGGCCCTCAAACGAGGACGAGCCGTTCCGGCTGAAGCTCTCCTACATCTCGGCGCGGCTGGACGGCGCGCTCCAGGGGCTCGCACACGGCTACCGTTTCCCACGACAGCTCGAGGAGGATCTCGAGCTGATCAGAGCGTCGACGAGCTCGCGGCGAGTGGCCGACGGCGCCATCGGCCGGCTGCTTACACAGGTGCGGGTGTTCGGCTTTCACCTGGCGGCACTCGACGTGCGACTGTCCTCGCGAGACCTTCGCGCGGCCCTCGAGACGATGGTCGACGGCTTTGCGGTGCTCGAGGAGCGCGAGCGTCTGGCCGCGATGACGCGGCTGCTCGAGATCGGCCACGCAAGCGCTGTGCCGGAGGTCTTCGCGGTGATCGCGACCGGGCTGCGCGAGCACGGTCCACGCGCGCTCGGCAGCGTAGTCGTCTCGATGGTGCAGCGCCCGTCTGACGTGGTCGCGGCGTTGGCGCTGATGCGGCTCGCCGGGATCGGTGCCGGGCGCTTGGACACGCTGCCCGTCGTGCCGCTGTTCGAGACCGTCGAGGACCTCGCGAGCGCGCAGAAGACGATGGCCACGCTCTACGAGGATCCGCTGTACGCCGAGCAGCTCGGCCTGCTCGACGGCAAGCAGGAGATCATGCTCGGCTACTCGGACTCGGCCAAGGACGGCGGTTTCCTGGCCAGTCAATGGGAGCTCTTTCGCGCGCAGGAGCGCCTGCTCGCCGATGCCGATGAGCGCGGTGTGCAGCTGCGCTTCTTTCACGGCCGCGGGGGATCGACCTCGCGCGGGGGCGCGCCGTCCTATCGCGCGATCCTCGCCCAGCCCGCCGGCTCGATTCGCGGGCGCATCCGCATCACAGAGCAGGGCGAGGTGATCTCTCAGCGCTATTCGCACCCCGAGCTCGCGCTGCGCTCGCTCGAGCAGACGACGTCCGCCGTGATCCTTGCGACACTCGCCGGCGATCAGGTCGTTCCCGAGCGCTACCGCGAAGAGGCGCAGCGGTTCGCCGACCGTTCGCGCGCGATCTATCGCGAGCTCATCTTCGAGGACGACCGTTTTGTTGTGCTGTTGAACGCGATGTCGCCGCTCGAGGCGCTCACGCGGCTGAACATCGGCTCGCGACCCGCCTCGCGATCTGCCTCGGCGACGGTCGACGAGCTGCGAGCGATCCCGTGGGTGTTCGCCTGGATGCAGAACCGGCTGCTGCTCCCAGCCTGGTATGGCGCGGGCGCGGCGTTGCGGGAGGGCGACTGTGCTCTGCAACGCGAGATGCTCGAGCGCTGGCCCTTCTTTCGGATGATCTGCTCGACGCTTGAAATGTCGCTGTTCAAGGCCGATCTCGGCGTCTCAGAGCGCTATCTGGAGCTGCTCGGCGACGATCCCGCGCGCGAGCTCTGGGAGACGATACGCGCCGAACATGAGCGCGTGGTCACGACTGTGCTCGAGATCTCCGGTGCCGACGCGCTGCTTGCCAACGCGCCGAACCTCCTCTCACGCCTGGCCCACCGAAACCCGTGGATCGACCCGCTCTCTCATATGCAGATCGATCTCCTGCGTCGTACCCGCGCCGGTGATGAGCTCGCGGAGCGCCCGCTGCTGTTGACCGTCAACGGGATCGCCGCGGGCATGCGCAACACCGGGTGAGCAAGCCCGCGGCTTGGGCTCCCACTCGGCGGCGCGCAATCGGGCGGGACAAATGCAAGCCGTCCCGGCGGCTATTGGTCGCTACTGCGCCAGCGGTTCGATCGCGCCCGGCGCGTGGGTGTTGACAACACCGCCGGTCTCACCCGCGCCCTGCTGCAGCTCGATCCGCGCGACGCGGCCGACGAGCAGTGCGCCGATCGAGGTCACATCGCCGCCGGTCTCGGTCAGTTCTTCCTCAGTGATGCCCCACCCGTACAGGTTGAGGATCGCGGCGCGGTTCTCGCCGCCCTCGGTGAAGTCGTAGGTCTCCGGGCAGGCCCTCCTGCCGTCGCTGTCCCCGCCAACGACGATGCACAGCGGGCGGATCGCGCTCCTGCGGATCTCGACTTCCTCGATCCGCAGCACATACTCGCCCGCGTCGAGCACCACCTCTGGCTGCTCTGAAAACTGCTCCAGCTGCTCCTTGTCCACGGTGGGCTCCTAAGTCGCAGGCACGCCACCACTGCGTGCCGATCGGGGTCGAAACCCTACTCGGTCGGCTGGGGCTGGCGGGTAACGGCGGCGGCTCGACACGTTCCATGATCGCCGCGGGCGCCGCTCGTGACAAGATCGCCCGCGAGCCTTCGCAACCAAGATGAGAGGATCGGGCGGCCGAGTGACCCCTGGTGAGGAAGCCAAGCTCTATGTGATCCTCGGCTCGCATGCGTGTCGGGCCGGCAAGCTGATGCTCGAGCACAAGCGGATTCCCTACCGCGCGGTGACGTTGCCGACGGGAATGCAGCGGCTCATGCCGCTCTGGCGGTTTCCGCACGGAACCGTTCCAGCGCTCGTGATCGATGGCCGCCGTGTTCAGACGAACATCGCGATCGCGCGTGCCGTCGATGAGCTTCAGCCAGATCCGCCGCTGCTCCCAACCGATCCGGCCCAGCGCCAACGCGTCGAGGAGGCCGAGCGCTGGGCCGACGACGTCTTTCAGATGGCCACGCGCCGCATCGCGCTCGGGCAGGCTCTGCACGGCAAGCCGGCGAGCGTGAGCGACCGCGGCGGGAGCGGGCGGCTCGGTCCGATGCTCTGGCGCCACGACGCGACACGCCGACTGGGGATGCTGATGCTCTGCCGGTTTGTCTTCAACGTCAATCCGCGGACCGAGGCGCAGCTGTTGAAGCAACTGCGCGGCCAGCTCGACAGGATCGATGCCTGGATCGCGAGCGGGGTGCTCAACGGCGAGCACCTCAATGCGGCTGACTTTGCGATTGCGCCGAGCGTCGCATTGCTCACCTACAGGCCCGACCTTCGAGGCGACATCGCGTCGCGGCCCGTCGTCGCGATGATCGACAGGCTGCTCCCGTCGCCCTAGAACGGCGCGAGTCGGTTCAGGTCGTACTCAAACCCGGCGCTGCGCAGATGCAGCAGAAGCTTCAGCTTCCACGTGTCGGCCAGGTCGAGGCGCACGTAGGCGACTCCGGTGAGGTCGCACGGCAATTCCACCCCGTCCTCGTAGAGGACGCACATGCAGTACGGGCTGAGCGCGGCCATGAGGACGCCCATCTCAAAAACGACCGCCTGGCGCGCACGAGATGAGAAGTAGGGCTCTTGGCCGGAATCCACTCGCGGCGCACCGACGTCGTCAGCCGTGAGCAGGACGACCGCATAGCGCGCCTCCGCCGGGTGCTCGCCGAACTGCTCGACGAGCGCCCGACGGTCGTTCGGTCGCTCGTTGAGGATCGTGACGTCATAGGCTCCCGCCCGCCCCAGCAGATCGATGACCGCCTGCTTCCACTTCTCGTTGCGTCCGTGGACCAGGAAGACACGGCCCGTCCCGTTCGCCGACATCCCGGCGGGGATCGATGGCACCGGCGCGCTGACGGAGTCCTGCACGAGCGCAGCGCCAACCGGCTCCTGCGCAAGCTCCAAGCCGGGGGAGGGTGCCGCCGGCGCGAAGGTCGAGGCAACGGGGGACCCCGGCGCAAGCTCAGAGCCTCCCGACTCCTGTGCGACCGGCGCGCCCGCATCGGGCGCCAGCTCGAGTCGACCTTCGATCGCGGTCAGGACATCGATGGCTTCCTGCACGCACGTCGATTCACGCCGGTACTCGACCTGCCACCGTGCGCCGCCGGCGAGCATGTCCGCTGCGCTCCTGAACTCGTCGGCCTCTACCGGTCCATCGTAGATCTGACGAAGGCCGTCTGCGGTCGCCTCGATCCACTGCTTTCTGGCTGAGGCCCAGCTTTCGTAGTCGCTGGAATCGCCGATCAGGTGCGCCCGGGCGATAAGCGTCTGCCCCTGCTCGACGTAGTCGGCAAGCATCTCCTTGGCGGCGTGTCGGTCAACCTGGAGCATGGTCGCCTACCTGCGGCCGCGGCGACCGCCGGCGACCGCTCCGCAGGGCGCCGGTCGCAGGTTAAGGGGCGCGGGCAACGCGGGGCGGCTGTGCGAGGCGACGGAGATCCGGCGAGAATCGCGAGCGGCGTCGCTGAGCGTGACCTCCGAGTCGGAGCGGCCTGTCCTAGCTCGCGCGTTCATGTCGTCCTGACTGTCCCCTGTCAACTGTGCTGCGAGTCGAGCAATCCGTTGGTCGGCTGTGGTCCTCATCGACAGCATCGGGCGATGGATCTCCGCCACGAGGGCCTTCTTAGACAGGTGTATGGCACGCGGGCGCCGAGCGGCCGCGCCCGCCGGTATGGCACGCGAGCGCCGAGCCGCCGCGCCCGCCGCGACGACAGGCGCGTGGCGCCGAGGCGCTCGCCGGTCGGGCGCAAAGCACGTCCGGCCCGCTGAGTGAGCGGGCCGGACGTGATGCACATCTAGGAGGAGGGAGTGCGTTGGCGACTTCGATGTCGCCTGTATTCAGTATCGCCCGGCTGATGAACGCGATCTAAGGGCTGGCGCCAGCAGACATAAAAGCTCGTGCGGCACGCCCTCGGTGTCCTGCGAGCCGCGCGAGCTTGCGCTGGGCCGCCGCGCCGCTCATCACGGTCAACGCGCTGAACGCCACGCTCTCGCTGCTGCCCACCGGTCGCACGCGCCCTCGACGGATCGTCTGAGCGTGAGCTCGGCAGCTCCAGCACCGCCCATACGGTCTTGCCGCTGGGCGCCCAGGCGATTCCCCATGAGTCTGCGAGCGCCTGCACTATGCGCAGGCCACGCCCGGATCGATCCTCCGGCGCAGGGGACTGGAGCTCCGGGTGCGCGCCGCTGTCGTCGCGCACCTCGATGCGTAGGCGATCCTGCAGGCTGACCGCCACCTCGAAGTCCGTGCGCGCATGCAGCACGCAGTTGGCCGCCAGCTCAGACACCATCAGCTCGACTGTGTCGACGAGCTCAACCGGCTGGCCGCGCAGGGTCTCCCGGATGAATCGGCGGGCCGTGGGCACCGACTCGGGCACGCGGGGAAATCGGCGGGCACTGATCACGGCTCGGTCGGCAGCAGCTCGGAGAGGCCGGTGACTTCCACAATTCGTCGCACGACGTCGGAGGGGTTTCGCAGCGACACGCTGTCGACGCTCGTCGCGGCTCCCACGAGCACGGCGATGCCGGAGCTGTCCATGAAGCGCAGCGCGCTCATGTCAAAAACAAGCCGCTCCGGGCGTCGAGCAGTGATCGAGTCCACCGCCTCCTCGAGCATCGAGACGTTGGACATGTCCAGCTCGCCGGTGAGCACGACGACCTGCGTGCCGGTTGGCTCGAGCCTCGTGTCGATCGCGATCTGGGCAGCGTTCTCGTTCTCTAGCGCCATCTGACACCCACGATCGCTGTGTCGTCGTGGTGACCGTCGGACGCAAGATCTGCGACGAGCTTTGCGACGAGGTCCTGGAGCGCCAGCGACTGCCCGGCGGCCGCGTGTCGCAGGCGCTCGAGGCCGGCGTCGATCACCTCGCCCCGCCGCTCCACCAGGCCATCGGTGAAGGCTACCAGCGTGCAGTGAGGCTGGATCGTGAACGTGGTCTCGCGGTAGGGCGAGCGGCGCGGCACGCCGATCGGCACGTTGCTGTCGAGCTCGGCGAAGCGAGCCTCGCCATGATCGATGAGCAGCGGCGGCATGTGGCCGGCGCTCGCGAGCGTCAGCCGATGCTCATCCACGTCGATCAGCGCGCACAGCATCGTCGCGAAGTAGTCGTGCTCTCTGGCGTTGACGAAGTCCGAGAGCTTGCCGAGCACCGTTCCGGGCCGATTGTCCTGCGCGGCGTAGGCGAGCGCGGCGTGGCGCAGCAGCGCCATGCTCGTGGCGGCGCTCAGCCCGTGCCCGGAGATGTCGCCGATCACCAGCAGCGCCTGGCGGCCGTCGTCGCTTGCGACGACGTCATACCAGTCGCCGCCAACGTCGAGCCCCATCGCGGCCGGCACGTAGCGTGCGCTGATCTCTAGGCCAGGGGGCTCGGGCAGCGTGTCGGGCAGCAGCGCGTGCTGAAGCGTCTGGGCGATGCTTCGCTGCTCGGCGGCCGAGCGGTCGAGCACCTCGGTGAGCTCTTCGGCGTACTGACGCCGACGCGCCAAGCGGTCGGTCATCAGAGCCGCGGCGAGCGAGAGCAGGACGCCGGTCACGACGATGATCCAGGGCAGGTCCGCGAAGAACGTCCCACCGAGCGGCGCCGTCGGGGTGACCACGAGCGTGAACGCGCTGTCGCCGAACGGGACGACCGTCGATGCCTGGCGGCCGGTGATCGGGAAGCGGCGAAGGCTCGTCAGAAGCAGCGCGCCAGGGGTGCGCGAGCGACCGAGATACAGCGCGTAGTTGAGGTCTGAGAACGCCGAGTTGCTCGCGAGCGTCGAGCGCCTGTCCTTGGGGAGCGGGTTCTCGGTGTAGACGGCGAACCCGTGCCTGATGCCGGGCGTCGCGAACTCGAATCCGAGGCTGGGCCTGCTCGCTCGCAGCAGCCCGGTGACGTTCAGGACCGGTGAGCGTTCGGCGTGCGCGAAGAACGCGCTCGCCTGCCGGCGCAGCGACGCCAACGCAGGCGCAGCGCCGACGATGGCTGTCGGCGTCGGATGGGCGGTGCCCAGGCGCCACAGCGACGCCGAGACGAACTGACGTCCGGGGCCGACGTAGGGCGCCATGAATGCTCGGAACTGCCGCGCGTTTCCGCCGGTCGCATCCGCGAGCTCGGCGGCCGACGCGAGCGGCGTCTGCAGTGAGGGCACGACGGCCTGCAGGACCGAGCCCACCTCGCGTGCGCGCAGGCGCAGCAGGCGATTCTCGCTCTGGTCGTAGAGCGCCAGCGACGTCAGCGCCAATGCCGCGGTGACCGCGAGGCCGAGCACGAGCGCAAACACGGCCACCGGCACCGGTCGCCATCGCCTGAGCGGCCTGGCGGTCGGCGTCGAGGGCCTGGCGCCCGGCGCCCCGGCTCCCGCAGGATGCTGCCCCGATCTCCGCGCGGCGGAGTTCACGAGGGACGTCTTCCGTCGCCGCTGCGCGGGTCCATCTTCGCCGCAGACACTACCCGGGCTGGCGGGCGGCGGGAGATGTGGGTGAGGCAGCGCGCCGGGCCCGGGTGAACAGCGACGAGTCGTCGCTCGTCGCGCACGCGCTGCGGGCCTTACCATCCCGGATGTGGACTCACCACCACGCGATCTCGACGTGGTCCTATTCGGCGCCACGAGCTTCGTCGGTCGGCTGTGCGCGGAATATCTCGCAAGCGCCGCCCCGTCCGAGGCGCGGATCGCCCTCGCGGGCCGATCGAGCGAGCGCCTGAGCTCCCTGCGCACATCACTCGGCGCGCGCGCCGCCGACTGGCCGCTGCTCGTGGCCGACACGAACAACCGTCGCTCCATCGAGGAGCTCGCCGCCGCCACGCGCGTGCTGCTCACCACGGTCGGCCCCTATCGCCGCTACGGCATGCCGGTCGTCGAGGCGTGCGCGACGGCGGGCACGCACTACGCAGATCTCACCGGCGAGATGCTGTTCATGCGCGAGGTGATCGACCGCTTCGACGCCGTCGCGGTGGACAGCGGCGCGCGCATCGTGCACAGCTGCGGCTTTGACTCGATCCCCTCAGACCTCGGGGTGATGCTGCTGCACGAGGCGGCAGCATCAGACGGCACGGGCGAGCTGCAGGACACGACGCTCGTCGTGCGCGCGATGAAGGGCGGCGCGAGCGGCGGCACCGTCGCCTCGCTGAAGGGCGAGCTCGACGGCGCGCGCTCCGACGCGACGTTCGCGCGCACGCTGGCCGACCCCTACGCCCTGAGTCCCGACCGCGCCGCCGAGCCGAAACTCGGCCCCGAGCGCGACCTGCGCGGTATCGAACACGACGAGGAGCTGGGTGGGTGGGTGGGTCCGTTCATCATGGGCGTGATCAACACCCGGGCCGTGCGGCGCAGCAACGCGCTGCAGGGCTGGGCCTACGGACCGCGCCTTCGCTATCGCGAGGTGATGGGCTTCGGCTCCGGGCCGCTGGGCGCGCTGCAGGCCGGCGCGGTCGCCGGCGGTGTCGGCGCGCTCGTGGCCGGGCTGTCGATCGGCCCCACTCGTGCGGTGCTCGATCGCGTCCTTCCGTCGCCTGGCGAGGGCCCGAGCGAGCGCGCTCGCGAGCGCGGCTTCTTCGACATCGAGATCCACACGCAGACCTCGAGCGGCGCGCGCTACATCTGTCGCGTTAGCGCCCAGGGCGACCCCGGATACAAGGCGACGTCGGTCATGCTCGGCGAGAGCGGGCTGTGTCTGGCGCTCGACGGCGATCGGCTGCCGCCGCGCGCGGGAGTGCTCACACCGGCGACTGCGATGGGCGACGCGCTCGCGGCGCGCCTGCGCCGCGCGGGCCAGACGCTCGAGGTCAGGCGCATCTCCTGAGCCCAACGGTCACGACGCGGGCGTCACGCGCGAGGCGCCAGGGCGTGGCGGGAGCGTGGTGTTTGCGACGTGGCCGGCCCGGCGTCTGCCGGGGCGTCCCGTTTGGCGGTACGCTCACCCGGAAGCGATCTTGACGATGACGCCGCCAGAAGCAGAGCATTCAGCCCGGCGCGGGCTCCCCACGGAGCACGTGGACGTGCTGATCGTCGGCGCCGGCGTGTCGGGGATCGGGTGCGCCTATCACCTGCAGACCGAACAGCCGGGCAAGAGCTACGCGATCCTGGAGGCCCGCGAGGCGACCGGCGGCACGTGGGACCAGTTCCGCTTCCCGGGCATTCGCTCGGACTCCGACCTGCACACGTTCGGCTACGAGTTCAAGCCATGGGAGGACGAGAAGGCGATCGCCGATGGACCGTCGATCCTGCGCTATATCCGCCAGACGGCGAGCGAGAACGACATCGAGCGCCACATTCGCCTCAGCCATCAGGTGCTGGCCGCGCAATGGTCAAGCGAGGAGGCTCGCTGGAGCGTGCAGGCCCGGCGCACAGACACCGGTCAGCCCGTCAGCTTCACGTGCTCGTGGCTCTTCGCCGCGGGCGGCTACTACCGCTACGACGAGGGCTACACGCCCGAGCTGACGGGGCGCGAGCGCTTCGCCGGACAGATCGTGCACCCGCAGCACTGGCCCGAGGATCTCGACTATGCCGGCAAGCGCGTGGTCGTGATCGGCAGCGGCGCAACCGCGGTGACGGTCATCCCGGCGATGTCCGAGCGTGCCGCGCACGTGACGATGCTGCAGCGCTCGCCGAGCTACGTGGTGGCGGTGCCCGAGAAGGACATGATCGCCAACACGCTCAAGCGCGTGCTTCCGGCGCATACCGCGTACGCGCTGACACGCCGCAAGAACATCTGGATACAGAAGACGATCTACAACCTCAGCCAGACCCGTCCCAGGCTCGTGCGGCGCCTGCTTCGGGCGGGCGTCAAACGGCGCCTTCCCGAGGGCTATCCGATCGACACGCACTTCAACCCTCGCTACAAGCCGTGGGACCAGCGCATGTGTGCGGTGCCCGACGGCGACCTCTTCGAAGCGATCACCAGCGGTCGCGCCTCTGTCGTCACAGACCAGATCAGCACGCTCACCGAGCACGGCATCCAGCTGGCGTCCGGGCGGGAGCTCCCCGCCGACGTGATCGTCACCGCGACCGGCCTGAACCTCCTTGCGCTCGGCGGCATCCAGCTCGCCGTCGACGGCGTGGACGTGGAGCTGCCCGAGACGATGGTCTACAAGGGCCTCATGCTCAGCGACGTGCCCAACTTCGCCTTTGCTGTCGGCTACACGAACTCCTCGTGGACGCTGAAGGTGGACCTCGTGTGCGAACACCTCGCGCGCATGCTCGGCTACATGGACGAGCACGGATATGACGTCTGCACGGCGCACAACGACGATCCCACGATGCAGCGACTCCCGCTGCTGAACCTCGGATCCGGTTACGTCCAGCGCTCGATGCACCGGTTCCCGCGGCAGGGCGCGCGCGCACCGTGGACGATGGCGACGAGCTACGCCGAGGACCTGCAGCGGCTCCGCAACAGCCCCGTCTGCGATGGCGCGCTCAGGTTCTCGCGGCGTCCGCAGGTCACGGAAGCCGCGGCCGCACCGGCGCTCGTCGGCTGAGCCGACAGGGCGGCTTGCGCCGCGAACCCCTGCCGCACCGCACCCCGCTCGGCCACGCGCCGCCGCCGGGCGCCCACCGAGCTGACAGGATGTAGCGGTGAGGGTCGGCGCGCGTCTTTTCCTGCTCACGCTCGCAGCCGCGGTGTCCGTGGCGGCATGCGGCGCGAACGTCTCGGCCCGCTCGAGGAGCACCTCGAGTGCGCAGAGCGCAAGGGCGACGTCGAAGGTCCATCTCCTACGCGTGGGCCGCTTCAGCCAGCCGGTGTCTGTGACGGGCGCGCCCGGCGACGCGAGCCGGGTGTTCGTCGTGCAGCGCGCCGGCCAGGTGATGCTCCTGCTCAACGGCGGCAAGCAGACGCGCCCCTTCCTGAACATCGAAAGCCTCGTCAACTCAGGCGGCAGCGACGAGCAGGGGCTGCTCGGGCTCGCATTCGCGCCCGACTACTCCACGAGCGGGCTCTTCTACGTCGACTACACGGTCGCCAGCAACGACATCATGGTCGCGCAGTACCGCCGCTCGGCATCGAACCCCAACGTCGCCGAACCCCAGAGCGCGCGTGTCGTGATCGCGATCGATCATCACAAGTACACAAACCACAACGGCGGGCAGCTCGCGTTCGGGCCCGAAGGCGACCTCTACATCGGCGTCGGCGACGGCGGCAGCGAGCACGATCCCGAAGGCAACGGGCAGAACACCGCCACGCTGCTCGGCAAGATCCTGCGCATCGACCCGCGCGTCGGCGGCGGATACACGATCCCCGCCGGCAACCCATTCGTCGGGCGCGCGGGTGCGCGGGCGGAGATCTGGGCCTACGGCCTGCGCAACCCCTGGCGATTCTCCTTCGATCGCTCGACCGGAGCGATGATCATCGCCGACGTCGGCCAGGATCAGCAGGAGGAGGTTGATTTCGTGCCCGCGCACACCGGCGCTGGAGCCAACTACGGCTGGAGCGTCTGGGAGGGAGACCGGCGCGAAAAACCAGGCTCTGCACCCGGCGCGGTGTTTCCGGAGCTGGTCGCGCTGCACAGCAACGGCTACTGCGCGATCATCGGCGGCTACGTGGTCCGCGATCGCTCGCTGCCGGGTCTCTACGGGCGCTATCTCTTCGGCGACTACTGCCGCGCGCCGATCGAGTCGGTCAAGCTCAGCGCCGGCCACGCGGTCGGGCTGCGAGCCACCGGGCTGGAAGTGAGCGAAACATCCTCGATGGGCGAAGACGCAAGCGGGCACATATACATAACGTCGCTGCAGGGCCCCGTCTACCGCCTGGCCGGCTGACGGGCGACCGGGGAACCGGCGTTCACCCCCGTGGCGCTGTCGTCGCCACGGGGGTGAGAGCTGCCGACCTGCGGCGTGCTAGCTGCTGAATCCGTCAGCAGCGATGTAGATCGACCCGATGCCCAGCGGGTTGATCAGGACCGACGGGGTGAGGCAGGTGGACGGGAGCTTCACTCTTTCGACGATCAGCGCGTTCCCTTTTTCATTGAGCGGGAACGTCTTGGTCATCGCGGCAGGCGTCGTTTCGTTGGCGCAGTAGAGCGCCGCGTCGACCGACGTGACCGGTCCCGGCGTGCCGAGTTCGGGAATGACCAGACCCTGGATGTTCGCGAGGATCAGGTTGGTCCCGAAGATGTTGAGAACCTGAAGCACGTTGCTCTTGATCACCCACGGCGCCGAGCCTGCCGTCACACCATGCAGCACGGGGTCGGTGGGGACGCTCGGTGCGATCGTCGAGGTCAGCGGCGACGGCATGAACGGTTCTTTGGGGCTCGTCAAGAAGCCGCCCGTCGCGATGTAGATCGACCCGATGCCGAGCGGGTTGATCAGCACCGACGGAGTCAGACACGTGGAAGGCAGCGTCACCTTGGCGGTGATGAGCGCGTTGCCCTTTTCTGAGAGCGGGAACGTGCCCGTCGTCGCGGCCGGCGTCGTTTCTTCGGCGCAGTAGACAGCTGCGTCGACCGACGTGACCGGTCCCGGCGTGCCGAGTTCAGGGATGATCAGGCCCTGGATGCTGGCAACGAGCCCGCCGTTGGCGATCGTTACCGAGCTTCTCTTGATTACCCACGGCGCCGAGCCGGCCGTCACGCCGTGCAGGACCGGATCGGTCGGCACGCTGGGCGCGATCGTCGAGCTCAGAAACGGCGGGGCACTGCTTGCGAGGGCGCTTGCCGATGCGAGCGCCGACAGTGCGAGCAGCCCGACCGTGAGCAGCGCGACTGCCATTCTCCTGGATAGATGCATCACTTGCCTCCTGTTGCGGTTTTACGAGGGGATCGGGCGTAGCCAGACAGCACTTTGAACCCAATCCCTGGTGGCCTTTAACCCCACCGAGCGACGATCCTTCCCGTGTGTGGAACCATTTCCACAACTATTTCCCGAGGGCGACTTGCATTCGGTTAACGGCTGGCCAGGTGACCAAGAGAGCTGGTCAACCAGCCAGCAGAACTGGTCGATCGGCCAGTGCCGGGGGTGGCGCCGCCAGGTGAAACCAGTGAACGCTGTGCCGGCCGAGCCTCGAGGTGCGCGACAGTTGCCTGCCCAGGTGAGCTCTGCTCAAGCTGAGAGCGGGCCGGTCCGAGGACTCACAGATGGGTTACCAGCAGCCTTCCGCCGACGACAGAGCGACTCAGCCCCGCTCGGCGCTCACGTTCGGCGGCAGCACCGCCGCAACGGTGGGCCCGCCACCCGTGCACATTCCCGAGCGCACTCAGCGGGGGCCCAGGCGCATGCGCTGGATGGCTCCGTCGCTTGCGGTCGCAGTTGCCGCTGTCGTGATCGCAGTGCTTGTAAATGGCGGCGGCGCCGGCAGCGCACCCGCCACCGGACCGGTCGTGCAGGCCGCCTATGCGACGACTCGCGAGCCCGGGTTCAAGTTCTCGATGTCGGTCACGACGAGCGCCGCCGGGCAGAGCTCTGAAATCGGAGGCGAAGGCTCCCTGAACACGCGCACACCGGAAGGGACGATGAACCGCGGATCGCCGGCGAGGCGGTCGAGGAGATCATCAAGAGCCCCTTCGTCTATGTGAAGCTCCCGGACTCCGCCGCGACCAGCGGAAAGGAATGGGCCAAGTTCAACCTCAACGCGCCCGCGCAGGCCGCTGGTCTAAAGAGCGCCTTCAACGCTAGCTCTGGCAACCCCACGCTGCTGCTGAACTACCTGAAGGTCAGCGGCCCTGTCAGCACCGTTGGCACCGAGGACATAGACGGGGTGCCGACCACCCACTATCACGCGCTCGTCGACCTCGAACGTTATGCGTCGGCGCTGCCCGCCGACCAGCGCGCCCAGGCTGAGGAAGGGGCGCAGGCGCTTAAGCGATTCACCGGGAGCAGCATGCAGCCGATGGACGTATGGATCGACTCCGAGCAGCGGGTGCGCCGCTTTTCCACCGAAACCCAGCTGTGCAGCCCGGAGGGCAGGATCGGTGAGACGATCAGCGTGAACGTGTTCGACTTCGGTCCGCAGCCGCCCGTCTCCCCGCCGGCGCAAGCGCAGACCGTCGACCTCACCGAACAGGTTCGCGCGGGCACCGCAGCTGCGGTTAAGCAGCTGACCTGCTGAGGGCGCCGCAGGATCTCAGCTGGGCACGCTAGAACGGGCAGGCGAGCGAAGAGTGCTTCAACGAGCTTGCGTCTTTTGGCTTTGCGCCGGTGAACGAGATTGCGACGGATCCGTATACGGACAGCTTCCCCATGCAGCGTTTGGGCGTTGAGGCGACGATCTTCACGGGGTAGCTCTTCGATCTGCTCGATGCGCAGTCGGGTTCGCAGGTGTTGACGCTGATCGTGCCTTTCGCGCTAGCGCTCTTGCCACCGAAGCTCGACCAGTTCAGCTTTTCAAGTGCGATCGTGCCATCACCGCATGTGAGCACCACGGTCCGCGGGCGCGTGAGCGCCCTGGTGCAGTTGCTGATCTTCACGCCGCGGGTCGAAGATGCCAATGCCTGCGAGGCAGGGATCGCGACCGCGCATGCGGCGAGCGCACAGGTCATCAGCCGAACCGAGCTAGATGCGCGCATGCGCGCATCTTCCCATCGCCCTCGGCGGAGGGCGATGGGGGGGATCGGGGGCGCCAGTTTGCCGGCGCGTGCACTGGCGAGTCGGTCCTGTGGCCTGTGCTAGCCTCGCTGCGTCTCGGCGACGGGGCGGTTTTGCACCTGGTTCGATCTCTTCTACGGCCCTTCGGCTATCTCGCGTTCGTGCTGGCGCTGTTCGCGCTATCGGCCACCGCGTGGCTGCTCGGCGAGGAGCACGAGCTCGGGTTCTTCGCGGGACGCCTCGCCGAGATGGTGTGGCGCTACCCGGAGGTGACGCGCCGCGGTGTGCAGATGGCGTGGCTGACCTGGGCGGTGCTCTTCGGCCTCGCGATGAGCCCGCTGGATCCGCTGGCTACCCGCTGGGACGAGGTTGCACTCGGGGCGCTCGCGCTGCTCGTTGCTGTGCGCCAGATCGCCGCCGCTCACCGAGCCGAGCGTTGAGGTTCGCGAGCGCCTGATCGAGGCCCACTTCGGCCGGGTCGAGCTCTCGCATCGCCACGGCCAGCCTGTACTCGGCGAAGTGCTCGGGCGCCACGTCGCACGCCTCGGCTATCAGCTCCATCGCACGCATCGACGGCCGGTCGTGGCCGTTGGCGATCATGTTGATGTGCGCGTGCGTCATCCCTTTGCCGTCCAGCGCGCGCGTGGCGTCGGCGAGACCGCGATAGGTCAAGCCGCGCTCGCTCATCAGCGCGCGTAGAGAGTCCCCAAACGGCTTGGTGCTCGGACGACCCATGGCTGCCGCTCACGAGCGTACAGGTGACCGCGCGAGATCGCGCAGCGCGGCACGCGCGGCTTCCTCGCCGCACATGCCGTGCACCCCGCCGCCGGGCGGCGTGGAGGAGGAGCACAGGTACACGCCCGTCAGCGGCGTGCGGTAGGGATTGAGGCTGATGTGCGGGCGGAAGATCGTCTGGCGAAGCGTCGCGGCGCCGGCATTGATGTCCCCGCCGACGTAGTTGGGGTTGTGGCTCTGCACGTCCGCGGCGGTGACCGTGTTGCGCGCCATCACGAGGTCGCGAAAGCCGGGCGCAAAGCGCTCGATCTGAGCCTCGATGCGCTCGGTCATGTCGACCGTCGAGCCAGCGGGGACGTGGCAGTAGGCATAGAAGGTCTGGCACCCCTGCGGCGCGCGACTCCCGTCGGCGACGCACGGCTGCACCGCGATGCAGAATGGGCGCTCGCTGTGACGGCCGGCCGCCACCTCGGCCTCGCTGTGCGCGATCTCCTCGAGCGTCCCGCCGAGATGGATCGTCGCCGTCTCCCGGCAGCGCTCGGCGGTCCACGGCACGGGGCCTGAGAGCGCCCAGTCGACCTTGCAGATACCGGGGCCGTAGCGAAAGCGACGCATCGCGCGCGCATAGCGACCGGGAAGGCGCCGGCCGGCCAGCTCGAGCAGCTGTCGCGGCGTCAGGTCCAGCAGCTTCACGCGTGCCGGTCCGAGCTCGTCGAGGTCGCTCATCCAGCGACCGGTCTCAAGCTGCCCGCCGGCCTGCTCGATCTGCTCGAGCAGCGCATCGACCAGCCGCGCGCTCCCGCCCTCGACAACCGGCCAGCCGACGGCGTGGGCCAGCAGGCCGAGCAGCAGCGCGAACGCTCCCGTGCCGGGTGCGCCGAGAGGGCGCATCGAGTGCGCACCCAGTCCCGCAAGCAGCGCACGCGCCTCCTGTGACTCGAACCGGCGCGACAGCGCCGACAGCGGCAGCAGACCGGCGAGACCGAAGCGGGCCATCGCGAACGGATGGCGCGGCGGCGCGAGCAGCGGTGCAAGCACCGACCCGACGATCGCCTGGGCGTCTGAGACGAGCGGGCCCATCAGCCGGCGATAGGCACGGGCGTCTGCGCCCAGCGCGGCGGCCGTCTGCTGCACCGATCTCACGACGACCGCAGCGCGCCCTCCGTCCAGCGGGTGTGCGAAGGCAACCTGCGGCTCGCGCAGGGAGACGTTCAGAGCGGCGCGCGCAAAGAATGGCGACGCGGCGAGGAGCGGGTGCACCGTCGAGCACACGTCGTGGGAAAAGCCCGGCAGCGTCAGCGCCTCGGTGCGACAGCCGCCACCGGCGGTCTCGGCTCCCTCGTAGATGTGAACTGCGAGCCCCGCGCGCGCGAGCGTCAGCGCGGCCGCCAGACCGTTGGGGCCCGAGCCGACGATCACTGCATCGGCCGTGCGCGCGCTCACCGTTCGGATGCCCTGCGGGTCACAGCTCCCACACGGCGCCCTGTATGGCAAGCGACACGCCTGACTCGCCGCTCAGCTTGGCGGCGAGCTCGTCGAGTGCGTCATCGGTGCGGTCAGGGCGATGGTGAAAGAGCGCCATCTGGCGTGCGCCGGCACGCTTGCCCAGCTCGATCGCGTAGCCGGCCTCGGAATGACCGAAGCGTCCTTCGGAGGCGAGCTCGTCGCGCGTGAGCAGCTGGGCGTCGTGGACGAGCAGATCGGTGTCGGCCGCGAGCTCGAGCGCGGCCTCGTGGTATTCCCCGCGACCGTCCGGTCCGCGACCGAGCGCGGTGGGGCAATGGTCGGGCATGTAGGTGAGCGTCGATCGGCCGTCGCTGACCCGATAGCCGAACGTGCGCCCGCCCTTGTGCGGGATCTCGCGCGCGAGCACGCTGAAGCCTCCGGCGGACACGATGCCCGGCGCGATGCAGCTGAACGTCCAGGAGCCTCGCAGCCCGCCCGGCCCCAGCGGGAAGTGCGGCGGCGACATGGCGCGTGCGAGCACCGAGGCCGCGTCGGCCCCATCCTCCTGGTCTGGCAGCAGCACGGTCAGCTCGGCGTCGTCTCTGTCGCCGGCCGCGAAGAACGGCAGTCCCTGAACATGGTCCCAGTGCAGATGGCTCAGCATGATCGTCCCGATGAACGGTCGGTCGTTCATCAGCGCGGTCACCATCCGCAGTCCCGTGCCCGCGTCGAGGATGAGCGTCGGCACCGGCTCGTCGTCGCGCGCGATCGCCACGCAGGAGGTGTGCCCGCCGTAGCGGAGGAAGTCAGCGCCGGGCGCGGGCGTGGAGCCCCGTACGCCGCAGAGGTGGACTCGCACCTCGAGCTCAGCCTCGCGCCGGCGCTTTGCGACGCCCGGTCTCGCGCCGATGGTCCTTCGAGAGCTCCTGGAGCGCCGTCCGCTCGAGCTGGTCTGCCTCGATCGCCGCGACCCTGCACGGGGTGACTGCCACGAGCGTCGACGTTCGCGTGCCGCCTTCAAGGTGCGCGCGCTCGCCGAGCAGCGCTCCTGGGCCATACTCGGCCAGGCGCTCTCCGTCGTGCTCCACCCGCAGCACGCCGTCGAGCAGGAGGAACACCTCCGAGCCGGCGTCTCCCTGGCGCACGAGCGTCGTGCCGGGCTTCACACGGCGGATGCTCGGCCTGCTGCCCCCGCTCATCACCTGTTCTGAGAGGCGCTTCTCGAGCGCGGTCTCGACAGCGGTGACGAGCGCGCGCGAGTCCCGGTCTCCCCAGGGGGTGTGGCGCCCGAAGGAGACGCGATACCAGTCCTTGAAGTCCGCCAGCCCGGACTTGTGGGAGTGGCGCCCGGTGTCGTCGTAGATCCAGTGGCGCGGGAAGCGGCTGGCTCCGGTGAGCACTCCCTCGGCGCGTCCGTCGGCGTGGATGGTCAGCGACAGCGTCGTCCAGACGAGCGGCGCCTGCCACTGCACGAACGGCTTGCGTCGCACGCGGCGCGGAGCCGGCACGCCGGTGCGACCGCCGGCGGTCTGCACGAAGCGCACGAAGCCGTCGCCGCGCTCGGGCTTGTGCTGGATATCGGGCAGGCCGACGGCTTCGAACGTTCTGGCGAGCGGGCCGACCTTGATCGTCGTGCTTCCCATGAGACCTCCACCCGAGTACCCGCAATCGGCGATCTCACCCGAACGGTCGACATCCACCCAGGCGCTCAGCACGTTCGCGAAGCGGAAACGGTCGGCCTCGCAGAGCGCGTCTATGTCCGTCAGCTTCGACGGCGGCGGCGGGTCGTAGTGCGCGAGTCCCTTGTCGAACGCGACCCGCGCGCTTCCTTCGACAGCCTCGGAGGGGATCCAGGACAGCGAGGTGATTGAGCTCTGGTGACGCATGGTGGCCGTCTCGACCTTGACACGGCGGTGCGCCATCGTGGCGCGCGGGCCTCGTCGGGGGAGCAGCTTACCAGCGCCTCCGCAGCTGGCCGAGATCAGCTGGCGGCATCCTGCGGCGCGGCCTCGTGCGGTGCGGCCTCGTCATGGCCCGGCGGCCAGATGGTCCATATGCCGAGCTTGCTCTCGCGGCCGCGGATCTCGACCTCGCCGAAGTGCGCGAGCCCCTCGGGCGCGGTGCGCATGCGCTCGTGGGTCGTCGCCGAGATGAACAGCATCGTGCCGCTGTTCTTGGTCATGCCCTCCAGGCGCGACGCGGTGTTCGTCGTGTCGCCGATCGCGGTGTATTCGATGCGCTGCTCCGAGCCCACGTTTCCCGCCATCACGGGTCCGCTGTTCAGGCCCACGCCCATCGCGAAGCGGTGGTCGAACCCCTGCTCGCCGAGCCAAGCGTTGAAGTGATCAAGGCGCGCTCCGAGCATCTCCTGGGCGGCCACCACGGCGCGATCGGCGTGGTCGTCCTGGTCGAGCGGCGCTCCGAACACCGCCATGATGCCGTCTCCCATGTAAGCGATCAGCGTCCCGCCGGCCGCGAGGATCGCCTCGGTCATCTCGTTGAGGTAGTAGTTGACGACCTCGATCACACGAGCGGCCGGCTGGGTCTCTGAGAAGCTCGTGAAGCCGCGCAGGTCGGAGAAGAGCACGGTGCAGTCTCGTTCGACGCCGACGAGGCGCAGGTTGTCGCCGGCGCTGGCGAGCACCTGATCGACCACGCCGCCGGGCACGAAGCGCGCGAAGATGTCGCGCACGTGCTCGCGCTCGATCGTCTCGCCGACGTAGAGCGCGCCGAGCGTCCCGAGCGTGCCGATCGCCAGCGCGAGCAGCGGATAGACGAACGTGACGATCCTCCCGCTGTTGAAGGCCAGCTGGACGGCGATCGTGAAGAGCACCCCAATCGCGCACCGCGACGAGCATCGAGCGCCATCGCTGACGCGGAGGCTGGCCAGCGGGACGGCGGCGCCGAGGATGATGATCAGCAGGACGTCCACCCAGCCGGACGCGTTGCGCAGCGGGATTCCGCGCAGGAGCGTGGCATGTCGCGTTGGCGTTGATTTCCGGCCCTGGCATCGCCTTCGCTGGTGGCAGGTGGCGTGAATGTCCTGGAGGATCGGCCGATGGCTCCGACGACACGATCTTGCCGCGAACGGCGCTCGGTGGAAAGTCGACCGGCGAGAACTTGGTAGTAGGGGATCGACCTGAACGGTTCCGTGCCGGACCGACGAAGTCGATGGGCAACGTGCCGTGTTCAAAGCGCGAGGCCGAGACGGGATGGCCGGTCGCCGTTTCAGTCGGCGACCACAGCGAAGCTCTCGAGGTGGTTGTACGGAGTAGGGGAAGCGGCGGAGCGCGCCGTCGGAGTCGCTCGGTAGCCCGACGTACGGCGGCTCGCGCGCCGAGTTTGCGCAGTGCGTTCGGACCCACCGAGCACTTCCGTCTGGCCGCCCGCCCTGACTTCGATGGTGCCGAGCACGGTTTTTCCGTGTGCCCGTCCGACCGCTTCGACCAGCGCGTTGTCGTCGTGTCGGGTCGGTCGGGTGAGAGAATTCGAGATCCACCGCGATCACTTGCGCGCCCGCCGCGGCCGCAGGTTGATCGATCACTCGGCGTCATATCGGCGAGGGAGCGGGAATCGGGCTGTCGCGATGGTGAGTTTCTCAGTTTCGTCGAGCGTGCGGGATTGATCGCCACTAGCACGACGATCGGCGGCGGAGCCTGCTTGCCGCGGATCGAGAAGCGGGCGTCGATCGTCTGCAGTTCGCTGCGCCCGAGCAGGTGCGTGCGCATAACCGAGAACCCCGAGTCCGGCCGCGAGAATCGCGACGCCGATCAGCGTCGCGAGCTTGCGTCTCTGTGCGCGTGTCCTGCTCATGTCATAGCCCCGATGCGAGCGCAGCGGTCGTCAAGCGCGCGGATGCTAGTGCACCGAGGCCCGTGGTGCGCGTCGCCCGCGACAGATAAAGAGGCTGCAAAAAGCTATGCGCGACCCTCGCCATCCCGTATCATCCGCTGGCTTGGCGGGGGCCGATTTGCTGCGTCTAGAACGGATTCAAGACAGAAAGCTGCGCAAAGCTCGCGAGCGGGGCGATCGTGGCTGGCATGGCCTGGGGAGGCTGCTGCTGCTGTGGGCGGTGTGCATATCGACGTTGGCGCTCTCGGCTGCGTCGGCGTCAGCTTCGACGACCTTCGACGTGCGCGGCGCCTGGCACGTCTACGGCGAACTCGCCCAGACCGAGGAAATCACGCAGATGAACCTGGAAACGGGCGAATTCTCCGGTCACGGCGGCGAGGGCCAAGAAACGTGGCCGGTCAAAGGGACGGTCAGCGGGTCCTCGGTGACGATGACGCTCGGGCCCTACGCCGATCTCCCGGCAGAAACCGCGACCTTCACCGCGACGCTCACGCCCGATGGCAACACCATGACGGGCGCCTACAGCGACAACGCAGGCCACTCCAATGTGCCGGTCACGATGACCCGGTACACGACGGGAGCCCTCTCGCCGCTGCCCTCGCCGATCGAATGCATCTCAGAAGTCGAAAAGCCCGATCTCTCCGAAGCGCACCAGTGCGGCACGCTCGTGCCCTACGGCCTGAACTTCGCATACCAGCCGCAGGTGAGCCCGGATGGCCAGAACGTCTACTCGGTCGCGGTCAACGGCGATCTCATCGAGTATTCGCGCAACCTGACCGACGGGGGCCTGGCGGTGATCGGCTGCATCACCTCTCGCCCGTCCATCGAAGGGCCGTGCGCCTCCGAAAACGATGTAATGGGCATCTCGGTCATGCAGGATCCCGCGGCCGTGGCGATCAGTCCCGACGGCGCCAACGTCTACGTGATCACGCAGGGCTCCAGCAACTCGGTGGTCGAGTTCGCCCGCAACCACGAAACGGGCCTGCTGACCGAAATCGGCTGCATCAGCGCTGAAGCCTCCGGGGAATGCGCGACCAACGGCGCGAAGGGCCTGGGCGTGCCATATGGGATCACGGTCAGTCCAGACGGTGACAACGTCTACGTCGCGAGCCTTGGCGAAGAAGCCGTGGCGGAGTTCTCGCGCGATCCAACAACAGGCCTGCTCACGCAGCTCCCCGCGCCCCACGACTGCATCAGCAGCAACCCCGCGACCGGATGCGGCACGGACGGCGCGCTCGGCCTGAAGGAAGCGATCGGCGTCGTGGTCAGCCCGGACGGCAAGAACGTCTACGTGGCGGCCGGCGCAAAAAGCGAAGAAGGGGACATCGCGGCCTTCTCGCGCGAACCGGGCACGGGCGCCCTGGAGCAGCTTGGCGGTGAAGAAGCGTGCATCAGCGAACTCGTCGCGGGGTGCACGCCTGCGAAAGAGCTTCGAGGCTCCGAGGATCTGGCGATCAGTCCAGACGGCAGGAACATCTACGCGAACTCATTCACCGCGAACGCCGTTGTCGAGCTTCAACGAGACGAATCCACAGGCGTCGCTCACGCAGCTGGCCGGCGCCAAACGCCTGCGTGATGAGCGAACCGGTCGTCGCGGGGTGCACGGCGGCCAAGTCGGTCTCCGGGCCGCTCGGCGTGGCGATCAGCCCGGAAGGCGACAGCGTCTACGTGAGCGCCAGCAGCGAAGGCGCCGAGGCGGCCTTCTCGCGTGACGTCAAAACCGGCGCGCTGGCGCAGGTTGCAGAACCGTATGAATGCGTGACAGCGAACGCGAGCGGCTGCGCAGAAGGCTCGAACGACGTGGTCGGGCTTTCGGGCGCCCGTCGCGTGACGGTCAGCCCCGACGGGATCAACGTCTATGTCGCCGGGCAGAACGCCAACTCGATCGTCGAGCTCGCGCGTGCCGTGAAGCCGAAGATCTCAGAACTGATCGGCGGCAGCGGCTCTGAACTCGGCGGGACCGCCGTCGTGATCATGGGGTCGGGCTTCGTAGCGGGCTCGACCGTCGAGTTCGGCGGCAAGCCGGCCGACTCGGTCGTTGCGGCAAGCTCGGCCATCGTCGCGTTCAGCCCTCCGGGCAGCGGGACGGTGGACGTCTCGGTCACCAATCCGACCGGCCCCTCAGAAGCGACGCCCGCCGATAAGTTCGCCTACACACCCCCTGCCGAACCCACCGTCACCGAAGTCGTCCCGCACGAAGGATCGGAAGCCGGCGGGACCGCGGTGACGATCACGGGAAGCGGAATTCTCTCCCGAAAGCGCGGTGGACTTCGGCGACGAAGCGGCGAGCAACGTCGACGGTCAACTCGCCGACGTCGATAACCGCGACGAGTCCGAAGGGCACCGGAGCCACAGACGTAACCGTCATCACGCCGGCCGGCACGTCTCCGCCGACCACGCCGAGCGACGTGTTCACGTATACGCCGGTTCAGGCGCCGACGGTGACTGGGATCAGCCCCGACAACGGCGACGAGGCGGGCGGCAGCGAAGTGACGATCAGCGGAACGGAATTCGTCGCGGGCGCGACGGTGAGCTTCGGCGGCAGCGAAGCCAGCGACGTCATCGTCCACTCCGGTCTGTCGATCACCGCGCGCATCCCGCCGGGCGCCGGGCACGGTCGACGTCACGGTAAAGACGTTCGCCGGCACCTCGGCGATCGTGTCCAACGATCGCTTCCATTACGTGCCGCCGCATCACGCTCGGCGGGCTCGAACCTGGCCGCCTACTGCGAAAGCATCGGTGATCCCGGCGACGGCGAAGGCTCGATCAAGCTGCTGAGAGGAGAAGTCTCCGGACCGAACTTCGCCTTTGAAAACTGGGCCTGCGTCGAAAGTGACGGCAACGAGGTGGCGATCGCGACGTCCGGTCCCGCCCCCAGCGAGGAAGGGGCGTGCCTGCGCGAATACCCGGGCGTCGCATCGTTCGGCTTTCCCGAAGATGTCGACAACGCGTTCACGTGGGGCTGCTACATCTCCCAGCCGGCGGTCTCGAAGGTCGAACCCAAAGCCGGTCCGACAGGCGGCGGGAGCGCGGTGACGATCACCGGCTCGGCTCTGACGGGGGCGACCGCGGTCGAGTTCGGCGAAACCTCCGCGAGCTTTGAAGTCGTGAGCCCGACCGAGATCAAGGCGACCGCGCCCGCAGGCTCGGGGCCCGTCGACGTCACGGTGACCACGCCGGGCGGAGCGACGGCCACGAGCGCGGACGACGAGTTCGACTTCGAGTCGGTCCCGTCTGTCACGAAGGTCGAACCGAGCGAAGGGCCCACGACCGGGGGTACGCCCGTAAAGATCATCGGCACTGGCTTTGGCGAAGACGCGACGGCGAAGATAGGCGGTGTCGAACTGATCGAAGCGCACGTCGTCTCCGAAAAAGAAATCACCGGCAAGACGCCGCCTGGAAGCGCCGGACCGGCAGGCGTCGTCGTCAGCGATGCCGGCGGTAGCTCGAGCGGAGGTCCCAGCTACACCTACGCGCCCCCCTCGGGATGCACCGAGTCCTGGGCACGGGCCGAAAGCGGCTCATGGAACGTGGCCGCAAACTGGTCACCGGAAAAAATCCCGACGTCGAGCGACGACGTGTGCATCACGACCGCGGGAGCGCTGCCCTACACGGTGACGCTCACGGGCAGCGCGAGCGTCAAATCGCTGACGCTCGGCGCGACGTCGGGGTCCTCCAAGCAGACGCTGCTCGTGGGCGGCCCCGCCACCTCGGGGACGCTCAAGCTTTCGGCGAACAGCGCGATCAACCGGGCGGGTGTGCTGGACCTGGAAGGCGGAAGCGGCAACTCGACCCTCGGCGCGCCGGCGGCCACGATCGAAAACGCCGGCGATCTGCTCTCGTCGGCTCACGCCACGAACTTCCTGGAGACCAACCTCGTGAACTCGGCCGGGGCGACCATCGACGTCCAGACCGGCGAACTGCGCCAGGACGAAAACACGACAACGACGAACAACGGTGCGATTCGAAGTGGCTGCCGACGCCACGTTCGCCGCGACGACCAGCAAAGACCTGTTCGTCAACGATGGGTCGGTGATCAACGAAGGCTCGCTCTCGCTGACCGACAACGCCTCGTGGACTCAGAACGCCGGCTCGGCGAGCCAGGCGGGTAACCCGGTCTCCATCTTCAACAGCGGCGCGCTCACCGACGAGAGCGGTGGCGGCAGCTTCGATCTGATCGACGCGCCGGTCCTCAGCGGCACCATCCCAACGGGGCAGACGGTTACGGCGCTGGCCCTCCCATCCCACAATGCCGAGGTCAAAGTTTCCGGGACGGTCATCAACGAGGGCACGCTGGCGATCGACTCTCCCACCGGAGGCGGACTGGCAGCTCTCGAAAAGATCAACGCCTCGTCCTTGATCGAAAGCGAAGGCCTGGCTCACGTCGCAGTCAGACTCGACCCAGAGCAATCGACTGGAGGTCGCGCTCACCAATAAGTCCCAGGGCAAGGTCGAGGTCAAGAGCGGCGAACTGCGCCAGGACGAAAACACCACGACGACCAACGAAGGCTCCTTCAAGGTCGACGGCGAAGCGACGTTTGCGGCGACCACGTCAGAGGATCTGCTCATCAACAGGGGGTCGCTTGCCAACGAAGGCTCGATCTCGCTGACCAACAACGCCTCATGGACGCAGAACCCGGGCACCGCGAGCCAGACGGGCAACCCGGTCTCCATCTTCAGCAGCGGCGCGCTCACGGACGAAAGCGGTGGGGGAAGCTTCGACCTGATCGACGCACCCGTCCTGAGCGGCACGGTGCCCAAGGGCCAGACGGTGACGGCGCTGGCCCTCCCGTCGCACAACGCGGAGGTCAAAATCTCCGGCACGGTCATCAACGAAGGCAGGCTGGTGCTCGACTCCCCCGCTGGCGGCGGCACGCCTGCACTTGAAGGCAAAGGCCTCGCACCGCAGCTTGAAAACGATGGCCTTGTGATCGCCCAATCGCCGTCAGGCCAGAGCGAGCGTCTGGAGGTGGCCCTTGCGAACAGGTCCCTCGGCACCGTCGAAGTTCAAAGCGGCGAACTGCGCCAGGACGAGAACACCACGACGATCAACGAAGGCGCCTTCCGTGTCGAAGCCGGAGCGATCTTCGCGGCGACGACCGGCAACGATCTGATCGTCAACAAGAGCGCGCTGGTAAGTCATGGTTCGGTTGCGCTGACCAACGGCGCATCCTGGACTCAGGAAGCTGGCTCGACCGACGAAGGCAGCCCCGTCGTGATGCACAGCGGCACGCTCACCGACGTCAGCGGCGAAGGCGACTTCACGCTCGTCGACGCGACCAACCTCGTCGGCAAGATCTCCGCAGGCCAGACGGTGACCGCTGAAGCCGAACCGGGTCATAACTCGACAATCCAGATCGCGGGCACGGTGACCAACGAAGGCACGCTGGTACTCAGCTCACCGCCCAAAGGAGGAGAGTCGACCCTTCGCGCCACCACCGGTGTGTCGAAGCTCGACAACGACGGCGCCTTCAGCGCGCGGTCTGAATCGAGCAACCCGAACTTCCTCGAGATACCGCTGACCGACGCAACCAAAGGCACTGTGACCGCAGCGGCGGGCGAACTGCGCCAGGACGAGAACACGACGACCACCAACGAAGGCTCCTTCCACGTCGAAGCCGGCGCGATCTTCGCGGCGACATCAGGCAATGACCTGCTCGTCAACAAGGGTGCGCTCTCCAACGGCGGATCGGTTGCGCTGACCAACGGCGCCTCCTGGACTCAGGAAGCTGGCACGGCTAAAGAGACAGGTGGGCCGGTGGTGATGCATGCCGGCACGCTCACCGACGCGAGCGGGGACGCATCCTTCGATCTCGTCGATGCAACCAGCCTGATCGGGACGATTCCCGCGGGTCAGACGGTGACCGCCGATGCTGAACCGGGCCACAACTCGACCATCGATATCGCGGGCACGGTGACCAACGAAGGCACGCTGGCGCTTTCCTCACCCCCGAGCGGCGGTGAGGCGACCCTCGCTGGTACCTCATCCCAGCTCGACAACGACGGCGTGCTGAGCGCGCGGTCGGAATCGAGCAACGCGAACTTCCTGGAGACGCCGCTGACCAACGCCGCTGGCGGGACCGTCGATGTGGCGGCCCGCGAACTGCGCCAGGACGACAACACCAAGACGATCAACGAAGGCACGTTCCACGTCGAAGCCGGCGCGAGCTTCGCGGCGACCTCAGGCAACGATCTGTTCGTCAACAAGGGCACGCTCTCAAACGGCGGATCGGTCGCGCTGACAAACGGCGCCTCCTGGACTCAGGAAGCGGCCACGGCGAAAGAGACCGGCGACCCCATCGTGATGCATGCGGGCGAGCTCACCGACGTGAGTGGTGAAGGGTCCTTCGACCTCGTTGACACGACCAGCCTGAACGGGACGGTTCCCAAAGGCCAGACCGTGACCGCCGACGCGGAACCGAGCCATAACTCGATCATCGATATCGACGGCACGGTGACTCAACGAAGGCACGCTGGCGCTTTCCTCACCGCCGAGCGGCGGTGAGGCGACCCTCGCTGGTACCTCATCCCAGCTCGACAACGACGGCGTTCTGAGTGCGCGGTCGGAATCGAGCAACGCGAACTTCCTGGAGACGCCGCTGACCAACGCCGCTGGCGCAACCGTCGATGTGGCGGCTGGCGAACTGCGCCAGGACGACAACACGAAGACGACCAACGAAGGGTTCTTCGACGTCGAAGCGGGCGCGATCTTCGCCGCAACCACAGGCAACGATCTGTTCGTCAACAAGAGCGTGCTCTCAAACGGCGGATCGGTCGCGCTGACCAACGGCGCCTCCTGGACTCAGGAAGCTGGCGCAGCGAAAGAGACCGGCGCTGCGGTCGCGATGCACGCAGGGACTCTCACGGACGTGAGCGGCACGGGGTCCTTCGACCTCGTTGACACGACCAGCCTGAACGGGACGGTTCCCAAAGGCCAGACCGTGACCGCCGACGCGGAACCGAGCCATAACTCGATCATCGATATCGCCGGCACGGTGCTCAACGAAGGCACGCTGGCGCTTTCCTCACCGCCGAGCGGCGGTGAGGCGACCCTCGCTGGTACCTCATCCCAGCTCGACAACGACGGCGTTCTGAGTGCGCGGTCGGAATCGAGCAACGCGAACTTCCTGGAGATGCCGCTGACCAACGCGGCTGGAGAGCCGTCGATGTGGCGGCTGGCGAACTGCGCCAGGACGACAACACAAAAACCGTCAACGAAGGGACCTTCAAGATCGCTCCGGGCGCGATCTTCGCGGAGACGACCGGCAGCGACTCCTTCGTCAACGAAGCCACGCTGGAGCCCGAAATCGCCGGCGCCGAAGACTTCGGCAAGGTCAAGGTTTCAAGCGGAGCGACGTTGCGCCGGGCGGCAGTATCGCTCCCGAGCTGTCGGAGGCTACTCCCCGGCCGTCGGCACCGAGTTCGACGTCATCACCTCGACCGCGTCGATCAGCGGCGAATTCAGCAAGTTCGAAAACGGCTTCGAAGGTGACCACACCAAAGCCGACACGATTGCCGTCAGGCGCTCTTCATTGTTGCCGCCGGCGCCGACGCTCACGTCGCATCGCCCCAGAGCCACAGGCCCTAAGCCGGCGGCAGCGAAGTGACCATCACCGGCACCAACCTCGAAGGCGCCAAAGCGGTCGACTTCGGCCTCGGCGAAGCCACGATCAAAAGCGACACCGCCAGCGAAGTCGTCGTGCTCTCGCCCCCCGGCACAGGCAAAGTCCAGGTGACCGTGAAACCGCCGCAGGCACGAGCGCCACGAGCCCCGCCGACGAATACACCTACGAAGCCCCGCCGCCTCCACCACCGCCGGCGCCGACGGTCACGAGCATCGCCCCGAGCAAAGGCCCTGAAGTCGGCGGCAGCGAAGTGACGATCACCGGCACCAACCTCGAAGGCGCCAAAGCGGTCGACTTCGGCCTCGGCGCAGCCACGATCAAAAGCAACTCCGCCACCGAAGTCGTCGTGCTCTCGCCCCCCGGCACAGGCAAAGTCCAGGTGACCGTCAAACCGCCGCGGGCACGAGCGCCACGAGCCCCGCCGACGAATACACCTACGAAGCCCCGCCGCCTCCACCACCGCCGGCGCCGACGCTCACGAGCATCGCCCCGAGCAAAGGCCCACAGGCCGGCGGCAGCGAAGTGACGATCAAAGGCACCGACCTCCAAGGCGCCAAAGCGGTCGACTTCGGCCTGGGCGAAGCCACGATCAAAACCGACACCGCCAGCGAAGTCGTCGTCCTCTCGCCCCCCGGCACAGGCAAAGTCCAGGTGACCGTCAAACCGCCGGGGGCACGAGCGCCACGAGCCCCGCCGACGAATACACCTACGAAGCCCCGCCGCCTCCACCACCGCCGGCGCCGACGGTCACGAGCATCGCCCCCAGCAAAGGCCCTGAAGTCGGCGGCAGCGAAGTGACCATCAACGGCACCAACCTCGAAGGCGCCAAAGCGGTCGACTTCGGCCTCGGCGCAGCCACGATCAAAACCAACTCCGCCACCGAAGTCGTCGTCCTCTCGCCCCCCGGCTCAGGCAAAGTCCAGGTGACCGTTGAAACCGCCGCGGGCACGAGCGCCACGAGCCCCGCCGACGAATACACCTACGAAGCACCGCCGCCGCCGCCACCGCCGGCGCCGACGGTCACGAGCATCGCCCCCAGCAAAGGCCCTGAAGTCGGCGGCAGCGAAGTGACGATCACCGGCACCAACCTCGAAGGCGCCAAAGCGGTCGACTTCGGCCTCGGCGAAGCCACGATCAAAACCAACTCCGCCACCGAAGTCGTCGTGCTCTCGCCCCCCGGCTCAGGCAAAGTCCAGGTGACCGTTGAAACCGCCGGGGGCACGAGCGCCACGAGCCCCGCCGACGAATACACCTACGAAGCACCGCCGCCGCCACCACCGCCGGCCCCGACGGTCACGAGCATCGCCCCCAGCAAAGGCCCTGAAGTCGGCGGCAGCGAAGTGACGATCACCGGCACCAACCTCGAAGGCGCCAAAGCGGTCGACTTCGGCCTCGGCGAAGCCACGATCAAAACCAACTCCGCCACCGAAGTCGTCGTGCTCTCGCCCCCCGGCTCAGGCAAAGTCCAGGTGACCGTTGAAACCGCCGGGGGCACGAGCGCCACGAGCCCCGCCGACGAATACACCTACGAAGCACCGCCGCCTCCACCACCGCCGGCGCCGACGGTCACGAGCATCGCCCCCAGCAAAGGCCCTGAAGTCGGCGGCAGCGAAGTGACCATCACAGGCACCAACCTCGAAGGCGCCAAAGCGGTCGACTTCGGCCTCGGCGAAGCCACGATCAAAACCGACTCCGCCACCGAAGTCGTCGTGCTCTCGCCCGCCGGCTCAGGCAAAGTCCAGGTGACCGTTAAACCGCCGGGGGCACGAGCGCCACGAGCCCCGCCGACGAATACACCTACGAAGCACCGCCGCCTCCACCACCGCCGGCCCCGACGGTCACGAGCATCGCCCCGAGCAAAGGCCCTGAAGTCGGCGGCAGCGAAGTGACCATCACAGGCACCAACCTCGAAGGCGCCAAAGCGGTCGACTTCGGCCTCGGCGCAGCCACGATCAAAACCAACTCCGCCACCGAAGTCGTCGTGCTCTCGCCCCCCGGCTCAGGCAAAGTCCAGGTGACCGTTGAAACCGCCGGGGGCACGAGCGCCACGAGCCCCGCCGACGAATACACCTACGAAGCACCGCCGCCGCCACCACCGCCGGCCCCGACGGTCACGAGCATCGCCCCCAGCAAAGGCCCTGAAGTCGGCGGCAGCGAAGTGACCATCACCGGCACCAACCTCGAAGGCGCCAAAGCGGTCGACTTCGGCCTCGGCGAAGCCACGATCAAAAGCAACTCCGCCACCGAAGTCGTCGTGCTCTCGCCCCCCGGCTCGGGCAAAGTCCAGGTGACCGTTGAAACCGCCGGGGGCACGAGCGCCACGAGCCCCGCCGACGAATACAGCTACATCCCGGCGTCTCAGCCTTCCGTGACGCGGATCGAACCCACCGAAGGTCCGACCGCCGGCGGAACTGCGGTCACGATCATCGGGACCAACCTGACCGGCGTGACCAAAGTCACGTTTGCTGGGGTGTCGGCGACGCATGACGTTGAAGAAGGCCCGTCGCGACTCATCGTTGACAGTCCTGCCGGCTCGGGCATGGTCGATGTCGCCGTCACGACGGCGGAAGGCACGAGCGCGCCAACTCCCGCGGACCGGTTCTCCTATGACGTGCAGCCGATCGTCACGGGGCTCTCAGTCTCTGAAGGCCCAGCTGGTGGCGGCACTGAAGTGACCATTACTGGAACGGGCTTCACAAAAAACTCGACCGTCATTTTTGGCTCCACGCCGGCTGAGAAGGTCACCTACAACTCGGCAACCTCGCTCACGGCCATCGCGCCTCCGGGAGTCGGGACCACCGACGTGATCGTGAGCACCCCGGGAGGGAGCAGCGCCCCGAGTGAAGCGGGGAAATACACCTTCGACCAGACCGCGTGGACCGCAGAAACCCCACCGACGGAAACGCTGCCGGCCCCAGCGGCCGTCGGGCCGACCCCGAAATCGGGCGTGCTCTGCTCGATCGCCTCAGCGGTTCCCGGCACCCGTGCTCGCTGTGTCTGGCAACGTCGCGCCGGTATCCGGCACCGTGCTGGTTCGCCTGCCGGGCACGTCTGAGTTCGTGCCCGCTGTCGTCCATCGGCAGATTCCGTTCGGCTCGGTCATAGATGCGATGAACGGCTCGGTCAGCGTCACCACGACGCTGCCCGGCGGCGCGACTCAGACCGGCGAATTCTTCAGCGGCGAGTTCATCCTCACCCAGGGCCGCAACGGCCTCGTCGTCGCCGAAACTCGACCGGCGGGGACTTCTCGGTGTGTCCGCAACCGGTGCACGCTGCCAGCGCCGGCCTGGCCCACGCGAGCTCTGGCCACGCGTCGGGAAAGCACGTGGTGCGCAAACTGTGGGCGAACGCCCACGGCAGCTTCTCGACCCAGGGCAACTACGCCGCGGGGGCGGTGCAGGGCACCGAGTGGCTGACCGAGGATCTCTGCGAAGGCACGCTGATCCGTGTCACGCGCGACAAGGTGAAGGTGACGAACCTCGTCAACCACCGTCACGTCGAGGTGTCACCGGGTCACAGCGTCTTGGTCAAGGCACCCAAGCCGCAGCCCGAGCGCAGAGGCTGACAGCTCGCTCGAGATCCTGGACTGACGATGGTGCGCCGGCCCGCCGGGTCCGCCGCCACAGTGTCGGCCCGCCGAGCAGCCAGGCGGGCGCGTCCTCGAGCGCTGCGAGCGCGGCCTGCCTTCCGGCCTCGCGGGCGGCGTCGATCTGGTGAAACTCGAGCAGGCCCACGCCTGCGACCCGCACGCCGATCGTCAGATCGGCGTGGCGGCGCGCGGACTCGCCGGTGTTGGCGCTGCTACAGCAGCGCGATACGCGCCATCGTCTCGGGCAGCGCGGGCAGGCGCTTGGGAGCGGCGCGACCGATCGGTCCGGCTTCTCGGCCGCGGATGATGGGCCCGGTCGGCCCGCGGTCGTCGCCGCCCTTGATGTCGATCGCCAGCACCGGCCCCTCGCCGGTCGAGCTCATCGGGGTCAGCGGGAGGTTGTCAAGCAGCGAGCCGTCGATCAGCAGGCGCTCGTCGCGGCGCAGCGGCGGTGCGATCAGACGGCAGCGAGATGCTCGCGCCCACGGCTTCGATCATCGAGCCGTCGCGGTCGATCACCAGGCGGTTGCGGCGCAGGTCGACGCTCGCGCAGTAGAACGTGCGCGCGAGCTCCTCGAGGCGCACGTCGCCGAAGACCCGTTCGAGCATCGCCTCGGCCTTGTGGCCCTTGATCAGCGCCGCGCGGGGCACGGTGTAGTCGTTGATCGGGTTGCGCCGCACCCACTCCTCATAACAGCACGCGTCCATCGAAGGCCCGTCGTGCCCGCAGGCGAGCAGGCCGCCGATGAACGCGCCCATGCTCACTCCGCCCACCCGGTCGACGAGCATGCCCGCGTCGAGCAGCACGTCGAGTGCGCCGAGGTGGGCGAAGGCGCGTGCGCCGCCGCCGCGCGAGCACCACGCCTACCGATCTCCCGGCCAGGCCGACGCGCCATGCGCGCGACGTCGACCTCGGCGATTCGCCGTCGGCGGAGATGGCGAACGTGCTTGCCGGCGCCAGCGCCTCGATCCAGCCGCTCGAGGTCGCCCGAGCCGGGTGCATACGCCGTAGCCGACCAGATCGCAGCCGTGCAGCCGCGGCGAGTTGCGCGCCCGACTCCCGTCGGCGAGCCAGCTCCTGTCGCGGACCCTGGCCCTCCACGACCGCGAGCACGCGGTCGGCGTGCGAGAGGCAGAACTCCTCCCAGGCTCGTCTGCGTGGTCCACCGGCGCCGCAGACCATGATCACCTGGTCGTGGTCGAGCTCGCAGCGCTCGACAAGCGGTGCGAACCGTCGCGATCGCGTCGCGCGTGCTTCGCCGTCCGTCGATCGTGTCCGGCGTCTCCTCGCCGGGTATGCAGCACGGCCACCCTGCCCCACGCGCACATCGCCCGGCTGAGCTCGTCGGCGAGCTCGAGCAACGGGCACGCCCGGGCTCGAGCGCGCGCAGCACGATCGTCACCGGCCGAGCGCGCCTGGGCACCGGGATCGCGCGGCTTGCCTGCAGCTGCGCGCTCAGAACGCGCGTCAGGCTCAGCGCGAGCTCGGGCTCGGAACGCAGCAGCGCGTCGAAGTGCGGCTTGTCGATCATCAGCAGCTCGCTGTCGCGCAGCGCCGCGCACCGAGGCGCTGCGCAGCGAGTCGCTCAGCAGCGCGAGCTCGCCGAGCACGGCGCCGCGCGTCAGCGTGTTGATCGTCTCCGGCTCCGCCTCGCTCCTGCACGACCTCCAGGTGCCCGACCCGCACGACGTACACGCCGTCGGCCGGCGTCGTCCCTCGCGAAACAGCCACTCACCGCGGCGCAGGCTGACCGTGCTGCGCGAGCGCTGCGATCTCCTCGAGCATCCCCTGCGAGAGCCCGGCGAAGACGGGAACGTTGCGCAGGAACTCGGCGACCGTCTGCGGCCGCCACACTCGGCCCGCTCGCCCTCGGACTCGGCCAGGCTTGGAAGTCGCAGTGCCGATCGGCTCCGCCGCGGATACCCGCCGTGCGGCTGCGGCTGCGGCGGCGAGCTGCGGCTGTGGGCGACGGGCGCCGTTGACGGCGATCGCCGGCCGGTGCGCCTGACGACGAGCCCCAGGCAGACCAACGCGCCGCCAGAAAGCAGGCGCCCGCGAACAGCCAGCCATGCTCGAAGGCGTGCAGAGCCTCCTGCGGGCTCGGGTTGCCGAGGATCGCGATCAGCACCGCGACGCCGAGCGCCGCACCGAGCTGGCGCGCAACCGAGTTCAGCGCGGTCGCGACCGCGAAGCGCGGTCCCGGGACCGAGCCCACCGCGGCGCCGCTCAGCGTCGGGAACGTCAGCCCCGCTCCGATGCCCAGGATCACCATTCCCGGCAGCCACTTGCCGAGGAAGTCGGCGCTGACGCCGAGCTGTGATGGCGAAGAAGGCCATCCCGCCCGCCCAGACGAGCGCGCCGGGGACGACGACCGACGCGGTGGCCGACGCGCTCGCACCAGGCGGCTGGCCGGCCGGCGACCGCGATCGCGGTGAACGGCCCGGGCGTCAGCGCGAGGCCCGCGGTGCAGAATCGAGTAGCGCCAGACGCCCGTCAGGAACAGGACGTTGCACAGCGTGTAGGCGTAGAAGCCGCTCGCCATCACGATCGTCACGCCATTGGAGAGCGCGAACGCGCGGATGCGCAGCAGCGAGAGGTCGACGACCGGCGTGCGATGGCGGCTGGAGCGAAACACGAAGTATGCGCCCAGCACGAGCGCTGCGAGGAACGAGCCGAGGACGCGCGCGCTCGTCCCAGCCCCATTCCTGTCCCTTGACGACCGCGAGCACGAGCGACGCGATCGCCAGCGCGAGCACGACGCCGCCGAGCAGATCGGGCATCTGCCGCGCGTCCCGGGCGCGCGGCTCTCCACGAGCACGCGCCCGGCCAGCACCACGGCGACCAGCGCCGACCGGGATGTTCACGAGGAACACCAGCCGCCAGCTGGACGCCGTGATCAGCAGTCCGCCGAGTGGCGGGCCGATGCCGGCCGCCAGCGCGGCGACCGCCGACCACAGCGCGACCGCGTGCATCCGCTCGCGCTCCTCGTGGGCCTCGAGCACGATCGCCAGCGAGCTCGGCACGAGCATCGCGGCGCCCGCCGCCTGGATCGACGCGGGCGGCGATCAGCAGGTCAGGGACGGCGCCACCGCGCACAGCGCCGAGGCGAGCGTGAACAGCACGAGCGCGAGCGAGAACACCCGGCGGCGACCGAGCAGGTCCGCGAGCTGGCCGCCGCCGACCAGGAAGGCGGCGAACACGATGTTGTAGGCGTTGAGCACCCACGAGACGCTCGACAGCGTGCCGCCGAGAATGTGCTCGGCGATGTTCGGGCACCGCGATGTTGACGATCGTCGCGTCGACGAACGCCATGAAGGTCCCCAGCACCGCGACCGCGAGCACAGCGCGCGGGGTCGATACGCGGCGTGCGCGTGTCGGCGTCGCAACTGCTTGCCCGTGCGTATCTGTAGCCATCTCTCCCACCGGCCCGCCCCGGCGACCTCCCTGTCTCCGCGGAACCCTTCCCAGGCGACCGAGTCTAAAGGGGCACCGGGCGGGCGGCAAGCGCAGCACAGATAAGCTGGCGCGGGCGCCGCACGACGAAAGCGAGATCCGATGAACCAGGAGCAGTGGGTCGCAGTCGACCAGCACATAGCCGATCTGCTCGTGCCACATGACCCGGCGCTCGAGCAGGCGCTGCGGGCCAGCGCTGACGCCGGCCTACCTTCGATCGCCGTCTCACCGGCGCAGGGAAAGCTGCTCCACCTGCTCGCTCGGATTCAGCGAGCGCGCACCATCCTCGAGCTCGGCACGCTCGGCGGCTACAGCACGATCTGGCTCGCACGTGCGCTGCCGGCGGGCGGGCGGCTGATCACGCTCGAGGCCGAGTCGGCGTACGCTGAGGTTGCCAGCGCGAACATCGAGCGTGCAGGCGTCGCGGGGCTCGTCGAGCTGCGCGTCGGTCGTGCCGCGGACTCGATGGCCGAGCTCGTCGCGGCGGGGGAAGGTCCGTTTGACCTGATCTTCATCGACGCCGACAAGCAGAGCATTCCCGAGTACTTTCTGCAGGCCCTCTCGCTCTCCGTTCCCGGCAGCGTGATCATCACCGACAACGTCGTCCGCGGTGGAACGCTGCTCGACGAGGACAGCGACGATCCGCGCACCCGCGGCATACGCGGTTTCCACGAGCTCGTTGCTGTCGAGCCGCGGGTGAGCGCCACGACCATCCAGACGGTCGGCGTGAAGGGCTATGACGGCTTCACGCTCGCGCTCGTGCTCGAGTGACGCATCCTGGCGCGGTGCAGCCCAGCGCGCCGGCGAGCGTCGTCTAGGCTGGCGCGCCGGCCCCGAGCTCAAAGCTCACGCCGGTGAGCTCTTCTGAGACCGTCCACAGCCGCTCGGCGATCTCGCGATCGCGCGCGGTGCGCGTGGGCTTGGCGATGCCGGGGTGTCCGCGCAATTCACCGAGGCCCTGCGGGCCCACGTACGTGCCGCCCTCCAGGCCCGGCTGCGTCGCCGCATACAGGGGCGCGAGCGCGCCGATCTCCGCGTCCTGAGCGAGCAGCGCGTTGGTCACGACCATCACCCAGCGGTCCAGCGTGGGCACGGCGGCAGACTGCAGGTTGGTCGCCGCGTAGCCCGGATGCGCGCCGAGGCTCTTGATCGTCGAGCCGGCCGCGCGCAGGCGCCTGTCGAGCTCGAACGCCGTCATCAGGTCGGCGAGCTTGGACTGTCCGTAGGCGCTCCACCGTTTGTAGGAGCGCTGTGACTGAAGATCGTCGAAGTTGATCCGACCCGTTTTGTGCGCGATGCTGGACAGCGCCACAACGCGCGCGTCCTCGCGTGCCTCCATCATGTCGATCAGCCGTGCGGTGAGCGCGAAGTGGCCGAGGTGGTTGGTGCCGAACTGAAGCTCGAAGCCATCGGCGGTTTCGCGTCGCGGCGGCGCCATCACGCCGGCATTGTTGAGCATCAGATCGAGGCCGTCGTGGGCCGCGCGGAAGCGCTCCGCGAAGTCCGCGACCGAGGCGAGGCTGCCGAGATCAAGCTCGGCAAGTTCCAGCTGAGCATCCGGCGCGACGGCGCGAATCTCCTCGAGCGCGGCTTCGCCCTTCTCGGTGTTGCGACACGCCAGCACGACGCTCGCTCCCTTGCGCGCAAGCTCACGCGCGCTGATCAGTCCCAGCCCGCTGTTGGCGCCGGTGACCAGTGCCGTGCGCCCGTGCTGGTCGGGCATCTGCGCGGTGGTCCAGTTGCTGCTCATGGCGCTCCTTTCAACGGTCGTGACGGCCCCGGTATAACAGACCGCCGGGTGCGGCGTGCGCCGCGCCGCGCATCAAGAGCGCTCAGGGAGCCTTCTGGAAGATCGCGTTCTTGGGCACCGAGCTGCGCGGTATGCCGATGCCGTCACACAGTCGGATGCACGGGACGTAGATCGGTGCAAACCCGAGCAGTTCGGGGATCGTGACGATTCGATAGCCGCGCGCGCGCAGCTTGGCGAAGATCGTCGGGTAGGCGGCGAGCGTCTGGCCACGCGGACCGCCGCCGTCGTGGGAGATGATGATCGAGCCCGGCTGAGTCTGCGACAGAACACGCTGCTCGATCGCGCCGGTGCCGGGCTGCGTGTAGTCACTCGGGTCGACGTTCCAGGTGACGGTCGCCAGGCCGAGCGAGCGTGCGATGTCGATGACCGACGCGTCGTAGTCGCCGTAGGGCGGACGAAAGACGCACGGGGTATAGCCCGTGAGCGCGCGTATCACGCCGATCGTCTTCTGCAGCTGGCCGCGCACGTCGCCGCTGGTCTCCAGGTCGGGATGGGTGAACGTATGGTCGCCCAGCACGTCGCCGTCGCGCAGCTCGCGAAGCAGCGTCGCCCGGTAGGGCGGGCTCACCTGCTCGCCGATCATGAAGAACGTTGCACGTGCGCGGCTGGCTTCGAGCATCCGAACGAAGGCCGGCGTGTCCGTCGCGGGTCCGTCGTCGAAGCCGATCGCGACCTCGCGACGATGCGGGCCGCTCCGATAGGCGCCCGCGCCATGGCTCGAACAGCCGACGATCCGAAACAGCTCGTGGGTCTGGCCGGGGGGGCCGGTGGGCGGCGCGGGGCTTGCGGGGATCTGACCGGGCGCGCCTGAGCCTGTCGCCACCGCAGCGCGCGAGCCCGCTCCGAGCGACAATGCGAGCAGAGCGACGGTAGCCGTCAGCGCCAGCAGGCTGAGCCGGATGGAGGGCCCGGCACCTGGGCGCAGACGAGGGTTCATCCTCAGCTAGGGCTGCAGCACCAGCTCGTTCATGATTTCCCCGTAATAGGCGGGCGCACGGGCTTCGAAGTCCGCCTGGGCCTGTTCAAGCGCTCGGGTCGTTCGCAGCAGCCCTCGCTGACCAGGTTGCTCATAGGGGGCCAGCAGCGCTTCGGGCAGCTCCCCTACGGGGACGTTGACGGCTTTATAGCTGGCGTTGAAGGCGACCGTGCTCGGCGGGAGGGTCTGGTAGCGGCCGGTCACCCAAGCCCGCACGTCGCCGCACAGGTTGGGTGGGGGCATCGCCGCCTCCTTCGTCAGCGCTATGGCGTATGCGTGGATCGTTTTCGTCAGCCGGGCGCTGCTCCAACGCAGGCCGGATACGGCGCGCGCGAAGCGCGCGATCGGTCCCTTGATCGGGGCGGTGCCCGACACGATCAGGTCCCCGACAAGCTCGTTGGAGAGCTGTTCTGAGTCGTAGTTCTGGGGCGATTCGGTGGCAACCGCCGGACATTCGCGCCTGACCTGCGCAAGGATCCTCTTCCAGGCTGCTTCGGAGACGTTCGCCAGACGTTCGGAGGTACGCAGCAGCGCGAGATTGGCATTCAGATAGGTCTGCGTGGTGGCGGCGTTGGAGGCAGCACCCGCGACCGGCGGCGCGGCGGCGCACACGACACACAAGCTCAGGATCGCCAAGACCGGCTTGTAAGGCATTGCTCCAGCGTACGTGATCGACTGCCCGTCCCGCGCCGGCTCGGACGCAAAGCTGGCCCGGCGCCTGGTTGAAACGCGGCGGCCGTGAGGGCCGAAGAACTTGGTAAAGATGGCGCTCGCCACCCCTTCGACTGTGGGGTCGACGCGGCCCGCCCCGGTATTGTCCGCGTGACGCGAGGGCTTCCCATGTCCGCGTTCGGCGGAGCCGGGCGTCTCGTGGGGATGGCGGCCGGAGAGCCGCTGAGTGTGCGCCGGTTGGAGCATCCGGTGCCGGCCACGCACGTGCACATGAAAAGGAACGGATACATCGTCCTCACGCTTGCGGCTGTTGCGGGAGTTGCCGTTGCAATCCTGCGGAGCACCGGCACGCTTTCAGGCGGGCACGCCTCCTCCGCGGACGTCTCACCGTCGTGCATTCCACCCACGCTCGAACACAGTGCGGCAGTCGCCGGCACGACGGTGGACGTCTCACCCGCTCCCGAGACGGACACGGCGAACCCGCACACGCAGATCAGCTTTCTCGGGACGCCGGTGACGAACATCCGGGACGTCTCGGTGATGGGCTCGCGCACCGGCTATCACCACGGACGCGTGCACGGATACTCACAGGGCGACGGCGGCAGCTTCGTTCCCGAAACGCCATTCGACGCCGGCGAGCGCGTTGTCGTGCGGCTGCTCGTCGGTCCCTCGGGCGCAGCGCACCAGGCGTCCTTCAGCTTCCGCATCTCGACGCCCTACCCAACGCAAGGGGCCTCGGAATTCCCCAGCCCGCCCGCCGCGCCGGCCGACTACGAGAGCTTCCAGACCCTGCCCGGCATACAGGCCCCGATTCTCCAGGTCACGATGGCGGACCGCGATCCCGGGGCCGGCGACGTCCTCACGACCAACGGACCGGGGGTAGGTCAGAACGGTCCGCTGATCTACACGCCGCAGGGCCGGCTCGTCTGGTTCGACAGGCTGGCGGGGGGAGAAGCAGCGGAGGATCTGAACGTGCAGACATACGAAGGTCGGCGCGACCTGACGTGGTGGAAGGGGCACGTGCTCTCACTCGGCTTCGGACAGGGCGAAGACATTGTCATGAACTCGAGCTACCAGACGGTTGCGAGGATCTCCGGCGGCAACGGGCTGCGGGCGGATCTGCACGAGTTCCAGATCGCGCCGCACAAGGTCGCCTACATCACGGCGTTCAACCCGATCCGCTGCGACCTCACGCCGGTGCACGGATCGCGCGATGGGGTGATCACAGACACCGCGATTCAGGAGATCGACATGAAGACCGGCTTGGTGCGCTGGGAATGGCACAGCCTCGACCATGTCGGCGTCTCCGAGTCAGAGGTGGAAACGCCGCACGGCGCCACACCGTGGGATTGGTTTCACATCAACTCGATCGATCCGCAGGCCAACGGCGATCTCTTCATCTCGGCTCGCAGCACGTGGGCCGGCTATCAGCTCCAGGGCGGAACGGGCCGGGTGCTCTGGCGACTCGGTGGCACCAAGAGCTCGTTCAAGATGGGTCCGGGCACCGAAACGGCGTGGCAGCACGACGGCCGCATGCTCTCTAACGGGGAAGTCACGTTCTTCGACGACGGCTCCAACCCGCCCATCCATTCCCAGTCGCGCGGCGTGAGAATCGCACTCGACTTCAAGACCCGCCAAGCGCGCCTCACCGCTGCCTACACACATCCGAGCCCGCCGCTGCTCGCGGCAAGTCAGGGCAACATGCAGACGCTGGCCAACGGGAACGCGGTCGTCGGCTACGGCGGACTGCCCGCGATCAGCGAGTTTGCTGCGAACGGCTCGCTGCTCTTCGACGCTCATCTCCCGTTCGACACGTCCTTCTACCGGGCGTTCCGCTCTCCATGGAACGGGCGGCCTACCAGCCCACCGGCCGTGCTCACCAGCCTCAACAACACCGGCGAAGAGACGATCGTGCACATGAGCTACAACGGCGCGAGCGATGTTGCCTCCTGGCGCGTGCTCGCCGGCCAGCATCCCGACTCGCTGGGGTCCCAGGCCACGATCGCTGCGAGCGGCTTTGAAAGCTCGACGACCCTGCCCGAGAAGTACGGCTATGTCGCCGTGCAGGCACTCGACTCAGCCGGCCACGTGGCCGGCACCTCAAAGACCGTTCAGCCGATCAGCTTTGCCTCCTCGCTCCCGAGCTCCGGGCGGTCGGGATGAGGAGGCCTCTCGACGCCGGGGCGATTCTCGACCCGCCCGCGCGGCGATGGAATCGGCCGCAGTCAGAGCGGCGGCCTAGTAGGCCGGTTTGGACTTGTGCTTGTGGGCAGTGGTCGTCGGGGTGCTGCTCGTCGCAGGCTTGGCGGATGAGGAGGAGCTCGTCGCTTTGTTGCCGCAGCCCGCGATCGCGACCGTGGCCGCAAGGGCCGCAGCGAGGGCTAGCATTGCGCTCAGTGGCGTTCTCTTCATGGGCCGGGCTCCAATCCTGGCTCGGGGGCTCGGCGGGTCACCCTACCAGCCGCTTGCGGTGCCGAACGCCGCTGCGAGGGCTGTCGTGAGCGTCGAGGCAAAGGCGCCCCCCGGGGCTGTCGAGCCGGTGCCATCCGAGCGCGCGCCGGGCTCGGCTTCGCGGTGGCTTCTGGTCGTCTGCTGCGTGGCCCAGTTCATGGTCATCCTCGACCTGAGCATCGTCAACGTCGCGTTGCCGTCGATTCAGTCGAGCCTCGGCTTCTCCAACCCCAACCTGCAGTGGGTGATCGACGCCTACGCGATCACGTTCGCCGGCTTTCTGATGCTGGGCGGGCGTGCGGCCGATCAGTTTGGCCAGCGCCGGACGTTCGTGACCGCGCTGCTGCTGTTCGGGCTCGCCTCGCTCGCCGGAGGCCTCGCGCCCAGCCAGGGAGTGCTCGTCGGCGCGCGCGCCGCGCAGGGCTTCGCCGGCGCCCTGATGGCCGCGTGCTCGCTTGCGATCATCACCGCGTCGTTCCCGCCCGGCCCCGCGCTGCATCGTGCCATCGGCCTGTGGGCGGCGATGAACGGGCTCGGCGGCGCGGCCGGAGTTCTGCTGGGCGGAATCATCACGGAAGTGCTCAGCTGGCGCTGGGTCCTGTTGATCAATCCGCCCATCGCGATCGCGGCAGCGCTCGTGGCGTACGCGGTCGTGGCAGAGCGCCGCAGGGCGCGGGACGGCGCGAGCTTCGATCTCGCCGGCGCGGTCACGTTGACGCTCGGCCAGATGGTGCTGGTGTTCGGGGTCGTTGAAGCGGGCCTGAAGGGCTGGAGCACCTTCGACGCGATCGGTCCGATAGTCCTTGGCCTGCTCCTGCTCGGGCTGTTCGGCGTGATCGAGACGCGCGTGGCATCGGCGCCGCTGATCCCCTTCAAGGACCTCACCAAGGCACTGCGCGTGGCAAACACGATCGTCCTTCTCTTCAGCGCGGCGCTGTTTCCGATGTGGTTCGTGAGCTCTCTGTACCTGCAGCAGGTGCTGGGCCTGTCACCGCTTCACACCGGCCTCGTCTTTCTGCCGATGACCTTGACGATCATGATCGTCGCCCGCAGCGCCGGGAGCCTCGTGGGGCGGTTCGGCGTGCGCGCGGTGTTGGGAAGCGGCCTGATCATGATGACCGGCGGCCTGCTGCTGTTCACGAGGATTGGAACGAGCGGCAGCCCGATCGTCTACGTGATGATCCCCGGATTGCTCACGGCGGCCGGGATCGCGATGTCGATCGTCCCCTCTACCATCGCCGCCACTCAGGGCGCCAAAGAGGGACAGGCCGGGCTGGCCTCCGGCCTGGTCAACACCTCGCGTCAGATCGGTGGCGGTCTCGGGCTTGCGGTCCTGATCACGCTCGCGACGCAGCGCAGCACCCGGCTGATCGGATCGGGCGAGCAGGTGCGACAGGCGCTCACCCATGGCTTCAGCCTGGCCTATCTGATCGGCGCGGGCCTCGCGGCGGCGGCGGCGATCATGACGTTCACAGTGCTCCCCAGGACGCGGACGGCCGCGACGGGGGCGATCAGACGTCTGGCGCTCACGATTGCCCTCGTCCTCGCCGCCTTCCTTGCGGTCACCGCGGCGTTCGCAGGCTCACACGCCGCGCCGCTCGGCGCGTACACCACTCGTGGCGCCTACAGCTTCGTCACCGCACCCTCCCTGCATCCGCCCAAGATCCGCGTCCTGCGCCAAGCGCCCGCCGAGCAGCTGGCGCCCGGCTACATCTTCAGCGCCAACTTCTATGACCTCAACGAACCGCCGATCGTCGGGCAGAGCGGACCGCTGATCCTGGACCGCATGGCGCGGCCGGTCTGGTTCCAGCCGGTGCCGGAGAAGCTCGTCGCCGCGAATCTGAGCCTTCAATCCTACGAGGGTAAGCCGGCTCTCGCCTGGTGGCAGGGTGCCGTTACGAATACGGGCGCAACCGAAAGCGGCGAAGACGTGGTGGTCAACCAGCACTATCAGCCGATCGCGAGGCTGAAAGCCGCCAACGGCTGGGTCCTTACGCTCCACGAGTTCGTGATCAGCGGGGAAGATGCCTGGGTGACGGCCAACAAGAACGTCCCCATGAACCTATCCAGGTACGGCGGCGCATACAACGGCGCCTTGATCGACTCGGCCGTGCAGGAGTACAACCTGAGGACGGGTAAGCTCCTGCGCAACTGGGACGCGCTCGATCACATCCCGCTCAGTCAGTCCCAGGCCTCGTTGCCCACCAACGGCTTCCCCTGGGATGCCTATCACGTGAACTCGATCGACCTGACCGGCAACGGGGGCTTTCTCGTTTCGATGCGCGACACCTGGGCCGCATATATGGTGAATATCGCCAGCGGCAACATCGAGTGGACCCTGGGCGGGAGGAACTCGAGCTTCAGCTTCGGCCGCGGCGCCGCGTTCCAGTGGCAGCACGACGTGCGGCTCGGATCCGGCTCGACGGTCAGCCTTTTCGACGACCACTGCTGCCAGCTGACCGGCGGAGGGACCTACGTCCCGGCGACGGGGCCCTCTCGCGGGCTCGTGCTCAACATCGACCAACAAGCGCACACGGCGACGCTCGCTGCCCAGTACACGCTGGGCAGCGACCTCGACGCCCAGTACATGGGCGACACGCAGCGTCTGGAGAACGGCAACGTGTTCGTCGGCTGGGGGTCGGAACCCTACTTCTCGGAGTACAGCCCGTCGGGTCGCCTGCTTTTCGAAGCGGAACTTCCGGGTCCGAACCTCACCTATCGGGCCACGCTGCAGCAATGGGTCGGCGAACCGCTCACAGCCCCCGTCGGAGCCGCAGTCCGGGCCGCGGGTGCGACCACCGTGTATGCGAGCTGGAATGGTGCAACTCAGGTTGTGTCCTGGCGGATCCTGGCCGGCTCGGCCGTCGACCAGCTGAGCGCCGTGGCGAAGGCGCCGAGGGCCGGCTTTGAGACGGCGATCCCGTTGGGTCACAGCTACACGAGCTTCAGGGTGCAGGCACTCGGGGCCGATGGCCGGGTGATCGGTGAATCTCGACCATTCACCTCGAAATGAATGATGTGAGCGGTCCACGTCTGATCGCGAGCAAGCCAATCGCGTTCTGCGCGTTGCTCCTGCTCGCGGGTCTGGTGGTATGCGTCGGCCTGAGCGCCTGCGGCGAGACGTCGTCGGCCACTTCGGCGGGCCTCGGCACGGATTCCCGCTTCACGGCCGCCGCCGCGGCCAATCCCGTGACCGTCTCGCCGATGCCAGGTACCCCAGACGTCTCGCCGTCCGCCCAGATCAGCTTTCTGGGCGGACCCGGCACGCGCGTGGCCGGCGTACGGGTGACGGGTTCGCGCAGCGGCGCGCACAGCGGGCGGCTGGAGCCCTACTCGACCGGCACCGGAGAGAGCTTCCTGCCCTCGCGGCCGTTCGTGGAAGGTGAGCGCGTCACTGTCCATGCGCTGGTGGGGGCAGGCACGCCGAGCGAACCGGCGAGCACGACGTTCACGATCGCCCACCAGGCGACGTTCACGCACAAGGAATTCCCCAGCAACCCGGGCAGCGCCTCGGACATTCAGCATTATGTCTCGGCGCCCACGATCACGCCCTCGACGGTGCGTGTGACGACCCCGGCCAAGCCGGGCGCCTCGCCGGGGGACTTCCTCACCGCTCCCTATCAGGGGATGGGCACGCCAGGGCCGATGATCGTCGACCAGGCGGGCAACCTCGTGTGGTTTCACCAGCTGCCCGCACACGACGAGGCCACCAACCTGCAGGTCCAGCAGTACGAAGGAAAGCCGGTGCTGACGTGGTGGCAGGGCCGCATCCTCGAGGTTGGCTTCGGTCAGGGCGAGGATGTCGTGTACGACACCGCCTACCGGCGGATCGCGGTAATCCGTGCTGGCAACGGCTACAAAGCGGACCTGCACGAGATTCGCCTGACGCCGCAGGGCACGGCCTGGATCGACATCTTCGATCCGGTGCACATGAACCTCTCAAGCGTCCACGACGGCTCGGCCAACGGCGTGGTCAGCGACTCGGTGATCGAGGAGATCGACATCAAGACCGGCCTGGTGATGTGGGAGTGGCACGCGCTCGGCCACATTGCGCTCAGCGAATCGCACAACCCGACTCCACCCCAAGGGGGCAGCTATCCCTGGGACTACATCCACATCAACTCCGTCGACCCCGGCCCCTCGGGCGACGTGCTGCTGTCGGCGCGAAACAGCTGGACGCTGTATGACGTCGATATGCACAGCGGCGGCTTTCGCTGGCGCCTGGGCGACCAGCACAGCAGCTTCAAACTCGGCCCGGGCGTGCGCTTCTACTGGCAGCACGACGCCGAATTCCAGCCCGGCGGGCTCATCTCGCTGTTCGACAACGGCTCTGACCCGCCCAAGGAGAAGCAGTCTCGCGGCCTCGTGCTCGACCCGAACATGACCTCCCACAGCGTGTCGCTCGTGCACCAGTACACAAACCCGAGCAAGACGCTGCTTGCCGAAAGCCAGGGCAACATGCTGAGCCTGCCCGGCGGCAACTGGCTGATGGGCTACGGCAGGCTGCCGAACTTCACCGAGTATGACCCCTCCGGCCACGTGCTCTTCGACGCGACGCTCGGTCAGAACGTGCAGAACTTCAGGACCTACCTGGCTCCCTGGAGCGCGACCCCCACGAGCGCGCCCGCGGTCGCCGTGAAGATGGCATCCGGCGGGCTGAGCGTGTATGCGAGCTGGAACGGGTCGACGGCTGTGGCCTCGTGGCAGCTGCTCGCCGGCTCCTCGCCGAGCTCGCTGGCGGTTGTCGCCGGCGCTCCCAGGAGCGGCTTTGAGACGACGATCGGGCTCAAGCCGGCGGCCTCCTACGTGGCGGTGCGCGCGCTGAACGCAGCGGGAGCGGCGCTCGCGACGTCGCCCACCGTCAACGGCTGATCGCGGCGCGCGTCCCGCCGGTGCCCGTGGGGCCGGAGGAGCTTGGGCGTGCGCGTGAGCCGTCGGTGTGCAGCACGCGAGACTGACGTTCTGCGCGGTGCTCGGTTGCGCGCTCGGCGATCCGTGTCGCGAGCGTGAAGTAGTTGAAGAAGCCGCGGCCGGCGGCAGGTCGCAGGTCGGGCGGCAGGGGGCGGCGCAGCTCGTTGGAGAAGGCGTTTGCGAGGGTGCTGCTCAGCCCCGCCTCCAGTGCGCTGTCACCGGCGCTGTTGTGCAGCTCAGAGCGCCCGTCGGGCGTGCCGTAGTCATACAGCTCGCGCTCCCGGCCCTCGTCGAGCGGTTCGATCCCTTCCGGCGCCCAGTTGGAGTAGGTGGCGAGCTTGGCCGCGGGTGTGCGCAGCGCGACCACGTGAAGCGGCGCGTCGGCGGCATAGGTCTCGATCGCGAACTCGGTCACGGTCTCATCGGTCGCGTGCAGGGCGTACGGTCGCCCGGGGGCGTCTGGGTCGGCCAGTATCTGCGCAAGGTCGGGGCGATCGGCGAGGTGCGAGTAGCGGCGTCGTTCGCGCCAGTCATCAGAGCCGCCGGCGATCGTCAGCAGCATAGGGGCGACGTCGACGCTCGAGCTGAGCTGGGTGCGCGGCTGGGAGATGGCGTCCGTCAGCTTGCCGCGCGGGTCCTTGACGAGCAGCGGCACCCTGATCGCCTCCTCATAGGCGCCGGCTCCCTTTCCGCGCAGCCCGTGCGAGGCGCCGTACTCGCCGTGATCGGATGTGAACACGACGACCGTGTTCGCGGCGATCGCCGGGCGGCTGGCGAGCGCGCTGAGCACGCGTCCGATGTGCATGTCGACCTCGTTCTGCAGCTTCATGTACAGATCGAGGAACGCCAGCCAGGTGCCCTCTGCTTCCGGGCCCGTGAACGGCACCGGCCCGAAGGATGCGGCGGCCGTTTCCTGCATGGAGAGCTGAAGGCGCGGCTTGCGGGCCGCTTCGAGCATTTCGGGCGTCTCGTAGTTCGGCGGCAGGCCGCCGACGACGCTCGGCGCCTGCGTCTCGCTCGCCACGCGGTCGCTCCACTCATACCACCAGGCGATGTCGTGCGGGTTGACGAACGAGACCGTCGTGCACCAGCGTTCGGATTCCTCCACGGTCGAGAGCCACTGCTCGAACTGGCCGGCGATGCCCGGGTCGATCCGCCAGCCCTGACCGGGCGCGCCGTCAGGCGAAGGGTAGGTGCCGCCGGAGAAGCCGTAGCGCTCGAGCACGCGGTGGCCCGGTCGGGGGGTCCAGCGGTTATCGCCGTGGGTCAGATGCCACTTGCCATACCAGCGGGTCCGGTAGCCGTGTTCGCGCAGCATCGAGCCCCATGTCGGAAAGCCGGGATCGAGCGTGCTGCCGCCCGTGATCATGCAGCCCGTCTGGTGGGTGTAGAGCCCGGTCAGCAGCGTCGATCGTGCCGGGCTGCAGTCGTTGGCCGCCGTGTAGTGATGCTCGAAGGAGACCGATTCAGAGCGCAGCGCCTCGAGGTTTTCCGGGAGCGCCGGCGCGCCCTGCGTCGGACCGAACCACTGCGGCGAGCGCAGCTGGTCGACGAGGATCACGAGGATGTTCGGCTGTGAGCTGGGGGCAGCTGCAGCGGGCGCAACCGAGCGAGCCGGCGCGGGCGCGGCCGGCGCTCCGTCAGAGCCCGAGTCGCTCGTCGCGTCGGCGAGCTCTGAGATCGCCAGGCCGGCGGCTGCCAGGCCAGCTCCCACGATCAGGCCGTCCTTGACGAACGTGCGCCGGTTCATTCTGTTGTTGCGCTCTGGTTTCATGCCGTCGGTGCGTCGTCTAATCCTAGGGCCGGCCGTGGCCGTCGGTCTGCTCGGCGCCTGCGCCAGCAGCGCCGTAGCGGCCTCGGCTCCAACCTGTACGCCCGCCGCGCTGGACAACTCCGCGCTGCTGGACGGTCGCGTAACGGTATCTCCCATGCCGGGCAGTCGCGACGCTTCCGCCGATACGCAGATCAGCTTCCTGGGCGTACCGGCGCGCGAGCTGCGCGCGATCACCGTGGTCGGCTCACGCAGCGGCGCCCACGCCGGACGGCTGCTCGCCTACTCGCAGGGCAACGGCGCGAGCTTCGTGCCGGCTCGCCCGTTCGTGGCGGGCGAGCGCGTCGCGGTGCGCGCGCGTCTGCTCGGATCGGGGCGCGCGAGATCGCTCGTGGACAGCTTCGCGGTTGCGCTGCAGGATCCGATCAGCGCCACGCCCGAGGCCCCCCACGCGGGCGCGGCCGAGGTGCAGGGCTTTCGCTCCCGCCCCGATCTGCATCCGCCGGTGGTGACCGTGACCGCGAACTCGCCCGCGGTCGCTGCGGGCGACCTGTTTCTCGCGCCCTACGGCGGCCGCGGTCCGGCGGGCCCGATGATCCTGGACTCCAGCGGAGCGCTCGTGTGGTTCAAGCCGCTGCCGAGCGGCGAGGCGGCGACGAACCTGCGCGTGCAGGAATACCTCGGCAGGCCCGTGCTCACGTGGTGGCAGGGCGACATCTCGGTGCACGGCTTCGGCCTTGGCGAGGACGTGATCGCCGATGACGCCTACAACGTGATCGCCAGCGTCAGAGCCGGCAACGGCCTGCAGGCGGACCTGCACGAGCTGCAGCTGACCCCACAGGGCACGGCGCTGATCACCGCGTATGACCCGATCCTCTGCAACCTGTCCTCGGTGGGCGGCAGCGCAGACGGCGGGCTCGTCGACGCTGTTGTTCAGCAGATCGACGTGAGGACGGGCCTGGTCATGTCGCAGTGGACGAGCGTCGACCACGTGGGCCTGGCCGAATCCTACGAACACCCGCGAGACTCCAGCACGGCAAAGCCATTCGACTTCTTTCACGCCAACTCGATCGATGTCGGGCTGGACGGGAGCCTTCTGATCTCGGCGCGCAACACGTGGGCTTTCTACGACGTCAGCAGCGCCAGCGGGCAGATCCTCTGGCGAGTCGGCGGAAAGCACAGCACGTTCGCGCTCGGGCCGGGGACGCGCACCGCCTGGCAGCACGACGTCCGCCAGCTGGCGGACGGGTCGATCAGCCTGTTCGACAACGGCGCCTCGCCGGGAGTGCACGGACAGTCGCGCGGCATCGTGCTCGCGCTCGAACCCGGGCGGCGCACCGCGACGCTGCTGACGCAGCTCACCCATCCCGCGCCGCTGCTGGCCGACAGCCAGGGCAACATGCAGGCGCTGGCCAACGGCGACTGGTTCATCGGGTGGGGCCAGGCGCCCGATCTCTCGGAGTTCAGCGCGAGCGGGCAGCTCCTCTTCGACGCCGCGCTGCCGGCGGGCGAGGAGTCCTATCGCAGCCTGCGCTTTCCCTGGACCGGGGTTCCGGCGCATCGACCGGCGTTTGTGATCCAGACCGGCGCTCACGGCGGGGGCACCGCGTTTGCCAGCTGGAACGGCGCCACTGACGTGGCTGCGTGGCGGGTGCTCGACGGGTCCACGCCGACAACCATGAGCACGGTCGCGCAGGTCGCGCGCAGCGGCTTTGAGACCGCGATAGCGCTGCCGAGCGTTCCGCTGGCCCCCTACGCGACGGTGCAGGCGCTCGACGCGGGGGGTGCGGTGCTCGCCACGGGCGCGACGGTCAAGGTCGGTTAGCGCGGCCCGGCGCCGGCTGGCGGCCACCGTGCCCACACATCCAGCCAAGTCCACCAGCAGGAACTCGTCAATCAATAAGATGGGGGGCAACCCGACGAGGAGAAAGACATGACTACGGCAACCGATCAGGCACTGCACGTACGCGACAAGATCTACATCGGCGGCGAGTGGGTCCAATCCACGGGGAACGGCGTGCTCGAGGTGATCAACGCCACCACCGAGCAGGTCATGGGGTCGGTCCCCGAGGGAACCGTCGAGGATGTCGACAGCGCTGTCGCGGCGGCGCGCGAGGCCTTTGAGAGCTGGTCGCAGACCAGCATGCAGGAGCGCGCGGACTGGATGCAGCGGATCGCGACGGGTCTCGGCGCGCGCATGGACGAGATCGCGGCGCTGATCGCCGAAGAGGTCGGGATGCCGGTCAAGCTGTCGAGCATCATCCAGGCGGGGCTGCCGACCGGCACATTCGCCTCACAGCCGCAGCTGTTGGCCGATGTCGAGTGGGAGCAGGAGGTGGGCAACTCGCTGATCGTGCGCGAGCCGGTGGGCGTCGTGGCGGCGATCACCCCGTGGAACTACCCGCTGCACCAGATCGCCGCCAAGGTCGCGCCTGCGATGGCGGCGGGCTGCACCGTGGTGCTCAAGCCGTCGCAGGTCGCCCCGCTCAACGCCGCGGTGCTGGCCGACGTGATCGACGAGGTTGGGCTGCCGGCCGGCGTCTTCAACCTCGTGACCGGCCGCGGCTCTGTGATCGGCGAGGCGCTCGCGCTTCACCCCGACGTCGATGCGGTCTCGTTCACCGGCTCCACCTCCGCGGGCAGGCGCGTCAGCGAAGCGGCCGCGGGGACGATCAAGCGCGTGGCGCTGGAGCTCGGGGGAAAGTCGCCGAACATCATCCTCGAGGACGCCGACTTCCAGTCGGCGATCAAGGACGGCGTGGCCAAGTGCTTTTTGAACTCCGGCCAGACGTGCAGCGCGCTGACGAGGATGCTCGTGCCACGGGCGCGTCTTGCGGAGGCCGAGCAGATCGCGACGGCGGTCGCTGAGTTCTACAAGCCCGGCGATCCGTTCGAGCCCACCACGACGCTCGGACCGCTCGTGTCAGAGGAGCAGCTCGAGCAGGTCCGCGGCTACATCCGCAGGGGATCTGAGGAAGGCGCCAAGCTGCTGACAGGTGGCGCGGAGGCGCCCGAGGGCCTGGAGAACGGCTACTTCGTGTCGCCGACGATCTTCTCGGAGGTCACGCCGCAGATGACGATCGCCCAGGAGGAGATCTTCGGCCCGGTGCTCGTGCTGATGCCATACGAGGACGAGGATGACGCCGTGCGCATCGCCAACGACTCGCTGTACGGGCTCGCCGGCGGCGTGTGGTCGGCCGACAAGGAGCACGCCAAGCGCGTGGCGCGGCGCATCCGCACCGGTCAGGTCGAGATCAACGGCGGCGCGTTCAACCTGCTGGCGCCGTTCGGCGGCTACAAGCAGTCCGGGTATGGGCGCGAGCTTGGCCACTATGGCCTGGAGGAGTTCCTGCAGGTCAAGTCGCTGCAGCTCTAGGTAGGCGCCCGCGCGCGCTGTGCGGCGCGCGCGTCGAACATGCGTCTGAGTTGGCCCGTGAGCGCGGATCGGCTCGGCCCCGTGCTGCGACTTTCTGGCGGCGGGCGACACCGCCTTCAACGCCGACCACTACGCGGCGATCATCCGCTCCTACTACGACGGTCGCGAAACCTGGCTGAACACGGTTTCAGGCAACGGCGCGCGCTACCGCGCGGGCGACCTGGGGCAGCGTGGGCGCGTGGTTCTCCGGGCGCTGGCATGACCCGGGCGCAGAACGCTATGTGGCCAAGGTCAAGCAGTACCTGCGCGAGCGCATCGGGCGGGCGCCGTTCTTCGCCGGCTGAGGGCGCTCAGGGACCCGGAACCCACCCTGCCGGAAAGGCGCCGGCAGGCATCCTGCCAGGATGGGGCGGAAAGAACTTCCGCGCGCAGCGCTCCCCCGCACTGCCCGAAAGCAGCGGGTGTAGGTCGCCGAGCGTCAGCAGCACGCGGATCGTCGCACCGATCTGCAGACCGGCGGCAGTCGGGCTCTCGTCGCCGAGGAGCCCGCGAGCGCCAAGATCCTCGACGTGGGCCAGCTTCGGGGGAAGGCCGGCGAGATCCTCGTGCAGCCTCTCCGCCGTGATCTTGTGGTAGATCCAGGAGCCGTGCACGTATTTGATCGCGAAGTCCGTGCCGGGGCCGTCGAGCGGCTCGCCGCCAGCGTAGGTGCCAAGCGCCTCCGGGCGGAAGTGCAGCGCCCCCCAGGCCAGGCTGCGCCCTAGCGGCTGTAGCTGTTCGTCGCCCCAGATCTCGGCCTCGCGCACCTCCTCGGAGGGGTAGAGCGTGGGCTCGGGCGCGACCGCCTCCAGGCGCTGCATGATCGCCACCGAGCCGTGGATCGGCTCTCCGTCGAAGAGCATCCCCGGGACGGTGTAGTTGCCCTCGCCGTAGATCTCCTGCATCTTCGGGACGTGCTCGCCCGGTTTGAAGTCGATGCGCTCATACTCGAGACCCTTGAACTGCATCGCGGTCTCCACCGTCAGGCAGGGGTGGAGGGTGCCAGCCCGTGCATGATCAGCGTCGGCGCCATCACGCAAGCCTACCGCCCGCCGACGCCCGGCGGACACCCGGGGATGGCCGGCGGCTCAGGGCGCGGGCTGGGCGAGCTAGGGGGCGGGGTGAGCCATCCGCGGAACATCCGCGGTGTCCAGGAACGATTCGATCGCATCGACGTCGAGCGGGCGCGAGAAGAGGAAGCCCTGACCGTGGTCACATTGTTCGCGCTGCAGCGCGCTGAGCTGGACCTGGTCCTCGATGCCCTCTGCGAGCGTCTCGATCTCGAGCGTCTTGCCGAGCTGGACGAGCGTGCGCAGCAGCGCTGTCGACTGCTTGGTGGCGGCGATGCCGCTGATGAAGGAGCGATCTATCTTCAACGCGTCGGCGGGGAACTGGCGCAGGTATGAGAGCGAGCTGTAGCCGGTGCCGAAGTCGTCGATCGCGATGCGCACGCCCAGGCCCTTGAGCATGTGCAGCCGCTTGGCCGTGGCCTCCGGGTCGCGCATCAGCGCGGACTCGGTGACCTCGAGCGTGAGCATGGCGGGCTCGAGACCGCTCTCGCGCAGCGCGTCGCGCACATCCTCGATCAGCTCGTCGCTGTCGAGCTGACGTGCGGACACGTTGACCGACATGCCGAGGTGGCGCCCGCGCGCGTGCCAGGCGGCCGCCTGGCTGCAGGCCTGCTGCAGCACCCAGCGCCCGATCGGAACGATGATCCCCGTGGCCTCGGCGATCGGGATGAACTCAGAGGGCGCCAGCACGCCGCGCGTGGGGTGGCGCCAGCGCAGCAGCGCCTCGACGCCGATCACGCGCTCTGACTGAAGGTCGAACGTCGGCTGGTAGAGCAGGAACAGGCTCCCCTGTTCGAGCGCGTCCGCGAGGTCCATCTGGACCGTGAGGCGATCCTGCATCGCGGTCTGCATCGTCGACTGGAAGAGCATGTAGCGGTTGCGCCCGGCGCTCTTGGCCTCATACAGCGCGACGTCGGCGTCGCGCAGCAGCTCGGTCGCGCTCTCGCGCAGCCCAGACGCGATGCCGATGCTCGCGGTCAGCGACAGCTCGCGCCCGATTCCCTTGTGCATGTCATAGGGCTCGCGCAGGACCTCGAGCAGGCGTTCGGCTACGAGCTCCGGGCCGGCGTCGAGCGTCGAGCCGTCCACGAACACAACGAACTCGTCTCCGGCGAGACGCGCGGCGGTGTCGCCCTCGCGGGTGACGCTTTCAAGGCGCGAGGCGACGATCTGCAGCAGCTCGTCGCCGGCGGCGTGCCCGAAGCTGTCGTTGACGTTCTTGAAGCCGTCGACATCGACGTAGAGCGCGGCGACGGCATGCTGCTCGCGGCGCGCTCGCGCGAGCATCTGTTCGGCGCGATCGAGCGCGAGCACACGGTTGGGCAGGCCGGTGAGCGCGTCGTGAAGCGCCTGGTGGCGCAGCTGGACGGTCTTCTCACGGACCATCGCCAGGGCGCTCTCGCGCGAGCGGCCGAGCACGAGCACGAGCAGCAGCAGCAGCAGCGTGCCGATCATGCCCACAACGAATACGACCACCGCCTGCAGGCCGGACGAAGGAGCGCCGGGAGTGGCGCCGGTGACCTCGACGATCCACGTGCCGTCGACCTGCAGCGTCGAGGAGTACTTGAACGGATGCGTCGTGGAGGCCATGCCGTCGCGTCCGATGAATTCGCGGCTGCGCTGGCCGAAGTCCTCGTGGTAGAGCGTCACCGCGAGCCCCTTCTGGCCGGCGAGCGCCGAGCGCAGCAGCGTCCCGATGTCAAAGGAGTCGAGCACCCAGCCGACCGCGGCCAGGCGGCGCTGTGTGGCCGTGTTCAAGGGCACGCCGCGCTTGTAGGCGGCCGCTTCGAGGATCAGCGTTGTCACACCGGCGGTGGCCGCCGAGTAGGCGACGAACTGCCCCGTTTCGGTGATCGCCTGGGTGAATTTCGCGCGGGTGGTCCCGTCCTGGGCATAGGAGCCGATGAACGATGTGGGATCACACCAGTCGCCCTGCAGCGCCAAGCTGAGTTCGGTGCTGTCGTGGATGTTCGCGCTGCCGCCCGAGAGCAGGCAGTAGAGGGGGCGCCCGGTGTTCGGCACCGGTTCGACGTGTCCGCCGACGAGTGCGCGAAATGCGGGTTCCGCGTTGCGCTTGGCCTGGAAGGAGGCCAGCTGGGGGGCGGGAACGGATTTGACGACCAGCGCGCCGAGATTGCCGAGCTGCTGCTGGCGGTCTTCGAGCAGGCCCGCCCAGTCCTTGAATTCGTTCGCGCTCACGTCAGGCCGCATCGTCAGCACCGCGCGCACCGATCTCACGAAGTCGGTGTCGCGGCGCACGAGCGTCTCCAGCGTGCCGCTGACGTCTGTCGCGCTGGTCTTGAAGCTCTGCTCGTTGTGCGAGCGCACGCTCGAGCGCCACAGCAGCGCTCCGGTCAGCGACACGCTCGCGCCGAGCAGCACGATCGCACAGGCGATGACGGTCCATCGCCGTGCCGGCCAGCCTGCCTGCGCGCGTCCCGGCGCGTCGAGCTGCTGCTCGCGCGCGCCGTCGTGTTGCCCGGCGGCGTCAGGCACGGGCGGCCTCATGCAATACGGCGGCCATGGACGAGCCTGTTCCTGCGAGCGCGCGCACACGCTTTTATCGGGGCCCGGTGGGCACGGCTTTAGGGAAGAGCCGTATCGCACAGCGGTGGGAGGCGGCGTGCTCGTGCGCCCGGGCGCGGAATACTCGGTAGCCATGCCCCGCGCCCCCGATCTCGCCGGTCGTGCCCTGGACGGCCGCTATGAGCTGCACGAGCTGCTCGGCGAGGGAGCGTTCGGGCGGGTGTATCGCGGAATCGACCGCAGGCTCGGGCGAGCCGTGGCGGTGAAGGTGATCAAGCCGTGGTGGGCCGAGGACAGCGCCTGGGTGGAGCGCTTTGAGCGCGAGGCTCGCCTGCTGGCGCGGGTGAGCGATCCCGGTGTCGTGCAGATCTTCGACATCGGCCACGCCGACGAGGGCCCCTACTACGTCGCCGAGCTCGTCGAGGGCGAGAGCCTCGCTGAGCGGCTGCAGTCCGGTCCGCTGCCCGCCGAGCAGGCGCGCGCGATCGCCGAGCGGCTGTGCCGCTCGCTTTCAAGCGCGCACAGCGAGGGCGTCGTGCACTGCGACATCAAGCCGGCCAACGTCCTGCTCGGCGATGACGGTGCCGTGAAGGTTGGAGACTTTGGCGTCGCGCGCCTGGCTGAGGGGACCTCGCAGCTGAGCTCGCCGACCGTTGCAGGCACCCCGCGCTACATGGCGCCCGAGCAGGCCCGGGGGCGCATTCCGACCGCCGCGACAGACGTCTACAGCGTTGGCATCGTGCTCTATGAGATGCTCGCCGGGAAGCCGCCGTTTCAGGACGGCTCGCCCGTCGAGTTGGGGCTGCGCCATCTCGAGGACCCGCCGCCGCCGCTGTCGACGGCCGTTCCGCGACAGCTGCGCGCGATCGTGCAGCGCGCGCTGGCAAAGCGTCCCCAGGAGCGCTTTGCCGATGCGCGCCACATGGCCGATGCGCTCGGCGAGGCGCGCTCGTCGCGCCTATCGCCTGTCAAGAGCTCACGGGCCGGGCTGACGACGGGCCGTGAGGCGCCGGACGCGGGTCGTCTCGTCGATGGCGAGACGGCCGCGACCGCGGTTCTCAGCAGACGGCAGGGGTCGCGCCCAGCCGCGAGCGCGCCGACCGTCGCGCGCACCCGCGTGCAGCCTGGCGGCGCTGGCGACCAGCCGCCCGCGGGCGCTCGGTCGTCTCCGGCGCGCCGGCGGCGAGCGATCCTGGTGTTCGCCTGCGCGTTGCTGCTGGGCGCCTGTGCGGTCGGGGCGCTGCTGCTGATCGGCAAGCTCGCGAGCACGACGGTGCCCGAACTGCGCGAGCTTCCGCGCGGGGGCGTGGAAGCGCGCGCCCGGCGCCTGCACGTGCAGCCGGCCTTCTCCAGGCGCTACGCCGACGCGGTCGCCGGCATCGCGATCGCCCAGGTGCCCGCGCCCGGCACGCGGGTCTCCAGTGGATCCACCGTGCGGGTGGTGCTGAGCGCCGGGCCGCCGCCCGTCGCTGTTCCAAGCGTGGTCGGCCAGGCGGCCGGCACGGCCGAGGGCGCGATCGCCGCCGCGGGGCTGCGCTATGGCGCCACGCCGGTCGCGGCGCCGGGATCGCCGCCGGGGGTGATCGTCAGGCAGTCGCCGAACCCGCGCACGTCTGTCGCGCGCGGGTCGACCGTCGCGCTGTCTGTCTCAGAGGCGCCGCGCTGGCGCCCCCTGACGACGTTCTCGGGCGTCGACGACGGCCAATCGGTCGCGTTTCGCATCCTCGGCAGCCGCTGGCGCGTGACCTACAGCATGGAGTTTCAGGGCACCTGCCTGTTGCTGATCATCTGCGGCGGGCCGAGCGCCGAGGTCCGCAACCTCGATACGGGCTCCACGTTCGGCGACTTTGAACTGGAAGAAGGCGAATCTGAGACGCACACCTTCACCGGTGGGCCGGGGCTCTACCGGATGATGCTCTCCGGCGGGCGCGACTCCGCGCGCTGGTCGATCACGGTGCAGGACTACTACTAATGACGGGCACCCTCGGTGCCCGCGCGCCCGCGCCGGTCTGTGCGCCGGGCGCACAGAAATGTCTGCGGAGATGCGCCGCGACATCACGAGGCGGAAGGGGGGGGATTCGAACCCCCGAGGCGGGGGTTACCCGCCTGCCGGTTTTCAAGACCGGTGCATTCAACCGCTCTGCCACCCTTCCGCAGCCTCCAGATGCTACGCGCTGGCCGGTTGGCCTCGCTCACGCCAGCGGACTCCGACGGGCCTGCTCGGGCAGGCTTTAGACTGCCAAGCTGATCCGAAAGGAGAGGTGGCCGAGAGGCTGAAGGCACTCGCCTGCTAAGCGAGTATGGGGGTCAAACTCCATCGCGGGTTCGAATCCCGCCCTCTCCGCTGAGTCACATGCGCATCCTGTTCGTAGGCGATGTGGTCGGGCCCCGCGCCGTGCAGTGGCTCGCCGCGCGACTGGGCGAGCTCAGGGCCGGGCAGCGGGCGGACCTGGTCGTGGTCAACGCCGAGAACTGCGCGCCCGACGCGGCGAGCATGACGCTCGACGGGGTGCAGAGGCTCGTGGATGCCGGCGCAGACATCGTGACCGGCGGCAATCATGCCTTTGAAGGCGCCGAGGTCGAGGCCGTCCTGGCGCACGAGCGCGTCGTGCGTCCGCTGAACGTCTCAGACGCCGCCCCGGGGCGGGGCGTGATCACAGCGCGCGCCGCCGAGCAGACCGTCCGTGTGGTCGTGCTCGCAGACCGCCAGGCGCTGGAGGACGCGCCGCCGATGGGGCAGATGACGATCGAGCCCTACGCCGCATGGTCGGCGTTGGCGCCCGGGCCGACGACGGTCGTCGAGATCCACGCGCTGTCGGCGATGGCCAAGCAGTCGCTCGCATACGCGCTCGATGGCCAGGTCGCGGCCGTGCTCGGAACTCACACGCACGTGCCAACGGTGGAGCTCGAGATCCTTCCTCGCGGCACGGCGCTCGTAACCGAGGTCGGGATGACAGGTCCGCGCGGCGGGCCGCTCGGCATGCACGCTCAGCCCGTGGTGCAGCGCGTCCGCGGGCTGCCGGCGTCAGAGCTGTCGTCCCTGCGCCCGGCCGATGGCGACATCGTCCTTGGCGCTGTCGTGCTCGAGATCCAGGGCGGCGTCACGCGATCGATCGATCGCGTGGACTAGCTCGGCTGGAGCTTGACGTTCAGGCGCGAGGTCACGTGACGAACGTTCGTCACGGCGACGGCCACCGAGAGCGTCTTTACCTTGTGTGCCTTGACCATGCCGGCGAAGTTCTTGCTGGCGACGATTGCCGGGCTGGCGATCTGAAACTGAGCGCTCGCGGTGGGCGACCTGAGCACGATCGTGAGCTTCCTGGCGCTGACCTTCGCGGTCAGCTTGAGCGTGCGCTGCGCGCTCTTGACGACGATTCCCTTCGCGAGACTCTTCTTGGAGTGCGAGAAGGACAGGCCCTTGGGCAGCGTGACGGCGATCGTCTGAAACGCGGTCCTGGACTGCGCCGCCGCGAGCAGGAAGGAAAGCCTGGGCTTGCCCCTCGCGATGCCCGTGATCGTTCCATGCGACAGGAGCGGCGAGTTCTTGCCTCCGCCGGCGACCCCGAAACCCGAGGCACCTGATCCCGTGCCCGGGCCGGAGACCGCGACAGCCGAGGAGCCGGGCTGGAGTTCCGCCAAGGCGAACGTCACCTCGCCGCCGACACGGTCGACGGCAGTGCACTGCGTCGCCGACGGGCAGGCGACCCCGGAGAGGCCTCCGGCCAGGCCGGCGGCTTCGGCGTCGATGAGCACCGGCGCGGCGCCGGTCGGCGCACGCGGGTTGAACGTGATCTGATTACCCGCGGCGTCGACGGCGACACAGACGCTCGTCGTCGGGCACGACACGCCCGTGAGTTCGGTGGCGGCCTCCAGCAGCGCCGGCGCCGGAGTGGCGGCCTGCGGGTTGAAAGTCACCTCGCGCCCGCCCTTGTCGACGGCGGTACATTGGGTCGCAGAGGGGCACGAGACGCTTGTCATGCCCTGAAGCGTGATCACGGCGGTGTCCACGCGTACGCGCTGGTCGACCGTCGCGTCGGTGGGGTTGAAGGTGGCCTCCTCGCCGCTCAGGTCGACGGCCGTGCACTGAGTCGCGGTGGGGCAGGCGACGCTGGTGAGGAGGAAGTGGGGCGCGTTGACGGCGACGGGCGCCGGTGGCCCCGTGTCTGCCGGGTTGAACGTGGTCTCCTGACTCTGCAGGTCGACGGCCGTGCACTGGGTTGTCGCGGGGCAGGCGATGCCGAACATCAGATTGGTGCTGTCGATTGCGACGGGCGTCGGGGTTCCGGGGGCCGATGGGTTGAACGTGACCTCCTGTGCTTTCTTGTCGATCGCTGTGCACTGCGAGGTGGTGGGGCACGCGACCGCTGACAGTTCGTTGCCGGCGTCGACCGTCGCCGGCGCCACCCCGGTCGGCGCCGTCGGGTTGAACGTGACCTCGAGTCCGCTGCGATCCACCCCGACACACTGGCTCGTGGACGCGCAGGAGACGGCTGCAAGGTTGTTGGTTCCGTCGACCGCCACCCGTCCCGCGGGCGCTGCGGCCAGGCTCGCGCCCGGCACGGCAAGCGCGGCGAGCGACAGCAGTGCGATGGCCAGGCCGGCGCGCGTACCGATCCGGCGGTCAGCGCGCATCGGCGTCGAGGTCGGCGTCGGACGCGTCTTGGTCTCCGCCATCGGTGGAGACCGCGAACACGATGTGGCGCCGGGCCACCGTGACGTAACGGTGACGCTCGGCGGGCGTGCCGTCGTGTGGCGTGACCGTGACATCGGTGAGCGTGACGAAGTCGCGCTCTGAGGCGTTCAGCACGTCAGACACGCGGCTGCGGAAGCCGTCGCGCGCGAGCGTCATGAACCCCTCGACGCGATGGCGCTCGGTCTCGAAACGCACGCGCTCGCGGCGGTGATCGATGCCGTGTCCATGAGACGTCGAAGGATCGCCCTCGGTGGAGCGCTTGGCGGCGGCCATCTCTTGATCATCGGTCATTTCCGGGGCGATCCTTGAGGGAACCGTCACGGGCGCAGGCGAGCTATCGGCTGACGAGGAACGTCCTGCGCTGCGTCGTGCGCGTTCCCGTCGGCCCGGCGGCGATGATCGTCACGCGCGCGGTGAGCGCCCGGCGGCGACCGAGCTCGCGGCGGATGCGGGCAAGCGCCCGCGGACCGAGCGCCAGTCGCACGTGGCCGGCGAGGGCTCGCGGAAGCGGGCGTGCGGTGGCGATCAGTGGCACGTTGCCCCGACGCCCGCGCGGGGAGATGGTCGCCGACACGAGCACCTTGCAACCACGCTGACAGCTGATCGAAAGCGCCAGCGCGCGACGCGCGAGCACGCCCGAGGAGCGCGAGAGGGACACCTTGAGCACCGGCGCGACGTCGAGCGGCGGCGGCCAGCTCGCGGCCGCCAGGCAGCCCGTGCCGGCCGGGTCCACGAGGTCAAAGCGCTGCACGCGATTGTTGTTGGTGTCGGCGACGTAGACGTCTCCGGCGCAGTCCACGGCGATCGCGCTGGGCTGGGAGAGCTCGCCGGCGAACAGCCCGCGGAAGCCCCACTTGAAGAGAAAGTCGCCGGACGGGTCGAACACCTGCACGCGATTGTTTTCGCGATCAACCACGTAGACGCGCCCCGCGGCGTCGACCGCGACCCCGGTCGGCTGGCGAAACGCTCCGTCGGCGCCTCCCTGAGAGCCCCAATAGGCGAGCACCGCGCCGCCGGGCGAGAGCTCGACGATGCGGTTGTTGTTCGTGTCGGCCACGTAGATGTTGCCCAGCGGCGAGACGGCGATCCCCTGGGGATGGTTGAACGCGCCCGGCGCGCTACCCGAGGCGCCGTTTGCTTCCTGGGCTCCCCATTTCGCCAGCAGCGCTCCGGCGGGGCTGTAGACGAGCACTCGATTGTGGCCGGAGTCCGCGACATATACGTCGCCGCTGGCGGGCGACACCGCCACGGCGCCCGCGCCGTTGAGCTGGGCTCCACCGATGCTCGCGGGGCCGGCGATTTCAGAGAGGTAGGTCCCGTCTCCCCACGTGTGCACGAGGCGTCCGTTGCCTTCGTCGGCGACATAGACCGAGCCGCGGGGATCTACCGCGATGCCCGCCGGGTGTTCATAGCCGCGGCTGTGCCCGCCAGCCAGCGCCCAGGATTCGCGATATGCATCGGTGCCCGGCGCAAAGCTCTCGATGCGGTCGCCGACGGTATCGGACACGAGCAGTCCGCCGGTGGGGTCGGTGACCAGTCCGCGGGGCGCGGTCAGCACGCCTGGAGAGTGGCCCGAGGTTCCGAAGGCGCGGTGAAATTCACCGCTGGGACCGAACACCTCCACACGGTCGTTTGCCGTGTCGGCGACGTAGGTGTCGCCCGCGGGGTCGCTGGCCAGCGCGCGCGGGAACGCGAGCTGCCCCGGTTTTGACCCGAACCCGCCCCATGCGCCGGCGAAGGCGAGCTGCGGCGTGAGCTTTACGACGCGGTGGTTGATGTCGTCGGCGACGAACACGTCCCCGGCCGCGTCGAGCGCGACACCGTAGGGGAAGCCGAACTGCCCGGGCCCGCTCCCCTGGGTCCCGACGGTGCCTTCGTAGGCGCCGCTCGGGCTGAACCTCTCCAGCCGGTGGTTGTCATCGTCGCTGACGATCACCTCGCTTTCATTGGCCGCCACGCCGCGCGGGTAGGCGAACTGGCCCGGTCCGTCGCCGTGGGAGCCCCACTGCATCGCTTCGCCGCCTTCCAGGTTGAAGCGCTCGATGCGGTTGTTGCCCGAGTCCGCGACGTACACGTAGTTGCCGGCCACGGCGATCCCGCCGCCGGGGGGTTGTGTGAAGTTCTGCGAGGAGTAGAAGCGAAACTCCCCCAGCTCACTTCCGCCGTGACCCCACGAGGTGATGAAGTTCCCGTTGGAGTCGAACTTCTCGATCCGGTTGTGGCTGGAGTCCACGACGTAGACGTTTCCCGCGGCATCGGTCGCGAGGCCCGCGATTGGCCCGAACTGCCCGGGGCCGCCGCCGTAGGAGCCCCACTCCGCCTCGAGCGTCCCACCGACGGTGAACTTCTGCACGACGTAGCTGAGCTGGTCGGCGACATACACGTCGCCCGCGCTGTCCAGCGCCACGGCCTCGGGATAGCGCAGCACCCCCTCGGCACGCTGGCCGATGATCTGCGACGCGACATAGGGACACGGGCCGCTGCCCGAGCCGGGACACGCTTCGCCCATCGCCGATGCGCTCGCGGTCGCCGCGCAGCCCAGCGCGAGCACGATCGCGCTGGTGCACAGTCCGGTGCGCACCGGTCGCAGGCGCAGTCGGGGTGTCATCGTCAGATGACAACACGTCCCGGGGCGCCGTGGTGCGGTGACCGTCGGGTCGTAACCGGTTTCTAACAAGCGCGCCGCGGCCGGCTGCACTCGGGCAAGCAGGCTGGCCCGTGCGCGTCGCGGCCAGCAGCTAGCCGACGCGCTCGGGCTCGCCGACCAGCTCCGGCTCGCGTGCGCCAAGGCCGGCGCGGGTCACCGGCGCGAGCGACCTCGCTGAGGATTGCGCGGGACGGTTTCGCTCCTCGGCCACGATGTACAGCGGGCGATGCTTGACCTCGTCATAGATGCGCCCGACGTACTCGCCGATCACGCCGAGCGCGATCAGCTGGATGCCTCCGAGCAGCAGGATCGCGATCGTGATCGAGCTGAAGCCGGGGAGGTAGGAGTCCGCGATGCGCAGCGCGAGCACGACCGGGATCGCGATGAAGGCCACGCCGGCCGACAGGAGACCTGCATACGTTGCGAGCTGCAGCGGCAGGTGCGAGAAGGACGCGATCGCGTCGAGCGAGAAGCGCAGCATCTTGCGCAGCGTGTACTTGGTCTCGCCGGCGTGACGCGCGTCGCGCTGGTAGGGGACAGCCGTCTGGGTGAAGCCGACCCACACCGTCATCCCGCGCAGAAAGCGCGAGCGCTCGGTCATCTCCAGCAGCGCGTTGAGCGCGCGGCGATCGAGTAGGCGAAAGTCGCCGGAGTTGGGCTCGAGGTCGACCTGCGCGAGCTTGTCGAACAGCTTGTAGAACCAGGAAGCGGTCGCGAGCTTGAACGCGGTCTCGCCCTCGCGCCGCTCGCGCACGGCGTAGACGACGTCGGCGCCCTGGCTCCATCGGGCGACCATCTCGCCGATCAGCTCCGGCGGATCCTGCAGGTCGGCATCGATCATCGCGACGGCATCGCCGGCGGCGTGCTCGAGCCCCGCGGTGAGCGCGGCCTGGTGGCCGAAGTTGCGCGACAGGTGGATGACCCGCACGCGCGGGTCGCGGGCCGCGATTCCGTCGAGCAGCCGGGCGTGTCGATCGGAGCTGCCGTCGTTGACCAGCACGAGCTCGAACGAGTAGTCGGCGACCGCGGCGAGCGTGCGCTCGACGAAGTGCTCGATCAGCTCCTGCTCGTTGTAGACGGGCGCAACGACGCTGAGCAGCTTGGGGGTGCGAGGTGCGGTGTCCGACATGGTTTGTGTATTGCGCGAGCCGTACCGCGCGGGATACCCGCTTGCCGACAAGCGTATCTTCACCGCCCGTCTTATCAGCGACTGACAGACAGTTTGGCGCGAATCCTTAAGCCGCAGCTCAAACTATCGTGCATCCTGTGTGGGGATGTCCTCTCCCCCCACAACGCCAGGCTCTACCCCGCCCAGCGGGCAGGGCGCCCCCGTGACGGCCGACGCGCCGCGCGGTGGGCTGCTCGCGCTGGCACAGCGGCTGGTTCCGCCCGTGATCCTGCAGTTCGCGAAGTTCGGCATCGTCGGGAATCTCCAACACGCTGATCGCTTTCGCCGTGTACATGCTGCTGCTGAAGGTCTTCGGCGTCTGGTACCTGGCCGCCTCGGCGATCGGCTTCATCCTCGGTGCGGTCAACGGCTTCCTGCTCAATCGCGCCTGGACGTTTCGCGGGCACGTCGGCGACTCGCTGACGCCCGTGCGCTGGGGTGTCGTGCAGACCTGCGGTCTGGCGCTGAATGAGGGGCTGCTGTTCCTGTGGGTGGACGGCCTGGGCGTCGACAAGCTCGTCGGCCAGGCGCTCGCGATCGTGATCGTCACGACGGTCACGTTCTTCGTCAACCGCGCGTGGACGTTTCGAGATGGCGCCGGCTGCGGCCGTCCCGCGCGGGCGGCTAGCGAAAGACCGCGAGCAGCGAGAGGCCGGCGGGGATGCGCCCGCCGTGGCCGATCAACTCGGACTCCAGCACGAGCGGGCGCTCGAGCATCCAGTTCAGCGGTTCGGTCGGCACCCACAGGTCCAGGCTGGACTCGGTCGTCTTGCGGCTGAGGCGCTCGAGCAGTCGCAGCACGATCGCGACGGGAAGCAGCAGCGAGTTGAAGTAGGTGGTGCGCACGCTATGCCAGCCAGCTCGCTGGGCGCCCTGCAGCAGCGAGTCCTGGGTGTAGCGACGGTGGTGGTGGTTGATCTCGTCGTGCGCGCTCCACAGCCATGGGTAGGCGGGCACCGTCACGAGCAGCACGCCGTCCTGCGCGACGACCCTTCGCATCTCGCGCAGCGCGCCGATGTCGTCGTCGAGGTGCTCGATCACGTCGAGCGAGACCGCGAGGTCGAAGTCGCCGTCGGCGAAGGGCATCTCGAGCACCGAGCCTTCGACGACCTCTCCGACCCCGCGCGCGCGGGCAAGGCGACGCTCGTCTCCGAGAGCTCCACGCCGGTCACGGTGCCGTGGCGGGCCAGATCGACCATGTTGCGCCCGCTGCCGCAGCCCGCGTCCAGGATGCGCGCCTGACCGGGCAGCGCGAGGTCGTCGATGACGTGCTCGAGCACTCTCCGCCTCCCGCGATACCACCAGTGGCGGTCCTCGGCGCGGTGGGTCTGCAGCTCGTAGTCGCGATCCATCCGCGGGCATCTTTTCCTAAAGGCCCCCTCCAGCGCGGTGCGCCCGTTGCAGCGCGGCCCTCGCACGGACTCGCCGGGGCGCCCCGCGAGCACCCAGCAGCGGCGGTTGCCAGGGCACCGGCGCGCCGCGGACCGCGTAGTCGATCGCTCCGCCCTGTCCGCGCCAGACCGCAACCGCGCCGTCGCTGTCGGGATCGATCGCAACAGGCGCTTCGCCGACCTCGGCCGCGGGAGCGATCTGTTCCGGCGCGCCCGCAATCGTCCCCGCCGGAAAGGCGTCGATCACCCGTGAGGCGAAGATCGCCCGGTCTGCGAGGCTCGACTGTCGGCGTCGCGTGCCGGGCGCGGGCTGGGTCCACAGCGCGAGCGCCTCGCCATCGGGCCCCGGCGCGAGATCCTCGAGCAGCGCGTCACCCCCCGGGGCGGCGATCGTCGTGCTCGCGCCCACGCCGTTGAGATCGATCGGGGCGGTGCGCACCACCCAGTGTCCGGCGGCCGATCCGGCCCAGGCGATCATCACGCTCTCAGAGCTCAGGCGCACAAGGCTCGGAGAGCCTTCCGGGGCCGGCTGGGCTGCGGGCTCGGCGAAGCGCTCGAGCAGCTGGGGCGCCCCGAAGCGCACGCCCGTCGAGGACTGGTCGATGTAGACGCTCGTGGCGTCGCCCAGGCGCTCGCTCCAGGCGACGATGGCACGGTTGTCGTCGCTGAGCAGCGCCGCGATCCTCAGCTGCGAGCCGGCGGCGGCCAGGCGCTGGATCGGGTGCGCCGGGCTCTTGGCCGGGAGGTCGCGCACATAGATCGCGCCGTCGCGAGCCCACGCGACGAGCGCGTCTGTTCGGTAGTCCAGCGCGACCGTCGAGGCCGAGAACCCGCCGCCGGCGACCACCTGCCTCGCTGCGCCGAACGCCTGCGAGAAGTAGCGCTGCACCGAAAGCAAGAGCCCGCCGCCGGCGTCGCGAGAGCAGCGCGACATCACCCAGGTAGGCGCTCGTGAGCGCGAGCCGCTGACCGAGCCCTCCGCGCGTGCGAGCGGCGCCGAGAGGGGCCGCCCGCCGGGCCCTCGCGAAGCGCTGGCCTCCCGCCCGCGACCGAGCCGGCGATCACCAGCTGCCCGTGCGGGGCGCCCGTCAGCCCGAGCTGCCCCGTCGAGCGCCTGATCGCCGCGAGCGCTCGGCTCGACAGTCCGCAGCGGCAGGTCGGCGTGCCCGATCGCCGCGATCTGCGCGCCCGCGCCTCCGGGGCATCGCGACGACGCGCTCCAGACGATCGCGCCCTGCCCGGTGGCGTGGGTCGGGACCGTCGCTCGGGAAGGCGACGCGCGGCGAGGAGCCGGGGCAGGCGCTCAGCGTCGCTGGCGCCGACCACGGCGGCGCTCTGGGCCCGTGGCCACCCCGGCCGCCAGACCGAGCGGTGGATCGAAGGCCGCGGCGCGCCCGACGAGCCCGACGGCCAGCGCGCACAGCGACGAGCGCAGGCGGACCGGGCCAGCGGTGACCGGGCCAGCGGCGACCGGGCCAGCGGCGACGACGCTCTGCGTGCCCTGTGTGCCTCGAACGCAGGCAAGCGCCGAGCGCAGGAAGCTGACCGTGCGATCCCAGGAGGCCTGGCTCGCTTCGGCGTCGTAGGTCCCGAGGCGGTTCGTGTCGTTGAAGAACGCGTGCCCGTCGCCCTCGTAGTAGTGGAAGTCAACGTCGACGCCGGCGTTGACGATCTCCGCCTCGAGGCCCTTGGCGGCGTCAAGCGGCACGAATTCGTCGGCGGTGCCGAAGTGCCCGAGCACGGGCCCTTTGATCTGCGTGAAGTCGGGCTTTCCGTGGGGCATCACGTAGTAGTAGCTGACGGCCGCGGTGATCTGCGGGCATGTTGCGGCCGCCCAGATCGACAGGCCGCCGCCGAGGCAGAAGCCGACCGAGCCGACCCCCGAGCCTTCGACGCCAGGGCGCGAGCGCAGGAACTCGGCGGCGCCGCACATGTCCTGCTCGACCTGGTCCATCGAGAGCGCCATCATCTTCTGTTCGGCCTCGCTCGGCTGGGTGGTCGTCTCTCCGCGGTAGAGGTCGGGCGCCAGCGCGAAGAAGCCCTCGGCCGCGAAGCGGTCGCACACCGAGCGGATGTGGTCTTCAAGGCCCCACCACTCCTGCATGACGATCGTCGCCGGGCCGCGCTCGTCGGCGGGAGTGGCCAGGTAGCCGGGCACGGCGCCGGCGCTCGTCGCAAACTCGAGATCTGACATTCGTGTTGCTCCTTTTGCTGTGGACGACAGTCGGCTGCGGGCGCCGGGGATGGTCGCCGGGGGATGATCTCACGCGCGGCGCGTCAGCGCCCCAGCGTGCGCACGAGCTCGCGCGCATGTGACCGGACGCCGCCGAGCAGCGAGCGAACCTCCTCGAGGCCGGCGCGCAGCTCGGGGTCGCCGACCTCGACAGGCAGCATCGAGTCCTGCAGCGTCGCCAGCAGGCCGTCGGCCCTCGCGGCCGCCTCGACGGCCTCGTCGACGAAGCCCCTCGCGCCGTGTGACGGGGCTCCCGGCGTGGCGGGCTCGAAGGAGCGCTCGGGCAGCTCGTAGCGGCGCGCGAACTCCGCATGCGTGCGCTTGGCCCTGCCGTAGGCGAGCTGGACGGGGCTAAACAGCTCGCGCTCGAGCTGGTCGGCCTTCTGTTCGTCGAGCTGCTCGTAGGCGTCGCCGAGCGAGGCGAGCGCGAGCCGATCTCCTCGATCGCGTCGGCGAGCGAGTGCAGCAGCTGCTGGCGGGCGTCGGCGTTGGTGTAGGCCATCGATCCCTAGGTTATGTGCGAAAGCGGCGCGCGCACGGGCGACCGCCGCCACCAGCGGCCGGGTTAACCGAAATGACCCAGGCTCGTAACCGGCGCGCAACACCTGCGCCGCTTCACCGGCGGGGCTATGGTTCGCCGTCAGCCACGACAGGAGGGGACCGATGGAGCTCGTCAACAAGCAGCTGCAGCTCGCCGCACGCCCGGCTGGGCTGCCCAGCCGACCGACTGGCAGCGGGCCGAGGAGCCCGTCGCCGACCCGGGCGAGCGCGAGGTGGTCGTCAGGGTCCGCTACATCGGCCTGGAGCCGGCGATGCGCGGCTGGATGAACGAGGGCCGCTCCTACGTCCCGCCCGTGCGGATCGGCGAGGTGATGCGCGCGTTCGGCGTCGGCGAGGTGATCGCCTCCGAGCACCCCGATCTCGCTGTCGGCGATCACGTGGTCGGCCTGCTCGGTGTGCAGGAGTATGCGCTGGTGAGCGGCGACGGCCTCACCAAGGTTGACAGCCAACTCGCCCCCTTGACCACGTATCTCGGCACGCTCGGCATGCCGGGGCTGACCGCCTATCTCGGCCTGCTGGAGATCGGTCGCCCGCAGGCGGGCCAGACGGTCGTCGTCTCGGGCGCCGCCGGCGGGGTCGGGGGCGTCGTCGGTCAGGTCGCCAAGCTCAAGGGCGCGCGCGCTGTGGGGATCGCCGGCGGCAGCGAGAAGTGCCGCTACATCGTCGAGGACCTCGGGTTCGACGCGGCGATCGACTACAAGGCCGAGGACGTCATGGCCGCCCTGGGCGAGCACTGCCCGAAGGGCATCGACGTGTACTTCGACAACGTCGGCGGCGAGATCCTCGACGCCGCGCTCGCGCACCTGGCCCGCGAAGCACGCGTGGTCATCTGCGGGGCGATCTCCCAGTACAACGTCACGACGCCGATGCGGGGGCCCTCCAACTACATGTCGCTGCTCGTCAACCACGCGAGCATGACCGGGTTCGTCTTCTCCGACTACGCCGACAAAATCGCGCCGGCCGCACGCCAGATGGGCGAATGGCTCGCCGCGGGCAAGCTGAAGGCGCGCGAGGACGTCGCCACCGGAGGCCTGGACGCGTTTCCCGAGACGCTGCTGCGGCTGTTCAGCGGCGAGAACACCGGCAAGCTCGTGCTCACGATCGCCGAGGGCTGAGCAGCCGACGCACGACGACCTGCCACCGCAGACGATTGTCCGCAGCACGCAAGCGGGCCTAAATCATTTCTCGGCCGCCGCCGATAGGCCTGGCGATGGCGGTCAAGCGCAAAGACGGGCAGGCGGGCGGCGAGCTTCGCCGGCTGGGCGAGAGCCTGAACGCGCGCACGGACGACGTCGTGCGCGGGATGGTCGCGAGGACCGCGGCGTCAGGCAGCCGGCTGGATGAGGCCGTGGAGGAGCGCTTTGAGCGCGTCGGCTCGGTGTCGACCGTTGCCGTCGCCCGCTGGATGGCCGGCGAGGAGGCCGAGGTGGCACGCGAGGTCGGGCAGGAGAGCTGGCGCATCTTCGGTCAGCTCGCCGCGCAGCGCGCGGCGCCACTGAACGAGGTCACTAAGCGCTGCCTACGCTGGTGTGACTCGGCCAGCGAGGTGCTCGCGGAAATAGGGGGCGAGCTCGAGGTCGCGCCGGGGGTGCTCGTCGAGGCGTCGGAGATGCTCAGGCGCAGCCTCAACGTGACGCTCGTGCGCATGTGCGAGTCCTTCGAGGCAGAGCGCCGGCGCACGGACGAGGAGCTCACGTTCCTGGCCACGCACGACGCGCTCACCGGACTTCCCAACAGGACGCTGATCGTCGATCGCGTGGAGCAGATGCTGGTGCGCTCGCGCCACAGCAAAACGCCCGTGTCGGCGCTGTTCATCGACCTGGACAACTTCAAGGACATCAACGACACGCTCGGCCACAGCGCCGGCGACGAACTGCTGTGCGCGGTCGCCGCAAGGCTGGACGGCGTGGTGCGCGACCTCGACGCCCTCGGGCGCCTGGGCGGCGACGAGTTCGTCGTGATCGCCGGCGAGCTGTCGCTCGCGGTGGGCCCCGAGCTGATCGCCGAGCGGATGCTCGAAGCGCTCAAGCAGCCCTTCAAGCTGGAGGCGAGCGAGATCCCGTTCACCGTGACTGCGAGCATCGGCATCGCCGCCGGCCAGCGCACGTCTGCCGACGTGCTGCTGCGCGATGCCGACATTGCGATGTACCGGGCCAAGGCCGACGGCAAGAACCGCTATGTGGTCTTCGAGACGCGAATGCAGGACGCCGTGCAGAGCCGCCTGGAACTGGAGATGGACCTGCGCGCGGCGCTCGAGAGCGAGCAGTTCTATCTCGTCTACCAGCCGACGTTCGAGCTCTCGAGCATGCGCCCGACCGGCGTCGAGGCGCTGATCCGCTGGCGCCATCCCGAGCGCGGGATCGTCGAGCCAGACGACTTCATCGGCCTGCTCGAGGAGACCGGCCTGATCGTCGAGATCGGCACGTGGGTTCTGCGCGAGGCCTGTCGCCAGGGCGCACTCTGGCACGCGGCCGGCTTCCCGATCAAGATGTCCGTGAACGTCTCCGCCCGCCAGCTGGATACAGACGCGTTCGTCGACGAGGTGCGCGACGCGCTGTGCGACAGCGGCTTCGATCCCACGGCGCTCGTCGTCGAGGTCACCGAGACGGCGCTCATGCGCGATGCGCGCGAGACCGTGCGCCGGCTGACGGCGATCAAGGAGCTCGGCGTGCGGATCGCGATCGACGACTTCGGCACCGGCTACTCCTCGCTTGCCCACCTGCGCCAATTCCCCGTCGACGCGCTGAAGATCGACCGCTCGTTCATCACCGGCGTGACGCGCAACCAGGAGGGGGAGGCGCTCATCCACACGCTCGTGCAGCTCGGCAAGGCGCTCTCGATCGAGACGCTCGCCGAGGGCATCGAGCAGCAGCACGAGCTCTCGCTGCTGCAGGGCGAGCAGTGCGACAGCGGTCAGGGCTTCCTGTTCGCAAAGCCGCTCGACGTTGCCGCGACCGAGGCGCTGCTGGGCGAATGGGCCTACGACGACGCGTCGTCGGCGACACCCGCCGGCGCTCGCTAGCGGCCGGGCTTCAGCAGCTCCTCCAGACGGTCCAGCGAGGCTGGCGTCCCCATCGCGACGATCACGTCGCCGGCCCGCAGAGTCGTTTCGGTGGGCGGCTGGGGCTGGAAGTCCGCGCCCCGGCGCAGGCCCACGATCATCGAGTCGCCACGGATGCTCTCGACCGCCTGGTCGACGGCTTGCGAGCCTTCGCTCACCGAGATCTCCTCCATGCGGTATTCGACGTCGACGTCCACGACGCCGCTGAGCTGCGGATGAAGCGCGAGCCTGGCCATTTCGGTGCCGCTGGCCTTATAGGGGGAGATCACCCGGTCGGCGCCAGCGCGCAGGAGCTTCTTTTCGGTGTCCTGGATCGCCGCGCGCGCGACGATCGTGACGTCCGCGCGCAGCTCGCGCGCGGTGAGCGTGATGAAGACGTTGTTGGCGTCGGAGTCCGCGCACGCGATGATCGAGCGAGCCCGGCCTATGCCGGCCTGGATGAGCACGTCGTCCGCGGTCGCATCGCCCTCGACGAAGTGCGTCGCGAGCGCCTCGGCGTGGTGACGGTTTTCGCTGTTGGAGTCCACGACGACGAACGTCGCCTGCGCGGCGTCGAGGTCGCGGGCGACCTGGCGTCCCACACGGCCGAAGCCGCAGACGATGTGGTGGTCGATGAGGGAGTCGATGGTCTTCTGCATGCGCCGAGCGGCGAGGAGGTCGGCGAGGTGCCCGGCGACGAAGAACTCCGCGACCGTGGCCAGTGCGTAGAAGAGCGTACCGACGCCGACGAGGATCAGCGCGACCTGGAGCAGTTGACCGGCGATCGTATGCGGCTGGGGAAAGCCGCCGACGGTCGCGGTCGTGTCGAGCGCCCAGCGGAAGGAGTACCACAGGCTGCGGCTCTCGCTGATCGACAGGCCGACCGCCCCGAGCAGCAGCAGGTCGACGACGATCACGCCGAGCACGATCAGGCGCCTGACGAACAGCCTCAGCTCGCCCTGCGCCCCCGGTGTCGCGGACTCCGGGATGCGGTTCGCCCAGCCTCCGCGATCTGCCACGGCTATCGCCCCTGACCGGCGTGGCCGAGCGCGCGCGAACACCACGTCCTCGCTCCGGAGCCATCGTGTGTCACCGCTGGGGATGGCCTCATCAGGACATCATCTCCGATGGGCCCGCGGCCGTGGAAGGCCGAAGAGCAGCGCGCAACGAAGTCGGGCCGGCTTGCGCCGGCCCGACTTACTGGGAGGAGGGACACATCGAACGCTTCATGCGTTCTGGGAGCGTCAGCCCCGTGTCATCTGCCCGGTGCCCGCCGATCGGCTGAGGGGGACAGCCGGTCATTGCAGCGCGCCACGCGTGTTGGTCGTGAGGCGCCGGTGTGCCGGCACCGGACAATGTTCAGCAAGACTATCAACAATATCCAGAACGTCAAGTCCCGCTCAAAATCAGAGCGCAGCGGGCGGTCGCGGCGGCCGTACTCGAAAATTGAAGGTTCACACCTGGCCTTATCGCGCCGCGGCCAGCGCTGCATGCTGCGCCTGTGACGATGGATGTGACCGCCAGCGAGGGTCGGACACCAGGAGGAGATGTCCATGGGAACCCCTCGCGTGCAGCGCGGGGAGCTCATCCAGCGCCACTCCTCCCGGTGGAGGGTCCGGGCGTCCCTCGGCGGGACGCCCGGACGATATGAGCCGGCCCGCGCGCCCTTCGGGGCCGATCGTCGGCGAGCGCGTCGAGCTCGAGCGCTACACGGTCAGCGACGCCGAGCGCGTTCTCTACGGTCAGCGGATCAACGGTGTCGTCCGCGTGATCGACCGTCCGGCGCGCGGTCGCGGTCGCTCCTATGTCGTCGAGCGAGGGCTCGAGCGCGACGGCTACGGCGCACTGCGGGCGCTGGTCGACGACTACCTGACCCAGGCCCGCCTCCATCGGTCGGTGCCGATGGCCGAGAGCGCCATGCGCCACGAGGCGCGTCTGGAATCAAGCTGGCAACAGCCCTCCTGCTGCGAGCGCTACTCTGCGCCTGAACCCTTCGAAAGGGGAACTCAGATGGTCACCTGCACACACCTCGATCAAGTCGAGCTGACCGAGCTTCCAGAGTCCGTCGATGGCTGCGCGCAATGTCTTGCGACCGGCGGCAAGTGGCTTCACCTGCGCATCTGTCTGGAGTGCGGCGAGGTCGGCTGCTGTGATGACTCGCCCAACCGCCACGCCACCAAGCACGCCCACCGCGAGGGTCATCCGATCATCCGCTCGCTGGAGCCCGGCGAAGTCTGGTCGTGGTGCTATGTCGACGAGCTGATGATGGAGATCGCCGAGGTCCACGGCAGCACCCGCATCCCGCCATCGCCGCTGCTGGCTCGGTGAGCGAGGACGCGTTCGTCCTAGGCGGCGTGCGCACGCCGGTCGGGCGCTACGGCGGCTCGCTGTCGCACATCCGGGTCGACGAGCTGCTGGGGAACACGATGGTGCACGCGTGCGAGCGCACCGGCGTGGCGCTCGAGGAGATCGAAGACATCGCCGCCGGCTGCGTGAACCCGGCGCACGAGGGCATGGGCGACATAGCCCGCTGGGGCGCCCTGGCGGCGGGCTTCCCCGACTCGGTGCCCGCCGTGACCGTCAACCGCTTCTGCGCCTCGTCGCTAACCGGCGCGATCAACATCTCCCACGCGATCAGGGCCGGCGAGCTGCAGGTCGGCATCGGCGGCGGCGTGGAGTCGATGTCGCGCTCGGGCTGGGCGCTGATGAAGGGCGAGGCGCCGTTCATGCCGCGCGGGCCCGTGTTCATGCTCGACACGATGTGGGCCGGAGCGGGCGGGCCGCCCAACCCGGCGCTGCTCGCGCGCGATGCCTACATCGAGATGATCCGCACCGCCCAGAACGTCGCCGACCGCTACGAGCTGACGCGCGAGGAGATCGATGCCTTTGCCCTGCGCTCGCACACGCTCGCTTCGGCGGCGCGCGCGTCGGGGCGCTTCGCCGTCGAGATCGAGCCCGTCGAGATCCCCGGTGACCGCAGGAACCCGGCGCGAACGTTCGAGCACGACGAGATGATCCGCGACGACACGAGCGCCGAGCGCCTGGCGGCGCTCGCTCCCAGCCCAACACGACGCAGATGACGGCGGGAAACTCGTCGCCGCTGTCTGACGGCGCGAGCGCGGTCGTGCTCGCGAGCGCCGGCGCCTGTGAGCGCCTCGGTGTCGAGCCGCTCGCACGCGTGCTCGCCTCGGCGACCCACGCGCTGGATCCGCTGGTCATGGGCATCGCGCCGGCCTGGGCGATGCCCAAGGCGCTCGCGCGCGCGGGCGTCACCGCCGAGCAGGTGGACGTGTGGGAGGTCCACGAGGCGTTCTCGGCGCAGGCGCTCGGCGTGCTGCGCGAGCTGCCCAACCAGCTCGACGGCTTCGAGGTGCCCGACGAGAAGCTCAATCCCAACGGCGGCGCGGTCGCGATCGGCCATCCCTTCGGCTCCTCGGGCACGCGCTACGTGCTCACGCTGGCGACCGAGCTGCGCGAGCGCGAACTTCGCTACGGGGTGCTCGGCGTGTGCGTCGGCTCCGGCCAGGGCGTGGCCCTGGTGCTCGAAAATCCGCGCGTCGCGAGCTGAGGCGCGCGGTGGTCTCTGCGGCGAGCTGCGTGTGTTGGCTCGCGCGGAGCGTATGACCATGGTTATACGCAGTGCGAAACGCAGTTAACCGTCCGCTGTGAAGCGCGCCCGGAGGGTGTTCTCCGGGTCGTCGCGCGTATAACGAGGGTTATACGTCGTAGATCCGTTGAGCTGCGCCGGCCCGCTGCTCATTTCGTGATCGGTCTGAGCAATACTGGCCTCATGGACGCCACCACCGCCAAGCGACCGCGCTGGGGGGACCGCTTTGACGCCGTCATGTTCCTCGTGGCGGTCCTGGTCATGCTGATCGGTGTGCTCGCGACGAGCTGGACCTGGTGGTTCGTGTTCCTCGCCGTCGGCCTCGGGGCCGGTGGCATCCTCGCCTTCACGCTGCGCCGCAGGGCCGGCGTCCCCGACCGGTCGCTGCTCGCGCGGATCGCCGCCAAGCGAGACGACCGGTCGCCGGGCGCCAGCGGCGACTGATCGGCTGAGCCGAGCGACACACGTGGCGCGCGCAGCGCCGGGCGGGATCCCTAGCGCTCGCCGACGAGCGCGGCCATCTGCTGGAAGGCCTCGAGGTTGTTCAGCGGCTCGCTCTCGTCTGAGAGCTCGCGGTAGATGCTCATGATGTTGAGCACCATCCGCTCGGGCGCTCCCCACTGCGCCCAGCGATCGAGCGCGATCGTGCGCGCAGCCTGCAGCGGTGACATCTGGAGCTCGTGGCAGCTGCGCGCCTGTGCGTAGAGATATTCAAAATAGTCCTTCACCTCGCGAATCGCGTCCATGCCCGCGATCGGGCCGTGGCCGGGGACGATCACGTCGACGTCCATCGCGAGGATCCGATCGCAGGCGGCCACCCAGTTGGACACCGGCCCCGCCCACACGAGCGGGTGAAGGCCGTGAAAGAGGATGTCGCCGGTGAAGAGCACCCGCTCGTCTGCGAGCAGCACGAGCGTGTCGCCCCGCGTGTGCGCCGGTCCGACCTCGATCAGCTGAAGCTCGCGCCCGCCCACGCGCAGCGTGAGCTCGCCGTCGAAGGTCTCCGTGGGAAGCGTCGTCTCGATGCCGCTGAAGTCAAACGGGCCGAAGATGCGCGCGAAGAACTCGCCCGCCTCCCCGAGGCTCGGAGCGTTCTCGAGCAGCGTGGCCATCGTCGTCGCGGGCAGCTCGGGCATCTCCTCGGCGGCTCGCCTGCTGGCGACGATCCGCGCATCGCCCACGAGCTGGTTGCCGTAGGTGTGGTCGCCGTTTGCGTGCGTGTTGACGAGCGTGTCGATGCGCGCCGCGCCCGGCACCGCGCGGCGCATCTCGCAGAGCATCTCCTCCGTCAGCCTGAGGTCGAACAGCGTGTCGATGAGCAGCGTGCTGTCGCCGTCCGCAACAAGGCCGGCGTTGCTCCAGCCCCAGCCGCCGTCGGGCTGCAGGTAGGCGAACAGGCCGTCGCCGACCTCCTGCAGACCCTTCTGAAATCGGGCGGCCTCATCTGGGGCGGCGATGTACCCGTCGCCGACGCGCCCGTCGGCGGTCGCGTCGCGCGTGCGATCCTGCGCGCATGGACGTCGAGCAGGCAATCCGCACTCGCCGCACGCACAAGGCCTTCGGCCCCGAACCTGTGCCGCGCGAGGTGCTCGCTGAGCTGTTCGAGCTCGCGCGCTGGGCGCCCAACCACCACCTCACGACGCCGTGGCGTTTTCGCGTGCTGGGGCCCGCCGCACTGGCTGCGCTCAAGCAGGCTGCGGGCTCTGAGCAGGCCGCCAAGCTCGACCGGGCGCCCACGCTCATCGTCGTCTCGGCGCGACTGGCCGGCGAGGACGCGCTCGCCGACGAGGAGGACGTCCATGCGACCGCCATAGCCGCGTACATCCTGCTGCTCGGCGCCCACGCCCGCGGCCTGGCCGGCTACTGGCGCACGCCCGCCGTGCTGCGCACCCAAGAGGGCCGTGACGCGGTCGCGCTGCCCTCCTCAGAGCGCGTGCTCGGCCTCATCCACCTCGGCCCGCCGCGCCAGGAGAAGGCTCCGCCGCAGCGCCCAGAGCCCGGCGACTACGTGACCTATCTGGACTGAGGCCCGCCGGCGCGACCTCACGCCGCTTCCGCGGCCTGTGACTCGCTCAGCTCGCGCGGCTCGCCCGCCGCGGCCGACGCCAGCTGAGCCCCGGCGGCGCCGATCACGCCCGCGGCGAGTGCGGCGAGCGCCCACTGCGGACCGCTGCGCTCCCGCCCGCGCGCGGCGTCGAGCGACAGCTCCCCGGGGCCGACCTCGGCGAGCGCCAGCACGGCGGCGATCAGCACGACGTTGTACTCATAGCCGCTGTTGCTCAGCCACGGGCCGTTCTTGAAATGAACCGTCCTGATCGCGGTCAGCATCGTCGCCGTCAGCACCGCGGCGGCCAGCGGCGTCTGGAGCCCCGCCAGCAGCAGCGTCCCGCCACCCGCCTCGGCGCCGCCCGCCGCGACCGCGTTTGCGAGGCCCGGGCGCAGGCCGAGCGTCTCAAAGCTCTGCGCGGTCGAGCCCAGGCCGTTCCCGCCAAACCACCCGAACAGCTTCTGCGTGCCGTGGCCCACGAAGAACCCGCCCACGCTCAAACGCAACAGCAGTCGTCCGATCTTCATCGCTCATCCTCTCCTTTGTCAACGCATCGTCGAGATCCCTCGCTCACGGCGCCGCAGGGACAACCACCATGGGAACGTCGGAGCTCGGCAGCTGCGCGGTGTCGAAGTCGGGCGTCTGCAGGCGCTCGACCTGCGCCGAGCCCTCCAGGAACGCGTCGGCGGTCTCCAGGAAGCCGATGCGCGGCGTGCGGTAGTGCATCGGCACGACCCAGCGCGGTTTGATCGCATCGACGATCGCCTGCGCCTGCGCGGCGCCGATCGTCGGCCCGCCGCCCACGGGGAGGATGAGCAGGTCGACCTGGCCGATCGCCGCGCGCTGCTCGTCGCGCAGCGCGCTCTGGCCGAAGTCGCCGAAGTGACACACGCGCAGGCCGTCGAGGGTGAACACGAAGATCGTGTTCGGCCCCCGTTCGGTGCCCGCGCTCTCGTCGTGCTCTGAGGCGATCCCGACGAGCTCGCCGACGGGCGACTGCAGCTTGCCCGCGGTCGAGCGCAGGATCACGGGCTCGCCGTCGATCGCCTCGACGCCGTTGTGATCCATGTGCTCGTGCGTGACGAGCAGCACGTCGGCGCTGACGCCCTCGATCGGCGGATAGTCGAACTGCATCCCGCGCCCGGCGAGCGCGGACATGTCGGCGAAGGGGTCGATCACGACGGTCTGCTCATCGGTCCTCAGCGCGAACGCCGACTGGCCATGCCACTCAACCTGCATGCTGCTCCTCTCGGGTGTGGAGTTGACTGATCGCGCCGGCGGGCACGCCGCCCGGCGACAGCCCGTTGACGTGTCCGCGGTCCTCGGCGGGTACAGCTCCGTCGGGTGCGGCGTAGTGGTACTTGCCTCCCCTCATCAGCGACGCGGCCGCTGCGATCAGGCAGGCGACGATCGCGAAGGCGAACGCGGCGTGCAGGCCGTCTCTGAACGCGGCCGAGATGAGGTGGGGGAAGAATGCACGCCCCACGAGCGTGGCCTGGCTCGCCGCCGGCAGCGCCGCGAGCGCGTGCGCGCCGACGAGCTGCTGGATCGGGTTGTAGCCGAGGAACGCGGCGAACAGAATCGACACCGGCGGAAGCCCCGCGACTCTGTGTGCCGTCGCCGGATCGACGCCGTGCGCCTGCAGGCCCGTCGTGAGCGCGTGCGGGAAGCGTCGCTGACAGTCCGACGATCATCAGCGTGAAGAAGATCCCGATCGACAGCACCTGCGCGGAGTTCTGGAAGGTCTGGTTCATCCCGCCGCCCGCTCCGCGGTCGCCGGGCGGCAGGCTGTTCATCACGGCCGCGCGGTTGGGCGAGGCGAACATGCCCATCGAGATGCCGTTGAGCGCGAGGATCGCCGCGAACACGGGAAAGGAGAAGTCGATCGGGCAGCAGCGCGAGCAGCAGGAAGCTGAGCGCCGCGCCGAGCATCCCGCCCGTGGCGAACCAGCGTGCGCCGAAGCGGTCGGAAAGGTAGCCCGAGGTCGGTCCCGCGACGAGCATCCCGAGCGTGAGCGGGAGCATGTAGATGCCCGCCAGCAGCGGCGTTTCGGTGAAGTCGTAGCCGTGCAGCGGCAGCCAGATGCCCTGCAGCCAGATGATCAGCATGAACATCAGCCCGCCGCGCGCGACGGCCGAGAGGAAGGTCGACAGCGTGCCGAACGTGAACGCGCGGATGCGAAACAGCGGCAGGCGGAACATCGGATCGGGGACCCGTCGCTCGATGACGCGCGAAGGCGACGAGCGACAGCGATTCCGCAGGCCAGCAGCGCGATCACGCGCGGGCTGGTCCAGCCGGTCGCATGGCCGCCGTAGGGGCGGATGCCATACGTGACCGAGACCATGATCAGGATCAGCCCGAGCGCGAACGTGAGGTTGCCCCACCAGTCGATGCGGCGCCGGTTGCGGTTCGCTTCGCTCCTCGAGCTTCAGGTAGGCCCACACGGTGCCGAACAGGCCGACCGGCACCGAGATGAGGAACACGAGCCGCCAGTCGATCGGAGCGAGCAGGCCGCCGAGCACCAGCCCGATGAACATCCCGCTGACGCCGACGATGTTGTTGATGCCCGAGCGCCATGCCGCGCTGGTTGGCGGGGAACGCGTCGGTGATGATCGCGGCCGCGTTGGCCAGCAGGAACGCGGCGCCGACACCCTGCACGACCCGCGAACACGATCAGGTAGAGCGCGCCGGACGGACCGGTCAGCCAGTCGATCGTCAGCGCGAGCGAGGCGAGCGTGTAGATGACGAAGCCGAGGTTGTACATGCGCACCCTGCCGAACATGTCGCCCAGGCGCCCGAGGCTCACGATCAGCACGCTCGTCACGACCAGGAAGCCGAGGATCATCCACAGCAGGTAGAAGCTGTTGGCCGGCACCAGCGGGTCGAGATTGATGCCGCGGAAGATGTCGGGCATCGCGATCAGCGTGATCGACGCGTCGAGCGTCGCCAGCAGCACGCCGAGCGTGACGTTCGACAGCGCGATCCACTTGTAGCGATCGTGCCGGGGCGCCGCGCCGTTGCCGCTACCGTTCGATCTCGTCGACGTAACCGCTCGCTGCGGATCGATCAGATGTCTCGCCACTGGCTCGCAATTATACAGGCAAACTGCACAGCTTGCCTGTTCTTTCAGGTATACTCTGGCTCTCTGTGCCCTCGTCAGTGGACGTCTCATCCGTTGCGAGCGAGCTGCGTGTCGTGCTCGGCCAGCTGGTGCGCCGGCTGCGCGCCGAGCATCGCTTCTCGCTCGCCCAGAGCGGCGTGCTGGGGCGCCTGGATCGCGAAGGCGCCAGGAGCACCAGCGACCTGGCCGCCAGCGAACGTGTGCGCCCGCAGTCGATGGCCCAGACCGTGTCCGAGCTGGAAGCCGACGGCCTGATCAGCCGCCGCCCCGACCCCGCCGATGGGCGCCGCGCGCTGCTCGAGCTCACGCCGCAGGGGCGTGAGACGCTGGCGGCCGACCGCAGCCAGCGCGAGGGCTGGCTGTTCGGCGCGATCGCCGAGCGCTTCTCCGAGGAGGAGCAGGCGGCGCTCGCGCGCGTCGTCCCGCTGCTCGAGCGCCTCGCCGAGTCGTGAGCGCGCTCGCCGCACGCATGAACCCGAGCGGCGGCCAGCGCACCAGCCCGAACGTCACGCTCGCCGTGCTCGCGCTCGGCGGCCTGGCCTACGCGATGCTCAGCTCCGCCGTCGTGCCGGCGCTGCCGACGATGCAGCGCGAACTGCACACGACCGAGACCGGCATCGCCTGGCTGCTCACCGGCTATCTGCTGTCGGCGTCGGTCGGCACGTCGATCCTCGGGCGCCTCGGCGACATGTACGGAAAGGAGCGGCTGCTGCTGTGGACGCTCGTGATCCTCGCCGGCGGCACGCTGCTCGCGGCCGTGTCGAGCTCGCTCGCGCTGCTGATCGTCGCGCGCTTCATCCAGGGAGCGGCGGGTGGGATCTTCCCGCTCGCGTTCGGGATCGTGCGCGACGAGTTCCCGCAGGAGAAGGTGGCGGGCAGCATCGGCCTGCTGTCGGCGATCCTCGGCGTCGGCGCCGGCCTGGGGATCGTGCTGTCGGGCGTGATCATCGAGAACCTCAACTACCACTGGATCTTCTGGATCCCGCTCGTCGCGATCGTGCTCGCCGCGGTGGCGACCTGGCTGCTGGTCCCGGAATCGCCCGTCCGCGCGCCCGGGCGCATCAACTGGCTGGCGGCGACGCTGATGACGATCGGTCTCTCCGCGGTGCTGCTGGCGATCAGCGAGACGACCAGCTGGGGCTGGGGGTCTGTGAAGACGATCGGCCTGCTGCTCGTCGGGGCGGCGTTCATCGTCGCCTGGATCGCCGTCGAGGTGCGCAGCGAAGAACCGCTGATCGACATGACGATGATGCGCGTGCGCGGCGTGTGGACGACCAACCTCGCGGCGTTCCTGCTCGGAGCGGGCCTGTATGCATCGTTCATCGTCTTTCCGCAGTTCGCCCAGCTGCCCGTCAGCACGGGCTTCGGCTTCGGCGCGACGGTCGTCGTCTCGGGTCTGTACCTGCTGCCCTCGACGATCGGGATGACCGTGCTGGGCCTCTACGCCGGGCGGATATCGGCGCGCTTTGGCTCACGCGCGGCGCTGCTGGCGGGCACGGCGTTCACGACGGCCTCCTTCACGCTGCTCGCGCTCGCGCACAACCATCCCTACCAGCTGCTCGTCGCCGCATCCCTGCTGGGCGTGGGCATCGGGCTTGCGTTCGCGGCGCTCGGCAACCTGATCGTGCAGGCGGTGCCGAGCCACCAGACCGGCGTGGCCAGCGGCATGAACACCGTCATGCGCACGCTCGGCGGGGCGCTCGGAGGGCAGCTGTCGGCGACGTTCATCGCCGAGAACATGCGCGCCGGCGAGCCGACCGTCACCGGGTTCGTGGAGACGTTCGTGATGGCCACAGCATTTCTCGTCGTCTGCCTGCTCGCCGGGCTGCTCGTGCCCAAGGAGCTAGGCAGGCCGGTCGGCGTGCAGGACGGGCGCGAGGAGGTCGCCGCGGCGCCCGAGGGCGCGCACGCCTGAGGCGAGGCGCGAGACGCCCGAGGCCAAGGTCGCGCGAAAGCGCAATGATTGGCGCATGAGCACCAGCGGCGTCGAGACGGTCACGGTTCTCATCACCGACATCGTCGGCTCCACCGCCCTGGAGTCGCGGGTGGGGCCGATCGTCTCAGAGCAGCTGCGGGCCGAGCATTTTGATCTCCTGCGCGACGCCGTGGGCGAGAGCGGGGGGCGCGAGGTCAAACACACCGGCGACGGCATGATGCTGGCATTCGACAGCGCTGCCGCGGCCGTCTCATGTGCGGTCTCCATCCAGCAGCGCTTCGAGCGGCGCAATCGCTCCGCCGCCGAGCCCCTGAACATCAAGGCCGGTGTGAGCGTCGGCGACGCGAGCACCGCCGACGGGGACGTCTTCGGGATGCCCGTGATCGAGGCGGCCCGCCTGTGCGATCGATGCTCGGCCGGACAGATTCTCGCGAAGGAGATGGTGGCCCATCTTGCGGCGGGCTGGGGAAACGTCTTCACGTCGGTGGGTGCCCTGGAGCTCAAGGGCCTGCCCGATCCGCTGAGCGCGGTCGAGGTGCAGTGGGAGCCGGTCGAGGTGACGGGCATCGCGCTGCCCCAGCGCCTGCGTGAAATCCCGACGAGCGGCTATGTCGGGCGCGCAGCAGAGCGTGAGCGGCTCGCCGAGCTGTGGGCGCAGGCACGCGAGGGGTCACTACGCCTGGCGCTGATCAGTGGGGAGGCGGGCGTCGGCAAGACGCGTCTGGCCGCGCAGCTTGCGCTTGAGGTACGAGAGGAGGGTGCGACCGTGCTCTACGGGCGCTGTGACGAGGATCTCGGCGCGCCCTATCAGCCGTGGGGTCAGGCGCTGGGCTACCTCGTCCAGGAGCTGCCGCAGAAGAGCCTCGATGCCCACGTCGAGCGCTTCGGCGGCGACCTCGCGCGCCTGATCCCCTCCCTCGGCGACCGCGTGCCCGGACTGCCCGCCCCTCGCGAGAGCGACCCTGAGACCGAGCGCTACCTGCTCTACGCCGCCGTCAGCGGCCTGCTGGAAGTCGCGGGCGAGCGCGAGCCGCTGCTCTCGATCATCGACGACCTCCACTGGGCCGACGGGCCGACGCTCTCGCTTCTTCGCCACGTCGCCACGGCCGGCGCGACGCCACGAACGATGGTCGTGGGGACCTATCGCGACTCCGATCTTTCGCGCGACCATCCGTTGACGGCGCTGCTCGCCGACCTTCATCGTGACGAGGGAGGGGAGCGCATCAGGCTGACCGGCCTGGAGTCCGCGGACGTCGCGGTGCTGATGGAGGCAGCCACGGGCCAGGAGCTCGACGAGGATGGGCGCGCGCTGGCGGCCGAGATAGCCCGCGAGACAGCCGGCAACCCGTTCTTCGCCGGTGAGATCCTGCGTCACCTGACGGAGTCCGGAGCGATCGCAGAGCAGCAGGACGGACGCTGGCGCATGATGGGGGACTGTCGGAGCTCGGCCTGCCGCAGAGCGTGCGTGAGGTGATCGGACGGCGGGTGGAGCGCCTTGGGCCGGATGCCCGCACGGCGCTCAACGCAGCTGCCGTCATCGGCCGTGACTTTGACCTCGAGCTGCTGCTCGCCGCGGTCGATATCACCGAAGCGCGGCTGCTCGACCTGCTCGACGAGGGCGTGGGCGCATCGCTGCTTCAGGAGAACCGAGAGCGCGCCGGTCGTTTCACGTTCACCCACGCGCTCGTCGAGCACACGCTGTATGAGGATCTCGGGGCGACGCGCCGCGCTCGGCTTCACAGGCGGATCGCCGAAGCGCTCGAGGAGCAGTGCGGGGATGATCCGGGCGAGCGGCTCGGGGAGCTCGCCGCTCACTGGGGGTCGGCCGTCGTGAGCGCCGACACCGCCAAGGCGCTTTACTACGCGCAGCGTGCGGGAGAGCGCGCACTTCAGCAGCTCGCCCCAGACGAGGCCATTCGCTGGTATCGCCAGGCGCTCGCACTCGACGACCAGGCACCCGGCAGCGATCGCTCCGATCGCTGCGATCTGTTCATCGGCCTGGGGGAGGCCCAGCGCCAGAGTGGGAGACCCGGAGTTTCGCGAGACGCTACTCGACGCCGCGGGTCTCGCGCGCGAACTTGGCGACACAGATCGCCTGTGTCGCGCCACCCTCGCGAACACCCGCGGACTGACCAGTCAGGTCGGAGCGGTCGACTCCGAGCGCGTGCAGGCGCTCGAGGCCGCAGCAGAAGCCCTCCCGGATCGCGATGCCCGGCGGGCGCGGGTGCTCGCGCTACTCGCCAGCGAGCTTCACTATGCCGGCGACCCGGCCCGTTGCCGGGCGCTGGCCGCCGAAGCGATCGAGATAGCACGCGCCGCCGGCGATCCGCTCGCGCTGGCCCATACGCTGTTCGACGCCTGCTGGGCGATCTGGGTTCCAGACATGCTTGCGGAGCGCAAACGGCTGTCGGATGAGCTGGTCGGGATGGTCCGGGGGCTCAACGATCCCTGGCTGAGCTACCGGCTGCCGCCTGGCAGGTGATCGTCGGCCAGGAAGCCGGCGACGGCGTGCAGGTCGACGCCAGCCTCGCAACGATGCGCGACCTGGCGGCGTCGGTCGGACAGCCATCGCTGGTATGGGTACTGCGGCTCTGGGATTGCGCCAGCGCGCGTCACACACGGCGATCTGGAGGCAGCTGAGAATTTCGCGGCCAGGGCGTTTGAGGTCGGCAACGCGTCGGGCGAGCCCGACGCGTTGTTCTTCTTCGGTTCGCAGCTGTTCAACATTCGGGTCGAGCAAGGGCGCGCCGGCGAGCTCGTCGAGCCGGTGGTGCAGGTCGCGCGGAGAGGCGGGCAGCTTGGCGGCATGGCGAGCGACCGCTGCCATCGCGCTGATAGAGAGCGGGCGAGAGGCGGAGGCACGTGAGCTGGCGCTCGCCGAGGACTTCCCGAGTGTTTCTCCAGATGCGACATGGTCCTCGACGATGTTTGGCTGGGCCTATGCCTGCTGGCATCTGGGGCTCGGAGATCGCGCTCGCGAACTCGACCAGCTCCTGGCGCCCTTCTCCGACCAGATCGCGACCGGCGGCTCGGTGATCTACGGCTCGATCGCCTCGGCGCTCGGCCGGTTGGCCGCGGCGTTCGAAGATTACGAGCGGGCGGAGGCTCACTTTGCGGCGGGCGCAGAGATCGAGGAACGTCTCGGCGCACCGCTGTTTCTCGCGCGGACCCGCGTCGACTGGGCCCGCGCACTCATCGCTCGCGCCCGCTCGGAGGACCTCGAACGCGCTACCCGCATGCTCGAGCACGCCGATGAGACCGCCAGGGGGTTGGGCGGGAATGGCATCGCGCGCGAGGTCGCGGATTGTCGCAGCGCCCTCGCGGCGATCGGGAGCTGAGCGGATGACTCCGGTGGCCCCCCGGACGTTCCTCGGGTCGCTGAACGGCAAGGAGCGCGATGCGCTGAGCCTGCTCGGGGTGCGACGGAGCCTCCCGCGTGGTGCGGTTCTGATGTTCCAGAACGAGCCCGACGGGCGCCTCATGCTGTTACTGGATGGGCGAGTGAAGGTCGCGCGCGTGGATCACGATGGGCACGAAACGCTGCTCAGCATCCGCGACCCCGGTGATGTGCTCGGTGAGCTGGCCCTCATCGATCGCCTGCCCCGCATAGCGACCGTGACCGCGCTGGAGCCCGTCGTGGCGCTGGTCACGGCCGCCGAGACATTCCGCGCTCACTTGGAGACCACGCCGCGTGTCGCGGTCGCGCTGCTGGAGGTCGTCACCCGGCGCTTCCGTGAGACGACGCTCAAGCGCTCACAGTTCTCGGCCTCGGACACGATGGGCCGCCTGGCCGCGCGGATCGTGGAGCTCGCCGAACGCTACGGCGAGCCATCCGACGAAGGTTTGACGGTCGTCTCGCCGCTCTCGAGGGAGGATCTCGCGGCGTGGACGGGCGCCTCTCGCGCAGGCGTCGCGCATGCGCTGCAGGGGTTTCGCGAGCTCGGCTGGGTCCACACCGAGCGCAGGGTGCTGCTCGTGCGTGATCTGCAGGCGCTGCGCGCTCGCGCGGCGTAGCGCCCGCTACGCGTCCAGAACTGGATCGCGAAAGGTCCAGAAATGCGTGGAAGCCGCGCGCGCTGCGGTGGAGGCTTGCGGCCTATGAACGTGCGCGAACAGTGACTGGACCGGGACGCATCCGGTCGGACGCTGGTCATGCGCGCGCCCCAATCAGGAGGTCAGCTATGAAAATTGCAGCCAGCTTTGACAAGGCCCGTCCTTCGGGTGTTCTCCAGAGGTACAGCAAGCTGCTGGGCCTGTGCACGGCGTTCGCGCTGTCGGTCGGGGCGGCTCCGGCGGCGGCCACCTCACTGCCTGGGCCGCAGATCTGCCCGAGCACGGGCACGGCGATCGCGGGGGCTCGCGGCGACCTCACGATCGGCGGCTACAGCTACGTGGCGAGTGGCACGACGCTGACCGTCAGGGGCAATCGACGCTCGCCCGTGGTGCCTGTCTCGACGCGTTCACGCTGGGCACCGTGAAGGTCACAGGTGACGTGTTGGTCGGCAAGGGCGCGATCCTCGCGCTCGGATGCACCCTGGGCTCGATAGGTCCGGGCGCGCCGTGCGAAGGCAAGACGACGGCCGACACGGTGGGCAGGAACATCCTCGCCGATCAGCCGATGACGATGTACCTCGACGGCGACACCATCCACGGCAGCGTCGTCTCGCTGGGCGGTGGACCGGGTGTGACGGAAAACCCATACGTGAACTTCCCGATCAAGGAAAACGTCATCGGTGGAGATCTCCTCGTCGCCGGCTGGCAGGGGACGTGGTTCGGGATCCTTCGCAATACCGTTCACGGCAACGTAGTCGCGGCGAACAACGTCATGGCTGACCCCGACTCGACGGAGATAGTCACCAACACGATCTTCGGAAACCTGATCTGCCTGGCCAACAACCCCGCCCCGCAGTTCGGCGACTCCGGCGGGACGCCCAATGACGTTCACGGCCACAGGGTCGGACAGTGCACCGGGCTCTGACACTCCGTCACCGGCCGGTATAGCGACGAAGCGGACTCGGGCGCTCCGAAAGGGAGCCCGAGTCCCGGACCTGACTCCGGGCGATGTTCAGCTCGTCCTCACTCTTGGAAGGAATGGAGGGCGGCATGTTTGGAACATTCAAGGCCTCACGGAGCGCGCCCAAGCAGACGGACCGGCCCGGGCGATGACCTTGGGCGCGCGCAACAGATGCTTGAGCAGGTGGTGAAGGCGGTCTACGCGCTAGCCGTCGTGCTGAGCCACTCGGCGGGCAGCGCACCCTGCTCGATCTCCCCCACCATCGGCGGGAAGTAACGCATGAGCCGACGGCCGGGCGGCCCTCGATCAGCGGTCGCAAGTCCCCGATGCTCATGAGCAGGCGGATGCTGCTGCCGATCTGCAGGTCTGCTCCGTCGGGGTAGCCTCTGGACCACTTCGTCGCCCCGGCGCTCGGCCTCGAGCACCGTCTCGTATAGGGGATCGTCGGGCGCAGGCAGCAGCGCCGGCTCGGCGACCAGCGTGTCCAGACGGCGCATGATCGGGCGCGGCCCGACGATGCGCTCGCCATCGAGGCGCATGCCGGGCACGGTCGTGCCGCCGTATCTCAGCGGCCCGATCAGCACCTGGCTCAACGGCAGCAGGTCGACGCGGTGGTAGTCGATCGCCTTCAAGGCAAGCGCGACTTCCACGGCGGCGCACGGGTGCGAGCCGGGCTGAGTACAGCTTCGGGGTCATCGAGCCTCGGGCCTGACCGCCATGAGCTCAAGCATAAACAAGGCGACGCGCCGCAGCGCCCCGTCGGCGAGCGGCGCGCGAACCGGGCGCTCCGCTGACCGGGCGCTCCGCCGATCGTCGGTTGAGCTGTAAAACTGACCGGGCGATGGACGACTGGGATCTCACGAGCCTCGCCTGGCGGCCTCACAACCCCGAGATCCTCTCCTCGACAGAGGAGGGACGCGCGATCGTGCTCGACCTGCCTGCCGGCGAGAGCCTCCAGGATCACCAGGTCCACGAGGGAGCCTGGATCACGGTCGTCGACGGCGCGGTCACGATCACCGACGACGCGGGCCAGACGAGCGAGCTGCGGCCAGGAGGGTTGGTCCACTTTGCGCCTCGCGAACGCCACGAAGTCACAGCGACCGCGGACTCGCGGGTGCTGCTGCTGCTCACGCCCTGGCCGGGCTCTGGCCATCCGGGAGCGATGACGCTGCAGGAGAAGGCCGACGTGCGCGAGCGCGCCGCCGGGCACGCCGGCTGACCGGCGCCACCGCGCTCCTCAGCCGTCATCTCCGGTGCGATGCAGCGAAAAGCCGGCGTGGCCGGCTGGCCGCCGGGCGATCTTCGCCGGCGTCTGCCGGGCGCATCCGGCCGCCGGCGACGGAGGCCGGGGAGCGCCCGGCCTCCGCGACGATGATCAGACCTCCTTGGGCTCTCCGAGCACCACGAGCCCGTGGACGCAGACCAGGCAGATCGCAAAGATGCCGAGCGACCACCACGGGGTGAGCGCCGCCAACGTCCAGCAGCGCGCCGATGGCGCCGAGTGTTGCAGCGATGATCCCGACCACCTGTCCGTACGCCCGGCCGGCGAACAGCGAGAAGGAAGCGGTCAGCTGGATGATCCCGAGGATGACCGTGATCCACCCCCAGGTGTGAAGACTCGAGAACACGTACTGCGTGTCGTTCGTGAAGAAGCTGGCATTTCCAATCGCGGCGATGCCGTAGACGATGTTGAGAATGCCCGCGATCATCAAGAAGATGCCCACGAACAGAGCACTACCGGCGCCTCTCATATGGTCCTCCCTTTTGTAACGGGCGCCCACTGACGCCGTCCCGCGATTCTATGTCGCGACGGTCTCGCGCTTGCGGCTGTGGCGGAAACGGCGGGCGCTAGCTTGCAGCCGACTGCTCGCGCGCACGTGTCGCCAGGTGGTTCACTCCCAGCGCGTCGTACTCGCCGGCGACTTGCTCCAGCGCCTCGACGGCCGCCTCGCGGTCGCTCTCGAGCAGTCGTTGTCCGATCAGCAGGCCGCAGCGGGCGACGTCCAGCGGGCGCGCGAGAGCTCGCCAGGCCTCGCGCGCCTGCTGCAGGTTGGCGAGCGCCTCCGGCAGCGCTCCGACGACGCCGGCGGCTTCGATCGCCGCTGCCGCGCCGACGGGGTTGTGCACGCGCTCGGAGAGCTCGATCGCCTCCTGCGCGGCTTCGCTGGCCTTCTCGTGCTGGCCGGCGAGCGTCTGCAGGAGCGCCCGCGCTGCGTTGGCCTGAATCGATTGCGCGATCAGGCCGGCGCGTTCGCAGATTTCGAGCGCCTGGGAGAGCGCGGTCTCGGCGCCCTGCAGCTCGCCCCGGTCGCGCAGCGTGCTCGAGAGCCCGAACAGCGCGTCGAAGCCGACCTCTGACCAGCCGATCTGCTCGGCGAGCTCGTGCGCGCGCTGTGTAGGACGTCTCCGATGCCTGCCAGTCCCCGTCGCGCCAGTGCAGCCGTCCGCGAAGCGCGTAGGGAAGGCAGAGCTTCCCGATCAGCCCCTCGCGCTCGGACAGCTCGGCGCTGGCGTCGCTGGCGCTCTGCACCTGCTCCCAGTCGGCCGCGTAGAGCGCGAGCTGCCCCACGGCGGCCAGCAGTTCGATCTCGGCGGGCACGTCGCCGATCTGGCGCGCGAGCGCCAGCGCCTCGCGATATGAGTCCGCAGCGGCCGTGTAGTCGGCGTCTGAGCTCTCGAGCTGATGGCCAAGCGCCATCAGGGCGAGGACCGTCTCGTGTGCGTCTGAGCCGCGCGCGAGCTCGACGGCGCGCTCCAGGTTCTCGCGTGCCTTGACGGTGTCGCCGATGCGCCCGAACACGCGGCCGAAGATGCCATGCGCGCGGCTCGCGGCGCGAACCTCGCCAAGGCGCTCGGCGAGACGCAGCGCCTTCTCCGAGGCGTAGATCGCCAGCATGTTGTCGCCGGTCTGCATGTACAGCCATGCCGCCTCCTCGTACAGGCGCACGAGCGCCAGCGACGGCTCACCGTCCTTGATCAGGTTGATGCCGCGCTGGTGGTGCTCGATCGCCTGCTTGCGCTCGCCCTTGTGCGCCAGCCCGGCGCCGATCTTGCGGTGCAGCTCCGCCACGTGCTCGAGATCCTCACGGCCGCTGTGATGATCGAGTGCCCGCTCCCAGACGCCGATCGCCGCGTCCACGCGACCGAGGCGCAGCGCAACGTCGCCCTGCTTCTCGAGCAGGCGCGCGACCGCCTCGGCGTCGCTGCCGGTCAGCTCGAGCGCGGCCTGATAGTCCGAGAAAGCGTCCGCGTTTGAGTAGAAGGCGGTCGCCGCGTCGCCGGCCGCCTCGAGGTAGGTGAGCGCCTTGGCGCGATAGGGCGCCAGATCGCCGGATGACAGGCCGAGCTCGCCGCCGAGCTCGGCTGCTTTGCCGTAGTGCTCGGCAAGCAGCGCGACGACCTCCTCGACACGCTCTCCGGCGCGGACCTCGATGAAGCGGGCCACTTCGAAGTGCTTCTGCGCCCGCACGGCCTTCGGGAGCATCTCGTATGCGGCGTCGCGGATGAGCGCGTGCTTGAACGCGAGCTCGGGCTCACCCGCAAGCGCGCTTCCCTCGCCCGCGACGACGATGTCCTTATCGCGCAGCGCGCGCAGGGCCTCATCCAGATCATGTCCCTCGGCGTCCGCGATCGGGGTCAGCGCGCCCTCCCAGAATGTCCGGCCGATCACGGCGGCGTGTGCGAGCAGGCGACGCTGGAAGGGCTCGAGCGAGTCAAGGCGCGCGGCGAGCACAGCCTGGACGGTCGCCGGAAGCTCAGCGGCACTCGCACCCTCCTCTTCAGACAGCCGGCGGACCATCTCCTCGACGAACAGCGGGTTGCCCTCCGCCCGGGCGGCCACGGCGGCCACGACGCTCTCGTTGAGCCCGCCGCTGCGCATCAGGGACGCGATGAGCTCACGCGTCTCGCTGTCGCCCAGCGGCTCGAGGAACATCGTCGTGGCGTCGCGACGCACGCCGCCCCAGCCGGCACGGCGATCGAGCAGCTCTTCTCTGGCGAGGCAGATCTGCAGCACCGGCGCTCGCACCCACTGCACCAGATGCTCGATCAGGTCGAGCATCCCCTCGTCGGCCCAGTGGATGTCCTCCCACACGAGCACCAGCGGCCGATCGCGTGCGAGGCCTTCGACGCAGGAGCGCACGGCCGCGAAGAAGACTTCGCGTGCTTGCTGAGCGTCCTGCTGGTCGCCGAGCGCCGGATCATCGGGTCCCTCGATCCCGAGCAGGCGACCGACCACGGCCGTCTTGGATGCCGACGACCTGCTGTCTGAGTCGGGCCCGCCGAGCAGCGCTCCGAGGCGTGCCGACAGCTTCTCCCACGCGGCCTCGGGCGGATCGCCGTCGATGATCGCGCACTCGGCGCGGATGACCTCGCCCAGTGGCCAGTAGACGATGCTCGACCCGTAGGGCAGGCAGCGCCCGTGGCGCATCAGCGGGCCGGAGTCGTGATCCTGGAGCTCGTGCTCGAACTGCCGCAGAAGTCGCGACTTGCCGACGCCGGGATCGCCGATGATCGTCGCCAGATGCGGCCGCGCTTTCGCCGCACCCGTGCGAGCAGCTCCTGCAGCGCGGCGAGCTCGGCCGCGCGACCCACGAGTGGTGCTTCCACGGAGCGCGCGGAGGGGTCCGCCGACGGCTTCTGGTCTGTGGCAAGCGCCTCCCAGGCGGGCACCGGCTCGGCCTTGCCCTTGAGCACGAGCGGCGCCAGCGCGCTGTAATCGATCGCCTCGCGAGTCGCACGGTAGGTGAGCTCGCCGACCGTGACGCTGCCCGGACGCGCCGCGGCCTGAAGCCTCGCGGCGACGTTGACGGTGTCGCCGATCACCGTGTAGCTGTCCCCGACGTGCCCCGCGAGCACCTCGCCGGTGTTGATGCCCACGCACAGCTCGAACGTGATGCCATGCTGCGCCGACAGCGGCTCGTTGACCTCGTCCATCGCGCCCTGCATGCCCAGGCCGGCGCGCACCGCACGCTCGGCGTCGTCGCCGTGGGCGACCGGGGCGCCGAAGATCGCCATCACGTTGTCGCCGATGTACTTGTCGACGTAGCCGCCGAACGCCGCCACCTCCTCGCCGAGACGACCCAGGATCCGATCGAGCTGGCGCTTCACGGACTCGGGGTCCAGCGCCGCCGCGACCGCCGTGTAGCCCGAGAGATCCGCGAACAGCACGGTCACCGTGCGGCGCTCATCCAGCGTCGGTGATGCGAGGGCGACGGTCGGCTCGTCGGCCTCGACGGCAGCGCGCCGCCCGGCGGGTGGCTCGCCGGCGACGCTCGACTCATCGATCGGCCCGCCGCAGGCCATGCAGAAGCGCGCCCCCTCTGGCGCCGGCTCACCGCAGGAGGAGCAGCGCCGCTGCAGCGCCGCTCCACACCCCATGCAGAACCGCGCTGTGGCGGGGTTCTCGGCAGAGCAGGCTGGGCACTCAACCATCGGCGCTGAGCTGGGTGTTTTCGGTGTCCATCGCCCGCGCCAGGGCGCCGTTGGCGAGCTACTCTGCGGTCGAGTGCCGGGACTCGGCCGCCAGCGCCGATGCGCTGCCAGCGTTCGAGCCGAGGTCGGTCTTGGCTTGCGCGCCAACTCCTGTCGGGCTCCAACTGGCGGTCGCGGGCGGATAGGCCGTCGCGGTATCGACCCGCTTCGGTGTCGTACGACGACTCCTCATTCGGCGAGTGTAGCTCGCTCTCGACGCAGCCGTCAGGCCAGCATGCGGGATACTTTCCGATCGTCGAGCAGCCGAGCGAGAAGGGGAAGGACGGGCATGACGGAGAGCGAGTCGCAGAAAAGCAGGACCCCCTCTCAGCTGATAGACGCGAGGATCAAGGAGCTCGGCGACTGGCGGGGCGAGATGCTCAGCCGGCTGCGCACGTTGGTCAAGCAGGCCGATCCCGAGGTCCTGGAGGACTGGAAATGGAGAGGGGTTCCGGTGTGGTCGCACGACGGATTGATCTGCACGGGCGAGACCTACAAGGACGTCGTGAAGACGACCTTCGCCAAGGGAGCCTTCCTGGAGGATCCCTCGGGCCTCTTCAACTCCAGCCTCGAGGGGAGCACACGGCGTGCGATCGACTTTCACGAGGGCGAGGAGATAGACGGGGAGGCGTTGAAGGCCCTCGTTCGTGGCGCCGTGGCCCTGAACGAGTCCAAGACCCGACGCTAGATGGACGCGATGAGTATGGGCTGGATCTTCGACCGCGCGAGCGTCGAGTTCTTCCGGGCTTACGCCGAGCAGAACGAGCGCGGCGCCTGGGCGTCGGCCATAGCTGCAAGGCTGGGCACCGTGAGCGGGTCAACCGCGACAAAGACCGCCGCCGCCGGTGCCCAGGTGATCCTGCTGACGCTGGCCGCCGGCCAGTTCCTGATGGCGCTCGACAGCTCGGTGATGAACGTCTCGATCGCGACGGTCGCCGAAGACGTCGGCACGACGGTCACCGGGATCCAGGGGGCGATCACCGCCTACACGCTCGTGATGGCGATGCTGATGATCCCCGGGGCGAAGGTGGGCGCGATAATCGGGCGCAAGCGCGCGTTCATGATCGGCTGCGTCATCTACGGTTGCGGCTCGTTCACCACGGCGCTGTCGCAGAGCCTGCCGGTGTTGCTGTTCGGTTGGTCCTTCCTCGAGGGCGTCGGCGCCGCGCTGATCCTGCCGTCGATCGTGGCGCTGGTCGCCGGCAACTTCCCGGCGGCACGCCGTCCCGCGGCCTACGGGCTCGTGGCCGCCGCCGGGGCGATCGCGATCGCCGTCGGCCCGCTGATCGGCGGGCTCGCGACAACCTATGCGTCCTGGCGCTGGGTCTTCGCCGGTGAGGTCATGCTCGTGTCGGTCATCCTCCTGCTCGCGCGTCGCGCCGAGGACGCTCCCCCCGACCGCCGGCCGAAAATCGACCTGATCGGCGCCGTCCTGTGTGCCGCGGGCCTTGGCGTGTTCGTCTTTGGCGTGCTCAAGTCCGGCTCCTGGGGCTGGGTGGCGCCGAAGTCGGGCGCGCCGCAATGGTTTGGGATGTCGCCGGTGCCGTGGCTGATGGTCTGCGGGGCTGGTGCTGGTCTGGTCGTTTCTGCATTGGGAGGCGCGCATGGTCAAGCGCGGCGAGGAGCCGCTCGTCGATCCGGCGCTGCTGCGCAACGAGCAGCTCGAGGGCGGGCTGACCATGTTCTTCTTTCAATACTTCCTGATGATGGGGGTCTTCTTCCTGATCCCGCTCTACCTGTCGGTGGCACTGGGGCTGTCGGCGATCGACACCGGGGTTCGGATCCTGCCCATGTCCCTGACGCTGCTGGCGGCGGCGCTGGGAGTGCCGCGGCTGTTCCCGCACGTCTCGCCGCGGCTGGTTGTCCGCGTCGGGATCCTCCTGATGCTGCTCGGGCTGCTGGTGCTGCTGGCCGCGATCGATATCAAGGCGGGGGCGGAGATCGTGACCGTGCCGCTGCTGCTCGTCGGGCTCGGCATCGGCGCGATCGCATCGCAGCTCGGCGCTGTGACCGTCTCGGCCGTGCCCGACGAGCGGAGCTCGGAGGTGGGCGGGCTGCAGAACACGGTGACCAACCTCGGGGCCTCGCTGGGCACCGCGCTGGCGGGATCGATCCTGGTTGCCGTGCTGACGGCGTCGTTTCTGACACACATCGAGATGAACAGCGCGGTCCCCCAGGGCGTCAAAGACAAAGCACATATCGAGCTGGCCGCGGGCATACCGTTCATGTCCGACAAGCAGCTCGAAGCCGCAACGAAGGAAGCGGGCGCGACTTCGGAGGTGACGCAGGCGGCGCTCGACGCCAACGCCCACGCGCGCCTCGACGGGCTCCGCGCCGGGCTGACCGTCCTGATCCTGATCGCAGCCGTCGCGCTTTTCTTCGTCGGGCGAATACCGACGCGACAACCCGGCTCCGAGCCGGCGCCGGCCTAGTCATCGTGGCTGGCGGCGGCCGGGGTTGCCCCGGGGCCATCAGTCGCCAGCGACTCGAGGAGCAAGCGCCCAAGGGCGCGCCCGCGGACCCCTCCGTGCAGGAGTCCGGGGCCGCGTAACGGTCGCGGCCCATCGCCTGGTCGGTATCTACCGCCAGATTCCCGTCACCCCGGTGACCCGGTCAGGAGTCCTCGGCTTGGATCTCCTCGAGAGCGGCCTCGAGCGTGGGGTAGAAGTGGTCGCGATCGAGAGTCTCCAGCAGGCCGTAGCGCAACGTGAGGTCCTGGAGACGGCTGCGCATCTCCGCGAACGCCAGGTGGGTTCCGGCGGCATTGAGCTCGTTGTCGAGCTGCTCGAGCATCTCGGCAGCGGTGACGTCGACGTCGGTGACGGCCTCGCACTGCAGGACCACCCAGTGGGGCTGGCGGTCACGCACGAGTTTGCGGATCTGCAGCCGAAAGGCGCCGGCGTTGGCAAAGAACAACGGGGCCTCCCACCGGTACACGACGACGCCGGGTATCTGCGTTGCCTCTGGATTGGACGTCGACGTCGTGCCACCCGTCGTCACCTTCGAGCTTGCCCAGGACGGCGCCGTGAGGCCACCAGTTGCGCCTGAAGAAGAGCAGGATCGCCAGCGTGACGGCGACGACGATGCCCTGCAGCACGCCGAGCAGCATCACACCGGCCGTTGCGACGAGGGACACCGCGAACGCGCTCTTGCGAACGCGCAGGTAGCGGCGCAGGATACCCACGTCCGTCAGCGACAGGGCGGCGACGATCACCACGGCGGCCAGCGCCGTCTGCGGCAGGTCGGCAAGCAGCGAGTTGAGGAACAGCAGGAGCACCACGACCAGAGCCGCGCCGACGACGCCGGTGACCTGGCTCTTGGCTTTCGACTGTTCGGCGACCGCGGTCCGCGAGCCGCTGGTCGACACGGCGAAGCCCTGGAAGAGACCCGCCGCGATGTTCGCCGCACCCATGCCGATCATCTCCTGGTTGGGCTCGACCTCTTCACCGCGTCGAGCCGCGAAGCTCGTCGCGGTGGCGATCGTGTCGGTCAGGGACACGAGCGTGATGCCCACCGCGGCGATGAGCAGGGGCACGACGTCGCTGGCGTTGGTCCACGGCAGCGTGGGCGTCGGAACCCCCCGAGGCAGGGCGCCGACCGTGGTCACGCCCTCGCCGGCAAGCCCAAACACCGCCGACGCCACGGTGGCGCCGACGACCGCGACGAGCACCGCAGGCAGCCGCGTGGTGATGCGGGGGAGCACCAGTAGGAGGGCCAGCACAGCGAGGCCGACGATCGAGCGTCGTGGATTGCGTCTGGTCGAGGTTCTCAGCGAACGCGCGCAGCTCCGCGAGGAACGAATCGGCGTGCGTGGAGAAGCCGAAAAGCTTCGGCAGCTGGCCGACGATGATCGTGATCGCAAGGCCGTTCATGTATCCGACCTGCACCTCCTTTGACAGGAGGTCTGCGACGAATCCGAGCTTGCCGAGTCCAAGGCCGATCTCGGTGAGTCCCACCAGGATGGCCAGCATGCCGGCCAGCGCAATTGCGCGTCGCGGGATCTCCGCCGATCACCAGCAGCGGCGTGATCGCGGCGAGGATCAAGGGCGAGATCGAGGAATCGGGTCCCAGCACGAGCACCCGCGAGGGCCCGAACACCGCGTATCCGACCAGGCAAGCGACCGTCGTATACAGGCCGGTGACCGCCGGAAGCCCGGCCAGCTCGGCGTACGCCATGCCCTGCGGAACGAGGATCGCCGCCAGCACCGCGCCCGCCACCAGATCCGCTCGCAGCCACGAGCGCTGATACGTTCGCGCGACGCGAACGCCCGGCATCCAGCGCTCGGCTGCAGTCGGCGCCGCGCCGCTCATGCGACGAGCGTTGCCCGCCTGCACGCGGCGCGTCGTCGCTTGAGAGCCGATGGTGACAGGCGCCTGGCGAGAAGGCCAGAGCCGATCCCGATCGCGGCACCGGCGGCGACGTCGCTTGGGTAGTGAACGCCGGTGTGCACGCGCGAGTAGGCGACGGTGCCTGCCACTGGAACAAGGACCGGCGCAAGGACCGGCAGCTCGGTGCAGGCGCCGGTGGCAAACGCGAAGGCGGCGGCGCTGTGGCCTGATGGGAATGATGTCGAGCGCGGCATGCGGATGAGCGTGGGCGGTGAGCGCCGGGGGCGGCGCCGGCGCACGAGCAGCTTGACGGGGCCGTTGGCCACGGCCGCTGCGATCGCGATCGCGATGATGCCGCGACCGGCCGCTCTCCGTCCCTGCTGGCCTCCGCACGCGGCAAGCGCGCCCGCGATGACAAGCCAGAGCCGGGAATAGTTTGCGGCTCGCGTGATGGCAACGAGCGCTTCGTCCAGCCCAGCCGAGCGCGCACGGACAGAGCGTCTCATCAGGCGGTGGTCGAGATGCCGGATGCTGACCCCGGGCCCGTGCGCGCCCCGATGTCGTCATCTGATCGTGCTCTCCCGCACGCAGCGCGCAACGAACACCGCCCAGCCGGTCCCCGAGGAGGACGCCGGCGATCACGTCCGCGGGATAGTGGACGCCCAGGTAGACGCGAGAGAGCGCGACCGCGGGTATGAGCACGAGCGCCAGGCCGGCGGCCACACGAGTTAGCCGCGGAGGGACTCGTGGCGCCCGCAGCGCCAGTACCAGCGAAAGCCAGAACGCGCCTGCTTGCGTGGAATGGCCCGAGGGAAAGCTCGAGCCGGTGACCGCCTGCAGGTGCTCGACGGGCGGGCGCGGCCTGGACACGAGCAGCTTCACCGCGTCTGAGATCAGCATCGCGCCGGCGAGGCTTATCGCGATCGCGAAGGCCTCTCGGCGCAGACCGGCTCGCAGGAACACCAAACAGCAGATCACCGCCAGCGGGACGAGGACGAACGCGCTGCCTGCCCACGTCACCAGTCGCGCCGCGGCGGTGAGACCCGCTGTGCGGTCTTCGGCGATGTTGCGCATCACTTCCAGCTTCGCCGGATCCGACGAGCGACGTCCACAGTGCTCCGGCCGCCCAGCCGACGAGCACGAAGGCGACCAGACCGAGCACCAGCCGCGCGGCCGGGTGAGCTCACCGGCCAGCCGCCACCCGTACGAGCGCGCCGAGATTGTTCGTGGTGAGCGCAGGGGCGCGAGCGGCCGGTGGCAGGCCTGCTCCCCTGGGGAGCCGAACACGGAGCGCCTCCGGCAGCGACGAGAAGCGCAGCGGTGGATCGAGCACGAGCGCCTCGCCGTCGAGCCCAACCTCCACCGGGCCGCTCGAGCGGACCTCGAACTCGCGGCTCGACCACGACAAAAGACCCGGAAAACGACTCACCTGGCCGACCAGCTCGAGCGCGACGAGCTTTGTCACGTCGGCGGCGCTGCGCACCCGCGCGGCCAGGACACCGAGCTGGCCGGTGTCGATCCGCTCACGCGTGCCAGCGCCGGCGAAGCTCGCCAGCCGATACGGGTTGTTCGATACGAGCACGAGCGGCGCGTCGTCGCAGCGGCTCCCATCGGGAGCAGTGAACTCGAGATCGATCGGCTCGGCGTCGGGGCCCAGCAGGTCGGGCAGCATGTCAGTCCAGGTCTGGAGCTTGGCATCGCGGTAGGCCTCGGACTGGACGACCTTGGCATAGACGCCGAGCGAGGCGTTGTTGACGAACACCCGATCGTTGACACATGCGAGATCGATGCGCCGCTCGGTGCCGTCTGTGAACGCATCCAACGCGCCCACGACGTCGTCACGGTCGAGGCCGAGGTCCAGGGCGAAGTGATTTCGAGTCCCCGCCGGAATGCAGACGTGGGCGACGTCGTGTCGAGCGGCGACCGTCGCCACGAGGGCCTGCGAGCCGTCGCCGCCGGCCATCCCGATGACCTGCGCACCGCGTGCGATCGCGCTCTCGGCGAGCTCGAGCAGGTCATCGCCGGGCTGCAGGACAACCGGCTCGATGCCTCGCTCGCTCGAGCTTGATCAGCGAGGTCAAAGCGCTCGGCCTTGCCACCGCCCGACTTCAGGTTGATGATCAGCACCGCCGATCCGGCGGCGTCCACCGGCACGCGCGCCTCAGCCCCGCCGCTAACCGCCGTCTCCCCGGTCCGCCCGAGCGCGTAACGCGCCGCGAGTCCGAACACGGCAAGCAGCAAGAGCAGCGCAACCAGCACCACCAACCCTTGCCAGTTGGTCACCAGCACCACGATCAGCCCGATCGCCGCGAGCGCGGCGAGCGCGGCGCTGGCCGCTCGCCGCGGGCCGCGACGGGTCAGGGCGAGCCAGATCGCCGCGCTGCAGACCAGCACGAGCCCCGACCGCCAGCGCGGCGACGGGCACGTCGCCCGCCAGCGCGACCACGGCCACCACGGCCATGACAACGGGCGTAACGAGCGCGACGACCGCAGCGACGCGAGGCCACGGTGACGCCCGCGCGGGCGAACCGTCTGCTGGAGACGCTGGGATCGTGCGCACGATCCGCTCATCTTCCCAGGACCCGCACGCTGGTGTGACTCGGCGGACCTGCTCCTCGAAAGCAGCTCGGACCCTCGCCACGGCGCCGGTGTCTCTCAATCAGATGAGCTTCAGGGAGACGGTCCGGCGCGCATTGTCGCGGGTGCGGTCCTCGTGAGGGCCACAACGCCCACACACACGACGCTGAACGCGAGCACGCTGGCGGCGATCACCGCCGGGCTGCGCGAGTAACGCTCCTGGAAAAGCCAAACGCTGAGGATGACGCTGACCATCGGGTCGACGATCACGAGCAGCGGCTGGGAGACGCTGAGCGGCCCGACGTGAAGGGCCGCCTGCGTCAGGAGGATGCCTGCGGCCCCGCCACCGGCCAGTGCGTATACCGGCCAGTCTGTGAGAACCGCGGCTACGCCGGATTCGGTCAGGGTCTCGGTGGCCGTCTTGATGAAGGTCGCCACGAGCGCCCATACGATGGCGGCGGCCGCCGCGTAGAGCGCGGCCCTGCGCCTCGGTGATCCCCAGCGAGCCGCGAGCGTCATGATGGCTGCAGCGCCGCCGAAGGCCGTGAGCACCCCCGTCCACGCGTGCACGCTCGGTGTGGGGGTGCCGCCCTGCGGCTGGTCGACGACCACGAAGGCGGCGAGTCCGACGCACGTGAGCACCGCCGAACCCCATGCGACGGGACGGATCGCCTGGCCTATCCACACCTCGCGCAAGAGGAGGCCGAAGACGAGCTCGGTCACGAGCAGCGCCTGCACTATCGAGAGCTGGCCGTTGTTCAGGGCGGCCGCCTGGAACGCGAACGCCCCGAGCGCGGCCGCCCAGCCGAGCAGCCAAAGCGGGCTGCGAATGAGATACGCGACGAGTCGCAGGCCAGACGCCTTGGCCACGCGGCCGCTCGTGCTGGCGACGTGCTGCGTCGCGACGTACAGCGCGTTGGAGAGCGCCGCGCAGAGAGCGAAGATCACGCTCATCTGACCGTGCTCCCTCGATCGCCTTCCGGAGGCACTCAGTGGATGCCTTGGAGCGGGTGAATGCTTGGTTCACGGCACGGCCGAGGCCCGTGCCGCCTAGGCGCTGAGGATTTTTGCCTTGGCTGCTGCGAACTCCTCGTCTGTGAGAACGCCCGACTCGTGCAGCTGACCGAGCTCCTTGAGCTTGTCCAGTGAGTTCACTTCCGGCGGGGGCGGCGCGGCGGCCATCTGCTGCTGTTGCTGGGCGGCCATCTGCTCTTCTTCCTGTCGGGCCCATCGGCCCTGCTGGCGGTGCTGAACGGCCCCTGCGGCGCCGCCGGCGACGGCGCCAACGGCGGCTACACGGGCGACGCGGCGAAGTAGTGGCATGGCTGGTCTCTCTTTCTCGTCTGGGTGCGTGCTAGGCGTCTAGGTCCTGGATGGCGGCGATGATCTCCTGCGTGGGGACTCGCTGGAAGTCCAGCAGCCGGCCCCCGTTGCGGCGCACCGCGGCGGCGAAGGGCGCGGCCCAGGCATTCTCGAAGCAGATCAGCACGGCCGCCTCGCCGGGCTCGAGCGCCTCTCCGGCGAGCGTGGCGTCCTCGTCACCGAGCATGCCCGTCCGCGCCCCTTCGAATACGAGAAGGTCGCCCGCGCCGTCGCCGTCGAGATCTCCGATCTCGATGCCCGAGACGACGCCCTCGGCGTCCTTTTCGACGACAAGCACATCTATAACCCGGACGATCCCCCGGTCGACGAGGTCCACGAACATCGGGATCGCCTCGCCGGTTCGCGGCGCATCCGCCGGGAAGCCGATCACGACAATGTCAACGGGGCCCAGCTCCAACTCCTGGCTGCTCAAGGCTCCTCCTCTGGGTTGTCTGCGGTCCTCCGAGGGAAGCCGGCCATGGTCGGCTCATCGGTGGTATCGCCGCGGAGTGTACCGGGGGCAGACAGCCTTCTCGTTACCGTCGCTGTCAGCGACCGCGACGGCCGTCAGGCGGCGTCGCGGTGGCGATTCGCCGCCCTCGCGATCACGGCGCACTCGGCCGGAATGACCGCAGCTCGTCGTGGCCGCGGCCGACGATCCGGCAGGACGCCTCGGGCACTTCATTCCAGACGCCCGGGATGTCCCCGAGGGGCTCGGAGACGACCATCCGCGCGTCCTCTGACACCTCCTCGTAGAGCTCCCGGTCGGGATAGAGCTTGCGGAGCGTCGGCACGTCGGTCGTGTAGAAGAGCGAGCGCGACCTGCCCTCGCTCGAGTAGCGAAACGCCCAGATGGCCTCGCCGCGGGTGGTGGCGATCGTGCCCTGGAACGCATCGGCGATCCCATACCGGCCGGCCACCGCCTCGACGAGCCCAATGGCGCGCTCGACGGCGGCGGGCGGATCGTCCTCGAGGCCGAACGTGAGCGCGAGGAAGAACAGCACCTCGGAGTCGGTCTGCCCTGCGATCCGCGGGTACAGCGAGGGGTCGACGGCGAGCACGAGGTCGCGCTTGATCGCCGCGAACTGGTTGATGTAGCCGTTGTGCATGAACAGCCAGCGGTCGTGGCGGAACGGGTGGCAGTTTGTCTGTTGAACGGAGCTGCCGATCGCCGCGCGGACATGGGCGAAGAAGTTCGACGAGCTGATGTGGTCGGCGAGCTCGTGCAGGTTTCTGTCGTTCCAGGCCGGCTCGGTGCTGTGGAAGACGCCGGGAGTTGCGGGCGCGCCGTACCAGCCGACGCCGAAGCCGTCGCCGTTGGTCGTCTCGGCACCAAGGTGCGAGTGGAGGCTCTGCTCAATCAGCGAGTTGGCGGGCCCGTAGAGCGCTTCCTTGAGCAGGAGCGGCGAGCCTGAGTATGCAAGCCAACGGCACATTGGCGGCTCCTTTCGTGGATGCTCGGTTTGTGTCCAGGTCCCGGGGGCCGCTCGCATCGCCCTGCACGTTCTGCCTCTATGTTTATGGCGCGAGGAAATCCGCGGCTCGGACGATGGGGATTCAACCATGCTCAGCCAGATCCATACGCGCATACGGGACGACGGCTGGCGTCGTATGACCCGTCGCCACCACCGTCGGAACCGCACCGGGACACGCTGGGCCTGTCGGCTGGGCTTGCTGGGCCTTTGTGTGCTCGCCTTGGCGGGGTGCGGCTCCGGCGGGGCGCCAAGCGTAGTCAGCAGCCTGAGTCAGACAATCGCCAGCCGCACCGCGGCAACGACCACGAGCGCCGGCGCGAGCGGGCCGACCGCGACGCAGGCCAAGACCGAGACCCAGCCCGCCCAGAGCCAAACCACGACCACCCCGGCGCAGACAAAGTCGGCGACGACCGCGGCGGCCTCAACGGCTCCCACCACGACGAGTACGGCGCCGCCTGAGACCAAGACGGTCACTCAGACAAAGACGGTCAGCGCCCCCACGCAGACAACCACCGTCACAGCACCCACCAAGACCGTGACCGCTCCAACGCAGACGAACACCGTCATCCAGACTCAGACAGTCACCACCCCCGCTGTCACTACCACGACCTCGACGGGCCACGCGCCGGCGGCGGCGGCCGCCGGCGCGGCGGCGGCAGCGAGCAAGGAGCCATCCTCGGAATCGAGCGGTCTGCCCGGGTGGGGCTGGGCGTTGATCGGCGCTGGCATCGCCGGCGGCGCGATCGCGATCATCGTCCTGATTCGGGGCGGTCGAAAGGAAGGTTCATCGGACGACGGTACGCGAGGCCCGGGAGCATCGGGCGGCGAGCCGCCGCCGAGCGCGCCGCCTCGAGCGTGAGCGTTCCTCAGGCCTGCTTGATGGCGCGAAAGCAGAAGGCGCGTCCGGGGGGTTAGAGCCCCGTCTCGGCGGTGATGCGGCCGGATTCGACGGCCTCTTTCAGAGCTTTGTAGTCGCGTTCGTTCTGTTCGGCGTAGGCGTGGGAGAACTCGGCGATCGCGCGGTCGAAGGCGGCGCTCTTGCCGAGATAGGCGGCGATCGCGATGCGGTCGCCACTGCGGGCATGCGCGCGCGCAAGCGTCCAGCCGCACAGCCGGCCGTACGTGGCCATCCCGCTCGGAACCATCTGTTCGACTTCGGCCGAGCCCTTCCAGTCCTTCAGCTGACGCCCATAGAAGTCGCGGGCCTTGTCGTCGAGTCCCGACTCGACGTGCAGCCAGCCGAGGAAGATGTCGCTCGAGGCTTGCATCAGGCGCTGTCCGGTGACGACCCGCTCGCCGTGGTTTTCGAACTCGCTCTCCTCCAGGAACTCCTCGAGCACCGATGCCTCCGCCTCCTTGAGCTGCAGGAACAGCGGATCCTGGCCTTCGCGGCCGATCAGCAGAGCGATCCAGGCGCGCGTGCCGACGCTGCCGACGCCCACCACTTTGCGCGCGAAGTCGACCAGCTGGAACTGCTCGAGCAGGACGCGCCTGTCGCGCTGGAGCGTGGTGCGGAACGAGCTCAGGGTGTCGTGCAGCGCATCGAACATTTCGTCGCGTTCCATCCCCTGTGCAAGTTCGTCGATCGGGACGATCAAGGGCGGTTCGGCCACGATCCGCGGCTGCCCGTCGACCTCGCGGCAGAGTTTGGAGAACGCCGTCATGCTGTCCTTGGTGCGCGCCTTGGCGAGCGTCTTCTCGGTTCGCTTGACCTGCTTGGTCTTGAACTGCGAGCCGAGTTCGGCGACCGCCGCCTCGACGTCCAGATGCGCGTACCAGACCTCGAGGTTCTTCATGGCGGCGAACTGTGTCATCGCTTTGCGGTACTCGGCGACGGTGTCGAGCACGATCCGCTCCTGGTCCTTGGCCGGGAAACCGTTGTACTGTGCTGCAATGAGCATGCTCACCGCGAGGCGCTTGACGTCCCACTCCCAGGGACCTGGGAGCGTCTCGTCGAAGTCGTTGACGTCGAACACCAGCCGCCGCTCGGGCGAGGCGAACACGCCGAAGTTCGACAGGTGCGCATCGCCGCAGCACTGCACCTGAAGCCCCGAGCGAGGCGTCGCGGCGAGGTCGCTGGCCATGATCAGCGCAGCTCCGCGGTAGAAGGTGAACGGCGAGACCAGCATGCGCCCGTAGCGGATCGGCACGAGCTCCGGCACGCGCGTCTTCGCCTGGCGTTCCAGCAGCTTGATCGGGTCAGGGCGTCGCGGCGCTGGCTCGTAGGCGCCGTGGCTGGAGCGCGGCACTTGGGCCCGCGCCGCCTTCCCGCGGGCGACGCGCTCGGCGACGGTCAGGTGCGGTACCACCGGGACCGCGCCGTTCTCCGTCGCTTGGGCGGAGTGCGACCTGCCGTGGCCATCGGTTGGCAGAACCGCCTTCGGCGTGCTTGACGATGAGGATGTGGGCGACATTGGCTACCCCCTGGGAATTGTGAGGCGGCTGGCGCACGCGGGGCAAAGCTTCCGCTTGGGGCGCCTAAGCCGGCGAGCATTGCCTCGTAAAGGACTCGCCCACTTCCACTAGTGCGTCCGCGCCCGATCAGATCACTCGCCTTTGAAGTCCGGAGCGCAGCTTGCTCATTCGGAGGCGAGGCGTGGGGTAGACCAGTCGCTCAAGCACCTCTCCAGCAGACGAGCACCGTTGCAGCTACTGACCCGCCTCCAGTCCAGAGCGCAGCTTCTTCAACCCGAGCCGCATCCTGCCCTTGACGGTACCCGGCGGGAGGGATAGCCGCAGCGCAATCTGCTTGTGCGTCAAGCCGTCGAAGAAGGCGAGCCCAATGACCTCTCGCTGCTCATCCGGGAGCCGCCGCATGAGCTGCTCGAGCTGTGCCGCCTCGGCGTGGGACTCGACGTCGCTTGGCACGTCGTCGCCCGCAGGCTGCGCCTGCAGCCACATTGTCCGCTCGTCGGATGCTAGGCCGGATGATCGCCGCTGGGCGAGATAGATAGCCCGGTGACGAACGATGCTCATTGCCCAGGTGACGACTGGTCCGCGGTCCGGTCGGTAGCTCGTCCGCGAGGACCACATCGAGACGAAGGCGTCCTGCACGGCGTCCTCTGCGCTATCTCGGTCATGGCAGGTGCTAATCGCCGTGCGGTACGCACGGAGCGCGAAGCGGCCATACAGCTTCCCCAGGGCAACGTGGCTTCCACGCTGCACCTGCTGCATCAGCGTGGCGTCGGTGGGCTCGGCAGATATCAGCGTCATAGGCAGAGCGATCCTCGCGCGATCCATGGGGCATTTGGAACCGGGGTTAGCCGCGCCGACCACAGGAGAACTACGGATCGACGACGCGGCGAGTTCTTGCTACCCCCAATGGTCGCGTCGCCGAGCGGAGGCGTCCACGCGCGGTCCGTGTTTCAGGGCAGGATCCCGCCGATGCGGCAGGCCACCGCGTCGTTGCGAAGGTCGCACAGGCGCCGTGCTCACCGCAGTCGGAGCAGGAACTTCGCCCATGAGCGCCTCGGTTCTCCCAGCTCTCTCGGCGAACGCGCGAGCATGAGCAGAGTGAGAAGCCGGCGCGTTTGAGTAGCGATCACCGTATCGCCTGAGAGCCTTCGCCGCAACGCCGTCGCGCGGCACGGTCGGCCCTTGCGCCCAAGGTGTGATCCAAAACCGGCCCAAGGCGCTAACCAATGCGGGCGAGGCTGGCGAATTACGGGCCTCAGCAGACTCAAGCAAGGAGAGCTTAGCCAGCATGTCGATGGTCCATCCTCCCTCGCGCAGCGAGGAGCTCACACGCAAGATCTCGGCCGCGATGGTCGCGCTATACGCCGAGGTCTACGGTCACGATCGGACCACGGCGACCACCTACATCAATGACGATGTCGTGGTGTGCATCCTCGAGGACATCCTGAGCTGCCCCGAGCAGGAGCTCGTCGCCGCCGGTGGCGCAAGTGAGGTCATCGAGGGACGTGTCGCCTTCCAGGCCGATCGCAAGGACGCGTTCAGCGCGGCCGTCGAGCGGCTCACTCAACGCCGCGTCGTCGCGTTCCTGAGCGCCGACCAGTCCTCACCACGCATCGCGTGCGAGCTGTTCTTTCTCGAGCCGGCCAGCGGCGCGCCGTAAGTGCTCCGGAGTATCCGACGAGGCGGCAAGCCGAAACCTGAGGAGGGAGTGATCCAGGGAAGCCCGGGCCGACTAACTCATGTGGGTATCGCTTGCGGGCGCGATGCCTCGTAGATCCAGAATAGAAGCACCCATCAAGCCCGAACAGGAGATCAGATGAGCGACAATCCGGTTTTTATCTACGCCGCAACGTACGCGGATCCCGCCGGCGCCGAGGCGGACTACGACGCCCTTCTCGAACTGCATGCGGCCAAGCTCGTGGGCACCTATGACGTCGCCTTGGTCACCAAGGACGCCGACGGCAAGATCCACGTCGAGAAGCACGAGAAGCCTACCCAGCACGGCGCCTGGGGAGGCATCGCCGTCGGAGCGGCGGTCGGGGTCGTGGCCGCGCCAGCGGTCATCCCCGCGGCATTGCTCGGGGGCGTCATCGGCGGCCTCGGTGGACACTTCAAAAAGGGCATTTCAAGTGGCGACGCCAAGGAACTGGGCGACCTCATCGAAGCGGGCGAGGCAACGCTGCTCGTGATCGGCGAATCGCGCCTTGAAGAACAGCTCGACAAGATACTCACGCGCGCGGAAAAGACGATCGAGAAGGAAATCGACGTCGACCGCAAGGAGTTCAAGAAGGAACTCGACAAGGCCGAGAGGGAGTACGCCCCAGCCTAGCCGACCGGATGGGCTGCGGCCGAGGCTCGGCCGCAGCCCGGTCGCGCCGAGAAGATTCGCCGCCAATATCCCGCGGGCCCGGACCACCTGCTGTTCTGCTCTCGGGAGGAGAATGAGGATAGGCGCGGCAGGTTTCAAAACCTGCGGCCTCTCGTGATCACGTTCGTGCCCGAGGTGCCTGCGTGTCCGCCTGCTTTCACATAGTGTTCACCGTGCTGGGCGTTGGGGCAGCACTGGGAGGCCTCATCGCTGGAGCTAGCGCGGGGGAGGCTCTGTGGCAACTGTTTGCGCCGTCTGTCGACGACTACCTGAACGGGTAGCTCTGCCGCGACCCCGGCAAGCGTGCCAACCTCCGCCAGCGACCTCTCGCTGCGCAGAGCGCGGGCAGCAAAGCGACCGACCGCGCGTGCCGTCCGTCGTTCACCCGCGGGCGCCGGGCGACGGACAACCAGGGACGTTACACATGTCCAAGGAGGCGCCGAAGCAGGTAGGGGACGCGCAAGCCAAAGACCGCCCGCCCGCCGCACCTTTCACCCGGTCAATGCCGCGCAGCGATCAATCCACAAGAAACGGAGAATGACTCATGTCCAAGAGGCGTCGTATCGTGCTGATCTCGTTACTCGCGCTCACCGCCTTGGCGTTGACGGCAGTGGCGGCACAGGCCGAAACGAAAACGCTGGTGAGCGGCAGCAGCAACTCACTTTGTGTCAACCCCACATCCGGCTTTGAACCCGAAGTCGGCGGCAACGTCAACTACGCGCCGCTCACCACGCCTTCCAGTCAGGTTGGAACGCCCTTCCCCGACACCGGAGCCGCCTGCGCTCCAGGATCTCCGGCAATTCCGTTTGCGGTCGGAGCACCCGGCGGTCCGTCCACTGAAATACCGGCGCAAGGAGAGATTCCCGGCGCGGAGTGGGTCGCTCCTGCGGCGAACGGCCACGTCGCTGCGGTATCTGCTGAATATTACATTTACGATGCGACGGTCGAATTGTGTCAAAGTCAGGTGGCCGCCGCCGAACTGAATGGCTCGATGTTCGCGGTCACTGAGGCTGGCGCCTTCCTGAACGGCGAGCCAATCGGGCACACGGCGATAAACCCGTCTTCGGGGGACACGGAAAACTGGGACGGACCACCCGCCGGCGGCTGGCCGTTTGGTGGCAGCAACACCGTGGGCCATTTCAAAGCGGGTATCAACACGATCCAGTTCGTCGTGTTGACCCACGATCTAGAATGGACCGGCCTGGACTTCAGCGCAACGGTAACGGCGCCCTCATGCGCTCCGCCTCATTGGCATAGCAACTGCTGCGAAACCAAGGCGGGAGAAGTCGTACCGGTTACGACTACGGGGCATCTGACCTTCTTTACCGACGAAGTCGGCACCCAGTGCAAGCTCAACGACCGTGAGACGATCACCAACCCTGTCGGCGGCGGCGCCGGGACCGATGAAATTACGGCGTTTGAATTGTCTGATTGCCTGCCAATCGGCATCGCAACGCCGTGCGTGCTGGAAGGTGGCGTCGTGGAAATAAACGCTGTCCCAGGAAGTCTGCCGTGGAAAACCGAGCTACGGGAACACATGCCGTTCGTCGTTGACGAAATCCAAGGTGTCGCCCTCAATGTCGAATGCAACAACGGAGGAGCCAAAACACTCGTTGAGCCACTGACAGGCACACTCAGCCCGGAAATGCCAAGCGGCGAAAGCCTGCTCGAATTCACCACGACGACCGGCACGCTTGGCGGCTCGCCGTTTGGAACGACCGTCGTCACCGGCGAAGACGTGCTGGAAGGACCTCCGGGAGACCGAACGATCACCTCGACTCCATGCGAATGCTGTGGAGTCGCGGGAGCGACCGGACCCACCGGACCCACCGGAGCGACCGGTGCTACCGGCGCCACGGGGGCGACTGGCGCGACCGGGTCCAGCGGAGCCACCGGGGTGACGGGAGCCGTGGGCGCGACCGGCGCAGAACCGGCGCAACCGGCGGCAAGGGTGCAACCGGAGCCACCGGCGCGACTGGCGTGAGCGGTCAGACCGGGCCAGCCGGACCAACTGGACCAGTGGCGCCACCGGATCCATCGGCGCGACAGGCAGTGCCGCCATCGCGTATTTCGAGAGCTTCCCCGCCGGCGTCGCATCCGGCAACTGCCTCGATTTCGTAGGCTGGGCGGGTCCGGGCAACGGCCCTTGCCCGGCTGGCACGCCGCGCCAGGCTACTCGACCAGCGGCCTCCTGGCGGGCCCGATCCCTGACAGCGGGGCGGTCGTTAGCTACCTGCATGCGGAAACGAACGCGGTGCTGGGTGGCAAAGGCGAAGCGGTGATTGAAGTCATCGACAACGGAGTGACGAAGCTCGCGTGCAGCATCCACGTCGCAGAAAAGAGCTGTACGGCGGGCGTAGGCGGCGCAGCCGCTCCCGGCGACAACCTCGAGGTCAAGGTGACAGCCGTCGGCGGCGCCAATCACAACCCGTGGAGGGTGAGCTTCCGCTACTAGGCCCAACAGGACAAACTAGAGCAACGTGACGGCGGGCCCTCGCGCCCGCCGTCCGTGCCTCCGGACCAGCGGACCTGTGTAAGCGGCGGGGGCTTTCCGGTGGATTTGGCCCACCAAACGGCCCCGGCGGGCCAAAGTCAAGGGTCGCTGATGTGGAGCCCGTCGCAGAGACTGCCGGCAAGGGGCTGAGGCTCCTCTCGAAGGCGAGAGTCCTGCGTTCCGCGCTTTCCGGGTCTCCGGGCGGATTCGGCACGAATACCCTCGCGGGGCGAAAGCAGGGGGTTCGCCTAGTGCCCACGTGGACGGCGTTGCAGTGCTGTGGGGGCGGCGCCGCCGTTGACGTGGACACGCTCGCAATCGGGGCCGAAGCAGTAGCCAGCGGAGTGCCGCCGGGCGCTGCTGCAGCTCGTCCTTTGCGAGCGTCTCACACCGCTCAGACTGCGCACCTGTTTTCCGCACAAAACAGGGTCCGCTTCGCCGATACGACCCTGCGGAAAGGAGGGCTTCTGCTCCGCACATGATGGCCCGCAGCCGTTTCAGCGCGGATGAAGTGGCGCTACCGGCTCGATCTCGGGTTCGGTCACGCGGTGCTCGTCGATGTAGTCCCAGTTGATCTCGTAGCCCAGGCCGGGCAGCTGTGGCACGGTGACGAAACCGTCCTCAAACGGATCGCAGGACGCCTTGAGGTAGGGCGGCACGACGTCGTAGCGGACCTCGGGGCCGAGAAGGCCCCGCTCGTAGTACTCGCAGATATCCTCGCTGGTCGCACCGAGCACCTGGAGATTCCCGAACCCGCTCATGTGCAGCTCACAGCGCATCCCGAACGCGTCGCATGCGCCGAGCCACTTCATCACTCCGGTGATGCCGCCCCGGAGCACGTCGATGCGGCTGATGTCAGACGCGCTACGCAGGAGCCAGTCGGCGCGGGTGTAGATCCCGCCCTCGGCGATCTCGGGCGAGCAGATCGGGATGGTCAGCTCGTCGGCAAGCTTCACGTAGTTCTCGACCCGATACTCAGGCATCGGGTGCTCATACCAATAGAAGCCGAGCCGTTCGAGCTCACGTCCAACACGGACCGCATCGGCGTACGTGTGGTACGTGCCCCAGGGGTCGAACATCAGCACCAACTCGTCGCCGACCGCGGCGCGGACGGCCTCGCAGATCGCGATGTCCCAATCGACGTAAGAGGGACGCGGCAGCGCGAACTGCTTGGTCTCCGGATTGAAGTAGTGGTACGGGTGGATCTTGTACGCTTGATAGCCCTGCTGCTGGCACTCGACGGCGTGCGCCGCGTAGTCCTCGGGCGTGCCGAGGTTGTTGTAGCTGCTCGCATACGCCCTAACTTTCTCTCGCGCACTGCCGAGGAGCTTGCACACCGGAAGGCCAGCCACCCGCCCTACCAGATCCCACAACGCGAGATCTATCACGCTGCACACGTTCTCGGGTAGCTTGGCCGCCCGAAGCTGCTGCCAGATCTCCTCGCGGGCGAACGCGTCCTGACCCGCCAGAATGGGGCTGAGGAACTTTGCGATCAGAGCGCGGTCCCCGGCCAATAGACCTTCTTGATAGCCGTGAAAATGACCACCGAAGTAGTAACCTTCGGCCCCGTCGTCGCTCGTTACCTTGGTGACTGTCTGAACAACGCTGTAGTCAGTAAGGAGCTGCCCGAAGGCAATGCGATCGACGGTCGTCTCGAACGGGATGACCTCAAAGCCGGTGATCTTCACGCGCGCTCTCCCAGGAGGACCTAGTGTCGTCGGGCGGCGTAGCGTCCAACCTTGGTTGGGGACACCCTAACCGAAGCCGCGAATGCCGCGTGGTCGCGCCCTCGAACCACGCCGCCCATGATGGCCCTGCTCCTCGCCAGTCGAGGGTGTCGCGGGGCGGCCGGCGGACGCCAGCCGCCCCGTCGGCTCCACTTCGTCTTACCGTCTGATCTGCAGACCGGCGGTCGCGGAGATCACGGGTGATGGGCGTCCGTGGACGGTGTCGATGATCTCCGCGCTGTCGATGCCCTGCAGGTAGATACTGGTGATCCCGAGGTTGGCGTGACCGAGTTGCCGCTGGATCACCACGAGCGGAACGCCCTCGTGCGCCATCTCGACCGCATGGGCGTGCCGTAGCTGGTGCGGGGCGAACCGCCGCCGGACGCCCGCCGCTGCGGCAGCGTGATGCAGCTGCTTGCGCGCTGCCGAGGCCTCCCAGTGCCGGCCGGCGGTCGGGCCGTGGATCACGCACAGCAGCGCCCCGATCGGCAGCTCTCGCCGGGTCTGCAGCCATGGGTCGAGCTGACCCCACGCCCACCGGTCCATGCCGACCTCGCGTCGCTTGCCGCCCTTGCCACGCCGGACGAGGATCGCGCCGCGGGTCGGGTCGAGGTCGCTCTCCTGCAGAGCGAGCGCCTCGCCGACCCGTAGCCCGGCGCGCCAGAGCAGGACGATCAGCGCGCGCAGCCGCTGCCCGTCGGCACGATCTCTGGCGCTGCGCATCACCGCGACGATCTCCTCGACTGTCGGCGGGTCGGCTGGGTAGTGCTCGCCCTTGTTGCGCGGCGGACGGCCCCGGTGGTAGCCCGGCATCGTCGCCGGCGAGCGCCGGTGACCAGCGACATCAAGCAAGACGGATTGCATGAGTCCTCCCTTGTGGTTGGATGGCTTGACAAACCCATTCTGTACTGCCATCGTGAGTACATGTCAACGACCAAGGAAGAACGCCTGCAGATCCGCGTCGACCCGGCCGACAAGGCGCTGCTCGAGCGAGCGGCGGCAGCGTCGCATCTGAACATGTCCGCGTTCGTGGTCCAGGCCGCGGCATCCAAGGCCGAGGAGGTCCTCGCTGAGCGCTCGAGCATCCGACTCTCAGCGGAGGCTGCGGCCGCGTTCACCGAGGCACTCGAACGGCCCGCGGAGGTCAACGACCGCCTCGCCAAGGCGCTGCGCCGCAAGCGCAAGTTCAGCTGGCTTGACTGAGCTCCGTCGCCCGGCGCTGCTCGATGCTCGCCGCCACGACCGCGAGCAGTTCGACAGCGGCGAGCCGGTGCTCGACGAGTGGCTACGCCGCTACGCCGGCCAGAACCGCCGCCGCGACACCGCCGCGACCTGGGTCATCGCCGACGCCAACGACGTCGTGGTGGCATACGCGAGCATCGCGATGACCGGCATCGACCGCTCAGCCGCGCCAGAGACGCTCGCCAAGGGCTCTCCTGACCCCGTCCCGGCGCTGCTGCTCGGCCGGCTCGCGGTCGACCGCCGATACTCGCGCCTTGGGATCGGGACGGCACTCGTCGCGCACGTGCTCGCCACCGCCGTTGGAACTCAACGAGAAGGCGGCCTGCCGAGCCGTCGTCGTAACCGCGCTCACCGACAAAGCGCGCACCTGGTGGGAACGACTGGGCTTCCACCCGTTCGATCCCAACGAGCCTGACCAGCTCGACCTATACCTCCTGACCGCCGAGATAGACGCGACACTCCGGCGCCTGCAGTAGAAGTCCGGCACCTGGCGTCC
>CAVVMI010000010.1:0-89624 GCA_963749385.1 uncultured Solirubrobacterales bacterium
ATCCTGCCCCCGCCATAGGTTGCCGCCGCACGCACGAGAATGCACGTACGCGCAGCGAGTGAGCAAAGCCCCTGCTAATGCGCGGCATTTGGGTGCAAATGGCTGCAGGCCCGCGAGCGTCCCTGCAATAGGCTCAGCAACGACTCGGGAGCACAACGGGAGCATCGTGCTCCCGAACCGAGCGATTCGTGGTTGGGTGGACTCCACGCGGCGCTACACCCACGTGAGCGCGCACCAGCTGTGCGGCGCCGTTCAAGGGTCTTCGGTTCGTTCCGGCCGACCATGCTGCGTTGTGGTCGCCTGATCACGGCGCACGCGTCACGTGCTGAGGGCACGCTCTCGCCGGATGCTGCGCCGGGATGCTCCATTGTGCTTCCAGGAAGGAAGAGCCAGCGCCGGGTCACTCGCCGCGCCGCCTGCGTGACGCCTTAGGAAGCGGACAGTGCCGGAGTGATGCACGCCGTGTCTTGTCTTCTGTCCGTTCATCCGCTAACCTCTTATGGTACGAAAATCGTACAACGAAGAAGGGAGGGGCTTCAGAATGGCGGACGTCCGGCAGGTCTTGATCGACCAGCTGGCCTATGTGCGGGCATGCGAGCCGTCTGAGATCGTGGCGGCGCTCGAACAGGCGAGCGGAGACATCGAGATCGACTCCAAGGAGGGGCAGACGGTCGCCATCCGAGTCGAGCTCGTGCTTGACATGGAGGGCCTGATCCGTCCCGAGGACCAAACGAGCGAGAATCTCACCACGGTCAGTTCACTGCAGGCGCTAATCGAGCGACGCTGCGCGGACAGCAAGAAAGGAGCCTGACATGGCTGATCTAATCCAGCGCGAGACCCTATCCCAGGCGTGGATTGCGGCGATGGAGCTCATGCTCGATCGGGACGGGAAGGCGGTCAATCTCAACGTCGCGTTCCGGGGCGATGGCGCCGAAGACCCAGCAGTTGCAGCGCAGGTCGATGAGTTCATTGTGAAAGCGGGCCTGCGTCATAACGACGGCAACCTCCTGACCGTGGCGACGGTCGCCAACACGATCTTCCCAGCGGCGCTCTACCATCCGCATCTCGGCGAGGAGGCCGCGCCGCGTCTGTATGAGAACTATGCGCTGAGCATGCGCATGCACAGTCGACGTAAGGGCGATAAAGAAACCTACTTCAACCGCCTCGTTTCCTACCCGGTAGCTGGTGCGGCCGACGGCACTGAGTTGGCACTGAACCCCGACGGTACGTGGAATCAGCTCGCGTACTACGTCGAGCGGCTGCGCGGCCAGCGCGAGACGCTGCATCTGAGCAGCAGCTATGAGCTGGGGGTCTCCTCCCCGATCGACGCGGAGCTCCGGGTCCAGGCGCCCTTTACGGACAAGCGCATGACGTCGTTTCCGTGCCTCAGTCACATCAGCCTCACCCTGGTCAACGACCACGTGCACATGAACGCGACGTATCGCAACCAGACGTTCATTACCCGGGCGTACGGGAACTACATCGGCCTGGCGAACCTGATGGGTTTCATCGCGACCGAGACCGGGGCCCAACCGGGTGAGATCCAGGTCGTCGCCACGCATGCCGACGCCGAGCTGTCGCTCGGCAAGGGCGACGTGCGCCAGCTAGTCAAGCGCAACCGCGCAACAGCGGGCACCCCGCATGCGGAGGTGGCACATGGTTGACTCAGCGCCCGTTCTCGCTGCGCGGCTAGAGCCGTTGGCGCGCAGCGTGCTTGCGCCCGCGCGCGTGGGGGTCGACGCTGTGCATATCCCCACTTGGCAGCGTCACCTGGAGCTCGGCGGCGCCCCTTTGCTGCACCGGGTTTACACCAATGCTGAGATCGAGTTCTGCGCCGGGCGGCCCGAGCGGCTCTGCAGCCGACTGGCGGGCAAGGAGGCGGCGCTAAAGGCGCTCGGAACAGGGATTCGTGGTGTTGGCCTGGCCGACGTCGAGATTCTCTCCGAGCCCACGGGTCGTCCAACCGTCGTTCTCCACGGGCCTGCGAGTAGGCGCGCGGCGGAGCTTGCGCTCGAGAGGATCGAGCTGAGCCTTTGCCATGAGAGCGAGTTCGCGTTTGCGGTGGCCGCCGGACTCGGGGAGGTGACGCGATGAACGCAGACCCCCCAGCGATCGACAACGGCGAGGAGGCGTGGGTCGAGCTCGGTGAGCGCTTGCGCCGCTCACGCGAGTACCTAGGCCTCTCCCAAGGCGAAGTCGCCGAGCACATGCATCTCTCGCGTCCAGCGATCACGAACATCGAGGCCGGCAGGCGGAAGGTCTCAACCTTCGAGCTGGCGCGGCTCGCGCGGCTATATCGCCAGCCCTATGAGTACTACCTCGGCGAGGTGCCAGAGGTCGGCGTGGACGAGACGACTGGAGCCTTGTTTCGTACCACCCGGGACCTCAGCGACGACGACAAGGAGCAGGTGCTGCGTTTCGCGCAGTTCTTGCGGAGCGCGGGGCCCGCGCCAAAACCACGACGGGACGATGGCGAAACAGCATGACGAGCTTCGCCCAGCGCCGCGATGCTCGCCTGCGGGGCTCCGCTGAGGCGACCCGCGAGTGGATGCGCCTCGGGCTGGATGCTGATCGCCCGGTGGATGTTTTCGGCGTCGTGGAGGACAAGCAGGTGTGGCTGCTGTTCGAGCCGCTGGACCACCTCTATGGGTTCTTCCAGCGCGCGAACGGCGCCGCGGGGATCGTGCTGCACAACGGCCACCCGTTGAGCCTGCAGCGCTTTACCGCCGCACATGAGTATGGGCACTTCACGCTCGGCCACGAGTACTCCCAGGACTCCTCGCGCGAGCTGTTCGGCGGCAACGACCTGCCCCTGCAAGAGATCGAGGCGCAGGCCTTCGCCGCAGATTTTCTGATGCCGTTGCCGCTGGTCAACCGTGCTCTTGACCGCCTGTCACTGCCGCGCACACCCGAGGTGTTGGCGCCTCACGACGCCTACCAGCTCTCGCTCGAGATGGGTTCAAGCTACCGCGCCACGATCAGCCAGCTGAACCATCTCAACAAGATCTCCGACGGAGTGTTGAACGAGCTGCGTGACTGGACGCCGATCCAGATCAAGGTGGAGCTGGGGGACGGTCAACGTCCCGAGAACGCGCGCGCCTCCGTTTGGAGCGTCGATGAGTTGCGACGAGGACGCCAGCTTCACTTGCGCCTGGAAGACGAGCTTCACGTGCGACTGCCCGAGATCCCGACCAGCGGCTATCGCTGGGATGTCGAGCTCTCAGGCGATGGTCTGGGCTTGGAGCTACTCAGCGATGAGCTGGAGGGAGATCTCGACTCGCAGGAGCGTCTCGGCGGCGAGCAGCAGCGCCACCTCTGGTGGAAGGCCGTCGGCCCGGGTGCCGGCAGGCTCGGGCTGCGCCTGATCCGCCCATGGCAGGGACCCGCGGCAGAGCCCGCCGATACTCTCGAGCTGCCGTTGTCAGTGCAGATTCCGAGGACGGGGCTGGAGCTCTCGACGGGCATCTCTCTGCCGCAGCGACACGCGATGCTGGAGGAGGCGGGGTGAGTGACCTCGTCGACCTCAGACCGCAGCTCCGCCCGGTGCGCGACCAGGGGCGTCGTGGCACGTGCCTGTCATTCGCCGTGACGGCCTGCCACGAGCAGGCTCGCCGCCGGCGACGCGGAGCGCTGCCCGCGGACCTCGGCGAGGAGATTCTCTACTGGGCCTGCAAGCAGATCGACGGCGACACCGCTGCCGGGAGCTACCCGCGCTCAGCGGCGAAGGCGCTGACAGACACCGGTCAGTCGGCGGGGGCGCTATGGCCCTACGATGGCGCACGCGACGACACCGCGGCCGCATACGCGCCGCCAAGCGACGCGTTGGCGGACGCAAACATGCGCCGGGGCACGCTGCGGAGCATCGCCCGTGAGATCGACGAGATCCGCGGCCTGGTGCGCAGCGCGCACGCACTGATGATGGCGCTTGAGCTTTGGCGAGAGTTCTATTCCGCACACGAAGGTGCGCTCGGACTTCCGGCGCAAGCGGACCTATTGGGTGTGGGCCACGCCGTCGCCGTGGTCGGCTTTGACGATGGTGCGCAGGAGTTGTTTCTGCGCAACTCCTGGGGTGAGTCGTGGGGTGACGGTGGGCACGGGCGACTTCCCTACGCCGCGCTGGGGGTGGTCTGCCGCGGTGTCTGGAGCCTTGAGGACGATCTCGACACCTAGCCGGCGGTCGTTCTGCCAAGTCGCGCCGCGGCGGGAATGATCGCCGCGCGTCCGTTGCGAGTGGCATGCTGGCAGGGTGCGCCCCGTCGTTCGTCCGGAAGTCCACGACGAGTATTGGCGCTTCGCGGCAGGCCGCCATGAGATCTTCCTCAAGCGCGCCCGCGGAGAGCCGGACCCCTGGACTGAGGATCCCATTTTGCAGCGGTTCAAGTTCTGCAACTCGTTCCGCGCTGCGGACCGCGTGTCCCAATATCTGATCCGGGAGGTCATCCACGGCCCGCGTGGAGAGGGCTTGAAGGCAGAGGATGTGTTCTTGCGAATCGTGCTGTTTCGTCTGTTCTCGAAGGAGGCGACGTGGGCCGCCCTGGAGCAGGCGAGCGGTGGCCTGCGGCGCGCGACGCTCACGGTCAAACGCCTTGGCGACCTGCTGGAAGAGCGACGGTCCCAGCAGCCGATCTACACGGCGGCGTTCATTCTCGCCGCGCCGAGTGTCTACGGGCACCGTGCCAAGCACCGCAACCATCTTGCCCTGGTCGCCGACATGTTCCGTCGCGGGGGCCTCGGTGCCCGCCTCGGGCGTGCGCGGTCGCTGAAGGAAGTGTTCCACGCGCTAGTGGAGTACCCGATGATCGGACCGTTCCTCGGTTACCAGATCGCGATCGACCTGAACTATTCCGAGCACCTGCAGTTCGACGAGGACGACTTCACGGTCCCCGGGCCCGGCGCGATCCGCGGCCTGCGCAAGGTGTTCGCCGATCCGGGCGACCAGACCCCACGCGAGCTGATCCTGCGAATGGTGGACCGGCAGGAGAGCGAGTTTGCCCGGCTGGGTCTTGACTTCCCAGGCCTCTTCGGGCGACGGCTACACGCCGTTGACTGCCAGGGACTGTTCTGTGAGATCGACAAGTACTCGCGCGAGGCATTCCCCGAGCTGAAGAGCAACAGGGTCCGTATCAAGCACGAATATCGGCGGACCTTCCGGCCGCTGGCGCTGTTCTTCCCGCCAAAGTGGGGCATCAACAGTCGACTGCCAGAGCCCCGCAGGGTCGCGAATGCTATTTGATTGAGCTAAGAGGCCACTTGTACAGCGGCCGAGACGGCGGGGCGAGGTAGCGCTCGTCCGGGAGGCGGACACCCATGACCGTCGGGAGCTTGATCGCGAAGAGCAAGATGTCCGGGAGGCGCCGATGCAGCAGCTCCTGCTCTCCGCGTGGCTCGGCGAACGCGCCGACCGCCTTGGCGAGGTGCAGCGCGTAGTGGCGTAGCTGCTGGACCTTTGCCATCCCGACGACATCGGGGTGGTAGTGGCGGTCGTGGTCGATCTGCACGAGCTGTAGCTCGCGCCAGGTGCGTGCCTCGAGCGCCGCTCGGTGGCCGTCGTGGCCGCCGGGGCGGGCTGAGCACGTTGCGCGCCTCGATCTCGCCAACACGCTCCGCATACAGCTCGATCATCGACAGTCCTAAGCGCTGGCTGCCAGCTCGCTGGCTGCCTCGCGCAGCTCGGAGGCGGAGCGTCGAGCACCCAGTCGCGGTCGGCGAACTCGTTGTGCTCGACGTGGTCGCAATAGTTCGCGACGGAGGCGGCAAGCGGCGCAAGCCGCAAGCGCGAAATCCTGGAACGGCACGTCAGACATCACGTGCACACGATAGGCCGTTCCTCGGTCGGGATCGCTGCCTCATGATCCGCCAGGTCCAGCGCCTCTTGGACGGCGTCCCGGAGTGTCTCGACCCGCCTCGCGAGATTAGTCTGGCGGCGCTGGCGTTGAGCTCTGGCGATGTTCTCCAAGCACCTCGTACTGCTGGTAGAGGCTCTTCCAGCGCCGCATGCACCGCTTGCAGTTGCGCGGATGGCGTGCGAGCTGGGGCCGCTGCCATGATGGTCGCGCAGCATGATGCGCGCCGACTTGCGGGGCTGGGGGGCTCATCGCGGCCTGCGCCCGGAAGATCCTGCGAGGAGGCGCTCCCAGTCCGCGCGGGCGGTGGCGGTCGCGGCGTCCGGGTAGGCGACGCGCAAGCGCGAGCGTCCCAGAGCGCGGTCGGCTCCTCGATGAGAAGGTCGAGCAGCGGGACGGCGACACGCGGCAGGGTCGTCTCCCAGTGCGCGATAGCTGCGAACGTCACGATCTCGTCCTATGCTTGGCGGGCTCGGCCAGCCGGCGCAGATCTCCTGCTTGCAGACGTGCGAGCTCCGCGACGTTGACGGCCCACCAATACTGCATCTCCTGCTTTCGGAAGTGCGCGAAGCAGTCGAGACGTCCGAAGGCCGTCACGCTGCCACGATCGTGCACTGCACCGACACGAGCGCCGGGTAGGAACCCTCATACAGGTCGCGTTCGTCGTGGGTGTAGCGGCCGGTCTCCCTGGGGCTCACGAGCTGAGCGAGCGCGCGGCTTGAATCTGCGCGTGCGTTGAGCATCTCGACTGCGCGCTCGACCTGGTCGCCCCAGCGTCGGTGTGGATCCGCTCGCCATGGTTGAACGCGGCGAGGCTCTGTGCGACGAGCTCGGAGCGCTCGAGCTGCCACCAGTCGACGAGCTGGTGAAGCCAGTGCGTCGCCGCCAGGTGCCGGGACATCCGGGTAGTCGGGAGGCAAGTGGTCTGTGCCCGTGGGGTCGTCGATCTGGCATACGAGGTTCTGGCGCGGCTGCCATTGCGTCGAGCTCGAACAGCGCGCGGATCCGCCCGTATGCGCGTGTGGCGTTCGCGGCTGAGATCGGTCTGAGGGCGGGATCGGCCTGCATTGCGGCCTCGCCAAAGCGCGAACGGTCTGATCGTCTACCTCGCTGCGGATTACGGCGGTGTGGCAGAGGCGCCGGCGAAGGTGATGATCCGCGCGTTGCGAGCCAGGATGGGCCCTTGAGCATGATTGCGCGGATCGTCGGGGTCCCCACGTCGAAGCGTCCCGGGCGAGGAGACCACGAGACAGCCGGTGCAGCGGGCCGTCGAGGTCGCTGTCGCCGCTGCCTATGCGTGTCCCAGTAGAGGCGCTCTCGTGCTTGTGGCCGTGCAGCACGATCTGGATGCCGTAGTCGCGCAGAAGCTGGCGCAGCATCCCGAGGTTGACGATCGACTCGAACGCCTTTCGCTCCTCGCGGGTGGAGAGCGGTAGCAGCTGGTGATGGAGCACGGCGACGCGCAGCCTGGATCCGTCGTCGGAGGGTTGGCGGGCGCGCCAGCTTGCTCGAAGTAGTGGCCGAGCGCTTCAGGACCTGGGAGCGGGAGATCCGTGCGATGTCCTGCTGATCGCAGTTTCTTGAGCTGGCCGCATGATCTCATCGCTGGCGGTGGCACCGCCGGTGTAAGTGCTGCCTTCCATTCATCCTCGTCCCATCCCCGTCCTGGGCGTGACCGGTGATGCCGCAGATAGTTGCTGCTGTTCAGCGGAATGACCAGCACATCTTCGGTGGCGGCGAGATGTGGGTGCTCGCCGGCCTACGGGGTGAGGGTGCCGTCGTCCTTGTCGAAGTCGATGCCGTCCAGAAGCGGGGTCGTGCAGCCTGCATCGCGTGTTGCGGCGAGGAAACTGGCGTAGCGCTCCTCGCTGGCGGGCGGCTCGTCCCACACGACGTCGTGGTTGCCGGGAACGACGACGATCCGGCGCGGTCCTCGGGAAAGATGTTCTGGCGTTCGGCGAGCAATCTTGAAGGCGTCGAAGCCGCTCTGACGGCTAGCGAACGTGAGGTCGCCGCTGACGAGGACAAGCTGGGGCCTGCCATGCTCGGCGACGAAGCGGTCGAGCGATCCCAGCGTGCGCAGGAATACGCGTCTGGGTGGTCTCGAGGTCGGGCTGAGCTCGAAGATGCTCTTCTCGTCGTCGAGATCCTCGCGGACATCGCCGAGATGTGGGTCTGAGAGATGCAGGATCCAAGGCATAGAACTGAGCTCAGCCTCACTGTGCCTCAGCAGCCGATTCGACGGCGAGTAGGTCGATAAGTCTCTTGACGGCCTCCGTATCTCTCACGTCCACGTCAACGTGCGGGACGTTCCACTCCGCGAGAGCTCGACAAATCGCGTCGTCGGTTGCCCGCTGGAAGTTCACGTCGTCGTCGCGGACGCTGTCAGCCACGAGCGGAATCGTAGGTGGCACGTAGAGCAGCCAGTCATAGGCACCCTCGATTGCGATCGGCGTCGCACGCGCGAGCTCGTCGATGAGTGCTCGCTCAACCAGATCAGCATCCGCACGTGCAGCAGCCAAGACGGTGTATGCCCAGACGTCGATCAATGAGCGCGAAGCGATCCACGCTGTGCGCTCACGCTCGAATCGGTACTGGAGGAACCATGCTACGAGTTGACTCGCGACGGTAGCGGACTCGTTGACCGGCAGTCCTCGCTCCGCGAGGGTACGTCCGGGGGTAGGCAGTTCCGGTAGTGCGAGCGCATCGCAGAGCTGTCTCGCCAGCGTGCTCTTGCCCACGCCGTGGGCTCCGGTGATAGCGATTCGCATGCGGTCGCTATTCCATCACGCGGCCGTTTGCGCTGCCGCACTCGCGACGGCGGGCGTCGGCGGCGTGACGGAAGCCGCGACCGCGGCGCGCGCAGCGCGGCCGAAGGCCGAGCTTGACGCCGGCGAAGGCTCCGGCTGTAGCCCACGCCGGCGCACTCCGCCGGCGCCTCACGGACGCGCCAAGGTGGTGCTCAGGGTGGTCGGTAGGCCGTTCGTCTCCAGAGCGACCCCCCAGACGACCACCCTGCTGCCCGCTCGCTCCCGAAGTTTGGCTCTGCAGCTGGCCCGAGGAAGGGGGTCCCCGCCCCTCCGCTCCGCTTCGACCCGGGGACCCCCTTCCTCGACCAACACATCACAGATGTTTATGGCGAGGCCAGATGCAGAGTGGTGGACGGGAGCGAGCGGGCAGCAGCAAGTTGAGGATCGAGAACAACCACGAGATAGAGCGGTTAGAAGGACGAAGGCACCATGCGAGGTAGCGTTGCGTGCTGGTGGGATTACAGCGGGCGAAGGTCTATTAGCCGGCGGAAGGGTGCAGAAGGGTCGTGCGCGGGGTGGCGGAACGTCGACGACTCTCCAGGCTCCGAAGCACGAGACTTCGCTAGCTGCGGCGAAAGCAGAAGTCTGAGCTCGTGCGGCTTGCGCTTTCGTAGCTCGTCCAATCCGAGCGTGAGCGAGGCCGTCGCTGAGACGCTCGCTCGGCCCGCGAAGCCAGCACACGGGCTTACTCACGGACCGCGTAGCCTTGTCACTGTCGTCTACGCTTTCGACGGCGGCGGGCCGCGCGGCGTCTCTGAGATTCGACGTCAGTCGCCCGTCCGCCACTTCTCTGGCCACGGGTTGGAGTTCTCGCCGAGGAGATCGTTGAGCGTGCTCCAGGCTCGCTGGGCTACTTGCTCGTCGGAGGAGTGCCGCCGCTTCTCAAGTTCGCCGCGCAGCTCCGGTGTGTCCAGGCGCCGGGCCAGATATTCCATGGGCGTGTCGCACTCCGAGTCAACTGCCCGCAGGAGAAGCCGCGCGAGTTCGGTGAGCTCGTCATCGCTCAGCTCGAACGCCGGAGCCCTCGCGAGGATCTGCACCGCCGGTTGACGATCCTCTCCGCCGGCGATTGCGATTGCTACGAGGTCGTGGCCCCAAGAGACGTCCCAAAACCGCCGGGCCAGCGCGGCGACCCAGTTTGGCGGGAACCAGAAGACGATCCCGGCGTAGGAAGGGTCCTTCAGCTCACGGCGCTGCGCGGCTTGCAGCAGGATCTCGCGAGCACGGGCCGTCTCGGCGGCTGACACGGGCACGTCGGACAGCTCGGTCAGCATGAGCAGCGCCCGCCGTGCGACGTCGCGGTCATCGGCCAGTAGGCGTTGCCGGAGGCCGCTGTTGAGCGGCTTGCCGGCTGTCGATCGTGCGAGCTTGCAGAATCGCCGGAACTCGCGTCGATCCCCGATATCTACGACGTGGAGAAGTACCTGTTCGATTCGCGCCTGCTGTCCAGGGTCCGGATCATGGCGAGGGAGCAGCTGGGCGATCCGTTCCTTGGCGTATCCCGAGCAAAGCACGCCATGGGTCGGCTTCCAGGAACACGAGAGCGGGCTCTAGCGCGTCGCTCTCACCCGCCGCCAGTCGCTCGATCGTGGTCCGGAAGGCGTCGGGGTACATGGCGTCCAGGGCCTCATGAAACCGCCGCGTCGCCTGCCCCCACGCCGCGTGTTGCTCAGGCCCATCTTCGCGGTTGGCGAAGGTTTCTCTCACGTCCGAGCATGTGCGCTGCAGGCGCTTCGCACTGCGACGGATCGACGCAACGGTGAGCTCGATCGCGTCTGGCTTCCCGGGTGATCCGTGCATTGGCACGAATCAAGAATGCCCCAGCGGTCGTCCGAATGCCAGCCCACTCCTGCTGCGTGGGTCGGCCCAGGCCGCGCAGGCACGCTCCTGCTCTGTTGGCCATGCGAGCGCCTCGCCGCTGTGCCTCACGCTTACGCCTTGGAATGCGATGAAGGAGGCCTCCCCGGTGGCAAGCTCCGTTTGTCACCAAAGAGCGAGCTCGAGGAGGCCCGTTTACATGTTGCATGCTGGATTGGATCTCAGTCGCAAGCGCCTCGACGTCTGCCTACTCTCCGAGCAAGGAGAGCTGGTCGAGGAGTTCGCGGCGCCGCCCGACGCAGACGGCCTGCGCGGTCTTGTGCGCCACGTCGGCCATCATGGCCAGCCGGTCCGGGCGGTGATCGAGTCGATGACCGGCGCGCGGTTCGTTCACGACACGCTCGAGCAGCTCGGCTGGGACGTGCTGATCGCCGACGCCCAGAAGGTCAAGGGGCTGGCGCCGTTGGCGTGCAAGACCGACAAGATCGACGCGCGCGTGCTGGCGGTGCTCTCGCAGCGCGATCTGGTGCCGGCGATCTGGCTGCCCGATCCGCGGGTCCGTCGCTGAGCGCGAGCAGGCGCGCTTTCGCCTGCACCTGGTCAAGCACAAGTCGATGCTCAAGCACCGCATCCACTCCACGCTGATGACGCTTCGGGCATCCGTGCCCGGTCATCAGACCTGTTCGGCGTCGGCGGGCCGCAAGCTGCTGGAGCGTCTCGAGATTCCCGCAGCCGTGGCGCGAGACGTCGACGCGAGCCTGTACCTGATCGACTACCTCGAGTCGAGAGATCGCCGCGATCGACCGCGAGCTGCGGGCCAGCGGCGCCGATCATCCGCTACGTGCCGCTGCTGCTGACCGTGCCCGGGATCGGCTGGGTGCTGGCGTTCACGATCGCCTGCCGAGATCGGCGACATCAGCCGCTTCCCTCGGCCACGAAGCTGTGCGGCTACACCGGCCTGTGCCCCCGGGTGCGCCAGTCCGGGGAGAAAGACCGCCGCGGGCCGCTCGACCAAGCAAGGCCCCAAATATCTGCGCTGGGCGATGCTCGAAGCCGACCATGCACGCGCTCCGGCACCCCGCCTACCGCGAGCGCTACGAGCGCACCAAGAAGCGCCTCGGACGACAGCGCGGCGCCAAGGTCGCCCAGATCGACCTCGCCAGAAAGCTCACCGAGGCGATCTGGCACATGCTCACCACCAACCAGCCCTTCGACCCTCCTGCTTCGGGAGGCGCCGCTTGTCGTCTGGCCGCTTGACGGCTCTTTTGGAATTGCGCCCCCGCAGCCGGCCTCCGATGTCGCCTGGTCCTCCACCGAGGAGGCGATAGAGAGATGAGCGCCGCTCGCACCATCAACCCGCGCGCGGACCCTGACTCCCAACCACCGACGCTATTGACAACCAGCCCTCCTTCATCGAGACGACAACCACTCGTCCGGCCGAGCCCTCGGGTCGCTTCTGCTTTCCACCGAAGCGGCCGTCTCCGGCTGCGACCAGGCGGAGCGGGCCAGCGTCCGTGTGACCGGCATGTCAGACGAAACGTCTACGACAGCGTCGAGGGGAGCGACCGTGGCGTTTCCTTCATGGCTGTTGGGTCGCTCGTTAAGCAATCCACTCCGTGGAGGAATGCGTCGCTCCCGTCGGGCGCCAACGAGCGCGCTGCCACCCGCCGCTGCGTGTAATCGACTTGCGCGATGAGCACCTTGCTCGGCTTTCTGGATGTGGGCCCTGCGCAACTCACAAGCCAGCTGTCGACGCTCGTGGTGCTCGTGCTCGAGCCGGGTGCGCCGCCCGCGACCAGCGATGTGTCGGAGGCTCTGGAAGGGAGCCGCCGACACATCGCTCCAATAGCGCGCGCTTTGCCGTGCACCCGATCTCGGTGGGCTCCAAGCATTTCGAGCGACGCGGCGAGCTCGGGAGGCGAGGAAGCGGCGTGACCATGTCCGCTCGCTCCGGCCTCGCAGAGAGGGCCGCTCTGTCCGGCCGAGGACCTCGCCCTCCTCTCAGTGCAGTTTGGGCGGCGCAACGGGGCGCCTCCGATGATGTGTCTCACCGACCGAGACCTTCGCCTCATGGCCCTGCTGCTCGACGTCAACTACCTGTTGACAAGCCAGCTCGTGATGCTCGGCTGGGGATCTTCTCGCACCAGGGCCGCGCAGAAACGGCTGAAGGTTCTGCACGACGGCGGCTTTCTGGATCGCTTCCGCCCGGTTCGCAGGATCGGCAGCGCCGAGTGGATCTACCGCCTCAGCATCCGGGGATGGAAGGCGCTCGCCTCACAGGACATGGTGGACGGTGCTCGCTACAAACCGTCGGCGTTCACCAGCATCAGCTACACCGAACACGACCTCCAGCTCTCGGCGCTGATCCTGCGCATCGCCCTCGCTGCCGGCGGCTCATACACCCATGGACTGATCGACACGATGCCTTTCACCTGGCAGGGTCCTCGCAGCGGGCGCATCGCCTGGCAGGGGCCACGCGGCGGACGCAGCGATCGGGATTGGCGCGACGACTTCGACCTTGATGTGCACGACGAGTTCAACCTGGATGGACACGACAAGGTCGAGCGCTCCGGCGCCGCGCAGCTGCCGCCGGGCACGCGCCTTTATCGGTGCGAGAGCCGAAGCGGCTATCTCGAGCCAGACGCCACCCTGATCGGAGGTTCGGGCGAGGACCGCTTCGCCGTGCTGATCGAGTACGACCGCACCGACCGCCCGCACAAGCAGATCGACAGGCTGCGCCGCTACGACTGGTGGCTGCTGGAAGGCTGGCGCGAAACGCATTTCGCCACCCACGCCTCTCCGCCGACCGTGGTCTTTCTCACCTCGCGCGAGCGGCCGCTGCGCCGTCTGGTCGAGACGGCCGACCAAGAGCTCAGCGCCTGGTACGGCCGTGGGGACGCCGGCCCGCGCGAGGGCACCCATCCGGCAAGGGAGCGGATCTTGTTCACGAGCCGCGAGCGCATCCACGCCAGCGACTGGACCATGGGCCGGACGCCGAGCCTGCCGCCAGAACTACGCGAGGAGCCGGACGTCTGCCGGCCGAACTCGCTCGTCTACGACCTGCCAGCGGCCCTCTCGCGGTCCTCAGCGCGATCGGACGCCGATCCGGCGGGGCTCGCCACGGATGTCGCGGCCCCACCGTCGGAGACGGCGTGAGAGCAGAAGCGACGCCCGTGCTGCGACCCGAGCTCGATCGCACCTATGCGCGGCGACTCGTCTCCCTGCCTGAACTGCAGGAGCGCTTCGGCTTCAGCGAGCGATGGTGGCGCTACCGGATCGCCGAAGGGATGCCCACGCGCAAGTGGGTCGGCGGCCTACGCTTCGACGCCGACGAGGTCGAGGGATGGCTCGACAGCGGCAGCCACAGCCGGTGATAACGTCGCCTCCAACGAAAAGTGCCCCCGCGCCGCGCAAACGGCCGGGGGCGTGGCCAACCTGTTTAGGAGGTTGACATGGCACACCGTAGAGGACCGCGCTGGGTCGCTTCGGGGTACGACAAAGCGCTCGGACGCAAGATTCATCTCGGTACCTTCGACAGCCGCAAAGAGGCGCTCGAAGCCGAGGAGACCATCGCGTGAAGCGCCGCCCAAGCGGCCGCGAAACCTGCGATGACTTCGCCGAGCGCTGGACGCGCGACTACCCGCGCCCGCGAGCGTCGACGAACAAGCACAACGCCGAGCGCGTCAAACGCTTCGCCGAGGACTTCAAGGGCGTGAAGCTCGCCGCGGTCGACCGGCCCCCGCGCGGGCGTGGGCGATGAAGCATAGAAGCAACCACTCGGCCGTACGCGCCATGTTCGGCGACGCCGTGCGCGACGGGCTGATCCAGGCGAATCCGTTCGCCAACCTGCGCCTGCCGGGCAGCCGCGGGCGCAAGGACATCGTGGCGCTGACCGAGCGGGAGCTGACAGCTCTGGCCGACCTCGCGCTCGATCCACGCATGGAGCTCGGCGAGTTCGGGGTCGAGTACCGCGCGATGATCCTGTTCGCCGGCTACGTCGGCCTGCGCCCGGGCGAGCTGTTCGCGCTCCGCAGCGGCGACGTCGACGGCCAGCTCTGCGGGATCGAGCGCTCCCTGTCAAAAACCGGCGAGGTCGGCCCGACCAAGACCGGACGTGCGCGCACGGTGACGGTTCCGCCGCCGGCTCAGCTAGCACTGCGCAGCGTCCCCGAGCATCGCTCCGGGCTGCTGTTCTCTAGTCCGCGCGATCGCATGTGGCGCCAGCACACCCATCATCGCTACTGGTCTTGGCTTCGCAAGCTCGCCGACCGACCCGGCCTCGACTTCTACGAGCTGCGCCACTGCGCGGCGACGATGCTGCTCGAGCGCGGCGCCACTCCGTGGGACGTTGCCCAGCAGCTCGGGCACACGGACGGCGGGCAGCTCGTGATGGAGGTATACGGGCATCCCTCCGAAGCGGGGGCCCGTGCGCGCCTGCTGGCGGCGTGGGATGCTCAGACCGGCCCTGTGCCACTATCGGGAGCACGACGGGAGGAGAAGGCGTCTTGAAGGCCGGAGACGTCGGGCATTGCACGCCGGTCGATTCTCCCCCCGCCACTGCACCACCGGGCGCGAGCACGCGCCTCCCGGCGACACCGTACCGGTGAAGCGCGTGCCGCAAGCCGATGTCGAAGCGGGCGTGCCCCGGCTCACTACGATGGGCCTGTGAGCGGCCAGAGACTGCCCGGAGGGGTGGTGCATAAACTGCCCGCCGACCTGCGGATGGCGCTGATCGCCAACGCGACGGCGCTCGATGCCTGGAAGGACATCACGCCGCTGGCCCGCAACGAGTTCATCTGCTGGGTCGAGGATGCCAAGCAGCAGGCCACCCGAGAGCGCCGCATCCGGCGAACCCGCGAGGAGCTCGAAGAAGGCCAGCGCCGACCCTGCTGCTGGCCTGGATGCAAGCACCGCGAGCGCACCGGCAGCTAGCAGCTCGGGCATCCGGCGCCGCACACGGTTGTCGCTAAGATCAGTCTTTGTTTCTAACTCGGGGAGCGAGGGGAAAAGACATGGCCGGCGCAGTGTCGCATGAGACATCTGTCTGTGGAACTTTCGTCTGCTCTCGGCGAGAGTCAGCGCCGTGGACTCAGCACGCAGCCAGTTCGCCGTAAACCTCCGCGATCAGCGCGATCGTGCCGGTCTCTCGCAGGAGGCGCTCGCGGAGCTGTGCAACCTGCATCGCACCGAGATCAGCCTGCTGGAGCGCTGCAAGCGCTCGCCGCGCCTGGAGACGATCGTGATCCTCGCGCGCGGCCTGCAGCTCTCCTCGCCGGGCGAGCTGCTCAAGGGCATCAGCTAGCCGCCCTGTCCCGCGAACTGGATCTTTTTGCCCGATCGCGCGCACACCTCGGGCACTTTGCCCGGCGGCACTTTGAAATGGCCGATCGTGCATTTGTATTTTTCCGGCTCCCCGGTCGTCGTCGACGTGTAGAGCTTGTTCAGGAACGAGTCGGCCGCCTGGCAGCTGACGCCCTGCGTCGTGATGTCGCTGACGGTGTACTTGACTTTGGTGGCCGGCGCGCCGTCTTCGCCAGGGCGTCTGATCGTGATCGTGTGCGACCCGCAGCTCTGCGTCGCTGCGGCGACCGACGCGCCCGGCGCGAGCGCCGCGACGCCGGCGAGCATCGCAAGCGCGCCTGTGATCGCGGCCGGTCCGTGCCATTTCCGTGCAGCTCTCATCCAGCCCTCTTTCGTCACGCCGGAGCCCTCTTGGCGCCGAGCTGCGGGGAGCATACTCGCGACGCGCGCCCTGCCCCGGCCGGCGCTCCGCCTGTTCGAGCGCTGGCCGAGGCGGCCAGGCGGGCCTCGCGAGACCCCCGCAAGCGCGCTACAGTCCAGCCTCTGCAGCGCCCAGCTAGCTCAGTTGGTAGAGCACTTCCATGGTAAGGAAGGGGTCGCCGGTTCGAGTCCGGCGCTGGGCTTAGGTGCGCCGCCTGCGTCTCTTCGGCCGCTCTCCCAAGGAACCACCGGTGGCGATCGGCGATCCCCGCCTCGACGACTGGGAGACCGTCAGCAGCTTCGGGGATCAGGACACCGCGGTCGCCTGGCGAGACCAGCTGCGAGCGCTCGGCGTCGACGCGGCGTGCGTCGCCGACCATCCGCTCGATCGCCGCGGCCACGGCGACGTCTACGTCGCCGTGCCGCCCGGCCAGTGGTCGCGCGCAAACGAGATCCTCGAAAATCTCGACTGAGCCGCTGGCGACCGCACGGCTGACCAGGTCGCTACGGGGCGACCGGCTGCGCGGCGCTGCTGTGCGGGTCGATGAGGATCTTGGCGTGCACGTCCGGGCTGGCGAGCGCGCTGAACGCGGCGTCGACGCCGTCGAGCCCCACCTTTCCCGTGATCAGCGCAGCCGGGTCGACGCTGCCCTCGGCGAGCATGTGCAGGGTGTCGCGGAACTCGAGCGGCGTGTAGCCGATCACGAAGCGCAGGTCGATCTCCTTGTTGATCGCCATCGCCGGCGTGAACTGATCGACGCCCACGCACACGCCGACGACGACGACACGCGAGAACAGCGGGGCGCCGTCGAGGATGCTCTCGATCACGCCCGGCATGCCGACGCACTCGAAGATGACCGGGTGCCTGGGCGCGGCGCCGAGCGCCTCGGCGAGCCGCCAGGCGTGCCACCAGCCGAAGGGAAGCCGGCCGAGTTTCTCGCGCGTGCCGACGGCCAGCTCGAACAGGGCGGGAACGTCGTCGACCTGCCCGCGGCGTTCCACGGCGTTGTACGGCGACCCGTGCGCGGGGTCCAGCACGAGATCCGCCCCGCAGGCGCTGGCCAGCGCGCGGCGCCCGGGCGAGTAGTCGCTGGCCACGACCGTGCGCACGCCCCTGGCCTTGAGCAGGAGGATCACCGCCAGCCCGATCGGCCCGCAGCCGATCACGACCGCAACCGTGCGCTTGCCGACCTCGCCGCGGCGCACGGCGTGCCATGCGATGGCCATCGGCTCGGTCAGCGCCGCGACGTCCGAGCCCAGGCCGTTTGGCACCGGCATCATCATCGACTCCTCGACGAGCATCTGCTCGGCGTAGGCACCGGGCGCGTAGGCCGACAAGCCGACCGTGTCCACGCCCTGGGCGCCGCGCAGCAGCGGCAGGGCGACGACGCGCGTTCCGGGCGGGGTGTCCTTGCGACAGCGCGGACCGTGCTCGGCGACCGCGCCGCAGAACTCATGGCCGAAGACGATCTGCTGCTCGGTGCGAGCGAACCGGTGATAGCCAGCGCGCTCAGCCAGGTCGGCCCATGCGTCACAGCCGTGGCGGGCATGCAGGTCAGAGCCGCAGATCCCGCAGCGCAGCACCTCGATGCGCACCTGCCCGCTGGCGGGCACGGGCTCGTCGAGATCGTCGACGACCCGTAGCTCGGCCTCGTGGCAGACGACCGCTCTCACCCGAGCGCCTCCTGGATGGCGACGAGCGCGGTCTTCTCGACGTCGCTGACGGGGTCCTCGCCGCGGCCATTCTCGCGGTGCGCCTCGGCGACCTTTTCGGCGAGGTGCACGGTGAAGCCCTTGTACTCCTGCAGCTCCTGCGCTGTCGCCTTGCCGTCCAGCAGCGCGACGGCTTCGCGGATGAGCGTGAGAAAATGCTCCTCGAACTCCTCGCGCGAGTGCGCGCGCGTGTGATCGACCACCGGCTTGGTGGCGACGATCGCGTCGAGCAGCTCGCTCTGCCCATGCTGTCCGCGGGCTTCGGCGTAGGCCTTCGCCAGCGAGATCGTCTCGCGCAGCATCCCGCCGTGGTGTGTGTAGATCATGTACATGCCTGCGCTCGTGGGTCCCTCGAGCACCAGCTTCCACTCCTGCTCTGAGAAGTCGGCCTTCGTGGTCATCCAACGCTCCTGTGCCGATCTTTGGACGGGGCGTCCCGCGCTCGACGGGACCACTCGGAGTCTAAGCCGAGATCGCTCTGCGAGCACTAGCGGGCGTTTGTCGCCTCGGGCGACGCGACCGGCGCCGCGCGCGCCGCACAGGCGCGAATCGCCTGGGCGACCGCCGGGGGGTCGTCGTAGGCGGGCAGATGGCCGGCGCCGAGCGTCACGTGCTCGGCGAACGCCAGCACCCGACGCGCCCTGGGCGCCTGGCGCCCGTAGAGCAGCAGGCGGTCGCGGTTGCCCCAGGCGACCGTGATCGGGACGTCACGCAGCTGCTCGGGCGCGACGGCGTGGAAGTTGCCAAAGGCGCTCAGCGCCGGGATGAAAGCGGGCGCCGACCACGCGTCGTCCAGCGCCGAGAGCGCCTCCTCGCGCGGCATCCGCAGGGGCCAGGCCCACAGCTGGCGGTACAGCACCGCGCGTCCGGGGCGCGTGCCGACGATCCTGCGGATCGCCGGGCGCAGCCCGTGCGGGGTTCGCGCGAGGACCGTCAGCGAGGCGCTGCAGAAGAGACGTTCGCGGGGCGTCCAGAAGCCGACCGGCGAGAACGCGCTCACGGAGCGCACAGCACCGCGGCGCGCGAGCTCAAAGGCGATGCCGCCGCCCATCGAGTTGCCAGCGACGTGCGGGCGATCCAGGTTGAGCTCTTCGAAGAAGCGCTCGAAGGCGTCGGCGTATGCGGGTACGGAAGGCTCGACGCCGGCCGGCAGCGCGGGCGAGCGCCCGAAGCCGGGCGAGTCGCATGCCAGCGTGTCGAACTCGCCGCCAAGCAGCTCGACGACAGGGCGCCAGCCGCCGAGATGGTGCCCGACGCCGTGCAGCAGCACGAGCGGCGGGCCTTCGCCCGCGCGCTCATGGTGGATGGCGGTCGCCATGCTAGGAACGCGGTCGCGAGCTGCGCGCGCTCAGGCAGCCACCCGCTCGCCGGCGTCGGCGGTGACGCGACCGCGGATCAGGTCGGCGCCGCGCTCGGCGATCATGATCGTCGGCGCGTTCGTGTTTCCACCGACGATCGTCGGCATGATCGAGGCATCGATCACGCGCAGGCCCTGCAGGCCGTGCACGCGCAGCTGGGAGTCGACGACCGCGTCGTCCGCGGTGTCGCTCATCTTCGCGGTGCCGACCGGGTGATAGACCAGCATCAGCCGCCGGCGCAGGTCGGCCTCGAGCTCTGCGCGGTCGACGACCTCAGGGCCCGGCTTGAGCTCCTTGACGATGATCTCGGCCAGCGGCGACTTCGTGGCTATCTCGCGCGCGAGCTGCATGCCGGCGATCAGCGACTCGGTGTCCTGCGGCTCTGAGAGCGAGTTGCTGATGATGCGCGGCTTGGCCGTCGGGTCGGCCGAGCGCAGCCACACCTGGCCGCGCGCCCTGGGCCCGAGCAGCGTCGGAGCGATCAGGATGCAGTGCCCGTCGTATGTCTCGGCGCCGTGGTCTTCGAAGTAGGCGCTTGCCATGTGGAACTGGATGTCGGCCGCCGGCAGCCCTGGGCGGGTGCGCGTGAAGGCGACCACCTCGGCCACCGTCGAGGTCAGCGGGCCGCTCTTGCGAAGCACCCACTCGGCGATGCCCTTGGGCCCGTCGCCGCCGTAGAGCGTGCGCTCGTCGAGACTTCCCAGATCATCGCGACGATCGGATGGTCCTGCAGGTTGCGCCCGACGCCCGGCAGGTCGTGGCGCACGGTCACGCCCGCCGCCTGCAGCTCCTGCGCAGCGCCGATCCCCGACAGCAGCAGCAGCTGGGGCGAGTTGATCGCACCGGCCGACAGCAGCACCTCGCGCTCTGCCCGCACGAGCTCCTCGCCGCGACGCCCCGCGCGCAGGCGCACGCCGACCGCGCGCTCGCCCTCCAGCTCGATGCCGAGCACCGTGGCCTTCGTGCGCACCTCGAGGTTGGGCCGCTTGAGCGCGGGGCGCAGGAACGCATCGGCGGTGCTGAAGCGCTTGCCGCCGCGCTGGGTGACCTGGGCCACCGCGGCGCCGTCCTGCTCGGGACCGTTGCAGTCCTCGATGGTCGGGATCCCCGCCGCCGCGCTGGCCTGCAGCATGAGCTGGTTCAGCGGGCGCGGCGAGCGCTGCTCGCTGACGGCGAGCGGCCCGCCCGATCCGTGGTAGGCGGAGGCTCCGCGCACGTTGTCCTCGGAGCGCAGGAAGTAGGGCAGCACGTCGCTGTAGCCCCAGCCCGGCGCTCCCTGCGCCTCCCATCCGTCGTAGTCCAGCGGGCGCCCGCGGACGTAGAGCATCGCGTTCATCGAGCTGCAGCCGCCGAGCGTGCGCGCGCGCGGCATGTACAGCTGGCGCCCGTCCAGGTGCGGCTCTGGCTCGGTGTCGTAGTCCCAGTCGAGCTTGGTGTGAAACTGCTTGGCGAACGCGGCTGGGATCTTGATGTTCGGCGAGCGATCCTTGCCCCCGGCCTCCAGCAGCAGCACCCGCACCGAGGGATCCTCGGACAGGCGATTGGCGAGGACGCAGCCGGCCGAGCCGGCGCCGACGATGATGTAGTCGTACATGGGGCTCTCCTCCGTTGGTGTCACTTGTCAGGGCTCGCCCGCTTCGCCGCGACCGGCGGGCGAGAGGATCGTTTGCGCATCGCTGTCGGCCGTGCCTGCATCGGGAAGCGCGGCAAACAGGTACTCGTCGGGATCGAGCTCTCGGGCATGGGCGAGGTACTCGCGCATGTAGCCGGGCCAGTTGGCCACGTTGCGCCCGCGCTCGTCGAGATACCACGAGCTGCACTGCGTCCAGGCGGTGCCGGCGAAGCGCGCCTGCAGCGCGCGGTCGCTGGCGGCCTCGACCTCCGCGCGCACCTCGATCGCGGCGGCGCCGCGGCGGCGCAGCTGCTGCAACGCCTGGCGCACGTAGGCGGCCTGCGTCTCCAGATAGAAGATGATCGAGCCGCCCGAGGTGTTCGTGTTGGGCCCGTAGAGGATGAACATGTTCGGATAGCCCGGCACGGTCATCCCCAGATGCGCGTGCGCACCGTCGGCCCAGGTGTCGCTCAGCTCGCGCCCGTCGGACCCGCGCACCTGCATGGGAAACATGAACTCGTTCGTCCGAAAGCCCGTCCCCCAGATGATGCAGTCGACCTCTGCAAGCGCGCCATCGGCGGTCACGATCCCCGCCGGCTCGACGCGGGTGATCGCGTCTGTCACGAGCTCGACGTTCGAGCGCGCCAGCGCCGGCAGGAAGCTCGAGCTGAACAGCACGCGCTTGCAGCCGAACGTGTAGTCGGGCCAGACCTTGCGGCGCAACTCGGGGTCGGCGAGCTGCGTGCGCATGAAGGCCGCCGAGCGCGCGCTCAGCAGACGCCCGAGCGTGCGCGGGTTGCGGATCGACGCCGTGAGCGCCTCGGTGTAGTAGAAGATGAATTTGCGCCGCAGCGCCTGCAGGCCGGGGATGTGGCGGATCGCCGCCCTGATCGCCGGCGGGTAGGGCCGGTTGCGCCGCGGCATGAACCAGTTGCCGGTGCGCTGGAAGACCGTCAGGCGGGCCACCTGCTCGGCGATCTCGGGGACGAACTGCACGGCGCTTGCGCCGGTGCCGACGACGGCCACGCGCTTGCCCGCGAGCGGGTAGTCGTGGTCCCATCGCGCGGAGTGAAAGCTGTGGCCAGCGAACCTCTCGATGCCCTCGATCTGCGGCCACGCCGGCTGATGCAGCTGGCCGGTGGCGATCACGAGCGCACGCGCTTCATATGCCGTGCCCTGCGCCGTGCGCACGGTCCACAGGCCGTCTCGCTCACTCCACTCACACGCCGTGACCGCGCTGTCGGTGTGCACCAGGCGCTCAACGTCGTGCGCGCGCGCGACGTCGTGCAGGTATTCGTTGATCTCGGCCTGCGGCGAGCACAGGCGCGACCAGTTGCGCCGCTGCGCGTAGGAGAAGGAGTACAGGTGGCTCGGGATGTCGCACGCGGCGCCCGGATAGCTGTTGTAGTGCCACGTCCCCCCGATGTCCGGCGCGCGCTCGAGCACCGCGATGTCGACGATGCCGTGGCGCACGAGCTCGATCGCCGCGGCGATCCCGCCGAAGCCCGCGCCGACGATCACGACCGCATGGACGTGCCCGGGTGCATGCCCGTGCGCCCCGGCGCGGCCCGTGCGCTCGCCGGCGTCCATCGTCCTAGGCCCGCCCCTGCGCGCGTGCCTTGGCCAGGCCGCGTTTGGCGAGAAATCCGTTGGCCAGCAGCAGCACCGTCTTGTTCGCGGGCGCGCGAAAGCCGCCCTCTGTGTGCGGCGCGTAGGAGCCGTCCTGCAGCCAGCCCGTGTACTGGCGCGTCTCCAGCCCGATCAGCCTGCGCTCGTAGCGATGGGCGAGCAGGCCCGCACGCCGCCCGCCGCTCGGTAGGCGCCCACCAAGCTTGATGCCGGTGGGACCCGGGGCGCCGATGCGAACCGGCGCGACGAGCGGAAGGCCGTCGGCGCCGCGGTAGCCGAGCAGCGCGTGCGGGAGCCTCCCGGCGCGCGAGACCGCCCGCGCGAGGTCGACGCGCGGGCCCGTGCCCAGCCGCGGCGCGGCCTGGGACTCGGGCTCCTCGGCGGGAAGCGCCAGGCCGGCGACCGTCGGCTCGCCCTGCGCGACGGCGTCGGGCCAGCTGATCACGCGCTGCACGTCGACCGTCACGATCACGCGATCGGCGTAGTAGGCGTTCAGCCAGCGATCCCAGAAAACCCCGCGCTGGGGCTCGCCCATGAAGCGCGCCGACGCCGGCCCGATGTGCCGTTCGAGCAACTCGCGGTCGGGGTGCGCGTCGTAGCTGGCGGTGCCCTGGACGAGCACGAAGTTGGCAGCGCTGGCAAAGCCGTGCTCGCGGGCGTGATAGGCGAGCGCCACGCGCGGGTTCTCGTCGATGCGGTCCAGCTTGCGCCCGAAGCCCAGCGACGTCGTGAAGCTGACCGTGGCGGCCGCGCGGTCGCGCAGTCCCATCGGCGCGACGGGCGTGACTACCGCGCCGCCGGCTGGGGTCAGGTAGGCGAGCGCGGCGGTGAGATCGCCGCCGATGATCTCATCGTCAACGTCTGACCACATGCAACGACATTACTTCACACGTCCTTCACGGGCTCTGGAGCATCAGCGTGACCGGCCCGTCGTTGACGAGCTCGATGAGCATGTGCGCGCCGAACACGCCGCGCTTCGCGCCGGCGTGCTCGCAGAACAGCTCGTACAGCGGCTCGGCATGCGGCGCGCCGGCGGCCGCGACGAAGCTGGGCCGGTTGCCGCGCCGCGTGTCGCCGTACAGCGTGAACTGGCTCACGCACAGAATCTCGCGCTCGCCGAGCGCCTCGTTCATGCGCCCCTGGTCATCGTTGAAGACGCGCAGCGCGCGCACCTTCTCGGCCAGCCGTCGGGCCGCCTGCTCGTCGTCGTCGTGAGTGACACCGAGCAGCACGAGCAGGCCGGCGCCGATCGACGCGACCACGCGATCCTCGACGCGCACGCTCGCGCCGGCGACCCGCTGGACGAGCGCGCGCAACCCCTGCCCCTACGCGAGCACGCCTGCGCATCGAGATCGCACCGCGCGAACGCTACCTGCCGCCGCGCGCGCGGGGTCTGCGCCGCGCGGCGCCGGCGCCGGCGCCAGGTCCGTCGGTGCGCGCAAGATAATCAGCTCATCGAGCGCTCCGCTCCCGAGCCCTCCGCCGCCGAGGCGGGCCCGCGCCCGCCGCCGGCGGACCACGGCCTGCGCGGCCTGCTGCGGCGCGCGGGCGCCTGGATCGTGCCGGAGCGAAACCCCGGCGGCGTGGTCTACGGGATCATCGCCATCGGCGCGCTGCTCGCGGCCGAGAGCGACGCGCACGAGACCTATCCCGAGACCGTGGCCTCGGCGTTCATCGCCGCCGTGCTCTACACGTTTGCCTACGGCTACGCCGGCCTGCTCGGGCGCCGGCTGGCCTCGCGCGGACGCCTGACCCTGGACACGCTCATGCACGCGCTCGGCGATGAGTCCTCGATCGTCCGCGGGGCCAGCATTCCGCTCGTCGTCGTGCTGGGCGGCTGGGCGTTCGGCGCCACGCAGAACCAGGCGGTCACGGCCGCGGTGTGGGTGGCGGTCGCGAGCGTGATCGTGTTCGAGCTCGTCGCCGGCGCGCGCTCGCACGCGACACCGGCCGAGTTCGCGCTGGACGTCGGCGTCGGCGTCACGCTCGGCGTGGCGATCCTCGGGCTCAAAGCGGTGCTCGGCTGAGCGATGCGATCACGCGGCCGCTCGCCGCGCCCCGTCAGCGCCGTTTGGCCGCGCGACGATCGAACAGGTGCGTGAACACGATGCCGACGAGCAGCGACACGGCGATCACGATGATCAGCGGCGTCTTCGTGGAGCCGATGATCCAGTTGACGCTCACCTTTTCGAGGTTGAGCACCGCGAACACCGTGAACAGGACGGCCACCGCGACCATGGCGCCCGTGCGAGCCGCCTCGCGCCGGGAGCGCTTGGGCGCAGGTGTGACCGGACCCTTCGCGGACATCGGGTCTGATGCTACCGCCGCCCGCCGCGCCCGCCGCGCCCGCCGCGCCTGCCGGGCCTGCGAGCCGCCCGCGCCGCCCGCGCCGTCCGCGCCGTCCGGGCCGTCCGGGCGCCGTCAGCCCGCGGGCGTCTGCTCGCGACCCTCGGCCTGCACCCACGCGCTGTCGGCCGAGAGCTCGTCCACGCCGAGCGCCGCGGCGACGTTCAGCGCCATGCCGTGGCGCAGGAAGTCGTCGATGCGCTCGGGCTCGGCTCTGAGAGCTCGCGCACCAGCATCACCAGCTGCGCGTAGCTGCGGCGCACGCACGCGCGCACGAGCTCGTCCTGGCTTGCCGCCGCATAGGCCTGGTGCTGGAGCATCAGGTAGTCGCGATCTGTGCTGAGCAGCTCGCGGTAGGCGCGGCCCATCGCCTGCAGCGTGTCCTCGCAGTCCTCGGGACCGCGCCCCTGCGCGTGCTCGCGCGCGGCGCGCGCGAACGCGTCGGCGACCTGCTGAAAGCTTCGCTGCAGCGCGGCGATGAACAGCTCGCGCTTGCTGGCGAAGAGACTGAACACGTACGGCTGGGCAACGCCGACCCGACGCGCGATGCGATCGACCGGCGTGCCATGAAGCCCGCCCTGTGCGAACTCGTGCACCGCGGCCGCGATCAGCTGCTCACGACGCTCGGCGGCCGGCACGCGCCGGCGCGCGGGCGCGGGCGCCACGCCCGGCTCGCCCGCCGGCGGTGTGTGGCCCGGGCTCACGCGACCGCCACCGGCTCGCCGGCTCGAGAGCCGCTGTCGGGCACGGCGAGCTCCTGCTCGCCCGCCGAGACGCGGCGCATCTGGAAGGGCAGCGCAAACACGATCAGCGCGCCCGCGGCCAGCACGCCGACCCCGACCAGCAGGGCGGGGTGCAGCCCGGCGATGAACTGCTGGCGAGAGCCGTAGCCGCCGGCGCTGGTGAACACCGACGCGAGCACCGCCACGCCGAGCACGCCGCCGACCTCGCGGATCGCGTTGTTGGCGCCCGAGGCCTGCCCTGCCTGCTCGGTGCGCACCGACGCGAGCACGGCGTTGGCCGACGGGGCGAACACGAGCGCCATGCCCGCGCCGGCCATCGCGAAGGGAACGATCATGCGCGAGTAGGCGACGTGTGTGGAGAGCATCGTCGACAGCCAGAACAGAGCCCCGGCCTGCAGCGTCAGACCCGCGCCCATGAACAGGCGGCTGCCCAAGCGCTCGGAGAATATGCCCGCCAGCGGCGCGACGACGAGCGTCGCGCCCGTCCATGTCAGCAGCTTCAGCCCGGCCTGCAGCGGCGTGTTGCCGAGCACGTTCTGCATGAACTGCGCGAGGAAGAAGATCGAGCCGAACATCCCGAAGTACATGCTCAGCGACGCCACGTTGGTCACGGCGAAGGAGCGTTTGGCGAAGAAGCGCATCGGCAGCATCGGCTCGCTCGTGCGCCGCTCGCGGACGACGAACCCGCCAAGCAGGAGCGCACCGGCGATCATCGAGGTGAGCACCGTGGCGCTCGTCCAGCCCAGCGACTGCGCGCGCACGAGACCGAACACGATGCCGAAGGCGCCGGTCGCCTCGAGCGCCAGACCCGGGAGATCGAGCGCGTCGTAGGGACCGCGGCTCTCGCGCAGCCAGCGCGCCGCGAGCGGCAGCATCGCGAGCCCGATCGGCACGTTCAGCCAGAAGATCCAGTGCCAGGAGATGCCCTGCACGACCGCGCCGCCGACGAGCGGGCCCAGCGCGACGGCCACGCCGCTGACGCCCGACCAGACGCCGATCGCGATCCCGCGCCGCTCGGCGGGGAAGGCCTCGGCCAGCAGCGTGAGCGTCAGCGGCGTCACGACGGCGGCGCCGGCGCCCTGGATGGCGCGCGCGGCGACGAGCGCGCCGATGCTCGGGGCAAGCGCCGCGGCGGCCGAGGCGAGCGTGAAGAGCGTCATGCCGGCGAGGAACATGCGCTTTCGCCCGAAGCGGTCGCCGAGCGCGGCGCCCGTGAGCAGCAGCACGGCGTAGGCGAGCACGTAGGCGTTCACGGTCCACTCCAGCGACTGGATCGAGGCGCCGAGATCGCGATGGATCGTCGACAGCGCGACGCTCACCACGAGGTTGTCGAGCACGACCATGAACAGTGCTACGGACACGATTGCCAAGGGTCCAGTTGTTCCTGCGCGAGCGGCTCATCTGATGCTCCTTACCGGTTGAACAGTCGATCGGAACTAGATTAGCAGCTACTAATAAGTTTAGTGGAGCGGCCTGCGGCCGCTGCGCGCGCAGAGCGGGCGGCGAGCGTGCGCGCGGCGATGCGACCGGCGGCGGCGTTGCGCATCGCAGCGAGGGAGCGGCGCTGTGGCGGCGAATACCATGAGCAGCGATGAGACGACGTGCGTTTGCGCCAACGGCCGTCCTGCTCGCGAGCGCTGCCGCGCTCGCGGCCGGCTGTGGCTCGGTCACGAAGACCGTCTCGGTCTCGGGCACCCCCCCGCCGTCGCAGAGCGGCGCGGGCGCCGCGACGACCACGACGGGCTCGACTGCGACCGCGCCCCAGCACGCTGCGACCAGCCCCGCCGCGACCGCCCCGAGCGCCACGCGCACGGCGCCCGCGCCGGCTTTCACCCAATACGGCGCCACCGGCGCCGGCGGCGCGGGTCAGGCAGTCAGCGGCGCCGAGGCGGTCGTTCGCGCAAAGGGCTTCACCGCCAGCAACACGAGCGAATACCACCCCGGACAGACCCTGCAGGTGCTCGTCGGCACGCGCACGGGCTCGGGCGACGGATACGGCCAGCAGGCGTTCTTCTTCGTCGACGGCCGCTACATCGGCACCGACGCCACGCAACCGAGCGCGACGGTTCACGTCGTCAGCCAGGGCGACACCGAAGTCGATGCTGGCCTACCCGCTGTACCGCAGCGGCGACCCGCTCTGCATCCCAGCGGCGGCCAGACGACCGTGCGTTTCCAGCTCAACAACGGCCAGCTCGTGCCGCTGGGCAAGATCCCGCCGGTCAGCTCGCAGGGCGGGTTCAGCCGCCAGTAGCAGCGTCGTATCGTGTGGCCCAAATCGACAAGTCGCGAGCCGGGGGGCCTCTGTCGCGAGAAAGGAGCACCAGGCCATGGCCGAGAAGATCGAGGGACGCGCGCAGGAGCTGCTGCAGGCCAAGAACTTCGCCGACGTCGCCACGCTGCGCAAGGACGGCTCGGTGCAGACCTCGCCGGTGTGGGTCGACGTGCAGGACGGGCGCGCGGTGCTCAACAGCGCCGAGGGCCGCGCCTGGCCGCGAACCTGCAGCGCGACCCGCGCGTCACGATGACGGTGCAGAACATGGAGAACCCCTACGAGTATGTGACGATCCGCGGGCGCGTGGTCGAGCGCACCCACGACGGCGCCGACGAGCACATCGACGCGCTGGCCAAGAAGTACCTGGACCAGGACAGCTACCCCTACCGCCAGCCCGGCGAACAGCGCGTGATCCTCCGCGTGGAGCCCGAGAGCGTGCTCGTCAACGGCAGCTAGACGCGGCGCCCGCGCGCGCGCCCTGCGCACGGGCGCGCGCGGCTCAGCCGCCACGACCCAGCAGCCGCCGCCACAGCGGCGGCGTGCGCGGCTGGGAGCGCAGCCAGTCCTCGCGCAGCGCCAGCTGGCCGCGCTCGCGCGCGCGCATCACGCACGCTGTGTGGGCGTGGCGCCTGCGACGTGTGTCGCCTTCGGGCGCGATCAGCATATGCTCGCTGAGAGCGGGCAGATGATGACCGCAGATCGGACATCGGTACGTCGCCGGCTTGCGGTTCGCCGCAGGTCGAACCGTCCACCATGGGGCAGGCGGAAGCGCGGGCATTCCGCCATTGTCGCGCCGCTGGCGGCGAGCGTCTTCGTCACGCTGGCGGCGACCGCCGTGGTGGGGCTCGGCGTCGCGCTGGTCCGCGACGAGCGCGATCGTCGCTCGGCGCTGGCCCGCCGCGCGCGTCGCTTTGCGCTGGCCCCGCGCGAGCGCCCGGCCGATGGGCTGCGGCGCATGGCGCTCGGACAGCTGGACCTCGCGATCGAGCTGCTCGAGGGCGGCGGTGGCGAGGCGCAGACCGCGGCCGCGGTGCACGAGACCCGAAAGGCGCTCAAGCGCCTGCGCGCGCTGATGCGCACGCTGCGCCCCGAGCTCGGCGAGGAGGCGTTCGAGCGCGAGAACGCCGTGCTGCGCGACTGCGCGAGGAAGCTGGCCGGCGCGCGCGACGCCGAGGTGATCGTGGGCACGCTGGACGGCCTGCTGGCACGCCATCCCAAGCAGCTCGCGCAGCTGCCTGCGCTGCGCCAGCTGCGCGCGCAGCTGGCCGCCGAGCGCGACCTGATCGCGCGGCGCACGATGGCCGACCCGGGCGCGCGCAGCGAGATCTCCGGCCGCCTGCGCGACGTGCGCGCGAGCGTCGGCGAGTGGTCGCTCGGCGGCGACGGGATGGCCGCCGCGGAGCCCGGCCTGGAGCGCCTCTACCGCCAGGGGCGCCGACGCCTTGCGCGGGCGCGCCGGCGCGGCGCCGATGGGCGCGAGCTTCACCTGTGGCGCAAACGCGTCAAGGATCTGCGCTATGCGGCAGAAATGCTCGAGCGTCGCGGCGCCGGCGGCCGCGCTCAGGCGGGCTGGATCCACAAGCTCGCAGCGCGCGCCGACGAGCTCGGGGAAGTGCTCGGCGAGGAGCACGACCTCGCGCTGCTTGCCGAACGCGTGCGCGGCGCCCGCGAGCCGTTCGCAGACGACAGGCGCGCGCGCAAGACGCTGCTGAAGGTGATCAGGCGCCGCCGCCGGCGCCTGCGCGAGCGCGCGCTGCGCAAGGGCGAGCGGATCTTCCGTCGCTCACCCAAGCAGTTCATCGCGCGCGTGCGCGCGGCCTACGCGCGTCAGAAGTACGTGCTCGGCGGCGAGGAGAGCAGCGCGTAGACCTGCACGAACCCGGCCTGCACGAGCAGCTCGCCGCTGGGCGGCGAGCCATAGACGAACGTGTCGTCGGCAGGCGCAGCCGTTCCCAGGCGTGGTTGACGTATTCCTGGGCCAGGCGCGTGGCGGTGCTTTCGTGGGTCAGCGCGTCGAGGTAGAGCAGGTTGCGGAAGTAGACCGACGGGAAGAAGGGGATTTCTTCCTCCAGGCGTTTGGGCGTGAAGTAGGCGATCGCTGCGGCCGCGGTCTGGCGCGCGTCGTTGAAGTACTGCGCGTTGCCGGTGGCCTGATAGAGCATCGTCGCGGCCCCGATCATCGAGCCCTGGTTGTAGCTCCAGTAGGTCTTTTCGACCGCGCCGTGGTTGCCGATGTGGTCGGCGTAGAGGTCGTTGGCCTGCAGCAGGCAGGTGCGCACCCAGTTGAAGTCCATTTCGGCGAACTGCAGGTACTGCGCGCTGTGCGTGATCCCGTAGAGCTGCAGCGCGAGCTCCGTCGCCGGCGCGTTGGTCACGGTGTTGCGTTCGGTGCTTTCGCTGAGTTCGAGAACGGGATGCCGCCCGGGCAGGTCAGCGTCAGGTCTGGGTTCCAGCCGGCCATCTCGAAGGCCATGATCGCCTCGGCGTCGCCGAGCGCCGCGGCCTTGTGCGTCAGCTTGTACGTGCGCACGAGCTCGATGCCCATCCAGTCGTTGTCGTCGTAGTACTTCGGCCCGCCCGGGCCGACCGGCGGCGCGACCTCGCCGTCGAAGGCCGCCAGCGTGCTCGAGAACGTGCCTTCGGAGGCTTCGGAGTTGTTCGTGTCCAGGTAGGAGGCCAGGCCGACGAGGCGCAGGTGCACTTCGCGCGCGAGCTTGGAGCTCAGGCCGGGGATCTTTGCTGTGCCGGTCACGTTGGCCAGGCTGACAGTCGCCGCGAAGGCCTGCGAGAAGGGCCACAGATAGGAGAACGGTTCGCCGGCGTACAGACCCGAGCCCAGCACGTAGTAGCGGCGCTGCATCGCTTCAAAGCCCAGCAGCGCGCGCTCGGCGTCGCCATGGAGTTTGGGCGGCGGCGGCTTTCCCCGGTGCTTGGGCTGCGAGCGCGAGCTCGCCGCGCTCGTCCCGCCGCTGCCGGCGCTGCGGGCGCGCGCGTGCCCGGCGCGCGCGAGTGCTGCCGCAGGCACGGTGATCAGCGGGCGCTGCGCCGCCGCCGGATAGGCCGAGCGCGCGACGGCCAGCGGCGCGAGCGCCAGCAGGCCGACGATCGCCAGCAACGGGGCGAGCGCGCGCGCGGCGCTCGCCGGCGACACGCGGTTCGCCCGCTCGGGGTGCTCGCAGGGGTGATCGACGGACACGGTCATCGGGGCTTGCGCAAGACACAACAGCCGTCGCGGCGATTCGATTTGGTATAGGAGCGTTCGTGTCCCGAAGGCTCACACTCGCCCGGCGGCGGGACGCTGCGTGAGCAATCGTTCCAGATGCGCAAGCGCCGCGCTGCATTCCGGCGTGCACTTCGACTACACCGCCGTCGGCCACGTCACGATCGACGTGCTCGCAGACGGCTCGCGCCGCCCCGGTGGCAGCGCCTTCTACAGCGCGCTGCAGGCCGCCCGGCTGGGGTTGCGCACGCTGATCCTCACGCGCGGCGTGCCGAGCGAGATCGAGGAGCTGCTCGCGCCGTTTGCCGCCGAGCTGGCCCTGCGGGTGATCAGCGCAGGCGCGACGACGACGCTGCAGACCTCGGGCGCTGGCGAGCAGCGCGTGCAGCGGCTGCTCGCCTGGGCCGGCCCGATCGACGACCAGATCGAGCTCGACACCGCGATCGCGCACGTCGCGCCCGTCGCACGCGAGACGCCGGCGAGCTGGCGCGGGCACACACGCTTCGTCGGCCTGACGCCGCAGGGGCTCGTGCGGACGTGGGCGCGCGAGGGCGACGAGGTCTCGCTGTCGGGCGAGCAGGGCGCATCGCCGGCCCCCGCGCGCTGGGACGCGCTCGTGCTCAGCCGTTCAGAGCGCGCCGCGTGCGAGGCGATGATCGCCCGCACGACCGCCTCGGGCGCGGTTGCGGCGATCACGGCCGGCGACGGGCCGACCACCGTCCTCAGCGCCGCCGGAGAGACGCTCACGGAGGCGGTCGCGCCGCTGGGCGAGGCGCGGGACGATCTCGGAGCGGGCGACGTCTTCGCGGCCGCGTTCTTCGCCGCGCTGGCCGACCGGCGCGCTCCCGCGCAGGCCGCCGCGTTCGCAAACGCGGCCGCGGCCGTGCGCCTGGCCGGCGTCGGAGCGCAGGCGATCGGCGGGCGCGCCGCGATCGAGGCCCGCGCCGGCACGACGGCCTAGGCGCTCAGGCGGTCTCGTGGATCGCCGGGTCGAGCATCGTCGCGAGCAGCCGGTGATCGATCGCGTCCGCCGCTCCGCACGCGCGCGCGGCGAGCAGCAGGCTCCCCCCGATCGGCGCGAGCGCAACGACCGACACCTGCGCCCGCGGCGCCGCCTCCCCCACAAAGCGCCGCAGCGGCGCCAGGAACACATCGCCGGCCTTCAGCGCGCTGCCGATCAGCCCCACGGGGAACGTCCGCGCGACGGCGCCGTCGCCGTCTGGCTCGCCGTGCGCATCGCCTTCCAGGCCCGTCTCGCCGATCACGGCCGCGATCTGCGATGTGAGGTCGCGCGCCGCGCGCTCATAGAGCTCGCGGGCGACGACGTCTCCATTCCGTGCGATCGCGGCGGTCTCGATCGCAAAGGAGGCGATCTGGCTCTTGCTCAGCGGCTCCGCGTAGACGCGCACCGCGAGCGCCTCGATGCTCGGCATGTCAAAGAAGGCGATCGCGGCATCGCCGAGCGCCGTCGGCGGGCCCGACCCGTCGCGATCCGCCAGCGCCGCGCTGATCGCGTGCAGCCCGAGCCAGTAGCCGCTGCCCTCGTCGCCGAGCAGATGACCCCAGCCGCCGGCGCGCCACGTGCGGCCCCGCGGACCGACGCCGAACACGTTGGAGCCGGTGCCCGAGATCGCCGCCACGCCCGGACCGGCGCCCGTGGCCGCCGCCCACGCGGCCACGACATCGTTCACGACGATCCAGGTGCCGCCGCGCGCCCGGTGCAGATGGGCGGAGATGGCATCGGTGTCGGTGCCCGCGACCGCGAGCACCCCCCCGCTGAGCTCGCGCGCGTCGATGCCCGCGTGCGAGAGCGCCTCGTCGACGGCCCCGAGCAGCGCGTCAACCGTCGCGCGCTCGCCCACCGAGTCCAGGTTGCTGGGTCCGCCGTGGCCGAGATGCAGCACGTGGTCGCGCAGATCGAGCACGGCCGCGAGCGTCTTCGTGGCGCCGCCGTCCAGGCCGAGCAGATAGCGTGCGCCCGTGCTCGGCGGAGCAGCCATCAGCGCTTCGGGCAGCGTGACGAGCGGATCTCGCTTCATGGCGCGCATCCTCCCAGGATCGCGCGGTCGGGTGATCCTGACGTCTGCTGTCAGCATGGGAGCTGTCGTGCAGGCGCGCTGACGTCTGACGGCTTTCTTATGTTGATCGCATTGAATGTAGGTCTCCCTTGAGCGCGAACGTGACCTGGCAGGACTCGACGGTGGACCGCGAACAGCGGTGGCAGGCGCTCGGCCAGCATGGCGCGACCGTGTGGTTCACGGGCCTGCCGAGCGCCGGGAAGACCACGATCGCGGGCGCCGTGGAGGCGCAGCTGATCGCGATCGGCCGCTATGCCTACAAACTCGACGGCGACAACCTTCGCCACGGGATGTGCAGCGATCTCGGCTTCAGTCGCAGCGATCGCGTGGCCAACGTCGAGCGGGTCGGCCAGCTCGCGCGGCTGTTCGCCGACGCCGGCACGATCGCGCTCGTGGCGCTCGTATCGCCCTATGCGCAGTGCCGCGAGAAGGTGCGCGAAGTGCACGAGCGCGACGGGCTCACCTTCCTCGAGATCTACGTCAACACGCCGATCGCCGAGTGCGAGCGGCGTGACGCAAAGGGTCTCTACGCGCGCGCACGCGAGGGCGCGCTCAACGGCCTGACCGGCATCGACGCCCCCTATGAGGCCCCCCGCGCGCCCGACGTCGAGCTCACTTCGCAGATGGACACCCAGGCCGCGACCGCGGCGGTGCTCGACGCGCTCGACGAGCGCCTGCGCGAGCCTCCTTCTAGCTCCGCCACGGCCCTCCCCGCGCCCTCGGTCGACCACCGCCGCGAGGCCGCAAACGGCATCGCCGAGCCATTCATCAGTCGTTGACGCGCGCCAGCCAGACTCAAGCCGCGTTTGAGATTCGCCGACTCGTGCAACTGAGATGGCCCACGATCGACGCACGAGCACGGATGCAGAGCAGGCGCCGAACGGGGGGTCGCCCCCGGCGCCCGACCGCCACGCTGAGGAGGAACTTCGCCTCCTCGGCGAAGCGCTCGACGAGCGATCGGGAGCGGTCCTGCAGCGGACGATCGCGCGAACCCACTCCGAATGGGGCGAAGAACCCGAGGGCAGCCTCGTGCGCACCAGCTTCGAACGGATCTGCACGCTCTCGACCCACGCCGTCGCGCAGTGGATGTCGGGCGTCGACCCGAGCGCCACCGGCCCGATGGGAAAGGAGTCGGCGAGCATCTTCGGTCAGCTCGTCGCCCACCGCGCGATCGGGCTCAACGAGGTCACCAAGCGCTGCCTGCGCTGGCGCGACGCCGCCAGCGAGGAGGTCAGCGAGAGCGCCGAGCGTCTCGGCACCAAGCCGAGGTTCTCGCCCGCGCGATCCACATCCTGCAGACGAACATCGACATCACGCTCGTGCGCATGTGCGACGTCTTCGAGGAGGAGCGCAAGCGCACCGACGAGGAGCTCCCCACCGCCAGGAAGAGCTCGCCTTCATGGCCACGCACGACCCGCTCACCGGGCTGCCCAACAGAACGCTGATCCTCGACCGCGGCGAGCAGATGCTGATGCGCTCGCGCCGCCACCAGGCCCCGGTCGCGGCGCTGCTCGTCAACCTCGACAACTTCAAGACGATCAACGACACCTCGGCCACGGCGCCGGCGACGAGCTCCTGCGGCGGTCGCAGCGCGCCTGGACGGCGTCGTGCGCGACACCGACGCGCTCGGTCGCATCGGCGGCGACGAGTTCGTCGTGATCGCCGAGGAGCTCTCGCTGGCCGCCGGACCGGAGCTGATCGCCGAGCGCGTGCTGCAGGCGCTCGAGCGAGCCGTTCGAGCTGCCGCGCCGCAGCGACCCGCGTGACGATCACCGCGAGCGTCGGGATCGCCCTCGGCGACCGCACATCGCGCCGAGGAGATGCTCCGCGACGCCGACATCGCGCTGCACCGGGCCAAGTGGGATGGCAAGGATCGCTACATCGATGTTCGAGTCGGGCATGCGGGACGCCGTGCAGGTGCAGCTCGAGCTCGAGATGGACCTGCGCGACGCGCTCGGCAGGCAGGAGTACTTCCTCGTCTACCAGCCGACGTTCGACCTGCGCGGGATGCGCCCGACCGGCATGGAGGCGCTGCTGCGCTGGCGCAGCCCCGCACGCGGAATCGTGCAGCCGAACGAATTCATCCCCGTGCTCGAGGAAACGGGCCTGATCTCCCCGGTCGGGCACTGGATCCTCCAGGAGGCCTGCCGCCAGGCGCGCAAGTGGTCGGACACGGCCATCCCATCGGCATGGCCGTCAACGTCTCCGGCCGCCAGCTCGACAGCGACGAGCTCGTAGCCAACGTGCAGAGCGCGCTGGCCGAGAGCGGCCTCGAGGCCAGCTGTCTGACGCTCGAGATCACCGAGACGACGCTGATGCGAAACGCCGAAGAGACCGCCCGTCGGCTGGCCGCGATCAAGGAGCTCGGAGTGCGCATAGCGATCGACGACTTCGGCACCGGCTACTCCTCGCTCGCGCACCTGCAGCAGTTCCCCGTCGACGCGCTGAAGATCGACCGCTCCTTCATCTCCCGCCTGAAGGACAACCCGGAGGGGGAGACGCTCATCCACACGCTCGTGCAGCTCGGCAAGGCGCTCTCGATCGAGACGCTAGCCGAGGGCATCGAGCAGCAGCACGAGCTCTCGATCCTGCAGGAGGAGCAGTGCGACAGCGGTCAGGGCTTCCTGTTCGCAAAGCCGCTCGACGTCACCGCAGCCGAAGAATTCCTCGACAGCTGGCCTCCGCATGGCTTCCCGGCGCCCGCCGAGAACGCCTCCGAAGGCGCCGCCGAGGAGGCCGCCGACCCGACGTCGGGCACGACCGGCCGCTCGCTGCGCGCGCGCAGGGTGTCGATCGACTCCCGCTGAGCGGGCTCTACCACAACGGTGTGAGCCCCACTAAACGCTTTCGCGCGCCTGGACAAACCGTCCACGCCGCGCGCGCGCGCTCAAACCGCCGTCCCCGGCAGCCGATCCCGCCAGCAAGCCTTCGAGCAATCCACACACGCAGCCTCAGATGACCCCCACGCCCCCCAAACTTCCGACGCCCGCGCACGCGGGGTGCCCGCGATGAGATCGCCACTGGCCCGCCCCCGCCGTGCCCGCGGCGTCGCCCAGGAGCCTGGCGAGGAGCACGCGCAGGAAGAGCCCCAACTCCAGCAGCAGGCTGAGCTCGAGCAGCAGGCCGAGACCGAGCCCCAGCCGCAGGCCGAGCAGCCGGCGCACGCGGGCGACGACGACGCGCAGACCGTTGCAGGGCATCACCAACAGACCAGCGCGCCCGCGCCGGCAGAGCGCCCGGAGGACGGCGGCGAGCCGACCGACGAGGCTGGCGCGCACGCCGACTCGGCCCCGCCGGCAGCCTCGGCCCACGCGTCTGACAACGGCAGCTCCAGCGACGTCTACACGAGCGGAAAGCCGGGCAAGGCGGTCGAGTACGCGGCCGAAGCGCTGCTGCGCGAGCACCCCGACGCGAGGTGGCGCGCCTTCCGAGCAACGGCCTGATCGTGCCGATGCCCGGAGCGTCGCGCTGTGGGGCCAGTCGGCGATCGAGGGCCGAGCGGTGATCGACTCCGTCGTGGCCGCCGATCGCAAAATCGTGGTCGAGCTGTGGCGGGAAGTCGTCGAAGGCGGACAGCCGCCAAGGGCGACGTGCGGATGCTCAGCAAGCCGTCGAACTGGACGACCCTGCACTTCCTGGACCTGCGCGCCTCCCATGACGTGCTGCTCGGGCGTGATCCCCAGCGACGAGTTCGCCGATGACGAGGTGGCGAGCCGACGAGCTTCCGCCCGCCGCGCCGCGCTTCTCCACGCTGATCGAGGACGAGGGCGCGAAGGTGGTCGAGGTCGACGACGCGTTCACGCAGATGTTCGGCTACACGGCGGAGGAACTGGTGGGCAACTCAGTGCTCGACCAGATCCATCCCGAGGACCAGGGCCGAGCGGTCGAGGGCTGGCTTGCCATGCTCTCGACGCACCGCGACCAGCAGAGCCGTGTGCGCCGCAAGCGCAAGGACGGCAGCTGGCTGTGGGTGGACACGACCCTGCACAACTTCCTCAACCAGCCCGATGCCAACCACGTGCTGATCGAGATCATCGACGTCTCCGCGGAGATGGCGGCCCAGGAAGCGCTGCAGGAGCGCGAGGAGCTGCTGCACCGCCTGACCGACGCGATGCCGGTCGGCCTGCTGCAGGTCGACACCGAGCGCACGGTCGTCTACAACAACGCGAGGCTGCTGGACATCATGCATGGTTCGCCTACGCGGGCGCCGTCGAGGGCGAGCTCGCGGGCGCCGCGACGGCGGCCGACGAGACGCCCGCCGCCACGCTGCGGTCGCTGCTGACGACGCTCACCGAGGACGGCATGACGGACCTTGAAACCGCGCTCGCGCGCGTGCTCGACGAGGGCATCGACCAGGACGTCGAGGTGGACATGATCCTGCCGCCGGTCACCTGGCGTCGCGCGCTGATGAGCATCCGCGCGCTGCTGCGCCCCAACGGCGAGGTCAACGGCGCGATCACCTGCGTGCTCGACATCACAGACAGTGCCCGCGCGCGGCGCGAGCTCGAGAAACGAGCCACGTTCGACGCGCTCACGCGCTGCCACAACCGCCAGTCGATCCTCGGCAGCCTGCAGCAGGAGCTCGAGCGCGACGAAGACAACAACACCGCCGTCGTGTATGTCGACCTCGACAAGTTCAAGCCGGTCAACGACACGATGGGACACGCCGCCGGCGACGAGGTGCTCGTGCAGATCGCCGACCGCCTGCGCGTCGTAAGCCGTAGCGACGATGACGTCGGACGCCTCGGCGGCGACGAGTTCCTGATCCTCCTGCGCTCCATCCCCGGCCCCGACGCGGCCATGCAGGTCGCCACCCGCATCCGCGACGCGCTCTGCGGAACCTTCGAGCTCTCCACCGGCCCGGTCGAGCTGAGCGCCAGCATCGGCGTCGCATGGACCAACGGCGGCACCCCGACGGCCGACCAGCTCGTCAAGCAGGCCGACGTCGCGATGTACCGCTCCAAGGAGCACCGCAACGGCGAACCGGTGCTCGCCGATCCCGATCAGGCCGTAGCGCAGAAGGCCTAGCGATCGCCCCGTCGGCGCAGCGCGCGCCGTCGGATACGATCGCCTCCAGGCCGGCGTAGCTCAGTTGGTAGAGCACCGCTCTTGTAAAGCGGGGGTCACTCGGTTCGAGTCCGGTCGCCGGCTTTTTTGAAGACCCGCCCGCGAGGCGCCGAGGCGGACATCTGCGTCACTGATGCTCGGTCGCGAGCCATTGTGCGCTGTCGAGCTCGACCTCAAAGGAATGGCCCTCTGGGCACTCCACCGACACGGCCCTCGTGCCGGTGGGAATCACCTCGTGAGCGACCGACGGTTCCTCACATTGCGGGCAGCGCCCGAAGATCGTCGTGACACGCAGGTAGTCGTCCAGGTCATCCCAGAACCCTGGTGGACGCGCGTAGCGGAACAGCAGCATCTCGCGCAGGCCAAACCACGCGTCCACCTCCGGCGGGCGATCGGGATTCGGCCCGAACAGCACGTCGTCGACCGACGCGCTGTTCAGCCCCCAGCGAAGGTCACCCCACTCAGGAAGCCCGAGCTGGGACGCGTAGCCGTTGGCAAACCGGGCCCGCAGCTGGCGTTCCTGCGCCGCCAGCACCAGATCGAAGTGCTCACGCAGCGGCTGGTGAGCGTTCAGCTTGGAGTTGTTGTGGCGTATGCCCTGCGCATATTCAGCGCTGAACCTCACCGCGTCGCCGACGGGCTGCAGGCCCGCACCGGCAGCGCGATCGCCCGTGTCGATCGCATCCAGGAACTCAGCCCCGGTCCCGAAGCCGGCGCCCGAGGTGACGGCGTCCTCGAACTCGCGCAGGGCCACGATCAGGCGTATGACAGGGCTTGAGTCGGCAAACGCGGCGTCCTCGCCGAGGCTTTTGCGATACGGAGGTGCGTGCAGCGCATACCAGCCGATGACGATCGTGATCATCAGCGCCTGGCCAAGCCACTGAGGCCCCCTGTGCTCAATCGCTTGCGGAAAGCTCGTCGACCCCCACAGGCCCGCGTAGAGGTCGAGCAAGAACACATAGTCGGGGAAGGCCTCGCGCGAGCCGTAGAAGCCCCGCATGTAGGCGGCCACCTCCGACGCAGCCAGCTCACCGCGGCCCAGCCGGTTGAACAGGTTCAGCGCGGCAACCGCCACAGCCCGCCCCTCCAGGATCGTGAGCGGTCGCAGGTACAGGCCCTGAGACCCTGGCAGCGCCACGGACGCAACCGCTTCGTGGACGAGGACCTTCTCCAGCGACTGGCCGAGGAGGCGCAGCGGCTCTGTGTCATCAAACCAGCCCGCCCCCACGTAGCGGGGTGGCGCGCCGCGCAGCGCGTCGAAGTACCTGACGCGCGCCTTCAGCGCAGCCGGACCCACGTTGACGCTCATCGCATCGCTCGTTCGCTCCACGTCTCGGAGAGGACGGTTCTCAGCCGAGCTCTTGAGCTCGCCGAGGATCTCACCGAAATCATTCTGCAGGCCGATGAACTCCATGCACGCGCGCCCCTGGAAGCCGACCCCGAAGGGCGTGCACAGCAGATCGACGCGGTGGGTGACCTCGTGCGCCAAGAAGCCGACGATCCCGAGCACTTCAAGGCGCTCGTCGCCATCAAGTTCCTCGTAGCTCTCGATCGCCCACTCAGGCCAGCGCTCGCTTCCCAGCAGATCGCTGCCCTGCACCCGCTCGCCCCACAGCTCGGCCAAGAACCCGCTCGCACCCCATGAGGCGACGTTCAGCAAGCCCTGGACGTCGCCCTGCAGGGAGAGCGTGTGTGGTTTCAGCTCGGCGAGCTCCAGGCGCCGCCTAAGCTCGTGCAGGCTCATCGGCGGGCGAGGCCGTCCATTCACAGAACCCCTTAAGCCCGGACGCCAGGATGAGCGCGACCACCGCCGTCGCGATCGGCAGCGCCATTGCGGACAGCCCGAGGGCGACCAGCACGCTGCCGATGAGCGCGGCGGTCCCGGCGTGACCGGATTTGCCGCTGAGCAGATTGCTCACTTCACCCTCGGGATCGCACAACCTGTCCCTTCCAGCTTGCGCAACGGCCGCCCACAGCGTGCGACCATCGCGCTTCTGGCGCAGCGAGAACCCGAGCCCGGGCTCTACACCCATCGGCAACAGGTCCTCCGCTCGCTGGCCCTCGGATTCGGCTGACTCGATAAGGGAATCGAGACGATCGTAGATGGGCTGAAGCCCGTGGCTCGCCTCGACCTGGATAGCCAGTCGATCAGCTTCCGCCGCGGCCTCCTTCACTCGAGGGTCCCCTGGATCGAGCATCATGGTCCTTTCGCGCGCCGACCGTCGTGAACTGTCAGGCGGTTGAGTTTGCCAGAGACACGCCCTTCCTGCCAGCTATACGGGGAGCCACCTCCACGAGCGCCGCAACCGCTGCCTGCGACCGACGGCAGAACGCTAGCTGGCGCCCTGAGGCGGTGGCACGTTCTGATTGAGGCGAAACAGGTTCGTCGGGTCCCACTGCTGCTTGAGCGCCTGCAGCCGCGCGTACTTCTCGGGGCCGAACGCCTCGCGCACGCGCGACTCGCCCTCCTCGCCGATGAAGTTCAGATAGGCCCCCCCGCGCATGAACGGCTTCATCGCCGCGCCGAACTCGCGCGTGAACGAGATGCAGGTCTCGTCTTCTGCCGGGTCGGGCCACATCGACAGGATGTGCACGTTGAACGGCGCACGCCGCTGTCCGAAGGCCATCGCGTCGTCGTCCACTCGCGCGATCGCCCCGCCTCCAGGAACGACGATCGCCTGCGCCATCGGCGAGGGCCGCGCGTTGCCATAGCGCGCAAACACCTCGCAGGCCTCGTCGGGCAGCTCGACGAAGGCGGCCGTCCAGTAGTTGCGCATCCCCTCGGGATTGCCCGGCTCCAGCAGACCCTGCAGCGCGAGGTAGGGCATCGTCGCCACCATCGCGACCGCCGGCGGGCCCCACTCGACCAGGGGCGCGAGCGCCCGTTCGCCCTCCTCGGGATCTCCCGTGTAGGAAACGAGCAGGCCGACGACCGGCTGGCCGCGAACCGGCTCGGGCACGAACTCCTCGGGGGGCGCCGATATGAACGCGACCGCCGCGTTGATCTCATCCGGCGCGGACTCCATGAAGTTCCGCAGCAGCTTCAGCAGCTCCACCCCGCGCTCGGCGGGATGCATGAGCATGCCGCCGTAGATCATCGGGCCGACCGGGTGCAGGTCGAACTCGAAGCTCGTCACGATGCCGAAGTTCCCGCCGCCGCCGCGCAGCCCCCAGAAGAGCTCCGGGTTCTCGCTCGCGCTCGCGGTGACGACCTCGCCCGCCGCGGTCACGACCTCGCACGAACGCAGGCTGTCACACGTGAGGCCGTACTTTCGCTCGATCCAGCCACTGCCCGAGCCGAGCGTCAGGCCCGCGACACCCGTGCCCGGAACGCGTCCGCCCGTCACCGCCAACCCATGCTCCTGGGTCGCCGCGTCGAGCGCCCCCCACGTGGCTCCCCCTCCCACGCGCGCGACCCGCTGCCCGGGATCGACCCGCACGCTGTCGAGCCCGCGCAGGTCGATCACGATCCCGTCGTCGCAGGTTCCGTGTCCGGTGACAGCATGGCCTCCGGAGCGCACGGCCACCACGAGCCCGCTGTCACGCGCAAAGTCGACCGCGGCAACGACGTCGGCGGTGCTCTCACAGCACGCGATCAGCACCGGCCGGCGGTCGATCATCCCGTTGAACACCGCACGGCGGCTGTCGTAGTCGGCGTCCCCCGGGCGCACCAGACGGTCTCCGAAGCTGCTCTCAAGCGAGATCGTGTCCACGCTTGCCATGGCCCATCACCTCCATCGTCGACGTTGTTCGGTGAATACCTACCAGATGTCGGGCCGCATAGGGCCCGTATCGCGATGGGCGCGGGACGCTCTGCAACCGAGCACCCATCACCGGCCGCGCCGCAACATCGTCTCATCCCGCGTGCTTCGTCGGATATGAGCGTGATGCGATCGATCGCCGCCGGCCTGCTCGCGCTCGCCGTCGCCGCGCCGGCCTTCGCGATCGCGAGCTCCACGGCGCCGAACGGCCTCGCGTACTCCAGCGCGAGCGCGCACGTCGTGCAGCCCCAGCCGCCGCGCGACAGCTGCCATGCAAGGGGCTCCGGTCTCTACAGCCTCCCCGATCCGCACTGCACGCCCGGCGCGCTGAACCCATCGGTCACGCAGGCGGACATCGGCTCGACGATCTGCCACAGCGGCTGGACCTCCACGGTGCGGCCTCCAGAGTCCGTCACCGAGCCCGAGAAGCTCGCGAGCATCGCGGCCTACGGCGACGAGGCTCGCGACGTCCGCCTATGAGTACGACCACCAGGTGCCGCTGGAGCTCGGCGGCGCCGTCAACGATCCGCGCAACCTCTGGCCGGAGCCCAACTACAGCGTTCCCGCGGGTTTCTACCTCAATCCCAAGGACCACCTCGAGCGCACGCTGAACCGCATGGTGTGCGGCGGGAAGATGTCGCTCTCGCGAGCCCAGCGCCTGATCGCCGGCGACTGGGTGACCGCGTTTGCGAAGTACGGCTAGCCGGGCGGGCAGGCGCCCGCTCAGCCGACGGTGGCCGGCGCCGACTGGCCGTCGACCCGCTCGCCGGCCGGCGGCCTCAGGCGGGCGGCCAGTGGGAGGCCCAGCAGGCACACGCCGCCCATCGTCAGGAACGCCGCCAGCGGCTCGTGCACGAGCACCTGAACGATCAGCGCGATCACCAGCCCACCGAGGTTGCCGGCCATCCAGACGATCGCGCCGGCGCTGCCCGCGAGCGGTCCCGCCAGGCGCTCGGTCGCGGTGAGAATGATCGGCAGCGCCGGGAGCAGGAACAGGCCGATCACGACGAGCACGGCGGCGCGCGCGCCAAGCCAGGGAACGACGCCCAGCAGCACGCAGCCTCCCGCTCCGGCCGTCACCGCCGCGCGCATGAACGAGCGCTCGGTTTCGCGGCGCGCCACAAGCGACGGCAGGACCGCGCAGCCCACCACGCCCGCGACGATCATCCCGACGAGCAGCGCCCCGGCCTCTGTTTCGGAGACGCCCGCCGGTTCGAGCAACGTCTGCAGCCAGGTGGCAAGCGCCACAAAGATGCCAAACCCCAGGAACACGAGCCCGCACATCGTGCGCATCGAGGGCATCGCCCACAGTGTGCGCGCCGCGTTGCCCGCGATCGCCGCGTGCTCGTCGGTCTCCTGACCGGCACGGCGCAGCACGAGCCCCAGTGCGCCCGCGGGGATCAGCGCGAGGATCGCCTGGACCACGAGCAGTCGCTCGATGTGATCGTGACCGCCGAGCGTCGGGCCGAGCAGCAGCGCGACGAGCATCCCGACGAAGCTCCCCGCCGATCCCACCGAGATCCCGCTCGCGCGCTGCTCGAGCGGGAGGTATCCCCTGCCAGCTTGCTGACCGCGCTCAGCACCACCGGCTGAGCCACCGCGACGAGGACCTGCCCGGCCATCACCCAGGCAAACGTGTCACCGCCCAGGCGAACCAGCCCTCCGAGCGCGACCATCCCGCCACCCGCGGCCAGCACAGGGCGAAACCAGCGATCGAGCAGAATCCCGGCCGGGATCGCGAGCAGCACGTAGAGCAGCGGGAAGATCTCCGCGAGCCATCCGACCGCGCCGACCGAGACGCCGTAGTGGCGCGCGGTCTCGGTCGTGATCGCCGCGAACGTCAGCCACAGCGACTGCGTCGCGGCGCACACCAGCGCGTAGGCGGCGATCACCGACCAGCCCGAACGCCTCACCCGAGCGCTCCCCGGCTGATCGTGTTCGCGGCTGCCCGGTGCACGGCGGCACCGTAGCGAGCCGCGCGGCGCCTGGCAAGCCCTCGCGGGCCCGCCCGCGCGACCGCCGGCGCGGCCCATTCGTCGCTCCTCGGAGTGAAGCGACCGAAAACGGGTACGTGTAAACAGATTGTGAGAACAAGACCAGGCCTCACCAGCGCATCCCTTTCGCATGCGACGCTGGCAGGACGGTCAGCGAGATCACGGACGATGAGCGCTCCCACCACCCATAGAACCCGCATGCTGCGCCTGGTCTTGGGCGCTGTGGCCCTGTGCTGCGCGGCGCTCTCTTTCGACGCGCCCCATGCGCAAGGTGCGTTCGGCGTGCAGGAACAGAACTTCGAAGCCGGGACGTGCGTTACGTCGTCCTGCCTTTATTCCAGCGCGCCCCCAGCGTTCTTCACCCAGGCCGCCGGCCATCCCCCCTTCGGGATCACGACGTTTGAATTCAACCATCACAAAGGGCTGCTCGGCGAAGAACCCGAAGGCCAGGTGCGCAACATCCGCGTCGACCTGCCGCCTGGTCTCGCGGCCGATCCGCAGGCGCTCCCGCAGTGCCCGATCGCCTCCTTCAACGCCAGCTCGTGCCCGGCGAACACGAAGGTGGGCGAAAACCAGCTGACCGTCTTCGACGGCGCGGGCAACCTGACGCTCCCAGGCACTGTCTATGACCTGCAGCAGCCACCCGGGCTGCCGCTGGACTTCGGAATCATCGTGGCGCTCGAACCGCTCGTCAACGTTCACATCTTCCTCGAAGGTCACGTCAGCTGGAACACCGACTACCACGAGTACTTCGAAATACGCAACGTGCCCCGGGAAGGTGAAGTCCTCGGTGTGAAAGTGCCGCTGTCGGTGCTGAAGTCAAAGCTGATCTTCAACGGCAACGCGGGGCAGGGCAACTTCCTCACGCTCCCGTCGGTGTGCTCGAGCACGACCACATCCTTCCTGGAAGTCGAATCCTGGGAAGGACAGACATCGCGGACGCAGACCCACACGCCCGTCGGCGTCAAAGGCTGTGAAGGCGTCCCGTTTGCGCCCAGCGCGACCGTCACGCCGGAAACATCGCAGTCCGACGAGCCCGACGGCGCGACGACCCAACTGACCGTCGCCCAGAATCCGGCGGCGGGGCAGATCAACACGGCAGACATCAGGGACGTACGCCTGCTGCTTCCGGAAGGCATGACGCTCAACCCGTCCGCCGCCAACGGGCTGCAGGCCTGTACCGCGGGCCAGATAGCGATCGGGACAACTGAACCAGTGACATGTCCCGCCGCCTCGAAGGTGGGCACGATCGGGATCGAAACGGACCTGCCGCCGGGGTCGCTGGCGGGCAACGTCTACCTCGCAAGCCCGGGCGGCGGTTCGATCACCGGCCCTCCCTACACGCTCTACGTTGACGCCGAGAGCGCGCTGGGCGTGTCGCTCAGGCTGAAAGGCCTCGTCGAACCCAATCCGAGCACCGGTCAGCTGGAAGTGACGTTCACCGAAAACCCGCAGCTTCCCTTCAGCTCGCTGGCGCTGAAGCTCGACGGCGGCGCGCTCGCGCCCGTCGCAAACCCGCTGCTGTGCGGCAACTCGCCTTCCAACGCCGTCTTCACGCCCTACACCGGTACGAGCGCGTGGCTGAGCGCCAATCCCTTCACCACGACCGGCTGCGCATCTTCCCCGCCACCCTTTGCGCTTGCGCAGTCCACCTCGGATTCCTCGGCGAACGCAGGCGCCTTCACCAACTACACGTTCACCCTCTCGCGAGGTGACGGCCAACAGTATCTGCAGCGCGTCTCGGCGACGCTGCCGGCGGGACTCCTCGGGGCGATCCCGTCGGTGCCGCTGTGCCCCGAACCGCTGGCCGCCCAGGGCAGCTGTCCGGCGAGTAGCCAGATCGGCACAGCAACGGTGGCGGCCGGCAGCGGGCCCGAGCCCTACACCTTCTCCGGCTCGGTCAGCCTCACGGGGCCCTACGGCGGAGCGCCCTACGGCCTCTCGATCGCCGTGCCGGCCGTGGCGGGTCCGTTCAACCTCGGGACCGTCGTCACGCGCGCGGCGATCGGTATCGGCCTCTACAGCGCGCGCGTGACGGCGACGGCCGTGCTGCCGACGATCTTCAAGGGCGTGCCGCTGCGCCTGCGCAGCGTGAGCGTCGCGGTCAACCGGGCGGGCTTTCTCTTCAACCCGACCAGCTGTGGCCCGCTCGCGACCGAATCCGCGCTGGACTCCACGATGAACGGCTCACAGAACGTGTCGAGCCCGCTCGCGATCGCCGGGTGTGGCGGTCTGAGCTTCAAGCCGGCCCTCAGCCTCTCGACCGGTGCGCACGCGACCAAAGCAAACGGCGCGAGCATCGAAACCAGGATCACCCAGGGCGCTCACCAGGCGAACATCCGCGAGGCGCTGATCACGCTGCCAAAGCAGCTGCCCGCGCGCCTGACGACGCTGCAGAAGGCGTGCCCGGTGGCGCAGTTCGAAGCCGGGCCGCCGCCGGGAACATGCCCGAGCACCGCGCAGGTTGGCAGCGCCACGGTCGCCACACCGGTGCTGCCCGACAAGCTCACGGGCCCCGCCTACCTCGTTTCTCGTGGCGGCGCGGGCTTCCCCGACCTCGACCTCGTGCTGCGCGCTGACGGCGTGGAGGTCGTGCTCGTCGGCCACACACAGATCAAGTCCGGCGTCATCTCATCGAAATTCGAAACCCTTCCGGACGCGCCGATCTCGAGTGCGGTCGTAACCCTCCCCGTCGGCCCCCGCTCGCTGCTGTCGGCCAACGCGAACCTCTGTCGCGCCAGCCTGGCGGCGGCCACGACGCTGATCGCCCAGAGCGGGGCGAAGACGAACGCCAAAACGAAGATCGCCGTGTCGGGTTGTCCCGTGGAAATAATCGCCCACCGAACGACCGGCAACAGGGCGATCATCACCGTGCTCGCTCCCGCCGCTGGGCGCCTCTCGCTCAGCGGCCGGGACATGCACACGCTCTTCAAGCGCACCTCCAAGGCGGGCAGGATGACGCTGACGGTGCACCTCACGAGCAGGGGCATCCAGCGCGCTCAGCGCTCGCGACGGCTCAGGCTCAAGCTGCGCGTCGGCTTCGTTCCGCACACCGGCCACGGCAACTCCAAGGCGTCGGCCACGCTCACCTTTCACGGCTAGCGGCACCCTGCAATCATCTCGCGGCGTGGAGCTGCGGATCTTCGTCGAGCCCCAGGAAGGGGCGACCTACGAGCAGCAGCTCGCGATGGCGCTCGCCGCCGAGGCGCACGGCTTCGATGCGTTCTTTCGCTCCGACCACCTGCTGAGGATCAAAGAGGGCTCCGGCGCCCCGGGCCCGACCGACTCGTGGGTCACGCTGGGCGCGCTGGCGCGCGAGACCACGACGATCCGCCTCGGGACGATGGTGACGTCGGGCACGTTCAGGCTCCCTGGACCGCTCGCCGTCGCGATCGCACAGGTCGACGCGATGAGCGACGGGCGCGTGGAGGTGGGCCTCGGGACGGGGTGGTTCGAAGCCGAGCACGTCGCGTACGGGATCCCGTTCCCGCCACTGGCCGAGCGCTTCGATCGCCTCGAGGAGCAGCTCGCGATTCTCACCGGGCTCTGGACGACTCCGCCCGGCGAGCGCTATTCCTTTGACGGCGCTCACTACCGCCTCAGCGAGAGCCCAGCGCTGCCCAGACCCGCGCAAAGCCCGCACCCGCCGCTGATCGTCGGTGGCCTGGGACCGCGAAGGACCCCGGCGCTGGCGGCGCGGTTCGCCAGCGAGTTCAACGTCCCGTTCGCCCCCGTCGAGGTCACCGGTGAACGAATCGCGGGGGCACGGTTGGCGTGTGAAGCCGCCGGTCGCGACCCCGACTCGCTCATCTGCTCACACGCGGTAACCGTCTGCTGCGCGAGCGATCCGTCAGAGCTTGAGCGCCGCGCCGCCCGAATCGGGCGCGAGCTCGAGGATCTGCGCAGCTGGGGCGCGGCGGGCACGCCCGACGAGGTCGTCGCTCGACTGGACGAATACCGCCAGGCGGGCGCCTCTCGCTCATACCTGCAGGTGATCGACCTGGACGACGCCGACCACATCGCGCTGATTGCGGCCGAGGTCATGCCGAAGCTGGCGGCTTAGCGCCCTCGAACTGACCGCGGGCAAGAGCCTCCTCCTGTGACAGACGGGATTCACCGCTTGACAGCGCGAACGCCCCGAACCTAGGTTGCCGTCGGTCCAGCCACTGGCAGAGCCGACGCGACGCAGCATTGGCCACGACGGCACAATCACGAGGGGAACGAGAATGCGGATCGGACGAAAAGCTGGAAGCCCTACGGGACGAACCACGCGGCTGCTCGCGCTCGCATCGATTCCGTTTGCAACCTGTCTGGTCCTGCCGATGACGAGCTCGGCCAGTGCCCGGGCGGTCCTCACGGGCTATGAACTTTCGACCAGCACATTCAACGGCGAGCACACCGAATTCTTCGATGCCGCCTGCAATCCCTCTGGGGAAAGCAGCTTCGGCTTTCGGACGGTCGGCAGCGTGCATAAGCGTCACGCCACGAGCGAACTCTACCCCTACCTGGGCAAATTCACGGGGAGTGGAACGGTGACCTTCGGACCCGAGGACATCACCGTGCCCAACCATCCGCCGCGTTCAGGCGAAGTAACCTCGTTCTCCGAGAGCTACACGATCACGCTCGGGACGGGAGAAGTCATCACGGGGCAGGACGAGCTCAGTCCTGACCGCCCGGTCGGCCTGCTGGGGGGCTTCACCTTCGAACAGAGCCCCGGCAATATCGCCCACTGCCCCAGCCCCGGTGAATCCAGCCCGACGAACACCCCGTTCTCGTTCGGCGCTGTCAGCTCGTATGAGGTCACGTTTCCCGACGATGCGCAAGAGTCGGGGAGAGCTCTCGTGCAGACCTTCCCGTGGTACAACGAACACAGTGAAATTGTCGCCACAGGATTCCGTGAGGATTTCCTGTCGGACGCCACGTCCCTGCATGTCAGCTGCGCGCCGGAATCGATTCCGGTCGGGGGCTCCGCGAACTGCACCGCGACCGTCGACGACCCGGCGGCGAGCGGCGCGAGCACTCCCAGCGGACAGGTCTCCTTCTCAGCGAGCGGCGGCGGCGCGTTCAAAGCCACCACCTGCACGCTCACGCCCACCGAAGGAGTGGAAGCTGCATGCTCCGTCACCTACTCGCCGAGCACCGCCGGCGATCAGACGGTCAGCGGCGACTACGAAGGAGACTCGGCGCACGATCCAAGCGTCGGCACCACCAGCCAGCTTTCGGTCACACCCGAATCAGGTTCGGCCACGGGGCCAACCGGGTCGACCGGCGCCCCGGAAGTGACAGGAGCGACGGGACCCACGGGCGCCACTGGGCCCACTGGCCAACCGGGGACCCAGGGAGTCACGGGCTCGACCGGGCCCTTGGGCGCGACGGGCGCCACGGGCTCAAACGGCTCGACGGGTGAAAGCGGCGCTACCGGCGCCATGGGGGCGACCGGAGCGATGGGCGCAACCGGAGCGGCGGGGCCAACGGGAGCCGCGGGCGCCCGGGGCGAAGAAGGGGCCACAGGGCCCGCCGGCGCAAGCGGCGCCGCGGGCGCAAGCGGCGCGATGGGAGCTACCGGCGCGACCGGCGCGGCCGGCGACGCCGGCGCAGCTGGAGCCACCGGCGCGACCGGCGCAACGGGCGCCCAGGGGGCTGCCGGCAACGCGGCGATTGCCACGTTCGCGAGCCTGAACGGCGTGCAGAGTGGCTACTGCCTGTCCTACACAGGGATCGCCCTGCCGGGCTCGAGCTACTGCCCGCCGAAAAGCCAAGGCTTCTCGGCAAGCCCGCTGCTCGCCGGGCCCACACCCGCGAACGGCGCCACGGTGAGCAACCTGTTCGCCGACACGAACGCCCGCCTGCTTGGGGCAGAAACGGCAACCGTCTCGGCGATCGACAACACGACCGGCCGGACCCTGCTCGGCTGCACGGTCACGGCCACGTCCAACGGCAGCTGCGCAAACAGCACGGGCTCTGGCGTCGCGGCGCCCGGCGACAACATTGAGGTCAGGGTGGCCTTGGTCGGCCTGCTGGCCAACAACAAATCCTGGCGGGTGAGGTTCCGGTACTAGCTAGGAAGGACCTTGCCACGCGCCCGCGGGAGACAGCAAGTGAGGAGACCTTTCCGTCGTCCGAGGGTTTCCGTTGCACGCGGCCAATGACGGAGACCGCGGCGGACTGCTCACATGACCCGCCCGACCATCCGCCGCCCGTCAGACGACGACGGCCCTGGGGCGCCGAGGCGTGCCCAAAAGCGGCCAAACGTCGACCCCGCTGGCTTAGGGCCGAAGTTTGACCGCGAAAGATTGGCGCGCCCGGAGGGATTCGAACCCCCGACCTTCGGTTCCGTAGACCGACGCTCTATCCAGCTGAGCTACAGGCGCAGCGAGGCACCAGTCTACTGGCGTGCCGCCCCGCTCCGTGGATCATCGATTAGGCTCGACCTGGGTTTGCACGCCCGGGCCGAGGGTAGACCGGCGTTCAGGCCCAGCACTTCAACGCGCCACGACCAAGGAGAGGGATATGCGCACCAGACACGTTGTCACGTCCAAAGCAGCGCCGGATCGCCGGCGGCCGAGACGGCTCGCCACCGCGATCGCGCTCATCGCAGGTCTCGCGGGGCTCCTCATCGGACTGACCGCCGCGTCATCCGGGGCCTCGCAGGGACGCGATCACTCCTCGCACGGCTCCGGCTACAGCGGCTATGGCTCGGGCCCCGGCGGCCCCAGCGGCTCCTCCGGCTCCGGACACGAAGGCCCGTTCGGCCGGCGCCGCCACGGCCATGGCCACTTTCACCGCGTGCCTCCGGGCCACGGCCCGGCCGAAGCCGAAGTGCAGACGATCGCAACGGGTCTCAACCAGCCCAAGAAGATCACGCTGGCCCCCGACGGCAGCCTGATCGTCGCGCTCTCCGGCGACGGAGCCGCGCCGGCGACCTGCACCGATGGAAACGAGCCGTCCTGCCTGGACGACTCGGGCGCGATCGACCGCGTCACGCCCAGCGGCCAGGTCACGACGCTGCTCGGCGAACTTCCGTCGGTGTCCTCGGGAGGACCATCGGCAGAGGCGACCGGGCCCGCCGAGGCCAGGATCTCGCGCCACGGCAACCTCAAGGTGCTCTTCCAGAACACCAACATCAACCCGATGACCGGCGAAGAGGCGTATGGGCCGGGTGGCGCGCTGCTGGGCGACCTGGTGAAGTTCCCGTTTGGCGGATCCCCAACCATCAAGGCGGCGTTCGGTCCCTTCGAGGCCGCCAACAACCCCGACGGCGGAGCCGGCACGGCGGTCGAACTGGGCGTCGAGTCCGCAATCGACAGCGATCCCTACTCGTTCGTGCCCTACCACGGCGGCACGGTGGTCGCCGATGCGGCGGGCAACGACCTGCTGTTCGTCTCGCGTTCGGGCAAGATCTCGGTGCTCGCGGTGTTCCCGACGATTCCCGAGATGGCACCGCCCGGCTTCCTCGGACCGACGCAGACGACGCCCGTGCCCTTCAGCGCCCAGGCCGTGCCCGACTCGGTCACCGTCGGCCCGGACGGCGCGCTGTACGTCGGCGAGCTCGGCGGCGCGCCTTTCAACGAAGGCACGTCGAACGTCTATCGCGTCGTTCCAGGTCAGGCGCCGAGCGTGTTCGCGAGCGGCTTCACCGCGATCGGCGACATCGCCTTCGACCACTCGGGACGGCTGCTGGTCCTGGAGATCGACCAGAAGGGCCTCACCGACCCGGCGCTTGAAGGCGAAGGGCTCCCGACACCCGGGGCGATCATCGGCGTGCACCACAACGGACAGCACAGCGTGCTCGCCTCGACGGGCCTCGAGTTCGCGACGGGCATGGCAGTCGGATATGACGGCTCGGTCTACGTGTCGAACTTCGGCGTGCTGCCCGGCGACCGGCGGACCCGGTGGCCTGAGCGGCGAGATCGCAAAGGTGACGCTGCCGTCCTCCTGGCAGCACCAGCCGTGACAGCCGGCCAGCGTGCGCTTCGCGCGCTGGCCGTTGGTGACAGCGCCGGGGCCGTCTACATGGCGGCCCCGGCGTCTCACCGCCGCCGCACGCAAGCGGGGCGATAGGCAGATCGCACCTGCTCCGCAGCGAGCTGCACGCGCCCCGCGCTCAACCTGGAGCCCGCGCGGTCACGATCCAGCTCGAGGCCGGCGCCCGAAGGCCGCCGTCCTCGGAGGCGAAATCCGCCAGACCCGCGCGCAGCGCCGCCTCGACCTCGCCGTGCAGATGCGCGGCGCGGTCGCCCGCCAGGCGCAGGATCTCGCCGGCCGGCCCCAGCGCCATCACCATCTCGAGCGCTTCCTCGAGATCGCGGCCGACGAGGATCGGGGTGTCACAGCGCGCGAGCGCCACGTCGGCAAAGCCGGCGTTGATCAGGATCTCGCTTGTCGTGTCCGCGTCGGCCATCGAGAACGGGCCCGGCCCGCACGTGGGTTCGTCGTACTCCTCGGGTCGTTGCACGATCCCCTCGACGATCGTCTGCGCGCGGTAGAGCCAGTCGTTGTCCTCGCGCCGGCGCCACACGACCATCACCAGGCCGCCTCCGGGCACGAGCGCGCGCCGCACGTTGCGCATCGCCGCGACGGGATTGGCGAAGAACATCGTCCCAAAGCGGGAAAAGGCGACATCGAAGTCGCGCTCCCCCTCGAGTGTGCGCTCAACGTCGGCGACTAGGAAGCGAGCGTTCTCGGCGCCGGCCTGCGCGCTCTCGCGCACGGCGTCCTCGATGAAGCGCGCCGCCGCATCTACGCCGACCGCCTCCCCCTGTGGACCGACGATCGCGGCGATGCGCTGCGTCGTGTCGCCAAAGCCACAGCCCACGTCGAGCACGCGCTGGCCCTGCTTGGGCGGATAGAGGCGAAGCGCCTGCTCGCCGTGCGCTCCAAGTCCGGTCGTGACGACCTCGCGGAAGCGCACAAAGCGGTCATACAGCGGTCCGTCCCACGCGCGGATCGCCTCGTCGTTGGCGCCCTCGGCGAGCGCGGAATCGATGCTGCTCATGGCTGACCCCCAAAGGTCGCTGCCTGCCCGCCGGCCGGGCAGGCGACTCCACCGGGAGGCTAGCGCGACGACGGGGTGGGGCTTGGCCCGCTGCAGCGACGTCGTGGGCACCGGCCACTGGCGATGGGCGTGCGATCGGCGTAGTGTGAGCTGTCCACGCGCGAGAGGAGACAATATGGCCACCGCCGAGCACAGCATCGCGACCACGGATGAAGGTGCCGCGATCGCCGAGCTTCAGGAGATAGTGCAGCGCCAGCGCGCCGCATTCCTGGCAGACCCCCATCCCTCACTGCTCGAGCGCCAGGGGCTGCTCGCAGCGCTCGCCGGAATGCTCGTCGAGCATCGGATGCAGATCCAGGAGGCGCTGTCCAGCGACTTCGGCGTTCACCCATCGATCGCGGCCGATCTGATCGAAGTGCTTGGTCCCGCCGGGCGAGCCGCGTACACGATCGAGCAGCTCGAGGCCTGGATGACGCCCGAGCCGCGACCGACGGATCCGGCGCTCTACGGGTCCGGACGAGCCTTTGTGGAACCGCAGCCGAAGGGCGTCATCGGCAACATCGTTCCCTGGAACTTTCCCTTCGACCTGTCGGTTGGCCCGCTGATCGAGATGCTCGCCGCGGGCAATCGTGTCGTGATCAAGCCGTCGGAGTACACGCCTGCGTGCGGCGCGCTGCTGCGCGAGATGATCCATTCGACGTTCGACCGCGACCGCGTCGACGTCGTCGTCGGCGGCCTCGAGCTCGCACGCGCCTTCACACGGGTCCGCTGGGACCACCTGCTCTACACCGGCAGCCCGGCGATCGGGCGCGAGATAGCCAAGGTCGCCGCCGAGCAGCTCGTGCCCGTGACGCTCGAGCTGGGCGGCAAGTGCCCGGCGATCCTCGCCGAGGACAGCGTCGACGCCGAGTCCGTCAAGCAGGTGCTCGGGACCAAGGCGATCAAGAACGGCCAGATGTGCATCTCGGTCGACTACTGCCTCGTGCCGCGCGAGCAGCTCGAGGACTTCGCGGGTCTCGCCCTCACCCACGCGCGCGAGGCGATGCCCGATTACTGCAGCTCGGAAGGCTGCACGGGGATCATCTCCGCCCGCCACATGCAGCGCATCAGGACCATGCTCGACGAAGCTCGCGCACGCGGCTGCGACGTGCGGGCCCTCGAGGACGCGGCAGAGCCCGATGCCGATACCCGACAGCTGCCGATGACGCTCGTCATCGCTCCCCCTGACGATCTCGCGCTCATGCAGGAGGAGATCTTCGGGCCGATCCTCCCGATCAAGCCCTATGACTCACTCGACGAAGCCATCGAATCCGTCAACGCCGGCGAGCGCCCGCTCGCGCTCTACGTGTTCGCCAAGGACGAGGCCGTCGCCGGTGAGGTGTTGGCCCGCACGACGTCGGGCGGGGCATGCGTGAACGCCGCGGCCGTTCACGGCGCGCTGCCGCAGCTTCCGTTCGGCGGCATCGGGCAGAGCGGCACCGGGCGCCACCACGGCATCGAGGGCTTTCGCGAGTTCTCCAACCCGCGCGGCGTGTTCGTGCGCGGCGAGCAAGACCTGATCGAGGCCTTCGCGCCTCCCTACGGGCCGACGGCGCAGGCCGTCGTCGAGGCCGCGTTCAGCGGCGGCGCCTGACGGGGCGAGCGTTCAGGGACGCGGGTAGTGAAAGGCCTGGGTCTGGGTGACCTTGGCCACGAGCTCGCCCGCGTCGTCGACGATCTCGGTCTCCATCACGCCCATCGTCCGCCCGAGATGAAGCGGGCGCGTGCTCGCCGTCACGGCACCGTCTCGCACCGCCCGCAGGAAGTTGGTCTTGGACTCGATCGTCGCCGTTGCGATGGCTCCGTCGGGAAGGTTCAGGAACGCGCACAGGCCCCCGCCGCCATCGGCGAGCGCCATCAGCGCTCCGCCGTGCATGACCCCGGCGGCCGTGCAGCGCTCCGGTGACCACTCCAGCCTTCCGCGAACCAGCTCGGGCCCCGCCTCGAGCAGCTCGGCGCCCATCAGCGCGGCGAAGGGCATCGAGTCGCGGATCTGCTGCAGCGTCGGCTGCTCGCTCACGCGGTGCACGGTCGTACAAGAAATACCACGCCGCGACGCAAGCGCCGCGGTCGCAGACGCACTGGCGGGGGCGATCGCCGACGCGACGACCAGAACCGAGAAGATTCCTCTGAACAGCGGTCCTCCTGTCCTTGGCGGGGGTTTTGATACTCCACAGCGGACGTATCACCAGCTGTTTACGCTGCGCCCATGCCATGGATCAGGGAAGCCGACAACTGCAAGCAGCTCGCTCGTCGGGGCCCCATGCAACGACGACCGAGATGATCATCGCCAGGCTGAGGCACCACCTCTCGCCCCATCTCACGCTCGCGGTGGCGCTCATGGTCTGCGCGGGATGGCTCACTACGGGATCGGCAGCGGCCGTGACGACCCAGCTGGACCCCGCCGGCAGCGTCGTCTCGGCCTATGGCGGGTGGGCGGCATGGACGCATGCCGGCGCGGGCCCAGGCAACTACACGCTCATGGTGCGCTCTCCCGGCGGCGCGATCACCTCCGCACAGGTGCCGAGCAGCAACGGCCCCTTTGACGTGCGGCTCGGCCCGGGCACGAGCGGCGTCGACGCGGTCTATCAGCGCTGCAGCGATCCGGAGCGCGAGCTCGGCTGTCATATCTTCGAGCTCACACTGACCACGCCGGGAGCCGCGGAGCGCGAGCTGGCTGTCCCGGGGGGTGGCTCGACGTTCATGCCGGCGATCTGGAGAGGACGGCTCGCCTTCCTGCGCGCGAACCCCGGCGACGGAACACACCGGCCCGACAGCCTCTATGTGATGTCGATTGGCGGCGGCTCGGCCAAGGCCGTCGCGCTTCCGGTCTCACGAGGCGCTAGCGAGATCGGTGGAGGTCGCTGGCCGGCCGGCCTCACCGGAACGATCACGAGCCTTGCGATCGGTCCCTCGCAGCTTGCCTACGTGACCTCGAACCTCGTCGGCAGCTTTGGCGAGACAACGCTGTGGTATGAGCCGATCGGCGGACACCCCGAGCTGATCGACCAGGAGACGTCGGGGGCTGGCAATGTCTGCCCGGCGGCCTTTCTGTCACCGGTGATCTCCGGCGTCTGGCTCTATGCCTACCTGCACGCGTGCGACCCATCGGCCAATCCCGGTCTCGACCGCCTGACGCGCTACCGGCGCGGCGAAGCACAGCGAGCGAGGTACAGGTTCATCCATTTCGGCGACGATGAAATCAGCTCGGTCGTGCCGGACGCTGCGGGCGCCGATTGGGATGACGAAGGCGTGCACCGAATCTCGAGCGTCTCGTGGCGACGGATAGCGCTACCGGTCGCACAGACGTTCTGCAGCCGCTCGGACCCGTTCTGCTGAGCGCAGGCCTATCCGCGATCGGCGGCGGCGCGGGTGGCGCGCTCGATGTAGGGGTCAAGCAGCTCGCCGATCGATGAGGCTGTCATTCCGGCGGGACCGGCGGGAAGGGTCGCGTAGCTGATCGCCAGGCGCACCAGGCACTCGGCGAGCAGGCCGGCGTCGTGAGTGCCGAGCCGCGGCCAGCGCGAGACGATCACAGCCTGCAGGCGTTCGGTGGAACGCTCGACCAGCGGCTGGCCCTGAGTGGTCACGAGCGGGAGCATCTCGTCGTCGCCGGCGATCGCCGCACGCACCAGGACATCCTCGGCGGCGACCGCCAGGAACAGCCCGAAGGCCGCCACCAGCGCAGCCGTCGGATCGTCGAGATGCGCGTCCATGGCGCTCTCCACGCCCGCCACAAAACGGTCGCCTTCGCGCAGGATCAGCGCCCGGGCAAACGCCTCGCGTGAGCCGAACTCCTTGTAGAGGGTCTGGCGGCTGACGCCCGCGGCGTCGGCTATGTCGAGCATCGTGATTTCGTTCCAGCGCCTGCGGGCGAGCTCGTGTCGCGCGGCATCGAAGAGGGTGTTCCGCAGAAGCTCTCGGGCAGCCACCCGATAGGGGGTGCGCGTAGGAATGACATCCTCCACCGAGTTTGCGGTCGGTGGTTGGGGCGAGGCCACACCGGGCATGCTAGCCCTGGGAGTCCTGGTCGCGAGCGAGCTCGAAGTCCACCTTGTCGAAGACCCCGCAGTCCGGACAGGGCCAGTCGTCGGGGACCTCATCCCAGCCCGTGCCCGCTGGGAAGCCCTCGCGGGGATGGCCGATCTGCTCGTCGTATGTGTAGCCGCATCCGGGGCAGCGCCGGCGGCTCACGTGGACGTCGCGTAGCGGGCCAGCATGCGCGAGCGCCGGCGCGGAGCGATGTTGGCACGCGACACGTCTCCCCCGTAGTGCTCCAAGAGCCGGTGGTCCATGACGCGCCGCCACAGCGCAGGGAACATTGCGAGCACGATCATCCCGGCGTACCCGGTCGGCAGCTGGGGCGCGTCGTCGACGTGTCGCAGCGCCTGGTAGCGGCGGGTGGGGTTCGCGTGATGGTCTGAGTGGCGTTGCAGGTGGTAGAGCGCGACGTTTGAGGCAACGTTGTTGCTGTTCCAGCTGTGCTCGGCGCGGGTGCGCTCGTAGCGTCCATCCTCGCGCCGCTGGCGCAGCAGGCCGTAGTGCTCGAGATAGTTGACGGCCTCGAGCAGCGAGAAGCCGATCACGGCCTGGAGGACCAGGTAGGGAAGCACGACGGGCCCGAATACGAGCGCCAGCACGGCGAACAGCGCGACCGTCATCGCCCAGGCGCCCAGAAGGTCGTTGCGAAGCGTCCACGGCGAGCGCCCCATGCGCGCCAGACGAGCTCGCTCGAGCTCCCAGGCCGAGCGCAGGCTGCCGATGACGGTTCGCGGCAGAAACGCATAGAAGCTCTCGCCGAGGCGCGCACTGGCGGGGTCCTCGGGAGTCGCGACGCGCACGTGGTGGCCACGATTGTGCTCGATGTAGAAGTGCCCATAGCCGCTCTGGGCCAGGGCGACCCTGCTCAGCCAGCGCTCCAGGCTGTCGCGCTTGTGACCGAGCTCGTGGGCTGTGTTGATCGCGATCCCGGCGACCATCCCGACCGTGAGCGCCAGGCCGATGTCATCGACGGTCGAAAGTTTGCCGCTGGACCACAGCCAGCACGCGAACACGAGGCTGATGTACTGCAGCGGGATGAACGCGTACGTGCACCAGCGGTAGTAGCGATCCTGTTCGAGCCACTTGATCACGCTGTCCGGGGGATTGGCGCTGTCCGCCCCGACGCGCAGGTCCAGGATCGGGAAGAGCACGAACACGAAGAACGGGCCGTAGAACCAGAAGACCCCGAGCCCTGTCGCCTGTACAAGGCCCCAGCTCACGAACGGCAGCGTGGGGATCGCGAGGCCGAAGAGCCACGAATGGCGCTTGCGGTCGCGCCAGGTGGCGGGCGTCAGCGGCTCTTCTCCGGCTGGATCCGGACTCACAGGGGCTGATACAGATGACATGACAACGTCTCCCGTAGACAAGATAGCTGAATATGTCGGTCTAGTTTACATATGGCGCGGCTCTGTCTGTCCACCGCCGTGTCCGGGGTCCGATGGCTCAGCGGTACGCTCGTGACCAATGACAGATTGGGCGGCCTGGGGTACCTCGATCGGCACACTCGTACTCGCTGGCGCGACATTCGCCGCGGTGCGCTCTTCCAATCGCTCGGCGCGGATCGCAGAGCGTTCGCTTCTCGCCGGCCAGCGGCCGTTGCTCACGCCATCGCGTCCCGAGGACCCCGACGAGCAGGTTCAGTTTGCCGACGGCCGCGTGTTCGACGTGCCATCTGGTCGCGCCATGCTGTGCCACGAGCCGGAGGCCATCTACCTCGCCATCCCATTGCGCAATGTGGGTGCCGGCATCGCGCTGCTGCGCGCCTACCACCTCGAAGCCGAGTCGGCCGAACGAGTCGCCCGCGATCCGTCGGGCGTGGCGCGCCACCGCCGGGGAGATCGGCCTCCTGATCACCACAGGTTCGCCGAGCAGCAGCGCGACATCTACATACCGACCGGCAGCGTCGGCTTCTGGCAGGCCGCACTCCGCGACGCCGGCGATGAACGGCACGGGCAGACCAGCGAAGCGATCCAGACGTCCGGGCGCGTGACGATCGACCTGCTCTATACCGACCATGAGGGCGGGCAGCCGACGATCACCAGATTCGTCCTGCTGCCAGACGGCGACGCCGGCTGGCGCTGCGACGTGACCCGCCACTGGAGCACCGTGGACGCTACGGCCGACCCGCCGGCGTAGTCGCTCGAGCCGGGTGGCTCGTCCAGGCCCGGATGCGAGCTGCCGCGGACGCTCGATCTGCGAGGATCGGTCGATGCATCGAGTGAATGCCCTGACCGTGGCTTGCGCGTATGACGAGAGCGACCCTGATGGCTACCGCTCGGGCATGGCCGACGTTGCCAAGGCTGTCGAGGGCCAGGCGCTGGCGGCGAAGGTCTACGAGGTTCCATCCGGAGAGAGCGTTTGTCCCTACCACTACGAGTACGAGGAAGAGTGGCTCCTCGTGCTCGCGGGAGCCATCGTCGTGCGCACACCCGACGAGGCGGACGCCGAGCTCAGCGAAGGTGAGATGGCGCGCTTCCCGCCAGGTCCAGCGGGGGCGCACAAGGCGACCAACCGTGGCGAGGCGCCGGCGCGGCTGCTGATGTTCTCCAGCGCGCGTGAGCCGGCGGTCGCCGTCTACCCCGACAGCGACAAGATCGGGGTCTGGCCGGGCAACGCCAACGACAAGGTGATGATCCGACGCGCCGATGGAAACGTCGACTACTGGGACGGCGAGCGCTAGCTGGCCCAGAGCGGCGTTCGGCGATTACGCTCCCTCACTGTCAACGTCCGGGGTGCCGGGCGGTGGTGTCCGACCGGTCGGGTTGGTTCTCGGGCTGGCGACGGGCTGACTCTTAGGCTCGCTGTCGACCACTTGGTCTGACCGACATCGGTTGTGTCGCCCGCCGCCGCCCGAGGATCTCCGGCGTGACTTGATAGGAGCATGGCTTTGCCCCAAGTGAGGTCTGTCCACCGGAGGTCCATCCGTAGGTGGCACCCAACGAAAGGACGAGGCCAATGATGGTGATCGGAGTGGACACGCACAAGAGCACACACGCCATGGCTGCGGTCATAGCGGATACCGGGATGCTTGCTTCAGAGCGCGAGATCGCGGCCTCTGAGCACGGCCACTGCGAAGCGTTGCGCTGGGCAAGGGCCCTGCACGCGGAGCGGGTCTGGGCGATAGAGGACTGTCGGCACGTCTCGCGGCGCCTGGAGCAGGCCCTGATCGCAGCGGGCGAGCGAGTAGTCCGCGTGGCGCCGAAGATGATGGGCGCCTCGCGGCGTGCAGAGCGTGAGCCGGGGAAGTCCGACCAGATCGACGCCCGGGCTGTCGCACGCGCTGTGGTCAAATGGCGTGGAGCGCTTCCCGGCAGCCTTCCTGGACGAGCGGGCACTTGAGATTCGCCTGCTGGCCGATCATCGCTCAGACCTGATCGCCGAGCGCACGCGCATGATCAACCGTTTGCGCTGGCATCTGGTCGACCTCTGCCCCGAGCTCGAGGCGAGCATTCCCGCCCGCCAGCTCGATAACGCGTCGATGCTACAGCGCATCGCCCGCCGCCTGCGCCGCGAAGAGCGCACCGGACGCACCCGGGTGGCGCTTGAATTGGTGACGAGCATCCGCGCAACCTCGCTGAAGGCCAATGCGATCGAGCGCGAGCTGAGCTCGCTGGTCTCGGCCTACCGGCCGGCGTTGCTGGCCGAGCGGGGCTTGGGCGTGCTAACCGCGGCGACGCTGATCGGGCGCACAGCCGGCGCCGAGCGCTTCCCTACCGACTCGCACTTCGCGCGCCAGGCCGGCGTGGCACCAGTGCCGGTGTCCTCGGGACGCAAAGACCGCCACCGGCTGCATCGCGGCGGTGATCGCCAGCTCAACCGCGCGCTGCACGTGATCGCAATCACACGCGCAAGGATCGACCCGCAGACCCGCGCCTACCTTGATCGCAAGCGCGCCGAGGGGAAGAGCAACCGCGAGGCCCTACGCTGCCTCAAGCGCCACCTCGCACGTCAGGTACACCGCCTTCTCTCGATGCCCCCCGTCCACCCCGATCACAGGACACGGATCCAGCTGAATTCCGCAATTTCCGTGCCCTGCTTGACATAGGAGCAACCGATGACCGATCGCGGAACGTATGCTCTGCCAGACGATCCGGCGCTGGCCGACGTCGCCTCCGCGATGCAGTCGGCCGGGCACTGGGGCTACGTTGTCGATGACCGCTGGCGCACCGTCTTCGTGACGGACGAGCTGCGTCTGACCTTCGGCGGCCACCTGGCTCTGGCCGACTTCCCGCTCGATGTTCACTTCTTCGGCCCAGAGGTGGTCGCGGCGACGCACAACTGGCGGTTCGGTTCGACGACCCTCGAGCTGATGCGCCGGAATTTCGCGTCTCTCGGAGGGTGGGTTCTCGCCGACACCCCCGGCGGGCGCGAGGAACTGCGCCGGCTCGTGGACCCGGCGATTGCAGACATGGTCGATGGACTCACCGTCGACGAGCGCACCGCGCTGTGGTTCGCCGGCGCGGGAATGGGTCTGGCCGAGGTCGGGATCCCCAACCTGGGGATCCGCATTTGCGGACGCGGTGGCCAGCTCGCGGGCACCGCGGTCATCCACAAGCCGGCGGCGGGCATGGCGACGCTCGGTGCGATCACGTCGATGACCGACCCCGAACACCTGCGGCGAATGCTTCAGGTCGCCAAGCCCGGCCGACGGCCCGCGGCGATCCTGTTCGCGGACCTGGAGGCGTCATCCGTGCTTTCGCGACGGCTCTCGACCGCGCGTTATTTCGCCTTCGGCCGGCGCCTCGCGCGCGCCGCCGACCATTGCATCATCGACGCCGGCGGCCTGCCCGGGCGGCATGTCGGCGACGGTGTGGTGGCATTCTTCCTCGCCGAGACGGCGGGATCGGAGTCCGTCGCCGCGCGCTCATGCATCACGGCCGCTCGGGCGCTGCGCAACGCACTGCGCGATGTGGCAGCCCGAAGCGAGCTCGAGCCGGGAAGCGTCGTGCTGCGCTTCGGGCTGCACTGGGGATCGACGCTCTACGTCGGGAGCATCACGACCGGCGGGCGTTCGGAGGTCACGGCGCTCGGCGACGAGGTCAACGAGGCGGCACGCATCGAGGCGTGTGCCGGCGGCGGATTCGCACTTGCCTCGAAGAGCCTGATCGAGCGACTCGACCCCGATGATGCGTCCGCTCTGGACCTCGATCCCGATGCCGTCTCCTACGCCGTGCTCGGCGACCTGGCGACCGCGACCGAGAAGGCGCGACGCGACGCTCCCGCTATCGCCGTGTGCCAGGTCTGATCGCGGTGCGGCTCGCGGCGCTCCGCGAGGCGCCACGCGAGTCAACAATCGCTGGCACAGAGACCGAGCGGCTTCAGGAGGCCGCTACCTCTGGGGAACGTTGACCGGACCGGGCAGACGACGATAGACCGCGAAGAAGTCGCGGTCGTCGGGGGTGAGGTAGCGATCGGCCGACTGGTTCGGCTGGGGCTCGAGCATCTTCGGGACGAGCCCGTGGTTGTGGGTGTAGGTGATCAACGTATGCCAGTCGGGGTTGATGTCGAACTCCATCGCGCGGACCGCCCCGATGTGCTCCAGGAGCTTCGCGATCGAGATCACCGTCTGGCCTTCGGCCGCGACGAAGAGCAGGTTGCCGCTGCGATCGATGCCGACGCCGGTGCGCCACACGCGCGTGACGCCGCCGAGCGTGAACCCCCACTGCGGACTGTTGGGGTTGTCGTTCAAGGCGGGGTTCAGGCGCCCGTTCCAGACGATCGGCGCAAGGCTCTGGCGCGTCCACGCGACGTCGGATCCCGCGTTCGGGCCGCCGCTCCACTTGGCGATTTCGACGCGGCCATCGCGATAGCCGACGAGCGTCGCTTTGCCATCCTTCAGCGGCTCGTTGACCTGGCCGTTCACGGTCGAGCCGTTTTCGCCGTCTTCGTAGGTGAAGCCGCCGTTGAAGGTCGCAAGCAGCCGCCAACGCTGACCGTAGGGCACCATCATCGGTCCGCGCACGCTCGCGTTGGGCGGCTCGTAGCGGCCCGGGTAGTAGCCGATCGCGGTGCGCGTGTGGTCAAACCAGGCCACGTACGCGAGCAGCTCTGGATATTCGGCTTCGGGGCGGAAGCTGGTCACGAGCACCGGTGGGCTGCCGTCGACCGGCGGCCCGGTTGGTTTCCAGATCCCTTCCCCGGGCAGCGGATGCGCGAACACGGGCCTGATCCGCGGCGGCCCTGCCACGCTCGGCTCTCTGGGCGGCAGGCTCAGCCCGACCGCCCGCAGGCGCTTCGGCGCCGGCCCGCCCTTCTTCGGCGCGTTCGCGGTGTAGTAGACATGCTCGATGTCGTCGACGATCGTGTTCCCGAAGGGCACCTCTGCTCTTACCCACTCGACGCTGCGAGCCCCGAACGACATGCTCGTCGGCTTCAGCATCCAGATCGCGTAGGAGCCGACCGCCCAGGCGACCAGTCCGAGCAGGGGAATTCCGATCAGCAGGAACCGGCGGCGTCGCCTGCGCCTGGCCGCGGCCGCGCTCCGCTGCCCGCGGCGCGCCTCGATCCGCTCGAGCGACGTGAAGACACGGTCCGGGACAGCCTCGCTCACGCCCGTTTGAGCACCACCACCGGGACCGCTCGGCATGTCCACGGACCCGGAGGTGCGCGCCCGGTCGTGTTCTCGCGGCACCACGGCCCAACCATAGGTGACGTTGTGTCAGCGCCGAGTGAGAATCCGTTCATCGCATCGCTCTGCGCGACGGAGATTGGCGGGCTACGCGGGCAGCTTCCCGCGCGCCAGGCAGACAATCAGACGTACTGCGCCGAAGGCGAGGTCGTCGGGACTTCCCGGGGGTTGCGCGGGACGGCGGTCGGGCGGGCTCGCCGCTTCGAGGTGTCGCTCTCGGGACTCGCAGGGGCATCCTCGTGCATCGCGAGAAACGCGTCGACCACACGTGGATCCAGGTGGCTTCCGGCTACGCGCCTGATCTCGGCGATCGCTTCCTCGACGGGCCATGCGGACTTGTAGGGTCGAACATGGGTGAGGGCGTCAAAGACGTCGGCTACCGCGACGACTCGGCCGACGAGCGGTATCGCCTCGCCCGCGAGCCCATTCGGATATCCCGTGCCGTCCCACCACTCGTGGTGGTTTTCAGCGATCACGGCGGCCATCTGGAGGACGGGCGAGCTGCTGCCGGAGAGCAGCCGCGCGCCCAGCGACGTGTGGGTCTTCATGACCTCCCACTCGTACGCGGTCAGCTTCCCGGGCTTCAACAGGATGTGATCCGGGATGGCGAGCTTGCCGACGTCGTGCAGCGGCGCCGCCTCGCCCAGCAACTTGATCTGCTCGCTGCCCAGACCGAGGCGCGTGGCGATCTCTCCGGCGCTGACCCCCACGCGCTCGGTGTGCTGAAAGGTCTGATCGTCGCGATACTCGGCCGCGATCGCGAGACGCTGCAGCGTCTCGGTCCGGTCATCATCCAGCTCACGCGTTCGCGCGGCGACCTCTGTTTCGAGCAACACCGCGTTGTTGGCGAGCTGTTGCTCGGCTTCGTGTTGGACGGTGACATCGCGCGCGACCGCGTGGATCACGCCTTCGGAAGGGCAGGCGTGTGTGCTCCACTCGAGCCAGCGATAGCCCCCATCCGCGGTGCGGTAGCGGTTGCGGAACCGAACGGTGTCGCGAGAGCCCTCGGCGAGGGCGGCGGCCTCTGCGATGGTCGCCTCGCGGTCATCGGGGTGGACGAAGTCCAGGTACGGTCGCGAACACAGCGTCTCGGCTGAGTGGCCAAGCGTGCGCTCCCACGCCGGGTTCACGCGCGTGAAATGGCCGGCCAGATCCGCCGTGGCCAGCAGGTCGAGCGACGCCTCAGCATGGCGCAAGAGCTCGGCCTCCAACCTGCGGCGGTGGTCGACGAAGCTGCCGATGAGCGGTCCCAACACCAAGAACGCGACGCCCCGGCTCACATAGCCGCTAACACTGAAGTGCACGTCGTCGTATCGACCCCATGCGACTACGAGCGCGCACGCCACCAACGCGCCCGCCAGCCCGCCGCGTAGGCCGAACCGGAGAGCGAGCAAAGCGATCGGGATCAAGAATAGGGTTGCCTCGCCGTCGGCGACGTTCGAATCACTCACGCGCAACACGAAGATGGCGACGAACAGCGCGAGCGACGACGAGATCGTTGTCGCAGCTCCAAGCCTCGGCAAGCTGCGCAGGGGGCGCACACGCGGCCCGTGAGGATGCACGGCCATCCTCCTCCATCGGCTCGACCGGCCGGGGCGCGTAGCACACGGTAACCAGTAGACAAACATTGCCCCCGTCGAAAGTGCTCAACTGCCTCAAAGGCAACGAAAGAACCAGCAGCCGCGACAGACCGGCCGAAATCCGTGGCGAAGCTACCCCGAGGGCGAGGTTGGCGAGCTGGAGAGCGACGACGAACGCGTCTCCGTCCAGGTTCGATGCGCGAGGAGCGCGGCGACCGCGTAGATCGCCAGAGCATTGATTCCGTGTAGCGGGCCAATCGCTGGCGTCGACTCCGAGGCCATGCCGAGGATCGCCTGGAGGATGCCGAGAACAACGAGAACGACCGAGAACCTGATCGCGCTCGCGCCGAGCCGCCCAGCCGCCGCGACGAGCAGAAGCGCAAGCATCACGAGCACGATGATGTAGCCAAGCGCGATATGGGCATTGAAGCCATTTTCGATCGTCTTCTGCGAGACAGCGGCCTTTTCGGCCTTGTGGACGGCCGAAAAGGCTCCGTAGGCGGCGAGGGCAACCTGGGCGATGATCGCCACGACCAAAACGGTCGTCAGCCAGCGAAATAGGCTACGCATGGGACCGTCAAGCTACACCGTGGTGCACCCGGAAGATGACCGTCTGACAGGCGTCGTCGGGTCGCGCCCCCTCAACGCGCAGACCGCTGCCAAGCGCGTTCTCTCGGCATCCCGCCGAAAAACGGAGAGGGAGGGATTCGAACCCTCGAACGAGGTTGACCCCCGTTACGCGATTTCCAGTCGCGCCCGTTCAACCGCTCCGGCACCTCTCCAGCGAGCGACCCACGAGAGGCTACGACACCGGCGCCCGGTCCGTTGCTAGGCTCCCCCCATGCTCGTTCTCGCCAACGAGGCCGTGGCCAAGGACTTCGGGCTTCTCGTCACGTTCATCGGCATCGGCATCGTCGTGAACGTCCTCATCATCTACGCGCTTTTCCAGACCCGCGGCGAGTTCCTGCAGAACCAGGACGCCGTGCGTCACGAGCGCGACGAGATCGACTGATCCGCTGCATCGGCGCCGCGCGGCGATGCCGGACGGCTCAGATGATGTAGACCGGCGTGCCGACGGGCGTGCGGCTGTAGAGCGCGATCACGTCGGGGATGCGCATGCGCACGCAGCCGTGCGATGCGTCGTGGCCGATCGAGGAGTACTCGCTGGGGTCGATCCCGTGTATGCCCGCGCCGCCGTCGAAGGACATGAAGCGCGCCTTCAGCGGATCTGCCGGCCCCGGCGGGACGGTCGTGCCGGCCAGCGAGCCCGCCCATGCTTTGTCGGGCACCAGCCACGGAGGATTTTCCTCCTTCCATTCGACCTTGTGCAGTCCGGCCGGCGTTTCCAGACCTTCCATGCCGACGGCGATTTCATACGTTTTCGCGAGTTTTAGGTGTTCGTAGAAGTGCAGCCTGAAATCGCCGCGGTCCACGACGATGTAGGCCGGATACTTGGCCGCCAGCTGGGAGGTCGTGACCGCCGGGGCCACGTTGTGGGTCGGCACCTTGACCGAGCGCGCGGCGCCGACGCCCGCCAGCGCGGCCTCGACCCGCCCGCCGAGCGAGCCTTCCACGGTCACGCCGGAGTGCGAGGGAACCGTGTCCAGACCGTTTGCGGTCGGCTGCACCGTCGCGTCCTGGGCCGCGCGGTTGAGCGCGACGCGCACCTGCGCCGTGAGGTCGCGCACCGACGGATGGGAGTAGCTGACCGCCAGCGGGATGTTGCGATTGACGCTGCCGCCGAACAGACCGCGGAACGTGCGCGAGACGATCGAGCCTTCGCGACTGGCGTGCACGGCCTCGGCAACCATCTTGTCGGTGTTCACGGTGACCTGTGCCTCGCGCCCTGTCAGCGTCCAATGATGAGAGCCCCAGTGAACGGTGACGGGCGCCTGCAGCCCGGCCGCGAGGTCGCGCTGGAGCTTTGCGCGCGCGGCCGCCTCATGGAGGCCGCCGACGCTCACGCCGTCGACCTTGACCCCGTTTGCGATCACGTCGCGCCGGGAGTGGTCATAGAGCAGCACGCCGCCGATCAGCACGATCAGCACGACGACAACTACGCCCGCGATGATCGGGACATGGCCGCGGCCAGTCGCCGGGCGAGCATCCATCCGCTCTTCACCTGCAAACGCGATGGTTCTAGTTTAACCGCGCGGCGGGCGAACGAGTCAACCCCGAATGCAGGTGTTCACAGTCGCGAGGCGACCACTGCGCAGGCGGTGATCACCATCGCAAGCGACATCGCAGCCAGCGCCCCGTCGAGCGGCGCGAGCAGCGTCCCAACAGACAGCTGCACCTCGCGCCCGTCGGCGAGCGTCTGCTCCCCGCTCACCGAGCGCGTCCGCCGGCGCAGCTGGCGCACGGGCGAGCTCAGACGCCGTTGAGCAACGCTCATCGCCATGCAGCCACCGGCGATCAGCAGCCCTGCGATCGTGAGCTTCTGCGCGTCGGCAAAGTAGCCCGTGAGCGCGGGGAATGCGCCCCAGCCCACCGCAAACCACAGGTCGCTGTGAAAGCGCCCGCCGGCGAGCTCGAGGTTGTAGGCGGGCAGGAACAGGGCGCCCGTGAGCACAAACGGCGCAAGCAGCGGCGTGACCGTGACGACTCCCGCGATGCCGATCGCCAGCGCCCCGAGCAGGCTCGTGGCCGCGAGCACGATCAGCGCGCGGTCAGAGAGCGTCGTGCCGAGCGGACGGTCGTGCAGCTCGTCCAGCGCGTGCGCGGCCACGCCGACGGCCAGCCCGAACGCGAGCAGCCCCCACAGCAGGCGATCGACATACAGCCGCGGAGCGAGCGCGGCGCCGAGCGCGAAGTAGCTCAGATGCCACGCCGTGTAGGGCGGGTGAAGCAGCGTGAAGATCTCCCCCGCGCGCCCGCGGCCGAGCGCGTAGAAGGCGGGGCGCCGGACGCCTGCCGCAGCCGCAGCCGCAGCCGACGGCGACGGTGACGGTGACGGTGACGGCGCGCGGACTATCTCACCCTGAGCCTCGCCGAGCGTCTCGCTCGCGGCCATCAGGCGACCGACCTGCGCGCGGACATCACGACGCCGCCGCCGAAGCTCATGCGCTTCACGCGGACATCCTCCAGGCCGGCCTCCTGCCAGTACCCGACGATGCGCGCCAGCGGATTGCGCTCATAGAAGCTCCTGATGCTCGGCCCCAGGAAACGCCCGACCTCTCCCCACTGCGGCGAGAAGGCGCGCCCGGCGAGCGGCAGCCCGATCGCGGTGTACAGGCGCCACGCCGCACGCGCGGGCGCCCACGGGGGAACGCCGAACTCGAGCGAGCCGACGCGCCCGCCGGGGCGCACCACGCGGGCGAGCTCGCGCATGGTCGCGCGAGGATCCTCGACATAGCGCAGCAGGTAGGTGAAGGTGAGCGCATCGAAGCTCGCGTCCTCGAAGGGCAGGGTCTCCGCCTGGCCCTGCAGCAGGGTCACGCGCGAGCTGTCGGCGCCCACGTCAAAGCGCGCCCGCGCGACGCTCAGCATCTCGGCGCTCTGATCGATGCCGACGACCGTGCAGCGGCTGCGCGAGAGCAGCTCGGCGGCGACCATCCCGGTGCCGGTCGCCACGTCGAGCACGCGCTGGCCGTCGGCCGGGGTGACCGCGTCGACGAGCGCGCGCCGCCAGCGTGGGTCCTGCCCGAAGCTCAGCAGCGAGGACAGCTGGTCATAGCGCCGTGGCAGCCCGCTGAAGAGCTGCAGCGCCTCGCGCTTTCGCGCGGTCTGCCCGCCCGGCGTGGCGGTGGGAGACCCGCGGGATCCGCTCTCTGTGCAAGCGCGATCCTCGAGGTCGCTGGGTGGATGAGCGCTCATGCGTTTGCCGATCTGACAGGCTGCTTGCCTAACCCTAGTCCGCAGCGATTCACACGGGCGCACCGCCAACGCGGGACCGCCCCTCCAGAGAGGGGAGTACCCAGATGAGCAACCATCAGCGACCTTCCGGGCAGCCGCTCGTCATGGTCATCACCGGCGCATCGAGCGGGATCGGCGAGGCGACCGCGCGACGCCTCGCGCGCGAGCCGGGCGCGCAGCTCGTGCTCGTGGCCCGCCGCGAGGAGCGCCTGCGCGCGCTCGCGGCCTCGCTCGGCGAGCAGCATGTCAGCTGGGTGGCAACCGATCTCATCGACCCCGACGCACCCGAGCTGGTGCGCGAGCACGTCGCCGAGCGCCACGGCCGTCTGGACCTGCTCGTCAACAACGCCGGCGCATCGTGGCGCCGGACGTTCGGCGACGGCGGTTATGAGAACGTGCGACGAACGATGGAGATCAACTTCGATGCCCAGCTGCGCATGACCGAGGCGCTGCTGACGCTGCTGCGCGCCTCTGCTCCGAGCGCGATCGTCAACGTGGCCTCGACGGCCGGGCGCGCGTCGCGCGCGAAGACTGGCGCCTATAGCGCCTCCAAGGCGGCGCTCGCGGCCTGGTCTGACGCGCTGTGGGCCGAGGAGCGCGCGCACGGCGTGCACGTCGGGCTCGTGCTTCCGGGCTTCATCTCGACCGAGGGCTTCCCGCAGTCTGAGCTGACGGGGAACCCGTGGACGCGCTGGGCGGTATCGACGCCCGAGCGGGGCGCCGAGGCGATCTACGATGCGGGCCTGGGTCGCAGGGCTGAGCGCTACGTGCCGCGGGCATATGGGATCGCCGCGGCGCTTCGCGTCGTGGCGCCCGCGCTCGTGCGACGCGTGCTGGGCAGCGGCGCCGCCGGCGTGATGACGACGACGACCGCTCCGGACATCACCGAGCGCGCGCCCGGCGCCGCCGAGCGCTGAGAGCGAGCCCGCGGGCGTCAACTAGGGAGCGAACTCGCCCGCGTAGAGCCCGAAGTGCGCGCCCTGCGCGTCATGCGCGACGGCGATTTTCCCGGGGCCGATGTCGATCGGCCCCACGACCTTCGTGCCGCCGAGCTCCGCCAGCTTGGCCAGCGACGCGTCGATATCGGCCACGCCGAAATACACCAGCCAGTTGGGCGGCGTCTCCGGCGGGTTCAGCGGTCGGATTCCGCCGTTTGCGCTCTCGCCGTTCTGGATCGTCAGATACGGTTCAGGGCTGCTCTCAAACGGCTCAAACGTCCAGCCGAACAGACCGCCGTAGAAGGCCTTCGCGCCATCGAAGTCCGGGCTTGAGAGCTCGTTCCAGCAGAGCAGCCCCGGTCCGTTGACGAGGCTCGCGCCGATTTGCGCCCTGGGCTGCCAGATCATGAAGTACGCGCCCTGCGGGTCCTGCAGTACGGCCATCCGCCCCACCTCCATCACGTCGAAGGCGTCGGTGTGCGCGCCACCGCCGAGCTCCTTGGCGCGAGCCACCGCTGCATCCGCGTCCTGCACGGTGACGTAGGACTGCCAGGCCGGCGGCACGCCGGCGTCTCGCTGTCGCTGAGGCTGGGGAGCGATCGCGGACACGGGCTTGCCGTCGAGCTGCATCATCGAGTAGACGACGCCCTCGCCGACCGGCGTGTCCTGAGCCGCCCAGCCGAACAGCGCGCCGTAGAAGTCCTTGGCGGCGGGCTGGTCGGTCGTCGCCAGTTCCGCCCATGAAAAAGTTCCCGGCGCGTACTCGCTGCGTTCACCCATCGGCGCGAGCGTACACCAGCCGTCAAGCGCGCCGCCGGCCGCCGGCCGCCTACATCACCTCGATCGTCTCGTAGATGTCGACGCTGCCGCCGTTGGCCAGGACCGGGCAGCCCTTGGCCAGCTCCGCGGCCGCCTGCAGGCTGTCGGCGCGCAGCACCGAGTAGCCGGTCAGCGCGGACGTTGCGCCGCCGTTTGACCCCTGACCGGGCGCCACCGACGTGGAGGCCCCGAACGGGTTCCCGGCGTCGGCGATCGCGTCGCCGAGGCTCCCGAACCAGCCGCCCCATGCGGCCATCGCGGCCTCGCGCTCAGCCTCCGTCTCCGCCATCGCGCCGCCCTTGTATGCGAGCACATAGTTGGCCATCTCGTTCATCCCTTTCGTTGTTTTGTGAGGGCTGTCAATCCAGCCGGTGACCTGGGTGAAAGACTCGCTAGGACGCCTGCGCCGCGCCCGCGAACACGCGCGCCTGGAGGTTCGCGACGCAGCCTTCCCAGCCGTGGCGATGCTGCACGACGGACTCGGGCGTCTGCAGGCCGGAGTGCTCGAGCACGACCGTCGTGCGCTCGCCCTCGCCGAGGAAGCGCACATCGACGGTGCTCACGTGGGGGTTCTCGTCCCCGCCCTGCTCCCAGCACCAGCTGTAGACCAGGCGATCGGGGCGGCTGACCTCGCTGTACTGACCGTGCACCGTGTGCACGGTCCCCGCGTCGGCGTCTTCCATCGACAGCCGGTAGGCGCCGCCGACGCGCAGGTCGACCTCCGCCACGGGCGTGCGCATCGCCTCGTTGGCCGCAAACCACCGCCTGAGCACCTCGGGGTTCGTCCAGGCGTCGAAGACCGCCTCGGCGGGCGCATCGAATGTGCGCTCCACGCGAAGGATCGCTGTATCGGTCGGGCTCATGTCCGCTCCTCTCTCTGATTGTCGTCGCGCTGCTCGCGCAGGTACTGCTCGATCGTGTCGAGCTTTCGCTCCCACAGCTCGCGCTGCCCGGTCATCCACGCAGCCGCGTCCAGCAGCGAGCTCTCGCTGATCCTCAGCCGATGCGTGCGCCCGTCGATCACGCGCACGATCGTGCCGGCCTCCTCGAGCACCTTCAGGTGCCTGCTGATCGCCGGCTTTGACACGCCGAAGTCGCGTGTCGCCTCGCCGACGCTCAGCTCGCCCTCGGTCAGCCGTTCGAGGATGCCGCGGCGGATCGGGTGTGAGCACGCGGCGAAGGTCCGGTCGAGCACGTCACTGTTAGCCATATGGTTAACCATACAGGAAGCCGTGCTTCTATGCTCGCGCGTGGCGCGAGGTTCATCGCGCCGGGACCGCACAGCGACCAACCCAGGGAGCCAGCTCTTGACGACAGCCGACAACGGGATCGAGGTAGAAGGCCTCGTGCGCGACTTCAAGGGCGGCGTGCGCGCCGTCGACGGCATCGACCTGCAGGTCGCGCCGGGTGAGATCTACGGCTTTCTCGGGCCCAACGGCGCGGGCAAGTCGACGACTGTGATGATGCTCACGACGCTGCTTCCGCCGACCGCCGGCTGCGCACGGGTCGCCGGCCTGGACGTCGCCCGTCAGGGGGCCGAGGTGCGCCGCGCGATCGGCGCCTCGCTGCAGGAGTCCGCGCTTGACCCGTTTCTGACCGGCATCGAGCACATGCGCCTGCAGAGCGCGCTGCACGGGATCGGCCGCGAGGAGCGCGAGCGGCGCGGGCGCGAGCTCCTGGAGCGCGTGGGCCTCACCGACGCCGCCGAGCGCAAGGTCGGCACCTACTCCGGCGGCATGAAGCGCCGGCTGGATCTCGGTCTCGCGCTGGTGCACCAGCCGCGCCTGCTGTTCCTCGACGAGCCGACGACCGGCCTCGATCCCCAGAGCCGCGCGGCGCTGTGGGACGAGGTGCGCCGCCTGGCCCGCGAGGGCGTGACGGTCTTCCTCACGACGCAGTACCTCGAGGAGGCCGACGTGCTGGCCGACCGCGTCGGGATCATCGACCGCGGCAAGATCGTCGCCGAGGGCACGCCCGACGCGCTCAAGGCCGAGATCGGACGTCGCAGCGTCGAGGCGGTCCCGCGCGACCCCGGAGAGTGCGAGCGCGTGGCGGCGGTGCTCGTCCGTTTCGGCGAGGAGGCGGCGGCTGCGCCCGGGGCGGTGGCCGTCACGCTGCCGGAAGGCGCTGGCGACCTCGCCGAGATCGTGCGCGCGCTGGATGGCGCGGGCGTGCAGATCGCCGACCTTCGCCTGCACTCGCCCACGCTCGACGACGTCTTCCTGGCAAAGACCGGACGCTCGCTGGAGGGCGCAAGCGACGGCGAGCAGGCATCCGAGGACGAGCAGCAGCCCGTCGGCTCGCCGGCCTCGTGAACCGCACGCTCGCAAACCAGGTCGGCGTGCTCGCGCGGCGCTCGATGCGAAAGACCCTGCGCCAGCCCTTTCAGCTGTTTCCGATCATCTTCTTCCCCGTCATCCTGCTGGCGGTCAACGCGAGCGGCCTGAAAGCCGCCACGCGCCTGCCTGGCTTTCCCACGCACTCCTACGTCTCCTTCGCGATCGCCGTCGCGTTCGTGCAGGGCGCGCTGTTCTCGCTGATCAACACCGGGACGAACCTCGCGGAGGACATCGAGAGTGGCTTCTTCAACCGCCTCGCGCTGACGCCGATGCACCGCATCTCGCTGATCGGCGGGCTGCTCATCGGGGTGGCCGGTCTGGGCGCGCTGCAGTCGATCGTCTACATCCTCCTGGGCCTTGTCGCCGGCGCGCACCTGGCGGCCGGCTTCGGCGGCGCGCTCGTCGTCATCGCGCTCGGCTCGCTCGCGGCGACCGCGTTCGGCGCGCTCGGCTGCGCGGCCGCGCTGCGCACCGGGTCCGGCGAGGCGGTGCAGGGCCTCTTCCCGCTCTTCTTCGTGTTCATCTTCCTGTCCTCGAGCAACCTCCCGCGCAACCTGCTGAAGACGGGCTGGTTTCACACCGTCGCCACGTGGAACCCGATCTCCTACCTGATCGAGGCCTTCCGCAGCCTGTACATCTTCGGCTGGGACGCGGCGGCGCTGTGGCGGGGGTTCGCCGTGGCCGGCGGGCTGCTGGCCATCTGCCTGCTGCTCGTGTCGCTGACGCTGCGCATGAGGCTGCAGCGCACATGAGCTCGCGACGACAGGGCGGCGGTCTGTGGGTCGTCGCGTGGACGATCGCGCGGCGCAACCTGCACACCTACGTTCGCCGCCCCGACCTGTTCGTGCCTTCGCTGATCTTCCCGCTGATCTTCCTCGCGAGCTTCGCCGGCGGGCTGTCTGCGCTCGGCGGCGTGCCCGGGTTTCACTTCCCCGCCGGCTACACCGCCTTTCAGTTCGTGTTCGTCGTCTGCCAGACGGCGATCTTCGCCGGGCTGTTCACCGGCTTCAGCCTGGCGCTGGACTTCGAAACCGGCTTCGCGCGGCGTCTCATGCTCGCGGCCGGCGACCGGCGCGGCATCGCGCTCGGCTACGCGATCGTCGGCCTCAGCCGCGCGGCGGTCACGCTGACGGTCGTCACCGTCGTCGCGCTGATCGGCGGCATGCGCATCACCGGCGACGGCATCGACATCGTGGGGCTGTTCGCGCTCGCGGCTCTGCTCGTGCTCGTCGGCTACGGCTGGGCGGCGGGCGTGGCCTTTCGCTTCCGCTCGATCCAGGCGGGTCCGCTGATGCAGACGCCGCTGTTCCTGATCATCTTCCTCGCGCCCGTCTACGTGCCACTCAGCCTGCTCAAGGGTTGGATCCACGAAGTCGCGAGCGTCAACCCGGCGACGGCGTTCCTGGATGCCGGGCGCGGCCTGATCGGCGGCGTGCCCGACCACACCGGCCTGGCCTTCGCCTGCGCGGTCGGGCTGATCGCGCTCGCGGCGATCTGGGTGCTGACCGGCCTGCACAACGCCGAATCCTCACCCTGAGGCCGACCGACGCCCCGGTCCAGTGCGCGACCGCAGCGCGCACTCGGCGCCGGGCGAGGACAATCGCGCCATGAGCAGCGCCGAGCTGGGGCTCGCGCTATCGGTCTTCCTGGCTTGCTCGGTGGAGGCCGTCGAGGCGCTGACGATCGTGCTCGCGGTGGGCACGACGCGGAGCTGGTCCTCGGCGATCGGCGGGGCCGGCACGGCGGTGCTCGCGCTCGGTGTGGTCGTGGCGGCCTTCGGCCCGGCGCTCGTCTCGCTGCCGATCCAGACGTTGAGGGTGCTCGTCGGCGGCCTGCTGCTGATCTTCGGGCTGCAGTGGCTGCGCAAGGCGATCCTGCGCGCCGGGGGCCTGAAGGCGATGCACGACGAGGCCGAGATCTTCCGCGAGCAGACGGCGTCGGCGCGCGCGGCCGGCGGATGGAGGTCGGGCTTTGACTCCTACTCCTTTGCGATCGCCTTCAAGGGTGTGCTGCTGGAGGGCCTGGAGGTCGCGTTCATCGTGCTCACGTTCGGCACCAACCAGAAACATCTCGCTGTCGCCGTCGCCGCGGCCGGCCTGGCGATCGTGGTCGTCGTCGGCGCGGGCGCGGCGGCGCGCGCGCCGCTGGCACGCGTGCCCGAGAACAAGCTCAAGTTCGCCGTCGGCGTTCTGCTCAGCTCCTTCGGCATGTTCTGGAGCGCGCAGGGCGCCGGCGCAAGCTGGCCGGGCGATGACGCCGCGCTGCCGGTGATCGTGCTCGGCATGCTCGCGGTCGCGCTGCTGTTGAGCTCGGCGCTGCGCCGGTCGACCTCGCGGATCGCGCGCGGGCGCGACGAGACGACGCGCGTGGCGAGCGCCGAGCAGGCCGGACCGGTGCGATGAGCCGGCTCACGGCGTTTGCGTCCGGCGTGTGGGAGTTCGTCGTGGGCGACGACTGGCTGACGGCGCTCGGCGCCGTGCTTGCGATCGCGCTCACCGCGCTCGTGGCCGACACCGGCGCGTCGGCGTGGTGGGTCATGGCGCTCGCGGTGCCCGCGCTGCTGGCATTCTCGATAGCGCGGGCCGCGCGCGGCGCCTCGCGCCCGGATGCGCCCGGGGGGCCTCAGGCCGACGAGGAGCTCAGCCCGCCGGTGGCCTGAGGCAGCGGCGTGGCCGAGCGCTGCGTGCGCACGAACCACACGAGCCCGACGATCGTCAGCAGGCACGCCACCCAGAAGTTCACGCGCATGCCGAGGATGTAGTTGGCCGGGTCGACGCGCAGCAGCTCCTCGAAGATGCGAAACGCCGAGTAGCCGGCGACATACAGCGCGAACAGGCCCGGCGGGCGCACGGTGCGCCTGTGCGCCAGCCATACGAGCACGCCGGCCAGCGCGAGATCGAAGATCAGCTCATACAGGAACGTCGGTTGAAAGGTGGCGTACTGCAGGTAGCCGGGCGGGCGATGCGCCGCGCTGATCTCAAGCCCCCACGGCAGCTTCGTCGGCCCGCCGAACAGCTCCTGGTTGAAGTAGTTGCCGATGCGCCCGATCGCCTGGGCGACGAGCAGTCCCGGCGCGGCCGCGTCCATGAACACGGCGACATTGGCTTTGCGGTGGCGCAGCCACAGGATGCCCGCGGCGGCGCCCAGCGCGACCCCGCCCCAGATCCCAAGGCCGCCTTCCCACACCGCCAGCCAGCCCCACCAGTTGTGCGGGACGGTGTTCCAGCTCGTGATGTCGTGGTAGAGGCGTCCGCCGAGTATCCCGGCGGGCACGGCGACGAGGGCGACCTCGCCGACCAGTTCGGGATCGCCGCCGCGCGCGCTCCACAGTTTGCGCGTCAGCCAGATCGCCGCGATGATCCCGACGACGTAGCCCAGGCCGTAGAAGTGCACGAACAGCGGCCCGATGTAGAAGCCGTTGCTCGACGGGCTCGGGATGAAGGCCATCACCGCGCCATTCTCTCGCAGCCCGCCGCCGGACACCGACGGTTGACCCGCCGCGCTCTATCGTCGATGCGATGGACGGCGTGCGCGATCCCGAGGAGCTCGAGGCGGCCGGAGCGCCGGCGAGCGCTCAGATAGCGGCGGCGACCGTGCTTGGGCCGGTGCGGCTGGTCGTCTCCGATCTGCAGCGCTCGCTCGACTACTACCGCTCGGCCGTTGGCCTGCGGCTGCTCGCCGGCGAGGGGACGCAGGCGCGCCTGGGCGTCGGCGGACACGAGCTGCTGATCCTCGACGAGCAGCCGGGCGCGCGATCGAGCGCGGGCTACACCGGCCTCTATCACTTCGCGCTGCTGCTCAGCGAGCGCGCGCAGCTCGCGCGCTGGCTGGCCCACGCCGCGCGCGAGCGCGTCGCGCTCGTCGGTATGTCCGATCACTTCGTCAGCGAGGCGATCTACCTCTCAGACCCCGACGGGCACGGCATCGAGATCTACTGGGACCGCCCGCGCGCGATCTGGGAGGGACAGGTCGCGTCGCGCATGACGACGATGGCACTGGATGTCGACGGCCTGCTCGGCGAGCTCGACGCGCGGCGAGCGGAGCCTTTCGACGGGCTGCCCGCCGACACCGCGATGGGCCACGTGCACCTCAAGGTGGCGTCGATCGGCGAGACCGTCGCCTTCTATCGAGACGCGCTCGGTCTCGGCCTGATGGCCGCGCTCGGCTCCTCGGCGGCCTTTCTGAGCGCCGGCGGCTACCACCACCACGTGGGCGCGAACACCTGGGAGAGCGCTGGCGCCGGGGCGCCGCCGCCAGGCAGCGCGGCGCTCGTTCACGCGACGATCGCGCTGCCCGACGAGCGCGAGCGCGAGCGGGTGCTGGCGCGCCTGGCAGAGCACGGGCAGCGCCCCGAAAATCATCCCGAAGGCCCGATCGTGCACGACCCGTCGGCGAACGCGCTCCTGTTGACGGTCGCCGGGGGGAGGTAATAAGCGTTTTCTCATCTTCGGACGGTTTGGGTTTCCGGGCGGTTGGGGTTTATCGTTGATGGATGGAGTCATCGACCGAGGAGCGAATCGACGGTCGACGCCTGCGCTACCAGCACCGGCGCCCGGACCTCCTGGAGGCGGTCGGGGAGTACGTGCTCGACAACGGCGTCGCGACGCTCTCGCTGAGACGCGTCGCCAAGGCCGTGGGCGTCAGCCACGTCACGCTCCAGCATCACTTCGGCACCAAGGAGGAGCTCGTCGCGGAGATCGTCGAGCACCTGCTCGAACGCACGTTCACGCCCGACGGCGACTACATGGAGCTCAACAGGGGAAGCACGCTGGGTGACCTGTGGGCGCGCTGGAGCTCGCCGGCCGGCCAGCGCGACATCAGGCTGTTCGTCGAGGTCCTTGGCCAGGGCCTGTTCGCCGGCGCCGGCTACCGGCCCGCCGTCAAGCGCTCGATCGAGCACCGCGTCGAGCTGATCGCTGAGCGCCTGAAAGGCGTCGGCTGCCCCGATGAGCTCGCCTACAGCCACGCCACGATCACGCTCGGGCTGCTGCGCGGGCTGATGATGGACATGCTCGTGACAGGAGATCACGAGCGCCTGGACGCGGCCTTCGAGCTGCTTCTGCTTGACGAAGCCCGCTACGTCAAAAGCTGGAGTGAAAAAAAAGCGCGCGCGAGCACGAGACCGAAGCGCGGCGCGGCTCGCGCAAAGTCAAAGCGCGGCGCGGCGCGGGCGTCAAGGGCCGACGCGCCAGCCTGAACGACCCGCCGCGCGCGGGGCGGCGCTCACCGTCATGGGGTAGAGCGCCGAAGGCCTCCCGATTGGGAGGCCCCCGGCGCTCAGATGCGTCAGCGGTGAGGCAGGTACTAGCTGATGCCCGCTGCTTTGAGCTTTCCAGCAACGAACGAGTTGGCCGTTTTGTCGTACTTTTCGACGTAGTCGAGGTGCGCCTCGAGGTTTCCACCTTTTGCGCAGAACGGGTCGCCGGTGTCACAGTAGGACTGGAACTCCGACGCGTACGCCGTCAGCAGCTGGTTGCTCTGCCGCGGGAACAGGCCGGTCGCTCCGGGGTCGGTGCCGAGGTCGAACGACTGGTTCGGGATGCGACGCGGGTCGCCGTACTGGACGGCCGCGATCACGTGCGAGCCGACGGACGCGGACACAGGCGGGGTGTCGCCACCGATGCCCGACACGCCGCCGCCACCGCCGAGCATGTCACCGATGACCTGTGCTCCCTGCGAGTAGCCGAGCAGGATGATCTTCTGGCTCGGGCATTTGCTCACCTCTTCTTCGAGCAGTTTCTTGCCGCTTGAGTCACCTTCGACGACGCTCGGTTCATAGGGGAACAGAGCGGCACGGTAAACGACGGACTGATCGCTGACGCCGGCTTTGACGTCTTTCTCGATTTCTTTGGCCAGCGCGCCGATGGCGCCGTTGCCCGCGGCCTCGGTCGATGCCCTCGCGACGATCAGGTCGACGGGCGCGCACGGCGATGCGGGTGCTTCGTTGGCAAACGCGGACGTCGCCGCAAGGGCGCTCCCGCCGAGCATCATGCTTGCCGCAAAAATGCCGGCAAATGCCTTAATGCGAGAATTAGTGTCCTCCTCCTTAGAAACGACAATTGAATTTGTCGTACTCCCGTCACGTGAGCGCTGCAAGCGGACGCACACAGCCATCACCACCCCAACGGGGGGCGCAGTTCGGCCAGATAGGACATCTCTCCTCCTGCTGCTGCCCCCGCGACGAGGGGCGACGTGAGTCAATATAACGATGCTCGACCATGTGGTCAAGCAAAAATCAGCCGTCCGGCCAGCCAAGCCGGATTCACGCAAATAAACGAAATCTGACGTGTTGGATTTGTGGCGCTCGCGTATCGCGGCGCGCACTTGACACAATCACCTTGATGATCCGCCCTGCGCGCCTCGCGGCGCTGCTGATCGCACTGGGCTCGCTGTGCGCGTGCTCCTCGAGCCACAGCAGCTCGACGAGCGCCACGGCCGCTTTTCCGCACGTTCACGTCTCCGGGCAGCCCAGCCACGCCCAGGCGCTCGCGTTTGCGCACGCGGTCAACCTCACCGCCGGGGACGTCCCCGGCTTCACGACGTCCTCGCGACGCAGCCAGCGCAGCACGCCGACCGAACAGCGCATGGAACGTGAGCTGCTCGGCTGCGTCGGCGTGTCGGGCGCTTCCAAGAGCCTCGTCGAAGCGGGCTCGCGGCAGTTCGAACGCCAATCGCGGCTGTCTGAGCTCAGCGTGAGCTCAGAAGTGAACATCGCGCGCGCCGGCGGCTCGCCCGCGAAGGGACTGCAGGCGATCCACAGCGCGCGCACGCGAGCATGCCTTACGCACTACTTCAACCTGCTCTTCAGGGGCCGCAAAACGAGTGGCTCGACGTTCGGACCGGTCATGATCTCCGCGGGAACGCCGCCCGCGCCCGGCGTGGACGGGAGCTTCGGCTGGCGGATGACGACGAAGCTCATCGGTCACGGGGTGGCGATTCCCTTCTACGTCGATCTGCTCGGCTTCGTCGATGGTCAGGCGCAGGTGTCCCTGCTGTCCTCCGGCGCGCCGCTGCCATTCCCGGCCAAGGCCGAGCAGGAGCTGTACCTGCTGCTGCTGCACAGAGCGGTCACGCAGCGCCTGTGATCACGGCCGGCGCCGCACGGCCGGTGCCGGGGAGTCGCCAGGAGGGGCCTCGAGCAGCTGCGGGCCCTCCAGCTCGGGGTCGGGGCGGTTCACCGCCGGGTTGGCGGGCTTTGCCGACAGGCGATCGGAGGACAGCGCGGCGCACATCGCGAGCGCTTCCTCGCCGCCAACCTCGGGGTCAAGCCAGGCGCGCTGGGTCTCGGGGTCGGCGAGGATCGCGGGCATGCGATCGTGGATCGCGCGTGCCACGCGATTGGGCCGCGAGTCGCACGTCAGCAGCGAGATGCTCGCGACCCACTCGCCGTCGAGCTTGGCCGCGGTCCACAGGGCCGCGAACGCGAAGGGGATCCCGCCGTCGACGCGGAAGTGAAACGGCTGGCGGGGCTCGCCGCGGCGCTCGGGCTTCAGCCACTCGAAGTAGCCGTCGGCGATCTGCAGCGCCCGGTGAGAGGCATCGGGGATCAGACGGCGGTAGGCGGGCGTCGTGAGCGCCGTCTCCGCGCGCGCGTTGATCAGCTTGTGGGCGCCCTTGCGATCGGTTGCCCACGGTGGGATCAGTCCCCAGCGAAGCATGCGCGCGCGGCATTCGCCGTCGCGGCGGACGATCGCCAGCACCTCCTCGGTGGGCGCGATGTTGTAGCGCCGCGTGCCCGCGTCGCCCGTGATCGGAACGCGGAAGCGGTCGTTGAGTTCCTGCACGCCTGCAGTGTTCGTGTAGCGCCCGCACACCGTCTGCAGGATATGGAGGAGCTCGTCGCGCCCGGTGGCGCAGGGCGACGGGACCGTGACTCAGGTCACTCTGGCTGGTCTGCGACGAGCGGCCCGCCACCGTTCGTCGCCGCGCGGGTCGTCGCGGGTGTGGCGTCCTTCGCGTTGTCGTCCGCGAACACCGCCCGGCCGGCGCGCTCGCGCTTTGAGTCATACATCGCCCGATCGGCCTGGGCGACGAGCGTGTCGGCGTCGGTCGCCGGTCCGCTGGACCACGCCACGCCGACGCTGACCTGGTAGCCGATGCCGTCCATCCCCAGCGAGACGTCCTCGCGCAGCGTGTCGGCGAGGCGCTGGGCGAGCTTCATCGCAGCCTCGCGCCCGCCGATGTCCGGACATACGACGAGGAACTCGTCGCCGCCGATGCGCCCCACAAGGTCGCCGTCGCGCACCGCGCCGCGCAGACGCCGGGCGACGATCCGCAGCAGCTCGTCGCCCGTGGCATGCCCGTGGCGGTCGTTTACCTCCTTGAAGCTGTCGAGGTCGACGAACATGACGGCGCGCTCTGCCTGGCGGCGGCCGCTGGCGATGTTCTCCTCGAGCGCGTTGAGGATCGAGGCGCGGTTGTAGCAGCCGGTCAGTTCGTCGAAGGTGGCGCGCTGCTTGAGCTCCTCGCGCATGCGCGCGCCGTCGGTCACGTCGGCCACGCACGCGATCGCGCCGCTGATCGTCCCATCGTCGTGGCGCAGCGTGCGCAGGCTGACCGTGCAGAAGCGCAGCTCGTCGCCCGGCGGCAGCTGCAGGCGGACCTCGGTGTCGGTGTTCTCCCCGTCCTCGAGCACGCTGTCAAGGGCCGCTTCCAGCGTCGGGCGATCGGACGCGAGCACCGTCGCCAGCTGCTCCTCGGCGGTGCTCGCCGCGTCGACCCCGAGGATCTCGTGCAGGCGGTCGTTGACGTAGACGATCGCGCGCTGGGAGTCGATCTGAAAGAGCCCCACGGGAACGGTCTCGGCGAGGCGATCCAGCAGCTGCTCGCGCGCGCGCAGCGCCTCCTGCGCGGACATCTCCTCGGAGATGTCGACCATCTCTGAGATCACGCAGTGCTGCTCGGGGTCGCCGAGCAGGTTGTGGTTGGTCAGCTCGAACCACACCCAGCTGCCGTCCTTGGCGCGGTAGCGCAGGCGCACTCGGCGCCCAGGACCGTCCACCGCGAGCATGTGCATCCAGTTCTCGATCGCCAGCGCGTGATCGTCGGGGTGGATGAGATCGAGATTGCGCCGCCCCTCCATTTCCTGCGCGCTCCAGCCCAGCAGCTGGGTCAGCGCCTCGTCGACGCCGATGATCGTGCTCCTCTCGTCCTTGCGCATCGTCGCGATCCGTGGCGCGGGGAGGGCCTCCTCCACGGGCTCGGCCGGCGACCGCGCGACGGTGGCCCCGCTCGGAACGAACAGCCCGAGGATCACACCGTGGACCTCGCGCAGGTCCAGCGCGTAGAACACGACCTCCGGGTACTCCTCCGGGTGAATCAGGCATCGACCGACCCCCTGCTTGCGGACGCGATCCCACATCGCGAGCACCTCCCCGCGGTCCTCGCCGGCCTCGCGCCCGAGCGCCCAGCGTCCGCCGAGGACCGGGTTGTTTCTCAGCGGGATCGACTCGGGCATCTCGGCGAAGACGCCTGTTTCGGCGAAGGCGGCCACAGCGCCCTCGGGGTAGCGGTCCAGGAGCCGGGTGAGCTCGGCCTCCAAGCGCTGCGCGCCGAGGTGCTCGGCGTGCTCCTCGTCGAAGATCGCGTCGGCTGGGTCGCCGGCGTGCTCGGCGCCCGAGGCGGAGGTGTGGGGTGGGGTGTCGGCCATCGCTTGTTCTGAGATGTTCTGTCAGCAGGCCACGGTCCGCGCCGCTGCACGGGCCCGTGGGGGGATTAATCGAGCGCAAGCGGCGCAAGCTGAAGCGCTGCAGCGCATCCTGGACCTACCGGGACAGCCCGTGAGCACGGGCGCAACGCCCGTCTGAGCTCAGGAAATTCCCAGCTGGCGGCGCACGTCGCGAGCGTCGGCCTCCAGCGCGCCGCGATCTCCGCGCGAGAGCTCGGCGGGCAGCCGCTTCACGCGGTCTCCTCGATCTCCTCGATGTCGTGCGCCGCCCTGCGCCTGAGCTCGCGCAGACGCCGCAGGCGCGGAGACTTCAGCGTGCGACCGCTGCGCAGCGTCGCCACCGCGCACGCCAGGAAGCAGGCGGCGCCCAGCGACGTGTTCACGTTCGCCGCCGCGAGATTGCGGATCGAGCCGGTCTGCGGCACGACATGCCCGGCGACGGCCGATATGCCGAACAGGATGCAGCCCAGCAGGTTGACCGACGCCTCCCACCATCCCGGCCCCTCGCGCGCCGGCAGCCAGCCATGGCGCGGAGCGGCGCGGTAGGCGATCACGCCGGAGACCAGAAAGCAGATCGAGCCCAGCGCGTCGGGGCGCCACACGAGTTTGTTGTACTCGGTGCTCGTCAGCGCGACGTGCATCGCCCGGTAGGTCGTCACGTTGAAGAACAGCGTGCCGGCCGACTGGATCGTCGCCGCCCGCCAGGCCGCGCGACCGTCCCCGGCGACATGGCGATGGGCAACCGACAGCGAGGTCTGCAGCAGCCCGCCCGCGGTGAACAGGATCGAGCCGACGAAGAACGTCACCGCGTCCGCTGCGTCTCCGACGAGGCTCGCGTAGCCCGGAAACGGCCCGATCACAAAGCAGCTGGACCCCAGCGCGAAGAGGAGCGCCATCCAGCGCTCGCGGCTCATGGCGCGGATCAGAGCAAATGCGCCAGACGCCAGCCAAGCGACGGCGAGCCCAGCGAGCGGTTCGCGCCAGCGGCGGCCCGCGGCCCGCCCGCGACGCTCACGGTCGCCAGCCGCTGCCCGGAGCGCAGGCGCGCGCTCGTTGTCGAGACCAGGACGACGCGCGGTGCCACCGTCAGCCCCGGCCAGCCGACAGCCCGCAGCGGGGCGCTCGTGATCGCCGCCGCATGCGCGCCATCGGGGGAGGTCACCGAAGCGACGCTCGAGCCGGCCGGGAGCACGGTGTGCACGCCGAGCGCCGCCGCCGCGGAGTCGCCGAGGCGCCGAGCCGCGTACAGCGCCGCCGCGATCACGGGGCCTTCGCGCTGCCCGAGCACCACGCCGAGCACGGTCAGGCGCCGCCCGCCGACGATGACGCGCTTGGCGAAGATCAGACAGCCGCCGGCCGCGCGGTCAGATCCGGTCTTGACGCCGACGTAGCCATCTTCGCCGACGAGGCTGTCGTAGTTGGAGACGCTGCCGGCGACCGGGATCGTCGCCGAGCGCTCGGCGACGATCGCCGAGAACACGGGGTCGCGCATCGCCGCGCGCGCGAGCCGCAGCTGATCGACGGCTGTCGAGACGGTTTCGCTCTGGTAGCCGCTGGGGTCGGTGTACGTCGTCGAGCTCATCCCCAGCCGTGTGGCCATCGCGTTCATGCGCGCCACGAACGCCGCCGAGCTCGGCGCCTGGTAGTCGGCGAGCATCACGGCGATATTGTTGGCCGAGGGCAGCAGCAGCGCCTGCAGCGCCTGGCGCTCTGAGATGCGCTCCCCGGCGCGCACGGGCACGGTCGACTGCCCGAGCGCCGCCCGGCGCTGGGCTTCGGCGGCGCCGGCCGGCGTGACGGTCATGACGAAGCCTTCCTGACCGATCGCCAGCGGGTGATCGCGCAGCGTGAGGTATGCCGTCATCACCTTCGCGACGCTCGCGATCGGGACCGGCGCGGAGGCGCCCGATGTCCCGAAGCTGCCCAGGCCCTGCACCTCGACGGCGGCCTGGCCCTCCTGCGGCCAGGCCAGCGCGGGCGCCGTGCCGGCGATGCGCAGCGTGCTCGCCAGCGTGCGGTGGGCGCTGAGCGCAGGGATGGGCTCTGTCGCGAGCCTCCATATGAGCGCGATCAGCAGCGCGAGCACGACGGCGGCGGCGATCGCCCAAGCGCGCAGCCCCTGGCGCGATAGCTGGTGGGCCTCGAGCCTTTGCGTAGCCGCCACGGCCTCCGCACGCTAGCGGGTGCGCCGGAAGATCAGCGCCAGAGGGCCATATGCTGATCGCATGGCCACGCAGGGACAACCTCCGCCCGAGGTCGGCTCACCGAGCCCCGCTGACGGGCGCCGTGAGCCTGCCGCCGCGGAGCCGGGCGACAGCACCGGCGCGAGGCGTCGCCGGATCGCGCTTGACGCGCTGCGCTACGTGCTGCCCGGCGCGGTCGTCGTCGGGGGTCTCGTCGTGATGGCCTTCGGCAGCGAATCAGACCTCGAGGGCGGAGCCGGGATTGTCAGCGCGGGCCTTGCGATCTTCTTCGTCAACTGGCTTTATCGCATCGGCGTGACGGGCGATCGCGAGCGCGAGCGCGAGGACGCGGCGCGCGAGCACTTCAACCGTCACGGGCGCTGGCCGGACTAGTGCCCGGCGCGCCGGGTGGGCGCGCTCGGACTATTCTCTGGCCGATGGCCGGCGACGCGTCCAACGACTCTGAGGACTGGCGTCTGGAACTCGAGCTCGATGTGCAGGACAGCCGCCACTCGCTGGGGCACCTGTTCGGACGGGTGCGCGGACCGGATGTCGTCCACGACGCGCAGGCGAGCGTCGCCGACGACGTCGTCGTCACGCACGACGGCAAGCAGCTGTTCGCCTACGCCGCCGACGCCGGAGCGCTGGCGACGGCGCGCGGTGCGATCGAAGGCGTTCTGCACGCCGACGGCGTCGCCTTCAGCGCCCGCGTCAGCCGCTGGGACGATGACCGCGACACCTGGCGCCAGACCGACCCGCCGCTGACCGCCGAGCAGCAGGCCGGTGAAGAGGCCAGCGAGCGCGACGCGCAGGAGATCGTCACGCGCACGCTCGTCGCCAAGTCGGGCAAACTCGTGCAGGCCGAATTCGAGCAGACGATGCGCGATTGGGCGCAGAAGCTCGGCGTCGAGTGCCAGATCGTCGAGCACCCGCATCTGCTCAGCACGCAGGTCGCCTTCACGGTCAAAGGCCCCCGCCGGCGAGTCGACGAGTTCTCCAGGGGCCTGAACGCCGAGGGCTGGAGCTACGTGCGCGCCGAGGGCGGCCTGATGGCCGACCCGCTGTAGCGGCGCCGGCCGCGCTTCAGCCGACCCGCGTATAGATCAGCTCGAAGTCGAGCTCCCAGGAGCCGGAGCGCGTGTGTTCCCAGCGCCCGGCGATCGTGTCGCCGCGCTCGTCGAACGTGCCGCTGAAGCGCTGTGAGAAGGACAGCGGCGAGAAGTCCGCCGATTCGCGGCGAAGCTCCCAGACGCCGTCGCGCAGGCTCATCTCATACAGCCGCGCCACGCCGCGCGAGTCGAAGTAGTGCTGGCGCAGCTCGCCCGTGCCCTCGTCCACGCCGATCACCGCAAGGCCACCGGGCGCGGGCGCGGGCGACGAGAAGCGCTGAATCAGAAAACGCTCGCCGGCCATCCACTCGAACACCGTCCGCCCGCTCCCGTCGCCAAACGCTGGAGCGCGCACGCTCCATTCCCCGACGAGCCCACCGAGGCTCGCGATCATCGACTCGCTGTCCACGGGCTCCATGTTGCCCAATTCGCGCCGGCCAGGCGACGTGCACCCGAAACCACTAGACCCCTGTCTGCGCCTCCAAGCGCCCGGAGGCGACGGCGGCCGCGAACACCGCGTAGTCGCGTTCGTTCTGGTCGGCGTAGAGCTCTGCGAAGTCCGCGATCGCGCGGTCGAAGGCCTCGCCCTTGCCGAGATAGGAGGCGATCGCGATGCGGTCTCCCCAGCGCGCGTGCGCCCGTGCCAGCGTTGCGCCGCAGACCCGCGAGTAGAGCGTCGCGCCGGCGATGAGCAGCTCGTCGATGTCGATCGCGCCCTTCCAGTCATGCAGCTGGCGCACGTAGTAGTCGCGTGTGACGCCGTCGAAGCCTTTGATCCGTTGCCAGCCGAGGAAGATGTCGCTGGCTGCTTGCATCACGCGCTGACCGGCGACGACCCGCTCGCCGTGCTCGGCATGCTCGCTCGCGCCGAGGTGGGGCTCGAGCACCGAGGGCTGAGCTTCCTTGACCTGCAGGAACAGCGGGTCGCGCCTGTCGCGACCGGTCAGCAGCAGGATGTAGCAGCGCGTGCCAACGCTGCCCACGCCGACGACCTTGCGGGCGGCGTGCACGTAGCGGTACTCCTCCAGCGGGTGGTGGCGGTGGGCGAGCGTGCGCCGGTAGTCGCTGAGTGCGCTCTTGACGAGCACCTCGCTGCGCTCCCACTCGCTGCCCGCGACGACGAGCTCCTCGACAGGCACGACGAGCGGCGGTTCGGCCTGGATGCGCAGCTCACCGTCGATCGTCCCCGCGCGCCTGGCGAGCACGCGCGCGCTGTCGCGCCGGCGCGCCTTGGCGACGTGACGGCGCACCCGCCTCGCCTCCTTGGCGGTGAGCCGCCTGCCGCGCTCCTCGGCGCGGAGCTCGGCGAGCAGGTCTGAGACCTCGACGTCGTCATACCACGCGTCGAGCGTTCCGCGGCGCGCGATACGGCGCATGCGCTCGCGGTACTCGCGCACGCCGGCGAGCACGATCCTCCGGCGCTCGCGCGCGCCAAAGCCACGATCGCGCGCGGCGATCTCAACGCTGGCCGCCAGGCGCTTGACATCCCACTCCCACGGGCCGGGGAGCGTCTCGTCGAAGTCGTTGATGTCAAACAGCATGCGACGCTCGGGCGTCGCGAACAGGCCGAAGTTCAGCAGGTGCGCGTCGCCGCACAGCTGTACGGTCACCCCCGAGGTGGGCGATCCGGCGAGATCCTGGGCCATGATCACGGCCGTGCCGCGGAAGAAGGTCGACGGCGACTCGAGCATCCGCCCGTGGCGTATCGGGATCAGCTCTGAGACGCGGCTCTCGGCCTGGCGCTCGAGCAGCGACACGGGGTCGGCGCGATCGGGCGCCGGCGCCCACTCGCCGTGACTGGACCTCGGGGCATCGGCGCGTGCGCTGCGCCCGCGCTGCATGCGCTGCTCGACGGTCAGATGCGCCCGCCGCCAGGCCGACGCGAACGGCCGTCCACCGTCTGCCGGCGCGCTCGGCTGATCCTCTGCGGCGCCGCTGCGTGGCTCTGTCGATTCGATTGTGCTCATCGCTCGGTCCCGCGATCAAGTGTGGCACCTGCCCGCCCGTCGCCGGGCAGCTGCGGCGCGCCGCCACACGCGACCCGCCAGGCAGACGTCAGGCAGGCGTCAGCTCAGCGCCAGCACCGAGCGGATGCCATCCTGGGCCTCCATCAGCTCGAAGGCGTGGTTGATGTCCGCCAGCGCCATGCGGTGGGAGATGAACGGCTCCACATCGAGCTCGCCGCGCAGCTGCAGCTCGACGAGCTCGGGCACCTGGTCGCGGCCCTTGACGCCGCCAAACGACGAGCCGCAGATGCGCCGTCCGGTGATCAGCAGCCGCGGGATCACGTCGAGCGTCTCGCCCTTGCCGGCGACGCCGCACACGGTGCACAGCCCCCAGCCCATGCGAGCGGCTTCGACGGCCTGGCGCATGACCGACACGAGGCCGGTGGCCTCGAAGGTGTAGTCGGCGCCGAACCCGTTGGTCGCCTCGAGCACGCGCGCGACCGAGTTCTCGTCGGCCAGCCAGCACTCGCTGGCGCCCTGTCCCCTGGCGAGCGCGAGGCGATCGGCGGACAGGTCGATGCAGATGATCCGTTCGGCCTCGCGCAGACGGCACCCGGCGACCGCTCCCAGGCCGACCATGCCGGCCCCGAATACCACGCACGTGGAGCCGGGCGTGACACCCGCGGTGAACATCGCCGCTCCGAGGCCGGTGGATAGTCCACACGCAAACAGACACGCTCCGTCCAGCGACGCCTCCGGATTGACCTTCGCGAGCGCGATCTCGGGCATGACCGTGTGCTCGGCGAACGTCGATGTGCCCATGAAGTGACGGATCGGCTCGCCCGCGCGCGACAGCCGCGTCGTGCCGTCGGGAAGGTAGCCCCTGTTCTGCTGCTCGCGAATCGCCAGACACAGGTTGGTTCGCGGATCCAGGCAGTGCACGCACTCGCGACACTGCGGCGAGAACAGCGTGACCACGTGATCGCCGACGGCAAGCGACCGCACGCCCTCGCCCAGCGCCTCGACGACCCCCGCCCCCTCGTGTCCGAGCACCGTCGGCGCATACCCCGAGGGATCGACCCCCGAGGCCGTGTAGAGGTCTGTATGACACACCCCGCACGCGACGAGCCGCACGAGCACCTCGCCGTGACGCGGATCGGCCAGCTCGAGCTCCTGCACGACCAGCGGGGAGCCGAACTCCTCGAGCACCGCGGCGCGAACCTTCACCGATGTCTCCTCCTCCTAACAGGCGGCCCGCCGCCACCTGACCCGGTCTCCCTTTCTAGCACCGCACAGGTCGGTCTGCGTCCGGCCTACGCGGCAGCCGGCTCTCCCGCGAAGTCGCGCGCTTCCTCATGGCGCAGTTCGCGATCGCGCACGAGCACCAGCGCGAGCACGGCACCGACGGCGGCGAGCGCGGCGCCCGCGAGCGTGATCGTCGAGAAGCCCTGGATGAAGCCTTCGCGCGCGGCGTGGACGACCAACGTGGGTAGCTCAGTA